>NZ_BMKU01000001.1 GCF_014644495.1 Pseudarthrobacter polychromogenes
CACCTGCCAAGAACTGGGGATCACGGCAAAGAAGACCCGGCCATATCGCCCACAGACCAACGGCAAGATCGCACGCTTCCACAGAACCCTTGCCGACGGGTGGGCCTTCAAGCGCTTCTACGCCACGGAATCAGCCCGCAGAAACGCCCTCCCGGCATGGCTGCACCACTACAATCACCACAGGCCCCACACCGCAATCGGAGGCCACCCGCCCATCAGCCGCTTAACCAACCTGCCTGGGCAGTACACCTAGGCCAGCTGCCGTTCAATCCTTGCCGCGCTCTCAACCAGCGCGGCTCCCACCGCCGCGGGATCACGGGATGAGCGGATATAGACGACGGCCAGCGCAGCAGGGCGGCCGCCGGGAACCCTGACAGGCGCGGCCAGGGAGGAAACTCCCGCAATCACCTCATCGTGGCTGGCCGAATAGCCTGTGCGGCGGGCTTCGGCAGCCTCGGGGCGGTAGGGGATGCCCGTGGCCAGCCGGTCCCATTCCGCCTCGGTGAGCGCGGACTGGATGGCGATCCCGGGCGCGCCGGCGTTGATGGGGTGGCGGGTGCCGGGATGCTGCGCCACGGTGGCACCGGAATGCCGGGGCTCCACCGTGAGCAGGGTGATGCAGTCGTGGTGGTCCCACACCGCGACGAACGCCGTCATATCCAGGGCATTGGCCAGCTGCGTCAGTTCCGGCAGTGCGGCAGCCTGCAGGTTGCGGGAAACGCCGCGCGCCAGGACCGCAAGCCCGGGCCCCGGCTGGACCCGGCCGGCGTCGTCTCGTACCAGGAGTGAATGGTCCTCCAGGGTACGGAGGATCCGGTAGGCCACCGAGCGGTGCACGCCCATGGCGTCGGCCAGTTCCGCGATGGTGAGCGGCCCGGGCGCTGCCGCCATGATCTCCAGGGCACGGATTCCCCGCGACAGGGTCTGGGAGGGGGAAGCCTGCGCCGGCGCTGCTCCGGCCGGGGCTGCAGCGGTGGGATTCATGGTGTCCATCCTAGGTGGCGGGTATGGGCGACGCCCCAAGGCCGGGCCGGCTAACCCGGGTTGGCGTCCTGAATACGAAACGGCATTCCAAATATAGAACTCGGGCTTTGGGGAGTCCACGGGCGCCGGGTACCGGGCAGCGGGCGCCACGGAGATGCAAGCCTCTTCTGCCAACCGCGCAAGAAAGTTCCGGGAGGCCGTGTTCCGCCTCACATTTTCGGTGTACCCTACTAACTAACTGACCGTTCTGTCGGTAATCCTGAAGGCGTCCCGGCAGCACTGCTGCCTTGAACAATGGAGTTTCAATGACCACACCTTCCAAGGTGGACACACTCGCCGGTCCCAGCTCCCGGCGGGAGGAACGCAAGGTCCTCGCCGGCACCCTCGTCGGTACCACCATCGAGTGGTACGACTTCTTCATCTTCGCGCAGCTGACGGCAACGCTGCTGTCACCGCTGTTCCTGGCACCGCTGAACGAGTCCGACCCCGGCCTGGCGCAGATCCTCTCGTTTGCCCTGATCGGCATCAGCTTCCTCTTCCGGCCCCTCGGTGCCGTGGTGGCCGGGCACCTGGGCGACCGCCTGGGACGCAAGGCAGTGCTTGTGATGACCCTGGTGATGATGGGTGCTGCCACCGCCTTGATCGGCATGCTGCCGACCTATGCCCAGATCGGCGCGTGGGCCCCAATCCTGCTGATCCTCCTCCGCATCCTCCAGGGGTTCTCTGCAGGAGGCGAATGGGGCGGCGCGGCCCTGATGGCGGTGGAACACGCACCCCTCAACAAGCGCGGCCTGTTCGGCGCCTACCCGCAGATCGGCGTGCCGATCGGCATGATCCTGGCCACCGGGCTGCTCTTCCTGCTCAACACCAGCATGTCGCGGGAAGATTTCACCTCATGGGGCTGGCGGGTGCCTTTCCTTCTCTCCATTGTCCTCATCGTTGTTGGTTACCTGATCCGTCGCGCCGTGGCCGAAAGCCCGGTCTTCCAGGAAATGGCAGCACGGAAGAAGGAAAGCAAGGCCCCGCTGGGAGAACTGATCCGCAACCACAAGAAGCCGGTCCTGTACTCCACCATGATCTTCATTGGCAACAATGCCGCCGGTTACCTGCTGATCGCCTTCTTCATTGCCTACGCCACCCGGACGCTGCAGATGCCCACGCCCCAGGTTCTCCTGGCCACCACGCTTGCCTCCTTCGGCTGGCTGATCTTCACCCTGGCGGGCGGCTGGATCTCGGACCGGATCGGCAGGGTCAAGACGTTCCTGACCGGGTACGCCATCATCTTTGTTTGGATGATTCCCATGTTTGCCCTCATCGATACCAGGAACATCTGGCTGTACGGACTGGCGCTGTTTGTCCTCACCATTGGGCTCGGACTGTCCTACGGACCGATGTCCGCAATGTACGCCGAGATGTTCCCGGCCAACGTGCGCTACTCGGGAATCTCCATCGGTTACGCGTTCGGCGCCATCCTGGGCGGCGCGTTCGCAGCGACCATCGCTGAGACCCTGCTGCAGGCCACCAAGTGGACAGGCTCCATCGGCATCTACATCATGATCCTGTGCGTCATCTCCGCCGTTGGTGTGGTCCTGGCCAAGGAAACCAAGGGGCGGCCACTCGGCGTCAGCCACCACTGATCCCCAGCACCGCCCAGTGCAGGACGACGGCGGGCCGGACCATGGCGGTCCGGCCCGCTTCGCCGTAAGGGCCTCCTGTGCGGTACCGGGCCCCTTGCCTCCCCCGAAACGTAGGGGCCCGCGGCGTTACTGCTCGAGGACGCTGATCGCTTCGTCGTCGGACAGCTGGTCAAAATGCCGGTAGAAGCTGCCTACCGCCCGGAACTTGCCGGGCAAGTGGAGGCACATCACGGCGTCGCAGACCCGCTCCACGGACGCCGCCGCCTCCACGGAGCCCACCGGGGCGGCGGCCACGACGGTGGCCGCGCCGCCCCCACGCACTGCTTCTACCGCTGCCCTCATGGTGGCTCCGGTGGCCAGGCCGTCGTCGACCAGGAGGACGGTCTTTCCCGCCACGTCCAGGTCCGCTCCGGGGTAGATCTCCACGCGGCGGAGCATCTCGGTCCGCTCCCGCTGCTCCACCGCGTCCAGCCACTCCTGGTGCACGCCGTGTTCGAGGACCCGGTCCAGCAGGGGTTTGTTGATCAGCCGGACGGTGCGGCCCCGGACCCACGCCAGTGCCCCGTAGGCCGTTTCTTCGTGGCCGGGAATCCCCAGCTTCCGGACCAGGACTGTTCCGAGGGGCAGGTAGAGGGCTTTGGCGACGGCGGCCGCTACCGGGATACCGCCCCGGGCCAGGCCCAGGACTACTGTGTTTGGCCGCTCCCGGAACTGCGTTAGTACAGCGGCGAGCCGCTCACCGGCGTCCGTACGGTCTTCGAAAAACGTGCCCATCAGTCCCTCCAGGCTCTTCCAGCCTAAAGTTCAGCCTACCGTTTGCGGGGACGGCAGGCGCCCCCGGGTACCGGCAAATCCGCCTGACGAACCGTCTCTGGAACGGGCCGGAAGAAAGCGGCCCTCAGGCAGGTTCCTGGCCGGCCAGGAACCTGACGGCCGCCTGCTTGAACGCCCTGCTGGTGATAGCGTTCGTGTGGTTCCGGCCGGGAAGGACCAGCTGTTCGGCCGTCCCTCCGGCCTTCCGCGCCAGTTCAGCAAGCTGCGGCAGGCTGCCGGCGCGTTCGTCCTTGTCCCCGGCCACCAGGAGCATGGGGACGTGGGGCACGGCTTCTGCAGGGTCGTAGGGTTCGGCTTTGATGGCCTCCACAAGGGAGAGCAGCGCGAAGATGTTGTTGCTGGGCAGCAGCAGCGCCATCTTGAGCAGCTGGGCCGTGGATTCGTCCGCGATCGGCGTGCCGTCGGCCAGGTAGTCCTGTGCGGCCCGAAGGTCGAACTCCGCCAAGGGATCGGAGACGTTGGGACCGCCCAGGACGAGGCGGTGCGTGATTTCCGGCTGGGTTGCGCCGAACTCCCAGGCGAGCCGGGAACCCAGCGAGTAGCCCACCACGTCAAGGCCGCTGGAAGGTTCCCCCTCCTGCAAAGGCCGAACGCCGGCGTCGAACGCTGTTTGCAGCAGGTCCGCGCGGATCCTGCTGGGGGAGTAGGAGTCCAGGTCTTCCGGCGCGCCGCTGCGGCCATGCCCGGGCAGGTCCACCGTGATGACGCGCCGCCCGGCATCGAGGAGCGCTGCCACCCAGCCGGTGTCCTCCCAGTTGAGCTTGCTCGACGAGGAGAAGCCGTGTACCAGCAGGACGGGGCGGAGCCCGGCGTCAGCGGCGGGTTCGTGCACCGCCACGTAGAGCTGCGGGTCCGTGCCCTCCACGGTATGCGTCTGCTGTTGGCCGCTGTGCCTGCCGCTCATGGTGTCAGTCCTCATCAACTACGGCGCCCGGGCGGACCCGGCGCTTCGGTGCCTCTTGCTTTTGGACGTTACTCTACCTGCCGGCCCGCTGCGTGAGCCGGGCTCCCAATGCACAGGCCAGAGCGATGCCGGCGATGAGCCCAAATGTGCTGAACAGCTGGATGCGGCTGCCTTCGGCGCTGAAACCCACGGCGAAAATGATGGACAGAAGCACAAGTCCCAGGATGGTCAGGCCGGGGAAGCCCTTCATCCGCAGGGGCAGGGGCGTGCCGGCGCGGTCAGCGCGGCGCCGAAGGATCAGCTGCGACACGAGGGCGCTTCCCCACACCACCAGGCAGGTGGACCCCACCAGCTGGAACAGCGCCGGCAGGATCCGTTCGGGGAAGAGGAGTTCCAGCACTGTGGCGATGAATCCGAACGCCACCGAGACCCCGACGGCCAGCACGGGCACGTTCGCGCCGTGAAGCCGCGTCAGGAACCGGGGTGCGGCCGAGCGCTGGGCGAGGGAGTAGGCCATGCGTGAGGCCCCGTAGAGGTTGGCGTTCAGAGCGGACAGGAGTGCGACGACGGCCACCAGGGTGATGGCCGTGCCGGCACCGGGGATCCGGGCGGCGTCCAGGACGCCGGCGAAGGGTGAGGACAGGCTCTGGGAGGTTGCCGGCAGGACAGCGGCGATGACGAAGACGGAGCCGATGTAGAAGACCAGGATGCGCCACACCACAGTGCGGATGGCTTTGGCCACGCTCCGCTCTGGATTTTCGGTCTCCGCTGCCGCCACGGACACGATCTCCGTGCCGCCGAACGCAAAGATGACCACGAAGAGCGCCGAGGCGATGCCGCCGAGGCCCTGCGGGGCGAAATCAGCGGTGAGGTTGGACAGCCCCGGCGAGGCGACGTCCGGCAGCAGGCCCAGGAGCAGGGCGGCGCCTACCGCAAGGAACAGCACAATCGCAGCCACCTTGAGGATGGCGAACCAGAACTCGAACTCCCCGAAGTTCCGTACCCCGGCAAGGTTGATGCCGGTGAAGACCACCATGAACACCAGCGACAGGGCCCAGACCGGAACGGCGGGCCAGACGGAGAAGAGGAGGGCCGCAGCGCCGAGGGCTTCGGCGGCGATGACCACCACCAGTTGGAGCCACCACAGCCAGCCGATAGTGGCTCCGGCGGTCTTGCCCAGGGCGCGTTCGGCATAAACGGAGAAGGCTCCGCTGTTGGGGTTCGCGGCGGCCATCTCGCCCAGCGCCCACATGACCAGGATGATGAGGGTGCCGGCCACCAGGTACGAAATGAGGACCGCCGGGCCGGCGGCCTGCACGCCGGCGCCTGAACCCAGGAAGAGCCCAGCGCCGATGGCACTGCCCAACCCCATCATGGTCAGCTGCCTGGGCTTCATGCTGTGGACGGGATGCAGGCGGCGCCCTTCGGGTCGTGCTGTGGTGGACTTCGTCGTCATAATGCCGTGAACCTTCTTGGGGTCTGGATGATGGCTCCTTGTGGGACCACTTGAATTTACCGCCTCCGTCCCGCCGGCGGTATTCGGCGCAGTGGAGTGCTTAGCGGAGTGCCCGGTGGAAAGTCCGGGCAGGCGGGCAGAAACATTTGGTGTTTCCACGGCGCGTGCCCGTACAATTAGTTTTGGTCATACTGACCATAACTAGACCGGGCCCTTGCCGAACAAGGGCCCCTGCTGCCAGGAAGGCGGTGGAACATGTACTCCAGCTCTGCGAATGTCTCGGAGCGCCAGGCGGCACCCCCCTCACTGGCCATCTCCACCGTCATTTTTGCCCTCCGGCCCAGTGAAAGCTCCGGCCGGCCCACGCTCTGGCTGCCTTTGGTCCGCCGGATCAGGGAGCCCTTCAAGGGGCTCTGGGCGCTTCCCGGCGGTCCGCTCAGCCACGCGGAGTCACTCCAGGACGCCGCGTCCCGGAACCTGAGGGAGACCACCGGGCTCGCCCCCAGCTACCTGGAGCAGCTGTATGCGTTCGGTGGGCTGCACCGCTCACCCACCCAGCGGGTGGTGTCGATCGTGTACTGGGCCCTGGTCCAGCCGACGGAAGCCGCGCTCGCCGATGAGTCCGAAAACGTCCGGTGGTTCCGGGCGGACCGGCTGGGGGAGCTGGCCTTCGACCACAACGCGATCGTGGACTACGCCCTCTGGAGGCTGCGCAACAAGCTCGCCTACGGGTCCGTGGCCTACCACCTCCTGGGGGAGTACTTCACGCTGGCCCAGGTCCGCGAGGTCTATGAGGCAGTGCTGGACCGTGAGCTCGATCCGGCGAACTTCCGAAGGCAGCTGAAATCCACCCCCGAAATAGAGGAAACCGGCGAGTACCTCCAGGGCGGCAAGCACCGCCCCCCGCGCCTCTACCGCTTTACCGGCCGGCCCGGCCTTGACCCAGACAACAGGAGCACACCATGAGCAGCGTCAACACAGCAATCCAGCTGATCACGCGCGAACAGGCGGAACAAGGCGCGACGGCGAAGGGCAGCACCTGCAGTCCCGCCCTGGCCAAGGGCCCGTGGGACTACGACCTCGCCGAGGCGCTCGCCGGCATCCCCGCCTATGGTCCCGGAGCCTCCAGCGCAGACGCTGCGCCGGCCGCCACCCCGCGCCAGGGCCAGCTGCCGGAGGAATACAAGCTCGCCAGCGACGCTGAGCTGGGCGAACGCATCCTCGCGGCTAAGGCTGCGCTCGGTGACCGTGCCGTCATCCTGGGGCACTTCTACCAGCGGGACGAAGTGATCCAGTATGCCGACTTCGTGGGCGACTCCTTCCAGCTGGCCAACGCCGCACTCACCAGGCCGGACGCGGAAGCGATCGTCTTCTGCGGTGTCCATTTCATGGCGGAAACCGCTGACATCCTTTCCGCACCCGAACAGGCAGTCATCCTTCCCAACCTGGCGGCCGGCTGCTCCATGGCAGACATGGCCGACGCCGACTCCGTGGCCGAGTGCTGGGAGCAGCTTGAGGAGATTTTCGGCACCGAACCCGACGCCGAGGGCCGGGTACCGGTCCTCCCCGTCACCTACATGAACTCCTCCGCAGCCCTGAAGGCGTTCTGCGGTGAGCGCGGCGGCATCGTCTGCACGTCATCCAACGCCAGGACCGTCCTTGAGTGGGCGTTCCAGCGTGCCCAGCGCGTGCTGTTCTTCCCCGACCAGCACCTGGGCCGCAATACCGCCAAAGCCCTGGGCGTGCCGCTGGAGCAGATGCCCATGTGGAACCCGCGCAGGGAGCTGGGCGGTAACGACGCGCAGGCCCTGCTCGATTCCCGGGTGATCCTGTGGCACGGATTCTGCTCGGTGCACAAGCGCTTCAACGTGGGGCAGATCGAGAAGGCCAGGAAAGACTTCCCCGGCGTCCAGGTGATTGTCCACCCCGAGTGCCCCATGGAAGTCGTGGACGCCGCCGACTCTGCCGGCTCCACCGACTTCATCAAGAAGGCCATCGCGGCTGCCACGGAGCCAACCACCTTCGCGATCGGCACCGAAATCAACATGGTGAACCGGCTTGCAGCGGAATACCCGCAGCACACCATCTTCTGCCTGGACCCCGTGATCTGCCCCTGCTCCACGATGTACCGCATCCACCCGGGGTACCTGGCCTGGGTGCTGGAGGAGCTGGTGGCCGGCCGGGTGGTCAACCGCATCACCGTTGCAGAGTCCGTCCAGGACCATGCCCGGACCGCCCTCGAGCGCATGCTCGCAGCCAGGCCGTAATGTCCAGCCAGGCCGTAATGTCCAGCCAGGCCAGAGTGTCCAGCCAAGCCATGGTGCCCGGCGGGCCCGGGATGCCCGCGCGCCGCCGGCTCGTCGTCGTCGGCAGCGGCATTGCCGGACTGTATGCGGCGCTGCTGGCCGCCGATGCCGGTGCGTCCGTGGTTCTCCTGACGAAAGGCGGACTGGACCACAGCAACACCTGGTACGCCCAGGGCGGGATCTCGGCCGTGCTGGATGAACCATTCCCGGGTGACACCGTAGCGGCCCACATCACCGACACGCTCCATGCCGGTGCCGGGTACTGCAACGCCGACGCCGTCCGGCTGATGTGCACGGAGGCCCGGAGTGACATCGCCGGCCTGCAGCGGTTCGGCGTGCGTTTCGATGTGGAGACGGCCGGGGGCCCGGCGCTGGGGCTGGAGGCCGCCCACTCCGCGCCGCGCATCCTCCACGCCGGCGGTGACGCCACGGGCGCGAAAGTGGCCGGCGCGCTCATCCAGGCTGTGCTCTCCCGGCAGGCGGCAGGTGTCCTGACGGTCATCACCGGTGCCCACGCCACCGCCCTACTCCACGGCGGCGGCACGGTCACCGGAGTAGAGTTCCTGCAGCACGGGAAGAGCACAGCACTGCACGGGGACGCCGTCCTCCTGGCAACGGGAGGCGCCGGCCGGCTGTTTGCCCAGACCACCAACCCCGCAGTGGCCACCGCCGACGGCCTGGCGCTCGCGGTCCGCGCCGGAGCCAGGACAGCCGACCTGGAATTCTTCCAGTTCCACCCCACCTGCCTGGTCCGGCCAGCCGGTCCCGCCCCCGGCGAGCCGCTGCTGATCTCCGAAGCTGTCCGCGGCGAAGGGGCCCTCCTCGTTGACGGCAACGGGAAGCGCTTCATGCGGGCGTACCATCCGGACGCAGAGCTTGCCCCGCGTGACGTGGTCTCCCGCAGCATAGCCCTGCACCTGGCCAAGCTCGGCGACCCCAACGGCCACGTGTACCTTGACGCCCGCGTCATCGAGGCAGCCAGGGGAGCCGGTTTCCTGGCACGGCGGTTCCCTACCCTCACCGAAAAGACCCTCGCGGCCGGTATCGACTGGACCCGGGACCTGGTCCCCGTGGCCCCGGCAGCCCACTACTGGATGGGCGGGGTCCTCACCGACCTCCATGCCAGGACCAGCATGCCCGGACTCTACGCCGCCGGGGAAGTTGCATGCACGGGCGTCCAAGGGGCAAACCGGCTGGCCAGCAACTCCCTCCTCGAGGGACTCGTCTTCGGCCGCCGCGCTGTTGAAGATTTCCTCTCCGATGACGCCTCTGGTTGGGGGTCACCTGAGGGCGCCCCTCCGCATGCTAGGTCGGCCGCGGGCGGCCTCCCCTTTACGCATGCTTCCGGGGCACCCTCAGGCAACCGTACGAACGTCGCCTTCCCTGCAGATTCAGCAGGTGCGGTGGCCGATTCGGTTGCGCCAGGTGGGAGCCTGCCGGCCAGCTTCGGTGGGGGCGGAGGTATGGAAACTCCGTTTTCCCGGGATGCTCTTCGGCGCTTGATGACTGCCAAGGCCGGGGTGCTTCGGAATGGGGTGCTGTTGCGGGAGGCGACGGAAACCCTTGACCGGTGGGCCGCCGTCGTTCTCCCCGGAACAGTAGCCGCCGGGGCCGGGCCGCGGGAGCATGAGGACCGCAACCTGCTGCTCGCCGCGCAACTGCTCGTGGCTGCCGCCCGGGAGCGGACTGCGTCCCTGGGCGCCCATTACCGGAGCGACAGCCCGGCAGATGCCGCCGGCATCGCTGATGAACTCCAAGAACACTCCCGCCTGCGCCCGAAAGCGAGCCTTGTCCGTGACTGAAAACTCCGTAATCGCACCCGTGGCGGCCAGGGCCGTTGGCCTGGACCTCGCCCTGCCGGCTGCTCCCGTCCGGGAGATCCTGGAGCGCGCCTTCGCCGAAGACGCGCCGGCCGGGGACATCACCTCCCAGCTGCTCATTCCCGCCGATGCCCGCGCCACGGCGGTCCTGAACGCCCGCGTGCCCGGCGTCTTCAGCGGTGCCACCGTCTTCCGGGGCGCCATGCAGCTGGTGGACCCCGGCACCACGGTGGAGCTGCTGCTGGCGGACGGGGAAAGGTTTGACGCCGGCACCCACCTTGCGCGGGTCAGCGGACGGGCACGCCCGGTCCTGCTCGCCGAGCGTGTGGCCCTCAACCTGGTCCAGCGGATGTCAGCGATCGCCACGAGGACCGCGGAGTTCGTCCAGCTGGCCGAGGGGACACGGGCCAGGATCACCGACACCCGGAAAACCACCCCCGGCCTCCGGATCCTGGAACGGTTCGCCGTGCGGTGCGGGGGAGGCGCCAACCACCGCTACAGCCTCTCTGACGCAGTGCTGGCGAAGGACAACCACCTGGCCGTGATGACCGGAGGGGACCCGGCCAGGCTGACGGAGCTGCTCCTGGCGGCCAAGGCCCAGCTGGGACACACCACCCACTTCGAAGTCGAGGTGGACCGCATGGACCAGATCGAACCCGTCCTGGCAGCAGGCGTGGACACCATCATGCTGGACAACTTCACGCTGGAGGAGCTCCGCCAGGGCGTTACGCTGGTGGCCGGACGGGCCCGCGTGGAAGCAAGCGGCAACGTCAACCTCAGCACGGTCGCGGGAATCGCCGCCACCGGCGTGGATGTCATCTCCGTCGGGGCGCTCACCCACACGGTGGCAGCCCTGGACCTTGGCCTGGACGTGGAACTGACAGCCGGGTAAGCCATGATTTTCCTTGATGCAGCCGCCACCACCCCGGTCCGCCGCGAGGTGCTGGAAGCCATGTGGCCATACCTGACCAGCGACTTCGGGAACCCCTCCAGCCACCACACCCTGGGTGAATCAGCTGCCACGGCCCTCGCCGGTGCACGGGACTCAGTGGCGGCTGTCCTGGGCTGCCGTCCGGGAGAGGTGATCTTTACGTCCGGCGGGACTGAGGCGGACAATCTGGCCGTCAAGGGCATAGCCCTGGCGCGGCAGGCTTCCCGCCCGCAGTTTAACCGGGTGGTGATCAGCGCCGTCGAACATCCGGCCGTGGAGGAATCCGCCCGGTACCTGGAACGCTTCCACGGATTCGCGGTGGACGTGGTCCCCGTGGACGGCACGGGGCTGGTGACGCCGGAAGCCCTCCGTGCGGTCCTGCGTCCGGAAACCGCGCTGGCCAGCATCATGTACGCCAACAATGAGGTGGGGACCGTACAGCCGGTGGCAGAGCTGGCTGCGGAGGCGGGGCACGCTGGGGTTCCCTTCCACACGGACGCGGTCCAGGCGGCGGGATGGCTGCCCCTGGACACCGGCACGCTGGGCATCGACGCCATGAGCATTTCGGGCCACAAGTTGGGGGCGCCCAAGGGATGCGGTGTGCTCTTTGTCCGTGGCCGCACCAGGATCGAGCCGCTCATTCACGGCGGCGGCCAGGAACGGGGCCGCAGGTCGGGGACGGAAAACGTGGCAGGTGCCGTGGGCATGGCCACGGCGCTGACGCTTGCCCAGGCCCGCCAGGAGGAACAGCGACGACGTGTGGTGGCCCTGCGCGATGCCTTCATCAACGCAGTGCTCACCGGCGTTCCGGGCGCTGCCCTCACCGGGCATCCTTCCCGCCGGCTGCCGTCCGTGGCATCGTTCTGCTTCCCGGGAACCAGCGGCGAATCCGTGCTCCTGGAGCTGGAGCGGCAGGGCGTGGTGTGCTCCAGCGGATCAGCGTGCGCAGCCGGGTCCGATGCGCCGTCGCCTGTCCTCACGGCGCTGGGCTATGAGGCGGAGGTTGCCCAGACAGCGGTCCGGTTCAGCTTCGATGCCTCGGTCACGGAGGAGGACCTCAACACCGCAGCGGGGGCAGTCCGCCACGCAGTGGAGAGCGTGCGGGCGCTCGGCGGCTAGCCGTCCTCTAAAAGGCTTGGGGCTTGCTGCTGCCCTCAGCGGTCAGTACAGCTCGCCGACCGGGATTTCCACGGCCAGCCGGTTGGACGGACCCGGCAGGGGGCAGGCCCAGGCCTCGTTGTAGGCACAGGAGGGGTTGTAGGCGAAGTTGAAGTCCAGGACGAACGCGGCGCCCGGACCTGTCCCGCTGACCCCGTGGAACGCGCCCTTGATGGTGTCCAGCAGGTACCGCCCGGCGCCGTAGCTTCCGCCGGGCTGGCCGGCGGTTGCGTCCCGGAACGGCACGAAGATGCCGCCGCCGTATCCCCGCAGCTTCCACACGGCGAGCTGCCCCATCTCGGGAAGGTCGAACGTGCCAAGCCGGACGAAGTCCACCACCCCGTCGGTGCCGGTTTCCACGCTCATCTCCCGCCCCGCACCCTCATTGGTCAGCGGGACGTGGAAACGGTAGATGGGATCATAGTCAGCCGTCTTGAGGCCGGAGAAGCGCGCCTTGTCCGCTGCGGACAGCGCGGAGGCGGGGTGCGTGGCAAAAAGAAGGTCGCGCTGGTGGCGCCAATACGAATGTGCTTCCGCCGGGCTTTCCACGGACAATTTGCGCACATTGTCGTACAAGGCAAAGGTCCGCAGCCGCCAGTCAGCAATGTCGACGGCGGAGATCTCCGCCACGTGATCTTCGGCTGCGCCGTGCTGGATGTCCGCCATAGCACCAGCCTAGTCCCCGGGGCCGGTGATGCCCCGCCGGCGGCGACACGCACCGCTGTTGGCCGGCTCCGGCCCCTCGTTTGGGCCCCGGGAGTGGCAGAAAACGCCGATCCGGGCCAGGTCCTGCCGCTGCCCCGTCCCGTTAGGCTGGCTGCATGAGACGCATCGCATCAGCTGGGGTCCTGCCCGGAGCCGCCGTGCTTCTGGCCGGCGCACTCCTTGCCGGCTGCTCCACCCCGTCAAACAGCGGGCCCGCATGGACAGCGGAGCCCGGTGACTCCGGCGCCACCGGAACCGCCACCGCTGCGCCGGAAGGGGCGGCTTCGGCTGCGGCATCCCCAGGCGCCACGGCCGCTGCGTCCGGCTCCGCAACAGCCCAGCCTGCCGCCACAGCCTCCGCGTGGAAGACTTTCTCCGATCCGGCCAAAACCGTGGTCTTCGAACTGCCGGAAACCTGGATAGCGCAGTCGGTCCCACCTGAGGAGGGAACCCTGCCCGGTGCCTTGAAGATCGAGGTGAAAAAGCCGGACGGCACCTTCATGGCGGCGCTCCGGACGGGGCTCCCGCCGTCGTCCGCCGACTGTCCCGAGGACGCCCGGCGGCCCTACACCGTGATCAGCAGCGTGCCTGTTGAACTGTCCGCCGCAGGCGGGGAGGGGACCATTCCGCCCAGGGTGGTGTTCCGGGCAATCCAGGGGTACCGGTTCTTCGGCTCCTACGGCATCACAAACGTGGTTGGCGGCCCCGACGGGCAGGCCTGCGAACTGCGCAACATAGTCCGTGGGCCGGCGGGTAAGGGCGACTACTCCTTCGGTGACCTGGTGTCCGTCAGGGCCTTTGCGCCCGATGAAAAAGTGGCGCCCGCCAAAGCATTCGACACCCTTGACCAGGCCGCAAAGTACGCCAGCGAGAGTGCTGACTTCGCCAACGTCCAGCGGATGCTAATGTCTCTGGAGATCAAAAACTAGTCCCGTTCCCTGCCCGCATCCCCGGCCGGGACCAGCGGCGGCTTCTTTCCTGCCGACACCCCCGGAGAGTCATGGAACGCACTGTTTCCGCACGCCTGGTCTTCAAGACCACACCCAACACCAAAGTGGCCATGGCCATCGCCGCCGCCAGGAACCCCGGCTACTCGTCCTTCGAGGAAAACCTGTCCGTTACGGCTGGCGGCGCGCAGGTCCCCGTGAGCGAGGTGCCGGACCACCACGGCGGCCGGCTCCACTACATGGAGTTCGCGGAACCGTCCGAGGTGGTCGTGGAATACTCCGCCACGGTCGCCGGAAAGGCGCAGCCTGAGGAAGCGGAACTTGCTGACCGCATCCGCTACGTCCGGCCCAGCCGCTACGCGGAGTCGGACCGCCTCCTGCCCACCGCGTACGCGGAATTCGACGGAGCCACCGGCGGGGAACTGCTGCACGCCGTGCGGAACTGGGTGAACGGCGAGCTGCGGTACATCAGTGGCTCCTCCCGCGGGACCGACGGCGCCGTGGAAACCCTCCTGAGCCGCCGGGGCGTCTGCCGGGACTTCGCCCACCTGGCCATTGCGCTGCTGAGGTCCAAGGACATTCCGGCACGCCTGGCCGCCGTGTACGCCCCCGGCCTGACCCCCATGGATTTCCATGCCGTCGCGGAAGCCTACGTGGAAGGCGGGTGGCACGTGATCGATCCCACGGGCCTGGCCCCGCGGGAGTCGATGCTGCGGATCACGGCCGGCCGGGACTCGGCCGACACCGCATTCCTGTCCACGGTGGGCGGAAGCCTGAGCCTGAGCCAGATGCAGGTCACTGCCGTGGTCAACGGCAGCCTGCCGGTGGAGGACCCCGCCAGGCTCGTGGCCCTGGGCTAGCGCGGGTCCTGCCGGGGCGGCCGCGGGCCCAGTGAACTCCGCAGCTTGGTGGTGAGCCGCATGAGTTCCTTCTGTTCCGCCTGTGTCAGGGCCGGGCCCATGAGTTCGGAGATGTCGCGCACATGCTCACGGCCAATCTCCTTCTGGAGTTCCCGGCCCTCATCCGTCAGTTTCAGCAGGACACCACGGCCGTCCTCGGGCGCGGGCATCCTCGCGATGAGCCCGCGCTTCTCAAGCCGCTCCACCAGCCGGCTGAGGCTGGACTGGCTCAACAGGACGTTGTCGTTGAGTTCATTGAGCCGCAGCCAGCCGGACGGGCACCGGGACAGGGTGAACAGGACGTCGTACTCATTGACTGCCAGCTTCCGGAAGGCCGGGCCGGACTGCAGCTTCCGCATCACCGCAACCTGGGCCCGGAACAGCGACTCCCAGGTTTCTGCGGCGAGCCGCACCGGCGACTCCGCGCTCTTGCCTGCCATCACGCGTCCGCGGCGGACTTTTCCGCGTCCTGGGCGGCCAGCAGTGCGGCTACCCGGCCGGCGTGCGTGGGCGGCTCGGGAACGTGGGCCGGCTTGCGGGCCGCGTACTCTTTACGCAGGACGGGGAGGACCTCCTCGCCGAACAAGTCCAGCTGTTCCAGCACGGTTTTAAGCGGCAGGCCCGCGTGGTCGATCAGGAACAGCTGGCGCTGGTAGTCGCCGAAGTACTCCCGGAACGTCAGGGTCTTTTCGATGACTTCCTGCGGGCTGCCCACCGTCAGCGGCGTCTGCGAGGTGAAGTCCTCGAGCGAGGGGCCGTGGCCGTAGACCGGCGCGTTGTCGAAGTACGGACGGAAGTCCTTGACGGCGTCCTGCGAGTTCTTCCGCATGAAGAACTGTCCGCCGAGGCCCACGATGGCCTGGTCCGCCTTGCCGTGGCCGTAGTGCTCATAGCGTTCGCGGTACAGGCCGATCAGCTGCTGGTAGTGCTCCTTGGGCCAGAAGATGTTGTTGGCGAAGAAGCCGTCACCGAAGTAGGCCGCCACCTCGGCGATCTGCGGTGTGCGGATGGAGCCGTGCCACACAAAGGGGGCGACGCCGTCCAGCGGGCGGGGCGTGGACGTGAAGTTCTGCAGGGGCGTCCGGAACTTGCCGGACCAGTTCACGGTGTCCTCGTCCCAGAGCTTCCGCAGCAGGCTGTAGTTCTCGATGGCCAGCTCCACGCCGTCCTGGATGTTCTTGCCGAACCACGGGTACACCGGCGCGGTGTTGCCGCGGCCCAGGACCAGGTCAACACGGCCGTCGGCCAGGTGCTGGAGCATCGCGAAGTCCTCCGCGATCTTCACCGGGTCATTGGTGGTGATCAGCGTGGTGGCCGTGGACAGCGTGATGCGTTCCGTCTGGGCCGCGATGTACGCCAGGGTTGTGGTGGGGGAGGAGGAGAAGAAAGGCCGGTTGTGGTGCTCGCCGAGGGCGTAGACATCCATGCCGATTTCCTCGACCTTTTTGGCGATGGCCACCGACGCCTTGATGCGTTCGTTCTCGGTGGGGGTCTGCCCCGTGGTGGGGTCAGTGGTGATGTCGCTGACGCTGAAAACACCGATCTGCATGATGTGCCTTTCCCTTCCTGGACTCTCCGGGCTTGGTCCCAGTGTAGTCCAATTTAGATGCATTTGCATCTACCGCAGGGTACAACGCATCCCTTGGGGATATATTCCGTTAAGCCCGTGCGGGCCGGGCCGGTCGTTAGGCGGGACCGCCCGGAGCGGCGCGGCGGCCGCTGGTCTTGGGAACCATGCCCGTCGTCCAGTCCCTGAACTCCTCATCGACGTCCGGCCCGGGGCCGAAGTCGTGGCGGGCCTGGAGATCCCGGAGCAGCGCCTTCTTTTCACGCCGGCCCTCCACCAGCCTGTACAGGACAGGCACCAGCACCAAGGTCAGGGCGGTCGAGGAGATCAGCCCACCGATGACGACGACAGCCAGCGGCTGCGAGATGAAGCCACCGCCGCCGGTGAGGCCCATGGCCATGGGCGTCAGCGCGAACACGGTGGCGAGCGCGGTCATCAGGATGGGGCGCAGGCGCTGCCGTGCCCCGTGCGTGATCGCATCCGCCACGTTCATGCCCGGCCGGCCGTCCCGGGGCTGCCGGTACTGGTTGATGAGGTCGATCAGAACGATGGCATTGGTGACCACAATCCCCACCAGCATGAGCATGCCGATCAGCGAGGGAAGTCCCAGGGGCACGCCTGTCACCAGGAGCAGTGCTACGGCTCCGGTGGCTGCAAACGGGACCGATACCAGCAGGATCAGCGGCTGGATCAGGGATTTGAAGGTTGCCACCATGATCACGTAAACGATGGCGATGGCCGCCAGCAGGGCCAGCCCGAGCTGCTGGAAGGACTCCTGCTGCTGGGTGGTGGCACCGCCGATTTCAGCGGTGACCCCTGGTGGCAGCTGGACATCCGCCAGCCGCTTCTGGACTTCCGCGTTGACCGCACCCAGGTTGGCGTCCGACGGCGTCACGGACACGCGTGCCGTGCGCTGGCCGTTGCTGGCGGTGATGGACACCGGCACATCCACCTGTTCCACGGAAGCGATGCTTCCCAGAGGCACCGGCCCGCCCGCTGCCGGAAGCGGAATACCACGGACGGCGTCGATGCTGGTGAACCTGGTGCCCTGGCCGATCTGGACAGGGAAGTCGTTGGTGTCAATCCGGACTTCTCCGGCCGGGATGGGGCTGATGGTGGACGCCAGGACGCCGGCCACCTGTTCCTCGTTGAGCCCGGCGGCTACCGTCTTGGCCCGGTCCACCCTGACCTGGACCACGGGCTGGCTGGCCGCGAGGTTGGTCGCCACCTCGCTGGTGCCGGGCACCCCGGTCATCGCCGCCATCATGGTGTCGCTGGCTTCCTGGAGGTCGGCAGTGCTGGCCGCCTTGAGGGTGATGTCCACGGTGGACGAGGTGCCGAAACCGCCCTGCTGCGTTCCTACCGAGATCTTGCCGGAATCGGGCACCTTGGTCAGTTCGCTGCGTACCGTCTCCTGGAGCTGTTCCTGATCCGCCTTTTCGTCCGTCACCACGGTGAACGTGGAGTTGGACGAGCCGGTGGAGGTCAGCGCGGCGAAACCTGCCTGGGCGTTGCCCGAGGTCACCTGGATGTCCTTGACGCCGTCGATGCCGCGAAGCACTTCCTCCAGCCGGATGGCTGCCGCGCTGGTGTCGGCGAGTGTGGTGCCGGCCGGCAGGACCTGGCGGACCGTGAGGCTGTTCTGCCCGGAGTTCCCCAGGAGGTTGGTGGCCAGGAGCGGTGTCATGGCGGCGGTGGCACCGAGGACCAGGGCTGCCGCCACCAGCGTGATCACGGGATGCTTCTGGGTTTTGGTGAGGATTGGCAGGTAGCCGCGCTGGAGCCTGCTGCGCTGTTCCGCCTCCAATGCCTTGGCACGGGCCTCGTCCGCTCTCCGCCGGGCAGCTGCGGGAGCGGCCGCCCCCGCGCCTGCGGCACCGTTGTTCTTCAGGAACCAGTAGGCCAGAACGGGGACGATGGTCAGCGAGACCAGCAGCGAGGCCAACAGCGCCATGGTGACCGTGAGGGCGAACGGCCTGAACAGCTCACCTGCGAGCTCGCCAACAAACGCGATGGGGAGGAACACCGCCACGGTGGTGAGGGTGGAGGCGGTGATGGCCCCGGCCACCTCCCTGATGGCAGTCAGGATGGCAGTGACTTTGTCCTCGCCGTAGCTCAGGTGCCGCTTGATGTTCTCGATGACAACGATGGAGTCATCCACCACGCGGCCGATGGCGATGGTGAGCGCACCCAGCGTCAGGATGTTCAGGGAGTATCCGGTGGCGGACAGGCCTATGAAGGTGATCAGGAGCGAGAGCGGAATGGAGACCGCCGTGACCAGGGTGGAGCGGGTGGACATCAGGAACACCAGGATGACCGCAACGGCGAAGCCCAGGCCCAACAGGCCCTCGGTGGTGAGGTCCTTGATGGACTTCTCAATGAAGGGTGCCTGGTCGAACACCGGAGTGAACTTGGCATTCGAACCCAGTTCCGCCTCAAGCTCGTCAAGCGTGTCCCGCACCGCGTGCGAGATGCCCACCGTGTCGCCCTCAGGCTTCTTGGTCACGGACACGGCGAGGGTTTCCTCCCCGTTGGTTCGCGTGATGGATGTCCGTTCGTCATCCTGCAGCGACACGTCCGCCACGCTGCCGATGGTGGCCCCGTCTTTTGCTCCCCCCAGCGGCAGCGCCTCGATGGCCGCCAGGGAATCCACGGGGCTGCCGATCTGCAGGGAGAGCGTCTTTCCCTGCTCCTCGAGCGTGCCGGCCGGGATCAGCGCACCGTTGTTCTCCAGCGCGTCCCGGATGGAGGTGATGCTCGCACCCGCCGCGGCCATGGCGTCACCGCGCGGAAGGATCTCGATGTGCTGGGAGGCGCCGCCGGTCACATCAGCGCCGCGGACGCCGTCGATCTTCTGCAGCCGGGGCACGCTCAGCCGCTGGAGGTCTGCGTTCAGCTCGCTGAGCGTCTTGTCCGAGGACACGGCCAGGAAAACGATGGGAAAGTCGCTGATACTGCCGGCAATTGCCTGCGGCTGGACATCCTCCGGCAGGGACCGCTTGGCGTTGGAGATGGCGCGGTCGATCTGGTTCCTCGCACGGTCCAGGTTCGAACCGTAGGTGAACACCATGGTGATCTGCGAGACGCCGTTGCGGGAGGTGGAGGATGTGGATTCCAGCCCCTCCACGCCGTTCAGCGCCGTCTCCAGCGGCCCGCTCACCTGCTTGTCCACCACCTCGGGGGAGGCGCCGGGCATGGCGGTCAGCACCGTGATCTGCGGGAACTCGATCGAGGGGATGAGTTCCTGCTTCAGCGACGACATGGTGATCACGCCGAAGACCGAGGCGAAGACTGTGATCAGTGCGATCAGGGCCCGGTTCGCAAGTGAAAGTTGTGCCAGCCGGAACATCGCATGATCTCCTGTGGGATTGAGGGACTGATACGGACCCGAAGGTGCCGGCCGCCGGCCCCGGCAGGGTCAGTGGCTGGCGGAAACGCTCTCCAGCTGAAGTGATGCGGCCGTCGCCTTTTCCAGCTCAACAGCCAAGTCCGGGTTCTCGTCCAACTTGACCCCGTAGCCGGGCATCATGTCCTTGAGCTTGGACTGCCAGCCCTTGAAGTTCCGGGGGAAGGTCCTCTTCAGCAACTCGATCATGATAGGTACCGCAGTGGATGCTCCGGGCGATGCGCCCAGGAGCGCGCCGATGGAACCGTCGCGGCCGGCGATCACTTCAGTGCCAAACTGCAGCACGCCGCCCTTCTGCGGATCTTTCTTGATGATCTGTACACGCTGGCCGGCGGTGATCAGTTCCCAGTCGCCGTCCTTGGCCTCTGGGTAATACTCACGAAGAGCCTCCACCTTGTCGGCGTGCTTCTTGGCCACTTCCTTCACCAGGTAGGCGGTGAGGTCCATATTGTCCTTGGCCACTGCGAGCATGGGAATGATGTTGCTGGGCCTGATGGACAGCGGAAGGTCCAGGTACGAGCCGTTCTTCAGGAAGTTGGTGGAGAATCCGGCGTAGGGGCCGAACAGCAGCGACCGCTTGCCGCCAACGTACCGGGTGTCGAGGTGCGGGACGGACATGGGGGGAGCGCCCACCGATGCCTGGCCGTAGACCTTGGCACTGTGCTGCGCGGCAATGGTTTCGTCGGTGCAGCGGAAGAACTGCCCGGAGACCGGGAACCCGCCGTAGCCTTTGCTTTCCGGGATGCCCGAGGCCTGCAGCAGGTGCAGGGCACCGCCGCCCGCGCCGACAAACACGAACTTGGCGTGGATCTTGCTGTGCTCCCCGGACTTGGGGTACTTCAGCGAAAGGTTCCAGCCGCCGTCGGACGCCCTGGAAATTCCCGTGACGTCATGGCCGTAGTTGATTTCGACGCCGTTGTTTCCGAGGTAGGTGGTCAGCTCCCGGGTCAGCGCCCCGAAGTCGACGTCGGTGCCCTCGGCGGCGCGCGTGGCGGCAACGCGCTGCTTCGGGTCGCGTCCCTTGACGATCAGGGGCGCCCACTTGGCGATCTGGGCGTGGTCCTCGGAATATTCCATGCTCCGGAACAGCGTGTGGGGCTTGAGGGCCTCGTAACGCGACCGCAGGAACCGGGAATGGTCCTCGCCGATCACGAAGCTCATGTGCGGGACGGTATTGATGAAGCCCTTAGGGGATCCGATCAGTTTCTGGTCCACCAGGTGGGACCAGAACTGGCGGGAAAGCTGGAACTGTTCGTTGATGAGCAGCGCCTTGGAGGGGTCCACTGAGCCGTCTTTGGCTGCAGGGGAGTAGTTGAGCTCGCAGAGGGCGGCGTGGCCGGTTCCGGCGTTGTTCCACGGATCGGAGCTTTCCAGCCCCGGCTGGTCCAGGCGCTCGAACAGGGAGATGGTCCAGTCCGGCTCAAGCTGCTTGAGGAATGCCCCCAGCGTGGCGCTCATGATGCCGCCGCCAATCAGGACGACGTCGGCATGTGGGGTCTTGGAAATGAAGGTCACGATCAGTCTCCGATTGCAGCGGCTCTGGCTGTCACAGAATATCCCCGGGCAGCGGACATACTGAAATTGGACCGCTCCGTCAAGGCTTTAGTTGCACCTTCGTGAAAACTTCATTTAAGACCGGGGACGCCGGATAGCTCAGTACGCGGTCGGACAGGGCCAGCGCGGAGATCGGGAAGGCGACGGGGACGGCCGGTACGGTCGCGGCGATCTGGGCGTTGATGGTGTGATATTGCTCATCCCGTTCCTCGCCTTCCGGAAGCCCGCGCGCCCGGTTGATCTTCGAAAAGACCTGCGGATCGTGGTAGCCGAACTCGCCGTTCCTCTCCCCGAAGAGGGGGCCCACGAAATTGTCGGCGTCGGAATAGGAGCCGTTCCAGCCCAGCAGATGGAGCGCATGGTCGCCGGGGGACTGCACCTTCTGCAGGTAGCCGTCCGCCCAGTCCACCGGCACGGGACGGATGTTGAGCCCGACGGCGGTGAGCTGGCGGCTGATCTCGGCGTACACCTTCTCGGGTGTGGGCAGGTAGGGGCGGGTGACGTTCAGGGGATAGTAGAACTTCAGCTCCTCACCGGCGTACCCTCCCTCTTCGAGGTATTCCTTGGCCTTGGCGGGGTCGTGGCCCAGGGCCGGGGCGTCGTTGTTGAAGCCGCTGATCTTGGGCGGGACGAACTGCGTGGCCTTGGCGGTGTTGTCAATGAAGAACCGGCGGATCAGCGTTTCCTTATCGATCGCCATTTCGATGGCCTGGCGGACCTTCAAATTCTTGAGCACGGGAATGTCCTGGTTGATGCCCACGTACATCACGGAGAACGGGTCACGCTGGACGATCTGCTTTCCGCGCTTGACCAGCTGGTCGAAGTTGCCCACCGTCACGGCGTCGTAGCCGTCGATCTTGCCGTCCAGCAGGGCCTGCAGCCGCGACTGCGGGTGGTCGTAGGCTACGAAGTTGATGGTGGCAATCTGGCCGCGGTCCCCCCAGTAGGAGGTGTTGGTGGCCAGGGTGACACTGCCTTCGTCCCACGAGGCGAGCCTGAACGGCCCGGTTCCCACCGGATTGGTCCCGAAGCCTGACACGGGCTGCCCGCCGCGGTTCTGGTCCAGGACGTCAGCCATGCCTGCGGCGAGGGCTGCCGGTGAGGCGATGGCGAAGGCAGGCAGGGTGAGGGCCTGCAGGAAGGCGGTGAACCGCTGGGTGAGGTCAATCCGAACCGTGTCCGCGGATTCGGCCGTGCAGCTCCTAAAGATGGAGAGCTCAGGCTCATCCGAGTGGGCCTTGAAGACTCCCTTGAAGGAGCTGCCGGGCGCCTGCCGCCTTATGTCGGGGGAGAACGCGAACCAGCGGTTGAAGTTGGTGCACACGGCGTCGGCGTTGAACGGGGTTCCGTCCTGGAACACAACGTCGGTCCGGAGCTTGAAAGTGTAGGAGCGGCCTTCGTTGGATTCGGTCCATTCCGTGGCGAGCAGTGGTGTGGGTTGCCCGGTGATCTGGTCCACGCCCACCAGTCCCTCAAGGATCTGGCGGGTGATGCGCTGGGACTCAACATCGCTGGAAAGGGCTGGATCCAGGCCCAGCGGCTGGGCTGCGGTTCCGAAGTTGAAGGTAGCGGCGGGCTCGGGAGCAGCAGTTGTGCTGGGGGAGCCGGAGGACGGCGAGGGGGCAGGGACGGCGGTGCACGAGGTCATGCCCAAGGCGAGGAAAACAGCGCCGGTCTTGATGACCGTCCGCCGCGATGTACTGCTGGGCACTCGATTATCACCTCGGGATTTTGCCGGCTCCGCCGCGTGCGGGCCGGAGCCCAGTCTAATAGACGCTCCTTGGAGGTACCTGGAACCGGTCGGAGGGTTCCCGCCAGGGCAGAAAAGCCGGGGGCCGTCCTTTCGGACGGCCCCCGGCTTACCTGAAGGAACTGGCCTGCCGGGTGCTTACTTGGGCATCAGCACCGAGTCGATCAGGTAGACGGTGGCGTTCTTCGTCTGAACGCCGCCGCAGATCACGTTGGCGTCGTCAACCTTGAGCTCGTCGCCGCTGCCGGTAACGGTTACGCTGCCGCCCTCGACGGTGGCGTGGGTGCCGGCGATCATGTCAGGGGTGATCTGGCCCGGAACCACGTGGTAGGTGAGGATCTTGCTCAGGAGTGCGTCGTCCGTCTTGAGGGTTTCGATGGTGGCTGCATCGATCTTGGCGAAAGCGTCATCCACCGGTGCGAAGACCGTGAACTCTCCACCGTTCAGGGTGTCCACGAGGTCCACCTTGGGGTTCAGCTTCCCGGACACTGCCGAGGTGAGGGTGGTGAGGATCGGGTTGTTGGATGCCGCGACGGCAACCGGGTCAAGGGCCATGCCCTCAACCGAGCCTGCGCCGGAGGGAACCTGCTCGGCGTAGGCAGCGCAGCCCGGGCCCACCAGGTTGGCGGCCGGATCCATGGCCGCGGCAGAGGTGCTGGCCGACGGCGAGGGGGCCATGCTGGACGCGGACGGCTCGGCTGCCGGGGCGGAGGAGGCGGTGGTGGTTGCGGACCCGCCGCAGGCAGTCAGGCTGAACAGGGCTGCTGCTGCAACGCCTGCGACGGTGAAGGTTGTGCGCTTGATGGTCTGCATGTCGGTTCTCCTTGGTTGTGGCATCTGCCCGCCGCGGGCGTGGTGCCTGCGGCGTCTTTCGAAACTTGCTGGTGGGCACCTGCCCTTGGCTGGTGTCTCACTGTCTATTCGGCCGGCGGCAGGATGCGGATGGGTAAATTCCTTGGAGTTTTTCGGCGGAGCCCGGATTCCCCTTCGGTGCAGTGCGGAAGGGACAGGGCCGAAGGGGCGACAAATGCAAAAGGTCCCCCGGCCACAGCCGGGGGACCTTACAGTGCGCAAGGGGGGACTTGAACCCCCACGCCCGAAGGCACAGGAACCTAAATCCTGCGTGTCTGCCAATTTCACCACTCGCGCAGGGCTGCCGGTCGTTGCGGCCCTC
Source organism: Pseudarthrobacter polychromogenes (assembly GCF_014644495.1). Classification (GTDB taxonomy): domain Bacteria; phylum Actinomycetota; class Actinomycetes; order Actinomycetales; family Micrococcaceae; genus Arthrobacter; species Arthrobacter polychromogenes. Next base: position 24,033 of record NZ_BMKU01000001.1, read on the forward strand.
ACAGGGCCCGACGGCGGATGCCAGTGTCCATTGTAGCGTCGCCGCGGCAAGGCCCCGGCTTAGCCCATCTTTGTCAGGCGTCCAGGTTCAGGTCCCGCCGAAGTTTGGCTACGTGGCCTGTGGCCCTGACGTTGTACTGGGCCAGCGCAACCTTCCCGTCCGGGTCCACCACGATGGTGGAACGGATGAGCCCCTCATAGGTCTTGCCGTAGTTCTTCTTTTCGCCCCAGGCGCCATATGCCTCGGCAACCGCATGGTCCGCATCTGAGAGTAAAGGGAAGCCCAGGCCTTCCTTGGCTGCGAATTTTGCAAGCTTTTCCACGGGGTCCGGGGAGATGCCCAGGACGTCGTAGCCCGCCGCCTGGAGGGAAGCCAGGCTGTCGCGAAAGTCGCACGCCTCCTTGGTGCAGCCCGGCGTGGCGGCCGCCGGATAGAAGTACACAATGGTGTGGCGGCCCTGGCGGGGGGACAAACTGACGTCGGTGCCTGAGGAATCCTTCAATGTGAAACCGGGCGCGTCGTCTCCGGTAACGAGTCTTTCAGCCAATGTTTTTCTCCTAGTTGCAGGCGGGACACACCAGCCTAGTAAGCACCGGGAACCAGCGCTAATCCCTACTTGGCTATACTGGCTGCTATGCCTGATATGGATCACTGGCCCACGGGGCGCCTCTTGTCCACTGCTGCGCGCCTCGTCGAACACTCCTGGAACGAAAAACTTGGCGCCATCGGCCTCACCCACGCAGGTGTTATAGCCATCGAGGTCCTGGATGCCCAGGGCCCCATGACGCAAGCCCAGCTTGCGCAGTACGTTCGCGTCCAGGCTCAGACCATGGGTAAGACGCTCAGCCGCTTGGAGGCCCACGGACACATTGTCCGGGTCCGCAGCACCTCGGACCGCAGGAGCCACGTCGTGTCCCTTACCGAGCAGGGCAAGGAAGCTGTCGCGGCGGCGGTGGAAATGGAACGGTCGGTGCTGGCGTCGGCGTCGATCGATCCGGACCTGCTGCGGCAGGAGCTCCAGGCAGTGGTGCGGGAACTCGCAAGCCAATTCGCCAATTCTCCCGGCGAGGGAGCATTGATAGAGAACTCGCCTTCAACACGCTAAACCGGCGTCTCCAGCGCCCGGGCGTGGCCACAGCTTCACAGCTGCGGTCACGCCTTTTTTGTGGCCATCACGTGTGTGGTTGCAGGCGGAGGTAAGCCTCCTGTTGAGGATCAGCAGCGTGGGGCGAAAGCGTGAAGGAAAGTCGGCAGGCCCGCCTGCAGCGCGGCACACAACAAGACAGCCCCCGGTTCGCGTTTCCGCGAGCCGGAGGCTGTCTTCCCAGTGGTGCACCCCCCGGGACTTGAACCCGGAACCCATTGATTAAGAGTCAATTGCTCTGCCAATTGAGCTAGAGGTGCATCTTATTTGCTGTGATCATCGGGCTTTTCTTTCCCCGTTGATCTCCGCAACGACATGAAACTCTACACGAACTTTTTGCCCATGTGAAATCGGATCCCTGGACTGCTCCCGCATCAGGGCAGCGGGGGCAAAACCAGCACAGAATCAGGGTTTTCGTTGTTAGTCAGAAGCCAGAATCCGCCCTCTGGAGTCCGTATGACGTCGCGGATCCTGCCGTATTGGCGTGTGAAATGGCCCACAGGCGTCCCGGCTTCCTCGCCCGCAAGTGGCACCGTCCATAGCCGTTGGCCCCGCAGCGCCCCCAAGTAGGCGGTGGATCCCACGATCTCCAGGCCGCTGGGGGACGATTCGCTGGTTGAAGGCCACACCACTTTTGCGTCCTGGAACTCGGGGCGGCGGGGTGCGCCGGTCACCGCCGGCCAGCCGTAATTTCCCCCGGATACGATCAGGTTCAGTTCGTCATTGACGTCGGGGCCGAATTCACTGGCCCACAGCCGTCCTGCACTGTCCCAGGCGAGGCCCTGGACGTTGCGGTGGCCCAGGCTGTAGACGGCGTTGCCGAAGGGATTGCCCGGCGCCGGACCGCCGTCGGCCGTCAGTCGCAGGATCTTGCCGCCCAGGGCGTCGGGGTCCTGGGGCTGGTTCCTCCGCTGCGAGTCGCCCGTCCCCACGTACAGGAACCCATCCGGGCCAAAGCGGATCCTGCCGCCGTTGTGGGTGTTGGCTTTCGGGATGCCGGTGAAGATAACCTCCGGCCGGTCCAGGGACAGTCCACCGTCACCGGTTTCCTGCACCCCTGCCCTGGCAATCCTGTTGTCCTCCTGTGCGGTGAAGTACATGTACAGGTAGCGGTCGGAGGCAAAGCCGGGGGACAGTGCAAGTCCCAACAGGCCGCCCTCGCCGGCGGCGGACACCCCTGGAACTTCACCAAGGTTTATGGTTTCCCGGCCTCCTCCTCCGGCCGGCACTGCCTTTAGGCGGGCCGTGTCGCGCTCGGAGATGATGGCCGTTCCGTCCGGCAGGAACACGGCGGACCAGGGGATGCTCAGTTGAAGCTCAAGGCGTTCGGCGACGTCCGGCACCCGCACTTCACTTGTCTCCGGGAGGGTCGTGCTTCCGGTGGGCCCGCCGCCGTCACCGCCCGTGCAGCCGGCCAGGAGCAAAGCGAGGCAGGCTGCAGCGACAGCAGGCAACCACTTTCGGAGACAGGGAGGGGGCTGGCCGGAGCCGGCTGGTCCGTTGCTAGAGGCGCCGCCGCCGTGGTGCCCGGAAGCCCGCTGCCTCGGCATGCGCCTCCGATTCGAACCAGACGTCGGCCCGGGCCTGTTCATAGTCGGGGTGTCCCTCCTCGTAGTAGACCATGGCTCCGGCATCGCCTTTCACGGTGTATCCGTCCGGGCCGCTGCCGTCTGTTCCGGCGGACGCCGAGCCGGCGCCATAGGGCTCATCGGCTGCCAGGTGTCCCGCCGGTTCGGGCGTTGGAACGGCCTGGGGCTGCTGGTCCCGGTCCGCTGCGGTTTCCACCAGCGCGGAAGACTGGGTGCGGTCCGCGGTCTCAGCTGTGGCGGCGGTCTCGGGAACAACGGCGGCTTCCGCGGACGCCGCTGCGCTGTCCTCCTGGCCGTGCCGGGGCGCTACGCCGGCGTCCCCGTGAGGCGCAGCGCTGGCGCTGATCCCGGTGGCCGGCTGTGGCCCGACGGTACCTGCAGGCGCCGGAGCCTGCGCTGCAGTCCCGGCGTCGTCAATGTCCTCCACCGCGGCTGTTTCCGCGCCCGGCAGCGTGGGAGCGTGGGGCTCGGTGTACTCGGGGTGGTGGATCGGGGCGCGGTGGGATTCCGGATCCGGCGCTGCCGCTGCTTCCGCCTGGTGCCCCGTTGCAGCGGGCATCCCGCTTTCGCCGGCCGGATTCACCTCCGTTGTATGGGTGGGAACGGCACCCGTGGAGGCGCCACCCCTGGATGCCGCGCCCGGGGAATCGGCGGAGGAGCCCGAAGCCTCCGACCACTGGGTCTCCCACTCGTCGTCGTCCTGGCTGCGTCCGTCCTGCCCGAACGTTGCCGGGGCGGCGGTGGATCCGGAGGCCCCGGGCGCGCCGGTTGCTACAGGGGCAGCGGCTGCGGAGGAAGCACCGGAACCTTCCCGCTCCTTCGGGCCGGTGGGCTGTGCCGTCTCCGGCTCGCGGGCCGGTGCCGCTGCTCCGGCATGATCGTCGGCGGTGGTGGGAGCCGCGGGCTCGGCGGGGCTGCCAAAGCCTGCAGCGCCGGCGATGCCGGTGGTTCCGGCAGCTTCAGCGGACGCCGCGGCACTGCCGCCGGAAAGCGCTCCATCCGCGCGGCTCCTCTCCGGGGCGGAGGCTCCCGGCGCCGTGGATGAACTGTTGCGCTTGAGCAGCCACCACACGACCCCCACGATGACAACAAGCAAAATGATCCAGAAAACAAAATCCATGGCAAGCCCTTCAGTCCGGATGGCAAGGTGTACTTTCCCCGACGCTACGTCCGGCGGTCAGAACTGTCCAGATTGACGGGGAAGTCCGCCGCCGCCGGCGCAGGCGGCCAACATCCGTGAGCCGCACCACAGGCGGGGGAGGGCAAACCAGTTTCATCTCATTATCTGAGATGGGTGTCCATAATCTGAATGAAATTTTCTGTTTTTTGCCCCCAAACGTCCCGGATCTGTCGTTGCGCCGTTCTGCGGAGCCATAGACTTTCCCCTATGAGTGACACCCACATCGCAACCGAGAACAAGCCTGACATCAAACCCCGGAGCCGGGTTGTAACCGACGGAATCCACGCGGCTCCCGCACGTGGCATGTTCCGGGCGGTCGGCATGGGGGACGACGACTTCGCAAAACCCCAGGTCGGTGTCGCGAGTTCGTGGAACGAGATCACTCCCTGCAACCTCTCCCTGAACCGGCTCGCGCAGGGCGCCAAGGAAGGCGTTCACGCGGGCGGCGGTTTCCCCATGCAGTTTGGCACCATCTCCGTGTCCGACGGCATCTCCATGGGCCATGAAGGCATGCACTTCTCCCTGGTTTCCCGCGAAGTCATTGCCGACTCCGTGGAGACCGTGATGCAGGCTGAGCGAATCGACGGATCCGTGCTGCTGGCCGGCTGTGACAAGTCGCTTCCCGGAATGCTCATGGCAGCGGCCCGCCTGGACCTGTCCAGCGTGTTCCTCTACGCCGGCTCCATCATGCCCGGCTGGGTCAAGCTTGAGGACGGTTCCGAGAAGGAAGTCACCCTCATCGATGCCTTCGAAGCCGTGGGCGCGTGCGCCGCCGGCAAGATGAGCATGGAAGACCTGACGCGCATCGAAAAGGCCATCTGCCCGGGCGAAGGCGCCTGCGGCGGCATGTACACGGCCAACACCATGGCCTGCATCGGCGAGGCGCTCGGCATGTCCCTGCCCGGCTCCGCAGCCCCGCCCTCGGCAGACCGCCGTCGTGACGAATTCGCCCGCAAGTCCGGCGAAGCCGTCGTCAACCTGCTGCGCCAGGGCATCACCGCCCGCGACATCATGACCAAAAAGGCCTTCGAGAACGCCATCGCCGTCACCATGGCGTTCGGCGGCTCCACGAACGCCGTGCTGCACCTGCTGGCCATCGCCCGCGAGGCCGAAGTTGAGCTGACGCTGGATGACTTCAACCGCATCGGCGACAAGATTCCGCACCTGGGCGACCTCAAGCCCTTCGGCCGCTACGTCATGACCGACGTGGACAAGATCGGCGGCGTGCCCGTGATCATGAAGGCACTGCTCGACGCCGGCCTGCTGCACGGCGACTGCCTCACCGTCACCGGCAAGACCGTGGCCGAAAACCTCGAGGCCATCAACCCGCCGGACGTGGACGGCAAGATCCTCCGCGCGCTGGACAACCCCATCCACAAGACCGGCGGCATCACCATCCTGCACGGCACCATGGCCCCCGAGGGCGCCGTCGTGAAGAGCGCAGGCTTCGACGCCGACGTCTTTGAAGGTACCGCCCGGGTGTTCGAGCGCGAACAGGGCGCCCTTGACGCGCTGGACAACGGCCAGATCAAGGCCGGCGACGTCGTGGTGATCCGCTACGAAGGCCCCAAGGGCGGCCCGGGCATGCGCGAAATGCTGGCCATCACCGGCGCCATCAAGGGTGCCGGCCTGGGCAAGGACGTCCTTCTCCTCACCGACGGCAGGTTCTCCGGCGGCACCACCGGCCTGTGCATCGGCCACGTGGCCCCGGAAGCGGTCGACGGCGGCCCCATCGCCTTCGTGAAGGACGGCGACAGGATCCGCGTGGACATCGCCGCCCGCAGCTTCGACCTGCTGGTGGACGAGGCAGAGATCGAAGCCCGCAAGGTGGGCTGGGAGCCCCTGCCGGCACGCTACACCAAGGGCGTCCTGTCCAAGTACGCAAAGCTGGTGCACAGCGCCAGCACAGGCGCATACTGCGGGTAGCAGCTGCGTTTCGGCGGCTAACCCCAACTAGGTAGCACTAAGTGTCGTTTTGAACGCTCAAAACGACACTTGCCGCTACCTAGTTGGGGGAGCCAGCCAAAGAGTGGACAATGGGGTCCACATGGTGAGATCGCGGGGCAGCTCGTTGACACGCATCTTGCCCAGAGGGAAAACTGAACGCATGACTTTCGTTACCGGCATCGTCGTCGTCCTTACCAAGCGCGTGGCACATTAGCCCCGGGTAACGAACCGTCACGCGCAACCCCTCGAAGAGCCGCCAGGCTGAGGGGTTTTTTTATTTCCTGCAGTTTCCACGAACCACAGATGATCCACAAGGAAGAGTCCGATGAGCAAAGGATCGCCGATCAGCCCCTCGCTGATGGCTACTAAGTCCGCTGGAGCCACCAAGTCTCCGGAACGCGCCGACCGGACGGCCGACCAGGCCGTCGTCGCCGCTGACCTTGCTGCCGCCTCTCCTGTCCTTGGGCCGAACAACGTTGTACCCCCAACGGTGATGACCGGCTCGCAAGCTATTGTCCGCTCGCTCGAAGAACTCGGCGTCGACGATATTTTCGGTTTGCCCGGTGGCGCGATCCTGCCCACCTATGACCCCTTGATGGCCTCCAGCATGAATCACGTGCTGGTCCGTCACGAACAGGGAGCCGGCCACGCCGCGCAAGGCTACGCCATGGTGACCGGACGGGTTGGCGTGTGTATCGCCACCTCGGGCCCGGGCGCCACCAACCTCGTCACCGCCATCATGGACGCCCACATGGACTCCGTTCCGCTGGTGGCCATCACCGGCCAGGTGTCCAGCGGCGTGATCGGAACCGACGCGTTCCAGGAAGCCGACATCGTGGGCATCACCATGCCCATCACCAAGCACTCCTTCCTGGTGACGGACCCCAACGACATCCCGCATGTCATGGCTGAAGCGTTCCATCTCGCGTCCACCGGCCGCCCCGGTCCCGTCCTCGTGGACGTGGCCAAGGACGCCCAGGTCGGCCAGATGACATTCTCCTGGCCGCCGAAAATCGACCTGCCCGGCTACCGGCCGGTCACCCGCGGGCACAACAAGCAGGTGCGCGAGGCAGCCAAGCTGATCGCAGCGGCGAGCAAGCCTGTGCTGTACGTTGGCGGCGGCGTCATCAAGGCGCACGCCGCGGCGGAGCTGCTGGCACTCGCCGAGGCCACCGGAGCCCCGGTTGTCACCACGCTGATGGCCAAGGGCGCCTTCCCGGACTCACACCCCCAGCACATGGGAATGCCCGGCATGCATGGCACCGTCTCTGCCGTAACTGCTTTGCAGCAGTCCGACCTGCTCATCACCCTCGGTGCCCGTTTCGACGACCGCGTCACCGGCGTCCTCAAGACCTTCGCGCCCATGGCAAAGGTTATCCACGCGGACATCGACCCCGCCGAGATCTCCAAGAACCGCACCGCGGACGTGCCCATCGTCGGGTCCGTCAAGGAGATCATCCCTGAACTCACCGAAGCTGTTCGCACCCAGTTCGAGGCATCCGGAACGCCGGACCTCACCACCTGGTGGGCCTTCCTGAATAACCTCAAGGAGACCTACCCGCTGGGCTGGACCGAACCCGATGACGGGCTCAGCGCACCGCAACGGGTCATCGAGCGCATCGGCGCCCTGACCGGGCCTGAAGGCGTCTACGTTGCCGGCGTGGGCCAGCACCAGATGTGGGCAGCACAGTTCATCAAGTACGAGCGTCCGCACGCCTGGCTGAACTCAGGCGGTGCCGGGACCATGGGCTACGCGGTTCCTGCCGCCATGGGCGCCAAGGTCGGCGAGCCGGACCGCGTAGTCTGGGCCATCGACGGCGACGGCTGCTTCCAGATGACCAACCAGGAACTGGCCACCTGCGCCATCAACAAGATCCCCATCAAGGTGGCGGTGATCAACAACTCCTCCCTGGGCATGGTCCGGCAATGGCAGACCCTCTTCTATGAGGGCCGGTACTCAAATACGGACCTCAACACCGGCCACGACACCGTCCGCATCCCGGACTTCGTCAAGCTGGGGGAGGCCTACGGCTGCGCCGCGTTCCGCTGCGAACGCGACGAGGACATCGACGCCACCATCCAGAAGGCACTCGAAATCAACGACCGGCCTGTGGTTATCGACTTCGTGGTGAGCCCGAACTCCATGGTGTGGCCGATGGTGCCCGCCGGCGTGAGCAACGACCAGATCCAGGTTGCCCGCAACATGACCCCGGAATGGGAAGAAGAGGACTGACCATGAGCCGCCACACACTCTCCGTCCTGGTGGAAGACAAGCCCGGCGTCCTGACCCGCGTCGCGAGCCTCTTCGCCCGCCGTGCCTTCAACATCAACTCACTGGCTGTTGGCCCCACCGAGGTTCCGGGGATCTCCCGGATGACCGTCGTCGTCGACGCCGACGGTGACCTGATCGAGCAGGTCACCAAGCAGCTCAACAAACTGATCAACGTCATCAAGATCGTTGAGCTGACTTCTGAATCTTCCGTACAGCGAGACCACATCCTGGTCAAGGTACGTGCGGATGCCGCGACACGTCTGCAGGTGACCCAGGCTGCAGACCTGTTCCGTGCCGCCGTCGTCGACGTGTCCACAGACTCGTTGGTGATCGAGGCAACCGGTACTCCGGAGAAGCTTGCAGCACTGCTCTCAGTGCTGGAGCCCTTCGGCATCCGCGAAATCGTGCAGTCCGGCACCCTGGCCGTTGGACGGGGATCCCGCTCCATGAGTGACAGGGCGTTGCGTTCCGCCTAGGACGCTGCCCGGGCCCGGCCCGGCAGCAGGCAACGCCCGCAACCGCACCACAAAGACACCCATCTACAACCCACTCAAGAGGAGTTACGCAAGTGACTGAAATGTTTTACGACGACGACGCCGACCTGTCGATCATCCAGGGCCGCAAGGTAGCCATTGTTGGCTACGGCTCCCAGGGCCACGCCCACGCGCTCAACCTGCGCGATTCCGGCGTCGAGGTTGCCATCGCCCTCAAGGAAGGCTCGACGTCGATCGCCAAGGCCGAGGACGCAGGCTTCACGGTCAAGAACGTTGCCGACGCCGCCGAATGGGCCGACGTCATCATGATTCTGGCGCCGGACCAGCACCAGCGCTCGATCTACAACGACTCCATCAAGGACAAGCTGAAGCCCGGCAAGGCCCTTGCCTTCGCCCACGGCTTCAACATCCGCTTCGGCTACATCCAGGCTCCCGAGGGCGTTGACGTCATCCTCGTCGCCCCGAAGGCTCCCGGCCACACAGTGCGCCGCGAATTCGAAGCCGGCCGCGGCATCCCGGACATCATCGCCGTTGAGCAGGACGCCACCGGTTCCGCCTGGGAGCTGGCCAAGTCCTATGCCAAGGCCATCGGCGGCACCCGCGCCGGTGTCATCAAGACCACCTTCACCGAAGAAACCGAAACGGATCTCTTCGGCGAGCAGGCCGTCCTGTGCGGCGGCGTGTCCCAGCTGGTCCAGTACGGTTTCGAAACCCTCACCGAAGCCGGCTACCAGCCCCAGATCGCCTACTTCGAGGTCCTCCACGAGCTCAAGCTCATCGTTGACCTCATGTGGGAAGGCGGCATCGCCAAGCAGCGCTGGAGCGTTTCCGACACCGCTGAGTACGGCGACTACGTCTCCGGCCCGCGCGTCATCACCCCCGAGGTGAAGGAAAACATGAAGGCCGTCCTGGCCGACATCCAGTCCGGTGCCTTCGCCAAGCGCTTCATCGAGGACCAGGACAACGGCGGCGTGGAGTTCAAGGCACTGCGTGCCAAGGCTGAGCAGCACCCCATCGAGGCTGTCGGCCGCGAACTGCGCTCCCTCTTCGCCTGGCAGCAGCAGGACGTGGACTACGTAGAAGGCTCCGCAGCCCGCTAAGCCTGGCTCAACGTGCCGTTATAAAAGACAGACTGTGAGGCCGGGTTCACACTTAACAATGTGAGCCCGGCCTTTCCGTCGGCCTAGACTTGTTTTATCCCCCGGACTGCAACGCAGAGGATCAGCCGTGTCAAAACCCGTAGTACTGCTCGCCGAAGAACTTTCCCCCGCTACCGTCGAGGCCCTGGGCCCGGACTTCGAGATCCGCCAGACCGACGGCGCCGACCGTTCCCAGCTGCTCTCCGCCATCGGCGACGTTGACGCGATTCTGGTCCGATCGGCCACGCAGGTGGACGCCGAGGCGATCGCCGCTGCGAAGAACCTCAAGGTCATCGCCCGCGCGGGAGTAGGCCTGGACAACGTGGACATCAAGGCAGCCACCCAGGCCGGCGTCATGGTGGTCAACGCGCCCACCTCGAACATCGTTTCGGCAGCTGAACTCACCGTTGGCCACATCCTCAGCCTGGCCCGCCACATTCCCCAGGCAAGCGCAGCCCTGAAGGACGGCGAGTGGAAGCGCTCCAAGTACACGGGCATCGAACTCTTCGAAAAGAAGGTCGGCATCATCGGTCTGGGCCGGATCGGCGCGCTTGTGGCCGCCCGGCTGAAGGGCTTTGACACCAAGATCCTTGCGTACGACCCCTACATCACCTCAGCCCGCGCGGCTCAGCTCGGCGTGCAGCTGGTGACCCTGGACGAACTCCTGGCACAGGCGGACTTCATCACCATCCATATGCCCAAGACGCCGGAAACGGTGGGCATGCTGGGCGCTGACGCCTTCAAGAAGATGAAGAGCACCGCTTACGTCGTCAACGTCGCCCGCGGCGGACTGGTGGACGAGGAAGCACTCTTCACGGCCCTGCAGGACGGCGAAATCGCCGGCGCCGGCGTGGACGTCTTCTCCAAGGAACCCAGCACCGACCTGCCGTTCTTCAAGCTGGACAACGTGGTGGTCACCCCGCACCTGGGCGCCTCCACCGATGAAGCGCAGGAAAAGGCCGGCGTGTCGGTCGCCAAATCGGTCCGGCTCGCCCTCGCCGGCGAACTGGTGCCCGACGCCGTGAACGTGGCAGGCGGCGTCATCGCCCCCGACGTCCGTCCCGGCATCCCCCTGATCGAAAAGCTGGGCCGGATCTTCACCGCTCTGACGCACGCCTCCCTGACCCAGTTCGACGTCGAAGTGGCCGGCGAGATCTCGTCCCTCGACGTCAAGGTCCTGGAACTGGCCGCCCTCAAGGGCATCTTCGCGGACGTCGTGACCGAGCAGGTCTCCTACGTCAACGCTCCGGTCATCGCCGAGCAGCGGGGCATCAACGTCCGCCTGATCACCACACCCGAAACCGAGTCATACCGCAACGTCCTCACCCTCCGTGGCGCCCTGAGTGACGGCACCCAGATCTCCGTGGCCGGCACCCTGACCGGACCCAAGCAGATCCAGAAGCTCGTGGGCATCAACGGCTTCGAGGTTGAAATCCCCATCAGCGAGCACCTCGTGGTGGTGGCCTACACGGACCGTCCCGGCGTCATCGGAACCATCGGCCACATCCTGGGCATGAACAACATCAACATCGCCGGCATGCAGGTGGCACGCTCTGACGAAGGCGGCCAGGTGCTTGCCCTGCTGACCATCGACAGCTCCGTACCCCAGCAGGTCCTGGACGCCATCAAGGCCGGCATCGGCGCCGAGATGGTGCGTGAAGTGGACCTGGAGGACTAACCCGCACCCCGGGAAACACCGCACCGCCGGCCGCCCGCGGCGAGTCCCGGCACGGCCACGTATGATTGGCCGGTCTGCTTACAATGGCTGGGTCCTGGTTCGGGACCGGGCCGGCAGGCCGGCCAATATCTTTTGCTCATCCGTCCCCGTCCATGTCCACATGGGCGGGGCGCGTATGTGCGCACGCAATCCAGGTTTCAGGGAGTTCCATGAACGCCGTCCAGAGGTTCATCAGAAGCAAAGTGCTGCTGTTGACCGCGGCCATCTTGATCGCAGCCATGTGCTTGTCGGTCCTTGTCCAAAGCCAGTCCCAGGCCGCGCTGAACAGGACCGTGGATGAAAATTCACGCGGCCTCTACGACGTCCTGGTCCAGGCCAAGGCCTCCTCCGGCTCGCTCATGCAGCCCGAGATCGCCAACGGCTCCGGCGGCATCAGCTTCGAGCAGCTGGAGGCCATCAGGAAGCTCTCCGGCACCTCCGTGGCGGCCCCGATCAGCCTCGTCTCCCGCGTGACCCAGAACCTTGAATCCCCACGCCTCGATGCCATGGACTACCTCGGCTACAACGCCGGGCTGGCCGGCACCGCGACCGCGGATCAGGCCGCCGGGGCAACCGCCCCGGACCAGTGGCCCGCTGCCGAATCGGTCCTGGGCGATGAAACCAGGAAGTACCGCCTGACGGCCAGTGCAGTCAGCTCCGACGGCGTCTCCGAACAGACCCTGTTCAAATCCACTGCCGAAGGCACCCTTGGCAAGGCCAGGCTCGTGGAGGAGCAGACTGCCGGCGGCAGCAGCATCCGCATCGCAGCGCCCGGGGACGAAACCGGGATCAAGTTTCCCGCCCCGGCCGGGGGCTCCGAACACAACCTCTTCAACCTTTCCGTGTCACTGCCCATGGCCCCCGAAATAACGGAGTCCGTGGTCGCCGTCGATCCGGCTGCCGAACGCGCCCTCCTGGGTTCCGCCGGCGACTTCCTGTCACCGCTGGAAAAGGCGCCACCGGGCGACGCGCGCGACGCCGGGGCGGTGGGACGGTACCTCGAGGGACTGTTCACCAACGGCATCAGCCTGGACGAGTTGGAGGAAGGGCCGGATTTCCTCGGCGTCAAGCTCAAGTACTGGGCGCCGCTGATGACCCAGTACCAGCAGGCCAAGCGGAACGGGCAGCTGACTGACGATTCCCAGGCCATTCCCCTGATCGTCAGGTCCGGGACGTCCCTGGACCTGAAGTACAACGTCAAGATCGAAGAGATTGACGACGCCGGCAGGGTCGTCAAGGACGTCGGCACCGTCTCCCGTTCCCTGGACAAGGACTACCTGCCTTTCGTTTCGAAGGACCCCTTCGTCCTGTCCTGGCCGGGTTCCACGGACCACTCCTCACTGCTCGGCAGCAGCGGCAACTTCAACCAGGGCCTCTACACTCCCGCCACCTGGAGCACCGACTTTGCCGCGGCGCCCAAGTACACCGACGGCGAAGCAGCCGCCAACGGTGCCGAGGCAAAGACGGCAGTGCCCGGCGAATGGGTCACCGTCAACCGGCTTCCCGAAAAGAGCGCCAACGGCATGCCCGTTGACCAGACCCAGCGCGAGCCCGTGGATGAGCGCTCCTACCGGGAAAACCTGGAAACAGGGGAGCAGGCGGCCGCCCCGCTCGCCATGGTCTACGGTACGTTCGATCCCTCGGCTGTTTCCGCCGCCGCTGGGGACGTCAACAAGCTGCCTCTGGGCGGCTACGACCCCACCCCCTTCACGCTGGTCAAGGACGCTGCGGGCAACGAAGTGCCCGCCACGGAACTTGAACCCTCCCTGAGCGCCACCGGGCTCGCCAGCCAGTCCGCAGGCGCCATCACCGACTATTACGGCCTTGCTGCTGCCCGCGGCTACACGGAGAATGCCAGCGTCATCGACGCCGTCCGGGTCCGTGCAACGGCGCCCGGCAGCTGGAAGGAAGCGCAGCCCGACGTCGAACAGCTGGCCGGGGAGATCCGCGGGATGGGCCTGGAGGCCACCATCGTGGCCGGTTCCGCGCGGGAGGATGCCAGCATCTTCGTTCCGGGCTACAGCAAGGACGACGCCGGCAAGGAATCCGCCCTGGGGACCGTCAAGCAGTCCTGGGTCCGGCAAAACGCCGCGGAGGCCGTGACCGGGTCGCTGTCCGGCACCAACATCACCCTGCTCTTCCTGACGCTCTGCGGCGCAGCCCTCCTGACCGGCGCATCCACGGTGAGCTACATCCGCAAGCGCAAGAGCGAAGCCGGAACCCTGCGTGCCATGGGTTGGACCCAGGGCCGGATCCGCCGCTGGGTACTGGAGGAATTCGGCGTCGGCGCGGTCCTGCTGGCCGTGGCCGGGATCGTTCTGAGCCTGGCCAGCTGGAGCCTTTCCACCGCCCTGGTGTCCGCGTCTGTCCTGGTGCTGTACGCTGCGGCGGCGTTCTTCGCCGCACAGCAGCTGCGCCACCGTGACGAGATCGACCAGGAACCGCAGCACGACGAACGGCTGATTCCGGTGGACTCACCGCTGACCTTCGCCAACCGCCAGCTGAGCACCAACAAATTCAACACCCTGTCCCTGGCCGTAGCCGTGGGAGTGTTCGGGGCTGCAGCAGGCGGCCTGGCCGCCCTGCTCATCGACATCCCCCGCGCTGCCGGCGCCAGCGCACTGAGCGGTTTGGCCGCGGCCAGCGTTGCCTTTCCGAGCATCCTCCTGGCCCTCGCCGGAGTTGCGGTAGGGCTGGTGCTGACCCTGGTCACCGGGCGGTTTGAACTCAATGCCAAGCGCCAGTACCTTGGCATCCTCGAGGCTATGGGCTGGAACCCGGACATGCTCCGCCAGGTCCGGCTGTTCGAGAACGCGCTGGTGGGAACCGTGGCCCTGCCCCTGGGCGTTTTGGGCGCCCTGGGCATCGGCCTGCTGCTGGCACCCTACGCCGCGCTGTGGGCGGGCGTGGCCGGCCTCGTGGCTGTACTTTGCTGGATACCGATTGCAACGAAAGTGGTCCAATGACAAACCCGACCAACGTCCAGCGGAGCCGCCGGTCCGGCTCCGGTGAGGTCCCCCTGCAGACCCGGGCCAACACCATCGTCAAGGCTGCCGACCACGCCACGCCGCTGGAACTGAGCGACATCACCATCCGCTATGGCGGCGGCAAGGGCGGCGCCGAAGCCGTCAGCGTGGTGGAAGGCTTCGACCTGACCCTGCACGCCGGTGAGATGCACTGTGTTGCCGGCCGCAACGGTTCCGGCAAGACCAGCATCCTGACCGTCGGCGCCGGACTGACCCTGCCGACGTCGGGCCGCGTCTTCTGGGAAGGCGATTCGCTCGAAAGTATGGGCGACGACGAAATCGCGGACCGTCGTCGTGCGCTGATCGGTTACGTTGACCAGGGCGGCGCCCTGATCGACGGAATGAGCGCCCTGGAGAACGTGCTCCTCCCGGCCGTTCCTGACGGTGAAGTGGACCAGCGGCGGGACATGGCCAAGGACCTGCTGGACCTTGTTGGCCTGGGCCGGCGCATGCGGCACCGTCCCGCCCAGCTGTCCGGCGGTGAACGCCAGCGCGTGGCCATCGCCCGGGCTCTGATCCTGGGCACCCGGGTCCTGGTGGTGGATGAGCCCACCGCCAGCCTTGACCGCGCCTCCGCCAACCGAATCATCAGCATCCTGAAGGACACAACGTCCGACGGAATCGCCGTTCTGGTGGCCTCGCATGACCACGAACTTGTCCGGCTCAGCGATACCCTGACCGAACTCATCTAGCCCGTCCCTCCCCACCGAAGGTAACGTCCTCCACGTGACTGCTTCAGAGAAAACGCCGTTCTACATCACCACGGCCATCACCTACCCCAACGGTGTGCCGCACATCGGCCACGCCTACGAGTACATTGCCACCGATGCGATGGCGCGCTTCAAGCGGCTGGACGGCTTTGACGTGATGTTCCTGACCGGCACGGACGAGCACGGGATGAAGATCGCCCAGGCTGCCGAAAAGGAAGGCATCACTCCCAAGGAGCTGGTGGACCGGAATGCGGACATCTACCAGGCGGCCCACGCCGCCCTGGGGATCACCTACGACCGCTTCATCCGCACCACCGACGAGGACCACTACGCCGCCTCGCAGGCCATCTGGAAAAAGATGGAGGCCAACGGCGATATCTACCTGTCCAAGTACGAGGGCTGGTACTCCGTCCGGGACGAGGCCTATTACGGCGAGGACGACACCGTGGTCAAGGACGACGGCGTGCGCTACTCCAAGGAAACGGACACCGAGGTGACGTGGACGGCTGAGGAGAGCTACTTCTTCCGGCTTTCGGCCTACCAGGACAAGCTCCTTGCCCTGTATGAGGCCCACCCGGAATTCGGCGCGCCGCAATACCGCTTCAATGAAGTCATCAGTTTCGTCAAGCGCGGCCTGGAGGACCTGTCCATCAGCCGCACCACCTTCGACTGGGGCGTCCCGGTCCCGGGCAACGACAAGCACGTCATGTACGTGTGGGTGGATGCCCTGACCAACTACCTCACCGGCGTGGGGTACCCGGACGTCGACTCGGATAAATTCCGGAGATACTGGCCTGCTGACGTCCACATCATCGGCAAGGACATCTCCCGTTTCCACGCGATCTACTGGCCCGCCTTCCTCATGAGCGCCGGCCTCGAGCTGCCCAAGCGGGTGATGATCCACGGCTTCCTGCACAACAACGGCGTGAAGATGTCCAAGTCGCTGGGCAACGTGGTTGCTCCGGCGGACTTCGTGGCGCAGTACGGACTGGACCAGGTGCGCTTCTTCTTCCTCCGGGAAGTGCCCTTCGGTGCGGACGGCAGCTACAACCACGACGCCATCGTTGGGCGGATGAACTCGGACCTGGCCAACAATTTTGGAAACCTGGCCCAGCGTTCGCTGTCCATGGTGGCCAAGAACTGCGGCGGGCGCGTTCCCGTCCCGGGGGAGTTCACTGCCGCGGACACTGCCATCCTGGCCCAGGCCGACGCCCTCCTTGCCGCAGCCCGGGCAGCGTTTGAGAAGCAGGAGTTCAGCCGCGCCCTCGAGGCGATCTGGGGTGTCCTGGGGGACACGAACGCCTACTTCGCGGAGCAGGCGCCGTGGGTGCTGCGGAAGACCGACGTCGAACGCATGAACACCGTGCTGTACGTGACCCTTGAGGTGCTGCGGATCGTGGCCATCCTGGCACAGCCGGTCATGCCCCGGGCAACCGGTGCACTGCTGGCAACCCTCGGCCAGCCCGAGGGGGAAGCCCGGCAGTTCGCAGCGATCCCAACCCGGATTGCGGCCGGAACCGAGCTGCCCGCTCCGTCTCCCGTCTTCCCCAAGTACGAGGAGCCGGCCGGGGCCTGACCCGGCCACGCTCTCTCACTTCCTGCACGTTGTGGCCCAACGCTCTCTCACCGCTGGACAGGCGGTGAGAGAGCGTTGGTTGTTTTCCTGCAGGAAGTGAGAGAGCGTCCCTGGGGGTGTTCGAATTGTGAGACGGCTTGACCAGCATATGGATAACTTGGCTAACCTGAATCCATGAGCGCATCCTCCATCGATCTTGCAGTTATCCCCGGCGACGGCATCGGCCCCGAAGTGATTGCCGAGGCAGTCAAGGTCCTCGAGAAGGCCGTGGCGGCGGAGGGCGTCGAGCTCAAGCAGACGCACTACAAGCTCGGCGCTGAACACTGGCTGGCCACGGGGGAGACCCTGCCCGACGAAGTCCTCGCGGACCTCCGCACGCGGGATGCCATCCTGTTCGGCGCAGTCGGCGCAGCCCCCGGCGACACGCGGATCCCGTCGGGGATCGTCGAACGCGAGATGCTGCTCAAGCTCCGCTTCAGCCTGGACCACTACGTCAACCTGCGTCCGTCCAAGCTGTACGGCACGGTGGGCAGCCCTCTGGCCAACCCCGGCATCATCGACTTCATCGTGGTCCGCGAAGGTACCGAAGGCCCCTACGTCGGCAACGGCGGCACGCTCCGTGCGGGCACTCCCCACGAGGTTGCCACCGAAGTCTCGCTGAATACCGCGCACGGTGTGGAGCGTGTTGTCCGGGACGCCTTCCGCCGCGCAAGCGCCCGGGAGCGCAAGCACCTCACCCTGGTCCACAAGCACAACGTCCTGGTCTTCGCAGGGCACCTGTGGAAGCGCACGGTTGAGGCAGTGGCCACCGAGTTCCCGGAGGTCACCCACGATTACCTGCACGTGGACGCAGCCACCATCTTCATGGTGACGGATCCGTCACGCTTCGACGTGATCGTCACGGACAACCTCTTCGGCGACATCCTCACGGACCTCGCCGCCGCCGTGACAGGCGGCATCGGACTGGCCGCGTCAGGCAACATCAACATGGACCGCACGGCGCCGTCCATGTTCGAGCCGGTCCACGGTTCCGCCCCGGACATCGCCGGCCAGGGCAAGGCCGACCCCACGGCTGCGATCCTGTCCGCCGCCCTCCTGCTGGACCACCTCGGCTACGCCGCTGCGGCCCGGAAGATCGAAGCGGCAGTGGTTGCCGACGTCGAAAAGCGCGACGGCGGTGCCCGCAGCACGAGTGCCGTGGGCGACGCTATCGCCGCCGGACTCTAACCCGCGCCGGGCCGCAGGCATCGGGCGTAAGCTTGTCTCGAATCACCAAATGCCGCCTTGCCGTTCAGTGCTGAACCCGGGGCGGCCGATCGTGGAGGAACCATGACTCAGACTGCCCATGGCGTCGAATTCAGCCAGCAGCCCTCGGCCACCCCGAAGTCTGCTGAAGAGCGTGCAGCCATCCTGGCCAACCCGGGCTTCGGCAACCACTTCACCGACCACACCGCCATCGTGGACTACAGCGTGGACGAGAACGGCAACGGCGGCTGGCACAATGCCCGGATCGAGGCGTACGGGCCCATTGTCCTGGACCCGTCGGCTGCCGTCTTCCACTACGGCCAGGAGATCTTTGAAGGGCTCAAGGCGTACCGCCACGCGGACGGCTCCATCTGGACCTTCCGTCCTGAAGCGAACGCGGCACGGCTGAACAAGTCGGCCCGCAGGCTCGCCCTTCCCGAACTGCCGGCCGAGTACTTCCTCGGGGCAATCCGTGAACTGGTGGCCATTGACAAGGAATGGGTCCCCGCCGGCGAAGGGGAGGCGCTGTACCTGCGGCCGTTCATGATTGCCACCGAGGCCTTCCTGGGTGTCCGCGCCGCACGGGAGGTCTCCTTCCGGGTGATTGCCTCACCGGCTGGCAACTACTTCGGCGGCGAACTGAAGCCCGTGTCCATCTGGATTTCACGGGAGTACGCCCGCGCCGGCCGTGGCGGAACCGGCGATGCGAAGTGCGGCGGCAACTACGCGGCGTCGCTGATCGCGCAGCAGGAGGCTGAAGCCAACGGCTGCAAGCAGGTCCTCTTCCTCGACCAGTTCAACGACAACGCAGTCGAGGAACTGGGCGGCATGAACGTTTTTTTCGTGATGAGGGACGGCTCGCTGGTCACCCCGGCGCTGACCGGCACCATTCTCGAAGGCATCACAAGGATGTCCGTCATCCAGGTGGCCAAGGACATGGGCCGCGAGGTCACCGAGCGCAAGATCACCCTCGATGAATGGCGCGACGGTGTTGCCTCCGGTGACATTGCCGAGGTGTTCGCCTGCGGCACGGCAGCTGTGATCACACCGATCGGAGTCCTCAAGGACGCCACCGAGTTCATCGGCTCCGAGGACGCCAAGGCAGGGGAGACCACCATGGCCATCCGCGAGCAGCTGCTCGGTATCCAGACCGGCACCGTGCCGGACACGCATGGCTGGCTGACCCGCCTGGCGTAGCTGCGGGTTCAACCACCGCAAAGAACGACGGCGCCTGCCGGGCTTGGTCCCGGCAGGCGCCGTTTGTGCGTCGAACCGATCCCGGCCTTGTCCGCGAAACCTGGCCTTGAAGGTCCGGTTTCGCGAACACCCTTAGGACCCGACGGCGGCACTCAGCGCCGGGCGGCCTTCCGGGCGGCGTTCTTCAGCGCCTTGCGGGACACCGGCTTGAGTGCCTTCCGCGCCGCTTCTTCGGCGATGGCCTGGTTGCGGCGGGCATCAATGATGTCGTTCCACAGTGCCGTCGCGAAGGCTCCGCCGTCCTGGGCATATACGTCGTAGGGATAGTCCGCAAATATTGAAGGCGTTGTGCTGCCGGTGGGCAGGGACTTCCCTGTTGCCTCGGCGGCAGCGTCGGCGACAGCCCAGGTCCGGGTTAGGTGCCGGGTCAGGTTTTCCTGGACAAAGATGTTCGCATCACTTGCTGCGGCTGCGCGTTCCAGGAGTGCCTCCAACTCCTGGGAGACAGTTCGGGCCGCCACATCTTCCACCTGGTGTGAATCCGATGCGAGGTCCCCGGCCAAAGCGTCCACTTCCTCGCGCCAGTCGGATGTCTCCCGGAACTTCTTCCACGTGGGAAACCAGACAATGCTGCCCGTAGCGTGATTGTGGATGTGCTGGAGTCCGCTGTTCTTCTCCGTTGCGGCATGGTCGTGGCCGGCGGCATCGGCGGAGGCGAGGAGGTCTGCAAGGGTAGTTGTGCTCATGGTGTCTGGTTCCGGCTTCCTGAAGATCGTGTGGTGTTCACTGGAGGTCAACCCGGTCCGGCCGGCGTTCTATTCCGCTGCCAGGACACCCCGATCCGGCCGTCGGTGCAAGGATGGGGTGGTGACTCCAGCTTCCCGTCCCGTTCTGCAGCGCAGCACCGCCCTGACACAGTTCGTCCTGGCTCCCAATCCCGGCCCGATGAGCCTGGAGGGAACCAATTCCTACGTCCTGAGGGCACCCGGCAGCCCGGCCGCCGTGGTGGTTGATCCCGGACCGCTTGACGAGGCCCACCTTCAAGCACTCGCCGCCGCCGGGCCGGTTGACCTGATCCTCGTGACCCACCGCCACGCTGACCACACTGCCGGCTCCGCCCGCCTGCATGAACTGACCGGCGCCCCGGTGCGGGCGGCAGACAAAGCCCACTGCCACGGCGGCGGCGCTCCCCTGAAAGACGGCCAGGCAATCCTCGCTGGAGGCCTGGAGGTCAGGGTGGTGGCTACTCCCGGCCACACGTCGGATTCGGTCTGCTTCCACCTTCCCGCCGACGGCCCCCATGGTTCGGTTCTCTCCGGCGACACCATTCTTGGCCGCGGCACCACCATGCTCGACTACCCTGACGGAACCCTGGGCGACTACCTTGCCTCGCTGGACAAGCTCGAGGCACTTGGGTCTGCAGCGGTCCTCCCCGCCCACGGCCCAACCCTTCCGTCCCTGGCTGACGTTTCGCGCGCCTACCGCAGCCACCGCCTGGAACGGCTGGCACAGGTGCGCGCTGCGCTGGCCCGCCTGGGCGCGGAAGCCTCCGCCGGTGACGTCGCGGACGTCGTCTATGCCGACGTCGACCCTTCCGTGCGGCGCGCGGCCGAAACGTCCGTTTCGGCCCAGCTTCACTACCTTCGGGGAGACGCTGGGCAGCGCCGGGCCTGGGGAGTCACGCCCGGCGAGACGGTAGGGTAGGAGCCATGCGTATTGCCAGGTTTGTTGTTGATTCTGATCCCCTTTACGGCGTCGTCGAAGGTGACACGGGCAGTGAGGAAATCACTGTCATCCATGGCGACCCCTTCTTCAACGGCGTGGAGCGTACCTCCGTCCGCCACAAGCTGGAGGACGTCCGGCTGCTCGCTCCCATCATTCCCCGCAGCAAGGTCATCGGCGTGGGCCGCAACTTCGTGGAGCACGCACACGAGCTCGGCAACGAAGTCCCCGCCCAGCCGCTCCTGTTCCTCAAGCCGAACACCGCCGTCGTGGGTCCCAACGATCCTGTGGTGCTGCCGGATTTCTCCGAGGAAGTCTCCTTTGAAGCGGAACTGTGCGTGGTAATCGGACGGATCTGCAAGGACGTGCCCGAGGACCGCGTGGATGATGTCATCTTCGGCTACACCTGCGGCAACGACCTCACCGCCCGGGACGTCCAGAAGACCGACCTGCAGTGGACCCGGGCCAAGGGTTTTGACACCTCGGCGCCCCTTGGCCCATGGATCGAGACCGATCTGGATACCGAGGACCTGCAGATCCAGGGCCGGCTCAACGGAGAACTGCGGCAGGACGGCAGCACCAGCCAGATGATCCGGGGCGTCCGCGAGCTGGTGTCCATTGTGTCCCAGGCCTTCACCCTGCTGCCCGGCGACGTCATCATGACCGGAACGCCGGCCGGAGTGGGCCTGGTCAGCGCCGGTGACCGCTTTGAGGTTGAGATCGAGGGCATTGGCCGCCTGTCCAACCCCATAGTCCGCCGCTGACGCGCGGGCCGCCCGGACCCTCGGCGGCAGACGGTAAAGTTGGAGCCACTATGACTACTGCTTCCGCGTCGAATGCTGCCTCCCTGCCCCCCGTTTCTGCCGACACTCCCGTGCGGGTCCGGTTCTGCCCGTCGCCCACCGGCACCCCGCACGTCGGGCTGATCCGGACGGCCCTGTTCAACTGGGCCCATGCCAAGCACACCAAGGGCACGTTTGTGTTCCGCATCGAGGACACGGACGCGGCGCGCGACTCGGAGGAAAGCTACCTGCAGCTGCTCGAGGCACTGAAGTGGCTTGGCATTACGTGGGAAGAGGGCGTCGAAGTGGGCGGCCCCCACGAGCCCTACCGTCAGTCGCAGCGGCTGGACCTCTACAAGGACGTGGTGGCCAAGCTGATCGAGGGCGGCTACGCCTACGAGTGCTACTCGTCCCCCGAGGAAGTGGAGGCACGCCACCGCGCCGCTGGCCGCGACCCCAAGCTGGGCTACGACAACTTTGACCGTGAGCTGACAGACGAACAGGTGTCCGCCTTCAAGGCGGACGGCCGCCAGCCCGTGCTGCGGGTCCGGATGCCCGATGAGGACGTCACCTTTACCGACCTGGTCCGCGGCGAGATCACGTTCAAAGCCGGCAGCATCCCGGACTACGTCATTGTCCGCGCTGACGGCTCCCCCCTCTACACACTGGTGAACCCGGTTGACGACGCACTCATGGGCATCACCCACGTGCTGCGCGGCGAGGACCTGCTGTCCTCCACGCCGCGCCAGGTTGTCCTCATCCGTGCACTCATGGAACTCGGTGTTGCCAGCTACATGCCGGAGTTCGGCCACCTGCCCTACGTCATGGGTGAGGGCAACAAGAAGCTCTCCAAGCGTGATCCGCAGTCCAACCTGTTCCTGTTGCGTGACCGCGGCTTCATTCCCGAGGGCCTCCTGAACTACCTGTCCCTGCTGGGCTGGAGCCTCTCCGCCGATGAGGACATCTTCACCGTGGACCAGCTCATCGAAAACTTCGACGTCCACGATGTCCTGGCCAACCCGGCGCGCTTTGACATCAAGAAAGCCGAAGCCATCAACGGCACGCACATCCGCATGCTTGCACCCGGGGACTTCCGGGAGCGGCTGGTGCCGTACCTGCGCACCGCCGGATATGTGGGGGAGCAGCTCACTGCGCGGCAGGAGGACATCCTTACCGAAGCCGCGCCGCTGATCCAGGAGCGCATCACCCTGCTGGGTGAGGCACCGGACATGCTCGGATTCCTGTTCAAGGACGACGACGCCATCGACGTTGCCGACGACGCCCGCAAAGGCCTCCCGCAGAACCTCGACGAGGTACTGGACGCAGCTATTGCGGCCCTGGACAGAGTCCAGGAGTGGACTGCCGAAGAGATCCAGGCAGCGCTCAAGCAGGCGCTCGTGGAAGACCTGGGCCTGAAGCCCCGGCTCGCCTTCGGACCCGTGCGCACCGCTGTTTCCGGCCGGCGCATTTCACCGCCGCTGTTCGAGTCCATGGTGATCCTGGGCAGGGAATCGTCCCTCCGCAGGCTCCGGGCCTTCCGTGGCTGATGACCTCGCGGCGATGACAGCTGCCCGGACGGCCGGCGGCGTCCTGGACACGCCCTTCGGGGCAGTCCGAGGGGTGCTGTTCGACATCGACGACACGCTGGTGGACCTCGAGTTTTCGATGACCACAGCCCTTCGGGAGGTCAGTGAACACCTCCTGCCGGGCATGGACCAGGCAGGCTGGGATCGGTTCGGGCGCATCTTCACGCATGAAACCACCCACTATTACGACCGCTACCTGGCCGGGGAACTGACGTTCAACGAGCAGCGGCTGCTGCGCGGCCGCGCTGCCCTGGGCCACTTCGGGGTTGAGCTGGAAGAAGGTGAGCAATCCCACCAGTGGCTCACGGCATACGTGGAAAAGCAGCCCGCCTACGTGAAGCCGTTCCCGGATGTCATGCCGCTGCTGGACCTGCTGGACCAGGCAGGCGTCCCCTACGGCGCGGTCAGCAACAACGTCCACGACTATCAGCGAGCCAAGCTGGACGGCGCAGGACTTGAACGCGTCAGGCGCCTGGTGGGGACGGACACCCTGGGTGTGGCAAAGCCTGATCCGTCCATCTACCTGGAAGGTGTCCGGCTCCTGGGCACCGGACCTGCGGAAACGCTCTACGTCGGTGACAACCGCTTACTGGACGCGGAGGGCTCGACGGCGGCCGGCCTCTTGGGTGTCTGGCTCAACAGGGCGGGGGAGCAGGTGCAGGAATTCCGGGGCAACATGGTGTCGTCGCTGGGCGAACTTATCGCCTGAGGGCACTCCGTGCGGGCCGGGCGTAAGCCCGGCCCGCGTCCCCGCCCGGCACGCCGGAGGCCGATTTGTGCGAGCACGAAGTCTCGGGTAAAGTAATTTCTCGTGCTGAGGCGCACGGAGCAGGGCAAAAGCCCTGAAAACCGGCCCGAAAGTATCATTGGGATATGGTGTAATTGGCAACACTACGGTTTCTGGTACCGTCATTCTAGGTTCGAGTCCTGGTATCCCAGCTCTGGTTTGAGCACTGATTTAGAGCCCAAAACGGAAGGTTTCAGGCGGTTCGCCGATTTGAAACCGAAGCGAAGTGTGTGAAACAATCACTGAGCTTGACCAGCGGAAACGCCGGTCAGAAGTACGGTAAAGTACACGGCCCCATCGTATAGCGGCCTAGTACGCCGCCCTCTCACGGCGGTAACGCGGGTTCGAATCCCGCTGGGGTCACCAATAAAATGGTCCCGGGCAGACGCCCGGGGCCATTTTTTGTTGTGTGCTGGAGCCCACCGGCAACGCGCGCCGGAACTGCGGCCGTGTGGAGCCCGAACTGGCATGATGTTGCTGTGACCTCCCCGAACGAGCAGGACCACCCGAATCACGCGCAGCACACGCCCACGGGCAGTGCCGGAGCCCTGGCTGCTGTCACGCTGCTGGAAGAGGTGCGGGAGGATCTGGCCGCCACCGAGCTGCCGCTTGCCCTGCCTGGCTCGGAGCAGGCCCGGCGTGAGGCAGCCAGTGCCGTGGCCCAGCTCGATGACTACATCCTTCCGCGGTACCGAAGCCTTGACGCTCCGCTCCTTGCCGTCGTCGGGGGCTCTACGGGTGCGGGCAAGTCAACCCTCGTGAACGGGATCGTGGGGCACCCGGTTACCCGCGCAGGCGCCATCCGTCCCACCACCCGCCAGCCCATCCTCCTGCACCACCCGTCGGAGGCGGACTGGTTCGAGGGCCAGCGCGTGCTGCCGAGCCTCAGCAGGATCCGTGGGTCCGTCACCAACAGCCCCGTGCCGGCAAACCGGGCAGGAGCGGTTCCGGATGCAGCCGCCATGTCTTCCCTTGTCCTTGTGGCAGACCCTGGAGTGCCCGCCGGAGTTGCCGTCCTGGATGCCCCGGACGTTGATTCCATCTCGGATGACAACCGCAAGCTGGCCGCCCAACTCCTGGCCGCCGCCGACCTGTGGGTCTTCGTTACCACTGCCAACCGTTACGCCGACGCCGTCCCCTGGAAACTGCTCCTCAACGCCGCTTCGCGGGACATCATGGTGGGGGTGGTCCTGGACAGGGTTCCCCCGGGTGCGGAAGAAGAAGTCAGCGAGGACCTGCGCAGCCTCCTGGACCGGGAAGGCCTCGGCGCGGCGCAGCTGTTCGTCATTCCGGAGACCACCCTGGATCCGATGGGCATGCTGCCCGCCGGGGCCGTCCAGCCGCTGCGGGCCTGGCTGGCGGACCTGGCCGCCGACGCCGCCGGCCGGTCCGACATCGCCCGCCGCACGTTGAACGGGACCGTCCGGGCGATGGCAGGGCGCGTCTCCGCCGTCGCGCAGGCCGCGCGGGAGCAGCAGCACGCCGCCGCCAACCTCGAGGATGCTGCGGTCGGTGCCTACCGGGACGCTGCGGACCGCATCCTGGATGCCACGAGGGACGGCGCCCTCCTGAGAGGGGAGGTACTGGCCCGCTGGCAGGACTTTGTGGGTACGGGGGAATTCTTCCGGACCCTCGAGCAGAACGTGGGACGGTTCCGCGACCGCGTGGGTGCCTTCTTCCGTGGTGAACCCGCACCCGCCGTCAGGGTGGAGGCTGCCATCGAGACCGGCCTGCAGGCAGTCATTGTTGACGAAGCCGCCAATGCTGCCGAGGACACTGACCAGCGCTGGCGGAACGATCCCGCCGGGCGCCAGCTGCTGGGTACGGATGACCTCTCCGGCACAACGCCGGGCTTTGAAGACCGCGCCGCCGCTGAGATCAGGGCCTGGCAGGAAGCCCTGATGGACATGATCCGTACAGAGGGCCAGGGAAAGCGGACGCAGGCCCGCTGGCTGTCCTTCGGCATCAACGGACTCGGCGCCGCGCTGATGATCGTCGTCTTTTCCATGACGGCGGGGCTCACGGGACTCGAGGTGGGCGTCGCCGGAGGAACCGCCGTCGTGGGCCAGCGGTTGCTTGAGGCCGTCTTCGGCGAGGACGCCGTCAGGCGCATGGCCGAAAAAGCGCGCGAGGACCTTCACACCCGGTGCCTGGTGCTGCTGCAGGAAGAGAGGCGCAAGTTCCTCTCCCGCCTGCCGGACTACGACGACAGCACCCAAGACACCCTGGCCGCGCACGCCGCTGCCCTGGTGCGCCTGGCGGACAACGCATGAGCCGGCACAGCGACACCCGGGAGGCGACCCGGCTTGACCGCCGGCTTTCCGCCCTCAACGACGCCCGCGAGCTTGGCGAAGGCGTCCTTCCGGACGAGTCCCTGCAGGAAGTCTTCAGTGTCCTGGAGCGCGCAAGTTCACGGCGTTCGCTCTCTGCGGACCACACGGTGGTGGGATTTTTTGGTGCCACAGGCAGCGGAAAATCCTCCCTTTTCAACGCGGTCAGCGGCGCGGAAATTGCGACGGCGGCAGCGCGCCGTCCAACGACGTCGGAACCTTTGGCAGGGGTCTGGGGTGCGGACGGCAGCGAACCGCTGCTGGACTGGCTGGAAGTCCGCAACCGCCACCACGCCGCCGCCGTCGACGGATTCGCGGACGAGGACACCGGCCTGATCCTGCTGGACCTGCCGGACTTCGACTCCACCAAGGCATCCAACCGTGAAGTGGTACAGCGGATGGTGGGAATGGTGGACGTCCTGGTGTGGGTCCTTGATCCGCAAAAGTACGCCGACGCGGCAGTGCACAACGACTTCCTGTCCCGCCTGGCCTCGCACGGCGCGGTGACCCTGGTGGTCCTGAACCAGGTGGACCGGCTGCCGGAACGTGACGTGCAGCCCGTCCTGGAATCCCTGCGTTCCATCCTTGCCCGGGACGGATTAGCCAAGGTCCAGGTGCTTGCGGCTTCGGCGTTGACGGGGGCCGGCGTTGACCAGGTCCGGGCTGCCATCCGTGGGGCCGCCGTCAAGCGCAAGGCCCAGTCGCAGCGGCTTGCTGCCGATATCACCAGGGCATCAGCGGAACTGGGTGCTGTGTCCGGCGAGGGGACCGCGGCCGGTGTACGGCCTGCGGCCATTAACCGCCTGGCCGACGAACTGGCTGTGGCAGCCAACGTTCCCGTGGTGGTCCGCGCGGTGGGCCAGTCCTACCGGCTGGAGTCCGTCAGGCGCACGGGCTGGCCGGTGACCCGGTGGCTCTCCCGGTTCCGTGCTGATCCGCTGCGCCGGCTCAATCTGCGCAGCGCGGCGCCATCGGAACTCAACCGGACATCCCTGCCACCGGCAGGAGCGCCGGAGCGGGCACGCACGGACGCCGCAGTGCGTGAATTCGCCGATGCCGCGAGCACCGGGGCTCCCGGGCCTTGGCGGGCCGCCATCAGGGGAGCCGCCCGGGAGGGGCGGGAACGCCTCCCCGATGCACTTGACCAGGCCATCGCCGGAACGGACCTCGCCGCCAACCGGAAGTCCTGGTGGTGGGGAGTTTTCAATGTGGTGCAGTGGCTGGCGCTGCTCACCGTCCTGGGCGGGCTGGGCTGGCTCGGCGTCCTGGCGGCCCTGGGCTATTTCCAGATGCCCGTGCCTGAGGTGCCCCGGGTGGAGGGGTGGCCAGTTCCCACCCTGATGATTGCCGGGGGTGTGGTGCTGGGTATTTTCCTGGCCATCACCGGCCGCTTCATAGCCGCTGCTGCGGCCAACATACGGGCGGCGAGGGCACGGAAGCGGCTCAATGCCGCAGTGGCTGCTGTTGCGCAGGAACTCGTGGTGGAACCGGTGGAACTGGAGGTCAGCAGGCAGGCCGCATTCGATGCTGCGCTCAGGACGGCTGCAGCCGGCTAGCTGCGTCCCGGACCTTGACCAGCGTCCGCAGGTTGCGCGTCGTGGTTGCGGCCTTGAACCTGGTTTTCGCGGAGATCCTGCTGAAGGGGCTGTCCAGGGTTCCGCCGGCCGGTGCCAGCCAGGCCAGCGCCTCCGGCCCCAGCCTCTTCTGCTGATGTCCTTCCAGTGCAGCCCCGGCCGCATCGAGTTCATCGAGCACTTCCTGGTTCGAGGAGAGCGTGATGTAGGTATGGGTGGCCTTGTCGTCGTCAGGGTAGGGGCACGCCGCCACGAGTTCTGAGACCCGGCCGGCTTGGAGGACCACCACCCAGGCATCATAGCCAAAGGCATCCCGGAGGCACTTCTCACACGTGTGCTTGACAGCGGCGGCGCCGAGGTTGCTGGTGAGGACTACGTTTCCGCTCGCAAGCAGTGTCCCGGCATCCTGGAAGCCGGCAGCCTGGAGGGCGTCCCGCAAGGCGGCCATTTTGATGTTGATGCCGCCCACGTTGATGCCACGGAGAAAAACCGCATAGCTGCCCATGGCGAAATCCTAGCGCCGGGCGGGCTGGTTGTGGCGGCCTGTGCCGGGCGTCAATCGTTGTTTTTGCGGAGGGCTTCGGTGAGGAGCCGTCCGGCGTTGCACACTACTTCCGCGTGCAGCCGGCCGGGTTGGCGGGTAAGGCGCTCAATGGGCCCGGAAATGGAGACGGCGGCGATGACCCGGCCGGACGGTCCCCGCACCGGTGCGGAGACGGAGGCGACCCCCGGTTCCCGTTCGCCGAGGCTCTGTCCCCAGCCCCGGCGTCGTACTCCTGCCAGGACTGTCGGCGTGAAGCGTGCTGACTGCAGTCCCTCGAGAAGGCGGTCATGGTCTTCCCACGCGAGCAGCACCTGCGCCGCCGATCCTGCCTTCATGGACAGCTGGGTGCCTACGGGGATGGTGTCGCGAAGGCCGATGGGCCGTTCGGCCGACGCCACGCACACGCGCCAGTCACCCTGGCGGCGGAAAATCTGTGCGCTTTCGCCGGTGGCGTCGCGCAGCTGCATCAGGACGGGCCCGGCGGAAGCTATCAGACGGTCCTCGCCTGCCGCCGATGCCAGCTCAACCAGGCGGCTTCCCAGGACAAAGCGGCCCTGGATGTCGCGGCTCACCAGGCGGTGGTGGACCAGGGCGAGGGCAAGGCGGTGGACAGTGGGCCGGGCCAGGCCGGTGGCTGCCACGAGCTGCGCCAGCGTGGTGGGGCCGGCTTCGAGCGCATCAAGCACCTGGGCCGCTTTATCAATGACACCGACTCCACTAGAATTGTCCATGTAATGATATTGCCGTCTCAATATCTGAGATGCAAATCTTTCGGCTGGCGCAGGGCGGAGCCGTCCTGATTCAGTTGATCTCATCAGCCAAACAGCAGTGAAGGGAGATGGCCATGGCAAAGACATTGGCCGAGAAAGTCTGGGACGCACACGTGGTGCGCAAAGGTGATGGTGACGGTGCCAACGCCCAGCCCGACCTTCTCTTCATCGACCTTCACCTGGTCCACGAGGTGACGTCCCCGCAGGCGTTTGAAGGCCTGCGCCTGGCAGGGCGCAAGCTGCGCCGCCCGGACCTCACCATCGCCACGGAGGACCACAACACTCCCACGCTGGACATCGACAAGCCTATCGCCGACCTCACCAGCCGCACCCAGATCCAGACCCTGCGCAACAACTGCGCCGAGTTCGGTGTCCGGCTGCACAGCCTCGGGGACGCGGAGCAGGGCATCGTCCACGTGGTCGGCCCGCAGCTCGGTCTCACCCAGCCGGGAATGACAGTGGTCTGCGGCGACTCCCACACGTCAACGCATGGTGCCTTCGGCGCCCTGGCCATGGGCATTGGCACCTCTGAGGTGGAGCACGTCATGGCCACCCAGACGCTCTCCCTGAAGCCATTCAAGACCATGGCCATCAACGTCGAGGGCACACTGCGTCCCGGCGTGACCGCCAAGGACATCATCCTGGCCGTCATCGCCAAGATCGGCACCGGCGGCGGGCAGGGCTACGTCCTGGAATACCGTGGATCCGCCATCCGCTCGCTGTCCATGGACGCGCGCATGACCATCTGCAACATGTCCATCGAAGCCGGTGCCCGCGCCGGCATGGTGGCGCCGGACGAAACCACCTACGCCTTTATGGAGGGCCGTCCGCACGCTCCCCAGGGCGCCGACTGGGACGCCGCCGTCGAGTACTGGAACACGCTGCGCACCGACGACGACGCCGTCTTCGACGCCCAGGTTGACCTGGACGCCGACACCCTGGAGCCCTTCGTCACCTGGGGCACCAACCCCGGCCAGGGCGTCTCGCTGTCCGAGTCCGTGCCGTCCCCGGAGGACTTCGGCGACGAGAACGCGAAGGCTGCCGCCGAGCGGGCGCTGCAGTACATGGGGCTGGAGGCCGGCACCCCGATGAAGGACATCCGCGTGGACACGGTGTTCCTGGGCTCCTGCACCAACTCCCGCATGGAGGACCTGCGGGCTGCCGCGGACATCATCCGCGGACGCCAAAAGGACCCCAACGTCCGGATGCTGGTTGTTCCGGGCTCCGCGCGCGTACGGCTGGAAGCCGAGGCCGAGGGCCTGGACCGCGTGTTCAAGGACTTCGGCGCCGAGTGGCGCTTTGCCGGCTGCTCCATGTGCCTGGGCATGAACCCGGACCAGCTGGAGGTGGGGGAGCGCTGCGCTTCCACCTCGAACCGCAACTTCGAAGGACGCCAGGGCAAGGGTGGCCGCACCCACCTGGTGTCCCCGGTGGTCGCCGCTGCCACCGCCATCCGGGGCACCCTGAGTTCGCCGTCGGACCTTGATCCGGCCCCCGAATCCGCCGCCATCCGCACCGACGCAGCCTAGGACACGCCATGGAAAAGTTCACCACCCACACCGGAATCGGCGTCCCGCTGCGGCAGAGCAACGTGGACACGGACCAGATCATCCCCGCCGTCTACCTCAAGCGGATCACCCGGACCGGCTTCGAGGACGCCCTGTTCTCGGCATGGCGCAAGGACCCGTCCTTCATCCTCAACAAGGAGCCCTTCTCTGCCGGCTCCGTTCTGGTGGCTGGCCCGGACTTCGGTACCGGATCGTCCCGCGAGCACGCCGTCTGGGCGCTGAAGGACTACGGCTTCAAGGCCGTCCTCTCCTCGCGCTTCGCCGACATCTTCCGCGGGAACTCCGGCAAGCAGGGGCTGCTTGCCGCCGAACTCTCCCAGGACGACATCGAGCTCATCTGGAAGGAACTCGAGAATGCTCCGGGAACCGAAGTCACCGTGGACCTGGTGTCCAAGACGGTGGTGTGCGGAAACATCGTTGCGCCCTTCGAGATCGACGATTACACCCGCTGGCGCCTGCTGGAAGGCCTCGATGACATCGGGCTGACCCTGCAGCATGAGGCGGACATCACGGCCTACGAGGCCACCCGGCCCTCGTTCAAGCCCAAAACCCTGCCTGCGCGCCTTTCCTCCGCGGGCTGAAGCAGAGTTGCATGTCTTAAAAAGGTGCGACGGCGGCGCGCCACGCCCTGCCGCCGTCGGCCGCGTATTTCGGTTCGGTAACGCAACCTCCTATGCTTGGTTGGAGCCTTTGCAAGGATTTGGGGGCGAGTGATCGTAAGGAAACCGGTATATGAGTAGTGTTCTGACAATCCGCGGCGGAGTCCCGCTTACAGGCCGCGTCAGCGTCCGGGGAGCAAAGAATCTTGTCCCCAAGGCGATGGTGGCAGCGTTGCTGGGCAACGAACCCTCGGTGTTGCGGAACGTCCCGGAGATCAAGGACGTGGAGGTGGTCACCTCCCTCCTGCAGCTGCACGGCGTCACCGTGGTCAAGGACCCGGTCAACGGGGACCTCACGCTGGATCCGAAGGCCGCCAAGACGGCGTCCAGCACTGCCATTGACGCCCACGCGGGCGACTCCCGGATTCCCATCCTGCTCTGCGGGCCGCTGATCCACGCCATCGGCGAGGCGTTTATTCCCGATCTCGGCGGCTGCAAAATCGGCGACCGCCCCATCGACTACCACCTGGACGTGCTGCGCCAGTTCGGTGCCGTGGTGGAGAAGCGCCCCGGCGGGATCCACATCTCAGCGCCCAAGGGCCTGCACGGGGCAAAGATTTCCCTGCCGTATCCTTCGGTGGGCGCCACCGAGCAGGTCTTGCTGAGCGCCACGCGCGCAGAGGGCATCACCGAACTTTCCGGCGCCGCAACCGAGCCGGAGATTATCGACCTCATCGCCGTGCTGCAGAAGATGGGCGCCATCATCAGCGTCCAGACGGACCGGACCATCCGCATTGAAGGCGTCCGCGATCTCGGCGGCTACAACCACCGGGCACTCTCGGACCGGAACGAGTCAGCGTCGTGGGCCTCCGCTGCGCTGGTCACCAAGGGCGACATCTTTGTTGAGGGCGCCTCCCAGCGGGACATGATGACTTTCCTGAACACGTACCGCAAGGTGGGCGGCGGGATGGACATCGGCGAGGACGGCATCCGGTTCTACCACAAGGGTGGCAAGCTTAACCCGCTGGTCCTGGAAACGGACGTGCACCCCGGCTTCATGACGGACTGGCAGCAGCCGTTGGTGGTTGCCCTGACCCAGGCCGAGGGCGTCTCAATCGTCCACGAGACCGTCTACGAGAACCGCTTCGGGTTCACCGACGCGCTCATCCGGATGGGTGCCAGCATCCAGGTGCACCGCGAATGCCTGGGCAGCGTGCCGTGCCGTTTTGGCCAGCGCAACTTCCTGCATTCCGCCGTGATCTCCGGACCCACCCAGCTCAAGGGCACCGATATCGACGTTCCGGACCTGCGCGGCGGCTTCAGCCACCTGATCGCCGCGTTGGCGGCGACGGGAACCTCACGCGTCACCGGCATTGACATCATCAACCGCGGCTACGAACGGTTCACCGAAAAGCTGGCCGGGCTGGGTGCCGACTTCGACATCACCACCACGAAGTAGCGGGCAGACGTGAAGGAACCGGCCAAGAGCCGCGCCACCCTTGCGGTGGTCGCCGGAATAGTCCGCCCCCTGTTCAACCTCATGATGGACAAAGAGTGGAAGGGCACTGAGAAGCTGCCTGCCGGCGGCTTCATCGCTGCGCCCAACCACTGCACCGAGATCGATCCCCTGATCGTCGGCCACCTCCTCTACAACCACAAGGTTCTGCCGCATTTCCTGGCCAAGTCCGGACTGTTCAAGGTTCCTGTGCTGGGCTGGGTCCTGCGGGCCACCAAGCAGATCCCGGTGGAGCGTTCGACGGCGGGAGCGAACCGTTCCCTCCAGCTCGCCCAGGAGATCGTTGCCGAGGGCGGCGCCATCATCATCTATCCCGAAGGCACCCTCACCAGGGATCCGGACCTCTGGCCCATGAAGGGCCACACGGGCGCCGCCCGTCTCGCCCTGGAAGGCGGCATTCCGGTGGTTCCGATCGCCCATTGGGGCGCCCACGAGGTATTCCCCCGCTACGGCAAGCGGTTCCACCTGTTCCCGCGCAAGAGGTCCAGGGTTGTGGTGGGCGACCCCGTGGACCTGAGCGCCTTCGCCGGGCGTCCGCTGGATAAAGCCACGCTGGCCGGCGCCACGGACGCAATCATGGACGCGATCACCGGCCTCCTCGCGGAGCTCCGCCAGGAAGAGCCTCCCGCGGAGCGCTGGGACCCGGCCAAGCAGCAGCAGGCGAAGCACGGCAGGTTCGTGGAGCGCGGACAGCAGCAGCCCGGCACCGGAACGGAAGCTCCGTGACCGCTGGGGAAAGGCTGACGGGCTCTGCCCGTTCCGTTGCTGTCCTCGGTGCCGGCTCCTGGGGGACGACGTTCGCCAAGATCCTGGCTGATGCAGCGGCTGCCGCAGGTGATCCGCGCACCATCAGGCTGTGGGGCCGGCGCGCTGAAGTGGTGGACCAGATCAACACCAGCCACGTCAACGAGCAGTACCTGAAGGAGGTCCCGCTCCCCGGGATCATCTCGGCGTCGACGGACGTTGCCGCCGTCCTGGAAGGCGCGGACCTCGTGGTTATCGCCGTCCCGGCGCAGTCTTTGCGGCCGCAGCTGCGGGAGTGGAAGGGCCTGATCGCGCCGGACGCCATGGTGGTTTCCCTCATGAAGGGCCTGGAGCTTGGCACGGACGCCCGCATGAGCGAGGTCATCGGCGAGGAGCTTGGCCTGCCCGCCGAACGCATCGCCATTGTGTCCGGTCCCAACCTGGCCATGGAGATCGCCCGCGAAGAACCAACCGCATCGGTGGTTGCCTGCACGGATTCCGCCGCTGCCGGCTGGATCGCCAGGAGCTGCACGGCTCCGTATTTCCGGCCCTACACCACAGCGGACGTCGTTGGGGTGGAGATCGGCGGAATCGTGAAAAACGTCATTGCGCTGGCCGTGGGCATCTGCGAGGGCAAGCAGATGGGGGACAACACCAAAGCGTCCGTCATCACCCGCGGCCTCGCCGAAACGTCCCGCCTCGCCCTGGCACTGGGCGGTGAAGCCAAAACGATGGCCGGACTGGCCGGGCTGGGCGACCTCGTGGCCACCTGCTCCTCGCCGCTCTCGCGCAACCACACCGCGGGCCGGCTGCTCGGCCAGGGCCTCACGCTGGAGGAGGTGGGCCAGAAGATGACCCAGACCGCCGAAGGCATAAAATCGGGCCAGGCCGTCCACGAACTGGCAGGCAAGCTGGGAGTCGAGATGCCCATCACTGCCGCCGTCGTTGCCGTACTGGCCGGCAAGCTGTCCGTTGACCAACTGGGGCCCCTCCTGCTGTCCCGGGAACTGAAACCTGAAGGCGATTACTGACGATGTCCCACGAAAACTTGGCCGCGGGGGAGACCGCGCCGCGGGCGAAACCCCGGGTGGCGGTACTTTTCGGCGGCCGCTCCAGCGAGCACGCCGTGAGCTGCGTAACGGCCGCCGGAGTGCTCGGCGCCATCAACAAGGACAAGTACGAGGTGATTCCGATTGGAATCGCCAAAACCGGGCAGTGGGTCCTCGCGGGCGCCGACACCGCCCAATGGTCCCTGGCATCAACAGCTCTGCCCGAGGTGGCGCCGTCACCGCAGACCGTCACCCTCGCGGAAATCGGGGGCGAACACCAGCTGATCGTGGCCTCCCCGAACGAGGTGCCCCAGGAGCTCGGAACTGTTGACGTGGTTTTCCCGCTGCTTCATGGCCCGTTCGGCGAGGACGGCACCATCCAAGGGCTGCTGGAACTCTCGGACACCCGCTACGTTGGCGCCGGCGTCCTTGCTTCCGCCGTGGGCATGGACAAGCACTACATGAAAGTCGTCTTCGAGGCTGCCGGGCTGCACGTGGGCCCGTATGTGGCGGTCACCGACCGCCAGTGGCGCAAGGACCCGGAGCTGGTCCGGAAACAGGTGGACCGGCTGGGCTTCCCGGTCTTCGTCAAACCCGCCCGCGCAGGCTCCTCGATGGGCATTTCCAAGGTTGATTCACTGGCGGACCTGGACGCCGCCATCGAGGAAGCCCGCAAGCACGACCTCAAGCTGGTGATCGAGGCCGGGATTATTGGCCGGGAGATCGAATGCGCTGTCCTCGAAGGCAGGGGCACAGACGCTCCGCGGACCTCCATGCCCGGGGAGATCTCCGTGGCCGGCGGCACCCACGAGTTCTACGATTTCAACGCAAAGTATGTCGAGGATGACGCCGCCTCCCTCAGCTGCCCGGCAGACATTCCCGAGGAAGCCATCGCCCGGGTCCGCGAGCTCGCAGCGACAGCCTTTGATGCCGTAGGTGCCGAAGGACTGAGCCGCGTGGACTTCTTCTACACCCCCGCCGGTGAGCTCATTATCAACGAGATCAATACCATGCCCGGGTTCACGCCCAAGAGCATGTACCCGCAGATGTGGGCGGCCTCCGGGCTGGGTTACGCCGACCTCATCGATGAACTGATCTACCTGGCGCTGCACCGCAAAACCGGGCTCCGCTGACCTTCCCCCGCGGGCACCCTATTGGCTGGGCGGCAGGTTCTGCAGGTCCTCCTGGCCCACGCAGTTCCTGGCCGCCGGTACCTTGCCGGCGGCCGCGGCGAGGTCTGCCAGGACTGTGGCAGAGCTGATCTTGTCCGGGTCCATCAGGATCTCGGTTGCCGGTTCGCGGCCATAGGTTGTCAGGGTCCAGACGGGGTTGCCCTCCTTGATGACCCAGTCGATGCCGTTGACAGTCACGCAGCGGTCTGTCGTGGGGCCCGGGACGTTGACGCCGCAGCGGAGGATCACCAGGGAAGGATCACCCCAGGCCGCCGTCGCCTGGCTGTTGGTCTTTCGGAGTGAGTACTCGCCAATCGCGTCCGGCAACGCCACCATCATGGGAGCGCAGGCGGGGTTGGCTGCGTCCTGGGCGGCAGGAACATCCACGGGAGGCGAGCACGACGTCAAAGGTATTGCCGCCAGGCTCCCAATCAGTGCCAGCCTGGCAATACGGGCGGGCAGGGAAAGCTGGGGACGGTGCATCCCCCCAGCCTATCGCCGCGAACGGGGCAGCCCCGACGCCGGGCACTGCCTGCCCTCGATGTCAGGGCCCCGCGATAGCGTAGTGGGGTGCCTGAAAAACCCACGTCCTCCCGCCCGCAGCCCCGTCCGCAATCCGGTGATGACCAGCCCGCTGCAGACGGGCCCCAACTGACCGTCTCCGCCCTGCCTGTCTCCGGCCTGCCTGTCTCTGCCCTCTCGGAGGGCGAGCTGCTGGCCCGGATCTTTCCGCGGCTGGCCATGGAAGGCACGCACGGCGCCGCCACCCTCCTGGGGCCGGGGGACGATGCCGCCGTGATCGCTGCCCCGGACGGCAGGACCGTCATCAGCATCGACACCCAGGTCCAGGACCAGGACTTCCGGCTCCAGTGGCCAAGCGGCTACGAAACCACCGGGTTCGACGTTGGCTGGAAAGCCGCGGCGCAGAACCTCAGCGACATCAACGCCATGGGGGCCAGCGCAACCTCGCTGGTGGTGAGCCTCACGCTTCCTCCTGACACCCCTGTGGGCTGGGTGGAGGACCTGGCGGACGGACTCACCTCCGGGATCAGGGACCTCGGCGCGGCCAACTGCTCGGTGGCCGGAGGCGACCTGGGGCGCGGCCGGGAAATTTCCGTGACGGTTGCGGTGCTGGGCACCCTCGATGGCGGCCCGGCAGTCCTCCGGTCCGGGGCCAAACCCGGAGACACCGTGGCCCTCGCAGGCACCGCCGGCCAGGCCGCCGCCGGCCTCGCACTGCTGGAGTCCACCATTCCGCTGGAAACACTCAGCGCCGAGCTCCGGGGCCTGGCCGAACTTCAGAGCAGGCCGCGGCCACCCCTGGCCGCGGGACCCGCCGCGAGGGCCGCCGGCGCAACAGCGATGCTGGACATCTCGGACGGCATGCTGCGGGACGGCCTGCGGCTGGCGGCAGCCAGCGGTGTCGCCGTCGACCTCCATCCGGGTGCGCTGGAGCGGCTCAAGGACGTCCTGCGGCCCGCAGCGGAACACCTGCACGCTGATGCCGGGGACTGGGTGCTCGGCGGCGGGGAAGACCACGGGCTGCTGGCCACATTCCCCTCCGGCACCCTGCTGCCCGCCGGATTCACTGCGATAGGCTCAATACAAGCACTGGGAATCAACGAGCGCCCGGTCGTCACGATAGCGGGCCGGTCCGCGGACACCGGGGGATGGGATCACTTTGCACACTAAGGTTGCCGCCAACGCGCAAGCGATGAAGAGGTGGTTGGGCAAGGCTGAGACGGCACTTGGCAACCACAGCGACCGCCTGAATGCCATTAATATTTTCCCGGTGGCCGATGGCGACACCGGGACAAACCTCTACGTCACCGTGCGGGCGGCCGCCCGGGCTGTGTCCGCCGGCGGGGACCAGCCCGCGCAGATGGACGTGGGCGCCGTCCTGGCCACCGCCGGCCAGGCCGCAATGGAGGAAGCACGGGGAAACTCGGGAACGCTTCTCTCGGTGTTCCTGACTGCCGCCGCTGAGCCGCTCGCGGGACACACCCGCCTCACATCCACCCTCCTCGCAGCAGCGCTTAACCGCGCCCAAATCCGCGCCTGGTCAGCCTTGAGCGACCCCGTTCCCGGCACCATGCTCTCCGTCATGGAAGCGGCAGCCCAGGCTGCCGCGGCCGTGGATGCAGGGCAAAACGGTGACGACAGCAACCACGCCCTGGGCCTCGCCCTGGACGCTGCCGTCGAAGCTGCCCTCGCAGCCGTGATCCACACCGAGGACCAACTGGCCGCCCTGACCTCCGCGCACGTGGTGGACGCCGGCGGGGTGGGAATGCTGCTGATCCTCGATTGCCTGCGCTCGGCGATCCTGGGCGAGGAGCTCCAAAGCGAGCTCCTCGACGGACTGCACGGCTACGACGTGTCGGATCCGCACATCCACACGGCCATGCCGGACGACGACGGCGTGGAAGTCATGTGCACCATCAGCCTTTCCCCGCTCAACGCAGCCACCCTCCGGCAGCGGCTGGACGAGATCGGCGAATCGGTCATCATGAGCCAGGTGGGCAGCGGGCCCGATTCCGAGGGCAACTACCGGTGGCGCGTCCACGTCCACGTGCCCGAAGGGGAGCCCGCCGTCGAGATCATCCGTTCCCTCGGTGAGCCCGCCAACATCAGCATCAGCGAACTTGCCCTGCCGCGCGATCCGGCAGCGGATGCAGTGAACTCCAGCGGGCATGAGCGCTGAACTGGACCTGGCGCTGGAACGCCGGCTTGGAAAGCGTTCCGCCGCAGTCATTGAAAAGCACCTGGGCATCACCACGGTGGAGGGGCTGCTGAACTATTACCCGCGCCGCTACATGAACCGGGGGGAGCTGACCCCCATCAGCGAGATCCCGCGGGACGAGGAAGTCACCCTGATCGCGCGGGTCCTGTCCAGCAGCACCCGCCGCATGCAGGCGCGGCGCGGCACCATCACCGACGTCGTGGTTTCTGACGACGACGGAAAACAGGGACTTCGGCTGGTAGGTGGCACGGAGTACCGTGGCAAAGCGCCAGGGACCCTCAAAATCAGCTTCTTCAACGGTTACAAGGCCCAGGCGGAGCTGCTCCAGGGCCGGCTGGCCCTCTTTTCCGGCAAGGTCACCAGCTTCAAGGGATCCCTAGGCCTCACCAACCCGGACTACCAGCTCCTGGACGAGGACATGTTCAGTGACAACGGCCGCGATCCGGAAAAGATGGCCGCCATGCCCATCCCCGTGTACCCGGCCACGTCCAAGCTGCCCAGCTGGAAAATCCAGAAGGCCGTCTCCACGCTGCTCGAAACCGCGGACCTCGACACCCTGCCCGACCCCATCCCTGCCGACATCGCGGCACGGGAGAAATTCATCCCCATTGCCTCGGCCTACCGGCTGATCCACGAGCCGGAGTCAGCCGGTGACTGGCAGCAGGCCCGCCGCCGTTTCCGCTACCAGGAGGCGCTGGTGCTGCAGTCCGCGCTGGCCCGCCGCCGCGCCCAGCTTGCCGCGGAGGAAGCCACGGCCCGCAGGCCCGTCCCGGACGGTCTCCTGGCCCGCTTCGACGCCGATCTTCCCTTCACCCTCACTGCCGGGCAGGCCGCCGTCGGGGAGACCCTTGGGGGAGAGCTGGCCCGGGACACCCCCATGAACCGGCTCCTGCAGGGCGAAGTGGGCTCCGGCAAGACAGTAGTGGCGCTCAGGGCCATGCTGCAGGTGGTGGATGCCGGGGGCCAAGCGGCCCTGCTGGCACCCACGGAAGTCCTCGCCGCGCAGCATTTCGATTCGATCCGCCGCACGCTGGGACCCCTGTCCAGCGACGGCCTGCTGGGCGGAATGGACGGCGCCTCCGTCCAGGTCTCGCTGCTCACCGGATCCATGCCCACGGCGGCACGCCGCCAGGCCATGCTCGATGCCGCATCCGGAACCGCGGGGATAGTCATCGGTACCCATGCCCTGCTCAGCGGCAATGTTTCCTTCTACGACCTCGGCCTGATCGTGGTGGATGAGCAGCACCGGTTCGGCGTGGAGCAGCGTGACGCGCTCCGGGCCAAGGCCAGGAAGCCCCCGCACCTGCTCGTCATGACTGCCACGCCTATCCCGCGGACGGTCGCCATGACCGTTTTTGGCGACCTCGAAACGTCCGTCCTGAACGAACTGCCGGCCGGCAGGGCCCCCATTTCCACGCACCTGGTGGGGCTCGCCGAGAACCCGGCATGGGCAGGCCGTATCTGGGCAAGGGCGCGGGAGGAGATTGACGCGGGCCACCAAGTGTACGTCGTCTGCCCCAGGATCGGAACGGACGACGACGGCGATTTCAGTCCCGGTGAAGCGGCGCCACCGGAGGCGGACACGGAAGGCGACGGCGGGCGGGAGCTCGCCTCGGTGACCGCCGTCGTCGAGCATCTGTTGGAGGAGCCGTCCTTGTCCGGGGTGCCGCTGGCACCCCTCCATGGCCGGCAGGAGCCTGACCTGAAGTTCGGGGTGATGGACGATTTTGCGGCGAACCGCATCAAGCTGCTGGTGTCCACCACCGTGATCGAGGTGGGCGTGGACGTCCACAATGCAACCCTGATGGTCATCCTTGATGCCGACAGGTTCGGGATCTCCCAGCTGCATCAGCTCCGCGGCCGGGTGGGCCGGGGCGGGCTCCCGGGGACCTGCCTGCTGGTAACGTCACTTGAGCCGGGCCACCCCAGCCGGCGCAGGCTGGAGGCAGTGGCCGCGACCACCGACGGGTTTGCGCTGTCCGAGGAGGACCTCAAGATGCGCCGCGAGGGCGACATCCTTGGGGCCTCGCAGTCAGGCGGACGCTCCACCCTGAAGCTGCTGCGGGTCCTGGAACACGGGGATGTTATTGCCCGGGCACGGGAAGATGCACAGCAGATCGTGGGCGGGGACCCCGCCCTGGCGGACCGTCCCGAGCTTGCCGAAGCGATAGAGAAGTACCTCAATCCGGAAAAGGAGGCGTTCCTTGAACGCGGATAGCATGGTGCGCGCCGGATTGCCTGGCTTCGCAGACAGGAGTGCCCAGTGAGCCGGATCATTGCGGGGGCCGCCGGCGGCTCCCCCCTCACAGCCGTTCCCGGTTCCCTGACCAGGCCCACCACGGACCGGGTCAAGGAGGCGCTTTTCTCCCGGCTTGATGCCTTCAACGTCATTGCCGGCGCACGGGTCCTGGACCTTTATGCCGGTTCCGGTTCCCTGGGGGTTGAGAGCGGCAGCAGGGGAGCGCAGACAGTCGACCTGGTGGAGTCGGACGGGAAGGCAAGCGCCGTGTGCCAGCGCAACGCCGACCTCGTCAACGGCGTGCTGGGGCGCAAGGCCGTCACCGTGCACCGCTCGAAGGTCGAACCCTTCCTGGACCGTGCCCCGGAGACCGCTGAATGGGACCTTGTCTTCATGGACCCGCCGTACCCGCTTGAGGAGGTGGCGTTGAATGCCGCGCTCCAGAAGCTCGCACCGCACCTGTCGACTATCGCCGTGGTGGTGGTGGAGCGGTCATCCCGTTCCCCGGAGCCGCAGTGGCCTGACGCCCTGGCCCGGTTCGCGGAGAAGAAATACGGCGAAACCAGGCTTTGGTACGCGGAGCCCAACGTGCCTGACGCCATTGACAAGGGCGACGTTCCGGAAGCGGCGGATCAGGCAGAACGCTAGCCGGGCCGGCGCCCGCCCTGCCCAGCGGTCAGCCCGCAAAGGGGTCCAGATCCAGTCCGGCCAGGACTTTCGCCGGGTGCGGCCCCAGGGCGGTCAGTTCGGTGGTCCAGTCCCGGGGCCACGGGGTCTGCGTGCCCGCAAGGATCACGTTTCCGGGGTGGCGGCCCTCGAACATGCCCGCTTCTGCGAAGGCAGCCACATCCGCCATAGCCTCCCGCATGGCCGCCACCTGGCTCCGGACCAGTGTGAGCCCCGGTTCGTCACCCACATTGACGATCAGCACGCCGCCGGGGCTGAGCCGATCCCTTGTTTCCCGGTAGAACGCGCTGCATGCCAGGTGCGCCGGGGCCTCCGGCCCGGAGAAGATGTCCAGGATGACGACGTCGAACCGGAGTTCCGGGTCCAGCCGGGCCAGTGATTCCCGGGCATCGCCCGTGACAGTGTGGAGGTCTGTGCCCTCGGGCAGGGGGAGCTGGCGCAGGACGAAGTCAAGCAGCTCGCGCTCCAGCTCCACGGCATACTGCTCCGATCCCGGCCGGGTTGCCTGGATGTACCGCGCCAGGGTCAGTGCCCCGGCCCCCAGGTGCAGCGCGCGGACAGGCTCCCCGGCAGGTGCTGCAAGGTCCACCAGGTGGCCGATCCGGCGGAGGTACTCGTAGAAGATCTCCTCCGGCCGGACAAGGTTGACGTGGGACTGTTCCGCCCCGCCGATGCTCAGGACGTAGCTGCCTTCGGTGAAGGCATCCGGTTCAATGGACGCGTGCTGCCCGGTGGTCCGCAGGAACCGCGCCCGGGTTTCACGCCCGGCGGACATCAGAGCCTGCCGCTGAGGGAAGCCAGGCGCCCGGCGGCCTCGTGCAGGACGCCGTCCTTCTTGCAGAAGGCGAACCGGAGCAGGCTTCGGGTCCGCTGCGCACCCTCCTCGTGGCAGAACACGGGGACGGGGATCGCAGCGACTCCCACCAGCGCCGGAAGCCTCCGGGCCAGGTCCACAGAGTCGGTGATGCCCAGGGGAGCAGTGTCAACATTGACGAAGTACGTGCCCTGCGGGGAAAAGACGTCGAACCCTGCGGCGCGGAGCCCCTCGCTCAGGATGTCCCGCTTCTTCTGCAGCGATGCCGCGATGCCCTCGTAGAAGGAGTCCGGCAGGCCCAGCCCCAGGGCGATGGCCGACTGGAAGGGGGTGCCCGAACTGTACGTGAGGAACTGCTTGACGGTCCGCACGGCGGCCACCAGGTCCTCCGGGCCCGTGAGCCAGCCGATCTTCCACCCTGTCAGGGAGAAGGTCTTGCCCGCTGAGGAAATGGTGATGGTGCGGTCCGCGGCTCCGGGCAGGGATGCCACCGGCACGTGGCTGACGCCGAACGTGAGGTGTTCATAAACCTCATCCGTGACGATGACGCTGTTGTGGGTGCGTGCCAGGTCGACGATCCGCTGCAGCACCTCCCGCGGGAAGACAGCACCGGTCGGGTTGTGGGGGTTGTTCAGGAGGACAATCTTTGTCCGGGGGCTGAACGCGGCTTCGAGCGCTGCCATGTCCGGCATAAAGTCCGGGGCCAGC
The DNA here is from genome assembly GCF_014644495.1 of Pseudarthrobacter polychromogenes. Taxonomy (GTDB): domain Bacteria; phylum Actinomycetota; class Actinomycetes; order Actinomycetales; family Micrococcaceae; genus Arthrobacter; species Arthrobacter polychromogenes. The sequence continues at coordinate 67,200 of NZ_BMKU01000001.1, forward strand.
AGCGGGGCGGTCACGTGGGTTGCGCCGGACAGGCCGATCACCGCGCCGTAGGAATCGTAGAAGGGCTCCAGCGTCAGCACCTCGTCGCCGGGCCCGGCAAACGCCAGGAGCGAGGCGGCGATGGCCTCGGTGGCGCCCGTGGTGACGACTACCTCGGAGGCGGGGTCGGGCGAAAGGCCATAGAAACGTTGCTGGTGTGCCGCCACAGCCTCCCGCAGTTCCGGGATGCCTTTGCCCGGCGCATACTGGTTCGCTCCTGCTGCGATGGCGGCCCGGGCGGCTTCCCGGATTTCCAGTGGTCCGTCCTCGTCCGGAAATCCCTGGCCGAGGTTGATGGCGCCTGTCTGGACAGCCAGGGTGGTCATCTCCTCGAAGATGGTGACGCCCAGCCCTCCGCCGGGGGAGAGGAGGTTTGCTCCGAGGGCTGTGCGCTGCCAGGGAGCGGGAGCCGTGGGCGCGGAAACTTCCCGTGGTGCATGCATCCAGTCATGGTATCCCGGCCTTCCCATGGGGTAGGTTCGGAGCATGAGACGCGCTGTCTGCCCCGGATCCTTCGACCCCATCCACAACGGCCATCTCGAGGTTATTGCACGGGCGGCCGGCCTCTTCGATGAAGTCATCGTGGCCGTATCCACCAACCAGGCCAAGAACTACAGGTTCACCCTGACCGAGCGCCTGGAGATGGCGCGGGAAACCCTCGCCTCGCTCAAGGGCATCGTGGTGGAACCCGTAGGGGAAGGGCTGTTGGCAGAGTATTGCCGGCAGCGGGGCGTCTCAGCCATCGTCAAAGGGCTGAGGTCGTCGTCGGACTTTGACTACGAACTGCCCATGGCCACTATGAACCGGCAGCTCAGCGGCGTGGAAACAGTCTTCCTGCCGGCTGAGGCGCACTATCTCCACTTGTCCTCCACCCTCATCAAGGAGGTGGCAGGCCTTGGCGGCAACGTGGCCGACTACGTGCCCCGGTCGGTGCAGCGGCGGATGGTCCCGGGCGAGCCTCCGCACAACCAGCACCCGAAAGGGTAGGCTTGTCCGGTACTTCGGCACTGTGCGCCGGCCGGTTTGAGTCCCCGTGGCTCTTCAGGCTAAGATGGTACGTCGGTCATATGTTCAACAGGAGTTCTCATTAAAAGAGATGCTGGTTCGCCCTTGGCGTTCGATGTCAAGGACCTCGGGCGCAGCCCGGGAAGCATGCGGACACTGACGGAACATGTACCCGCACCAGGTGACCTTGGTGTGGCGCTCATTGGCGTTCAGGAAGGCTCGGATGTCGAGTTGGACCTGAGGCTTGAGGCCGTACACGAAGGAATTCTGGTATCAGGTACCGTGATCACCGAGGTAACAGGTGAGTGCGGCCGATGCCTGGATCCCCTTGCGTATGACCTTGAGGTCAATGTGCAGGAACTTTTCTTCTATGAGGGCGTGGAGCTTTCGGACGAAGAAGATAATGAAGAGCAACGTCGAGTCGAGCACGATGTAATCGATCTTGAACCGGTGTTGCGGGACGCAGTAGTGACCGCGCTGCCGTTCCAGCCGGTGTGCCGGGAAGACTGCCAGGGCCTTTGCTCCGAATGTGGAGTTCGCCTGGAAGACGAGCCGGGGCACCACCACGAGGTCCTGGATCCTCGCTGGGCTGCCCTAGCTGATATGGCTAAGCCTGACCGGCAAAATTGATGTGTACGTGTTTGTCTAGAGAGAAATGAGTTAGCCGTGGCTGTTCCCAAGCGGAAAATGTCTCGCTCGAATACCCGCGCCCGCCGCTCCCAGTGGAAGGCGACCGCCCCCCACCTGGTGAAGACCGTCGAGAACGGCCAGGTCACCTACAGCCTGCCGCACCAGGCAAAGGTCGTCACCGACTCGGCCGGCACTGCGCTGTTCCTTGAGTACAAGGGACGCAAGGTCGCAGACGTCTAATCGGCCACTCAGGCTGACATGATGTCTTCAACTGAAGAGCTTCTGAAGCGTCTCGGTGTCTCTATTGACGCCGGGACGCTTCGTCTTGCGCTCACCCACCGTTCCTACGCCTACGAAAACGGCGGCATTCCCACCAACGAGCGCCTGGAATTCCTGGGCGACTCCATTCTGGGATTCTCCGTCACGGACGCCCTGTACCGGGACAACCCGGACCTTCCGGAAGGCGACCTGGCGAAACGGCGTTCCGCCGTCGTCAGCACCCGCGCGCTGGCCGGCATCGGCCGCAGCCTGGGCATCGGGGAGTACATCTACCTTGGGCAGGGCGAAAAGCTCACCCAGGGCAAGAACAAGGCGTCAATCCTGGCAGACACCATGGAGGCCCTGATCGGCGCCACCTACGTCTCCAACGACATCGAGACAGCCCGCCAGCTGGTGATGCGCCTGATCGGCCCGCTGCTCAAGGACGCAGCAGCCCTGGGCGCCGGGACGGACTGGAAGACCAGCATCCAGGAACTGGCCGCCAGCCGCCAGCTGGGTACCATCCACTACGCCGTGGATGGTGCCGGGCCGGATCATGCGCGGACCTTCACAGCAGTCCTGCACGTCGGCGGCACCGCCTACGGGAAGGGCTCCGGCCACTCCAAGAAGGAAGCGGAGCAGGAAGCTGCTGCTGACGCCTGGCGGGTACTTTCCGGAGCCGGCAACCCTCCGGGGGCAGCCGCGTCCGCCGGTTCCGTCCCCGCAACGTAGCCGTGCCCGAACTTCCCGAAGTCGAGGTGGTCCGGCGCGGACTGGTGAGCTGGGTCAGGGGACGGACCATCGATGCCGTGGAGGTGGTTGATCCACGCTCGATCCGCCGGCACGCGCTGGGCACCGAGGACTTTATCGGGAACCTGCAGGGCGCCACCGTCAGGGACGTTGTGCGGCGGGGCAAGTTCCTCTGGATGCCGCTTCTGGACACCGGCGCCGGCGCGTCGGCGGAAACCCGGGAGAGTGCCGGCGTCCCGCAGGTGGCGCTCATGGCCCACCTGGGCATGAGCGGCCAGCTCCTGATGCAGGGCAGGGACGTGCCGGACGAAAAGCACCTCAAAGTCCGTTTCCGGCTCAGCCCGCGCAACGGCATGCCCGACCAGCTGCGGTTCGTGGACCAGCGGATCTTCGGGGGCCTGTTTGTCACGGACCTGGTTCCAACAGACGACGGCGGCCCCGGTGGACTCGGTGAATCGCCCCTTCCGCTGATTGCCGGGGAAGCGGCGCACATCGCACGGGATCCGCTGGACCCGGCCTTCTCGTTCGACCTTTTCTACCGGCGTCTCCGGAAACGCAAAACGGGGCTGAAGCGGGCACTGCTGGACCAGGGCCTGGTGTCCGGCATCGGCAACATCTATGCCGATGAAGCCCTCTGGCGCGCCCGGCTGCACTACGCCAGGCCCACGGACACGCTGCGGCGTGCCGAGGCGGAACGGGTCATCGCGGAGGCCCGGGAGGTCATGCTGGACGCCCTGGCCGCCGGCGGGACCAGCTTTGACTCCCTTTACGTGAACGTCAACGGCGCCTCAGGGTACTTCGACCGGTCCCTGAACGCCTACGGCCGCGAAGGGCTGGAGTGTAAGCGCTGCGCCGCAGCTGGCGTGTCCAGCCGCATGAAGCGCGAGCAGTTCATGAACCGCTCGTCCTACACTTGCCCGGCCTGCCAGCCCCGGCCGCGGAACGGCCGCTGGTAGCGGAACGCTCGCGGGAGGCCGGATAGAGCAGCCGGCTACCGGGCGCGGTAGTGTCCGGCCAGCTTCGCCAGGCCCTCGTCAATGGATACTGCCGGTGCCCAGTCGAGGAGCCGCCGGGTTTCACGCTGGTCGAACCAGTGGGCGGTGGAGAGCTGTTCGGCGAGGAACCTGGTCATCGGTGGTTCCCCGGCCCGCCCGGCCCGGGTCCACAGAACTTCGATCAGCGATCCTGCCGCCCGCGCCAGGCCGCCCGGAACGGACCAGGACGGAGCCGGGGCGCCGCCGGCGGCGCAGATGCCCGCCAGCAGCTCGCCTACCGGCCGCGGTTCACCGTTGCTGACCACGAGCGCCCGGCCGTGGATGTGGTCCATGCGGTGCAGCGCCGCGGCGATGGCTGAGGCGGCATTGTCCACGTAGGTTGTGTCGATCAGGGCAGCCCCGTCGTCGAGCAGCGGCAAGCGGCGGCGGCGTGCGCGGTCCAGTACACGTTCCACCAGCTGGGTGTCCCCGGGGCCCCAGACGATGTGCGGGCGCACCGCGGCGACCCGGAAATCCGGCGAGTCAGCAGCCAGCGCAAGAAGTTCGGCCCGCGCCTTGGTACGCGAATAGTCCCCGTGCGCCCGGTCCGGGTCCGCCGGTTCGGCGCCCAATCCCGCTATTGCGGCCCCTGAGTTGGCCACGGACGGCGAGGAAACGAAGACCAGGTCCCTGACGCCCGCCCCGCGTGCCGCGCGGAGCAGGCGGCGCGTGCCGTCCACGTTCACGGCATCGAAGTCCGTGGCCTTGCCCGTGAAGGAGACCTTGGCGGCCAGGTGGATAACGCCCTCCGCGCCGGCAACGGCGCGGCGGACGGCGTCGTCGTCCGTGATGGACCCGGGATGGTCCGTGGCGCCGTCGACGCCGGCCGGGCGCCGCTGGAAGGTGCTGACCTCGTGGCCCTGGCGGACCAGCAGGCGCGCCACCCCACCACCGAGCAGGCCGCTCGCCCCGGTGACCAGGACCCTCATGGCCTGCCCGCCCGGCCGCCGGACAGCACCGCGGCGGCCCACCGGGACAGGCGGGCCCGGTCGATCTTGGCGTTATGGCGGATGTCGGTGGGCTGGGAAGGGACAACCAGGACGGCGGAGACGCTGACGCCCGCCGCCCGGGCCGCTTCCCGGACCCGCGCTGCGAGCTGCGGCGCGGCGGGGCCCGCCCGGCGGGCCTGCGGCTCCGTCTCGACGACGGCCACCACAGCCTGCGTCCCGGAAGGGCCCACGCCGACGACGGCCGCCAGCCCGACGCCGTCCAGCCGTTCGATGGCCTGTTCTGCGCCCACCGGAGTCACCACGGCGTCCGGCGCGGTGACGACATGGGCCAAACGCCCTTCCACCCAGAGCCGGCCGGCACTGTCGAAGTGTCCGACGTCGCCGGTACGGTGCCACCCCGCCGTGCGGCTGCTCTCACGCTGGGTCAGCCAGAGCCTGTCATAGGTTTCCTTCACATGCGGGGCGCCCACCAGGATCTCGCCGGTGACCCCCGGCTCCGTGACAGGGGTGTTGCCGGGGGCGGTGCCGTCCGCAGTGAGCGGGATGAGCGCTACGCGGGCGCCATGCACCGGCAGGCCCACACACACGCCGTTGCCCGCCCCTGCCATGTTTCCGGCGGCAGCGTCTGCCGCGGCGGTACGGATCTGTTCAAGGCTGATGTCCGTGACGGGCAGCGCCTCGGTCATTCCGTAGGGGGTATGCAGCGAGGCGCGGGGCACCAGCCGCTGCATCGCCGCGAGGAGTGTTTCGGCCACCGGGGCGCCGGCCGAGAGGAGAAGCTCCACGCGGTCCAGGGCCTGCTGGCCGGCCTGGCCCAGGCCGTTCCGTGTGGCGAGGACGTTGCGCAGCGCCGCGGGGGAGGCGAAGACTACGGTGGCGTCGATGGCCGCGGCGGCGTCCGCCAGTGCGCGGGCTGTGAGGGTGCGCGGTGCGGTGACGTCCATGGCGGGCGTAACGGAGACGGCCCCCAGCGCCGGTCCCAAGAGTGCGAACGGCGCGAATCCGGCCACCAGGCGTGCGCCGGGGCGGATCCCCAGTGTCGCGGCCACGGTGTCCCGCATCGCCGCCAGCCGCCGCTGCGTGTAGACCACACCCTTGGCGGGTCCCGTGGATCCGGAGGTGAAGAGCACCGCGGCGAGCGCATCCGGGTCCGGGTCCTGCAGGAGTGGTGCCGTGAACTTGCCCTGGCGGGCCAGGGCGGCGAGGGAGGTCTCGACGGCGAGGAGCCGGCGGCGGGCGGGCGGCAGGTCCCGCACGCTGATGCGCCGCCCGGGCCAGCCGAGCACGGATGCTGCGGCGAGGGCCCTGTCGATGCCGATAAGGAAATCCGGGACGGCGCCCTGGACGGCGCGGCTCAGGCCCCGCGTGCCGAGTCCGGCATCCGCCACCACCACCACGGCGCCGAGCCGCAGGCAGGCGTAGAGGACTACGGTCAGGTCCACGCCGGGTGGAACCATGAGGCTCACGCGGCTGCCCGTCCGCACCCCGGCCTGCCGGAGTCCATTGGCGACGGCGGCGATCTGCTGTTCAAGCTCCAGCCAGCTGAGCGAACGGGAGACACTCCCGTCCGCGGCCATTTCCGCGACGGCGGTGTCCCCGCCGGCCGGTCCTGCCGCGAGCTCCGCCAGCGGTTCCCACAAAGGCGTAAAGCCGGTGCCGGAATCTTCCGCAAGGGAAGGCGCCGCAGGCGAAGGCACAGCCGGGGAAGACACAGCCTGGGGAGGCACGGCAGACTGAGCTGCCGCCGCGGACACAGTCCCTCCGCCGACAGGCGTACTGTCCCCGCCGTACCCGGCGAGCCACTCGAAGACGGGACCGGCGATGTCCCGGTCCTCCGCGACCAGATGGCCGGCACCTTCGAAACGGTGAACTTTCGCGGCCGGCAGCCGGCCGATCAGGTCCTTGAGGTACCGGTCGGAAAAAATCGGATCCCGCGGGCCCCAGAGCAGCAGCGCTGGAACGCGCAACCCGGGCAGCCCTTCGGCGACGCGCCTGAGCGCGGCAAAGCTGGGATGGGAAGCGTCTGCGGGGATGTCCGCCACGAAGTTCCCCACGCCCCCGCGGCGGCCGGCGCCCGCGTACGGGGCCATAAACGCGCGGCGGACGTCGGGGGCAAGCGGCGGGCGGGCCAGGGCATGGGTCACCCGCAGGAAAGCGTCCGACGTCGTTGTGCCCCACCTGTGCACGGCGGGGTGCAGGGCAAGCCGCAGCGCCGGCGGGATGGGTGAGCCGGCAGGCTGGTGGACAGCGGTGTTGGTCAGCACCACCCCGGCGAGCTGCTGCGGATGGGCCAGCGCCCAGCCGAGGCTGATCACCCCGCCCCAGTCGTGGCCGACGGTGACCACGGGGCCGTCCAGTCCCAGGGCGGCGGTGAGGTCGCCAAGATCGTTGATCCTGTCTGCCAGCCGCCGGAATGTGCCGGTCCGCTCGGAGAAGCCCATGTCCAGCTGGTCCACGGCCACCACGCGCCAGGGCTGCTCCGGGCGCGATCCGGCGGCCAGCAGCGTCCGCCACAGGTAGGACCAGGTAGGGTTGCCGTGCACGCACAGCAGGGTGCCGGCGGGAGCCAGGCCGCGGCGGGACAGCTGCGCTCCGTTGTCCAGGAGGTGCCAGCGGCGCACCGTTCCGGGTTCATCCGCGGCTGAGGTGGACGGCACATCGATTCCGCGTGACCATTCGGGGTCGACGCCGGGCCAGTCGGCGGCTACCAAACGATTTCCACCATGGCGGTGTTGAGGCCCGAACCGACGCCCATGCACAGCACTCGGTCCCCCTCATTAAGGTTCTGCGCCTCGGCGGCCAGGGTCATGGGGAGGGAAGCCGGCCCCACATTGCCCCAGTGCGGGAACGTGATGGGCACCTTGTCCGGGTCCAGGTCGATGGCGTCAACGATGGCCTGGGTGTACGCCGTACTCACCTGGTGCGTGACATAACGGTCCATCGAGCCCCAATCCCACTCCGGCTGGGCCTCGTGCCAGGCGTCGAGCACCAGCTGCAGGCCGCCGTCGAGAAGGCCCTTTGTGTCGGTGGCCATGCCGTCGATGCCGCCGACGCACAGCTCGTGGTGTTCCGTCCCGGCCCGCATCACACCGCCGAGGATCCGGTGCGCCCCCGGGTGTTCGTCCGCCGGCCCCAGGACGGCCGCAGCTGCCCCTGAGCCCAGGGTGAGGGTGGCGAACTCGCGGTTGAAGTCCTCGCGGGTTGTTTCGGGCCGCTGCAGCCGGGCCAGGGTGGCCTCCTGCGTGGCTTGTGCATCCTCGCCGTTGACGATCACCGCGTACTTGATCTGGCCGGAGTCGATCATGTTCGCGGCCAGGGTCATGCCGTTGACGAATCCCAGGCAGGCGTTGGCGACGTCGAAATTCATGGCCGAGGACGGGAGGCCCAGTCCGTGGTGGACCTTGACCGCGACGGACGGTTCGAGGTTCCGCCGCGTGACGGACGTGTTGATCAGCAGTCCCACCTCGGACGCTTCGATGCCGGAATCCGCCAGGGCCTTTGCGCCCGCCTCGATGGCGGCGTCGTCGAAGGAGGTACCGGGGGCCCACCACCTGCGGTGCGTGACACCGGCCACACGCTCGAGCAGCTTCGGCGGGAATTTCAGCCGGCGCAGGGTGGATGCCAGCCGGTGGTCGAATTCCGTGGAACTGACAATCCGCGGAGCCTGGACGCTGATCACCGAGAGCAGAGCGGTGTTGCGGTGCCGGAACGTTGCATTCCCTATCAAATCAAGCCTCTGTTCGTGTCCGTCCTGTGCTGTGGCGGGTAACCGCCCCCTCAAGCACAAAGCCCAAGGACTAATCATGCCCGGTGCCGGTCCATTCCTGCACATGCAGAACAGGGCATCCGGCCCGGCCCGGCCGGGCTTCTGCACGAAAATGTCCCGGCCCGCAGTAGATTGTAGGTATCCGTGGCTGTCCCCACCATCCGCGTCCGCCGAGCAGGAGAACCGAAACGCCTTGCACCTCAAAAGCCTGACCGTCCGGGGGTTCAAGTCATTCGCGTCCGCCACCACCTTCAATTTCGAGCCGGGGGTTACCGCGGTGGTTGGCCCCAATGGATCCGGAAAGTCCAACGTGGTGGACGCCCTTGCCTGGGTTATGGGGGAGCAGGGTGCCAAGACCCTTCGCGGCGGCAAGATGGAAGACGTCATCTTCGCCGGCACCTCGGGCCGGCCGCCGCTGGGCCGGGCCCACGTATCGCTGACCATCGACAACACTGACGGCGCCCTGCCCATCGAGTACAGCGAAGTGACCATTTCGCGGACCCTGTTCCGCTCGGGCGGTTCGGAATACGCCATCAACGGCGCCGGGTGCCGCCTGCTGGACATCCAGGAACTGCTGTCGGATTCCGGCCTGGGCCGCGAGATGCACGTCATTGTGGGCCAGGGCCAGCTCGACCGCGTCCTGCACGCCACGCCGGAGGACCGCCGGGGTTTTATCGAGGAAGCGGCAGGCATCCTGAAGCACCGCCGGCGCAAGGAAAGAACGGTGCGCAAGCTGGACGCCATGCAGGCCAACCTGCAGCGCCTCAACGACCTCACCGGAGAAATCCGCCGTCAGCTCACGCCCTTGGGAAAACAGGCCGAAGTGGCCCGCCGGGCCCAGCGCGTCCAGTTCGATGTCCGCGATGCCCGCGCCCGCCTCCTGGCAGACGACCTCGTCCAGCTGCAGCTGGCGCTGGATCAGGACGTAGCGGACGAGGCCGCCCTCAAGGAACGCCGGGCCCTTGTTGCCGGGCAGCTGGAAACCGGCCGGCGGGAGCAGGCCGTGCTGGAACAACGTGCAGCTGAAGCAACCCCCCAGCTCAACGCCGCCAGGGACGCCTGGTACCGTTTGTCCGCCACCAGGGAGCGCCTGCGCTCCCTGGGCTCACTGGCGCAGGAACGCAACAGCCTCCTGGGTTCCGTGGAGGCCCCGCCGCCCGGCCGCGACCCGGAACAGCTGGAACGCCAGGCGGCCAGGGTCCGTGAGGAGCTTGCCGAACTGGAGCGCGACATCCTGGACCGGCGAAGCGCCCTCGAAGCAGCCTCTGCGGACAAGGCCGAAGCGGAACGCGCTGCCCTGGAAGAGGACAAGCGGCTCACCGCAGAGCTCCGCGCGGCAGCAGACCGGCGTGAGGGGCTGGCCCGCCTGGCCGGCCAGGTGGCGGCGGCGCGTTCACGCGTGGAATCCGCCCAGGCGGAGCTGGGCAGGCTGCGCGAATCACTTGCCGCCGGAACCGAACGGCGGGCCCGCGCCCAGGCCGAATTCGCGGCCCTGGAAAACCAGGTGGCAGGCGTTGAGGAGGGGGAGGAATCCCTCGACGCCGACTACGAGGCCGCCAGCGACGCCCTGGACACGGTGGTCCAGCAGATCGCAGGCCTCCAGGCCGCCGTCAGCGAGGGCGTCCGGAAGCGCGACGCCTTGGTGGCGCGGCGGGACGCCCTGAAGCTGGGCCTCGAACGGAAGGACGGCGCAAGCCACGCCCTGCATGCAGGCCTCGAAGGGATCCACGGAACCCTGGCAGCGCAACTGACCGTGACACCGGGCTTCGAGACCGCCATCGCCGCGGTCCTGGGCGAGGCCTCCGAGGCCGTCCTGGTCCAGGATTCCGCCACTGCTGTTGCCGTGGTCCAGCTTCTCAAGGACCACGACGCCGGACGGGCGTCGCTGCTCGTCGAATCGGCTGATGATGCTGCGGAAAAGCCGGCGGACGCCACAGTGCCCCTCCCTGAGGAGGCACACTGGGCAGCGGACCTCGTCACCTCTGCGTCCCCGTGCACACCGCTTGTGGCGCACCTGCTGTCCGGCACCGCCGTCGTCCCCGATATCCAGGCCGCGTCCGCCCTGGTGGCGGCCCACCCGGAGATGACTGCCGTCACCCGGGCCGGAGACATCTTTACAGCCCTGTCAGCCACGGGCGGCTCGGCGAAGGCGCCGTCCCTCCTTGAGGTGCAAGCGGCCGTTGACGACGCCGAGAGCGGGCTTTCCGAGGTCACGGCAGGTCTCGAGCGGAACAGGTTCGCCCTGTCCGGCGCCGAGGCCCAACGCGCCGAGGCGCAGGAGCGCGCCGACGCCGCACTGGACAGGCTGCATGACTCGGATGCCAGGCTGGCCGCCGTGGCAGAACGCCTGGGCCACCTGAACTCCGTCCTTCGCAGCGCCGTCGGTGAAAGCGACCGCCTGGCGGCATCGCTGGCCAAGGCTGAGCAGAACGTTGCCGCCGAGGAGGAAGCGCTCGCTGCCGTCACCGCCCGTTTGGCCGCATCACAGGAAGTCCCGCTGGAACAGGAGCCCTCCACCGGGCACCGTGACGCGCTGGCCCAAGCGGCATCACACGCCCGCAGCGCCGAGGTGGAGGCACGTCTGTCGCTCCGCAGCGCCGAAGAGCAGCTCGCGGCCACACGGAACCGGGCGGCATCCCTGGAGCGCGCAGCCGCCACGGAACGCAGGGCACGCGAGGAAGCTGCTGAACGCGCCCGGGTCCGCCGCATCAAGGCGCGCCGGGCAGCTGCCGTTTCCGCCGCCGTCGGCCTGGCGCTTCGCTATGTTGACGTGTCCGTGGACCTGGCACAGCATGAGCGGGACCTGGCGGAAGAAAACCGGGAGCAGCGGGACCGGGAGCTCGCGGAGATCCGTACCGCAAACGAACTGCTGGCGGGTGAATTCTCCGACCTCACGGACAACGTCCACCGTGATGAGCTCGCCCGGACCCAGCAAAAGGCACGGATTGAAGCCCTCGAGAGCCGCTCCATCGACGAACTGGGGATTACCCCCGATGCCCTGGTGGCCGAGTTCGGCCCGGATGTCCCGGTTCCGGTCCCGGCCGGGGAGGGCGGTGACAAATGGGCCGCCCTCCGCGCCCCGGTGGACCACACCGGTGCGGACATCGTGGAGGGTAAGCCCTACGTCAGGGCAGAGCAGGAAAAGCGGCTGCGTAAGGCCGAACGGGACCTCGCCGGCCTGGGCAAGGTCAACCCCCTGGCGCTGGAGGAATTCGCCGCGCTTGAGGAGCGCCACCAGTTCCTCAGCGCCCAGCTGGAGGACCTTAAGTCCAGCCGGAAGGACCTCCTGGACATCATCAAGGAAGTGGATAACCGCGTCCAGCGGGTGTTCACGGAGGCGTTCGAGGACACCCAGGCCCAGTTCACCCGGGTCTTCGCCAGGCTCTTCCCGGGCGGCGAGGGACGGCTGGTCCTGACCGACCCCTCCGACATGCTCACCACCGGCATCGACGTGGAGGCCCGTCCCGCGGGCAAGAAGATCAAGCGGCTGTCGCTCCTGTCCGGCGGCGAACGCTCGCTGACCGCGGTGGCCCTGCTGGTTGCCATCTTCAAGGCGCGGCCTTCGCCGTTCTACGTCATGGACGAGGTGGAAGCGGCCCTCGATGACACCAACCTGGGCCGGCTCATCACGATCTTCGAAGAACTCCGGGAATCCAGCCAGCTCATCGTCATCACCCACCAGAAGCGGACCATGGAAGTCGCCGACGCCTTGTACGGCGTCACCATGCGCGGCGACGGCGTCTCCACCGTGATCAGCCAGAGGCTTGGGGCCGAGGTCTGACGCTGCCGGTGTAACGGCAGGTCAACTGCCTTGCCGGCCCCAAAAGAGCCCCGGCGTCTATGAGAAGCTAGGGGAGTGAATGACATCCTTCCCATCCTTCTTTCCATCCTTGCTGCCCTGGTGGTTCTCGGCGGGCTGATTCCGGTCCTGATGAAGACCCGGAAGAACATCACGCGCTACCCCGGCACGCGGGACGCCAACGACCCCGTCCAGCCTCGGGCCGGCAGCACGGCCGTGGAGGACCGGCCGGGCTCGGTGGCAGACCGCACGGCCCCGGACGGCGCGGACCTTGAAGGGCTGGAAACCACCGAGGTCCCGGACAACGCCGCAGGACTTGAAGTCATTCCGGTGGAAACCCCGCTGCCTGTGGCAGGCCGGCTGGTCCGTCTCCGCGAACGGCTGGTCCGCTCCAACAACGTCATGGGCAAGGGGCTCCTGGCCCTGCTCTCGAGCGACAAGATCGACGAAAACGTCTGGGACGAAGTGGAGGAAACGCTCCTCCTCGCAGACCTCGGCACCGAACCCACCATGCAGCTCGTGGACGCGCTGCGCGAACGCGTGAAGGTGCTGGGCACCCGGACTCCTGAGCAGGTCAAACTGCTGCTGCGGGAGGAGCTTATAAAGCTCGTCGATCCCACCATGGACCGCACGCTCAACGTCCAGCGGCACGCCGACAGGCCTGCCGTGATGATGGTGGTCGGCGTGAACGGCGTCGGCAAGACCACCACCGTAGGCAAGCTTGCCCGGGTGCTGGTGGCAGAAGACAAGGACGTCCTGCTCGGTGCGGCGGACACGTTCCGTGCTGCCGCCGCAGAGCAGCTGGCAACCTGGGGCCAGCGCGTCGGCGTTCCCACCGTCAAGTCGGACATCGACGGCGCAGATCCCGCCTCGGTTGCCTACGAGGCGGTCAAGGCCGGCATCGACCAGGAAGTCGACGTGGTCATGATCGACACCGCCGGCCGGCTGCAGAACAAGGTTGGCCTGATGGACGAACTCCGGAAGGTCAAGCGCGTGGTGGAGAAGCTGGCCGAGGTGGACGAGGTCCTCCTGGTGCTGGACGCAACCACCGGCCAGAACGGCCTGAACCAGGCCCGCGTGTTCTCCGAAGTGGTCAACATCACCGGCATCGTCCTGACCAAACTGGACGGAACCGCCAAGGGCGGCATCGTCGTCGCAATCCAGAAAGCCTTGGGCGTCCCGGTGAAGCTGATCGGCCTCGGGGAAGGGGCAGACGACCTTGCCCCCTTCGAGGTTGAGGGCTTCGTGGACGCTCTGCTGAACTAGCCGCAGCAGCAGCCGGCCGTTACGCCGCGGGCTTCCTCAGGCTCTCCCGGGTGGCAAGCCAGGTGCACGCCGCCACCACCATGATGCCGCCGGTCACCCCGAAGGCCCAGCCGTAGCCCAGCCGGTCGGCCAGCACGCCGGCCAGGACGGGCCCCACAATCGCGCCGACATCGGACGTCATCTGGTACACGGCCAGCACCTTCCCGCCGGACCGCCCGTTGCCGATCACATCGGCGACGGCGGCCTGCTGGGCAGGGCCGAAGAGTCCCGAGCCGACGCCGGCCAGCGCCGATGCCGCCAGGAACCAGCCCAGCCCGGTGGTGAAGCCGATGGCAGCCGTGGAGGCACCCGCCACGAGAAGTCCGGCCACCATCATGGGCTTGCGGCCCAAGGTATCGGCCAGCCGGCCCGAGAACGTCAGGGCGGCAGCGTTGCCGGCAGCAAAGACCGCCAGCGCGAACCCCGCCGCTTCAGGCCCCGCGCCGAGGGCGGCCACCGCGAACAGCGGGACGGTCGCCATCCGGACGCCGAACGTGGCCCAGCCGTTCACGAAGCTGGACACCAGCGCCGTCCGGTACGTCCCTGCGGCAAGGGCCTCGGCCAGCGGCATGTCGGCGCGTTCCTGCCGGGGCCCGCTGCCCCGGCGCTGGTGGCTCAGCTGCGTCTGGACCACGACGGCGGCCACCACCAGGGCAGCCGCGTACGCCAGGAAGGGAACGCGCAGGCCGAAACCTGCCAGCAGCCCGCCCACGATCGGGCCGCACACGTTGCCGATGAGGAACGCCGACGCATAGGCACCCGAGACGCGGCCCCTGCTCTCGGGCGGCGCGAGCCGCACCACCAGCGCCATCGACGCCACCGTGAACATCACTGAACCGGCGCCGCCAAGCCCGCGGAACAGCAGCAGCTGCCAGTAATCCTGGGCGAAGGCGCAGGCAGCAGTGGACGCCGCCACGATCAGCAGCCCCGTGACATAGACGGGGCGCTCGCCCAGCCGGCCTATCAGGGCGCCGCCCGCAGGGGCAAAGACCAGCCGCATGAACGCGAAGATGGCCACGATCACGGACGCCTCGGTATTTCCCACCCCGAAGGTTGTGGCGAATTGCGGCAACACTGGGGCAACAAGACCGAATCCCAGCGCAATCAGGAAAGCCGCGGCCAGCATCACCTTGATGTCGCGCGGGAGCTTCTGCCTGTCCCTGCGCAGCATCGAAAAAATCCGCGATGTTGCGCGGCTCACGCGGGTATCTGCCGTCATGGTCCAGTGGTCCTTGCGTATGTGGGTGCCGGGCTTCGGCGGGAGGGGTGAAACATAACCGTAACAAGCCAGATATGCACCATTTACTTCCTAGAGGTTGTTGTAACAGCCCCGCAATACAAATCCTCCGCGGCCGAAACACAGCGCCGACACACTCGTTACAGGACGCAAAAGGCGTTGGCAGGCGGATCAGCTCCGCAACTTTCGACCAAATAGATAAGAGAGGCGTGCACCATGGAACTTACCGCAGGTCACGTATGGATCATGGTGTCGGCGGCGCTTGTGCTGTTGATGACACCGGGTCTGGCATTTTTCTACGGCGGCATGACCCGGGCCAAGGCCGCGCTGAACATGATGATGATGAGCTTCATCTCCATCGGCATGGTGGGAGTCATCTGGGTCCTGTGGGGATACTCAATGACCACCGGGGACGGCTTCCTCCAGATGGTGGGCAGCCCCTTCGCCAACTTCGGGCTTGAAGGCATTGACAGCCCCGACGGGCTCATCACGGTGGGCTTCGGCGCCACCTTCGCCATCATCACGGTGGCCCTCATCAGCGGCGCCATCGCTGACCGTGCAAAGTTCGGCGCCTGGACCGTCTTCGTTCCGGTCTGGGTCACGCTGGTCTACTGCCCGCTTGCCTACATGGTGTGGGGCGGCGGCCTGTTCAGCACCGAAGGCGCTGTGGGCGCGGCACTCGGCGAGGCCATCGACTTCGCCGGCGGCACCGTAGTGCACATCAACGCCGGTGTTGCAGCCCTGATCCTCGTCTTCATCGTCGGCAACCGCCGGGGCTTCGGCAAGGACCCCAACCACCGCCCGCACAACATCCCGTTCGTGATGCTCGGCGCTGCAATTCTGTGGTTTGGCTGGTTCGGCTTCAACGGCGGCGCTGCCTCCACCGCAGAGCAGGGCGGCCTCATCTGGGTCAACACCCTCGCCGCCCCGGCAGCAGCAATGCTCGGCTGGCTGGTCACGGAGCGCATCCGCGACGGCCACCCCACCTCCCTCGGTGCAGCCTCCGGCGTGGTTGCAGGCCTCGTTGCCATTACCCCCGCCTGCGCCAACGTCAGCCCGGTCGGTGCCCTTGGCCTGGGCATCGTGGCAGGCGTCGCCTCCGCCCTGGCAGTTGGCCTGAAGTTCCGCTGGGGCTTCGATGACTCGCTCGACGTCGTGGGTGTCCACCTGGTTTCCGGCATCATCGGTACCGTGGCCCTTGGCTTCATCGCCCTTCCCGAGGAAGGTGCCGGCGGCGGCCTCTTCTACGGCGGCGGCATGACCCAGATGTGGGCGCAGCTCGCAGCAGCCGGCATCGCCATTGCCTACTCCGCGGTCCTGACCACGATCATCGCCCTGGCCATTCACAAGACCATGGGCTTCCGGGTCTCGCAGGAACAGGAGACGGTGGGTGTGGACCTCAGCCTGCACGCCGAAACTGCCTACGAGTTCGGCGTCGGGGGACACGGCGGAAGCTTCCAGCCCCTGCACGACATGATCACCGGAAAGGCCCAGGCGGACGCCGCGCAGGCATCCGACGCGGCAACGGGTGCGCAGAAGACAGAATCAGCAACAGGTAAGGAAAGCGTGGGGGCATGAAACTGATTACAGCGATCGTCAGGCCGGAAAAGCTCGAAGCCATCCGGGAAGGACTGGAGGCCTATGGCGTGCAGGGTCTGACGGTCAGCGCGGCCAGCGGCTACGGCCGGCAGCGCGGCTATACCGAGGTCTACCGCGGAGCGGAGTACAACGTGGATCTGCTGCCAAAGATCCGCGTGGAGGTCCTGGCCACAAACGAGCAGGCGGACGACATCCTCGATGTCATCATCGCCAGCTCCAACACCGGCCGGGCAGGTGACGGCAAGGTCTGGACCATGGATGTCTCCGAAGCCGTCCGGGTCCGCACCGGTGAACGCGGCGTCGCCGCAATCTAGGGCCGGCGGTACTCCACGGAAACATCCGTGAACAGACGTCAAAGAGCGGGCAGGAAACTCCAGGGTTTCCTGCCCGCTCTTCCGTTGTTTAAGGCAGCGCCGCAGATCGGCGGCTTGCCCGCCGCCCCAAGCCGCTGCGGCTCAGTCCCCGGGCACCGCGGTGGGCCAGGCTGCGGGGCCGGCAGAGCCGGCGTCGTACTCCTCCAGGGGGACCGAGTCCTGCTGCCAGGCGTGCAGGACGGGCTCCACAATCCGCCAGCACTCCTCCGCCGTGTCTCCGCGCACGGACAGAAGCGGGTCGCCCGCCAGCACCCCCTCCAGGACTTCGCCGTAGGGGAGGAGGTCGGAGCCGCTGAGCTCGGTTTCCAGGGTGGCCCGGCTCAGGCTGAAGATGTTCCCGGGCCCGTTCACGTCGACATCGAACCTCAGAGTGTCCGGGCCGAAGCCAATGCGCAGCTTGTTGGGCGAGTCCACGCCGGTAAAGCCCCGGGGCAGGTGGGGAACCGGGCGGAAGGTGACCACTGCCTCCTTGCGCTTGACGCCCAGTGCCTTGCCGGACCGAAGAATGAACGGGACCCCGTTCCAGCGCCAGTTGTCGATGTTGACCTGGATCTCGGCCAGCGTCTCTGTTCCGCGTTCAGCGTCCACGCCTTCCTCCCGTGCGTAGTCGGGAACGTCTTTGCCTGCTGCCTGGCCGGCTGTGTAGCGTGCCCTGCGGGTGGAATCGGCATAGGACACCGGAACGCTGCTGGCCCGAAGGACGGCGGAAATTGCATCCCGCAGGTCCCGTTCACCGATGGTGGCTGGAGGCTCGATGGCCAGCAGGGCCATGATCTGCAGCAGGTGGCTCTGGATCATGTCCCGCAGTGCGCCGGCGCCGTCGTAGTAGCGGGCCCGCCCCTCCAGCGCGAGGTCCTCGTCGAAGATGATTTCCACCTTTTCCACGTGGTGCCGGTCCCACACCGGTTCCAGGAAATTGTTGGCGAACCGCAGGCCCAGGATATTCAGCACCGTGGCCTTGCCCAGGAAGTGGTCCACCCGGTGGACATGGTCTTCGGGGACCAGCCGGACCAGTGTCTGGTTGAGCGAGCGGGCCGAGTCCTCACTGGAACCGAAGGGCTTTTCCATTACCAGCCGCGTTCCCGGCGGGACCTGATCCGGCCGGAGGGCCTCACAGGCAAGCTGGCTGATGCGCGGCGGCAGGGCAAAGTAGACGGCGGTGGGCCCCTCCGGCGTGTCAAGGAGTGACGCCAGCGCCCCCTCGGCGGTGACATCCAGCTGGTGGTACACCGTTTCCTTCTCAAGGGACTGGAGTGCTTCCTTCCCCCCGGCGCCTGCGGACCCGGCGGCTGCCTCGAAGGACGCATGCACCCGTTCCCGCCATTGTTCGGGGGTCCAGGGATCGGATCCGGCACCCACCAGCCGGAGGCCCGCGGCGCGTCCCCTGGCCACCAGGCGCGCCAGTCCCGGCAGGAGCAGCCTGCCCGTCAGGTCCCCCGAGGCGCCGAGGATGAGCAGGGTCTTAACAGTTGGTTGGCTCGTCATTTGGCCAGCATGCCACCTTGCGGGCCCGGCTTGGTACCCTAGATAGTCGAGTCCCGATCATCAACAGCCTTTGATCATCCACTGCCCTGATCATCCACTGAAAGAAGTGCACGTCGCGTGTTCAATTCACTCTCTGACCGGTTGACAGCAACCTTCAAGAACCTGCGCGGTAAAGGCAGGCTTACCGAAGCCGACGTCGATGCCACAGTCCGCGAGATACGCCGCGCCCTTTTGGACGCCGATGTTGCCGTTCCAGTTGTCCGTGAGTTCACCGGCCGGGTACGGGAACGCGCCCTGGGCGCCGAGGTTTCCGGGGCACTGAACCCGAGCCAGCAGATCGTCAAGATCGTCAACGAGGAACTGGTGGAGATCCTCGGCGGTGAAACCCGCCGGATCCGCCTGGCCAAGAGCGGCCCCACCGTCATCATGCTGGCCGGCCTCCAGGGTGCCGGCAAGACCACCCTCGCCGGCAAGCTGTCCAAGTGGCTGAAGGCACAGGGCCACAGCCCGATGCTCGTAGCCTGTGACCTCCAGCGCCCCAACGCCGTGACGCAGCTGCAGATCGTGGGCCAGCGCGCCAAGGTGCCGGTCTTTGCACCCCACCCCGGTGCCACCTACACCGAGCTCGAACACCCTGCCGGGGACCCGGTTGAGGTTGCCCGCGCCGGTGTGGAGGAAGCACGCCAGAAACTCCACGACGTCGTCATTGTAGACACCGCCGGCCGGCTGGGCGTCGACGCCGACATGATGGAGCAGGCGCGGCAGATCCGCCGCGCCATCGTGCCCAACGAGGTCCTGTTTGTCATCGACTCGATGATCGGCCAGGACGCCGTGAACACGGCCCTCGCTTTCGACGAAGGCGTCAACTTCACCGGCATCGTGCTGTCCAAGCTCGACGGCGACGCCCGCGGCGGTGCCGCCCTTTCCGTCGCGTCCGTCACGGGCAAGCCGGTGATGTTTGCGTCCACCGGCGAGGGCCTGGACGACTTTGAGCTTTTCCACCCGGACCGGATGGCCTCGCGCATCCTGGACATGGGTGACGTCCTGACCCTGATCGAGCAGGCCGAGAAGTCCTGGGACAAGGACGAAGCCGCCCGGATGGCGAAGAAGTTCGCCGACCAGGAGGACTTCACCCTTGACGACTTCCTGGCCCAGATGCAGCAGATCCGCAACATGGGCTCCATGAAGAAGATGCTCATGATGATGCCGGGTGCCCAGAACATCCGCCAGCAGCTGGAGCAGTTCGACGAGCGCGAGATCGACCGCGTGGAGGCCATCGTCAGGTCCATGACTCCGCACGAGCGCGTGGCTCCCAAGATCATCAACGGCTCCCGCCGTGCCCGCATCGCCCGCGGTTCCGGCGTCCACGTTTCCGAGGTCAACGGCTTGCTGGAGCGCTTCGCGCAGGCCCAGAAGATGATGAAGAAGATGGCCCAGGGCGGGATGCCGGGCATGCCCGGGATGCCAGGCCTGCCGGGTGCCGGCGGCGGTGCCCGGAAGAACGCCAAGAGCGCGCCCAAGAAGAAGGCCAAGTCCGGAAACCCGGCAAAAGCCGCGCAGGAGCGCAAGGACGCCGAGGCCCGCAGGGCGAACGCCGCCAAGGCGCTGCCCACCGGCGCAGCTTTTGGCCAGCAAACGGGCGACTTCGATCCCTCCCAGCTGAACCTGCCCAAGGGCTTCGACAAGTTCCTCGGCAAATAAGCACACCTGGCCCAACTGGGTAGCAGCAGATGTCGTTTTGAGGGCTCAGAACGACATCTGCTGCTACTTACATGGGATGTCGGGGCCGTGGAATAGGGTTGGGTCATGTTCAAGCAGAGGGTAGTGTTCGTGCACGGCGCGGGCAGCTTCGGTGCCGCGGCCTGGCCCCGCCAGCACGGTGTGGCCCTGTCCTACGATGCCCTGTTCCTGCGCCGGCACGGCTTCGATCCCGTTGCCGAACCCATCGAGTCCTCATTCGAGGAGGACACACGCATTCTGTTGGACTCCCTTGGGGACGACGGCAGCGGCATCGCCGGCGGGCACGTCGTGGCCCATGCGCAGGGCGCCATTGCAGCGATGATGGCCGCCGTCGAACGTCCGGACCTTGTCTACTCGCTGACCCTGGTGGAGCCGGCCTGCCTGTCCCTGACCGCTGAACTGCCGGCCACGGCGGCGCACATCGGGCTGATGCAGCCCCTGTTCAACGTCCGGCATCAACTCAGTGACGAGGATTTCCAGCGGGAGTTCGTCCGCAGGGTCTATGCCACCGACCTGCAGCAGCCGGTGACTGCCGAGGAGAAGCGTTCTGCCAGGCGGCTGCGGCTGCAGGCGCCGTCCTGGGAAGCCCCGCTGCATATCGTTCCCGGCGTGCCGACGCTCGTCCTGACCGGCGGCTGGGAGCCGCTCTACGAGGAGATCGCCGGCTACCTCCGTGAGACCGGGGCGCTTCACCGCACGGCCGCCGGCGGCCACCGGCCCCACGACTCCCCGGAAGGGGACCGCATCATCCGTTCGTTCATCAACGACTCAAGCCGCGTGCAGGCTCGCGCCTCCTGATCCCGCCTGAACCTGCCCTCCACAGGAGCCCGTCCGGCCGGCCCCCAATGACCAGCCGGACGGAACCTGCAGGCTCCTACCGGCCCGGCGGAACGCTCAGCTCCGGCAAATAAACTTTCCCGCCGGCGGCCAGGAATTCCTCGCTCTTGCCCCGCATGCCGGCTGCCGCTTCGGCAAGGGCTGCCTGTGCCTCCGCGGATCCGTATTCGTCCCGGATGTCCTGGCTGATCCTCATGGAGCAGAACTTGGGCCCGCACATGGAGCAGAAATGCGCGGTCTTCGCCGGTTCGGCCGGGAGGGTCTCGTCGTGGAAGGCCTCGGCCGTCTCCGGGTCCAGCGACAACGCAAACTGGTCACGCCACCGGAACTCGAAGCGTGCCTTGGACAGTGCGTCATCACGTTCGTGGGCGCCCGGGTGGCCTTTGGCAAGGTCTGCCGCGTGCGCAGCGATCTTGTACGTGATCACCCCTGTCTTGACGTCGTCCTTGTTGGGCAGCCCCAGGTGTTCCTTGGGCGTGACGTAGCACAGCATCGCCGTGCCGTAGCGGGCAATTTCCGTGGCTCCAATGGCGGAGGTGATGTGGTCATAGCCCGGGGCCACGTCGGTCACCAGCGGGCCCAGCGTGTAGAACGGCGCGCCCTTGCACAGCTCCTGCTGCCGTTCAACGTTCTCCCTGACCAGGTGGAACGGAACGTGTCCAGGACCCTCCACCATCACCTGGACGTCGTACTCCCAGGCACGCTGCGTGAGCTCGGCGAGGGTGTCCAGCTCGGCAAACTGCGCGGCATCGTTGGCATCCGCCGTCGCCCCCGGCCGCAGGCCGTCACCCAGGGAAAACGCGACGTCGTACCGGGCGAAAATTTTGCAGAGCTCATCGAAGTGCGTGTAGAGGAAGTTCTCCCGGTGGTGCGCCAGGCACCACCCGGCCATGATGGACCCGCCCCGGGACACGATGCCCGTGACGCGGTTGGCGGTCAGGGGAACGTACCGGAGCAGCACACCGGCGTGGATGGTCATGTAGTCCACCCCCTGCTCGCACTGTTCGATGACGGTGTCGCGGAAGATCTCCCAGGTCAGGGCGTTGGCTTCGCCGTTGACCTTCTCCAGGGCCTGGTAGATGGGGACGGTGCCGATCGGGACAGGCGAATTGCGGATGATCCACTCCCGGGTGGTGTGGATGTCGTCGCCGGTGGAGAGATCCATGACGGTGTCGGCGCCCCACCGGGTTGCCCACTGCAGCTTGTCCACTTCTTCGGCGATTGAACTGGTCACTGCCGAGTTGCCGATGTTGGCGTTGATCTTCACCAGGAAGGCCTTGCCGATGATCATCGGCTCGGATTCGGGGTGGTTGATGTTGTTGGGAATGATGGCCCGTCCCGCGGCGAGTTCGCTCCGTACCAGTTCAACATCGCAGTTCTCCCGCAGCGCCACGAAGCGCATTTCCGGGGTTATGACGCCCTGCCGTGCGTAGTGCATCTGGGTCACGGTCCGGCCCTCGACGGCGCGGCGGGGCACGGGAGGCGCTCCCTTCCACTCCGCACTGGCGGCGCCGCGGCGCACGGCCGAGCGGCCGTCGTCGAGCAGGTTCCTCTCCCGGCCGCTGTACGCTTCCGTGTCTGCCCGCGCCTCGATCCAATCCTTGCGGAAAGGAGGAAGGCCCTGAACGGGGTCGCTCCCCGGACCGGCCGTCCGGTAAGTCCGGAACGGCTGGTTCGGCACGCCGTTGGGCGACGGCTCCAACGCGATTTCCGTCACGGGAACACGGATACCGGTCCCGGCGTCCTCGAGGTAGGCCAGGGAATGGGATTTCAGGGATTGCGTCACCGGGGGCGGGTTCCCGTCAGTGGCGGCACCCGGGTTGTTGCGGGCAGGGTTCAGCTGCTGATTTGGTGTATTCAAGGAATACTCACTTCCTTCGCCGGCATTACCCGGACAGGTTCGACGGTCGCAGGCTGCGTCAGCCCGATCTCAGCCCCTGCAGGGGCACCCGTGTGGTCAAGATGAAAGCTACCACAGCCTTTCTTTCGGGGCTTGTCACATTGCCGGTGCTAGCCTGACCGGGCAGGAAAGAGGTGCACATGGCAGAAATCATCGAGTTCACGGGGACGGTCCTGACCGGACCCGGGAGTGAACAGCGCGGACTGTGGTCTGTTGACGGTCGCCTGACGTTCCGCCGGCCGGCGACGGCCCCTGACCGGAGCCTGGCGGGATGGGTGCTGCCGGGCTTCGTGGATGCCCACTGCCACATCGGGCTCGGCGTGGGAGGGGCGGTGGATGCTCCGACCGCCGAAGAGCAGGCACGGACCGACCTGGACGCAGGCACCACGCTGGTCCGCGACGCAGGTTCCCCGGCGGATACGCGGTGGCTGCAGGACAGAAGAGACGTCCCGGTGCTGATCCGCGCCGGACGCCACGTTGCGCGCACGCGCCGGTACCTGCGGGGGTTCGCCGAGGAAGTTGAACCGGAGGGCCTGGTGGAAGCTGTCCGTAAACAGGCCAGGGAAGGCGACGGATGGGTCAAGCTCGTGGGGGACTGGATTGACCGCGACGCCGGCGACCTCGCGCCGTCGTTCCCTGCCGCCGTCGTCCGCGATGCCGTCCAGGCCGCCCATGACGAAGGCGCGCGCGTCACCGCCCACTGCTTCGCGGAAGAGACGCTCGACGACGTGCTGGACGCCGGCATCGACTGCGTCGAGCACGCCACCGGCCTCCTGCCGCGGCACCTGCCCCGGTTCGTGGAGCAGAAGGTGCCCATTGTGCCCACCCTGATCAACATCGCCACGTTTCCGGACATTGCTGCCCAGGCGGCGCCCAAGTTCCCACGGTATGCGGCCCACATGCGCTCACTGTGGGGACGGCGGGAGGAACGGGTGCTTGAGGCGTTCGAGGCAGGCGTGCGGATCTACGCCGGGACCGACGCCGGCAGCGTGATCAGGCACGGCAGGATCGCCGATGAGATCCTGGCCCTTCATGCTGCCGGACTGCCCATGGCGTCTGCCCTGGACGCCGCGTGTTGGAGTGCGCGGGAGTGGCTGGGCGCGGACGGCCTGGAAGAAGGGGCGCGGGCAGACGTTGTCGTGTGCCGGGAGGACCCGCGGAAGGTACCGGAAGCGGTTCATGGCCTGGCGCACGTTGTCCTGGGCGGTCGGGTCATCCGCTGAAAAGATATCCGGCCCGGGACTTGGAATAAATTGAAGCTTCAAGTAATTTTAAGTGTGTAAGGCCTGCCAACCGGAAGGCCCACAGCACCGGGAGTTATCAATGTCTGCACAAGCCGCAAGCCAGGATCTTCTGCCTGCCGACCTCGCCATGGGCACCGTGATGCTCAAGGTAGGCAACATGAAGGTGATGACCGACTACTACCAGCGCGCCCTCGGCCTGGAGGTCATTGCCGAGCAGGACGGCGGAATCTACCTTGGCCGTCTGCAGAAGCCGCTTGTGCACCTGGCGCCCGCACCCGGGCTGAACCTGCCGGGCAGGGGAGAGGCCGGCCTGTTCCACACCGCGCTGCTGTTTGAGAACCAGGCAGACCTGGCCGCCACCATCGCCACCGCCGCCCGGTTCGAACCGCGCTCGTTCACCGGCAGCGCCGACCACCTTGTCAGTGAAGCCTTCTACTTCAATGACCCCGAGGGCAATGGCATCGAACTCTATTGGGACCGGCCGCGCAGCAACTGGTCCTGGAACGGCACTGACGTGGTGATGGACAGCCTGGCGCTCCCGCCGCAGCGGTACCTCGAGCAGCACCTGACGGAAGATTCCCTGGAGCGCCAGCTCGGGTCCGTGGCGGGCGTCGGCCACGTGCACCTCCAGGTGGGCGACGTCCAGACAGCCCGCGACTTCTACGTGGGGACCCTCGGCTTCGAGAAGACCGCCGGCTGGCACGGACAAGCCCTGTTTGTTTCCGCCGGCCGCTACCACCACCACATGGCCATGAACGTCTGGAACAGCCGCGGGGCGGGACCGCGCAAGGACACCCTCGGCCTGGGCGAGGTCCTCATCGAGGTGCCGTCAGGGGACGACGTCGGCTCCCTCGCCGACCGCCTCAAGGTCGCCGGTGTTGCCGCCCACCACACCGGAGCCGAACTCCGGTTCGAGGATCCGTGGCGCAACCGCATCCGGGTGGCTGTGCGCTGACCACCGGGTATGCCGGCGCTGCACGCGCCCTGTTCCGGCGGCCTGGAGCTGCCGGGAAATTCCGGCCGCAGCTCTGCCGGGCATGACTCCGGACCGTGCTGGATCCGAATGGGGCTGAATGCGGTCCGTGCTGAATTCGAACTGGGCTGAATTCGAACTAGGCTGAATCCGAACGGCCGGGCAGGAGCAGCCTCCCGGCGGCCGCACCACCGCCAACGGAATGAGGGCAATCCCCATGGGCTTCACCGAGATCTTTGTTGCCACCCACGACGCAGCACTGAAGCGTGCCGGCGTCCTTGACGGCGGCGGCAGCGCGCCCGCAGGTGACGCGGTCCGGATCCCGGACATCAGCGATTTCGAAGTGGAGCAGCTGGGCGACCTGGCCGGTGCCGCCGTGCACGCCGGAGGAGCCGATTACGAACTGACCATGGTGGATGTGGGCAGCGATTCGCTCCTGGCCGTGCCCCCGGCCATGGTGCGCGCCCTGGCCGACCTGCTGTCCTATGAAACCGAAGGGGAAGGCGACATCCTCGAAGAGGTCGCCGAACAGTGGGCCGCGCAGGATGACATGCCGTTTGGCGCTGCAGAGGCGCGGACTTACGTGCAGCGGCTCGCCGAACTCGCCAGCGGAATCGACGACTCGGAGCGTACCGGCCTGTACGTCTGGTCCGCCTGAGCTGATCCGGCCGGAACCTCCGGCCGGCGTCGCCCGTGTCACGCCGCGCCAAGTCGAAATCCTGGCGCTGATCTGGCACAATAAACAGGTACTCGATCTGCGTGGCCCCTCTCTCCGCGTCTGGATCCTGTCCTTTGAACCCGCAAGTACGGCCCGCCCCACGGGTGCAGAACGCCGGGTTCACCCCCTTTCTGAAACAGGAGTGACCACAACAGTGGCCGTAAAGATTCGCCTTAAGCGCTTTGGCAAGATGCGCGCACCGTACTACCGCATCGTCGTCGCGGACTCACGCACCAAGCGTGACGGCCGCGCCATCGAAGAGATCGGCAAGTACCACCCCACCGAAGAGCCCTCATACATCGAGGTCAACTCCGAGCGTGCCCAGTACTGGCTGTCCGTCGGCGCCCAGCCGTCTGAGCAGGTTGCCGCGATCCTCAAGATCACCGGTGACTGGCAGAAGTTCAAGGGCCTGCCGGGCCAGGAAGGCACCCTGAAGACCAAGACCCAGAAGGAAGCCTTCGTTGCCCCGGAAAAGGGTTCCGTGATCATCCCGGAAGCCATCACCAAGAAGGCATCCAAGTCTGATGCAGCCGAAGCTCCTGCCGAGGCCGAAGCAGAGACCACCGAGGCTGAGTAGATTGCTGGCAGAAGCGCTGGAACACCTGGTCCGCGGAATCGTTGATTCCCCGGATGACGTCAAGGTCAGCTCCAAGAACAACCGCCGCGGGGACACCCTCGAAGTGCGCGTTCACCAGGACGACCTCGGACGGGTGATCGGCCGCCAGGGCCGCACGGCGCGTGCACTGCGCACCGTGGTGGCAGCTCTGGCCGGTGGCGAACCGGTGCGGGTCGACGTTGTCGACACCGACCGCCGCCGCTGAGCGCTCGGCACTATTCAGTTTTAGCTCCGGCCCCTCCACCCATGCGGTGGAGGGGCCGGAGTGCTTTCACCAGAGCACCGAAAACCACATCCAACACAGAGGAACACATGCAGCTTCAGGTGGCACGAATCGGCAAACCGCACGGTATCCGCGGCGAAGTGACGGTCCAGGTCCTGACCGACGCCCCTGGAGACAGGTTCGTGCCGGGCACCGAATTCGTGGTTGAGCCGGCGTCAGCGGGCCCGCTCACCGTAAACAGCGCCCGCTGGAACAAGGACATCCTGCTGCTGGGCTTCGACGAAATTCGGACCCGCAACGAGGCGGAAACCCTCCGGGGCGCCAAGCTTTTCATCGAAACCGAGGAGTTGGACGAAGACGACGACGAAGGCTGGTACGAGCACGAACTCGTCGGCCTGGAGGCCAGGATCGGTCCCCGAGTGGTCGGCAAGGTTACCGCACTGAACACCATGCCTGTCCAGGACCTCCTGATGGTCACCACGCCGGAGGGCAAGGAAATCCTGGTTCCCTTCGTGGAGCAGATCGTGCCCGAGGTCAATGTTGACGGGGGGTTCATCCTCCTCACGCCGCCGGACGGCCTCTTCGAGCTGAATGCGGAGGAGCAGGCAGCCGCTTCGGAGCCGGAGGAGAAAGCCTAGATGCGGATCGACGTCGTCAGCATTTTTCCCGAATACCTGGCACCGCTGGAACTGTCCCTGATCGGAAAAGCCCGCCAGGACGGCATCCTGGACCTCCGCGTCCACGACCTCCGCGCCTTCACCACGGACAGGCACCGCACCGTCGACGACACGCCCTACGGCGGGGGCGCCGGCATGGTGATGAAGCCCGAACCGTGGGCGCAGGCCCTGGAGTCCATCGCTGCCGACCGCCCGGAGGGGTCGGGCAGGCCGGTCCTGATCGTGCCGTCGCCGGCGGGGGAGAGGTTCACCCAGGCGCTGGCGTACGAACTGGCCGAGCAGGAGCACCTTGCGTTCGCCTGCGGACGCTACGAGGGCATCGACGAGCGCGTCATCGAATGGTCCCTGGAGCATTTTGACGTCCGCCCCGTCAGCCTGGGGGACTACGTCCTCAATGGCGGCGAGGTTGCGGTGCTGGCCATGGTGGAAGCCATTGGACGCCTGCTGCCGGGCGTGGTGGGCAACCCCGAGTCCCTGGTGGAGGAATCCCATTCCGACGGGCTCCTGGAGTACCCCGTCTACACCAAACCCTCTGTGTGGCGCGAGCGGGAAGTGCCTGCCGTGCTGCTGAGCGGGAACCACGGCAAGATCGCGCAGTGGCGCCGCCACGAACAGTTCCGGCGGACGGCGGAGCGCCGCCCCGACCTCCTCGAAGCGTTCGACGCCGGCAAGCTGCCACGTGCCGACCGCACCGAACTGCAGGACCTGGGATACGACGTCGTGGACGGCCGCCTGCGCCGCCGACCCGGCGCTGAAGGCACACCACAGGACTAATGGCGTCATGATGCCGTGGCCGGCTCCCTGGGCTCCGGGAGCTGCAGGATTGGCTGTAGCCCCCGCGGTGTGGCAAAATTAGTCCTTGTGTCTGCTGGGTCCGCACCTGCCACAGGGGGAGCGCAACCAACAGCTAAGGCAACCGGCCTCATCAATCAGTGAAGTGGCCGGACCACTTACCTTTCGGCGGAAATCCCCGGTGCGCCACGAACGCCCCAGGTTTTGCTGCCGTGACCCAAAGTGAATGACCTGTGGCGTTCACCAGGAGTGCAATTATGCATATTCTCGATTCCCTCGATGCAGCCTCGCTGCGTACCGATGTTCCCGAGTTCCGCGCGGGTGACACCCTCAAGGTGCACGTGAACATCATCGAAGGCAAGAACTCCCGTGTCCAGGTATTCCAGGGCTTCGTCCTGGGCCGCCAGGGCGACGGCGTCCGTGAGACCTTCACGGTCCGCAAGGTTTCCTTCGGCGTCGGCGTGGAGCGTACCTTCCCGGTTCACTCCCCGATCATCGACAAGATCGAGGTCGTCACCAAGGGTGACGTCCGCCGCGCGAAGCTTTACTACATGCGTGCACTGCGCGGTAAGGCTGCGAAGATCAAGGAAAAGCGCGACTTCAGCACCGCCAAGTAAGTCCTTTCGGACTGCAGAGGCCGGGCCGCGGCCGTATCCGGCCAGCGCCGGAGCCATTCAGCACCAGCGCCCAGGATACGGACCATGGACCACACAAAACGCCAGCCCCGGAAAATGGGCTGGCGTTTTGCGTTCCTGGCCGTCATCCTGGCGGTTGCGGTCAGCGGACTGGTCCGATCGCTGTGGCTTGATGTCTACTTCATCCCGTCCGCGTCCATGGAACCCGTGCTGGAAGGCGGGGACCGCATCCTGGTTTCCCGGACCGATTTCCGCGCTGAGCCCATCCGGCGCGGGGACATCGTCGTCTTTGACGGAAGGGGCAGTTTCGCCCCGCTCAATAGCGGCAACGGCCCCCTGGTGGACAGCGCGGCCGCCGTCACCCACTGGATCGGCCTCACCGGCAGCGACACCACCTACGTCAAGAGGGTCATCGGGCTCCCGGGGGACTCGGTGGCCTGCTGCGACGCCGGCGGCAACGTGACGGTGAACGGAGAGCCCCTGGCGGAGCCCTACATCTTCAACGGAGATGCCCCCAGTACCCAAAAGTTCAGTGCCGTGGTCCCGGATGGCCGGCTGTGGCTGATGGGGGACCACCGCTCCGTGTCGGCCGATTCGCGAAGCCTGCTCGGAGCCCCCGGCGGCGGCATGGTCCCGCTGGACAGGGTGATCGGCAGGCCGGTCCAGATCATCTGGCCGCTTGATAGGTTTGCTTCAGTACCCCGTCCGCCTGCAGGACCAACAACAGAGAACGGACAGTAGATGCCCGAGAACCACGCGCGGACTCCCGAACCACGCCATGAAGGCGCTTCGGACGTTCCGGCCGATGCCGTTCCCGGGACTTCCGGCCAGCGCCCTGACGCGCCTGCGGCCGGCGCCGAGGGCAGTCGCGCCGCCGCCAAGTCAGCGGCGAAGCCCGCCGGCAGCCCCGTCTTCGCGTGGCTGAAGGAAGTGGCCACGGTGGTGGTGATCGCCGTCGTCCTTTCCTTCCTGATCAAGACCTTCCTGTTCCGTGCGTTTTTCATCCCGTCCGAATCCATGGTCAATACCCTGGAAGTGGACGACCGTATCTTCGTCAACCTCCTGGTCCCCGAGCCGTTCGCGCTGAACCGCGGCGACGTCGTGGTTTTCCGGGATACCAAGGGCTGGCTCCAGGCCGCGCCCGAACAACCGCAGGGTCCCTTCACCTGGGTCCAGGACGGGCTGACATTCGTTGGCCTGCTGCCGGACAATTCCGAGCAGCACCTGGTCAAGAGGGTCATCGGGCTCCCGGGGGACCATGTGGTCTGCTGCGATGCCGGCGGTAGACTGACCATTAACGGGACCGCCATTAACGAGAGCTACATCAACCCGGCTGAAATCCCGCAGATCCGCAACTTCGACGTGACTGTCCCCGAGGGCAAGGTGTGGGTGATGGGAGACAACCGTAACCATTCCGCCGACTCCCGCGCCCACATGGACTCCGACGGCGGATTCATCGACATTGCCGACCTCGAAGGCAAGGCCGCCGTCATCGCCTGGCCACTGAGCCGGTTCACCACCCTGGGCAACTATCCGGATGTGTTCCGCAACGTACCGGCGGCGCCCTGACCATGCCCGCCGCACTTAAGACCAGGACGGGCTCCACCAGGGTTCCCCAGGCCAAGGCACCCACCCTCAGGCACGAGCGGACCTTCAAGGCCCAGGGGATCCGGTACCTTGCCGGTGTGGACGAGGTGGGGCGCGGCGCGCTTGCCGGGCCCGTCAGCGTGGGCATCGCCGTGGTGGACCTGGAACGGCAGAAGCCCCTGGCCGGGGTCCGGGACAGCAAACTCCTGGCCCCTGCGGAGCGGGAACGCCTTGACCCGCTGGTCCGCCGGTGGAGCGTGGCCTCGGCAGTGGGCCACGCCTCAGCGCAGGAAATCGACTCCATCGGCATTATCGCCGCGTTGCGCCTTGCAGGAACCAGGGCGTGGCAGGAAGTCCTTTCTGCGGGTGTCCGCCCCGAGGCGGTGCTCCTGGACGGAAGCCACAACTGGCTTTCACCTGCCGGGCAGCTGTCCCTGTTCGACGAGCCCATGGTGGAGGCCAGCTGCGACGCTCCGGTTCACACCAAGGTCAAGGCGGATATGCAGTGCCTGAGCGTGGCGGCTGCCAGCGTCATCGCAAAGGTTGAGCGGGACCGGTTGATGCGGGAGCTCCATGGGGAGTTCCCGGACTTCGGCTGGGACATCAACAAGGGCTACGCCACCGCACTGCACCGGGACGTCCTCCGTGCGGCCGGACCCACGCCGTATCACCGGGTCAGCTGGCGGCTCCTTGGTGGGGAACTGGCTGACGCCGGCCTGCCGGACGGTGCAGGGCCAGGCGGGGAAGAAGCTGCCGCGGGGGCCTGAGCCCCGCGCCGGACACCAGCCGCCCTGCCGATGGTGCAAGATGGAAGCATGAGTGCCGAGGATCTTGAAAACTATGAAACCGACATGGAGCTTCAGCTCTACCGTGAATACCGCGATGTCGTCGGGCTGTTCAGCTACGTTGTCGAGACCGAACGCCGCTTCTACCTGGCCAACCATGTGGACCTTCAGGCCCGCAGCGCAGACGGCGAGGTCTACTTTGACCTGACCCTGCAGGATGCCTGGGTCTGGGACGTCTACCGTTCTGCACGGTTCGTCAAGAGTGTCCGCGTCCTGACCTTCAAGGACGTCAACGTCGAAGAGCTTCCGCGCAATGAGGAGCTTGCCCTGCCCAAGGATGTCGACCTGGGCAACTAGCACCCTGCACTGCCTGGACTTCTCCTGCACAGCTGACCTTTCCTGCACAGGGCCTGCCGGCCCCGGTTCATCCACATAGGGGACCGTCGTCCTGTCCTTCGTGTCCCAGCCCGTCCAGGCTGGTTGCGGAGGTAGACATGAAATCGAAAGACCTGCTGGGCCGGCACGGCGAGGACCTTGCCGCCGGTTACCTGGAAACCCTCGGCATGCTCGTGGTGGAGCGCAACTGGCGCTGCACCGAGGGCGAAATAGACATCGTCGCGCTCGACGGCGATGCCCTGGTGATCGCCGAGGTCAAAACCCGCCGTACCCTCGATTACGGCCATCCCTTTGAAGCCGTTGGCCCGGACAAGCTGGCGCGGCTGCACCGGCTTGGGGCCGCATGGTGCCGGGACCGTGAGCTTCGGATGCCGCTGCGGCGCGTTGACGTCATCGCCGTGATTGACGACGGCGGCGGGTCGCCCCTGGTGGAGCACCTCAGGGGGGTGGGCTGAATGCCGCTGGGACGCACCTACTCCATCGCCCTGGTGGGGCTGAACGGCTACATGGTGGAGGTCGAGGCCGACATCGGCCAGACGCTCCCTGCATTCGTACTGCTCGGGTTGCCGGACGCCTCCCTGAACGAGGCCAAGGAGCGGATCCGGTCGGCTGCGAAGAATTCCGGAATTCCGCTGAGCCGCCGGAAGATCACCGCCAACCTCATCCCCGCGTCCCTGCCGAAGCGGGGATCCGGATTCGACCTGGCGGTGACCATGGCCGTACTCCGTGCCGCCAATGACATCAAACCCACCGGGCGGACGGTGTTTATCGCCGAGCTGGGACTCGACGGCCGGCTGCGCCCTGTTCGCGGCATCCTTCCGGCGGTGATGGCCTCGGTGCAGGCCGGTTATCCGGACATCGTTGTGGCGCAGGCAAACCTGGCGGAGGCATCGTTGGTTCCTGATGCCAACGTGCGGGGGTACAGCACCCTGGCCCGGCTGGCGCTGGAATTCGGCGCGGATCCCCAGGAGCTTGCGCTGGATTTCGAACCCGAGGACCCGGACAGCCCCGGGGACGCAGGAGTGGAGGCCGGCACCTACCCTGACATGGCGGACGTCTCCGGCCAGGGGGATGCCCGGCGCGCACTGGAAGTCGCAGCTGCCGGCGCGCACCATCTCCTCCTGACGGGCCCTCCGGGCGCGGGCAAGACCATGCTGGCGGAACGCCTGCCCGGGCTCCTGCCGGATCTTGGCGACCATGAGTCCATGGAGGTCACAGCCATCCATTCGCTGTGCGGACTGCCGTCGTCCCCGGTGCAGCTCCTCCGGCGGCCACCCTTCGAAAGCCCGCACCACTCCGCAACCGCGGCGGCCATCATTGGGGGAGGCTCCGGGCTTCCCCGGCCCGGAGCTGCTTCCCGTGCCCACCGCGGAGTCCTGTTCCTTGACGAGGCACCCGAGTACGAGCGCCGCGTGCTGGATGCCCTCCGCCAGCCCCTGGAAAGCGGAGAACTGGTGATCCACCGCTCAGCCGGAACCGCTGCTTATCCAGCACGGTTCCAGCTTGTGCTTGCCGCCAACCCCTGTCCCTGCGGCAAGGCCTCCGGTAAAGGCCTCGACTGCACCTGCACGCCCATGATGCGGCGGCGCTACCTGGCCAGGATGTCCGGTCCGCTCCTCGACAGGGTGGACATCCAGCTTCAGGTGGAACGGGTCTCGCTGGCCGACTTCGGACAGGCAGGGGCCGAGGAAGACACGGCAACCGTCGCACGGCGGGTGTTGGGCGCCCGGTCCCGTCAGCTGGAGAGGTTGGCCGCCTACGGGCTGGAGACCAATGCGCAGGTCCCCGGCCGCGTACTCCGGGGTGAGCTTCGGCTCCCGCCGGCAGTCACCCGCATCCTGGACCATTCCCTGGAACGTGGTGTCCTCACCGCCCGCGGGTATGACCGGGTGCTCCGGCTCGCATGGACCCTTGCCGATTTGGGATACCGGGAGCAACCGGACATCAACGACATCGGCCAGGCGCTGGGGCTTCGGCAGGCAGCGGCGGCGGCAGCATGAGGGAGGCAACCATGGATGTGGGCAGCGAGCGGCGTTCCCGAGCCGCCCTCTCACGCCTCATGGAACCCCAGGACGCTGCCGGACTTGCCCTGGTGCAGGCGGTCGGGGCAGTGGACGCCCTGCGGATCGCCACGGGGCAACTGTCGGCCGGCCCCGAGCTGGAGCAGGAGATCACCGCGCTGCTCTCGGACGGGGGCTCCGGCACCAGCTGGGCAGGGATGGCCGCTTCCCTGAAACGCTGGCATCCCCGGATACCCGACCTGGCCCCCGACCGGGACCTTGCAACCATGGCGCGACTGGGCGGGCGGTTGATCATCCCGTCGGACGAATTGTGGCCGGTCCAGCTGGCAGACCTTGGAATCCAGGAACCGATCTGCCTCTGGTGGCGGGGCCAGGAACAGCCGCTGCCCGGAGCAGCAACATCCATAGCCCTGGTTGGCTCGCGGGACAGCACAAGTTACGGCGCCGCCGTCACCGGCGATCTTGCCTACTCGCTAGCCCAGCGCGGCTTCACCGTGGTGTCGGGAGGGGCCTACGGCATCGACGCGCATGCCCACCGGGCCGCCCTCGCCGGAGCGTCCGGTGCGGTCCCCACCATTGCTGTGATGGCAGGGGGAGTGGACCGGTTCTATCCTTCTGGGAACGAGGATCTCCTGCGGGCCGTGTGCAACCAGGGCGCCGTCCTGGCCGAGGTTCCTCCGGGCTCCGCCCCCACGCGCTACCGGTTCCTGCAACGTAACCGCATCATTGCCGCCCTGTCCGCCGTGACCGTGGTGGTGGAGGCCAGGTGGCGGTCCGGGGCGCTCAACACCGCCCATCACGCGGAGACCCTTGGCCGGGCGGTCGGCGCTGTGCCGGGGTCCGTGCACAGCGCCAACTCGGCCGGATGTCACCGGCTTCTGAGGGATGGAGGAGCAGTCTGCGTAACGGATGCTGCCGAGGTTGCCGAGTTGGCCGGCCCCAGTGGCTCCGCCCTCCCTGATCCCCGCCACGGGCAGGCTGCAGTGCAGGACGGGCTGACGCTGGAGGATCTGATCCTCCTGGACGCGCTGCCGCTGCGCTCCGTGACATCGGTCGAAAAGCTCTCGGTGGTGGCGGGCCTGGCCCAGGTGTCGGTGCGGGCCGGGCTGGGCCGGCTGGGCCTGCTGGGCCTCGCCGTCTCAGAACGGGGAGGCTGGAAACGCGGCAAGGCAACCGGCTGACGCCCACTTCATAGCGGGTCCGGGCCGCCCGGTACGGGAAGCGCAGGCACCGGGTTGAGTGGAGCGTGTCAGCCAATAGTTTCCCAGCCGCAGCTGAGAGAGTAGGTGGGTGGATAATGAGGGATTGCCTGCGGAGCTCGGCGGGGCGCTTGAGGCCTTCGCGCGGTACCTCTCCGCCGAGCGTGCGGTCTCCCCCCACACTCTCCGCGGATACCTGGGCGATGTCCGCAGCCTCCTGTCCCACGCTGCGTCTGAAGGCGCTGTCCGGCTCCACGACCTGGAACTCGGAACGCTCCGGCGCTGGCTCGGTGCCCAGAGCCAGGAGGGCGCGGCGCGGAGCACTTTGGCCCGCCGGTCCGCCTCTGTCAGGGTTTTCACGGCCTGGGCCATGGCGGAGGAGCGTATCGCCACCGATCCCGCGCTCAGGCTCAAGGCCCCGAAACGCGAGCAGTCCCTGCCCGGGGTTTTGCAGGCCGGGCAGTTAACCCGGCTGCTGGCCACCTTGGAAGAAGCGGCGGCCGAGGGTGCGCCGCTCGCCCTGCGGGACCGTGCCATCGTGGAACTGCTCTACGCCACGGGAGTCCGGGTGGGCGAACTGGCGGGGCTGGATGTTGATGACCTGGACCCGGACCGGCGCACTTTGCGCGTGATCGGCAAGGGCAACAAGGAGCGCACTGTTCCGTACGGTGTTCCGGCAGCCCTCGCGGTGGATGACTGGCTGCGGCGCGGCAGGCCACTGCTTGCCCGGGACAACAGCGGGCCGGCCCTCTTCCTGGGCGCCCGGGGCGGAAGGGTGGACCAGCGGCAGGTCCGTTCCATGGTCAACAACCTTTTCGCCGGGCTGGGGGACACCTCCGCGTCAGGCCCGCACGCGCTGAGGCATTCGGCGGCCACGCACCTGCTGGACGGGGGAGCCGATCTGCGCGCAGTGCAGGAAATCCTCGGGCACAGCAGCCTGGCCACCACCCAGATCTACACCCACGTCTCGGTTGACCGGCTGCGCAAGAGCTACCAACAGGCCCACCCAAGGGCGTAAGTCCGCGGTGCAGAATCGCACTGGCGTAATTTGGTGCGGTACGGCACAATAAGAGTCACGTCCGGCAACTTTCAAGTCCCGCTTGAAGCTACCAGCTTCTTGCGTCACGGTAAGCCCGGACACAGCTTTATCTGATACATCTGAATACGCAGGCAGGAACTACAGCCGCAGTGCACGGCACGGCAGTTCCATCCAGGCAGAGGTCGTTGGGGAAGACGTACCTAGAGCTATGGAGGATGGAATGTCTGTTGCAATGACCCGCGGTGTGCTGTTCGTTCACTCGGCCCCTACGGCTCTGTGCCCCCACGTTGAGTGGGCCATCGGATCCGTCGTGGACAAGCGGACGGACCTTGAGTGGACCCCGCAGCCTGCCGCGCCCGGAATGTTTCGGGCCGAGCTGTCCTGGACCGGTGCCCCCGGTACGGGATCACAGCTTGCGTCGTCCCTGCGGGGGTGGGCGCATCTCCGGTATGAGGTCACCGAGGAGCCGAGCCAGGGTGTCGACGGCGGCCGCTGGTCCCACACCCCGGAGCTGGGCATCTTTCACGCTGTCACCGACGTGCACGGCAACATCATGGTGTCCGAGGACAGGATCCGGTACGCCTACGAGTCAGGTGCCGGCGACCCCGCAGCCGTCTACCACGAGCTTTCCCTTGCCCTCGGCGAGGCCTGGGACGAGGAACTCGAGCCGTTCCGGCACGCCGCCGAAGGCGCACCCGTTCGTTGGCTCCACCAGGTGGGCTGACCGCCGTCGACCTGAATTTTCCATAGCAAAGAGGAGGCCCCGCCGAATGGCGGGGCCTCCTCTTGTAGGCGGTTCGACGTCCTGAAGGTCAGACGCTGCGGACCGCAATGACGGCGTTGTGGCCACCGAAGCCGAACGAGTTGCTCAGCGCCACGATGTTGCCGGCCGGCAGGTCGCGGGCTGAGGTGACGACGTCGAGCGGGATCTCCGGGTCCTGGTTTTCCAGGTTGATGGTGACCGGTGCCTTCCGGTCGTAAACAGCAAGCACTGTCAGGACGGCCTCGACAGCGCCGGATGCGCCCAGGAGGTGGCCCATCTGGGACTTCGTTGCGGAAACGGCGACGTTGTCCACATGGCTTCCCAGTGCAGCCCGGAGGGCAGTGTATTCAGGCTTGTCTCCCACCGGCGTTGACGTGGCGTGCGCGTTCACGTGCACCACGTCCTCAGGCTGGATGCGGCCATCGAACATGGCAGCTTTGAGTGCACGGGTGGCACCCAGGCCTGCGGGGTCGGGAGCCGTGATGTGGTAGGCATCAGCGGTGACGGACGTTCCCGCCAGTTCACCGTAGATGCGCGCTCCGCGGGCCAGGGCGTGCTCCTCAGCCTCGAGGACCAGTGCACCGGCGCCTTCGCCCATGACAAAGCCGTCGCGGCCCGTGTCGTAGGGACGGGAGGCGCCCTGCGGGTCGTCGTTCCGGCGGGAGAGTGCCTGCATGGAGGCGAAGGCTGCGAGGGGCATCGGGTGGATGGCTGCTTCGGCGCCGCCGCACATGACCACGTCGGCCTTGCCTGAGCGGATCAGGTCGAGCCCAAGGTGCAGGGCTTCGGTGCCGGACGCACAGGCGGAAACAGGGGTGTGGGCACCGGCGCGGGCGCCGAGGTCCAGGCTGACGGCTGCGGCAACACCGTTGGGCATCAGCATGGGAACGGTCATGGGGAGGACCCGGCGGGGGCCTTTTTCCTTGAGGGTGTCCCAGGCGTCAAGGAGCGTCCAGACGCCCCCAATGCCCGTGGCGAAGGCGACTGCCAGCCTGTCCTTGTCAAAGTCGGTGATGCCGGAGTCAGCCCACGCCTCACGGGCGGCGATGACGCCGAACTGGGTGGACGGGTCCATGCGCTTGGCCTCGACGCGGCTGAGCACGTCCAGGGCGGGGGTGCTGCAACGCGCGGCGAAGTGGACGGGCAGCTCGTACTTGGCTACCCAGTCGTCCTCCAGGGTGCGGGCACCGGAGACCCCCTTGAGCGCGTTGTTCCACATCGTGGGTACATCGCCGCCGATGGGCGTGGTGGCACCCAGACCGGTGATGACTACTTTGCGTGTCATGGGATCACTCTTTCGTCGGTGGGGAATCCGTCTGCCGGAGGTCCCGCGTATTGATGATCGGCATCCTGCTGCAAGCAACATCACTGCCAGGAACAGCCCCCTGGGAGCAGTCCTGTGTGGGCAGGTACCGGAAAAATGCGGCGGGCTGCCGGCCCGGTCGTCCGGACCGGCAGCCCTGCCATGCCGATTGAACGGCGGAAGCCTTGGTTAGGCCTGTGCTCCGGCGATGAAGCTGACGGCGTCGCCGACGGTCTTGAGGTTCTTGACCTCTTCGTCCGGGATGCGCACGCCGAACTTCTCTTCGGCGTTTACCACAATGGTCATCATGGAGATGGAGTCGATGTCCAGGTCCTCGGTGAAGGACTTGTCCAGCTCCACGGCCTCGGGGGCCAGGCCGGTTTCTTCGTTGACGATTTCAGCCAAGCCGGCCAGGATCTCTTCGTTGCTAGCCATTGATGGCTCCTTTTCTTGTATTGCCGGCAGGGGCTGCCGGAAATGGTTCAGGACGCGGTTGCGGCCTGTTGGGGCGTTCCTAAGGAAGGACAACTACCTGTGCGCCGAAGACGAGCCCGGCTCCGAATCCGATCTGGAGGGCCAGCCCGCCGCTCAGTTCCGGTTTTTCGGCCAGCAGGCGGTGGGTGGCCAGCGGAATGGACGCGGCCGAGGTGTTACCTGCATCGGCGATGTCCCGTGCCACTGTAACCG
This sequence comes from Pseudarthrobacter polychromogenes, assembly GCF_014644495.1. Lineage (GTDB taxonomy): Bacteria > Actinomycetota > Actinomycetes > Actinomycetales > Micrococcaceae > Arthrobacter > Arthrobacter polychromogenes. The sequence continues at coordinate 105,566 of NZ_BMKU01000001.1, forward strand.
TCTCGGGCAGCTTCAGTTTCTTCACCATCTCGTCGATGATGCGCATGTTGGCCTGGTGGGGGATGAAGGCCACCAGGTCCTCTGCCTGGACTCCGGCTGCGTCCATGGCCTGCTGGGCCACCTTTGCCATCTCCCACACTGCCCAGCGGAAGACGGTCTGGCCGTCCTGGCGGAGGGTGGGGTACAGTTCCTGGGCTTCCTCGAGCAGGGCAAGGTCCCCTGTCGAATCCGACTGGCGGGCAGCCATGCCGAGGTCGCGGACATCGAGCATGGAACGGGTCATGCCGATGGCGTCCCACTTGCTGCCGTCCGACCCCCAGACCGAAGGTGCGATTCCGGGAGTTTCGGAGGGGCCAATGACAACGGCGCCGGCACCGTCCCCGAGCAGGAAGGAGATGGTGCGTTCACGGTTGTCGATGACGTCTGACAACTTCTCAGCGCCCACCACCAGGACATACTTCGCGGCGCCTGAACGGACCAGGGCGTCCCCCTGGGCGATGCCGTAGCAGTAGCCGGCGCAGGCTGCGGAGATGTCAAATGCAGGTGCCGGGGTGGCGCCTAGGCGGTCTGCCAGGGCGGCCGCGGCAGACGGCGTGGCGTAGGGATGGGTCACGGTGGAGACAATGACGGCCCCCAGGTCCGAAGCCTGGATTCCAGCCTTATCCATGGCCTCGCGGGCAGCGCCCTCGGCCATGTCGATGACGCTGACCCCGGCCGGGGCCCGGTGCCGGGTCACGATGCCGGTGCGCTGGCGGATCCATTCATCGGAGGAATCGATCCACTGGCACACGTCCTCATTGGTGACGATAACGTCCGGCCGGAAGGCACCCAGGCCGAGGATCCGGGTGTGCTCCTGAATCGGGGCCTGTTTCAGCGTGGGAACGCTCATGCGTTGCCCTCCAGTTCTGCGAAAAGCGCCAGTGCGGCGGAAAGGTCGTCCGGGGTTTTGACCGCGACGGTTTTGACGCCGGGCATGCCCCGCTTGGCGAGGCCGGCAAGCGTGCCGGCAGGAGCAAGTTCAATGACGCCGGTGACGCCCCGCGCGACCATCGTCTCCATGCACCGGTCCCAGCGGACAGGACGTGACACCTGGGCAATGAGGCTCTCGACGGCGGCGTGGCCGTCGGTGACGTCACCGCCATCGTAGTTGGACAGCAGCGGCACCTTCGGGGCCTGCGGCTTCAGCTGGGGTTCCAGCGCCTTCAGGGCACTGACTGCGGGAGCCATGTGGCTCGTGTGGAAGGCGCCGGCAACCTTCAGGGGAATGACCCGGGCCTTGGCCGGCGGGTTCTCGGCCAGGGCCTTCAGCTGGTCAAAAGTGCCGGCGGCAACGGTCTGGCCGGCGCCGTTGACGTTGGCCGGGGTGGCGCCCGTGGCGGTGATGGCTGCCAGGACCTCGGCGGGGTCGCCGCCCACCACTGCGCTCATGCCGGTGGGGGTGACGGCTGCGGCTGCGGCCATGCTGTTGGCACGCTCGCGGACGAAGGTCATGGCCTCCTGCTCGGTGAGTACGCCTGCGAGGGCGGAGGCGGTGATTTCACCAACGGAGTGGCCTGCCAGGATGACCGGCAGGGAGCTGAGTTCAACATCGAACAGGGAAGCGGCCGCAACAAGTCCGGCAGCCACGATCAGGGGCTGCGCTACGGCAGTGTCCTTGATGGTGTCTTCGTCGGAAGTGGTCCCGTGGGCGATCAGGTCAATGCCTGCGATGTCGCTGAGGGCGGCCAGCTGGCCTGCCACCGGGGGCAGTTCCAGCCAGGGGGCCAGAAAACCCGGGGTCTGTGAGCCCTGTCCAGGGCAGACTATTGCAAGCACGTATCCAGCTTTCCAAATTACTGTGTGATCCAGCGGTGTTTGTCCGCACCAAGCTCACGGGGTCAGGTTGTAGGAAGTCTACAACGCGTTAGGGCTGATTCCGGGACGGCTGGCGTTCAACCGCAGCTTTCGGTGGCGTCGAAAGACGGCCCACAACGAGTGCGGCCTGCAGGACAAAAGCCTCCCTTGGCAGGAGCGGATCCCACCCTGTGACGTCGCAGACGCGCTTCAAACGGTACCGCACAGTGTTCGCGTGAACGAAGAGTTCCCGGGCTGTCGCCTCCAGTGAATGCCCCAGCTCCAGGTAGGTGCCGAGGGTTTCAACAAGCCCGTTGGACGCGGCCAGCAAGGGTCGGTAGATGTTCTTGACCAGGGAACGGCGGGCGGCGTCGTCCCCGGAGATGACCCGTTCCGGCAGCAAATCGTCGGCAGCCACGGGCCGGGGGGCGGACGGCCACGCCCTGGCCGCGGTCAGCCCGGCAAAAGCCGACTGGGCGGACCCGCTGGCTTCCAGCAGCGAACCGGCCTCAGGGCCGTACACCACAGGGCCGGGAGCAAACATTTCGCTGAGTTTCACATATGCGGTTTCCCTGTCCTGTACGCCGCCCAGGATGAGGATGAGCCGGTCGCCCTGGATGCCCACCAGCGCGTCCTCCGCGTACCGGCCGGCCATCCGGCGCAGTTCGCTGACGTAGCTGGCACTGGGCTCCGAAGGGGAGTTGCCCACCATGACCGTGAAGCGCTCCTGGGCCTTCCAACCAAGCGCCGCGATCCTGGAGCGCAAAGCGTCCGTGTTCTCGCCGCGCAGGATGGCGTCCACAATCAGGGCCTCGAGCCGGGTATCCCAGGACCCCCGGGATTCCGCGGCACGCGCGTAGACGTCCGCCGCAGCAAAGGCAACCTCCCTCGAGTAGCGCAACACGGCTTCACGGAGGGACGGCTGGTCGGCCTCCGGTGCAATGACCGGTACCTGGTCCTCCACCACCTCCACCACGATCCGGATCAACTGCAGCGCTTTCTGCAGGCTGATGGAGCGGGTCAGTTCGGTGGGTGCTGTTCCAAAGACGTCCGTCAGGATCCATGACGGAGAGCTGGGCCTCTCATACCACGTGACGAAAGCCGCAATGCCGTTCTGTGCCACCATGCCCAGCGCCGAGCGCTCGTCCGAGCTGAGCCGGCTGTACCAGGGCAGGGACTTTTCCAGCTCGCGCATGGTGGTGGTGGACAGCTGGCCCACGTTTGCCCGCAGTTTCTTGAGGGTCTCCGACTTCTCCGGAGTAACCCCCGGAGTGGACGGTTTGCGCTTGGCGGACGGGGTGGCGGGTGCTGGCATTCTTTGAGCATACGGGCAGCGTCCCGCAACCTCCATTTGTGCAAAGGCTACAATCCACATTGCCCTGCGTCACATGGCCACCGGGCCTTAACGGACGACGGCGGCCCCCGCCTTTCGGAGGGGGCCGCCGTCGCGTCTTTATTCAGGAAACAGGCTAGGCCTCGCCGCCGGCGTTGCCCGTGGTGCCCGCATTGACGTTGTGAAGCCTGTACTTCTCAATCGCCTTGATCGGGGCCTGCGCATCCACCTCGCCGCGGCGGGCGAGCATCTCCAGTGAACGCACCACGATGGAATGGGTGTCGTTTTTGAAGAAGCGGCGGGCTGCTGCGCGGGTGTCGGAGAAGCCGAATCCGTCGGCGCCGAGGGTGGCGAATTCGTTGGGGACGAATTGGCGGATCTGGTCCGGGACGGCTTTCATGTAGTCGGAGACGGCGACGACGGGTCCGGTGGCTCCTTCGAGCTGCTGGGTGACGAAGGGGACGCGGGCGGGTTCGCCGGGGTTGAGGAAGGCTTCCTCTTCGGCGGCGAGTCCGTCGCGGCGCAGTTCGTTCCAGGAGGTCACGGACCAGACGTCGGCGGAGACTGACCAGTCTTCGGCGAGGATCCGCTGGGCTTCGATGGCCCAAGGGACGGAGACGCCGGAGGCCAGGATCTGGGTCCGGGGACCGTCGATCTTCGCCGGGGCCAGCAGGTAGATGCCCTTGATGACGCCCTCGACGTCCAGTTCCTCCGGTTCGGCGGGCTGGGTGATGGGCTCGTTGTAGACCGTGAGGTAGTACATCAGGTTCCGGTCTGTGTTGTCTCCCTCGGAGCGCTCCCCGTACATGCGTTCGAGGCCGTCCCGGATGATGTGGCCCATTTCGTAGCCGTAGGCGGGGTCGTAGGTGACCACGGCGGGGTTGGTGGAGGCGAGCAGGGGGGAGTGTCCGTCGGCGTGCTGGAGTCCTTCGCCGGTGAGGGTGGTCCGTCCTGCGGTGGCGCCGATGATGAAGCCGCGGGTCATCTGGTCTGCTGCTGCCCAGAACGCATCGCCGGTGCGCTGGAAGCCGAACATGGAGTAGAACACGTAGACCGGGACCAGGGGCACGCCGTGGGTGGCGTAGGCGGTGCCGGCGGCGGTGAACGCTGCCACGGCGCCGGCTTCGTTGATGCCGGGGTGGATCAGCTGGCCCTGGGCGGATTCCTTGTAGGCCAGGACCAGGTCGCGGTCCACGGAGAGGTAGTTCTGGCCCTTGGGGTTGTAGATCTTCGCGGTGGGGAAGAACGCGTCCATGCCGAACGTGCGTGCCTCGTCCGGGATGATCGGGGCGATGTGCTTGCCGAAGTTCTTGTCCCGCATCAGGTCCTTGAGCAGGCGCACGAAGGCCATGGTGGTGGCGGCCTGCTGTTTGCCCGAGCCGCGTTTGGCGACCTCGTAGGACTTGGCCTCGGGCAGGGTGATCTCGGCGTGCTTGGACCGGCGTTCAGGAACGGACCCGCCCAGGGCCGCGCGGCGCTCCATCATGTACTTGATTTCCGGAGCGTCCGTACCGGGGTGGTAGTACGGGGGCTGGTACAGGTCTTTTTCGAGCTGGTCGTCCGTGACGGGGATCCGCAGGTGGTCGCGGAACTTCTTCAGGTCATCCAGGGTGAGTTTCTTCATCTGGTGGGTCGCGTTGCGGCCCTCGAAGTGCGGTCCGAGGCCGTAGCCCTTGACGGTTTTGGCGAGGATGACGGTGGGTTTGCCCTTGAATTCGGTGGCTGCCTTATACGCGGCGTAGACCTTGCGGTAGTCGTGGCCGCCGCGTTTGAGGTTCCAGATCTGGTCATCGGTGAGGTCCGCGACGAGGTCCTTGGTGCGGGGGTCCTTGCCGAAGAAGTGTTCGCGGACGAACCCGCCGGATTCTGCCTTGTAGGTCTGGTAGTCCCCGTCGGGGGTTTCGTTCATGATCTTCACCAGCGACCCGTCGGTGTCCTTGGTGAGCAGGTCATCCCATTCCCGGCCCCAGACGACCTTGATGACGTTCCAGCCCGCGCCGCGGAAGAACGCCTCGAGTTCCTGCATGATCTTCCCGTTGCCCCGCACAGGCCCGTCCAGGCGCTGGAGGTTGCAGTTGATCACGAAGTTCAGGTTGTCCAGGTTCTCGTTCGCGGCGAGCTGGAGCAGGCCGCGGGATTCGGGCTCGTCCATTTCCCCGTCGCCCAGGAACGCCCAGACCTGCTGGTCGCTGGTGTCTTTCAGGCCGCGGTTGTGCAGGTACCGGTTGGACTGGGCCTGGTAGATCGCGTTCATCGGCCCGATGCCCATGGACACGGTGGGGAATTCCCAGAACCCGGGCATCAGCCGCGGGTGCGGGTAGGAGGACAGGGCGTGGCCTTCCTTGGACTTTTCCTGCCGGAACCCGTCCAGGTCCTCCTCCGAGAGCCGGCCCTCCATGAACGCCCGGGCGTACATGCCGGGGGAGGCGTGGCCCTGGAAGAAGACCTGGTCACCGCCGCCGGGGTGGTCCTTGCCGCGGAAGAAGTGGTTGAAACCCACCTCGTACAGGGTCGCGGCCCCGGCATAGGTGGAGATATGCCCGCCCACCCCGATGTTCGCCCGCTGCGCACGGTGGACCATCACCGCGGCGTTCCACCGCATGTACGCCCGGTACCGGCGCTCGTACTCCTCGTTGCCCGGGAACTCCGCTTCCTGGTCCACCGGGATCGTGTTCACGTAATCGGTCGTGGTCACCATCGGCACCCCGACGCTCTGCGCACCCGCACGCTGCAGCAGGCTCCGCATGATGAATTGGGCACGCTCAGTGCCCTGTTCCCTGATCAAGGAATCCAGGGACTCAACCCACTCGGCAGTCTCTTCCGGATCACGATCAGGCAGCTGGTTAGTCAACCCGCTGAGGATATGGGAGGTATCTTCTCCTGCAGCCACGTCCAACCTCTCTTTGCGCGCATTGATGGCGCACTCAGGCCGGGCAGGGTGACCGCCCGGCGTACATACGCCGTGTGCGACGTATCGGTTACAACAGCCCGGTCATGTGTGCCGGGCAGGGTCCTAGCATTCCTACGTCTGCATTGGAGTTACAGGGTTGTTGCCCCGCAGGCATAGTTGTCACCTGCCACTCTAACTCTGTCCCCAACGCGATGCGTAGCCGCGGCTTGGGCGGCCCGGTTGTATTTCGCCGTCATACTGGTTGTGTGACGAAAAGCCGCTGTGCTGCGGGTTGGCGGAACCTGGTGTGACGCAGAATATGCCACATCACGGGGGCGGCAGCTTGAAGCTCAGGCACAAAGGGTGTTGGCTGGGAGTAATGGAAATCACTATGCGCACCGCGCATAAAAGGCATTGGAGGTACACGTGAGCGAGGCCGACGCCGCCACTTCGGTAAATGTGGCGGAAAAATTGGGTTTCAAGAATGGGGATCTGATTCAGGAGTTCGGTTACGACGACGACGTCGATTTCGACTTGCGTGACGATATTGAGGACCTGACGGGTTCCGAGCTGCTGGACGAGGACGACCATGAAGTGGCGGACGCCGTCGTTTTCTGGTGGCGCGACGGCGACGGGGACCTGGTGGACAGCCTCATGGATTCGCTGACCACGCTGAGCGAAAACGGCGTCGTCTGGGTCCTGACACCCAAGTCCGGAAGGACTGGATACGTCTCCCCGGCGGACATCCAGGAAGCGGCGCCGACCGCCGGACTGCACGTGACGACGTCGGCAGGCGTGTCCAAGGACTGGAGCGCAACGCGGCTGGTGAGCAGGAAGAACAAGTGACGGCAGCGCTTGCCGCTGCCTCCGTTGCCGTCCCCGCCGTTGGCGCTCCGGCACCCGACTTTGAACTCGTCAATCAGTACGGCGAGCCGGTCAGGTTGTCCGCCTTCCGCGGCCAGAACGTGGTGCTGGTGTTCTATCCGTTTGCCTTCTCCGGCATCTGCACCGGCGAGCTCTGCGAAATCAGGGACAACCTGGCCCTGTTCGAAGACGAGAATGCCGTTGTCCTGGCGGTCTCCGTTGACAGCAAGTTCACCTTGCGGGCATACGCCCAGCGGGAGGGGTATACCTTCGACCTGCTGGCGGACTTCTGGCCCCATGGCGCTGCAGCAAGCCTCTATGGTGTCTTCGACCCCGAGAGCGGAATGGCGCTGCGGGGCACGTTCATCATCGATGCCGGGGGCACCATCCGCTACACCGTGGTGAACCCGCGCGGACAAGCCCGGGACCTCGGCGAATACCGCAAGGCGCTGGCCGGGCTGGATAAGGCCTGACGGATTATGGCTGAGCAGCGGCATGGTGTGGGCCTCACGGGCTTTGCCAGCATGCCGCCGGTTCCTCCCGCCATGCCTTCCGCCGATGAGCTGGAGGTCCTGGTCCGCATCAGGGACCTGCTGGGAGGGGGCCGGTTCGCCCTCCTTACCGGTGCCGGCCTAAGCACCGACTCGGGCATTCCCGACTACCGTGGGCCGGGGTCGCCGCCGCGGACACCCATGACATACCAGGAGTTCGTCAAGGCGGCCGCGAACCGCCAGCGCTACTGGGCGAGAAACCACATCGGATGGTCACACCTCCGCCACGCTGATCCCAACCAGGGCCACCGTGCCGCTGCCGAACTGGAACGCCGTGGACACCTGACGGGCCTCATCACGCAGAACGTGGACCGGCTCCACCAGGACGCCGGCAGCGTCAATGTTGTGGACCTCCATGGCCGGTATGACCAGATAGTGTGCCTGGACTGCCGCCGGACCTACTCCCGCCGCCTGCTGGCAGGAATGCTGGAGGAATTGAATCCCGGCTTCCTTGACCGGGCGAAGGAATCAGGCCTGGTGGAAATGGCGCCGGATGCCGATTCAACCGTGGAGGACCAATCCCTGATCAGCAGCTTTGTTGTTGCTGTGTGCCCAGCCTGTGGAGGAACACTGAAACCGGACTTCGTGTACTTCGGGGAGAACGTGCCCAAGGACAGGGTTGAAACGTCGTACCGGATGGTCGACGACGCCGCGGCGCTGGTGGTCGCGGGCTCCTCCCTCACGGTGATGAGCGGCCTCCGGTTTGTCAGGCACGCGGCGAAGGACGGCAAACCGGTGGTCATCATCAACCGTGGGGCCACCCGCGGGGACGACAAGGCGACCGTCAAGCTTGAAGCTGGCGTCAGCGAATCGTTGACCTGGCTCGCCGCTGAGCTGCCGCCGGTATAGCCGGGCGGCGGAATGGGCAGGGCGGGTGCGCCGATTCGCACTTTATGCCCGGCGTCGGGTAGAGTCTATGTTCGTTGGTCAGGGCGCAGCAGCGCCTGATACGGCAACCATGGGTCTTTAGCTCAGCTGGTAGAGCGCCACGTTTACACCGTGGATGTCATCGGTTCGATCCCGGTAGGACCCACCAACAAACCCCGCAGTCTCCGCCTTAAGGCGGAAGCTGTGGGGTTTTTTGTTGCCTCCTTACTACTGCCCCCTTACTGCTGCCCGGGTTTCCCGTGCGGTGTCCCGGCCCGGCGTGAATGTCGGCCCCCTGCCATAGCTTGCAGGCATGGAACACGTGATTGTGAGGACAGGCACCGACGGCAGGCCGACGGCGGTGCTCAGCAGTGGCAGGGAATGGGCCGTGGGTGCCGAACCGGTGAGGTGGTTCGAACGGGTCAACTGGTGGGAGACGCGCCGCCGGATGCCCAAGGGGCTCAGCAGGGTGGACGTCGAGGTCCTCCAGCTTCAGGTCCGGCTGGGCAGGAACGCGGGGTCAGCCCTCACCACCATGCTCCTGGAAAGGGACGGGATGGGCGGGGGCTGGCGGCTCCGGGAGGCGGTTGCAGATGCCGCCTAGGGGAGGCCCGACGCCGGAACAGGCCTTTCAGGGCAATGGAAAACCCTCCACCGCGACTATTGGGGGATGCCGCGGTGGAGGGCCTGAGTTGAATATACCGTGAACTTACGGAAACAAAAAGCCGATTCCTGCTGTGTCATGCACCAACTGCGGTGCGCCTGGAATGCCGCAGCGGTTCGATGCTCCGGCCGCGGACCGTGAACCGCGGGCCGGGGTCAGCGGTGCACGGGGATAAAAACCCGGGGCTGTTCCGTCCAGGTGTCTGACATCTGCGACATGGTCCGCCTCATGATCTTGTCGGAGGCCTCGCGGGCAGCGCCGGCGTCGCCCCGGGCAATTGCCTCCGCCACATCCACGTGCCACTGCAGTGCTGCCTCGTGCGGATGGTCGGGCATCAGCCCATGCACGGTCCGGCCCGTCAGGGTTTCGGCCACCTGCCCCATGAGGTTCGCAAACATCTCGTTACCGGATCCGGAGAGCAGCAGCGAATGGAACTGGATGTCCAGCTCAAGGAAGCGTGGCACTTCCCCCCTGTGGCCGGCGTCGCGCATTGCATGGGCAACATCCACCAGCTCCAGCCGCAGCGGCGCGGGGGCGTTCTGCGCGGCAAGTTCGGCAGCTGCCGGTTCCACGGCCGACCTCAGCTCGGCCAGGGACCGCAGCTGGGCACCGCGCGCCTTGCTGGCGAGCCGCCAGCGGATGACCTGCGGGTCAAAGGGGTTCCAGCGGCTCGGCGGCAGGACCCGGATTCCCACCCGCTTGGTGGTTTCCACCAGCCCAAGGGATTGCAGCACACGGACGGCCTCGCGGATCACCGAACGCGAAACCTTGAGCTCATCCTCAAGCTTTTCGGCAAGCATGATATGGCCGGCAGGAAGCTCGCCCGAGATGATGCGCGTGCCCAGGTTCTCAATGGCACGGTGGTGCAGGCTGCTGGTCATGCAGCTAAGCCTAGTGGGAACAGGTCGGCCGGGAAGCAGCCGTCCTTGACTGGCAGCGACACAAACTGTTCCATTACGTGGGCGTTACTTTCCTGTGACTTCATGAATATATATGCTTTATTCAGACCCTTGGTCTGCAACGGTCTTCCGAGCACCGGGAGCCACTGCACATCCATCGCACAGTACGAATTGGAGTTTTGATGTCTGCACACATCGGTGTCACCGGCCTCGCGGTGATGGGCGCCAACCTGGCCCGCAACCTGGCCCGCAACGGCTTCACGGTCGCCCTGCACAACCGCTCAGTCGAAAAGACGGACGCCCTGCTGGCAAAGCACGGTACGGATGGCGACTTCATCCGCACCGAAACCCTGCAGGAGCTGGTGGACTCCCTCGAGAAGCCGCGCCGGGTCCTCATCATGGTGAAGGCCGGCAAGCCGGTTGACTCCGTGATCGAGCAGCTTGAGCCCCTGCTGGAACCCGGCGACATCATCATCGACGCCGGAAACTCCCACTACGAGGACACCCGCCGCCGTGAGGCCGCCCTCGCCAAGAAGGACCTGCACTTCGTGGGCGTCGGCGTTTCCGGTGGTGAGGAAGGTGCCCTGAATGGACCCTCCATCATGCCCGGCGGTTCCAAGGAGTCCTACAAGGCCCTCGGCCCGCTGCTCGAGAAGATCTCCGCAAAGGTCGACGGCGAGCCCTGCTGCGCCTGGGTGGGCACCGACGGCGCCGGCCACTTCGTCAAGATGGTCCACAACGGCATCGAATACGCCGACATGCAGGTCATCGGCGAAGCCTTCGACCTGCTCCGTTCCGGTGCCGGCATCGAGCCCGCGGAGCAGGCCAAGATCTTCACCGACTGGAACAAGGGCGAGCTGTCCTCCTTCCTGATCGAAATCTCCGCCGAGGTCCTGGGCCACGTGGACGCCAGGACCGGCAAGCCGTTCGTGGACGTCGTGGTGGACGCCGCAGGCCAGAAGGGCACCGGCCGCTGGACCGTTATCTCGGCCCTGGAACTGGGTTCCCCGGTCTCCGGCATCGCCGAATCCGTGTTCGCCCGTGCACTGTCGTCCCAGGCCGGCCAGCGCAAGCTGGGCCAGGAACTGCTGGCAGGCCACGAGGCCGACGTCGAAATCCCGGAGACCTTCGTCGAGGACGTCCGCCAGGCGCTCTACGCCTCCAAGCTGGTTTCCTACGCCCAGGGCCTGGACATGCTCACCTCGGCAGCCAAGGAATACAACTGGGACCTGAAGCTGGACGAGATCGCCTCGCTGTGGCGGGCCGGCTGCATCATCCGCGCAGAACTGCTCAAGGACATCACCAAGGCCTACGCCGCTGAAGAGAAGCCCGCCAACCTGCTGTTCGCTCCGGCATTCACGGAAGCGATCGCCGGCGCCCTTCCCGCCTGGCGCCGCGTGGTGGCCACGGCTGTCCAGCTGGGAATCCCGGTTCCGGTCTTCTCCTCCTCACTGGCCTACTACGACGGACTGCGCCGCAAGCGCGTCGCCGCAGCCCTCATTCAGGGCCAGCGCGACCTCTTCGGCGCCCACACCTATGGCCGCGTCGATGCGGAAGGCACGTTCCACACCCTGTGGGGCGAGGACAAGTCCGAAATCGAAGCGGTGGACACCCACTAGGTTCCGCCTCAGGGCACAAAAGGCGGGCAGTTTCCGGTGATCCGGAAACTGCCCGCCTCTTCTTCTTGCTCTTGTTTTGCTGGACGGCCCAAGGGCCGGCCCCGTCAGATGCGGTATTCGATGTCGTATTCCGCCGGGTCAACCGCCGGCTTGGTTTCGCGCTGGGCGTCACGGTGGCGCCACTTCGCGGGGACGCCTGTGACGATCGATTCCGGCGGGGCGTCCTTGACCACCACGGCGTTGGCGCCCACGGCGCTGTCCCTGCCGATGGTGATGGGGCCCAGGATCTTTGCACCGGCGCCAATGGTCACGCGGTCGCCGATGGTGGGGTGGCGCTTGATCCGTGCGAGTGAGCGGCCGCCCAGGGTGACGCCGTGGTAGATCATCACGTCCTCACCGATTTCCGCGGTTTCGCCGATGACCACGCCCATGCCGTGATCGATGAAGAAGCGGCGGCCGATGGTGGCCCCCGGATGGATCTCGATCCCGGTCAGGAAGCGGCCCAGCTGCGAGAGCAGCCGCGCCGGGAAACGCAGGGCCGGATTCTGCCACAGCCGGTGCGTCAGCCTGTGGATCCAGATGGCATGCAGCCCGGAGTATGCGAAAAAGTTCTCGAAAGAACCTCGAGCCGCCGGGTCGTGGGACCGGGCGGCGTCGAGGTCTTCCTTTAGTCTTGCGAAAAAGCCCACAGAGTTCTTTCTACAGGAAACGGGCGAAGAGCGGCCTGGTCAGCCGCGGATGTCGTCATAGAGCACGGTGGAGATGTAACGCTCACCGAAGTCGCAGACGATGGCGACGATCAGCTTGCCCGCGTTTTCGGGGCGCTTCGCCAGCTCCAGTGCGCCCCAGACGATCGCTCCGGAGGAGATGCCGCCAAGGATGCCTTCCTTGACGCCGAGCTCGCGGGCCACGCGAACGGAGTCCTCGAGGGTGGCGTCCAGGACCTCGTCATAGATGTTGGTGTCCAGGATTTCGGGCACGAAGTTGGCCCCGATGCCCTGGATCTTGTGCGGGCCGGGGGCGCCGCCGTTGAGGATTGCGGAGTCCTTGGGTTCGATCGCCACGATCTGGACGCCGGGCTTGCGCTCCTTCAGGACCTGGCCAACGCCGGTGACGGTTCCGCCGGTGCCCACGCCGGCAACGAAGATGTCCACGGCGCCGTCGGTGTCAGCCCAGATTTCCTCCGCCGTGGTGTTGCGGTGGATTTCAGGGTTGGCTTCGTTGGCGAACTGCTGGGCCCAGATGGAGTTTTCCGTGTTGGCCACGATTTCCTGGGCCTTCTCTACGGCGCCGCGCATTCCCTCTGAGCCGGGGGTCAGGACGATCTCGGCGCCGAAGGCGCGCAGCATGACGCGGCGTTCGGTGGACATGGTCTCCGGCATGGTCAGGATGACCTTGTAGCCGCGGGCCGCGCCCACCATGGCCAGGGCGATGCCGGTGTTTCCGGAGGTGCCTTCAACGATGGTCCCGCCCGGCTTCAGTGCACCGGACTTCTCCGCGGCGTCGACGATTGCCACACCGATACGGTCCTTGACGCTGTTGGCCGGGTTGTAGAACTCGAGCTTGACGGCGACGGTTGCATCCAGCCCCTCGCTGAGCCGGTTGAGCTTGACCAGCGGGGTGCCGCCGACCAGCTGGGTCACATCGTCATAGATCCGTGCCATGTACATACGCCTATCTCTGAGGGGTGGATACTGAGGTCAGCCTAACGAGGCAGCGTAACCGTGGCTAAGCGTTAAGCCATGCAGAGTAATATTTCCGGGCCTTGGCGAGCTTGGGGTTGATGATCACCTGGCAGTACCCCTGCTCGGGGTGCTTGGCGTAGTAGTTCTGGTGGAAGTCCTCCGCCACGTGGAAGCGGGGCAGCCGGCTGACCTCCGTGACGATCGGATGGGCCCACAGCGACTGGTTGCGGTCAATCGCTTCCTCGAAAAGTATCTTCTCCTCGGTGGTCTCGTAGAACATCGAGGAACGGTACTGGGTTCCCACGTCGTAGCCCTGGCGGTTCAGCGTTGTGGGATCGTGCAGGGCGAAGAACATGTCAAGGACCACCTCTTCCGGGATGATCTCCTCGTCGAACGTCACAGCCACCACCTCGGCGTGCCCGGTGGTGCCGTTGCACACGGAGTAATAGTCGGGGTTGGGATCGTGGCCGCCCGTGTAGCCGGACACCACAGCGCTGACACCCTTGGTCTTCTGGTAGACAGCGTCGAGGCACCAGAAGCAGCCTCCGCCTAAAACAAAAGTTTTCATGACTTCTTCAATGGTTGGGGGCGCCGGATGATTCCCTGTGCGCCGCGGGCGCCGCCCGTCGCCGTGCGGTGCGGAGGACGCGATGGGGTAAAACTAAGACTATGGAACCTGTGGACACCGACGTTACCGGCCCTGAAAATCACGACGGCGGGCCTCGCGGCGGCGAGGCCTCTTCCAGCAAAGAGGCGTCCGGTAAGGATGCGGCGGCCGGGCAGCCGCAGGTCCCCACTTTGGGCGAGATGCTCCTGGCCGTGGAGGAACTGTGGCCCGAGTCCCTGGCGGAGAACTGGGATGAGGTGGGGCTGGTGGCGGGACACCCCTCGGCTCCTGTCACGAGGGTCATGTTTGCCGTGGACCCCACCCTGGAAGTCATCGAAGAAGCAGTGGAGTGGGGTGCCGAACTCCTGATCACCCACCATCCGCTGCTGCTGAAGGGTGTCACGTCAGTCGCTGCCACCACGCCCAAAGGCCGGGCCGTCCACCGGTTGATCGAGTCCGGCACAGCCCTGCTGACCGTCCACACCAACGGCGATTCCGCAGTCGGGGGCGTGTCCGATGTCCTGGCCGACGCCCTGGGCCTGCAGGACGCGGCCCCGCTCACGGTTGCGGCAAACGGACTGCCGGAGGAGGGCATCGGGCGGGTGGGGGACCTGCCGGAGGCCATGAGCCTGGGAGACTTTGCTGCCCGGGTGTTTGGCATCCTGCCCTCCGTGGCAGGGGGAGTGCGGGTGTCCGGCGACAAGGACGGCCTGGTTCGGCGCATTGCCGTCTGCGGCGGCGCGGGTGACTCGCTCTTCAACGAGGTCAGGGCCAGCAACGCCGACGTCTACGTCACGGCGGACCTCCGCCACCATCCGGCGTCGGAAGCAAGGGAAGCTGCCCACAACGGCCGGCCCTACCTGATTGACGTTTCGCACTTCGCCAGCGAGTGGCTGTGGCTGCCGGCTGCGGCAGCCGCGCTGGGCAATGTCCTCGCCGACCAGGGCCATGACGTCGAAATCCAGGTCAGCACCACCAACAGCGATCCCTGGGACTTCATCCTCACTCCGGGCTAAGCCCGGCGCCGGTGGGGACACAGCGAGGCGGGGGAGCAGGGCAGGCGCTAGAGTCTAGGAAGCGCCGTCCAGGCGCCCGGCACCGGCCGGAAGGGATCAAGCGGAGGTAACAGTGGCGAAGGCAGCACCGGCGGAACAGTTGAAGTTGCTTGGACTGCAGGGGCTGGATGCCAAGCTGAAGTCGCTTGCCAACCGCCGCCGCGCGCTGGAAACCGATCCGCGCATCAAGGACCTCGAAGCCGCCCTTTCCGTCGCCAACGGTGAACTGGGCGCCGCGAAAGTGGCTGTCCACGACGCCGAAGCCGAACTCAGGCGCGCCGAGGCGGACGTGGAGCAGGTTGCCTCCCGTATCCAGCGGGACGAGGCACGGCTGAACAGCGGCACGGGTCTGTCCAAGGACCTGGTGGCCCTCCAGAAGGACATCGCCTCGCTCAACAAGCGGCGCTCGGACCTGGAGGACATTGAACTCGAGGTGATGGAGCGCCTTGATTCCCTGCGGGCCACCCAGGCCCGGCAGCAGGGGATTGTGGACGACATCCAGGGATCGTTCGGCACCATCCGCGCCGAGCTGGACGCGGAACTGGCCGCTGTGGAAGCGGAAGCGGGTGGCTTCCGCGCGCAGCGCTCCGAATTCGCCGCGGGCCTCGATGCGGGCCTGCTGGCCGTCTATGAAAAGACGCTGGCCAGGCGCGGAGTGGGCGCCGCCAGGCTGTTCCATGGCACGTCCGAGGCGTCCGGCATGAAGTTGAGCCCCGGCGACCTTGCCGAGGTCAAGGCCGCAGCTGCCGACGACATCGTCTTCTGCCCGGACTCCGGCGCCATCCTGGTCCGCTCCGAAGAGTGGGCCTGACTCTCAGCCCGGCAGGATGATGTTCAGGGCGTGCGGCTTCCGGGCTGAACCTTCAACCAGTTCCGCGGCCCACACTTCCCGCGTTGCCTTTAGGAGTTCCGGCGGCGTTGCCGGGGTCTTCCCTCGCCGCACCAGCAGGTGCCGGGCCAGTTCGCCCCGGGTGTGCTTGGCGAAGTGGCTCACCACCTTGCGGACCCCGTTCACTTCGGTGAAAACGTTGACGGACACGGTCTGGGCAGCGGGCGGCGCCCACGCCGCCGCATAGGTGCTTGAGCGGCAGTCCACCAGCAGTTGCCCCTCCACCGCTCCGGCAAGGGCATCGGTGAGCTGCGGCTTCCAGAACGAGGCGAGGCGGCCGACGTCGGGCAGTGCAGTACCCATGGACAGCCGGTAGGCAGGCACGCTGTCACCAAAACGGATCACACCCCAGAGCGCGGAAACCACCAGCACGGACGCGTCCGCATTGCGGCGCTGCGCAGCCGTGAGGGTTTTGTAGCCCAGGGCGTCATAAAGCACCCCCGAATAGATCCGGTGGGCGGGCGCCGCCGGTTCGGCATGAAGGCGCGTGTTGCGGCGGACGTCGTCCTGGAGCGATGCGCCCACACCCAGCAGCGCGAGGGCGTCCTCGTGTGCGCTCACCGTTCCCAGCGCATCCAGCACTTTGGCGCGGCAGGAGTTTAACTCCGGGAAGCTCAGGGACGGCCAGTCGACGGCGGATCCGCGGACGGCGGGTGTCTTGCCTTCGGAAGGGGGAAGCAGAATCAGCACCGTCCGATCCTACCGGCGGCGGGAAAGGGCAAGCCCACCGGTAGACTGGGGTTTGGATGGGTTGACCAGGCGGCCGCGCGTCACGCAAGTGGCTCGAGGAACGTCCGGGCTCCGCAGGGCAGGGTGGTGGGTAACGCCCACTCGGGGTAACCCGCAGGCCAGTGCCACAGAGAACAGACCGCCTGGGTCGCGCCGGTTTGAAAGCGGCACGAACCAGGTAAGGGTGAAACGGTGGTGTAAGAGACCACCAGCTTCCCGGGTGACCGGGAAGGCTAGGTAAACCCCACCCGGAGCAAGGCCAGACAGGACACGTTTGAGGGCTGCCCGCCCGAGTGTCCGGGTAGGCCGCTGGAGGGCGCCGGCAACGGCGTTCGTAGATGGATGGCCGCTACTCCCGTGCCGGTAACGGAACGGGAGCACAGAACCCGGCGTATCGGTCAACCCATCCACTCAAACACCCGTTCTGCCCCGTGATTACGGGGTAGAACGGCTTGTCAGAGCCTCTTGTGTGCAACCTGCGCTTGTCGCGGTATGACGCGATTTAATCGTCTTATGGTCAGTGGTTTTGCCCATCATTTGCCCATGAGATGCAGGGCTAAAACGCCACGAACCAGCCCCGCCATTCACCCTCACCAGGGCGGCGCACATCGGCCGCCGGCGTCCAGCAGTCGAACTGGTGGAACTCGTCATCGTTCCAAACCATGGACACCCAGTCCCGCGTGTAGTGGGTCGCGTAGCCGTGGACCTCAACCGCGCCACCACCCGCCAGGGGGACTTGTGCGATCACCTTGGGCTCCTCGCCCGCCTTGAACCTCCGAACGCTCTCAGCGGGCAGCGGCGGCTCCGGATCCGCATGCTCGTAGGCCGTTCCGTCCAGCTGGAATTTCTTGCGCTTCTCAATTCTGGCCACCGCACCACTTAACCACCGAAAGCGCCCGCCCACCGAAGTGGACGGGCGCTGCTGCAAGCGGATCTGCATTAATCCCAGAAGCCATCATGGCGGGGGCAAAGATAGCCCGACGAATTGCAGGTGCTACAGGTCAACGGCTCCCCAAATGGGTTTGTTTTAGTCTGCCCCTCGCAGTCATCGCACATTGACAGGTCGCTATGA
The DNA here is from genome assembly GCF_014644495.1 of Pseudarthrobacter polychromogenes. Lineage (GTDB taxonomy): Bacteria > Actinomycetota > Actinomycetes > Actinomycetales > Micrococcaceae > Arthrobacter > Arthrobacter polychromogenes. The sequence goes on from NZ_BMKU01000001.1 coordinate 123,123, forward strand.
CACTTGCTGCATTCCATCTCAGCCTCCAACTCCTGCGCGAGGGACGTATACCCCCGTCTGGTGTGGACACTTTATTACGCCGTTCTTTGCCGAGCTCTACCTAACTTTGCTTCGGCAGCCATTTAGTTCTGTAGGGGGTACTTAACCGACGCCCCCGGAAAATTGGTGCGCGCCCCTATTGTGGGCGGGCTCTTTCATGACAGTTCGACGGGTGTTATGAACCCAAGGACAGTTCGATGCCAGCTTCGAGCTCTTCCTTGGTGTATTCGATCGTGCCTCGATTGGAGACCTCGACGCTGTAAAAGTCGGAGTCACCCTTTATATCCGATACCGCGAACGGAAATTTGCACCATCCGTCGTCGTAATCTCCTTCGCCGAGTTCACCCTTGCCGACCGTCTTGCCTTCTGCGCTGATGACTACTTGGGCGCCAGGCGTGATGTCGTCATACCCGCCGGTGCCGTCACACTCGCCACCGCCGGGTGCGTATTGCGTGACTCCGTCGATACCAAGAGTCAGGGTTCCTTTGGCTTCAAAGGAGCTGGGCCCGGAGCATGCAGTAAGTGCAAGGGCCCCGGCGGCGACCAGTGGAAAGACTTTTTTCAAGGTAGTTATCCCCCATTTAGAGTGCTAAATCAGGATGACTCTATAGGATGCCGGTCCACCGTGGCCTCCCCTCGACAGCGTTGAACGCTATTGTGAAGCCGTGAAACTTATCGGCGTCATCCGTTCCAGGGAACTGCAAACCATTGAAGTAGAAGCCGGCTCGTACGAGGAGGCCCGGGCAGCAATTGACCAGCAGGTTCCGGACGGCTGGGAGTTGCAGCACATCAGGCAGGAGAAGTAGTGGCGGATGAGAAGCGCCGCTTCCTGACAATTGAGCAGGTAGCCGAAGAGCTGAACGTTGGCTTACCTATGGTGCGTTCCCTTGTGAAGACTGGCGAGCTGCGTGCTCTCCAGGTCGGTGGCCGCCGGGTCTGGCGCGTCGGCGCGCAGGACCTAGAGGACTACATCAGCCAGGCGTACGCCATTACGGCCGACAGGATCGCCGCCGGGGAGTTAGCCGACGAGGTGCCCGAAGCCTGACGGGAAAGGCAACGGCCACATACGCAGTTCGGATGCTCGAAATTGTCACATTCGAGGTGGAATGGGCGTTAGGGCATTCAATGTCAGAGGGGAGAAGTAACATCCAAATTAGCGCCGAAGGGGACGCACCTTATTAGTGGGGGAATGGATGTTCAAAGTTCTTTCTTGGTCGGCTTCACTTTTGCTGACCGCAACAGCAGCGGTTGCTATACCGCAGACAGCGTCTGCTGCTGAAACTGCCAGCGCGGCAAGCGTTCTGGCATCGCTGGTTGTAGCCGAAGAAGTAAATTCCGGTTATGACCGCACGTATTTCCAGCACTGGATTGACGCAGACGGTGACGGCTGCGACACCAGGTCTGAAGTTCTTCAGGAAGAGTCAAAGGCTCCGGTCACGATGAGCTCCGGCTGCACCGTCGCTACCGGGCAGTGGGTATCGCGCTACGACGGGCAAACATGGGTCAACGCTTCCGACGTGGACATCGATCACATGGTGCCACTGGCTGAAGCCTGGGGCGCTGGCGCCCAAGCATGGAGCCCTGAGCAGCGGCGCGATTTCGCCAACGACATGACCTTGAACGTTGCTCTGGAAGCCGTCACCGACGAGGTCAACCAGTCAAAGAGCGACCGGGACCCGGCAGAGTGGATGCCTTCCATGGCTGGAACGTCCTGCGACTATGCAACCGACTGGGTGCTCGTGAAGTACCGGTGGCAACTGAGCATCGACCCGGCGGAACATGCAGCTCTCGCCTCGACCATGGGTGACGCCTGTGGCGCTAGAACAGTGACACTTCCTGCTGTCGCCATAGTCGCGCCAGCACCACCACCAGCGCCCGAACCAATCAGCTTCAGCGATGTGACGCCTGCAACGCAGTTCTACACAGAAATCTCTTGGCTCGCGGCTCAGGGAATCTCCACAGGCTGGGTCGAAAACAACATACGGACGTACCGTCCGCTCAGCCCAGTGAACCGCGACGCTATGGCAGCATTCATGTACCGCCTCGCAGGTAAGCCGGACTTCACTCCGCCGGCCGTCTCGCCCTTTAGTGATGTGCCTGTCGGCACTCAGTTCTACAAGGAGATCACTTGGCTCGCACGGCAGGGGATCACTACTGGTTATGACGATGGCACCTATCGGCCGCTCCAGCCTGTGAACCGTGACGCTATGGCAGCGTTCCTGTATCGCTTCGCTGGCAACCCCTCGTTCCAGCCTCCGGCGACTTCCCCCTTCGTCGACGTCACGACCGGGAACCAGTTCTATCAGCAGATTACCTGGCTGGCTTCCAAGGGCATTTCTACGGGCTGGGACATTGGCAATGGCTGCCGGGCCTTCAACCCCGTTCAGCCCGTCGCCAGGGATGCCATGGCGGCCTTCATGTACCGGTTCGTCAACGGCGGTACGGGATCTGTCGGCGGCGGATGCAATCCGCCAGCGCCTCCGGCCCCGGCTCCTAGCCCGACCCCTACGCCAGTGCCGCCTCCGGCTCCCACCCAGCCGGCCAATCCTGGTGACACCAGAAATTGCACCGGCAGCACAGGCTTCAGTACTTGGCGCGAAGCTCAAAACTGGTTTGAGTACTACTACCCCTACTACGGAGACATAGCTCGACTGGACGGGAACGGCGACGGGATCGCATGTGAAGGCCTTCCCGGCGCGCCCTAGCTAGACAAGAGAAAGCGGCCCCGGAACCCCCTAGGAGGTTCCGGGGCCGCTGCTATTTCCGCGACGTTGGCCAGTCGTTAACGTGCCGGGCGTATCGTCCGGGAACCGGTGCAGTAACGGCCCTCATGGGATCTACGGCGGCGGTAGGTGGTCCGCTCCGCTCCTTGGGGGCTGAGCGGGCCACTGCCCTCCGGGCAGCGAAAGACCCCGCAGCGATGGGGGATCACGCGGGGTCCTTCTAGGCTGCTCCACACATTGGGGGAACGTGTAGTAGCCGTAGACCAATCTAGTAGTAAGTCTACTTACCTTCAAAATCGCGAACCACGATTCGTTGGGGAACTTAACCGGTCTTATATGCCACTTATACTCGTCTCATGGGGATTCTCAAGCGCATAGGTCAGTGGTTCGACAGGCAGCTCCTGAAGCAGGATATGGACTTTCATTGCGAGCACCAGCCAGTCGGCGCATGCTCTGAGGCCTGCGAGGCACAAGTCCACGCCGAGCGCTGGTAATGATCATGAAAGATGTTCGGCCTGACACGCACGGGCGGGCTAAGAGGGCTGCTGCCGGCCTCCTAGGAAGCCTGCTTCTAATCGTCGGCCTTCTCATGTGGGAGTCGAGGGGTGCGTTTTTCCCCGAGGCCACAGCCCTGTCAGTTATCGGAGCGGTGATCTTTTCATACGGGGCGTTCAAGGATTCGCCCTCTTGATAGTCGTCGCTGCGGGGGTTCTCAGTGCCGTATTCCTTGGAGCAGTCGCTCTTCACCATCCGAAGTATCTTGCGCCGATCTTCCTAGCCGTGGGCTTGCTGGCATGCCGACCATCAGCGGTTGGTGAGCGGTGGCCTTGGCTTGGTCCCGCGATAGTACTCATAGGCGCAGCGCTGACGCTGCTGACACCCAAGGATGATGAGCCAGCGCGGCGGATTCCAGCATGGCCGGGCGTGGTGTTCTTTGCGGGCTACGTTTGGTTGATCTTACGGGAATCCCTTGTGGGTGACGATGCCTTTAGCTTGGTGTCCTCGTCAGTATCGGTGTTCCTGCCTGTCCTCGCTTTCCTCCTTGCGGCAAGGAACTTGGAGGTTCAGCGCAAGACCTCAAATGTTTTCGTGTGGATCATTACCGCGTCTTCCGCGTCCGTGGTTGTCAGCATGGCACTGGGCCTCATTGTGGGGTACGGCGCGTTGCGGCTGGGAGCACTACCCATCGGGTATGAGCGGCTAGGCTCGGGGCTGATGTTCCCCTTCTCGCTCACCTACGGCAACAGTTCTGATGGGGTCACCCGATTCCTTGGGCTTGGGCGAGAACCTGGCATGGGCGCTATCTTCATCGGCTATGCATTCTTCGCCATGCCCGCCGTAAAGCGCGCAATACTCTACCGAGGCGTCCTCTTGGTCGCCCTCATGGGCACACTCTCAACAGCCGGCATTGGGTTGTTCGCTGTGGCTCTCGGCCTCTACTTTGTATTCGGCAGCAAGAAGCGCAATCTGATTGTCCGCGCCGCCGCGATTGGTGCGAGTGTGTGGGCCATCAATGTAGCGCTCTACGACACTCGCTTCGGCTTTCTCAGCAAAATCGAAACGGTCTCTAACCTAGACAGAACCAGGGCCACCACCGCCGGTATCGAAGCATTCTTCAATAACCCTTTCCTCGCAACCACGAACATGCCGCTATCCTCGATCAACATGGTGGCCGGCATTGCCCTAACGGGCGCCCCGTGGTTCCTTCTCATGCTGGCCTATATGGCGTCCCCTGTCCTGCATGGTGGGATGCGGCGGTGGCAAACCTATGCGGGCGGGTTCATCCTTGTCACTATGCTGACTTCCCAGCCTCTCTACGGATCGACATCTGTCATGATTCTGGTGATCATGCTGCTCTCATCGATCCGTAGAGACGTGCCGACCTTAGGAGGGGATATGGATCCAGTCACGGGTGGCCGTGCGGCGGAAACCTATCCGGACCGACGTGTTGTCGGCGGAAAGCGTGGCAATGGTGTTAAATCCTCGCCGGGCTTGTTGGCACCGCAACGCCTCCAACGTTGATGTATTCACGCCGGTCGGTTACGTTCCTCACTGCTTCCGCGACCTTCGGCGCAAGGGTTCGGGTGCTTGAGTAACCGGTCGGGTGAACACCATCTAGCGCATCCCCAGCCGTCCACCACCCGGCAGTGTCAACGTAGCGGACCCGCGCCGAACCTGCCGCCGAAACCGCCGCCTGGAGCGGTGCGGCCTGACGGCCTGAGAACGGACGCAGGACGACTATCTGCGTGGTGATTGGGGTTGCCGCGAGAAGCCCATTGATGACGGTCGCCGCTTCTGTGGTGACAGCCGGAACGTCCGTCGATCCGTCGTTGTGGCCCAGGCTGATGATGATGATGTCTGGGACCACCGTGAAGGGCCGCGCCTGCCCGCTCCACAAGGATGTGTAGGAGCTTGCGAGCTTGGGGACGCCGCCCTGCCCGCTCACGGTCCAGCCCGTACCGCCGAAGCCCACACAGCCGACCTCTGCGCCCAGTAGCCCGCCGAGCTGGTACGCCCAGCCCACGGACGAGTCGGAGCCGTCCGGGGTTGTGACGTTCAGGAGGTTCTTGTACCCCTCCACGATGCTGTCCCCGAACACCAGCGCCACCTTGGACGCTTTGCTGGTTGCCTTGAGGGAGGCTGCCGTTTCGCCCGTCGCTTCCACTCCTGTCAGTGAGACGTGGGCGTTCTGCGGGCTCCACCGTGGCACGAACTCCGATGTGGACATGACGACTAGTTCAACCGTGTGTTCCGGCCATGCGTTGGTTGTTGGCAGCGTGAGGATGACTTCGGATGCGAGTGTTGCCCGCTGCCACCCGCCGTCATCCACCCGGTACTTGAGGATCGGGAGAGGCGAAGAAACTCCGGCCATGTCGAACGTGAGCTTGACCTTTGCGGGGCTGCCCGCGACGGCGAAGCGCAGATATGCGCCGGGGTTGATGGTCTTAGCCCGGACGCTGCTGACATCCCAATTCTCGGGGCTGTAAACAAGACTGGCGTTGTTGGGGGCGAAAACTACGGTTGCGCCGACATTGGGGACGCCTGAGACTTCCGCCGAGGCTGCTGACTTGTTGCCGGTACTGTCTACGGCCTTCACCGCGTAGTAGTAGGTGTTCGGGCTTGACACGGCGGAATCAAGGTACTGGGTCTGACCTGCCGCGGTGGTGCCGATGGGTGTGGTCAGCGGTACGGGCGATGATGTTGCCCGGAACACTTCGTAGGAGGGGCTGCCGGAACTGTCCGTCGATGTCGTCCACGAAACCAGGAGGGTGCCGGGTCCGGGCGCGGTGGCAAGTCCAGTTGGCACGGTCGGGGGCGTAGTGTCGGGTACTTCGTCAGAGCCCGAGTTCTCAAGGTGGAACAGTGCGGTAGTGTTCGCGTCAACTTCGAACGCTGTTGCTGAGGGCGTGAACGCTGCCGTGTAGCGAACGTTGTTGCTGAACCGCACTTCATCAATGGAACCAACCCACGGATACGTTGCGGCGATGCCGTAGTGCCCGATCCGCGTTGACGCAGAGAAGGCAAAGGCTGACGTGTGGGTGCTGGTTGCCGCGCTCACGCCGTCTACCCACAGTGTGTAAACGGTCCCTGACACTGTCAGTGCGAGATGGTGCCACAGCCCGTCATTAATCGGGACCGTGCTGCTGACCGCGAGCCCGGGGCGTCCGAACGCTGCCTTGCCGGTATTGTCCTTGCCCAGCCAGAGCTGGCTGCCACTGTTGCCAACTGCAACGCTAATTGCCCCGGAGTGGGTGGTGTTGACCCAAGCTTCAAGGGTTCCGGCAGGCGACGATACGTCGCCGCCGATCTGGAGCACCCCGCCTGTGAGGCCGTACCCGATCTTGGCGAGCCCGTAGGTGGTTGCGTTGATGACCGTTGCGTCATGGGCTCCCATCAGGAGTTATCCTTCCAGATGTCGTTAGCCAGCCAGGTTGTGGGCTGCACCGGGCCAATGTATGTCACCGCAACAGCCCCGGCAGGACGGGCCGGATAAGCCCCACCGGAGTAGACCAGGACCGTCCCATAAGTGGCAGAAAGTGCCGCAATGGTTTCGGGCCCGGAGGTGACCTGCTGGGCCACGGAAGCGTCGTCAGCAACCCCCGGAGGGCCCTGAACTCCGGGTTCCCCCTGAGAGGCGTAGGGCCGGCCATTCCATGCCGTGACCCCGTCGCCCAGTTTCATCTTGCCGGTGTCAGATTCCACACCCGGCTCGCCCAGGCCGAGCACCGGGTTCGCGCCTGCCCACTCTTCTGCTGTGCCCCGCCGGAGCTGTATGCGCTGTGCCATCAGACACCGCCTCCATCCATGAATTGTTCCGTGGCGTACACCGAGGTTGGTGTGCCGCCGTCGTAGTGTGCAGGGATGCGCTCCTGCAGGGCGGCGATCAGTTCCTCAGCCGTTTGTGCGTTGTCAGCGATCATCTCGGCGCCGCGCTTGACCAGTTCCGTTGCGCTGTCCGGTTTCTTGAATCCGTTCGGGGTTACCTCAACGGCCATGCCGGCCTCCTACTGTTTGTCGGGCGCGAGCCAGGGGAGATAGCGGCGGGCGAAGTCGATGGCGCGGGGGAGGGCCATGATGCGGGTGATCACGGCCGCCACGCCGGTGACGAGGGCGGCCACGCCCAGCAGCCACAGCCGGAACCCTTCAGGGAGTTGCTCCCCGAACTGGTCCAGGAACGCCTGGACTATCTCCGGGAGCAGCAGCGCGAACGCGAGGAACGCGGGGATGCCAACCTGGACGATGGTCCGGATGACCGCCCGCCACGGGTACTGCGCCTGGGTGGTCGTCTCTGCGCGATGGTCAGCCATTGTCCTGCTCTCCGTTCTGCACTGCCGGGGCGAGGGCCTTGCCGAGGGCGGCGAGGACTTCCACGGCGATTGTCTGGGGGATGATGCCCTTCAGGGCTTCCGCGACGGCCTGCGGGTCAGCCTGCCCGGGGCGAGTGGCCTCGATCAGGCCCACGATGTAGCCGCCGTCGTCCTTGTTCAGGGTCTTGCCGGCAGCCTCCATCAGATGCAGGTACTGCAGGTCGCGCTGGTTGTTCATGTACGCGCCGTCGTCCTTGTTCAGGTACTGGGCGTTCTGCCACTCCAGATCCTTGCGGAGCGTGCCGCCATCGGCTTTGGTGAGCAGGTTGGCCTGCATCCAGTTCCGGTCGTCGTCGTCGAGTTTTGCCATGAGAGCCTCCAAGGGTGTGATGGTGCCTGAGTAGTTGAGGGCGGCCGTGGTGCGGGGCCGGATGAAACCGATCAGCCCCTGGCGGGGCAGGTACTGGATGGTTGCCGGGCCGGAGCTCCACTGCGGGTAGGGGTTGTCTGCCCGGGAGGAGGTGCTGTTCTGGGACATGCACAGCAGCTGGGCGCCGCTGTCCCGGACCAGGACGGCGACGTGCGTGGCGGGGTAGTACCAGTAGGAGTCGCCCCACACCGGGATGTCGCCGAGCTGGCCGGCGGCGTCGGAACTGATCAGCTCGTAGGCGGCGGCGATCTCCGGGGTCTGCGGGAAGCAGTCCACCATGTTGCCCGCCCAGCCCGGCCACCGCCCCCGCTTCAGGCCGGTGTCTCCGGTGTTGATGACCGGTAAGCCCAGGATTTGCGACCAGTGCGCGGCGAGGTCCCAGCACTGTGCGCCGAATCCCTGGTTGGTGGGGTTCCAGTCCATGTTGATGTACCGGCCCTGCACCTGGGGGATCCACGCGCCCTGTCTGTCCTGAATCGCTTGGAGTGTGAGCGTCACGGGGCGGCCTCCTCTTTCAGGTCGATGTAGGGCTGCTGGGGCGGGTTGTCCTGCAGGCGGAGTACGTGCCAGTTGGCGGTGAGGTTGGCCCATGCGTCGCGGAAGGCGCGGACAGCCCGGCGGAGGGACTGGATGGTGTCAGCCTGCGCTTCGACCTTGGCCCGGAGCTCCCGGACTTCGCCGCCGAGGCTTTCGCGCTCTTTGCGTTCCAGATCGACGTCGGCGCGCAGCCTGGTGACATCGGTGCGGAGGTCATCTGCTACGGCCAGGGCCATCTGCTGGGAGACGTGGGCTGCGGCGACGTCCGCGTCACGCTTCTTGATGGGGGCCTCCTTGCGGTTGGCCATATATCCCCAGAACCCTGCACCGCCCAGTGCGGCGAACAGGGCAACGACGATGGCCACGACAGTCTGTTCACTCATTCGGTCCCCCGTGACTCCTCCCGCACAGCAGCCAGTGTGGTTCTGGTATTGCGCTCGATCAGGATCAGGGACAGGAACCGGAGCAGCGCGGCCGCGGCCAGGCCCAAGGGAACCATCCACGAGGATGTGGCGCCCGGGAAGTGGAACGCCACAGCGATGCCGTACCCGGCGAGCCCCGCGGTCACAAACAGCCAGCCGAACCGTTCTATGTGCCAGCCGCGGCTGACGGTCTCACCGGTCCAGTGCAACCCCAGCAGGGACAGCCAGCCGCCGACGGTCAGGCATGCCGAGACCACGAAGCCGATATGGGCGGGCAGCCGCATCATGCTCGAGGAAGGGTTGTAGCTGCCCCCGGACGCGAGGGCCGCGACCATGAGCGCGCCGAACAGGAAGCAGAGCACGCCGATGGCGTTGTCGAAGGGATGGACCAGGAGTCGGTCATACCACCGGGCAGGGTTGCGGGTGGGCTGGTAGACGTGTGTAGGCATCAGATGGTCCAGCTGATGGAAACGAAAACTGTGTACCCTGTGCCGAGTGTGATGGGCCCGCCGGATGTGGAGCGGGCCACGATGGAGCCGCCACTGTTGAGGATGAGCTGCGGCTGGGCGTACAAGGACCCGGTGTTGGAATGCACCACGGCTATGAACGAGGCGTTCGATGGTGGCCGGAACCCGGCAGGGATGGCACCAATGATGATCACGCTGTCACCCGTGGTAACGGGAATATCCGGGCCTGTTCGGGTCATCTGGAAGGACGCCGTGACCTGGGTGAACCCGTCAGTGACGGTGCGCATGAGCCCGCCGTTGATGTCCCAGAAGCCGTCCTCGACAAGTTCTGTGGATGCGATGACGGGGGAACGGTGCCATTTGGCACCGTCCCACACCTCGGTGGGGCAGCCGGCCAGGTCCAGGCGCCGCACCGTAAGGCCTGAGTATTTCGTGAGCCCGTCCCGCTGCGTTTGACCGGAGACGAGGACAATCACGTTCGTGGTGTCACCCATTTCCGCGAGGTCGTTGGTCAGGTCGTAGTCGTCGCTGTTCGTGGGGACCTTGATCCCGTTCTCGAGGGTCTGCATTATGCGCTCCAGTTCAGGATGAGTTTTCCGGATTCGGGATCGTCCAAACGGGAATTGAATCCGGCGTAGGGGTTCCCGGCGATGCTGATACCGCCGCCGCCGACGAGGGCCGCGGCGAAGCTGATGGGAAGGTCGGTCCACCCGCCGCCGTAACGCGCCGGGACGGTGAAGTCGTGCGGGCCTGCCACGCGGTTGACGTCGCCGCCGGGGCGGGCGCCGCTGGTGTGGGCGTAGATGTGGATCACTGCTGGGTCGTTGTAGTTGCCGGCGGAGATCCTGGCTGGGAGGCGCAGGCGGATCCGGGTGATGGTTTTGCCCTGCAGCTCCGGCCGTGGCGCGCCGTAGAACCATGCCCCGGTCACAGTGTTGCCCGCCCACGTGCCGGTGTAGACGTCCTCGCCACCGTTGCGGCTCGTGGCGTAGGACCCCCACCCGCCGGGCCCCCACCAGGTGTCTGAGGCTGAGGCGATTAGCGGGGTTTCACCCGACGCCACCACGGGAGGCGGTGGTGGTGGCGGGGCTTCCGGTGGTTTAGCCACGGTCTGGATCTTCCCGATGACCGTGGGGGTGGCCGCGTCCCACGTAATGTAGACCGGGTCCCCGAGGTCGTAGGAGCCGATGGCCCTGTCCGTGGTGTAGGAGATGCCGTCAGCGCCCGTGAAGACCACACGGTTCGACGGGCCGGCCGGGAGGAAGTCCGTTACCGTGCCCGTGGAGGGGCGGGGCTGGTCGGTGTAGCCGCCCATGACCCAGGCGCTGTACTGCCCGCGGCCCTCGTTGGTGATGTCTACCAGCAGGTTGCCGCCCTGGACCGGCTGGATCGGGTCCAACCAGCGGCAGCCCACAAGCTTCCCGCCGATGTTCACCGCCCACGTCGCACCGTCCCAATAGGCGGTCCCGTACGTGCGCCGGGTGCTACCTTCCGGGATGGCCTCAAGCGTGTGTTTGAAACCATCCACGGGGCCTCCTAGGGCAAGTCGTTCCAGATGATGTCCGGGAGGGCGCCCCAGGTCGCGGGCATCCTGTCCCAGGTGAGTTCAGGCAGGCCCGCCGTGATGTGGTCGGCCCATTCGGTGCGTGACAGCGCGGCGATGACGTCGGTGTAAGAGCAGGAGACGGTCAGCGTGGTGGGGCCGGGGACGTTGGTCCCTGACCTGCGGATCCCGGTGATGGTCCCCAGGAGGTAGGCGACGTGCCCCACTGCGAGGGGGTAGCCGACCTCGATGCGGTCCCCGGCCTGCAGCTCAGGCCGGGGGGACACGTCAACCGACAGTTCAATGGCGAGTGATTCGAGGAACTCGTCGCGCATCTGTTCGCCGTAGGCGACTGCCTGCTCGTAGGTGGTGATCATTTCGGAGGTGTAGAAAGTGTGGGCTTTGCCGTGGTCACCGCCGAAACGCAGCGGACCGGCCTCGATGTACACAACAGCGCGGACTGGTGCGTCCGTGGCCGCGTCTTTGCCTTCCACCACCCAGGCGTTCTTCAGCCCGTCAATGGATTGCTTCCGCTTGACGTTGACCATGCACTTGCCCGGTTCTACCCGCCACACCGGCGGTCCGTTGCGGGGGTAGACGTGGCACTCCCCGTCCCCGCCCATCCGGTACCGCGCCCCTACCCGCGCCAGGAGGTCCTGGCCCGCCTCGAGGCGTTCGCGGTCAAAGACTAGGAGCCGGGACACCGGCAGGTCTTCCACACCCTCATCCACGACCACGGGAAAGTGTTCTTGTGTGAGGCGTCGGAACTCGGACAGCGTCGTAGCCTGTGGCCCCGGCGACTCCGGACCTTCAAGTTTGTCGATGTCAGCGTTGAACGTGAGGTCCACCGCTTCGAGCTTCACCACCGCTTTCACGATGGGCCGGAACCGTTTGTGCGGCCCAAGGACCCCGTCCGGCTGCGCGTACCCGTACTCGTCAATGGGCCGCCAGTCGATGACCTCGTCCGGGGTGTTGTCCGCGATCCGGAACCGGCCGAAGTTCACCGCCCCGGCGCCGCCCACCCGGTAGATGAATTGCAGCTGCGTGCCACCGACACCGAGAGCGTCATCAAACCGCCACGCACCAAGTTTCCCTTCCGGGTCCGCGACGGTCAGGGACACCTGCTGGCCGATCTTGACGTTGTCGCCGGCGCTGTCCTGCCCGCCCCAGTCAATGACATCCAAGGGTTCGGGCAGGACCAGCGACCCGCCGCGCCACGCCCACACGGTGAGTGTGTCTGCCGGGCGGGAACCTTCAAGGGCCCGGTCAGTGGCTTCATCGATAGGACGCAACGGTCAGCCTCCGATCGGGTTCTTCAGGTCATCCAGGTAGGTTTTGCCCGCCATCAGGTCCTGCTTCTGCTGGTAGGTGGACATCAGGATGTTCACGTCGCCGTAGCTGAACGTTGCAGTGAGGACCCTGATCGCAGGGGCCTCCACGACGTCGGACACAAGGTCCCACCACGTGAGTTTGCCGCCCATCATGACGTTCACCGGGGTCTGCCGTGCCTTCGCGTTCGCGAGGTGCATGGTCCCTTCCAACTCCAGCCCACCCCATTCCGGGAGGGGCCGGAACACGAGCTGCGCCGTGGACCTCAGGAGCTTCTTCAGTTGGGCGTTCTGCTCTGCTGAGCGGGTGCCGATGGACGTGTCCAGGCCCATCTCCGCCATCCGCTCGCCGAACAGGGCCATGGGCTTGGCCGAGCCCATGATCTTGAAGATGGACACGTCGGCGTTGTATTCCATCGACTGCAACGCTTGGGCACGGAGGTAAATGTCGCCGTCGTGCTTGCGCTGCCCCACCACGGGGACCGAGCTCTGGGGGACCATCGCGTCGCTAATCCACCCCGTGGTCGATGGGAGGAACACCGGCGCGGAGGTGGTTCGGGAGGTGCCCAGCGGCCCGCTGAGCACCTCCACCTCGTATCGGACGTCCCTGCCCAGTGGGCAGTAGAAGTCCGTGACGTATGTGGCGTCGTTCATCGTGACCCGCCTGTATCCGGACACCGGTGCGCGGGCCCCGTCCGCGATCCGCCAGAGGGTGATGAGGGAATTTCCCACACCCAAGCCCGTGATCGTGATGCCGGCACGGTCGCAGGGTGCGCCCATCAGCGCTTCAACTGTCACAGCGACCACTGGTCACCCCTTCCTAATGAAACGCGACTGGCCGTCCGCCGTGGCAATAGCCCCCGCAGCTTCCTGCCGGGCGACACCACGGAAGGTTGCCCACGTGGCGTCGGCGTTGAGTTCAAGCCGGCCAACGAGTTCCAGCGGACCACCCTGCCCGCCCCCTGCAGAAACGGCCGTTTGGCTGTACCCGCTGAAGGACTGGACCTGCCCATACCCGCCAGCCATGGACTTCGACGGCGCGGAGTACTGGCCCGCGAATACGTCGTCCAAGTTCAGGCCGTCATTGACTGCCCGCAGCCAGTGATCATTCCGCTTGGATTGCGGCTCGTTGATAATCCACTCGCCGGAACGGATGTTGTAGGGAGATCCGTTCTGCGTTACTGCCCGGATGTTGTCCACATAAGGGTTGCGAGGCGGGACCCCTGGGACCTTTCCGCCGCCGGCGAACCCGACCAACCCGCCCATGTACCGATCGGAACCGTACAGGCCGCCGCCTTCAGGCTCCCCGCCGTCAGCCAGCCGCACGCGCTGCTCATAGTTGATGCGGTGCGTCTCTTCGCGGATCGCAATCAGGACATCCTTACGCGAGGGGATTCCTTCGACGGCGCCCTTGACGTTCTGCGCCTTGGCCATGGTGTCGGCGTAGTTCTGGATCGCCGTCTCGATAGGCACGTTCTTCGGGATCGACAGGGCCGACCTTGCCAGGTCGTCTGCTTTCTCCTCGGACGCACCGAAGGCCCGGGCCGTGTCGTACAGGGACTTGTAGGTATTGCCGAGCTTGACGCCCAGCTCGTCCTGCGTCGCCCCGTTGTTCGCCATCGCCTGGGTGGTGGCGATCGCTTTCTGTGCGACATCCCCAAAAACGGCGCTTGCACCCCGCCCGGCCGCCGACGTTAGATCGAAGGAGCCGGTAGCGGCATCGAGCACCGCGTTCCCGGCGGACTGTGAGGCGTTGACCTCGTCGATCTTGACCTTCAGCCCATCCAGAGCCTCCTGGTAAGCCGACTCGGCGTCACGCGCCGAGAGGGTGGCAAGGCCCGTCTGGAACATGATGTCCAGCAGCTTGGAGAGCGACACGACTGTACCGTCCGCTGCGAGGCCCATGTCCTCGAGCTTCTTGGCAGCCTCTTCCGAGACCTGTGCCTGGTAGGCCTCGGCAGCAGCAGCACCCTCTGTCGTGGACTGGATCTCCTGCATACGCGGAGGGATCTTGCCCAGCGCCAGTTGGTGCAGTTCCTCACTCGTCAGCTTCAGCCCAAGGGCCGTGCCCTGCCGCTTTAGCTCCTCGGTGTACTGCGGCATCAGCTTCAGCATCTGCTCTGTCGACAGGCCAGTTTTGCCCTGCGCCTCGGCGGACTTGTTCGCTTCATCCGTGAGGATCTTGAACGACTCGCCCGCCTTCTGCGCTCCGCCGTTCTGCACCAAGGACACAAGGGTGTTGTCAAGGCCTTTGACGCTGTCCCGGAACTGCTGCGTCCTAGAGGTGCCGCCAACCATGTCGCCGGCCCAGTTGTTCAGATTGTCGTACCAGTTGAACTCGTTCACCCGGACCAGCGCGTCACCAACGCCGTTGATCTGAGTGCCGAGCCCGCCTGTGTTCCGCACGACATCGTCAAGGTCTGAGGTCGACATTTTCAGAGTGAGGAACGCCTGAGCATAGTCCTCAACGCTCTTTCTGTCCCCCTCCCAGATCTTGGAGATCGCTCCGGCAACCTGCAGCGCAACAAGCCCACCAGCTGCTATGGTCGCGGCCTTACCGACCTTGCCGAGCCCGCCCGCGAGCTTGGGTGAGGACTCCGCGAGTTCATCGAAGGCCCGCTTCGTCTCAAGGACCTTCGGGAACGTAGTCAGGAAGGCGCCGCCAACCAGGGCGCGCCGCCAGCTGTGGCCGTCAGGCCTAGCCCCGTCTGCAGTAGAGGGGCAGGAATCTGGCCGATCGAGTCCAGCAGCGCGTCCGCACTCTGGGCGAGCGAGCGGAGTACCTCGTTCGCTCCGGACCCCGACTTGAGGAACACGGAGTCCAGGGACCCGCCTACCTTTTCAATGTCCCCGGCAAGGTTGTCCTGCTTGATTGCTGCGGTAGTGGCCGCGTATCCGGAGTCGTTGACCTTGGCGGTCCAGTCCGCGATGCCCTTAGCGCCCTGCTCGTACAGGACGTTGGCGGCGCGGACAGCGTCGGACCCGAAAATGATCTTCATCGACGCGTTGCGCTGCTCGTCGGTCAGGCCCTTCATGGAGTTCTGGAGGACCCCGGCAAACTTGGACAAGCCAATGAACTTGCCCTGCTGGTCGTATGCGGAGATGCCCAGCTTGTTCATCTCCGCCGCTGCCTCTTTCGAGTTCGGCGTCAGGGCCATCAGCATGGTCTTGAAAGAGGTACCTGCATCGGAGCCGATGAGCCCGGCTGAGGCGAACGCAGACAACCCGCCCGTGGTTTCCTCGATGGACAAACCTGTCGAGGCGGCGATCAGGCCGCCCTGCTTCAGAGCGTTCCCGAGATCTTCCACTGAGCCCTGGGCTTTGCCCGCACCGGCGGCCAGGAGGTCCGCGAGATGGGGGATCTGGTCGCCCTTGAGCTTGAACTGGACCATGGCCGTGGCAGCCAGCTCAGCGGCGTCAGCCACCTCGATGGACCCGGCAGCGGCCAGCGACAGGGAACCGGCCAGGCCGCCGCCGAGAATGTCCTTCGTGGAGACGCCAGCCTTAGACAGCTCCGTGATGGCGTCAGCGGCTTCGCGTGCCGAGTAGGACGTATCGGCGCCGGCCTTGATCGCCGCGGCGCGCAGCTGTTCCATGTCCCCGGCGGATGCGTGCGTGGCTGCCTGGACTTCGGACATGGCTTTGTCGAAGTCCATGTAGGACTTGATGGCAAGACCAACGCCGATTCCGACAGCGGCGCCGAAGCCGAGTAGGGCCCCGCCGGACTTGGTCCAGGCTTCTTCGTGCCGGTTCGCGGACTGCACCATCTGGCCGAGTGCACTGGTCGACTTCCCGGCCGTCTCGGTCGCGGTCTTCCCGACCTGTTCCGTGACCTTGGAGGCCTCCTGCATCTGCTTCCGGAACTCACCAATTTCGGCGCGGATCCGGACAACTACGGAGCGTTCAGCCACGGCGACCCTCCATCTTGATTCAGTTGTGGTTTGATGCAGGGATGACTGCACAGACTAAGAAGCCCGGGGACGCTCTTATCGGATGGGGCGCGATGATCGCCATCCTTGGCGTGGTTATTTACTTCATCGCACTCGTGTCAGGAGGCGCCGGGAACCCGTTTCTGGCGTTCGCGATGGTGGTGGTCGGGATCCTGCTCGCGATCCTCGGCTACGTGAAGAAGAACGCGAACCGCTAGTCCCAGCCCTCGACCTCCCGGAGGACGATCTTCTGGCCGGGGAACGTGGTCCGGTTCTTCTCCGCCTTCATCGCCTCGATCGGGGCGCAGCCTTCGCAGATGACCTGGTCGTCGGCCTCGTGCCGGCCGACGTTGTGGTCTCCGCGGGCGACGGAGTGGTGGAGCCCGCAGCCGGGGCACAGCCCGTCCTCGTATGCGGTGAGGGCGAGGGCCATGACCCGGTCCACGTAGCTCCACACGCCGTCGTCCTTGCGGCCCCGCATGACCGTCTGCGGGACCTTCCAGTCCCGGGCGGTGCGGGCCTCTAGGAGGATATGCCCGTTTCGTCGGTCTGCGAGGGCTTCAACGATTTTGGGACGGTCACCTGAGGAGCCTCTACTGATGCGCGGGAGTAGGCCCGGGATAGCAGAGCGATCTGCGAGTCGCCGACCTTGGTGTACAGCTTGCGGACCTGCTCCACTGAAAGCCGCGGCGAAACCACGGCGGCGGCGATGGTGCGGATCGACACTTCACGCTCGATGACCTTGTCCGCTGCTGCGTTGGCCATGTTCCGGGCGATGGTGTTGATCTCGTTCGGCTGCGTGATCTCCAGGCGCTTGCACTTCTCTCGCGCCTCTTTGCGGGCGGCAGCGGCGGCGGCGTCAGCCTCAGTCTTCATGTCGGACTTGGCGCTCTCCTCGATGGCGTTCTGTTCCTGGTCGTCCAGGAAAGACACGCGGAAGACCAGCTTCGATGCGTCCAGAGCGAGGTAGAGGGCGTCGATCTTCTCCTGGAGCTTCCCACCGGTGGACTCGCCGGCGGCGCGGTCCTCTTCGGGAGTGTCGGCGGTGGCGCGCTGCTGCGCTTCGAGCTCGTCGATGTCAGCCAGCAGGTCGGGGCGGCCGTACAGGGTGACGGAGCGTTCCGTGCGCTGGATGCCGTCGAGCCAGTTGTCGAGGTTGAATTCTTCGGTGGTCATAGGGTTTCAGGCTCCTAAGTTGTGGGTTGCTGCAGGCTCAAGTGGTGGAAAGGGTGGCTGGGCGGAGCCTGAATACGCCCAGCCACCCGGCTTTGTTACGCGGCGGCGACTACTGCGCGCTCGTCCACGTTGTCCTGCACCGAGAAGTTCACCTTGAACTTCTCGTAACCTGCGCCGGACGGGGAGAGGACCTGCGGGGTGCCGGTCAGCACGTGGAAGACCCGGACCTCATCGGCGGCGGCGAAGGGAACCTCGTGGGCCTTCTCGCCATCGGCGATCTGGCCGATGCGCTCCACCAGGTAGCCCTCGATGCCCTTGCCGGTGAACGTGGTCCACGCCTTGTCGTCGGCGGCGTCCTTCCAGCGGAACATGTCGAACGCGGCCTCGTAGTTCGTGCGGCCAGGAACCGTGGAGTTCGAAGAAGCGCACGCTGCGGGGTCGTTGATCGCGTCGTCACCGGTGGAACCGAGTGCGTAGTTCGCGGCGGTCACGTTGCAGGAAAGCTCCAGCACGCCGGCGCCAGTCAGCTCCGGCAGGGTGGGGGAGTGGTAGTTCGCGAGGTCGGGAACAAAGATGAGCCGACGGTTCGCGTCGGTGAGCATTTTCTGGCCCATGGCTTACTTGCCTGCTTTCTTGGACGGGGTGAGGGAGAGCTGCGGGAACCGGCCGTCGAGCCAAGTTTCCGGGACTGGCCGGTCGAGCTTCTTGCCCGTCTCCGTGTTGTAGACGTAGACGAACTTGCGGGGGTCGTGCTCGCGGCCCTCGACTGTTTCGGGGATGGCGGGTTCGGTGACCGTGTCCACGGGTGTGGCGGGTTCAGTCACCTGGGTGCGGGTTGCCACGGTGGGCCTCCTTAGTTGGTGGTGAGTCGCCACATCAGTGGCATATAAAACCGGGCCGGGGTGACCTGGTTGTCTGCGATCACATCGGTACGGAAACCGTCTGGATCGGGCTTGATGAACCCGGCGCCGATGGGAAGATTCGTGAGGGCCAGCCGGACCTGGTCGGCAAGGACCCGGGAATGGCTCCCGGTGGGGCCGGTGCAGTTGGTCTGGAAGCGGAAATCGCTGATGTCCACGTCGGTGAGCATGGTCAGGTCCCGCTCACCGGGCAGGTCAGTCGGCGCTCCTGCGAAGATCACGACGTACGGCCGGATGTACCCGCTCGCGTCCTTTGGCAGGGTGGTGGGGACGTTGGTGTCGAACACGTTCCCGGGCCAGAGGTGGGCGAGGCCTTGGATCTGGGTTTGAACCCGGGCGAAGAGGAACGCTCCACTAGGTGCCGCCATTGGCTGTCCTCTCCGCGAGTTGTTCCATGGCCTGGGTGAAGACCGGAGTCTGCCGGTCCAGTGCCGGGCCCATGAACGCGGCCGGCCCCTTCCGGCTTGTGCCGAATTCGACGTACACGCCGTACTCGGCGGTTGGCCCTACCTCGGCCTCAAGCACCCCGGACTGGCCGACGGTGCGGAGGTCGGAGTGGCCGATGGAGCTTTTCAGGTTTCCTGTGTCCACGGGCACGAAAGACTTCGCGTCCCTCTCGACGTCCAGAGTCGTCTTGCGGACCACTGCCTGGGCGCCGGGGCCAATGTTCGCTGCTGCCTGGGTGAACGATGTGGCGAGCTTGTTGAAGTCGGACGCGTCGATGTCCATGGCCGCCTCAGTTCTGGGTGAGCGTGTCGGTGCAGACGATGTCGCGTTCCCACATCAGCGCCCCGTGCTGCACGTCAGTGGCGTTGAGGGTCCGGCCGATCAGGAGCGGGTCGGAGGATGCGGTGACCTTGCAGAAGTCGCCGTCCTGTTCGCCTGCCCGAATCTCCGGGGCGTCCATGGGGATGGAAACTAGGTATTTGCGTTCCTGCAGGGGCTGGTCCGCGACCAGCGCGCCGGTGACGGTGTTGATCTGCTGGACGTTGGCTGTGCACTGGTGGAACGGTTCTGGCCCTGTCCAGCCATCAGGGAGCGGCCACGGTTCGGGTGCACCGCGGTGGAACCACTCCACAACGGCGGTTTGGGTGCCCGTGGCTGCGCCCCGGTGGTGTTCAGCCCAGTTCGCTGGGATCACCCGGGTGTTTGGGAGCGGCATCTAGTACCTCCACTCCGCGCCCTCAGGCTTGGCAGCGTCGCCGAACGGGACGACGTCAAAGAAGCCCTCAGCGGCTGCCGCGTCGTCGGCGTTGGCCTTCGCGTCGTACTGGTCTGCGAGGGCCCGCAACTCGGCGGAGACCTTCGCGCCGTCGGTCGCCCGGTCCTGGGTCCGGATGACTTTCGAGGTGAGCACCTCGGACGCTGCGATGACGCGGAGTGCCTGCGCGGAGGCCCGGTAGACGTTGTCCGCGTTCATGTTCAGGAACACGGTCAGCTGCGCGTCGGTGAACAGCCGGTTCGCGGGGGTGTCGTCGGTGTCCGTGATGTAGAGGCGGACCTTGCCCGCGGCCGTGGCGTAATCGATCACGCCGTCCGTGGTGGAGAACTCGCTGTCCGGCGTGCCGCCGTCGTAGACCTGCTCGCTCAAGGCGCGCCTCCTGTGAAGTTATGGGGGTCCGGAGTGCGCGGCCCTGCTGGATTGATTTGCCCAGCAGGGCCGCCCGGGAGGGATGATGATCAGCCGCCCCGTTATGGCCCGGTCACTCCGGAAGTTGGTTAGGCGCCGCCGTTGGACGCGTACACGCCCGTGGTGAAGCCCTTGTCGATGCCGAAGAACGTCCGGCCGCGGTACCAGATCGTGTCATCGTTGAAGCTGCCTTCTTCGATGCTGATCTGGCCGCCGCCGACGGCCTCGCCCTGGTCGCGCTTGACGCGGATGTCGACGTTCCCGTCGTGACCCTCAAGGCCCGTGTCGATGATCGAGGGAAGGGTCGAGCCCTTGCCCTGGACCAGCGCCCACGCCTTGCCCTGGTTCGCGCCGAGGGACTTGCCCAGGCGGCGGGAGACTAGCAGCGTCACGACGCCGCGGAAGGGGTTGGCGATCTCGGTCTTGGTGACCTTCGAACCGACCGTCACTTCCATGCTGAGCTTCTCGGCGTTCAGGATGCGGTTCGCCTCAGACTGCAGGGCGGGACCGACCATGAGGACGAGGTTGGTGGTGTCGACCAGGTCGGCGCGGTGGTCCTCGCGGAGCGCGAGCTCCTTGAGTGCCGCGTCCAGGGACTCCGGGGTGAGGGCCACGTTCGCGACCGTGTCGAAGAACGCAGGGTCCCAGGCGCCGGCCTCGACCAGCAGCTCGGCCACAGCGCTGTTCTTGGCCTTGACGGCGCCGGACCCCAGCAGGGTCGGGAAGTTCGCGAGGTCGGTGAACAGGCGGCGGAGGCGCAGCTCGAACGTGAGCCCGTAGGACTTGCCGTACTTGGCGGTCCCGTGGGTCAGGTCGGTCTCGTTGAGAGTGCCGCCCTTGTACTCTTCGCCCTCGCGGACGCGTTCGAACTCGTCGCCGGACCACAGGTCGATGAGCTTGTGACGCTCGAAGTCCGGGGCCGTGGTGTGCGTTAGCACCGGCTCGAACTCGTCCACGGCCGCCTTCTGCGCGGCTACAGCCTTCTTGGTGAAGGCGGCGCCGAGGAGGACGGGGAAGTCCGAGGTGCTGAAAGCTTCAGCGACCTCGGCCTGGGCGATCGCGCCGCCGGAGCGGCCCTGGCCGAAGAACTTGGCGGCCTCGAAGACCCGCTCTTCGCGGGTCGGGGCTTTCCGCCACCCCTTGTTGTCAAACAGATCCATTGTCATTCTCCTTATGCCAGGGCGGCGGTGTTGGTGATCTTGCCGTGCGGTGCGACCTCGACGACGCCGGAGCCGGTGCCCTTGGCGGCGTTGGCGACACCGAACGGGTAGTTGCCCGTCGCGGTGGCCGTGAGGGCGTTGGCGCCGGTGATGTAGACCTGCTGCGCTTCGGTCAGGGCGCCCGTGACGGTCAGGTCGTAGGAGCCGTCCAGCCAGAGGGTGAACTTCTCACCGGCCGCGGCGCTGGTCTGGGCCACGCCCACGTACTGGCCGATCCGGTACGGGTTGCCGGAGACGGCGCCACCGGCGGGCGCGGTGAGGGAGATGTGGCGGTTGTGGGTGTAACGCTGGTTCTTAGCCATGGTCGGTGACTCCCTTAGAGCGCGTTGACGACGTCGTCGTCAGTGATCGTGATGGCCTCTTTGGCGTCGGTGTGCCCCACGCCGCGGACGGTGCCGGCGCCGTTGGCGACCTGCAGTTCGGCGATGGACTCGGCGACGTCGGTGGCGAGTGCCTCGGCGTCGAGGACGCCGTTCTCCTTCACCGGGTAGCCCTTGGACAGCCGTGCGGCGGTCTTGGGGGCGGAGATGCCGGCGGTGGTGAACGCGGCTTCCACGACGGCGGCGGCGGCCGCGTCGTTCGCTTCGGTCAGGCCAGCCTCAGCCGTGGTGGCGCGGTTGGTGGCGGCGGATACTTCTGCTTCCAGCGCGGTGGCCCGGCCGGACTGTGCGACGAGGTCAGCGTGGACGCTTTCCTCAATCTGAATGGTGGCCATGGGTGGCTCCTTTTCATTTTCGGTAACCCCAGCCGGGACCGGCGGGGAATCTTTGGACTCCTGCGAGGGAGTTTCTACGGGGACGTAGTTGGTGACTCGACGGACCTCGACGAGGTCGCCAGTGAGTTCGACCGTGACGTCGCTGATCGAGTAGGTCTGCTGCCAGGTCTTCGCTTCACCGGCAGATTCCTGGGCGAACCAGACACTCGAGTCGTCGTAGTCGAGGACCCACACCCACACGCCGTCGTCTTCGTAGGCGTCGCGGACGGCTTTGCTGATGGCCTCGCGGACATCGTTCGCGGTGGCCTCGACTGCGCGGCCAGCGATGGACTCGAGGACCTTCTCGACCTTCCCGCCACGGCCTGCGACGGTGACAAAATCCACCCGGTTCAGCGCGTCGGGGTAGAGCTTCTCGACGATGGTTCCCTTGCGGCCCTCGGCCTCCCCGATGGTGACGTCCGCCCCTGCCGAGATCGAGGTCCCGATGTACTCGGCGAACTCGGTGATCACGTCCCGGTACTGGGAACCGAGCATCGCCTCGGCGACGAGACGTTCCCCGTCCCACACGGCGTCCTCTGTCAGGACTGCGGCGAGGGTCTTGACCGAACCTGCGGGCTGCTCGCGGCGCTCCGTGGTGGACATGTGGTCGATGTGCATTTGGGTGCCCTTGGCGAAGACCTTATCCGCGGCTGCCTGCTCCAGCAGCTCCGGGGAGTAGTAGCCGGAGGAACCCCAGCCGGGAGTGATGAGCTGGATGAGGAGCTTCCCGGGGCCGCCAGCGGTACTGAGCGTCCCTGCCTCGTGAATGAGCTTGGCCATTGACAGCCTCCTAAAATGGGTGTGTGGGCCTTGACGACCGGAACGACAGTGCGGGCGTGCCTGGGGAGTGCCCCGGGCACGACTGGAAGGTCCACGGGATTTATCTGCGGTCGACGGGCGGATCGATGTCCGTGGCGTGTAAGTGGTGCGGTGCCGTGCAGTACGAGCCGTCCCTCAGCGACGGGACCTAAGCGGCGAGATCCTTGACGGGCGTGGCGGTGTAGGAGTCCCGCCAGCCGGCCGTGGCCTTCTTGGTGGACAGGTCCGCCCAGGAGATCTCACCGGACTGCAGCAGCTCCAGCCGTTTCGGGCCCATGATGTCGCGCTGCGTTTCCGGGGTGAGGTTGTTGAACACTGCCTGCGCGTCCTGTGTCAGAGAGGGTGGTTCCTCGATGTCGAAGCCGAGGTCCTTCCACGACTTGGTGATGGTGACGCGGGCGCAGCGGCCGTTCTGGTGATCGTTGGGCCCGTCCTGGTCGAGCGGGTAGCGGGTGCCGTGCTTGGCCCAGCAAGAGGGGCAAGTGCGGGCGGTGAGAGAGGCGTGCCATTCCCACCCTTCGAGAATGGTCTTGTTCGCCTTCTCGGAAGCCTTTGTGGCTGCCCGGTGCGCGTCGAGGGTCTCGGTGCGGGCGATGGTGAGCGCCCGGGTGAGTCCGCCGTTGAACCGCTGCTCTGTTTGCTGCAGCATCCGCCGAGCAGTTGCCCTTGGGTTCTCACCGACGGCGATGCCGCGGATGAGTTCCCGCTTCATGACCCGTTCCACGTCAGCCGGCAGGGGCTTGGTCGCGGAGTGGATCTGCTCGGTGGTGCGTTCTACGATGGCGGCCAGGGCCTCCGGAGACATCCGGGTGAAGCTGACCGATGCGCCCGCCGTGTTGGGTGGGAGTTGGGAGCCGATGAGCGCCTCATGCCCGTCCAGCGCGTCGAGGACCGCGGTGCCGACGTCGTTGGTGATGACCCCATCCGTGGTGCGGGCCAGCTCGTTGAGCATGATCCGCGCCTGCTGCAGCGCATCCCTCAGCCGGATGTTTTTCGCCGCAACAGCCCGGGACACTTTCCCGTCAGCAGCCCCCGCCAGGAGCTCCACGAAAGCCGTCTCGAACTCCGGCTCCAGCACGTCCCACGCCTCCACCCACGCCCGGGTGAGAGCGAGGGTCTGGGCGTCGGTCATCCTGTCGAGGTCGGCGCGGAGGCGGTCAACGATGCGGAGAGTCTCAGCCGTGACCGCCATGGGGCCTCCCTACTTCAGTGCTGCTGCCGGGTCCTGCCCGTCCCGGAATGCCTTGGTGGCCACATCCCCGGCGGTTGTGTCGGTGTCGAGGAGGTTGCCGTCGTCGTCGGTGATCTTCTCGATCCATTCGTCGACGTCCGGGATCTTGAGGACCTGCAGCGCCAGGCGGATCAGCGGCAGCTTGGGCACGTCGGGCATGCCGTCCGCGGCGACGATCGCGTCGATGAGGACCTTCACGTCGACCTCGTCCAGGCCCGGGAAGGTTACTTCCACGGTCGCTGCGGCCGGATCGGTGAACTCGACCTTGAGGCGGTCGTCGTCCCGGACTGCGGTGCCGAGCCTGCGGAGCGGGCCCTGCGGCGCGATGACGGCCTGTTCGATGGCGTACCCGACACTGTCGCGGATGACTTCGGCGTGGAGCTGCTGCCGTGCCTGAAACGTCAGCCTCGTGGGGAGGTCGAGCGTCTCGGCGGTGGCGCGTGCACCGGTCTGCCCCGGGTCGGCCAGGGCGATCGTGACGGGGATGCCCATCGCGGTCGCTGCCATGGTCGCCAGCGGCCTCGACGATTCCGAATCCAGAGTCGCGCCGGACTTCGGCATCGCCTCGATCTTCTGATCATCCGACATGCTGACAGAGGAACCGGCCGGCACATTCGCGAGGCCTTGCAGCGCGGCGCGCTTCGACTGCGACGCGGCCGCCGTCTTCGAGGAGGACACGAAGGCGATCTTCGCCAGCGCCTTCATCAGCAGCGCCCAGTCCTCCAGGAAGCCCTTGTGAGACAGAGCCCAGGGGATCGCGGCGTAGGAGTCGCCGATGCCGAACTTCCAGTTCTGCGAGGCGTTGACCTTCACGTGCCGCACGGGGGCATCCCAGAGCACGGGGACACTGTCGATGCGGAGCGTCTTCATGCGGGGCTGGTACTTCAGCGCAGGGTAGTACGCCTTCATCTGGGCGTCTTTACCGTCCGCGCCCTGCTCCACCCATTGCCGCAGGTAGAACCACGGGGTGGCCTTGTCCCCGGGCGCGGTGATGACGTCCTGGATCTCGTCGAAAGGGATGGTCCGGACTTTCACCCGGCCCGTTAGAGGATTCGTGAAGTGGGTGAGGAAGAAATTGCCCTCATCGAACAGGGTGCCCTCGTATTGCTGCCGGGCCTGCGCGCCGAAGAAAGCTTCCCGGTTGCCCTCATCATCGATGAACGCCTGCACCACATCGTTGACATCCTGGTCGACGGCTGCGATGGTGACACCCTGCCCCCACACGTACGCGTGGCGGACCTCCCGTCCGCGCTTGATGATCGGGTTCGCGATGCCGAA
Source organism: Pseudarthrobacter polychromogenes (assembly GCF_014644495.1). Taxonomy (GTDB): domain Bacteria; phylum Actinomycetota; class Actinomycetes; order Actinomycetales; family Micrococcaceae; genus Arthrobacter; species Arthrobacter polychromogenes. The sequence continues at coordinate 148,377 of NZ_BMKU01000001.1, forward strand.
CAGGCGGCCCATCTCCGCGGCCTTGATCAGACCGTCACGGCTGAACTCCTGCTGGTACTGCTCGCTGAGCTTCATCCAGCCGGTGTTCTCGCGGGCGAGCTCCAGCTGCGCGAGCGATTCCTCGAGGCGGTACTGCAGCGTCGCCACAGTGCCCTCAGCGATCTTCCCCTCAGCAGTCGTGGCTGCCTCTTGCAGGCCCAGCAGTTGGCGGAACATGCCCATACTGGCCTCCTAGACCGGGCTGATCGACCAGCCCTGTGCGTTGTACTCGTCGTAGACGTCGGGTTCGATGAGCCGGCCCTGGTTCAGCAGCGGCATGAGCAGGAGCCGGTTGATGGCCTGCGATAGTGCGTCGATGGTGTCGTCGTGGGCGCTGTTGGGGAAGTTCTTGGCTTCCTCGACGAGCTCCTCGACGTTGGGCAGCAGCTCCGGGTCCGGCAGGACGATGTTCCGCGACTCGGCCAGCGGGGAGATGGCTGAGGCCCTGGCGTACTTGGACCCTTCCGGCTCGATGGGGATGAGCCCGAAGATGCGTTGCTGCAGCGCGTTGATGACCGCGGGCCCGTTGGCTTTGTCCTCGACCAGCTTCGCGAGCGACTGCGGCCACTTCTTGGACATCGCCTCGATCGCGTTGCACGTGGCGGTGAAGTTCAGGCGCGCCCTCACCATGTCCAACAGGTAGGCGTTGACGCCGATGCGGAGCCACACCTGACCGACGACGTAGTCGGAGGATTTGGTGTCCTTGAACGCGAGGTCCCACGACTGGATGAGTTCGTGGTCGTCGCGGCCGATGCCGGGCACGTGCATGACGCCGTTGCCTTGGTCGATCCAGAGCGGCTGCGAGTACCGCGCCCATTCGGCGGGGAACACGCCACCGGATTCGGGGGAGGGGCGGCCCTGGTACAGGCTCGCCCAGGTGCGGGCTCCGGCCGTCGCTTTACGCATGAGCCACTGCTTGAGCGTGCGGCCACGGGCGGAGACCATGAACTCGCCCGGCTTACGGCCGAGCGGGTCCGTCTCGCCCTTTTCGGGGCGGTGGTCAGCCTGGGCGGGGATGTTGAGGATCTTCCAGCCGGCTTCTTTGTCCCGCTCCATGAGGCGGCCTGCGAGGTCGTCCTGGTGCCAACGGGTGAGGATGACGATCACCGGCGCACCGGGCGCGAGGCGGGCGCTGGCGGCGTCTGTCCACCAGTCCCACACGTTGTCCCGGTACGTTTCGGAGTCCGCTTCTTTGCGGTCCTTGATCGGGTCGTCAATGATCATCATGTCCGCGGGGCGGCCGGTCACACCAGCACCGATACCCACGGAGAGGACGCCGCCCTGGTGGCCTTCGAGGGTCCACTCGTGCACAGCGCCGTTGTCGTTGGCGATGCGGAGATCGATCTCCGGGGTGGAGGTGATCCGGTTTCGGATGGCCCGGCCGTTGCGGTTGGCGAGGTTCTGAGCATACGAGGCGGTGACGATCCGGAGGTCCGGGTTCTGGGTGAGCGCCCAGATGGGGAAGTCGTTGGCCACCCGGACCGACTTGCCCTCCTGCGGGGCCATGCAGACGATGAGGCGTGAGTCGGGGGTGTTGAATGCCTCGACGAGGGCCTTGTCGATCAGGTCGAGCGCGGGTGTCTGGACGGTCTTCGGGTTGGTCGCCCGCGCCATCTCCCCGGGGGTTGCCCACTTGGCTTTGACCGGCTCGAACATGCGGGCCGCAGCTTCCCACATGTCCACGGTCACGGGTGGCCCCCTTTACGGCTAAAAATCCATATCTTTAGCAATCTTCTCGACGTTCTTCGCGTGGGCCTCGGCTTGGGCTTTTCGTTCTGCCTCTGCGGTAGCGTCACGTCGGTGCTGGGCCTCGGAGAGCTCGTTTACCTTTGCTACCACGCCTTGAAGGGTCTTCAGATGGTAATCCCGGACCTCTTCAATGGTGGTTTTGCTGAGAACAAATTCTGTGCCGTAGCAGCGCGCTGTGCCAGGTCTGTGCATGGTTGTAGAAGAAGGCGGGTTATCCCATACGGCGACCATTGCTTCCTGCTCCGCCCCGGTGAGGGGCCGGGACAGGGAAAGCGGCACTGCGTAGAGGGCTGAGCCGGGCGAACCATCGTTGCTGGGCGTACCCACCAGCGATGTCTTGACGCCAGTGATACTGAATGGGACGAATGTTTTCTCAGTCATGAAGTCAGTCTGCCATCGCGGGCCGACAAACTGGTGAGCGCGCCGGGTGGTTTTGTGCCAGGCCCCGCCGTGGTGCACCTTGGCGGGGTCCGGCGTTGCAACGGTCGCCCGCCGTTGCGCGGGTAAAAGTCTGTGGCCCGCCGGCTCATGTTCCGGCGGGCTATTCAGTTGTGCTCCCGCCTCAGCCTCGTGGGCTTTTCGGTGGGGGAGGGTGCGCGGCCTGTGTGGGCAGGTCCGTCCATGGCAGGGTTGAAAGGTAGAACCCCGGCCGGCCTTCACTGGGTGAGTACGCAAAACCATGTGTTGACCCGGGCCGCGCAAGCAAAAGAACCCGCCTACTGGGGGATTGGCGGGTTCTGGCGGTAGAGACACGTATGCCCTACGCGCACTATTGTGCCTCATGCTGGTAGTAATTGCAACTGTCGCTCGTTTTCCATGGCAGCGGCTTTCGCTGCTGCGTCGACTTCGGCCTGGCGGAGTTTGGCGGCGAGGGCGTGGAGGTCCTTCCCCTGCCACTGGGTGCCGCAGTTGAGGCACTTCGCGACCCCGCCCAGCGCGGCGATGGCGTGCCCGATCCTCGTGCGTTCCCCGTCGACGTTGTCCCACGCCTCGGTCGCGTGGCATTCGGGGCAGGCGCCCGGGATCTCACCCTTACGGATCGGGTGAAGAGTGTTCTTGATCTTCTCCACCCAGCCCTGGCACCAGACCATGCAGTCGTCCGCATGGGTGGGCTCGTGCGTTGCGATGCTGGGGGACTGCGCCCATGCCGCCCAGGTCAGGAGCTGCTGCTCGATGGACCCGTAGTTCTGCCCGGTGATGTGCACGTGCCATTCCTGGACGACGGACTGGATGGCTCGGTAGTCCATGGTGGCTTGCAGTGCGAGTGGGGCGCTGGGTCCGGTGCTGTGGCCGCTGGCCCCACCCCTCTGGTCCTGCTTGCACGCGTACCGGAGTTGCTGCAGCAGGGGGAGGACATCGACAAGTTCCTTCCGGCCGCCGTCCCGCTCGATCATGGTTTTGTGTGGTCGTGCGAGCTGGTGGACCAGTTCGTTCAGTGACGCCAATACTCCCCCTAGGAATGCGAATGGTACATGCTAGTGTAACAAGTTTTAGTTGTTTCCGGAGGAAATATCTCCTCAGCGGAACCTCTACTTCGCTTACTCCCATTAACATCGGGCTATGCAACCCATGGCGGACTTCATCGGGGAACTCTTCGGGCCCAGCTGGACTGCCCAGGGCGTCGCAGCTGTCATTTCTTCGGGCATTGCCCTGTTGGCTGTCGGCATTTCGTCTCGTGTTGCTTGGCGTCAGGGAGTCAAGACGAGGCAGCACGTGGACGAAGTCGACGCGAAGCAGGCGGAACGTGAGCGTGAATTCAAGGGCCGCGAACACTGGTGGGAACGATTTTCGTGGGCATGCGTTGAGTTCACAGCAGATGACGAAGACAGGATCAAAGTCGGCCTAATAGTTTTATCGGACCTCGCCACCTCTTCCTGGGCAAGTGAGGGCGATAAGCTATTAGTAGCGTCTGTATTGAAGGAGCTAGTTGACATCGCCGTGGAAGAAGGGGTGTATGACAGTGCGGAAGATGAAAGCCAATAATCCAATCGTCATCGAGGCGGCCAAGAACCGGGCACGGATCCTGGCGAGTCTAGGTCTTGTCGTGGATGAGAAGACGGCACGAATTGCTTCCCGTAAGACCGTTGAGCGGCCTCCTTCTGACTACACGGATACTGCCGCAAGCGATCTGCCGTTAGTGTCTGATGTACTAAAAGATGTCGTTCAGCAGGCTGCGCAGGAAGCCCCCTCTGAGTCCCAGCCGCGTTCCGGCAAGTTCGAACAGTTTGTCATCTATTCCAAATATGGCGGGCACAAAATTAAGGCCCGGAGCGGCGATTACATTGTGCTGCGCGCCAAGGACCTTCTAGTCAGCAACGAGCCGACTCAGGCCAGCGCGGAAACAGATGGTAAGGAAGATGGCACGCCGAAGGACCCTACATATCGCGTCCGCCGGCCAAAGCCCTGAGTTCACGCGGGACAATTTCTGGCACGAGCCGCTGCTGCTCCAGGGACAGCCCGAGGGCGTTGAGGATCCTGCGGATGGCGTCGGCGACTAGGGCGCCTTGTGATTCGGCGAGCTTGACCTTGCGCTCTTCGATCCCGGCCCTGAGTGCGAGGGAGCAGACCTTGGCGAGGTGGTCGCGTTCCTTCATGTAGAGCTCGTACCAGACTGAGGGGCCGGCCTTTTCGGTAGTTACGTCCACGACGCCCTGGGGCCCGACGCCCTGGTCGGTCTGCGTGCGGCCCCAGACCAGATCGTCGTTTTGCAGCTCCTGCACTTTCTCCCGCAGCCAGGCGACGTGCCCCGCTGTCCAGTGGATCTCGTCCAGCAGGGCTTTCCCGGGGTCGATGTCGATGGGGAGTCCGAGGGTGCGGACGGCTGTCTCCATCTGCTTCTGCGCCGCAGCCGTGGCCAGTCGACGCTCTGCTGCTGCCTTGACCTGCGGCGCCTTGCCGCCATGCCGGACGCAGCGCTTGCCACCCTTGATCGGGGGAGCGCCGCAAGGGTTACCGTCACGCTTCTTAGCGCCACATATGCTTGTTGAGGCGGTCATCGCTTCTCACTTTCATGGGGGTCGTAGTTCAAATGCAGGACACCAAGTTTCTGACTGAGGAATGGTTTTGGGCGGCCGTCGCGGCGGTAGTGGGCAGTGCAGCGATCATCGGCGCGTTCTTTTCCTGGCTTACCGCCGTCATCATCAGGCATCGTGAACAGCCCGAAGCTGACTGGGCGGTGATGATGCACGGCTATGCGACCGAGGAAGATGTACCTGGAGTGAATGAAGCTGGCGTCCACCTCTCAGGGCGCATTTCGAATGCCGGTGACGGCGGAGCGTTCCGTGTGCGTCTCGAGTCCAGAAACTGTAAGGCTGGTTTCACGCCGGCTGACACGCAGGGGATGGTCGCCAAGTCCTTCATGCCGCCCGGGGCGGACCTGTCCTTCTGGATCGAGATGGACCTAGACAGCTGGAACGATGCGGAAGTCGACATCGTGTGGACGGCGCCGCCCACTAGGCTAAGGAAAGAGATGCGGTCACCCCTGAATCCGAAGGATTTCATGGATCCACCGGGGGTTCCTTTCACTGACCCGGACACCGGCGTGGTCTCCGAACGACCCGTGACTACCTTGTCTGCGGGTAGTTAGCTGTAGAGGCGAGCGTGAGGGAGCGCCAGCAGTAGTTTGCGGCGCGATCGCCGGGACCAGAATCAAGGACGATCCGGGAGTCACGAACTAGTCCACATTTCGGGAGTCTCCGGTTTCACCTGTCGTCTTGGGAGTACCGTTAAAAAGTGACGGGCTCCCCAGTCCTTGCAAAACATGGGAGCCCGCCGCTTGTCCGATAAGTACCGAACGAGCTGGTACCCTCTGAGTCCATGGTTGCACGGGCATGTGGCGCAAACAAGGACCCAGGACGGGGCAGGCCGGCTGGATTGGAGTGCGGCCATGCCGCATAACAAGAAGCGCCATCGCTGCAAGCATTGCAAGGGCAGGCAGTCGGGCCCGGTTGGTTGTATGGGGTGGAGGGCGGTGTACGTCCTCGTCAGCCTGATCAACCTGCTGATGTAGCGGGCGGGGTGCGCGGGCGTCATCGGCGCCCGCGCATTCGTTTGCCTGGCCAAAACTGCTCACGCTGCCTCCTCGAGTTCTTGTGGTTCCCCGGTGCAGCAGCATTTGCGGGCGCCGCCGGTTTCGTTGTGGGTGATCGCGGCGCACTTGGCGTTCCCGTGCCAGTGCCCGCAATGGTTGCAATGCCACATCTTCGGGGCCCTTTCGATTAGGTGGAAACAGTCCTGTTCACTACGCGGATGGGTGGGTAACCTCTCCCTATGAGTGAAGATGATCCGATAACCCCTGCTGATCTCGCCCGGGAGTTGGGCAAGAATCCGAAACGTATCCGGGACTATCTGCGGGATCAGTACGGCACGCTGCCGCCGGATGAAACGCGCTGGTTCCCGACTCCTGAGCAAGTGGCTGATGTTCGCCGCCACTTCGGGGCTTGATGGGCTGGTCCACGCGGAGCCGGCCGAACCACTCGATACGGGTCTCAGGCTGGGCGGTCACGCTGCGGCCTTCTGGAAGGGGATCGGGTAGAGCTCGCCGGCGTTGTTGCGCCATTGCTTGTTCAGGTGGACCCTGATGCGCAGTTCCTTGATGTTGCGCGGCTCCCAGCACTGGTAGTCGTCCTCGTTGAAGGACTCGTCATAATCGATGTAAGGGATCATCGCTTCGCAGTGGAGGCACTGCTTCCAGGCGTAGGCCATGCCGTCCCAGACGCAGAACTGGCGGCTGTAGACCTCGCCGTGGTCAATGGTGCGGTCGCAGGTGGCGCACTTATGGGCTCTGCGCGCCCGTGGGTGGGTGTGCTGCCCGAAGAAGGTCCCGCTCATGCGACGGCCTTGAGTGCGGCTTCGCATTCGCGGACCCGTTCACCAGCGACTTGCACACTGGCCCAGTCACCCCGACGCCCTACGGCTGCTTCCACGGCGCGGGTGTATGCCGCGTCGGCCGCCTCCAGCGCGGTCGTGAGGCGTTTCCGTTCGTGGATCCGGGCGACGAGGGTTTCGCCTTCAGTGTCGGCGATCAGGCCCCGCAGCCTCACCTGGTCGGCGAGGCCCTGCACGATCTGGGTGTCATGCTCGGCCATGGCGCCCACCTCCTGGAGTTCCCCGGCCGTCACTGGCCGGCCTCCACAAGGTACGCGCCGCGGATCTGGGCGATCTGGTTGAGGGCCTCGTTGGTGGTGATGTTGCCGAGGTAGAAGGTCTCCATCACGTTCCCGATCCTGTCCATGGCTTCCTCGGCGGTCACTTGGCGGTCTCGACGATCTCAGCGACGCGGTATTCCCAGTGGATACCGGCGGTCTTGCAGTCGTCGCTCCACTCGTCGGCGAACGCCTGGGCTGATTCGCGGTGCTTGTGCTGGTGACCGACCATGATCCCGCCACGGTCCACGACGATGTAGCCAATGACCTTGGGCTTGCGGTAGCCGAGGCTCTGAAGGTGGTGGGCGAGCGGGCCGGCGAGGTCCACGTCGGGGCCTCCCGTGACGGGGGCTTTGCGGATGTCGTCCGCAATAGCTTCGGTGGTTCTGGTCCGAGTCTGAGTACTCATCGGGGTTTTTCCTTTTCGTGGTCCGGCTGGGATTGCAGTCCGCGTGGCCGGGGGTTTTCGGGTACCCCCAGCCTAGCAACTATAGCTTGCAGTAGCAACAACTGTTAGTTGTTCAGGTGGTCGCGGGAAAGCGTGAGGAGCGCGACGAGGTCACCCATCGTCAGCGTCACCCACTGGTCCTCCGGCCGCCCCTTCCCGTGGCGTTTGTGAACCACCATCCCAGCGAGGGCGTCGTCGTTCCCGCGCTCCGTCTCAGCCTCACCAGCCCACGGGCCCAGCAGCGTCTTCGCCGCGTTCTTGCACTCGATCACCAGCCGGTGGCCGTGGTGGCGGAGCCCGGCAATGTCGCCCCGGTCCTTCGCCCCCGCCTTCACCCTGCGGTCGATCCTGTCGTCCACGTGCTCGGCGAGGTAGTCGGCCACCATCCGCTCGAACGACGTGCCGGCCTTCTTCGCTGATGCCCTGGTCCTGGTCATGTTCTTCTCCTCAGTTGGATCAAATCGTACTCGTGGCTTGTGCGCCTCAGAATCGTTCCTAAGCGCCTGTCAGAACCCGGGATGACCAATCACCCCGCCCCACCCCTTTCGGAGCGTCCTGGCCCTGCTGGCGGCTCGCTGGACTGGGTGCATGTCGGGGGTGCTGGATCGGGGGTGTTTGGTGGCCCCGTAGGGGAGGGTTTGGGTGGTGATCATGCTGCGGCCTTGTGGGTGCGGCGTTGCCTGTGTTGGCGGCGTTCTGCGATCGGGTCGTAGTTGATGTGGTTGATGCCGAGTTTGATGGCGCCTGTCGCGTAGGTTGGCGCGGTTTCGATGCTGCGGAGCACTGCGCGGTGTTCGCCTGCTTCGTGGTGGGTCCAGGCGGTGCGGGGGAAGTAGCGGCGGATGGTTTCGGCGTCGGCGCCTTCGGTTGCGTGGATCTCTTTGTGTGACCAGCCGTCGTAGAGCATTTGCCAGATGGTGTGGAGGCGTTCCTCGGTCATTGGTCGGCCGCGGTAGGGGTGGCTGAGGCCGAGTTCTACGCGGATGCGGCGGATGCTGTCGGGGTGGCAGCCCAACTGCTCAGCGATGACCCGGGTCGTTACGCCTTGGGTGATGAGGCTGCGGACGTGGTCGCGGTCGATTCTGGCGTTCATGATGCTTGCTCCGTTTCTGGTTCGTGGTGTTTGCCGAGTGCGTGGTGTGGGCGTTGGCCGGTTTTGATTTCTGACCAGCAGCAGCGGCAGTTGTGGGCTTGTTCGCCGATGTGGTCCTTGCAGGGTGGCCCGGGTGGGATGTGGGCGCCGGACTCCTGGACTGGCTGGTCCCAGTGCTTGCCGGGCTGGTAGATGACCGCTGGTGTGCGGGCGACTGGTGTGCCGTCCGGGTTCCGCCTCGTGGCTGCTGTGACTGCTGCCTGGGCGAGTTGGGGGAACGTTCCGGGGTGGTCGCGGTTCCGGCCGATGAGGGTCATGAGTGCCGGGGTTCCCCATTCGGGCCGGAGCTGGTGGAGGATGCCTGCCAACGCTTCGGCTTGGGGTTTTGTGATGGGCTGATGGTCAGTCAAGTGTTCTGCTCCTCACGCGTTACCTAAGTGACGATTGACTGATTTCTTTAGCCGGATCTCTTTGAAACTGTTGTTGAAACAGAAGGTGAGATAGGCACTTAGGTGAGTAGTTAAGTGTTTATGTTTATGGTGCTAATGCTTTGCTAACCGTTTGCTATAGCAGGTGCTATGGCAGCTGCTAAGCGTTTGCTACCCGGTTTGGCAGTGGTGGCAGCCGGGGTCTGTGACGCCTTTCTTCTTGTGGTGGCGGACGTGAGCCCCGAACGCGCCGGCCTCTGCCTTGTTCGCCTGGTACGTCTCGATCTGCACCCTGGAGTGCTGGTGTGCGAGGTAGTCGTGCAGTTCGTATGTGCCGTCCTCCAGCGCCGTCACGAGCCCTGCCTCGATGAGTTCCTTCCCGGCCTTGGGCCCCCTGTTATTCAGTTCGAGCTTGGTGAATTTCCCGTCTGATCTGGCGTCGTTGCAGTCCGCTATCAGCTCCACGTGCAACCGGAAGGCCCGGTCACTGAGGGCCCTGATCTTCCGGTGTCTGGGGTATTCGTTGGTGAGCGTGAAATACGGCCTCGTGTCCTTGGCCACGGCTCTTTCCTTTCTGGTGGCGCCAGAACCAGCAGCACTCGCTGCGAACAAGCGCTGCTGGTTCCTGAGGGCATGGCTAAGCAGCTCTAATTTAACTGGCTATATGATTCGAAAATGCTATGGGGAATAGCGCCTGAGTCTTGGGCCCAGTTGTGGAGTGGCGTCATCGGCTCATTCGTGGCGGCAATAATCGGCGGCTTGGTAGCGCTTTGGGTCGTTCGCCTGACGAACGGGCAGCAGAAACAGCACGCCTCTGATGCACGGCAGATAGCAGCTATCGCAGATCTGCTGGCGGCGGTCTCAGCCATGGAAAAGAAGTATGGGGATGGGCCTGTCGCCATCCAAGATCTTTTGTTGGTGGTCCAGGCGGCTGCGATTCGCTGGGTGATCGAGGCAGACGATGAGAAGCTTTCAGGCGAGCTAGCCCACTGGCCGTACCACATGGGGACTCTGGCTTTGAAGACGCATGCGAACTTTGACAGCGACAAGAGAGAGACGTACTTGACGTGGCTTTTCAATGCTGGAAGCGACCTTACTTTGTGCGGTATGGCTTGGCCGAAGGGAACTCCGTCTACTCGTGACGCCCACGTGTTGCTGCTGACCGTCCGTCGAACGGAGAGGGTGGCCGCCATGAAAGCACTTGAGGAAGTGGAATCTGCCAAGACCGAGACTGGGTAGAGATTCATGGGCTGACCAGCGTCTCGGCCATGCAGGCGACGAGGTCGCGGGCGGCGGGCGGGGTGACGGCGTTGCCGGCCATCTTGACCTGTTCGCGTTTGTTGCCGAGCATGATGTATTCCTTCGGAAAGGCCATGCCTGCCTTGATCTCGTGGGGCTCCAGCATCCGGAATTCGCAGTCGTCGATGTCCGGGACCTTCCACTCGGCCAGGCCGTGGTGCAGCCCGTTGGCGGCGAAGGTGTCGAGCGGCTGCCCGACGTCCTTTGGCGCGTTGGTCCCGCGGAGTGTTGTGATCATCGCGAAGCGGTCGACGGTGGTGATGGTGGGGATGGCCTTGGAAGTCGGTTGCATCTGGCCGTTGCCGTAGTACTCCATGAGCATGTGATGGCCTGGCTGTGTGATCAGCGACTGGTGGCCGGCGGTGGTGAGCGTGCGCATGACCTCACCCGCCGGAGTGGACATCTCGGCCCCGGAACCGCGACTTGAGTTGTTCCGCATAAGCAGCGGCGGAACGAGCAGCCCCGTCTCGTTCCGGGTGGTCTGGGTCCGCATGGCATCCGCTGCCAGCTGTGCCTGCTTGCCCTCGCGGCCCTCCACAGGGACCAGCAGTGACCGTGTGTAGGCCGTTGTCTGGGTCTGGAAAGGCTCGGCGTTGACGGCGCTGATGATCTGCGAGCCGCGGACTGAGTCGATGGATACCGGCTCCTGCCCGTACTTGGCGAGGCCAGCGATGATCCTGGCCATGGTCTTCGGCGCGAGTGGCCGTTTTCGGTCGCCGATGCGCTCCCCGCGAAGGGTCCAGTCGATGGCGTGGGAGGCAGGCAACCAACCGGGCTCTACGATCTGGTTGCGGCAGGAGGCGTGGGGGCAGCGGTAAACGTACTGGGCGCGGTAGCGGCCCCACTGCTCGGTCTTCTTGAAGACCTGCATGGCGTCGACAACCTGGTCGCAGCTGGAGCAGTAGGCCTTGGGCCGGAAGTACTTCTCCGTGTCCGGCGTCTTGTTGCCTTTGAGCCAGAAGAGGACGTACATGCGGTCGCGGGACTGCGGCGCGGGGAGCCCTCCGTGCTGGGCGTGCATGCTGTTGAGGTACTGGATCTTGTGCTCGTAGCCGAGGGACTTCATGGCCATCAGCCAGGCGTCGAACATGACCCATTTTGCGGCGTCGACGACGTTCTCGGTGATGATGGCGCGGTAGCGGTGGACTTCTGCGAAGCGGGGCACGTCCCACATGGTGGCGCGGGACCGGTCTGCGGCCTCGTCGGGGAGGGTGTCGCCGAACAGGTCGGCCTGGTTGGTGACGCGCTTGCGGCCCTTGGCCACGGAGTGGTTCGTGCATTCCGGGGAGGCCCAGAGGATGTCCGAAGTGGCGATGTAGCGCGGGTCCGTCTCTTTGATGTCGGCCTGGACGTGGACGGTGTCCGGGTGGTTGGCGTTGTGCGACTCGAGGGCCTTGTCCCAGTGGTTGAGGGCGGTGCGGACGGTGATCCCTGGGAGCGACGTCGCTCCGGTGCTGGATCCGCCGGCGCCGCAGAACATGTCCGTCATGGTCAGGCTCATGTTGTGAGTCCTTTCGTGAGTTGGGTGTATCGGTTGAGGGCCCGGAAGTCGCCGCCCTCTTGGTAGGTCCAGCCTTTGCCGGGGAAGTGTTTGCGGATGGTTTCGCGGGCGAGGCCGGTGGTGCGGCAGACTTCGCGCTGGGATGCACCGTCGTTGAGGAGGTCGGCTGCCTGGTTGAGGAGTTCCTGGCTGGGCGGCCGTTTGAGCTTCTTCATTTGGTGCATCCGCGGCATTCGCCGGTGGAGTTCAGCGGCCCCTCGCAGGACGAGCACGTAGGGACTGTTGTGGCTTTGCGGGGTGCGGTGAGTGCGGGCTTAGGCGGTTTTAGGGCGAGGGTCTTCACGAGGCGGCCTCCAGCGCCGTCTCGTCGCGGTGGGTGATGTGCTTGCGGATGTTGTGGGGCTGCAGGCCGGACCAGTGTTTCTCCCCGTCTGGTGCGGAGACGACGACGGTGGGCGCCTGGCGGTAGCCGAGCGTCTCGGTCACGTACGCGAAGGCTGCCTGGTCGGTCTCCATGTCCACCTCGGTGTAGGTGACGCCAGCCTTGTCGAGGAGGTCTTTCGTTTTGCCGCAGCCCCAGCATTCGGACTTGGTGTAGACGGTCACGGCGACGCCGTCGCGGGCTTCGATGCGGGGCTGGATTTCGGTGATGGTCAAGGGTTTCTCCTACTGGTAGTGGTTGCGAACGCCTGCCACTCGTTTCTGAGGGCAGGCGTCCGCGGGGTGATTGTTGTCAGAAAGGGGGTTCCGTGTCGGTGGTGGTGCCGCCCCAGGCGCTGCTGGTGTCGGCTGCCTGGCCGCCGCCCCAGCTACCGCCGCCGCTGGAGGCTTGGCTGCTGCTCTGCTTCCTTGGGCCCGCCCAGCGGAGATCAGGGCCGAGGCTGCTTACCTCGATCTCCTGCACCGTGCGCTGCTGCCCCTCCTTGGTTTCATAAGAGCGGGAGGTCACTTCGCCGTAGGCGATGACTGCCTGCCCCTTCTGTAGGGTCTCGGCCACGTTCTCAGCCAGATCCCGCCAGGCGGAGCAGCGGAAGAAGTTGGCCGGCTTGTCCTTCCACTCGTTGCTGTTCTTGTCGAAGACCCGGGCGTTCTGGGCGATGGTGAAGTTCGCCACGGCCGCGCCGGATGGAGTAAAGCGGAGTTCGACGTCGTTGACGAGACGCCCAAGGATTGTGATGTTCAGTTCGCCTGCCATGACTACGCTGCTTTCTGCTGGGTTTGGATGGGCCATTCACCGTTGACGACGGCCGCGGGGTCTTTCCTTCGGAAGTACTCCTGGAGGGAGGCGCACTGCTCGGCCCGCCACCGGACCTGCCATCCGTGAAGGGTGGCCGCTGGCACGGCCAGAGCGGGGTATGCATCCGGGAGGCGCCGGGCAATCTGCATGGCCGCCAGGACATCCGCCTCCGCGTTATGCGCGTTCTCCAGCTGGACGCCGTAGACGCCGGCTACATCGACGAGCTTTCGCGATCCTCGGCGGAACTTGTCCGCTTGCTTGTCGATCACGAACGGATCGATCACGGGGAAGCTCATATCGAGAGGCGCCTCCTCGTAGCGAATGAGCTCCTGCTGAAAGAGGGTCAGGTCATACGCTGCGTTGAACGCCACGAGTGCCATGTCCGGATGTTCGGAGGCGAACGCTTGGATCACAGCGCGGATCTGGGGGAGCGCTTCCTCCGGGTTCTCCCCATGGGCGATGACCACCTCAGTGGTTACGCCGTGGACGCTGGCTGCTTCCTCCGGGATCTCAATGCCCGGGTTGATCAGCCAGCTGTGCCGCTGGGAAGGAGCTTCCGGGGATGCCTTGATGACGATGGAGCAGGTGACAATGCGGTCTTCGAAGACGTTGACTCCGGTGGTCTCGAGGTCAAAGCCAAGCAACGGACCCTCGTGGTAGGCGCCGCCCGTCACTGGGCACCTGCCTGCGCGAGGCCCCACTGGGCGTCGACGTCGGGAAGGACGCCGTCAGCGTCGGCCGGGGGAGTCTCGGCCTCCTCAATGAACCGCGAGGCCTCGGCTTTGGTGAGTTCCTTGGAAGAGTTGAGGGTGCGGCCGGTGAACTGGGAGAGTTCGGCCAGGCCGGACTCGCGGTCGTTGGCGCCGAGCTTTCCGAGGATGACGTGGATCTTGGTGAGCTGCGCCGACGTCGCCACGGGCTCACCCGGCGTTTCCACCGGTTCGGGGGTGACCTCGTCCTGGGGTGCCTCGTGCACGACCTCTGGCAGGTCGGGTGCGGGCGCCTTGGCACGGGTGACGGTGCGCTTCGCCTTCGGCTCGGCAGCCGGGGCGGCCCCGGGGGTCTGCTCGCCGAGGTCGTCCAGCTCCACCTCTTCCACGGAGGTCGCGGCGATGCCGGTGAGGACGTCGGGGGCGATGACGCGGCAGATCTCGGCCTGGCACTTGGCGGTGAGCATGCCGATGGGGTCCGTCTGGTACTTCTTGTTCGACGTGTAGCCGGCCTTCTGTGCGCGGGCGATGGTCCACTCAACACGGGTGAACGTGGTTTCGCCCTTGCGGCGGCCTTCGTAGATGACGCGCTGCTCTGTCGCTTCGATGCGGCGGATGGTGTGGCCTGCCTGCATGACGAGGGCTGCCATGGTCCGGGCGTACATGGACGGCCGGCCGGAGACGACAAAGATGTTCGCCAGCGCGTTCATGGGGTCGAGGCCGAGGGACTTACCCGCGAGGATGGCAGCCGCGGCGGCTTCGGGCTTGCCCCGGAAGGACTGGGGGACGAACTCGGTGCTGCAGAGGGCGGTGCCGAGCTGGTGGGCTGCGGCGAGTTCCTGCGCCCATTCCATGAGGGACACGGTCGCGGCCGTTGCGGGCAGGGCGTTGGCGTTGAACGCGGCCATCGGGGCCGCCTGCGGGATAGCTACTTCGGACATTTCAGGCTGCTTTCTGTTCGGTGGTGACCGGGGCGCCAACGATGGCTTCCCGGAGCTTGGTGGTCTTGTGCGTGTAGGCGGCAGCAAGGAACATCGCGTAGTGGCCGCGCATCTCGTCGCGGTTCCTCGCCAGCGGGTAGAGGGTTGTGCCGAGTGGCGCGTCGCCGTAGCGGGCGTTCTCCCCGTCACGATCCATGGGCGTCACATGGGCGACATAGGTGGCCACGATCTCGGGGAGTGGCTGCTCATTGCCGTCCTCGTCCATATAGAACTCGGCCAGGGAGTAGGCGGCGCACTGCAGCCCGGTCTCGCCGTAGACGTACTTGGAGGTCTTGAGGTCGATCATGACGGGCTTGCCGTCGTTGAGCAGGGGAGAGGTGCCGATCATGTCGAACTTGCCCGCGTACCAGTCCTTGCGGCTCGCGCACGGCCGCTCCATGAGGAGGGGCGTGATCTGGAACTGGTCGAGGAAGGCCGCGTAGCCCTCGACGTATCCGACCAGGTCGTCCGGGACGTCGTCGACGGTGCCGGTGGTGGCCAGCGCTTCGGCGAAGTCGTGCACGGCTGTACCGCGTACCCCGGCCTCGTCACGGACCTTGGCAGGGATACCTGCGAGTTCGCGGACCATGTCGACGTCGTCACGGTTCCGGAGGGATTCGATCTCTGCCGGGTTCGCCTCGACGTATTCGGCGACGGTCTTCCCGGACCAGTAGATGAGTGCCGGCTTCGGGATGCCGCCGTTGAGGATGGTGGTCACACCGGTCACGGGCAGGCCGTCCAACTTATAGCGGTGGCCGTTGTGGGTGAAGGTGAGGCCCTTGACTGGGGTCTTGGTCTTGGTGGTCATTGCGTTTCCCTTTGCTGGTCGATGTCGTCGCAGGTGCAGTCGGTGCAGGTGTGGTGGCCTTGCGGGCAGAGCCCGTGGCCGCGGCAGTCACACATCGCAGTCGCCGGTGGGGCACGCTCCGGGCCGGTGGGCGAGATGCAGGTCCGCTTGGTCGTTGCGGATGGCCCAGGGGATGAACGTGGCGGCCATGACTGCTCCGGCGAGGAGTGCGGCGATCATGCTGCCAACTCCCAGTGGTTGCGGAATCCGCTGATGATGTCGTCGATGGCGGTGATGAGCTGGCCTTCGAGGTACTCGGCGAGTTCGGGGCCGTTGTCCCATGTGCCGGAGGCGTTGTGGTGGTGGTCCTCGTGCCGCCCTTGTTCAAGTGCCGCTAGTTCGTCCAGCCAGTTCAAAGCGTTTTCGACGTCAGACGGAAGGATGAATATCTCGAGTGCTCCAGTGATCCGACAGGCGAGGCGTTCTGCGTCCTGGTCCGCGTTGGCGACGGTCTCGTGGTAGCTGACGATCATGTGTCGGGCGATGGCTGCGGCCTGCTGCTTGGTGAAGAAGTAGCTACTGGTAAGATTGGTGCTGTTCATCGCAGGATTCCTTTTCGTGGTTGCGGTGGGCGTGAGGTCCGTGGGTTGCAGCCCGCGGGCCTCTTTTTGTTGATGGTTCTACTGTAACTGCTACTCGCGACAAAAACAACTACGAGTTGTTTTTTATGCGACTTGAAGAGGCTGCTTATCCCTCACCTTGTACGCCCACTGCACCGACGAACCAAGCACGGCCGCGACCTCCGGGCCACGGCAGCCGGCATCGAACGCGGCACGCACAGCCTCCCGCTTCCTGTCCTGGGCAGCGGCCGCCGCCGTCTCAGCCTCAACCGCGGCCGTGTGTGCCTCGGCCAGCTCCTTCAAAGCCTTGTCCTTCTTCACTGGTTACTCCTTGTCGCCTGGTAGTAGTCGATTGCTTTCGGCGGGATCCGCCACGGGCTCGTCTTCCCGCCCGTCTTGTACGCGCCCCTGAGCGCCTGGGTCTGGCAGTGCTTCTTCACGGTCTGCTGCGGCTCTGCCAGCATGACTGCGACCTCAGGAACGGTGTATGCGAGGCGGGGGAGTTCCTTAGTCTTAGGCGCCGGCACGTGGCACACCCCGCCATGCGTGAAGGAACCCGCCATGCCGAGACTTCCGGCGGCTGGACGAGTAGTCCGCCTTCGTGATCAGGCCGCGCTTGGATGCCGTGCCGAAGACGCTGCCCCACTGGTTCTGATGCTTCGGCGGCTCCGGTACACCGCGCTCCCGCAGCGTGTCCGCCGTGAACGTCGCTCCGGTCTTCGCCAGGTCCTCAATCTCCTCCAGGGCTCGGACCTTCCATGGAACCTCCGGTTCAAGAACTGCTGCTTTCATGACAGGTCCTCCTCGTCGATCGAGATAGTGCCGACCAAGAAGCGTTCACGGCGACCACGGGCACTGGCCTGCAGCTGCTCGATGTCCGCGGCTTCCTCTGCTGCTTCCCGGTCGGTGTAGACCTCTTCGCCGTTGATCTCAGGTTGGCCGGAAGCTTGGTTGTATTCCACCACCACGAATCCGATCTCCATCAGCGCAGCCCCTTCATGAGCTTCTGCAGCTGGATTCGCTCGGCGTTGTCCGTGACGACGACGTCGGTGACGCCGTCCCACGCGCAGACCTCCAGCGCTTCGCGGCCGGTTGCGACTTCGATCACACCGCCGTTGATCGGCAGCGGTTCGATATGGCCGGCGCTGATGAACCCTGCGCCAGTGACGTAGTAGCCCTCGGTGCCGCCGATGGTGGCGACGCCGGAGCGCAGGCGGCCGAGTTTGGACGCGCCGTCGCGGAAGCCGGGCCAGTATCGGACGGGCGTTCCTTGCTGTAGTTCGGTGGTCATTCGGTATTTTCCGTTTCTGTTGGTGTGGTGAGGGTCCAGCCCATGAGGGTTTCCAGCTCGAGTAGTGCGTTGTGGAGTTCGTCGGCGGTTGCCATCCCGCACCCGGTGTCCTCGATGAGGTCGCGGAGTTTCTGTGTGCGGGCGGGCGCTTGGGTGGGGGTTTGAGTGGCTGAGACCATGGGCTGTTTTCCTCTGTGTGGTTATGCGGCTTGCGGGACGGGTTGGCGTTTGGTGCCTGCCGCGTTTGTCATCCTGGGCACGCGTGTGTCCTCGTGGCGTGTGAAGAGTTCGTCGACGTCGCGGCGGAGCCACTTGGCGATCTGTGTCGCCAGGTCTTCTGAGCAGCGGGTCATGGTGCCGGTTTCGAGTGCGGAGATGGCCGCTTGGGTGCAGTTGCACAGCGAGGCGAGCTGGCGCTGTGAGTAGCCTTCCCGTTCGCGGCGCTTCTTCAGCGTGGCCGTGCTGATGGGCTTCATGTTGACCTCCCCCCGGAGTCTTGTTCTTGGGCGCCTCGTGGATGCGCGCCTCTTTGCGTCTGTCTTGGTGCTGCCTCTTTGGTACTCGTACATCTAACTACCTTTCTCGTTGGCGTGACAAGTGAAGCTTGCAGCAATTGTCTTTCACTTGTCAAGACTGCGGCTGTTTTCTCCCGCGATTACTGGGCTTTAGACGGTTTACTTGTATTTGAAAAACTTCTGATCGCTCGTACAAGTAGTACAACTAGGGCAAGGATTGAGCCATGCACAACAGACCCAAGACGTTGAAGGACGTGGCGCAAGCCGCATCCGACAACAACGGCGGCGCTGGGGGGCGCCAACTGGGCCGAATCGCAGAGAAAGCAGGACTGACGATCGCCTACACAACGATCGACAAAATCCTCGCCGGCACCTACACATCGCGACCAGGAAAGAAGACCCTTGAAGCACTCGCCCAGCTCGCAGGCCTACCACTAGCAGTCGTTTACGAGGCCGCTCAGATGGAACTCCCACAAGCACGACTCGCAGACCAGCTACCACCCGACGTTGATTCGCTCACCCCGGAGCAGCGCCGCATCGTGATCGACCTCGCACGGCTCTTCGTCAAACAGAACCGCGAACTCGCAAAGTTCGAGGTCGCCGTAAAGAACACCTACGAATACGACGAGGACACACAGGCAAACCAGCGCCTGGCCGCCCGCGAACAAGACCCCATGATCGGGCACGACCAGCTGCCCGAAGACACCTAAGACCACCTGAAGGAAACACTCACATGTCAGAAGGAAAAGCCCTCCGCCGGCTCATTAACGAACGCCGAGGGGACCGCAACAACGGGGAACTGTCCCGCGACTGCGGCGGCATCCCCACCCAGTCTCGCCTGCAGCAGCTCGCGAACAAGCCCATCAAGACCTTCCCGGACCCGGACACCATCCGCGGGCTCGCCCGTGGCCTAAACGTCACCATTGAGCAGGTCATCTCCGCCTGCGCTGCTGATCTGGACCTGCCTATGGGAGCACCGGACGACTCCGCCCTCGTTCTCGGCGGCGCCCGCTACCTGCCCGACACGTCTCAGCAGCTCCTCGTGTCCCTCTCCCGCGAGATGCAGCGCCTCTCCGACGTAACAAACGCCGCCGGGAAGTCCCACTAAAGACTCGTTGTCGGTGCCGGTCTGTAAGTTCTCGCCCTATGGGGTACGAGCAGAAGGCCGAAGAAATGGGTGTGAGGATTCTCTACAAGAACCCGCCCAACGGCTGGTGGGGTTGCTGGGACCCCGACAAGCGCCGCATCCTCATTCACCCCGCACTGGGCTATATCCAGCGCCGCTCGACCGCCTGGCATGAACTCGGCCACGCCCACTACGAGCACGTAGGGTGTAACCCGAAACAGGAACTGCAGGCCCGCGAGTGGGCTGCCCGTCACCTCATCAAACCGCAGGCGTTCATCGACGCTGCCCGGATCACTGACGACCTCCTCAGCATCGCCCACCGTCTCCACGTCATGCCCGACGACGTCAAAGCGTGGGAGAAATCCCTGACCCTGGAGGAGCTCATCCACATACGGAAGGAAATCAATGGGCACCCTGACTGACCGGGAGAAGGGCATCCTGCAACTTGCCGTCGCCCCGTACAAGTACCCGGCCGCCCGGGAACGCCAGGCAGCGGAGGAGTTCCAGCTGACGCCCGTGCGTTTCTGGCAGGAGGTCAACCGCCTCACCGACCACCCAGGCGCATACTCCTGGGACCCGCGCACCGTGAACCTGTTGTTCCGCCGGCGCATCCACCGCGACCGGCCGCGCCTCGCCTCGAGGATCCTCTGATGGCCAGGGTAGAAGACCTCTGGGTCCGCAAGGACAAGACCCGCACCCCCGTGTACGGGAAGGGCAAAAGGTACCGGGCCGAGTGGACCCCGCCCGGGCAGAACAAGCAGCGCAAAAGCTTCGCTACCAAGGCCGCGGCCATGGACTTCCTCGCCGAACAGGTCGACGGGATGAACAAGGGCACCTACGTGGCCCGGCGGAAGCGCGTCCTGCTGGCCGACTATGCCGAGATGTGGCAGAAGCACCAGCTGCACCAGCGCGCATCCTCGCGGGAGCAGATCTCGGCGAAGTTCAAGAACTACATCCTGCCGTCCTTCGCGAACCGGGCGCTGGACGCGGTGCAGCGCGCCGACGTGCAGGAAGCTGTGGGGGAGTGGTCCGAGACGCTGGCCCCGTCCACGGTGAAGGTGACCTACGGTTACCTTGCCTCCATGTACAAGGCCGCGGTGCTGGATGGGCTGATCGCCAAGACCCCCTGCGTCGGGGTGAAGCTCCCCACGGTGGAGGACGTGCCTGTCGTTCCGCTGCGCATGGAGAAGGTGCAGGACCTGGCCGACCGGATCTGGAAGCCGTACCAGCCCATGGTGGTGTTCTGCGCCGCGACCGGGCTGCGGTCCTCCGAGCTCCGCGGCCTGACCTGGGACCGGGTGGACTTCGACGCGGCCATGATCAGCATCGACCGGCAACTCATCGGCAGCAACTCCGCCGACCCCGTGTGGGGCCCGTTGAAGACCAAAGCCAGCCGGCGCCGGATCCACATCGGCAACCATTCCATGCAGCTGCTGA
The DNA here is from genome assembly GCF_014644495.1 of Pseudarthrobacter polychromogenes. Taxonomy (GTDB): domain Bacteria; phylum Actinomycetota; class Actinomycetes; order Actinomycetales; family Micrococcaceae; genus Arthrobacter; species Arthrobacter polychromogenes. Next base: position 168,781 of record NZ_BMKU01000001.1, read on the forward strand.
AGACCCTGCACGCCGGGCCGCAGGGTGTGGGCGGACTGGTCTTCCACTCGTCCGGCCGCGCCATCGTGAGGCACACAGCGAACGAGGCATGGCGGAACGTCCGAACCAAAGTGTCCGGGCTGGGGGATGGGTGGCATGAACTCAGGCACTACCACGCGAGTCAGCTCATTGCCGGGGGCATGTCCCCGGTGGCGGTTGCCCACCGCCTGGGGCACAAGGACGCAACCGAGACGCTCCGTACTTATGCCCATCTTTGGCCGGACGATGACACCAAGGCGGCGGCCATCACGGACGGTGGTGTTACGTTGGATGTCATGGCGTTTGCCCATGGATTGCCCATGGACGACGAGGATGGCCGCTGATGGCGGGGATTCAGTCAGAACCCGGCGTATCGGTCAACCCATCCATCCACACTGGTTTGACCTTGGACGATGTGTTGGGGATCCTGAACCGTGCCCGCAAATCATGACCCGCAAGTCAGCCCCGGCGCTGCTCGTCCGCAGCAAGTCCCCGGACGCAGCCAACAGGCTGTTGCCCTGGCCGGCTTCTTTTCGCTCTCCCTGGCCGCATGGGCCGCGGCGTCGGTCCCCATCATCCTGCATTCCAGCGGCTGGTTCGCGGGGTCGGTCAAAGCCCCCTGGATGCCGCCCGGCTGGATGTTCAGGAGCATGTGGATGCTGCTGTACGCCGCGGTTGCGGTGGCCGCCTGGCTGGTCTGGCGCAAGGGAGCCCTCACCGGAGGCACGCTGGCGGGCTACCTCACCCAGTTGGTGCTCAACGCCGCATGGCCGCTGGCCTTTTTCGGACTCTTTCCCGTGTTTGGCGGTGCGTCCCTCTGGGCGGCTTTCCTGGTGATCGCCGCCCTTGGCACCTCGGTTGCCTTCCTCATCCTGCGCTTCGGTCCGGTCAGCCCCGCAGCAGGCCTGTTGATGCTGCCCTACCTGTCCTGGGTGGTTTTCTCCTCCAGCCTCAATCTCTATTCGGCCCTCCACAACTGATGTCCTGGCGCAACGGCTTTACCTGTGAGTGATTTCACTCGATCAGGGCCGAATTACGGACGCCAGCCAATTTAGAATGGATGCGGACGCAGGAGTTCTCCCGCCGGAGTTGCGTTCGCAGCCGGCGGTTTTTCTTTGCGTGTGATCCAGGCGCCCGGGGGCCGACCCCCGCGGGCGCAGGCGCCCCTGCACGACATGTGGTGGCCGACAACCGTGTACGAGGACGTACACGGCTGAACCGAGGAAGGTATTTCTGTGAGCCAGACGTCAGATTCTTGTCTTGATACGTGGATGGGCCGCGAGGCCCTCGCCGAGGCCATGATCCCGGTGATCGGCCGGCTGTACCGCGAAAACAACGTGGTCACCAGCATCCACGGCCGGAGTTTGATCAACAAGTCCACCATGAACATCCTCAAGGCGCACCGCTTTGCGCGCCGCATGAGCAAGGACGAACTGCTGCTGGAGGAGACCGCTCCGCTCCTGAACACCCTGGCCAACCTGGAGCTCGGCGCGGCAGCGATCGACATTGCACGGCTGAACCAGAAGTTCAAGGAAGAGGGCAACGGCGCCACCCTTGAAGAATTCCTCCGCGCGGAACTGGCCGACGTCGTCGGCAAGCGCGGCGGCGATGACCGCACCAGCACCGATGTGGTGCTTTACGGCTTCGGCCGGATCGGCCGGCTCCTGGCCCGCCTCCTGATCGAAAAGGCCGGCGGCGGCCACGGCCTCCGGCTTCGCGCCATCGTTGTGCGCAAGGGCTCGGACAACGATCTCTCCAAGCGGGCCAGCCTGCTGCGCCGCGACTCCGTGCACGGTTCCTTTGAAGGCACCATCCGGATTGACGAGGAAGCCAACACCATCACGGCCAACGGTGTCCAGGTGCAGGTCATTTACTCGGACAACCCGGCCACCATCGACTACACCGCCTACGGCATCAGCAACGCCCTGGTGGTGGACAACACCGGACGCTGGCGTGACGCGGAAGGCCTCTCCCAGCACCTGCAGAGCAAGGGCGTTGCGCGGGTGCTCCTGACTGCCCCCGGCAAGGGCGACCTGAAGAACATCGTGCACGGCATCAACCAGGGCACCATCGAGGATACGGACAAGATTGTGTCCGCAGCGTCCTGCACCACCAACGCCATCACGCCGGTGCTCAAGGCCATCAACGACAAATTCGGCGTGGTCCACGGGCACGTGGAGACCGTCCACTCCTTCACCAATGACCAGAACCTGATCGACAACTTCCACAAGGGCGACCGCCGCGGCCGGTCGGCGGCACTGAACATGGTGATCACGGAGACCGGCGCCGCCAAGGCCGTGGCCAAGGCCCTCCCCGAACTGCTTGGCAAGCTGACCGGCAGCTCCATCCGCGTCCCCACCCCGGACGTGTCCCTGGCCATCCTGAACCTGAGCCTGGAGAACGGGACCACCAAGGACGAGGTCAACAACTACCTGCGGGAGATGTCCCTGCACTCGGACCTGCGCAAGCAGATCGACTACATCGACTCACCCGAAGTGGTGTCCACCGACTTCGTCGGTTCCCGCCGCGCGGGCATCGTTGACGGCCTGGCCACGATCTCCAACGAGAAGAACCTGGTGCTCTACGTCTGGTACGACAACGAGTTCGGTTACAGCTGCCAGGTGGTCCGCGTCATGGAGGAGATGGCTGGCGTGAACCCGCCGTCGTTCCCGGCCAAGGAAACTGCAGCCGCCCTCGCGGCCATCGCCGTTTAGGTTTCCGGCCAGGGTCTCCTGATTTCCCGGCTGATGATGCTGGAATCAGCCGGGAAACGGGACCACACTGGTGGAATGGAAAATGATTCGACGCTCCAGCACGAAACAACCCTTGAGCACGCCCTCGACATCGCCAAAGCCAACCACAAGGAGGCTGTCCGGCTGCTTGAGGGCGCCCGCGCCGCCCACAAAACGGGCGACGTCGGAGAGGACCGGGTGCGCCAGCTCGAAGGGCTGCTGGCTATCGCCGAGGAAGACCTCCGAAGAGTGATGCGGGAGCAGTAACCCCGCCGGTGTAACCTTCCACTCTCCCTCCACACTGTGGATATCAGCGGGGGTGCCGGACGGGGTGTCCTAGGCTCGTCTGGTGCATGAGAGTACGGCAAGGCCAGGAACCCCATGACCGTGAGCTGGTCCTCCTATCGGCGGGCGAGACGGCGTTCACGCCAGGCGTGGGGAATCCTGGCGGCAGCTGCAATAGCGGCCATGGTGGCCCTGTCCTGGTTCTTCACCGCCGGACAGTTTGCCGCAGCGGAGCCTGCGGTTTCCGGCCCCACTGAAGCTCCTGTCTTTGAGCCCGCGTGGATGAAACCTGTTAAGGCTGTGCACCCGGTGCCCGCAGGTTCTGCCCTTGCCGCACTGGACGGGCTGGCCGTCAAGGGACGCGCCGCCGCGTCGGACTACAGCCGGGATGCCTTTGGCCAGGCCTGGCAGGACGTGGACCGGAACGGCTGCGATACCCGCAATGACATCCTGCGCCGCGACCTCACCGACGTAGTGCTGACGGACGGCTCCGGATGCCGGGTGGCAGCCGGTACGTTCCATGAGCCCTACACCGGGCAGTTCGTGGACTTCCGCCGCGGCTCAGACAGCAGCCGGGCGGTCCAGATAGACCATGTGGTTGCCCTCGGTGACGCCTGGCAGAAAGGCGCACAGTCGCTGACGGCGGGGGAGCGCCAGAACCTCGCCAACGATCCACTGAACCTCATTGCCGCAGATGGTCCTGCCAACCAGAAGAAGGGCGCCGGTGACGCCGCCACCTGGCTTCCCAAAAACACGTCGATCCGCTGCCACTATGTGGCCCGCCAGGTTTCAGTGAAGGCCGCCTACGGCCTGTGGGTCACAGAAGCGGAGAAGGACGCCATGAAGCGCGTCCTGGGTTCCTGCCCCGGCCAGCAGACGGTTGTGGCCCGCTGAGCCGGAACCCGGCTGTACCGCGTCCGACCTCCCCCGTTGCTGCCGCCGGGCACAGGCAATCAGGCGGCGCGCGCCGTCGGGCCTTGTTGTCCTGACGAGGTGCTTGAGCTACTCATTCGCCCCGACCGTGCACCGGCCTGGCGTTTGCTGGTGGTTCTCCGACCTCGTGGATGGCGTGGCCGCCGCATGCCGTCTTGGTCACGCTGGCTCGCTCGATGCCCGAGACGGCGAACCATCGCATCGCGTTGCGCAATCGGCACCACCCAACCAGGTACCACTGGCCGTTGGTGGAGGCGAACAGCACCGGCTCAACGTCGCGGGTGGTCGAGGTCCCGTCTCTCGATGTGTAACGAATGCGGATCACCCGCTGCTCGGCCATCGCCTCTTCCAGTGCCGACTTGATTGCGCGCGAAGAGGCGGGAAGCGCGTTGACCCAGACGCGGTGGGCCAGCTCGTCGGCCCGCGCCCGGGTTTTGGGATCGAGGACGTCCAGGATCTTTTGGACGCCTGCTGCTGCCAGATCGGCGTAGGGGGCATCGGGTGCAGCGGCCACGGCTGCCATGAGCGCCACGGCCTGCGCAGGGGACAGGCTGACAGGCGGCAGGGACCCGCCTGCAGCCAATCCGTAGCCACCGCCCGGACCAGGGCGGGACCATATAGGCGCGCCGCTGTTCTCCAACGCATCGAGGTCTCTCTTGATTGTGCGCACGGATACCTCAAACTCTTCCGCCAACCGTTCGGCGGAAACCCCCCTCGTGCCGCTGCGCCGCAACATCTCCGATAGCGCATGGAGCCTTTCGACTCGCTTCACAGTTCAAGCCCCGGCGAATTCATGACATAAATAGTGACATACCCTTGTCCGAAGTGCCTGCGAGGGTATTGACATGACAACTACTGCAAGCAGTCCGATCATTATTCTCATTGCCGGCCACTGGCTGGGCGCTTGGGCATGGGACGAAGTGCTTGAACACCTGACAACCGACCACTCCCGTGCAACCGCGATGACACTGCCCGGTCTCGACGTGGACGATCCCGAGCGTGCGGCGAGGACTCTCGACGATCAAGCCGCAGCGGTCCTGGACGTCATCACCCAACTCGGGGCCTCCGAGGATCAGCCCGCAACCCTCGTCGCTCACAGCGGGGCGAACGCGCCCGTCAGCCTCGTCCTTGACCGACACCCTGAGCTAGTCCAGCGAGTGGTGTGGGTGGACTCCGGCCCTGTGGTGACGGGAAGCGCCTTCGGCCCAGGCATCCCGGAGGGGTTGGAGGAGCTTCCGCTGCCGTCCCTCGACGTCCTCGCGCAGCAGGCGAGCCTCGAGGGCCTGAGCGCAGAGGTCCTCGAGCGTTTTCGGGCCCGGGCCGTCCCTGAGCCCGGCACCGTGCTTCGTCAGCCCGTCGTGCTCACGAACGATGCCCGCCGCAAGGTCCGGACCACACTCGTGTGCTGCTCGATCCCGAGCGCGCAGGTGCTGGAGTTGGCCCGCGCAGGCCATGCCATGTTTGCCGAAGTCGCGAACATCGAGCACCTTGACGTCATTGACCTCCCGACGGGGCATTGGCCTATGTGGAGCCGTCCCCGCGACCTGGCCAAGGCCATTCAGTCAGCGGCTTCCCGAACCAACTGAACTGCGCACTGCCGCCTGATTCCAGGGCTCGTGGCCCACGGTCAACACTATGGGTCGGGCGATACCGGGCAGGCCAGCCGATGCAAACGTGTCCGGTCATTACACCTAGTGGCCGAACGGGTCCGGATCCACGCCGGGCATCCACGTCAGGCCGGGAACACCCCAGCCGTTCTTCTTAGCCAGCTTCATGGCCTTGCGCTTGTAACGGTCCATGAGCCGGTTCACGTATAGCTTGCCGTCCAGGTGGTCATATTCGTGCTGGATCACGCGGGCAAACCAGCCCGTGGCCTCGAACTTGACCGGCTGGCCGAACCCGTCGAAACCTTCAACACGCGCCCATTCGGCGCGCTTGAGCGGGTATTGTCCGCTGGGAAAGGACAGGCACCCTTCTTCTTCCTCGTCAGGATCCGGAACAGCGCCGGAAATCTTTGACAGCGTCAGGACGGGGTTGACCACCACGCCGCTGGGAGGAGCGTCGTCGTCGTTGGCGTACTTGTACACGAAGATTCTTTTGCCAACCCCTACCTGGGGCGCCGCCAGGCCCACGCCGTTGGCGGCGTCATTCGTTTCGAACATGTCCGCTATCAGGGTGCGCAGTTCGTCGTCGAATACTTCCACCTCGGAAGCCCGGCGGTGCAGTACGGGTTCTCCCCAGATGGTGATTGGCAGAACGGTCATCTTCAGGTGGTCCTTCGGCGGTGTTTCGTGCAAAAAGAGAGTGTGCACAGCAGTCAAAAAAATAAGGAGGCCGCACCGGATATCCGGTGCGGCCTCCTTGGAGGACGGCTGCACATACCGTCCCGTGAGGGTGAGCTACGGGGGTTGAACCCGCGACCTCCTGGACCACAACCAGGCGCTCTGCCAACTGAGCTAAGCCCACCATGTACCTGCAGATTTACCGGCGGACCGGCCCTCTGGAAAGGCAACTCATATAGCTTACCTGCTCTTCAGGGGTGCTTTGTCCACTTTTGCCCTTTTCACGGAAAAAACCCCGAAAGGTGGCGCAGATTACGTTTCAGGCTGCCCGTCTCCGGCCGCCGTGATGCGCTTGGCGATCCGCTGCGCTGTGGCGCTGTCCGGTCCCGGGGAGGGCACGAACACAGCCTCGCGGTAGTAGCGGAGCTCGTCAATGGAGTCCTTGATGTCCCCCAGGGCGCGGTGCCCGCCCTTCTTCGCCGGCGACTGGAAGTAGGCTCGGGCGAACCAGCGGCGCGAAAGCTCCTTGATGGTGCTGACGTCAATCACCCTGTAGTGCAGGTGCTCCACTACTGCGGGCATGTCGCGGGACAGGAACACCCGGTCGGTCCCCACGGAGTTGCCGCCCAGCGGTGCCTTGCGGGGGTCCGGGACCCATTTGGAGATGTATTCCATGACGGCGGCCTCGGCCTCGGCCATTGTCTTGCCGTGGGGGAGTTCCTTAAGGAGCCCGGACTTCGTGTGCATGTCCCGGACAAAGTCGTTCATCTGGGCCAGCGCGGCGTCATCGGGTTTGATGACCACATCGACGCCGTCGCCAAGGATGTTCAGTTCCGAATCGGTAACCAGGGCCGCCACCTCGATCAGGGCATCGTTCTTGATGTCCAGACCGGTCATTTCACAGTCGATCCAGACGATTCGTTCGTTAGATATAGGCACCGGACCAGCCTACCGTTTCACCTCCCGGCCACCGGCCGGTGCTAGGATTTCGGAGACGCGGCGGGTCGTGCCGCTCCCGTGGTGACGCGCCCCGGCCGGTTCCATCCCGCCAGGCGGAACCGCAAACGAGAAAGATTGGACGTTCCTGAGATGACGGCGCCTGTGCCTGCGACGAGGGAGACGGCGGCCGCCGCTACTGCCGCAGCGGGCGGTGCGGAAGTGGATAATCCCCGTTCGCCGCTCCTTGCCGGATTCGTGGGCTCCATGTTCATGCTGATCGGATCCCTGGGCGTGGGCTGGCTGGCTCCGGTTTCGGAACTCCGCCGGATGCCGTTGTTCATCTGGATGCGTGCTGAAGCTGCCGGCGTGGCCCTTTCCATCATCCTGCTGGCCGTCGGCGGCATGCTCCTGGTGCGCGCCTGGCTCAGGCTCGGGCAGAGGGTGCGTGTGTGGGGCGTCGAGGCACGCAAAGCCACCCTGATGGCTGTCGTGGCATGGGGGTTGCCCATGATGTTTAGCGTGCCCCTCTTCAGCCGGGACGTCTACGCCTACATCGGGCAGGGCCGGCTGATGGTGGAGGGCTTCAACCCGTACGAGAACGGCATCTCGGCACTGTCCAACTACTTCCAGCTGGGCGCGGACAAGATGTGGACCGAAGCCCCCGTTCCTTACGGCCAGCTCTTTTTGTGGATCGAGCAGTTCGTCGTCTGGTCCACCAACGTCCAGCCCGAGGCCAGCGTGATGCTGTTCCGCCTGGTGGCGCTTGCAGGAGTTGTGCTGTGCGTTATCTACGTTCCCAAGCTCGCTGAGCTCCACGGCGTCAACCCGCACCGTGCCCTGTGGCTGACTGCCGCCAACCCGCTGTTCCTGACGAACTTCATCGCCAGCGTCCACAACGACGCCCTGATGATCGGACTGGCACTGGCCGGACTCTATTACTCCGCCACCCACAGGGTTGTCCGCGGCGTTGTCCTGGTGACCCTCTCCATCGCCATAAAGCCCATCACCATCGTGTTCCTGCCGTTCATTGGGCTTCTGTGGGCGGGCAAGGACGCGGGCTGGGTCCGGAAGTTCACGTTCTGGGGCCTGACGGCAGCGCTAAGCCTGGGCATCCTGGCCGCGATGAGCCTGGTCAACGGTTTCGGCTTCGGCTGGATCAATGGACTCTCAGCCCCGGGGAGCATCTCCATCTGGTACGCGCCTGTGGGGCTGATCGGCATGGTGGTCGCCTCGCTGGCCAACTCGTTCGGACTCGACGGTGCCACCCTGGCAGGTTTTGTGTCCGACGCCGGGAAGCTGCTTGCCGTGGGTGTCATCGCCTGGCAGATCTTCCGCGGGGACCATGACCGGCTGATCCGCCGCCTCACCCTTGCCTTTGCCGCCGTGGTCCTGCTGGCTCCCATGATCCAGTCCTGGTACGTCGTCTGGCTGATACCGCTCTTCGCCGTTACCGGCATCAGGAACGACTGGCAGGTCAAAGCGCTCTACTTTGTTGTCTCCTTCTTCATGATCTATGCCATTTCGGACCAGCTGGAAGTCTTCCCCTACCTGCAGACCGAGGACCTGGGATTTGCGCTCGCCCTGGCACGCGTGGCCGCGGCCGTGACCGGCCTGCTCTTCGGCCTGTACCTGATTTTCTGGGATCCGCGCACCCGCCGGCTGTTCCGCAAGACCCACGGGAACGTCGTCGAACGCCCCGTTATATAGCCGGCGCCAGGTGGCGGACCGCCTCCCTTCGGCTCAGGGGACTCATGGCTGCGGCGTGTCCAGCCACAAAGGCGGCCACCCACCCAGGGTCCGTTTTGCCGTACTCGCGCAGTGCCCAGCCTATGGCCTTCCGGATGAAGAACTCCTGGTCCGCCAGGTTCGCTTCCACAACGCGCGCCAGCAGCACGGGATCAGTTGCGGCCTTCGCCTTGAGCTACGACAGGATGGCGGCCCGCCGGATCCAGAAGTCCGGATCGGTGCTCCAGCGGAGCAGCACGCCCGTCATCTCCGCCCGGTTGGCCTGGAGAAGCCCGCACAGCCGTCCAGCCGTGCCGTCCACAAAATCCCACCAGGCGCCACTGCGGATGAATTCCTCGTAGACCGGCAGCATGCCCATGTCCCCGGCAGCCAGTCGGTTGGCAGTCAGGTCGATTGCTGCATACCGTTCCTCCCGCGCAGTTGCGCCGCGCCACAGCTCCAGGGCAGTGGCACGGAGCTGGCCCGGCGACTCGAAGGGGGCCCCGGCGGCCGCAGTTGACGCGATTCGGCGCACCTCGGGCACGCGCACTCCGAGGCAGGGCATCGTGGACTTCATGTAGGCCCTCGCACCGGCTCCCCTCACGGGATCGGACCGTTCCTGCAGCGCCATGCGGATGGCAGAGAGCACCCGGACATTCACCGCGTCCCTATGGTTCATGGTGCAACTGTAGCCAGCACGGGGGAGCGGCAGAGCAAGTGCGGCGTTGCTGCTGGAGGAGATCTGCGCAGGTGCGCTAGGCTGGTTAGCGCTAACAAGAACGTCCCTGCCCTGAGGATTTCCATGCCATCCACGGAACACAGTATTGCCAGCGGCCCCTACACTGCGCTCGTCACAACCCGCGGGGGCGCGCTGCGGGAGTTGCGGCACCGGGGACGGGATCTCGTGGTGGGTTTTGGTCCGGAGGGGCGGATCCCCGACTACCGCGGAGTCATCTGCGTGCCGTGGCCCAACCGGCTGGCGGACGGCAGGTACACCTACGCCGGCAAGGACTTCGAAGCTGTGATCAACGAGCCCGAGCGCGGCTCCGCACTGCACGGGCTCGCCACCGGGCAGGACTGGGAGCTGCGGCAGGCAGCCGCGGACTCGGTGGTGCTGGCCTGCAGGATCGGCGCCGGCCGGCACTACCCGTCCGACCTGGAGGTCTCCGTGACCTATTCGCTGGGTCCTGGCGGGCTGCGCAGCACGGTGAGCACGGTGAATGTTGGACAGGCCACCGCCCCCTACGGAGTGTGCCCCCATCCGTACCTGGTGGCAGGGCAAGGGAAACTGGATGACTGGACCCTGGAACTGCCGGCACACGAATTCCTGGAGGTGACGCCGGACAGGCTCCGCCCAACAGGCATGAAGAGCGTGGAACGGCACGAATTCGACTTCCGCAGCCCCCGCCGGCTTGGTTCCCTGAAGATCGACCACGCCTTCACCGGGATCTCCCGGGACAAACAGGGGGTGGCCCGCGTCCGGGTACAGGACCCGGCGGGAACGGGCGTGGAACTGGAATGGGGTGCCGAGTGGCCATGGGTGCAAATCCACACCGCCGACAAACCCGTGGGTCCGGACCGCCTGGGACTGGCCGTCGAGCCCATGACCTGCCCGCCGGACGCCTTCAACTCAGGCACTGACCTGCTCCACCTCACGCCCGGGGAGTCGCACGCGGCGTCCTGGACCATCCGGGCACTCGGCTAGTCCCGGCCGCCTGCCGCGGAAGGCGGGGAGGCCCAGCCCGCTCGTTCCAGCCAGGCGGCGCACAGCCGCGTCCACTGGTCCGGCCCCGGTTCCTCCGCCGCGAGGCCAAGGCCATGGCGCCCGCGGGGAAAAACGTGCAGTTCAGCAGGAACGCCGGCCCGCATGAGTGCCCCCGCGTAGTCCAGGCTGTGGCTGGCCGGGACGGCCGCGTCATCCGCAGTGTGCCAGACGAACGCCGGAGGGGTTGCTGCCGTCACGTTCCGTTCTGCGGAGAGTTCATCAAGAAGGTCCGACGACGGCGCGCTGCCAAGGAGGTTGTCCACCGACCCCTGGTGCACGGACTGCGTATAGGACACTACGGGGTAGCACAGCACGGCCAGGTCCGGGACAGCTTCCGGCACGTCCAGGCGGGCGCTTCCGGTTGACGTGGATGTGGACAGCGTGGCGGCAAGGTGCCCGCCGGCGGAAAAGCCGAGGACGCCCACCCGGTCCGGATCCACTGCGAGGCCGTGGGATCCGTTGCGGATATGCAGCATGGCCTCCTTGGCGTCCTCCAGGGGTGCCGGGTGCCGGTCAGGTGCCACGCGGTACCTCAGCACGAACGCGTGGATACCCAGGGCGGCGAGCCACTCGCCCACAGGCTCGGCTTCGTGGTCGGCCTGGCGGGCATAGCCGCCGCCGGGCAGGATCAGGATGGCCGGACTGGTCCCTCCCGCACCCCGGCTACCGGCCGGGTGATGGGCTGGGATGCTCGTCAGTGCGGACTTCATTCCTAGGCCACCGCCTCGGTGCTGCGCCGAAGCGTAACTTCACCTGTGACGGTCGGCTGTTCTTCGTCCTCGTCTGCATCGTTGCCGCCGGAAAGGCGGGCCGTAGCCCGGGTTGCAAGCCGGCCGATTTCCTCCAGCGGCAGCCGCACGGTGGAGAGTGCCGGGCGGAAGTCCCGCAGAGTTTCGATGTCGTCGAAGCCGGCGATGGTGGCGTCCCTGGGTATCCGAAGCCCTTCAGCGCGCAGTGCCGCCGAGGCGCCGATGGCCATGACGTCATTAACGGCGAAGATGCACAGCTTGGGGGCCGCGGCTTCCCCGCCCCCGGACGCGCCGGCCTTGATCCTGGCCGCCAGCTGGAGGCCGGCTTCATAGCCGCCCGCGCGGTTGAAGGCCGTGCGCAGGATCTCGGCGGGTGCGCGGCCTGCCCGGGCCAGGCCTTCCTGGAAGCCACGGATCCGGTCGTCGGACGTGAGGAGGCCTTCCGGGCCGCCGATAATGACGAAATCTCCGTCCCGGCCGGCAGCGAGTTCACCTGCCAGGGCCCCCGCGAGCTCCTGGTTGGGCACAGCCACTACGTGATAGCCCTCGGCGGCGGTGGCACCGACCACAGCGTGGCCCACGACGGCTACCCTGCCGCCGTTGCGGCAGTACCGGTCAAGCTCCGCCGCGAGTTCAGTGTTGTCGTCCTGGTCCTCTGTCCGGCACGAGCGGGATCCCGCAATGACGATCGAGTCGGCACGCCGGGCAGCGAAGGCTGCAACGGCTTCGCGCTCCTCGCCGGGGGCCCCGCCGGTGGTGGCCAGGAGCACCATCTTGCGCTGCTCCCGGGCGGCAGCCTGGACGCCCCTGGCTATGGCTGCGAAATAGGGGTCGGCGATGTCGTGGACGATCAGGCCGATGAGGCCCGAGCTGGATTTCGCGAGCCCCTGGGCCTGGGCATTGGGAATGTACCCCAGGGATTCGGCCGCCTGGCGCACCCGGTCCGCGATGTCCTTGCCCGGCTTGCGTGCCGAGCCGTTCAACACCCGGGACGCGGTGGCGGGGGAGACCCCGGCCAGCCGGGCCACCTCGGTAAGGGTACTTGCAGCCACAGGATCTCCTGGATAACGGGGGCCAATAAGGGGTCACAACATTATGGCAGTTTGAAGTTCTTCCGGAAAGCGCTTGCCAACTGTTACCCCCTCGTGCATCATTGTCGTAGTGGGAATGCGCTTTCCCAGACCAGCTTGAGTACAACTGCTCACTCACCGTGGAGGACACATGGGCTTCGAAACAAAAACCATCCGCATCGCCATGAACGGCATCACCGGACGGATGGGCTACCGCCAGCACCTGCTGCGGTCCATCCTTCCCATCCGCGATGCAGGCGGATTCACCCTGGAAGACGGCACCCGCGTCCAGGTTGAACCCATCCTCGTGGGCCGGAACGAAGCCAAGATCCGCGAACTCGCCGAAAAGCATAAGGTCGCTGAATGGACCACGGACCTGGAATCGGTCATCAACGATCCCACCGTGGATGTCATCTTCGACGCCTCCATGACCAGCCTCCGCGCAGCCACCCTGAAGAAGGCAATGCTCGCCGGAAAGCACATCTTCACCGAGAAGCCCACGGCGGAAACCCTTGAAGAGGCCATCGAACTTGCCCGCATCGGCAAGGAAGCCGGTGTCACGGCCGGCGTCGTGCACGACAAGCTGTACCTGCCCGGCCTGGTCAAGCTGCGCCGCCTGGTGGACGAAGGCTTCTTCGGCCGCATCCTTTCCATCCGCGGGGAGTTCGGCTACTGGGTCTTCGAAGGCGACATCCAGGCCGCGCAGCGCCCCTCCTGGAACTACCGCAAGGAAGACGGCGGTGGAATGACCACTGACATGTTCTGCCACTGGAATTACGTCCTTGAGGGCATCATCGGCAAGGTCAAGAGCGTCAACGCCAAGACCGCCACCCACATCCCGGCGCGCTGGGACGAGGCAGGCAAGGAATACAAGGCCACGGCGGATGACGCCTCCTACGGCATCTTCGAGCTCGAGACCCCGGGCGGCGACGAAGTCATCGGCCAGATCAACTCGTCCTGGGCAGTGCGCGTCTACCGCGATGAACTGGTGGAGTTCCAGGTTGACGGTACCCACGGCTCCGCCGTCGCAGGCCTGAACAAGTGCGTCGCCCAGCAGCGCGCCCACACCCCCAAGCCGGTCTGGAACCCGGACCTGCCCGTCACCGAGTCCTTCCGCGACCAGTGGCAGGAAGTCCCGGCCAATGCCGAGCTGGACAACGGCTTCAAGCTGCAGTGGGAAGAATTCCTCCGCGACGTCGTCGCCGGCCGCGAGCACCGCTTCGGGCTGCTTTCCGCCGCCCGCGGCGTCCAGCTTGCCGAGCTCGGCCTGAAGTCCAACGATGAACGCCGCACCCTCGACATCCCGGAGATCACCCTCTAATGACCTCGCTCATCCTTCCCTCCCACGACGGCGGCACCCGCGAATACCGGCTGCAGGGCGGCACCTCCTGGGCCCGCCCCACCGCCCCGCTGACTGCCCGGCGTGCCTACGCTGCCGCGCACGTCATCCCGGAAGTCCTCGCTGACAACACCCCCGGCGCCCCAGCCCGGCTCGACTGGGACGCAACCATGGCCTACCGCCATGAGCTGTGGTCCTACGGGCTCGGCGTGGCAGATGCCATGGACACCGCCCAGCGGGGCATGGGCCTTGACTGGGCAGCCACCCAGCAGCTCATCAAGCGGACAGGCGTCGAGGCAGCCTCGGTGGTCTCAGCCGGAAACGCGGCGACAGCCGGGAAGTCGGTCCGGGACCTGGTCTCCTGCGGCGCCGGCACGGACCAGCTGGACATCGACTCCCTGCCGGCCGGCGAAGCCGGCATCAAGGCCGTGCTTGAGGCCTACCGCGAACAGATCGCCGTGATCACCGAAGCCGGCCCCAAGGTCATCCTGATGGCCTCGCGTGCCCTGGCCAAGGTTGCCAACGGCCCTGACGACTACCTGAAGGTCTACTCCACCCTGCTGCAGGAAGTGGACCAGCCGGTGATCCTCCACTGGCTTGGCACCATGTTTGATCCCGCCCTGGCCGGCTACTGGGGTTCGGACGATGTCGCAACCGCCACCGGGACATTCCTGGGCCTCATCAAGGACCATGCGGACAAGGTGGACGGCGTCAAGGTCTCCCTGCTGGATGCCGGCCATGAGGTTGCCCTCCGCGCGGCCCTCCCCGACGGCGTCCGCCTCTACACCGGCGACGACTTCAACTACCCCGAACTGATCGACGGCGACGGCACCCACCACTCGGACGCCCTCCTGGGCATCTTCGCAGCCATCTACCCGGCCGCCTCGGTTGCACTGCAGAACTACGACGCCGGCAACGCCGCCAAGGCACGCGAAATCCTGGACTCCACGCGGGAACTGGGCAAGCACATCTTCAGTGCCCCCACGTTCTACTACAAGACCGGTATCGCGTTTATGTCCTGGCTCAACGGCAGGCAGCCCGGCTTCCAGATGGTGGGCGGCCTGCACTCCGGCCGGTCCGTGTGCCACCTTGCCCGGACCTTCGAACTGGCGGACCGGGCCGGCCTGCTGAGGGACCCCGCACTGGCTGCGTTCCGGATATCCGACTACCTGCGGATCAACGGGGTGGGCGTGTGACCAGCACTTCAGATTTCGCGCGCCTCTCCATCAACAGCGCCACCACCAAGAAGTGGACCCTCGCCCAGGTGGTAGACGGCTGCGTCAACGCCGGGATCCCCGCCATCGGTCCCTGGCGCGACCGCGTGGAGGAAGCCGGCCTGGACAAGGCGGCCCGCCTGATCAAGGACGCCGGCCTTCGCGTTTCCTCCCTGTGCCGGGGCGGATTCCTCACCGCGCCGGACGCGGAGGGGCAGGCCGCGGCACTCGCGGACAACCGGGCGGCCATCCTGGAAGCCGTCGCGCTGGACACCCGGGAGCTGTTCCTGGTGGTCGGCGGGCTGGCTCCGGGGGAGAAGGACGTGGTGGCTGCACGCCGTCGGGTCGCGGACCGCCTGGCAGACCTGGTCCCCTTCGCAGAGGAGAACGGGGTCCGCCTGGTCCTGGAGCCGCTGCACCCGATGTACGCCGCGGACCGTGCCCTGATCTCCACCCTGGGACAGGCGCTGGACCTTGCGGCACCGTTCGACGCCTCCACGGTGGGCGTCGCCGTCGACACTTTCCATGTCTGGTGGGATCCCGAACTCAAGGCGCAGATTGCACGCGCCGGCCGGGAGGACCGCATCGCTTCCTACCAGGTGTGCGACTTCAACATGCCCATCGCTGCCGATCCGCTGCTGTCCCGCGGATACATGGGCGACGGCGTGGTGGACTTCGCCACCATAGGCACCTGGGTGCGCGACGCCGGGTACACCGGTGACATCGAAGTGGAAATCTTTAGTCAGGAGATCTGGGACACGGACGGCAACACAGTCCTGTCCACAGTGAAGGACCGCTACGCGGAGCTTGTCCTCCCGTACGCCTGACACGCTCTGGATCTCCTGTCCAGACCGCGGGCTCCTGCTAACGTCACGGCAGGAGCCTGCGCCCCACCAAAAAGACCCGGACCGCGTGCGCGGTCCGGGTCTTTTCCATGCGCCGGGTGCTAGGCGTGCATCGAGGCGAACCGGCGGTAGCGGGCCAGCACACCGCCGTCGTCCTTGCCTGCGGGGAGGTCGACGGCGTCAAGCGCCCACTGCGGGAAGTGTCCGGTGAGTGCCCCGGCGGCCTGGCGGGCGGCGCCGTCGGCCACATATTCGCCGAGGCGCGGTACGCTGATGCCGACTCCCAGCAGCTGTGCCGCCGCCTGCTGAACGGCCGTGGACTGGGCGCCGCCGCCCACCAGTATGACCCGCCGGGCCTCCACCCCCTGGTCCTGGAGGGCTGCCAACCCGTCCGCCAGGGAACACACAACGCCTTCGACG
Source organism: Pseudarthrobacter polychromogenes (assembly GCF_014644495.1). GTDB lineage: Bacteria > Actinomycetota > Actinomycetes > Actinomycetales > Micrococcaceae > Arthrobacter > Arthrobacter polychromogenes. The sequence goes on from NZ_BMKU01000001.1 coordinate 185,097, forward strand.
GCGGCACGCGCCAGGTTGGCAGGCGTGTAGTTCGCGCGGGTAATGCCGTGCAGCGAGCCGGTGGCATCCGGCAGGTTGGGGGTGCGCTCGCCGTCGAAATAAGGCACAAGGGTCAGGCCGCCGGCGCCGCTTTCGGCTGACAGCGCCAGCTCGTTGAACTCCCCAATGCTCACGTCCAGTAGTGCAGCCGTGGCATCAAAAACACGGCTGGCGTTCAGCGTGCACACCAAGGGGAGGTAGTGCCCTGCGGCGTCGGCGAAGCCAGCCACCAGCCCGGACGGATCAGCAGCAGGAGTGCCGGACACGGCAAAGACCGTGCCGGAAGTGCCCAGCGACATCACTACATCGCCCACGCCGGCGCCCACACCCAGTGCCGCTGCCGCGTTATCCCCGGCACCCGCGGCCACGAGGACGCCTGAGGAAGCCTTGCCCGCCACGTCCAGGGGACCCAGGACGTCGGGAAGGTGCGGAACATGCCCCAGCGACGACTTCAGGACCTCCGGAAGGTACGCGCCCGCCGCGGTCGAGTAATAACCCGTCCCGGATGCGTCCGAACGGTCCGTTGCCAGGGCGTCAAGGTTTCCGGGGCCGCTGCCGGGGCCGTGGCCCAGAAGCCGCCAGGTCAGCCAGTCGTGCGGCAGGCACACGGCCGCTGTCTTCGCCGCATTGTCCGGCTCGTTTGCAGCCAGCCAGTGCAGCTTGGTCAGCGTCAGCGACGCTACCGGGACGGTGCCCGTGGCGCTGGCCCAGTAGCGGGCGCCGGCGGCAGCGTCGCCGTCGCCCGCGGTGGCAATCAGTTCCTTCGCCGCACCGGCGCTCCGCGTGTCGTTCCACAGCAGCGCAGGCCTGACCACTTCACCTTCGCTGTCCAGGCAGACCATGCCGTGCTGCTGGCCCCCAACGGACACTGCAGCCACGTCCTCCAGCCCACCGGCCGCTGCCACTGCCTCCTGAAGGGCAGCCCACCAATGGTCGGGGTGGACTTCGGAGCCCTCAGGGTGGCTGGCCCGGCCCTGGCGGACCAGTGCTCCGGTGTCCGCATCACGGATCACCACTTTGCAGGACTGGGTGGAGCTGTCGATGCCTGCTACGAGTGCCATATCTTTAGCGTGCGTTGAGGAGGTGTTCGATGGCGAGCTGGTTGAGGCGGACGAATGCGAAGGAGCGTTCGGCGGCTTTGTCGGCGTTGAAGTCTTCGAAGGCGGTGGCGTCGGCGAGCAGGTCGGCGGTGGTTTCGCCGGCGGCGAGGGTGGGCTCGCCGAGCTCGAAGACGCCGGAGGCGGTGAGGGCTTCCTGGACCTGCGGGTCGGCGCGGAAGGCGAGGGCGCGTTCCTTGAGCAGGAGGTACATGGACATGTTGGACTTCGCGGATTCCCAGACGCCGTCGTAGCCGTCGGTGCGGGAGGGCTTGTAGTCGAAATGGCGGGGGCCGTCGTAGCGGGGTCCGCCGCCGGGGAAGCCGTTCTCGAGCAGGTCAACGGTGAAGAAGGCGCTGGTGAGGTCGCCGTGGCCGAACACGAGGTCCTGGTCGTACTTGATGCCGCGCTGGCCGTTGAGGTCGATATGGAAGAGCTTGCCGGCCCACAGTGCCTGGGCGATGCCGTGCGTGAAGTTCAGTCCGGCCATCTGCTCGTGCCCGGTTTCGGGGTTCAGGCCCACGATGTCGCCGTGTTCGAGCTGTGCGATGAACGCCAGGCCATGCCCGACGGTGGGGAGGAAGATATCGCCGCGGGGTTCGTTGGGCTTGGGTTCGAGGGCGATGCGCAGTTTGTAGCCCTTGTCCTTGATGTAGGCGGCGGCGGTGTCCACGCCTTCCTTCATCCGGTCCAGGGCTGCCGAAAGATCCTTGGACCCGTCGTATTCGCTGCCCTCACGCCCGCCCCACATCACGAAGGTTTCGGCGCCGAACTCGGCAGCGGAGTCGATGTTGCGCAGCACCTTGGACAGGGCAAAGCGGCGGATGGAGCGGTCGTTGGAGGTGAAGCCGCCGTCCTTGAACACCGGGTGGCTGAAAAGGTTGGTGGTCACCATCGGGACCTTCAGGCCGGTCTCGGCCAGGGCTGCCTTGAAGTTCTTCAGGATCAGTTCCCGCTCCGAAACCGTGGCATCGAAGGGCACCAGGTCATTGTCGTGGAAGGTGATGCCGTAGGCGCCGAGTTCCGCCAGCCGGTGCACGGCCTCCACGGGATCCAGGTCCGCGCGGGTGGCAACACCGAACGGATCGGCACCGGTCCAGCCAACGGTCCAGAGGCCAAAGGTGAACTTGTCAGCGGGAGTCGGGGAGAGAGTCATGATGCATCCTTGCAGTCAGTTTGCCGCCGGTTGGGCAAGTTAGTTTATCGCTTGAACTATATAAGCGTGACTACGCTAGGGTCAATAGGGGCCGAAGGAAACGGTCCCGGATCGAACCCAAGGAGAGCGGCCATGGCGAGCACCGCACCTGCTACTGCACCGTCCGATGCCGGGGCGCCGGGCAACATGGCGGACGTGCGGCGGAACAACCTCGCCCTGGTCCTTGGCAGGGTGGTGCAGTCACCCGCCGGATTCCACCTGACCCGGGCCCAGCTGGCTGCGGCCACAGGGCTGACAAAAGCATCCGTTTCGAGCATCGTCCTGGATCTCCTGGACGCCGGCATCCTCCGCGAAGTCGGCCTGAGCAGGCAGGGGGAGCGGGGCCGGCCGGGGGTGGGGCTGGAGCTGAATCCGTCACGGGGCGTCATGGGTATGGAGATCAACGTTGATTACATTGCCGCGGGCGTGACGAGCCTCTCCGGGGAGCTCGTGGTGAAAGAGGTCCGGGAAAGGGACAACCGGGACAGTGCAAGCGGCGCCGTGATGTCGGCCCTCGCCGAGCTGGCCTCGGGGGTGCGGCTGGCGGCGTCTGCCCTGGGTGTCGACGTCCTGGGGGGAGGACTTGCCGTTCCCGGCCTTGTTGAGCCCGGCAGTTCGACTGTCACCGTGGCCCCCAACCTGGGCTGGGTGGACACGAAGCTGGATGTGGCCCGGTTGCTTCCCAGCGTGCCACTGGGGGTTTCCCTCTTCAACGAGGCCAATGCCGCCGCCCTCGCAGAGCTGGCCCACAGCCCGCACGGGCGGGATTTCCTGTACATCTCGGGCGAAGTGGGCGTTGGCGGCGGGCTGGTCCTGAATTCGGAGCTTTTCACTGGCCCTGAAGGCAATGCCGGGGAGGTGGGGCACATCGTGGTGGACCCCGAAGGCGCACCCTGTTCCTGCGGCGGGACGGGCTGCCTGGAGACTGTCGCGGGCCAGGACGCGATTTTTTCTGCTGCCGGAATCACCGTCAAGGGCCGGACCAGGACCGAAAGCATGGCGGACCTGCTGGGCGCCCTGGCCGCCGGCAGTCCCGCCGCGCTGACGGCCGTGCAGCAGGCGGGGAGGGCGCTGGGGGTTGCCGTGGCATCGGCGTCCCGGGTGGCCAATGTCCGCGCCGTGGTGCTCGGAGGGCACTTCGCCGTCCTTGACCAGTGGCTGCACGGCCCGCTCCTGGAAAGCCTGGCGAAGTACGCGCCCGGTGCGCTTTCCCCCGAACACGTCATGACATCCACGGTGGGGGATGCCGGGGCACTGCTGGGGGCGGCGGGCAGCGTGGTCCGGGCGCTGGTGGAGGCACCGCATCGGCTGCAGGCCTGAAGCGCACCCCGCTGACCTTACGCTTGGCGCTGCTTTGCCGCCGATGCTCCGGGGAGCAGAAGTGATGGGGCAGTGGTGACAAAGAGAAACACCCCGGTTCCGTGAACCGGGGTGTTTCTGGTTGGTGCCCCAGGAGGGAATCGAACCCCCGACCGGCGGATTAGAAGGCCGCTGCTCTATCCCCTGAGCTACTGAGGCATTGCCTTCCGGAGCTGATCTCCGGCGCCTCAAAAAGTTTACATTGCCCGGAGCGCCGGCACCGTCACCAGCGCCCCGCCCACCCACTTTTCCTCCACGGGCAGGTACTGGGCCCGGTTGTCCACATAGGCACGCCACGCCCTCGATCCCGAGGAGGGCGACGGCGATGCTGGTTCTGCCGGGTAAAGGCACCACCATTGAAGACAGGACGTAGAGATGAGCGACACCATAACGATCCGGGGCTTCGTTGCCACCGAGATCAAGAGCTCCACAACACCAGGGGGAGTGGCCACCGCTTCTTTCCGGATTGGGTCCACCTCGCGGCGGCGTGACAGGGAAACAGGCACCTGGTCGGATGGGCACACAAACTGGTTCCTGGTCCAGGGCTATCGCCACCTGGCGGGAAGCATCGGCTGCAGCATCAGGAAGGGGCAGCCCGTCATAGTCGTCGGCAAGCTGAAGATCCGCAGTTGGGAAAGGGACGGGCGGGTGTACTACTCGCACACCATTGATGCCGACGCTGTGGGCCACGACCTCACGTGGGGCACGGCCAACTTCATCCGTTCCTCTGCAAAGCCGATCCTTTCGCTCGTGGACCAGGAGCCTCCCCTCGCCGAGGGCGAACACCGTGCCGCAGACGGACCGTTCGAAGAACCTGAAGACAGCGACGAAGACCCGGACGGCGGCGCGGATCCGGCTGTTGCCTTCATCGAGGACACAAATGGCGAAATGGTCCCCTTGGACCTGGAAACGGGGGAACTCGCCGGATCCGGAGTGTAGGAAAGCTGTTGCTGTCGTTTCCATGGCTGCCTTTGCGGGCAGGCCACGGCACCCCCGGCCGTGTCCTGCCCGTCGAGGTCTTTCCCGTCTGGGTTGCGGCGGAGATTCACCAGCCCGTGGCAGAATGACTGCATGCGGCTTACCCTCGACTCCCGGCAGATTGTCATGGCGGGAAACCCGCAGGTTGCCCGCGCCGGCTCAAGGAAACCTGCCCGGTTGTCACCGCAGCGCCCCATACGCCGCCTGCTGGCTGCTCTGTCCGTCGCCGCTCTGGCGGGATCCCTCGCAGGCTGCGTCGGCGGGACGCCGTCTGTCAACGAACCCGGTTCAGCAGCGCCTGGAGTTACGGAGCCAGGAGTAGCAGAGCCAGGAATGGCACCGTCACAGGCTGCCGGCTCAGCGGCCGCAGATCAGACAGGCGCCGGCACTCCCGGGACGCAGGACGCCGGACCCCTGGCGGATACCTCCGGGGCCGCCTCGAACGCCTCCGCTGAAGCCGCTGCCACGGAAACTGTCCGGCAGACCGTCACTGACGCGCTCGGCAGACTTGCGGCGGGAACACCCAAACCCGCCACTGCCCAGGTGAGCGATGCACTGACGGGAGCGGGCATTGCGCCGGGGGCCCTTGAAGTGTCGCAGAGCCGGACACCTACAGGCCTGGAAGCAGATGCCATCGAGGCGGCAGTGCTCCAAGGGCGCGACTGCGTGATCGGCCAGGTCCGCGACGGTGCCGTGGCAGTGACCGTCCTGCCTGTCCTGGCCAGCGGCAAGTGCTTTGTAGGCACCTGAGCCTGTCGCGCGGAATGTGAGATATGCCTGCCAACCCACTAGATTTGGAACCATGGCGGAATTTATCTACACAATGACCAAGGCCCGCAAAGCCGTTGGCGAAAAACTTATTCTTGACGACGTAAGCATGTCCTTCTTCCCTGGCGCCAAGATCGGCGTCGTGGGCCCGAACGGTGCCGGTAAGTCCACCATCCTCAAGATCATGGCTGGACTGGACACCCCCTCCAACGGTGAGGCCCGGCTGAGCCCCGGCTACACCGTGGGCATCCTGCTGCAGGAGCCCCCGCTCAACGAAGAAAAAACCGTCCTGGGCAACGTCCAGGAAGGCGTGGGCGAGATCTACGGTAAGATCCAGCGCTTCAACGAAATCTCCGAGGAAATGGCCAGCCCCGACGCTGACTATGACACCCTCCTCGAGGAAATGGGACAGCTGCAGGAAGCCATCGACGCCGCGGAGGCCTGGGACCTGGACTCCCAGCTGGAGCAGGCCATGGATGCCCTCCGCTGCCCGCCGGCGGATGCCGACGTCACCAACCTCTCCGGTGGTGAGCGCCGCCGTGTTGCCCTCTGCAAACTGCTGCTGCAGAAGCCTGACCTGCTGCTGCTGGACGAGCCCACCAACCACCTCGACGCAGAGAGCGTGCTGTGGCTGGAGCAGCACCTGTCCTCTTACGCGGGTGCCGTCCTGGCCGTCACCCACGACCGGTACTTCCTGGACCACGTGGCGGAATGGATCGCCGAAGTGGACCGAGGCCACCTGTACCCCTACGAGGGCAACTACTCCACCTACCTGGAGAAGAAGCGTGCCCGCCTGGAAATCCAGGGCAAGAAGGACGCCAAGCAGGCCAAGCGCCTCAGCGAGGAACTGGAATGGGTCCGCTCCAACGCCAAGGGCCGCCAGACCAAGTCCAAGGCCCGCCTTGCCCGCTATGAGGAGATGGCCGCAGAAGCGGACCGCACCCGCAAGCTGGACTTCGAAGAGATCCAGATCCCGCCGGGACCCCGCCTGGGCGGCCTGGTGCTGGAAGCCAAGAACCTCCAGAAGGGTTTCGAGGACCGCACCCTGATCGACGGACTGTCCTTCAGCCTTCCCCGCAACGGCATCGTGGGCGTCATCGGCCCCAACGGCGTCGGCAAGACCACGCTCTTCAAGACCATCGTGGGGCTTGAGCCGCTCGACGGCGGAGACCTCAAGATCGGCGACTCGGTCAAGATCTCCTACGCGGACCAGAGCCGCGGGGGCATCGACCCCAACAAGTCCCTGTGGGAGGTCGTCTCCGACGGACTCGACTTCATCCAGGTGGGCCAGGTCGAAATGCCGTCCCGCGCCTATGTTGCCGCTTTCGGCTTCAAGGGCCCGGACCAGCAGAAGAAGGCAGGCGTGCTCTCCGGTGGTGAGCGCAACCGCCTGAACCTGGCGCTGACCCTCAAGCAGGGCGGCAACCTGCTGCTCCTCGATGAGCCCACCAACGACCTCGACGTCGAAACCCTCAGCAGCCTGGAGAATGCCCTGCTCGAGTTCCCCGGCTGTGCCGTGGTGGTTTCGCACGACCGCTGGTTCCTGGACCGGGTGGCCACGCACATCCTGGCCTACGAAGGCGACGAGGAGAACCCCTCCAAGTGGTACTGGTTCGAAGGCAACTTCGAATCCTACGAGGAGAACAAGGTGGAGCGCCTCGGCCCGGATGCCGCCAAGCCGCACCGCGTCACGCACCGCCGCCTCACCCGCGACTGACCCGCGGCGGTATAACAAGGGGCACTGCTCCATCAACAGCGCAGGCAGAGACAGTACGGAACAGGCCGGCACCCACGTTGGGTGCCGGCCTGTTCCGTGTTCTACGCCGGGCGCGGGATTTCCGGTCAGTCCCGGCCGGCTTTGCGGATCTGGTGCTCCATCACCTTGGACTGGAAGGCGCCCACCACCTTGTTCTTCAGGTCCGTGGGCACCCGGACCATACCCTCCTGCGCAACGGATGCCACGTGCTGCCCCGCCTGGTTGAAGATCTTCCCCGTCGCCAGCCCGCGGGCGCCCTGCGCGCTGGGTGATTCCTGGACATACAGGAGCCACTCGTCCACGCGGGCGGGGCGGTGCCACCACATTGCGTGGTCGAGGCTGGCCACGTTCATTCCGGGGGTGATCCAGCTCAGGCCGTGGCGGCGCAGGATGGACTCAAGGAGGGTGTAGTCGCTGGCGTACGCCAGGGCCGCCCGGTGCAGGTTGGGGTTGTCCGGCATCGGCCCGAAAGTCTTCATCCAGACCGCATTGCGGGCTTCCCGCTGGCCCTTCGCGGAGACGTACAGCGGCGGATCCACGTGCCTGATGTCGAAAGGACGCTCATAGGCCCAGTGCCGCGCCACCGGGTGGTCGAATTTTCCCAGCAGGTCAGCGGTACTGGGCAGCGACTCCGGGTCCGGAATGCCGCTGGGCATCGTGGACTGGTGCTCAATCCCCTCATCCTCCCCCTGGAAGGAGGCGATCATCGACAGGATGGGCGTGCCTTCCTGGTAGGCATGGACCCGGCGTGCCGAAAAGGACCGGCCGTCGCGGAGTCGCTGGACGCCGAAGGTGATGGGCTTGTTGGCGTCGCCCGGCCGAAGGAAGTAGCCGTGCATCGAGTGAACAAAACGGTCAGGGGCCACAGTCCTGATGGATGCAACGAGCGACTGGGCCAGGACCTGGCCGCCGAACACCCGGTGGTGGGGCTGCTGCTGTGAAGGTCCCAGGAAGATGTCCTCGTCCGTCCGCGCCCCCTCCAGCTCACCGAGGTCAAGGAGGGAGATGAGCGATGAGGTGGGATCTTCGCTGGGGAGCGCCAGCAGTCCGGCGTCGGCTTCAGTCATGGTTCGACTCTAGACGGCGCCCCGGCACTGCTCAACAAAGCCCCAGCCGGTAGTGTTCTTGGTGTGTCTGATCTCCTCACCTCGTCCTTCCGTTTTGCCGACTCCCAGGATCTTGCCGATCTGAAGACCTTCGCCACGCGGGCAAAAGCCATTGACGACGGCGCCATCCGGCTTCAGGCGGCAGGTTCCGTCCTTGCCGCGTATGTGTGCGTGCTTCGGCCGAGGCTCCTGGGCGAATCGACTCCCACGATCCTCGGGCTACGCACCATGGCCCTGGCAGAACCCTCGGCGACGGATGTGACCGTGGCATTGTCCGCGGTCCTGGACCGCTTGGCCCGCGCCGGCCAGGACGACGTCGAACTTCCCGTTCCGCCGTCCACCGTCACCGAGTCCTGGACAGGTGTGAGCGCCCCGCGGAGCGGGTGGGAGCTGATCGGCTCCCGCTCCGATGCCGAATTAAGGGAAGCCGCCGAGGCAGGCATTGCGGAGGTGGCCGGAATCGTGCCGGACAGGCCCGGTGCCCTGATCGTCAACAACGCCCGCGCCGCGGTGTGGGGCCGGGAACTCGATGCCTCGGGGCTGCCCGCCGGCGCCGCCTTCGCCGCCCTGGCCCTGGGGTTCCTTGCCGATGGCGACCAGAAGCTCTACCGGGCCGGCCGCTGGTTCCGCCTCACGGGCACCCGCGGCCACGTCCTGGCGCGGACCGGAAGCGGACTCCTCTGACCGGCGGTTACGGCGCCATCGGTCAGGGCGCTGAAGGGCTGTTCACCATGGACAGTGCAGCGCGCTCCATGTAGTCCCACAGGGTGCCCTCGTACAGCGGCGGAAGTTCCAGGGCGTCCACAGCCTTGCGCATGTGGAACAGCCAGCGGTCCTTGGCCTCAGGTGTCACCTTGAACGGCATGTGCCGCATGCGGAGCCGGGGGTGGCCCCGTTCCTCGCCGTAGGTGGTGGGCCCGCCCCAGTACTGCTCAAGGAACATCAGGAAGCGGCGCTTCGCCGGTGCAAGGTCCTCCTCGGGGTACATCGGCCGCAGCAGGGGATCCGTCGCCACGCCGTCGTAGAAGACATCGATCAGCTTCACGAAGGTGTCGTGCCCGCCCACGGCATCATAGAAGTTGTCGGTGTAGCCGGGCTTGCTGAACGGATCGTTCTGCATCAGCTGCGGCCTCTGCGGTTCGATGGGAATCGTCATCGCTATTCTCCGGCTTTCTGCTCGGTCTTGGTGTTCTCGGCGCCGTGGTCTGAGCCCTGGTCCGTGGTGCCGTCCGGCGACTCGTGCAGGGGCACGTAGGTGCCCTGCGAGCGGTTGCCGACCCGCAGGATCTCGCCGTTGCGCAGGTACCAGATTGCGCCGTCGTCGGACCGGACGCGGGTTATGCGCAGGCCCATTGATTCCACCACGCCCACCACCTCGCTGGTTTCGATCACGTCGCCGATGCCGAACTGGTCTTCAATGGTAATGAAAATACCTGCCAGGAAGTCGCGGATCAGCTGCTGGGCGCCGAAGCCGATGGCCACACCCAGGATGCCGACGCTGGTCAGCAGGGGTGCGATGTTGATGTCCAGGTTCTGCAGGACGTACATGCCGGTGATGACCACCACCAGTACCCCCACGATGCTGTTGAGCAGTGAACCGATGGTTTCCGCACGCTGTACGCGCCGTTCATGGTCCAGGGCCCTGAAGGCAGGGGCGGCCCACTTGAAGGTGGGTTTTTTGAAGAAGTTGCTGCCTGCCGCCACGCGCCGGGTGATGCGGGAGATGACGAAGGTGGCCACCAGCCAGATGGCAACGCCGACGCCGAGGCTGATCACGATGCCGGTGACGCTGATGCCGTCCGGCTCGCTGGCGGCGGAAGGAAGGATGGACAACGTGCTGACCATAAGGGGGTAGTACTCCTGCTGTTGTTTGGCTGTGCCGGGAAGGGAGTGCCGTGCTGCCGGTTACGCCCGGCGCGGACGGCTCTGTTCTCCTTCAACACTATCGCCGCAGCCTCTCAACATGCGCATTCTCGTCCTCGGCGGAACGGCCTTCCTCTCCGCAGAAATCGTCCGCAGCGCCGTGGCGGCCGGGCATGACGTCATTTGCCTGGCGCGCGGTTCCGCCCCAGGATGCATCCTGGCTCAGGGCGGACCGTTCACTGGGCGGGAACGCCTACGCCGACGCGACGGGGGAGTGGGACGCCGTGGTCGACGTCGCCCGCGATCCTGTCCCTGCCACTGAGGCGCTCGAGGCCCTCGCAGAACTGAGTAGCGCTATGTGTCGTTTTGAGCCCTGAAAACGACACTTAGCGCTACCTGGTTGGGCCATCAGGCCGTTAGCGTCACCGGTTCATGCCCCACCGGGAAGTTCACGCTGCGGGCAATGAAGCACACCTGGTTCGCCTCATGGTGCAGCCGGCCGGCCAGCTCCACCTGCGCCGGATCCGCCACCGTAACCGTCGGGCGCAGCGTTACACTCTCAAACTGGCCGCTGCCGTCCCGGTTCAGCTTCAGCATCCCCGACGCCTCGTCGCGGTAGTCCGTGACCACCACGCCGTGCTTTACGGCCACGTGCAGGTAGGAGAGCATATGGCACTGGGACAGGGCCGCCAGGAGCAGCTGCTCCGGGTTGTAGCGCTCCTTGTCCCCGTGGAACGTGGGGTCCGCTGACCCCTTCAGGACCGGCAGCCCGGGAATCAGGATGTCGTGGTCCCGGGAATAGCCCCGGTAGGAGGACGTCCCCTCACCCGAATTGCCCGTCCACTGGACGGTCAGCCCATACCGGTGCTCACTGAGTCCCATCCCGGCGTCCTACGCCTCGCCCGGGAGGACATCAGCCGCGCGGGCGCGCAGTGCCCGGGCAACGCCGTCGCGGTTTTCCAGCATCATCCGGCGCAGCGCGGCGCTCGCCGGCGGAAGCGCCGCAAGGAAGCCGTCCGTGCGGTCAACGGTCGCCTGGGTGGTCAGCAGCGCCGGGTAGAGTCCGACGACGATCTGCTGGGCCAGTGCGTGGGTGCGGGTTTCGACGATGCCCGGCACCGCCTCGAAGTACTTCTCGGCGTAAGGCTCCAGCAGGGTGCGGTCCAGGACCCGCATGAAGCCGGTGACCGCCGAACCCTGGAGCGCGTTGGAGAGTTCGCCTTTGACCACGATGGAGTCCCAGGCCGCTGCCTTGGCTTCGGGGGTGGGGATGGCAGCTTTGGCAAGGGCCGCTGCATTCTGGCCGCTGGAGGTGTTGTCGCGCTGGAGTTCGGCATCAATGCCGTCCTGGCCGAGGCGTCCGCCGGCCACCAGGGAGGCCACCAGTTCCCAGCGCAGGTCCTGGTCCACGGCCAGCCCCTCCAAGGTGGCCGAACCGTCCAGGAGCCCCGCCACCGTGTCCAGCTGGGGCCCGCTGCGGGCCAGCAGTGCAAAGGACTTGACGAACTGCAGCTGCGCGTCGGATCCGCCGGCCACCCCGGACGCCAGGTCCCACAGCCGGTCCGCGGCTGCCACCGCGGTGGCCTCGCGGTGCTTCTCCGCAACGTAGAAATTCAGGGTGGTGGCCAGTTGGCGGAGCTGGACCAGGATCACCGAGGAATCAGACTCCGCCGCCACATTGGCGAGGACCAGGTCAACGTACCGCCGTGCCGGTGTCTCGCCGTCGCGGGCGGCGTCCCAGGCCGAGTTCCAGACCAGCGTCCGCGGCAGGCTCTGGCTGAAGTCCTTCAGGTGGGCCGTGGCTGTTGCCAGGGACTTTTCGTCCAGCCGGACCTTGGCGTAGGCCAGATCGTCATCGTTGACCAGGACCAGGTCCGGCCGGGCAAGCCCCACCAGCCCGGGCACCTCGGTGCGTCCGCCGTCGACATCCAGCTCCTCGCGGTGCACCCGCTCAAGCTTGCCGGACCCGTTGAGGTTGTAGAAACCCACCGCCAGGCGGTGCGGCCGGATCGTGGGCCACTCCTCAACCGCAGACTGCACAATCGCGAAGGACGTGAGCACGCCGTCGCCGTCCACTTCAAGTTCCGGCTTCAGGGTGTTCACCCCGGCGGTTTCCAGCCACTGCCGGCCCCAGGCGTCAAGGTCGCGGCCGCTAGCCTTCTCCAGTTCCACCAGGAGGTCGCTCAGCTCGGTGTTCTGCCAGGAATGCTTGGCAAAGTATTCACGCACCCCGGCCATGAACTGTTCCGGGCCAACCCACGCCACCAGCTGGCGGAGGACGGAGGCGCCCTTGGCGTAGGTGATGCCGTCGAAGTTGACCTCGACGTCCTGCAGGTCGTTGATCTCGGCAAAGATCGGGTGCGTGGTGGGCAGCTGGTCCTGGCGGTAGGCCCAGGACTTCTCCACGGAGGCGAAGGTGGTCCACGCGCTGGTGAAGGACGTCGCCTCCACCGCCGCGAGGTGGGACATGTATTCGGCAAAGGACTCGTTGAGCCACAGGTCGTTCCACCAGCGCATAGTCACCAGGTCCCCGAACCACATGTGGGCGAGCTCGTGCAGCACCGTGATGGCACGGCGTTCGATCTGGGCTTCCGTGACCTTGCTGCGGAAGACGTAGCCTTCCAGGATGGTCACCGCCCCGGCATTTTCCATGGCGCCGGCGTTGAACTCCGGAACAAACAGCTGGTCGTACTTCTCGAACGGGTAGGGGCAGCCGAACTGCGCCTCGAAGAATGCGAAGCCCTGGCGGGTGAGGCCGAAGATGTTCTCGGCGTCCAGGTACTGCATCAGCGACTTCCGGGCGAAGACGCCCAGCGGAATGGTCCGCCCGTCGGAGCTCACTACTTCACTGCGCACGGACTGGTAGGGGCCGGCGATCAGCGCCGTGACGTAGGAGGACAGCCTCGGCGTGGGGGAGAAGGACCAGACGGAACGGGCGCCGCCGTCGTCCCCGGGCGTGGTCTCCAGGGGTGCGGGCGTGGGGGAGTTGGAGATGACGTCCCAGTGCGAGGGCGCGGTGACCGTGAAGGTGAACGCCGCCTTCAGGTCGGGCTGTTCGAACACGGCGAACATCCGGCGCGAATCCGGAACCTCGAACTGGGTGTACAGGTAGACCTCGTTGTCCACCGGGTCCACGAAGCGGTGCAGGCCCTCACCGGTGTTCATGTAGGGCGCATCGGCCACGACAGTGAGCTCGTTCTGCTCCGCGAGCTCCGGCAGCTGGATCCTCACGCCGTCGGCCACCGCGGCCGGATCCAAGCTCCTGCCGTTCAGGGTGACGCTGTGGACGGCGGAGGTGACGGCGTCAATGAAAGTGGAGGACCCGGGCCTGGCGCTGAACTTCACGGTGGTGGTGCTGCCGAAGACGTCTGCGCCGCGGGTCAGGTCCAGGCTGACCTCGTAGGACTCGACGGAAATCAGCTTGGCACGTTCATTGGCTTCAACTCGCGTGAGATTCATACCTGGCACAGGGACCTCCAGAAAGATTGCGTCTGCGCAGCTGGCGGTGCCCAGCGGCGGCACTGCTCATTCTTGCATTCCTTCAGCGCCGGAAACGTAGCGCGGCTCACAGCGGACGGGGAAAGAGTCAGGACGCCAGGTGCCTGCAGCCGGAGTAGCGTTGGATCATGGGCAAGCTTATGGATTCGGTGGACGCCAGGGCGCTGCGCTTCGCCGCAGGGTTTCCGGTGGTCCTTGCCGCCGGTTTTGTGGTGTGCGCCTTCCTGATCCGGCCGGACCTTCCCGAGCCGCTCGCCGTCAGGTGGACGGACGACGGCGGCGCGGCCTTCGCGCCCTTCGGCACCTATGTGGGGGTGGGGGCGGCGGCGATCGTGGCGGCGGGCTGGCTGGTCCTCTCCCAGGCTGTGAGCCTCAACAGGCCTGCCATCATGCGACGGATCATGATGGGTGCCGGACTGTTCCTCAGCCTTTTTGTCACCAGCGTCGTCGCTGCCGGCCTGGTGGGGCAGGCAGGGCTGGCAGATGCCCGGGAATCCCATGTGGACATGACGGTCCTCGCGCTGGGAAGCGGTGCGGCCGTGGCGCTGGGCGTCATCATCGCCTTCGTTTTCAAGGCCGACCAGCAGTGGTCGCTCGACGATGACCGCGCGTTGCAACTCACCCTCGCCAGGGAAGCGGACCCGGACCTGGCGCGGGACAGCATCCGCCTCTGGGTGCACGCCCGCAGTTCGGTCTTCATCATGATCGCCATAGCGTCGCTGTTTCCCTCCGCGCTGATCACGGTCGCCGTGCCCTGGCTTGGGATGCTTTTGGTGCTCCTCGCAGTGGTGGGCGCCGCCTTCCTGTTTGCCCGGATCAAAGCCGACCGGCAGGGCCTGAAGGTCCTCCTGGCCGGCATCGTGCCGGTCATGAACGTGCCGGCGGGAGCCATCTCCGGCGCCACGGCGGCAGAAGTGAAGGCGGCAGACTATGGCGGGTGGGGCTACCGGCACCACGGCGCAACCTCAGCCATGCTCGTCAGCAGCGGCCCTGCCGTCGTCGTCAGCAAAACTGACGGCCAGCGCCTCGCGGTGAGCGGCGGCAGCACCGCGTCCGCTGCCAGGCTGGCTGAAGTCTTGACCCGTGTTGCCGCAAGGGCACGCCGCGGAGGGGGAGGCCAGCCACCAGCCGCCCAGCCGGAGTCCTAGTATCCTTGACCCTGTTGTCCTGACCCTGGCCTGCGCCGTCCCGGCCGGCTGCCGGCGCCCCAACCGAACGGATTCTGCTCGTGACTTCTTCCCCTGCCTTCCCGCGGGTCCATATCGCCACCGACCACGCAGGCATGGAGCTCAGCGCCCACCTGGTGCAGCACCTGTCCGCCAAGGGATACGAGGTGGTGGACCACGGTCCCAAGGCCTACGACGCACAGGATGACTACCCGTCGTTCTGCATCAACGCCGCCCTTGCGGTGGTTGCGGACCAGCAGGCAGGCGTCCACGCCCTGGGCATCGTGCTGGGCGGCTCGGGCAACGGTGAGCAGATTGCCGCCAACAAGGTCAAAGGCGTTCGTGCCGCCCTGGCCTGGAACCACTCCACCGCCGTCCTGGCGCGCGAGCACAACGATGCCAATGTTGTTGCCGTTGGCGGCCGCCAGCACACCGTGGCGGAAGCCACCGGGCTCATTGAGGCCTTCCTGGCGGAGCCATTCAGCAACGACGAACGGCACGTGCGCCGCATCGGCAAGATCGCCGCCTACGAATCAACCGGCGAGGTTATCGAGTAGTGCCTGAAGGGCATTCCGTCCGCAGGCTGGCGCGCCAGTTCGGGGACGTCTTCGGCGGCCGGCGGCTCAGTGTGTCCAGTCCGCAGGGCAGGTTCAGCGCAGGTGCCGCACTGCTGGACGGGCACACGCTCCTCGCGGCCGAAGCGCACGGCAAGCACCTGTTCCTGCACTTCGACAACGCCCTGGTGTTGCACGTGCACCTTGGGCTGTACGGGGCCTGGAGCTTCGGCGGCGACAGCACTTTCGCCGGATCGTCCAGCATCGGAGCGCCGCGCCGCGTGGGGGAGCAGGAGACCTTCGCGGACGGAAACGACGACGACGCCTACGCCGGTCCGCCGGCGCCGGTAGGCGCCGTGCGGGTCAGGCTTGCCGCCTCGAACGGCTGGGCCGACCTCCGGGGTGCCACCACGTGCGAAGCCATCACCCTGGCCGAGACTGACATGGTGCGGGCCCGGCTGGGGCCGGATCCGCTGGTCAACCGCCGGGGCGACGCCGGGCGTTTCGCCGCGAACCTCCACAGCCGCAAGGCACCCGTGGCCGCACTCCTGATGGACCAGAAGATCATTGCCGGCGTGGGCAACGTGTACCGGGCGGAAGTCCTGTTCCGCCGGCGGCTCGACCCCTGGCTGCCGGGCAGCAACCTTGCGGACAGTGAGGCACGGAAGCTGTGGCGCGACGTCGTCTCCGTGATGAACGACGGCGTCGCCGACGGCAGGATCATCACCACGACGCCCCGCTACTGGACGGGAAACGGCAAGTCGCCCAAACCCGCAGCGGAAGCCGCCGCGCTGAAAAGCGGCACCTTTCCCGCCCGGGACAACGCGCATTTTGTGTACAAGCGTGACGGATTGCCCTGCCGGGTGTGCCGCTCCACGGTGCTGGCCGCAGAACTGGTGGGCCGCAAGCTGTACTGGTGCCCGTCCTGCCAGTCCTGAACACGGCGCCGGTGGTCCAGGGGCGAACCGGACTGGGGCACTTCGGCACGGACACGCCGTCTTCCGCCGCAGATTGCGGCACCTGAGCCCTCAAAGCGCCCCACGATGGCTTGCCGGTGCCGTCGTTTTTAGGACATGAAAAAGGCCCCTCAACTGAGGGGCCTTCATTTCTGGAGGGGACGACGGGAATCGAACCCGCGTAATCAGTTTGGAAGACTGAGGCTTTACCATTAAGCTACGTCCCCGGAAGAAGCTGCATCTGCAACATTAGCAGGCCTGCGACTTCGGGCTGGCTGTTCAAGCCGGATACAACTAAACCTAATCCATGGCCTACGTGTCAAATGTGCAAACTCGCCGCGTATGACCGTAGACTTGCCTGTGCACTTACGGGGTGTAGCTCAGCTTGGCTAGAGCGCCTGCTTTGGGAGCAGGAAGTCGCAGGTTCAAATCCTGTCACCCCGACTCTGCGGCCCGGACCTGTTGGCCTGGGCAAAACATTGCGTTTGCAGAAACCCATCCCACAAACCCAGGAGTACTTAGACCGTGAAGAGCGCTGTCGAGAACCTCACCCCCACGCGGGTCAAGCTCAATGTTGAGGTCCCCTTTGAGGAATTGAAGCCCAGCATCGACTCGGCCTACAAGACCGTTGCTTCGCAGATCCAGGTCCCTGGCTTCCGTAAGGGCAAGGTACCGGCAAAGCTCATCGACCAGCGCGTTGGCCGCGGCTACGTCCTGGAGACTGCCATCAACGAAGGCCTCAACGGCTGGTACCAGGCTGCCGTGCAGGAATCCGGCATCCGTCCCCTGAGCCGTCCCGAGGTTGAAATCACCGAGGTTCCGGACCCGTCGGCTACCGACGGCGGCCTGAAGTTCGCTGCCGAGGTTGACGTCCGTCCCGAGATCGAACTCCCGGACTACGCAGGCATCAAGGTTGAGGTTGCAGCCGCCGAATCGTCCGAAGCAGACGTGGACACGGCCCTCGACGAACTGCGCGGCCGCTTCGGCACGCTCAAGTCGGTCGAGCGCCCCGCTGCCGACGGTGACTTCCTCACCATCGACATCACCGCCACCATCGACGGCGAAGAGGTTGACTCCGCCGCCGGCCTGTCCTACCAGGTTGGTGCCGGCACCATGCTCGACGGACTCGACGAAGCCGTCACCGGCCTCAGCGCCGATGAGGACGCCATCTTCAACACCACCCTGGTGGGCGGTGACCACGCCGGCGAAGAGGCCCAGGTCAAGGTTGTTGTGAAGGCCGTCAAGGAGCGCGAACTCCCCGAGGCAAACGACGACTTCGCCCAGCTCGCTTCCGAGTTCGACACCCTGGCCGAACTCCGCGAGGACCTGGCCAAGCAGGCTGCCGACTCCAAGGTTGTTGAGCAGGGCGTCGAGGCCCGCGACAAGGTACTGGACAAGCTCGTTGAGCTCGTTGAGGTTCCCGTTCCGGATTCCGTGGTCGAGGAGCAGCTCGAAGCCCACTTCAAGGAGGGCAACGGACACGGTGAAGGCGAGCACGACACCGAGGAACACCGCGAAGAGGTCCGCGCCAACACGGCCCGTGCCTTCCAGAACGAAATCATCCTCGACGCCATTGCCGAGAAGGAAGAAGTCAACGTCAGCCAGAACGAGCTGATCGACTACATCGTCACCACGGCAAGCCAGTACGGCATGGACCCGAACCAGTTCGCCCAGATCATCGACCAGAGCGGCCAGGTGCCCATGATGGTCTCCGAGGTCCGCCGCCGCAAGGCGCTGGCTGTTGTCCTCGGCCAGGCCGAGGTCACTGACACCGAGGGCAAGGCTGTCGACCTCAGCGACTTCGTGCGCCCCGGCGGCGAAGAGGAAGCTCCGGCAGCCGAGGCTGTTGAAGTTGAAACCGAAGAGAGCGCAGCTGACGAGGACAAGGCAGAGGCCAAGGCCTAGGCTTTAGGACGCGCCGCCTAAGGGCCCCCGGATCACACGATCCGGGGGCCCTTCGCGTTAAAATCCGGCCGCTGCCGGACCTGCCCGGCCGATCGTGCGCCGTCAGCGAACAGCCGCGGCTGCGCGAACAAAACGCCGGTGAAACCGGTTAGTGTCCAAGTAGTGATTTTCAGTGATGTCACCGTCACCAGCGAGAGGTTAGTACACATGTCACAGCACCCAGAGTCCCCCCGGATGGCGACTGTCGATCCTGCAGCCCAGGACAACTACATCTACAACCGGCTCCTCAAGGAGCGGATCATCTGGCTCGGCTCAGAGGTGCGTGACGACAACGCCAATGCCATCTGCTCGCAGCTGCTGCTCCTGTCCGCGGAGAACCCGGAAAAGGACATCTACCTTTACATCAACTCACCGGGCGGCTCCGTGACCGCCGGCATGGCCATCTACGACACCATGCAGTTCATCCCGAACGACGTCGTGACGGTTGCCACCGGCCTCGCTGCATCCATGGGGCAGTTCCTGCTCTCGTCCGGCACCAAGGGCAAGCGCTATGCCACCCCGAACGCCCGCGTCCTGATGCACCAGCCGTCGGGCGGCATTGGCGGCACGGCCTCTGACATCAAGATCCAGGCCGAGCTCATCCTCCACATGAAGAAGGTCATGGCCGAACTGACTGCCGAGCAGACCGGGCAGACCGTTGAGACCATCCTCAAGGACAACGACCGTGACAAGTGGTTCACGGCCACCGAAGCGCTTGAGTACGGCTTCTTCGACAAGATTGCCGCCCACGCCGGTTCGGTGTCAGGTGGCGGCGGAACTGCCAACGGAACCTCCGGCGAGTCAGCGTCCGAGAAGTAACCCGGCATTTAGAACACTTAGATCAGGAGCACCAAAAAATGACCTACAACTTCGGATCGACTGCCGGCAACCTCCCGACCAGCCGCTACGTCCTGCCCCAGTTCGAAGAGCGCACACCGTACGGTTTCAAGCGCCAGGACCCTTACACCAAGCTCTTCGAGGACCGCATCATCTTCCTCGGTGTCCAGGTGGATGATGCCTCCGCCGATGACGTCATGGCCCAGCTGCTGGTCCTCGAGTCCACCGACCCGGACCGCGACATCACGCTGTACATCAACTCCCCGGGCGGTTCCTTCACCGCCATGACGGCCATCTACGACACCATGCAGTACATCCGGCCGGAGATCCAGACGGTATGCCTGGGCCAGGCTGCAAGCGCCGCGGCGGTCCTGCTGGCGGCAGGTACTCCCGGCAAGCGCCTTGCCCTGCCCAATGCCCGGGTCCTGATCCACCAGCCGGCCCTGTCCGGCGGCCAGGGCGGCCAGGCCTCGGACCTCGAAATCCAGGCTGCCGAAGTCATGCGCATGCGCTCATGGCTCGAGGACACGCTGGCACACCACTCCGGACGGACGTCGGAGCAGGTCAACAACGACATCGAGCGCGACAAGATCCTCACGGCCGCGGAAGCCCAGACGTACGGCCTGATCGACCAGGTCCTGGATTCCCGCAAGATCAAACCGCAGGCAATCACCAGGTAGCGGTAAAGTAATGGGCCGGTGGGGCCAATCAATTGGCCCCACCGGCCTTTTCCTTCCACCCTGGGAAGCTAATGTGACCTAGAGTGGATGTTGTCACAACCGGTCCATGCAGGCTGGTGAAGATTCCAGCAACGGTGCGAGGCTGCCTGGCAGCAAGATACTAAGGGGTTCACATATGGCTCGGATTGGCGAGAGCACGGATCTGCTGAAGTGCTCTTTCTGCGGAAAGAGCCAGAAGCAGGTGCGCAAGCTCATTGCCGGGCCCGGTGTCTACATCTGCGATGAATGCATTGAGCTCTGCAACGAGATCATCGAAGAGGAACTCGCGGAAGTTGCCGATCTGGGGAGCTTCGAACTCCCCAAGCCCCGCGAGATCTTTGATTTCCTGCAGGAATACGTCATCGGCCAGGAACCCGCAAAGCGTTCCCTCGCCGTCGCGGTCTACAACCACTACAAGCGCATCCAGGCCGGCCACGCACCCAAGTCCGGAAGCCTTGCTGATGGCGGGCATCATGACGACGTCGAAATCGCCAAGTCGAACATCCTCCTGATCGGGCCTACAGGGTGCGGCAAGACCTACCTGGCCCAGACCCTGGCACGGCGGCTGAACGTCCCGTTCGCCGTCGCCGATGCGACGGCCCTGACCGAGGCCGGCTACGTGGGCGAGGATGTGGAGAACATCCTCCTCAAGCTCATCCAGGCCGCTGACTACGACGTCAAGAAGGCCGAGCAGGGCATTATCTACATCGATGAGATCGACAAGATTTCACGCAAGAGCGAAAACCCCTCCATCACCCGGGACGTCTCGGGCGAGGGCGTCCAGCAGGCGCTGCTGAAGATCCTTGAGGGGACCGTTGCTTCCGTTCCTCCCCAGGGCGGCAGGAAGCACCCGCACCAGGAATTCATCCAGATCGACACCACCAACGTGCTGTTCATCGTTGCCGGCGCCTTCGCGGGCCTCGAGGAGATCATCGGATCCAGGTCCGGGCGGAAGGGCATCGGCTTTGGAGCCCCCCTCAACGAGGCCAGCAAGAAGGTGGACTCCTATGGCGAGGTGATGCCGGAAGACCTGCTGAAATTCGGCCTCATTCCCGAATTCATCGGCCGGCTGCCCGTCATCACCACCGTGTCCAACCTGGACCGCGACGCCTTGATCCAGATCCTGTCCACACCCAAGAACGCCCTGGTGAAGCAGTACCAGAAGATGTTCCAGATAGACGGCGTTGAGCTGGTGTTTGACGACACCGCCCTGGACGCCATCGCCGAGCAGGCGCTGGAGCGCGGGACCGGCGCCCGCGGGCTGCGCGCCATCATGGAGGAAGTACTGCTGCCCGTGATGTTCGATCTCCCAAGCCGCGAAGACGTCGCCAGCGTGGTCATCACGGAGGACGTTGTCCTGAAGGGTGCCGAACCAACCATCGTTCCGCACGTCACCAAACGCCGTAAGTCTGCCTGATTCGACCGTACGGCTACTCCCTGAACAGCCAGTCCCGGGTCGGTCTGTACCGGTCCGGCGCCGACACCCCGCACCACCCCCCCCGAACACACCGTGGCATCCCTGCGCCACGGAGACCAGCGAAGGAATACCCCATGACGAATTCCGTGAAGAATAAGGCCGATTTCTGGTTCGATCCGCTGTGCCCCTTCGCCTGGATCACGTCCCGCTGGATCGGCGAAGTGGAAGGCGTCCGCGACATCGAAACGGAATGGCACGTCATGAGCCTGGCGGTCCTCAACGAGGGCCGCGACCTTGAACCTGCCTACCGCGAATCCATGGACAACGCCTGGGGCCTGGTCCGTGTGATCATTGCAGCGCAGCAGCAGCATGGCGATGCAACAGTCAAGGCGCTCTACGATGCCATGGGCTCGTTGATCCACGAAGCCGGCGAGCAGGACCGTGACGTGGTCATCACCAAGGCGCTTGCCGACTGCGGGCTTCCCGCCACCCTTGCCGCGGCCGCCTCCAAGGATGCCTTCGACGACCAGCTCCGGGCAAGCCACCAGGAGGGCATTTCGCTGGTGGGCCAGGACGTCGGAACTCCGGTCGTGGCCTTTAACGGAACCGCGTTCTTCGGTCCCGTACTTACCAGGATTCCCCGCGGGGAGGAGGCCGGCAAACTGTGGGACGCCACCACAGCCATTGCTGCATACCCGCACTTCTTTGAGCTCAAGCGCAGCCGCACCGAACGGCCCGAGTTCACCTAGGACTGCTCCAACCGGCCCCCACGGCAGGGCTCCAAGAGCCCCGGTAGAACTACAACCAAGTAGTTCTACCGGGGCTCTTGCGCTTGCCGGTGGGCAGGACAACAATGGTTCTTACCCACTTCGAAAGAAGAGGGACGCAGGAACCAAAGATTCAGTGATATGTCATCTGACGCAGCCATCGGCAAAGCCAGATGCAAGCTACCAGTGACGTGGTAGGAAGACCTGAAGATTCAGAGGATCCTGCCAGACCATCAAGACGTCACCGGATGGCCGAAAAGTCGAAGCCCCACCAACGGCAAAACGCTGATGGGGCTTCCCCTTTGCCCTTAAGCAGGTCCGGCCCTGAAACAGGGCCGGACCTGGGCTACGCTTTCGCCGGCTCTTCCGTCGCGGCAAGTGCCACGTCGCTGACACTCAGCTCGCCCTCGCCGACCGCCAGGATGATCTCGCGGGCGTTGGAGGCTGCCTTCAGGTCAGCCAGGCCGGCCTGCAGCTGCGCGGTCAGTGCTTCCGGCGCCGTGATGGTCGCGGTAAGGACCTCGGTGCGCTGCTTGACCTTCGCTTCGGACTTGGCTTTGCGGATGCCGCTGAGGGCCACCCCAACTGTTGCGAGCATGGCGGTGTCGCCGCCCGGGACATCCAGCGGTGCGGGCCACTGGGCGCGGTGGACGGAGCCATTGCGCCACCAGCTCCACACCTCTTCGGTGGCGAAGGGCAGGAAGGGCGCGAAGAGCCGCAGCAGGGTGTCCAGGGTGGTGGCCAGTGCTGCCAGCACGGAAGCCTGTTCGGCCTCACCGGCGGCGCCGTAGGCCCGGTCCTTGATCAGCTCCACGTAGTCATCCGTGAACTGCCAGAAGAAGCTTTCCGTGATCTGCAGCGCCCGTGCGTAGTCGTAGTTGTCAAAGGCCTTGGTGGCCTGGGCCACTACCTCCGACAGCTGAGCCAGGACCGCCCGGTCCAGCGGATTGGCCAGGACGGAAAGGTCGGTGGACAGCACGGAGTCTTCCGTGGCGCCCAGGTTCAGCACGAACTTGGATGCGTTCAGCAGTTTGATGGCCAGGCGCCGGCCGATCTTCATCTGCGCAATCTCGTAGGCCGTATCGGCTCCGAGCTTTGCGGAGGCCGCCCAGTAGCGGACAGCGTCGGAGCCGTACTCCTCCAGCACGTCGGTGGGTACCACCACGTTGCCCTTGGACTTGGACATCTTCTTGCGGTCGGGGTCCAGGATCCAGCCGGAGATGGCCGCGTGCTTCCAGGGGGCGCTGTTCTCCAGGGCGTCCGCGCGGACCACGGAGGAGAAGAGCCAGGTCCGGATGATGTCGTGGCCCTGCGGGCGGACGTCAAAGGGGAAGACTTTGCCAAAGAGGTCCTCGTCGCGCTTCCAGCCGCCAACGATCTTGGGCGTGAGGGAGGACGTGGCCCAGGTGTCCAGGATGTCCGCGTCGCCCGTGAAGCCGCCGGGAACGTCGCGCTGGGATTCGTCGAACCCGGGAGCGGCGTCCGCAGCCGGATCCACGGGCAGCTGCTCGTCGGACGGGACGATGGGGGAGTCGTAGTCCGGGTTGCCGTCGGCATCCAGCGGGTACCAGACCGGGATGGGCACGCCGAAGAAGCGCTGGCGGGACACCAGCCAGTCGCCGTTCAGGCCGGCGATCCAGTTCTCGTAGCGCGAGCGCATGAAGGCGGGGTGGAAGTCGATCTCATGCCCGCGTGCAATCAGGCGTTCGCGGCGCTCCTCGTCCCGGCCGCCGTTGCGGATGTACCACTGGCGGGAGGTGACCACTTCAAGGGGCTTGTCGCCTTTTTCATAGAAGTTCACGGGGTGCATGATCTTCTTGGGCTCGCCCTCGAGCAGTTCGGCGGCGGTCAGGAGCTTCACCACTTCTTCCTTGGCGCTGAAGACGGTCTTGCCCGCAATCGCGGCGAAGGCTTCGCGGCCAATGTCGGTGGTGATCCACTCGGGAGCTTCGCTGACAATCCGTCCGTCGCGGCCCACGATGGCCCGGGTGGGCAGCTGCAGTTCGCGCCACCAGGTGACGTCGGTCAGGTCGCCGAACGTGCACACCATGGCGATGCCGGAGCCCTTGTCCGCCTTCGCCAGCGGATGCGCCCTGACCTCAACCTCCACGCCGAACAGCGGGGACGTCACCTTCTTGCCGAACAGCGGCTGGTACCGTTCGTCGTCGGGATTCGCCACCAGGGCGGCGCAGGCCGCCAGCAGTTCCGGACGGGTGGTCTCGATGTAGATCTTCTCCCCGTCCTCGGTGAAGAACGGGTAGCGGTAGTAGGCGCCGGGCATCTCGCGGTCCTCGAGTTCCGCCTGTGCCACGGCGGTCCGGAACGTGACGTCCCAGAGCGTGGGTGCCTCTGCCATGTAGGCGTCGCCCGCAGCCAGGTTGGCCAGGAAGGCGCGCTGTGAGACTGCCCGTGAGTTGTCGTCGATGGTGCGGTAGGTGAGCTCCCAGTCAACGGACAGGCCAAGGGTCTGGAAAAGGTTTTCGAAGACCTTCTCGTCCTCAACGGCCAGCTCTTCACACAGTTCGATGAAGTTCCGGCGGGAGACGACGTCGAAGTCCCGCTGGTTCTTCGCAGGCTGCGCCGGCGCCCGGTAGTCGGGGTTGTACGGGATGGAAGGGTCGCAGCGGACGCCGTAGAAGTTCTGCACCCGGCGTTCGGTGGGCAGGCCGTTGTCGTCCCAGCCCATGGGGTAGAAGACGTTCTTGCCGGTCATCCGCTGGTAGCGTGCCAGCACGTCGGTCTGCGTGTAGGAGAACATGTGCCCCACGTGGAGCGATCCGGAAGCGGTGGGCGGGGGAGTGTCGATCGAGTAGACCTGGTCCCGGGTGGTTTCCCGGTCGAACTTATAGGTCCCCTCGGCCAGCCACCGCTGCGTGAGGGCAGCTTCGAGGCCTTCGAGGGCCGGCTTGTCCGGAACGTTGATGGGGGCGGTGGTGGGCGTGTCTGTACCCTGCGTGTCTTCAGCCATGTGCCAATTGTTTCATGTCCGGGCCTGTCCGCCCGCCCGCTGCGGCGCCGGGCGCGAGTTCCCCCTGGCGGGAAAGTCGGCGTCGTCCCTCGTGCCGTCCCGCTATGGTGGTGCCATGACTGACGTTTCGCAGAAGAAGGCAGCTTTGGTGACCGGCGCGAGCAGCGGAATCGGGGAGGCCACCGTCCGCGCCCTGGCGGCAGAGGGCTGGACGGTGTTTGCCGTGGCCCGCCGCGCGGACCGCCTGGCCGAACTGGAGAAGGAGACCGGCGCCGTCGCGCTCCCCGCCGACATTTCCGAGGACGACGACGTGTCCCGGCTTGTGTCGCAGGTGACCGAAGCGGGGGGAATCGACACGCTGGTCAACATCGCCGGCGGCGCCAGGGGCGCGGACACCATCGGCTCCGCCAGCACCGGGGACTGGGAGTGGATGTACCGGGTGAACGTGCTGGGCACCATGAAACTCGTCAAGGCGTTCCTGCCCATGCTGCGGGCCAACGGCGAAGGGACAATACTGAACCTCACCTCCACCGCCGGGCTGGCGGCGTACGAGGGCGGTGGCGGCTACAACGCGGCCAAGTTCGCCCAGCGTGCCCTGACGGAGGCACTGCGCCTGGAGGAAGCCGAGCACAACGTCCGCGTGATCGAAGTGGCACCCGGGCTGGTCCAGACCGAGGAGTTCGCCCTGAACCGGCTTGGTGACCGGCATGCAGCGGACAAGGTGTACCAGGGCGTGGAGAAGCCGCTCACGGCCGGCGACGTCGCCGACGTGGTCCGCTATGCGGTCAGCGCTCCGCACCACGTCAACCTGGACCAGATCGTCATCCGGCCGGTGGCGCAGGCCTCCAACTACAAGCTCATCCGCAAGGCCTAGCGCCTAGGGCAGGACCAGGCGCGCCACCACCGCGGCATGGTCCGTTCCCGGAAGCGTGACCACGTCAAAGTCCACCACCTTGATGCCGGGGCTGACCAGGATATGGTCGATGGCCACGAACGCCGGGGCCGGTGAATTTACGGGCCACGTGGGGGCCAGCCCCTTGCCGGTCACCTGCGCGGCGTCGGACAGCCCCGTGGCCAGGAGATCCCTGAACTCACCGTGGTCCGCGCTCGCGTTGAAGTCGCCCAGCAGGATGGCAAGCCGGCTGTCCGGTAGTACCTGCCACAGTCCGCCCAGCTGCCGCAGCTCCTCCCGCCACGACGTGATGTGCCCCCTGCGCGGTGAGTCCACGTGGACCGCCGTCAGGTGCACCGGGCCGGAGGCAGTGGGAATGCCGGCCACGGCGCGGCTTTGATGGAAGGCCGAGCCGGGCACGCGTTC
The DNA here is from genome assembly GCF_014644495.1 of Pseudarthrobacter polychromogenes. GTDB lineage: Bacteria > Actinomycetota > Actinomycetes > Actinomycetales > Micrococcaceae > Arthrobacter > Arthrobacter polychromogenes. Next base: position 211,402 of record NZ_BMKU01000001.1, read on the forward strand.
CACCTGCTCGAGGGGGAACCGCGAGAAGAGGGCGCTTCCAACCTTGTCCCAGTCCACATCCGTGGCGCGCGACGGCATCAGGGTCCCCAGCCCTGCCTTATCCAGTGCCTTCAGGCCGGCGGGCGCAAGCTCCGGCAGGGCCAGGACGTCCACATTGCGGTTCCTGACCTCTGCCAGCAGGGCGCCGGGGTCCACACCCGTGTACCCCACGTTCACCGCCATGACTGTCAGCACCGGCCCCGGGGCCAGGTCCGTTGGCGGGGCAGGGGACTGGACGTTTGCCGGCTGCACGTTTCCGGACGGCGGCGTGGCCAGCGTGCCGGGCGGCACGACGCGGTCCAGCACCCAGCCGAGCTGGACGGCCAGCAGCGCCGCCACGAGGGCAGCGGCCACGGCCCTGCGGGGTCCGGTGTTACGGAAGAGGGCGACGACGGCGGCAGCAAGCGCCGCCGTCGTTGTGATCAGCCCCGCTGGAAAGAGCGCCAGAAGCTGGATCCAGGGGGTGCCGACGTCCCACGGAACCATGCGCAGGAACACCAGGGCAGCACCCGGCATGGCCAGGACGACGGCGGCAGCCGACCACCGGGACCACGGCCGGCGAGGCCTGCCGCCGCGCACCCCGGCCCCGTACTCTCGCATAGGTTCCATTATTGGTGGCCCGGGCCCGGAAATAGTAGACTCAAAAAGGCTATGACCCGGCAATCACCGGTGAGCTTCCGGAAGAACACGCGGACCGCCCTGGCAGAACAACAGGGGCCCGCGCCAGTAGAACCGGACGGGTAAGCCCGTCACAGCAGTAATGAGTGGCCGTCGCGGCACACGTTCCCCCGGGAAACGTGCAGCGCCGGTAAGTGAGGTGGTACCGCGGTGAGCGTGGGGTCCGGACGGACACCACAGGATCCGTCCTCGCATCCTGAACGGAACACAAGGCGCAAGCCGGCAGTTCGCCAAGCTCAACCCAGGATGTCGACATGTCGTATTACCCCAAGGCCTCAGCCTCCACCGGCCCTTCGTCCAGCGGCGGGGCCGCCGTTTCCGCCTCCGTGAAGTTTCCGGAGATCGAAGAGCGCATCCTGAAGTACTGGGACCAGGACGGCACCTTCCAGGCCAGTATCGACCAGCGGAGCGCGGACGCCCCGGGCGGGGAGCCCGGCAGCAACGAGTTCGTCTTCTATGACGGCCCGCCCTTCGCCAACGGCCTGCCCCACTACGGGCACCTCCTCACCGGCTACGCCAAGGACCTGGTGGGCCGCTACCAGACCCAGCGCGGGAAACGCGTTGAGCGCCGGTTCGGCTGGGACACCCACGGCCTGCCCGCCGAGCTGGAGGCCATGAAGCAGCTGGGGATGACCGATAAAACCCAGATCGAAGCCATGGGCATCGACAAGTTCAACGACGCCTGCCGTGCCTCCGTCATGAAGTACGCCGACGAGTGGCGGAACTACGTGACCCGCCAGGCGCGGTGGGTGGACTTCGACAACGACTACAAGACCCTCAACGTGGAGTACATGGAGTCCGTCCTCTGGGCGTTCAAGCAGCTTCACGAAAAGGGACTGACCTACAACGGCTACCGCGTGCTGCCGTACTGCTGGAAGGACGAGACGCCGCTGTCCAACCATGAGCTGCGCATGGACGACGACGTCTACAAGAACCGCCAGGACCAGACGGTCACGGTAACCTTCCCCATCACGGCAGGGGAGTCGGACCTGTCCCGGCAGCTCTCCGGCGTCCAGGCCCTCGCCTGGACCACGACGCCCTGGACGCTGCCCACCAACGCCGCGCTCGCCGTCGGCCCTTCCATCACCTACGCCGTGCTGCCGGCCGGCCCCAACGGCATCAAGGCCGCCGCTGCGGACGCGCCCGTCACGGGCAGCTTCCTGCTGGCCGCGGACCTCGTGGGCAACTACGCCAAGGACCTGGGCTACGACGATTTCGAGGCCGCCCAGGCCGCTGTTGTTTCCACCCACACCGGCGCCGAGCTGGAAGGCCTGGCCTACCAGCCGCTGTGGAGCGATTTCGCGGACAACGAAAAGTACGGCATGGAGAACGCCTGGCGCTTCCTGGTTGCCGATTACGTCACCACCACCGACGGTACCGGCATCGTGCACCAGGCTCCGGCCTACGGCGAGGACGACCAGAAAGTCTGTGAGGAAGCCGGCATCCCGGTGGTCCTCTCCGTGGACGAGGGCGCCAAATTCCTGCCCCTCTTCAAGCACGGCGACCTGCACGACATCGTGGGCTTGCAGGTCTTCGAGGCCAACAAGCCCATCACCCAGGTGCTGCGCGCCCAGGGCCGGCTGGTCAAGCAGGCCAGCTACGAGCACAGCTACCCGCACTGCTGGCGCTGCCGCAACCCGCTGATCTACCGCGCCGTCTCTTCCTGGTACGTGGAAGTCACCAAATTCAAGGACCGGATGTCCGAACTGAACCAGGAGATCAACTGGATCCCCGGCAACGTCAAGGACGGCCAGTTCGGCAAGTGGCTGGAAAACGCCCGCGACTGGTCCATCAGCCGCAACCGGTACTGGGGCAGCCCCATCCCGGTGTGGCAGTCCAGCGACCCCGAATACCCCCGAACCGACGTCTACGGCTCGCTCGCCGAGATCGAGGCGGACTTCGGCCGCCTGCCGCTGAACAAGGACGGCCAGGTGGACCTGCACCGCCCGTTCATCGACGAACTCACCCGGCCCAACCCGGACGATCCCCGCACCCCAGAAGAGGGCCAGTCCGTCATGCGCCGCGTGGAGGACGTCCTGGACGTCTGGTTCGACTCCGGCTCCATGCCGTACGGCCAGGTCCACTACCCGTTCCAGAACGAGGCCTGGTTCGACACCCACAACCCGGCTGACTTCATCGTGGAGTACATCGGCCAGACCCGCGGGTGGTTCTACATGCTGCACATCCTCTCCACGGCCCTGTTCGACCGGCCGGCCTTCCGCAACGTCATCAGCCACGGCATCGTGCTGGGCTCCGACGGACAGAAGATGTCCAAGAGCCTGCGCAACTACCCGGACGTCTCCGAGGTACTGGACCGCGACGGCTCGGATGCCATGCGCTGGTTCCTGATGTCCAGCCCCATCCTGCGCGGCGGCAACCTGGTGGTCACCGAGCAGGGCATCCGCGACGGCGTCCGCCAGGTCATCCTGCCGCTGTGGAACGTGTACAGCTTCTTCACGCTGTACACCAACGCCGCGGCCGGCGGCTCGGGCTACGACGCAAAGCTCCGCTACGACGGCTACGCCGACACCCTGGACCAGTACCTGCTGGCCAACACCGGCGAGCTGGTCGGCACCATGACCGAACGGCTGGACGACTACGACATCTCCGGTGCCTGCGACGCCCTGCGCAGCTACCTGGACATGCTCACCAACTGGTACGTCCGCAGGAGCCGCCAGCGGTTCTTCGACGAGGACCAGGATGCCTTTGATGCGCTCTACACCGCACTGGAGACGGTGTCCCGCACAGCGGCATCCCTGCTGCCGCTGGTGTCGGAAGAGATCTGGCGCGGGCTCACCGGCGGACGGTCCGTCCACCTGGCAGACTGGCCGGACGCTGCGCTGTTCCCCGCCAACCCGGACCTGGTCCAGGCCATGGACAAGGTCCAGCAGATCTGCTCCACGGGCTCTTCCCTCCGCAAGGCTGCGAACCTTCGCGTCCGCCTGCCGCTGCAGGAACTGACGGTTGTGGCACCCGGCGCCGATGCGCTGCAAGGTTTTGCCGCCGTCGTCGCAGATGAGCTGAACCTCCGCTCCGTCAGGCTGCTGGATGCGGCCACGGCCTCGCCGGAAGAGTTCGGAATCCAGCAGAAACTCGTGGTCAACGCCCGCGCCGCGGGCCCGCGCCTGGGAAAGAACGTCCAGCAGGCCATCAAGGGCTCCAAGTCAGGCGACTGGTCGGTGTCCGAGGCAGGCGTGGTCACCGCGGGCGGCCTGGAGCTGGAGCCGCAGGAATACACCTTGGAAACCGTCGTGGCAGAGTCCGACGGCGGTGCCGCGTCCTCCAAGGCAGTGGCGGTCCTGCCCGGCGGCGGGTTCGTGGTCCTCAACACCGAGGTCACTCCTGAGCTCGAGGCGGAAGGCCTGGCCCGCGACATGGTCCGTGCCATCCAGCAGGCGCGCAAGGACGCCGGACTCAATGTCAGCGACCGGATCCGGACCACCGTCACGGCGCAGCAGAACGTCGTCGACGCCCTGCTGGCCAACGCCGGCCTGGTGAAGGGCGAGACCCTGTCCGTGGAACTCACGGCGGAACCCGGGGACGCCGCAGAGCCGGCCGTCGCCGTCGAAAAAGTAGGGGCCTGATCCATGACTGATGAATTTTCCGTAGAGAGCGTCTACGCCGAGCTGCTGGGCCGGGCGCCGGAAAACAGGATGGAGCCGCGGCTGGCCCCGCTGTTCCGGGCGATGGATGTGCTGGGCGAGCCGAACAAGGCGTTCCCGATCATCCACGTCACCGGGACCAACGGCAAGACCTCCACCGCCCGCATGATCGAATCCGTCCTGCGGGCCCACGGCCTGAGCACCGGACGGTACACCAGCCCGCACCTGTCCAAGGTGACGGAGCGGATCAGCATCGACGGGCACCCGGTCCCCGATGAGACCTTCGTCCGCATCTGGGACGAAATCCGCCCCTACCTGCAGATCGTCGACTCCGAACTCGAGGCTGCAGGCGAACCGCGGCTCACCTACTTCGAATGCCTCACCATCCTGGGTTTCGCCATTTTCGCGGACCAGCCGGTCAATGTGGCCGTCATTGAGGTTGGGCTCGGGGGCATCACGGATGCCACGAATGTGGGGGACGGGCAGGTTTCCGTGATCACCCCCATCTCGCTGGACCACACGGACCTGCTGGGTGAGACCACGGAGGACATCGCGTACGAAAAGGCCGGCATTATCAAGCCCGGCGGCTACCTCATCAGTGCCGCCCAGCCTCTGGATGCTGCCCAGGTCCTGCTGGACAAGGCCAAGGACGTGGGGGTGCCGTTCCGCTTCGAAGGCGTGGAATTCGGCGTCGAATCCCGGACCGTTGCCGTGGGCGGGCAGGTGGTGAGCATCCAGGGCATCGCCGGCCGCTACCCGGAACTGCTGGTCCCGCTGCACGGCGCCCACCAGGCACAGAACGCCGCGGTGGCCGTGGCGGCTCTGGAAGCCTTCTTCGGGGGAGAAAAGGAACTCGACTTCGAGGTGCTCCAGGAGGGCTTCTCGAATGTCACGTCGCCGGGCCGCCTAGAAGTGGTGCGGACAGCTCCCACCATCGTGGTGGACGCTGCCCACAACCCGGACGGCATCAAGGCCTCCGCAGCCGCCCTGCAGGAAGCCTTCACCTTCACCAGGCTTGTGCCGGTGGTCGGAGTGCTCAAGGAGAAGGACGCCGAGGAGATCCTCCGCCAGCTCAAGGAATCCCTGGGCGGGATGGCGGAGGAGTTCTGCTTCACGCAGTCGAACTCCCCGCGGGCCGTGCCGGCCGCTGAGCTGGCCGAACTGGCGGTTGAGCTTGGCTTCGGCGAGGACAACGTGCACATCGCCGAAAAGCTCGACGATGCCCTTGAATGGGCGGTGGAACGCGCCGAAGCCAATGACGACCTCTCCGGGGGAGTGCTGGTCACCGGCTCCATCACGCTCGTGGCCGAGGCACGGATCCTGCTCGGAAAGACGGAGGCCTGATTCCATGGCCAAGTTGACCAAAGCGCAGCGCGAGTGGCGGCCGGGCATGCCCAAGAAGCGCCGCTCAACCAAGGTGATGTTCGCTTCCACGGTCCTCCTGCTGGAAGCCTTCGTGATGTTCTTCGCCACCCTGGCGGTGTTCGGCCTGCGGCGGGGGGAGTTCCCGCCGGCGGTCATCCTGGGGGTGGGGATTGCGCTGTGCGTGGTGATGATTGTTGCGTGCGCCTTCCTCACCAAGCCTTGGGGCATCGGCTTGGGCTGGATCCTTCAGCTGGTCCTGATCCTCACCGGGATCTTCGAGCCGGCCATGTTCCTGGTGGGCACCCTGTTCGCGGCGGCGTGGTGGTACGGGATCCGCACAGGAATCCGGCTGGACCGGGAAGCCGGGGAACGGGCCCGCGAACAGGCTGCCTGGGAAGCCGCCCATCCGGACGGGGCCGGGCCCGGCCAGCAGCCGCACTCACCGTAGACTTGACCCCGAAACCCCTTACCAACGCATTGGAGCAGTTGTGACTACTGAGCGCACCCTCGTCCTGATCAAGCCCGACGGCGTCGCCCGCAACCTTACCGGCGCCATCCTGGCCCGGATCGAAGCCAAGGGCTACACCCTGGCTGAGCTGAAGAAGGTTGACGCCTCACGCGAACTCCTGGAGCAGCACTATGAGGAGCACGTGGGCAAGCCCTTCTACGAGCCCCTTGTGGAGTTCATGCTCTCCGGACCCGTGGTGGCGGCCATCTTCGAGGGCCACCGTGTCATCGAGGGCTTCCGTTCGCTGGCCGGCACCACCGATCCCACCACGGCAGCTCCCGGCACCATCCGCGGCGACTTCGGCCGCGACTGGGGCCTGAAGGTCCAGCAGAACCTGGTCCACGGCTCCGACTCCGCCGAATCCGCCGGGCGCGAGATCAAGATCTGGTTCCAGGGCTGACAGCCCAGGGACAGCAAAAAGCCCCTGGTTCCTCGGAACCAGGGGCTTTTTCCGTCAGCAGGCCTAGAATCCTGAGGTTCCGGCGAACACCTGGATGAAGGCGAAGAAGATGGTGGCGATGACGGCCACATACAGCAGGGCGGTGATGATCCAGCCGGAGTCACCCAGGATGCGGGCGGCGTTGGCGGGGACAGGGATGACCCCGGCGCTGATGTTCCGGATGGTCACCCAGACAAAGAGCGGGATCATGGCCGCCCAGACAACCATGCAGAACGGGCACAGAATGTGGATGACGTAGAGGGCCTGGGACCACAGCCACACAACGAACGCGAAACCGAGCGTGACCCCGGCCTGCAGGCCCAGCCAGTACCACCGCGCAAATTGGGCGCCGGCCAGCAGTGACATGCCCACGGTGATGGTGATGGCGAACGCCACGATGCCGATAAACATATTGGGGAAGCCAAACAGCGAGCTCTGCCAAGTCTGCATCACCTGGCCGCAGGAGATCCACGGGTTCACGTCGCACACCGTGGTGTGGTTGGGGTCCCTGAGCACCTCCAGTTTTTCCAGCACCAGGGTTCCGGAGGCCAGCCAGCCGATGATCCCGGTAATGACCATCAGCCAGCCGAGCGGCCGGTCACGGGTCATCGGCGGGCGGGCTCCGGCTGTACTGCTGTCCGGATCCACAGTCCGTTCCGGCGCGTGGGTGCCGCTCAAGGGGGAGATGCTGGGCATTGGCAAGGCGTCCTTTTCATCGGGTGGTCCTTGCCCGATTGTAACGCCGGACGCTGGAAAGACGTTCCAGGAAAGGGAACTGGTGATGCTGCTTCCGCTGTGGAATAGCCGGGGTATGAGAGAATGAACGTGGCTGGAACCCGATCCACATTCGGAGTCCAGTCCGGCAGCTTGTTCGCAAGACCGCCCATGATGAGCAGCGCAGGCTTTGGATTCTTCGATCCGAACTCCGCAACTCCATGGGGCGGCACCTGGTTGTGGCGTGTGGAACAACGGGTTCTGGAACATACTGCCGGCCCCCACGGGCTGCCGCACCCCACTGCCGGTGCGAACCTGGGGGTATCCACTTGACTTCTGTCAACGCCTGCGGGTTTTGACAATATGTGCCCCAATGGGTGCCGGATGTGGCGGTACGTCAGGGGCAGGAGTGTTGCCACATATGGATAATGAACAAGTTGTAGCCGTTAACGATGAAGCAGCGTCCGTGGACGCCGACTCCGCGCCGAAGAAGGCCACGAGGACCCGGCGGAAGGCCGCTCCAAAAACCGGCGAGGCCGTGGCCACTGAGGCTGCCTCCGACGCCGTCACCACAGAGGCCGGGGCCGCAGAAGCTGCGGCAGACGAAGCCAAGGCGCCCGCCCGCCGGAGCCGTTCGCGGAAGAAAGTCGAGACCGCCGAGCCGCTTCCCGTCTTTGCTGCGGAGGCCGGCGCCGAAGCCGGGATCACCAACAACGCCAACGACGACGGCGCGCAGCAGGCGCTTGCCGCTGGGCCTGCAGAGGTTGCCGCGGAAGAATCGAAGCCCGTCCGGCGCCGCCGGGTTGCCACCCGCAAGACGTCCGCCCCCGCCGTCGCGGAGGAAACGCCGGCAGGGACGGCTGCCCCGGCCGAGACCGCACCCACCGAGACCGCACCGGCCGACACGGCGTCAGCTGAGCCCGCGGCACCCGGCACCGCTGCGGCGGCCACCAGCACTGCCCCGGCTCCCGCCGATGCGCCCGCCGGCACTGAACCAGAAGCCGAGGCTGCCGCCCAGGCTCCCGCCGCCAAAGCCACCAGCGATTCCGCGCAGCCCACGTCCGCCGTCGAGCCTTCCGGTAAAGGCGACGCAAATTCTTCTGCCGGGTCCGAGGCCGGCGCTGCCGGGGCTTCAGACCCTGCCAGCCCGTTCGGGTCCCTTTTCATGGAACCGGGTTCCCCCACGTCGGTGCTGTTCCAGGCCCCGGACCTGAGTACCGTGGTCCGGCCCGTCCCGGTCCCCGCGGAGGATGCCGAGGCTGACGACGCCGAGGACGATTCGGACGACGCCGGCAACCGCCGGAGGCGCCGCGGGCGCGGCCGCCGCGGCCGCAGCAGGGCGGGCGAGCGTGACGGTGAAGAAGCCGACGGCGCCGCTGCCGCAGATAGCGACGCCGCCGAGGACGCTGATGAGGACTCCGCCGGGCAAGCCGAAGAAGGCGTGACCTCCCGCCGTCGCCGCCGCCGCCGCCGTGGCGACCAGGACCTCGAGCTCACGGGCGGGGAAGACGACGATCCGCCCAACACGGTCACCCGGGTCCGCGCCCCGCGCGCCGTGAGCGAGCCGGCCGTGAACAATCGCGTCACGTCCGTCAAGGGCTCCACCCGCCTGGAAGCCAAGAAGCAGCGCCGCCGCGAATCACGCGATACCGGCCGCCGCCGTACCGTCATTACCGAAGCCGAGTTCCTGGCACGCCGGGAATCCGTGGACCGGCAGATGATCGTCCGCCAGCGCGACGACAGAATCCAGATCGCTGTCCTCGAGGACGGCGTCCTGGCCGAGCACTTCGTGTCCAAGACCCAGCAGGACTCCCTGATCGGCAACGTCTACCTGGGCAAGGTCCAGAACGTCCTGCCGTCCATGGAAGCTGCCTTCGTGGATATCGGCCGCGGCCGCAACGCCGTGCTGTACGCCGGCGAGGTGAACTGGGAGGCCGTCAACCTTGAGGGCAAGCAGCGCCGTATCGAGAACGCGCTGAAGTCCGGCGACACCGTCCTGGTCCAGGTGACCAAGGACCCGGTGGGCCACAAGGGCGCGCGCCTGACCAGCCAGATCTCCCTGCCCGGCCGTTACCTGGTGTACGTTCCCGGCGGCTCCATGACCGGCATCTCCCGGAAGCTGCCCGACGTCGAACGCAACCGCCTGAAGCGGATCCTCAAGGACCGCCTTCCTGAGCACGCCGGCGTGATTGTCCGTACGGCTGCGGAGGGCGCTTCCGAGGAAGAGCTGACGCACGACATCAACCGGCTGCGCGCCCAGTGGGAGGGCATCGAAAGCCAGTCGAAGTCCACTAAGATCCTCGCCCCGGAGCTGCTCTACGGCGAACCGGACCTCACCATCAAGGTGGTCCGGGACGTCTTCAACGAGGACTTCTCCAAGCTGATCGTCTCCGGCGAGGAAGCCTGGGACACCATCGAGGCCTACGTCACCTACGTCGCCCCGGACCTGGTGGGCCGGCTTGAGAAGTGGACCAAGGACCAGGACATCTTCAGTGCTTGGCGGATCGATGAGCAGATCCACAAGGCCCTGGAACGGAAGGTCTTCCTGCCCTCCGGCGGCTCGCTGGTGATTGACCGGACCGAAGCCATGACCGTAGTGGACGTCAACACCGGCAAGTTCACCGGCAGCGGCGGCAACCTGGAAGAGACAGTCACCAAGAACAACCTGGAAGCCGCAGAGGAAGTAGTACGCCAGCTCCGCCTCCGCGACATCGGCGGCATCATCGTCATCGACTTCATCGACATGGTCCTGGAGTCCAACCGGGACCTGGTCCTGCGGCGCATGGTGGAGTGCCTGGGCCGTGACCGCACCAAGCACCAGGTTGCCGAAGTCACCTCCCTGGGCCTGGTGCAGATGACCCGTAAGCGCATGGGTACGGGGCTCCTTGAGGTGTTCGGCGAGCAGTGCGAAGCCTGCGCCGGCCGCGGCGTGGTCACCCACGATGACCCGGTGGAACACCGCCGGGCGAACATTGTTGCTGCCGAGCATCACGTGCAGCGTGCCGAGCACCGCCCGGAAGCACGCGCTGAGGGCAACCGCATCGAGGCGCAGCGCACGGACAGCAGCCAGCCCGGTGTCCGTCCTGACAGGAAGCGCCGCCGCGGCCGCGGCGGCCAGCAGCCGGACGCCGCGCCGGCAGCTGCCGTCCACGTCCACACGGTCCACCCTGATCCGACGGACGCCGAGCGGCACGCGAAAGCGGAGGCCACCAGGCTGGCCCTTGCCAACATCGCGGCAGCTGCGCACGCTGCCCACCTGCATGACGATGAGTTGGCTGCCGCCAGGCAGGCAACGCAGGCCCAGCCTCCAGCGCCTGCAGAAACGGAGAAGCACGACGGCGATGCGTCCAGGCCCGCTGCCGTCCTGACCTTTGGCGGAGAAAAAGTCGTCCTGCCCTTCGTGGAGCACGCAGAGGAGCAGCAGCCAAAGCCCGCCCTCACCCTGGACCGCCTTGCCGCGGCTTTCGCCCATCTGGGCGAGCCCGTCCCGGCAGCTGAAACGCCGGCGGGGCAGCCGGTACAGCGCGGGGCGGAAGAGGCTCCCCAGCAGGCTCTTGCCCCGGAGCAGACCCCCGAGCAGGAGCAGGCCCCGGAACAGCGGGAACCGGCCAACGTCCAGCCGCAGCAGCGACCGGTGGCCGCCGCAGCGGAGAAGGACTACTCCGACCACACCCTGGAGCAGTCACGCCCGCGCAGGGCACGCCGCAACCGCAGTGCCAGCCGCGCACAGGGAGCAGCCAACGAAACCTCGGTCCAGCAGCACGAGAATGTTCCCGCCGCCTCGGCCGGGCATTCCCACGCCGCCAAGGCACCGGGAGCGGACCAGGCGGGTGCTTCCAAGCCGGCCAGCAGCAAGCCGTCGGACGCACCGATTATCCTCGGTGTCGGGGTTCCCGCCTCGGAGCTCTAGGAACCGGACTCCAGGAACGGAATCTCCAGGGACCGGAGCTCCAGGAATCGCGAACCCAGGGAGAGCATTGAGCGGATGCCCGGCCGGCCACAGACAGTGGCCGGCCGGGCATCCGTCATTTAAGGCGCGTTCCGCAGCGCTATTGAACACCCGCGTTCCACCCCGCTCCGGTCGCACTGTGTCACCTTCACGCTGTGGACCGCAAAAAAGCTAGGCTGGGGAACCGACACGGGGTGCCGCGCAGAGAGCCGGCTGAGATCCAGACCCGTTGAACCTGTCCGGCTAGCACCGGCGAAGGGATGTCTCTTGTCTTCCACCTTTGCAATGCCCACTGCCACCATCCAGGGCACACCCGCGCCTGCTCCCGGGCCCGCAGCTGTTTCTGCGTCTGCAGCCCCCGTCCGCGAGTACCGCGACACGCCCCGGGTGCTTTCCATTGCCGGATCCGATCCTTCCGGCGGGGCCGGCGTCCAGGCGGACCTGAAAAGCATCGCCGCCCACGGCGGTTACGGAATGGCCGCCATCACTGCCCTCACCGCGCAGAACACCCGCGGCGTGCGCGGCGTCCACGTTCCCCCCGCCAACTTCCTCACCCAGCAGCTCGATGCCCTGAGCGACGACATCAGTATCGACGCCGTAAAGATCGGAATGCTGGGCGATGCCGGGGTGATCGACGCCGTCCGTGCGTGGCTCGAAAAGGTGCGTCCCGCCGTCGTGGTCCTGGACCCTGTCATGGTGGCCACCAGCGGCGACCGGCTCCTCCAGGAATCCGCCGAAGCCGCGCTTCGCGGCCTGCTGCCGCTGGCGCACCTCATCACGCCCAACCTGGCTGAACTCGCCATGCTCGTGGGCGGCGACGTGCAGGAGACCTGGGAAGGCGCCCTGGAACAGGGCCGGAACCTTTCCGCCGCCACGGGAGCCACGGTTCTGGTCAAGGGCGGGCACCTCGTAGGGGCCGAATGCCCCGATGCCCTCGTTAACACCGCAGGTCTGTTGTCCAGGGACGTGGTGGTGGTTCCCGGACAGCGGGTGGCAACAGTGAACAGCCACGGCACCGGATGCTCCCTGTCGGCGGCCATGGCCACGGTCCAGGCCCGGGTGGGGGACTGGGAGGCAGCCCTGCGCGAGGTCAAGCCCTGGCTTGCCGGCGCGCTGGAGGCCTCGGAGACCCTGGAGGTGGGGGCCGGCAACGGGCCCGTGCACCACTTCCACCACGTGCCCGCGGTGCGCGGGAAGGGGAGCTTCGCGGCGCAGCTCTGGGCGGGCGCCGCAAAGGACCTCGAGGACATCTACGCGCTGGACTTCATCCGCGGCCTGGTTTCCGGCAGCCTGCCGGAAAAGGAGTTTGCCTACTACCTCGCCCAGGACGCCATCTACCTCAACGGCTACTCACGGGTGCTCGCGCGGACAAGTGCACTGGCCCCCACCGAAGAGGAGCAGCTCTTCTGGGCACGTTCCGCCGCACAGTGCCTGGAGGTGGAGTCTGAGCTGCACCGCTCCTGGCTTAGTACACGGACCGTTGAGCCGCAGCTGGGGCCCGTGACCAAGTCCTACGTGGACCACCTGACGGCGGCATCGGCGTCGGGCAGTTACGCCGTGCTGGCCGCAGCAGTCCTGCCCTGCTTCTGGCTGTACGCCGAGGTGGGCACAACACTCCACGCCCAGTTCGTGGCTGACGGGGAACCGGGCGGCCACCCCTACGCCGAGTGGCTGCGCACGTACGCGGATGAGGACTTCGCTGCCGCCACCCGCACGGCGGTTGCCATGGTGGACGGGGCCGGCCGCGCTGCTTCCGCGGGGGACCGGGATGCCATGGTGACGGCGTTCAGGCAGTCCTGCCGCCTCGAAGTGGACTTTTTCGACGCGCCGCGCATTCATTCCTGACACCTGGTGGCGCGTCCCGCCGGTACTATGGTGGGGCACGGGTAAGGGCGCGGACCTGGGCTGTGGTGCCTATCACAGACAACCCGCCGGAACCAGCCTCATTTGCGGCCGAAGCCAAAACTAGCGTATTCTAGATCTTCGGTGCTTACGCCAACACTTGGGTTATGACCCCACGGCGTTGAGGCACAGCGAGAGCCCACCCAATCATGGAACCGGGTTCCGCACGCAAATTTGTAATAAACGTCGAGAGAAGTGAGTTCCCAAGTGGTGTACGCGATTGTCCGCGCAGGCGGCCGCCAAGAGAAGGTTTCCGTTGGAGACTTCGTTACCCTGAACCGCGTCGCCGGTGGAGCTGGCAGCACCATTCAGCTGCCCGCACTGCTCCTGGTTGACGGTGACAAGGTCACCTCCGCCGCTGCTGACCTGGCCAAGGTAACTGTTACGGCTGAGATCCTCCAGGACCTCCGTGGTCCTAAGATTGTGATCCAGAAGTTCAAGAACAAGACCGGTTACAAGAAGCGCCAGGGTCACCGCCAGGAACTGACCAAGGTCAAGATCACTGGTATCAAGTAACCTTCCGTGACTGTTCAGGTTTTTCAGCAGATTCCCCAGAATTTAGAGGCAGGCATTTCAGATGGCACATAAAAAGGGCGCGAGCTCCACTCGCAACGGTCGTGACTCCAACGCACAGTACCTCGGCGTCAAGCGGTTCGGCGGCCAGGTAGTTTCCGCCGGCGAGATCATCGTCCGCCAGCGCGGCACCCACTTCCACCCGGGCGCCGGCGTTGGCCGTGGCGGCGACGACACCCTGTTCGCACTGACCCCGGGAGCCGTTGAGTTCGGTACCCGCCGCGGTCGTCGCGTCGTCAACATCGTTGCTGCTGCAGCTGCAGAGTAACAACCAGATCTGAAGCGGTGGAGCGGGCCATATGGTCCGCTCCACTGTTCTTTTAACCGCATTACAATCATCTTGGCGCCCTTGGGCGTCCAGGAAACAGCACTGAGGAGATCCACGTGGCCAGCTTTGTAGACCGGGTAGTACTGCACGTATCCGGCGGTACCGGCGGCCACGGGTGCGTCTCCGTCCACCGCGAGAAGTTCAAGCCGCTGGGCGGCCCCGACGGCGGCAATGGCGGCAATGGCGGCGACGTGATCCTTCGCGTGGACCACCAGACCACCACGCTCCTGGACTACCACCACGCACCCCACCGCCACGCCACCAACGGCGGCCCCGGCATGGGCGACTGGCGCGGCGGCAAGAACGGCGAGACGCTCATCCTTCCCGTCCCGGACGGCACCGTGGTCAAGTCCAAGGACGGCACCGTCCTGGCGGACCTCGTCGGCGAAGGCACCGAATTCGTGGCGGCGGCCGGCGGCATCGGCGGCCTGGGTAACGCCGCCCTCTCCTCCCAGAAGCGCCGCGCGCCCGGGTTCGCCCTGCTCGGCATCGAAGGCGAATCCAGTGACATCGTCCTGGAACTGAAGTCCATTGCGGACATCGCCCTGGTGGGGTTCCCGTCCGCCGGAAAATCGAGCCTCATCGCAGCCATGTCCGCGGCCCGTCCCAAGATCGCCGACTATCCGTTCACCACACTGGTCCCCAACCTTGGCGTCGTGCAGGCCGGCGACGTCCGCTTCACCATCGCCGACGTGCCCGGGCTGATTGAAGGCGCCAGCGAAGGCAAGGGCCTGGGCCACCACTTCCTGCGCCACGTGGAGCGCTGCGCGGCCCTGGTCCACGTGCTGGACTGCGGCACCCTTGAGGCAGACCGCGATCCGCTCTCGGACCTGGCCGTGATTGAGGCCGAGCTGGAGAAGTACGCCGTGGACATGAGCTACGCAGGCCAGGACGGCGAAGTGGTTCCGCTGAACCACCGTCCCCGCCTCGTGGCCCTGAACAAGGTGGACCTGCCCGACGGCAAGGACATGGCCGAATTCGTC
The DNA here is from genome assembly GCF_014644495.1 of Pseudarthrobacter polychromogenes. GTDB lineage: Bacteria > Actinomycetota > Actinomycetes > Actinomycetales > Micrococcaceae > Arthrobacter > Arthrobacter polychromogenes. Next base: position 226,482 of record NZ_BMKU01000001.1, read on the forward strand.
CGCCCGGAACTCGAGTCCCGCGGCTACCGGGTCTTCGAAATCTCCGCGACCAGCCACGAGGGCCTGCGCCAGTTGGGCTTCGCGATGGCCGAAATCGTGCAGGCAGCCCGGGACGCGGTGGCAGCCGCGCCGCCCAAGGTCCAGCCTGTGGTCATCAAGCCCCGCGCCGTCAACGAAACCGGGTTCCGGATCCGCCGGGAGGAGAAGGGCCTTGAGCCGCTGTTCCGCGTGCTGGGCGAAAAGCCGGTGCGCTGGGTCAAGCAGACCGACTTCACCAACGAGGAAGCCATCGGTTACCTGGCCGACCGGCTTGCCAAGCTCGGCGTGGAGACGGAACTGTTCAAGCAGGGTGCCAAGCCGGGCGACACGGTTGTTATCGGCGAGGATGACGGCGTCGTCTTCGACTGGGAGCCCACCATGATGGCAGGCGCCGAACTGCTGGCTTCGCCACGCGGTACGGACGTCCGTTTTGCAGACATCGGCGACCGCCCCACGCGTGGGCAGAAACGTGAAGAGCAGCAGGAACGCAAGGACGCCAGGGCCGCTGCCCGCGCTGAACTCGAAGCGGAGCGCAAGGCCGGCATCTGGACCGAATCCGTGAGCAGCCGCAGGGTTGCCAAGCCGCTCAAGGAGAGTGGACTGGGCGCAGACGATGACATCTAGGGCTGCGTCCGCGGAACCGCTGGCGCGGTCCGTGGACAGGAGCGTGCTGGCCAACGCGCACCGGATCGTGGTGAAGGTGGGCTCGTCGTCGCTGACCAGCATCAAGGGCGGCATCTCGGAAGAGTCGCTGACCGCCCTCGCGGACGCACTCGCCGCCAAGCGCAACACCGGAACAGAGATCATCCTGGTTTCCTCCGGTGCCATCGCGGCGGGCCTTGCACCGCTGGGCCTCGCCAAGCGCCCCCGCGACCTCGCCACCCAGCAGGCGGCCGCCAGCGTCGGCCAGGGCCTGCTCATGGCCCGCTACACCCAGGCTTTCGGGGCCCACGGGGTGACCGTCAGCCAGGTGCTCCTCACCGCCGAAGACCTGATGCGCCGCAGCCAGCACACCAACGCGTTCCGCGCCCTCAACCGGCTGCTCAGCCTCGGCGTGGTCCCCGTGGTCAACGAAAACGACACCGTAGCCACCCATGAAATCCGCTTCGGTGACAACGACCGGCTCGCAGCCCTCGTGGCCCACCTGGTCCGCGCCGACGCGCTGGTCCTGCTGTCCGACGTCGACTCCCTCTACGACGGCCCGCCGTCCCTTGGCGCGAAGCGGATCCCGCTGGTGGAGGGGGCGCACGACCTCGACGGTGTCTCCATTGGCAAGACCGGCAAGGCGGGCGTCGGCACCGGCGGCATGCTCACCAAAGTGGAGGCAGCGTCCATGGCGGCGGGATCCGGCATCCACGCACTGGTCACTTCCACGCCCAACGCCGCCGCGGCCCTTAACGGCGAGGACGTGGGCACCTGGTTCACGGTCAACGGCGCCCGGAAGCCCGTCAGGCTTCTCTGGCTGGCGCACGTGGCCTCCGTCCAGGGACGGCTCGTGCTGGACGACGGCGCCGTGAAGGCCATCCGCCATCACCGCACGTCACTGCTGCCTGCCGGCATTTCCGCCGTCCACGGTGATTTTGAAGCCGGCGACGCCGTGGAGATAGCAGGAGCCGACGGTACGGTGGTGGCGCGCGGACTGGTGAACTACTCCTCCGCGGAGCTGCCCCAAATGCTGGGCCGGTCCACTAGGGACCTCGGTGAGGCGCTGGGCAGCGGCTATGACCGTGAAGTTGTTCATGTTGACGACCTGGTGCTGGTCTGAGCTTCCGGCTCGCCTAAACTTGGAACATGACTGAGGCCCTGATCCACAAGACTGCCGAAAATTCCGGAGACACCGCTGCCGCCACGCGGCCCGTTGAGTCATCGGCAGCACCGGTCCCGGCTGGCGTTCCGCTGTCTTCCGGCGACGTCGAGGCAGCAGTGCACGCCATCGCCGACCGCTCCCGCCATGCGGCGCGGCGGATGGCCATGGCCAACCGGGCATGGAAGGACCGTGCCCTCCGCGCAGTAGGCACAGCCCTGCAGGAGAGCACGGAATCCATTCTCACCGCCAACGCCATGGACGTGGCGGCAGGAAAGGCCAACGGCACCTCCGCTGCCATGCTGGACCGCCTCACCCTGACGGAAACCCGCATCGCGGGCCTGGTGGCGGCCCTGGAAAACCTGGCCAACCTGCCCGATCCCGTAGGCAACGTTGTGCGCGGGCAGACACTCCCCAACGGCCTGCGCCTCCGCCAGGTCAACGTCCCCATGGGCGTGGTGGCCGCCATCTATGAAGCACGGCCGAACGTCACGGTGGACATTGCCGGGCTGGCACTCAAGAGCGGCAACGCCGTGATCCTGCGCGGTGGCAGCGCCGCCCAGGCAACCAACGAGGTGTTGGTGCGGGTGCTGCGCGAAGCGCTCGACTCCGTGGGCCTGCCCGCAGACGCGGTCCAGACGGTCGACCAGTATGGCCGCGCCGGCGCCAATGTCCTGATGAAGGCCCGCGGCAGGGTGGACGTCCTGATTCCCCGCGGCGGCCGCGAGTTGATCCAGACTGTCGTCACCAACTCCGCCGTCCCCGTCATCGAAACCGGTGAAGGGAACGTGCACATCTTTATCGACGAGTCGGCCAGCGAGGACATGGCGGTGGAGATCCTCCTGAACGCCAAGACGCAACGGCCCAGCGTCTGCAACACGGTGGAGACCCTCCTGGTCCACTCCGGTTCACGCGTGCTCCCGGCCGTAGCGGCCGCCCTGCGTAAGGCCGGCGTCAGGCTGCACACCGATGAGCGCACGCGCGCCGCGCTTCCCGCCTCCATCGAGTCCGAACCGGCCACCGACGAGGACTGGGCCACCGAATACATGGACCTTGACCTTGCGGTTGCCATGGTGGACAGCCTCGACGAGGCAGTCAGTCACATCCGCACCTGGTCTACCGGCCATACCGAGGCCATCCTCACCAATGACCTGTCCAACGCCGAGCGCTTCATCGCCGAGGTGGATTCCGCGGCCGTCATTGTCAATGCGTCCACCCGGTTTACCGACGGCGGGGAGTTGGGGCTGGGTGCCGAGGTGGGCATCTCCACCCAGAAACTGCACGCCCGCGGTCCCATGGGGCTGACCGAACTCACCACCACGAAGTGGATCGTGCAGGGTGAGGGCCAGGTGCGCGGGTAGCGCACGGTAACATAGACCAGAAGCCAGAAACGGCGGAGCTTTCCGCTGCCACAATCGTTTGAGCCCAAGGGGAGAACATGCTGTTCCAGCAGATTGCCACGTCCGTCGCCGAAGGCGAAGAACACGAACTCGCGCCGCTGTGGGCTGAGCCGTGGGTCTTCGGTGTGGTCATCTTCGCCATCCTGCTGGTCATGATGTTCATCACGCTGTCCTACTCCAACCTGGGCAACCGCCACACGGCCACCGAGGAGCACGCGGATCCGCACCGCCAGCACCCGAACAAGCACGACCACGGGCAGGGCCACTAACATTTCCCGCGTTTTGCACCGCTCGGGTGCCAACGGCAGGCTGCGGCTGGGCGTGATGGGCGGGACGTTCGATCCCATCCACCACGGCCACCTGGTGGCTGCCAGCGAGGTGGCGGCGGAATTCGACCTGGACGAGGTGGTTTTCGTCCCCACCGGCCAACCGTGGCAGAAGTCCCACAAGCACGTCAGCGAACCCGAGCACCGCTACCTGATGACCGTCATCGCCACGGCGTCCAACCCGCGCTTTACGGTCAGCAGGGTGGACGTCGACCGGCCAGGTCCCACGTACACCATCGATACCCTTCGCGACCTCCGGGCCCAGCGCCCCGACGCCGATCTCTTCTTCATCACCGGGGCGGACGCCCTGGCACAGATCCTCTCCTGGAAGGACATCGACGAACTGTGGTCGCTGGCCCATTTCGTCGGGGTCACCAGGCCCGGGCATGTTCTGGACGGCATGGGACGCGATGACGTCAGCCTCCTGGAGGTCCCGGCCATGGCCATCTCCTCGACGGACTGCCGCGCGCGCGTGGCCGCGAACCATCCGGTCTGGTACCTGGTACCGGACGGCGTCGTGCAGTACATCGCCAAGTACGGCCTGTACGAAGCCGCCGCGGAAGCCGATGCCCCACCGTCCCTAGCACGTGAACCAGCCAGTACTGAATGAGTTCTCAATGAGTCAGGAACAGCCCCCCATCCGCAGCCGCCGGGAACTCCGGAAGGCCAGGGACGCCCAGCAGGAGTCTGCTTCCAAGGGCACGGAGCAGCTCCAGCCTGCCCTAAAGACGGATGCTGGTGCGCCGGGTGCTGCTGCCCCCTCGGGGCCCGTTGCTCCCTCGGGACCCGGTGCCGCCGGAGCGGCCGCCGGGCAGGCCAACACCCAGCGGTCATCCCAGATCCGGGCGCGGGACCGTGCAGCCCTTCGCGCCATCAAGGAGCTGGAGGAAAAGGAAGGCCAGCTCTCCGCCGGTGGTCCTCCCACCCGTCGGCAGCTCCGCCTCCAGCAGCTCAAGGAACAGGCGCTGACTGCGGCTAACCCCATTGTGCCGTTGGCTTCCACTTCGCCTGCTTCCACTCCTCAGCGTTCAACGGACGGGCCCCGGAATGGCGTCAGCCACAAGGACAGCGGCCACGAGGACAGTCACAGCGGCAGCAGCCAGGGCAGTGGCCCGTCCACCGACGCGAAAAACACCGGCGCGGGGGAGCAGGCCCGTCAGGGCGGGACAACCACCCCTGGCGTTAAGGCCGGTTCACCGGGCCCCGAGGGCATGACCGTGGAACAGGCGCTGGCGGCCCGGTCCCTGCTCGCGGAGCAGGCCAAAAACCAGATCGCGAAAATGGAGCACATCGCCTCCCTGGATCCCGAAGCGGTTGATCCGGAGATCCTGGCCGAGCAAATCGCCCTGGCGGAGCGTGCGGCGGTCATGAACCGCCGGGCCATGGCCAAGCAAAAGCTGGCCGAGCAGGCCGGTACACCCGCGGTTCCGGCGGCTCCGGCTGCCCCTCCGAAAAATCACGTCCAGGGACGTTCGCGGGATGCCGGAAAGCGTCCCGGGGATGCCGGAAAGCGTCCCGGGGATGCCGGCAAGAAGGACCAGGCCGGGAAGCCGGCGGCCGGACAACGCCCCGCCCCTTCTACTGCCAACAATCTGGCCATGGTCACGCCGCTGGAATTCGTGCAGGTCCCCGGCATCGACCGGCCCGTCATGAAGCCGCCCGCAACTTCGCACGTACCGGTCACCACCCGCCCGGGAACCAAGGTCACGCCTTCCAGGACCAAGAAGCGGCGATCACCAGGCCCCCAGCGCACTGCCCCAGCTGATGCTGGACCCGGCCGCTCGCAGGTGATCGCAAGGGCTGAAGCTGCCGCCCGGGCCGCTGCCCGCCCGCAGCAGGTGGTTACTGATGAGCACCAGGGGGAGGACCTCTTCGAGGACCTTCCTCGAATCCCGGCTTCGTCCGCCCACGGCCTTGATCCCCTGGACGCAGCCACGGCGGGACTGGCCCGGGCGAACAGGACCAGGGTCCTGCAGTTCCTGGTCCTGGCATTCGGCGTCGTGGCACTGGTCTCGGGCGTCATCCTGATCATCAACGGCATGGCCCGCTGATCACCAACCGCCGGCCGGCAACGGTCGGCCACTGCATATTTAACCCAACAAGGAGTCACGTGACTGCATCAGAATCGTCCATCACCATAGCCCGCGCCGCCGCCAGGGCAGCCGCGGACAAGATTGCCCAGGATATTGTTGCCCTGGACGTCAGCGAGCGGCTGGCCCTGGCCGACGTTTTCCTCATCGCCTCGGCACCCAGCGAACGCCAGGTCAATGCCATCGTTGACGGTATAGAGGAAGAACTCGCCAAGCAGGACCTGCGGCCCGTCCGGCGTGAGGGCCGCTCCGGTGGCCGCTGGGTGCTGCTCGATTACTCGGACATTGTCATCCACGTCCAGCATGAGGAGGACCGGGTGTTCTACGCCCTGGAACGCCTCTGGAAGGACTGCCCCGTGGTGGACCTGCAGCTCGGGGACGACGCGTCGGCCAAAGCCACCGCGGGGTCCGAGACCGAATAATTCCGCGGAATCGCGCGGAATATGCCCGATTTGGAATTTTCGGAATTGCTGTTCTAAGATATTTGAGTTGCTTCGGGGAAAGCCGAAAAAGCTCGACAGGGCAGCAATAGTTCGGGGCTGTGGCGCAGCTGGTAGCGCACCTGCATGGCATGCAGGGGGTCAGGGGTTCGAGTCCCCTCAGCTCCACCGAATATCCGCCGGAATCACTGCGATTCCGGCGGATTTTTTGTTAGCACTGTTCCGCGGACGCAGCCGGCAGGCCCGGACGGACCCCAGGCCGGGACGCGACACCACGATTGGCGTGCGGGGCGAAAGTGCATTAAGCTGAACAGGTTGCTTCGGGGAGTTACTCCGAAAGCGGCAAGTCCGGGGCTGTGGCGCAGCTGGTAGCGCACCTGCATGGCATGCAGGGGGTCAGGGGTTCGAGTCCCCTCAGCTCCACCGGTAGGCATCCTGCAACAAGCCGGAAGGCACAGGAGCATCGGAAGGGACGGTCCCATCGGGACCGTCCCTTCCGCGTTAACCCAGCTGCCCCTTCAGAGCCAGGTTGTCCGCCGCAGCGGGGGTTCATCACCGCCCGGCCGCTGGACCAGGACCTGGTTGACGCCCGTCAGGCCGCCCTCAAAGCCAAGCGCGCTGGAAGCCATATACAACCGCCACACCCGCGCCCTGCCCAGGCTGGCCAGCTTCACGGCGTGGTCCCAGTTGGCCTCCAGCCTGCTGACCCAGGCACGGAGGGTCAACGCATAGTGCCGCCGCAGCGCCTCTACATCCAGGACCTCGAATCCGGCGCCCTCCAGGGCGGACACCATCTCGCCAAGGCTGATCATCTCCCCGTCCGGAAACACATAGCGGGGAATGAACGAATCGGGATCCGGCTTGGTGGGCCCGGCGTTCCAGGAAACTGCATGGTTCAGCAGCCGCCCGCCGGGCCGGAGCAGGCTGAACAAGGCCGTTGCGTAGGCTGGCGTCTGCTCCCTGCCCACATGTTCGGACATCCCGATGGAGCTGATGGCATCGAAAGGTCCGTCGCCGATGTCCCGGTAGTCCCGGACCCGGATGTCCACCCGCTCCGTCAGGCCGGCCTCGGCAGCCCGCTTGCGTGCAAGGTTTGCCTGCTCCGTGGAAAGGGTGATGCCCACCACTGTTGCGCCGTACTGTCCGGCAGCATGGAGGGCGAAACTTCCCCACCCGCAGCCTACGTCCAGCACCCGCATTCCCGGCCGCAGGCCCAGCTTCCGGCACACCAGGTCCAGTTTTTCCTCCTGGGCTTCGTCCAGGCCTGCGGCGAGCAGGTTGCCTGACTCCGGGGATTCCGTGCCGTAGCTGCCGTCCGGCCAGACCGCGCACGAGTAGACCATGGACTGCCCCAGCACCAGGGCGTAGAAATCGTTGCCCACATCGTAATGATGGGAAATGGCTGCCGAGTCGCGCCGGCGCGAATGCAACCGGCCCTTCTTTACAACCTTTGCCTCCTCCGGCGGCGGCGCCGGATTCGGGCCCAGCGCACCCAGCCGGACGGCCGTGCGCAGCAGCGTCCACATTTCCCGGGCCGTGGGCCGCCGGAACGGGCCGGGCTCCGCGAACTTCCCCGCTGAACTCAAGGCAGTGAAGGCAGCGAAGATGTCCCCGGGGGAGTCGATATCTCCCGCCACGTAGGCCCGGCTCAAGCCGAGCTGGCCCGGGGACCACAGGATCCGGCGGAGGGCCCGGCGGGAATGGAACTCCAGGACAGGTGCACCCTCCGGCCCTGCCTCTGACCCGTCCCAGGCCCGCAGGCGCAACGGTATCTCTTTGGTGTCCAGCACAACTGACAGGGCCTGGGCCAGGCGCGCTGCGTGTCCTTTGCTTGTGGTCATGGTGGTCCTCCCGTCTCCATGGGCCAAGACTAAGGCCGGGAGACGCCCCGCGACTATCATGGGGGAGTGAATTCTGCCCGTGCCGACGTCGTCGTTATCGGCGCGGGCCAGGCCGGGCTCTCGGCTGCCTACCACCTTCAGCGCCGTGGCGTAGACCACGTAATTTTCGACGCCGAGGATGGTCCCGGCGGCGCGTGGCGGCACCGGTGGAAGAGCCTGCGGATGGAAACGGTCAACGGCATCAGTGATCTTCCCGGGATCGCCAAGCCCGCCGTGGATCCGCGGGAACCCAGCTCGGAATTCCTGGCGCGCTACTTCCGTGACTACGAGGAGGAACTGGGGCTGTCCGTCCGGCGGCCCGTGAAGGTCCGGTCGGTCAGCCGGGAGGACGCAAACCCTGCCGGCCTTCTGGGAATCGCCACATCGGACGGAGACTGGACAGCCGGGGCCGTCATCAACGCCACCGGCACCTGGACCCGCCCGTTCTGGCCTACCTACCCCGGGCAGTCCACCTTCCGCGGACGCCAGCTCCACGTGGCGGACTACGTCTCCGCGGAGGAGTTCAAAGGACAGCACGTGATTGTGGTGGGCGGCGGCATCTCGGCTGTCGGCCTCCTTGACGAAATCTCGCGCGTCACCACCACCAGCTGGTTCACCCGCCGGGAACCGGTGTGGCGGGATGAGGAGTTCGACGCCAGGGCGGGACACGACGCGGTGGCCCTGGTGGAGGAACGGGTCCGCAGGGGCCTGCCGCCGCAGAGCGTGGTGTCGGTGACCGGCCTGATCTGGACGCCGGCATTCAAGGCGGCGGCGGCCAGGGGCGCCCTGGACCGGCAGCCGATGTTCACCTCCATAGAGCCCGGCGGCGTCAGGCTCGCGGACGGAGGTTTCCAGCCGGCAGGCGCGATCGTGTGGGCCACCGGTTTCCGTGCGGAGCTGGAGCATCTCGCGCCGCTGCACCTGAGGGGACACGGCGGCGGAATCGTGATGGAAGGAACCCAGGTAGCCTCGGAACCCCGCGTCCACCTGGTAGGTTACGGGCCGTCGTCGTCCACAATCGGGGCCAACAGAGCCGGACGCGCCGCCGTGGCGGCCATCCTGAAACTCCCCGGGATCAGTCCGGCGGCAACACCAGTAAGTTGGGGCTGACGGCGGGGCACGGTCCGTGCCCGGTCCACGCACTCCAGCAAACGTACACACTCAACGCACAACGGAAGCGGCAGGAACACTTGGCATCAGACACTCTTGAGGACGTCTTCAGCGCACTTCGCCGGAGGCCGGATGTGGAAGCGCCCAACCTGCAGGCGTGGGACGCCACGGACCGGCTCCTGCTGGAGGCAGCTGCGGACTTGGTCCCCGGCGGAAGCACGGTTGCCGTTATCGGGGACCGCTATGGCGCCCTGACCCTCGGCGCCCTGGCCACCCTCAGCCCGGGCGCGGTGCGCGTGCACCAGGACCTGGTCACCGGAGAACGCGCCCTGCAGCTCAACGCCGCCGGACTTCGCAGCGGCGGCCTCCTGCCGGACACCACAGCAGGAATGCCCGACGGCGGCGCCGGGAACCAGCCCGGCTTCACGCAGGTGCCACTCGGGCCTGAGCTCCTTGCCGGCGCCCAAACGGTGCTTTTGCAGCTGCCCAAGACCCTGGCGGAACTGGATGAAGTTGCTGCCGCCGTGGCCCGGTACGCCGCGCCTGACGTCACGCTGCTCGCGGGCGGGCGGGTTAAGCACATGTCCCTCGGCATGAACTCGGTGCTGGAACGGCACTTCCGCTCGGTCCGGCCCCAGCTCGCCCGGCAGAAATCCCGCGTGATCCTGGCGGGCGGGCCGCAGGGGAGCGGGGAGCAGGAACGCTATCCCGTCGTCGAACACCTCGCTGAACTGGACCTCAAGGTCGCCGCCCATGGTGCCGTCTTCGCAGGCACCAAACTGGATATTGGCACCAGGTTCCTGCTGACGTTCCTTCCCTCCATGAAGGCAGCCCGGCACGCTGTCGACCTCGGCTGCGGCACCGGAATCCTCGCCGCCATGTACGCCCGGCAGCACCCCGGTTCGCAGGTGACCGCCACGGACCAGTCCGCCGCGGCCGTGGCCTCCGCCCAGGCCACGGCACAGGCCAACGGCCTGGCCGAGCGCATCACGGTCCTGCAGGACGACGCCCTCGGCACCATGGCGGACGGCAGCGTGGACCTGGTCCTGCTCAACCCGCCGTTCCATGTAGGTGCGGGCGTCCATGCAGGAGCAGGTTTGAAAATGATTGAAGCCGCGGGCAGGGTGCTCGCTCCGAAGGGAGAACTGTGGACGGTCTTCAACCGCCACCTGCCCTACCTGCCGGCGCTTGAGCGGCACGTGGGGCCAACCGTGGTGAAGGGCCGGAACCCCAAGTTCACGGTGACCTTGAGCACCCGCCGCAGCGCGGACCAGGCAGGGGCCTGAGCCGTGGCCCGCAGCCTGTCGGGCAGCGCCACCTTCCATGGCGGGCAGCGCCACCTTCGCTGCCGGGCCCGCGCACGGGGCCGCGCCGCGCCGTCGTGCCGTCCTATGGGTCTCTGACCACGCGTAACGTACGATTCAAGCATCACCATATGTACGTGGCCGAAGACGTTTAGGGGACGCTGTGACTGAGATCCGCCAATCCTCTCCGAGGCGCGGAACCAACCTGCCCAAAATGGGGGACTTCAACCTCACGGTGATCCTGGACGCCATCCGCAGGTCCTCCGGCGGCCTCAGCCGCGTGGAACTTGCCCAGATTGTGGGCCTGTCGCCGCAGACCATCTCCAACATCTCACGGCGCCTCCTGGACCAGAACCTGATCGTGGAAGCCGGCAAGGAAGGCAGCGGCCCGGGCAAGCCGCGCACCATCCTCCGGCTCAACCCTGGCGGTGTGTACGCCCTCGGCGTCCACCTCGATCCCGCGGTGACCACGTTCGTGGTCCTGGACCTGGTGGGATCGGTGGTGCGGCATTCCCGGATCAAAACCCCCGGCGGCAACGACCCCTCGGCGGTCATCGCCACCATCGCGGCCGAGATCGACCAGTTGGTGGAGGATTCCGGCGTGGACCGGGAGCGGATCGCCGGCCTGGGAGTGGCCGCACCGGGCCCCATCGACCTGGACAACGGCACTGTGGTGGATCCGCCGCTGCTGCCCGGCTGGGACAGGGTGGAACTGCGCAGCGCCCTTTCCGAAGCCACCGGATACTCGGTCCTGGTGGACAAGGACGTCACCAGCGCGGCCGTAGCGGAAACCTGGGCCGGCGGCCCCAGCGGCTCCGGCAGCTTCATCTTCATGTACATGGGCACCGGCATAGGCTGCGGCATTGTCCTCAATGACGAGGTGATCCGGGGAACCTCCGGAAATGCCGGCGAGATCGGCCACATCATTGTGGATCCTGACGGCGCCCCCTGTGATTGCGGCCTGCGCGGCTGCGTAAAATCCACCTGCATCCCGCAGGTGCTGGTGTCCGAAGCGGAAAACGCCGGCATCCTGGACGGCTCCCGTTCAGGCAACAGCGGAGCGGAAATCCAGCAGAGCTTTTCCCGGTTGTGCGACCTCGCGGACCAGGGCAACGAGCAGGCCCTTGCCATCATCGACCGGTCCGCGGTGCGCGTGGCCCGGGCGGTGGCCGTGGTGACCAACACGCTGGACGTTGAACGGGTGGTGTTCGGTGGGCCGTTCTGGAGCCGCCTGGCGGACCGATACCTCGAGAAGATCCCGGCGCTGCTGGACGCCCACAGCGACACCCGGCTCATCCATCCCATCGAGGTTGTGGGCACCGGGGTGGGGGACGACGTCGGCGCCATCGGGGCGGCTTCCCTGGTCCTGGAACATACGCTGGCCCCGCGGGCCCAGCGGCTCCTCCTCGAGAGCTGACCCGGCGGGCTGTTCGCAGCGTCTTGCCTGCGGCAGGACGTCCATCTAGCATGTGCATACTGTGCGGTTTGGGGCCCGCCAACAACAGGGCCGCCGCCATCGACCGAATGGAGCGCCATGCGTCGCCGGGCCCTGAAGACCATGTCCCTGATTGCCGCGGCAACGGTAGCCCTGGCGGCCTGCAGCCCGGACGATCCCGGCGCTTCGTCCAAAACCCTGAAAGTTGCGTATCAGAAAACGGACTCCTTCACCGCCCTGGACACCATGCTCCAGGCCGCCAAACAGGAGTTTGAGGCGGCTAACCAGGGAGTGACCGTTGAACTGCAGCCCATCCAGGCCAACGACGACGACTACGGGACAAAACTGGCCCTCGCGCTGCGCTCGCCATCCACGGCGCCCGACGTTTTCTACGAGGACACGTTCAAGGTCCGCTCCGACGTGGACGCCGGCTACCTCCTGAAACTGGACAGCTACCTGGAGGGCTGGGAGGAATGGGACACGTTCGACGACGGCGCCAAGGCGGCAGGGCGTGCGGACGACGGCGGGACGTACGCAGTGCCCCTTGGCACCGACACCCGCGCCATCTGGTACAACCGGAAAGTCCTGGAAGCTGCCGGGGTCACCCTTCCCTGGGAGCCGCGCAGCTGGCAGGACATCCTGGACACGGCACGGAAGATCAAGGCCAACGACCCCACCGTTGTCCCGTTCAACATGTACGCAGGCAAGGGAACCGGCGAGGGGACCGTCATGCAGAGCTTCTACGAGCTGCTCTACGGCACGGGATCCTCGCTCTATGACGAAGAGACCGGGAAATGGGTGGTGGGCTCGGCCGGCTTCCAGGACTCGCTGGCCTTCCTCAAGACCCTTTATGACGAACAGCTGGCCGTTTCACCAGCCGAGGCCCTCGATGCCAACGTGTGGAAGAAAGTGTTCGGGGAGTGGCTGCCCAACGCAAAGATGGGCGCCACCGTTGAAGGGTCCTACGCGCCGTCGTTCTGGCAGGATGGCGGGAGCTATGAGTGGCCGGGCTACGAACAGGAGATGGGCGTTGCCCCCTTCCCCACCCAGGACGGCCAGGCACCGGGGGCTGTGAGCATGTCCGGCGGCTGGACGCTGGCGCTCGGGGCGGAGACCAAGGAGCCTGAGCTGGCGTTCAGCTTCCTGACCACTGCGCTCAACGAACAGAACTCCCTCAGCTTCACCGTGGAAAGCTCGCAGATTGCCGTCCGGAAAGACGTGGCCGCCGACCCCGGGTACCTTGACGCCAACCCGTTCGTCAGGGATGTTTCCGCCCTCGTTTCGGTGACGAAGTACCGCCCTGCAACTGCCGACTACCCCCGTATTTCCGCGGCTGTTCAGGAAGCCACCGAGGCCGTCATCACCGGCACCAGGTCGCCCCAGGAAGCGGCTGCGGACTATGACGCCGCCGTGGCGGACATCGTGGGTGCCGCCAAGACCGTCCGGAAGTAGCGGGTGCGGTCTCCAGCCACGGCACGGCAACTGCTCCGTTACCTTCCGGTCCTTCCTGCTGTCCTGCTCCTCCTTGTCTTCCTGGCGGGCCCCGTGCTCTGGGCCTTCCACGCATCCCTCACGGACGCCGGCCTCACCGGCCGCAGTGCCCGCAATCCCTCATGGGTGGGGCTGGAGAACTACCAGCGGCTGCTGGCGGACCCGGTGTTTCCGCTCTCCGTCCTCCTCACGGTGGTGTTCGTGGCGGGTTCGGCGGTACTGGGGCAGAACCTGCTGGGCCTCGCGCTGGCCGTGCTGATGCGGCGGGCACGGCCGCTGGTGTCCGCCGTCGTCGGCACCACCGTGGTGGCCGCCTGGGTGCTGCCGGAAATCGTGGCCGCCTTCGCCGCCTATGCGTACTTCAGCGGGGACGGGACCCTGAACCAGCTACTGGGCGGCCTGGGACTTGTCCGGCAGGAGTGGCTGTACGCCTTTCCCATGGTGGCCGTGATGCTCGCCAACGTGTGGCGGGGGACAGCCTTTTCCATGCTGGTGTACCGGGCCGCATTGAATGAGGTTCCGGCGGAGGTGACCGAGGCGGCCCAGATGGATGGAGCCCACGGCTGGCAGCGGTTCGCGTTCATTACGCTGCCGATGATCCGGGGGAGCATCACCACCAACCTGATGCTGATCACGCTGCAGACCCTCGCCGTCTTTACGCTCGTCTGGGTGATGACGGCGGGCGGGCCCGCCAACGCCAGCACCACCCTGCCTGTCCTTGCCTACCAGGAGGCCTTCAAGTTCGGGGATATCGGCTACGGGACAGCCGTGGCTTCGGTGCTGATCCTGATCGGCGCCGCGTTTGGGCTGGCGTACGTGCGGCTGCTCCGGGAGCCGCGGCCATGACCGCCCCCACCAGGACGCTGGGCAGCCTTCCGCTCCGGCCCGCCGCGCCCAGGCGGCGCCAGGCCGGCAGCACCCCGGCTGACCTGGTGCTGCTGCTGATTGGCGCCTGCTTCCTGCTGCCCCTGCTCTGGCTCATCCTGGCTTCGCTGGACGCCGAAGCCGGGCATGAGCTGAAGCTTCCGGACCGGGCCGGCCTGGACAACTTCGCCGCAGTGCTGACGCCGGAGTTGCTGCTCCGGCCCTTATGGAACAGTGTGCTGCTGTCCGGGGGGACGGCGACGGTCACCGTTGTGGCCGCTGTACTGGCGGCCTACCCGCTGTCCCGCTACCGGTCCAGGTTCAACCGGCGCTTCATGTACACCGTCCTCTTTGGGACCTGCCTGCCCATCACGGCGATCATGGTCCCCGTGTATGGGCTCTTCGTCCAGCTTGAATTGCTTGACTCGATGACTGCCACCATCTTCTTTATGGCCACCACCACCTTGCCCATGGCCATCTGGATGACCCGGAACTTCATGGAGGGCGTGCCGGTGTCGCTGGAAGAAGCAGCCTGGGTGGATGGCGCATCGCGGATGACGGCACTGCGGACCATTGTCCTGCCGCTGATGAAGCAGGGGCTGGGGGTGGTGTTCATTTTTGTGTTCATCCAGGCCTGGGGAAACTTCTTCGTCCCATTCGTGCTGCTCCTCTCGGAAGCACGGCAGCCCGCGGCGGTGTCCATCTTCAGTTTCTTCGGACAGCATGGTGCAGTGGCCTACGGCCAGCTGGCCGCATTCTCCATTCTGTATTCGCTGCCGGTGCTGGTTCTCTATGTCATCGTGGCGAGGGGCGGCAGCGGTTCCTTTGCCCTGTCCGGAGCGGTGCGGGGCTGAACGGGCTTTGCTGCCGCAGCCGGACGGGCAGGAGGAACGGTTTCAGTCGATGTCCTCCAGGACCACACCGAACGGAAGGGTCTCGTCGAGGTGGGCCTGGTGGCCGGTGGAACCCGGGTTGTACGTGACCCGTACTCCATGAAGCCTGTCTGCCGCGGACTGCTGCAGGACGGGCTTGACGGTGCTGATGAACATCTCGCTTTTGTCGGCGAGAAACTCCTTGTAACTGGCTGGAAGCTCGCTCATGCCAAAAGGATAGACCTGGCAACGGCTGATGGGGAGGGGTCCCCATTGTCCAAAATGCCGGGGCGGTCTTGGATAGGATGGCGGGCGGAGTGCAGCCGGCCGGCAGCCACGCCCAGATCAGTTACCAGGGGGAAAATCCAGTGCTTTCGACCAGTGCGTCCGCGAGAATCGAACCCTCGGAACTGGCCCGGGCACAGCAGGTGGCGGCGAAGATTGCCGGCAGCTTTGACGCTAAGGTTGTGGGGCAGGCCCGGCTGCGTGAATCGCTGCTGGTGGGGCTGCTGACCGGCGGGCATATCCTCCTGGAAAGCGTCCCGGGCCTTGCCAAGACCACGGCCGCCCAGGCCGTTGCAGACGCAGTGAGCGCCGATTTCCGGCGGATCCAGTGCACCCCGGACCTGCTGCCCAGCGACATTGTGGGTACCCAGATCTACGACGCCGTCAACGGCACCTTCGTCACGCAGCTGGGACCGGTCCACGCCAACATTGTGCTCCTCGACGAAATCAACCGTTCCAGCGCCAAAACGCAGAGCGCCATGCTTGAGGCAATGCAGGAACGCCAGACCTCCATCGGCGGCCAGGAGTACCCGCTGCCCTCGCCCTTCCTGGTCCTGGCCACCCAGAACCCCATCGAGCAGGAGGGCACCTACCAGCTGCCGGAAGCCCAGATGGACCGTTTCATGCTCAAGGACGTGCTGGACTATCCGTCCCCCGCGGAGGAAGCCGAGATCATCCGGCGCATCGATGCCGGGGTGTACACGCCGGAGCAGGTGCCCGCCGCCGCCGCCTCCCTGGAGGCCGTCACCGCCGCCCAGGAACTGGTCCGGCGTGTTTACATCGATCCCGCCGTCATCAACTACATCGTGGGCCTGGTCTTCGTCACCAGGAACGCCCACCAGTACATCGACTCCCGGCTGGCCGGCTTCATCGAGTTCGGCGCGAGCCCCCGGGCCAGTATTGCCTTTAGCCAGGCCGCCCGTGCAGTGGCACTGCTGAACGGCAGGGACCACGTCATTCCCGAGGACGTCAAAACGCTGGCCCACCGGGTACTGCGCCACCGCCTGATCCTGAACTTCGACGCAGTGGCGGAACAGGTGCGGGTGGAAACGGTGATCGACGCCGTCGTCGCTGCCGTCCAGACCCCCTGAGGCCCGGGTGACCAGCCTCCTCCAGCGGGTGAAGTCGGATATGGCCATCTTCGCCCACCGCAAAGCCCGCGGCATGCTTGACGGCGAATACGGCTCGGTGTTCCGCGGCCGCAGCCTGGACTTCGATGACCTCCGCGCCTACATCCCGGGGGACGAGGTCCGCGACATCGACTGGAAGGCATCGGCACGGCACGGTTCACCGCTGATCAGGAGGTACGTGGCGGTCCGCCGGCAGACAGTCATCCTTGTCACCGACACCGGCCGCAACATGGCCGCGGCGGCCCGCGGCGGGGAAACGAAAAAGGACATCGCAGTGATGGCACTGGGCGTCATGGGGTACCTTGCCCACCGTCACGGCGACGTGGTGGGACTGGTGGCCGGCGATTCAGGGGGCACGACCGCGTTGCCGGCCAAGGGCGGCGAGGCCCACCTGGAACGGCTTCTCCGGCGGGTGGATTCTGCGGCAACACTGGACGCCGCGCCCAGCAGGATCGAGGACCAGCTGGAGCACGTGGCGCGGACCATCAAAGGCCGCAACCTGCTGTTCGTCGTCGCCGATGAGGTGGCGGCGAGCCCGGCCACCAGCCAGCTGCTGCGCCGCCTTCAGGCCCAGCACGAGATCCTCTGGCTTACGGTCAGGGACGCCGGACTGGTCCCGGGCGCACCCCTCCTGCCGCCGGACCAGGTTCCGGACTCCTACAGCGTCTCCGGCTCCTACCCGCTTCTTGCACACCTTGCCAGGGACCCGGCTGTCGCCTCTGCCTATGCCACCGCCGTCGCCGCTCGCGACGCCGGCCGGAAAGCCATGCTGCGCCAGGCCGGCATCACGGAGGGCGAGGTGGCGGGCAGCCGGGACGTGGTCACCGCGCTGTTCGCTCTCCTGGAAAGGCACCGCCGTGCAGGCTGACCCCGAATTTTACGGCCCGCTGCAGTATGGCCCGGTGTGGATGTGGGCAGGCGTGGCGCTGCTTGTCCTGGTGGCCGCCTGGTACGCCTTCGTGCTTGCAGCCACGCGAAGGCCCCGGGAGGCGCACAGCATCCAGCGTCCTGCCCAGCTGACGAACCTGGCAGCCCTCAAGGCGGCGTACCTGCAGCGGATCGATGATGTGGAACGGGACGCCGCCGCCGGAACGCGGAGCGCCCGCGGCTCCCACCAGGAAATCAGCCTCCTGCTGAGGAAGTTCGTCCGCGACGCCACCGGAGTGGACGCGCCCCGCATGACGCAGGCGGACCTGGCCAGGCATCCCCTTCCCGCGGCTGCGGCCGCCGTCGGAGCCCTGTACCCGGCCGCGTTCGGCCCCGACCCCGTTCCTTCCGTAGCCTCATCCGCTGCCGCAGCGCGAAGGGCGGTGCAGGCATGGAACTGATGTGGTGGTGGCTGCTTCCCCCCGCCGCGGTGGCGGCAGGCGCAGCCTGGTGGGCAGCCAAACGGACGGACAGCACAGCCAACGCACGACGGCGTCCGGTGGCCCATGCGGACCGGCTCACCCTCCTTCCGGAATACCAGGCTGCCCTGCGGCGGCACCGCCGCTGGCTTGCGGCGGCCCTGCTCGCCTGTGCCGCGCTGCTCGCCTCCACGGCGGTGGCAGCAGCCCGGCCCGTCGGGGTCACAACCACACGGCCCGAACAGCACAACCGGGACATCATGCTGTGCCTTGACACCTCGGGGTCCATGAGCAGTTCCGACGCCGCGGTGGTGGATGTCTTCGCCGAACTCGCCGCGGAATTCGACGGCGAACGGATCGGACTCACCATCTTTGACAGCACGGCCATCCAGGTTTTCCCGCTGACCGACGACTACCACTACGCCCGGGAGCAGCTGAAGCTGGCCCGGGACGCGTTCGACGGCAAGCCCGGCAGTTCGGGATTCCTGGACGGAACGTGGAGCGGCCGGGGCTCCTCCCTGATCGGGGACGGCCTGGCGTCCTGCCTCAACAGCTTCCCCCGCACCGCCGGCCAGCCGCAGCGCTCGCGGTCCGTGGTCCTGGCGACGGACAACTTCCTCTCCGGGGAGCCCATCATGACCCTTGGCGAAGCCGCAGCCCTCGCAAGACACAGGGCGGTGCACGTCTACGCGCTCAATCCGGGGGACCTCGACTACGGTTCAGGCCCGGACCAGCCAGGGGCGCAGCTGCGGGCCGCGGCAGAGTCCACCGGCGGGGCCTACTACGCTCTGGACAACCCCGAGGCCGTAACGGGTGTGGTGCGGGGCGTTGAGGAAACGGAAAAAACAGCGCTCAGCGGCGCCCCGCGGGCAGTCGTCTCCGATGAGCCGGGCCTTCCGCTGGCCGCTGCCCTCCTGTCCGGACTGGTCCTCGCGGTTGCCGGCTGGCGGTTGCGGCCATGACCCTCCAGCCGGTGCTGCCCTGGTGGCTGCTTCTTCCCCTCATCGCTGCCGCCGTGGCCTCCCTGGGATGGCAGCTCCGCGGGCCGGGGAACAGCCGGCATCAGCGCGGGGGAGCGGGCCGCCGCGCCGGGGTCCGGCACGCCATGCTGGTCCTGTTGCTGGCGGGGGCTTCGCTGCGCCCGGGGCTGCCGGGAGGAACGGCCCAGGCGGCCGCGGCCGACCTGAACGTGTTCTTCGTGGTGGACACCACCACCAGCATGGTGGCGGAGGACTACGGCAACGCGGAACCACGGATGGCGGGGGTTCGGCAGGACATCGCGGCCATCGCCGAAGAATTGCCCGGTGCCCGGTTCTCCGTCATCACCTTCGACACCGCGGCGCACGTCCGGATGCCCCTGACCACCGACACGCTGGCGCTGGACACCATCACGTCCGTCCTTGAGCCGCAGGTGACCGCCTATGCCAAGGGAAGCAGCATCACGGCGGCCCGCCAGATGCTGTCCGAACGCCTTACCCTTGCCCGGCAGAGCCACCCCGGGCGGCCCCGGCTCGTGTTCTACCTCGGCGACGGCGAACAGACCAGCGCGAAAGCACCGGCGCCGATGGACCTTGAGGACGGCCTGGTGGCCGGGGGAGCGGTGCTGGGCTACGGCACTGCCAGCGGCGGCAGGATGCGGGAGAACACCGGGGAGGATTACGACGACGGTTCCACAGGAGGTGGGGACGGCACCTATCTCCGGGACAGCAGCGGTGATGGCGCCGGATATGCACTTTCCACGATTGATGAAGGCCGGCTCCAGCAGATCGCGGGGCAACTGGGCGTCCCCTACGTACACCGGTCAGCCGGGGACCCCGCCGCGCCGATGCTGCAGGACGCCCGCCCCGCCGCCTTGGACGCCGGCGCCCTCACCAACGCCGGCCAGGACGGCTCCCTGGCCGCACGGACCGAGCTGTACTGGATACCGGCGGCAGGAGCCTTCGTCCTTGGCCTGGGGGAGCTGGTTCTTCTCCTTCGCCAGTTCCGGGAACTTCGCAGGATCCCGGCAGGCCCTGCTTCAAACACAGCTCCTTCACGCGCCGCTTCTGCACGCACCGCTCCGGATGCTGCCGGGCGCTCCGGCGTCCAAAAATCCAGCGCTGGCAAGGGGGTTATCCGGTGACGTCCGCCAGGCATGGCATGGACCGGCGGACGTCAAGGCGGCGCCTCCTGGCCTGGTCGGCCATACCCGTGATCCTCATGCTGTGTGTTGCGGCCAAACTCCTGAGCCTTGGCCTGTTGGGAGCACGGGCTGCCGGCGCCTATGAAGCGAACGACGCCGCATCGGTCCGGTCCGCGGCGGAAGCACTCCACGTCGTGAACCTCATCGAGCCGCACAAAGCGCCCCTCGCAGCCGGGGACGCCGACGTCCTTGCAGGGGATTTCGCAGCCGCCCGGCTCCGGTTCGAGGAAGCGCTTGGCCTCGTCCCTCCACGGCAATCCGGATCAGCCGAGGCCTGTGTCATCAGGGTGAACCTCGTCCTGGCCATTGAGCGGCTGGGCGACGAAAAGCTCGGTGCGGAGGACCCGGCAGCGGCCGCCGTCTTGTTCGAGGAAGCGCTCGCCGCCGTCGCGGCGGCGCCGGACGACTGTTTTTCCGAACACCTTCCGGCGGATACGGGGGACAGGCTGGCCGGAGCGGAAGTGCGGTTGCAGGAGAAACTCGCTGACACCCGCCAGGAGCAGGAGCAGGACCCGGATCCGGCCCCGGAAACCGGGCAGGAGGAAGGCCCAGGGGAGGACAGCCAGGAATCCGCGCAGCAGAGCAAGCTTGAACAACTTGAGGACAGTGCCCGGCAGGCCCAGCGTGAGCGCAACAGCGGCCGCGAAAGGGAGGACTACCTGGACGACTCAGGGGACTCTGCCGGTACCAGCAGGCCGTGGTAGGGCACAGGCGCGAAACAAAATTCCGTGGGGACGAGCTGCAAGCCGTAAAACTGCGTCTTAATTCGGGAGCCAACTTGAAAGCGGCACCTGCCCCTCATAGAGTCTTATACAAGTTACCGAGGTAACGTGTCAGCGATCCTCCTTCTGGAGGGTGTGGGTGCCCCCATGTGGGCCTGACATTTGCTCACGGAGAACTTCAATCCAGGCGTAACAGTCGCGGCTGCGTCCTGTGGAGTTCTTCTGTGTTCCCCAAACTCAAATTCATTGCCGGTCTACCGTCGCATTCGACGGTAGCCCCCAATGGCCCAAAGCCAAGGATGCAAATGTCTCCACCAAGCCTTATTGACACACACCCGAATCTCTCCGACACCGCTCCGGTGGCGCTCTCCTACGAGCTGTTCCCGCCCCGTTCGCCGGCAGCCGCGGAAACCCTCTGGACCACCATCCGGGAACTGGAAACAACCGCACCGGACTACGTCTCCGTTACCTATGGTGCCAGCGGCTCAAACCGGGACACCGCCGTCGAACTCATCAACCGGCTCCTGCTGGAAACCACCCTCCGGCCGCTGGCGCACCTGACGTGCGTGGGCAACACGCCCCAGGAACTGGCGGGAATCATCGGTGAACTGCTGGACACCGGGGTGCGCGGGATCCTGGCGCTCCGCGGCGACCTGCCCAAGGACGGCGCGGCGCCGGTTGCCGGTTCGCTCCGGTACGCCCAGGACCTGATCGAGCTGATCCGCCGCGTCGAGCAGCGACGTTCGGCATTGCTCTGCGCCGGAAAGATCGCGGTAGGCGTGGCGGCGTATCCCACCCGCCACCCGGAGTCGCCCAGCGAGGAGCACGACGTCGAGGTGCTGCTTGCCAAGCAGCGTTCCGGCGCGGACTTCGCCATCACACAGGTCTTCTTCCACACCGACCAGTACGCGGACCTCCTCACCAGGGCACGCCGTGCCGGGGTCACCATCCCGATCATCCCGGGAGTCATGCCCCTCACCAGCCTCCGGCGCGTCAGGCGCCTCGGCGAACTGACCGGCGTGGAGCCCGCTCCCGAGCTGCTGGAACGCCTGGCCTCAGCGGAGAATGACATCGAACGCCTCCGCATTGGTGTCGATGCCACGGTGGACCTTGCCAACGCAGCCCTGCAGGCCGGCGCACCCGGCATCCACATCTACACCTTCAATGAGCACCAGAGTGCCCTGGAGTTGCTGGACAAGCTGGCCCTCCCGCGGCGCACCCATTCCGGCATCCGCCCGGACGCAGCAGCCCGCCAGCTCGCCAGCTGACGCGCCACTTCCTGCATCGCAATCTTTCCGCCCACGGCGGACCTGTACCCAACCCTTAGGATTTTCCATGTCTGAAAACAACACGCCCAACCACACTCCGTTCCCCGCTGCGTCCCTCCTGGGCTACCCGCGTATCGGCCGCCGCCGCGAGCTTAAGAAGGCCGTCGAAGCCTACTGGGCAGGAAAGATCGACGCCGCCGCCCTGGACGCCGCCGCCAAGGACATCCAGCTGAGCATCGCCAACCGCCTGCGGGAACTCGGGCTCACCGAACCGGCCGCAGTGCCGGGCACTTTCTCCTACTACGACCAGGTCCTGGACACCACCGCCCACCTCGGCGCCGTGCCCGCCCGGTTCGGCAAGCTCCTCAACGGCCAGGGACAGCTGGACGTCGACGGCTACTTCACCCTGGCCCGCGGCACCAAGGACCAGCAGCCCCTCGAAATGACCAAGTGGTTCGACACCAACTACCACTACCTGGTCCCGGAGATCGGGCCGGAGACAGAGTTCACCCTCGCCTCCACCGCCAAGGTTGACGAGTTCGCCTTCGCGCTGGCCAACGGCATCGAGACCCGCCCCTACATCGTGGGTCCTGTCACCTACCTGCTCCTGTCCAAGGCGTCCGACGGCGCCCCCGCCGGGTTCGCGCCGCTGTCCCGCCTCGAGGACATCCTGCCCGTCTACGTCCAGCTCCTGGAGAAGCTCTCCGCCGCGGGCGCCAGCTGGGTCCAGCTCGACGAGCCCGCCCTGGTGGTGGACCAGGACACCCCGGCCGGCGAGGTCGAGGCCGCCGTGGCCCGCGCCTACGAGGTCCTCTCCTCGGCGGCCAACCGCCCGCAGATCCTCGTCTCAACACCGTACGGCTCACTGGACGGCGAGCTCGGCACCCTCGCCGCCACCAACATCGACGCGCTCCACATCGATGTCTTCAAGGGCGCTGTTCCCTCCGCCGCGGCACTCGCCGGCCTGGGCAACAAGACCCTGGTTGCCGGCGTCGTGGACGGCCACAACATCTGGCGCAACGACCTTGCCGCGTCCGCAGCCAAACTGGATGCACTGAAGGCGGCGGCGGGCAGGGTTGCCGTCTCCACCTCCACCTCCACCCAGCACGTCCCGCATGATGTTGCCGAGGAATCCCAGCTCTCCGAGCAGCTCCGCAGCTGGCTGGCGTTCTCGGATCAGAAGGCCGCCGAGGTGAAGACCCTCGCGTCCTACCTGGCCGATCCCGCCTCCGCCCAGGCGGCCATCGACGAGGCAACGGCCGTGATCGCCTCCCGGGCCTCCGCAGAAGGCGTGCGCCGCTCCGACGTCCGTGCACGCACCGAAGCGCTGACCGCAGCCGACTTCACCCGCTCGGCCTACGAAGTCCGCCAAGCCGCCCAGGAAGAGGCGCTGCACCTGCCGCCGCTGCCCACCACCACCATCGGCTCCTTCCCGCAGACCTCCGAGATCCGTTCGGCGCGGGCCCGCAACAACAAGGGGGACCTCACCGACGAGCAGTATGAAAAGCTGATGAAGGACGAGATCAAGCGCGTTGTAGAGCTGCAGGAAGAGCTTGGCTACGACGTCCTGGTGCATGGCGAGCCCGAGCGCAACGACATGGTCCAGTACTTCGCCGAGAACCTGGAGGGCTTCGACGTCACTGTCCACGGCTGGGTCCAGTCCTACGGCTCACGCTGCACCCGTCCGTCCATCCTGTGGGGCGACGTCACCCGCAGTGCTCCCATCACGGTTGAGTGGGCAAAGTACGCGCAGTCCCTGACCAGCAAGCCGATGAAGGGCATGCTCACCGGTCCGGTCACCATCCTGGCCTGGTCCTTCGTCCGCGACGACCAGCCCCTGGGCGAGACCGCCAACCAGGTTGGCCTGGCCCTGCGGGACGAAATCGCAGACCTCGAAGCTGCCGACATCAAGGTCATCCAGGTGGACGAGCCCGCGCTGCGCGAACTCCTTCCGCTGAGGAAGGCCGACCACGCCGACTACCTGAAGTGGTCCGTGGACTCCTTCCGCCTGGCCACCGCCGGTGCTGCCGACGCCACCCAGATCCACACCCACCTGTGCTACTCCGAGTTCGGCGTGATCATCGACGCGATCGACGGACTGGATGCGGACGTCACGTCCATCGAGGCCGCCCGGTCCCGCATGGAGGTTGTCCACGACCTCGAGTCCCACGGCTTCGGCCGCGGCGTTGGCCCGGGCGTCTACGACATCCACTCACCGCGTGTGCCGGGCGAGGCGGAGGTGACCGAACTGCTGGCCACCGCCGTCAAGCACGTCCCCTCCCGCCAGCTGTGGGTGAACCCGGACTGCGGCCTGAAGACCCGCGGCTACGCCGAGACCGAGGATTCCCTGCGGAACCTGGTCAAGGCAACCCAGACGGTCCGCGCCGGACTGCTGCAGGCAGCCAAGCAGTAGCAGCGAAGTAGGCATTAGCCAGAAGCGGCGGCTGCCCACCTTAGGTGGGCCGGCCGCCGTCGGCATTTAACCATCCATTGCTCCGTACTTGCCGTTATCGACGTTCAAAACGGCAGGTACGGAGCACTCGATTCAGGACTCCCAGACGATCTCGTCGTCCACCACGCCGTCCTCGTCGGCCGAGGCCACCAGCACCTCATCGGTGAAGTGCTCGCCCAGGGTGAAGTCCAGGACGAAGTAGCGCTCGGGCTGGCCGGGATAGATGCCCACGTGGCCCAGCTTCAGGGCTTTGAGGAAGACGTCGTTGGTGAGCTGGCTGCGGTCGGTGACGCCGAAGACTTTTTGCAGGTGTTCGTCCTTGAGGGCGTTGCAGTGGAAGTGCAGGTATTCCTGGGGGCTGGTGCCTTCCTGCTCCAGCTCCTCGGCGATCATGTCCCGGACCTCGTCCACGAGTTCGGGCAGGAACCGCAGGCGGTAGTCCACTTTCCGGAGGGCGGCTTCATCGAAGTGGTCGTGCGCCGTGATGTTGAGGTCGAGTTCCAGCGGATGTCCGCGAAGCTCATGCTTCGCGGCCACTAAGTGATCCTTGCCGTGGTTGAGTTCGATCTCTCCGAAGTGCCGGCTCGCTACCTTGCTCATAGTTTCAACATAGACCCGAACAGCGGCGCATTCCAGCATTCAGGCCTAATTCACGGCCGTCCGCATTCCGGCGAGCGTCTCGGCCAGGAGGTCCACGAAGAGCTGGACCCGTGCCGTTTTCCTGTCATTGATAATGAGGGCAAAGACGTTCCTGGCCAGCCGGATCTCCGGAACGTCCAGTACCACAACACCGGCCGGCTTGTTTCGCAGCGCGAGTTCCGGAACCAGGGCCGCTCCCAGTCCTGCGGCCGCCATCTCCAGGCTGGCGTGGAAGTCGTCGCTGTGGGCCACCACGCGCGGGTGCAGGTTGCAGCCGGCGAAGAGCCGCTCGATCACCATGGCGTCGCTGGTTCCCGGATGGTGCATGATCCACGGCATTTCGGAGAGGTGGTCGGCGGCGACCTTTGCGTCACTGCGGAAGCCCCAGCCGGCGGGCAGCACCACCCGGAAGTCGTCGTCGCCGATCCATTGCCGGTTGATGGTGTTGGGCCATGCGAAACCGGTCTGCCCCACCTGGAAAACCACGGCGAGGTCCAGTTCGCCGCCGGTGCGCAGCCCCTGGATGGTCTGCCCGGGTTCAGCGACGGATACTTTGAGGTCGATTCCCAGGTTCTTCCATGCCGGGTTCTTCAGGATCCGCGGCAGGACGTAGGTGGCCAGGCTGGGAAAGATCCCCAGCCGCAGTTCCTGGTTGGCCGAGTCCTGGGTTTTGGAGGCGGCAGCCATCAGCGCCTCGATGTCCGTCAGCACCTTGGCGGCGTGCCGGGTCATAACGACGGCGGCTTCCGTGGGCACCACGCTGCGTGCCGAGCGCTGGAACAGGACGACGCCGGTGTCCCGTTCCAGGGCGGACATCTGTTGGGAGACGGCTGAGGCCGTATAGCCCAACGTGGCGGCCGCGGCCGCGAAGGAGCCGAGGCGGCTGACCTCCAGGAGGGTCTTCAGGTGTACCGGGTTTACCACCTGCCCACAGTACTCCGCCGCCCGGCGCTGAAGAAGTTGCCCGGCGCGGCACCCATCCGCTGGCACGGTGGTGCCGAATTGCCCTCTAGCATTGGCAAATGTCCAGTAGAGGAGCATGCATTGTCACCTGACCCAGCAGTAACCGGAGGCGGGCGACGGCGGGTGGCCGTCATCGGCAGCGGCGTGGCCGGCCTGACCGCAGCCTACGTCCTCAACAGGCAGGACGACGTCACGCTGTTTGAAGCGGATTCCCGGCTGGGAGGGCACGCGCACACGCACGACATGCCGCAGGCGGACGGCTCCACCATCGGCGTGGATACCGGTTTCATAGTCCACAACACGCGGACCTATCCCACGCTTCTGCGGCTCTTTGCGGAACTTGGGGTGGAGACGCAGGACTCCGAGATGAGCATGTCCATCCGGTGTGATGGCTGCGGGCTGGAATATGCAGGCGCCCGCGAGGGCGGACGCGGAATCATTGCCCGGCCCTCCAGCCTGCTGCGTGGCCGCTATCTGCTGATGCTGCTGGAAGTGACCCGTTTTTACCGCAGGGCGCGGGCGCTGCTGGAGACGGCACCGGTTTCTTCGGTCACCCCGGACCTCGAGGTTCCCGAACCCACCCTCGGCGAGTTCCTGGAACGCGAGAAGTTCAGCCCCTACTTTGTTTCGCACTTCATGACCCCGGTGGTCAGTGCCGTGTGGTCCTGCGACCCCACCACCGCGCTGGCCTACCCGGCGCGGTACCTCTTCACCTTCCTGGGCCATCACGGCCTGCTGGGCGTCAAGGGCTCCCCGCAGTGGCGTACCGTCACCGGCGGTTCCGCCAGGTACGTCGAAAAACTGGCCGCCACGCTGACGGACGTCCGGCTCAACACCCCCGTGACCGCCATCCGGCGCACTCCCGACGGCGTGGAGATCACCACTGCACACGGGCAGGAAGACTTCGCCGCCGTCGTCATCGCCACCCACCCGGCCCAGGCACTGGGGTTCCTCGCCGACGCCACCCCGGCCGAGAAGGAGGCGCTGGGCGGCATGCCGTACTCGGTCAACCACACTGTCTTCCACCAGGATCCGGCCGTCCTGCCCTCCGCGGACAACGCCAAGGCGTCCTGGAACTACCGCCTGCCCTCCTGCGAAGCCCGGCCGGACAAGGTCCTTGTCAGCTACGACCTCACGCGGCTGCAGCGGCTCAGTCCGGCGGACGGCAAGCCCTACCTGGTGAGTCTGGGGGAATCGGAGCTGATCGCGGAGGATCGGGTCCTGGAGCGGATGGTATACGAGCACCCGCAGTACACGCCCGAATCGCTGCGGGCCCAGCAGGCGATTGCCGGGCTCAGCGACAACAGAATCGCGTACGCCGGCGCCTACCTGGGCTGGGGTTTCCATGAGGACGGCGCGCTCTCGGGCGTGCGGGCGGCCGGGGCGCTGGGCCGCTCCTGGGTGGCTGCGGAGGCTGCTGACCAGGTTGATTCCCGGGACGGCGGGGAACGGGAGCTGCTTTCCGCGGCTGAGCCGGCATGACCATTGAGGCAGCGATCTACCGCACAGCCATTTCGCATGTGCGGCGCACGCCGCTGAAGAACGCGTTCACGTACCGCAGCTACTCCTGGTTCGTGGACGTGGACCATCTGCCCCGTCTTCCGTTCCTGCTCCGGCCGCTCGCGGTTTTCCGGTCCGGTGACCACCTGGGGGACCCCGGGGCCAGCATCCGGAGCAACGTGGAGCGGTTCCTGCGCACCCAGGGCATGGAGCCCGACGGCGGCGCGATCCACATGCTGACCAGCGCCAGGGTCTTCGGCTACGTCTTCAACCCGCTGACGCTGTTCTGGTGCTACCGGACCAACGGCGAACTTGAGTGCGTGGTGGCCGAAGTCCACAACACGTACGGGGAGCGCCACTGTTACCTGCTGCATACGGACGCGGCGGGCCGCGCCTCGGTGCCGAAGGCGTTCTACGTTTCGCCGTTCAACGAGGTGGACGGGCAGTACCGCATGAAGCTGCCCGCGCCGGGAGAGCGGCTGGGGGTGTCCATCGTGCTGGAGCGCGAGGGCCACCGGCCATTCGTGGCATCCATGGATGGAGTCCGCCGGCCCGCCACAGTTTGGAACATCCTGGCGGCGGCGGTTGCCGTGCCTGCCGCGCCACTGCTGGTTTCCGCACTCATCCGGGTGCAGGGCATTACACTCTGGGCAAGACGCCTGCCGGTCGTCGCCCGACCCCACCACCCCTCACAGGAGGCAGTTCAATGACAATGACGGACGACAACCAGGCAACTGCATCCACCGGAGGCAAGGCGCAGCGCAAGACGCTGGAGGATGCTGCCACTCCGTATGCCGCAACATGGACCGCAACCGGGGTGCCGGCGTCGCCCGCCACCATCGATCCGGATCTGTGGCCGGAAGTTGCGCAGCCGCCGTCGGGAGCCAAAGCGGCGGTGGCCGGAAAAGCTGCAGGCCTCCTCTTCAAGGGGGCCGTGAAGCGGCTGCCCCTCCGCGTGCAGTACCCCGATGGCACCGTGCTGGGCACGGGTGGACCGGAGGCGCCGGTGATGACCATGGTCCGGCCGGACGCGTTTGAAGCCCGGATCGGCGACAACGGGCTGATCGGGCTGGGCGAGTCCTTCATGGCGGGGGACTGGGAAGCCAGCGACCTCGCAGGCGTGCTGGAGGTCTTTGCCGCCTCGGTGGACACGCTCATTCCCACGCCGCTGCAGAAGCTGCGCGCGCTGTACCTGCCGCGCACGCCCCGGCAGGAGCGGAACGCCGAGCAGAACACCCGGAGCAACATCTCGCGGCACTACGACCTCTCCAACGAGCTGTTCTCCAACTTCCTCGACTCCACCATGAGCTACTCTTCGGCGCTGTTTCCGCTCGCCGCGGGACCGCTGGCTTCCGTTGGCTGGGAGGCGCTCGCGGAAGCGCAGCAGGCGAAGATCGACAGGCTGCTGGACAAAGCCGGAGTCGGGGCAGGCACCAGGCTCCTGGAGATTGGCACCGGCTGGGGTGAGCTCGCGCTGCGGGCAGCGGCCCGCGGCGCCACTGTCTACAGCGTCACCCTGTCCAGTGAACAGCAGGCCCTTGCGCAGGAACGCATCGCGGCTGCCGGCTATGCGGACAAGGTGACCGTGGCGCTGCAGGACTACCGGGCTGTTGAGGGCGAATACGACGCCGTTGTCTCCGTGGAGATGATCGAGGCCGTGGGCTACGAGTACTGGCCCATCTACTTCCAGACCATCGACCGGGTGCTGGCGCCCGGCGGCAAGGTGGCCATCCAGGCGATCACCATGCCGCACGGCCGGATGCTCGCCACCCGGAACGCCTACACCTGGGTGCACAAGTACATTTTCCCCGGCGGCTTCCTGCCCTCCGTCCGCGCCATCGAGAGCATCACCCAGCAGCACACCACGCTGCGGGTGCGCGAACGGATGGGCATGGGGGACCACTACGCCGCCACGCTGCGGCTGTGGGAGGAACGGTTCCTGGAGCGCTCCCGCGAGGTGGGCGAGCTGGGCTTCGACGCGGTGTTCCAGCGGATGTGGCTGTTCTACCTGTGCTACTCGCGGGCAGGGTTCCAGTCCGGCTACCTGGACGTGCAGCAGGTTGTGCTGGACCGCAGGGAGGCGCAGCTGTAGCTGCTGCGCCCGGGCGGCTGCAGCCGCCGTGTGTTTCATCACCATAAGGGGTTCCGAAGCTCACGTCGGGGCCCCTTTTTGGTGCCCCGTGCAGCTGGCCGGGGGCGCGCGACACGCCGTCTTTTCCCCGACACGCTGGGCGAAAATTGTGGCTAAGTACTCCACAGGGTGTGGACGCCGTCCCCAAAAACAGCGGGATTCCGGACATTTTGGGGGCACCTGCCTGTGGATTAAAAGTGCATTAAATGACATACTTGTAATACATCATCTTGGGGTTCCAAAGAGGCGTCTGCACTAGATGTAGTATCTAGGTACAGCTTGGGCGGGGACACCGGACCAGCAAGTTTTCCAGAAAAGGGGACAGGAACCATGACCGTAACGGTTTACACAAAGCCTGCTTGTGTTCAGTGCAACGCCACCTACCGGGCGCTCGACAAAAAGGGCATCACCTACCAGAGCGTTGACATCTCCCAGGACGCCGAGGCCCTCGAGCGCCTGAAGTCACTGGGCTACATGCAGGCTCCCGTTGTGGTCACGGACCAGGACCACTGGTCAGGTTTCCGCCCGGACAAGATCGAGGAACTGGCCCTCTCCGCCGTTTCCTCTGTGGCATAAGGACCCTTTCCCTGCCGGCTTCCGGCAGCCAGCAACCAGCCGAGGTGACTTCAACGGCAGCACCAGCAGTCCAGGACATCCACACGGCTCAGCGTGTGGACCCTTCAGTGCCGGTCCCGCCGGTGGTCACCGGCAGCCGGCTCATCTACTTTTCCTCGGCATCCGAGAACACCAGCCGCTTTGTCTCGAAGCTTGGCCGTGACGCGGCGCGGATCCCGCTGCTGGCCAAGGATGCCCCCCTCCTCGCCACCCGGCCGTTCGTGCTGGTGGTGCCCACCTATGGCGGCACCGGGGGAGAAGGTTCCGTGCCCAAGCAGGTCATCCGGTTCCTGAACACCCCGCAGAACAGGGAGCTTCTGCGCGGTGTTATTGGGGCCGGCAACACGAACTTTGGGGACAACTACTGCATGGCGGGGGACATCATCGCCGCCAAGTGCGGAGTGCCGCACCTCTACCGCTTCGAATTAATGGGCACGCCAGAAGACGTGGCCCGCGTAAACAATGGATTGGACACGTTTTGGACACGACTGTCGCAGACACAGAAGTAACCAGGGCCCAGAAGCCCGAGATGCCCGCAGCGTACAAGGGCCTGGGCTACCACGAGCTCAACGCGATGCTGAACCTGTACGGCCCCAACGGCGAGATCCAGTTCGAGGCCGACCGTGAGGCTGCGCACCAGTACTTCCTGCAGCACGTCAACAACAACACCGTGTTCTTCCATGACCTGGAAGAGAAGCTCGAGTACCTGGTCAAGAACGACTACTACGAGCGTGAAACGCTGGACCAGTACACGATGAACTTCATCCGTGAGCTGTTCAACCGCGCCTACAAGAAGAAGTTCCGCTTCGAGACCTTCCTGGGCGCGTTCAAGTTCTACACGTCCTACACACTGAAGACGTTCGACGGCAAGCGTTTCCTGGAGCGCTACGAGGACCGCGTGTGCATGGTCGCCCTGCACCTGGCCCGCGGCAACGAGCAGCTCGCCCTGCAGATGGTGGATGAGATCATCGAGGGCCGCTTCCAGCCGGCCACGCCCACCTTCCTGAACGCCGGCAAGAAGCAGCGCGGCGAGCTGGTCTCCTGCTTCCTGCTCCGCATCGAAGACAACATGGAGTCGATCGGCCGCTCCATCAACTCCGCCCTGCAGCTGTCCAAGCGCGGTGGCGGCGTGGCCTTCGCGCTGACCAACATCCGCGAGGTGGGCGCGCCCATCAAGCAGATCGAGAACCAGTCCTCCGGCGTCATCCCCGTGATGAAGCTCCTCGAAGACAGCTTCTCCTACGCCAACCAGCTTGGTGCCCGCCAGGGTGCCGGCGCCGTTTACCTGCACGCACACCACCCGGACATCTACCGGTTCCTGGACACCAAGCGCGAGAACGCGGATGAGAAGATCCGCATCAAGACCCTCTCGCTCGGCGTTGTCATCCCGGACATCACGTTCGAGCTGGCCAAGCGGGATGAGGACATGTACCTGTTCTCCCCGTACGACGTTGAACGCGTCTACGGTATGCCGTTCTCCGACGTCTCCGTCACCGAGAAGTACTACGAGATGGTGGACGATTCCCGGATCAAGAAGACCAAGATCAAGGCGCGCGAGTTCTTCCAGACCCTCGCCGAGATCCAGTTCGAATCCGGCTACCCGTACATCATGTTCGAGGACACCGTGAACCGGGCCAACCCGATCGACGGCAAGATCATCATGTCCAACCTGTGCTCGGAGATCCTCCAGGTTTCCCAGCCCACCACGTACAACGATGACCTGTCCTACGACGACACCGGCAAGGACATCTCCTGCAACCTGGGCTCGCTTAACATCGCGAAGACCATGGACAGCCCGGACTTCGGCCTGACCATCGAGACGGCCATCCGGTCCCTCTCTGCCGTGTCCGACATGTCCAACATCACCTCGGTCCCGTCCATCGCCAAGGGCAACGACCAGAGCCACGCCATCGGCCTGGGCCAGATGAACCTGCACGGCTACCTGGCGCGTGAGCGGGTGCACTACGGTTCCGAAGAGGGCCTGGATTTCACCAACATCTACTTCTACTCGGTGGTGTACCACGCGGTCCGCGCCTCCAACCTGCTGGCCATCGAAACCGGCCAGACCTTCGGCGGGTTCGAGAAGTCCAAGTACGCCTCCGGCGAGTTCTTCGACAAGTACACGGAGCAGGAATGGGTGCCGCAGACCGAGAAGGTTGCGGAGCTGTTCAAGAACGTGCACATCCCCACGCAGGCTGACTGGCTGGCGCTGAAGGCTTCGGTCATGGAGCACGGCATCTACAACCAGAACCTGCAGGCTGTTCCGCCCACCGGCTCGATCTCCTACATCAACAACTCCACCTCCTCGATCCACCCGGTGGCGTCCAAGATCGAGATCCGCAAGGAAGGCAAACTGGGCCGCGTGTACTACCCGGCGCCGTACCTCACCAACGACAACCTGGAGTACTACCAGGACGCGTACGAGATCGGTTACGAGAAGGTCATCGACACCTACGCCGCAGCCACCCAGCACGTGGACCAGGGCCTGTCCCTGACGCTGTTCTTCAAGGACACCGCCACCACGCGCGACATCAACAAGGCCCAGATCTACGCCTGGAAGAAGGGCATCAAGACCATCTACTACATCCGTCTCCGCCAGCTCGCGCTGGAAGGGACTGAGGTGGAGGGCTGTGTTTCATGCATGCTTTAGTTGTAGCTTCAACTAACTAGCCAAGTACGACGGCGGGTGCCCGCCCGCCGTCGTACGCTTTAACTTAGAGAAAACCACCCAACGTTTAGGGGATGACATGACCGAGAAGGTCAAGCTGCTTAGCCACGTCGAGGCCATCAACTGGAACCGCATCCAGGACGACAAGGACGTGGACGTCTGGAACCGACTGGTCAACAACTTCTGGCTGCCCGAGAAGGTGCCGCTGTCCAACGACGTCCAGTCATGGAACACGCTGACGCCCGCCGAGCAGCAGCTCACCATGCGCGTGTTCACTGGCCTGACCCTGCTGGACACCATCCAGGGCACGGTGGGTGCGGTCTCCCTGATTCCGGATGCGCTGACCCCGCACGAGGAAGCCGTCTACACGAACATCGCGTTCATGGAGTCCGTGCACGCCAAGAGCTACTCCTCGATCTTCTCCACGCTGGCCTCCACCAAGGAGATCGACGAGGCATTCCGCTGGTCCACCGAGAACGAGAACCTTCAGAAGAAGGCCCAGATCGTGATGGACTACTACCAGGGTGACGACCCCCTGAAGCGCAAGGTGGCCTCCACGCTGCTGGAGAGCTTCCTGTTCTACTCGGGCTTCTACCTGCCCATGTACTGGTCCTCGCGCGCCAAGCTGACGAACACGGCTGACCTGATCCGCCTGATCATCCGCGACGAGGCAGTGCACGGCTACTACATCGGCTACAAGTTCCAGCGTGGCCTGGAGGCTGTTTCCCCGGAGCGCCGCCAGGAAATCAAGGACTACACCTTCGAGCTGCTGTTCGAGCTGTACGAGAACGAAGTCCAGTACACGCACGATCTTTACGACGGCGTGGGACTGGCCGAGGACGTCAAGAAGTTCCTGCACTACAACGCCAACAAGGCCCTGATGAACCTGGGCTACGAGGCGATGTTCCCGGCTTCCGTTACCGACGTGAACCCGGCCATCCTCTCCGCCCTGTCGCCGAACGCGGACGAGAACCACGACTTCTTCTCGGGGTCCGGCTCGTCCTACGTCATTGGCAAGGCTGTCAACACCGAAGACGAGGACTGGGACTTCTAGTCTCCTCTTCGTCTCCTTCCTTCAGCTCAGCCCTCCCGCGCATGAACGTGGGAGGGCTGAACTGTTCAGTCCTCGTGCCCGCATCCCGTCCGCAGATGATGGGCGATTCGGACGAAACGATGGTTGCTGCTGTACCTGAAGGTATGTCGCGTTCGCCTGTGGCAATGAACATGGAGGAAATTTGGCGAGTAGGTCCCATTGGAGGGCTGGAAGGAATCTACACGGGGGTGGAACAGGTGCTGGGGGCCGAGGACGAGTGGCCAGCCGTTCGAATGCTGACAGACGCGCCAATAAAGCCGCTTGAGTTGAACACTTTGGTTAATGATCCTCCATGGGATCGCGAAACCGACGCTCTCACCGAAGCGCGCAGGTCGTTGTTTGGTGATGCTTCGCGCTGGATTGCTGCTGATGGTTACCCCGATGGCTTGGCCTTAGCTATTACCGACTCCATTTTCTCAACGGGTTCGCGCTACCAGAGCGTCATCAACGTCGTGAACAGGTGCCGGGAGTACCGGCAGGTCCAGGGCGGTGACGCCGATCAGGACCCGGGATGATGTGCACGTAGCCTGCCCGGGAGATGTTCCGTTCGGATGAGCTGAGCTAAGCAGCCAGCCCAGTGTGGAGAGGGCGGCACCAGGGATCGTCATGGGGCCGCCTGCCTTTGGGTCCGGCCGAGTAACGCGTAGAGCGTTGCGGCCGTAGCTCCGGCAAGGGTAATCACATTCAGTCCGCAATGCCGGCGATCTCATGCAACGCCCGCAGGTGCGCGTCGAAGGCGTTCCGCCCGGCCCGAGTGAGGGTAATCCAGGTCAGACGGCGGGCATCACTGCGCGAAACCGATGCGGCTTTGCTCAGGCTGACGTATCCGGCCTCAGCCAGGGTCTTGAGGTGCTTCGAGAGGGTTGCGTCCGAGACGTCGAGCGTGTCACGCAGCACAGCGAAGTCCATCTGCTCCACCTGCCGCAACACTCCACAGATCCGGAGCCGGGCAGGGGCGTGGATGAGGTCGTCGAACTGTGCCTTGGTCATCGGCGGAGCTGGTCCAGTGCCGAGCGGAAGGCGATGCCTGCGAGCCACGTGACCATGCCGAAGGCGCACAAACTGGTCAGTACCACCGCCCAGCGCGCCCCGAAGGAAACAAGGCCGAGCGAGATTGAGAACAGCGCCAGGCAAAGCACGAGAATTGCGACCGCTACGAGTCCTGCCCGCAAGCCCATCTGACGGAAGCGGATGCCGGTTTCCCGGCGGATCAAGTGAGCTATTACCAAAGCTGCGACCAGACCCAGCCACCCGGATGTTGGCGGCTCGTAGTTCTCGCCGGGGTTGGCGGCTGCGGCCCCAGCCACCCACCAGGCCGCCACGCCTCCGAGCGCAGCCATGAGCATCTTCGGGACTTGCACTCCATTGGCCAGGGCGTGCCGGTCAGCAGCAAGGTCCCGGAGACTGGCAGCGGCCTCATAGGGCGACGGGCGCCGTTCAAAGTCGTTTTCCATGATGGAAAGAATAGCGGGATACTTTCCGTTCCGGCAAGTCACATGCGGCTGATGAACCTAAGCGGGCGCACAAATACGCGAGGATGGCTTCCTAAGTGATTTTTATTTGGGCGGACCCTGCCAGCCTGGATCCAGGGCGGGGCGGGCGGTGGAATGCGGGGAATGGCTGGCATCGGGAACATGCTCAAACTGAAATTCCCCCAGATGGTGTTGAACGTGAAGATCGCTTTACCCACCACCAGTGGGCCGGGCTGCGACATAGCCGGGCGGCGCGCTCTAGTATTGCCGAGCACGCCGGCTGGTGAATCAGTCCCGTAACTCTTTTAGAACAGCGGCCAGGGCACCGCCGACATCTGACCGTGTGGAGCGGGGAAACGGCCCGCCGAGCGCAACCGGGCGCAGCGTGCGGCGAGTGAAGCAATTTCCCCAGCGCTGAGCAGGTCCGCCAGGTTTCGGCCCAGCTCACCGTCCAGTCCTGCGCTGACGCGGTCGATGCCCTCAAGTTCCTCGGCGGTCAGGGCGTCCCCCAGCCACCCCCACAGCACCGTGCGCAGCTTGTGGTCACGGTGGAAGGTAAGCCCGTGGTCCACGCCGTGCCGGTGTCCGTCCGTCATGGCAAGGATGTGGTCGCCTTTGCGGTCGGCATTGTTTACGACGACGTCGAACACCGCCATGCGCCTGAGCGCCGGAGAGTCCTCGTGGATGAGGGCGACCATCCGTCCGGTCTCATCCTGACCCTCGAGGACGTGCTTCCAACCCGTTTCCGGTACGTCGTCCGACGCGACGAGGTCCACCGCGTTCTGGTCGGGGTCTGTCTCCTGCCACAGTTGCACCATCCCTTCGCCTAACGGACCATCGCGCAACCAGGTGCGGGGCACCACGTTCCAGCCGAGGACCTCCGAGACCAGGTAGGCGGAAACTTCTCTGTGGGCAAGGACGCCGTCAGGAAAATCCCACAGCGGCTTCTCCCCGGCTATCGGCTTATAGACAACCGTGGTGTCGCCGATGCTGCCTACGAAAGTGGCGTTGGACGCCGTCGTAATGCGTCCGGTGAGCGTCAGCTCGGCCGCCACCAGGTCCGGCGCCGGCATCAGGCCTCGGGCACAGTGCAGACGTGCCCGTCGGCGTCTACGGGGTAACCGCAGAGCGGGCACGCGGGACGCCCTGCGCCCACAACCTCCCGCGTGCACTTAGCAAATGCGCGGGCGGTGCCAACGGGAATCCGCACCAGCAGCATTTCGGGCACCTCGGCGTCATCCGCATCTGACGATTCGTCATCACTATCAGCGTCGACATCGGTGATCGGGTAGGCCTCGATCACCACCTGCGCCGTCGTCGGGTCCCACCCTAAGCCCATGGCGCCGGTCCGAAACTGCTCCTCAACGGCCTCAAGCCCGTCATTGTCAACCAGCTCAATGGGAGTGCTGGTGGGAACGCTGTGGGGGTTTCCCTCGACGGTGAGAAGCTGGTCGAGGATTTCGTCGATCTTCTCCGCGAGCAGGGCTGACTGCTGCTTCTCCATGGCGATACTGACGATCTGGTTCCCAGCCCGCACCTGCAGGTAGAACGTCCGTGCCCCCGGAAGGCCAATGGTGCCGACGACGACCCGATCGGGCCAGTCGAACTCATGAACACGTGTAGGCATAAGAGCATTTTAGGCACAGGCGCTTCATGGCGCCTGTTGCCCTGCACCGCCGCCCACCGGCGCGTCGGCAGAAAGGATGCTGTTCGACAGCCACGACAGGTCCCCGGCATCGGTGTTGGTCGCGTAAACGCTTGGCCTTGTGGCGCTGTAGCGCACGATCGATACGGATGCCGGGCCAACATTAATTCGCTGGAACAGGTCCAGGTGCATGCCCAGCGCGTCGGCAAGGATTGCTTTGATGACGTCACCGTGACTCACCGCCACCCATACGGCTCCTGGCCCGTACCCGGTTTCGAAGGCTGCATCGTGGCGTCGAATGGCTGCCACCGCCCGGGCCTGCATTCCGGCCATTGATTCGCCGCCGGGAAAGACGACGGCGGACGGCTGCGATTGCACAGCCGACCACAGATCTTCGGTTGCGAGGTCACTGAGCATGCGGCCCTGCCACTGGCCGTAGTCGCACTCGGTAAGGTCGGGTTCCACCGGCGCGTACGGAGTGCCGGCCTGGCGGTCGAGGATGAGCTGGGCGGTTTGCTGACAACGCTCGAGCGGGCTCGATACCACCCCTGCTAAGGGCACTGCCGCGAGCCGCTCTCCGGTCAAAGCCGCCTGCTCACTCCCAACCTGGTCCAGGCTGACACCGGCGGCCCGCCCGGCCAGCAGTCCAGTGGCATTGGCTGTGGTGCGTCCGTGCCGCACGAGGATAACTGTCGCCATCCACCCAGCCTATCCACCCGCTCGATGGCAGCGGCCACCCGGGCCCATTGAAATCTGCCGGCCACAGGTCACAGACCACTCACGGTGATCGTTCACCCACCAAGAAGACCACCGGGGGAGTAGTGACCGGGCCGGGGCAAGGATTGAAGGGGTCTTCCCTGGTCCACTCCAGATCGTTCGCCTGCTCGGCAAGCACCGAGCCGTCCGTAGCGAGGGCGCGCAGGGTGATGTAACTGGGTACCGGGCCAGGGATGAAGGTGAACCGCCAGGTGTCCTCGCCCTGCCTGCTGCCGATGTAGCGGGTGTCGGGGTAGGCGGGCGGCGGGACACTTGGGCCGGGTGCGGGGGAGAATCCTCCACCGGGAAGCTGTATCCAGTGGTCGGTGACTGCGAGGGAAGCGGCTGGGGCTGCAGTGGGTTCCGGCGCCGAGCGCCCCTCGTCCGTGCATAGCTGGACGTCGTCGACAGCTTCCGCACCGCCTTGAACGGTCACTTCGAGGGTGCTGACGTAGCCAATGGCGGGACACGCCGTACTGCAGCCCGCAGCCGGCAGCGTGACCGCGATCAGCGCGGCAACGCCCAGGATCCCCCAACCCGTTTTCATGGATGCAGTCTATGGCTGGAAGGTGTTGTCCGGTCACATTCGAAAAACAAGCGTTCCCGGTGCAGCGTCCCACCAATACGGATACTGTGGCTTCACCACGTGTAGGCGTGACCTGGGAGCAGCGGGCAGGGTTGTAATGAGCTGGCAGAACCGCCCGCGACCCAAGGAATTTCATGAACGTGTTCACCTCCCAGCCAACAAGCGTCCTCCAGTGGTAGCCGGAACCTCCCACTCGAGGCTGCGCCGGAAGAGGACCCGGCATCCGCGGTTCACTGTAGGGGAGAGGGTGAGCTTCCTGGACGCCGGCCTGTCCGGCACGGGCGTCGTGGATGCCATGACGGGCGACCACTCCATTGTCTGGATCTGGGCCGACGGCGGTCTTGGCCGCCGGATGTTCTTCCAGGGCTGCGGCAGTATCATCTCGTCCCTTGAGGACCATCCGGGGTGAGCAGTGGGACGTTATCGTCCGCCTTCTGCTGCGGCAAGGGGGCCTGTCACGCGGACCCCGCCAACTGCCCCCGTCCACGGAGTATCACCGGGCCCGGGAAGGTCCAGGTGCGCGAAAATGTAGCCCTGCTCGAGTTCAATGACTTTCGAAGTGGACCCGGCACAATCCAGCGCCAGCTCCAGAGGCTGAAAGGGCGCACCCGGATGCTCCTGGCCAACGGAAACCTTGGCGCCTGATGCACCAACACAGGCTGCGGTGACAGTGTACTGTCCGGCCGCCGGCACCTTTTCCATTGCTCCAAAGCCCCTGACCGGCCCATCCAGTGGCCCCTCCTCAAAAAGGATGGCGGGCCCCGGCACTGCCTTGAGCAGCCGGTCCAGCTCACCATAGTTCTTGACCTCCCGCTCCAGGACCAGCGGGTCGACATAAACCGGCGGGGACGCAGCCGACGCATCAGGGGCGGTGGTTGGCTTGTTCAATGAAGCAGTGCCACCTGGTGGCGGATACCCCGGCTCAGGGTAGTCATAAGAGCACCCCGCCAGAGTGATCAGCGAGCATGCGGCAAGCGCAACCAGCTGCCGCCTGTCCCTCGCTCCCATGGTCGTACCAAGTCCTGCCGGTCAGGCCGTCTGCCAAGTCACCGGGAGTGCCTTCAGTCCGTAGACGATCGTGCTCTCCATTCGTTCCAGGCGAGCTTCCTG
This sequence comes from Pseudarthrobacter polychromogenes, assembly GCF_014644495.1. Lineage (GTDB taxonomy): Bacteria > Actinomycetota > Actinomycetes > Actinomycetales > Micrococcaceae > Arthrobacter > Arthrobacter polychromogenes. The sequence goes on from NZ_BMKU01000001.1 coordinate 266,100, forward strand.
ATCCAGGGAAAGTCCTGGCAAACGGGACAGCAGGGCCTCCAGCGCGATCCTGGCTTCGAGCCGGGCAAGGGGCGCGCCAAGGCAAAAGTGAACGCCGTGGCCGAATGCCAGGTGCCGGTTCTGGCCGCGGTCTATATCGAACTCGGCAGGCCGCTGGAACTGCCGCTCGTCCCGGTTGGCGGAGCCTATCCAAGCCACGACCGGTGCCCCGGCGGGAATCACTTCGTCTCCCAGGGCAGTCTCCGCGACAGCCATTCGATACATGGACTGGACCGGCGATCGAAAACGCAGCACCTCTTCGATGGTCTGGGGCAGCAGAGCGGGTTCCCTTATCAGGCGGTCCATGGTGCCGGGGTTCTCGGACAGGCACAGAACTGCGTTGCCGATCAGATTGGTGGTGGTTTCATTGCCTGCGACAAGCAGCAAAGCGCAAAAACCGAGCAGTTCGGGCACCGTCAGTTTTTGGCCGTCAATCTCCGCTGCCAGCAGGGTGCTGATCAGGTCCTGGCCCGGGCGGCTCCTGCGTTCGTCGATCAAGGCCAGGAAGTACTCCGTCATCTCCATGTGCGCTGCGGTGTGATTCTCACTGGCCGAACCGGTCCGCGTTTGGCTGACAATCACATCCGACCACCGTTTGAAGCGCTCACGGTCCTGCGGGGGGATTCCCATGAGTTCAGAGATCACTATGACAGGCAACGGGTAGGCCAACTCCTTGATCAGGTCTGCGCTGCCGCGGTCCGCGATCCCCTCCAGAAGCTCGTCCGTGAGCCCGGCGATGCGGGGAGCCAGCGCATCCACGGCCTTGGGAGTGAACGCCTGGGTAACCAAGGAGCGCAGCTGCCGGTGCCTTGGAGGATCGGTGGCGATCAGGCTCGAGGAAAACAGTTGGCCGGTCCCCGATGCATCATCACCTCCCATGTGCGACGAGAAGGTGGCATATTCGGACAAAGCCCGCTGAACGTCGTCGTACCGGAAGACGTGCCAACTGCCAGATTGTTCGTCGTAATAGACGGGGGCAGTTTCCCGCTTGCGTTCGTAGTAGGGGAAAGGGTTGAGCTGATATTCAGGGGACGCACTGAAATCCATGGCTGGCCTCTCTGCTCGCCGGGGACTCTTCGGCTCCACGGACGCCGTGCCCTCAGCCGGTTGGAGCGTTGAACCCTGATTTTAGCCACTGCCAGCTTCCGGGTCATTAGCAGGAGTTGGCCCGGTTTACTCCGGATCGCTACCTACTGGGTGCAGGCGGTCCCGCCAGTCTTCCGGTACCTTGTCCGCCGGTGCAGGTGCCGGCTGTTCCGGTGGCCTGGATTGGGGATCCGGAAGCCTTGGTCCGCGGAAGAACTTCTTTGTGGTGTGTTCGTAGAACCAGGCCTCCCCAGGTTCAAAGGACCGCATCACGGGGTGACCGGCTTTTCGCACGTGGGCACTGGCATGCTGGGAGGGAGATGAATCGCAGCATCCGATGTGGCCGCACTGTGCGCAACGGCGAAGATGCAGCCACCAACCCGGGCCGTCACCGCCAAGGCACTCCAGGCACCCTGTTCCACTGGGTGTGGCAGCAAGGTTGATTCCCGCGATAGGGCGGTCCTCCAAGGGGTACTCCATGTCCATCACTCCGGTCCTGCTCAGGTCATCCCGGCTGCCCCTGTCGGGAGCAATTCTGGCAGAATCTCCGTGCCCTTGTCTGCACTGTCCCAGCGCGAGTATCGTGAGCGCCACCGAACCATTGAACCGGAAAGACGGCGGCCATGGATCACTCGGTTCCGATCATGCTGATTGCCACCTCAGACTCGGACTCCCGGCGCATTCTGGGAGATGAGTTACGCCGACGCTACGGTGCCGACTATGAGGTGGTGGCCTGCGAGGGGCACGCCCACGGGCGGGCGGTGCTTGAGGGGCTAAGGCGCTGGAACCGCCCGGTCGCGCTCATACTCGGGTGTTACGGACCGGCTGACCGCGGTGGGCTCGATTTCCTGCGTCGTGCCTATGGCTTCCACCCGGCGGCAAAGCGTGCAGTTGTGGTGACCTGGGGTGACTTCGCCAGCGCCCCCACCGTATTCCGTGCGATCGGGCAGGGGTATGCCGAACTGCTGATCATCCGCCCCGAACGCCCGCGCGACGAAGAATTTCACGGGGCGATCACTGACGCCCTTGACGACTGGCACCTGGCCCAGGGCGTCGGGTTCGAGGCGGTCCGGCTGATCGGGGAGGTTGGCGACGGGAGGACACATTCGCTGCGCGACTCCCTGAGCCGAAACCACATCCCGGTGGGCTTCCATCCTGTGGGGTCCGAGACGGCGGAACGGACGCTGGAGAGCCTTGGCCTGCGCGACCCCATGCTGCCGGTCCTGGTGTTGGAGTTCACTGCTTCACCCATTGTCCTCCAGAACCCAACTGACCTGGAGATTGCCGAAGCGATGGGGGTGACGCGACCGCCACCACCGGACAAGATTTTCGATGTAGTGGTGGTTGGGGCCGGCCCCTCCGGTCTTGCGACCGCCGTCTATGCCTCCTCGGAGGGCCTCGCCACCATGGTGGTTGAGGGAGAGGCTGTGGGGGGCCAAGCCGGCACCAGCTCCTTGATCCGCAACTACCCTGGCTTCTCCCGCGGTGTAAGTGGCGCCCATCTGGCCTACCGCTCGTTCCACCAGGCCTGGACCTTGGGCACGGACTTCCTGTTCTTACGGAAGGTGGAGGGCCTCGGCGCGGACGGAGCACTGTACTCTGTGTCGATTTCCGATGGCAGCGTGGTGCGGTGCCGCACAGTGGTGGTGGCCACCGGAGTGGACTACCGCCGCCTCGGGATACCCCAGATAGAGGATCTGGTGGGCAGGGGCGTCTTCTACGGGGCCACAGTCTCCGAGGCGCCGTCGATGGCCGGAAAGAACGTCTGCGTTGTGGGGGGCGGCAACTCGGCCGGACAGGCGGTCCTGCACCTTGCGAAGTTCGCGAAGAAGGTGACGCTGCTGGTGCGTGGACCCACCCTGTCGGTCAGCATGTCGGAATACCTCATCTCCCAACTGGAGGCCACCAGGAACGTTGCGATCCGCTATGGCACCGTGATCGTGGGCGCACGCGACCGGGACGGATTCCTTGCCTCGGTTAAGGTCGCCGCACCCGGCGCCCCCGACGCAGCGCCGGGTGAGGAGATCGAAGCCGGCGGTTTATTTGTGCTCATCGGTTCGGTGCCGCGGACCTCCTGGCTGCCCGACACCGTAGAGCGTGACCAGGCCGGCTTCCTCCGCACTGGCGCCAACCGGGATGTGAATGACGCCGGGTCCCTCAGGCCCGGCAGGCATCCGCTGGCCCTGGAAACGAGCATGCCCGGCATCTTCGCGATCGGCGACGTGCGGGCCGGTTCCATCAAAAGGGTGGCTACCGCCGTGGGGGACGGCGCCACCGTGGTTTCTATGCTCCACACGTACCTGGCCGAGCACCCCCTGCCTGCTTCGCCCCCTGCCCCAGGTGATGCTGCCGTACCCGAGGAGCTGCCCGGAGATGTCCGCTTCAACTGAGGCCACACCCTTGATCCAGCCGATGAGGCTGTTGCTCTACGTTGCTGCATTCCTCGTATTTCTTGCCGGGCTCGTGCTGTTCGTGTTTCCGCTGCGGACAGCGGAATGGTTCGCATGGACAGTCAATCCGCCCATGACCGCCGTCTTCCTCGGGGCGGCATACTGGTCGGCCGCCGGCCTGGAGGTGACGGGCGCCCGCTCAGCGAGTTGGGAGTCAGCGAAGCTGGCAGTCTGGCCCGTGTTCGTCTTCACCACGCTGACTCTCGGAGTCACCCTGCTTCATCTGGATCGCTTCCACCTCTCGCCAGAAAATGGCGCACTGGCCCAGATAGCCACTTGGGCGTGGCTGGCGATCTATGCCATGGTGCCCGTGGCGATGCTCGTGATCAGCTGGATGCAGCTCCGCTCCCGGCGTCCTGCCCCAACGTCCGTGACGGCGGGTCGGCCGGTGCTGCCCCCTGCGCTACGGCTGCTCATGGCGGGGATCGCCGGAGTACTGCTGTGCTATGGTCTGGCGCTTCTGGCAGTACCGGCTTATGCCGCCTCGTGGTGGCCCTGGACACTGTCCGAGCTCACGGCGAGGGCGGTCGGAGCGTGGCTGGTCGGCCTGGGATGGTCGGCTGCGCAGGGCCAGTCCAGCGCCGACCTCCGCACCGTACGCCCCGTGGCCCTGACCTCGGTTGCCTTCGTCATTCTGCAGGCGCTTGCCCTGCTGCGGTATGGCGGCGCCCTGACATGGCCGAGCGCACCGGCCATCGGCTTCGTCACCGTGCTGCTGGCCATTGGAACCGCCGGTGGATGGGCACTCGCTCTGTCCCGATCGCCCGGAGCACAGGCCCGAATCAGCTGAGCGGGCTTCCCGCCGTTGCTTGCTCCTTCTTGTGCGCCTGCCGCTCAGCGCGCTGCTTGATGCCCAACAGCATCGCGCGGTCCATGACCACATAACCCGGCTGAAGCAGGAAGTCCATGAAGCGCAGTCCTGCCGGCCGCCCCGGACCGGTGCGTGTCCGCAGCAGCAGCCGCGTCCCGCCGTCGTCCGCTTCGTGGAGGATGAACTGCAGTCCAGCCCCGTGAACCCTCATCTGCACCAGCCAGGGCCACACCTGGGCAGGCGGCGCGGAAATAGAGCCCATACCCAGGTACAGGATCAAAACTTTTGGTCCGGGGTCTGCTTCATCCCAGGCGAAATGACTTACGATCGAACTCACTTCGAGACCGGCTAATTCGATGACATGTCGCTGCGGACCCAGGACGGGTACCGATGCCCGCCCTTAGGGCGGTCCCGGTCCTGGTCCGCACTAATTCTGGGGGAGCTTGCTGGTGCAGCACCGAGTGAACAAATATGACTGTACTGTTCACACCGCTGATCTTGTCCGGCGGTTGGGACTCCTCGTGCCGTGCATTGCGGGGGAGGATCTCAGACCCGTTGGTGCGGCGGAGTTGGCGGGCTGGATCGATGTGGAGCTCGAGGCCGAACCCGAGATTCCCGGTCACGGCTGGCAGGTGGGACTGGGTGATGAAGTTGGCCTGTTTGTTCGCCCCGACCATGACGATCTGGCCGAATTCTTGGGCGGGCAGGCCGGCGTCCGCTCGGTTGTCCAGCTCGATCGGGAGGTGTTTGCCGTTGACGCGCCCCGGTTGTGTGCCGATGGACTGCGCGCAGCCGTGATGCAGGCTGTCGCAGCTGCCAACGTGAGGGCGCATGACCCCTCTGTCGCGGAGCGGCCGGAAGTCCCGGCCGGTGGCGCCGTCACTTTGGACGTTTCAGCAACTGTGTTCCATCCGGAGCAGCCGGTGGAACCTGAAGAGGACGATGACCTGTGCCGGCTGGTTTGCGGGGACGCCGCCAGCGGTGGCCGGCGGGTTCAAGTGTGGGTCAACATGAACGGCATCCTTATCCTGCCCGCTGGAACCATCCCGCACGGTCCGTTGGACCAGGGCGAGAACCCCCGTTTTCAGCGCGCCACCGTTACACCGGCGCGTGCCGTCAGGCTCGCGAAGCAGCACGAAGGACGTTGGATCCCGTATGCCTCCCTCACCAACCTCCGGCTCCGCCGGCCCAGGCTGGTACGCCGCCGGTGGTCGGCCACTGTTGTGGAGCGGGACGGCTTTTCTGTCCCCTTCAGCTGGCGGGGAACGCGTCCACACGCGCTGTTGCTGTGGGGGTACGTTGTGGCCCGGCGTGGGCTCGGCGCGGCGGACGGGCTGCCGTAGAAGGTACGTGGCGGGACGCTGCGAAGCGTTGGATAGGGCACCACATTCACTCTTCCGCAAGAAGTGCTCAACGTCCTGTCAATATTCCGGAAGCATTCAGGAACCGGGCCGTCAGCCGCTGTTTTTCGAACCCTTCCGGATCTACGCTGTCCAGCATCCGAAAGTTTGGGAGACGGCCATGAGCGCTGATGCCACACCACTGCTGTTGGGCGAGCGGGTTCCCGGGCAGGCAGTGCTCGGAGAGTTGATGGCGCTCCAAAGCCGCGTTCCGCCCCGCAACTGGCTACAGCGGGTGTTTGGTGCCAGCCCGCTCAGACCGGAAACCATCATGGGGTACAAGGGGGTGCTCGGCGAGATCGCCGTTGGGCGGATCCTTGAGGGGCTCGGCCCCGAGTGGCTGGTCCTGCATGCAGTGCCGGTGGGCGCAGGCTCCGCGGATATAGACCACGTGCTGGTAGGGCCAGCGGGAGTGTTCACCTTGAACACCAAGAACCACTCCGGCCAGCCCGTGTGGGTGGCCGGGCGGGCACTCCTGGTTGCGGGAAAGAGGACACACCACATTCGGAGCGCTGCGTACGAAGCTGCCCGGGCGGCAAAACTTCTGGGCTCCGCTGCTGGCTTCCCCGTCGAGGTGACTGGCGTCGTGGTCATCGTCCAGCCGAAGAGCCTGACCATCAAAGCGCGGCCCGAGCGCGTGGCCGTGGTGAGGGACGCACGGCTCCTTGACTGGCTGCGCCGGAGCCAGCCCGTCCTGGGCCCGGAGCAGGTTTCCCAGATCGCGTCGGCGGCCGTCCGGCCGGGGACCTGGTGCCGGAATCCACCTGCCGCGAGCGATCTGCCGGCCCTTCAGGACAGCTTCACTGCCCTCCGGAAGATGGTTGAACAAGCACGACGGCGGCAGGCAGCCTGGGCGTTGAGCGTTCCGGCAGTCGGTTTCGTGGTCCTGGCTAACAGCGTGCAGTGGGGCGCAGCAATCCTCCAAGGCCTCGGCGGTCGCTGAACCGCCCGGGACGTTTGGCCTCTGGATCCGGCACGGGGGTGACGCGCAGACTGGGGTAATGCGGTTCCACAGGCGTTTGGTCATCGTGTTCGCAGCTGGCGCTGCGGTCGCAACCTATGCCCGGTACGTGCGTGCGTGGCAGCTCCATTGGGGCGCGACGCCTGCAGAGATCTCACGTGCTTTGCCCGGAGATGAGCTCGTGCCGAGACCAACCTTCAACGCCACGCGAGCGGTCACGGTTGGCGCGCCACCGGAGCGGATCTGGCCGTGGCTGGTCCAGGCCGGCCTGACCCGTGCCGGCTGGTACAGCTACGACATCCTCGACAACCTGGGCCGTCCAAGCGCCCGGCGCATCATCCCCGAATTTCAACACCTCGCCGTCGGCGACATTGTGCCGATGAGCCCCGACGGCAAGCACGGCATGCCAGTCCAGGCGATGGACGCACCGAAGTCCATGATCTGGGGTACGCCCGGTGACACCACCTGGACGTGGCAGCTCGATCCCATGCCGGACGGCTCAACGCGGTTGATCAGCCGTGTGCGCTCGCGGTACCGGTGGTTTTCACCCACCATAGCTTTCTCCCTCTTGCTTGAGTTCGGCGACTTCTGGATGATGCGCAAAATGCTGCTGAACGTGCGCAGCCGGGCTGAATCGGCGTCACGCTGAAGTCGGGCTCGACGGGGAGAGCTGCACAACGATCAGGAGCCGCCGTAGAGGAATCGGCGCAGGCTGTCTTCCGCCGGGGATCGTGGAATGTACAGATAGTCTGCGTGGCCGCCGGGCTCAGTGGGCACGGACGTGCAGGGCGGCGGGCGGTGCGCTTGTCCCTTATGACGTTCCCGGGGCTGCTCCTCCGGTTTTGGTCGCGCGGGCATGGCCGACATGACAGTTTCGGGCCAGTGGGGTGGTTCCCAGTCCTGGTGTTCGCTTTTGTAGTGGCGCCCGGACGGTGAGGTCCAGCCGGGTGGTTCATCCTTGGTGGCCGGTGTTGGTTCCCAGCCGGTGGTGTGTCGAAGTTTGTGGTGCTTCGGGCAGGGTTGTCCGAGGTTGCTGATCCCGGTTGTCCCGCCGTGCTGCCAGGCCAGGAGGTGGTCTGCCTCGTTATCCAGGGAGCTGTTGCTGCAGCCGGGGAAGGGGCATGTGCCGTCCCGCATCCGCAGCCAGTTCCGCATGGCTTTGGTAACCCGGTAGCTGGTCCGCCCGATCTCCAGCGGCGCCCCGTCCCTCGGATCAACAAGGACCCGGTGGAACGAATCAGCACCGTTCGCAACCAGGTCCCGTGCCATGGACGCCGGGATGGGCCCGAAGCCGTCCAGCATGGCCGGCTCACCGGTCATTCCCGTCAGGGAGAATACCGGCACGGTGACGAGGACCTGCGCCCGGATCGGCGACGAGTGGGCGGGATTGCTGCCGCTGGTGAGGATCGCTGAGGCGAATTCGTCGGCCCGGATCTGGGTGAGGGTGCGGGGCTCGTTAGGTCCTTGTGCGGCCCGGGCGAGGGCGTTGAGGCGGTTCCAGCCTGCCAGTGCCTGATGGGCGGGGAGGCAGGCCGACAGCCAGGCCATGCCGTCCTGGTCCGGCCGGTATTCCACCCGCCGGTCCGCCAGACCCTTGGCGTGGCGCTTCTCGATAGATTCGGGATGGTGGCGTTCCCGCCAGGTGCGTGCTTTGTGCTTGAACCGGTGCGCGGGCATCTCCCCGATCGTGGCCGCGGTGGCGGGCCTGGGGGTGTCCGGGTCCAGGAAATGGCCCTCAAGGGCGGCGGCGCCGGCGGCATCGAGGGTGGCTGCCTCCTCCGCCATGCCCCGGGCGTGCTGCCACGAGAGCGTGCCGGCCTGCAGGGCCAAAAGTGTCAGGGGCAAGGTGGTGGTCAGGGCGTGGGAGACGGACAGGAACGCGCTGGCGGCCCGCGGCCCGATGGCCAGCACGCACCCGATCTCCGCGGCGACGGCCATTTCCTGCGCGCGGGCAGGCGTCCCGGGAGGGGCCAGGGCATGGGCGGTGTCGGCGTACTTCATGGCAGCGCGAGACTTCAACCCCGCCACGCCGGCCTCCACAGCCGCCGCGCCGGCGAGGATGTCCAGGTTTCCATCGGCCAGCCCGGCCAACGGATCGGCAGCCGAGAACGGCTCCGCGCCACACCCGTCCACCTCAGCGTTGAGCACGGCAAGGGCGGACCGGATGTCCGCAAACGCCTTCACCACCGCTTCCCTGCCCATGTACTCATCATCGGGGGAGGGTCTGACAATGACCGCAGAGAGGGCCGGATGGACGGGAAAGCGAGCTGGCACGAGATCCGGGAACTCCCGGGGGGAAGGAGCCGGGCACACGGGGAAACCGAGGGCTGCAGCCAGATCGGAGTGAAGCCCAGCGCCTACTGCCGTCATCATAAGAGTACGATCGCGATGTGAGCGATCCAGAGCTTGTTGCCCTGCCGGTGGGGTTTGAACGATTCCACCGACGGGACTTCATCAACTACCAACTCAACCGCGCCCATGCCCTGGGCTTTGCAGACCGGGATGAGCTGCTCGGCGCCGCTGCACATGTGCGGGGGATGGATGACTGTGCCGGCGTGTTCGAGGGCTTGTCCAACCGCGCCGCAGCCGAGGGCCGGCACAGGCAGGCGGCGGGCTACGCGAGGATCGCGGAGTTCTTCACGCCACCACGGTCAGTGGAGAAAACAGACCGCTACCGCCGCTACCTGCAGCTCTTCGACACGGCATTCGGTGCCGGACTGGCACGCCACACCATCCCCTACGGCGGGGCGTCGCTGCCGGCCTATGCGCTTCCGGCGTCCGGACCGCGCAACGGCGGCAGGGTACTGCTCCGCGGCGGGTTCGACTCCCTGATCGAGGAGTTCTTCCCCATCTGCCAGCGGATCGCGGCCGCCGGTTTCCAGGTGATTGCCTTCGAGGGGCCGGGCCAAGGCGGTGCCCGGACGTTGAACGGGCTCACCTTCGACCACGACTGGGAAAAGCCGGTGGGGGCGGTGCTGGACCACTTCCGGCTGGACCAGGCCGCCCTGGTGGGCATCTCGATGGGTGGGTACTGGGCATTGCGTGCCGCAGGGTGTGAGCCCCGGATCCACCGGGTGGTGGCCTGGCCGCCGGTGTATGACTGGCTTTACAGGCTTCCACCCGTGGCTCGCGGCCCGGTCCGCGCCATGGTGCGGCACCGCGACTTCACGCGGTGGAGCGTTCGCATCCGTGCCCGGCTGTTTCCCACCCTCCGCGCAGTGGTGGACCAAGTGCTGTACATGCTGGACAGCTACGATCCGGCGGACGTCGCCGAGTGGTTCTTGGGAATGAACACGGAGCACCTGGGCAGCGGCCGGGTGAACCAGGACGTACTGCTGATGTGCGGCGAAAACGACGCCTTCCAACCGCCAGCGCTGGCCAGGGCACAGGCAAGAGCGCTCGTGGCAGCCCGAAGCGTCACCACGCGCGTGTTCACCCGGGCCGAGAACGCCGACCAGCACTGCCAGATGGGGAACCTCGAGCTCGCCTGCGGGGTGCTCACCACCTGGCTGCAGGCTGCCGACACGGGCTCAGCCGAAACGTCCCCAGCCTAAGGACAGGTGGTCCTGAACACCGGGACCACCTGTCCGCTTCAGCGTCCGACGACGTCGAGCGCCACGAGATGCGCGCCCCCACCTTCCGCGAAGACCGCCAGGGCCGTGCTTGCCTCTGCAGGGAACACCAGGTCCGTGATGGTGGCAACCCCGTCCTGGGCGAAGACCTCCACGGAGCAGCGGTCCAGATGGATCCTCAGGCGGAGGCGGCCATCCTGCAGCGGCGCCGCGACGGCTTCAACGGAAGGAAAGGTGCTGTGGAAGCCTGCCTGCCCCGTCTCCCGCCGGTCCAGCCGAAGGATGCCCTCCACCACGTCGTAGCTGATCACGGTACGTTCGGCTCCGCCGGCCCGGACCAGTAAGCCCACCCTGTCTGCTGTGCCCGGTTCGAATTCGACGTCAATACGGGCCACAGCGGCCGCAACCGGCAGATCCTGGACGCCAGGTGCCAGAGCCTGCGGACCCAGACTGAAGCTCCTGGATTCCTGTTCGGCAAACGGGTCAATGGCCGTTTGCCGAAGCACCACTTTTCCGTCCCGCCTGGCCAGTGAGACTTCCCGCGGCAGCGTCATCGCACTGCGCCAGCCGCCGGTGGGGGTGGAGCCGGCATAGTCCCAGTTGTTCATCCAGCCGATCATGATCCGCCGGCCGCCAGCGACCCCGCTGAAGGAGACCGCGGCGTAGTAGTCGCGTCCCCAGTCCAGCCAGCCGTACTCACGCATCCGGCTGCCGTCCTGTTGGAAGCCCTCGGTGACCGTCGACACGGAACGGAACTCCACGCCGTCGAACGTGCCCAGGAAGTACTGCCCTGCCGAGCCGCCGGCGATGCCGCCGGGGTTGATGTTGACGATGAGGACCCACTTGGTTTCATCAGGGTTGCCGTCCACGGGCAGTTCGAAGAGGTCCGGGCACTCCCAGACCCCGCCGGTGGCGTTGGCCGGGCCAAAGGTGCTCAGGTACTCCCAGCTCTTCAGGTCCGCCGACTTGTAAAGCACCACCCGGCGCTCCACCGCCTCCACGGCGGCCATCACCCAGTAACTGCCGGCACCGCCGTCGTACCAAAACACCTTGGGATCCCGGAAGTCCGCGGACGCTCGGTCCAGGACCGGATTGCCGGAGTACTTTGTCCAGGTAGTCCCCTCGTCGAGGCTGTAGGCGAGCGACTGGGCCTGCCGGCCGGCCAACGGTGAGGGTTCACTGTAGGCGCTGGTGTAGATGGCAACCAGCGGAGGATTCCCGGCAGTGCCGAGGCCACTGGTGTTGTGCTCGTCGAACACTGCCGAGCCGGAGAAGATCGCCTCACGTTCGTCGCACGGGATGGCCACCGGATGCTCTTCCCAATGGAGCAGGTCCCGGGAGGTTGCGTGGCCCCAGGACATGTTCCCCCAGTCCGGGCCGAACGGGTTGTGCTGGTAGAAGAGGTGGTACGTGCCATTGAGGTACACCAGCCCGTTGGGATCGTTCAGCCAGTTGCGTTCGGCGGTGAAGTGGAACTCCGGCCGGTAAGGGTCCGCAGCGGCACGGGCAGGCGCAGCGGCACGTGCCGCGGGAGCGGAAGGTGCGCCGGCCGCCGTCGCTAATGAATTCATGCTCAGCCCTTCACGCCGCTGGAGGCGATGCTGTTGACGAACGAACGCTGGAAGGCGATGAAGAGCACCACCACCGGAACGGTGATGAGGGACGCGTAGGCCATCACCTCACCCCACGAGACGTTCAGCTGGAAGAAGTACTGGATGCCGATCATCACCGGGCGCAGTTCCTCTGACTGGACCACCATCAGCGGCCAGAGGTAGGAGTTCCAGGCCGGCAGGAACGTCAGGATCGCCACCGTGGCGGTGGCCGGCCCGGACAGCGGCATGACCACCTGGCGATAGATCTTGAACCAACCGGCGCCGTCGATGCGTGCGGCCTCGTCCAGCTCCTTGGGAATGGACTCGAAGTACTGGTGGAACAGGTAGATGGAGAAGGCGTTGGCGATGAAGGGGATGATCTGGACCTGGTAGGTGTCCAGCCAGCCCTTGGAAAATTCGAGGCTGAAGCCGTTCAGCTCGAAGTAGGGCAGTTGGTTGACCCACCACACCAGCGGCAGGGCCAGGGTCTGGAAAGGCACAATCAGCGTGGCCAGGATGGCGGTGAACACGATCTTCTTTCCGCGAACCTCCATCCGGGACAGGGCGAAGGCGCAGAGGCTGTTGACGAAGATGCCAAGCACCACCGTGATCGCGGATATTCCGATGGAGTTCATCAGGAAGCGGGCGGCCGGCACCCGGTCAAACACGGCTGCATAGTTGTCGAACGAGATGTTGCCGATGGGCAGGAACGCTGCCACGGAGGACATGTCACCGAAGATCTGCTGGTCCGGCTTGAGCGAGGACACCAGCATGAAAACGATGGGGAAAGCGGCGGCGACGGCGAACAGGATCCGTACCGCCATGGTCCCTGCGATGCTGAGACGGTTTGACTTGGGAGTCTGCTTCACGTCAGTCCTTCTCTCGGGTCAGGTAGCGCTGCACTGCGGAGATCAGCAGCACCAGGACGAAGAATACGAGGGAGATGGCCGAGGCGTAGGAGGTTTCCTGCTGCTTGAAGCCGGAGCGCACCGCCTCGAAAATGATGGTGGTGGTGGAATCGAGCGGTCCGCCCTGGGTCATGACGCTGACCTGGTCGAAGAGCCCGAGTGCCTGGATGGTGATGGTCACCATAATCAGGGTGCGGGTGTGCTTGAGGCCCGGCCAGGTCACGTAGCGGAACTGGTGCCAGCGGCTGGCTCCGTCCAGCTGGGCAGCCTCGTACAGTTCCCCGGAAATGCTCTGCAGGCCGGCGAGCCAGATGATCATATGGAAGCCGGCGGCCTGCCAGATGGACAGGATGATGATGGCCGGCATGGCGGTGGCGGGGTCATTGAGCCAGTCCGGGCCGTCGATCAAGCCAAAGCTGGCCGCGGACAGGAACTCGTTAATGAGCCCATCCTTGCGGTACATGAACAGCCACAGCAGCGACACCACCACCATGGACGTCACCACGGGCAGGAAGTACAGGGTGCGGAAGAAGTTCACGCCGCGGAACTTCTTGTTGATCAGCAGCGCCATAGCGAGGGCCAGGCCGGACTGGACGGGCACCACCACAACCGCAAAGTAGCTGACGTTCAGCAGCGCCCGCCAAAACGTGGGATCCGTGAAGAGCCGGACGAAATTGTCCGTTCCGACAAACTCAACGGGCCGTGGCGACACAAGGCGTGCATTAGTGAATGCCAGGCCAAAGCCCAGGATCGCCGGGAGGAAGACAAAGAGGAGCAGCAGGGCTGCCGCGGGGGCGATCATCGCCCACCCACTGAGCTGCTCGCGCAGGTAGCGCGGCCTGCGATGGGGTTTGCTGGGCGGTGCGGCCGGGGCCGGGGCCGCCACTCGGCGGCCAGGATTAGGGGGAAGCTGGGTGGTTGTCATGGGATTCTCCGTTGACAGTCAGGGCCGGAGGTACGACGACGGCGGGTTGCGCGCCGCCGTCGCCGTACCGTTCGGCAGCTGGCTAGCTCTTGTAGCCGCCGTTGGACTTGATATTGGCGTCAATCGCCTTGACTGCCTTGTCCAGGGCTGCCTTGGGATCCGCACCGGCAAGGATGTCCTGGACAGCCTTGCCGTATTCGGTGGCGATGAACGGGTAGGCCGGAGTCTCAGGCCGCAGCACGGCGTACTCGCGGGAGAACTCCATGAAGATTCGGTTGGCACCGCCCTCGGCGAACGCGGGAATCAGGGCTGCGGCTTCATCAGTGGCGGGGATGCCTCCCGTTGCCTTGATGACGGCAGCCACGTTTTCCGGCTTTAGGGAATAGGACAGGTAGTCCATCGCGGCATCCGTATTGTTGCAGCCACTGGTGACGCCCCACTGCCAGGAGGCTCCACCGATCTTGGGACCGTTGCCCAGGTCCACCGTGGGCATGACAACCAGCTCATCTCCCAGGGTTTCCCGGGCCTTGTCTCCTGCCCAGGAACCGGTGTACAGGAGGCCGCTCTTGTTGTTCAGGAAGTCCTGGGTGGAGTCTTTCCCGCTCTTCGTCGCCATGAAGCCCTGGTCCGCCAGGCCGCGGAACCACTTGGCCCACTCGACAGCGTTGTCACCATTCAGGGCTCCGTCAGCCGACTGGTAGTCCTCGCGGTCGATCAGGTCTCCGCCGAAGGACTGCAGGAACGGCGAGTACGCATACGGCAGCCATTCGCCCGTTCCGGCAGTACCCATGTCCAGCGGGTAATCCCACTTACCCAGCGCCTTGAGCTTGGTCAGCGCGTCCTGGAACTCCTCCTTCGTCCATGGCTTCTCAATGGTGGCGGCCCGGATGCCCGCTTCAGCGAGATCAGATTTGCGGGCAAACATGGACAAAGCGACGTCGCCGTACCCAACCGCATAAGTCTCGCCCTCCCACGTGGCAACGGTGCTGGGGAGGTTCTTGGAAAGGTCCGCGGATAGCTTCAGTGGCGTGAGGTACTCGGCCCACGCCCAGTTGGGAACGTTGGGCCCGTCAATGTCCACAATGCAGGGAAGATTGCCGGCTGAGGCGGCCCCAACGACGGAATCGTTGTAGGACTCCTGCGGGAAAGCCTGTACCTTGATTTGCGCCTTCGCGCCGCTGCTCTTGTTATAGGAGTCCACGATCGACTGGGTCGCCGCCAGTTCGGCCGGGTTTCCGGCTGCGTGGGTCCACATGGTGATCTCAGTGGAGCCTTCGGTTGTGGCGGAGGAACTGCCCTTGCCGCAGCCGGCGAGGGCGGAGGTGAGGGCGGCAGCGGCTATGCTGGTCGCCAGGATCCTTGTGAGCTTCTTGTTCATGGGTCGGTCTTTCTGCTTGGACAGCGGGGGATTGATGAGGGTCCTGCAAGGGAACGCGGCCGCTGCAACGGCTGCGTTCCCGTTTTTTCTGGGGGTAATTCAGGGGGATGGAGTCTGACGCGCCTCTTTCGCCGGATCAGTTCTTCTGCCGCTCAGTTCCTGGGTGGAGCAACAGAGTCCCGCTCCACCAGCGGGCAGGGGATTTTTTCGTGGGTTCGGGGCGCCCCGGGGTTTTCGAGCTCGCTGAGGAGCTTCAGGACAGCCCAGCGGCCCATTTCATAGTGGGGGAGTGCCATGGTGGACAGCCCCGGCCAGAGGGCGTCCGCGATGAGTTCGAGGTTGTCCACGCCCACAATCGAGAGGTCGTCCGGGATATTCAGGCCGAGGTGGCCAGCCGCCTGGTAGGCGCCCATGGCCATCTGGTCGTTGAAGCAGAAGAGCGCGGTGGGCCGTTCGCTGCCGGCCAACAACTCCAGTGCGGCCTCCCGTCCTCCCGCAGTGCTCGGATATGCAACCACCAGGCGGCTCTCCGGCAGCTGCATGCCGTGGCGGTCCAGGCCTGCCTGGAAGCCTGCGAGCCGCCCGTGGGCGGCGGGAATGTCGTCCTCGTTGTTGATCATGGCGATGTTGCGGTGGCCCGCTGAGACCAGCAGCTCGGCGGCAGATTCTCCTGCGCCGAACTCGTCCGGTACTACGGAGGACAGCCGTGGGTTGTCCGAGGTGGCGTCCAGGACGATGGTGGGCACGGCCTGGAGCTCCTCCGGGACAGATACCAGCTGGTTGAACATGCGGGCGTAGATGATGCCGTCCACCTGGTGCTGCTGGAGTGCCCGGATTTCCTGGCGCTCCAGTTCGTTATCGAGGCCGGAGTTGACCACCATGAGCAGGTGCCCGTGCTCGGAGGCGGCGTCCTGTGCGCCTTGGATCATGGCCCCGGCAAAAGGGGTGGTGGTGATTTCGTCGCTGACAATGCCCAGGATCTGGGAGCGCTGGTTGCGCAGTCCGCTGGCCAGCCGGTTCGGAGCGTAGCCGAGATCGCAGGCCACGGCTTTGACGTGCTCCACGGTCCGGGCATTGACCCGGGAGCTGTGCGCTTCGCTCAGGGCATGCGACACAGTGGTCACGGAGACGCCTGCGGCCTTGGCCACGTCCCTGATGTTTACCTTTGTCGCCATTGACTTCGTTCCTTTGCAAAACGTTTTGTATGTTGCTTGCATCACTATATGCAAAACGTTTTGCAGCCGTCAAGCTTTCTTGCGGATTCCGCTGTCGGTGACTTCGCGCAGCGGGGGAATAAAGGCTTTCTTCTGAGAGGTTAATCAGCCCGCCTCTTCCCGGGAAACTCCTCTTGACAGGCGTGCGGACAGGGGACTCTCATCAAAGAAAAACGTGAAGCAGAAAGGGGGTGGCGGCTGTGCCTGCCATCCAAACTACCCCCGCGACGCAGTCCCGGCTCCGGGCCGGAGCAGCCCTGATGGCTCTCGCCGGGCTGGCCTTCGTGGGGTACGCCGCAGCCTTCCTGGCACTCAACTTCTCGGGCGCCTTCCTGGAGCTGGGCATCGGTCCCGAACAGGTGGACAAGGGCAGGGCGGAGGTCCAGGCGTTCAGCCCCCAGCTGCATCACTACATCAGCCATCTGCACATTGCGCTGAGCGGGTTCATCGCTGCCACCGGGCTGGCCATTGCAGCCTTGTCCTGGTTCGGGGTGCGGCGGGGGGAACGGTGGGCCTTCGCCGCCACCGTCACCATTACGGCAGTCAGCCTCGCAATCTCTGTCCCGGCGCATTACCCGTGGGGCCTGGCAACGCTCGGACACCTCGGCCCGGTGTACGTGGCCCTCCTCATATTCTTGGCGGGCGCCGCCGCGGCCTACAGCGGACTGCGGGACATGACGGTGGAAGCAGGTGAAAGCAGCTGACAGCGGTCTTTGTGCCCTGCGCAGGGACGTCCCTGGCGTGCAACACTTTGCGAATGAGCAGCGCACGCAAGTTGGTTCCCCTGGCGGAGCATCACCGCGACCCGGCCAGCGGCCTGCACCCGGACAGCCCGTGGGTCCGGGCGGTCCGGCTGCTGGTGGGCGCGTTCGTGCTCGCCGCACTCGTGCAGAAGACCTATGACGCAACCCTGCCGGGCAACGACGTCGACAGCTTTCAGCTGTATTCGGAATTCACCGTCCAGGCGAACCTCGGACTCGGGCTCCTGCTGATCGCATCGGCGGCATGGCCGGCGGCCAGGCTTCCGCGTTGGTGGGTCCACCTCTTCGGCGCCTTTGTCCTCTACTTGGTGATGACGGGACTTATCTACATTGTCCTCGTGGCGCCGCCGGACGAACCTTGGTGGAGCTGGGACCTGTACTGGCCGCAGATGGCACACCACCGCCTGGCTCCCCTGTATGTTCTCCTCGATTGGCTCCTGGTCACGAGGACGGTGCGCGGTCCTTGGTGGCGGCCCCTGGCGTGGCTTGCCTACCCGGCGGCCTTCCTCATCTTTTCCTGGCTCCGGGGTTCGATCGACGGCTGGTACGTCTACGATTTCCTGGATCCAACGCTTGAGGGCGGCTGGCCTGCTGCCCTGGCGTCCATAGCCCAGGTCCTGGTGGCTTTCCTGGTGATTGCGGCCCTGGTGCATCTTGCCGGCAACGCGCGCGCCGCTCCCGCCCTCAGTCGCTCGCGGCGCCAACGCCAGGCAACCTAGGCCTGGGGATCCTGCCGGTATATCCCCGGTCCTTCCAGGATCCTCCTCGCATCTTCCTGGGCTCCGAGGGCAAGATCGCCCACCACCTCGCCCCTCAGGTGGCCGGAGGCGGAAATGATGTGCCGGAGCTCCGACACGGTGCGCGGCGGGCCGGCACTGCCGTGTGCCAGGGTGTGGCAGTTGGGGCACATTGGCACGAGGTCGGCTACGGGATCCAGCTGGTAGCCGCTCCCAAGCAGCTCCGGCGGCACCACGTGGTGGACGTCAATGGACCCGGAGCCGGCATCGCCATAAAAGGCTTCGAAGGAGAAACCGCAGGCAGCGCAGGACGTTCCATGGAAGGCCAAGCACACCCGGCGTGCGTCAAGGTTCCGCTCATGGCGGTTCACGTCGATAGTGCTGACGGCGTCCGGCGGGCAGGTCCCCGAAACAACGTGCGGGGGACGGGTCGCCGCGGGCCCGAGGTCCCGCCACAGACGGCGAAGGCCCGGCTCTTCATGGCTAGGAACGGCAAGGCCTGGGCGGTTAAGTGCCTCACCCCAGGGAATCCCGGGGACTGCTGTGCGGAGGGCATCCTGGCGGACCTGCTCACCGAGGGGGAGCAGCGCGTCGAACAGGATGCTGACGTGCCACTCCGCGGCGCTGTCTCGGGGCAGCGTCTTGTACGGCTCCGACATGACCACCCCGTGGCCGATCAGTCCGGTGCCAGCGTCGCTGCTTCCCTGGACGAACAGCCAGGCTTCACTTCCCGCGGTGACGTTGAGTGGCTGGTCAGCACTCCAGCGCTGCAGAAACCTTCCGGACTCCGCCACGAGGTCGACGGCGGCGCGGTAGTCCCAGCGTGCGGATCCGGTGGAGTTCCATCCAAGAATTACTGCAGCCACTACTCACCCAATCCAGCACACACGTGCGTTGGCCTTCACAGCCTGCAGAAGGGAACCTAGATGGGTTCCTTGGCCAGCGCCTTGGTCCTGGGCGGGGTTTCGCGGCCGAGCCGCTGGTCGAGCGTGACGCGCAGCCTGGCAGCAGCCACCTGGACACGATGCTCGGCAGGGGTGGCTTTCTTCGGGGCCGGCTTGGCGGCTGCGCTCCGCGGAGGATGGACGAACCGGTGTTCGGACGATGCTGCGCTCATGGTCCAACCTCCTTGGTAGTGTCTTCACCCGTAGTTCCATTCTCGCCTATGTTGCCATCGGCGTCCACGAACACCGTGTCCTGGCCAGCCTCGGTGCCCTGCCCGTCGTCGTCCGCGTTTTCATCGCCCCACACGCTTTTCCAGGCGATGTCGAACAACTCAAGCTCTTCGTTGCGGGCGAGCTCGCTGCGTGCCAGGACTTCCAGGGTTGCCAGCCCCAGGGCTTTCGTTCCTTCGTCCTGGTCCAGTGCCCGGTCCAGCGCCCACTGCGTCCGGCGCCACCATTCCGCGCGGCTGTCAGCTTCGGTCTTTTGCAGCAGTGCATGGGCGTCCGCTTCCCGCTTCTGCTCCAGCGCAGTGGCATCGGCAGCAGTGCGCTGTTTAAGCGTGCGCCAATTGATGTAGAAGGCCAGCAGGGCAGCGATGAGGACCGCCAGGGGACCCAGGCCGGCGAGGATGACCCACCAGTCAGCCGGTCCCGAATGGACGACGACGTCGAGCGGGCTTGGGGAGGGAGCAGGGGTCACTGGACCAGCATAGGCCGCGGCGGGGCTGTCAGCCGGGCGGCTGCCGCCGCGCCGTGCCCATCAGGACGCGACCATCAGGCGGTGATGACCACTTTCAGTGCGTTGGTCTCCGCGGCCCGGGCGAAAGTGTCGTACGCGTCCATGAACTGGTCGAAGCGGAAATGGTGTGTGGCGAACTTTTCTGCGGGCAGTTTCTTCTGCGCAACAAGTTTCAGCAGCATGGGCGTTGTGTTGGCGTTTACCAGGCCCATGCTGATGTTGATGTTCTGGATCCAGAGGTTCTCCAGGTGCAGTTCCACCGGTTTGCCGTGCACGCCAACGTTGGCAACTGTGCCACCGGGCCTGACGATCTCGGTGCACATGCCAAAGGTTGCCGGAACGCCCACGGCCTCAATGGCAACGTCCACGCCCTGCCCGTCCGTACGGGACAGCACTTGGTCCTTCCAGTCGGAATCACCGGACCGCACAACGTGGGTGGCCCCGAACGCGCGGGATTGCTCCAGGCGGTTTTGGTCAAGGTCTATGGCGATGATGGTGGCCGCCCCGTAGAGCCCCGCCGTGGCAATCGCGGCCAGTCCCACCGGGCCCGCTCCCACCACAGCCACCGTGTCCCCGGGCTTCACGCGGCCGTACTGGACCCCGATTTCGAAGCCTGTGGGGAGGATGTCCGAGAGCATGACGGCCTGTTCGTCCGTGACCCCCTCGGGGAGGAGATGTAGGGAGTTTTCCGCATAGGGAACGCGGACGTATTCTGCTTGGGTGCCGTCGATGAGGTGGCCAAAGACCCACCCGATTCCTGATGCGCCTTCGTCCCCGAGGCAATGGGAATAGAGCCCGGTCTTGCAGTTGGCGCAGTGGCCGCAGGACTTGATGCAGGAAATGATCACCCTGTCGCCGGGTTTCAGTGTGGTGACGGAGGCCCCCACTTCGGTGATGGTTCCCACGCCTTCGTGGCCCAGGATCCGTCCCTCCTGGACTGCAGGGACATCACCCTTGAGGATGTGCAGGTCTGTTCCGCAGATGGTGGTGGTGTCCACCTTGACGATGGCGTCGCTTGGATTGATGATCGACGGGTCCGGCACATCGGTCCAGGATTTTTTCCCGGGCCCGCCGTAGACAATGGCCTTCATGACTGCTCCTTGTTGGTCGGCGATCGGGTTGATTCCGGACTGCTGCGTCAACCTCAAGGATGGAGGAGGGGGCCGGGATCGATAAGGGTCCTAGGTCCCGGTGGCCAGGATTCTGCCGTCCATGGGTGTCAGTCTTTCTGCAGTTTCTCGGCGGGCATCACAATGATTCCGCTGGGGCCGCGGAGGTATGTGAGCTTGTACGCGTCGCCGTAGGTCGCCACGCCGCGCAGCGGACGGCATCCGTGCTTCGCGGCTACCTCAAGTGCTGTGTCCAGGTTGTCCACCGAGAAGGCCACGCGGTGCTTGCCAATGTCGTTGGGCCGGGTTGGATCTGTCTGGTTCGCTTCGGGGTGGATGTATTCGAAGAGCTCAAGTTGACCGTGGCCGTCCGGGGTCTGGAGCATGGCAATCCTGGCATGGTTGCCATCAAGCCCGACCACAGTATCCGTCCACTCGCCGCTGACCGTATCGCGGCCGACGACCGTGAGCCCGAGGTCGGTAAAGAAGGCGATTGCTGCTTCGATGTCGCGGACGGCGATGCCGACGTTCTCGAATTTGATGGCCATGGGTTGCAGCTACCAAGGCCGAGCCATCAGCTCCAGCGGCCTTATTGTTCCCCCCTGATGCGGGCGGTTGTGCCGCGGCGTGAGATGAGGACCGGGCCACGTGCGTGGTGCAGGACAGCATGGGCGGTGGAACCTATCGTCTCCCTGAGGAGCCCTTGGCCCTTGGTGCCCACAACCAGCATTCGTGCACCCTCCGACGCTTTGAGGATGGCATGGGCGACCGACGTATCGGAGAGCACCTTTCCGTCCACTGCAACAGCCGGGGCGAGGGTGCGGACACGGCCGAGGGTGGAACTGAGGACCTCCCTGGCGGCAGCCTCGGCGTCAGGCATCCCGCGATGCCCGTACCCGGGCGGCGTGTGGCGGACATGGACGACGGTGAGGCCCGCCTGCCAGGCAGAGGCGAGTTCACAGGCGTCCTCAAGCGCCGTGGGGGACCCCGTTCCGTCCACCGCGACGACGACGGGCCCGCCGGGGTGGAGATCAGGCCTTATCACTGCTACCGGGCACGTTGCGGTGGCCGCCAGCTCCAGGCTTACGGATCCCACCAGGAGTCCCAGGAACCCGCCCAGGCCCCGGCTGCCGACGACGATCATCTCCTCCCCGGAAGAGATCTCGGCAAGATACGATGCGGGCAATCCATGCAACAGGGTGCCTTCAACCTTCAGACCGGGTGCCGCCGCTTCGGCACGGCTGATGCCCTCGTCCAGAATTGCCTGCGCCGCCCGTTCCAGCCCGCTGTCCGCAACTCCAGGAACCGGGCCGAGGTTCCTGGTCAGCAGCGGCCAGATGGAGCAGTGGACCACAAGAAGGGAGCGATTGCGCAGCTGCGCCTGTTCCGCCGCCCAGTTGATTGCGGTTGCAGCTTCAGCCGAACCGTCATAGCCGGCAACGATGGACCTTGAATCCTGCATAGCGTCTGCGCTCCTGGTCAGGGGACTTTCGGCCCTGTGGTTGCTTCTTCTGGGACTGCAAGCTGGTGGCGTGGGTTCCTGTGTACCCGCTCAATCAAGCAGAGCACCACACAGCAGCGGGAAGCAACACATGCTGAGGATTGAGGAGCACCGCATGGCTGTGTGGCAGGAAAATGTCACGCCGGGCCGGTTCGAGGGCCAGACCGTCATCGTCACCGGCGCCGCATCCGGGATAGGACGTGCAACTGCCCTGCGCGTTGCCCGCGAAGGGGGCAGGGTGGTTGCCACCGACGTGGGCGAGGAACGGCTGGAAGAACTGGTGGTCGAATACGCGGAGCTCGGTTTCGTACCCGTGGCCGGCGACATCAGCAAAGAGGACGTGGTGCAGAGGGTGGTGTCTGCGGCTGGTGGACGCATCGACGCGCTGGCCAACGTGGCAGGCATCATGGATAGCTTCCAGCCCGTGCATGAGCTCGACGACGACACGTGGGAGCGGGTGCTGGAGGTCAACCTGACTGCCGTCATGCGCCTTACAAGGGCCGTGGTGCCGGTGATGCTGACGGCGGGGTACGGCTCGATAGTGAACGTCTCCTCCGAAGCGGGCCTGCGCGGGTCGGCGGCAGGTGCTGCCTACACCGTCTCCAAACATGCCCTGATCGGCCTGACCCGCAGCTCAGCAGTCATGTACGGCCGCCGCGGGATCCGGGTCAATGCAGTAGCCCCCGGCGGCACCAGGACCAACATCCACGCAGAATTCAAGTCCCAGCTTGGCGCGGAGGTCCTTGGCACCCTGCTCCAGGCAAATGTGCCGCCCATCGCGGAAGCCGGGGAAGTCGCCGCCGGGATCACCTTCCTTCTCAGCAGGGACGGCACCAACATCAACGGCGTGGTGCTTCCCTCCGATAACGGATGGAATGCTGTCTGAATGGGTATGGGAGCAGCCGGGTGACGCAGATGAACACCGCAGTGCACAGGCTCGTGGGCCTGCTGCTGGTCCTGGCGGCGCTGCTGCCGGCCGGATCAGCCGCCGCTTTCGCTGATCCGCCCTTGTCTGTGGAAGTCCAGGACACGGCGGGGGTGCTGGACCAGAACAAGCTGATTCCGGCCCTTGAGGGGATCGAGTTTTACGAGCCCACGAGGGTTGTCATCTACACGTACAACGGCAGCACCGAGGACAACCTCAACGAAGAAGTCCTCAGGTTTGCCCGGAGCGGGCATCCGGAATGGATCAGCCCGGACGGGCAGAAATGGGCAGACGGGATGTTTATCTTCGCCCTTGACCCCATAGGCCGCCATGTTGGGACCTACATGGGCGAAGACCGGAAGGTGTCCCTTGAACAACGGAGCGACATCCAGGACGCCGCCAAGGATCTCTTCCGTGACGCGCAGTGGACGGACGGAACAATTGCAGGCGTACGCCGCGGAGCCGAGCTCATCAACCAGCCGTGGTACCTGTCCGCGGCGTTCCTGATCACCGCCTGGGTAACCGCCGGAACTGCAGCCCTGGGCGCGGCAGCCTGGATCACTGTGCGGGCCGTCACCAGATCCTCCAGCCGTAAAGAGATTGAGCGCGGTGACCAAAGCTACGCCAGCGTCAGCATGGACCTTGAGGTGACAGAGCTGAACGCGGGCACCATCCCCGAGGCCTCCCGGTACGGAGGCCACGTCCTCGAGAAGCACCGCACTTTCCTCAACCGGTACAACACCGCCAGCCAGCTCTCAAACAAGGTGCATGCGCTGTCCAGGCGCGACCTGGGCCGCCGAAGGCACCTCAAGCTCGCCCGGGAATACGCAGACGCGGCCTCCGAGCTCGACGCGCTGGACGATGTCATCGCCGACACCAACGCCCTCCTCAACAGGGCCGGCACGTGGCCTGCGGCGTGGGACCGCCAACTCGCCCCCTTCCGCAAGGATCTCGCAGGGCTGGAGCAACTCCTTACCAAGCGCCACGGGCAGGGGGACTCTGCCACCGCGGCGGCCCTGCGGTCCTTCCGGGACCAGAGCCACCGGGATATCGAACGCTGGACGGCGGAACTGGCCGAAGCAAAGACCAGCCCCGAAAAGGCGCTCGACCGCCTCTACGACGCCCGGTCCCGGCTGGCCGTGCTCCTGGAAAACCATGCCCAAACAGTCATCGAGGGATTCGCGAAGAACGAACGAGAGGCGCAGCTGATGCGCAAGGAGATGCAGGCGGCCCAGGACGGACTCAACCACAAAAGGCGGCGCAGCTACGAGCCCAGCATCCTGGGCACCGTGTACCCGTCCTACAACTTCTTTTCCGTGGCCACCTTCAACTCCGGCCTCAACACGGGAGTCAGCGGCGTCAGCTCCGCCCGGGGCGGAGGCGGCAGCACCACCGGTTATGGAAGCAGCGGCGGAAGCTTCTCCGGTTCGGGCAGCTCATCCAGTTTCTAGTCCCGGCTAGCTGCCCGGATCAGCCCCCGGACATCACCCTGGAATGGCCAGGCACCAGAAACTACAGTGCCCGGCCGAGGCTCCGTTGCAGCAGGAATGACCCGAGCGCGAGCAGTGCCAGCGCCATTGCGGCGAGGACACCGAGCTGCGGAAGGATATCCGCCAGGGTGCCGTCATGCCGTTGGATATACGCGAAAGCGTCGTACGCCCAGCGGTGTGGCGTCACCCGGGAGACAGCCTGCAGCGTCTCGGAGAAGAACTCCGGGGGCACCATGGAGCCGCCCAACCCAGCCAGCACCAAACCCAGTCCCACCCCCACGCCGGACGCGGCGGCGTCGTTATCCATCAGCGAGCCGATTACCATCGCTGCCGCGGCCGAGACCGCGCAGAAGAACGCCAAAACCAACCCCGCCAGCAGGGGATTTCCCCAGTCAACGCCGAACAGCAGCGCCGTTCCCAGCATGATGTAACCGCCCTGGACGGCCGCAATGCCAAACCGTCCCAGCGCCTGGCCTGCGAGCGCCTGCCAGCTTGCAACGGGGCCCGCCATGACGCGCGCTATGACTCCTAAACGCCGGGCCTTGATCATGGTGGCGGCACCCGTGAGGGAGCTCAGGAAGACAAACAGCAGGAGCTGCTGCGCGGCACCCAGGTCGAACCGGCCCAGCCCCTGGAAGACCTGGGTGACGTCGTTAGTGTCCACCAGCACCACCTGGGGCTGTTGCACAGATTCCTTCGCCTGCTTCAACGCTGTTGCAGCTTCCGTCGCGCCCACTCCTGCCGATTCGAGAAGGGACTGTTGCCTTCGTTCCGTGCTGACGGCCTGGACGGAGGCCCGCACCTCCTGGAGCACGGCCTGTGCGGCTGACTGCGACGCAGTCAGCACCTCAAGGTCCGCCGGCTGGCCGGACGCGAAAGCCGCGGAGTCGTCGTCGCTGATGAAGATTCCGACATCAGCCCTTCCCCGGCTGAGCTGGTCGCGCGCCGCCCCGGCTCCGGCGGAGGACACCTGGACACCGTCTTCCTTCAATTGCTCCGAGAGGACCTTCGCCAACTCTGTGCCTGAACCACCGGACAGGACAACGCGTGCCTGGCCGCTGTTGGCACCGAACTGGGAGCCCAGCAGCAGGATCAGCAGGAGGGGAAAGATGAAGACAAAGAAGATATTGGACCTGTCCCGCAGGAAGAGCCTGACTTCGACGACGGCGATTCCAAGGATGCTTTTCATGCGCGGGCACCCCTGTCCGGGAGCGCTCGGGATGCCAGGGTGGCCACGGTGGCGAACCCCAGCATCACGGTAAGGGGGACCGCTACGTCCGTCACTCCGCCTCCGCCAGCTGTGATGCCAAGGCCGCGGATGAAGGCGGCAATCGGGTTCAGGTCCATCAGCGTGGCCAGGAACCCCGAGGCTTCAATCGGGAAGAAGGCGCCGCCGGCGATACCCAGCACCATGGCCAGGATGGACTGGGCGATGTTGGCCTGTTCGGCGCTGCGGACGAGGCGGGCAACGATGAACGTCAGGCTCGTGGCCGCCGCGGCCACAGCCAGGACCAGGAGCGCCACCACCGCCGGTGAACCGAAGGAGACGCCGAACAGTATGCTTCCTGCAGCCAGCAGTATCGCAGTAGCCACCACGCCAAGAATGAATCCGACGAGGGCCTTGGCCGTGATAATCGTGCCCGGAGCCACAGGGGTGGATTGCAGCCTGGACAGTGTGCCCTTCTCCCGTTCGGCCAGCAGCCCCAGGACCCCGAAGCCGACGGTGAAGAGCAGGAAGAGCCCGGTTTGCCCCGCCACCAGCGTTCCCTTGAGTGACAGCTGCTCAGCGGACGCCTGGCCTTCCGACAAGGTCAGGGCAGGCGTCCCGGCCGCAGCCTGCTGGGCAAGTCCGCCCAGGACATCGTGGGGGAGTCCGGCACTTCCGCCCGCCTCGGCAGCCACGGTGCCTGCCGCGAACTGCCCCAGGAGCGCGTCCACCACGGAAATCAGGACGTCGGTTTCAATGCCGGCCGCATCCCCTTCGACGACCTGGACTGAGAGCGCCTGCCCGGACGTCACCGCCGTCGTAAAGTCAGCCGGGAGGATGATGCCCAGATCGGCCCCCGTGGTTTTCGTTTCCCGCCGGACATCGCCGGCAGTGACCTTCCTGACGGTCACATCCATGACGGGCAGTGACTCCACCGCTTCGAGGAGTGCGTCGCCAAGCTGCCCGCTGTCTTCAGAACTTGCAATAACGACGGCGGGCTTGAGGTCCACGCTCCCGCTGTCGAAGCCGCCGAAGGAAAGATTCAAGACTCCCATGAGCGCGAGAGGGACAACGAGGGAGAAGATCACGACGGATTTGTCGCGGATCCGCTGCCGGAGGTCGTTGGCGACCATCGTCCACAGCCCGCGCACGTCAGTCCCGCAGGGCTTTGCCGGTCAGGTGCAGGAAGACGGATTCAAGGTCGGGCCGGACGATTTCCACGGAGGACAACGCCATCCCCGCTCCGCCCGCTTCGGCCACAACGGGGGCCAGGAGGCCCGGGCCGTTGTGCACCGTGAGCGTCAAACCTGACGCGCCGCCGTCCACATGCTTTACCCCTGGAAGCCGCCGCAGTGCCGAGGCAGCGGCACCGGTGTTTCCGCTGCCGTGCAGGTCGATGCGGTCCACCCCGCCGGTCAGCTCCACCAGTTCGCCCCTGGTGCCCTCCGCCTGGATCCGCCCTTCGTCGATGATGGCGATCCGGTCGCACAGCCGTTCCGCCTCTTCCATGTAATGGGTGGTATAGAGAACCGCCATCCCCTCCGTGGCAAGCGCCTCCACCGATTCCAGAATCGAGTTCCGGGACTGGGGGTCCACCCCCACTGTTGGTTCGTCCAGGATCAGCAGCGCGGGCCGGTGCAGCAGCCCGATGCCGATATTCAGCCGGCGCTTCATCCCGCCCGAAAACTTCTTGGTCTGCTCGCCCGCCCGGTCCGCAAGGCCGATGAGGTCAAGGACCTCCCCGGTGCGGGCCTTCAGGTCCCGGCCACTGAGTCCCTGGAGCCGGCCGAAGAACTGGAGGTTCTCCTTCGCTGTCAGGTCCGGGTAGATGGCAAGTTCCTGGGGGACCAGGCCGATGTGGCTCTTCAGCCGAGTGCTCGCCGGCGTCATGGCCGAACCGGCCACTTCGATGGATCCCGTGTCGGCGGGAATCAGCCCGGAGACCATGGAAATGATGGTGGTCTTGCCTGCGCCGTTGGGACCAAGCAGCCCGTACGTTTCACCGGCCCCGATATGGAAGGAGACATCGTCGACGACGGTATGGTCGCCATAGCGCTTGACCAGGCCTTTGACACCCAGGACCTGGGCCCTTTGCATCTGAACGTCCGCCGTCACTGGCCGAACGGATTTCTAAGCGGCACCGAGTGAGTTTGCCTTGCCGGCAAGGCGCGGGCGGACGTGGTGCGGACGCTTGGGCGTCCTGGTCCTTGCAAGGTTGGGTGCCGGAGCGAGGTCGCTGATCAAACCCGTTCCGGCGCACTCGCGGACATCCTCGATGGCTGCGGCAGCCTGGTATTTGTCCGGGTATTGTCCGGACACCGCCAGCACGGTTCCGTCCGGCGCGACAAGCCTGAACCTGATCCGCGAATCCTCATCGGCAAACAGCTCGAACGTTCCCGCCATAAATTTGCTCTCCCTCGATGGTCTTGCATCCGGCCTCTGTCTACGGTGCCAGAGGAAGAGGCAGATCCATTAGGGGCCAAGGTCCCGTTGTGGGGGTTCGCCGGGGGTCAATCCTGCCGGCGGGTCTGTCCGCGCATTGGTCCAGCGGAGACCGCGGAGGCCGCATACCCTAGGCACATGAGCGAGCGAAGAAGTACGTGGCATGCGCGGCACAAGGAGGGCCTGAGCCGGGGTGAGCGGGCGGCTGACGTCCTCCGCAACGGCATGGGCAGCTGGTCTTTTGTGGGTCTCTTCCTCGCCGCCATGGCAGCGTGGGCCGGGTACAACACGTACGTCCTGGCAGCAGCAGCCTGGGACCCCTATCCCTACATACTCCTCAACCTTTTCCTCTCGATGCTTGCCGGACTCCAGGGCGCCATCCTGCTGATTGCCGCCAAACGCCAGGACGCCATAGCGGCGGCGATGGCACGCCACGACTACGAAACGGACGTGCAGTCAAAGTCAGAGCTGGACCGGCTGATGGCCATTAACATCCAGCAGTTCGAAATGCTGGAGGAGCTCCGGGCGATGCTTGGGAAGCCTGCTGTCCCGCAGCCCGGGGTCCTGCAGCCTGGTGCGCCGCGGCAGGCAGACGGCGGCGGCAGTTAGTCCGCCTGGGCACTTTCTCCTGGGTCCCGGGCACTCACGCGAAGGGCCAAATGACCCGTGTCTGCCACTTTGCGGGGTCGGGTTCCGTTTCGGGGTCGCTCAGGTAGTACTCCCACATAATGTCCCCCGGAGTGAGGCCTTCCGCCTGCATCTGCCCAAGGACCGCGTTGTAAGTGTTTTCCAGGGTGTCATAGGGCCCGGTATGCATGGCCTCAAGGGCGTCAGTTTCCGGCAGCGTCCCGCCGGCCACTCCATCGGCGTCACTGAAGTGCCCAGCCATGGGAAAGCCGGCTTCCACGTCAACGGTCTCGCCGGGCTTTCCCCGGTAAAGCGCGAAAGGAGGGCCCGCGGGGGCCGCACCCTGTTTCTGGGCTGCTGCCATGACCGTCCCGAAGGCCCTGCCGAAGAATTCCGTCAGTGCGTCCATCCGGACGCGTTCACGCACGACGGCGACCGGCTGCTCAGGGAGGTGGACTTTCCTGGGGTGCGCGCCAGAGTCATTCATAGCTCCAGCCTGCGCCGTTGGCACCGGGCCTGACAGGGCCTTAGGACTCTAAACTGTCCGGCCCGCGGGGCGGTTTTGGCCCGCGCACTCAGCCTGCATCCTCATATGCCTGGCGCATCCATTGCTCCACCTCGCCGTCGAGTTGGCTGCTGTCCAAGAGCTCAAGATGGTGCATCCAGATCCCGGGGGCAGGGTGCGCTGTCTCCTTGAAGCGGGGCGAGCCGATCTCATGGGGAAGCGCCAACGACAGCACAACAGGAACCATGGACCTGACGTACATGCCCGGGCGCCACAGATACGCAAAGCCCCTGCGGCGGCGGAACGAGACCTGGCTCTTGGACACACGGACCGTCATGGGTCCGATGCCGGAGGCCATGCGTTCTGCCGCCTCGTAGATGTTCCGGGCAGTGCCGTCACCCTCAAAAAAGCGGTCAACAGTCCATGGTTCGCCGCCTTGCACCGGAGCGGTTGTGGCTACTCGAGCCCTGCGCGGGTGGCTTCGTTCAACGGTGTCTGCCAGGTGCCGGTGGCTGACAGGGTGAACCTCCGGCCCGTCACCGACTGCGGAATGATCCTGATGAGGTGGTCCTGCCCAACGCCCTGCCAGGGAAAGAGCCCCCGGCGTGTCTCGTTCAGGGCGGGGGACGCGGCGTCGTCCTGGACAGCCTCGCCCTTGACCACAACACTCCAGGCCAGGCCAAACTCGGCACTCACGCTGTCCGCCTCCAGGGCAACCATCGAGTTCGCCTCAATGGCCTGCAGCTTTGTTCCGCTGCCCGTCCGGAAGACCAGGCCCTCGCCGTCACGCTTGAAACTCACCGGGAACACGTCTGGCTGTCCGTCGACGACGACGCCAAGCCGTCCAATACTCGTTTGTTCCAGCAGTCTCCAGCACTCATCGGAGTCGAGAATTTCTGCGTCAGGGGCGATTTTCTTGTCGGTCATGCCGAGATCCTAAGCTGCTGGTCATTTCCCTAACAGGGCCCAAAGACCTTTGACCTGCCCGCCGGACCCCTGGCCGCCTCCAGGCGGGGCCGGGCCTTAATGCCCTAGCGGGCCCGGCTTGGCGGCAGTATTTTCAGCTGTATGCGCAATAACTCACCGGAACGGGACGGCCCATCCGCAGTGGAAGTCCTGGCCGCCAACGACTGCTGGGATCTCCTGCGCGCGGTTTCGGTGGGCCACCTGGCCGTCCTGGTGGACGGCCATCCGGAGATCTTTCCCGTGAACTACAAGGTGGACCATGGCTCGGTGGTCTTCCGCACCGGAGAAGGGACAAAGCTCCACGCCGCGTCCCAGCCCACCGCCGTCGCCCTTGAAGCGGACGGCACTGACCAGGATAAACGAACCGCCTGGAGCGTCCAGCTGAAGGGCCACGCCGAGGTCCTGGAACCCTCACCGGAGCTGATGGCCGGTGTGGGACTCACCCTGTTCCCCTGGCAGGCGGGCCACAAGGACCACTTCGTGCGGATCATTCCGACGGCGGTAAGCGGCCGGCGCTTCACCGTCGCCTCCCCGCTGACCTGGTGGAGCCATCTGGAAGTTCCGACGCGGGCGGGCCTTGCCTGAGGGAAAGCCGGCAGCCCCGCCCGGCACCCCCGTACCGCCGCAGCCGAAGGCCGGCCCCGATGAATCCGGCACGTCGCTCCCGGTCCGGGCCTCAGCGCTGATCCGTCAGTACCCCCTGGTGGCGCTGACATGCCTGATGCTCGCCGTCACCGGGATCATGCTGCAGTCCGGACTGGAACAGCCCGCCCGGCTCGGCGCGTCCGTTTACGCCGCCGTCGTCGCCGCCATCCGTGCGGTGGCGATGTTCCGCTCGCTCCGCGAGGGCCGCTGGGGGATCGACGTCCTGGCGCTGATGGCGATTGCCAGCACCGTGTGGGTGGGTGAGTACCTTGCCGCCCTTGTGGTGATCCTCATGCTGTCCGGCGGGGAAGCGCTCGAAATCTTCGCCCAGGGACGGGCAGCGCGTGAACTGAAGTCCCTGCTGGACAGGGCTCCCCGCTTCGCCCACCGCGAGGCTGCCGGATCAGTCCTGGAAGAAACACCCGTGGGCGAGGTGGTCCCCGGCGACGTGCTGGTGGTGCGCCCCTCCGAGCTGGTCCCGGTGGACGGGGAGCTCCTGTCCGACGCCGCAAGCCTGGATGAATCGTCGCTGACGGGGGAGAGCCTGCCCGTGGAGCGGGTCCGGGGGGACCTCCTGCTCAGCGGCTCCGTCAACGGCGAGACGGCCATCAGGATGCGGGCGGCCGCCACAGCCAAAGATTCGCAGTACAGCCGCATCATCGCCCTGGTGGAGGAGGCGGCGTCCAGCCGGGCCCCGGTGGTCCGCCTGGCCGACCGGTACGCAGTTCCCTTTACCGCGCTGGCGATCCTCATGGCCGGAACTGCCTGGGCCCTGTCCGGGGATCCCGTGCGCATCGCCCAGGTCCTGGTGGTGGCAACACCCTGCCCGCTCCTGATCGC
Source organism: Pseudarthrobacter polychromogenes (assembly GCF_014644495.1). Taxonomy (GTDB): domain Bacteria; phylum Actinomycetota; class Actinomycetes; order Actinomycetales; family Micrococcaceae; genus Arthrobacter; species Arthrobacter polychromogenes. Next base: position 297,874 of record NZ_BMKU01000001.1, read on the forward strand.
CGCGCCCGTGGCGTTCCTCGCCGGCACCAGCCAGGCAGCCCACAGGGGCATCATCATCAAGAACTCCGGGACCCTTGAGCAGCTGGCCAAAGCCAGGACGGCGATCTTCGACAAGACTGGAACGCTGACCTCCGGACGGCCCGTCCTGGACACGGTCCAGGTTGCCCAGGACCAGGAAACAGGCCCACGTGCTGCGATGGGCGCCGGGCGGATCCTGCAGCTCGCCGCCTCAGCCGAGCAGTACTCCTCGCATGTCCTGGCGGCCTCGGTCATCGAAGCCGCCGCCCAGCGCAACCTTGAGCTCCTTCCCGTCACCCGGGCCACCGAACATGCCACCCAGGGCGTGGAAGCAGTATGCGGCGGGGACACTGTGGTGGTGGGCAAGGCGGGGCTGGTCCGGGACTCATCCGCGGGCTTCCGGGAAGCTGCCCTGCAGAGCGGCCAACTGGCCATCTATGTCGCCGTCAATGGGAGCTATGCCGGAGCCCTGATCATGAAAGACCCGCTGCGCACCGACGCAGGCGAGACCCTCGCCCGGCTGCACCGGCTGGGGGTCCGGCACACCATGCTGCTGACCGGCGACGCCCACGGGACTGCGGCCCACATCGCCGAGGAGGCCGGCATCCGGCATGTACAGGCAGACTGCCTGCCGGAGGACAAGGTCAACGCGGTGGCAGCCGTGCGGGAGCGGCCCGTCATCATGGTGGGCGACGGCGTCAATGACGCCCCCGTCCTGGCAGCCGCGGACGTGGGCATCGCCATGGGGGCAAAAGGTGCCACCGCCGCCAGTGAGTCGGCGGACGTCGTGATCATGCTCGACGACCTGTCCAAGGTGGCCGTGGCGGTCGAAATCGGGAAGCGCACGGTAGGGGTGGCCCTGGTGAGCATCTGGACAGGAATAGGCCTGAGCATCGGCCTGATGGCCGTGGCCATGACTGGCTACATTCCTGCAGTCACCGGTGCCCTCCTGCAGGAACTCGTGGATCTTGCCACCATCCTGAACGGGCTGAGGGCGCTGCACGGGGCCCGGCCGCGGAAACCCTGGGGCCGGGGCTGATCCGGCAGGTCCCGGCATGACCTTCGGCCCTTCCGCACTTCGCCGGCAGTGGCGAATGTGGTGGGTATGAACGCAGAAACAGTGTCCAAGCCTGTGATCGTGGGCGTCGACGGTTCCGAATATTCTTCCGCCGCCCTGCGGTACGCCGGAACCCTCGCCGCACGCCTGGGTGCGCGTCTGGAAGTCATCACCTGCATCGGCATGCCCGATTACCTGGTGGTGGCCCACCTCGAAAACGCCGAGCATCCCTTGACGGCAAGGCTGGAGGACACCGCCAGCCGCCTGGTGGAGGACGCCCTGGGACGGGCATTCACCGGGGACCGGCCGCAGAACATCGACGTCACCGTCAAGTTCGGGCCGCCCGGCAAAGTCCTCGTGGAAGAGAGCCGGCGGGCGCAGCTGCTGGTTGTCGGCCGGCACGGTGAGGGCGGATTCCTCGGCACGTCCATGGGATCGGTCAGCAAGGCCTGCGCAGCGCATTCCGCGTGCCCGGTGCTCCTGGTGGGCCAGGAGGCGGACGACGTGCCATGACGGCGGCGGGCCTGACCTCGGGCCAGGCTGCAGAACTCCTGAAGCAGGCAGGGCCGAACCTTCTCCCTGCCGAGGAGCCCGTACCGCAGTGGCGGAAACTCTGGGGGGAGCTGACGCACTTCTTTGCCCTCATGCTGTGGTTCGCGGCAGCCCTGGCCTTCCTCGCGGACCTGCCGCAACTGGGCGTGGCGATCATCGTCGTCGTTCTTGTCAACGGGGTTTTTGCCCATATCCAGCAGGAACGGGCCCAGCACGCCGCGGCCAGGCTGCGCGGGCTGCTGCCGGCTGACGTCATGGTGCGGCGGGACGGACGCGTCCGGAAAGTCCACGCCAGCGAACTCGTGGTCTCCGACGCCGTGCTCCTGACGGCCGGTGACCGCATCCCCGCGGACGTCGTCCTGGCCACGGCACAAGCCTGCGCTGTGGACGAGTCGATGCTGACCGGCGAAAGCGATCCGGTACCTAAAACGGCCGGTGACTCCGCCTGGGCCGGCACATTCCTGGTCAACGGCGACGCCGAGGCCACTGTCACGGCCACCGGTGCCCGGACACGGCTGGCCGGGATCTCCGCCCTCACCAGCGGCGCAGTTCCCCCGCCCACGCCGCTGTCCCTGGAACTGCGCCGGATTGTCCGGGTGGTGGCATCAGTTGCCCTGGCCATCGCCGCCCTGTTTTTCCTGGTGTCCCTGCTGGTGGGGATCGAATGGCGCGATTCCTTCCTGTTCGCCATCGGCGTCGCCGTCGCGCTTGTCCCCGAGGGCCTGCTGCCCACGGTGACGCTGTCGCTGGCGATGGGGGCGCAGCGCATGGCCTCCCGCAACGCACTGGTCCGCAACCTCGAAGCCGTGGAAACCCTCGGTTCCACCACCTTCATCTGCACCGACAAGACCGGAACCCTCACCCAGAACCGGATGAACGCCGTCGAGGTCTTCACGTCCGGCGGGTCGGTCCGCATAGCGGGCGAGGGGTACAACCCGGAGGGCACCGTCCAAGGGGACGGGCAGGAGAGAGCCGCGGAAACGGCGCTCGCGGCGCTCGCCGCCTCTCAGGGGCGGGCCGAACTGCATGACGGGCAATGGCGGGCATTGGGTGACCCCATGGAAGCCGCCATCGACGTGCTCGCGCGGCGACTGGGCGTGGCAGGTGCCCGCATGGCGCCTTCGCGCCGCTTCGCCTTTGACCCTTCACGACGGCGGGAGTCGGCGATCGTGGGGCACGAGCTTTTCTGCAAGGGCGCCCCCGAGGCCGTCCTTCCGCTGTGCAGCGACGTCGACGGTCCGGTGGCTGACCAGGTCCAGCTGATGGCCTCCCGCGGACTCCGTGTTATCGCCGTGGCGCGGAGGCGGCTCAATGGGCCGTCCGCCGACTGGGAGTCCCGCCCCGCCGGGGACGTCGAACGCGGCATGGAGCTGCTGGGACTGATCGGGCTCCATGATCCGCCGCGGCCGGACGTGGGCGACGTCATCCGGACGGCCCGCAAGGCCGGACTCAAACTGGCCATGATCACCGGCGACCATCCTGCCACCGCAGCGGCAATTGCCCGTGAGATTGGGCTTATGGGCGTACCGGAATTCGTCCTGGAGGGCTCGGACCTTCCCGGGGATGAACAGCTGCTGGGGGCACTCCTGGACCGGGACGGGGTAGTGGTGAGCAGGGTATCCCCAGAGCAGAAACTCCGGGTTGCCAAGGCCCTGCAGTCCCGCGGCCATGTGGTGGCCATGACGGGCGACGGCGTCAACGACGGGCCCGCCCTCCGTGAGGCGGACATCGGGGTGGCCATGGGATTGAGCGGCACCGACGTTGCGCGCGAAGCGGCTGACCTGGTGCTCCTTGACGACCACTTCGCGACGATCGTGGCAGCTATCGAGCAGGGCAGGGCCACCTACTCGAACATCCACCGGTTCCTGACCTACCACCTCACCGATAATGTGGCGGAGCTGACGCCCTTTGTGGTCTGGGCCCTCTCGGGCGGCCAGTTCCCGCTTGCGCTGGGCGTCCTGCAGATCCTTGCCCTGGACATCGGTACCGACCTGCTGCCTGCCCTGGCCCTGGGTGCCGAGCCGCCCGGCAAACGGGTGCTGTCCCGGCCGCCGGAGCGCCGGCACCTGATGGACCGGCAGCTGATGGTGCGGGTCTTCTGCGTGCTGGGCCCGGTGGAGGCCCTTGTTGAAATGACCGCGTTCTCCGTTGTGCTCTTCGGCGGCGGCTGGACCCGGGGCGAGGCGCCGGATCCCGGGCTCCTCATGGCGGCGTCGGGGGCTGCCTTCACAGCGGTGGTCCTGGGCCAGCTGGCCAACGCCTACGCCTGCCGGAGTGCCACCGTGCCGCCGTGGAGGCTGGGGTGGGGTTCGAACAAGCTCCTCGCGTGGGCTGTCCTGGCTGAACTGGCCGTGCTTGCAGCCTGCCTGTACCTGCCGCAGCTCGCCGCCCTGCTGGGCCAGGCCCCGCCGCCGGCGTCCGGGTTGTTGGTTGCCGCCCTGGCCGTACCGGCCGTCCTGGTGGTGGACTGGGCCTATAAGGGCTTCAGGGGCCGCAGCGTCCGGTGAGCAGCACCCAGGAACCCCGGCCCGTGGTCCTGTCCCTACGGGGTTGGGCGGGGGTGTCCTTGGACATGCGGCTGCTCGGGACCAAAGACTCTGCATAGCCTCCGGGGCACGGCCCAGAATCAAGGCATGACTGCTCCCGCAACGTCCCCGGCCGATGTCCACGTCAAGTGGTTCGAGGACACCGGGATCGGGGACATCGCGTCCGTGGGAGGAAAAAACGCGTCTTTGGGCGAGTTGAGCCGCTCCCTGCAGTCCGCCGGCGTGAGGGTTCCCGACGGGTTTGCCACCACCGCCGGCGCCTACCGCGCCTTCCTGGCTTCGAACGCCCTGGAGCCGCGCATCAGGACGTACATCGAGGAGTACCGGGCCGGACGCGCAACGCTGCGCCAGGCGGGGGCGGCAATCCGGGAGCTGTTCCTGTCAGCTACGTTCCCGGACAGCATCGGAGAGGCGATCCAGGAGCGCTACCGGCTCCTTTCCCGCCGGGCGGGCCAGCCGGAGGTGTCCGTTGCAGTCCGCAGCAGCGCCACAGCCGAGGACCTGCCGGACGCCAGCTTCGCGGGCCAGCAGGAGACATTCCTTAATGTGGCAGGGGAGCGGGCCGTCCTCGAGGCGTGCCGGAACTGCTATGCCTCGCTGTTCACTGACAGGGCCATCAGCTACCGCGAAATGAAGGGCTACGACCACCTCGACGTGGCCCTGTCCGTGGGCGTCCAGCGCATGGTCCGCTCGGACCTCGGCGCCTCCGGGGTCATGTTCTCCATCGACACCGAATCCGGCTTCCCGGAGGCCGTGCTCATCAGCGCGGCGTGGGGCCTCGGGGAGACCGTTGTCCAGGGGACCATCAATCCGGACAAATACCAGGTGTTCAAGCCGCTGCTCGCAGACGAGCGCTTCAGCCCAGTGATCGAGAGGGAACGGGGCGCCAAGGAACGCAAAATGGTCTACAGCCACGGGGGCAACGCGCGGACCCGGCTGGTGGAGACCACCGAACGGGAGCAGGAGTCCCTGGTGCTGTCCGATGACGAAGTGGTTCTACTGGCGCGCTGGGCCAAAGCCGTGGAAGACCACTATGGGCGGCCCATGGACATGGAGTGGGCCAAAGACGGCGTGACGGGCGAACTGTTCATGGTGCAGGCGAGGCCGGAAACGGTGCAGGCCCAGCGCAGCAGCACCTCCTTCCGGACGTACCATCTCCGGCAGCAGGGCAGGCTGCTGACCGCGGGGGCCGCGATTGGGGATGCCATCGCCGGCGGGCAGGCCTGCGTCATCCGGGACGCCAAGGACATCGAATCCTTCAAGGACGGGTCCGTGCTGGTGACCAGGATGACGGACCCGGACTGGGTCCCGGTCATGAAGCGGGCAGCCGGCATCGTCACTGACCACGGCGGCCCAACCAGCCACGCAGCGATCGTCAGCCGGGAACTCGGCGTGCCCGCCGTCGTCGGAACCCGGAACGCAACGGAAGCCGTGCCTGATGGTGCCCCCATCACTCTGTCCTGCGCAGAAGGCGAGGAAGGCCGCGTCTATGAGGGGCTGCTGGAGTTTGGCGTGGAAGAAGTGGACCTCGAGGCCCTTCCGGCCACCGGCACTGACGTGATGGTGAACATCGGCAGTCCTGCCGCAGCCTTCAAGTGGTGGCGGCTGCCGGCGGCGGGAGTGGGCCTCGCGAGGATGGAATTCATCATCAACAACCTCATCCGCATCCATCCCATGGCACTGGTCCACCCTGAAAGGGTGACGGACCCGGAGGAAGCTGCGCTCATCCGGAAGCTCACCAGCGGCTACAGCGACCCGACGGAGTATTTTGTTGACGTGCTGGCCACCGGGATCGCCAAAATAGCGGCGCCCTTCCACCCAAAACCGGTGATCGTCCGGCTCAGCGATTTCAAGAGCAACGAGTACAGCCACCTGGTTGGCGGCGGGTTTTTTGAACGTCCGGAAGAGAACCCCATGCTGGGCTTCCGCGGAGCCTCGCGCTACTACAGCGATCACTACCGGGAAGGCTTCGCCCTCGAATGCAAAGCCCTCAAACGGGTACGCGAGGAGGTGGGCTTCGCCAACATCATCGTTATGGTCCCGTTCTGCCGGACCGTCCGGGAAGCGGACCTGGTCATCGAAGCGATGGCCGGCCAAGGACTGGTGAGGGGCGGTGCCGGGCTGCAGCTCTACATGATGTGTGAAATACCCTCGAATGTAGTGCTGGCCGAGCAGTTCGCCGAGCGCTTCGACGGGTTCTCCATCGGCTCCAACGACCTGACCCAACTGGTCCTGGGGGTGGACCGCGATTCCGAACAGCTCGCCGGGCTGTTCGATGAGAGGGACCCCGCGGTCAGCGCGATGATTGCCCAGGCCATCGACAAGGCGCACGCCGCGGGCATCAAGATTGGCATCTGCGGGCAGGGGCCCAGCAACCATCCGGATCTTGCGGAATTCCTGATCGGCCGCGGCATAGATTCAATCTCGCTGAACCCGGACACCTACGTGAAGACCTTGCCCGTCATCGCCGCAGCCGAGCAGCGGCTGGCCAGACAGGCCTAACGGCACTGTCAACTGCGGACGGCCTGCTGGTATCCCTGTCATATGACCGCGTCCTCACCCACTGCCGCAGCCGCCAGGCCGCCCTTTGACGCCGTCATTTTCGATCTGGACGGGGTGGTGACCAACACGGCGCTGGTCCATCAGGCGGCCTGGCGGGAGGCCTTCGAACAGATCCTGCAGGACCCCAGGGTGCCGGACACTGCCGACCGTTCACCCCTTTCCAAAGCTGACTACCGCACCTACATCGACGGCCTTCCCCGGGAGGAAGGCGTCCTGAAGTTCCTTGCTTCACGGGGGGTCAAAGTTGAAAAAGGGTCTGACGGGGATGGGCCCGGCACCTGGACAGCGTTCGGCCTTGGTGCCCTGAAGAACCGGCTGTTCCAGGAGAGGCTTAGGCGGGACGGTGTCCAGAGCTATCCGGGAACGGTGCAACTGCTGCACAGGCTTTCCGACGCCGGAGTCCCCACCGGAGTGGTCACGTCCAGCCGCAATGCGTCCTCGGTCCTGGACGCCGCCGGCATCCCGGATGTTTTCGGCGTCATCCTGGACGGGACTGCTGCAGCCAACCTGGGCCTCCGGGGGAAGCCCGCCCCTGACGTCTTCCTGGCGGCCGCGTTCCGTCTTGGGGTATCGCCGTCCCACTCCGTGGTCATCGAGGATTCGGTGGCAGGGGTCCTCGCAGCGCACAGGGGCGGGTTCGGCCTGGTGGTGGGCATCGACCGCAGCGGAACCCGGCGGGAGCTCGAAGCCGCCGGTGCCGGCACAGTCCTCAATGACGTCCGCGAACTGGACCTGGGCCTTGTCCTTGGCGATCCGTGGCAGCTTGTCTATGAGGGCTTCGACGCAGGACACGAGGGCCACCGGGAAGCGCTGACCACCCTTGGCAATGGCTACCTGGCGGTCCGGGGCGCATCCCCGGAGGGCGGCGGAAGCATCCGGTATGCCGGCATGTACCTGGCCGGCGTGTTCAACCGCCTGGCCGCCGAAGTCGCCGGCGAGGTGCTCGTGGAGGAACACATGGTGAACGCGCCTGACTGCCTTCCCCTGGACCTGCGGCTGGCGGACGGGCAGTGGTGGTCGGAAGGAGGCCTGGCGGTTGTCCGCGAGCGCCGCGCCCTTGATCTCCAGCGTGCGGTTCTGGAACGGCGGCTCCTGCTGGAAGCCGGGGACAAACGGCGGATGGAAATTGTCCAGACCAGGTTCGTGTCCATGGCTGAGCCCCACCTGCTCGGCCTTGAAACGAAGATTACGCCCTTGGGCTGGAGCGGTGCCGTGGAAGTGCGCAGCGGCGTCACTACGGGCGTCACCAACTCGAATGTCCCCGAACCGGCCTCCAGCCCGGGGGTTCACCTCGTTGACCGGACCACGGACGGCGGCGGCATCAGTCAGCCGGCTCCGGACGACGTTTCCGTGGTCGAGGCCGAGACGACCCAGAGCCTGATCCGGGTAGCCGTGGCGTTCCGCACCCGTGTGTCCGGGGGAGCAGGCGTCGGCGGAACAGGAAGCGGCGGAACGGGTGCAGGGAAGCCCGGCAGCATAGGCCCGTTCCACTTCATGGCATTCCAGGTGGCCCTCGCTGACGGAGCTGCAGCAAGAATCAGCAAGACCGTGGCGGTGGTGACATCCCGCGACCGGGCGATCGCATCCCCGGCCTCAGCCGCCGTGGCCGTGCTGGCCCGCGCCGGCGGGGACATCGACGCCGTCATGACCGCACACCAGGACGCCTGGCGGCACGAACTCCATCCGTTCCTGGTGGACATCGAGGCTCCGGTGCAGGTGCGCCTGGTCCTCAACCTCCATATCTTCCATCTGCTGCAGACCCTTACGCGCCACACGGCGGAACTCGACGCCGGGGTCACCGCCCGGGGGCTCCACGGTGAGGGCTACCGCGGCCATGTCTTCTGGGACGAATTGTTTGTCCTTCCGCTCCTGACCACACGGACACCGGATGTAGCCCGGTCCCTCATTGAATACCGGTGGCGGAGGCTTCCGGCAGCCCGCCACGCGGCAGCGGTCCAGGGCCTCTCCGGGGCGCAGTTTCCCTGGCAAAGCGGGAGCGACGGTACGGAAGAAACGCCCAAGTGGCTCTATAACTACAGGTCCGGCAGGTGGGTGAAGGACCACTCGCACATGCAGCTGCACTCGGGACTGGCTGTGGCCTTCAACGTCTGGCAGTATTTCCAGGCCACCAGTGACAAAGCCTGGCTCCTCCGCAAGGGCGCCGAACTGGTGGTCGAGGTTGCCCGGTTCTTCGCATCGCGGGCCGGGCACAGCCCGGACACCGGGCGGTACCACATCCGCGGCGTCGTCGGGCCAGATGAATATCACACGGGATATCCGGGCCACACGGATCCCGGACTGGACGACAACGCCTACACCAACGCCATGGCTGCCTGGGTCTGCCTTAGGGCTGCGGAGATCATGGGCATCTTCCACGGGAATGAACTCGCCGGCCTGATGGAAAGGCTTGGCATCACCGGTGAGGAGGCAGCCGGCTGGGAGCAGGTGGGCAGGGCCATGTTCATCCCGTTCCACACGGACGGCGTCATCAGCCAGTTTGCCGGGTACGAGGGGCTCGAGGAACTCGACTGGGAACGGTACCGGGAAACCTATGACAGCATCGAGCGGCTCGACCTGATCCTGGAAGCCGAGGGGGACGAAACCAACCGGTACAAGCTTGCCAAGCAGGCCGATGTCCTGATGCTGCCCTACCTGCTGGGCCATGAAGGGGTGATCGCCCTGCTCCAGGAACTGGGATACGCGTTTACGGGAGACCAGTTGAACCGGACCATCGAGTATTACCTGGCACGGACTGCCCACGGGTCCACTTTGAGCCGGGTTGCCCACGCTTCCGTCCTTGCCGCGCTGGACGCCGACCGTGCCTGGGACAGCTTCCGGGAAGCGCTCGACGCCGACCTCGACGATACGCAGCACGGCACGACACGCACGGGCATCCATCTGGGGGCCATGGCTGGGAGCATCGACGTCATCCAGCGCAGCTTCGCCGGACTAAGGCTCAGCGGCGACACGCTCGTCTTTGCTCCCAACCTGCCCACCGGCCTCCGGTCCGTCGCCTTCAGGGTCCGGTACCGCGAGCATTTCCTGAACGTCGAATTGAAGGACGGGCGCATGAGGATTGCCTCGGCGGACGGGGACGCTGAACCCATCAGCGTGCGCGTCAACGGCAGGAAGGCTGCGCTTGCCGCCGGCCAAGTCAGGACATTCCGGCTGCCCATGCCGGGGGAGGGATCGGCCGCGTCATGAAGAAACTCGGAATCCTGACAAGCGGCGGGGACTGCCCCGGCGTCAATGCAGTAATCCGCGGAGCCGTGCTGGGCGGTGAGGTTGTCCATGGATACGGGTTCGTGGGGTTCCGCGACGGCTGGCGGGGAGTCCTGGAACAGGATGTGGTTCCTTTGCCCCGGCGGAGCGTCCGCGGCATATCCCGGCTCGGCGGGACCATCCTGGGAACATCCCGCACCAATCCGCTGGAAGGCGGCGGAACCGGCGCGGTGCGGGAAAGCCTGCGGCGCAACGGCCTGATGGGCCTGATCGCCATTGGCGGTGAGGGGACGCTCGCCGCAGCGAAGGCGCTGTGCGACCAGGGCGTCAACGTGGTGGGTGTTCCCAAGACCATCGATAACGATCTTGGTGCGACGGACTATACGTTTGGGTTTGATTCGGCCGTCCAGACAGCCACTGAAGCCATTGACAGGCTGAGGACCACAGGGGAGTCGCACCACCGGTGCATGATCGCCGAGGTCATGGGCCGGAATGCCGGCTGGATCGCCCTGCACTCGGGGATGGCCTCGGGCGCCCATGCCATCCTCATCCCCGAGCACCCGGTGTCCCTGGACCAGATCTCCACGTGGGTGATGTCAGCACGGGACCGCGGGCGGGCGCCCCTGGTGGTGGTGGCCGAAGCTTTTGCACCGGAGGGGCAGGGAACACCCTATGCGCCCCGTGGGCTCGATACCTTTGGCCGGCCGCGCCTTGGGGGTATCGGCCGGCTATTGGAACAGCAGCTGCAGGAGACCACCGGGATAGAGACAAGGGCCACCGTCCTGGGCCACATCCAGCGTGGTGGAGAGCCCACGGCGTATGACCGCGTCCTTGCCACGCGGCTGGGGCTGGCGGCCGTCGAAGCGGCGGCCAACGGCTCGTGGGGGACCATGGTGTCCCTTCGCGGCACGGACATCGTCACCGTGGGCCTCGAGCTTGCGCTCGGAAGCCTGAAGGTGGTTTCCGAGGCCCGGTACAAGGAGGCGGCAGTCTTGTTCGGCTGATGGCGCCGGTGCTGACGCGGCACCTGGCTGGCACGACACCTGGGTGGCGTGACCGTGCCTGGCCCAGGAGGGACCAGGCACATCGTCAGCCTCTGCTAATGGGGACCTTTGACGCGGAAGCCACCTCTCGCTGGTCCGGAAGGGGAGCGCGGACTTCCAGGACGCCGTCCTTGTAGGAAGCGGTGACGTCACCTTGCTGCACCCCGCTGGGGAGCGGGAGCCGCCGGACGAAAGAACCGTATCGGAATTCGGACCGGTAGCTGTCTTTGTCCTTGTGTTCCGTTTTCTCCTGCCGCTCGGCCTTGATGGACAGGACACCGTCTGTCACGGTCACGTCCACGTCTTTTTCCGGGTCGATTCCGGGCAGCTCCGCCCGCACCACCAAGGTGTTGCCGTCCACCATTTCCTCAACCCGGATGGGGGACGACCCCATCTCTCCTTCGAAGAGTCTTTCGATCACATCCATGGGGGAGCGGTGGGATTCAAACCATTTCATCAGGTCAGTCATTGTTGCCTCCTGCTCATTGTGCGCCGGGACGCGTCACCCGGCATTAACACCATCCGCCCTCTGCAGGTGCTGTTCCAGAGTCCAAGGTCCCACCCCGGTTTCACTCTTTCTCCGGGCGGACCCGCAGGACGGCAGAACCGGTAATCCTGTCCGCAGCGAGATCACCAAGAGCCGTGTCCGCGGCATCGAACGGGTAGGCGGTGGTGGTGGGTGACAGCGAAATCCGGGCCGCGAGCGCAAGGAACTCACGCCCGTCCGCGCGTGTATTGGCTGTCACGCTGCGGACCTGGCGCTCGTAGAACAGGTGGTCCTCATAGTTCAGGGCTGGTATGTCGGTGAGGTGGATACCGGCAATCGCAAGTGTGCCGCCGCGGTCAAGGGCGGCGAGCGCGGCCGGCACCAGGCCGCCCACCGGAGCAAAAAGAATCGCGGAATCAAGCGGCACCGGTGGCTTGTCATACGCGTCCCCGGCATATTCGGCTCCCAGGTCCCGGGCAAGGGCCCGGGCCTCCTTAGACCGGGTCATGACAAAAACGGATGCCCCCTGGTAGATCGCCATCTGCGCGGTCAGGTGGGCGGAACTGCCGAAACCGTAGATGCCAAGGCGCCCGCCAGCCGGCAGGTTGGCGCGTTTCAGAGCACGGTAGCCAATGATGCCCGAGCACAGCAGCGGCGCTGCCTGTTCGTCGCTGAACACCTCAGGAATGAGGTAGGCAAAGTCCTGGGAGACAGTGAGTTTTTGCGCGTAGCCGCCGTCGTTGTCCCATCCGGTGAAGACGGGCGCCGAGCACAGGTTCTCGTCACCCCGGCGGCAATACGTGCACGTTCCGCAGACGCCGCCCAGCCACGCGACGCCTACCCTGTCGCCCGGGGCGAACCGGTGGGCGCCCGGGCCGGTTTCCACCACCACGCCCACCGCCTCGTGGCCCGGGACAACCCCGGGACGGCGTGGTTGCAGGTCCCCTTCGGCCAGATGGAGGTCGGTCCGGCAGATTCCGCAGACACTCACGTCCACCAGGAGTTCATTGGCCGCGGGCCTGGGGTCTTCGCGGAGGCCCCGGACCAGGGGACGGGTGGACATAGGGCCGGGCTGGCCCACCCACCATGCGAGCACCTTGTCCTCCTTCTGCCGGGTTGTTTAACAATGGCCCAGCTTGGCTGTGCCTCCCAGAGCCGAAGGTCACCCTTGCTTCAGTCCGCTGAGCGGCCAGCCAGGCGCCGCTGGACGTACCGGATTGCTTCGATGATGATGCTGCCGCCCACGGCCACCGCGACCGAAGCGGCCAGGAGGTCCGTGGGCGGCCAGTCCAGGCGGAAGAACTCTTTTGACGGCGGCACGGTGAACAGGAGCGCCAGGCCTGCGTACATGCCCGCCAGAATGAGGGTCTTCGTCCAGGTGAGGGGCCGGGAGGCGGTCACGAGGATCCACGAGGCCACCAGGGCCAGGGTGATGACGGCGGCAGACTGCGTGGCCTCGGCGCTGCCAGGTGCAGCGAAGCGCGCGTACAGGCTGACCGCCAGGACACACAGGGCGCCGCACACTCCGGCCGGCACCGAGAAGGCCAGGGAGCGCTTCAGGAATCCGGCCTCATAACGCTGCGCGCTGGGTTGCAGGGCCAGGAAGAATGCCGGCAGCCCGATGGTCAGTCCGTCAAGGACGGACACCTGGCGCGGAAGGAACGGAAAGGGCCACAGGAGCAGGGCAAACGCCAACGAGATGACGGTGATGTAGACGGTCTTGCTGAGGAACACCATGGAAACCCGCTCGATGTTGCTGATGGCCCTGCGGCCCTCGGCAACCACCGCCGGCAACCTGTCGAAGCGCCCGTCCAGGAGGATAAGCCGGGCTACCGCCTTGGTGGCCGGTGACGCTGTGTCCATGGCGATGCCCAGGTCGGCTTCCTTGAGTGCCAGGACGTCGTTGACCCCGTCGCCGGTCATGGCCACCGTGTGCCCTCCCCGCTTCAGCGCCTGGACCATGTCCCTCTTCTGGGAAGGGGTCACGCTTCCAAAAACGTGATGGGTCTCCACCGTTTCCTGTAGCAGCAACGGGTCCGTGGGCAGTTTCCTGGCGTCGTAGGCCCCGCCCGGTCCCAGGCCCACCGCGCGCGCGAGCACTGCCACTGTGCGGGGGTCGTCACCGGAGATGATCTTCAAGGCCACCCCCTGCTGCCGGAAATAGGCAAGCGTCGCTGGTGCTTCCTTCCGGATATCCTCGCGGAAGGTCAGCAGCACCACCGGGATGAGGCCCGCGGGCACTGCGACGCCCTGCTCGGATACCGGCAGGGGCCCGGGCATGTGGGCGAGTGCCAGCGTCCGCAGGCCCGTGGAGGCCAGCGCCGCGGCGCTCCGGCGGGCGGGGGCGCCGGATGACAATTCCGCCAATACGAAATCCGGGGCCCCAAGTACCCAGGTCCCGGCGGCCTGCGAGCCCGGCGGGAACGTCACTGAGCTCCATTTCAGGGCCGAGGTGAACGGCACGGATGACGCTTCGGGCAAAACGTCGGCCGCGGGAAAAGCGTCGCCGATGGACTTGGCGGTGGTACTGGCTTCCTCCTTGGCGCCGAACCATTCAAGGGCCTTCCGCCACCCCTCGGCCGGTGGGGCACCGGCGTCGTGCACGGCGTCGAATGTCATGGCGCCGGAAGACAAGGTCCCGGTCTTGTCCAGGCACAGGACATCCACCCTGGCCAGTACCTCAACGGCCGCAAGCTCCTGGACCAGGACCATGTGGCCGGCAAGCCGGACCCCGCCCACCGCAAAAGCGACGCTGGTGAGCAGGACCAGGCCAAGGGGAATCATTGACATGATGCTGGCCACCAGTCCCACCGCGGCAGGGATCCACTGGCCGGAGCTGAAGGCGGCCTCCCAGCCGCCGGCGTTCTGGACTTGGGCGTGGGTAACCAGGACGGCAGTCGGCAGGAGCAGCCATGTGATGACCCGAAGCACCTTGTCCAGCCCGGAGCGTATCTCGGACGTGACCAGGGCGAACCGCCTTGCTTCGGCAGTCAGTTTGTAGGCAAACGTGTCCGGTCCCACCCGGACCACCACCGCCCGTCCGCTGCCGGCCATGATCAGTGACCCGGACAGGAGCGCTGCTCCCGGTTGCTTGGGAACCGGTGCTGACTCACCGGTCAAAAAGGATTCATCCGCCTCCACGTACCCGCCGTCCAGGAGCCGCACGTCAGCGGCCACCTGTTCCCCGGCGCTGAGCAGGACGATGTCATCAGGAACCAGGGCCTCCGCCGGGACCAGCCGGGTGCTGCCGTCCCGGATGACCCTGCTCTGTGCCGCGTGGAGTATGGCCAGCCTGTCCAGGGACTGCTTGGCGCGGTATTCCTGGACGATTCCGATTAGGGAATTCCCCAGCGCCGAGAAGCCAAAGAGCGCGTCGCGCCACTGGTCCAGCACCAGCAGCAGGACAAAGCAGCCCGCCACGATGGCGTTGAAAAGGGTCAGGACGTTCGCCCGGACAATGTCCCACACGCTGCGGCTTGTTGCTCCGGGGATGCTGTTGGTCTGTCCCGCGTTAGTCCGGGCCAGGACGTCGGCTGAGCTGAGTCCGTCCAGCCCCGGCTGTCCCGCGGGGGCGCCGGAAGCCACGTGCTGTCCGGCGCTTTCCCCTGCTTCAAACATCACGTGGGGCGCGCAGCCCGCCCGTTATGTGTCATGCCGGGACTTCTTGAGCCGGGTGATGACCGTGGGGCAGGGAGGCTGGGTCAGGACACCGTGCGCCGTCGAGCCGAGCAGAAGCCTGCCGAAGCTTCCCCTGCCCCGGCTGCCCAAAACCAGCATCCGGGCGTCCGCGGCTGCCCGGACCAGGGCATCTGCAGGTTCCAGGACGGTTTCCAGGACCCCGTGCACTACAAGGCCGGGGTAGTCCTGGCGAAGTCCCGCAACAGCCTCGGCCAGGACAACCTGTTCCTCTTCCTCCACATGTCCGGCGAAGCTGCTGGACGGAAGGCCCGCTCTGATCCAGCGGTTGGGGCCAGTGAACGCGTACAGGACGGTGAGTTCCTCGCCCAGTGCGTCAGCCTCGGCCGCGGCGAAAGCCACGGCCTGCGTGGACTCCCTCGACCCGTCCACGCCCACCACCACACCCTGCCCGCTGCCCTGGCCTGTCCCGATCACGGCCACCGGGCATTCGGCCGTTGCAGCTGCCTGGAGGGCCCGGTCGGTCAGCGCACCGCGGGAGTGGCCACTGCTGCCAAGGACCAGCATCGAGGCGTTCTCCGAGTACTTGCCAAGGGATGCCCCAACGCTTCCTTCCAGGAGTTCATGGGAAACCTGAAGGTCCGGTTCTGCGCTGCGCACCGTTTCTCCGGCTTCTTTCAGCATGTCCATCGCAGATTTGCGCAGGACGTCGATGTAGGGGAGGGCTTCAATCCTTTCGCCCGCCATCCAGCGGTCGTCGAGGACATGAAGGATTGCCAGCGGCACCTTTTGCCGACGGGCACGGGCCGCTGCCCACAGCAGTGCGGCCTTGGAAGGAGCGGAGTCGGCGATGCCGACGGCGACGGGCTTGTGTGCGTCCATGGGTGACCTTCCGTGAAGCTGCTGTTGCTGACGGTTTCTCATGCCGGACAGGGCCTCAGGCCCTGCCGGCCGGTTCCTGCGGTGCCCACCACCTGGTTGGCGGGGCGATGACGAATTTCCTCCCGGTGATTTCCTCAGGGGTGACCCGGATAAGGCTTTCCTTGGGGCCCGCCTGCCAGGGAGACAAACCTGCGTCTGAGGCATCCTGGAAGTCTTCGGCGTCGTCCACTACGGCAGCGTGCCCCTTCACCACCACGCTCCAGGCAATGGTGCCGTATTGGTTCAGCCCGTCAGCTTCCAGGGACACTGCCTTGCGGCCGGCCACTGCATCCATTTTTGTGCCCGGGCCGGTGCGAATCAGCAGGGTGCCGTTGCTGGGCACAAAGTTGACTGGGAAGATCTCCACCGTGTCGCCGCGGGTAAAGGCCATCCTGCACACCGAGGTTGACCGCAGGTACCTCCAGCAGTCATGCACTCCAAGGTTTTCGGGTTCCGGTTCTGTTGCAGCTGTGTCCATGGCCGTAGCCTAGGCCGCGGAGCTGGACGGGGCTAGGGAAGAAGGTCCTGCTGCATGCCGTCCTGGTGGCAGCTGATTCCGGCGTTCCATAAAAAGGGGTATTTCAGGCCTTGACTTACCCTCCTAGACTGGTGCCGGGACGTCGCTTCGTACTCAGGCGGAAGCGGCGTTGCCGGGGGACCAACTTCCCGGACGCGTGCAACACCGCTGAGGGCCCGCAACGACGCAGGCGCTCTCCACAGGAGGTCGGACATGAGTACTGAGCCGTGGAGCTCTCCCATGAAGGAGCGGGCCGAGGATCTCCTGCGGGACTTCGTTGCCCGCGCAGATGAGCTGCTGCAAACCCAGGAACGAATGAACGGCCTGCTTGCCGCCGTCGTCGCACTGGCCCAGGATCTGAGCCTTGAAGCCGTGCTGGACCGCCTTGTCCGCTCAGCATGTGAACTTGTGGGTGCGAAGTACGGCGCGATGGGGGTGATCGCGGAGGACCGCAGCCTGAGCCACTTCATCACGGTGGGAGTCGATGAGGAAGACATCAGGTCCATTGGGGACTTGCCTACGGGGCACGGTGTCCTGGGACACCTGATCCGGGAGCCTCGCCCATTGAGGCTCCACGACCTCGGCCGGCATCCCATGGCCTCGGGCTTTCCCCCCAACCATCCACCGATGAGCACCTTTCTTGGGGTGCCGGTCCGTGTCCGCGACGAAGTGTATGGGAACCTCTACCTGACGGAAAAGGACGGCGGGCAGGACTTCACCCCGGAGGATGAAGACCTTGCCGTGGCCCTCGCCGCCGCTGCCGGTGTGGCCATCCAGAATGCCCGCCTGTTCGAGGACAGCAAGCGGCGCCAGAAATGGCTGGAGGCCGGCATGGAACTGAGCAGCCGGCTGATCATGGCGCCGCATCCCGGGGACTCGGACAACCTGGACCTGGTGGCCGAAACTGCCTTGCGGGTCTCAGACTCCGCGCTTGCCGTGATTGCTGTCCCGGCCGGCGACGGGGTCCTGCGGTGCAGGTCCTCCGTGGGCGTCCAGGGCCTGCAGGCAGGGCAGGAAATCGGTGCTTCTGATGCCGTCTCCAAGGTCATGGAGACGGGGGAGTCCCGCGTGGTGCGTGATGCCCAGCAGGTGTTTGGTGACCAGGTGGCGGAAAAGCTGGGGTCGGTGCTGGTGTGCGCCATCGGCCACAGCAACAGCGAGAACGGCGTGCTGCTGCTCGCCCGTCCGCAGGGATCAACTGCCTACAGCCAGGCCGAAGCGGAATCCAGCTCGATTTTCGGGAGCAGGATCGGGCTGGCACTCGACCTTGCCCGGGTCCATGCGCTCCGTGAACAGAATCTCCTGTTCACGGACCGGGAGCGGATTGCCCGGGACCTGCACGATCTTGTCATCCAGCGGCTTTTCGCCTCCGGATTAAGTATCCAGAGCCTCCGCCGCTACACCCTTGACCCCATAGCGCACGAACGGATTGCCACGGTCACGTCCGAACTGGACGACACCATCCGGAAGCTGAGGGACACTATCTACTCCCTTCGGACCGGTGAGGAAAACCATGACCCCCTGACCAGCCGCATCCTGGGAGTGGTCCAGGACAACTCCCGCAGCTATGCCGTGGAACCGAAAGTAGCCTTTACCGGCCCCGTGGACGCAGTCCGGGAGAACGTTGCCGGCCACGTGCTTTCCGTTCTTTCCGAGGGACTCAGCAATGCCGCCCGCCACTCCGGTGCCAAGGAGATACGCGTTGCCGTGTCCGTAACCCCACGCCAGGTTGAACTGGTGATCCAGGACAACGGGTGCGGTTTTGACGAACCTGCGCAGGTGAGTGGCCTGGCCAATATGCGGCACCGGGCAGAAATGCTGGGCGGCAGCTGCACCATCCGGAGCGCGCCGGGGGAGGGCACCCGGATTACGTGGACCGCCCAGCGGCTGTGACGGAACCGGAAAGCGGCTCGCCCTGAACTGCTGCCGTGACCGGCAGCTGCGGGCCCGTGGGGCACGCTATTGCCCGTCGTGACTGTTCCGCGTGACGTACACGGCGGCCTGTGTCCTCCGCTCGAAGCCCAGCTTCGCCAGGATGGATGACACGTAGTTCTTCACTGTTTTCTCGGCCAGGAAGAGTTCCTCGCCGATCTGGCGGTTCGTCATGCCCTGCCCGATCAGCGTCAGGACCTTCTTCTCCTGGGCACTGAGCGCATCCAGCCGCGGGTCTGTCTGGGTCTTGGAAAGCCCGGCGATGATCCGCTCCCTGACTCCGGGCTCAAACAGGGACTCGCCGGCAGCGGCCCTCCGGATTCCGGCGAGGAGGTCGTCGCTCCTGATCTGCTTGAGGACGTACCCGGAAGCTCCTGCCAGGACGGCGCCGCGGATGGCCTGCTCGTCGTCGTAGCTTGTCAGGATCAGGCAATGCAGGCGGGGGTCCAGCGAGCGCACGTCCCGGCATACCTCGATGCCGGTGCCGTCCGGGAGCCGTCCGTCCAGGATCGCGATGTCCGGCTGCAGCGCCGGGATACGGCGCGTAGCCTCCGCCGCGGATCCGCTTTCCCCGACCACCTCGAACCCTTCGCCCTCCAGCAGGTCTTTCAGCCCCTGCCGGACAAGCTCGTGGTCATCGAGAATGAACACGCGAAGCGGCTCCTGGGGATCTGCGGCCCTGTCCGAGCCTGACTCAAGCCTTTGCACCCTATGCTCCCAATTGTCTTAAGGACTATGCCTGCACTGCTGTGCCGGCAGCCCGCGCCAGGGGCTTGGTCTCATCTTTCCTTCCGCGCGGACCCGCTGGAAGGGACCAAAGTCTGGAGTCCTGATCATATATCTGCCGCGCCACCACCGGCGGTTGTCCGCCACCGGCCCGGCGCCCCCGGCCGGCCGGTGACTTTCGGCCCTATCCCGTTGCCCGGACCCTGTACAGTCTGGGAGCAGACCCAACAGATCGGAGCCACATGGACGCCCCCGAGCGGCACCCCAGGATTGTTGTAGGCGTAGACGGTTCCGACGCCTCGATCGCGGCCCTTCGTACAGCCGGGTCATTGGCCGGGCCCCTCGGAGCCACGGTGGAGGCCTGGGCATGCTGGGACGTGCCGCCTGGCTATGGGCTCTACCTCGTTGTTGGCATTGAGGGCTTCGAATACGCCGCCAAGCAGTCACTGGAGCAGGCCCTCGCGGACGCTTTCGGCCCGGAGTTGCCGGCATTCGTCCAGCCGCGGCTGGTGCGGGGGAAAGCCAGCGAGCAACTGATAGAGGGGAGCCGGAACGCATCCCTCCTCATCGTGGGGCGGCGCGGGCACGGCAGCCTGGTGCTGGGTTCGGTGAGCTCGGCGTGCGTCAGCCACGCCCACTGTCCGGTCCTGGTGGTCCACGCCCCGGAGGAATCCACGCACGGAAAAAGAGGAAGCCACGCACGGAAAAGCGACGACGGGCAGTAAGTCCGGCTTATCAGCGATGGTGCGCGCCGTCGTCGTGCGTTCCGCCGTGGTGGCCCGCGCCTTCTCCGGTCAGTTCGTGAAGCCCCCGCACTGACTCGGCAAGGGACATGTCCGGGGACTGGACAATGAAGGGCATCAGCAGGCGGTTTTCCTTGTCCAGATGCAGGGCAAACAAGCGCTGGATGGCAGAGCCGGCCACGGCGGCGGCAAGTCCGCTGGAGGTGCGCAGTTCCTCCACGAGATCGACTATCACGCGGTGCTCGGCAAGCATCCCCTCCACCAGGAGCCTTCCCTCGGGTGTGGCGTGCGGTCCTGCCTAGAACGCGTGGCGCCGGAAGCGCTTGTCCACGGCGACAACGAGTGAAGCCAGCACGGCGATGCCCAGGATCCGCAGCCACGTGTCCACACCGATGGGGGCCGTGTGGAAGAGCCCGTTCATCACTGGTGAGTAAGTGATGGCCAGCTGGCCGGCCGCCTGGACCACGACGCCCAGGATGACCCAGCGGTTGCTGAAGAAGCCGATCCGCCAGACAGACCGCGTGAGGGAACGGCAGCTGAAGAGGTAGAACAGCTCCACCGCCACAAAGACGTTCACCGCCGCGGTCCGGGCCTCGGCGAGGGACGCCCCACTGTCCAGTTCAAGTTCGAATATCCACCAGGTGCCTGCCACGAGCAGGGTGGAGACCAGCAGGATCCGGAGGGTTAGGGTCCAGGTCAGGAGCGGCCGGCCGGGGGCCCGGGGAGGGCGGGACATGAGGCCCGGCTCCTTCGGTTCGAAGGCCAGCATCAGGCCCAGGCACACAGCGGTGGTCATGTTGATCCAGAGAATCTGTGTGGGCAGGACGGGCAGCGTTGCTCCGGCCAGGATCGCCACGAGGATTACCAGGCCTTCCCCCATGTTGGTGGGCAGGGTCCAGACGATGAATTTGGTCAGGTTGTCAAAGACGTTCCTGCCTTCCTCGACAGCTGCCTCAATCGTGGCGAAGTCGTCGTCGGTGAGGACGATGTCCGAGGCCTCCTTGGCCACTTCCGTCCCTGACCGGCCCATCGCGATACCGACGTTCGCCTGGCGCAGGGCCGGCGCATCGTTGACGCCGTCCCCGGTCATGGCAACCACGTGGCCCCGGGACTGCAGGGCACCGATGAGGCGAAGTTTCTGCTCGGGGGATACCCGCGCGAAAACTGTTGCCCGCTCCACCGCATCCGCCAGTTGGTCTGCGGGAATCGCGTCCAGCTCCGCTCCGGTCAGCGCTGTCCCGTCCGCCCGGTCCGCGGTGATGCCCACGGCCTCGGCGATGGTGGCGGCCGTTCCCACGTGGTCCCCGGTGATCATCTTGACGGCCACTCCGGCCTGGTGGCAGGCACGGACTGCTGCCGCTGCCGCCTCCCGCGGCGGATCGAACATCGCCTGGAGCCCTGTCAGCGTCAGCTGCCCGTGCAGGTTTGCCTCCGAGAGGACGGTGCCGGCAGGCAGGTGCATCGTGGCGGTCGCCAGGACCCTCAGTCCCGTGCCGGCAAACCGGTGCGCAACCTCCAGGACTGCCTGCTTGTTGAGGTGCCCGTTGGCGCCGTGGCTGTCCATCTGCCAGGCACACAGCTCCAGCACCCGTTCCACGGCGCCCTTCACCAGCACGGTGTCCTTCCCGGTGCCGCTTCCGTCCGGGAGCCGCGGGGAGTGGAGGGTGGCCATGAACAGGCGCTCGGACGTGAAGGGCAGCGCGCTGCGGCGCGGAGTGGCGGCGAGGAACTGCGCGGTGTCCACGCCGCCCTTCCCGGCGGCCACCAGCATCGCCGCCTCCGTGGGGTCCCCCTGGACCTGCCAGAGATTCCCTTCCCTGACCACCTTCGCGTCATTGCAGGCGCCGCCCGCCAGGAGGGACCAGTGCAGCGCCACGTCCGACGCCGCCGCCCCGCCAGCCGCTTCCACGGCGGCCTGGACACCCGCACCTGCACCCGCACCCGCACCTGCACCCGCACCCGCACCTGCGGGAAGGCTACGCCCCTCCGGGCCGTAGCCCGAGCCTGTCACGTCGTAGGAGCCGGCCGGAGTCCAGAGGCCCCGCACCGTCATCTGGTTTTCGGTAAACGTGCCGGTCTTGTCAGAACAGATGACCGTGGTGCTGCCCAACGTCTCAACAACCGGCAGCCGGCGCACCACCGCGCGGCGCCGTGCCATCCGGCGGACGCCGATGGCGAGCGTTACGGTGACTGCTGCGGGAAGGCCTTCAGGGATTGCCCCCACCGCCAGCGCAACGGCGGCCGTAAACATTTGGGCGGGCTCCTGGCCGCGTGCCACGCCGGCAAGGAAGGTCACGGCGGCCAGGGCAAGGATGGCCACCGTCAGCGTCATGCTGAAGCGCGCCAGCTTTTGGGTCAGGGGGGTGGCTACCGGCTGGACCGCTCCCATCAGCCGATGGATCTCACCGAGCTCCGTCTCGCCGCCGATGGCGACGACGACCCCGGCGCCGGTGCCGGCCGTCACCAGGGTGCCGCTGTAGACCATGTTCCGGCGGTCCGCCACCGGTGTTGTCGGGGGAAGGACCACTTCGTCCTTTGCCACTGCTTCGGACTCGCCTGTCAGTGCGGATTCGTCCGCCCGCAGGCCGGACAGCCGGACCAGCCGAAGGTCCGCCGGTACCTTGTCGCCGGCCTCGAGCAGGACCAGGTCTCCTGGAACGAGATCCTCCGAGGGCACCTCCAGCCGTTGCCCATCCCTGACCACCACTGCACGCGTGCGGACCAGGGAGTGGAGCGCATCCAGGGCAGCCTCTGCCCGGACTTCCTGGACAAAGCCAATCACCGTGTTAACCAGGACGACGGCGAGGATGACGCCCGAATCCAGGTACTCACCAAGGAACAACGTGACGGCTGCCGCGGCCAGCAGCACGTACACCAGCGGATTGTTGAACTGCCGCGCGAGTTTCCGGAAGATCCCCCCGCCGCGTGAGCGCGGAAGGACGTTGGCGCCGAACTGGACCTGCCGGCTGGCCACCTCCGCGGACGCGAGGCCCTGGACGTGGTCTGTCCCCAGCAGCAGGACCACCTCATGCAGGGGGAGTCCGTGGTGTGCGGGGTCGGCCGTTCCGCTGGCTGCCGCAGCAGGACGCCTGCCGGTGGATCTCGCCTGCCTGGTCTTTTCCATGACTGGCCTTTCCGGTCCTAGGGGGCCAGCAGCGCGTCGAGGGTGGCGAAGCCGTACCCTGCGGCGCTGATCCGGTCGATGATGTCCGGCAGGGCGTCGGCGTCAAGGGTGGAACCGTCGTCGGGATTCGAACCGATGTGCATAAGGACGATTTCGCCTGGCTGCAGGGCGGCCAGCGTGCGGTCCGCGACCGTCTGGGCTGTAGCGCCGCCACTGGTGCCCTTCCATCCCAGGGTGTCCACGGTCCACCGGACCGCAACGTAGCCGAGGCTGTTGACAGCGGCAATGGTGCGGGCATCCCGTTCACCGAAGGGGAAGCGGAACAGCGGGCGCGGATCGCCTCCGGCCGCCAGGATGGTTTGCTCCGCTCCCCGGACCTGCCGGGCAATCTGCGTGCCGTCCAGCCCGGTGAAACCCGGATGGGTCATGGAGTGGTTGGCCACCCGGTGCCCCGCGGAGACAATCTGTCCCACCCCGCCGGGGTTGGCCTCCACCCAGTTGCCGGTGAGGAAGAACGTGCCAGTGACCCCCTTTGCTGACAGGGTGGACAGGATTTTCGGCAGTCCTGCCGCGTTGGCGCCGGCATCAAAAGTCAGCGCCACCACGCTGCCCGCGTTCGGGATCACCGTGAGGTCCTGGGTCAGGAGCGCTGAAGGGAACGGCGCCGCCGGCGGCACAGGATCCGGCGCAGGGCCAGGCCCGGCTACCGGCACGGACGGCGGCGGGACCGGGACGGGCGGCACAGTGACGGGTGGCTGGACAGGATCCTGCCCTGCCTCCGGTGTTTCCGTCGATGCCCCCACGGGCTGGGATGGGGAGGGCTGGGCTGTTCTGGGCTGGGTTGTGGAGGGAGTGGCG
This sequence comes from Pseudarthrobacter polychromogenes, assembly GCF_014644495.1. GTDB lineage: Bacteria > Actinomycetota > Actinomycetes > Actinomycetales > Micrococcaceae > Arthrobacter > Arthrobacter polychromogenes. The sequence goes on from NZ_BMKU01000001.1 coordinate 321,818, forward strand.
CTGGAGGCCGCCGGACCGGGACTGGGGCTGGTGGACGCGCCCGGGGAGGCGGAGGGCGCGGCCGGCTGTGGAGGACTTCCCGCCGGTGCCCGCAGAAAGACGGCAAGAACAATGGCGAGGACAAGCAGGGCGAGCACGACGGCGGCTGCCGCCATCCGTCGTCGTGCGTCACTTTGCAGCGGCTCCGTCAACGGTCTGCGCCTGCCGTGGTCCCGGCCATGTGGACCTCCTCCGGAATCCCCTAGTTCTGTTCATCCGGAGTGTGGACCACCAGCACCGGGCAGTGGGCATGGGCCACCAGGGCTGAGCTGACCGAGCCCAGCAGCAGCCCGCCGAAGCCGCCGTGCCCGCGCCGTCCCACCACCACCATGTCTGCGTCGCGGCTTGCTTCGATCAGCGATTCGCGCGGATGGCCGCGGACCAGGGTAGGAACAACGTTCGACGGCGTTTCGTCACCGAACGCTGTTTTGACCGCCTCATCGAGGATCTCCCCGGCGCGCTCCTCGAAACCTTCGATGCCCATCATCACGTAGCCCGCGTAGACCTGCGGGTAATCCCAATACGCGTTGGCCATGACCTTCGCGCCCAGCGGCGTTGCCAGGCGCTGGGCCTGCCGCAAGGCCTCGATGGACGGCTCCGAGCCGTCGACGCCCACAAGGATCCGGGCAAATGGCGCTCCAGCAGTACTCATCTCAGCTCCTCAGGTGACCCGTGTGGTCCATCGTAATGATGTCCCGGCAGGACAGCGGGAGGTAGGGCCGAAAGTCACTGCAGACTTGCTGTGGATGCGGGTTGAGTGGGGCCATGGAACAGTTGATCCCGTGGCTGGTGTTTTGCGTGGCCTTCCTGGTGTTTTGTTTTGCCCGGCCGAACGGTGCCCGGATCTTCATTGGCATCTTCTTCATCGTCATGGCGCTGGGGGTCAATGCCCTCCTGGCTTTTGTGGCCCCGGAGCAGTTTGTTGCGATGGGGACGGATGACCCACTGATTCCTGTTTACGCCTGGGTTTTCCAGAACGTGGTGGCTGCCGCTCCCACCGTGGTGGGTATGCTGGCGGCCGCGGGTGAGATCGTGGTGGGCCTGCTGGTCCTCAGCCATGGACGAAAGGTGAAGGTGGGCCTCCTCGCTGCGATCGTATTCCTGCTTCTGGTCACTCCGCTGGGCGTGTGGACGCTTCCCAATCCGCTGATGGCCGTGGGGCTGGCGAGGCTGCTGACCCAGGAGTTCCCGCGCTCGTTATGGCAGAGGAGGCAACCTGCTGCCAGGTCATGATCCGGGAGTCGGGCCGGCCTCCGGGCGCGGCACTTCATGATGCGGTGGTTCCTGGTGTGATGGTTCCTGGTGAACTGGTCCCGATACCGCGGGCGGAACTTCCGCGGGGCCCTGGTCAAGCCGGAACGGCGGGTATTCATCGCGCATCAGGGCGGTGTAGGCCAGGACGCGGTAGATCCAGCGGTTGATGCCGAGGATGAAATCGAACAGCGGCCGCTGGTACCTTCCGGTGAACAGCAGGGCCACCACGGCCACCAGGACGAGCAGGCCCAGCAGGGACGGGCCCGTTGCGCGCTCATAGGTAGTGCCCAGATCAGTGGTTTCGGTTTCCCACGTCCACGTGGCGCCGGACAGCGCTGCGACGATCAGCAGATGCGGGAGGGACAGGAGCCACCACTTCACCAGAACCAGTCCGCGGGAGAGCCGCTCCGGGTAGTCCACCTCGAAGTCCGCCGGATAATCGGTGTGTGCCAGGGTGAAGGGCGGGTAGCGGTCCGTGCCCGCCGCGGCGTAGGCGTAAAACGCCACCCGCCAGTTCCAGCGCAGAACTCCCACGTTGAAGTCGAACAGGGGCCGGGGGTAGCGGCCGGTGAACAGGATGGCAAAGCCGGCCACAATCGTGGTCACGAGGAACGCAAACCACAGGAAGACCAGCACAATGAAGTGCGGGATGGCCAGGAACCACTTGACCAGCCACATTGCCCGGGACAGGGCAGGGTCAAGGTCACCGAAGAGCCGGGCGGGATATGGCGCGCGGTCTGCACGGTTTGCGGCGCCGGTGTGGGGCACCGGCGGGACTCCGGGGACCGCGGCTCCCGGCATGCCCGGCGCTCCTTGGGTGCCGGGGGCTGATGTTCCAGGCACTGCTCCTGCCTGCCCGGGTGGTGGTTCATGTCCGGGCAGTGGTGTAGACCCAGCCGCATAGCCGGGCGGTGGGCCATACGCCGGCGCGTAGCCCGGCTGTGTGCCATAACCCGGCCCGTAACCCGGTGGCGTTCCGTACCCGGGTGGCGGCGCGGCAGGCCCACGGGGCTGCTGCCGCGCGTGCCGGCCGAGCCCTATGGCGCCCAGGACCAGCAGGGGGATCCCGATGGCCAGCGCAACGGCCCCTCCCACCAGCAGCCCTGTGGCCGCCGGCATGATCAGATCGGAGCGGAAGCCCGCCTGCACCTCGGCATCCACCCCAAGGCTGCCATCGGCGTTCATGATGACTATTGCCCAGCTGCCGGCGGCCAGGTCCCACGTGAGCTCCTGCTCGCCGGGGCCGGAGGCGGATGTGCTCCAGAACGCCTGCGCTGCAGGTGGTGCGGGCGTGCCGGTGCCTGGAATGTCACGGTATTCGGCCCGGAAGGGCCGGCTGTCCACTTCAAGCAGTTCCGAATGATGCACGCCTGAAAGGTACCGCTCAACGTCGTCCTGCGGGGCAACGCCTATGAAGATCTCCTTGCCTGGGTCCGCGGACGTGGCCCGCAGCCTCAGCGTCCCGACGTCGAAAGGCAGGCGCGGCGGGATGCCCTCGCCGACGGCATCAAGCCGGGGCGAGGTCAGGGCGTGGGACCCAACGGCCAGGCGGGCGGTGCCTGACGTGAGGTATCCGTCTCCCTGCGCGGATCCCACCACCGAGGCCACCGCACCTCCGGCCAGAGTGGCGAGGCCAACCATCGAGATGAGGATCCCAAGGACGAGCATTATTACTGAAGCAGTCTTCTTCATGGTGCCAACCCGGAACGTAGGAGGAGGGGAACAGTGAATGAGCGGGAGAAGCGGGAGGCCCGGTACAGCCTAGTTCTTGTTCTTGCTGGCCTGGATCCGGGTAATGACGGTAGGACAAGGCAGGTGCCGGAGTACGCCATGGGCCGTGGATCCCAGGAGGAGCCGCTGGATTGCGCCCCTGCCGCGGTTGCCCACCACAAGCATCCTGGCGTTCATGGCGGCATCCACAAGGGCTTCAACCGGACCCTTTTCGGTTTCCAGCACCTGGTGAACCTGCAGGCCCGGATAGTCCTCCTTGAGCCCGGCCACCGTCTCCGCCAGGACAAGGCGCTCCTCTTCGGCAATGAGCTCGGCGAGGCTGGTGGATGTGAGGCCGGCATCCTCCACCCGGTCCGGGGCGATGATGGCATACACCACGGTCAGCTCCTCACCTTCCCGGTCGGCCTCTGCTGCGGCGAAGGCCACGGCCTGCGTGGCTTCCTTTGAACCGTCAACACCCACCACTACGCCGGAGCGGCCCTCCAGGTCCTGTGTTCCCACCACGGCCACCGGAACCTTTGAAGAGGCAGCAACCTGGAGAGCCGGGTCGGCCAGCGAACCGCCCAGGTGGCCGGTGCCCGAGCCGATGACCAGCATGGATGCCTTGGCCGAGTACTTCGCAAGCGAACGTCCTATGCTTCCGGTGAGGAGCCGGGTGGTAATGGCGATGGGGAACGCGTCGCGGACGCGTCCGGCCGCCGTCTGCAGGAGCCGGTCACCGGCCTCTTCCATGACGCCGATCCAGGGGTACGGCTCAGCCACCCACCTGTCGTCCACAACGTGGAGGACCACCAGGGGCAAACCGGCCCGCTCCGCCCGGCGTGCAGCCCACAGAACCGCCGCCTGGCTCTGCGGTGAGTCGTTGGTGGCTGCCGCGATCGGTTGACGAGTTGTCATGGCCGGATCTCCTGGTTCGCGCGGGCGTGGTCACTTACAAGACTCGCGCCACGCCCACGGCAGATATAGGGCCAAAGGTCACGGCAAATGCAGGCTTGGACGCTTTCAATGGAGGGGCACGTCGAGGAACTCCGGCGCAGGCTCCTGGTGGCTCAGTTGCGGGGACGTCAGCAAGGACACCATGTGATCAGTATGCTTACTATTGTTACTCCGGCGATTCACGAGAAAGGCATCACCATGACGGAACAGAACCTTCCCGAGGAGGGGCTTGAAGTTGTCCAGGATGACGACGTGCTCCTTGATGAGACCCCCGGCGCGGCTTCATCCCTTGAACTAGACCCTGTACATGGCGAGCCGGACAGCTACCCTGGCGCGGCGGAGAACAATCCGGACCGCTGGCAGGAGGATCCGCTGATCCAGGATGAGTCTGTTGCCGATGCCGAGTTTGGCGAAGCCGCTGCCAGTGATGATGAGGAAACCTTCGGCGGGTCGCCGCTCAGTGAATTCGAACCCGACGATTTGGAGCGTTGAGGAGCAGGACAGCACTTAAGCCGGGGCGGGGGAATCCAGGGGACGAAGGACTCTGGCCCCGGACGCCCTCTGCGGAGATAGTCGAGCAAAGGCCGGCAGCCGGGCGGAGGAGCAGCGATGATGTACTGGGACGGAAGCATGGGCGCCTGGGGTTTCGTCCTGATGGTGGTGAGCTTCATCCTGTTCTGGGGCGCAATCATCGCTGCCCTTGTCCTTTTTGCCCGCTCCACGTCCCCGGGCCACCGCGGGCGCGGGAGCACCGGGCCCGGTGGAAGCGCGGCGGAGGACCTGCTTGCCGAACGGTTCGCCCGCGGCGACATAGACGAGACGGAATACACTGCCCGGCTGGCAGCGCTACGCCGCGCCCGTGGAGCCTAGGCGCCCGGCGTCGCGGTACCTTTTCCGTCGCGGTACCTTTCCCTACTGGAAGTCGGCCTGCCAGAGGTCCGGACCAAATACCTCGTACTGGATGTCCTTGGGCGGAATGCCCTTGGAGATGAGGCTGCTCCGCACGGACTGGAGGAAGGGCAGCGGGCCGCAGAGATAGTACTCGGCGTCGAGCGGGAGTTCGACGGCGTTCACGTCCATGAATCCGGTAAAGCTGGAACCGTTGGAGTCCTGGTCCCGGTTGAGGAACCAGGTGTGCATGGTGCCGTCGGACAGGAGTTCCAGGTCCTGGGCGACCTGACGGCGCAGGGGAAAGGAATCCGGGCTGTCGTCAGCATGCAGGAGCATTACCTGGCGCTGGCTCCCGGCTTTCACAAGGTGCGAGAGCATGCCGGCCATCGGCGTCACCCCGATCCCCGCGCTGGCCATGACCACCGGCCTGTCCGTGTACTCCAGCACTACATCCCCGAAGGGGGCTGAGAGCACCACCTCGTCACCTACTTTGACGTCGGTGTGCAGGAGGTTGGACATTTCGCCGTCGGGAGTTCCCTGGCCGTGCACCCGCTTGACGGCGAAGTGCCGGTGCTTGCCGTCGTCGGCGCGGGTAAGGCTGTACTGCCGCGGCTGGTGGACGCCGTCCTTCATTCGCATCTTGATGGTCACGTACTGTCCCGGCAGGGAAGGCTTCACCTCCCTCTCGTCGACGCGCTCCACGACGAAAGTGACGACGTCGTCCGTCTCCTGGATGCGCTCAGCCACCCGCCAGGTGCGCCAGATGGTCTCCGGCGACAAGTGCACAGCGTTGTACAGTCCCCGTTCCTGGTTGATTAACATGTTGCCCATCAGCCAGTAGACCTCGTCCCACGCAGCCGCCACGTCCGGTGTTACAGCCTCGCCGAGCACATCAACAATGGCCCAGAACAGGTGCTCGTGAACGATCTGGTACTGGTCGGGGCTTAGTCCCAGCGAGACATGCTTGTGGGCAACCCTGGACAGCAGATGGTCAGGCAGCTGGTCGGGTTTCTCCACGAGGTACCGGGCGAACGCTGCGATGGATCCGGCCAGCGCCTGTTGCTGCCGGCCGTCGGCCTGGTTTCCCCGGTTGAACAGGCCGTCCAGCAGGTCAGGCCGTGCCTCGAACATGTGCTGGTAGAACCGCTTGGCGATCTCCTGGATATTTTCGCCGACCACAGGCAGCGTTGCCTTGATCACGGGGAGGGAGGTGTCTGAAAGCATGATGGTTACCTTCCGGATAACGGGTTTCCTGGCGGGGGGAGGTGGCCTGAGGCGTGCAAATTTAGCAGCCGTTCCTGCCCGCCGATAGGGGCAACCGCCCCTATTCCCCAGCTCCCGGGCCGGGCTGTGGACTTCATTTATGGCGGGGATGTTTGGCCAATCCCCTCGACCTGCGGCCAAACTAGGCTAAAATCATAAGCAGGCTGATGAATATCGGTTGGCAGGATCACTACTGAAGGAGTTTCGAATGAACTTGGGAAGCATGATCAAAAATGCCGCTGGACGATTCGCAGGCAGGACGGGTACCGGCGGAACTGCCCGCGGGACCGGGCTGAATGCCACCGGCCGGACGCCCGGCACCACGGGTGCCGCAGGTGCAAGGCCGGGCGGCGTAGCCGGCAGGATCATGGGAATGCTCCGGCGGCGCTAAGCCGCCGCCGCAACCAACAAAGCAGGTACCGGATCTTCCGGCACCTGCTTTTTGGCCCTTAATAACAATGCGCCAGCTCGTCGTCCTCGGCACCGCGTCCCAGGTCCCCACCCGGACCCGGAACCACAACGGCTACCTCCTGCGCTGGGACGGCGAGGGCCTGCTTTTCGACCCGGGCGAGGGAACGCAACGCCAAATGATCCACGCAGGGGTTTCCGCGAACATGATCACCCGCATCTGCCTCACACACGTTCACGGTGACCATTGCTTCGGGCTGCCGGGGGTGCTTTCGCGCATGGCCCTCGACGCCGTGCCCCACCCGGTCCATCTCCACTTCCCATCCTCCGGCGCGGACGTGGTCCGGGCCCTCGTGTCCGTCAGCACACCGGGTGTGGACCTCGGGCTGCACCCGCACGGAGAAGGCGGACCGGTGGCTGACGGCCTGGAAGTCCGGCCCCTCAAGCACCGCATAGAAACCTACGGCTACCGGTTGGTCGAGCCGGACGGCCGGACTCTGCTGCCGGAACGCCTGCAGGCGGCAGGGATCTCCGGGCCGGACACAGGGCGCCTGCAGCGCCAAGGGAACCTGGCAGGGGTGCGGCTTGATGACGTCAGCGCCGCCCGGCCGGGCCAGCGTTTCGCCTTCGTGATGGACACGGCGCCCTGCCCGGGCGCAGAGGAACTGGCCGACGGCGTCGATCTCCTCGTCGCCGAGTCGACCTTCGCCGACGACGACGCCGGGCTGGCCGGCCAGTACCGCCACCTCACAGCAGGGCAGGCGGGAGAGATGGCGGCACATGCCGGCGCCCGCACCCTGGTGCTCACGCACTTCTCCGCACGGTACGGCGGCGACGCCACACTGCTCTCGGCCCAGGCGCGCGCCAGTGCGGGTACTGCGGCGGTCATCGCCGCAGAGGACCTGCAGCGTATCGGCTTCCCCCGGCGGCGGCGCTGGTCCCAAGGCGCCGCGCTGCAGCACGGGCCGGTCACCGCATCGATGCCAAACCCCTCGTTCAGCCAAGTCAGCCATGGAGGTCACTCGTGAGTGCAGCTTCAGAAGAAGTGTCAGACGTTACCGCGCATGGCAAGGAGCCCACGCTTAAGAGAGTGCTGGGACCCAAGCTCCTCCTGCTGTTCATCGTGGGGGACATCCTCGGCGCGGGTGTTTACGCGGTGACCGGAACCATGGCCGGCACCGTGGGGGGAATCGTCTGGCTGCCGTTCCTGCTGGCCTTCGTGGTGGCCACGCTGACCGCCTTCTCCTACCTTGAACTGGTTACGCAGTATCCACAGGCGGCGGGTGCCGCGCTGTACACCCATAAGGCGTTCGGGATCCACTTCGTCACCTTCCTGGTGGCCTTTGCGGTGGTCTGCTCCGGAATCACCAGCGCGTCCACCTCTGCGAACGTCCTGGCCCAGAACTTCTTTGGCGGCCTTGAGATCAACGGCTGGATGGGCAAACCCGGTCAGGGCGTGATCACCGCGGTTGCCCTTGGATTCATGCTCCTCCTGGCCGCCATCAACCTGCGTGGGGTGGGGGAGAGCGTCAAGTTCAATGTGGTGCTCACGGTGGTGGAGATGGCCGCACTGTGCATTGTGATCGGCGTCGGGTTCTTTGTCATGGCCCAGGGGACCGGAAACCCGGGCGAAATCTTCGTCTTCAACGACTCCCAGGACAAGGGACTCTTCCTGGCCGTCACCGCAGCCACCTCCATCGCGTTTTTTGCCATGGTGGGCTTCGAGGACTCCGTCAACATGGTGGAAGAGACCCAGAACCCCGAGAAAATCTTTCCCCGCACCATGCTCACCGGCCTGGGCATAGCAGTCCTGCTCTACATGCTGGTGGCGGTGTCCGTGGTGAGCGTCCTCACGCCCACCGAACTCGAGGGCATCCGGGAAGCTGAGGGCGCGGCCCTGCTGGAAGTGGTCCACAAGGGCTCGCCGGACTTCCCGATCGACAGGGTCTTTCCCTTCCTGGCAGTCTTCGCGGTCGCCAACACGGCCCTCATCAACATGCTGATGGCCAGCCGGCTGATTTACGGCATGGCCCGCCAGCACGTCCTGCCCCGCCAGCTGGGCAAGGTCCTTCCCGTCCGGCGCACCCCGTGGGCGGGAATTGCATTCTCCACTGTCCTGGCACTGGGCCTCATCCTGTATGTCACCAGTGATCCCGAAAGCAACATTGTGGCCAACCTGTCCGGCACCACCGCCTTCCTGCTGCTGTGCGTTTTCACGGTGGTCAACGTGGCCTGCGTGGTGCTGCGCCGCAAACGGGACCCCCACCGCAAGGTGTTCTTCACGTCCCCGGGCCAGCTTCCGCTCGTTGCCGCCGCCCTGTGCGCATTCCTTGCCGGACCCTGGGTGGGCAGGAACATCATCCAGTACCAGATCGCCGGCGGACTGATGGCCATTGGAGTCATCCTGTGGCTTATCACCTGGCTGATCAACCGCAGGACAAACGACGGCGCTAGGGTTGATTCATGACTGCAGCAGCAGAATCAACTGTCACCTTCGAAGGACTTTTCGCCAGTGAACTCCCGGAACTCGCCGTTCCCTGGCAGGCCGAGGAAGCGCCCGAACCCGGGCTCCTGGTTCTCAACGATGCCCTGGCCGGCGAGCTGGGACTTGCCCCTGAATACCTGAAGACCCCCGAAGGCGTGCGGCTGCTCCTGGGGAACCATGTCCCGGCCGGGGCCACCCCGGTTGCCCAGGCATACGCCGGGCACCAGTTCGGCGGCTACTCACCGCTGCTCGGCGACGGCCGGGCGCTCCTGCTCGGCGAACTGGTGGACGTTGGCGGGCGCCGGCGGGACGTGCATCTCAAAGGCTCCGGCCGCACACCCTTCGCCCGGGCTGGCGACGGCCGTGCCGTCGTCGGCCCCATGCTGCGGGAATACCTTGTGAGCGAGGCAATGCACGCCTTGAACATCCCCACCACCCGGGCCCTGGCCGTTGTGGCCACAGGACGCCCGGTGCGGCGGGACACGATGCTGCCCGGCGCCGTCCTGGCCCGGGTGGCCAGCAGCCATCTCCGGGTGGGCAGCTTCCAATATGCCCGGGCCACGGACAACATGGAGCTCCTGCGCCGGCTGGCGGACCATGCCATCAGCAGGCACTACCCGGACGCAGCCCAGGCTGAACATCCCTACCTGGAACTGTTCGCCTCGGTGGTGGCCGCCCAGGCCGGGCTGGTGGCCCGGTGGATGCTGGTGGGGTTTGTGCACGGCGTTATGAACACGGACAACATGACCATTTCCGGCGAAACCATCGACTACGGCCCCTGCGCCTTCATGGACGCTTTCAATCCCGGGGCCGTGTACAGCTCCATTGACGTCAGCGGCCGCTACGCCTACGCCAACCAGCCGGTGGTGGCTGAGTGGAACCTGGCGCGGCTGGCGGAGGCCATGCTGCCGCTCTTCCACGAGGACCAGGAACAGGCAGTCGCCCCCGCAGTGGAGGCGCTGGGGAAGTTCCGCAGCCAGTACAGCGATGCCTGGTTCAACGGCATGAAGGCAAAGCTTGGCATCAACGGCGGGCCGGCCGGAAGCAAAGAGGGGGACGAGGCGTCGGCACTGGTGGACGGGGTGATCGCCCTGCTGAAAGACGGACCTGTCGATTACACACAGTTCTTCCGGAGCCTTGGCCAGGCCGCCAGGGGCGATACCAGGCCGGCGCGGGACATGGGCCTGGATCTCGCCGCGTTTGATGCCTGGGCTGGGCGCTGGGCCGGCCTGAAGCGCGACGCCGGGCTGATGGACAGCGTCAACCCGGTGTACATACCCCGCAACCATCTGGTGGAGGAAGCGCTGGCGGCGGCAACAGCCGGGGACATGGGCCACTTCAACCGCCTCCTGGAGGTGGTGAAGTCCCCGTTCGAGGAACGCCAGGGGCTGGAGCGCTACACCGAGGGGCCGCCGGAGGACTTCGGCACCTACCGGACCTTCTGCGGTACCTGACCCCGGGCGGCGCTGGGCTCCGGACGGACCAAGAATGAAAACCGTGGAAGCATGACAAAGGCGGCAGCCGGGAGAACCCGGCTGCCGCCTTGGCTGGAGTGGCCTGGCCCCTGTGGGCCGGCTGCGCCTGTGTCTGTGTCTGTGGTGACTACGCCACGCGGACGAAGGAAGCGCCGCTGAGCCAGCTGATGGAGTGAACGGCGGTCTGGTTGCCGTTCACGCCGCCGCTGACAACCTGGCCGTCGCCGGCGTAAACGCCCACGTGGCCGGCGGTGATCACCAGGTCGCCGGGAGCGGGGGTGCCCACGGTGGTGCCGTACTGGTAGAACTGGCCCGGGGCAAGGTCGCCGACCGACTTGCCGACCGTACGCAGGGCTTTCTCCACCATGGCGGTGCAGTCCTGGATCTGGCCCACCTGGCCGTAGGCGTTGGCCAGGATGGCTGCTCCGGCGCCGCTGCCCGTGGCTGCAACCGGTGCGGACGCGTAGGACATGTTCATTCCGGTGTTCGCCGGGGTAGTAACAGCAGCGGTCTGGACCGGTGCCGGTGCCGGTGCTGCAGCCGGTGCGACGTAGGCCGGCGCCGGGGCAGCCGGAGCGGAACCGGCAGCAGGAATCTGAATCTGGTCACCGGGGTAGATGATCGTGGAGACGGAAAGCCCGTTGGCTGACAGGACGTCATTCAGGCTGACACCATGCATCGACGCAATGGCACCAAGGGTGTCGCCCGATACAACCGTGTGGACGTTGCCGGCTGCTGCGGCGGGGGCTGCGACTGCTGCAGCAGGGGCGGCCGACGCCTGGACGCTAGCGGTCTCGGTGGTGTCCGGACCGTTCACACCGGCGTGGGCCGGGGCGCCTACGCCGAAGGCAATGCCGGAGGCTGCTGCTACGGCGAGAGCCGGACGGCCCAGGGACTTGGCCGAAACAGCCAGCCCTTCGATCGCGATGGAGCGGGCCGGGGTTGCGCGGTGACGGGCAGTGGTGGAATTTTTTGACACAGTTGATCGCCTCTCCCATGCCTGCGGGGTGAGCTGTCGGGTTCGGGTTGGAGATACCCGGCCGGCAACACCTCCGAATGGAACGGACGCGCTGTCGACTTAACCCCAAGGCCTTCAAAGGCCGCGGAAACTTGGTTCCCCCGTCCCTGCCAGCTGGAAAGCGTTGGTTCCCGGGTCAGTGGCAGGGCTCGGCATTCTGACGGGGAATGTCCCGTCTGGGAGGGACACCTGAAGACCATAACCCGACTTAGCACCCATTGTCACATTTGGATAACATGCGAGGCGATTCTCTCGGTTTCGCTATCGACTGGATTACGCGTGACCCATGGGCATCAGTGCGCAGAACAGGCTCGCCGATTTTGCCGGGAGTGTTTCTCATCACGAATCCATAAAGGAAAGGCAAAGATCGCCGGGGAACCTTGTCCGGAGCTGGCTGGGGGAGGAGTATGTTCGGCACCCCCGAGGAGGCAGACTGTGACCCAGCTTGGCAAGTATGAGAAATACCTGATTGAGGAATTCTTCGATGACTACCGGACCGGCGCACTGAGCCAGCGGACCTTCACCCGGCGTGTTGCCTTCATCACCGGCAGCATGGCGGCGGCGTCGGCGGCGATGCTGCTGGTGGGCTGCACGCCCAGCGAGGTGCCACGGAGCACCGACCCCATGCCCACCCCGGAACCCTCCCCGTCGTCCGCTGCCGGGACCACCGGGACAGCGGGGTCGGGAGCGGTGCCCGGGGCCAAAAGCCCGCTCTCTGTCCCGGAGGGGGCGCCAGGATTGACGACGGCGTCCGTCCAGTTTCCGTCCGGCGGCGCCTCGGTCAGTGCCTACCTGGCAAGGCCCGAGCAGGAAGGGCGCGCTCCCGCCGTGTTGATCTGCCATGAGAACCGCGGGCTGACGCCTCATATCGAGGACGTTGCCCGCCGCTTCGCGAAGGAGGGGTATGCGGCCCTTGCGCTCGACCTGCTCAGCCGAGAAGGCGGGACAGCCGGCATGGACCGGGACGCTGTACCCGGCGCCCTCACCCAGGCCGGCGCCCAGCGGCATGTGGCGGACTTCGCGGCAGCACTGGAGTACCTCCAGGCCCAGGACTTCGTGGACGGCGGCCGCGTCGCCATGACCGGCTACTGCTTCGGCGGCGGCATCACCTGGCAGGCGGCCACCGAACTGGTCGGCCTGAAAGCAACCGCGGCATTTTACGGACCCGCCCCTGACCTGGCCAAAGTACCGGACATCAAGGCGGCCGTATTCGGGGTCTACGCTGAACTTGATCAACGCATTACCGGGCCCATGCCTGCGCTCAAGGATGCGCTGGCAGCCTCCGGTGTTGTCCACCAAATCGCGGTCTACCCTGGTGTGGACCATGCCTTCCACAACGACACCGGCGACCGCTACAACGAAGCCCAGGCGACGGCCGCGTGGAATGACACCCTTGCCTGGTTCGGCCAGCATCTGTAAGAGGCCGGCACTTCTGTCCTTCCCGTCAACGTAACTGCCTTCGGTCCATAACGATGTAGAAACGTCCGCCTTCAACCTGAGGATGAAGGCGGTAGGCTTCCCGACTATGTGCCGGTTCGTTACCAAACCCAGGGCGCGGCTCGCCGCGGTGCTTCTTTCGTGTGCGCTGGTGGGAACCCTATGGCTCACGCCGGCAGGTGCTGCGGAGGTCCCGCCCGGCGATTTCCCGTCCTGGGAGGAGGTGCAGGACGCGAAGGAGAGCGAGGCCAAAAAGGCCGCGGAAATTGCCAGGATAGGTGGTTTGCTGTCCGCCCTTCAGGACCAGTCCGAGGCCGCAGGCTCCGCCGCGGTGCAGGCGGCGGCGGAGTACGCGGTGACGGACGCGGCTTTGCAGGCTGCATCTGCAAGGGTGGAAGTCCTGGCGGCGCAGACCGCGCAGGCTGACTCTAAACTGGTCCAGTACAGGAAAGAGCTCGGTGCGCTGGCGGCCCAGTCATACAAAACCGGCGGTACGAACATGGGGTTCTTTGTTGCCCTCGACGCCGTCCAGGGCAACACCGTGCACGGGCTCAACGTGGTGCAGATCGTGGGGGACAAGACCGCCGCGCTCGTGCACAAGGCGTCGGCCGCAGGAAAGGTTGCTGCTGCGCTGGCGGCCCAGGAACAGGCTGCGAAGGATGAGCGCGGGCGGCTGTCCCTTGAAGCCGACGCCAGGCTCACGGAGGCCCGGTCCGCCCAGGACGCCGTGACCCGCCAGGCGGCGGAGGAAAAGCAACGCAGCGGGCAGCTAACGGCGCAGCTGGCGTCGCTCAAAGGCACGACGGCGGAGGTGGAGAACGCCTACCGGCAGGGCCAGGCGGCGCTGGCCGCCTACGAGGCATCCCAGGCGGCCAAACGCGCCGCGGCTGAAGAACAGTCCCGCCGGCAGGCCGACGCAGCTGCCCGGCCCGCGCCGCTGCCCGCTCCCCGGCCCGCGGCTCCGGAAGCGCCCCAGCCCGGCGGCCCAGCCCCCGCGCCCGTCAATCCGGCTCCGGCAAACCCGGCCCCGACAACCCCTGCCCCGGACAGCCCGCCCCCTGCGCCGCCAAGCCCGCCGCCCGTCGTCGTGCCTTCCCTCCCCGGCGGCGCGGTCAATGACCCGGCAGGAGCCAAAAGCTACGCCTCCAGCAGGTTGGGCGCCCATGGCTGGGGCCAGGACCAGTTCCTCTGCCTGGCCCAGCTGTGGACCAAGGAATCGAACTGGCTGACCACCGCCACCAACCCCTATTCCGGCGCCTACGGAGTCGCGCAGGCCCTCCCGCCAGGCAAGTACTCAAGTGCCGGTGCCGACTGGCTTACCAGCTACCGGACGCAGATCGACTGGGGGCTGGGCTACATCAGGGAGCGGTACGGCTCGCCCTGCGCCGCCTGGAACCACTCCATGGCAAAGAACTGGTACTGACCCCGCGTAGGCTTTTCCCATGCCTGACTATGAACGCTTCCGGATCCTTCTTGAGGAGGAACGGGAGCGGAAGGTGGCCCTCCTGCCGGCCCTGCACGCAGACATCGCCTCCGCAAACTCGGCGCGCCAGGATTCGAATGTGGACGACGAACATGACCCGGAAGGCTCCACCATCGCTTTCGAGCTGTCCCAGGCGTCCGCCCTGCTGAAGCAAAGCAGCCGAGGGCTGGACCAGGTGGACGCCGCCCTGGCCAGGATTGCCGCCGGCACCTACGGGACCTGTGCCGTCTGCGGGGAAGCCATCGCCGAAGGCAGGCTGGAAGCACGGCCGTGGACCCCGTTCTGTATCCGCCACGCATCGGCGGGCCGCGGCCAATGAGCAGCACCCTGGACCGGGTGTCCGCTGCTGCAGGCTTCGTTGACCGCACCCTGCAGAATGAGGGCGCCTGGTACCGGGCGGACGACGTCGAGGACAGGCTGGGCGGGCAGCTGGCTTCCTACGGCTCCTCGGTGGGCGCAGTCCGGGGAACCGTCCGCGACGCCCTCCGGAAATACAAGGACCTCGACCACGACGCCGTTGTCCAGCTGGCGTCCGCCCTCTGGGGCCAGCCCGGGCCCGGTTCCCGGGCCGTTTTTGAGCGCAGGCTCGCCGCTGTTGTGCTGCTGCAATCCACCAGGGCACTCCTGCGCCACTCGGACCTGACCCGTATTGAGGGCTTCCTGCGGTCTGCCGGGACCCGGGAACTGGCGGAACCGCTGCTGTCCGACGTCGTGGCGCCGTTCCCGGCGGGGCTCGGCGGGCGGGACCGGCAGCGCGCAGCCGTGGTCCTGGCCCGGTGGCGGACGGACTCCGACAGCCAGCTGCGCACCGCCGCCGCCTATATTGACCAGCAAGCCGCCCCCGAAGCCCCACCACAAGGAGACACCCATGAACGATCCCCATAACCTTGACCGGTTCGTCGCCGCCCAGGACAGCGGCGGCACATACGGCCAGGCGCTGGCGGAACTGCAGCTGGGCCGGAAATCCGGCCACTGGATGTGGTTCATCTTTCCGCAGTTCGCGGGCCTGGGCCACAGCGAAATGTCACGACGGTACGCCATCAGCTCCCTGGCTGAAGCACGGGAGTACCTGGCCCATACGGTGCTGGGCCCACGGCTGCTCGAGTCCGCCCTGGCCGTCACCAACCACTCAGGCGGCCCGGCGGAGGACATCTTCGGGAGCACCGACGCCCGGAAGCTGCACTCCTCCATGACGCTGTTCCTCCGGGCAGCTCCGGGGGAAACGGTGTTCAAAACGGTCCTGGCCCAGTTCTTCGATGGACAGCCCGACGCCGCCACTGACGAGCTGCTGGCAGGCGAGGACGAGAAGTAGGGGCCAGAAACTAAAAGGCCGACGGCGGTGCCCCGCGCATCAGGCGCGGGGCACCGCCGTCGGTATCTTTCCGGTACAGCCCGGAGCTACGGCGTGGGGCTGCCGCCGTTGACGTTCAGCGTTTCGCCCACAACATAGCTGGATTCCGGTGAGGCGAGGAAGACGTAGGCGGGGGCGAGCTCCGCCGGCTGGCCGGCCCGGCCCAGCGGCGTCGACTGCCCGAACTCAGGCAGCTCCTCCTTCGGCTGGCCGCTGCTGACCTGCAGCGGGGTCCAGATGGGACCCGGCGCCACCGCATTGACGCGGATGCCCTTGGGCGCCAGCTGCTGCGCCAAGCCTTTCGTGAAGTTGTTGATGCTGGCCTTGGTGGTGGCGTAATCCACCAGCGTCGGGGATGGGCTGTAGGCCTGGATGGACGTGGTGTTGATAATTGTTGACCCGGCCGGCATATGGGGGAGTGCTGCCTTGGTCAACCAGAACATCGCGTACACATTGGTTTTCACGGTGTGGTCGAACTGCTCATCGGTGATGTCGGCGAGGTCCTCCTGCGCCACCTGTTTCCCGGCGTTGTTGACCAGGATGTCGATGCTGCCCAGTACCGCCACGGCAGTGTCCACCACGTCGCGGCACACGGACGCGTCCTTGAGGTCACCGGGGACCTTGATGGCCTTGCGCCCGGCGGCCTCGATGAGGCCCGCAATGCGGGCGGCATCCTCTTCTTCCTCCGGAAGGTAGGAGAGAACGACGTCGGCCCCCTCCCGGGCGAAGGCAATGGCCGTTGCTGCACCGATGCCTGAGTCCGCGCCGGTGACGATCGCCTTGCGCCCTTCAAGCCTGCCGGTACCGCGGTAGGTCTCCTCGCCAAGGTCGGCCTTGGGTGCCAGCTCCGCATCCAGTCCCGGCTCGGGCTGGTGCTGCTTTGGCGGGGAGATCTTTTCGTACGCGGTGACCGGATTGCGGAAGGTGTACTGGTCTGTCATGTGGTCCTCCTGGTGCTCGGATGACAAAAGCTAAGCATGCTTACCGTTCCAAGCCTAGGCACCTGATGCCTCCCTTGCCAAACCCGGTCAATCCCGGAGGACCTCTTGCAGCCGGACGTCCCTTAGCTTTCCGGAATCCACCGTGGCGGTCATGAACGTGCAGGCCGGCTGCCGGCGGCGGTCAGTGGGCGAGCCCGGGTTCAGCAGCCGCAGCCCGCGCGGGGTGGTGGTGTCCCACGGGATGTGGCTATGGCCGAAAACCAGCACGTCCGCCTCCGGGTACTGGACCTCGCACCTGGCCTCACGCCCCTTGGCCTGGCCGGTCTCGTGCACCATGGCAAAGCGGACGCCTTCCAGCGTGATCTCCGCCGTTTCCGGAAGGCTCCGGCGCAGTTCCGGTCCGTCATTGTTTCCATAGACGCCCACCAGCAGGCGGCTCCGCCGCCGGAACTCTTCCAAGTGGGACGCGGACACCCAGTCGCCGGCATGAAAGACCACGTCGGCGCTTTCGACGGCGGACCACACCTGTGCGGGAAGGTCACGCGCGCGTTTGGGGACATGGGTATCGGCGACCAGGACAAGATTCAGCGGCATGGGAAAGATCCTGCCATGCCGGCCGGCTTCCCGAGGACCGGCCTCTTGCCCTCTCCTGCGGACCCTTCCGGCGGGTGTTACCGCAAGCCCTTTTCCCGGCGGGCAGCCAGTCGTACTCTGGGCTCGGAGGTGAGTGCCATGGAGGCAACGCAGGGCGACCGCATCATCGTGCACGGCAGGACTGTGGGGGCGGCGGACCGGCATGGAGTGATTCTTGAGGTGCGCGGCCAGGGCGGAACGCCGCCCTACCGCGTCCGCTTTGATGACGGACACGAGACCATCATGTACCCCGGCGGTGATTTCGCCGTCGAGCGCGGTACAGCGAACCAGGCCTGACCGGGGCAGCGGACTGGCGGATGCAGCCCACCCGTTGCACCTGTCAGACTGGAGCGATGGATCACTTTCCGGCGTCCACCGCGTCCTCCGCCCCTCCCGTCCGTACCGGTCCCAGGGACCCCGGCGACGCCTGGGTCGAGGGAAGCCGCGGGCGCTTTTGGGGGCGTTTCGGCGCGGCCGGGGTGCTGGCTTACGATCCCGGCAAGGGGGTGCTGCTGCAGCACCGGGCCGTGTGGAGCCACAACGGCGGAACATGGGGGCTGCCCGGCGGCGCACTCCATGAGGGCGAGGAGGCCGTCACCGGCGCGCTCCGGGAAGCCTATGAGGAAGCCGCCGTGCCCGCGGACAATGTGGAGGTGCTCTTCACGTCCCTGCTGGACGTGGGGTACTGGAGCTACACCACGGTTGTGGTGCTGGTGAGGGAGCCCTTTGATCCCGTGATCAGCGATCCCGAAAGCCTGGAACTCCGGTGGGTGCCACTGCCCGAGGTGGCCGGCATGGAACTGCACCCCGGATTTGAAGCGTCCTGGCCGGACCTCCGTGCAAGGCTCGAGTCTTAGTAGTCCGGGCCGTATTCCGCCTTGACCAGGATGGGGAGGTGGTCTGAGTTGCCCCGCGGCAGGGTCTCCACGCTTTCGATATCCAGGCCCAGCGACGTCGCGAAATCGAAGTGGCCCTTGAACACTTTGTACCGGGTGTACGTGCGCCTGTTGCTCAGAGAGAGTGCATAGCCCGAGTTCTTCATGTGCAGGTCCAGGTTCTTGGTGAAGAACGGGTAGTTGAAATCGCCCACCATCAGGGTCATCAGGCCTTTGCCCATACTCAGCAGCTCCGCATGGGCCGCGTGGATCTGCTTGCGCCGGAGCGAGTTGGACGCGGTGAGCGGGGCAGCGTGAAACGAGCCGATCACCAGTTCATGCTGCGTTTCGTTGTCCATGACCCGGGTGCCGATAAGCCGCTCATGGGCCGGGGCCAGGACGCGGTCATGCATCGACTTCTTCAGGGCGAAGGACTGGGTGTCCAGGGCGGTGAAGCGGCTGGTGCGGTAGTAGATGGCCAGCCCCAGCCGGTTGCCCTTGGTGGCATCCGCCAGATGCAGTGGCCCCAGGGTTTCGGGAAGATCACTGGAATCCACCTCCTGGAGGCAGAGCGCATCAATGTCATGGTTCCGCGCCAGGGCGAGGAGTTCGCCGCTCGCCTTGTGCTTGCGGAGGTTGTAGCTGATGACGCGCATGGAACACCTCTTCCGAGGGTTGCTGACAGGACCAGTTCCTGAGTCTAGTCGGATGGATCCCACCAGTGGCCAACATTTCGCCGCGTCCCTTTGGGTGAAATGCCGTGCCCGGGTCCGGCGCAGCAGCGGCACCCGGCGCGGATAGAGTTAAGGCCGATTCACTGGAACTCCGAAGGGGCCAACGTTGACCGCAGAGCTGCCTGAACTGGCTAAAGGAAACTTCTACTACCTGAACCTGGGCGGAGGCCGTTTCCGTTCCACCATCCATGCCCAGGGTGCCTGGAACGTCCACGAGCAGCACATGGCGCCGGCGTCGGGCCTGCTTGCGGACAGCCTGGAACGCCATGACCCGCGGCCGGACATGCGGATGGGCCGGATCAGCTACGAGATCCTCGGCCTTATCCCAGGCGGCGAATTCCAGATCGCGGCCACCACCCTCCGGCCCGGAAAGACCATCGAACTCCTGCAGGCCGAGCTGGTGGCGGGCGGGCGCACCGCCATCCGTGCCACCGCCTGGCGGCTGGCCACCAGCGATACAACACCGGTAGCCGCCATCGAGGATACCCCCATTCCCGGTCCGGAAGACTGCAAGCCGTACGACGGCGCGTCCGTGTGGCCCGGTGGCTACATCCGCTCGCTGGAGATGCGGGTTGCGGAAGGGCACAGGCCCGGGGCCGGAAAGGTCTGGCTCCGGACCGAACATCCTTTGACGGACCGCGCGGACAGCGGTGACCTGGCCCGGCTCATGGGCATGGTGGACACGGCCAACGGCATCGCGGCCAGGGTCCCGCCCGGCAAGGACAGCTACTCCTTTCCCAACCTTGACCTGCAGATCCACATGTACCGCCGGCCCGAAGGGGAGTGGCTGGGCCTGGACAACGCCGTCTCGTTCGGCGGGGACGGAATAGGGCTGACCTCCACAGTCCTGCACGACCTCCAGGGGCCGTTCGGGCGCGCGGAGCAGATCCTCACACTGCGAAAAACCTGACGGGACTGCCGGGGGTGGAGCACGGAGGTGGATCGCCGGTCTTTTGGCGCCGCTAACTGGCTTGTTCATGGATGCTTGTGACCGCCTGCAGAAGACTGCCCGGTACATCCCGGGCTCGCGGGCACCTTGCGCTTCGGGATCGCAGTCTGCGTTGCCGGGTTCGTCGTCGAAGACGGGCATGCGCTGGATGGATTGCCCGAGTCTGTCCAGGGTTGAGATGGCCCGGGTGTCGTTTCGATCAGCGCCTCGAGGGCCGGACGACATAGGGGCGTGCAGCTCTCGCTCCAGAGATGCCGTACTCAACGTAGTGGTCATAAGCGGCGGACGCCGGAGGCCAGAAGGTCCGCCTGTTCTCGATTAGTGGAGCGCTGTTGGGCCGGGCTACTGGGTAGCAAATCAGTTTCGTCACGGGCTGCTTCGAGGTGTCTCATAACTAAGGACAAGTACTCGATTTTTGCCAAAAGGTTATGAGACATAGTTACGAGAATCGCCAATGCCATCGCGCGTCCAAAATTCCACAGAAAATCTGTGACCGTGCAGGTCAGACGACTGTTAGCTCGTTGAGACGTCTCGTTTCCCAAGGGTTTCCAGACAACTTGGAGAGTAGCGTTTAGGACACCTTCACCGTGCATTTCATCGTCGGGGTAAACGTGCGTATGGAGGCTAGTGACCGCGCTGATGCAGAAAGCAGGCTTGGCTACGCGCTTGACCACCGGCTAACGGCACACGTTCCAGTCGTGTACACATGGAGCATGGAACCAGAAGTTCAAGAATCCGACCGGGACGATTGTCTGTTCTGCGGCATCGTGGAGCGTGATCCCGGCAACCAAATTTTCTTTGCCGACAATGACGTCGTGGCTTTTCTCGATATCGCCCCAGCGACTCGAGGACACACCTTGGTCGTGCCACGCATACACGCGGTCAACGTGTTCGATGTGGGAGGTGATGAATTTTCAGCCGTAATGCGAGGTGTCTGGAGCGTTGCCAGCATCCTCAAGCGACAGCTGCATCCCCAAGGACTGACCCTGATTCAGAGCAGCGGCGAGGCGGCATGGCAGGACGTGTTTCACCTGCATGTTCACCTCATTCCTCGGTATCAAGGAGACGGCCTCGTCCGCCCTTGGGGACAGATTCCGAGCAAGCCTGAGATGCCTGGACAGATAAACAATCCCCGCGCTCTAACCGTCGACCTGCGCCGAGCAAGCGGCTACGACGAGTAACCGCGCGCTGCTGAAGGATCCTCTACCGGGCGGCCAGCAGGTATGCGGCGGATCGAAGAAGACGGGGCACCGGCCAACAGGGGTTTGCATGCTGACCTGAAGGTTGAATTGTCCTAGCTTCTAGGTGGAGATCGGGCCGATATGGCCTGGTGGGCCTGATTGCCGTGGATAGGGTGACAGGCATGGAACCAATTCTGAAGTTTGCGCGGCGTTGGGGCGCCCCAGTTGCGGCCGGCATTTTCTTTGCCCTTTGGTGTGTGGCTGAAGCGGGCCGGATGGGACCCAACGGAGGCCATTGGGGTCCAGGAAGTTTGGATACCTGGGAAGGCACTTGGCCACTCGTGTTGATGACCCTGGCGATCGCGGTCGCCGTTTGGCAGCCGACGGTTTCCTTGGCGCTCACTGGACTGCTGCTCATCGGCCAGCTCGCTCACCTGATTCCGCCCATGTACGCCAACTACTGGGCGATCTACATTGGCTCCTTCATCGCGCTGGCCTTTATCGCTTGGACCACACAGGGACGGATGCGGCTTGCCGCTGCCGGCGCGAACGTACTCTTCGCGTCCTCCATGACCTTCCTTATGCTGTCATGGAGGTACGGCGCGGGAGTGGGCTGGTTCAGCCAAATTGGTGGGGACAGCGGGATCCTTCTTCGGAACGGCTGGCAACTCTTTGCCTTGCTAATGATGATCGCTGCGGCGTGCTTCAGCCTCGGTCTACTGCTGTCGCTGTATCAGGAAAGGGGCAGCCTATTCCGTGCACGCGAGCTTGCGGAGAGGACGCTGCAGGCGACCGAGGTCGATCTGATCGTGGAGCAGGAACGGACGCGCATCGCCCGGGATCTTCATGACGTCCTTGCCCATTCTCTGGCTGTTATCGCGGCGCAGGCGGACGGCAGCCGGTACTTGAGTAGAGATCAGCCGAAAGCAGTTCTTGGTGCCTTGGAAAACATTGCAGGGTCAGCGAGGACTGCGTTAGTGGACGCGCAACGTGTCATTGAAGGGGTGCGGGGTGACGGTATGGCCGTCCCCCAGCCGCAGTTCACTGATATTGAGGGTCTAGTCGAAGGGCTGCAGCATGGCAGTCTAAAAATTCAGACCAGCGAATCCGGAACCCGCATGGAGCTGTCTCGGGGACAGCAGGTGGCAGTTTTCCGCATTGTGCAGGAATGCCTCACGAATGCTCTTAAGCATGGCGGGCGAGGCACGGCAGTCCGTCTGCACTTCAACTGGTCAGGGCCTGGGCTTACGGTTCATGTGGCGTCGGAAGTTTCCTCCAGCAAACACGGTCACCCCGTGATTGCAGGGCCACAGCGCCTTGGACGCGGTCTTCCTGGCATGCGGGAGCGTGCCCATTCAGCAGGGGGATGGATAACTGCAGGACCGGATGGCGAACAGTTCCGTGTCACGGCATTTATCCCCTACCTAACAGACGTTGAGGACTCCGCTCGCGAGAACATCGTCGAAGAGCACTCTTTGACGCATAACGACCTACAAGTGGCGGCCGCAGGAGACGCGGACCGTAATGACTGAAACCGGAACTCGTATCAGCGTTGCCTTGGTTGATGACCAGCCGCTGTTCCTGGCCGGTATCCGGATGCTTGTAGAAAGCCAAAGCGATATGCATTTCGTTGGCCAGGCCGCCGACGGGGAACAGGCCGTGGCACTGGCAGCCGAACGCCGTCCGGATGTAATGCTCATGGACTTGCGCATGCCTGTCATGGACGGAGTCACCGCCACCCGTCGAATTATCAACGATGCAGATGCTTGCAACTCTGACAGGCCCCGGATAATTGCCCTTACTACCTTCAACCGCGATCACGCCGTTTTGGATGCCGTCCAGGCCGGGGCGAGCGGATATCTGCTCAAAAGCGCGGAACCCGAATTCCTGCTGGCAGCAATCAGGACCATTCATTCCGGCTACTCAGTCATAGCGCCAGGATCGGTGCACTCACTATTCGAACACGCCGCGAGCCGCGGTCCGAGTGTGGGCCCGGATCTCTCGGTTCTGGACGTCCTCTCAGTCCGTGAGAGGGACGTGTTTCTCCTAGCCGCCAAAGGACTCAGTAACAGGGACATAGCCGAAGCATTGTTCGTTTCCGATGCCACAGTAAAAACACACTTGCGAAGCGTCCTCGACAAGCTGGCTCTGCGTACCAGATTGCAATTAATCGCATTCGCTCACGAACGCAGGCTCCTAGGCGACTGACGGGAACTCGGAACCACCCTGCCAAGACGGGCAAGGCGCACCGCCCGCTCCTGGTGTCCGGTGGAGAATCCCCTTACGACTCAACGTGTCCCGTAACCTGGGTGTCTCGAAACCCTAGGGATACGAGACGCAGCGGCACCCGAGCAGACTCCGGGCCCTGATGCGAAGCACCACTTGGCGATCCAGAATGCCGCCACACAGTGGAAACAACCGCCCGTTCCGGTGGATGTATCGTTGAGTATCGTTGTATATCGTTGGCGGTTTTCAAAGGAGATCATCATGCGTGGTTCATACCCGGCAGCCGGATTCGGCGGAAGCAATATCGACGGCATGTGGCAGGCCGTTGAGGAGCTGCGCTCACGGTTTGAGAAACGCGCGGGAACCCGTGCTGGCAAGGGTGAGGTGCGGTCCGCGGTGCTGGCGCTCCTTGCTGAGCGGCCGATGCACGGCTACCAGATCATCCGCGAGATCGAGGAGCGCAGCGGCGGCAGCTGGAAGCCCAGCGCCGGCTCCGTCTACCCGACTTTGCAGCTGCTCGCGGACGAGGGCACCATCAGCGCCGAGGAGTCCAACGGTCGCAAGATCTATTCACTGACCGAGGCCGGCCGCGAGGAAGTTGCGCAGGACCACGGAGCAACGCCCTGGGACTCGCCGGGGCCCCATCCCGGCGGGTTTGGATCCTTGCCCAAAGCGGGGGTGGAGCTCGCGCAGGCTGCAGCCCAGGTGGGCCGCACGGGCTCGCCGGACCAGGTGCAGCAGGCCGTGGCGGTGCTCGACGACGCACGGCGCCGGCTCTACGCGATCCTCGCCCAGGATTGACGCGGGTGGCGTCTGTCCGCCCGCATCGTGCCGCTTCGGCCGCGGGCGCCGGGGACACCCGTGCCCGCTACCGGCGCATCCTGCGCTTTGCCGCCTGGAACCTGGCAGTGACGTGGTGGTTTGAACTGTTCCTCCCGCGGATCGGACTAGCCCGGGTCGCAGAACGTACGCGGTCGCGGCGGATGCAGCGCTTCGCCCGGCGCTTCCATGGACTTGCCGTGGAGCTGGGCGGCCTGATGATCAAGGTGGGACAGTTCCTTTCCTCCAGGCTCGATATTCTGCCACCCGAGATCACCAGGGAGCTTGAGGGCCTCCAGGACGAGGTCCCGCCCGTTCCGTTTCCTTCGATCCGCGCCCTGGCTGAGGTGGAGTTGGGCGCTCCGCTGGACCAGGTGTTCGCTTTCGTGGAGGAGGTACCGATCGCTGCCGCGTCGCTGGGGCAGGCGCACCGGGCACGCCTTCGTGCATCGGATGCGGCCGACACCGGATTCACCGACGTGGTGCTCAAGGTGCAGCGTCCGGGCATTGACGCGATTGTCGACGTCGACCTTGCAGCCCTGCGTAAGGTAGGCGGCTGGCTCAGCCGCATTCGCCTGGTGTCCAGCCGCGCCAATATGCCGGCCCTGGTGGAGGAGTTTGCGCAGACCAGTTTCGAGGAGATCGACTACCTGCACGAGGCGGCGAATTCCGAACGCTTCGCCGCCGATTTTTCCGACGACGGCAGGGTCTGCGTGCCCGGCATTGCCTGGGAGCGGAGCACCCGCCGCGTACTCACCCTTGAAGACGTCACGGCCATCAAGATCACGGAGGCCAGGGCCCTCCGGGCGGCGGGCATCGATCCGGCCGAGGTGGCTCCGGTGTTCGCCGCCGTCATGTTCGACCAGATGTTCACCAACGTCTTCTTCCATGCAGACCCGCACCCCGGAAATATCTTTGTCACTCCCGTCACCGCACCGGCCGGCGACCGCCCGTGGAAGCTGACATTCATCGACTTCGGCATGATGGGCGAAATTACCTCCTCCACCCGTAGCGGACTCCGGAAGCTGCTGATTGCTGCCGCCGCGCGCGACGGCCGGGGGCTGGTGGCGGCGATCAACGACGTCGGCGTGCTGGCGCCGTCAGCCGACACTGTGGAGATGGAGCGCGCCATGACGCATCTCTTCGCCCGCTTCGGCGGCATGGGGTTCGCTGAGCTCCGGGAAGTGGATCCGAGGGAGTTCCGTGACTTCGCGGTGGAGTTCGGCGATGTGGTCCGCTCGCTGCCATTCCAGCTCCCGGAGAATTTCCTGCTCATCATCCGGGCGATGTCGCTGACCTCGGGGGTGTGCAGCTCGCTCGATGAGCGCTTCAACCTCTGGGATTCCGTGGAACCGTATGCCGCCAGGCTTCTGCGCGACGAGCGCGGCAACATCGTGGAGGACGTGGCCCAGCAGGCCCTCGACGCCGCAGCGACCGCACTGCGCCTGCCGAAGCGCCTGGACGCACTGGCTGGACGGCTTGAGGAAGGCTCCCTCGCTGTTGCCAACCCCCGTCTTGAACGGCAGATCGCCCGCCTGGACCGCACCAACCGGCGCTCTGCTTCTGCCCTGGTGTTTGCCGCCCTGCTCATCGCCGGCGCCATCGTGCGGGCTGACGACGCCGTCCTGGGCGGCATCCTCATGGCAGGTTCTGCAGTCCCGCTGCTGCACGGGATGTGGGCAGGCCGCCGCGGGCTTTGAAGCGGCAGTGCCCGGGGCGCAGCCGCTGCGTGGGCATTGCCGGAGCGGCCTTGGCGCGAGCGTCAGGTCCGGGCGTGGAAAACCAGCCAGCCCGCGAGTGTTGACAGGCCTGTCAGCACGGCGCCCCACAGCATGTCCACGACAATCAGCTGCAGCGGCCAAACCTTCAGGGTGGCGGCATTGGTGAGGTCGTAGGTGGCGTAGGCGAAGGCGCCCAGGGCCGCACCGTAACCCAGGGCAGTGAGCCAGCTGCCGCCGTCGAGCGCGGGCCGCAGTGCAAAGAACACAATCCCGGCGATGTAAATGACGTAGAACGCCACGGCGTAACCTAGGTGTGGTTTGTCCGCTAGCAGTTCGCCGATGTGGCTGCGGTAAAAGGGGTTCATCAGCCTGAGCCAGATGGCGTCGATCGCTGCGAAGGCGGCGGCGACAACGAGGAATTGCAGAATGACCATAAGGGAGCTTAGCAATATGAACGACGGCGGTCCGGGGCCCCGCACCCTGACAGTGGTGCGGCAGGAAAAGACGCTGGGCGCCGCCCGGGACCTGGAATTCGGCCTGGAACTGCTGGCCAGGGTCAGGAGCGGGGACATCGGTCCCACGCTGCGGCTGTACCGTCCCGCCCCCACGGTCGCGTTCGGCCAGCGCGACACCCGCCTGCCGGGATTCGACGCCGCCGCGCAGGCGTGCCGTGCCAACGGCTTCGAACCCCTGGTCCGCCGGGCAGGAGGCCGGGCGGCCGCTTATCACGAGGGCACGCTGGTGGTGGACCATATTGAACCCGATCCGGATGCCATCGCCGGTTCCAAAACCAGGTTCGGGTACTTCGGGGAGCTGTTTGCGGACGCCCTGCGCCGGGTCGGCGTGCAGGCGGCTGTGGGCGAGATTCCCGGGGAATACTGCCCCGGCGAGTTCAGCGTGCACGGCACGGACCCGGCCGACGGCGCGCACCGTGTGAAACTGGTGGGTACGGCCCAGCGCGTGGTGGCCGGCGGCTGGCTGTTTAGTTCGGTGATCGTGGTGGAAAACTCGGCGCCGATCCGCAAAGTGCTGACCGACAGCTACGCCGCCCTGGGCCTGGACTGGGACCCTGCCACGGCAGGGGCGGTGGACGACCTTGTGCCTGGCGTGGATGTCCCAGCCGTGGAGGAAGCCCTGCTTTCCGTTTATGCCGGCCATGCGCCGCTGAGAACCGCTTCGTTCAGCAGCCTGGGGGCATGACCCGGCTGGTTGCTGCCGGGCACAGCAAACGGGACCAACATTGGGAAATGTTGGTCCCGTTCTGTTGGTCCCAGCCGGGGTGGCGTGCCGGCTAGGCTGCGAGGCGCTGCTTGACCTCGGCAGCGGAAGGGTTCGTGGCGGCGGTGCCGTCCGGGAAGAGGACGGTGGGGACGGTCTGGTTTCCACCGTTCAGCTGCTCCACGAGTTCGGCGGTGCCTTCCACTTCCTCGATGTTGATCTCGGTGTAGCCGATGCCCTGGGCATCAAGCTGCTTCTTCAGCCGGTTGCAGTAGCCGCACCAGGTGGTGGAAAACATGGTGATAGTGCCGGATTCGGGAGTGAAGTCCACGGAGCTCTCCTCTGTGCTTGATAACGGTTTCGTTCCTGTAACGGTAGCGTGCAGTCCGCTATTCCCCGGTACTGGGGCCCGCCGGGCCTCCTTGGATGACAGCTCCTGCCGCCGATGGCATGCTGGAGCCATGTGTGGACGCTACGTAATGGCACGCGCCGTGGGGGACCTCCTTGCCGAGTTCGACGCCGAGCTTGAGGACGAGGTCAGCATCCCGCCGTCGTGGAATGTTGCGCCGACGGACGCGGTTCCCATCGTCCTGGAACGCCTGGTGGACGGCGAGTCCGGGAACAAACATGTCCGCCAGCTCCACGTCGCCCGCTGGGGACTGGTCCCGTCCTGGGCCAAGGACCCGGGAATCGGCTCCCGGATGATCAACGCACGCAGCGAGTCCGTCCTTGAGAAACCGGCGTTCCGGAAAGCCATGCAGTCCCGCCGCTGCGCTGTCCCGGCAGACGGCTACTACGAATGGAAGCAGGGGCCCGGGAAGTCCAAGCAGCCCTACTACGTGCACCCGGGCGCTGGCCATGGCCTGGTGTTCGCGGGGCTCTATGAGTGGTGGAAGGATCCCTCCTGGCCGGCAGGGGAGCCGGGCGGGTGGCTGCTCTCAACGTCCATCCTGACCGCTGACACGCCCCCGCCTGGCAGTGAGTCCACGGTGTTTGGAAAGCTCACGGAACTCCATGACCGGGTGCCCCTACCAATGGACAAAGCCACGATGCAGGCCTGGCTGGACCCCCAGGCCGACGATCCGGCCGGACTCGTGGACCTGGTCCGGGCGGGGGTCAAGGACGTGGCCGCTGACTGGCACGTAGAGTCCGTAGGGAAAGAGGTCGGCAACGTCAGGAACAACGGGCCGGAACTGATCCGGCCCGTGGAAGCACTCTTCTAGCAGCGGGCCCTCCAGCAGCCCGGACCAAACCTCGGGGGAGGGCTAAACGGTGACCGCGCCGTCGTCGTCCACTGCCCAGGTGGGGTTGTACGCCACCTCCCAGCGGAAACCGTCTGGGTCCGCGAAGTAGCCGCTGTAGCCGCCCCACGGCTGGGTGATGGGCTCGGCGACGATCTCCGCCCCGGCGGCGGCGGCCTCCTCCATGACGCGGTCCACGTCCTCCGTGCCGGGAAGGTTGTGGCTCAGCGTGATGCAGGGGACACCCCCGGACGCCGTGACGCCGGCGTCTGCCTGCATCTGGCTCACATCCCACAGGGACAGCACAAGCCCGTGGTTCACCTGGATGAACACCACGTCGCCGGGAACTTCCCGGTGGACAGACCAACCAAGCCCGTCAACATAGAAGGCCCGGGACGCGGCAACACTGCGGACGCCCAGTGAAATGAAGTCGACTCTTGGCTGCATGCTTCGATACTGTCAGACGATGGCGACAATTCAAGGAAACGATAGAGATGCTTTGGCCGACAAGGAACAGCTCGCTGCCGTCCGGGTTGCTGTTGACGAAGTGGATGAGCAGATCGTCACCCTCATCGCCCGCCGCGAACGGCTGATCCGTATTGCCGGGACGCTCAAGGGCGACGACGCCGAGGTCCGTGCGCCCGGCCGGGTGGAGCGGATCATTGAGCACGTCCGCTCAGCCGCGGAAAAGAAGGACATTGACCCGGACATCGTCGAGTCCACGTACCGGGCCATGATCTCCGGGTTCATCGAACTGGAACTGAAGGTCCACAAAGAGAACAGCTAAGCCCTCCCTGAACGGCTTTATTACAGGTTCTCCTCCACGGGGACGCCGTGCTGGTACTCCCTGCCCTCCGCCTCGCTGAAGGCTGACATGAGGTGCCCCTTGCCCAGGCCGTCCAGGGCGGCGAGGGGAAAGCTGCCGGTGATGGTGTTCTCTGAATGGGTTACCCCGGACAGGTCGTAGTCCTCCTCGACTCCCTGTTCGCGGTTGAAGGAATAGAAGGCAATGGCCTTCCCGTTCATGAACTCAATACACAGCCTCCGCTGCGAGGAATAGTCGGGGGTGGCCCCCATCAGCCCCACCACGTAAGCACCGGAATCCGGGATGGTGCCGTCTATATCGAACGTGGCCACCACGGTGGAATCCTGGGTTGTGATGCTTGCCTGCTTCAGAAGTGCGTCTTGGGTTTTCATGGCACAATCCTGCTCCCTGGTGATCGGTCCGTCCACCCTTCCTGTGCAATCTCTTTTGTCGCTCCCTCGACCCATCTATGCTCCCGTTCAGAGCAGGGGTAGACTGGTTCCATTCGAATATGTGTTCGAATGTTTCCAGTTAGATCCACTCCGGGAGGCGCCATGGGTATGTTCAGCGAATCCGTGGATGTCGACTGCACTGCGGACGGTGAACCCAGCGGCCTGCTGTGGGCAGGGCGGTCCTATGCCGTCTGCGCTGAACCGGTGCGCTGGTACGAACGCCGGCAATGGTGGGCTGAAGAAACCCGCGCACCGCTGGGCAGCGGACCCGGAGTGGTGGACCATGAGATCTGGCGCGTCCAGGTGCTTCCCTCCACCCCGGCGCGAGGTACAGAAGCCGCGGAAGAGCCGCTGACCCTTGACCTCACCCGGCATATCCGCAGCGGCCGGTGGCGGCTCCTGCGTATCCATGACGCACTCCGGCCCTGGACAGCATGAGTTTCACCCATCTTCACGTTTCCACCGCTTTCAGCGCCCACTACGGCGTCTCATGGCCCGAGGAACTGGCGCAGGCCGCCGCCGCTGACGGCGCAACCGCTCTCGCCTGCACGGACAGGGACGGGCTGTACGGAACCATCAAGCACCTCAA
The DNA here is from genome assembly GCF_014644495.1 of Pseudarthrobacter polychromogenes. Taxonomy (GTDB): domain Bacteria; phylum Actinomycetota; class Actinomycetes; order Actinomycetales; family Micrococcaceae; genus Arthrobacter; species Arthrobacter polychromogenes. The sequence continues at coordinate 351,973 of NZ_BMKU01000001.1, forward strand.
GGCATGCATGGCGGCAGGCATCGATCCCATCGTTGGCGTTGACATTGCCGTATTCGACGACGACGGCGACCACCGCACGCAGCTGGCGGGCAGGGTGGTGGTACTGGCCCGGGGCCACAACAACGGGGCAGGCTACCGCGCCCTGTGCAGGCTGATTTCCGATGCCCACGCCCGCACCACGGGAAAAGCCGGTGGAACTGTCCCGGTAGCCGTCACCCGGGCAGAGCTGGCGTCCCGCACCCTCGATCCGCAAACCCTCAAACCGGTGCTGACTGTCCTGCTCGGGCCTGATTCCGACGTCGGACGGGCCATGGGAGGGCGACGTTACCTTCGCCCCCGCACCCTTTTCAAGCAATGGCTGGATGCAATGCCCCCAGGCACACTGGTGGCCGAAATCGTGTCCCAGCTCAGCGCCCCGGGAAAGCCGTTGAGTACCGCCCACGCCGTCCGGATGCTCAAGCTTGCCGAAGAGCATCAGGTTCCGGCTGTCCTGACCAACGCCGTCAGGTACTGCGCAGCAGACGGCGCCCCCACCGCAGATGTGCTCGACTCAGCCCGCACCCTGAAATCCCTACCCGAACTTGCGGATGAACCGCTGCTGCAGCCAACCGGGCAGGGGTGGCTGAAATCCGCCCCGGAAATGCTCCGGCTGGGCAAAGAGATCATTTCAGCGGCAGGATACGGTGCCGCAGACCTGAAACAGCTGATGGCGCAAACTGAGGCGCTCGCCGACCGCTGCCGGATAGATCCGGAAACGGACATGGGCTGGAAGCAGCCGGTTGTGCCCGAAGCCTCAGTCATTGGGATCAGCCAGGATCCACACGTTGAACTGGTGCAGCGGTGCCAGGCCGGTATCAGCCGGCGCTTTCCGGGAATTGCTGGTGCTACCGAAGAGAGGATGCTCTCCCGGCTCGACCATGAGCTGGGCATCATCCGCAACCTCGGGTTTTCTTCCTACTTCCTGACCGTCGCCGAGGTATCACGCATGATCCAGGAGATGGGGGTGCGTGCGGCAGCCAGGGGATCAGGCGCCTCCAGCCTGGTCAATTACCTGATTGATGTCAGCCAGGTGAACCCCCTGCAGCACGACCTCATCTTTGAACGTTTCCTGTCGCGGGACCGGGCCACCCTTCCGGACATCGATATTGACGTTGAAAGCGCAGAGCGGCACAACGTCTACCACCGCATTTTCAAGCGTTTCGGGTCCGAGCGGGTCACCCTGATGAGCATGCAGAACGGCTACCGGGCCAGGGGTGCCGTGCGGGATGCCGGTATGGCCCTGGGCATGGACGGCGACGAGGTGGGGGAGATTGCCAAGCAGCTGTGGCGTTTTTCCGCGCGGAAATTCCGCGAGGCCCTGCAGGAAAAACCTGAACTCCGGGAATTCGCCGGCCGGGTGGAACAGCGGGAAATGGACGGCAACCAGCAGCTTGACCTGCTGGTTGACCTGACGGAACGGCTTGACCGGCTGCCCCGCCATATTTCCATGCATCCGTGTGGCGTCATCCTTGGTGACGCCACCCTCCTGGACCGCACCCCGGTGCAGCCCAGCGGGCTGGGCCTGCCCATGAGCCAGTTCGATAAGCACGACATGGATCCCATGGGCATGCTCAAGCTGGACGTCCTGGGAGTCCGCATGCAGAGCGCCATGGCGTTTGCCGTCCGTGAAGTCATCCGCATCCACCCGTCCAAGGAAGAGGTGGTTGCCGCCGGCCGGCATCCGTCCGGTCCGGGCGGGACTGGTCCTGACTACATTGCCGAGAATGGCCATATCGACCTGAACGCCGTTCCCCTTGATGACGAGGCGACATTTGAACTCATCAGAAGCACCCACACCCTGGGCTGTTTCCAGATTGAATCACCCGGCCAGCGGGAACTGATCGGCAAGATGGCCCCCCGGGAGTTCAACGACCTCATCATTGATATCTCCCTGTTCCGCCCGGGCCCCATGAAATCGGACATGGTCCGGCCCTTCCTGGAACACCGTCACGGCTTCGCGCCCGAGGTCTATCCGCATCCGGACCTGAAACCCGTGCTGGCGGAAACCCATGGTGTCACCGTCTTCCACGAACAGATACTGCGGACCTTTGATGTCATGACCGGCTGCGGCCTGGCCCGGGCCGACGAATTCCGCCGGGCCCTGGGAAACGAGGCTCTCGAACAGGGGGTAGAGGAGTTCTTCCGCAAGGCTGCCCGGATCAAGGGTTACCAGCCAGAGGTGGTGGACAACGTCTGGGGAACGCTGAAGGCTTTCGGAAGTTTCGGATTCTGCAAAGCTCACGGTGCCGCCTTTGCCGTCCCTACCTACCAGTCGGCCTGGCTTAAAGCCCATCATCCTGAAGCATTCCTTGCCGGGCTGTGGGAGCACGATCCTGGCATGTACCCCAAGAGGCTGCTGGTCGCGGAAGCCCGGCGGCTTGGCATTCCCATTCTTCCCCTGGACATTAATCGCAGCAAGGGCGAATACCGGGTGGAAAGGATTGCAGCCGGAAACGATGCAGGCAAACTGGGAATCAGGCTGAGCCTCAACGGCATATACGGGCTGTCCGCAACGGAACTCAAGCGGATCGTTGCGGGCCAGCCCTACGACTCGCTGGCGGACCTGAGGGCACGTTCCCGGGTCAGCAAGCCCAACATCAAGAGGTTGGCCCAGCTGGGGGCATTTGATTCGCTTCACCGTGAGGCGGGCGGCGCGGCTAACCGGGCCGACCTTGTCCATCACTTGCAACAGCTCCAGGGTTCCAGCAGCGGGCGGAAAGGCGTGGAGGTCCTTGAGGGGCAGCTGGCCCTTCCCCTGGGTGATGTTGAGCTTCGCAATGTTAAGCCGGGACTGCCGGCGCCTTCCCTGGTGGACAACGTCCGTGCCGAACTGGACCTGATGGCAGTTGACGTCAGCAGCCACCTGATGGACAGCCACCGGCCAATGCTGGACAGGCTGGGCGTCATCACGGCGGACAAACTCCTTGGCCTGCGCAACGGGACGGAAGTCCTGGTGGCCGGGGTGCGGGTGGCAACCCAGACGCCGCCCATGAGGGGTGGGAGGAGGGTGGTCTTCATCAGTATCGACGACGGCACCGGTTGCATAGATTCGGTCTTTTTCCATGAAGCCCAGGAAAAAGCAGGGATGCTCCTGTTCGGCACAAGGCTGCTGCTAATCCGCGGGACCACCAGGCGGACCGGGCCACGGGGAATCAGCCTGAGCGCCAGCATGGCCTGGGACCTTGGCAGGACGGAGAGCCTGCCGTTCCCGGATTCCCGTCCGCAGGAACCGGAGGTTCTGCACCCGCTGGATGGAATCACCAGGAGCCTCGCCATCACGGGATTCAGCGGCTGACCCTTCCGTGCGCCGCGTTGGTCGGGCCCCAGCGGAACCGATAGCATTGACGATGGCTGGCTGTGGTCCCCGTATGCCACAAGCTATGAAGCCTTAACTTTGAATAGGAGACACCCGTGTCAGATGCCCAGCAGATCACCCTTCTCGTCGATGGCGAAGAGACCAAGGTGACTACCGGGACAACCGGTGCGGAACTCTTCTTTGAGCGCCGTGATGTTGTTGTAGCCCGCGTCAACGGCGAACTAAAGGACCTTGACCAGGAGCTCCCGGAAGGCGCCGACGTCGAAGGCGTCACCATTGACTCGCCTGACGGCCTCAACGTCCTCCGCCACTCCACGGCCCACGTCATGGCCCAGGCTGTCCAGCAGCTGCGTCCCGACGCCAAGCTGGGCATCGGCCCGTACATCACTGACGGGTTCTACTTCGACTTCGATGTCGCCGAACCGTTCACCCCCGAGGACCTCAAAACCCTCGAGAAGATGATGCAAAAAATCATCAACCAGAACCAGAAGTTCGTCCGCCGCGTGGTCAACGAGGACGAAGCCCGCGAAGCCATGAAGAACGAGCCCTACAAGCTTGAACTGCTGGGCAAGAAAAACGAGGCTGCAGAGGCCGGCGAAGGCGTGAACGTCGAGGTCGGCGCAGGTGACATCACCATCTACGACAATGTTGAGCGCAAGGAAGGGACCACCGTCTGGTGCGATCTCTGCCGCGGCCCGCACCTGCCCAACACCAAGCTCATCTCCAACGCCTTTGCCCTCACCCGTTCGTCCTCCGCGTACTGGCTGGGTAACCAGAAGAACCAGCAGTTGCAGCGCATCTACGGCACGGCCTGGCCCACCAAGGACGCCCTCAAGGCATACCAGGAACGCATCGCAGAGGCAGAACGCCGCGACCACCGCAAGCTCGGCTCGGAACTGGACCTCTTTTCCTTCCCGGATGAACTCGGCTCAGGCCTCCCCGTCTTCCACCCCAAGGGCGGCATCATCCGCAAGGAGATGGAGGACTACTCGCGCCAGCGCCACGTCGAGGCCGGCTACGAGTTTGTCTACACCCCGCACATCACCAAAGGGCATCTGTACGAGGTCTCAGGGCACCTGGACTGGTACAAGGACGGCATGTTCCCGGCCATGCGCGTGGATGAGGAACTCAACGCAGACGGTACAGTACGGAAGCCTGCCCAGGACTACTACCTGAAGCCGATGAACTGCCCCATGCACAACCTGATCTTCCGTTCGCGGGGACGGTCCTACCGTGAACTGCCGCTGCGGCTCTTCGAATTCGGCGCTGTATACCGCTACGAAAAGTCCGGCGTGGTGCACGGCCTGACCCGGGTCCGTGGCATGACACAGGACGATGCCCACATCTACTGCACCCGCGAGCAGATGAAGGACGAGCTCACCAAGACGCTGACGTTCGTCCTCGACCTGCTCAAGGACTACGGCCTGAACGACTTCTACCTGGAGCTCTCCACCAAGGACCCGGAGAAGTTCGTCGGTGAGGACGCAGCCTGGGAAGAAGCCACGCGTACCCTCTCCGAGGTTGCTGAGGAATCCGGCCTGGAGCTGGTCGCGGATCCGGGCGGGGCCGCCTTCTACGGCCCCAAGATCTCCGTGCAGGCGAAGGACGCCCTTGGCCGGACCTGGCAGATGTCGACCATTCAGCTGGACTTCAACCTGCCCGAACGGTTCGAACTCGAATTCCAGGCCGCTGACGGCAGCCGCCAGCGGCCCGTGATGATCCACCGTGCCCTGTTCGGATCGATCGAGCGCTTCATGGGCGTGCTCACCGAGCACTACGCCGGCGCCTTCCCCGCATGGCTGGCACCGGTCCAGGTGGTGGGCATTCCGGTGGCGGAGACCTTCAACGAGTACATGTTCGACGTCGTGGACCAGCTGAAGGCAGCAGGCATCCGCGCGGAAGTGGACACTTCCTCGGACCGGTTCCCCAAGAAGATCCGCACGGCCAGCAAGGACAAGATTCCGTTCGTGCTCATTGCAGGCGGTGACGATGCCGAAGCAGGCGCTGTCTCGTTCCGCTTCCGCGATGGAAGCCAGGACAACGGCGTGCCTGTGGCAGAGGCCGTCAAGCGGATCACGGAAGCCGTCCGTAACCGGACCAGCTAGCGGAACGGAACAGCACCGTGCAGGAGAACACAGGAGCAGGGTATCCGGGAGATGCCGGCGTTACCGACGACTTTGACCTCGCCGGTGTCCCGGACGCCTTCCAGCGCCTGTGGACTCCGCACCGCATGGCGTACATCAAGGGCGGGCAGCACCAGTTCAAGAACGAAAATGACTGCCCCTTCTGCATCGGCCCCGGACGGACTGACGAGGAAGCACTCATCGTCCACCGCGGAAAGACCTGCTACGTGGTGCTCAACCTGTTTCCCTACAACCCCGGGCATCTCCTGGTGTGCCCATACCGACACATCCCGGACTACACCGACCTGACGCTTGATGAGACGGCGGAGTTTGCGGACCTCACGCAGACAGCCATGCGGGTGCTGCGGAAGGTGGCCAATCCGGGCGGCTTCAATCTGGGCATGAACCAGGGTGTTGTTGGCGGTGCCGGCATCGCCGCGCACCTGCACCAGCACATTGTTCCCCGGTGGGGCGGTGACGGGAACTTCTTCCCCATCATCGCCCAGACCAAGGCCATCACGCAGACCCTCGACGAGGTCCGCCAGCAGGTGGCTGACGCCTGGCCCGGGGAGACGGATGCTGAATAGGCACGCGCGCGGATTCTTCACCGCGCTGTTCAGCCCGCTTGCCCGCTGGCTTCTCAAAATCGGAATCTCGCCGGATGCGGTAACGGTTATCGGCACCGCCGGTGTGGTGGTGGGCGCGCTGGTGTTCTACCCGCTCGGCCAGCTGTGGTGGGGAACTTTGTTCATCACGGCATTCATCTTCTCCGACGTCCTGGACGGAATCATGGCCAGGATGCGGGAGGTGGGCAGCCGCTGGGGGAATTTCCTTGACTCCACCCTCGACCGGATTGCCGACGGCGCGCTGTTCGCCGGCCTGGCTGTCTGGTACTTCACCGGCGGGGCCAACGTCCCCATCGCCGTGGCTGCCATGGTGTGCCTTGTCCTGGGCATGGTGGTTTCCTATGCCCGCGCCAAGGCGGAGTCGTTGGGATTCACCGCCAATACCGGCATCGCCGAAAGGGCGGAGCGCCTCGTCTCGGTGCTGGTTGTCACCGGTTTCACTGGTCTGGGACTTCCGGAGGTGGTCCTGCTGGTGACGCTTTTGCTCCTGGCCGTGGCCAGCTTCATCACGGTGGTCCAGCGTGTGGTCTCGGTGCGCCGGCAGGCCCTTGCGGAACCGTCACCGGCGGATTAACGCGAATTAAGCCGGCCGGCCGCGGTGAGACTAGTATTAGGACTGCCCGGTCAATGGATCCGGCAACCCGGTGTGTGTACACGTGGCATCTCCGTGCCGCCCTGCACGACCGGCGAAGGTCATCTATCTACCCATAGGGGTTTTTGTGTCTACACCTGATGTAAGCAGCGAGGCCGGTACGTCCGCGAACAGCGTCACGGGCAGCAACCGCGTGAAGCGGGGCATGGCTGAGATGCTCAAGGGCGGCGTCATCATGGACGTCGTCAACGTCGAGCAGGCCCGCATCGCCGAAGACGCCGGTGCCGTTGCTGTGATGGCGCTGGAACGCGTTCCGGCCGATATCCGCGCCCAGGGCGGCGTGTCCCGCATGTCCGATCCCGACATGATCGACAAGATCATTGATGCCGTCTCCGTGCCGGTTATGGCCAAGGCCCGGATCGGCCACTTCGTCGAGGCCCAGGTCCTGCAGTCCCTCGGCGTGGACTACATTGACGAGTCCGAGGTCCTGACCCCGGCCGACTACGTCAACCACATCGACAAGTGGAACTTCAAGGTTCCCTTCGTCTGCGGCGCCACCAACCTGGGTGAAGCGCTGCGCCGCATCAACGAGGGCGCGGCGATGATCCGCTCCAAGGGCGAGGCCGGCACCGGCGATGTCTCCAACGCCACCGGGCACATGCGCCAGATCCGCTCCGAGATCGCCAAGCTCGCAGCCCTGCCCGAGGACGAGCTGTACGTCGCGGCCAAGGAACTGCAGGCCCCGTACGAGCTGGTCAAGGAAGTTGCCGCTGCCGGCAAGCTTCCGGTGGTGCTGTTCACCGCCGGCGGCATCGCCACTCCGGCTGACGCCGCCATGATGATGCAGCTCGGCGCTGACGGCGTGTTCGTTGGTTCCGGTATCTTCAAGTCCGGCAACCCCGCCCAGCGCGCCGCCGCCGTCGTTAAGGCCACCACCTTCTTCGACGACCCCGACGTCATCGCCAAGGCCTCCCGCGGCCTGGGCGAGGCCATGGTGGGCATCAACGTCGACGAGATCCCCCAGCCCCACCGCCTTGCCGAGCGCGGCTGGTAGTCCTCTTGTTCGCGCCTGGCGGCGCTGATCCTCTGCGCTATTCCCTGTGTCCCGCTAAGGCCGCTTCGCGGCGAGCCGGGACGCGGGGCCCCTTTTACGCGCGCTGCCGGACCGCACCGCCCGTCGCCTTGCTGTTGTTGTAACTGACGACGCCGGTTCCTCACCTTTCTCTGGTGGGGGACCGGCGTCGTCCGTTTCCTAAGAGTTTTTGTCCAGATATGCAGGCTTTAAGGGTGTAGAAGCCTGCATATCTGGACAAAAACTCCAGAGGGAAGGTGCCGGTTATTCGAGGCCGCGGCGCTTCAGGAGGGGCTCAAGTGCGGCTTCGCGGCCCCGGAGGATGCGGAATGATTCCAGCGGGTCGCGGCTGTTACCCCGGGAGAGGAGCTCCTGGCGGAAACGGTCACCGTTGGCCCGGGTGAGTCCGCCGTTCTCGGTGAACCAGTCCACCGTCTCAGCATCCAGGACCTCGCTCCAGATGTAGGAGTAGTAGCCGGCCGCGTACCCCGCGCCGGCAAAAACATGCTGGAAGTAGCCGGTCCGGTAGCGCGGCGGAATCAAGGCGTGGGCGATGCCGGCGGCGGCCAGGGCCTTTTCTTCAAACGCAACAGCGTCCTCGGGCACCTCGCTGCCGTCCAGGACGTGCCAGGCCAGGTCCAGCAGTGCTGCTCCCAGATACTCGGTGGTGGCAAACCCTTCACCCCACAGCCGTGAAGCGTCGAGTCTCGCAACCACCTCCTGCGGAAGCGGCTCGCCCGTCACATGGTGGCGCGCGTAATTGTGCAGCACGTCGGGCCACGTAATCCACATCTCGTTGACCTGGGACGGGTATTCCACGAAGTCACGGGGTACTGAAGTTCCGGAAAACCGGGGATAGGTCACGTTGGACAGCAGCCCGTGCAGCGCGTGGCCGAACTCATGGAAGGTGGTCCGCAGCTCGTCCAGCGTCAGGAGCGTCGGTTCACCCGCAGGCGGCTTGGAGATGTTGAGATTGTTGATGACCACCGGCTTTGTTCCCAGCAGCGCAGACTGTTCAACGAGGGAGTTCATCCAGGCTCCACCCCGTTTGGACTCACGGGTGTAGTAGTCACCCAGAAACAGCCCGAGCCCCATGCCGTCCTCGTCGCGGACTTCCCAGATGCGGACATCGGGGTGGTACCCGGCAAGGTCCGTCCGCTCATGGAACGTGATGCCGAAGAGGGAAGTTGCGGCAAAGAACGCCCCGTCCGTCAGAACCCGGTCCAGCTCGAAATAGGGACGGAGGGCCTGTTCATCAACGTCGTAGCGTTCCCGCCGGACCTTGGCGGAGTAGAAGGCCCAGTCCCACGCCTCCAGCGGATGGCCCGCGGCCTCGGCCAGGGCTGCGGCTTCGGCGTCGGCGTTCCGCACCGCTGCCGGTGCCATGCGGTTCAGCATGGACTGGACCGCTCCGAAGTCCGGGGCGGTCTGCCGGTCAACCACCAGTTCGGCGTAGTTGGCGAAGCCCAGAAGCGCCGCTTTCTCGGCGCGGAGCCGGGCCATTGATGTGGCCAAATCCATCACGTCGAGGCTGCCGCCCCCGCTGCCCCGGGCCACGGACGCTTCAAACAGCCGACGGCGGACCCCGCGGTTCTCGAGGACGGACAGGGTAGGCTGGTTGGTCGGCTGGATCAGTGTCAGCAGGAACTTGCCGTCATGGCCGGCAGTGCGGGCAGCCTCCGCGGCGGCGGCAATATCATCGGCCGGCAGTCCTGCCAGCTCGCCTGCGTGATCCAGCAGCAAGGCAGCGGATTTCATTCCCTCCTTCACGCGCTGTCCAAATTCGGTGCCCAGGCGGGAGAGCTCGGCGTTAACCTCCTTGAGCCTTTCCCGGGCAGGGCCTTCCAGCTGGATGCCGGACTGCCGGAATTCCTTCAGGTACTCCTCAACAAGCCGCCCGGACTCGGCATCGCAGCCGGCGGTGTCGATGGCGGCGAAGCGTTCGTACAGTGCCCGGTTGAGGAATACGTCGTCCTGGTGCGCAGAGAGCAGCGGTGACAGCGCCGTTTCCAGGTCCCGGATCTCCGGCGATGCATCGGCCGAAACGAGCGTGAAGAAGGACGCAGCGGCGCGGTCCAGAAGCCTGCCGGAGCGTTCCATCGCCGCTGCCGTGTTCTCGAAAGTGGCAGGGGCAGCGTCATCAACGATGGCCTGGATCTCAGCCAGGTGCTCTTGGAGGCCACCGCGGACGGCGGCTTCATAATCGGCGGTGGTGATCGACGCGAAGGGCGGAATTCCATAGGGCAGGGGACTGGGTGCCATAAGGGGGTTGGTCATGAAGTAAAACCTTTCACAGCAGGCCACGCATCTCAATGTCAGCCACGCCACCGGCTGCTCTCCGGAACCTACCCTTGCTGCGGGCTCTCCCCAGCGGTCAGCGCGGTCGGCGTCCGGCGTGTTCCCGTGCCAGTTCCGCGTAGCTGTCATCGGGGTGGCCCGGAACAAAGCTGCCGTACTTGCGCTCAGCTGCCGTGCGGATCAGGAAGTCCGCGATGGCCGGGTTCTTGGGCAGGAGCGAGCCGTGCAGGTAGCTGGCCACGATATTGCGGTAGCGGGCACCCTCGTGGCCGTCGCTGCTGTTGTTGCCCATACCCTTCGGGGTGGAGCCCAATGGCCGCACGCCGTTGCCCAGGGTTGTCTGCCCGCTGTGGTTCTCGTAGCCGAGCACTTCCCCGAACTCCGGTGTGGCAACCTTGACGTTGCCAATCAGCCTCTCCTCGGTGCCGTGTGTCTCGACATCGAGGATGCCGATGCCCGGGATGACGGCGCCGGTGCGGGTCTTGAAAAAATGTCCGAAGAGCTGGTACAGCCCGCAGATGACGAGCATCGGCGCACCGTCCTCGGCAAGGTCCTTCAGCACCCCCGCCCGGGCCTGGAGGTCGTCCTGGATGACCAGCTGGCCGCTGTCCTGGCCGCCGCCGCCCACAATGATGTCCACGTCTTCCGGGAACGGATCACCCACGTTGTACTCGAGCAGCTCCGGGGTGTAGCCGTGCCAGCTGATGCGCCGCTGCAGGACCAGGGCATTGCCCCAGTCGCCGTAGATGTTCATGTCGCGGGGGTACAGCTGCACCACCCGGAGGGTCCCCTTGCCCGCGGAGTTTTCCTGTGCGGGATCCGTGCCTGCCTGGCTCAAGAGACAACCTCCACAGTGGTGATTTTGGATAGTTCGCGGCGGATCGCCAGCATGGCCGTGTATGTGCAGAAGATGCGCTTTGGCTTTCCCTGGGCTTCCCTGATGAAGGCCGCCAGCGCCGGAGTGATATCCGGCTCCACGTTGCCGATGCGGACGTCGTCATATTGCAGCCGCAGTGCCATGTCGTAGGCCCGTGAGCCGGTGAGCTGGTCCACCCCGCCTTCGCGCAGGGACTCGAACTCCACGTCCCACAGCCAGGACATGTCCCGGCCGTCCGCATAGTTGTCGTTGATGGCGATCATGGTGGCGTAGCCGCCTGCAGGGAACGACTTCAGGCCGAGCCGGAAACCGCTGGGATTCTTGACCAGGACCAGGTCCAGGGGCTGGCCGTCAACGGTGAGGCTTTCCCCTCGTCCGAAGGCAGGAGCCACGCGGGACAGCGCCTCGAGGAGGGTGTCATGGTTGGCCGTGGCGGCGCCGCTGCCGCAGATGCTGCGCGCCAGCGTCAGCGCCGCGGCCGCATTGAAAATGTTGTAGACACCCCGCAGCTTCATGCCCGTGGTGACCGTGGCGCCGTCGTACTCAAACTCAGCGGTGTCCGCGCCAACCTTGCGGAGTACGACGTCGGCGGCAGGCTTCTCCGGAAGTCCCGCCGGAGCGGGACTTCCTGGAGCGGTCCGCATGTCGTCGTCGTTGGGGAAGGTGCTCAGGAGCGAATCGTCCAGACCGAAATATTTCACGCCCTGTCCGGTGAGGGTTTCGGCAATCCGGGCAACCCGGGGGTCTTCGCGGTTCAGCACCACCGTTCCGGTGGTCTTCGCTGCGATGTGCTGGAGGAGCTGGGCCGTCTTGTCGATTTCGCCGAACCGGTCGAGCTGGTCGCGGAGGACGTTGAGCAGGAGGCAGTAGCGCGGGGGAACGCTGTTGACGAAGTGCACGGCGTGGGCTTCGTCCAGTTCCAGCACCGCGACGTCCGCATCCAGCCGGCCGCGCCAGTCCACCTCGCCGAGCAGTGCGGCAGCCACGCCGCGGGTGAAGTTGCTGCCAGTGCGGTTGGTGAAGACCTTCAGGCCCTGGCTTTCCAGCAGTTCCACCACCATTTTGGTGGTGGTGGTCTTGCCGTTGGTGCCGCTAACCACCGCCACCCCATGGGGGAGGGTGCTGAGTGTCCGCCGCATGAAGCCCGGGTCGATTTTTTCAACCACCAGCCCGGGCAGGGCGGACCCGCCACCCCGAAGCCGGGATACCCGGCGGACCAGTTTGCCGAGCAGAACACTGAAGTAGAGCATGTTTTGAATATATCCCAGCAACGGCATGCAACCGCCGTCGGCGCCGCCCCTGCCGGTGCCCGCGGAGGGCGAACCCGTATGCTGGATGGATGACAAATTCCCTTTCGGCTGCTTCCGCGCGCCCGGCTTCAGGCCTTCGGATCGGCGTGCTGGCGCTCCAGGGCGACTTCCGCGAGCACCTGCGGGCCATCGAAGCCGCCGGTGCCGAGGCCGTGGGCATCCGCCGGCCCAAGGAACTCGACGGCCTGGACGGGCTCATCATTCCCGGCGGCGAATCCACCGCCATCGACAAACTTGCCCGGGCCTTTGAACTTGCCGAACCGCTGCGGGAACGCATCGCCGAAGGCCTGCCGGTCTACGGCTCATGTGCTGGGATGATCCTGCTTGCCAACGACATTGCCGATCCCGCGACGGACCTCTCCGGGGCTCCGCAGCAGACCTTCGGGGGGCTGGACATCACCGTCCGCCGCAACGCCTTCGGCCGGCAGCGCGAGTCCTTCGAAACAGACCTTGACTTCAAGGGCCTGGATTTCAGCGCCACCGCGTCCGGTGTTGCACCTGTCCATGCCGTCTTCATCCGCGGGCCGTGGGTGGAACGCGTTGGTCCCGGCGTCGAGATCCTCGCCCAGGTTGAGCCCGCCGACCCGGAGCACGCGTCCCACGCCGTACCGCTGCCGGGGACGGCTAGAATTGTTGCAGTGCGTTCCGGCCACTTGCTGGCCACCTCCTTCCACCCGGAAGTGACTGGGGAGAAACGCGTACACGAACTTTTTATCCGCATGATCAGAGGAGAAGCGTAAAGCATGTCAGGCCACTCCAAATGGGCAACGACCAAGCACAAGAAGGCCATCCTCGACAGCCGCCGCGCCAAGTCGTTTGCCAAGCTGATCAAGAACATCGAAGTTGCTGCGCGCATGGGCGGCCCGGACCTGCAGGGAAACCCGGGCCTGGAACTCGCCGTCACCAAGGCCAAGAAGACCTCCGTTCCAGCAGACAACATCGACCGTGCCATCAAGCGCGGTGCCGGGCTCACCGGTGAAGTGGTCGACTACACCGAGATCATGTACGAATGCCGCGGACCCCAGGGTTCCGCGCTGCTTATCGAGTGCCTTACGGACAACAAGAACCGTGCTGCCTCGGAGGTGCGCCTTGCCATCTCCCGCAACGGCGGAACCATCGCCGATCCCGGTTCGGTCAGCTACCTCTTCAGCCGCAAGGGCGTGGTGACCCTGCCCAAGAAGGACCTGACCGAGGACGATGTCCTGGTGGCTGTCCTGGACGCCGGGGCCGAGGAAGTCAAGGACAACGGCGACACCTTTGAGATCCACTCGGACCCCAAGGACCTCCAGGCCGTCCGCGACGCCCTGCAGGACGCAGGCATCGAGTACGACACCGACGAAGCGGAATTCGTTCCCTCCATGGAAGTGCCGCTGGACCTGGACGCCGCAAAGAAGTTCATGAAGCTCGTCGACGCCCTGGAGGACCTCGACGACGTCCAGAACGTCTACAGCAACGCCGACCTCAGCGACGACGTCCAGGCCGCCCTGGACTCTGAGTGACGCTCCGCCTGCCTGCCGGGCGTCTGCACCCGTGACGCTGCGCGTCCTGGGGGTGGACCCCGGCCTGACCCGGTGCGGGATCGGCGTTGTGGACGTCGAGCGGAACAGGCAGGCCACCATGGTTGCCTATGGCGTGGTGGGAACCTCGCCTGAGGACTCCCTGGACCAGAGGCTGCTGGTGATCGCCCTCGCCATCGATGAGTGGCTTGACCGCCACGAGCCCCACGTCCTCGCGGTGGAGCGGGTCTTTTCCCAGCTCAACGTCAGTACCGTGATGGGCGTGGCCCAGGCGTCCGGGGTGGTCATCGCCGCAGCGGCCCGGAGGGGGATCCCGGTGGCGCTGCACACGCCGTCGGAAGTCAAAGCCGCAGTCACCGGCAGCGGGACCTCGAACAAGGATGCGGTGACCAAGCTCGTCACCAAGATCCTGCGCCTTGACGCACCGCCGCGGCCTGCGGACGCCGCCGACGCCCTTGCTCTGGCCATCACCCACGCCTGGCGGTCAGGCAGCGGCACTGCCAACAAGGGTGCAGCCACCACCGGCCCGGGCAGTTCGTCCCTGACTCCGGCCCAGCGGGCCTGGGCGGACGCCGAAGCAAAGGCGCGCCGCGCCCGTTGAATGTCCTGCCCGCTTGCTAGGGTATTCGTAGATATGTTCGGATAGCCGGTCCTGCTCCCTGGAGCCCGGCAAGACACCAGGAGCCAGGCCTTGATCAGTTTCCTTCGCGGAACGGTAGCGCATGTGGGACTTTCCACTGCCGTGATTGACCTCAACGGGGCGGGTATGAGCGTCAACGCCACGCCCCAGACCCTCAGCAGGCTGCGCACCGGCGAGGAAGGCCAGCTTTTCACCTCCCTGATCGTCCGGGAGGATTCGCTCACGCTCTTCGGTTTCGCGTCTGACGACGAGCGGGAAGTTTTCGATGTCCTCCTCAGTGTGAGCGGGGTGGGGCCGCGCCTGGCCCTGGCCGTCCTGGCGGTCCACGAACCGGAGGCGATCCGGGTGGCCGCGCACACCGGGGACAGCAAGACGTTCACCAAAGTTCCCGGCATCGGTCCCAAAGTAGCAGGGCGGATTGTGCTGGAGCTGGCGGGAAAGCTGGTTCCGCACGGCACGGCGGGCACGGCAGCGGCGTCCACTCCGGCCGAGGCCGCCTGGAAACCGCAGGTGGTGGCCGCCATGACGAGCCTGGGGTGGTCCGAAAAGGACGCCTCCTCCAGCATCGACAAAGCACTGGCGGACGATCCCGAGGTCTCGTTCCGCGGCAACGTGCCGGAGATCCTGCGGACCACGCTCCGGTGGCTGGGGCAGGACGGTGCCCGGGCCGGCAACCGCGTAGGCAGCCGTGGCTGAACCGTCACTGGTGGCCGCGGGGGAGGAGCCTGAAGAGCGGGCCATCGAGGCCGCGCTCCGGCCCAAGAACCTGGACGACTTCGTGGGCCAGCACCGGGTGCGGAAACAGCTGTCCCTGGTGCTCCAGGCCTCCCGGATGCGCGGGCGCAGCGCGGACCACGTGCTCTTCTCCGGCCCGCCGGGGCTGGGCAAGACAACCCTCGCCATGATCGTTGCGTCCGAAATGAATGCGCCCCTGCGGATCAGCAGTGGCCCTGCCATCCAGCACGCGGGGGACCTCGCAGCCATCCTTTCCTCCCTTTCCGAGGGCGAAGTCCTGTTCCTTGACGAAATCCACCGGATGTCCAGGCCGGCTGAAGAGATGCTGTACATGGCCATGGAGGATTTCCGGGTGGATATCGTGGTGGGCAAGGGCGCCGGTGCCACGGCAATCCCGCTCGAACTGCCGCCCTTTACCCTGGTGGGCGCCACCACCCGCGCGGGCCTGCTGCCGGGACCCCTCCGGGACCGGTTCGGCTTTACCGGCCACCTGGAGTTCTACTCCGTGCCGGAGCTGGAACTTGTGCTGCGGCGCTCCGCCGGCCTGCTGGACCTCAAAGTCAACTCGGCCGGGTTCTCCGAAATCGCCGGGCGCTCCCGCGGCACCCCCCGGATTGCCAACCGGCTGCTGCGCCGTGTCCGGGACTGGGCCCTGGTCCACGGCATCGACCAGATCGATGCCAGGGCGGCGTCCGCCGCGCTGGACATGTACGAGGTGGACAAAAAGGGCCTGGACCGCCTTGACCGCGCAGTCCTCGAAGCCCTGATCACCAAGTTTGGCGGCGGGCCGGTGGGGCTCTCCACGCTGGCCATCGCCGTCGGTGAAGAGACCGAAACCGTGGAAACCGTGGCTGAGCCTTTCCTGGTCCGGGAGGGCCTCCTGGGCCGCACTCCGCGTGGCCGGATTGCCATGGCTCCGGCCTGGACCCACCTTGGCTATGCCATTCCGTCGGGTGTCTTTGCCCAGGAGCAACTGGACCTGTTTGAGCCGGCTGAAGAGGACGCCTGAGCGTGGGCTGACCTGCCCCTAATACCAATAGCAGGCTCCGTTCAGCTTTTCCCTTTAGACTGGTATGACGCTCGGCACGTTCGGGTCTTTGTTCCCGCGGGCAGCATCACCGGCAGCCCGCGGATGGATGGCAAGCAGCTTCGCCAGGCCACTCGTTCAAAGCGGACGGCGCTGTCAACCGGCTCAATGCAAGTACAGCTCAATGCAAGTACAGAATGGAACTTCCCCGTGTTCGGACACATCACTGCCCAGACCACCACTACCCAGCCCGGCGGCGGCATCGACATCATGTCGATCCTGCTGTTCGTGATGCTCGGCATCTTCATCTTTATGATGTTCCGCCGCAACAAGAAGACCCAGCAGCAGCAGGCAACGCTTCAGTCGCAGTTCGCCCCCGGCGTTGAGGTCATGACCAGCTTTGGCCTGTTCGGCCGCATCGTCGACATCGACGACGAGGAAAACAAGGTCACCCTGGAACTCTCCCCGGGCAACCTGGCCACCGTGCACCGCCAGGCAGTCACCAAGATCATCGAACCCGCAGCCGGGGTACCCGCCGCGACTGAGGTTCCGGATGATGCCTCCTCCCTGACTGCCGCGGAAAGCGGAAGCACCCCCGCTGCAGCCGAGACCCCGGAAGAAACGCTGAAGCGCCTCAACGACGAGGGCAAGAAGGACAACTAGTCCCCGCTGCTTCCACAACACCTCTACCGCTGCGGACCACCGCCGGTGCAAGCATCAGCAGGCACCGGCGGTTCCTCCGTGAATAAGAGAAAGATCGACAATGGCACGAACTGGCCCCAATAAACCAGGCCTCAGGGTCCTGGTCTGGCTCGGTGTACTCCTCGCCACACTCACTGCCGTCCTGGCCGGCGGCACCCTCGCCGGGCAGGCAAGCTGGGCGCCCAAGCTGGCGCTCGACCTCGAAGGCGGCACCCAGATGATCCTGGCGCCGAAGGTCGAGGGCGGTTCGGACATCAATGAGGAACAGCTCAACCAGGCCGTGGCGATCATCCGCCAGCGCGTAGACGGTTCAGGTGTTGCCGAAGCAGAGATCAGCACCCAGTCCGGGCGCAATGTGGTGGTCAGCCTTCCCGGCACCCCCTCCAGCCAGACGCGCGACCTGATCCAGGCCTCCGCGGACATGAACTTCCGGCCGGTGCTGCTCGCCGGTGCCGGGGCTCCCGTCCCGGAAGAGCAGCGGGCGCCTGAGGACCAGTTGCCCAAGCCGACGGCGGAACCCGCCAACAGCAGCGACATCAACTGGATCACTCCGGAGATCTACCGCGAGTTTGAAACCCTGGACTGCGACAACCCGGCCCAGGACGAGCGGGAACGCTCAGATCCGGCCAAGCCGTTGGTGACCTGCGAGCCGGCCTCCGACACGAACCCTGCGATCAAGTACATCCTGGGTCCCGTGGAGGTCAAGGGCAGCAACATCGTCACGTCCTCCTTCCAGCTCCAGCAGGGCGCGCAGGGTGCCGTCACCAACGACTGGGCAGTCAACATCCAGTTCGACGACGAAGGCACGGCCAGGTTCAAAGAGGTCACCGAACGCCTGAACCAGTTCTACGTTGCCGCCGGCGGCGACGCGGGCAACGACCCCAAGGCCCAGTTCGCCATTGTGCTGGATGACCAGGTCATCTCCGCGCCCCGCTCCCTCGCCGTCATCACCGACGGACGCCCGCAGATCACCGGCGGGTTCACCGAGCAAAGCGCCAAGGCCCTGTCCGACCAGCTCCGCTTCGGTGCCCTGCCTATCAGCTTCGAGATCCAGAGCGAGCAGCAGATTTCTGCCACCCTCGGCGGTGAGCAGCTGCGCATGGGCCTCCTGGCGGGCATCATCGGTCTCCTGCTGGTGGTGGTCTACTCCCTGTTCCAGTACCGGGCGCTCGGCTTGGTGACCATCGCCTCACTGGTGGTCGCGGGCCTCCTGACGTATCTAGCCATCGCCATTCTGGGCTGGACGGAAAACTACCGGCTGTCCCTGGCCGGCGTTGCGGGCCTCATCGTGGCAATCGGCCAGACGGCGGACTCCTTCATCGTTTACTTCGAGCGGATCCGCGACGAACTCCGTGAGGGCCGCGGCCTGGTTTCAGCCGTCGAAAACGGCTGGAAGCGGGCCAAACGGACCGTGCTGGCGTCCAAGGCCGTCAACCTGCTGGCCGCGCTGGTCCTTTACTTCGTGGCCGTGGGCAACGTCCGCGGATTTGCGTTCACGCTGGGCCTGACCGCTATCGCCGACCTCATCGTGGTGTTCATGTTCACGCACCCGACGCTGCAGATGCTGGCGCGCACCCGGTTCTTCGGCGAGGGCCACCGGCTCTCTGGCCTTGATCCGAAACGGCTCGGAGCCGTTCCGCTGTACCGCGGTGCAGGCCGTGTCCGTACCCCGGCAGACAAGCCTGCCACGGTCCGGACCAAGAACGCCGGTGCGGCCGCTGAAGCGGAACGCAGGATGACCATCGCCGAACGCCGCCTGGCGGAGAAGCAGGAGCAGCTCGCGGGCTCCTCGAAGTCCTCAGCGAAGGAGAACAAGTAATGTCAGGCTTCGCCAACTTCGGCAACGAGCTCTACACCGGAAAGCGCTCCTACAACTTTGTGGGCGCCAAGAAACTCTGGTTCATCATCGCGGCGGTGGCGGTTGTCCTGTCCATCATCATTCCGCTGGCCAAGGGCGGCTTCAACCTCGGCATCGAGTTCCGCGGCGGATCCGAATTCACCGTCTCCAACGTGCAGACCACGGATGCGGCCCTGGGGGAGAAGGCCGTAACCGACGTGGTTCAGGGCAGCGTGCCGCGCGTGGCGAACGTTGCCGGCACCACCATGCGGATCCAGACGGACAAACTGACGGACGATGAGACGCTCCGCATCAAAGAGGGACTCACAAGCGCGTACGGCGTCACCGACAACGAGGTGACCTCGACGTTCGTTGGACCCACCTGGGGCGCCGACGTCACCAAGCAGGCCCTGATCGGCCTGGTGGTGTTCGTCCTCCTCGCGGCAGTGCTGATGGCCCTGTACTTCCGCACGTGGAAGATGTCCCTCTCTGCCATCGCGGGCATGGCGGTGACAATGTTCATCACCGCAGGCGTTTACGCCCTCAGCGACTTCGAGGTCACTCCGTCGGCAATCATCGGGTTCCTCACCGTGCTCAGCTACTCCCTCTATGACACGGTGGTGGTCTTCGACAAGATCCGCGAGAACACCGCCGACCTGGACGCGTCCACCCGCCGCACGTTCGCCGAGGAGGTCAACCTCGCCGTAAACCAGACGCTCGTCAGGTCAATCAACACCATGATGGTGGCAATCCTCCCCGTGGGAGCGATTCTGTTCATCGGTGCCGGGCTGCTGGGGGCAGGTACGCTGCGCGACCTTTCGCTGGCACTGTTTGTCGGGATCCTGATCGGCACGGCGGCCACCATCTTCGTGGCGGCCCCGATGTACGCCTGGCTGCGCCAGAACGAGCCCGACCTCGTGAGGCAGGCGAAGCGGGTTGAGCACCGGCGTGCCGGTGCCGGCACAGGGTCCGGCTCCTCAGCCGTGGAAACAGCCACCGCATAGCCCCACACTCACGGGCCGGCCGGCGTCAGGAGACTGACGC
Organism: Pseudarthrobacter polychromogenes; assembly: GCF_014644495.1. GTDB lineage: Bacteria > Actinomycetota > Actinomycetes > Actinomycetales > Micrococcaceae > Arthrobacter > Arthrobacter polychromogenes. The sequence continues at coordinate 371,728 of NZ_BMKU01000001.1, forward strand.
CGGCCGGCCCGTCCGTGTTTAAGGCGCTGGTTATAATTCTCACCGCGGCGGGGAATAGACTGAAGTAATTAAAACGGTGGTGAGGGGTACTTCATTGGAAGAGCGTTCGGCGTCAGCGCCAGCGGCACAGGGTGACAAGGGTGCTGCCAACGGTACGCAGGCCGGGGTGGCCTCGTCCGCGCGCCCCGGCCCGCTGGTTCCGGTCGACAACTCCGGGTCCCGGCCCACCTTTCCCGGCCGCAGGGAGCGCACCCGGTCCAGGCTCGCCCGGCTGACAGGGCGCAGCACGGCGACGTACTCGCCCATCCTTGAACCCCTGCTGAGGACCGTCCGGGCCAACAACCCCAAAGAGGACTTCGACCTCATCCAGCGGGCCTTCGACGTTGCCGAACAGAGCCACCGCGGGCAGAAGCGCAAGAGCGGCGATCCGTACATCACGCATCCCGTGGCCGTGGCCACCATCCTCGCTGAACTTGGGCTGAGCGGAACCACCCTGGCCGCGGCCCTGCTGCACGACACTGTGGAGGACACGCCCTACACACTCGCCGACTTGAAACGGGATTTCGGCCCCGAAGTGGCAATGCTCGTAGACGGCGTGACCAAGCTGGACAAGGTCAGCTTCGGTGAGGCTGCACAGTCCGAGACTGTCCGCAAAATGGTTGTGGCCATGGCCAAGGACATCCGTGTCCTGATGATCAAACTGGCGGACCGGCTGCACAACGCCCGGACCTGGCGGTTTGTTTCCGCTGAGTCGTCCGCCCGGAAGGCACGGGAGACGCTGGAGATCTTTGCCCCCCTGGCGCACAGGCTGGGCATGAACACCATCAAGTGGGAGCTGGAGGATCTCTCCTTCGCCGCGCTCTACCCGAAAGTCTACGAAGAGATCGTCCGGATGGTGGGGGACAGGACTCCCGAGCGGGAGAAGAGCCTGAGCGTCATCCGCGACCAGATCACCGAAGACCTCCGTACGGCCAAGATCAAGGCCACCATCACCGGCCGTCCCAAGCACTACTACTCCATCTACCAGAAGATGATCGTCCGCGATAAGGATTTCGACGACATCAACGACCTCATGGGTGTCCGTGTCCTGGTGGACTCTGTCCGTGACTGCTACGCCGCCCTCGGTACCATGCACTCGCGCTGGAACCCGCTGCCCGGCAGGTTCAAGGACTACATCGCCAAGCCGAAGTTCAACATGTATCAGTCGCTGCACACCACGGTGATCGGGCCCGGCGGCAAGCCCGTGGAAATCCAGATCCGCACCCATGAGATGCACCGCCGCGCCGAGTACGGCGTGGCTGCGCACTGGAAGTACAAGGACCAGCCCAACCGGACCGCGGTTGGCCCCGGAAGCCCCCGCGACGGCGACATGGGCTGGCTGCGGTCCCTGGTGGACTGGCAGCAGGAAACCTCGGATCCGGGTGAGTTCCTGGACTCCCTCCGGTTCGAGATCAACGCGCGGGAAGTTTTCGTCTTCACCCCCAAGGGCGAAGTCATGGCGCTGCCCGCAGGTTCCACTCCCGTGGACTTCGCGTACGCAGTCCATACCGAGGTCGGCCACCGGACCATCGGTGCCCGGGTCAACGGAAAACTGGTTCCTCTCAACAGCGAACTCAACCACGGCGACTGGGTGGAGATCTTCACTTCCAAGGCCGAAGGCGCCGGGCCCAGCCAGGACTGGCAGCACTTCGTCAAGAGCGCCCGGGCACGGAACAAGATCCGCCAGTGGTTCAGCAAGGAACGCCGGGAAGAGGCGATTGACCGCGGCAAGGAACTTCTCACCCGTGCAATGCGGAAGCAGAACCTCCCGCTGCAGCGGCTGATGACCCACGAGGCCCTGGCCGCCGTGGCAGAAGATTTCAAGTACGTTGACATTTCGGGACTCTACGCCGGAGTGGGCGACGGGCATACGTCCGCCCAGTCGGTTATGGAAAAGCTGGTCGAAAGCCTCGGGGGCAACGAGAGCGCGGACGACGACATCGCCGAAGTCAGCATCCCCACCCAGGTCACCAAAGCCCGTTTCTCCGATTCCGGCGTGGTGGTCCGGGGCGTCGGCGACGTCTGGGTCAAGCTGGCCCGCTGCTGCACGCCCGTGCCCCCGGACCCCATCCTCGGTTTCGTGACCAGGGGCTCGGGCGTTTCCGTGCACAGGACGGACTGCACCAACATCTCGGACCTCAAAGACCAGCCGGACCGCATCGTGGACGTGGAGTGGGCGCCAACGCAGTCCAGCGTCTTCCTGGTTGAAATCCAGGTGGAAGCGCTGGACCGCAAGTCGCTGCTCTCCGACGTCACCCGCGTCCTGTCCGAGAACCATGTGAACATCCTGGCAGCCAGCGTGCACACCTCCACGGACCGGGTGGCGATCTCAAAGTTTGCCTTCGAAATGGGTGACCCCAAGTACCTGAGCCACGTTCTCAGCGCTGTCCGCAGGATCGACGGCGTGTTCGACGTTTACCGGACCACCGGCAACAAGCGCCGGAGCTAGCGCGGCGAGTTTTTCCAGGGCGGCCTTCTTGTGGGGCACGCGGGGCGTTGCCTCTATGGCCAGGACGAGCAGGCGCAGGCGCACGTCCTTTTCCGGGCGCGCCAGCAGACCCTCCAATGCGGGGATGGCCCTGCCCGCGTCTACGTGCAGGGCAATGTCCAGGGCGGTACGCAGCGGGCTAGAGACCATCAGACCGCCCAGGCTGACAACGTCGAACGGGCCAAGCTTCACCTCGTGCAGGGTGCAGCCCCGGGTGTTCCTGAGGCTTGAAACCCTTCGTTTGGCGTCCACCAGCAACGCAAGCCTGTCCGGCTCTGCCGCGCAGCCGTAGATCCAGGCTGCTGTCATGCGGCCAGCAACCACCCTCTGCCTGACCGACGGCGGTACAACGCCCGCCGCCGCCCGTGCACGCAGCTGCGGGGAGGCGGCGACTCCGGGCAGTGTATACCCGCGGTGGTGAAGCCTGTCCAGGAGTCCGTCCGCGGCGAGGGCCTGCAGTTCAGGCATGGCGAAGGGCATCTCCGGAACATACAACTCCGGGAAACGTTGTGGTGCCGCCTCTGCTGCGGCCGGGTGGTCAGTGCCCGGAGGAGCCGATGGAATCGCCATTCGTCCATCCTGCCGCGCAGGCCCTTAACAGGGACAGGCCCGGTTCGGTTATGTGGATAACCGGGCCGGGCCTGTCCCAGACGCCGGCCTGCGGGGCAGGCGGACGAGCCAGAGCGTGGTGGCTTAGGAGAGTTCGCTGGCCGAGCGCTGGATCTGGTCGAGCCAGGCCTGGCGTGCCTCAAGGGCTTCCTGGGCAGCCTCGATCTTGCGCTGGTCACCGGTTTTCTCCGCCTTGGCAAGATCGTCCTGGAGGCTTGCGATTGCGGATTCCAGCTGGGACAGGGCACTGTTGGTGCGCGCCTTCCGCTCCGGGTTGGAGCGCTGCCACTGCTCTTCCTCAGCGTTCCGGACTGCATCCTCAACCTTGCGCAGCCCGGCCTCGATGCGGCCCATGTCGCCGCGCGGGACCTTGCCTGCCTCTTCCCAACGGTCACGGATGGACTGCAGTGCCTTCTTGGCCGCGGCCAGGTCCTTGACCGGAAGGATAGCGTTGGCCTCCAGCAGGAGGGCCTCCTTGACGGTGAGGTTGGCAGCGTATTCCTGGTCAATCTCTTCGTTGGCGGCCTGGCGGTTCGTGAAGAACACATCCTGTGCCGCGCGGAATCGGGCCCAGAGTGCGTCGTCGTCCTTGCGGCTGGCACGCGGTGATGCCTTCCACTGGTCCATCAGCCTGCGGTACTCGCCGGCGGCAAAACCCCAGTCGGTGGAGGTGGACAGTGCTTCAGCCTCGGCGATCAGTTTTTCCTTGGCGGACTTGGCCGCGGAGTTGTTGCTGTCCAGCTGGGAGAAGTAAGCGCGGCGGTGGCGGTCGAAGACGGTGCGCGCTGCCCGGAACCTTTTCCACAGGGCGTCTTCGTTGCTGCGGCCAAGGCGCACGCCGCTCTTCTGCGCTGTTTTCCAGCTCTCGAAGAGTTCGTTCATGCGGGCGCTGGAGGTCTTCCACTGTGTCTGTGCGGGGTCCTGGCCGGAGATTTCCTCGGCTTCGGCAACAATTGCCTCGCGGGCTGCCAGTTCGGACGCGCGGACGGCGTCGTGCTCGGCTTTCTCGGCCTTCTCCAGCTCGCCGATCTGTTCGGCAAGCTTGTCCAGCCGCGCCTCGGCTGCCCGCAGGTCGCCCACCATGTTCCGCTCCGCAAGCTGCTCGCGCAGGTGGGTGACGGTTTTCTGCATATCCGTGCTGGGGGCCTTGGAGCTGACGCGCTGTTCGAGAAGCACAATCTGTGCCACAACGTCGTCATACTTGCGCGCAAAGTAGGCGAGGGCTTCGTCGTCGCTCACGCCCGGGTACTGCCCTACGGCGTGCTCGCTGCCGTCAATGGTGAGGAAAACATGCCCGTCGCCTTCAACCCGGCCCCACTTTGAGGCTTCGGCCAGGGAGGTGGCGGGAGCTGCCGGAACAGCCGCTGCCGCCGGAGCGGCAGCTGCAGGCTTTGGGCGGGAAGCGAACGCGGCCGGGGACGGAGCTGCTGATCGGGGGGAAGGAGCCGGTGCTGGTGCTGGTGCAGTTGCCGGTGCGGGGGCAGGTGCGGAAGCGTCATCAGCGGGCTTGTCGTCCGCGGGAGCGGAAGGATCTGCCGCGCTTGCGGCAGGTTCTTCTGCGGCTGCCCCGGTTTCAGGAGCTTCCACTGCTGATGTGCCGGTTGCCTCAGTTCCTGCGCCGTCAGCCGCGGGGGCCGCCGCTTCGGTCAGGTCTGTTGCTGTTTCGTCGGATTTCTGACTGTCTGTCACCGCTAAAAGTCTTTCGCTTGGAGGGAAATACTCACGTACTGCACCGCGGCCGTGCCGGCCGGGCTTCCTACTTCAGAGAAAACGAGTCTATCGTGACTGGTTCAACGGGCGCGCCGTCCGTGTCGCTGCTGCCCGGCGTGATTCCGGCAGCAGCCAGGTTGGCCACCACGTCCAGCCCCGATGTCACCTTCCCAACCACGGTGTAGCCGCCGGCGCTGTCCGCCGGGATGACCGTGTCTTTGTAGACAATGAAAAACTGGGTGCCGTTGCCGTACGCGTTGTTTCCCGTACGGGCCACTGCGATGGTGCCGGCCGGATAGGTGCCGTCCTCAGGCGTGTTCTCCAACGGACCCCAGGTGTAGTCAGGGTCTCCCTGGCCGTCGCCGGTGGGGGAGCCGCACTGCAGGACGCCGAAGGTGTCCCCGGTGGTCAGGCGGTGGCAGGTCTTGCCGCCGAAATAGCCCTCGTCGCTGAGCGACTTGAAGACCGCGGTTGCCTGCGGAGCGTCCGTCCCGTTCAGCTCTACGCCCAGCGGGCTGCCGTTCAGGACGAGTTCACCGGTGAAAGTCTGGCCGGCAGCGGTGTCCGCGGCGGGGATGTTGGGGCCGTTGGTTGCCTGCGCGGACGGACTCGCGGACGGCTCGGCCGGCGCGGACGGGGACGGGCTGCTCAGTCCAGCCTCTGCGGCAGCGTACTCGTCCTCGGAGGGATTGCCGGCAAAGGCAGTGAGTTGGAGTACAACGGCGAGGACAACGGCGGCAGCCCCGGCGCCGGCGGCGATGAGATTGTCGCGCTTGCGCCGGCCTTCCTGGTCCCGCCGCATGGCCCGCTTGGCTTCCATCTGCTGAATGCGCCGTTTGGTTTCGCGGGCACTGCGTGAACTGGCCGCCAAGGGTCCTCCTCATAGTCGGGCTGCTGCACGGCATGGCCGTAGGCCGCCTGCGCAGGTGTTTGGCCGCCGGGCCTGCCGGTCCGCCGTATTAGAGATGCCGGCGGTAGACGACATAAACTGACTGCCGCACATAGTTTATGCATGACTGGCTGGACTGCCGCCGTCGAACGCCCGTTTCGGGCCGATTGCCGCGCACGTCCCTGCCGCCGTTCACCAAGAGGAGAAACTCCACCATGGCACGCACCGCCTCCCTGTCCGGATTCCCCGAGTGGCTTCCCGAGGAGCGGCTGGTGGAGCTTCATGTGTTGGATACGCTGCGCCGGGTGTTCGAGCTGCACGGATTCTCCTCCATTGAAACGCGGGCCGTGGAAACTGTCGGCCAGCTGCTGCGCAAAGGGGAAATCGACAAAGAGGTGTACGGGCTCAGCCGCCTCCAGGAGGACGAGGGCGAGGCGAAGGGCAAAGCCGACCCGCACGCCCTGGCCCTGCACTTCGACCTGACTGTTCCCTTTGCCCGTTACGTCGTCGAAAACGCCGGCTACCTCGCGTTCCCCTTCCGGCGATACCAGATCCAGAAGGTTTGGCGCGGCGAACGCCCGCAGGAAGGCCGGGCCCGCGAGTTCACCCAGGCTGACATCGACGTGGTGGGCGACGGCGAGCTGCCCTTCCGCTACGACGTCGAGATCGCGCTGGTGATCGCCGAGGCGCTCACCGCCCTCCCCATTCCGGACTTCCGCCTCCGCATCAACAACAGGAAGCTCGCCGAGGGCTTCTACCGCGGCATTGGCCTGGATGACACGGCCGGCGTGCTGCGGAGCATCGACAAACTCGAAAAGATCGGCCCCGCGAAAGTAGCGGAACTGTTGAAGTCTGAACTGGGCGCCACCGACGACCAGGCACAGAAAGCCCTGCAGCTGGCCGGAATCCGCACCGAGGACTCTTCGTTCGTGGCCCAGGTCCGGGCGTTGGGTGTCACTAATGATCTGCTGGACGAGGGCCTCAGCGAGCTTGAACAGGTCATTGACGCGGCCGTCCAGCGTGCCCCGGGCAAGGTGGTGGCTGACCTCAGCATTGCCCGCGGCCTGGACTATTACACCGGAACAGTGGTGGAAACCGTCCTGGTCGGCCACGAACAGCTGGGTTCCATCTGCTCCGGCGGCCGGTATGACGCGCTGGCGTCGAAAGGAAACCGGAAGTTCCCGGGCGTGGGACTTTCGATCGGCGTCACCCGGCTGGTGTCCCGCATCCTGAGCCAGGACCTGGCCAGGGCCTCACGGTCGGTTCCCACTGCCGTGCTTGTGGCCCTGACGCACGATGACAGCTGGGACGCTGCGCAGGACGTTGCCGCCCAGCTGCGCAGCCGCGGCATTCCCACCGAAGTGGCAGCGAAGGCGGAAAAGTTCGGCAAGCAGATCAAGTTCGCTGACCGGCGCGGCATCCCGTTTGTCTGGTTCACCGACGACGACGGTACGCACCAGGTCAAGGACATCCGGACCGGCGAGCAGGTAGTCGCAGCCCCGGAGACCTGGACGCCGCCGGCCGAAGATCTGGCAGTGCAGGTGTCCACGGCGGCGGAGCCGGCTGCAGCAGCCGTTTAGCTGCGGCTCGCGGTCGGGCGGCGCTAGTGCCGCAGCCGCAGGACCAGCCACCGCCCGGCCACGCCGGCTGCCAGCACCGCCACCATCGTCAGGACCGACGCCGGCGGCAGGGTGAAGGCCAGCAGCAGGCAGGCTGCGAAGCCGGCGGCGTTCAGCCACTTGGGTGCGTACCCTGGATGCGCCGCCAGGGTGTACGCAGAAGCGTTGGCCACGGCGTAGTAGATCAACACGCCAAAGCTGGAGAAGCCCACGACTGTCATAACGTCCGTGGTGAGCAGAAGCAGGATGACGACGGCGGCCACCGCCAGTTCGGCCACATACGGCACGGTGTGTTTTCCCCCCACCTTCGCCAGGGGCGCCGGCAGGTCGCGTTCCCGTGCCATGGCCAGCGTAGTGCGGCCAACACCCGTGATCAGTGCCAGCAGGGCACCCAGGCAGGCAGCGGCGGCGCCTACCTGCACCAGTAGTGCACCTCCCTGGAACTGCGACTCCAGCACCGCATCGAGCAGCGGCGTCCGTGTGGCGGCGATCTGTCCGCCGGGCAGGTGGTTCAACAGGAGCAGCGCGAGGGTCAGGTAGATGGCGAACGCAGCGGCCAGGGCTGCGAGGATTGCGCGCGGGATGGCCCGGGACGGATCCTTGACCTCCTCGCCCAATGTGGCGATCCGGGCGTAGCCCGCGAAGGCGAAGAACATCAGCCCGGCCGCCGGCAGCACCCCGCCCAGGGAAGAGCCACCCGCGGTCCCGCCCGCGCCGGGGCCGGGATGGGGCCCCACGGCTGCGGCCACAGCCACGAAGGCGAGGGTGGCCAAAACGATGCACAGCAGGATCCGCGTGAGCAGGGCAGTGCGGGTGATGCCCAGCAGGTTGACGCCGGTGAGCACAACCACGGCCGCCACGGCCGCCGGCACCGCGTAGCCGGGCCAGGCATAGCTGCCGAACGTCAGCGCCATCGCGGCGCAGGATGCAGTCTTCCCCGTGACGAAGCCCCAGCCGGCAAGGAATCCCGGCCACTCACCAAGCTGTTTGCGGCCGTAGACGTACGTCCCGCCGCTGGTGGGGTACTTTGCGGCGAGGGCGGCCGACGCCACCGCGTTGCAGTAGGCAACCGCTCCCGCGATGACCACCGACAACGCCAGCAGCTGGCCAGCCAGCGCGGCCGCCGGTGCGAAGACAACGAACACCCCGGCGCCCAGCATTGAGCCGAGTCCGATGGCTGTGGCGTCAAAGGTGCCGAGCCTGCGTTGAAGTTGCGGGTGTGCGCTCATGCGGTGGCAGTCCCTTTGCAGCGGGTAAACTCGTACGGGATTGTTCCCGTAACGATCCTATTTAACTTCCCGATCGACTTCCCGCCGTAACCCCGCAGAAAGGCGTGCTGTGCTGCGCACACATGACCTCGGATCCCTTCGTTCCGAGCACATTGGACAAACCGTAACCCTGGCCGGCTGGGTGGGCCGCCGCCGTGATCACGGTGGTGTGGCCTTCGTGGACCTGCGTGATGCTTCCGGTGTGGCACAGGTGGTGGTCCGCGAGGAAGAAGTCTTCCACGGGCTGCGCAACGAGTATGTCCTGCAGATCATCGGCACCGTTTCCAAGCGGCCCGAGGGCAACGAGAACCCCGCCCTGGCCACCGGCGAGATCGAGGTCATGGCCGAAAAGGTCACCATCCTCAACACGTCCGACCCCCTCCCGTTCCAGATCGACGAGCACGTCGAGGTGGGCGAGGAAGCACGCCTGAAGCACCGCTACCTGGACCTCCGCCGTCCCGGCCCCGCCCGCAACCTGCGCCTGCGCTCGGAAGCCAACCGCGTGGCCCGTGAACTGCTGCACCAGGACGGCTTCGTTGAGGTAGAGACCCCCACCCTGACGCGGTCAACACCCGAGGGCGCCCGTGACTTCGTTGTGCCGGCACGCCTGGCGCCGGGCTCCTGGTACGCGCTGCCGCAGTCACCCCAGCTGTTCAAGCAGCTCCTTCAGGTGGGCGGCTTCGAGAAGTACTACCAGATTGCCCGCTGCTACCGCGATGAGGATTTCCGCGCTGACCGCCAGCCGGAGTTCACCCAGCTGGACATCGAAGCGAGCTTCGTTGAGCAGGACGACATCATCGCCCTGGGCGAGAACATCGTGAAGGCACTCTGGAAGCTCATCGACGTCGAAATTCCGACGCCGATCCAGCGCATCACCTACCACGACGCCATGGCACGCTTCGGCTCGGACAAGCCGGACCTCCGTTTCGGCGTGGAGCTGACGGAGCTGACTGAATTCTTCAAGGACACCAACTTCGGTGTGTTCAAGGCCCCCTACGTCGGTGCCGTGGTGATGCCGGGCGGCGCCTCGCAGCCGCGCCGGACCCTGGATGGCTGGCAGGAGTTCGCCAAGCAGCGCGGGCACAAGGGACTGGCCTACGTCCTCTTCAAGGAAGACGGCGAACTGGCCGGTCCCGTGGCCAAGAACCTCACCGAGGCGGAACGTGCAGGCCTGGCGGATGCCGTAGGGGCCAAGCCGGGCGACTGCATCTTCTTCGCCGCCGGAGACAAGTCCTCCGCGCGCGCACTGCTGGGTGCTGCCCGTGTTGAGATTGGCCACCGCACCGGCCTGATCAACCCGGATGACTGGGCCTTCTGCTGGGTGGTGGACGCACCGATGTTCGAGCCGGCCGCCGCAGCTGTGGCTTCGGGCGACGTGGCTGTCGGCGCCGGCCAGTGGACCGCAGTGCACCACGCGTTCACGTCCCCCAAGCCCGAGTACATGGACAGCTTCGACACGGACCCAGAATCAGCGCTGGCCTACGCCTACGACATCGTCTGCAACGGCAACGAAATCGGCGGCGGCTCCATCCGTATCCACCAGGGCGATGTCCAGGAACGGGTCTTCGAGGTCATGGGCCTCTCCCATCAGGACGCGCAGGAGAAGTTCGGCTTCCTGCTTGAAGGCTTCAAATTCGGTGCGCCACCGCACGGCGGCATCGCCTTCGGCTGGGACCGCGTGGTGGCGCTGCTGTCCGGCGTGGATTCGATCCGCGATGTCATCGCCTTCCCCAAGACCGGCAACGGCTACGACCCCCTGACCGCGGCCCCGGCTCCCATTACGCCGCAGCAGCGCAAGGAAGCCGGTGTTGACTTCAAGCCTGAGGCCAAGAAGCCGGAAGAGGGCAAGTAGGCAGTATCCGTTTGACCTGAAGGCCCTCCTGCACAGGGGGGCCTTCACGTCTGTCCGCCAAGAAGGAGTCCCCATGACGCTCAACCGTGCGAGCCAACCCGCCCGCGCCTACGAAGCGCTCATGGATGCCGCCTGGCCCGCCCCCGATCGCCACGACCTGGGGGAGTGGGTCCTCCGGGCTGCGGACGGCGTCACGCAGCGGGCCAACTCGGTGTGGCCGCGGGACCCCGCGTTCAAGCCGCAGGAGGCTTTGCTGGAGGCTGCGCGGTGGTACCGGATGCGGCGTCTTCCGCTGATCTTCCAGGTGGCGGACACGGCCGCCAACTCCGGGCTGAGTGACCTCCTGGACGCCCAGGGCTTCACGCGGCAGTCCGAAACGCTGATCATGGCCCGGCCTGCCGGGCCCCAAGGTGGACATCCGGCGGCCGCCGGGGTGGAGATCCTTGATGAGCCCAACGAGGAGTGGCTGCACCTTTGGTGGAGCGTGGACGGCCGGGGCGGTGGCCAGGCGCGGGAGACAGCGCGCTCGATCGTGACGGGGTGCCCAGCGCTCTATGCCCTCGCCAGGGACGACGACGGCGCCCCGGCCGCCGTCGGGCGCCTCGCCCTGGTGGGCGCCACGGGAGGAATCTATTGCATGGCGACGTCGCCCGCTCACCGCAGGCGGGGCTACGCCACAGCAGTGCTCCAGGCGCTCCAGTCCGAAGGGGCCGCGCGCCATGTGGAAAGTTTCTGGCTGCTGGTCACAGCTGCCAACTCCGCCGCCCGGCAGCTCTACCAGCAGGCGGGGTTCGAGGAAGCGGGCCGCTATCTCTACCGCCAGGAACGGCCCCGCCGGGCGCTGACAGGCTGCTGACTAGGAGGCGTCGGTGACCTGGATCCGCACGGCACACGAATCCGCGGCCGCTTTACGCAGCACTGCTGCCTTGGGATCCGGGACGTCAAGGTAGGCCAGCCGGGGCATGGCGGCAAAGCCCTTCAGGGCAGGGTGCTGGAGGACGAGGCCCGCCAGGGCCCTGTCGCCCCCGGGAACCACGTACTCAAAAGGTTCACCGCCGAAGATGCGTGCGGCCTGTTCCGCAACAGCCTCCACCAGGGCGTCGGCCTGGTTGTTCCGCCGCCGGGCGAACCGCTGCTGCGACTGTCCGCCCGCGGCCGTCCGGGACTGCACATACGTGGATCCCACCTTCGACGCGAGGACCTGCCCCTCACTGACCACCGCCACCCCGTAGCCTCCGCGCCTGGCCAGCAGCAGGCCCAGCCGCCGCGGCTGCGACGCCAGGGAGGCAAGCCGCTCAAGGGCATCCGCGCCCCGGCCGGGCCGCCCGTCGGCCGGCCAGGGAGGCTGCAGGAGGGCTTCGGCGCCGTCCGCGGCCAGAAGGCGGAGGCCGTCGTCGTCATCGCTGAGATGGTATCCGCCGTGCGCCGCGCCAAACCTTTCCACCCATCCGGCCAGCCGGCTGCCGGGAATGAATGCCGTGCGCACGGAGGCCGGCCGGGCTCCGCCGGTGGTGCGTGCGGACATGGGACGTTCCTTTACTGGCTTGCCGGACTCCCGGGAAAATCCGGAAGTGAACTGGAAGTAGCCTATCTATGTGGAAGATCTCTTCGGGCACGGCCGCGGCAATGATGATGACGACGACGCCTCCGTCAACCCCGGCCGGACCGCAGGGCCAGGGGCCAACGCTTCCCCCCGGGGCCCGCTCGCCGTCCGGATGCGTCCGCGCACCCTTGACGAGGTGGTAGGCCAGCAGCACCTCCTGGGACAGGGATCGCCCCTGCGCCAGTTGGCCGCCGGAGCCGGTGCTGACACAACAGGGCCTGCGGGACCTACCTCGCTCATCCTCTGGGGGCCGCCGGGAACCGGTAAAACGACCCTCGCCCACGTGATTGCCCGCGGACGGGGCAGGAAGTTCGTGGAACTCTCCGCCATTACTGCCGGCGTCAAGGACGTGCGGCGCGTCATGGACGAGGCCCTGACGGCCCGCGACCTCTACAAGACCACCACAGTCCTGTTCCTGGACGAGATCCACCGCTTCAACAAGGCCCAGCAGGACGCCCTGCTGCCTGGAGTCGAAAACCGCTGGGTGGTACTGGTTGCCGCCACCACCGAGAACCCGTCGTTCTCCGTCGTGTCACCGCTGCTCTCCCGCTCGCTGCTGCTGACGCTCCGTCCGCTCACCGACGCTGACATTGAAGGACTGATCCAGCGCGCCGTCGCCGATCCCCGCGGGCTGAACGGGAAAGTGGGCCTCAGCGAGGAAGCACTCGACCACCTCGTACGCCTTTCCGGAGGCGACGCACGCCGTGCCCTGACGGCATTGGAGGCCGCCGCGGGTGTTGCGTTCGGGGATGCGGACGACGCAGGGGACGGGCCCGTCGCCGTCGAACTTAAACACACCGAGCGTGCCCTGGACGTTGCCGCCGTCCGGTACGACCGAGCCGGTGACCAGCACTACGACGTCATCAGCGCCTTCATCAAGTCCATCCGCGGCTCCGACGTCGACGCCGCCCTGCACTACCTGGCCCGCATGCTGGAGGCGGGAGAGGACCCGCGCTTCCTCGCCCGGCGGATCGTGATCTCAGCAGCCGAAGACGTGGGAATGGCGGATCCCACGGCCCTGCAGACGGCCGTGGCCGCGGCGCAGGCGGTGCAGCTGATCGGAATGCCTGAGGGGCGGATCATCCTGGCCGAAGCCGTGGTGCACCTGGCCACCGCCCCCAAGTCCAACGCCGCCTACATGGGAATCAACAAGGCCATCGCCGATGTCCGGGCAGGGTTGGGGAACGGCATCCCGGCGCACCTGAGGGACGCCCACTACCCCGGATCCAAGCAGCTGGGTCACGGCCTTGGCTACAAATACGCCCACGACGCCCCGCACGGCGTGGCAGCCCAGCAATACCCGCCGGATGACCTGGTGGGAAAGGACTACTACCAGCCCACGGCCAACGGCGCTGAGCGGGACATTGCCACGCGGCTGGAGCGGCTGCGCAGGATTGTCCGGGGCAAGTGACCGCCATGCTAAGGTAGATGTTTGTCTGGCAAGGCACAGACGCACAATCTCCCCAATTTCATGTTGAGAAGGTTATGCCCTGTGCCCAGTAGCAAAAGGCAGCGGTTGGCCGATGCTCTCCATCGTGGAGGCCAGTAACACTGACACACCGCAGATATTGGAAGGACACAAGTGGCTAACAACACTCGTGCTCGCCGTCAGGCCCGCCTCTCGCGGTCCCTCGGCATCGCTCTGACCCCCAAGGCCGCCAAGTACATGGAGCGCCGCCCGTACGGCCCCGGTGAGCATGGCCGTGCCCGCAAGAAGCAGGACTCCGACTACGCCGTACGCCTGCGCGAAAAGCAGCGCCTGCGCGCCCAGTACGGCATCCGCGAAGCACAGATGACCCGCGCCTTCGAAGAAGCCCGCCGCACCAAGGGCCTGACCGGTGAAAACCTCATCGAGCTGCTCGAGATGCGCCTTGACGCCCTGGTCCTGCGTGCCGGCTTCGCCCGCACCATCGCCCAGGCCCGCCAGCTGGTTGTGCACCGCCACATCATGGTTGACGGCGTCCGCGTTGACCGCCCGTCGTTCCGCGTCGGCGAGGGCCAGCTGGTCCACGTCCACACCCGCAGCGAAACCATGGTTCCGCTCCAGGTTGCAGCTGCCGGCGCCCACCGCGACGTCCTGCCTGCCGTCCCGGCCTACCTGGACGTCAAGCTGGAAGCCCTCCAGGCCCGCCTGGTCCGTCGCCCCAAGCGCTCCGAGGTCCCCGTGACCTGCGAAGAGCAGCTGGTCGTCGAATTCTACGCACGCTAAATTCCAGCAGCGTATCCAAAGAAGCCCGTGGCAAGCGCCGCGGGCTTCTTTGTATGTAAGGTACTTGGGGGACATCTGCGGAATGCGTTTCACGCGCACCCGCCGGGATGCAACCGAACCACAGAATTTCGAGGAGATGAACGTCTATGTCTGGTGGCGATATTGCCGGCCTGATCGCTGCCGGGGTGTTTGCAGTCCTGGTACTGCTGCTCGCCGTGCCCATCCTTAAGCTGGGCCGCGTCCTGGACGAGGTCCGGACCTCCATACGGTCCCTGAGCGACGGCGCCACGCCGCTTATGGACGAGGTCACCGCCACCGTCTCCACCACCAACCAGCAGTTGAAGAAAGTGGACGGCATCTCGTCCAACGTTTCGGACGCGTCCGCAAACCTTTCCGCCCTGTCCTCCCTTGTGGCCGCCACCGTGGGGTCGCCGCTGATCAAGGTGGCAGCCTTCAGCTACGGTGTCCGTTCCGCGCTGGCCGGGCGCAAGAAGCCCGCCGCCGGCCGCCGCAGCCGCTAGATTCCGGGAGAAGAGAATGAAGCGATTTATCTGGATGGGAATCGGCGTGGCGATCGGAGTGATCGCTTTCCGCAAGGTGACCGAAGTGCAGGCCAGCATGCAGTCAACGCTGGGGCCGGAGGGCCTCAACCGTTCCGTGAACCGCCTTGCCGACGGTGTCTACGACTTTGCCGACGCCGTCCGCGCCGGAATGCGCGAGCGGGAAACCGACCTGCGCTCCGCCCTCGGCGTCGAATCGGCAGACCTGGTCCGCCGCTGACCACCCTGCTGACCGGCACCGCACGTCGGAACCAGGCAGGCACCACACGTTAGAACCACACCGGCGGGCACCGTACACAACGGAACCGCCAAGCGAAAGAACCTCCGCGACGCACAGTGCGCGGAGCAAGAAGGGTACGTACACAGCTCATGAAGTCGCAGGAGATCACAAAGCGCTGGGTGGACTTTTTTGTCAGCAAGGGCCACACCGCGGTTCCCTCCGCATCGCTGGTCTCCAGCGACCCCTCGCTGCTGTTCACGGTTGCCGGCATGGTGCCGTTCATTCCCTACCTGACCGCCCGGGAGGAAGCACCCTACTCGCGCGCCGTCAGCGTGCAGAAGTGCATCCGCACCGGCGACATCGAGGAAGTGGGCAAGACCGCCCGCCACGGAACCTTCTTCCAGATGTGCGGCAACTTCTCCTTCGGCGACTACTTCAAGGAAGACGCCATCAAGTTCGCCTGGGAGCTGCTTACCAAAGGCGTTGACGACGGCGGCTACGGCCTGGCGCCCGAGCGGCTCTGGGTGACGGTCTACGAAGAGGACGACCAAGCCAAGGACCTGTGGCTCAAGAACACCGGTGTACCTGCCGAGCGCATCCAGAAGATGGGCAAGTCGGACAACTACTGGCATACCGGCCAGCCCGGCCCGGCAGGTCCCTGCTCCGAGATCTACTACGACCGCGGGCCCCAGTACGGTGTTGAGGGCGGCCCGCTGGCTGACGAGACCCGCTACATCGAAATCTGGAACCTTGTGTTCATGCAGTACCAGATCGAGAACGTCCGCTCGAAGGAAGACTTCGACGTCGTCGGCGAACTGCCCAAGCGCAACATCGACACCGGCCTGGGCATGGAACGCCTGGCCATGATCCTGCAGGGTGTCGAGAACATGTACGAGACGGACCAGGTCCGCCCCGTCATCGACAAGGCTGCCGAGCTCTCCGGCAAGGAATACACATCCGCCGAGACCGACGAAGACCCCCACCACACGGACGACGTCCGCATGCGTGTGGTCGCCGACCACATCCGGTCCGCCCTGATGCTGATCTCCGACGGCGTGACCCCCTCCAACGAGGGCCGCGGCTATGTACTGCGCCGGCTCATCCGCCGTGCCGTCCGTTCCATGCGCCTCCTCGGTGTTGAACAGGCCTGCCTGCCCGAACTCCTTCCCGCCTCACGCGATGCCATGAAGGGCGTCTACCCCGTAGTGGACACGGACTTCGCCCGGATCAGCCGCATCGCGTACGCCGAAGAGAAGGCCTTCCTGCGGACCATCGCCTCCGGAACCGCACGCCTCGAGGACGCCGTCAAGGAATCCAAGGCCGCCAACAAGCCGCTGTCCGGGGCCGACGCCTTCGCACTGCACGACACCTATGGTTTCCCCATCGACCTGACCCTGGAAATGGCCGAGGAGGCAGGGCTCAACGTGGATGAGGCCGCCTTCCGCAGCCTCATGCAGGAACAGCGCCAGCGCGCCCAGGCCGATGCCAAGGGCAAGAAGGGCGGCCACGCCGACCTCAGCGCCTTCCAGGACATCCTGGCCCAGGGTGAGACGGTCTTCACCGGCTACACCGAGCTCGACGGCGAGTCCCGCGTCCGCGGCATCCTCACCGGCGGCCGTGCGGTCCATCAGGCTTCCACCGGCGATGAAATCGAGCTGGTACTCTCCGAAACGCCCTTCTACGCCGAAGCAGGCGGCCAGGCCGCCGATACCGGCCTGATCACCGGTGACGGGTTTGTTGTTGAGGTGCTCGACGTCCAGCGCCCCCTCAAGGGCCTGAGCGTCCACAAGGCGATCGTCCGCGAAGGCGAAATCGGGGCCGACTCGCTGGTCCGTGCCGCCGTCGACCGCGAACGCCGGCACGCCGCCGAACAAGCCCACACCGGCACGCACATTGTGCACGCCGCGCTCCACCAGATCCTTGGCCCGGAAGCCACCCAGCGCGGCTCCTACAACAAGGCCGGTTACCTGCGCTTCGACTTCGCCTGGGGTGAGGGGCTGAGCACGGCCACGCGGTCCGAGATCGAGGAAGTCTCCAACCTGGCCATCCGGAACAACTTCCGGGTGGAAACCAAGGTCATGGGCCTGGCCGAGGCCAAGGCACTGGGCGCCATGGCACTCTTTGGCGAGAACTACGGCAGCGAAGTCCGGGTTGTCGAGATCGACGGCGCCTGGTCGCGCGAGCTTTGCGGCGGCACCCATGTTTCCAACACGTCCCTGATCGGCAGCCTGTCCCTGCTGGGCGAGCAGTCCGTCGGGTCGGGAAACCGCCGTGTGGAGGCCTTCGTGGGCATGGACGCTTTCCGCCACCTGGCGGCCGAGCGCGCCCTGGTCACCGAGCTCACCGACATGCTGAAGGTTCCCTCCGGCCAACTTGCAGACCGGATCGCCGCCACGCTGGCAAAGCTCAAGGCGACAGAAAAGGAACTGGACCGTCTCCGCAAGGAGCAGCTGGCTGGCGCTGCCGCCCAGCTGGTCAGCAGTGCCAAGGATGCCTCCGGTGTCAGTGTCATCGCCCACGACGCAGGACAGGTCAGCGGCGCTGACGACCTGCGCGGCCTGGCCCTGGACCTGCGGAACCGCCTCGGCTCCGCACCCGCGGCGGTGGCAGTAGCCGGCGTCGCCAACGACCGCCCCGTCATCCTGGTGGCCACCAACGAAGGCGCACGGGAGGCGGGGGTCAAGGCAGGAGCCCTGGTGCGCCTCGCCGCAGGGATCCTTGGCGGCGGCGGCGGCGGAAAGGACGACGTCGCACAGGGCGGCGGAACCGACGCCGGCCAGGTCGGCCAGGCCCTCTCCGCCGTCGTCGACGCCATTTCGCGGCGCTAATCCTCCTATGACCGATCCTGCTGCTGCCGGCGACTACCCCCACGGCATCAAACTGGGGGTGGACGTCGGCACCGTCCGGGTGGGGGTTGCCATCTGCGACCGGGAATCCATCCTGGCCACCCCGTACAAGACGCTGGACCGCAACGCGAAAAAGAACTCAGACGTCCGGGTCATTGCCAAACTGGTCCAGGAACTCGGTGCCGTCCAGGTTTTTGTGGGCCTGCCACGAACCATGAAGGGTGAGGAACGGGCCTCTGCCATGATGGCCACGGACTACGCCCACCTGCTGGTTGGCGAGCTCGCAGCCCGGGACCTGGCGGTGCCGGTGAACCTCGTGGATGAACGGCTAAGCAGTGTCAGCGCCCACCGGAGCCTGCACGAAGCTGGCATGAGCAGCAGGAACCACCGTAAAGTAGTTGATCAGGTCGCGGCGGCAGGTATCCTTCAGCACGCCATCGACATGCAGAAAGCCAGGGGAGCGGACGTCGGCTCACGCGTGACGGCGCCACCCCCTTCCGTGGACATGGGAGGCAGCGCGCCGGAAACGATGCCCGCCACACCCGGCGATACGGACCGATCTTCAGATAATGGAAGGCACCAGTGAGCCCTGCCAACATTGACGACTCTTCCAGCCCTCTGGACGCGGGGGCAGGAAGGCCGCTGACCCGCAAGGAACTCCGCGAACGGGAAAAGACCCTCAACTCCGGAGGCCACGATGCCGTTCCGGAGCAGGCATACGAGACCGGCCACGATATTCCACCGCTGCCCGCGGAACCCCCCGCGGCCGCAGAAGCAGACCCCCGGCGTCAGGACGAACCATTGCGTGAAGAACCGGCACCGCAGGACCGGGTGGAAGATCCCGTGATTCCGGCTGCTCCCGCCACCCCGCCGTCCATCCAGGACGATCACCACGAGCCGGCCCTTGCAGGGCACCACCACGCGGCGGGCGTGCATTACAGCGACGAACCCCACTACGAGGAACCCGGCTACGCAGACGGGAACGGCTACGCGGCCGGCGTGCACCAGCATGATGGGCACTATGACGGAACGCACTATGGGGACGGGCATGACGACGGAAGCCACTACGAAGAGGGGCACGACGACGGTGCGCACCACCATGAACTCCTTCCGGCCTCGGCCGCAGCAACCGTAGTGGCCAAGCCGTCGAAGAAGGTGCGCCGGCGCCGGCGTCTCCTGGCGCTGTTCCTGACCCTTGCCGTCTTCGTCACGGCTGTCGCCGTCGGAGCGCAGTTCCTCAAGCCGTTGCTTGGCAGCGACAAGCCCAGCGATTTCCCCGGCCCTGGTTCCGGAGAAGTGATGGTTACCGTCGAAAACGGTGAGGGCACCCGGTCTGTCGCCTCGAAGCTGGAAAACGAAGGGGTGGTGGCCAATGCCGATACATTCCTGCAGAGCTTCAACGCATCCGGCGGAATACTCGCGCCGGGTGACTTCACGTTCAAGTCGGAAATGAAGAACTCGGACGCCGTGAACGTCCTCCTTGGCAAGGACCAGGAAAAAGTCATCTACTTCGCGCTCAGCGCCGGTCTGCGCATTGGCGAGTCCCTCCAGGCGATCTCGCAGGGGTCCGGGATTTCCTTCCAGGACCTGCAGGCCCTCAGCAACGAGCCGGCCCAGTTCGGTCTTCCGGCCAACGCCAAGAACCTCGAGGGATACCTGGCGCCGGGGGAGCACCGCTTCCCCCTTGGCACTCCGGCAAAGGACATCCTCCAGTCCCTGGTTAAGATCACAACGGACGAACTTGTGTCGCAGGGCATCACGGACCCAGCCAAGCAGTACGAGGCCGTGATTGTCGCCAGCATCGTCCAGGCCGAGGGCGGCCAGGCGGAGTACGGGGACGTGGCCGGTGCCATCTACAACCGGCTCAAGCCCAATGACCAGACCGGGGGCTTCCTGCAGGTGGACTCCGCCGTGACCTATGGCCTGGGGACCAAGAGCTACAACTTCACTGATGAACAGCGCCAGGACAAGTCCAACCCGTACAACACCTATGCGAATCCCGGCCTGCCGCCAGGACCCATCGGCTCCCCGGGAAAGACTGCGATCGACGCTGCCGCCAGGCCCAAGACCAACGACTACCTCTACTGGGTGACCATCAACCTGGACACCAAGGAGACCAAGTTCTCCAAGACACTTGATGAGCACAACCGCTACGTGGAGCAGTACAACGCCTGGTGCACGGCCAACGTGGGACGTTGCACGTGAGCCTTCGGGCTGCCGTCCTGGGCCATCCGATAAGCCACTCAAAGTCCCCGGCACTGCATCTGGCTGCCTACGGCCAGCTTGGGATCGGGATCAGCTACACGGCAATCGACGTCACGGAGCAACTGCTGCCATCCCTGATGGGGCAGATCCGCGACCAGCCGGGCTGGCGCGGCCTCTCGGTCACAATGCCCTTGAAGACGGCCATGCTCGGGCAGGTGGATGAAGTCCGCGGGGTGGCCAGGACCCTGGGCGTGGTCAACACCGTCACGTTTGAGGAGGACGGCGGCACGCGGCGCGTCGTTGGCTCCAACACCGATGTGGCCGGCATCGTCAATGCACTGCAGCACGCGGGTGCCGGCGCGGCCCCGGCCGCTGTGATCCTTGGGGGAGGGGGAACTGCAGCCTCGGCCGTCGCGGCGCTCAAGGAACTCGGGGCCAGCCAGGCCAAGGTCTTTGTCCGGGATACGTCCCGGACCGCCGATGTCCTCGCCGCTGCGGACAGCCTGGACGTTTCCTTGGAGATCCGCACCCTGGCGGAGGCGGCCCGTCCCACGGCAGCGGCCGACGTCGTCATTTCCACCCTCCCGCCGCGTGCGGCGGACGGACTGGCCGCTGAACTGGCTTCCCTGAAGACCAGCCTGCCCGGAGTCCTGCTGGACGTTGCCTACGATCCGTGGCCCAGTTTGCTGGCCTCGGTATGGCAGGCCGGAGGCGGAACCGTAGTGCCCGGCCTGGAGATGCTGCTGTACCAGGCAGTGGAACAGGTACGCCTTTTTACCCGCCGCGACGATGACGTCAATGCGGCCGTCATAGATGTGATGTGCGCCTCAGTCGGCCTTCCCCGACGGGCTTTGTAACCGCCCCCCGTGGCAGGATGGAAGATATGTTGCGTTGGTTGACTGCCGGTGAATCCCATGGTCCGGCTCTGATGGGAATTATTGAAGGCGTCCCCGCCGGTGTGGAAATCACCAGCGGGCACATCGCAGACTCCTTGGCGCGCCGCCGGTTGGGCTACGGCCGCGGAGCACGCATGAAGTTCGAGCAGGACGCTGTGACCATCCTCGGTGGCGTCCGCCACGGCCTGACGCAGGGCGGGCCCGTGGCCATCCAGGTGGGAAACACCGAATGGCCCAAGTGGGAACAGATCATGTCTGCCGACCCCGTGGATCCGGAACTTCTTGCTGACCAGGCACGGAACGCGCCGCTGACCCGCCCCCGTCCCGGCCACGCGGACTTCACGGGTATGCAGAAGTACGGCTTTGACGAGGCCCGGCCCGTCCTGGAGCGTGCCAGCGCACGCGAAACAGCAACACGGGTGGCCATGGGCACCGTGGCTGCGCAATTCCTCAAGCACCTCGGCATCGAGTTGGTCAGCCACACTGTCAGCATCGCCAGCGTCACGGTTCCCGAAGGGCGTCCGCTGCCCGTGCCGTCCGACGTCCTTGCGCTCGATGCCGACCCCCTGCGCTGCTTCGACCGGGAAACCTCGGACGCCATGGTGGCGGAGGTTGATGCGGCACACAAGGAAGGCGAAACCCTGGGCGGCGTGGTGGAGGTCCTTGCCTACGGGCTGCCGCCGGGACTGGGCAGCTACGTTCACTGGGACCGGCGGCTCGATTCCCGCCTTGCCGCGGCCCTGATGGGGATCCAGGCCATCAAGGGCGTGGAAGTCGGCGACGGCTTCCTGACCGCGTCGCGCCGCGGCTCCGCCGCCCACGACGAAATCGTCAGGGACGCCGACGGCCGGATCGTCCGGACCAGCAACCGTGCCGGCGGCATCGAAGGCGGCATGAGCATCGGCGACGTCCTGCGTGTCCGCGCCGCCATGAAGCCCATCGCCACCGTCCCGCGCGCCTTGAAGACCATCGACGTCAGCACCGGTGAGCCCTCCAAGGCGCACCACCAGCGTTCGGACGTGTGTGCTGTTCCCGCTGCCGGCGTAGTGGCCGAAGCCATGGTGGCCCTGGTGCTGGCCGAGGCCGTCACCGAGAAGTTCGGCGGTGACTCGGTGGCCGAAACCGCACGCAACATCAAGGGTTACCTGGACAACATTCCGGCGTCCCTGGACTCGATCGGCCAGTAAGTGCCCCATCGCAGCAAAACCGGACCCGCAGGGCGTCCCATCGTCCTGATAGGGCCGATGGCGGTCGGAAAATCGGCCATAGGACAGCAGTTGGCGCTCCAGCTCGGAGTTCCCTTCGTGGACACGGACGCTGTTATCGTTGCAGGGCACGGTTCGATTGCGGACATCTTTGCCGGCCGCGGCGAGAACGCGTTCCGTGAGATCGAAGCACGGACCGTGGCCGCCGTCGTCGAAGCGGCCGACGGTACGGTCACCGTCATCTCCCTGGGCGGCGGTGCGGTGCTGGACTCCGGAACGCAGCAGCTCATCAGCCGCTGCACCGTTGTATACCTCGAATGCGACGCTCAAACGGTCGCGGGCCGCATCGCGCGCAACTCCGGGCGCCCGCTGCTGGCCGGGGACGCAATGGGCCGCTGGACGGCCATGTTCGCCACCCGCAAGCCGGTCTATAAGCGGCTTGCAGACATCACCCTGGACGTGCGCCACGGCTCGGTTTCCGAGCTGGGCGGCCGGCTCGAAGCAGCACTGCGCGATTACGCAGCTGCCAAACAGGAAGTTGAAAAGTGAGCACCGAATCAACAGTCATCAGTGTCACCGGCGGTTCCGCCGCTGAGAACTACGACGTCGTCGTCGGCCGGGGGCTGCTCGGTGACCTCCCCGGATTGCTGGGGGAACGCGTCCGCCGCGTGCTCGTCATCCACCCGCGTGCGCTGCGGCTGACCGGTGACACCGTCCGGGACGAACTCGCAGCAGCCGGATTCACCTCCCTGACCGCGGAAATTCCGGACGCTGAAGAGGGCAAGCACATCCAGGTGGCCGCCTTCTGCTGGCAGGTCCTTGGGCAGAACGACTTCACCCGCTCCGACGCCATTGTGGCCGTCGGGGGAGGCGCGGTAACAGACCTCGCCGGCTTCGTCGCCGCCACCTGGCTGCGGGGCGTCAAGGTCATCCACATGCCCACCAGCCTGCTCGGCATGGTGGACGCGTCCGTGGGCGGGAAGACCGGAATCAACACCGCCGAGGGTAAGAACCTCGTGGGCGCCTTCCACCCTCCGGCCGCGGTACTGGCCGATTTGGACACCCTGGAGACGCTGCCGCGGAACGAGATGATTTCCGGCATGGCCGAAGTCATCAAGTGCGGCTTCATCGCTGATCCCGCCATCCTTGACCTCGTGGAAAAGGACCCTGCGGCAGTGGCGGATCCCCAGTCCGACGTCCTCCGGGAACTGATCGAACGTGCCATCGCCGTCAAGGCCAAGGTGGTTTCGGAGGACCTGAAGGAATCCGGGCTGCGGGAAATACTGAACTACGGGCACACCCTGGGCCACGCCATCGAACTGGTTGAGCGGTACTCCTGGCGGCACGGTGCGGCCGTTTCGGTGGGCATGATGTTCGCCGCCGAACTTGCCCGCAGCGTGGGACGCCTCAGCGATGCCGACGCCGACCGGCACCGGAGCATCCTTGAGAGCCTGGGGCTGCCGGTCACGTACCGGCGTGACCGCTGGCAGGGGCTGCTGGACGGGATGCGCCGGGACAAGAAGTCCCGCGGGGACCTGCTGCGGTTCGTCGTCCTGGACGGCGTGGCCAAACCCGGGATCCTCGATGTCCCGGACACCTCGCTGCTGTTTGCGGCCTACCAGGAAATTGCATCCTGATGCAGGGCGACATGGGAGGAACAGCTGACTGGCCGGATGCGGGTTTCCCGGGGATCCGGATCAACCCCGAATCGCTGCTGCCGGAAATCGTGAACCAGGACTCCTGCCGCGAGGCGCTGGCAGTGTCCACGGATCCCGCTGACCACATCTTCGTGCTCCTGGTGGAAGGACACGCGTCCGAGGCCGCCGAACTGCTCGCAGAAGCCCGTTTCAAGGATCCGGAATCCTTCCGCCTGCGTGCCTTCGAGGCTGAAGTCCTCCGTGTCTCCAACCGGCTGGACCGGGCCGTCGAGCTGTTCCGCCAGCTCCTTGCAGAGGTGCAGGGAACGCCGCGGGAGGCCCTTGTGTGGCAGTTCCTGGGCAAGACCCAGTACAGCGCCGGGCAGACGTCCGCGGCCGTTGAATCCTTTGCGCGGGCCCTGGACCTTCGGGTAGCACAGTCCGCCGATGCGGCGCAGATCTACTCATCCACAGTGGCGCTGCAGCGTGCGCGGGACGTGCTGGAGCTCGCCTGCTGACGCTGCCTGCAGCCCGGTTGGAGGGCGGCTTGGGGGCTGGGCCGAAAGGTGCCCGGAATTTACCGGTAGAATGGTTCTTGAATTTTTAACTCCCCGATTTTTGACAAACACGCGCTGGCAGTCCGTTTGGCCTGTCTGCCCGGCATACAACGTCTGACAACGCGACCAGACAGAGAAACCAGAGGAAACAGTGGCAACCACTAACGACATCAAGAACGGAACGGTCCTGAAGCTTGAGGGCCAGCTCTGGAACATCATCGAATTCCAGCACGTCAAGCCTGGCAAGGGCGGTGCTTTCGTCCGCACCAAGATGCGCAACGTGATGTCCGGAAAGGTCGTGGACAAGACGTTCAACGCCGGGCTCAAGATCGAGACCGCCACCGTGGACCGCCGCGACTACCAGTACCTGTACCAGGACGGTGCGGACTTCGTGTTCATGGACACCTCCGACTACGACCAGATCACGGTCTCCGGCGCCACCGTGGGCGACGCCACCAACTTCATGCTGGAAAACCAGATGGTCAACATCGCCATCCACGAGGGCAATCCGCTCTACATCGAACTGCCCCCGAGCGTTGTCCTGGAAATCACCTACACCGAGCCGGGCCTGCAGGGCGACCGCTCCTCCGCCGGCACCAAGCCCGCAACCCTGGAAACGGGCTACGAGATCCAGGTCCCGCTGTTCATCGAGAACAACACCAAGGTCAAGGTGGACACCCGCGATGGCAGCTACCTGGGCCGGGTTACCGAGTAGTGAGCGCCCGCGGTAAAGCCCGTAACAGGGCACTGGATGTTCTTTTCGAAGCCGAGCAGCGCTCGGTTTCGGCTTTTGACGTGATCCGTTCGCGGCGCGAAAAGACTGACCAGGTGGTAAACCCGTACACCATCGAAATCGTTGAGGGCGTTGTTTCCCACCAGGCGGCGATCGACGAGTTCCTGGAAACGTACTCCCAGGGCTGGAGCCTGGAGCGGATGCCTTCCGTGGACCGCATTATCCTGCGCATCGGCACGTGGGAGCTCCTGTACAACGACGACGTCCCGGACGGCGTCGCGGTCAGCGAAGCTGTGGCGCTGGCGAAGACCCTGTCCACTGACGAATCGCCGCAGTTCATCAACGGGCTGTTGGGCCGCCTGCAGCAGCTGAAGCCGTCGCTGCTCGCCTGAGCATCACCAACACACGGCAACACCAGGAGGACCGGCCGCCACGGATGTGGAGGCCGGTCCTTCCCCCGTTAAGGCCCGCATGGCGGGACCTTCGGCCTGTTCAGTGTGCGACGGCGGCCCGCAGGGCCAGGATGCGCTGCAGCTGCTGCCGCTCCTCAGCCTGGTGCAGCTGTACGTCGCGGCCGCTCAGGATGCGCTGGCGGGTGTTGGCCAGCCGTGTGGCCGCTTTCAGGAATTCCCTCATCTGCCGTTTCCTGCCATAGCTCCCAGCCCAGTTCAGGGCAGTGCGCCGGCCGCCCAGGGTGGCCATCAGCTCCACCTCGGCCGGCGTGAACCAGCCGGCGGCTGAGTACTCCAGCAGGCGCTGCCGGGTCAGGCGTTTCTCCGCCACCCGCAACAGGATGATGCCGCCAATGGCGAGGAAAAAGATGGGCACCTGGACCATGAGGTACTCCGCCAGGAAGCCCTGCCCCATGCTGTTCCAGCGATTGTGCAGGAACATGGCCGGCAGCAGCCCCACGAAGAAGGCTGCCACCGAGGCACCCGCATGCCAGCGCCGGGCCGCGAACCCCATCACCAGGCCCGTGGTGCCTGTGAAGATGGCGTGCGCAAAAGGCGACATGACGCCGCGGAGGAAGAAGACCTGGGCAAAGTCGCCGGCAGGATCCGCGGACTCCGCAACGGCCCGGCCGAAGTACAGGATGTTCTCCGTGAAAGCGAAACCCCCTGCGATGGTGAACGCAAACACCACGCCATCCACCGGTCCGTCAAAGTGCTTCCTCGCCATCAGGAGGAGTATCAGCAGCCCCAGGGATTTTGCGAACTCCTCCACGATGGGGGCCTGCACCGTGGCCATGTAGGCCTGGAGGTCGGCTCCGTCGGAAAACTGGAACGCCAGGACAAAGAACGGCTGGATCAGCAGGGTTACTGCAATGGATACCGCAGCGCCCCAGGTAAACGCGAAAAAGAGGAGCCGCTTCGGTTCAGGTTCCCACTTGTCAATGATGTGCACGGCCAGGAGAACCACCGAGAGCGGAACCAGGGACGCGAGGAATCCCACCAGGAACCCGGCCGGCCCGGTGTTGGACAGCAGGAACGGGACCACCAGGAACAAGCTGAGGAAGGCAAGGGTGCTCCCGCCGACCGTCAACCCCACCAGGCCGCTGCGGGACCGGCCAGCCTTCATCACGGCTCCCTGGACCTGCGGCGGCACTAGCGTGTCCACGGGCCTGCCCACGTGTCCCGGCGCGGGGCGGTAGTTCCCCGGCTCCACATGCCCCATCCAGCTGGGGTTCGCCTCGCCCGGAAGCGGCGCAGTTCCCCGCAGCCTGGGATCGTCGGGCGGCCCGGAGGAAGGGTGTGGCGGATTCATCGGCATAACGACAGCCTAGGTGCGGGCCGCTGCGCCTCCAAGGACAGCGGCGCCGGGCCGCTGCAGTGTGATCAGTACCGCGCCCTCCCGGCACAGGCTGCGGGAAACCCGTGTGGTAATTTTGAGACGCACATAATCCTTTTTTAATTCCGTCCTGTGAGGCGGGGAAAGGGGAGACGAGCGTTGACTTCTGTCACCAGCGCACCGGTTCCAGCCAGGGTTGTCCTCAGCCAAGCGGACATTGACCGGGCCCTCACTCGTATCGCCCATGAGATCCTTGAAGCCAATAAGGGTTCGCAGGACCTCGTCCTGCTGGGCATCCCGCGCCGCGGTTACCCGCTTGCATTGCGCCTCGCCGAAAAAATCGCCGCCGCTGACAGCAGCGTTGACGCCGCCGCCATCGTTGGCCAGTTGGATGTCACGATGTTCCGCGATGACCTCTCCCACCAGGGGACAAGGCCGCCGTACCCCACCAAGCTGCCCCGGACGGGCATCGACAACAAGGTGGTTGTCCTCATTGACGACGTCCTGTACTCCGGCCGCACCATCCGCGCCGCCCTTGACGCGCTCGTCGACCTCGGCCGTCCGCGCATCGTCCGGCTCGCTGTGCTGATCGACCGCGGCCACCGCGAACTCCCCATCCGGGCCGACCACGTGGGCAAGAACCTGCCAACATCATCGGCGGAAAAGGTCCGGGTCCGGCTGGCTGAGACCGACACCGCCCCTGGCGGCACGCCGGTCAACGAGGTAGTTATCGAGGGCCGTTCATGAAGCACCTGCTCTCCACCGAGAACCTCAGCCTCGCCAATGCCATCCGTATCCTGGACACCGCCGAGGAGATGGCAGCGGTAGGCGACCGCGAGGTCAAGAAGCTCCCGGCGCTCCGCGGCCGCACCGTGGTGAACCTCTTCTTCGAGGACTCCACCCGCACCCGGATCTCCTTCGAAGCCGCCGCCAAGCGGCTCAGTGCGGATGTCATCAACTTCGCGGCCAAAGGCTCCTCGGTGTCCAAGGGTGAGTCCCTGAAGGACACCGCCCAGACGCTGTCCGCCATGGGAGCGGACGCCGTCGTCATCCGTCACTGGGCCTCCGGCGCACCGCACCGCCTCGCAGCCACGGACTGGATTGACGCTGCCGTGATCAACGCCGGCGACGGCACGCACGAACATCCCACCCAGGCCCTGCTGGATGCGTTCACCATGCGCAGGCACTGGGCGCGCCTGGCCGGCACCGGTTCCGAAGGCGCGGACCTCAAGGGCATGCGGGTTGCCATCGCCGGGGACGTCCTGCACTCCAGGGTTGCCCGTTCCAACGTCTGGCTGCTCCGTACGCTCGGGGCGGAAGTGACCCTGGTGGCCCCGCCCACTTTGCTGCCCATCGGCGTCGAAAAGTGGCCCTGCAAGGTCAGCTACAACATGGACGACACCCTTGAGCAGGGCGTCGACGCCGTGATGATGCTGCGGGTCCAGGGCGAACGCATGAACGCATCCTTCTTCCCCAGCACCCGTGAGTACTCCCGGCGGTGGGGATTCGATGACAACCGCCTGAAAGCCCTGGACACCCTGGGCATGAAGGACACCATCATCATGCACCCGGGCCCCATGAACCGGGGCCTGGAAATTTCCGCGGCTGCCGCCGATTCACCCCGTTCCACCGTGCTGGCCCAGGTCCGCAACGGCGTCTCGGTGCGGATGGCCGCCCTCTACCTGCTGCTTTCGGGAGACACCCGGGAACCAGCCGCCACCCCAGCCCTGGCGTACGCCGGCACCCATTCCACCAAGGAGATCAACTGATGGCAGCCAACACCGGAACCTACCTGATCCGCGGCGCCTCAATCCTGGGCGGCGAACCGGCGGACCTGCTGATCCGCGACGGCGTCATCGCCGAAACCGGAACCGGCCTCAATACGGAAGGCAGCGTCAACGACGTCACCGTCATCGACGCCACCGGCCTGGTGGCCCTGCCCGGCATGGTGGACGTGCACACGCACCTCCGCGAGCCCGGCCGCGAGGACGCCGAAACCGTGGAAACGGGTACCCGCGCAGCGGCCCTGGGCGGCTACACCGCCGTGCATGCCATGGCCAACAGCACGCCCGTGGCAGACACCGCGGGCGTTGTGGAGCAGGTCTACACCCTCGGCCGGACAGCCGGCTGGGTGGACGTGCGGCCGGTCGGTGCGGTTACCGTGGGCCTGGCAGGCGAGCAGTTGGCCGAGCTGGGGGCCATGGCCGATTCCCGCGCACGCGTCCGGATGTTCTCCGACGACGGCATCTGCGTCCACGATCCCGTGCTGATGCGCCGTGCGCTGGAATACGTCAAGGCGTTCGACGGCGTGGTGGCCCAGCACGCGCAGGAGCCGCGCCTTACCGCCGGCGCCCAGATGAACGAGGGCGAGGTGTCCGCTGTACTCGGCCTCGCAGGCTGGCCTGCCGTCGCCGAGGAAAGCATCATTGCCCGCGACGTCCTGCTGGCGCAGCACGTCGGTTCCCGGCTGCACGTCTGCCACGTCTCCACCGCCGGCTCCGTGGAAATCATCCGCTGGGCCAAGGAGCGGGGGATCAACGTCACGGCTGAGGTGACGCCGCACCACCTGCTGCTGACCGATGACCTGGTCCGCAGCTACGACCCCGTCTTCAAGGTCAACCCGCCGCTGCGCACCGATGCGGACGTCCAGGCGCTGCGTGCAGGCCTGGCGGACGGCACCATCGACGTCGTGGGTACGGACCACGCCCCGCACCCCAGCGAGCACAAGGAGTGCGAGTGGGCGCAGGCGGCCATGGGCATGACGGGGCTGGAAACCGCCCTCTCCGTGGTCCAGCACACCATGATCGAAACCGGCCTCATGACGTGGGCGGACTTCGCCCGCGTCACCTCCACCGCTGCGGCGCAGATCGGCCGGCTGGCTGACCAGGGCCGTCCGCTGGAGGCGGGGGAGCCCGCGAACGTCATCCTGGTGGATCCGGCTGCCCGCTGGACGGTTGATCCGTTCAGCATGGCAACCATGGGCCGGAATTCGCCGTTCAAGGGAAGGGAACTGCCCGGCAGGGTGGTGGCCACCTTCTTCAAGGGGCACCCCACTGTCCTCGACGGTGAACTCAACACGCCGTACCCCTACGCCGACGCAACCGCAGGCGTCGCCTGATGGAAAAAATCCTTCCGGGACTAGCGATGCTGGCGATCATCGCCGTCGTGTTTGTCCTCCTCGCCATCGGCTGGCGCAGCAGGCTCCGCCGGCAGTCCGACGTCGGCCAGCTGCCTCCCGTGCCCGCCGAACCTGGCGAGCCGATCGCCGGCGCGGAAGGGCAGTACGTGGCCACCACCACCGCTGGCGACTGGCTGGACCGGATCGCCGTGCACGGCCTGGGGATCAGGACCACCTCAACCCTCGAGGTGTATCCGCACGGCGTCCTTTTTGACCGGTCGGGCGCTCCCGCCATCTACATCCCTGCCGCATCACTCACCGGCGTCCGGCAGGACAGCGGCATGGCAGGTAAGTTCGTGGAAAAGGACGGACTCCTGGTCCTGTCCTGGGTACACGGCAGCCACGAACTGGACTCCGGCTTCCGCACCCGCCGTGCGGCGGACAAAGACCGGCTCTTCGAAGCACTTCAGGAATTGATTTCTTCAGCCCCGGCGGCTGACGCCAACAGTGGAAAGTAAGACAGTGACAACAAATACAGCAGTAAACGCCCCAGTTTCCGCTCCAGTGTCAGCTCCCGCTGCGCTGGTGCTCGAAGACGGCCGCATTTTCCGCGGAAGCAGCTACGGCGCCACCGGAACCGCCCTCGGAGAAGCAGTCTTCGCCACCGGGATGACCGGCTACCAGGAAACCATCACGGACCCCTCCTACGCACACCAGCTTGTGGTCCAGACGGCGCCCCACATCGGCAACACCGGCGTTAACAGCGAGGACGCCGAGTCCCGCCGCATCTGGGTTGCGGGATACATTGTCCGCGACGCTGCCCGCCGACCCTCCAACTGGCGCTCCGAGCGCTCACTGGACGACGAACTGGTGGAGCAGGGAATCGTGGGGATCCAGGGCGTGGACACCCGCGCGATCACCCGGCACCTGCGGGAGCACAAGACCATGCGCGCCGGCATCTTCTCCGGGGAGGCCGCCCAGGCCACGGACAAGGAACTGGTCGACGCCGTCCTGGCCAGCGCCCCCATGGAGGGCTCCCGGCTGGCCGAGGAAGTCAGCGTTGACGAGGCCTACGTGGTGGAGCCGAAGGACCACGGCTGGGAAGGCGACCCCCGCTTCACCATCGCGGCAATCGACCTTGGCATCAAGGCCATGACTCCTGTCCGCTTCGCCGAGCGCGGCGTCCGCGTCCACGTGCTGCCCGCCACCGCCACCCTGGCTGACGTGAAGGCGGTCAACCCCGATGGCTTCTTTATGTCCAACGGCCCCGGCGACCCCGCCACGGCCGACGCGCAGGTCAAGCTGCTCCGCTCCGTCCTGGACGAGAAGCTGCCCTACTTCGGCATCTGCTTCGGCAACCAGATCCTGGGCCGCGCGCTGGGCTTCGGTACCTACAAGCTCCGCTACGGCCACCGCGGCATCAACCAGCCCGTCATGGACCGCCGCACCGGCAAGGTGGAGATCACCTCCCAGAACCACGGCTTTGCCGTGGACGCACCGCTCGACGGCGCCACGCAGGCTCCCGAGGAACGGTACGGACGCGTGGAGGTCAGCCACGTCAGCCTGAACGACGACGTCGTGGAAGGGCTCGCCTGCCTGGACATCCCCGCCTTCTCCGTGCAGTACCACCCCGAGGCTGCGGCCGGCCCGCACGACGCCGCCTACCTGTTCGACCGCTTCATCGAGCTGATGGAGGGCACCCGGGACGGCAGGACCGCCAACCTGTCCAAGGAGCCCGTGGACGCAGCGCACCCGGCGCAGGCGGACAACACAGGCGCAGGCCCGGCAACGCCGAAAAATTCCGACAACAAGACTGAGGACAAGAAGTAATGCCGAAACGTACAGACCTCAAGAGCGTCCTCGTCATTGGTTCCGGCCCGATCGTCATCGGCCAGGCCGCCGAGTTCGACTACTCCGGAACCCAGGCGCTGCGCGTCCTCAAGGAGGAAGGCCTGCGGGTCATCCTGGTCAACTCCAACCCGGCCACCATCATGACCGACCCCGAGTTCGCCGACGCCACCTACATCGAGCCCATCACCCCCGAGGTGGTGGAGAAGATCATCGCCAAGGAACGCCCGGACGCCGTCCTGCCCACCCTGGGCGGACAGACCGCGCTGAACACCGCCATCGCCCTGGACAAGAACGGTGTGCTTGAGAAGTACAACGTGGAACTCATCGGCGCCAACATCGCCGCCATTGAGCTCGGGGAGGACCGCGAAAAGTTCAAGGGCGTGGTGGAGCGCTGCGGCGCTGAGTCCGCCCGCAGCCACATCATCCACACCATGGACGAGGCCCTCAAGGCCGCCGAGGACCTCGGCTACCCCATGGTGGTCCGGCCCTCCTTCACCATGGGCGGCCTGGGCTCCGGCCTCGCCTACAACGAGGACGACCTCCGCCGCATCGTGGGCCAGGGCCTGCAGTACAGCCCCACCAGCGAGGTGCTGCTCGAAGAGAGCATCCTCGGCTGGAAGGAATACGAGCTCGAGATGATGCGGGACAAGAACGACAACGTCGTGGTGGTCTGCTCCATCGAGAACTTCGATCCCGTAGGCGTCCACACCGGCGACTCCATCACGGTGGCGCCCGCCCTCACCCTCACCGACCGCGAATACCAGCGCCTGCGCGACATCTCCATCGCCGTCATTCGTGAAGTGGGCGTGGACACCGGCGGCTGCAACATCCAGTTCGCCATCGACCCCGCCACCGGCCGGGTGGTGGTCATCGAAATGAACCCCCGCGTCTCCCGTTCCTCGGCGCTGGCCTCCAAGGCCACCGGCTTTGCCATCGCCAAGATCGCCACCAAGCTCTCCCTGGGCTACACGCTGGACGAGATCCCCAACGACATCACGCAGAAGACCCCGGCGTCCTTCGAACCCACCCTGGACTACGTTGTGGTCAAGGTGCCGAGGTTCGCATTCGAGAAGTTCCCGGCCGCGGACAACACGCTGACCACCACCATGAAGTCGGTGGGTGAGGCCATGGCCATGGGCCGCAACTTCACCGAAGCGCTGCAGAAGGCCCTGCGCTCCCTGGAGCAGAAGGGCTCGCAGCTGGACTTCAGCTCCGTTCCCGAATGGGAAGTGCCGGAGCTCATCGAGAAGGCAAAGCGCCCCACCACCGAACGCCTGCACCAGGTGCAGCGCGCTCTCCTGGGCGGCGCGAGCGTGGAGGACCTCTTCGAGGCCACCAAGATCGATCCCTGGTTCCTGGACCAGCTCCAGCTGCTCAATGAGATCTCCCGCGAAATCCGCCAGGCCGGTGCGCTGACGGCCGACATGCTGAAGCGCGCCAAGCGCCACGGCTTCTCCGATGAGCAGATCGGTGCCCTCACGCACAACTCTGAGGCCGTGGTCCGCGGCGTCCGCCAGGCCCTGGGCATCCGTCCGGTCTACAAGACCGTGGACACCTGCGCGGCGGAATTCGCCGCCTACACGCCGTACCACTACTCGGCGTACGACGAGGAGGACGAGGTTGCGCTGCACTCCAAGCCGTCCATCCTGATCCTCGGTTCCGGCCCTAACCGGATCGGCCAGGGCATCGAGTTCGACTACTCCTGCGTCCACGCGTCCATGGCGCTGCGCAAGGCCGGGTACGAGACGGTGATGGTCAACTGCAACCCGGAGACCGTCTCCACCGACTACGACATTTCCACCCGCCTCTACTTCGAGCCCCTGACGCTCGAGGACGTGCTGGAGGTCATCGCGGCGGAGGAACGCACCGGCGGGGTCATGGGCGTCTTCGTCCAGCTCGGCGGCCAGACCCCGCTCAAGCTCGCACAGCAGTTGGCGGATGCCGGTGTCCCCATCCTCGGAACGTCCCCGGAGGCCATCGACCTCGCCGAGCACCGCGGCGCGTTCTCCCGCGTCCTGGACAAGGCGGGCCTGATCTCCCCGAAGAACGGCACTGCCGTGTCCTTCGAGGACGCCAAGAAGATCGCCGACGAAATCGGCTATCCGGTCCTGGTCCGCCCGTCCTACGTGCTGGGCGGCCGCGGCATGGAAATCGTCTACGACGAGCCCAACCTGTCCCGCTACATCGCCAACGCCACGGAGATCACCCCGGACCACCCGGTGCTGATCGACCGCTTCCTGGAGGACGCCGTCGAAATCGACGTCGACGCCCTCTTCGACGGCACCGACATGTACCTGGGCGGCATCATGGAGCACATCGAGGAAGCCGGCATCCACTCCGGCGACTCCGCCTGCGTCCTTCCGCCCATCACCCTGGGCACCAACGTGCTGGAGCGGGTGCGGACGGCGACGCGCGCCATCGCCGAGGGCGTGGGCGTCCGCGGTCTCATCAACATCCAGTTCGCCCTGGCCTCCGACGTCCTGTACGTCCTGGAGGCAAACCCCCGCGCGTCCCGCACTGTGCCGTTCGTCTCCAAGGCGACCGGTGTGCAGATGGCCAAAGCGGCTGCCCTGATCGGCACCGGCGTGACCATCGGACAGCTCCGCAGCGCCTACAAGATGCTGCCCGAGGTGGGCGACGGGTCCACGCTTCCGCTGGATGCGCCGGTGTCCGTCAAGGAGGCCGTCCTGCCGTTCAGCCGCTTCCGCACCCTGGAGGGCAAGGTGGTTGACTCCTTGCTTGGCCCCGAAATGCGCTCCACCGGCGAGGTCATGGGAATCGACAAGCACTTCGACACCGCGTTCGCCAAGAGCCAGGCAGCCGCGAACAACGCGCTGCCCACCGAGGGCAAGATCTTTGTCTCCGTGGCCAACCGCGACAAGCGCTCCGTGATCATGGGCGTCAAGAGGCTCTCCGACCTGGGCTTCGAAATCGTGTCCACCGGCGGCACCGCGGACGTCCTGCGCCGCAACGGCATCCAGGCCACCCCTGTCCGCAAGGTGGCAGAGGGCAGCAGCGCCGAGGGCGAAGGCACCATCGCAGACCTCGTCATCGCCGGCGAGATCGACATGGTCTTCAACACCCCGTCCGGCGGGGAGGCCCGCAGCGACGGCTACGAACTGCGGGCAGCGGCCACCTCCATCGGCATTCCCTGCATCACCACGGTGGCGGAGTTCAACGCCGCCGTGCAGGCCATCGAGGCGATGCGGACCTACGAATGGTCCGTCACCAGCCTGCAGGAGCACGCAGCCTCCTTGGCCGAATCCCAGAAGGCGGCTCTGCAGCGTGCTTGAGCAGGCAGTGCCGTCCGCTGACGCGCCAGGCCGGGAGTCTTTCGGCTCCCGGCTGGGTGCCGCCATGGCCGCCCGCGGCCCCCTGTGCGTGGGCATCGACCCGCACCCTGCCTTGCTGAAGAACTGGGGGCTGGACGACGACGCCGCCGGGCTGAGGCGCTTTTCGCTGACAGTTTTGGAGGCCGTGGGTTCCCTCGCTGCCGCCATCAAGCCCCAGGTGGCGCTGTACGAACGCCACGGCTCCGCCGGGATAACTGTCCTTGAAGAGCTTCTTGCCGAAGCCCGCGACGAGAAGGTACTCACCATCGCCGATGCCAAGCGCGGTGACATCGGCTCCACCATGGCGGCTTATGCCGACGCCTGGCTCCGGGACGATTCCCCCCTCGCGGCGGACTCGGTAACGCTTAGCCCCTACCTTGGCTTCGAGTCACTGCGCCCCGCACTGGACCTGGCAGCCGAGACCGGCCGTGGTGTGTTCGTCCTTGCACTCACGTCCAACCCCGAGGGCGCGTCCGTCCAGCACGTCGGGGGAGCGGACTCCGTGGCCCGCAGGATCACGCAGTCGGCTGCGGCCGAAAACCGCCGCTACCAGGGAAGCCTCGGCTCCGTAGGCCTGGTGGTGGGGGCTACCGTGGGGTCGGCCCTGTCCGAACTGGACCTTGACCTGGCCGCCGTGCGCGGACCGCTCCTGGCCCCGGGCCTTGGAGCGCAGGGGGCCACGCCTGCCGACCTCCGCACCACGTTCGGCGCCGCCTACCCGCAGGTCCTCGGCACCTCGAGCAGGGACATCCTGTCCGCCGGGCCGGAGCAGCGCGGCCTGCGGGACGCGGCGCAACGGACCCTGGACGGACTCCGCGGCGAATAGTGGTCCGTTTCAGCGGATGCATTGATTCGGGCAGCACCAAAGGGTAGTTTCAGGACAGGTCCAAGGGCGGTCGCCCCTGGACCCGTCCACCGAATCCGGGGGTGTGCACCATGGTCCTGCGGCCGTTATCCGCATCGGAACGGGCTGAGGCCCTGAACAAGGCAGCAGCAGCCAGGGCCACCCGTGCGGCGGCCAAGGAAAGCCTCAAGAACGGCGAGAGGTCTGCCGCGGACATCATCAGCTCCGCGCTGCAGGACGAGGCCCTGGCACGCATGAGGGTCTCCGAACTCCTTGAGGCGCTTCCCGGCATCGGCAAGGTGCGGGCCGCGGCGATCATGGACCAGTTGGGGATAGCGGCGTCCCGCAGGGTCCGCGGCCTGGGCATCCACCAGCGCCGCGCGCTGGTAGATTTTATAGACGAGAGTTAGGGCGGGCCGAAGCCCGCCCACCCCAAACCCCGGCAAAGGAATACGTGAGCAAGAAACCTGGACTGACAGTCCTCGCTGGTCCGACGGCTGTTGGCAAAGGCACCGTGTCCACTTACATCCGCGACAACTATCCCGAGGTGTGGCTGTCCGTGTCCGCCACCACCCGCGCGCCCCGTCCCGGCGAACAGGACGGCGTCCACTACTTCTTCAAGTCCAAGGAGGAGTTCGAGCAGCTTGTCGCTGACGGCGAGCTCCTGGAATGGGCCGTGGTCCATGGGCAGAACACGTATGGGACCCTGAAAAGCACCGTGGACCAGGCCATCGCCGAGGGCCGGTCCGTGCTCCTGGAAATCGACCTGCAGGGTGCCCGGCAGGTGAAGGCCGCCGTTCCGGATGCGCAGTTTGTCTTCCTGGCCCCGCCCAGCTGGGACGAAATGGTCCGCCGGCTGGTGGGCCGCGGCACGGAAACCCCGGAGGAACAGCACCGGCGGCTGGAAACCGCTAAACTGGAACTTGCTGCTGAACCGGAGTTCGACTACACCGTCATCAATGACGACGTTCGCCGGGCAGCGGACGAGCTTGTTTCACTCATGGGGCTGACCCCGCACCCGCATGGAGCGCCGGAACCGTCAGCCCGCTAGAACTTTGGAGAATTCGTGTCCACGAACCTTGAAGGCATCATCAACCCGCCGATCGATTCGCTGCTCGAGGCAGCCGATTCCAAGTACGGCCTGGTGATTTTCGGTGCCAAGCGTGCTCGTCAGATCAACGCTTACTACGCCCAGCTGCACGAGGGCCTTTTCGAATACGTCGGCCCGCTGGTTGACACCAAGCTGAACGAGAAGTCGCTGTCGATCGCCCTGCGCGAGATCAACGAAGGCAAGCTGGTTTCCACGCCGATCGAAGCTGCAGAGTAAAACTGCCGCCGAACTGACTTGCTGTTGACGGAGGTCACGTGCGCATAGTCCTCGGAGTCGGGGGAGGGATTGCCGCCTACAAGGTGGCATCGCTCCTCCGGCTTTTTACTGAAGCCGGCCACAACGTCACGGTGATCCCCACCGAGGCGTCCACCCGGTTCGTTGGCACTGCCACGTGGGAGGCGCTGTCCGGAAATCCGGTCAGCAACAGCGTCTTCGACGACGTACACCAGGTCAACCACGTCCGGCTGGGCCACGAGGCTGACCTGATCGTCATCGCTCCGGCCACCGCTGACCTCCTGGCCAAGGCAGCCACCGGACAGGCCGGGGACCTGCTGACCAACACCCTGCTGATGGCCCGCGGCCCTGTCCTGTTCGCCCCCGCCATGCACACTGAAATGTGGCAGCACCCGGCAACCCGGGCCAACGTCGAAACATTGCGCAGCCGTGGTGCGGCCGTCCTCGAACCCGCCAGCGGCAGGCTTACGGGCGCCGATTCCGGGCCGGGCAGGCTCCCCGAACCGGAAGCCATTTTTAACGCCGCCATGGCCCTGGTGCAGGGGCAGTCGGATTTCCAGCTGCCGCTGGCCGGACGCACCGTCACCATCAGCGCCGGCGGAACCCGCGAACCCCTGGATCCGGTGCGCTTCCTTGGCAACAGGTCATCCGGGAAGCAGGGAGTCGCCTTGGCGGTCGCAGCCCGGAACGCCGGCGCAACCGTCCGCCTGCTCGCGGCACACATGGACGTTGCCCCGCCGGCCGGCGTCGAGGTTGTGCCCGTGGAGACGGCCCTCCAGCTGCGGGAAGCCGCCCTTGCTGCGGCAGCTGACTCCGACGTCGTCATCATGTCCGCGGCGGTGGCCGATTTCCGGCCCGCGGCCGTCTCCGACACCAAGATCAAGAAGCGTGACGACCGGGACGATCCCGTCATCACGCTGGTCCGCAACCCGGACATCCTGCACGAACTTGTGGAACTCCGGAACAGTGCCGCCCCGGGCGGGCGGCAGCAGCTGATTGTCGGATTCGCAGCCGAGACCGGGGACAGCGACGGTGACGTCCTGGCGCATGCCCGGGCGAAGCTGCAGCGCAAGGGCTGCGACCTCCTGGTGGTCAACCACGTGGGAACGGACAAGGTCTTCGGGCAGGACACCAATTCGGTGGTCATCCTGGCCCGCTCCGGCTCCGAACCACAGGAGGCGTCCGGGACCAAAACGGAGGTTTCGGCAGCCATCATCGGCCGGATCTCCGGTGAACTGAATTCCGTTTCGCCCCGCGCCTGAGTGTTTCAGGCCACGTTTGCTTAGCACGAAGACATCTCCTGATGTCTCCTGGCGGGTGTCCGTATTCCAACCAGTAAGGTAGTTGAGTGACTTTACCGCTGCACCTTCCCCACACGTCCGGGGCCACGCCCAACGCGCTTCGGCTCTTCACTTCCGAGTCGGTTACCGAGGGCCATCCGGACAAGATCTGCGACCAGATCAGTGACGCCATCCTTGATGCGCTGCTGGCTGCGGACCCGGAATCGCGGGTAGCGGTTGAAACCATGGCCACCACAGGCCTGGTCCACGTTGCAGGCGAGGTCACCACTGACGCCTACGTCGAGATCCCCCAGATCGTGCGCGAGACCATTCTGGGCATCGGCTACGATTCCTCAGCCAACGGATTCGACGGCGCCCGCTGCGGCGTGTCCGTGTCCATCGGCCAGCAGTCCAACGACATTGCCGGCGGCGTGTTCAACTCGCTGGAAGCCCGCGAAGGACGGCAGGAGGACGACTACGACCTCCAGGGCGCCGGCGACCAGGGCCTGATGTTCGGCTACGCCAGCGACGAAACCCCGTCCTACATGCCACTGCCCATCTGGCTTGCGCACCGGCTGTCCGAGCGGCTCACCGAAGTCCGCAAATCGGGCGAACTGGCCTACCTCCGCCCGGACGGCAAGACCCAGGTGACGGTCGGCTACGACAAGGATGTCCCGGTCTCCGTAGAAACCGTGGTCATCAGCAGCCAGCACGCCGAAGGCGCAAGCCTGGACCAGCTCCGCGCGGACCTCGCCGCCGTCGTCATCAAGCCGGTGCTGGCAGGGGCCAACCTCGACCTCTCCCGGGTCCGCAACATCCTGAACCCGGCCGGCGAGTTCGTCATCGGCGGCCCCGTTGGTGATGCCGGCCTGACCGGGCGCAAGATCATCGTTGACACCTACGGCGGCATGGCGCGGCACGGCGGCGGCGCCTTCTCGGGCAAGGACCCGTCCAAGGTTGACCGCTCGGCCGCCTACGCCATGCGCTGGGTTGCCAAGAACGTGGTTGCCGCAGGGCTGGCCAAGCGTGCTGAAATCCAGATCGCGTACGCCATCGGCCAGGCCCGTCCGGTGGGCACCTACGTTGAAACGTTCGGCACGGAAACGGTTGACCCGGCCCGCATCAGTGCCGCCATCGCGGAGATCTTCGACCTGCGCCCCCGGGCCATCATCGACGCACTGGACCTGAAGCGACCCATCTACGCCAAGACCGCGGCGCACGGACACTTTGGCCGCGATGAGCCGGACTTTACCTGGGAGCGCCTGGACCGCGTGGACGACCTTAAGGCGTTCTTCAACGCCTAGGCCCCGCACCGCCGGACTGGCTGCCTGTAACTTCGCCTGCATCTCGGCCTCCGGCAACATGTCAGTGCCCTGTGCTTGGCTGGGCTTGTCAATCAGGGAGCCGAAGGGAGGTTAGTGCCATCGCTGCTGACAATCCTGTCCAGCCGTCCCTGGACGTCCCCGGCGCCGTGCAGCCCTCACTCCTGCAGGGCTTTCCGGCCACTGCCCGGCCCGCCGGGCCGCAGCTGGCCAGGCACCTGCCCGTGGCCAGGGTGCTGGTGGAATCCTCCCTGCCGCACCTAGACCGGCTCTTCGATTACGGGGTTCCGGACACCCTCGACCATGCCGCCAGGCCGGGTGTCAGGGTCAAGGTCAAGTTCAACGGCCAGGACCTCAGCGGTTTCCTGATGGAACGCGTTGCCGCGTCCGACGCCGGACACACCCTGGTGCCGCTGGCCAAGGTTGTGTCCCCGGTTTCCGTGCTGACGCCCGCTGTGCGGGAACTGGTTGCTTCCGTCGCCGCACGCTACGCCGGCACGGTCAGCGACGTCCTCCGGGTCGCCGTCCCGCCCCGGGTCGCGAAACTGGAAAAGGAGTTCGTCGCGGAGGGACCGGACGCGCCCGCAGCGCCGGAACAGGCAGAGCAGCGGGACGCCACACAGGTTCAAACCGGTGCCGCACCGGCCAACCTGCCGGGTGCCTGGGCGGCCTATCACAACGGCCAGGCCTTCCTCCACCACCTGGCCGGGGGCGGTTCCCCGAGGGCCGTACTGAACCCGCTGCAGGGATACGGCCCGGCGGGATGGCCCCGGCTATTGGCGGAAGCGGTGGCCGCCGCCTACGCTTCAGGGCGGGGCGCCGTGGTGGTGGTACCCGATTACCGGGACCTTGACCGCCTTGAAGAGGCGCTCCACGGCCTGCTGCCCGAAGACGCCGTTGCCCGGCTGGCGGCCGACGACGGTCCCACCCCGCGCTACCGGAATTTCCTTCGGCTCCTGGCGGGGACTGCCCGGGTTGCCATCGGCACCAGGTCGGCAGCTTTTGCCCCGGTCCGGGACCTGGGCCTGGTGGCCTGCTGGGACGACGGCGATGACCTCCACATCGAGCAACGGGCCCCTTATGCGCACGCACGCGAGGTGCTGCTCCTGCGGGCCGAACAGGAAGATGCCGCCTGCCTCCTTGCAGGCCACCCCCGAAGCACGGAAGCCCAGCGGCTGGTAGAAGCGGGCTGGGCACGTGCGGTCGAAGCCGGCCGCCCTGACGTCCGGAGGACGGTCCCGCGCATCGTCAACACTGCTGACAGCTTCGAGCAGGAGCGGGATCCGCTGGCCAGGATTGCCCGCCTGCCCGGCGCCGCGTGGCGGGCCGCCAAGGAAGGGCTGGAGCGCGGACCGGTCCTGGTCCAGGTGGCCCGGGCCGGTTACGCACCGTCGCTGGCCTGTGAGATGTGCCGCGAGCCGGCGCGCTGCGGCAGCTGCCAGGGACCACTGGCTGTGGCAGGCGCCAGCGGCACGTCCGCCATGCCCCAATGCCGCTGGTGCTCCACCCCGGCGCCGGACTGGCACTGCGTGCACTGCGGCGGCAGGCGCCTGCGCAAGGGTGCCACCGGAGTCATCAGGACAGCTGAGGAACTCGGCCGCGCCTTTCCGGGGAAGACCGTCGTTACTTCCTCGGGAGACCAGGTAAAGGCTGTGGTGGGTCCGGGCAAGGCGCTGGTGGTGGCAACGGTGGGTGCCGAACCGGTAGCGGACGGGGGATACGCGGCTGCACTGCTCCTGGACGGTGATTCACTCCTGCGCCGGGAGACGCTGCGCGCCGGCGAGGATACCGTGCGGCGGTGGTTCAATGCCGCCGCGCTGGTGCGTCCCGCGGCGGACGGCGGGCTGGTGGTGGTCACGGCCGCGGATACAGCTGCGGTGGGTGCACTGCTTCGCTGGGATCCCGCCGGTTATGCGGAGCGGGAACTTTCCCTGCGGATGGAACTGCAGCTTCCCCCCGCGGTCCGCATCGCCTCCGTCACCGGGCCGCGCGCCGCCGTCGAACATTACACCGGTGCCGTGGCAGCGGAACTTGCCTCCGGGGGGATCATCTTGCGGGCGGCCGGACCCGCACCCGTGGTGCTCAGCGGTCCGCCGTCGCCCGGCCGTTCAGCGGAGGATGTGCGCACCCTGCTCTTCTTTCCCTATGGACAGGCTCCGGCCGTCACCCGCGTCCTGAGGGTCACCAGGGCTGCGGTCGCTGCGAAACGCTCCAGCGAACCCTTCCAGCTCCGGTTGGACGGCATCGACGTCCTTTAGGGGCCGTCCTCTACCGCCGGCGCCGGACCATGATCTCGTGTGCCACATCCACCAGCTGGCGGGCCGACTCGTCCCAGGTGAACTCCCGTGCACGCGCAACGCAGCGCCGCGACAATTCCTCCCAGTGCCCATTGTCCTGGAGCGTGTGCACGGCATGGGCGAACTGTTCGGGGGACTCCGGGTCAACGTAGAGGGCGGCGTCCCCGCCTACTTCCCGGAAGATGGGGATGTCGCTGGCAATAACCGGGGTGCCGAGCGCCATGGCCTCCACCAGGGGAAGACCGTAGCCTTCAGCCCGGGACAGGCTGACCAGCGCCGCAGCCGAGCGAAGAAACGCGTGATACTCCTCGTCAGTAACGCCGTTGTGGAACACCACGTGCGCCCCTGGAGGAACCAGTCGTTCCAGTTCCGCGCGGCGTTGGGGTGTGATGCGGCTGAGCAGGTGGAGCGTGTAGCCGGGCAGGCCCGCCATACCCGACACCATGGTTTCCACGTTTTTGTACGGCATGAAAGAGCCCATGTACACGAGCGCGCGGTCTGCACCGGCATCAGCGGCCCGGGGCCCGTGCTCCTGCTCCGGCTGGGGGGCATTGCTGATGATCCGCACGGGACGGCGGGTCAGCCGGTACTTTGCGATCAGCGCTTCAGTGGTGCGGCTGATCGTGGCCACGGTGTCGGCCCGGTTGAGGAGCAGGCGCTGGGGCCAAAAAGCCTTGTGGTACAGCCGCCACAAGAGCCGTACCGGTGCGGGCAGGAACCCCGGCGGGGCGGGGTGTTCGTAATAGATGAGGTCGTGGAGCGTCAGGACCAGGCCGTACTTGCGGCCCCAGGTGCCCATCGTCTGCATCGGGCACACCACCACGTCAGCGCCCAGCCTGTTAATGGTGCGCGCCACAAAAAGTTCCCCCGGCGACAACGG
The DNA here is from genome assembly GCF_014644495.1 of Pseudarthrobacter polychromogenes. GTDB lineage: Bacteria > Actinomycetota > Actinomycetes > Actinomycetales > Micrococcaceae > Arthrobacter > Arthrobacter polychromogenes. The sequence goes on from NZ_BMKU01000001.1 coordinate 414,930, forward strand.
GCTGCTGATCAGCGTGTAGGGAACATCCGGGAGCAGGGGGAGCTGCCGGACGTCCGAGACAAGCATCGAAACGTCCGCGATCTTCGCGGTGGCTGCGATCAGGCTTGCCCCGTAGCGGCTGATGCCGTCGTGGTGGTCGGTCCGGGTAAAACGTGCGTCGATGACAATCTTCACGCGGGGTGGTCCTTAAGGAAGCTGCGGATGAACGAGGCTGCCGGTTCGGGGGTTTCGTAATGGATCAGGTGTCCGACGCCGGGAATCACCTTGAGTTCGCCGTCCGGCAGCAGCGCAGCAAGTCGGCGCTGGTCGGGTAGCACTGCGATCTCGTCCTTTTCGCCGGCGATCAGCAGCACCGGAAGGGTGAGCCGGCCGGCCACCTCGGCCACGTGGCTGCTGACCGACGCGGTAAAGGACTCAAGGAGGCTGTCACGGCTGGCAAAAGCGCTGAAGTAGGCGTTGTGCTGATCGTGGATGAAACGGCGCAGGTCCCTGTCGGCCGTCTTGGCCATGGTTTCGCTCATGACCCGGACAATCAGCGGGCTCCGCAGCAAAGCCAGTCCCAGATGCCGGGGAAGGCGCGCGGCAAGCCGGTAGTAGAGGACCGCGAGCCGGGTCATCACACCCTTCGGACCCTCGAGGGCCGGTGCGGCGATCGGGTTGATGAGGATCAGCGGATTGACGGTTCCCGGATGGTCGGCCACGAAGTGCGCGGCAATGATGGAGCCGAAGGAATGGCCGAGCAGGACCGTGTCCGGGCCCAGCCCGAGGGCTGCCATGAATCCGGTGATGAATGAGCCGTACCGCTCCACCGAATGCCGGCCGGACGTGAACGCTTCCGAGTCGCCGAATCCGGGCAGGTCCGGCATGATGATGCGCATTTCGGGAAGCTGGTCCGCCACGCGCAGGAGTCCGTGATGGTCTCCGCGGAAGCCATGGATCACCAGGATGGTCCGCGTTTCCGGGCCGGCATGCAGCGGTTCGTAGGTCCAGAAGGCAACCTTGCCGCCGTCGATCTCCACCGACGAGGACGACGTGCGGGCGGCAAGTCCGTGGCTGAAGTAGGCAGGCGAGGCAGGCCGGGGGTGTGCTGTGGTCATCTGTGCGGCCTTAGTTGACGTGGTCGGGGTGCGAGCCGGTGCGGTGCCCCCGGTCGAGCCCTGCCAACGCAGTCATGTCCCGGTCCGAGAGTTCGAAGTCGAAGATGTTGAGGTTTTCCCGGATGCGGCCCTCGGTGCTGGCCTTGGGGATGGCGATGTTGCCCAGTTGCATGTGCCAGCGCAGGATCACCTGGGCCGCGGTCTTGCCGTGTTCAGCGGCGCAGGCGTGGACCACGGGATCTGCGAGGACCTGGCCGCGGCCCAAGGGGCTCCAGGCCTCCGTCCTGATGCCCAGCCCGTCATGCAGCGTGCGCAGTTCCGCCTGCTGCAGCCATGGGTGCAGCTCGATCTGGTTGACGGCGGGAACCACCTCTGCCGTTTGGAGCAGCCGGTCAAGATGGTACGGCTGGAAGTTGCAGACGCCGATGGCCCGGACTTTCCCTTCCCGGTACAGGGTCTCCAGGGCCCGGTACGTATCGGGAAAAAGCCCGCGCCTGGCGCAGGGCCAGTGGATGAGGTACATGTCCACGTAATCGAGGCCAAGGTTGACCATGGAGTCGTCGAAGGCCCGCAGCGCGGCGTCGTAGCCGTGATGGTCGTTCCACACCTTGGTGGTGACGAACACGTCCTCCCTGGACAAGGCCGGGAAAAGTTCACCCGACCCGCCGCTGCCGGCATCCCCGCCCAGCTGGGAACTGATCCCGCGGGCCACGCCGGTTTCGTTGCCGTACATGGCGGCGGTGTCGAAATGGCGGTAGCCGGCGGCGAGCGCGGTGGCAACGAGCCCTTCCGCGTCCGCGGCCGGGACCTTGTACAGTCCAAAGCCGAGTTGGTGGATCAGCACGCCGTTGTTCAGGCTGAGCCGCGGTGAGGTTCTCATAGCCACGACTCTACCCATTAGCCCCCGGGAGGCCCTCGTAATTTACCAGGCGCCGCGCTGTGGACTCATCCAGGATCAGGTCGGTGGCCAGGCCGGCGGCGAGGGCGCCGCGTAGCCCCTTGATCTTGGACACCCCGGACACCACGCAGATCCTCCGCCGGACCTGACGCAGTTCTGCCAAGGCCGGGCCCGTGGATCTTTCGTTGAGGATGATTCCGTCGGAGGATCCGTCGCCCCGGAAAAAGACGGTGGCAACGTCACCCACCACGTCGGACGTGGCCAGGATATTGAGGTCCATCTCGTCCAGATACCCCCCGGCGTAGACGTGGCTGGGGTAGTCCGCATCCACGGAGCCCACACCGAAGATGGCGATACTCATCTTCGCCTGGAGTTCCAGGATCCGTTGCACGCTGCGCTCATTCCACATTGCGGTTTTTGTGGCGGCATGATCAAAAAAGGCCGGTACTGGGAACTGTTCCACCCTGGCCCCGTAGGCGCTTCCGAACCGCCGCATGATGTCGCTGGCGTACGTGATGCCGGTGGTGTGCATGTTGCCCGCGCCGTTCAACTGCACGATGACACTGTCGTGGGTGATCTTGCGGGTGAGGTGGCGGCTGACGGCGCTCAGGGTGGATCCCCAGGCCACCCCGATGATTGCATTGGAGTCCACCACGGGCCCGATGGTGCGCGCGGCCTGCATGGCCACGCGGTCCAGCGTTTCGGCTTCATTCAGTGTTTCCAGGACCGGCACCACGTGGACGTCCACGCCGTAGCGCTGCCGGATCCGGCCTTCAAGCTCCGGGCCGGTGTCCAGTGGATTGCGGATCTGGATCTGCACCAGACCGGATTCGCGTGCAGAGGACAGGAGCCGGGACACGGTGGATCTGGAGGTCCGGAGTTCGCGGGCTATCGCATCCATGGTCAGGTCCTGCAGGTAATACATTTGTGCAGCCCGCAGCGCGTCAGAGTGCCTTGATGGGTCCATTTCCACTCCCTCGTGCACGTTTGTGCATAGTGCTTGACTCCATTTTCCATTAGTCCAAACAATAGTGGAGAACGGCGGGCCCGCCCACTGGGTTGCCCGCGCCACACAAAGCCCAAGGGAGTCGTTTTGGGACCCAAGGATTCAGCCGGCCGACCTTCTGCAACACCTGCGGAGAAGCAGGGAACTGAGCGCAGTTCCGTCCACCAACTGCGGCGCCGCCCGCATGCAAAGGTGCTGGTGGTAGGCGGCGGCATCAACGGTGTAGGAACTTTCCGTGACCTCGCGCTGCAGGGCGTGGATGTTGCCCTCGTGGAACGCGGCGACTACTGCCAGGGAGCCAGCGGCGCGTCCTCCCACATGATCCACGGCGGCATCCGCTACCTCGAAAACGGCGAATTCCGCCTGGTCCAGGAGTCAGTGGTGGAGCGAAACCGGCTGCTCCGCATCGCTCCGCACTACGTGAAGCCGCTGCAGACCACAATCCCGATCTTCAGCACGTTCTCCGGCGTGCTGTCCGCACCCCTGCGCTTCCTGACGCACAAGCAGCAGGGCAAGCCCAAGGAACGCGGGGCCTTCCTTATCAAGCTCGGCCTCAGCCTCTACGATTCGTTCTCCCGCGACGGCGGCACGGTCCCGCGGCACCAGTTCCGCAGCGGCCGGCGGGCCCGCGCGGAACTGCCCGCACTCCGCCCGGACGTCAAGTACACCGCCACCTACTTTGACGCGTCCGTGCACAACCCGGAGCGCCTGACCCTGGACGTCCTCCAGGACGGGGAGAAGGCCGGCCGCGCGGCCGTCGGCGAAGGCAATGCCCAGGGCTACACGGCCCGTGCCAGCAATTACGTTTCACTGCAGTCCATGACAGGCAAGCCCAACCCGGGCACCGGCAGGGGAAGCACCGTCCGGCTGCGGGACGAACTCACGGGCGAAGAATTCGATTTCACTGCAGATGTCATTGTGAACACCACCGGCGCCTGGGTGGACCTAACCAACGAAGCAATGGGAACTGCCTCCACCTTCATGGGCGGCACCAAGGGCTCCCACATTGTGCTGGATAACCCTGCGCTCCTGGAAGCCTGCCGCGGCCGGGAAATCTTCTTCGAGCACACGGACGGGCGGATCGTCCTGATCTACCCCATGGGGGACCGGGTCCTGGTGGGCACCACTGATGTGGACGCAGACATGGCAGAGGATGCCGTCTGCACGGATGAGGAAATCGAGTATTTCTTCGAGTTGATCGGGCACGTCTTCCCGGACCTGCCTGTCACGCGTGAACAGATCGTCTACACCTTTTCAGGAGTGCGGCCGCTGCCACGCCACGATGCCACCCAGCCGGGCTTTGTTTCCCGCGACTACCGCATCGAGCGCCGCGAACCCGTCCAGGACGGAAACGGAAAGGGCGCCGTAGTGCTGAGCCTGGTAGGCGGCAAGTGGACCACCTTCCGGGCCCTTGCCGAACACATGACCAACGACGTGCTGGCCGAGATCGGAATGGGCCGCCAAGTCTCCACCGCACAGCTTCCCATCGGCGGCGGCGCAGGCTTTCCCGCTGATGAGCCCGGCGTGCAGAAATGGATCAAGGCGCACATGGCCTCCGGCCGTGACGCCGACCGTACCGCGGTACTCCTGACCAGGTACGGGACCCGTGCCCAGGATGTTATGGAGTACCTCGATGCCGGACCCGACAGGCTGCTGCACTCCACCCGCGAACTGAGCGTGCGTGAACTTGAGTTCATGGCGGCCCACGAGCAGGTGGGGCACCTGGTGGACGTCCTCATCCGCCGGACCTCCCTGGCATTCAGGGGCCTGGTGACGGGCGAACTGCTGAACGAAGTGGCAGATGTGCTGGCGGTTCCCCTTGGCTGGAACGCCGCGGTCCGGGCGGCAGAGATCAAGCACGCGCAGGACGTGCTGCAAAGGTTCCACCGTGTAGAAACCCACAGCCTGGTCGCCTAGCACCAGGCTGCCGGCCGGGGCGGCAACCCGCCCCGGCCCACGGTCCTTCAACCCGCGAAGGACCTCCATCAGAAAATAAGGAGTCAAAGATGTCTCTTGGAATAGTTTTCCTTTCCGAAGTATTCGGAACGGCGATGCTCACCCTGCTGGGTTGCGGCGTCGTCGCCAACGTTGCCCTACGTGGGACAAAGGGCAACAGCGGTGGGTTCCTGATGGTCACCTGGGGATGGGGCATCGCTGTCTTCGCCGGCGTCTTCGTTGCCGCGAAATCCGGTGCCCACCTGAATCCCGCCGTAACCCTCGGGCTGCTGGTCAACGGAAAAACCGAATACGCGCCGGACGTGCCCGTGGACTTCGCCTCGACGCTGACGTACTTCGGTGGCGAACTGGTGGGCGCCTTCCTCGGTGCCGTGGTGTGCTGGCTGGCGTACAAGCAGCACTTTGACGCGGAGCCCGAGGTTGCCAGCAAGCTCGGCGTCTTCTCAACCGGGCCCGCCATCCGGTCCACCCCCTGGAACCTGGTCACCGAGATCATCGGCACCTTCGTCCTGGTATTCGTCATCCTTACCTTCGGCGGAACCCCCTCGGGCCTGGGCCCGCTGGCCGTCGCACTGCTCGTCGTCGGCATCGGTGTGTCCCTCGGCGGCCCCACCGGTTACGCCATCAACCCGGCCCGCGACCTCGGTCCCCGCATTGCCCACGCCCTGCTGCCCATCAAGGGCAAGGGTTCCAGCGACTGGGGCTACTCCTGGATCCCGGTGGTGGGCCCGCTGGTAGGCGGCGCACTTGCCGGCATCGTGGCCAACCTCGCGCCGATCATCGTTACCGCCGCAGCCTGACCCACTAACAAACACTGCCCAACGCATTGATACAGACAAGGACGTCCATCATGAACCAGTACGTAATCGCCATCGACCAGGGAACCACCAGCAGCCGGGCCATCATCTTCGACCACAGCGGGAGCATCGTGTCCTCGGGCCAGATGGAACACGAACAGATCTTCCCGCAGGCCGGCTGGGTGGAGCACAACCCCGCCGAAATCTGGAACAACACCCGGGAGGTCATTGCCTCCGCACTGTCCAAGGCGAACCTGACACGGCACGACATTGCCGCCGTCGGCATTACCAACCAGCGCGAAACTGCCGTGGTGTGGGACAAGACCACCGGTGAGGCCGTCTACAACGCCATCGTTTGGCAGGACACCCGCACGCAGGACATTGTGGACCAACTCGCCAAGGACGGCGGCCCGGACCGTTTCAAGCAAAAAGTGGGGCTGCCGCTGGCCACCTACTTCTCCGGTACCAAGATCAAATGGATCCTCGACAACGTGGAGGGCGCCCGCGCCAGGGCCGAAGCCGGAGACCTGGTGTTCGGCAACACCGACTCCTGGGTCCTGTGGAACCTGACCGGCGGCGTCAACGGCGGAGTCCACGTCACCGACGTCACGAACGCCTCCCGCACACTGTTCATGGACCTGGAAACTCTGCAATGGGACGACGAGATCCTTGGCATTTTCGGTGTTCCCCGGACCATGATGCCGGAGATCAAGTCCTCGTCGGAGGTGTACGGCACCGTGCACACCTCACAGCTCCTGCGGGAAGTTCCCGTTGCGGGCATCCTCGGCGACCAGCAGGCGGCCACGTTCGGCCAGGCTGCCTTCGAGGCCGGCGAGGCCAAGAACACGTACGGCACGGGCTGCTTCCTGATCTTCAACACCGGAGAGGAGATTGTTCATTCCAAGAACGGGCTGCTGACGACTGTGGGCTACAAGCTCGGCGATGCTGCGCCGCACTACGCCCTGGAAGGCTCCATCGCCGTCACCGGCTCGCTCATCCAGTGGCTGCGGGACAACCTGGGAATGATCAGCAGCGCGCCCGAAGTGGAAACCCTCGCCGCGTCCGTGAAGGACAACGGCGGCGTGTACATCGTGCCCGCCTTCTCCGGCCTCTTTGCACCGTACTGGCGCTCGGATGCCCGCGGCGCGATCGTTGGGCTGACCCGGTTCGTGAACAAGAACCACATCGCCCGCGCCGCGCTGGAAGCCACCGCCTTCCAAACCCGGGAGGTGCTGGACGCCGTGAACGCGGACTCGGGCGTTCCGCTCACCGAACTTAAGGTCGACGGCGGCATGGTGGCCAATGATGCGCTGATGCAGTTCCAGGCGGACATCCTGGGCGTTCCTGTGATCCGGCCGAAGGTTGTGGAAACCACCGCCCTCGGTGCGGCCTACGCGGCCGGCCTGGCCGTCGGGTTCTGGAAGGACCTGGGGGAGTGCTCGGCCAACTGGTCCGAGGACAAGCGCTGGGAGCCGCAGATGGACCAGGCCGAGCAGGACCGCCAGCTGCGCCTGTGGAAGAAGGCCGTCACCAAGTCCATGGACTGGGTCGACGAGGACGTTCGCTAGTGTGACCCGTCGTTGATGGCAGCCGCACCTGCCCCGCCCGCTTCGCGGTGCCCACCACACCCGGGCGAGGTGCGGCTGCCATCAACGTAACCGTCATGCTCCCTCAGCCGCTTGTTTGCGACATGGTGCTGTATGGGTGCGCTAAAGTGGTTGCATGCGTGCGATCCTTCTGCTTAGCCAGCCGCCCGGTATCCGAAACAACGGATAGCGTGCGGCAGCCCCTCCATGGTGAGGGGCTTTTGTGTGTCCGGGAGCATTTCCCGGTGGCAGCAGGGGGATCAGGCCGTTATGGCAGCACAGATGCCGTAACAGAAACAGAAGAGGGCAGCAGTGGGCGTTCAGCCGGAGACAGAGACCGGAACAGCAGCAACAGTGTCAGCGGACGTGCCCGAGGAGGGCACCTACAGCTTCGCGGCGATGGAGGCCAAATGGCCGCAGGTGTGGGAGGACCTCAAGGTCTTCACACCCGTCGATGACGGGACGCGCGAGCGCCGCTACGTGCTGGACATGTTCCCCTACCCGTCCGGTGACCTGCACATGGGCCACGCGGAAGCGTTCGCCATGGGCGACGTCGTGGCCCGCTACCTGCGCCAGAAGGGCTACGACGTCCTCCACCCGATTGGTTGGGACTCCTTTGGCCTGCCCGCCGAAAACGCCGCCATCAAGCGCAATGCCCACCCCAGCGAGTGGACCTACGCCAACATCGACACCCAGGCGGCGTCCTTCAAGCGCTACGCCATCTCTGCTGACTGGTCCCGGCGGCTGCACACCTCGGACCCCGAGTACTACCGGTGGACGCAGTGGCTGTTCAAGCGGTTCTACGAGCGCGGCCTGGCCTACCGGAAGAACTCCCCGGTCAACTGGTGCCCCAAGGACCAGACCGTCCTGGCCAACGAACAGGTTGTCAACGGGGCCTGCGAGCGGTGCGGCACCACCGTCACCAAGAAGTCCCTCAACCAGTGGTATTTCAAGATCACCGAGTACGCGGACCGCCTGCTCGATGACATGGAGCAGCTGGGGGGGCATTGGCCCGAGCGCGTGCTGGCCATGCAGAAGAACTGGATCGGACGGTCCGAGGGCGCGCACGTCAACTTTGTGATCGAGGCCGACGGCGGCAGGCCCGCCAAGGAGGTCACGGTCTTCACCACCCGCCCGGACACGCTGTACGGCGCAACGTTCTTTGTGGTGGCCGCAGACGCCCCGCTCGCCGTCGAACTCGTCACCGACGAGCACGCCGCAGCCCTGGACGACTACCGCGAACAGGTCAAGGCGCTCACCGAAATCGAACGCCAGTCCACCGAGCGCGAAAAGACCGGCGTCTTCACCGGCCGGTACGCCGTCAACCCCCTGAACGGCGAGAAGCTGCCGGTGTGGGCCGCGGACTATGTCCTGGCCGACTACGGCACCGGTGCCATCATGGCTGTGCCCGCCCACGACCAGCGCGACCTGGACTTCGCCCGGAAGTTCGACCTGTCCGTGCGGGCCGTCCTGGATACGGGCGAGGAAGACCCCGCCGCATCCGGCACCGCGACGGCAGGGGAGGGGACCCTGATCAACTCCGGCAACCTCGACGGCCTGCCCAAGTCCGAAGCCATCCCGGCCGCGATCGCCATGCTGGAGCAGCAGGGCACGGGCGAAAAGTTCGTCAACTTCCGGCTGCGGGACTGGCTGCTGAGCCGCCAGCGGTTCTGGGGTACCCCCATCCCGATCATCCACTGCCCGTCCTGCGGCGAGGTTCCCGTCCCGGACGAGCAGCTGCCCGTCACCCTGCCGTCCGACCTTCGCGGTGAGGACCTCTCGCCGAAGGGCACCTCGCCCCTGGCGGCGGCCGAGGCCTGGGTCAACGTCGAGTGCCCCACCTGCCACGGGGCGGCCAAGCGCGATACGGACACCATGGACACCTTTGTGGACTCGTCCTGGTACTTCCTCCGCTTCGTCTCTCCGCACTACACCGAGGGTCCCTTCGATCCGCAGAAGATCAACGACTGGATGCCGGTGGGCCAGTACGTGGGCGGCGTGGAGCACGCCATCCTCCACCTGCTGTACGCCCGGTTCTTCACCAAGGTCATCAACGACCTCGGCCTGATCAAGGCCAACGAGCCCTTCACGGCACTGCTCAACCAGGGCCAGGTCCTCAACGGCGGCAAAGCGATGAGCAAGTCGCTGGGCAATGGCGTGGACCTCGGTGAGCAGCTGGACAAGTACGGCGTGGACGCCGTGCGCCTGACCATGATCTTCGCCTCCCCGCCGGAGGACGACGTCGACTGGGCGGACGTCTCGCCGTCGGGCTCTGCGAAGTTCCTGGCCCGCGCCTGGCGCCTCGCCCAGGATGTGGCCAGCGGACCCGGGGTCGACGTCACCACCGGCGACCGTGCCCTGCGCTCCGTGACGCACCGGACCATTGCCGACGCCGCCGAACTCCTGGACGCCAACAAGTTCAACGTGGTGGTGGCCAAGCTGATGGAACTGGTCAACGCCACCCGCAAGGCCATCGACGCAGGCGCGGGCGGAACCGACCCGGCGGTCCGTGAGGCGGCCGAGGCGGTTGCCGTGATCCTGAGCCTGTTCGCCCCGTACACGGCCGAGGACATGTGGAACGTGCTGGGGCACCCCGCCTCGGTGGCCAATGCGGGCTGGCCGGCACACGACGAGTCCCTGCTGGTGCAGGACACCGTCACCGCCGTCGTCCAGGTCCAGGGGAAGGTGCGTGACAGGCTGGAGGTTCCCCCCTCCGTGACCGAGGACGAGCTCCGGGAGCTGGCGCTGGCCTCAGAGAATGTCCAGCGCGCCCTTGACGGCCGCGGCATCCGCACCGTCATCGTCCGCGCCCCTAAACTGGTCAACATCGTCCCGGCCTAGGCCGGACCAGGCCGCCGGTATCCTCCGGCGGCCTGCTGTGACCCCAGGAGGCCCCCTTGCCCGACCGTGACGCCGCCTGGCCCTGGGTCCGTGGACGCCTGCTGGCACGCCGCCGCGGGCAGGAAGCCCCTGCAACCCAGGCTGCCGCCGTCGTACGCACCGCCGTGGTGACCGACTCCGCGGCGGCGCTGCCGGCTGACTGGACCGCCGGGCTCAGCGGTGACGGGCGGCTGGCCGTGATACCCATGCCCGTGATGGTGGGGGATGAGATCTACGGTGAAGGCGAGGATGACATCTCCGAAACCATCGCCCTGGCACTGGCGAGCGGAACGTCCGTAAAGACCTCGCGGCCGTCACCCGGCCAGTTCGAGCAGGCCTACCGCGCGGCCTCGCAGCGGGGGTTCGACGCGGTGGTGTCGGTACACATCTCAGGAGAACTGTCCGGGACGGCGGATGCTGCCCGTCTGGCAGCGGCCCGGGTCGGCATCCCGGTGGAGGTAGTCGATTCGCGGACCGTCGGTATGGCCCAGGGCATGGCGGTCCAGGCGGCCGTCCGGGCCGCGGCCGACGGCGGTGATGCGGCCGCCGTTGCCGCTGCCGCGTCGGAACAGGCTTCGCGGACCAAAGTGTATTTCTACGTTCCCAGCCTGGAGCAGCTGCGGCGCGGGGGCCGCATCGGCGCTGCGGCATCGCTGCTGGGCACCATGCTGGCCATCAAGCCCATCCTTGCGGTGGAGGGCGGCAAGATCGTACCGCTGGAAAAGGTCCGGTCGGCCGCAAAGGCTGTGGCCCGGCTGGAAGAGATGGTTGCCGCTGATGCAGGTGCCCGCCCGGCCCCTGCCGTTCGGCTCGCCGTGCACCACTTTGGGAATCCTGACGAGGCTAAGAGCCTGGCCGAACGGTTGGCGCGCGCATTGCCGCTGTGCCCCCCGGCCCAGGCAAGTTCCCTTCCGGCCGTACTTGCTGCCCATGCAGGCCTGGGAGTCCTGGCCGTCATCGTGGGGGAGGAACCGGGGGAGACCGGCAATTTACCGGGAACGCTTTCCTCGTAGCAGGCATTGGCTCTGGCACACCCTGGCGGCCGTGCGAGCCGGAGCCGAAGCGGATCAGGGCACTGCTTCGGTCAAAGCATCGTTGAAGAGCTGGATTGCCTGATCAATAGTTTCCCCAAGGACGGGTGGCTCCCGGTGCAGCCCAAAGATGAGCTCGTCCATGTGGCGCAACCCTGCACGCTCCAGGAGCCGCTTCTCGTTGGTGACCCACTCGCCCCGGGCGGCGAGCACGGCGTGTGCTGCCATCGCAGCGGAGATGGCCAGGGCGCCGGCCGGTTCCGTCAGGCGCCCGTCGGCGGCGTATGCGCGGCGCGCGTAGCCGAGCGTCAGGTGGGCCCGGTCCATCCAGGCGCTCGGGGCGGTCCTGCGGAGGACCTGCGGGTACTCCGGCTGCGGCACATCCCCGCGAAGGACACGGTTGATGCCGAGTTCGGCCACGACCAGATAGCTGATTTCCAGCCACGCCCCGCCGTTGAAGACTCCGCCGCCCCAGCCGCCAATCTCGAAACCGTTCCCAGCCAGCCGATGTTCCCCAAGTCATCAGGGTCAAAATGTTCCCGGTAGTACACGGCGAAATCCCAGTCGCTGGACGGGCCGTGGGTGCCGGTCGCCCGGGACCCCCCCGAGGGTAACCGCAAGAACTCCGGGAAGAGCCGCCAGGTGATCGGCCACGTGGTCAACGAACCCCAAATCGTCCATGCCGAACCGCCTCCTGGAAATGACTCGTGGAACCACCGTACGGCGTCTCCTGGGCGAACTTCCATTAGGCTCTGAACATGGAGGTTCGGGACTCGCCGGGAAATTCGACCGTGGACATCAACCAGGAGCTTAGCCAGCGGCGCGGCTGGATTCTGACAATCGCCGTCGGGTTTGCCCTGCACATCCTGAGTTTTGTTATCGGAATGAAGACAGTGGGGCCGCTGTGCGGCAGCCCGCTGCTTCCGCAAAGCAGTGCTGCTGAAGAGGCCGACATCCAGATGCGGACTACCGGCCTGGCCGCGGAGTGCTACCGGACCATCAATGCCGCTTCGGTACCCGTCTGGATTCTGATGGCGCTGGGAATTGGCCTTGTCCTGACGGGGGTGGCCGTCAGGATTGTGGGTATCCGCCGGTCACTTGCCCAATCCGGGAAGTTGACCGGTGGGTGAACACCGGAAGGCGGGATTGGGACGCCCGGGAAATACGGGAGTTTGGGTAAGTGACTGATGTCTATTTGAGCGGACAGCTCGTGTGCCGTAACAGCGACGAGGTTGCCATCGTCGTCCAGCATCTCGACCGGCACGTCACGCTAACCCGGGCTGAACCCGGCTGTGTTTCCTTCAGCGTGACGCCTGCTGAAGACCCCTTGGTGTGGCAGGTCGAGGAACATTTCAGCGACCCCGATGCTTTCAGGCTTCACCAGGACCGGGTGGCGGGCAGCATCTGGGGGCAGGCCACGGTCGGGATCGAGCGCCGCTACACCATTGTGGGGATTTAGCCCCCCGTAGAGCGGGTTTGGCCCGGTCCGACGGCGGCTGGAGCCGGACGCGCTCATCGCGCCTGCCGCCGCACCTGATGCCGGCTTGGTCTCCCTAAGATCTTCAGGCGCGCTGGCGTTGATCGCCGGCCGTCCGGCCTTCTACTGGTGCGTCTGGACATTCTCTGGATTTTCGCTGCTTGGGCGATGCCGTTAGGGCTGACAGCCTTTCCACATAACAGGTGCCTGCCCTGTTGCCCCCGCCCAGTGGTCCCTAGCGTGAAGCTATGTCACGCCGGGACGCTGGAGCAGCAGGTCACTCGGCGCGCCATGCCAGAAACCGGCTGCAGGCCGCCCTTGGCGATGCCCCGTCCGGCCTGTTGCTGGATGCCAACGGGGATCAGCCCTTCGAGTATCGGGGTGCCGGGGGCCGCGATTCTGACGCTGCCGGCACGGCGTTGCCCGGGGAATCCGGACAGGACGCGGATACCGCGTCCACGGGCCTGGGGCCGGCACTCCGTTGGCGGTTGGGCTCCCGCCTGGCGGTTCTTCTTGGCATCCTTGCTGTGGCTGCCGCCGCGTGGTTCTGGTGGCAGGCGGCTACGGGCCGGCCGGAGGTCCTCCCACTCAGCGGCGTCAGCCCCTCCGACCCTGCCGCTGGCCCTTCAGCCGAAGCCGCCGCCGCGGGGAACGAAGGGGGCGGTGGCAGCGGGCCGGGCGTCGAGGACGCGGCAGCTGAAACCGCCGCTGCGGTGGTGGTCCACGTGGCCGGCGCGGTGACCAGCCCCGGAGTGGTCCAGCTGCGGGCGGGAAGCCGCGTGCACGAGGCCATCACGGCCGCCGGAGGAGCAGTCCCCGGCGCGGACCTTGGCCGGCTGAACCTGGCCGTCGTGGTGGAGGACGGCCAAAAGATCCTCGTGCCGCGGGAAGGCGAGGAGTTACCTGCGGCAGGAACTGGTGGCGGAGCTCCGCAGCCCGGCGGCAGTGAGGCCGATGCCGGCAACGCCGGAAATCCTGCGGGAGGAAAAATCAACCTCAACACGGCGAGTATGGAGGAACTGGATACGTTGCCGAAAGTCGGGCCGGTGCTTGCCCAACGCATCGTGGACTGGCGCAAAGAGCATGGGGCTTTCAAGAGCGTCGAGGAGCTGGACGCAGTGGACGGCGTCGGGCCCAAGATGCTTGAAGCATTGCTGCCGCTGGTGACGGTATGAGGTGCCCACGTGAGAGCGGTATCTAATGGGTAGCCGCAGGGAGAAGCCGCCGACGAGTCCCTGGCAGCGGTATGTGGAGTCTGCCGTCAGGGGACCCGCAACCGTGCCGGGACCCGCGGGCAGCACCGCGTCCGCCGAAGGCAGCGCACCGCACGGCGGGAACAGGACGGCTGAGGGCCCCGCAAAACAGCCACGACGACGGCGGGGCCTCGACCGTGCCGCGACCTTCCGGCACCGGGTCCATGAACAGTGGTCCGGGGTATGGGATTCAGCCTGGCAGGGAGCCGGGACGGACAGTTTGGGGAACGGCGCGTCCCCCGGCGGCGAGGCGCCACGCCGCCGCACTGACGTGCGCCTCGCCGTGCCTGCGGTGGCAGTGTGGGCAGCCTGCATCGCCGGGCTTTGGCTGCAACCGGTGGCCCTGGCGGCACTCTGTTGTGGTTCTGCTGCTGCAGGAATGCTCTTGATATGCCGGAGCCGTCAGCTCTGCCCACCTGGTCAACGCCGCGGCACGGCACCAGGGACAGAACGCACTTCCGGCCGGCGCAGTTTCCTGTCCACCAGCGCGGCAGCACTCTTCCTGGCAGCGGCCGCGGCCGCCCACTCGGCCGCGGGAGCCAGCCAGCGGTTCGAGGGGCCCCTGGCGGAGGCTGTTGCGGCAGGAAAATCAGTAGTGGCAGTCGTCGAAGTGGCCGGAAACCCTCGCGCGCTCACAGCACCAGGCCAGGCGGGAACGCCGGAACGCTGGTCGATACCAGTCTGGACCCGCGATGTCAGCACCGGCGGTGTCCTGCTCCGGACCAGGGCTCAGCTCGTGGTGATGGGCGGCGGCGACTGGGGCACCGTGGTGACCGGCCAGCTGGTCCGCGCAACGGGAAAGCTCCGGCCGCCGGAGCAAGGAACTGAGGAGGCTGCGATCCTCGCAGCCTCCTCAGGCCCAGGCCAGGCTACCGGGGTGCCAATCCTGGAGGGATCGGCCAAAGAACTGCGGGAACAGTTCGTGGCCGCGTCCTCGTTCCTCGCCCCCGATCCCCGCGGCCTGCTGCCGGGCATGGTCACTGGAGATACCACGGCGCTGGACGAGGGCCTGGAGACTGCCATGAAGGCGGTGGGCATGACGCACCTGACGGCCGTGAGCGGCGCCAACTGCAGCCTGGTCCTTGGAGCCCTGCTGTTGGCCTGCCGGAGCCTTCGCCTGCCACGCCTTCCCGCTGCTGCCCTGGCCGGCGTTGGCCTTTGGCTCTTCGTGCTCCTCGTGGGGCCGGATGCGAGCGTCCTGCGGGCAGCCATCATGGGCGCCGTGGCTGTCCTGTCGCTGGCCGGCGGCCGGTCCGGACGTGGCCTCAGTTTCCTGTGCCTGGCGGTGATCGGCCTGCTGCTGATGGATCCTGGACTAGGTTCCAGCTTCGGGTTTCTCCTGTCCGTTCTGGCAACCCTGGGGATCATTGTCCTTGGCCGGCGCATCATCAATTGGACGCCAGGGTTCGTTCCGCGCTGGGCGGCTGCGGCGGTGGCTGTCCCGTTGTCGGCGCAGCTGCTGTGCGGTCCCGTGATCGTGCTTCTGCAACCCCAGTTTTCCACCTACTCGCTGCTGGCAAATGTCATCGCCTCACCCCTGGTGGCCCCTGTGACGCTGCTGGGGACGGCAGCTGTTCCCCTGGTGGTCCTGGCCCCGTGGCCGGCAACCGCCCTGATTGCAGTGGCCGGAACTTTCAGCTCCGGCGTCGCCGCAACGGCAAGGTTCACGTCGCAGCTCCCAGAGGCATCGCTCCCATGGCCTGAGGGCATTCCCGGTCTGCTGACCATGCTGTTCCTGTCTGTTCTGACCTACGGAACAGTGTGGGCCATCGCCCGGCCCCGCCAGGCCGGCGGGCTGGTCCTGTCTTGCCACGGGCGTCTCGTTTCGCTTATCGAAGTCATGGAGACGTGGTTTTTCCGGGCACTCCGCCGCCACGGCTTCCGGCCGGCGCCCGGGACGAAGCGGACGCCGGTGTGGCCGCCCGGCCCCGGCTTGGAGCAGGGGGCCGGACGTGGCAGGCTGGGATACTCCACAAATCTTTCCGGAAGGAACCCACGATGGCCGCTGCGCAGAAGCGAGCAACCCGTTCCCCGGCATCGAATGCAGCCACCTGGCGGGACGTAACACCTGCAGCGGTGGTGCTGGTCAGCGGCCCGGAAGAGTATCTGGGCATCAGGGCGATGGACCGCGTCCGCGCGCAGGTGCGGGCTGCCGCCCCGGATGTTGAGGTCAGCCGCATCAACGCGGCTGCCTATGAGCCGGGCACCCTGCTGATGCAGGTCAGCCCCTCGCTTTTCGGGGAGAGCAAGCTCATTGAGGTGGAGGCCGTCGAGGCCATGAACGACGCTTTCCTCGCCGATGCCCTCCGGTACGTGGAACACACGGAACCCGATGCGGTCCTGGTCCTCCGGCATGGCGGGGGAGTCAGGGGTAAGAAACTCCTGGACGCCGTAAAGAAGGGCGGCTGGCCCGTGGTGGACTGCCAGCCGCTCAAGAAAGACGCAGACAAGGTGGCCTTTGTGGCGGCCGAATTCAAGGCCGGCGGCCGCCGTATTGAGCAGGACGCCGTCCAGGCCCTGGTCAACGCGGTGGGAGCCAACCTTTCGGAACTTGCCGCCGCGTGCAGCCAGCTCATCGCCGATGCGGGAACCACCGTCACCTCGGACATCGTGGACCGCTACTACGGCGGCCGTATAGAGGCCACAGCGTTCAAGGTGGCTGATGCTGCCATGGCGGGCAATGCTCCCTTGGCCCTGTCCACGCTCCGCCATGCCCTCGCCACAGGAGCGGATCCCGTGCCGCTGGTGGCCGCGCTGGCCGCAAAGCTTCGAACGGTTGCGCGCGTTGCCGGCGCATCCGGATCCTCCGCCCAGATAGCCGCGGAGCTCGGCATGCAGCCCTGGCTGGTTGAGCAGGCGCAGCGGGATGTCAGGAGATGGACGCCGGAGGGGCTGGTCCGGTCCATCCAGGCCACCGCCGAAGCCGACGCGCAGGTCAAAGGCCTTTCCCGTGACCCAGTCTATGCGGTGGAGCACGCGGTCACGGTCATTGCCATGTCCGTCCAGGGCCGCTGACCGGTTACCCGGGCCTGCGGGATCCTCGCTGGGTGCCCGTCCGCGAAGGTCCCCAGCTTGTGCGCCCACCGGACCCGAACGGCCATGGTCCGCGCAAAAGCCCAGGATTCAGGCGTAGGGCTGGGCTTAAAGATGTGTGGCCGGTACCCGAGGGTACCGGCCACAACCATCAGTTCAAACGAACTGGAAACCTTACAGTGCGTTGACCTTCTTGGAGATCGCCGACTTGCGGTTTGCTGCGTTGTTCTTGTGCAGAACACCCTTGCTAACAGCCTTGTCCAGCTTGCGGCTGGCAGCAACCAGGGCAGCAGCAGCTGCATCCTTGTCCGTGGACTCAACGGCAGTGTTGACGGCGCGGATGGCCGTCTTCAGCTCGGACTTGACTGCGTTGTTGCGCAGGCGTGCCTTCTCGTTGGTGAGGATGCGCTTCTTCTGGGACTTGATATTCGCCACGTGTGAACTCTCTTTTTAATGCGGAAATGGTCTAGAGGGCTTTCAGGTTGGCCATTGACTGAGCGGCGTGGGGATACCTATGGCGGCCAACCATCAGTGGCCGTCGACCTGCACGGACACACAGCTATAAAGAATAGCAGGTCAGCGGCAACTCTTGCCATTTCAGGGGTTACGCCCAGCCGTGTCGCCGGCGCAGGGAGGAGGCCACGTGATCGAACCGGTTGCGGTCCAGTACGGCGCCCTCCCGCCGGATGCCGTCCGGGCAGAGCTGTATGACGCGGTCCAGCCGGGCCTCGCTGGGTCGGCCCTGCCGGTCCCAGCCGCCAACTCCGATGTCCACGTAATCCGCGGATGCTGCAGAATCGGGAACACGGTCCCTGCTGGTCAGCATCAGTCCGAGCAGGTACCCGCCGCTGCGGCCCACGAGCAGAACCGGCCGGTCCTTCCCGCGGCTGTGGTCTTCTTCGTACGGCACCCACGCCCACACCACTTCCCCAGGATCCGGTTCGCCATCTGGCTTGGCCGCGTACCTGACGGTGAATTTGCCGTGGAAGTCCCCGGGGTAGGCAGCACCGGCGTTCAACCCGCCCTGGACCTGCCCGTTGCCGGAAGCCGGTCCAGTCCGGCCAGGTGAGGGGCGGTCGGTTGCCCCAGCAACCCTTCGCACCCTTTTGAGTGTTCGCAGGCCTGTCCTGACCGCGTCCTGCAGTGATCGGAGATTGAAAACCATCCAGCCACCCTATAGCTGCCTCCCGCGTGGAGGAACGACGGTGGCAACTCCATTCAGGATGCGGTGTGGCAGGCCCTGACGTGGGACACTTGAGGTTGAAAATATGCGGCCAGTCCGCGGGCCGCCCACGGCGCGCCCAGGCGATGGCCGTGTGAATGCCAAGAGTAAGGACCCCTGCGTGTCTCCCATGGCCCGCACCGCACCGGTGCCCGCCGCGACAGATCCGGCCATTATTCGGAATTTCTGTATCATCGCGCACATTGACCACGGTAAGTCCACCCTGGCCGACCGGATGCTGCAGTTCACCGGCGTGGTCCAGTCCCGTGACATGAAAGCCCAGTACCTGGACCGGATGGACATCGAGCGCGAACGCGGCATCACCATCAAGTCCCAGGCGGTCCGTATGCCGTGGGAACTCGACGGCACCAGCTACGCGCTGAACATGATCGATACGCCCGGACACGTTGACTTCACCTATGAGGTTTCCCGCTCTCTCGCAGCGTGTGAAGGGGCGATCCTCCTGGTGGACGCTGCCCAGGGCATCGAGGCCCAGACCCTCGCCAACCTCTACCTGGCGATGGAAAACAACCTCACGATCATCCCGGTCCTGAACAAGATCGACCTCCCGGCAGCGCAGCCGGAGAAGTACGCGGCCGAGCTGGCCAGCCTGATCGGCGGAGACCCGGAGGACGTCCTGCGCGTTTCGGGCAAGACCGGCATGGGGGTGGAGGCGCTGCTGGACAAGATCGTCCGCGATCTGCCGGCTCCCCAGGGCGACGCCAATGCCCCTGCGCGCGCCATGATCTTCGACTCGGTGTATGACACTTACCGCGGCGTGGTCACCTACGTCCGGGTAGTGGACGGCATGCTGCACCCCCGCGAACGCATCCAGATGATGTCCACCCGGGCCACCCACGAACTCCTCGAGATCGGGGTGAGCTCCCCGGAACCCACACCCTCCAAGGGCCTGGGTGTGGGCGAAGTGGGCTACCTCATCACGGGTGTGAAGGACGTCCGCCTGTCCAAGGTGGGCGACACCGTGACCAACCTTGCCAAGCCTGCCGCTGACTCGCTCCCCGGCTACGCGGATGCCAAGCCCATGGTCTTCTCCGGCCTGTATCCGCTGGACGGCACGGACTACCCGGTGCTGCGCGATGCGCTGGAGAAGCTGATGCTCAACGACGCCGCCCTGGTCTACGAGCCCGAAACGTCCGCAGCCCTGGGCTTCGGGTTCCGCGTTGGCTTCCTGGGCCTGCTCCACCTTGAAATCACGCGCGAGCGGCTGGAACGCGAGTACAACCTGGACCTGATTTCCACCGCTCCCAACGTGGAATACGAGGTCACGCTGGAGGACAAGAAGGTGGTCCACGTGACCAACCCCAGCGAATACCCCTCCGGCAAGATCTCCGAGGTCCGCGAGCCCATGGTGGCCGCCACCATCCTGGCGCCGAATGAATTCGTC
The DNA here is from genome assembly GCF_014644495.1 of Pseudarthrobacter polychromogenes. Classification (GTDB taxonomy): domain Bacteria; phylum Actinomycetota; class Actinomycetes; order Actinomycetales; family Micrococcaceae; genus Arthrobacter; species Arthrobacter polychromogenes. The sequence continues at coordinate 434,571 of NZ_BMKU01000001.1, forward strand.
GGAGCCATCATGGAGCTCTGCCAGAGCCGCCGCGGCGTGATGGGCGGCATGGACTACCTGTCCGAGGACCGGGTTGAAATCCGGTACCGCCTGCCGCTGGCCGAGATCGTGTTCGACTTCTTCGACATCCTGAAGTCCAAGACCCGCGGCTACGGTTCCCTGGACTGGAAGGCCGACGGCGACCAGGTGGCCGACCTTGTCAAGGTGGACATTATGCTCCAGGGCGAGCAGGTGGATGCTTTCTCCGCCATCACCCACCGGGACAAGGCCTACGCGTACGGCGTCATGATGACCACCAAACTGCGTGAGCTCATTCCCCGCCAGCAGTTCGAAGTGCCCATCCAGGCGGCCATCGGCTCCAGGATCATCGCGCGGGAAAGCATCCGCGCCATCCGCAAGGACGTCCTGGCCAAGTGCTACGGCGGTGACATCTCCCGTAAGCGCAAACTGCTGGAAAAGCAGAAGGAAGGCAAGAAGCGCATGAAGATGGTGGGCCGCGTCGAGGTTCCCCAGGAAGCCTTCATCGCTGCGCTCACCACCGACGAATCCAAGGACAAGGCCAGGAAGTAGTGGTTACAGCGGCCGGCACCGCAGGAGGACCCTGCAGTGCCTAGCGTTCTTCCCCTTGGCGACCCGGCGCCGCCGGACGGTCTGCTGCCTCCCCAGGCAGCCGACGGTGCGGCGGACCGGGCATTCGGGCTCTATGTACACATCCCGTTCTGCGCCGTCCGCTGCGGCTACTGCGACTTCAACACCTATACCGCCACGGAGCTCGGCGGCGGCGCCTCCCAGGATGCCTATGCCGCCACCGCGGCCTCGGAAGTGTCCCTGGCAGCCAGCGTCCTTGCAGAATCCGGCCTTCCCGCGCGGCCGCTCAGCACGGTGTTCTTCGGGGGCGGCACGCCAACCCTGCTCCCAGCGGAGGACCTGGCACTGATCCTGGGGCGCGCCATCGACCAGTGGGGGATCGAGGCGGGTGCCGAGGTCACCACGGAGGCGAACCCGGACTCCGTCACCCCGGAGTCCCTTGCCATCCTGAAGGATGCGGGCTTCACCCGGATTTCGTTCGGCATGCAGTCCGCCGTACCCCACGTCCTCAAGGTCCTGGACCGGACCCACACGCCCAGCCGCGTGCCGAAGGTGGTGCAGTGGGCCCGGGACGCCGGACTGGCCGTCAGCCTCGACCTCATCTACGGCACGCCGGGGGAGTCCCTGGACGATTGGCGGTACTCCCTCGAGACAGCGCTGTCCTACCAGCCGGACCACATCAGCGCCTACGCGCTGATCATCGAGGACGGGACCAAGCTCGCCGCCCAGATCCGCCGTGGTGAAGTGCCGGGGATCGACGACGACGACCACGCCGACAAGTACGAGCTCGCCGATGAACTGATCACCAAGGCAGGCCTGGGCTGGTACGAGGTCAGCAACTGGGCCCGCACGCCCGGACAGGCCTGCCGCCACAACCTCGCCTACTGGCGGGGCGACGACTGGTGGGGGATCGGACCGGGGGCGCACTCTCATGTGGGCGGTGTCCGCTGGTGGAATGTCAAACATCCCACTGCCTACGCCGGACGCCTGGCACAGGGAGTGTCACCGGCAGCAGGGAGGGAAACCTTGGATGCGGAAACCCGGAATATGGAGCGGGTGATGCTCGAGGTCCGCCTCCACTCGGGCCTCGAGATCGCCTCGCTCGGCGCCGCAGGACGCCACGAGGTCGCCGGGCTGATCGCGGAAGAACTGGTGGACCCTGCCGCCGCTTTCGCGGGCCGGCTGGTCCTCACGCTGAAGGGCAGGCTGCTGGCTGACGCAGTGGTCCGCAGGGTCCTGCCGGACTAGCAGTTGCGGGTGCTGGGCGCCGGCGGTGGGCCCACGCAGGCGAGGGCCCCGGCACGAGCTTGCGAGTGCTGGGCGCCGGCGGTGGGCCCACGCAGGCGAGGGCCCCGGCACGAGCTTGCGAGTGCTGGGAGCCTGCGGGGACTACTTAATCAAGCGAAGGTTGTACTGGTAGCGGTGCGGCTGTCCCTTGTTGACATGGATGCCGGCTGCCACGGAGAAGCAGGTCAGGGCAATCCAGATGAGGGTGGCAATCACGGCAAAGATGTTGCCGACCACCGGAACGAACACCAGGATGTTCGCCACCACAGCGGCGATGGTGGGCGGCAGGCTGAAGTTCAGCGCTTCCTTGGACTCCTGCGCGGTGAAAGGGCCCCGGTCCCGGAAGATCAGGTAGATCAGCAGGGCCGGAACGCAGCCCAGGATTCCGCCGAAGTGGGCCATGGTGGCCCACTGCCGGTCTTCGCTGGCTGTCAGGGGCAGCGCATTCGCCGGAACGCCATGGTATTCCGAACGGCCCTGGCCGCCCTGGGTGTCCCTGTGATCGCGTGCGTTTTCTGCCACAGTCTGTTCCTTCTAAAAGTGCAATGGTGCTGGCTAAGAATGCATATCGGTTGCGCCGGGCTGCGAATATCGCAGGTTCCGCAGTACCAAGAATACTGGCTGGAGGCGCGGAAGCTGCCCTGGGGCTCACAGGCACAGAGGCGCGGGGTGCCTGTCAGGGCACTGTCAGGAAGTCAATGACTTCCTCCACCCTCCCCAGCAGGGAGGCTTCCAGGTCCGCGTAGGTGCGGACCGCACCCAGCAGCTTCTGCCACCCGAGCCCGATGTCTTCCTTGGTGGCATGGGGCCAGCCGAACGCGGCGAGGATGCCGGTTTTCCAGTCCTGCCCGCGCGGCACCACGGGCCATTTTTCGATGCCCAGGACGGCCGGGCGGATCGCCTGCCAGACGTCCACATAGGGGTGGCCTACGATCAGCACGTTCCCGGCCGCCCCCGGGGAGGCCATGACGGCGTCCGCAATGCGGGATTCCTTGGAGTCGGGCACCAGGTGGTCCACCAAAACTCCCAGGCGCCGGCCCGGTCCGGGCCTGAACTCGGCCACCGCCGCGGCAAGGTCGTCGATGCCGTGGAGGGGTTCGACGACGATGCCTTCCACCCGCAGGTCGTCTCCCCAGACCTTTTCCACCAGTTCGGCGTCGTGCTTTCCCTCCACCCAGATCCGGCTGGCCTTGGCGACCTGCGCACGCTGGCCGGCCACCCGGACCGAACCTGATGCTGTCCTCCCTGTGGCGGCGGGGGCTTGCCGCGGCGCCGGGGGAAGGAGTTTAATGGCCTGGCCTTCGAGGAGGAAGCCGAAGCCCAGGCGGAAAGACCTTGATTTGCCCCGCCTGTCTTCAAGAGCCACCACATGCATGCCCCCGGATTTCTCCACGCGGGTCACGGCGCCCACCCAGCCGGACTGGACATCCTCGAGTACCATTCCCCGTTCAACAGGAACTTCAGGCAGTTGAGCCTTTGACGGAGCGGACATGTCCTGGGGGCCCCAGTTCTGGTACTGCATGGTTCACTCCGCCTAGCGCTCGATCACAGGTCCGGAATTTCGCCCGGAGCGGTACCAATGCTAGCAACGGGGAGAGGCATAATAGACTGTTAGCACTTGGGCATGTCGAGTGCTAAACGATGGGTGGCGCAGCGCGGGCGGCGCGGTCGCCCCAAACCCTGGATGGAGGTGGAGTGTGAGCGAGCCACGCAAACTTGAAGTACTCCGTGCCATCGTGGAGGACTACGTCCATTCCCGCGAACCCGTGGGGTCCAAAGCCCTGGTGGAGCGCCATCATCTCGGTGTGTCCAGCGCTACCATCAGGAATGACATGGCGGCCCTGGAGGAAGAGGGCCTGATCACGGCTCCGCACACCAGCGCCGGGCGGATCCCCACGGACAAGGGATACCGCCTCTTCGTGGACCAGATCTCAGCCGTCAAGCCGCTCTCCCCGGCGGAACGCCGCGCCATCCAGTCCCTCCTGGAAGGATCGGATGACCTGGACGATGTCCTGGACCGAACCGTCCGGTTACTGTCCCAGCTGACCAACCAGGTTGCCGTGGTCCAGTACCCGCACTTAAGCAGGGCCCTGGTTCGGCATATTGAATTCGTCCTCCTCGCTCCGCGGAAGGTGCTGGTGGTGTTGATCGCCAACAGCGGCAAGGTGGAGCAGCGCGTTATCGACGTCGGCCAGGACCTGGGGGACGACGCCCTGGCAGGCCTCAGGGCCCGGTTCCTCGGATCGCTGGCCGGAACTCCGCTGAGCCAGCTCGCCCAGTCCCTGCCCGCCGTGGTGGCCACAGCCGCCCCGGGGCAAAGGCAGGCCGCCCAGGCCCTCGCTATTGGCTTGGAAGCCCTGGCGCAGAGCAGCCGCGAGGAACGCATGGTCATGGCGGGCACCGCCAACCTGGCGAGGTCCAACGTGGACTTCCCGCTCAGCATCGGCCCGGTGCTGGAAGCCCTTGAGGAGCAGGTGGTCATGCTCAGACTGCTGAGCGAAATGGCTCAGGACCACCGCGGGATGGCTGTCAGCATCGGCCGCGAGATTCCCTACGACGGACTTGCCGAGGCATCTGTTGTGGCCACCGGCTATGGCCCGGACAGTGCAGCAAAGATCGGCATCCTGGGACCAACACGGATGGACTACCCCACCACCATGGCCGCCGTCAGGGCTGTTGCCCGCTACCTTTCCCGGATTTTGGGCCCCTGAGGTCCAGCCCGGGCCACCGGATACCCACAGCATTTCCAGCAGTCCAACTGCAGGCAGTACAACAAGGAAGAGATACGAACTTTGAGCAGCCACTACGACGTCCTTGGAGTCTCACCGGAGGCCACGGGAGAAGAGATCAAGAAGGCCTACCGCAAGCTGGCACGCACCCTACACCCGGACGTCAACCCGGGTGAGGACGCGTCGGACCGATTCAAGGCCGTGACCCACGCCTACGAAGTCCTGTCGGATCCGCAGAAACGCCGGGTCTACGACACCACGGGCAATGAAAACGGGACGGACAACGGCTTCGGCGGCGGCGGATACGCCGGCCAGGGATTCGCCTTCCAGGACATTTTCGACACCTTCTTTGGTGCCGGAGGTTCCACCGGACCGGCCTCCCGCGTGCGGCGCGGGCAGGACGCCCTCATCAGCGTCCGGATCGAACTCCGCGACGCTGTGTTCGGTGTGAACAAGAAGCTCGACGTGGACACCGCCGTCACGTGCCCAACCTGCGAGGGTTCCTGCTGCCAGCCCGGCAGCCATCCTGAACGCTGCGACATCTGCGGCGGCAGCGGCCAGGTCCAGCGCGCCGTCCGTTCCATCCTGGGACAGGTCATGACCGCAGCACCGTGCGGAACCTGCGAGGGCTTCGGCACGGTCATCAAGGATCCGTGCAACGAGTGCAGCGGCCAGGGGCGCATCCGGAGCCGCCGTTCGCTGACCATCAAGGTCCCCGCCGGCGTAGCCACCGGAACGCGGATCCAGCTTTCCGGCCAGGGCGAGGCAGGCCCGGCAGGCGGACCTTCCGGTGACCTGTATGTTGAGATCCGGGTGAACAACGACGCAACTTATGTGCGCGACAACGACGATCTCCACGCCACGTTGCACATCCCGATGACGGCGGCTGCCCTGGGCACCGAAGTGAGCCTGGAAACGTTCGACGGGCCACAGGAAATCGACGTCAAGCCCGGGACCCAGTCCGGTGAGATCATCACTCTTCGTGGACTAGGAGTGACCCACCTGCGCGGTTACGGCCGCGGCGACCTCAAGGTCCACCTCCAGGTGGAGACGCCCGCCAAGCTTGATGCTGCCCAGGAAGAGCTCCTGCGGCAGCTGGCCAAGATGCGCGGTGAGCAGATCACCGAGGGCAAGCTTGCGGCCAGCGGCGGCATGTTCGCCAAGCTCCGGGACAGGCTCGGTAACCTGTAGCAGTGAGCAACCCTGTCTTTTTCACTCCGCCCGGGTCCCTTGACCACATGACGGCGGGGCTGGCCTTTGTCCTCGAAGGGACCGAGGCGCGGCACGCCGTCACCGTCAAGCGCCTCGCCCCGGGTGAGCCCGTCGACATCGTTGACGGCGCCGGGACGCGGATGAGCGGACGGGTGCTTGCGGCGTCACCCGCAGGCCTCGAAGTGGAGTGCGCCTCCGTTGCTGTTGAGGAACGGCCGGCCACGAGGCTGGTGCTGGTGCAGGCGCTGGCCAAGGGCGACAGGGATGAACTCGCCATTGAAACGGCCACTGAACTCGGGATCGACGCCGTTATACCCTGGCAGTCCGAACGGTCCATCGTGCGGTGGAAGGGCGACCGCGCCGCGAAGGCCCACGCGAAGTGGCAGTCGGTGGTGACGGCGGCAGCCAAGCAGGCGCGCCGCGCGTGGGTCCCCGAGGTGCGGCCCGCCGTCGACACTGCCGCGCTGGCCGCCCTCGTGGAGGCCGCGGGGCTGGCGGTCATCCTCCATGAGGACGCCGTGCGCCCCCTGCGCACCGTACTGGAATCCCGGCGGGAAGCGGACGGAACGGAACCGCGCGAGGTGCTGCTGATCGTTGGACCGGAAGGCGGCATCAGCCCCAGGGAAGTCACCAGGCTCTGCGGAAAGGGCGCCGTCACCGCCCTGCTGGGGCACCATGTCCTGCGCTCATCAACCGCCGGACCGGCCGCCGTCGTGCTTGCCAGCGATGTCCTGGGCCGCTGGACCGCACCCTCGCCCTGAATGACGCGGCCTGGCTCAACTGGTAACTACCGGACGTTGAAGGCCCGCGAGTCCTCATTCTGGTCCGGCTGATCGCCGGTACCGGCCTGGGCCACCTTCAACTCGTAGTCTCCGGCAGGCAGCGTGAGGGCAAGCGTAAACAGTCCTGCCTGGCCGGGCTCGGCGGCTGCCGTCGTTTCCCCAGTCAGGAACGGGAGCTTGGTGCCGTCCTCCTCCGCCCGCAGGATCTGCCAGCGGAGCTTGCCCCCGGGAAGGGTGCTGCGGCCGGTGATCTTGACGCTCCCGGCGGCAGCCTCTGTGTTCTCCTGCGGATCAATGATCCAGACAGGCGCCACCATGCCGGCGGCCCTCGTCGTGAGGTCACCCAGCTGGATATGGCCGAAAGCAACGTAGTCCGTGTGCCCGTCCACCAGGATCCGCACGCGGATCTGCTGCCCGGAATCGATAAGCCCTGAACTGGCGGCAGCGGCGGTGGCCGTGTACACAAGCTGCTGGACAGCGCGGCCGGCCATGTCGGCGTCGAGGTTGCTGTTGAAGGCGTCTTCGGACACATCCACTGTGATGACGTCCTTGCCGGAGATGGACGTGGCCAGCTTGCCGGGATTCTGCCAGGGGGTGAAGAAATCCGGGTCCAGGGGCTTGTCCGACATCATGGCCCGCAGGGCCCGCGTCACAGGGTTCTCCTGTTCAGGCACATCCCTGAATTCCCGGTAAAGGAAGATGCTGCTGTTGCTCCTGCCGATCCAGTAGACCGGCGCTTTGTTGGACGACTGCGTGGTTTCGAGCGGCGCGCTCGTGGAAGGCGCCGTGCCGGCGGCGGCAGGGCCGGAGCCCAGGACGGTGGTCGGCGAGGGATCGGGCTCGGCCAGGCAGCCCGTCAGGAGCGGAGCCGCCATCAGAACCACTGCCAGGACGCCAGGGCGCACAATGCCGCCACGTCGTCCTGCCCTGCGGGGCGCAGCAGATTCCGGCACGTTTGTTGCCTGTCCTTTCATGAATGGCGGGCCGCTCCCCAGGCGGCGGATCCAGCAGTGGCTGGATTTCCAGCATGGCACAGGGCCCAGAGCGGAAAGGCCGGATACGGGCCTCCGGGCGGAACTGCAACGGGAACGATATGAGGCCGATATGAAGTTGATACCTAATGACGGAACCGGCGGCGTTGCCGCGTGTTTCCCGAGCCGTCCCGGCCCTTCCCCTTTCAGAGGTTGACGCTGTCCTGGCGTAAGATGGAGGGATCGCTGGTCAAGGCGCAACCGGTCCATCGTCCAAGTGCACTGTCGCCGGCCGCCAGCAGCGGGAATTGTCCGGTACTTTGAGGGGATCACGGGCCTGCGGGCCATCACTATGACTGAATCAGCGAATGGCAAGCGCCGGCTCAACGCGGGAGAAGGCGCTGCGGGGGAATTTCCCCATTCCCTCCCCGGCAGCCGTACCGAGGTAGTCCTTTTCGACAACTCCGACCAGATGGTGCAGTCCCTCGGCAGCCACGATGAAGCACTGCGGTACATTGAGGAACAGTTTCCGGCCGTCAACTTCCATGTCCGCGGCAACGAGCTCTCCATCACTGGGCCTGCCAGCGACGTTCCCCGCATCATGCGCCTCCTCCACGAGGTCCGCGGGCTGGTAGCCCGCGGTACGGTGATCAGCCCGACGGTGCTGCAGCAGCTTGTGGCGCTCTTGCGTACCCAGTCCCTGCAGAACCCCGTGGACGTCCTGACCCACGACATCCTGTCCAGCCGCGGAAAAACCATCCGCCCAAAGACGCTGAACCAGAAGACCTACGTTGACTCCATCGACACCAACACGGTGATTTTCGGCATCGGTCCCGCAGGCACAGGCAAGACCTACCTCGCAATGGCAAAGGCCGTCCAGGCACTGCAGCAAAAAGAGGTCAGCCGCATCATCCTGACCCGACCCGCCGTTGAGGCGGGGGAACGGTTGGGCTTCCTGCCCGGGACCCTGAGCGACAAGATCGATCCATACCTGCGCCCGCTCTATGATGCCCTGCACGACATGATGGACCCCGAGTCCATCCCCCGGCTGATGGCGGCAGGCACCATTGAAGTGGCGCCCCTGGCCTACATGCGCGGCCGGACGCTCAATGACGCCTTCATCATCCTTGACGAGGCGCAGAACACCACACCGGAGCAGATGAAGATGTTCCTGACCCGGCTTGGCTTCGGATCCAAGATGGTGGTTACTGGTGACGTCACCCAGGTTGACCTGCCGTTCGGCACCCGCTCCGGACTCCGCATCGTGGAGGAAATCCTCCAGGGCATCGAGGGCGTCAGCTTCTCGGTCCTGGACGCGGCCGACGTCGTCCGGCACAGGCTGGTAGGCGACATCGTCAACGCCTACAGCATCTGGGATGAAACCCAGCGCAGCAGGGTCAAACATTCGGCGGGCGCCGCCAAGCGGGGGGAACACGCGTGAGCATCGAGGTCAACAATGAATCCGGCGTCCAGGTGGACGAAGCGGAAATCGTGGCATTGTCCCGCTACATCTTTGAGCAGCTGTATATCCACCCGCAGGCCGAACTGTCCGTCCTGCTGGTGGACGAGCCCGCAATGGAGAAGCTTCACATAGAGCTGATGGACGAGCCCGGTTCCACGGATGTCCTCTCCGTTCCCATGGACGAACTGACCCCCGGAACGCCGGACCGTCCCACCCCCCAGGGCATGCTCGGTGACATTGCCATCTGCCCGCAGGTTGCCAGGGTGCAGGCCAAGAACGCCGGCCACTCACTGCAGGACGAGATGCTCCTGCTGACCACGCACGGGATCCTGCACCTGCTGGGGTACGACCATGCAGAACCTGAACAGAAGGCCGAGATGTTCGGGCTTCAGCGTGAACTGCTGTCCGGCTTCACCGGCAAAGAAGCGCCCGCCGAGACCACCCAGTGACGCCTCTGCTCCTTGTCGCAATGGCCTTGGCTTTCCTGGCTGTTGCGGCCGTATTGACTGCGGCCGAAGCCGCCTTCAACTTCATTCCGCGGCATGACGCGGAAGACGCCTTGCTGAAGAGCCGCGGGACCGCCCTGCGGCAGATCCTCTCCCACCCGGTGGCGCACATCAGGGCGCTGCGTTTCTGGCGGATCTGGTTCGAGATGGCGTCCGCCGTTGCGGTCGCCGTACTGCTCTACAGCCTGCTGGACAACGTGTGGCTGGCAGGCCTTGCCGCAACCGGCATCATGGCGTTGCTGGGCTTTGTCATCGTGGGTGTTTCCCCGCGCCAGCTGGGCAGGCTCCACTCGGCGGCCGTTGTCCGCTCCACTGCTCCGATGATCCGCTTCCTGACCTGGGTCCTGGGGCCGATCCCAGGCTGGCTGGTGACGCTTGGCAGCACGGCTGCACCCGGCGCCCCCGGCGGGGACGAGGCGTTCTTCAGCGAGCAGGAATTCCGTGAACTGGTGGAACGCGCCAGCGAGTCCGACATGATCGAGGACACTGAAGCGGAAATGATCCAGTCCGTCTTCGACTTCGGTGACACGCTGGTCCGCGCCGTGATGGTGCCCCGAACGGACATCCTCACCATCGAAGCGGGATCCAGCCTGCGCCAGGCGATGTCCCTTTTCCTCCGCTCCGGCTACTCCAGGATTCCGGTCATCGGCGAAAGCACGGACCAGATTCTTGGCATCATCTACCTGAAGGACGTTGCCGCCGTCATCCACGAGCTGGCACCCCACGAGGAGCCGCCGCTGGTGGAGTCGCTCGCCCGGGAAGTCCGGTATGTGCCAGAATCGAAGCCCGTCAGCGACCTTCTCCGGGAGCTCCAGAAGGAGTCCACGCACGTTGCCATCGTGATCGACGAGTACGGCGGAACTGCCGGACTTGTCACGCTGGAAGACCTCATCGAGGAAATCGTGGGTGAAATCGTGGACGAGTACGACACCGAAAGCGCCGAGGCCGTGGAGCTCGGCGACGGATCGTACCGGGTCAGCGCCCGCATGGGCATCGATGACCTGGGCGAGCTCTTCGACATCGAACTGGATGATGACGAAGTGGACACCGTTGGCGGCCTGCTCGCAAAAGCGCTGGGCCGCGTACCCATTGTGGGAAGCACAGTGGATGTGCAGGGCGTGTCCCTGCGGGCCGACCGGCTGGAAGGCCGCCGCAACCGCGTCAGCCATATCATTGCGGCGCGGGTGGCAAAAGAAGACACTGACCTTGAGGACCTCTTCCAAGAGGCGGAAGCAACCCAGCAGGGAGTTTCACGTGAGCAAGAAAAATAAGCCCGAAAAGCACGACGATTTCGGCGGTTTCCGCGCAGGGTTCTCGGTCCTGGTGGGCCGGCCCAACGCGGGCAAGTCCACCCTGACCAATGCACTGGTGGGCAAAAAGGTGGCCATCACGTCCGCCAAGCCCCAGACCACCCGGCACACCATCCGCGGCATCGTCCACCGGCAGGACGCTCAGCTGATCCTGGTGGACACGCCGGGGCTTCACCGCCCCCGCACCCTCCTGGGCAAGCGCCTGAACGACCTCGTTGCGGACACACTGGCCGAGGTGGATGCGATTGGGTTCTGCCTCCCCGCCAATGAAAAGATCGGCCCCGGGGACAAGTTCATCGCCGCCCAGCTGGCCGCCGCGGGCCGCAAGCCCGTGATCGCCATCGTCACCAAGGCCGACACCGTGGACCGCCAGGCCCTGACGGAGCAGCTCCTTGCCGTGGCCGCCCTGGGCAGGGAAGTTCTGGGGGAGGAGGGCTGGAAGGACATCGTTCCCGTCTCCGCGACTGACGGCTTCCAGGTGGACACCGTCGCTGACGTGCTTATCAGCCACATGCCGCCGTCGCCGCCGCTGTACCCGGACGGAGAACTCACCGACGAGCCGGAAGCTGTGATGGTGGCGGAACTTATCCGGGAAGCGGCCCTCGAAGGCGTCCGGGATGAGCTGCCCCACTCCCTCGCTGTGGTGGTGGAGGAAATCGTTCCCCGCGAGGACCGGCCGGAAGACAGCCCGCTGCTCGACGTGCGGGTCAATCTTTACGTGGAGCGTCCCTCCCAAAAAGCAATCATCATCGGCAAGGGCGGCAGCCGGTTGCGTGAGGTGGGCACCAATGCGCGCAAGGGCATTGAGGCACTCCTGGGTACACGCATCTACCTGGACCTCCATGTGAAGGTGGCGAAGGACTGGCAGCGGGACCCGAAACAGCTGGTGAAGCTCGGCTTCTAAGCCCTTTTGAAGGCGCGGCCGTTGGGCCGCCCGGCATTTTCCCAGCCTGGACCACTAAAATGGGCCGGATTTCGAATTTAGAGGAAGGTTCACCACGTGGGGCTAGGCCGCGACAAGCGCGACGACGGAGCTGAAGTGTCAACCGGGGGACCCGTGTCCCGGCACGCGGGAGATGCCACCCTTGGCGCGGCACGCCACCTTGGGCCCCTGCGTGGCATGCCGGTGTGGCTGAAGGTCGTCACCGCCATCGTTTCCGTTGCCATGATTGGCGGCATTGCATTCGCCGGCTTCTGGTTCCTTCGGCTTCAGAACAATATCTCCAAGGCTCCGCTGAACGCCGGCGGCGGCAACAACGAGCAGGTGAGCGACGCAACCGGACGGATGCAGATCCTGATCCTCGGCTCGGACACCCGTGACGGCGAAAACGCCGAGTACGGCACCGCGGACGATTCCAGGGGCTACGGCAAGTCCGACGTCATGATGATGATGGACATCTCCGAGGACAACAAGCGCGTCAGCGTGATCAGTTTTCCGCGCGACCTGCTGGTGGACCTTCCCGAATGCAAGGATGAGGAAACCAACCAGGTCTACCCTGCCCGCAGCGGCGTGATGATCAACGAGGCCATGGCAGAAGCCGGCATAGGCTGCGCCGTGGACACCGTCAACCAGCTGACCGGCCTGGAAGTGGACCACTTCATGATGGCCGACTTCACGGCCGTGAAGGAACTGTCCAACGCCGTCGGCGGTGTCGAGGTCTGCATCAGTGACGCCGTCTACGATCCTGATTCGCGCCTTCGGCTGCCCGCGGGCACGTCGGCGGTCCAGGGGGAAATGGCCCTCGCGTTCCTGCGGACGCGCCACGCATTTGCCGACGGCGGCGATTTGGGCCGGATCAAGGCCCAGCAGGGCTTCCTGTCCTCCCTGACCCGCAAGATCAAGGATGACGGCACGTTGTCCGATCCCGGCAGGATGCTCAAGATCGCCGACGTCGTCACCCAGAACCTGACCGTGGATGAAGGGCTGGCCTCCGTGCCCAGCCTGCTCACCATCGGCAACCGGCTCAAGGACATCGACATCAGCAAGGTGGCCTTCGTGGCCGTGCCCACCACACCTGCGCTGGCCGACCCCAACAGGCTGCAGATCGCCGAGCCCGCCGGTTCCCAGCTGTTCGCAGCCCTTCGGCAGGACGTCGATCTGACTGATCCGACGGCACCTTCCCCGTCCCCCTCGGAAACCTCCGCACCCCCCACGGCAGCCCCCACTGAGACGGCGCCTCCGCTTCAGCCTTACGACAAAGCCGTTCAGCCCGTCACCGTGGCCAACGGCACCGGCGTTCCGGGACGCGCGCAGGAAATCGTGCAGGCCCTGGTCTCGGGCGGCTTCACCCAGGCCGGGCAGTTCGAGGCCACAGCGATGGAGCAGTCGGTAGTTTATTACGGCACGGACTTCGCGGACGTGGCTGCGGACGTCGCCGCCGTGCTCGGCATACCGGCCGCACAGATGCTGCCCGCCCCCAACATCGCGGGTGTCCAGGTCTACCTGGGCACCGACTTCACAACCGGAGTGACGTACGGGGCTCCAGCCGCGCTCCCGGAGAACATCGTCAACCAGACTGCTAAGGATGCGTCCTGCCAGCAGGCCAACCCGGCGCTGATCGTCCAGGGCTAGCCGCCGGCGCAGGAGGAAGTGCCAGGACACAACTGATCAACGAAATAAGCGGGGCCCACCAGATGGTGGGCCCCGCTTCATGTCCGCTTACCAGATGCTGACGCGGTCCTCCGGAGGCATCCACATGCCGTCCTGTTCGGAGACCTCAAAGGCGTCGTGGAAGCCATCCAGGTTTTTCGCAATGGCGTTGGTGCGGAACTCGTTGGGGGAGTGCGGGTCCGTTGCCAGCCGGCGGATGGCCTCCTCGCGTCGGATGACCTGGCGCCAGCCCGCCGCCCAGGAAGCGAAGAAGCGCTGCTCCCCGGTCAGTCCGTCCAGGACCTCAGGTTCCTTCCCGTCCAGGCTGATGCGGTACGCCTTGTACGCAATCGCCAGCCCTGCGAGGTCGCCAATGTTCTCACCAAGGGTGAGGCGCCCGTTAACGGTATGTCCAGGGGCTGCGTAGGGCGAAAGCGCATCGTACTGGGCCACCAGCTTCGCGGTGAGCTTTTCGAACGCCTGCCGGTCCTCTTCCGTCCACCAGTTCCGCAGCGCCCCGCCGCCGTCGAACTGGGATCCCTGGTCATCAAAACCATGGCCGATCTCGTGCCCGATGACGGCCCCGATACCGCCGTAGTTGACGGCGTCATCGGCGTCGGCCGTGAAGAACGGGGGCTGCAGGATCGCGGCCGGGAACACAATCTCGTTCATCATGGGGTGGTAGTAGGCGTTGACCGTCTGCGGGGTCATCAGCCACTTGTTGCGGTCCACCGGCTTGCCCACCTCGTCAAGGTGCCGGTCGACGTCGGCGTTGTGCGCACGCTCAACGTTGCCCAGGAGGTCAGTGGGGTCGATCTCTACGGCGGAGTAGTCGATCCACTGGTCCGGATACCCGATCTTCGCCCGGAAGCCCTCCAGCTTCCGGAGGGCCTCGGCCTTGGTGGCGTCACCCATCCAGCCAACTGCGGTGATGCTCTGGCGGTACGCCTCTGTAAGGTTGGCGACGAGCGCCTGCATCCTGGCCTTGTGGGTCTCGGGGAAGTGCCGGGCCACGTAGATCTGCCCCACAGCTTCGCCCAAAGCCGCTTCGACGACGGCCACGCCGCGCTTCCAGCGGTCCTTGTTCCGGGGCGTGCCGCTGATGGTGGTCCCGTAGAAGGCGAAGCTGGCGTCCACGAACGCCGAGGAAAGGTACGGTGCTGCTGCACTCACCACCCGCATCGCCAGCCATTCCTGCCAGTGGGCCAGCGGTTCGGACTCAAGGAGGGCAGCGGCGCCGTCGAAGAACGGAGGAGTGCTCATGACGATCTCCTGCCGCTTTTCGGCATCTATACCGGCGGCCTCGAACCAGGTGGCCAGCAGCGGGAACAGCGCTGATGCCTCGTCCGCCGTCTTCAGGTTGTAGGTCTTTTGCGGATCCCGAAGGGTGACGTTGTCCCAGTGGTGGGACGCGAGCTTGGTCTCCAGGGCAACCACACGCCCGGCGGCTGCAGCCGCATCGGCAACGCCCGCCAAACCGAGCATCGTGTTGACGTGCGCGGCATACGCGGTGACCATCGGGGCGAACTTATCGTCCCGGTAGTAGGACTCGTCGGGCAGGCCGAGGCCGCCCTGCCCGGTGTACAGGACAATCCGGTCGGGGTTGCCCGCATCCGGAGCAGGGTAGATGTAGAAGAGACCCCCAACATCGGCACGGAAGAGCCGCCCTGCCAACGACACGAGGTCCGCCACGGAGGTGGTGGCGAATACCTCTGCAAGACGCTGGCGGATCGGTTCAAGGCCCTTCGCTTCAACAGCGGCCTCGTCCATGAAACTGGTGTAGAGGTCCCCGATTTTCCGTTCAATCCCACTGGCGGCTGCGCCCTTGGCCGCGGCTTCTTCAATAATGTCGCGGACTGCGATCTCCGAACCGTCCCTGAGGGCGGTAAAGGTGCCCTCGAGCGGCCGGTCATCGGGAATGTCGGTGGCCTTCAGCCATGCGCCGTTGATGTGCTGGTAAAGGTCATCCTGCGGCCGGACCGTGTGATCAATGGTGGACAGGTCGATCCCCGAAATGGGCACTGAAACTCCTTCTTATGGAGAGCGGCGGCAGGAAAAACAGCGCGCGGCGTCTGCATGGTGGACTTTACTGACGGTAGTGCCCTTTCATCTTACGCACCCGTGTTACTCTCAAAAGGTGCGTGCAGAGCTCCTTCTTCTTAGCTGCCGCGGCGAGGCCTCAGCGATCTAGCGCAAGGCCCATCCTCGCTGCGGAGTTTGTGTTGCCCGGCCACCCTTTCAACGTAGAACCACAGAAAAGGCCCCGATAGTAATGCGAAACGCACAGAAGCCCTCAGGAATGCCTGCCCACCGCTACACGCCGTTCCAGGACCAGATCAAGGTTGAACTGCCGGACCGCACCTGGCCGGACAAGGTCATTACCAAGGCCCCCCGCTGGTGCGCGGTGGACCTGCGCGACGGCAACCAGGCACTGATCGATCCGATGAGCCCGGCGCGCAAGATGAAGATGTTCGACCTGCTGGTCCGGATGGGCTACAAGGAGATCGAGGTCGGATTCCCCTCCGCTTCGCAGACGGACTTCGACTTCGTCCGCCAGCTGATCGAGGGCAACCACATCCCGGACGACGTCACCATCCAGGTCCTGACCCAGGCCCGTGAACACCTGATCGAGCGCACGTACGAGTCGCTGGTGGGTGCCAAGCAGGCCATCGTCCACCTCTACAACTCCACGTCCGTGCTGCAGCGCCGCGTGGTCTTCAACCAGGATGAGGACGGAATCCTGGACATTGCACTCCAGGGCGCCCGGCTGTGCAAGAAGTACGAGGAAACCCTCGCGGACACGCACGTGACCTACGAGTACTCCCCGGAGTCCTTCACCGGGACCGAACTGGAGTACGCAGTGCGGGTATGCAACGCCGTCGCCGATGTTTTCGAGGCCTCCGCGGACCGCCAGGTCATCATCAACCTGCCCGCCACCGTGGAGATGGCAACGCCCAACGTCTACGCCGACTCCATCGAGTGGATGAGCCGCCACCTGCACCCGCGCGAAGGCATCATCCTCTCCCTGCACCCCCACAACGACCGAGGAACCGGCGTCGCCGCCGCCGAACTGGGCTACATGGCCGGGGCGGACCGGATAGAAGGCTGCCTGTTCGGCAACGGCGAGCGGACCGGCAACGTTGACCTGGTCACGCTGGGCTTGAACATGTTCGTCCAGGGCATCGACCCCATGATCGACTTTTCCAATATCGACGACGTCCGCCGGACCGTGGAGTACTGCAACCAGCTGCCCGTCCCCGAGCGTTCACCGTACGGCGGCGACCTCGTGTTCACGGCGTTCTCCGGCTCCCACCAGGACGCCATCAAGAAGGGCTTCGAAGCCCTCGAACGGGACGCAGCTGCCGCAGGCAAGGACGTTGCGGACTTCACCTGGCAGGTCCCGTACCTGCCCGTCGACCCCAAGGATCTGGGCCGCAGCTACGAGGCCGTGATCCGGGTCAACTCCCAGTCCGGCAAGGGCGGCGTTGCGTACCTGCTCAAGAACGAGCACAGCCTGGACCTGCCGCGCCGCGCCCAGATCGAATTCTCCGGCGTCATCCAGAAGCGTACGGACACAGTTGGCGGCGAAGTCAGCGGTGCCCAGCTGTGGCAAGTTTTCCAGGACGAGTACCTGCCCTCGGGCAAGACTGACGGCCAGTGGGGCCGCTATGCCCTGGGTGCCGTCAAGACGGAAACGGACGACGACGGCGGCATGACGCTGCACGCCTCCCTCACCATTGACGGGGCGCAGGTCAGCCGTACGGGCACCGGCAACGGTCCCATCGCCGCGCTGCTGGGCATCCTGGGGGAAGACGGAGTGGATGTCCGCGTGCTCGACTACAGCGAACACGCCCTCTCCGAGGGCGGCAGCGCCATGGCAGCTGCCTACGTCGAATGCGCCGTGGGGGAGCGGGTGCTCTGGGGCGTCGGCATCGATGCCAACACCAGCATGTCCTCCCTGAAGGCAGTCATCTCCGCCGTGAACCGCGCCATCCGGGACGCCCAGGCCTGAGCATCGCACTGCCGTGCCGCCGGAAGCTTCCGCCGGCACGGCAGCACGCGGCACGGCTGTGGCGGCAAAGAATGGGAAGATAGAAGGCGTGGCCCAACACTCTTTCGCCTCCCGCGCGTACCGGGACGACGCCGTCGTCCTGCGCACCCACAAGCTGGGCGAGGCGGACCGGATCATCACCCTGCTGACCAAGCACCACGGCCAGGTCCGGGCTGTGGCCAAGGGAGTCCGACGCACCAGCAGCCGGTTCGGCGCGCGGCTCGAGCCGTTTATGGTGGCGGACCTCCAGCTCGTGTCAGGCAAGACCCTGGACATCGTGACCCAGGCCGTGGCCAAGGGCGCCTACGGCGGGAACATCGCCGCGGACTACGGCCGTTACACGGTGGCCGCTGCCATGACCGAGACAGCTGAGAAGCTGACGGACGTGGACGGCGAGGCGGGGACAGCGCAGTACAACCTGCTGGTGGGCGCGCTGGCGTCCCTCAGCAGGGATGAACATGCTGCCGGCCTGATCCTCGATTCCTATCTTTTGCGGGCATTGGCCACCGGAGGCTGGGCGCCCAGCTTCACGGACTGCGCCCGGTGCGGCCTGCCGGGCCCGCACACGGCATTTTCGGCTCCCCTGGGAGGGATGGTCTGCAGCGGATGCAGGCCTCCTGGCTCGCCGGCTCCGGCGCCGGAGACTGTGGTGCTGCTGGCGGCGCTGCTGACCGGTGACTGGACGACGGCGGACGGTTCCCTTCCCGTGCACCGGAAAGAGGCCGCGGGCCTGGTGGCCGCATACCTGCAATGGCACCTCGAACGGGTGCTGAAGTCCCTCAAACATGTGGAGCGTAGCTGACAGTGGCCCTCGGCAAAAAGAACACCGTGTCCCGGAAGCGCACCCACCCGGTGGTTGCCCCGTACCCGCACCCGTCCGGGGCCGTTGCGCCCTCCATTCCGGCTGAGTTCATTCCCCGCCATGTGGCGATTGTGATGGACGGCAATGGCCGCTGGGCCAACCAGCGCGGCCTGCCGAGGATTGAAGGGCACAAGGCCGGGGAGCCTGCGCTGCTGGATGTGATGGCAGGTGCCATCGAGCTGGGCATCGAGTACGTCAGCGTGTATGCCTTCTCCACGGAGAACTGGCGGCGGTCCCCGGAGGAAGTCCGTTTCCTGATGGGATTTAACAAGGATGTGCTGCGCCGGCAACGGAACCAGCTCGATGAATGGGGAGTCCGGGTGCGGTGGTCCGGCCGGCGGCCGCGGCTGTGGGGTTCCGTCATCCGCGAGCTTGAGGAAGCGGAAGAGTTCACGGCGGGCAACAGCACCTGCACGTTGACCATGTGTGTTAATTACGGCGGCCGGGCAGAAATCACGGATGCCGTCACGGCCATAGCAGCCGAGGTGGCCGCCGGGAGGCTCAAACCCGGTGCCATCACCGAGCGGACCATCCAGAAGTACCTCGACGAGCCGGACCTGCCGGACGTGGACCTGTTCCTCCGCAGCTCGGGGGAGCAGCGGCTGTCCAACTTCCTCCTCTGGCAGTCCGCCTACGCCGAGTTCGTCTTTATGGACACCCTGTGGCCCGACGTCGACCGGCGGACGCTCTGGGCCGCAGTGGAGGAGTACGCGCAGCGGGACCGCCGCTACGGCGGGGCCGTGGACGCGGCCGCGCCCGCGGGTTCCTAGGCTCCAGGCTGCGCAGGCGACGCGCCCGCGGGTCAAGCAGGGGGCGCCATTCAGCCGGAGTAAGCCCTGAGCCACGCTGCCAGGTCCCGGCAGGCCTCCTCCCGTACGCCGCGGCGGGAAAGGAAGACGTCGTGGATGGCGCCGGGATAGCGGAAGACTGCCACCCGCCGTCCCAGGCGCAGCGCACGGTGGGCTGTCTCCTCGACGTCGATCACGGCGTCGGCCTCCATCATTTCGGCGGACCACTCGATCTGGATGCGCGTACGGTTCGAGAGCAGGACGAGCGCCGGAGCCAGGATGTCCAGCCTGCGCTCCACCGCGGCATGGCCGGCAAGGACCGCTTTGGCCCAGCCGGCCCTGATAGGAAATGATGCTCTGGGACGCCACCGGGGGTCGAAGTGCCATTCGCCGTGGGCCTCTCTGCTGACGCTTTGCCAGTAGCCGGGCATCTCCGGGAGCCACAAGGGACGGCGGGGGTCGGCCCTGGACAGCGGGTCCACCAGGTGCATGGCGAGGGTGCGGATGATACTGCTGCCCTGCAGCTCCAGCCATGGCGCGTTGAGGATCAGGGTACCCAGTGCCGTCGGGTTCCGGTCGGCCCACAGCGCCGTAATGAGCCCGCCCAGTGAGTGGGCCAGAACATGGACGGTGGGTTCAACCCCCGGCCCCAGGAGGTCGGCGAGGTCTTCCCTGATGGCCGCGAGGGCGGCGGCGAGGTCCTCGTCATAGACCGCCAGGTCATCAGTGAACCCGGGCGTCTGCCAGGGCCGCAGGCTGCGGCCGAACTTGCGCAGGTCCACGGCGTAAAAGGGGAACCCGGCGTCGGTCAGGTACGCCGCAAGCTCCTCCTGGAAGAAATAGTCCGCCCAGCCGTGGACGTACAGCACCGCGTTAACCGCAGGCTGCTGCGCCGCCGTCGGTAGTGGCCCCGGACGCGTGGTGCCGCAACGGACGAGCGTCGCGCAGACGTCGCCCTCGTAATCCGGGGCAAGGGGAAGGACGCGCTGTTCGAAGCGCCGTCCCAGGATGTCGGCGGTCCACAGAACCTCGTTCGTGTCCCTGTCAACCTGTGTGCCGCTCATTCGCTGTCCCAGCTGCCGGATGGGTCCGGTTCACCGTCCCCATAGGCCCGGAGCCAGCGCGCAAGCCTGGCGTAGGCGTCGGCGCGCACGGCGGCGGGGGAGAGGAACACGTCGTGCAGGGCGCCGTCGATCCGCTCCACGGTGACGGTCCGGCCCAGGGTCAGGGCACGGGCAGCAATGATATTGACGTCGAGGACGGCATCCGTCCGCCGCATCTCCTCGGACCAGAAGAGTCCGTTGGCGCTGCCGCTGGAGAGCAGGACAAGGATGGGGACCTCGATCTTGAGTCCCCGCGCCACCCGCGTATGCCCCGCCAGCACGGCACTGAGCCAGCCCGCCCGCACGGGAAAAGCCATCGGGGGACGGTAGCGGTCATCGAGCGTCCATTCTCCGTCGGCCGAGCTGCTGATGGTCCGCCAGTAAAAGCCACGCTCCGGCAGCCGGAGCACGGCTTCGGGCCGGAACCGGGCCACGGGTCCCACCATGCCCGCAGTGGCACGCCGTACCAGTGAACTGCCGTGCATTTCCAGCCAAGGACTGTTGAGGACCAGCCGTGACACCCTGCCGGGATGCCGGTTTGCCCAGAGCACGGCCACCAGCCCTCCTGTCGAATGCCCCATGAGGGTGAGGGACAGGTCTGCCCCGTCCTGGGCGATCAGCCGGCATGCCGTGTCGATTTCGGCGTCATAATCCCCAAGGTCCGACACATAGCCGCCCGGGGTTTCCGGCCGCAGGCTCCGGCCATGGTTGTGCATGTCCAGTGCGTAGAAGTGGTAACCGGCCGCTGACCAGAAGCGGGCAAGGTCCACGTTGAAGAAATAGTCGCTCCAGCCATGGAGGAAAAGAACCACCCGGCGGCGTCCGGGGGAGGAAGGCAACGCAGCCACGGCAGGACGGAAGCGGACAAGGGTGGCCGTGCGTTCCACGCCGTCCGGACCCATGGCCTGGAAGGCGTGCGACTCGAAGCCCTCGCCCAGGATGTCCTGCTGCCACTCCATGGTTTTATGTTAATCCGCTCCCAGTTCGGCCGGCTCATTTTGGTCTGGGCCCTCCAAAGCGGAAAACTAGAGGCATGCGCGTTTACCCCACATTCTTCAGGCTTGCCTTTTCATGGATGGACGCCGAGCGCGCCCACAAAATCGGGTTCAAGGCCATCAGGCTGGCGCACCGTTCCGGCGCGGGAAGGGTCCTGGAAAAGCTGGCTGCGCCCGCACCATCCCTCCAGACGACGGCTTTCGGCGTAACGTTCCCGTCCCCGTTCGGGCTTGCTGCCGGATTCGACAAGGAGGGGCACGGCATCGAGGCGCTGGCCGAACTCGGGTTCGGCCACGTGGAGGTGGGTACCATCACCGGCCAGGCCCAGCCCGGCAACGAGAAGCCGCGGCTCTTCCGCCTGGTCCAGGACCGCGCCGTCATCAACCGGATGGGGTTCAACAACGACGGCGCAACCGCTGTGGCCCCGCGCCTCAAGGCTGCCCGTGCCGCCCTGCAGCGCCGGCACCCGGACGTGCGCCCTGTCATCGGTGTCAATATCGGCAAGACCAAAGCAGTGGAACTGGCTGACGCCGTGGGTGACTATCTTGTAAGTGCCCGCAGCCTTGCGCCTGCCGCCGATTACCTGGTGGTCAACGTGAGTTCGCCCAACACTCCCGGACTGCGCCTGCTGCAGGATGTGGAGTCGCTCCGGCCCCTGCTGGCCGCCGTGGGTGAAGAAGCTGACCGGGCTGCCGGGCGCCACGTGCCCCTGCTTGTAAAGATCGCACCGGACCTCAGTGACGAGGATATCGACGACGTCGCCCGCCTTGCGCTGGATCTCAAGCTGGACGGCATCATCGCCACCAACACCACCATCGCCCGGGACGGTTTGGCCTCGCCGGCGGACCAGGTGGAGAAATGCGGTGCGGGCGGGCTCTCCGGCGCTCCGCTGAAGCAGCGTTCCCTCGAGGTGCTGCGCAGGCTGAAGGATGTCACCGGCGACGCCCTCACCCTGGTGGCGGTGGGCGGCGTGGAAACAGCGCAGGATGTCCAGGACAGGCTGGATGCCGGGGCAACGCTGGTCCAGGGCTACACGGCTTTCCTTTATGAGGGGCCATTCTGGGCTGCACGCATCAACCGCGAACTGGCGAAGAAGCGCCGGTCCTGACCGATAGAGCGCGGCTCCCTGAGCGCACACGTTCTTAAACGCGAAACCCCGGCGGATCGACCGCCGGGGTTTCGCGTTTACTGGACCATTGCCGGTCAGGCGGGGTATTGCCCGCGCTTGACCTGGGGCTTGGGAAGGCGGAGTTTGCGGAACTGCAGCGAACGCATGGAGCCGTACCAGACGGTTCCGCGCTCCACCTCGCCGAACTTGGCGGTCAGCCGCTTGCGGAGCTGGCGGGACAGGATGAACACGTCCACGAAGACGGCCAGGAACATTACCCAAAACCCGCCCAGGACGTAAATCATCATGTCGCTGGATGCCGGGACCACCAACGACACCAGGACGAACACCAAGGCGCCGAACATCAGGTATTCGCCCAGGCTGAAGCGCGCGTCAACATAATCACGGGCGAAGCGTTTCTGCGGGCCCTTGTCACGCAAGGGCAGGAATTTTTCGTCGCCGGTATCCAGCGCCTGGCGCATCTTGAGGCGCTGGTCCTGGATGGCCTGGCGCTCGGCAGCTTTCGATGCCTTGCGGTCCTCAGGGACCAGCGGGCGCTTACGGGCTGCTTCCTGTGCCTTTCGGGTGGGAGTCGGGGCCCCCTTGCCGCTCAATCCGTTGGCCCGCGCCGCCGCCTCTGCAGCCTGTTGGTCTACTGTTTGCTGCGCCGAGGGCGCTTCCTTTTTACGTCCGAACACCTGAACAGAATACCTTGCGGCGGGCCCCGGATTTGATGCCCGGCCCTCGCCGCGCCCCACGGCGGGGCATGTGACGCGGGTAATGTTTTTGCCATGACGTCATCGCCCACGGCTACGCCGCAAAATCCCAGTGCCCACCCGTTCCCGGGCTTCGCCGGAAACAAGTCGACGGAGGACCTCCGTGCCGCCATCGACAGGTCCTTCGCCCTTACTGTTGAACGGCTTAAAGAGCTGGTCGCCATCCCTGGCATTGCATGGCCGAGCTTTGACCGCGGGCCCTTGGAACGCAGTGCTGAAGCCGTAGCGGAACTGCTGCGCGGCGCCGGCCTGGACAACGTTCAGATCCTTGCCTGCAACAAACCGGACGGCACTCCGGGAGGTCCCGCCGTCGTCGCCCGCAGGCCCGCCATGGAGGGCAAGCCGACGATCCTCCTCTACGCGCACCACGACGTCCAGCCCACTGGGGATCCCGGGCTGTGGGAGACCGAACCATTCACCGCCGTCGAGAAGGACGGGCGCCTGTACGGCCGGGGCGCAGCGGATGACAAAGCCGGGATCATGGCACACGTTGCCGCCTATGCGGCAGTTTCGGAGGTGCTCGGCAGCGCGCTTGGCCTCGGCGTGACGTTCTTCTTTGAGGGCGAGGAAGAAGCAGGATCACCCACCTTCCGGTCATTCCTGGAGGAAAACCGTGAACTGCTCCGCGCCGATGTCATCGTGGTCGCCGATTCGAGCAACTGGAAAGTGGGCATTCCCGCCTTGACCACCAGCCTGCGCGGCCTCGTGGACGGGACCATCGAAGTCCAGGTCCTCGAGCACGCCGTCCACTCGGGCATGTACGGCGGGCCCGTGCTGGATGCACCCACCCTGCTGTCCCGTCTCATCGCCACACTCCACGATGACGAAGGGAATGTTGCCATCGAAGGACTGCTGGCAAGGGACACGGCCGCCGTGGACCTTCCGGAGGAGGACTACCGGGCTGACGCATCAGTGCTCGACGGCGTCCGGCTGGCCGGGTCAGGGAGTATCACCTCGCGGCTCTGGACCAAGCCCGCCCTGTCCATCATCGGGTTCGACGCACCTTCCGTGGACGCTGCCTCGAATACGCTGCTGCCCCGCGCGCGGGCGAAGTTCAGCCTTCGGCTGGCGCCTGGACAGATTCCCGCAGAAGCGATGGAGGCCGTGCGCAGGCATGTGGAGTCGAACGCTCAGTTCGGTGCGCGGGTGACCTTCACGCCGGGGGAGAGCGGAAACCCGTTCCTCACGGACACCTCCTCGCCGGCGGCCTCGCTGGCGATGTGGGCACTGGGGGAGGCCTGGGGAGTGCCGGCAGTGGAGACCGGCATTGGCGGTTCCATCCCCTTCATCGCCGACCTGACGGAGCTGTACCCGGACGTGCATATCCTCGTGACAGGGGTAGAAGATCCTGACTCCCGGGCTCACAGCGCCAATGAGTCACTGCACCTTGGCGACTTCCGCAAAGCCATCCTTGCCGAGGCGCTGCTCCTCGCCCGGATCAACGAACAGGGGCTTTAGGGTCCACCCGAGGGGCGGCTGCCGGGAAGCGCTCCAGGACCGGATTAGGGGCCTCCCCGGGAACAAGGGGGGACCATCCATGGTTACCTCAGGAGTTAGAGCTACACGTCCGCCCCGCGTAGCATGTAGCTATAGCCCATACCGAAACCGTAGGGGCAGGCGCCGCCAGCGCGGCGCCGCCAGACCGTCCTAAGAAGGTAGGCCCATGAGCACCGCAACAAATGAGAACAGCACCGGTACCACCAGCACGGCCAGTGAAGAACTGCCCGTCCACGAGGTCAAGCTGACCGACGTCGCAGCAGGCAAGGTACGCAGCCTTCTCGAGCAGGAAGGCCGTACGGACCTGCGCCTCCGGGTTGCTGTGCAGCCCGGCGGCTGCTCCGGGCTGATCTACCAGCTGTACTTCGATGAGCGGCTCCTGGACGGAGACGCAGTCCGGGACTACGACGGCGTCGAAGTTGTTGTGGACAAGATGAGCGTTCCCTACCTCAGTGGTGCCTCCATTGACTTCGAGGACACCATCTCCAAGCAGGGGTTCACCATCGACAACCCCAACGCCGGCGGCTCCTGCGCCTGTGGGGATTCGTTCCACTAAGCCGGTTATTTCGCCCGATGCCGGCGCCGGGCCACCTGCCGAAAATAACGGTACGGAGGCACGGCGCCGACATGTGGGCGAAACGCCCGGCGGAGCGGTAAGCTCTACACCGAGTAGTAAAACTTTTAGTGTGCCCGGGGCGGCCGAGTCTTCCCGGACAGCAGCAACAAGTAGGAAGGGCCGTCTGTGAGTTCGCAGAACCGAACCGGCAGCCGACGCAAAACGATCACAACGATCACAAGCTTGGCAATTGCCGGCGCGTTGGTTTTGACCGGATGTTCGCCAGAGGTAGAGAAAGGGTGGCTGCCCACGGAACGTGGCACCACCAGCAACACCGACCGCATCATGGACCTCTGGGTCAACTCATGGATTGCCGCCCTGGTTGTGGGCATCATTACCTGGGGTCTGATCGTCTGGTGCCTGGTCGCATACCGCCGCCGCAAGGGCACCGTTGGGTTCCCGCGGCAGACCAGTTTCAACCTCCCACTGGAAGTCTTCTACCTGACCATCCCGCTGTTCATGGTTGTGGTGTTCTTCTACTTCACCGACCGCGACCAGCAGGCGATCGATAACCGCTCAGAGCCCGCCGACGTCGTTGTCGACGTCCGCGGCAAGCAGTGGGCATGGGACTTCAACTACAAGGCCGGCGACGTCATCGAAGAAGACGTCTACGAAGCCGGCGTGCAGACCAACCTCACCGGAAACACCATCGACAAGGAACAGCTCCCCACGCTGTACCTGCCGGTGAACAGGTCCGTTGACCTCGAGCTCAACGCACGCGACGTCATCCACTCCTTCTGGGTTCCCGCCTTCCTGCAGAAGCGCGACATGATCCCGGGCAAGACCAACTACATCAGGTTCACCCCCACTAAAGAGGGCACCTACGACGGCAAGTGTGCCGAACTTTGCGGCGAGTACCACTCCGAAATGCTGTTCCGCGTCAAGGTGGTGTCGGAATCCGAATTCCAGGCCCACATGGACGAACTGCGCGAAGCAGGCAACACGGGTCTCCTCGGCGTCGAGTACGACCGCAACCCGAACGTGAACGAAATTAAGTAAGGGGAGCGACGTGGCTACGTACACTCAATCCGCACCCACCGGAGCCCTTCAAGCTCCCGTGGTTCCGAAGTCCAAGGGACGCATCGTCGTCAACTGGATCACCTCCACCGACCACAAGACCATTGGGTACATGTACCTGATCTCGTCCTTCGTGTTCTTCTGCCTGGGCGGCGTGATGGCCCTGCTCATCCGCGCTGAGCTGTTCGAGCCCGGCATGCAGATCCTGCAGACCAAGGAGCAGTACAACCAGCTCTTCACGATGCACGGCACCGTGATGCTGCTGATGTTCGCAACGCCGCTGTTTGCCGGCTTCGCGAATGTCATTATGCCGCTGCAGATCGGCGCACCTGATGTTGCCTTCCCGCGGCTCAATGCGCTGGCTTTCTGGTTCTTCCTCTTCGGCTCCACCATCGCGGTGTCCGGCTTCATCACGCCCCAGGGTGCAGCGTCATTCGGCTGGTTTGCCTATGCGCCGCTGTCCAACACCACCTTCAGCCCCGGCATCGGCGGAGACCTCTGGGTGTTCGGCCTGGCACTGTCCGGCTTCGGGACCATCCTGGGTGCGGTCAACTTCATCACCACCGTTATCTGCATGCGCGCCCCGGGCATGACCATGTGGCGGATGCCCATCTTCACCTGGAACATCCTCGTCACGGCCATCCTGGTCCTGATGGCCTTCCCGCCGCTGGCCGCAGCCCTGTTCGCGCTCGGCGCTGACCGCCGTTTCGGTGCCCACATCTTCGATCCGGAGAACGGCGGCGCAGTCCTCTGGCAGCACCTGTTCTGGTTCTTCGGCCACCCCGAGGTGTACATCATCGCCCTGCCGTTCTTCGGCATCGTGTCCGAGATCTTCCCGGTGTTCAGCCGCAAGCCGATCTTCGGCTACAAGGGCCTGGTCTACGCCACCATCGCCATCGCCGCTCTGTCAGTGACTGTGTGGGCCCACCACATGTACGTCACCGGCTCGGTGCTGCTGCCGTTCTTCGCGTTCATGACCATGCTGATCGCGGTGCCCACCGGCGTGAAGTTCTTCAACTGGATCGGCACCATGTGGCGCGGTTCGCTGACCTTCGAGACCCCCATGCTCTGGAGCATCGGCTTCCTGGTCACGTTCCTCTTCGGCGGCCTGACCGGCATCATCCTGGCCTCCCCGCCGCTGGACTTCCATGTCTCCGATTCCTACTTCGTGGTGGCACACTTCCACTACGTGGTGTTCGGGACCGTGGTGTTTGCGATGTTCGCCGGGTTCTACTTCTGGTGGCCCAAGTTCACCGGCAAGATGCTGAACGAGCGCCTTGGCAAGATCCACTTCTGGCTCCTGTTCCTGGGCTTCCACGGCACCTTCCTGATCCAGCACTGGCTGGGTGTTGAGGGCATGCCGCGCCGCTACGCCGACTACCTGGTGGAGGACAACTTCACCTGGATGAACCAGTTCTCCACGGTTGCCTCGTTTGTCCTGGGTGCATCGCTGATCCCGTTCTTCTGGAACGTGTACATCACCTGGCGCAGCGCCGAGAAGGTGCAGGTGGATGATCCGTGGGGCTTCGGTGCTTCGCTGGAATGGGCCACGTCCTGCCCGCCGCCGCGGCACAACTTCACCTCGCTGCCCCGGATCCGTTCGGAGCGGCCGGCGCTGGACCTGCACCACCCTGAACTTCGCCAGGTCCACACCGTTGAGTCACCCGCTCCCGCAGCCAAGACGCTCGGAAACGCCGACCAGAGGGACAACTGACAATGAAAATTGAATCCTGGATTTTTGGTGCCGGAGTTTTCTTCTTCGTTCCGATCTCCCTGGTGTACGGCTTCCTGACGAACTGGGGCGAGTGGGTCGGCATCCTGGGCATCCTGCTCGTGGGCGGCCTCGCCGGCATGATCGGTGGCTACCTCGGGTTTACCGGCAAGCGCGTAGGCCTCCGTCCTGAGGATCGCAGCGACGCTGAGATCCACGAGGGTGCCGGCGAGCAGGGGCACTTTAGCCCCTGGAGCTGGTGGCCGCTGTTCCTGGGACTTGCCTGCGCTACGGGCTTCCTGGGACTTGCCGTAGGCTTCTGGATCGTCTACATCGCCGCAGGCATGGCCGTTGTAGCGCTGATCGGCTGGGTATACGAGTACAGCCGCGGAGACCACGCGCACTAGCAACACCCGAGCATAAAACAGAGACGTCGGGCCCCACCGGAAGGCGGGGCCCGACGTCTTTGTTTTGAGTGTCTCCAGCAGGCCTCAGGCGGCGCCCTGTGACTCCAGGAGATCGCTGAGTATACGGAGCGCCTCCTCAGCGGCCTGGCGGCTCTGCGCGCCGTCCAGCGCGGCATCGCTGACGCCCAGCTCCACCTCGCAGCCGTGCTCGAAGTCTGCCGTCATCACCTGGAGGAGTGAGCGTGCGTCCACGGGCCCGGCACCGTCCTTGCCGATGGTCACCGGCAGGCCTGTTTCTGTAACAGCCCGTACGAAGACGGCGGCGGGACGGGCATGCAGCCCCACCGAGGCTTTGACCACGGCCTTATGTACTGGCAAGGGGACTCCTTTGTTGTGGCGGCCCACCGCCGCCAGATGACATTTCCTGACAAATATAGCCGCCCGGCCTCCCGCTCCACCAAGCGGCAGGCGTGTGGACCGCACTGGTCTAGACCTGTCCTAAAATTGGAGGGTGAACTTTAACGCAGGGGAGACCCGCCATGGCTTCTAGCGCGGCAGCCATCACCGGCGACATCGACCGGACCAGTGGAACAGCGATCTATGTCCAGCTCCGTGAAATCCTGCGTTCTTACATTGCGCAGTCCTGTCCGCCCGGGTCGGCCCTGCCCTCTGAGCGCGATCTTGCAGAGCGGTTTGGCCTGGCACGGATGACTGTCCGGCAGGCCATAGACGCTCTGGTTGGCGAGGAGGTCATCGAGAGGGTGGTGGGCCTGGGGACCTTCGTCCGCAGGCCGAAGCTCGATCTCCAGGTCAAACTGACGTCGTACAGCGAAGAGATGCAGCGGCGCGGCATGGTTCCGGCCGCGAAGGTACTGAGCTTCGAGCAAATCGCTGCGAGTGCGTTCCTGGCGCGGGAACTGCAGTTGGACGAGGGAACGCCGCTGGTACGGTTCCGGCGCCTGCTCCTGGCGGACGGTGAGCCGATGAGCGTCGACGAGAACTTCATTCCTGCGCACCGCGTGCCTGGATTGCTGGACGGGGAGCCACCAACGTCGCTCTACAACGTCCTGAGTGAGCAGTTCGGCCTGGTGATGGAGTGGGGCGAGGACATGATAGAGGCTACGGCAGCGTCGCCCTCCACCGCCCGCCTGCTGAATGTGGAGGTAGGGTCACCCCTGCTGAAAATCCAGCGCCATGCGTTTGTTGCCCGGGCGATGGTGGACTACTCCGTGTCCTACTACCGCGCTGACAGATACAAGCTGTGGGTTCCGCTGCAGCGGCCCGGTGCGCGCAGGGCCCGAAACCATTAGGCGCCTCCGGCGGTCGCGGGAACACCCGAACCATGTTCTCGCTTCCGGCACGAGCTCAAAAAGATGAAGGCCCGGTCCGTGTGGACCGGGCCTTCATTGTGGATTTCGCAACCTAGCGGGACAGGCTCTTTGCTGATTCCTGCGCCTCGACTGCCTCATGGCCGTGGCCGTGGCCGTGGGCGGCTTCCAGCTCAGCGGGGCTGGCTGGGGCAACGCGGTCCTCGAAGAACCACTTCGAGAGGAACGCGCGGCGCTTCTCCTTGCGGGTCACCACTCCGTGTTCGTTGGGTACGGCAGGGAGGACCTCAGGGGACTCGAAGCCGACCAGCTTGTAGCGCTTGTACTCGTCCAGCGGTGCGTGCACCTCGATGAACTCGCCGTGCGGGAGACGGACGATGCGTCCAGTTTCCCGTCCGTGAAGTGCGATTTCGCGGTCCTTCCGCTGAAGGGCCAGGGCGACGCGCTTGGTCACGATGAAGGCAATGATCGGGCCAATGAAGAACAGTGCCCGCAGCCAGTACGTGACGTCGTTGAGCGAAACACTGAAGTGCGTGGCAATGAGGTCCGAGCCGGCCGCAGCCCACATGACGCAGTACCAAACGAAGCCGGCCATGCCGATGGCAGTCCGCGTGGGGGCGTTGCGGGGACGGTCCAGCACGTGGTGCTCACGGTCATCCTTGGTGATCCAGCGTTCAATCCACGGGTACATGAACATCACGGTGAACAGGATTCCGGCCGGTACCAGAGCGGGCAGCAGGACGTTGAACGAGAAGACGAAGCCAAGCCATGTCTGCTCCACCTGCCAATCCCCGAAGGTACCCGGCATCAGGCGCAGGGCGCCGTCCACGAATCCGATGTACCAGTCAGGCTGGGTACCGGCGGAGACAGGGGAGGGATCGTAGGGGCCGTAGTTCCAGATCGGGTTGATCGTGAAGAAGCCTGCCATGAGCGCCAGGACGCCAAACACAATGAAGAAGAATCCACCGGCTTTGGCAGCGTAGACAGGTCCGAGCGGGTAGCCCACGACGTTGTTGTCGTTGCGGCCCGGGCCGGGGTACTGAGTGTGCTTGTGGACCACCACCATGAAGAGGTGGAGGACGATCATCAGCAGGATCAGGGCCGGCACCAGCAGGATGTGCAGCATGTAGAGCCGTCCGATGACCGCGGTACCCGGGAACTCGCCGCCGAAGAGGAAGAACGAGATGTAGGTACCGATGACCGGGATGGACTTGATGACACCATCGATGATCCGCAGGCCGTTGCCGGAGAGCAGGTCATCCGGGAGGGAGTAGCCGGTGAAGCCGGCAGCCATGGCCAGGATGAGCAGTACGCTGCCCACAACCCAGTTCATTTCCCGGGGCTTGCGGAAAGCTCCTGTGAAGAAGACCCTGAGCATGTGTACGGCGATGGAGGCCACGAACAGAAGGGCCGCCCAGTGGTGGACCTGGCGCATGAACAGGCCGCCACGGATGTCGAAGGAAATATCCAGCGACGAGCTGTACGCCACGGACATCTCCACGCCCTTCAACGGCACATAGGAACCGTCATAGTGCGTCTCCGCCATGGACGGATCAAAGAAGAACGTCAGGAACGTACCGGAAAGCAGGAGGATGACGAAGGAGTACAGCGCCACTTCGCCGAACATAAAGGACCAGTGGTCAGGGAAGACTTTACGGCCGAATTCGCGGAGGATTCCGGAACCGCCAACACGCTGGTCGACAAAGTCGGTAACCCGGCCTGTCTTGGTTTTGGCGACGAAAGCGGGCTCAGCTGTCGATGCTGCGCTCATGCATATCACGCTCCCAGTAACTTGGTCCTACAGGTTCTTTGAAGTCGCTGGTGGCGACCAAGTAGCCCTCGTCATCAACCGCGATGGGCAGCTGGGGGAGAGGCCGGCTGGCCGGGCCGAAAATCACCTTGCACTCTTGAGTGAGGTCGAAGGTGGACTGGTGGCACGGGCACAGCAGGTGGTGCGTCTGCTGCTCATACAGAGCAACGGGGCAACCGACATGGGTACAGATCTTGGAGTAGGCAACGATTCCGTTGTAGCCCCAGTCCTCGCGGCCCTCGGACGGGTTCAGGGATGCCGGGTCAAGGCGCATGAGCAGCACAACGGCCTTGGCCTTTTCGTTGAGCTTCCCCTCGTGGAGGTCGTTGAGGCCTTCGGGGATGACGTGGAACGCCGAACCGATGGTGACGTCGGATGCCTTGATCGGCGTTCCGTCGGGGTCGCGGGCCAGCCTCTTGAGCTTCCCCTCCTGGGGTGCCCACAAGGTGTGGGCAAGCTTGTCGTCGGGACGCGGACCGAGGTCACCGAAGATGGCGACTGCCGGCAGCGGTGCAAGGGCAACCGCACCCAGGAGCGTGTTCCGGATCAGCGGACGGCGCTTGATGCCCGTCTCCTCAACGATGTCGTCAACGATGCGGACAGCCGCTTGGCGGTCCTCCTCATAGCGGATCGCGTGGCGTTCTTCGGAAACTTCGTGGTCAGGCATCAGGGCCTTGGCCCAGTGGACGATGCCGGTGCCGATGCCGAGCATCGCGAACGCGGTTCCCAGCCCCAGCAGCATATTCTGGAGCCTGATGGTTGCAATGCTCGAGTCTTCGGCTCCCAGGTCAATGGCGAAGTACGCCACCAGGAAGATCAGGGTTCCAACAACAGAGATGCCAAATAGTAAGGCGACCTGCCGTTCTGCCCGCTTTGCGGCCTTCGGGTCCGTGTCAGCCAGGCGCAAACGGTGCGGAGGAATTCCAGGATCCTGGAACTTCTCCACCTCATTCTGACCAGCCGTAGCTACGGTGCCCGAGTGGTTCGGACTGCCGTCACTATGGTTGCCCATAATTCGCCTCATCCTTCTCTCGTCCCGGCGGATACCGGGTTAGTTTCTAATATCAAGCTGCTGACTGATCAGCAGAAGTGTGCGGTGGCGCGGATGTCAGGATGTCCGGGAGGTCAACCAAATCGTGAAAGCGATGATGACGCCAAGGCCGGCAACCCATACAAACAGGCCTTCAGCTACAGGCCCCAACGAGCCAAGGTCGGCACCGCCGGGTGAACCCGTGGTCTCGATCTGCTTCAGGAAGGTGATGATGTCGCGCTTGTCTTCGGGGGTGATGTTGGAGTCGCTGAACACGGGCATGTTCTGGGGACCCGTCACCATGGCCTCGTAAATGTGCTTGCCCGATACATCTGCGAGGGCGGGTGCAAACTTACCGCGGGTCAGGGCGCCACCGGCAGCGGCGGCGTTGTGGCACATGGCGCAGTTCACGCGGAAGAGCTCGCCACCGGCAGCGGCGTCGCCGCCTTCGTCAAGCAGGCCTTCTTCAGGAATCGCCGGGCCTGCGCCCAGGGAAGCAACATACGCTGCGAGCTGGTTGGTCTGCTCGTCGTTGAACTGGACCGGCTTCTTCATCGCCTGGGGACCGTTCATCTGCATCGGCATGCGGCCGGTGCCCACCTGGAAGTCAACAGAGGCTGCTCCAACGCCAACCAGCGACGGACCGGCGTCCGTGCCGCTGGCACCCATGCCGTGGCACGTGGCGCAGTTGGCGGCGAAGAGCTTGCCGCCCTCTTCAACGTCATCGGCGCTGTAGGAGGTGGTGGAAGCCTTGGCCTCGTTGACGGTGGTAGCTACGGCGTAGAGCCCACCCGTGATGAGGAGCCCCATCAGGAGCAGCGCTATTGCTGCAAGTGGGTGACGCCGCTTTTGTGAGAGTGCCTTCACGTGGTGGTTCCTTTATTCGATCCTGCGCCGGCTCCGGGAGCCGCTACCTGAAATTCTGCCTCTTGTAGAAAAAGAATCAAAGCTGGCTACTTGAGAACGTAGATGACCAGGAAGAGGCCGATCCACACGACATCCACGAAGTGCCAGTAGTACGAGGTGACAATCGCCGAAGTTGCTTCGAAATGCCCGAACTTCTTTGCGGCGAAAGACCGGCCCATGATGAGCAGGAAGGCGACGAGCCCGCCGATAACGTGCAGGCCGTGGAAGCCGGTGGTCATGTAGAAGGCGGAACCGTAGGCGTTGGAGGAGAGCGATACGTGCTCAGAAACCAACATCGCGTATTCGGTGGCCTGGCCGGCGACGAAGAAGGCACCCATGAGGAAAGTCAGGGTGAACCATTCGTTCATACCCCAACGGGAGAACTGGAACACACCCCCGGTCCTTCGCGGCTGCAGGCGCTCGGCAGCGAAGACGCCCATCTGGCAAGTAAAGGAACTGGCCACGAGGACGATCGTGTTGGCAAGCGCGAAGGGGAAGTTGAGCTTGGCTGTCTCGTCCGCCCACATCTGTGCGCTTGTGGAGCGCAGTGTGAAGTACATGGCGAAGAGACCGGCGAAGAACATCAACTCACTCGACAGCCACACAACGGTTCCAACGGAAACCATGTTGGGGCGGTTCAGCGTGGGGTGCGCCGGGGTACTGGGGGCATGGGTCGCAGATGTCACATAGACATTATGTCTGTAAAAGTCCGTGCTGCCCAACGCAAACCGCCTTTTTGGGGGACTTTTTCTACAAAGACGCGAATTCGCGCGGAAAAGTTCCCGCAGGGGTTCATATTGGTCAGTCCCCGCCAACGCTCGATAGCATCAGGAGGTGACTTCACAGGCTTCCGCACCGTCCGGCAACTCTTGGCCCCGCCTGATCTCGGCACTGATCAGCGGGGCGGACCTTACGGCTGACAATACGTCCTGGGCGATGGACACCATCATGTCCGGGGAGGCCACGCCGGCGCAGATCGCAGGATTCCTCGTAGCCCTCAGCGCCAAGGGTGAGACGGTGGACGAACTCTCCGGCCTGGTGGATGCCATGCTTTCCCACGCAAACCCGATCAGCATTTCGGGCGAGAAACTCGACATTGTGGGCACCGGCGGAGACCAGCTGAACACGGTGAATATCTCCACGATGGCAGCCCTTGTCGCTGCGGGCGCCGGCGCCAAGGTGGTCAAGCACGGCAACCGGGCGGCGTCGTCGTCGTCCGGTTCTGCCGACGTGCTGGAAGCCCTGGGTGTCCGGCTGGACCTGACCATCGAGGAGGTTGCCCGCAACGCTGAGGAGGCGGGGATTACCTTCTGCTTTGCGCAGGTGTTCCATCCGTCGTTCCGTCACACCGCGGTCCCCAGGCGGGAACTGGCTGTTCCGACGGCGTTCAACTTCCTCGGCCCCCTCACCAACCCGGCCAAAGTACAGGCCTCGGCTGTCGGCGTCGCAAACGCCAGGATGGCGCCGCTGGTGGCGGGCGTCCTGGCACAGCGGGGGAGCAGGGGACTGGTCTTCCGTGGCAATGACGGCCTCGATGAGCTCACCACCACCGGGCCGTCCACCGTCTGGGAGATCCGGGGCGGGGCCGTGAGCGAAATGACATTCTCGCCCCAGGACCTTGGCATCGGCCTGGCAACGGTGGAGCAGCTTCGCGGCGGCAACGCGGAAGTGAATGCGGCGGTTGTCCGGGACGTCCTTGCGGGCAAGGAAGGCCCCGCCCGGGATGCCGTTTTACTTAACGCTGCTGCTGGACTGGTGGCCTTTGACCAAAACGCCGACGGGCCCTTCCTGGACCGGATGAAGACGGCCTTTGCCCGCGCTGCCGAATCGATTGATTCCGGCGCCGCCGCAGCTGTCCTGGAGAAGTGGGTTTCCCTTACAGCCCGCTGAGGGCGGCTTGCCTACTGCTCGAAGCCGAGGGAAAACGCCGCGTCCAGGTCATGCTGGGAGTAGGCGCGAAAAGCAATATGCGTCGTGGTGTGGACGACTGCCGGCACTTTCGAGAGCCGGTCTGCAATGACATCGGCCAGGTCCTCGTGCCGGTGGACGCGGGCGACGGCAATAAGGTCCCATTCGCCGGTGACGGAGTATACCTCGCTGATGCCCTCAATCGCCGAGATTTCCTCGGCTGTCTCGGGGATGCGGGCAGCGTCGGTCTTGATCAGGACGAATGCGGTGATCACGTTGAACCCTTTCGGATCTGTTGCGCCGTGGCAGTGCCCGGCCGGCTTCTGCTGCCAGCCTATTACATCAGCACCGGGGTGCTGATGGAGCACACCGCGTCCGGCCGCTCACGCCCGTCGGCGGCGCCTGGCGCCGGCAAGCAGCAGGCGGTAGCCGACCAGCAAAACCCCAAGGCTGAGCGATGCAACGATGACGAACGGGAGCACTACGGTCTGCCCCGTCACGGCCCTCAGTGCCATCCCGCCCGCGACGCTGCCGAGCCAGACGGCGAGCCCGGCCCGGCGCACCGACAACGGGTCCCGCCAGGCCCTGGCTACCAGCCACCCCAGGGCCGCGCCCGCGAGGAACGGCCAGGCCGTCAGCAGGACGCCGGTCAGAATATCGCCGCGCTGGTGTGCATCGCGTCCCACCGCGGCGAACACCAGTATCAGGACGGCGTCGGCTGCTGCGGCTCCCAGCAGCAGGGGCAGGGAGGGCGGCTTTATCGATTTCACAGCGCGGGAACTCATGGATTCGAGCCTAATGCCAGCCGTTGTGCGGTGTGGAATGCGGCATTAGGCTCGAGCCGGAAGGGAGCCATGGATGCCACGGAAAATCGGTACCTGCCTCTGGTTCGAGAACCAGGCGGAAGAAGCGGCACAGTTCTACACCTCAGTTTTCGACGATTCGAGGATCCTCGACGTGTCGCGCTTCGGGGAGGGCGGGCCGGGTGTGGCTGGTGAGGCAATCGCCGTCGACTTTGAACTTGAAGGACGCGGATTCACTGCGCTGAACGGTGCGCGGGGCTCGAGCTTCACGGAAGCTGTTTCGTTCGTGGTGGATTGCGAGGACCAGTCCTCGGTGGACCGGTACTGGGAAGCACTCACCGAAGGCGGCTCGGAAAGCCAGTGCGGCTGGTTGAAGGACCGCTTTGGAGTGTCCTGGCAGATTGTCCCGGCGATCCTGCCCTCACTGATCGCCGGCCCCGACCCCCACGGCTCTCAGCGGGCGATGCAGGCCATGCTGGGTATGCGGAAGCTGGACATCGCGGAACTCCAAAGCGCTTATGACGGCTGACGCCGCCGGTGCGGCAATGACAAAAGGATCCCTGTGAACAAGCCCCTCTGGATCTGCTCCCTGCTTGGCGCCGCGGTGGGCATCACCCTTGGATTGGCTGTCTTCGACAGCCCGGTCCTTGGTTTTGCACTGGGTCTTGGCGTCGGAGCGCTCGTAGGGGCCGGGATCGGATCCAAGGGCTGACCCCGTTCAGCTGCGTTTCACCTGCCCGCGCAGGAGGTCGTCATGGTGTGCCGGCAAGCACGGTGTCCCGCATGTAGGCGGCGAGTTCAGACCCGCCAGGGCCGCCGGCCAGGAACAGCAGGACCGGATTACGCGTACTGGCACCGCGCAGTATCGGGCCCCAGGTCCTTGCCGCCTGCCTGGCCACGCTGCTTCAGGGACATCCCATGCCGTTGCACGGACTTTCAGCATGAAGCGTTGCTGTTGCAGCAGGCAGAGCCGAAGGTCCCAAGGTGCGCGCATGGCCATCCCTGGCCGGGAGCCATACCGATAGCCCTCTCTCCTCTGATGGAAAGAGGACCGAACACATTGACAAGGGCAATCGAAATGAGGATCCTCAGTTCTACTGATCCTCCACATTTAGTTGAACCGAAATCGGGTTCCCATGGACGACGACGGCTATGGAGAATTGAAACTGGACCTGCTCGGGTCCTGGCGCTTACGCCGGGACGGCGTTGTCGTCCACGTCGCAACACGGCAGCAGCGGCTCATCGCAGCCCTTGCCATCAAGGGCCCACGTCTCCGCAGCTATCTCGTAGGGCTGCTTTGGCCCGAGTATCCCGATTCCAAAGCCTTGGAAAGCCTGCGGGTCAGCGTACACCTAACGTCCCGGCAGGTGCCGGGCCTGATCGTCAACGAAGGAAGGCTGCTGTCCCTGAGCGACCAGGTTGAGGTCGATCTGGACCGGGTCCGGGAACACGCGCGGGTGTTGGGCCAAGCCGGCATCGAGGCGGGCACCGCCTCCCTGCTGGAAGAGTTGCGTGACGCACAACTGCTTCCCGGCTGGTATGAGGACTGGGTGGTTTTTGAACAAAGCCGGCTGCAGCAGGACAGGCTGCGAATCTTCACGGATATCGCCGCAAGGTCACTCTCCCTGGGCGATTCCGGGACAGCTGGGGCAGCAGCTGAGGAGGCTGTGGGCATCGAACCGCTCTATGAGAATGCCGTCAGGCTGCTGATTCGGGCCGAACTGCAGCGAGGTAATCCCGCGGCCGCCTTGCGGGCCTATGAGCGGTACCGCCAGCAACTGCAGGAAGACATGGGGCTCCTGCCCGCGGAGCCGGTCAGGGAGCTCCTTGCCGCCATCCTTGAACGGCAGCAAAGCGGTGTGAAGGAGCGCCTAGTTCCGGCCGGTGACTCCTGGCTGGGCGGCCAGCCAGCGCTTAACAACTTTTAGTACTACTGCCGGGTCAGCAGTGGAAACAGTATCTTGGTGCCTTGCGGCTGTCTGTCCGTAGGTAATTCTTGCCCTGAAACCCTGGGGATGGCCCGGTTCGTGCCAGGTGCGGATGATCAACAAGCCTGTCGAGGGGACTTCCGGATCTGCACCGGACTCACCAGCGGCCTCGGACCAGCTGTGCTCTTGCATCGTCGCGGTCACGCCTCCCCGGGTTGGGCTCAATGCCTGGGAGGGCCGGGGCATGTGCCCGGGCCCATCCATTACCGCCTGAAGCTGGTTCTCCCCGGCGGGATGCCTGTTCAGGTGTTCTGATCTTGCTGGAGGAAAATCAGGAGTTGGCTCGCGTTTCCGAAATTTTGGCGCAAGAATGGCCGGCGGGGTCACCAGTGCATGACTGCGGTCTGTCCGGACTCGCCGGCCCAGTACAGGCGGATACGCACGACGTACCGCCTGCCCTGGAACAGCTTTGCGGAGACCCGTGAGTTCCGGTCTTCTCCGCTGTCATCGTCCCCGGCAACGAAGCGCAACTCGCCCTGCACTTCCTCGAACAGGACCAGCACGGTATCGGCTGCACCAAAAGTGCTGATCTCGTAATTGCGAGAGGCCTGGGGCTCCAGCGCAAAGTCAGCCTGGCCGCCAGGGACCAGTGAGAGCGGTACCGATTGAAAGGGCTGGAGAACGGGCAGTGTGGGGTGCAGGGCGGGAAAGAACTTCCGCACCCACTCCTTGTCCGCGGTTGACAGGCCTCCCGGTGGATTGAGCCCCGACTGAAACGGGCAGGTTCCTTGATCAGGCCGGCGGGGAACCAGTACTCCATGACCGACTCAGGGTCCCAGGAGGACCCGTCGACCTCACTGGTATCGATTTTCCGGAGGACATTGTGCAGTGTTTGTTCCGGCGGCCAGTGGTTGGGCGCGCCGCCGAAGTATTCGTACACCTTTGCTTCGTCCCAGACGATGCCGGAGAAGGGGTTCTGGTGTTCGTGCGGCAGGCCCAGGGTGTGGCCGATCTCGTGCAGGGCCGTGGTGCGGCCGTAATCGTCGGTGAGATCCCAGCCGAAATTCATGGTGGGCTCCTTGGCGCTAATGCCCAGGACGTCCCGCCCGACGTACGACCATGAGCCGTCGCCCTGGTCAAAGGCGATCCGGACTTCCGCCTCGCTGCGGTCTGCCACTTCGGAAAACTCCAGGCCGATGCCCAGATCCTTCCACTCCTTGAAAGCTTTGCGGACTGCTTCCTTTTGTGGCGCAGGCGCGGCCAGGAACCAGTAGTGCAGCATGGTGCCGTTGACCCATTTGAGCCTTAGCAGGCGGATGAGGCACTCTCTGCGGGTCGACAGATCCGGGCGAAGAACCGGACGTGTTTGGGGCTTTACGTCACAGTGGGGCCCAGCTGGCTGGTCATTCACGACTATTCGGTCATCCATTGGCTGGCTCCTCGAAAGCTTGTCATCTCAGACCAGTACACTGCGGTGCCGTTACGGCCGCGTTATCACGGGCTGCAGGCCGCTGGTGCAAGGAAAAAGGCAGCGCCGTAACGCCCCGGTAACGCCTCAAATGGTCAACTGCCGACAACAGGAGCCAGCACCTCTTAGTGAAAATGATTCGGGCTCTTTGTTCAGGAGGGACGAGGCATGGGATTCCCCGGCGATGATGGCAGGCTGCCGGTGATTTATGTCCGCGGTTTCGCCGGGACCGGCTCTGCTATTAACAATGCAGTGGATGATCCGTTTTACGGGTTCAGCCAAGGCTCCGTCCATGTCCGTGCCGACGGCAACGGACGCGCAAAGTTCCACCAGTTCGAGTCCCCGATGCTGCGGCTTGTCACCGATCACAAGTACGAGGTCCCCGTCCACGGCGACCAGTGGGCCTTCCTGAACGGCGTGGATTCCGGCTCCGTGAACCCGGCATCTGTTTGGATCCACCGTTTTTATGATGACTCCG
Organism: Pseudarthrobacter polychromogenes; assembly: GCF_014644495.1. Taxonomy (GTDB): domain Bacteria; phylum Actinomycetota; class Actinomycetes; order Actinomycetales; family Micrococcaceae; genus Arthrobacter; species Arthrobacter polychromogenes. The sequence continues at coordinate 474,599 of NZ_BMKU01000001.1, forward strand.
CGGACACCTTCGGCGAGGAGGGGGAGAGCTTCTACTTCGAAGACGCCGCACGGGATCTGTTTGAGCTCATCAAGCTTGTGCTTGAGAAGACCGGCGCCCCCAAGGTCTTCCTGGTTGCCCATTCGATGGGAGGACTCATATGCCGCTCGCTGTTGCAGCGCGTCATACCGGAAACCCTTGCCGGCACGGAGGGCGAGATCGATCCTGCCGCCGGGGCGAGATACGTGGCACGGGTGTTCACCTATGCCACACCGCATGGCGGAATCCGCTTCGCCGTCGGCTTTGGCCTGCTTGAGAAAATCCGTGACGTCCTTGGTGTTCAAGGGGCAGACATTTTTGGACCGGACAGGATGTATGAGTACCTCACCCCGCCCGCGCTCAGGCGGCGACTGACGCGTAAGGCATTCGTAGGAACGCAGATGCCGGACGACGGTTTTCCGCTGGATGAACTGTTCTGCCTTGTAGGCTCCAATCCCGGCGATTATGACGTCGCTTTGGGCCTGTCGTCCAAAGCGGTAGGAGCCCGGAGCGACGGCCTGGTCCAGATAGACAACGCGGCTGTCCAGGGTGCGCCGCTGGCCGTGGTGCACCGAAGCCACAGCGGCCGTTACGGCATCGTCAATTCGGAAGAGGGATACCAGAACCTTCAGCGCTTCCTCTTCGGCGACCTCAAGATCGAAGTTGAGCTGGCAGGTTTCACTGTTGGGAAAGCGGCCCCGCCTGAGGTCGAGTTCCAGCTTGACGTGGGCCTGGCCATTCGGGGGCTGCCCGTTATGGTCCACGAACAGAGCGCCGCCCACTTCTGTCCAGTCCAGATCGAACATTGGAAGGAAGGGGACCCGATCGACTCGCCGTTGCCGCTGCTGACCACTTTCCTTTCCTCGAAAGCACCGCGGCCACGGGTTGGCGGCAGGGAAGTGCCCCGGCTCCGTCACGCGCTCATGCTGCGGTTGATGTCCATCAGGGAAAAGGAGGGACACTTCTTCTTCGATGACCATTTGGAGCAAACAGAGGACTGGCAGGACACCCTGGTTGTTGACATCGAACCTCCGGGCGAGGACAGGCCGCTGCCCAGAGCATGGGCGGCCTGGAACAGCACCATTCCCTCAGCCGTCCGCGACTGGAATCCCGAGGACAAAGACCAGTTACGGGACATGGACAATACTCCCGGCCGCTGGCGCGGGCACATCGGTGTTCCGGATTTTGCGAAGGACTTTCTCGGCGCCAAGGCTGGAATCATTCTCACCGTGACTCCGCGGACGCTGGTCCTCTGAGACCGGCCGGCACCAACCAGACCGAAGCAAACAGAATGCGGAGTGCACGCCACCACTTCCCACGGCAAAGCCGCCGCGGGGGAGCGGCGACTTTGCACGGATTGTTCGACGGCGTCCCACACCCGGGTGCACCCGCTTGGGACGGACTGCTCCGTGGCCCAAAAATTGCTGTGGCAAGATCAGCTGGTATTCATCGGTCCGGAGACAGATCGGCGGCGCCGTCGCCTTCAGGTATCCGTTTGGTTGCCTCACGTCGCGTGGAGGAGTTCCGTCGGGGGCCGCAAGGCGCAGTAACAGGGGTAGGGCGATTGACCTGGGGCGGACCCTCTCAGCCCGCTTCCAAGCTTTACTTTACATAATGTAGATTATCGGCGTTGCGTCAGTCAGTCCGGAAGCGACCGGATCCGCCACCGGGACGTCTCACAAAAACATTCAAACAAGTCCGCAGGTCAGCGCCTTGACCACCGTTGCCTTTATCCCGCCGCTCGCCAAGAATGAACCAATGACGGTCTACGTGCGTTCACTTGAAACTGCAGTTCCGAAAATAATGTTGATCCAGTCCGAGGCCCGGGACGTTTTCGCGGCGCAGCCCGGCCTGACCCGGCTCGGTTCGCGCCTGGTGGGCACATGCTTCGACGCGGCGGCCATCGACACCCGGTTTACTGCCGTTGAGGAAATGACCAACGATTTTCAGGCTGAGGAACCGCAGTTCTACGATGCCGCCACAGGCCTGCTGCTGAATCCCAGCACCAAAGTGCGCAACGAGATCTTCGGCCGCGAGGCCACCAAACTGTTCGTCGCCGCCGCCCGCCGCGCCGTCGAGGCCTGCCCGGAACTCGATTTACTTGACATAACTCATCTGGTAACCGTCTCCTGCACCGGATTCTTCAACCCCGGGCCTGACTACAAAATCGTGCGGGAACTCGGCCTGGATCCTGCCGTCCAGCGTTACCACCTCGGCTTCATGGGCTGTTATGCGGCCTTTCCAGCCCTCCGGGCCGCCAAGTTGTTTTGCGAGGCCGACCCCACCGCGGTAGTCCTGGTTGTCTGCGCGGAACTGTGCTCGCTGCACGTGCGCACCTCCAACGATCCGGACACCATCATGGGATCGGCGCTGTTCGCCGACGGCGCCGCGGCCGCCGTCGTGACAGCCAGGCCGGGCACGGAGGAAAATGCCCTGCTGCAACTGGACCACTTCGAAACCGTCCTTACTCCCGTCGGTGAAGACTCCATGGCATGGAACATCGGCGACAACGGATTCGAAATGGTCCTGGGCAATTACGTTCCGCACATCATTGATGACCACATCGTTGGTGCGCTCCGGCCGCTCCTGGCCCGGGAGCCGGAACTCGCGGCACTCCCCTACTCCTCCATCCGCCATTGGGCCATCCACCCGGGAGGCCGGAGCATCCTGGACAAGGTCGAATCCCGGCTCGGCCTGACGGAAGAACAGCTGGTCCCGGCCCGTGAAATCCTCAGGAACTACGGGAACATGAGCAGCGCCACAGTCCTGTTTGTCATCAAACGCATCCTGGAACAGGCCCCCGAGCCAGGAGACGAGCGGATCTGCTCCATGGCATTCGGTCCGGGGCTCACGGTGGAAACCGCGCTGTTCACCAAACTACGGCAGGCCCCGCGCCCTGTACCGGAAGAGCACAACGGGCAGGAGCGGCTGGCGTTGGAAGCTCCGGTGGCCTGAACCCAGTGGACTTCCTGCTGCGGCAGCGCGACGCCGGGGCCATGGAGATCATGGACCTGCCCGACTGTGACCCTGAGGCCCTGGACAATACGTACAGGCAGTTTGCCGTGGTTAACCGCGTGCTGTCCGGATGGCGGCGGCTGTACGTTCGGGAACTGCGCCCCTTCCTTGCAGCCACCTCCCGCCCGGCGACGCTCCTGGACATCGGTTCGGGCGGCGGCGACCTCGCCACCATGCTGGCGCGCTGGGCCGCACGCGACCGGCTCACACTCCACATCACGGGCATTGATCCGGATTCCCGCGCCGCCGCCTTCGCCCTCCGCAGGCCTGCCGTTCCCGGTGTCAGTTTCCGGCAGGCCCACAGCACCGACCTTGTACAGGAGGGCAGGCAGTACGACTTCGTGATCTCGAACCATGTCCTCCACCACCTTGATGCCGGCCAGCTGCAGGAGCTGCTGGCACACTCAGAAACGCTTGCCCGGAAAGCGGCGCTCCACAACGACCTCCGCCGCAGTCCGGCCGCCTACGCCCTGTTCAGCGCTGCAGCACTTCCTTTCCGCCACTCCTTCATCCGCGCGGACGGGCTGACCTCCATCCGCCGGAGCTATACGCGCGGGGAACTACAGGCCCTCGCTCCCCCGGGCTGGGCGGTCCGGACCGGCAGCGCGTTCCACCAGGTCCTCGAATACCAGGGGAACTGACATGGCCGCAGATGTGGTGATCGTTGGCGGCGGACCGGTGGGCCTGTACCTGGCCGCTGCACTTCTCCAGGAGGGGGTCTCGGTCCGGATCCTCGAACAGAGGACCGAACGGAACATCCATACCCGCGCCATCGGAATCCACCCGCCTGCCCTCGACGCGCTGGACCAGGTACAGCTGGCCGCCGCCATGGTGCAGGAGGGGGTCCCGATCCGTACAGGCCTTGCGGTCAGCGGCGGAAGAACAGTGGGGACCATGTCTTTCGACGGCGTTTCGGAGGCCTTCCCGTTCGTGCTGGCCCTCCCCCAGAACCGGACGGAACAGCTCCTGGAGGATCGCGTCCGTGCCCTCGACAGCGAGGCCATCGTCAGGGGCGTCAAAGTCACAGGACTGCACGACGACGGCGCAAGGACCGCCGTCGTCGTTGAACCTTCTGCCGGAGGGGAGGGTCAGCGCCATTTCACGGCGTCCTTTGTGGTCGCCGCCGACGGCGCGAGGTCGCAGCTGCGCAAGGTGCTTGGCGTGCCCGTCTGCACCAAGGCCTATCCGGACCATTACCTGATGGGCGACTTCGCGGACTCCGGACACCACGGGCAGATGGCAGTCCTGTTCCTTGAATCCGAGGGAATCGTGGAGTCATTCCCGCTCCCGGGCGGTCTGCGGCGGTGGGTGGTACGGCTCGGCAAGCCGGCGGAGGCAGCAGACGCCCATCGATTGGCCGGCCTGGTGCTGCAGCGGACGGGAATCCTGCCGGACGTGGAGACCAACACCATGCTGAGCGCATTCAGCGTACGGTCCACGCTGGCCCGTAGCACCGTGGCGGGACGGGCGCTGCTGATCGGGGACGCTGCGCACGAAATCAGCCCCATCGGTGGCCAGGGCATGAACCTTGGCTGGATGACTGCCCGGGCCCTGTCGCCCCTGATCCGCCGGGGCGTGGCGGGAGATCCCGTGGAAGGGGCACTGAAGAAGTTCGAGGTCCAACAGCTGCGTGCCGCCGTCGTTGCCAGGCGCCAGTCCGAAATCAACATGATGCTGGGCCGTCCCCTGCAGTCACCTTTCCTGCAGCTGCGGAACCTGGCCATTGGCGCCGCCGCTTCGGTTCCGGCCATTAACCGGTGGACGGCCAGGCGCTTCACCATGCAGCCGCCACGAACCCCGGAAGCGCATGCCGGTCAGGAACCATCCCGGAAGTAGCAGTCGTAGCTGTCCTGGCTCACAATCCTGCCGTCCCTGACCTCGAAGACCGACGACGTCCTGGCGCGGATGGTCTCTCCCCTGTCCCAGTACGGCAGGTCCAGCAGGACTGTTGCCGACCAGTCAGCCTCCACCGCCACCCTCCCGCCTTCACAGGTGGTGCGCCTGATGCTGAACACCTGGTCCGACACCACCTCCGAGCTCTGGTCAGCACCGGCAAGGACAGAGGCCAGCGTCCGGGTGGAACCCTCCGGCGCCAGGAGGTGCGGCGCTTCGACCAGCACGAAGGACTCCGCCAGGAAAGGCCGGATCCCAGCAGATCCTCCGCCTGCTTCCAGGACACGGATGAATCCCAGGACGCAGTCCAGGGCAGGGGTACTCACGGAGTGGTGTTCAGCCATGGAAAAGACACTAGCCCAGGCCGGCCGGCAGGATCCCTCACCGCCAGTAGGCTTTTCAGCATGAACCACAATCCGCCGGAAACCACCCTCAGCGACGAACAGATCAGTGAAGCTGTGGAGCGGCTCCTGTCAGCGGGCACGCTGCCGCCCATCGTCCAGGCCGGCCACCCCGCCCTGCGCCAGCGCGCCGCCGCTTGTGACGGACAGCTGTCCCCCGATCAGTTGGACCGGCTCATCGAACTCATGCGGCAGGTGATGCATGAGGCTCCGGGCGTGGGGCTGGCAGCACCGCAGCTCGGCATACCACTCCAGCTCGCCGTCATTGAGGACCAGTACGACGTCGACCCCGAGGCGGCAGCGCTGCGGGAGCGGAGTCCCCTTGAGTTCATGGCGCTCCTGAACCCCCGGTACACCCCACTGGGCACGGAACAGGCGTCCTTTTACGAGGGGTGCCTCTCCCTGAACGGACTGCAGGCAGTGGTTGCCCGGCCCGAAAAAGTCCTGCTGGAATTCCAGGCGCCGGATGGCTCACGGGTACAGAGGGAATTTTCGGGCTGGCAGGCCCGGATCGTGCAGCACGAGACAGACCATCTGAACGGCGTTCTCTACGTTGACCGTGCCCAGTTGCGTTCGCTCAGCAGCAACGCCGAGTACGCCGCCCGCTGGGCGGAGCCCGGAATCGGCAAGGCGCGTGAGGGGCTTGGGTTCGGTGACGGCCCCGTCGCCCTCTCCTGATCAAGGTACGGCTGACACAGGTACGGCGAAGGCAGCCAGGCGCAGCACCCTTGACTCCGCCCGCCGGGCAGCCCGTAGACAGCCCTAAGATAGAGCCTATGCCTTCCCCCGCGGACCTCCCGCTGCTGTGTCCAGTGTGTTCCCAGCCGTTGGAGCGGGTGGGACCGGATGCCTCGGGGCAGACCCGCCTTGCCTGCGGCTCCGGGCATAGCTTCGATGCAGCCCGCCAGGGCTATTACAACCTGCTCGTGGGCAAAGGCACCGCCTTCGAGGCTGATACCGCCGGGATGGTGGACGCCCGGTTCAACTTCCTGGGGAGCGGGCATTATCGGCCCCTCGCAGATGCTGTAGCGGCCGCCGTCGTTCCCTTCCTGTCCAGTGAACCCGCCGTCGTCCTGGACTCGGGAACCGGAACCGGACACTACCTGCGGGGCCTGCTGGATCACGCGGCGGCAGAAGGCCGGACTGTGGCCGCCGTGGGCATGGACATTTCCAAGTTCGCCCTTCGGCGTGCTGCCCGGCTCAACAGCGAGGCACTGAACCTGGTCTGGGACGTGTGGCAGCCCCTGCCAGTGGCCGGCAACTCGGTGGACGCCATCACGGTCATTTTCGCGCCGCGCAATGCCCCGGAATTCGCCCGTGTGCTGCGGCCAACAGGCCGGCTGGTGGTGGTCACGCCACGCTCCGGGCACCTCGGCTCCATTGCCCGCATCACGGGCATGCTCGGAATCGAAGAAGACAAGGACAGCCGGCTGGCTGCGGCGATGGTCCCCCATTTCACGGTCGCGGAAACCCTCGACATCGATATTCCTTTATCGCTGACCCGCAAGGAAGCAGCCGGCCTTGCCTTCATGGGACCCGCAGGGCACCACCTTGACCTCGGTGCCATCGCCGGCCGGCTTGAAAGCCAGCCCGAGACAATCCAGACCGAGGCAAGGTTCCGCCTCACTGTGTTCCGGCCCGCGGAACCCTCGCCAGCGTAACGACTTGGCCACTATCCCCCCACAAAAGTGCAGTGCCCCCCATAAGGCGGACGCCAGCACTACGATGGAAGGACAGTTACTGGCGGGCCCTAAACGGGGTCTCCCGTAGCGAAGGGGGAGCATGATGTTCGAATGGTTGGGCGAAAACTGGTGGGCACTGTGGCTCTCGGCTTTCCTCGCTTTTGCAGTGATCGAGATGATCACCCTTGACCTTTTTTTCATCATGCTCGGCGGAGGTACCCTCGCCGCCATGGTGGCGGACTTCGCCGGTGCGGACCCCTGGCTGCAGATCGTGGTTTTCTGCGTCGTCTCCCTGCTCATGATTGCGTTTGTCCGGCCCGTGGCCCTGTCCCACCTGAAGAAGGGGCCGTCCGAGCAGCGGACCAACGTGGACCGCCTGATCGGCGAACAGGCGGTAGTAATGGAACCCGTCTCGTCCGACAGCGGCCTGGTGAAAATCGGCGGGGACATCTGGAGTGCACGCTCTGCGGCGGGAGTCCTTCCCGCCGGGCAAAAAGTAGTCGTAGCCGCGATAGACGGCGCCACTGCCGTCGTCTCGGCGGCATCGGAAGCCGACGGCAAGTCCTGATACAGCCTGAACAATTGGGGAAAAAGGAGATGTATGGATAACGCAGGAGGAGCCGCACTCGCCATAGTGCTGGTGGTCCTGATCGTGTTTGTGATTATCGTTCTGGTCCGTGCGGTCCGGATCGTTCCGCAGGCCCGCGCGGGAGTAGTTGAACGGCTCGGCAAATACCAAAGGACCCTCAATCCGGGACTGACCATCCTGATACCTTTCGTTGACCGGCTCCTGCCCCTGCTGGATCTTCGTGAGCAGGTGGTTTCGTTCCCGCCGCAGCCCGTCATCACAGAGGACAACCTGGTGGTCTCCATCGACACCGTGGTCTACTTCCAGGTAACTGATCCGCGCGCGGCCACCTACGAGATTGCCAACTACATCCAGGCCGTTGAGCAACTGACCACTACCACTTTGCGTAACGTTGTGGGCGGGCTGAACCTGGAGGAGGCACTCACCTCCCGCGACCAGATCAACGGCCAGCTCCGCGGCGTCCTGGACGAAGCCACCGGCCGGTGGGGCATCCGGGTCTCCCGTGTGGAACTGAAGGCCATCGATCCGCCCCACTCCATCCAGGACTCGATGGAGAAGCAGATGCGTGCCGAGCGCGACCGGCGTGCGGCCATCCTGACTGCCGAGGGAACCAAGCAGTCGGCCATCCTGACCGCTGAGGGCCAGCGGCAGGCCTCGATCCTGGCAGCTGAAGGTGACGCCAAAGCGGCAATCCTCCGTGCTGACGGCGAAGCGCAGGCCATCCAGAAGGTCTTCGACGCCATCCACAAGGGCAATCCGGACCAGAAGCTTTTGGCCTACCAGTACCTGCAGACACTGCCCAAGCTGGCGGAGGGCTCCTCCAACAAGCTGTGGATCATTCCCAGTGAGGTCGGTGAGGCACTTAAGGGAATCGGCAACGCCCTGGGCGGGACTACCCCGGAAGCCGCCGGCGGCCTGTTCGACGAAGTCGGGGCCAAGCCGTCCGAACCCTAGAACCCGGCGCCCGGATCCAGCATCCTGGCCGGCCGTGAGGGAGGGATCCGCTTCAGGGCGGGTCCCTCCTTTTGGCTGTTCCACCGGGATGCCGGTATAATTGTGTATTTGTCCGGCCGGAGCAGATCCGCTGGAACAACAAAGCTTCGCGATGCGTTGAATCTAGAGATGCAGCACAGAGCACACAGTAGTCCGGCGGCGCTTCGCCGCCACCGGCTAGCGCGGTGTTGTACACCGCGAACCGACCAGAGGGAGAAATCATGAGCGATCGCAGCCTGCGGGGCATGCGCCTTGGTGCACAGAGCATGGAGACCGAGTCCGGAGTAGAGCCGGCTCCGCGCCAGCGTGTTGAGTACCGGTGCGAGGACGGCGAGCAGGTCTTCGTCACCTTCTCCTCAGAGGCGGAAATTCCTCCTGTTTGGGTTTCCAAGACCGGCAAGGAAGCGCTCCTGGTTGATGGCGAACGGCCTGACACCAGCAACGACAAAGCTGTCCGTACCCACTGGGACATGCTCCTGGAACGCCGCTCGCTGCCCGAGCTTGAGCAGATCCTCGAAGACCGGCTGACCATCCTGCGCGAACGCCGCGGAGAGCGCCGCTCCGCCTAAGGTTCAGGCCTGTTGCTCTGACAGAAAAGGGAGCCGCCCTGCACTTTCGTGTGGGGCGGCTCCCTTTTCTGTTGGTTCAGCCGGACGCAGTGGCGGCGGAGCTGCAGCCTTAGGGGCGGCCGGCTGCCTTCTTGCGGGTCAGCGTGTTCCAGCGTGCCTGCAGGCCCCACTTGGTGACGTTGACCATGGCTTCCACCACGATGTTGCCGCTCATCTTGGATGCTCCAAGTTCCCGCTCAACAAAAGTGATGGGCCGTTCCTCGATGCGGAGTCCCATCCGGGCCACACGGAAGGCGAGGTCCACCTGGAAGCCGTAGCCGACAGAATCCACCTGGTCCAGGTTGAGCTTCTCCAGCGTTGTCCTGCGGAACGCGCGGTACCCGCCGGTGACATCCTTGATGTTCAGCCCCAGCATGAGGCGGGCGTAGGTGCTTCCCACCCGGGAAATGGCCTGGCGGTACAGCGGCCAGTTCACAACCTTCCCGCCAGGCACCCAGCGGGAGCCCATGGCAAGGTCCGCGCCCTGCTCCACAGCTTCCAGGAGCTGGGGAAGCTGCTCCGGCTGGTGGGAACCGTCCGCGTCCATCTCCACGAGCACGTCATAGCCGGCGTCCAGGCCCCACCTGAAGCCGGCAATGTACGCGGCTCCGAGCCCTTCCTTGCCCTTCCGGTGCAGGACATGGACCTGGGAATCCCCAGCGGCGAAACGGTCCGCGAGCTGGCCGGTACCGTCAGGGCTGTTGTCATCCACCACCAGAACATCCGACGCCGGAACTGCCGCGCGAAGCCGCTGAAGGGTCTTGGGCAGCGATTCCAGTTCGTTGTAGGTGGGAATGATGGTGAGGACTCGCACAGGGGGCCTTTCCTGGGGGAAATGGTCAGTGCGCCCGGCTGCGAACGGATCGGCGGAGGGCGCAACTATCAATTATAGGACGGCAGCGGTCCGGTCAGGACCGCAGCGCCGGGCTTGCGTAAAGTTCGACGCCGTTGCGGACCGTCTGCAGGCACACCGGGTCACTGCCGGTATCGAGTGCAGGCAGCAGCGGCGTTCGCGCCCGCGGGTCGGTGCTCCAGGACTGGACCCGCCCGTCGGCGACCTGGACCATCAGTTCCTCAACCTCCCACACAGCGAAACTCGCCGGTGCCCCCGGTACCAGCTGGCCGGCCATCGGATCGGAGTACTTCGCCGCCCGCCAGCCCGCACGCGTGTGGCCCAGGAAGGCGGCACGGGCGGAGATCCGCTCATCCTCGTTGTGGTGCTCCAGGCACGCCCTCACGCTGGACCAGGGGCGCAGCGGCGTCACGGGGCTGTCGCTGCCGAAGCAGACGGGCACCCCGGCTGCGTAGAGGGTGGCGAACGGGTTCATGGACCGGCTCCGCTCCCCCAGCCTCTGCTCATACAGAGCTCCCGGTCCTCCCCAGGCGGCGTCAAACGATGGCTGGGCACTGACCGTCACGGCATACCGGGACAACACCTCGACGGCGGCGGAATCAATCATCTCCACGTGTTCAAAGCGGTGCCAGGCAGCGCGCAGCCGCTGCTCACCCACTTCCTTGGCTGCCAGTGCCAGCGCGTCCAGCGCGGCGTCCAGCCCGGCGTCGCCAATGACGTGGAAACCACCCTGGACTCCGGCAAGCGAGCACGCCGCCAGATGCGCCGCGGCCTCTTCCACGCTGAGGTAGAGGTTGCCCTGTTCCTCAGGAGCATCGCTGTAGCCGGACCGCAGGGCAGCTGTCCGGGAGCCCACGGAGCCATCGATGTTCAGGTCGCCGGCGAGCCCCCGCACCGGGAAGCCAAACTGGTCCAGGAGGTTGCGGACGTGCTCTTCCGAGGTGGCCAGTTCCCCCCAATAGGGCAGGACCTCGGGGACGCCTGCGGTTCCGGGCGCGCCGCTGTTCCAGGCCCCAGCCAGCCGGAGGTCCTCCACACCGCCGATATGCGGTGCCCCCATTTCCGCTACTGCCACGTAACCGTTGGCTGCAGCTTCGGACAAAGCCCGCGCCTGGTGGCGCTTCAACGCTTCTTCGGGCTGGCGCCGGGTTGCCTGCCGGGCGGCCGTGTGCGCGGCCCGGCGGACCCTGGCGCCGCCGTCGAACCCGTCCAACTGACTGACTCCGGCCGCATCGGCGAGTGACCCGGAAATCAGCGCGGAGTGCACGTCCACCCGGGACAGGTACACCGGCCGTCCCGCTGATGCCCGCTCCAGTTCAGCGGCGGTGGGGAGGCTGCTGTCCGGCCAGGCGGTCTCGTCCCAGCCGTGGCCCAGGACAGGCCCGTCACCGGGGACAGCAGCCACGGCGTCGAGCAACTCCCTGGCTGACCGGATTCCGCCCAGCCGGAGGGAGTCCAGCGCGATGCCCGTCTCGGTCAGGTGGATGTGGGAGTCCACGAACCCTGGCGTCACGAGGGCGCCGCGGAGATCGATGATTTCCATGGAGCTGTCCGCGATGGAGGTGGCCGCCTGTTCGGATCCCACCCAGGCCACCGTGCCGCCATCCACCACCATTGCCGTGGCAAAGGGGTCGGCGGCGGTGTAGACGGAGCCGTTCCGGTAGAGGACTGTTTTTGTGCGCGGGACGGGCAGCGGTTCAGGTTGGGACATACGGGGCAGTGCTCCTGGCGTTGGGGCGCGCCGGCGGGCAGCCGGCGTTGCTGGTCAGAGGACGGAGGAATAAGCCACGACACCGCGGCGGATCAGGGAGATGGCCTCGGCACAGAGCCTGGCCAGGCGGGGATCCAGCCCGGGGATCTTGGCGAGCTGGTCCAGAAGGTCCACAACCTGCTTCACCCAGCGGACAAAGTCACCCGCGGCCAGGTCTGTGCCGCTAAGGACGTCCTGCAGATGCCGGCCCTTGGCCCACTTATAGACAGGCCAGACAAGCCCCAGTTCAGGTTCGCCGGTCAGCGGAAGCTTCTTGTCCTCTTCCACATCCTCAAGCGCGGACCATTCACGGACGACGATATCCACCGATGTCTCCAGCGAAATGCTGGGCATCCGTGGCCTCAGCCCCCGGTCTTCGCGTTTCGCCTGGTACACCAGCACGCTGGCGAGGGCCGCAACCTCCACTGCGTCCAGGTCATCGAACGCGCCAAGCCGCAGCGACTGGGAAATCAGCAGGTCCTTTTCACCGTAAATCCGCCGGAGACGCTGGCCGTCAGGGCTGATGGAGAGCCGCCCGTCCGCTGCCTGTTCAAGGTACCCGTAGGTGGAAAGGACATCACAGACGCGGTCAAAGGTCTTGGCAATTGTGTTGGTCCTGCCCTGGATCTGCCGGACCAGCCCGTCGGTTTCACGGCGGAGCTTCCACCAGCGCTCGGACCAGCGGGCATGGTCTTCGCGCTCGCTGCAGCCATGGCACGGGTGGGCGCGGAGCGCGCGGCGGAGGTCCGCAATGCGCTTTTCCTGGTCAGGCAGGGCGGTGGCGAGGCCAAAGTCGTTGTTGCGGTTATTGCCCGGTGCGGGCGGCCGGTTTTCGCGCAGTGCATTCCGGGCCGACGAGGCCAGGTCCCGGCGGGACTTGGGCACTTTGGCGTTGAAGGACTTGGGAATGCGGATGCGCGTCACCGGAGCGATGGGTCCCTCCAGGTCGTCGGTCCCAATCCTGCGCAGTTGGTTGTCCAGCGTCAGGACGGCCGGCCGTGGCTCCCGGCTGGTGTGGTCCGAACTGAGCACAATAGCCGGACCAGGTGCCCTCCCGCCGGGAACGTCCACCACGTCACCCGGCAGCAGCCGGGCCAGCGAATCGTCACTGAGCGACTTCCGTACGCGGGACTTGGTGCGGGAGCCGGCGTTTTCGGCGTCGGACAGTTCCCTGCGCAGCCGTGCGTACTCGGTGAAGTCACCCAGATGGCAGGTCATGGACTTTGCGTACCCGGCCAGCGACTCCTCCCGGCTGCGCACCTGCCGCGCCAATCCCACAACGGAACGGTCAGCCTGGAACTGTGCAAACGAGGACTCTAAAATCTCACGGGCCCTTGCCCGGCCAAACTGTGCCAGGAGGTTGATGCTCATGTTGTAGGTGGGCCGGAAACTCGAGTTCAGCGGGTAGGTGCGCCGCGACGCAAGGCCGGCGACCGCCGTCGGATCCGTTCCAGGCTGCCACAGCACCACGGCGTGGCCCTCCACGTCGATGCCGCGGCGGCCGGCACGGCCGGTCAGCTGGGTGTACTCCCCTGCCGTGATATCCACGTGGGCTTCGCCGTTAAACTTGTCCAGCTTCTCGAGCACCACGGAACGGGCAGGCATGTTGACGCCCAGTGCCAGCGTTTCCGTGGCGAACACCGCCTTGACCAAACCGTCAGCGAAAAGCTTCTCCACCACTTCTTTGAACGTGGGGAGCATGCCGGCGTGGTGTGCTGCGAAGCCGCGGATCAGGCCGTCACGCCAGGTCCAGAAGCCCAGGACGTCCAGGTCATCGGGCGGAATGTCCTGCCCGGCCTCATCAACGCGCTGGGCAATGATGCTCTGTTCCCTCTCCGTGGTGAGCCACAGCCCGGACCCCACACACTGCGCCACCGCAGCGTCACAGCCCGCCCTGGAAAAGATGAAGGTGATAGCAGGCAGCAGGTCCATGCGGTCAAGGCTTGCGATGACCTGCGGCCGGCTGGCCGGGCGCACACCCCGCTCGTCCCCGCCACGGCCGGGCCGGTCATTGCCGCGTCTTCCGCGCTGGCCACGCCCTCCCGGTCCTCCCTGGCGGCTGCGGAAATTCTGCTGGATTTCGCTGCGCGCCACCTTCAGGAGGTCGGGATTGACGTCGAAGCCGCGCCCCTTGGCGCCGTCAGCAGACGGGACCGGCTGCGTCCCGTCGCCGTCCACGGGCGGGGCGATTTCATCGAAGGTGGTTTCCCCGGCAAACAGATCCATGACCTGGCGGCCCACCATCACGTGCTGCCACAGGGGTACCGGCCGGTGCTCGGAGACGATGATGTCGGTGTCGCCGCGCACGGTGTCCAGCCACGCGCCGAACTCCTCGGCGTTGGAGACGGTGGCGCTGAGTGAGACAACCTGCACCTCGCTGGGAAGGTGGATGATGACTTCCTCCCAGACGGCGCCGCGGAAGCGGTCGGCGAGGTAATGGACCTCATCCATCACCACATAGCCGAGGTCGTCAAGGGTTGCCGAGTCCGCGTACAGCATGTTCCGGAGGACTTCCGTGGTCATCACGACGACGGGCGCGTCGCCGTTGATGCTTGTGTCGCCGGTGAGCAGGCCTACGTTCCCGGCGCCGTACTTCTCGGCAAGCTCGGTGAATTTCTGGTTGCTGAGGGCCTTGATCGGGGTGGTGTAGAACGCCTTGAGGCCACGCTCCAGGGCGAGGTAGATGGCGAATTCCCCGACGATCGTTTTCCCGGCTCCAGTGGGGGCCGCCACCAGCACTCCCCTGCCCTCCTGCAGGGAGTGACAGGACTTCCGCTGGAAATCGTCCAGCTCGAAGTCGAGAGTGCGGACGAACGCTCCAAGGTACGTCGCTGCTTCGGCCCTGCGTTCGGCGCTGGCCTGGTACCGCTCTGCGGGGGAAAGCTCTTCGAAGTCAGTGGGGCCGGGAGTGAACGGTCCAGAGGAAGAAGGCCCGGTGTTGGAGGACATATCCCAAGCCTAACGGGCGCCTAGAGGTTCTTCAGCTCGCTGCCCGGGGTGGCGATGTCTGCTGTTGCGTCTGTTTCAGCTGCCCGCTTGGCCTCCCGGCGGGCCCGGCGCTTGTCGTTCATGAGACAAATGCCGATTGCTGCAAAGAACAGCACCAGCAGCGGCCCTGCCAGCATGAACATCGAAATGGCGTCGGCTCCGGGAGCGGCAATGGCGGCAAGGACGAACACCAGGAAAACGGTGATGCGCCAGGCCTTGAGGATGGTCTGCCCCGAGATGACACCGGCCATGTTGATGCCCACCAGGACCACCGGCACCAGGAAGGCGATGCCCAGCACCAGGACCATCCGGGTGACGAACTCGATGTAGGTGCGCGCATCGATGACGCTGGACGAACCGTCCGGAGTGAACTGGGTGAGTGCCCTGACCACCTGCGGGACCACAAGCCAGCCTGCCCAGATTCCGGCCAGGAACAGCGGGACCGCAGCCGCCATGTACCCCAGCGTGTACCGGCGCTCCTTGGACGTGAGGCCGGGCGTGATGAAGGCCCACAACTGGTAAATCCAGATCGGGCTGGAAATCACCACGCCAATCAGCAGCGACATCTGGAGTTTGAAGTCGAAGGGGGACGCGATGGTCCCAAAGTTAATTGCCGAAAGCCCGCCCGTCTGCTGGGAGATGCGGTTGACCGGATCGGCCAGGGCTTTCAGCAGCGGATCGTAAAGTATCCATCCTCCGATGCCGCCAATGACGACGCCGATGGCCGACTTGATCAGCCGGTTCTTCAGCTCTTTGAGGTGGTCCCAAAGAGCCATCCGCCCCTCGGGGTTGGCTTTACGGGCCCGCGACAGTGCCACTGGGGGTCAGGCGCGGTTCGACGGCGGAACGTCAGTGCCGTCGGTCGGCTCGCCGGGCTGCGCCTTGGGGTGGTTGACGATGGTTCCCTCCACCGGGCCTGAAGGGTCGGTGGACTCGGGCTTGCCGTCGTTCTTCATTTCCTTGACCTCGGATTTGATGATCCGCATGGACTGTCCAAGGCTGCGCGCCATGGCCGGAAGTTTCGGTGCGGCAAAGAGAAGCAAAGCAACAACAATGATAATTACGATGGGCCAGGGGCCATCAAAGAGTCTTCCCACGGGAAATCCTTTCGTCTAAGTTCATTTTACTTCTAAGTAAAGTCGAGATCGCCGAGCGCCTGCGGTTGGCCCCGGTCTTTCTTGCGCTGCACTCGTCGCAGGCGGCGCATTTCCCGTCGGGACGACTTGGATGCCTCGTAATCATGTCGCATGAGCGTGGGCGAGGCAAAAACCGCCGCACCCGGCGGGGGCGTTGCAGGATCTGCAGCGTCCGGCATAGCCATGGGGCCCAGGTGCCCCAGCTTCTCGCCGGCTGCCCCCAAATCCTTGACGGTCGCCATGAACTGGCGAAACAGGCGAATGCCCAACAAGACATAGAAGAGCAGTAAGAGCGCAACGAGCGCCACCCATATCAGGATCCAGGACCACCAAGGCATGCTGAGAAGTCTAGCCGCCGTACCTGGCCAAGGATGCCGCCAACCACCTGCGGGACGCCTCCGCCAGCTCACCTGGTGCCAGGATCCTGGCAGAACCGCCATGCTGGGCCACGAACATCGGCAGCCAGTCCGTCGTGCCGAACCGGATCTCGGCCACCAGCCCGCCGTCGGGCAACTCTGCGGTGCGTTCCGCGTAGTAGTCGTCTGCCAGCCCCCTCCCCTGCCGGGTGAGCTGGACGGTGACAGTAGTGTCGTCGTCGCTGGCGGTGAAGAGCCTGGCAGGAACTCCTTCGGTGGGCGTGATGCCCTCCGGGACGGGAGCACCGTTCGGGTGCACTTCCTGGACACGGTCCAGGCGGAAGTTCCGGAGGCTACGCACCAGGTGGCAGTAGGCCTCGAAGTACCAGGTGTTGTCCAGCGAAAACAGGCGGAACGGGTCCACGTCGCGTTCGGTGATGGTGCCCCGCTGGGGCGAAAGGTACCGGAGGCGGAGCTGGGAGCGGGATTCGATGGCCTGCCTGACCGTGGCGTGGGTAGCAGCATCGGCGGGTGCCACTTCCGGCCCGGCAAGGGATGCCGCCCGGAGGCCTTCTTCACCCGCGGCCGCCAGCAGCTTCAGGGTCACCGATTCCAGCACGCCGCCCTCGGCCACTTCCGGCAGCCCGTTCAGGGTCTCCAGCCCGGCCAGGAGGGCGCAGGCTTCCTCCACGGTGAAGCGGACCGGTTTTGTCAGGTCCAGGTCCTGGGTGATGTAAACGTGGTCGTCGTCCCAGTGGATGTCCAGGAGATCGTCAGGGTATCCCTCCGGCAGGCCGGAGCAGATCAGGATCTGCAGGTCATCCTCCAGCTCCTTCCTGGTGATGCCAAACCGGTCTGCCACGTCCTGGATGTGCAGGCCCTGGTTGTGCACCAGGAAGGGCACCAGCTGCAGCATCCGCTTGAGCTGGTCCTCGGACGTGCGTTTGCGGACAGCAGCGGCCCGGGCTGTGCCGAAGCTGTACGGAGGCTCAGGCTGGGCGCTGAACGCCGCAGCCGCGCGCAGCCTGCGGAGGACGGCAGCCACAAGCTCAGGCGGGGCTATGGCGTGCGCATCCGGTCCGTAAGAGGCCAGTTCCTCAGCCAGTGCCTCGGGGTCGCGGTACTGCACGGACAGCCGCTCGTAGCGGGCCTCACGCCTGCCAGCAGTGCCACCCTCCGCGGAACTGCGCCGCCGCAGGGCCAGCAGCTTTCCTTCGCGGACGTCGACGACGGCGGTGCGCAGCGGCAGTTCAGGGAGGCGGTCCAGCTCCTGCCGGACGTTGAAGTCCGCCGGTGGCGTGTACAGCTCCTTGTCCAGGGTTGTGACAGCACTGGTGATGCGGGAAAGACGGAAGTGGCGCGGTGCTTCCCGGCCGCGGTCGTGGCCTACCAGGTACCACTGGCCAAACCGGCTGCCCAGGCCCCACGGCTCCACTGACCGCAGCTCCTCGTTGCCTGTGCTGCCTGCAAGGTATGTGAAGGTGACCGGGTGTCGGGAGTGCAGTGCAGAGACCAGGTCGTCGAAGGCCTGTCCTGCCGGCTTGATGCGGGGCTGGACGCCGGCGGGAAGGGCGACGTCGGCAAGGCGCCCTGACGCCTGGAGTTTCCGGAGGGCGCTCTGCGCGGCTGTGCCAAGGGCGGCACGCTCCCACAGCTGTGAGGCCAGGAGGAGGACAGTCCATTCGTCCGGCCCCAGCTGGACATCCGGAAGGCGGTTGGATTCCTTGCCGATGCGGTAACGGGTGGTGGCAGGATCATCCTCGCTCCACCCCATGTCCGTCAGGGTTTCCACCTCGAACCCGAACTGGCGCAGGTCGTTTTTGTCCCGCTCGAACATCCGGCCGAAAGCCACGTCATTGCCTGAAGAATCGTGGTAGACCTTTTCGCGCAGCTCACTGCGGCGCAGCCCATACCGGGTGTTCAGGAGTGCGATCAGCAGGTTGAGGAGGCGTTCAGTTCGGGATACGGGCACTCTGGCTACGTTACTAAAGTCCGCGGCGGAACGCAGAAAGCGCGGCAGCACCAGGATTTTGCGTCCTGGTGCTGCCGCGCTTCTAACGCTACCGGTAATCCTTTTTAGCGGACTCCGACGAGGTCCACCACGAATATCAGGGCTTCGTTCGGAGCGATGGCTCCGCCGGCGCCGCGGGAGCCGTAGGCCAGCTCCGAGGGGATCTCCAGGCGGCGGCGGCCGCCCACCTTCATGCCCAGCAGGCCCTGGTCCCAGCCCTGGATGACCTGGCCGACGCCAACGCGGAAGTCCAGCGGGGCGCCCCGGCCCCAGGAGGCGTCGAACTCTTCGCCGGTGGACCAGGCTACGCCGACGTAGTGGGTGGAAACGGTGTCGCCGGCTTTGGCTTCGCGTCCGTCGCCCTCAATGAGGTCGGTGATGACCAGTTCCGTGGGGACATCACCCTCCGGGAAGTCGATCTCGGGCTTCTGGCGGTCGAATTCACGCTGTCCGAATGACATGGTTGCTCCTTTGATGTCTGTGCTGCTTTTATCTGTGCGGCTGGTTGATGCAGCCGCGGACCGGCCGCGGCAGGGCGGCAACCGGTGGTGCTTCGCCTGTAAGTGTTGCTACTTAGCCCCGAGGATGTCCACTACGAACACCAAATCTCCCTTGGCCTCACCCTGTCCAGCGTCGCCGTAGGCAAGATCCTTGGGGATGACCAGGAGGACGCGGGAACCTACCGTCTTGCCGGCAAGGCCCTGGGTCCAGCCCTTGATGACACCGGTGAGCGGAAAGCTTGCGGGTTCGCCGCGGTCAAAGCTCGAGTCGAATTTGGTGCCGCCCTCAAGGGTGACGCCCACGTAGTTCACGGTGAGGGTGTCGGATTCCTTCACGGTGGCGCCGGTGCCCTTGATGAGGTCCTGGGAAACCAGGGCCGTCGGGGCAGCCACACCCTCGACGTTGATCTCGGGGACGCCGTCCTTTTCGGACACGGTGGGCAGTCCCGCCGGCGGGGTGACGGTCTCGCCCTCGGGCTTTTCCAGTACGGGCGCCACGTCCTCGGCGGACAGGACCTTGATAATCAGCAACTGCGTGGGCTGGGCGGCGGCGGAGGGGCTGGGGCTGGCCCCGTCCGAGGGGCTCGGGGCACTCTGCTGTCCGGGGACAGCGAGGGCCAGGCTGGAGCCCACCTTGGCGCCAACGAACGCGTTGTAGATGACTTCGCTGCTGGTCTTCAGTTCGTCGTTGAGCTCAAGGGGTTCGGGCTCGCCGGGAAAAGTGTCCTCAAGGGTACTTCCGTCAGTGCCGTTGAGGGCCAGAATGGAGATGTTGGCGACCTGGTTTGCCTTTACCGTCTCGCCGCTACCCTCGGTGATGACCTTGATGGTGGGTTCTGCCACTTCCAATGGCTTGGTGAATTCCACGCCGGGGGCTTTCTTGTCCCCGTTGTCGGTCAGTTTGAGGGAGTCGAACTTGGCAGTCTCGCCGGCGGATACGCTGGTGGGTTCCGGCTCTGCGGTTGAACCGCCGCAGGCGGTCAGCAGCAGCAGACCGGGAAGAAGGATTGCTAGTAGTCGGCGCACGTAAGAAAACTTTCGTCGGGGCAGGGTGGATGCGATGTTCCGCATGGCAACGGCCGGCATCGCGGGGTCCCTTTAAAGGGCCCTATCCAGAATAGCCCCTGAAGCTGGGTGTCAGCCCATAGACTCAAGGAGGGCATCCACGCGCTCATCGACGCTGCGGAAGGGGTCCTTGCACAGGATTGTCTGGTGTGCCCGGTCGTTCAGCTTCAGGTGGACCCAGTCCACGGTGTAGTCCCGTCCCAGTTCCTGTGCGCGGCGAACAAAGTCTCCGCGGAGCTTGGCACGTGTGGTCTGCGGGGGGACGTCCACAGCGTCCTTGATGACTGTATCGTCCACGATCCGGCGCACCGCACCGCGTGACTGCAGCAGGTAATAGAGGCCGCGGCTGCGGGAGATGTCATGGTAGGTAAGGTCCAGCTGGGCTATCCGGGGGGCGTCCAGCCCCAGGCCGTGCCGTTCACGGTACTTGTCCATGAGCTTCTTCTTGATGGCCCAGTCGATTTCGGTGTCGATCCCGCGGAAGTCACCGCTTTCGATGGCCGTGAGTGTCCGCTCCCAAAGGTCGAGGATGAGCGGAACGTGCGGGTTGTGGGGGCCGTGCTCCTTCACGAATGCCGTGACCTTGGTCAGGTACTCCTGCTGGATTTCGAGTGCGGTGAGCTGGCGTCCGTTGGCAAGGCGGACCAATGCCCGGCCGCTGAGGTCATGCGAGATCTCGCGGATGCTGCGGATGGGGTTTTCCATCCTCATGTCGCGCATGATCACGCCTGCCTCGATCATGCGCAGGACCAGGTCCACGGTGCCGATCTTCATCAGGGCCGTGGCTTCGGACATGTTCGAGTCCCCCACAATGACGTGGAGGCGGCGGTAGAACTCTGCGTCAGCATGCGGCTCGTCGCGTGTGTTGATGATGGGACGCGACCTGGTGGTGGCAGAGGAAACGCCCTCCCAGATGTGGTCGGCCCGCTGGGAGAACGCGTACGTTGCGCCGTGGGGCGTCTTCAGGATCTTTCCGGCGCCGGCTATCAGCTGGCGGGTAACCAGGAACGGGATCAGGATCTCGGCGAGCCGGGAGAACTCGCCGCGGCGCGGAATGAGGTAGTTCTCGTGGCTGCCGTAGGAGTTTCCGGCGGAATCGGTGTTGTTCTTGAAGAGGTACACCGTTCCGTTGAAGCCTTCGGCTGCGAGCCGGGCCTGCGCCTCGTCCACGAGGTCGTCCAGGATCAGCTCGCCCGCCCTGTCGTGGGCGATGAGCTGCGCCAGGTCGTCGCATTCGGCGGTGGCGTATTCCGGGTGGGATCCCACATCGAGGTAGAGCCTGGAGCCGTTGGTCAGGAACACATTGGATGAACGCCCCCAGCTGACCACCTTGCGGAAGAGGTAGCGGGCCACTTCCTCGGGGGCGAGGGGCCTCGAGTCCGGGCTCGAATATGAGATCCCGAATTCGGTTTCGATGCCGAAGATCCTCTTGTCCATGTGTCCAGTCCTCCTAGGCCAGCAGTGCAGTGATGTCCGCGTCGTTGAGCCGGCGGAAGGCGCGCCTGGACCCGCGCATGGTTTCTGATTGCCGGTCCAGGACTGCCACTTCCAGCGCGCCAGCCGGAAGTGATTTCGCCTGTTCTTCCGCTTCTGCCGGGGGAACCAGGCCGTTGATGGCAAGGCGCACTGCGTCTGCGAAGTTCAGGGAGCCGCGCCAGCCCTGTCCAATGACAGAGGAGACTTTGTCCGCCTGGCCGCCCATCACAACAAAGGAGTGTTCATCCGCGATGGAGCCGTCAAAGGTCAGCCGGTAGAGGTGGTCTTCTGCCTGGGTGGCGCCGACCTCGGCCACCGCCAGCTCCACCTCGAAGGGCTTTTGTTCCGCTGTGAACACCGCTCCGAGGCTCTGCGCGTAGACGCTTGCCAGTCCCCTTGCCGTGACGTCCTCCCGGTCGTAGGAGTACCCGCGCACATCGGCGTAGCGGACACCGGCCTGGCGGAGGCTTTCGAACTCGTTGTATTTTCCGACGGCGGCGAAGGCGATTTTGTCGTAGATCTCGCCGATCTTATGCAGGGACGGTGAAGGGTTCTCGGCGACGAGGGCGATTCCGTCCTCGCAGCTGATGACCACGACGGACCTGCCGCGGGCAATGCCTTTGCGGGCAAAATCCGCGCGGTCCTTCATCAGCTGTTCGGGTGAAACATAGAACTGCTGTGTCATCTCAGGCCTCCCGTCCAGCGATGGTCCGCGCCTCGATCACGTTCCGCGATGCTGCAGCCAGCTCGCTTTCAGGCACCCGCCGCGCGCCCGAACTGTCCACGGTGTAGATGACAGGCCACAACTGCCGCACCGTGTCGGGACCGCCGGTGGCGGAGTCGTCGTCGGCCGCGTCGTAGAGGGATTCAACCGCGACGGCGACGGCGTCGGCGGCCGTGAGGTTGGGCCGCCAGAGCTTCTTCAGGGCACCGCGGGCAAAAACCGAACCGGATCCAACAGTGTGGTGTTCACGTTCCTCGTACCGGCCGCCGGTGACGTCATAGGAGAAGAGCCTGCCAACACCGGCGCTGGTGTCGAATCCGGCAAAGAGGGGCACAACAGCGAGTCCCTGCATCGCAAGGGGAAGGTTGCCCCGGATCATGGCGCCCAGCCTGTTGGCCTTGCCTTCAAGGCTGAGGAGCGTGCCCTCGATTTTCTCGTAGTGCTCAAGCTCCACCTGGAACAACCTGGTCAGGTCGATGGCGATTCCCGCTGTCCCGGCGATCCCCAGGACGGAATAGTGGTCGGCGGGGAAGACCTTTTCGATGCGCCTGCTGGCTATGACGTTGCCCATGGTGGCGCGCCTGTCCCCCGCCATCAGCACACCGCCGTCGTAACTCATGGCCACGATGGTGGTGGCATGCGGAACCTGCAAGGGGGCAGCCGCCGGCACGCCTGCCTGGAGGGACCGGCCATACGGAAGAAGCTCCGGCCGGTCCCGTTGCAGGTGTTCGGTAAATGACGAGGTGGCGTTGGCGGCTACCTGGTTGGCGGTTGATTCCTGCACTCATGCACTCCTTGAACGTGGTCCTTCAACGTCGGTACAGATTCGGGCCTTCCGCGGCTTCCGCCAGCCTCCGAATCCGGGTTACTGACCGCCCTTTTGGACGAACGCCCGGACGAACTCTTCAGCATTGGATTCGAGGACGCCGTCGATCTCATCGAGGAGGTCGTCGACGCCTTCAGTCGATGCTGATGCCTGTGCCTCCGGCGGCGCCGGCGGTGCCTCAGGAATGTCCTCTTCGACCTGGCTGTCGCGCGATTGCGGCTGCTGCTGCTCCTGGCCTGCCATTGTTACCCCTCCTTATATCCGTCATCGGATCCGGCGGATCCTCCGATATGCCCATCCTGCCACGGTGTGGGCTTCCGGTGGCGGTTTATGCCGCAGGCGGAGCGTTATGTCCCAAAAGCTCTGCCAGGAACGGTCCCGCCTCCCGGTAGCTTTCGAATAACGCTCCGGTCAGGGCTTTGGTTCCCCGGAGTGGCTCCCTGGTGGGTACACGCTGGAGCCGCCCGTAACCCGGAACGTCGAAGATGACGGAGTCCCAGCTGGCGCCCACCACATCCTTGCCGAAGCTGCTGATGCACCTGCCTCGGAAGAACGCCCTGGTGTCCGCCGGCGGTTCGGAAACCGCTGCCGCGATGGCCGCGTCCTCAAGGATTCGCTGCATCCGGTTCCTGGCAAGGAACCGGTAATAGAGTCCCTTTTCGGGCCTGATGTCTGCCCACTGGAGGTCGACTAGCCCCAGCCGGGCATCATTCCATTCCAGCCCGTCACGTTCACGGTATCCGTCGAGGAGGGACAGCTTGGCCAGCCATTCCACCGAGGAAGCGGCAGCGGCCCGGTCATTGTCGAGTTGGGTCAGGACGGCGGCCCAGCGTTCCAGGACATCATGCGTGTGCCCGTCGCCGTCCACCTTGTCTCCAACGCCGGTATCCTGGGCCAGCTTGGCAGCGGCCTCGTGGTACATCCATTGCAGGTCAAGGGCGGTGACCCGCCTGCCGTCGAGCAGCCGCAGCCTGGCCGTAAGCGTGGTGTCATGGCTCACCGCCTGGAGGGCGGCGACCGGCTCGAACACTTCGACCTTCGGTGCCAGTCCTGCCTCGATGAGGCTGAGCACCATCGCCGTGGTTCCGAACTTCAGGTAGTTGGAGACCTGGCTCAGGTTGGCGTCCCCGATGATCACGTGGAGGCGCCGGTACTTGTCCGCGGTGGCATGCGGCTCATCCCGGGTGTTGATGATGGGCCTGCGGATGGTAGTTTCCAGGCCCACTTCGGCCTCGAAGAAATCCGCGCGCTGGCTGATCTGGTATCCCGGCGTTGAGCTGTCCTGGCCGATGCCCACCCGGCCCGACCCGCACATGATTTGCCGGCTGACGAAGAAAGGCGTCAGCCCGCGCACAATATCGCCGAAGGGCACGGAGCGCGGCATGAGGTAGTTCTCATGGGAGCCGTAGGAAACGGATTTGTTGTCCGTATTGTTCTTGTAGAGGTTGACCGGCGGAAGGTCCGGATCTGCCGCCAGGCGGCGGACGGCGGCCAGTGCCACGAGGTCACCGGCCGCGTCCCATTTCACGGCATCCCGGGGGTTGGTCACCTCCGGGCTGGAGTATTCGGGATGCGCGTGGTCCACATACAGCCGTGCACCGTTGCCCAGGACCATGTTCATCAGGAGTGTCCCGGACTCGTCCTGACCGTCCAGCTCAAGTTCCTCGCGGCCGTAGGCCAGGGCCACCGCTTCCGCATCCAGTACCGGCGGCTGGTCCGTCAGCTGGCTTGGGTGGGCGGAGCTGCGGTCCACCGTCCAGCCGCGGGCGTCGTGCAGCGGCTCCTCGTCCGTGTAATCCCAGCGGGTCTCCGCGCCGCCGGCGGCGCGCTGGCGTGTGACCTGCGCATAGGCCTGGACCACCCGGGCGCTCATCATGGTGGCATTGGCAGAGGGGGCGGACGGGGCGTGGATGCCATATTCGGTTTCCGCGCCCATGACCCGCATGGCCCCGCCGGCCGGTAAGGTTCCCCCGGCGGCGGGCTCCGGTGCAGCGGTCATAGATACTGGCCTGTTGTCGGCATGGTCTCGATGGACTTGCCGGGTTCCTGGCCCGCCTTGCCCTGGACAATCGTGCGGATGTAGGTGATCCGTTCGCCCTTCTTGCCGGAGATCCGTGCCCAGTCATCAGGGTTGGTGGTGTTGGGCATGTCTTCGTGCTCGCGGAACTCGTCCACGACGGCGCGCAGCAGGTGCTCGATCCGCAGTCCCTTCTGGTGGGTGGTCAGGAGATCCTTGATGGCGTACTTCTTGGCCCGGTCCACCACGTTCTGCACTACGGCGCCGGAGTTGAAGTCCTTGAAATAGAGCATCTCGGTGTCCCCGTTGGCGTAGGTGACCTCCAGGAACTCGTTGGACTTGTCGGTGGAGTACATGGCTTCCACCGTCCGCTGGACCATGGCGTCCACCGTGGCCTGCACATCGCCGTCATGCTCTGCCAGGTCCGATTCATGGAACGGCAGGTCGGGGGTGATGTACTTGTTGAAGATATCGGCGGCGGCCTCGGCGTCGGGACGGTGAATCTTGACCTTGACGTCCAGCCTGCCCGGCCTGAGGATAGCCGGATCGATCATGTCCTCACGGTTTGACGCACCGATGACAATCACGTTGTCCAGCCGCTCCACGCCGTCGATCTCACTGAGCAGCTGCGGCACGATGGTCGTTTCGACGTCGGACGAGATTCCGGTGCCGCGGGTGCGGAAGAGGGAATCCATCTCATCGAAAAACACCACAACGGGGCTGCCGTCCGAGGCTTTTTCGCGTGCCCTGGAAAAGATCAGCCGGATGTGCCGCTCGGTTTCACCGACGTACTTGTCGAGGAGTTCCGGGCCCTTGATGTTCAGGAAGTAGCTCTTGAGGTCCACCTTGCCGGAACGCTCCGCGGCCCGGGCAGCCAGTGAGTTGGCGACGGCCTTGGCAATGAGCGTCTTGCCGCAGCCGGGAGGGCCGTAGAGCAGGATGCCCTTGGGCGCTTTGAGGCCGTGCTCGCGGTACAGGTCGGGGTGGAGGAAGGGCAGTTCGACGGCGTCGCGGATCTGCTCGATCTGGGGCCCCAGGCCGCCAATGTCCTCATACGTGATGTCCGGGACTTCCTCCAGGACCAGGTTCTCCACCTCTGATCGCGGCACTTTTTCAAGGGCGTATCCGGTCCTTGAGTCAATGGAAAGGGCATCACCCACCCGGAGCTTTTCGGCCAGGAGCGCACCGGAAAGCCGGACGACCCGTTCTTCATCGGCGCGCCCCACCACGAGGGCACGGTCCGCTCCCAGCATCTCCTTGAGCGTGGCCAGTTCTCCCGCGCGCTCATAGCCGAGCCCGGCGACGACAAGGAGCGCCTCGTTCAGGAGGACCTCCTGGCCCACGGCCAGCTGGTTCATGTTCACCAGGGGGCTGATGCCAACGCGCATCTTCCGGCCGGCATTGAAGATGTCCACCGATTCCTCGGTGGCCGCCTGCCCGCTGCTGCCAGGTGACGGCTGCCGCTTTGGATTCAGCTGGAGTATGGTTCCGAAGCTGTAGGGCGGTTGCCCTTCCTGGTCCAGGGCGTTCTTCAGCCGGAGGATTTCAGCCTTCGCGGTTTCAAGCATGCTGACC
The DNA here is from genome assembly GCF_014644495.1 of Pseudarthrobacter polychromogenes. Lineage (GTDB taxonomy): Bacteria > Actinomycetota > Actinomycetes > Actinomycetales > Micrococcaceae > Arthrobacter > Arthrobacter polychromogenes. The sequence goes on from NZ_BMKU01000001.1 coordinate 501,075, forward strand.
AGCTTGGTATTGTTCTGCGTTGCCGCAGCCAGCTGGCGGTCTATGTGCCTGAGCTTGTCCCGGAGGATGTTGACCTGGCGGTCTGCAACCGAGAGGTCGTTGGCGGCAGACTGCTCTGCCGGTGTACGTCCGGAGTCCTGGTTTGGTGTCTCCATGATGTATCAGCCCCTTCCTGCGCTTCTATTAAGACATTAGCCCCAAGACGGCAGGTAGGGATGGAGACTCCCGAAATGTGGACTAGTTCGTGACCTCGGGATCGTCCTTGACGTTGGTGCCCGCGATGGCGTCCCGGGCTGCGCGCCGGAGCTTCTTGTCGGAGACCTGCCGCTCCCCCACAGCACCGGGCGTCCACGCGTTGACGTCCTCTTCGTTGAAGTCGGTCTTGGAGGGGCGCCGCTTGACGGAGATACCGGTAACGCCGTCGGCCAGCCGCCGCGTGACCAGCAGGAAGCCCGTATGGGCCACCATCCTGTGGTCCGGCCTGACGGCGAGCCCCTCCAGGTGCCAGCCGCGCACCATTGACTCCCAGGCGTCGGGCTCCGTGAAACGGCCGTCCGCCCGGATGGCTTCGGCAGTGCGCGAAAGCTGCGTGACGGTGGCAACGTAATTGATCCATACGCCGCCCGGGGCGAGCACCGTCGCCACGGCATCCAGGCATTCCCAGGGCGCCAGCATGTCCAGCACCACGCGGTCCACGGAACCCGGCGCCTCGCTCCGGACAACCTCTTCCTGGAAATCGCCCAGCGATACCTGCCAGGCGGGGTGCGGGCCGCCGAATATCGTCTCGACGTTGCCGCGGGCGATGTCAGCGAACTCTTCACGCCGTTCGAAGGAGTGCAGGTATCCGTTGTCTCCAACGGCCCGGAGCAGCGAGATGGACAGGGCCCCGGAGCCAACGCCAGCTTCCACCACGCGGGCGCCGGGGAAGATGTCTGCCATGGTAACGATCTGCCCGGCGTCCTTCGGGTAGACGACGGCGGCACCGCGCGGCATGGAAAGCACAAAATCGGACAGCAGGGGTCGCAGGGTCTGGTACTGCTGCCCAACGTTGTTGACGACAACTGAGCCGTCCACCTTGCCGATGATGTCATCGTGGTTAAGGAAGCCGCGGTGGGTGTGGAATGCCCCGCCGCTTTCGAGGGTGATGGTGTTCATGCGGCCGCGTTCGTCCGTCAGTTGGACACGCTCGCCTTCGCGGAAGGGACCCCGGCGCCGGGCGGCGCCCACCGGCTGCGAGCCGCCGCTTGCAGCCCCGGCCGGGACCGCTGCTCCTGTGGCTTCGTTGACGGCGGTTTCGCTGCTCATGACTTTCCTCGCTCCTGTAAAACTGTGGCGCCTGCATGTGGTGTGGAAACATTCCGGCGTGCGCGGCGGCAATGCACCGGCCGGCAGGTAACTCTACCGGTTTTGGTCCTGCCGGCGCGTATCGGGCCGACGCGGTTTCCCGGTGATGGCGGCCAGGACAGCGTCCTGGGAAAGCAGCCCGGTCACCTTGCCGTTATGGTCTACGACGGCGTAGTGCCGTCCTTCCAGCTGGGACAGGAACTGGAGCAGCTCCTGCCCCTTGGACCATTCGGGGACGTATGCGCCGGGAGCCAGGGCATAGGAGACGGCGGTGATGGGGGTCGACGCCGCGGCGTGGACAGGAACCGAGGACAATGCAGCCGAATCCACAACTGCCTCCGGCCGGCCGCCCGGTCCGCAGACCACCAGCGTCGTCGCTCCCCCGCCACCGTACTGGAGGGCATCCTTCACTGTGGCCGTTGAAGGCAGGCCGGCGGCGGGGGTCGAAAGCCCTGCCGCGCTGACCAGGTGGAGCCGACCCCGGAGGGTTCCCTGCTGGATGGATGCTGAGGCGCCCATCCAGAGGAAGCCACCTACCAGCACGGTGATCATCAGCAGGCTGAAATCAGGAGCATCACCGGCAAGGAGCGGTCTGGCAACGAACCAGTAACCGATGGCGACGACGATGATTCGCCCTCCCCACCCGGCCGCCACCGTGCCCTTGGCCTGGCTGCCCGTGGCCTTCCACACTGCTGATTCGACCAGCCGTCCGCCGTCCAGCGGAAGGCCCGGGAGCACGTTGAAGACGGCAATCAGGAAGTTGGCCCACATAAAGATGTTGGTGAGAATCTCGGCAACGCTGCCCATGCTTGCCGTGCTGAGCAGCAGCCAGGCTCCTCCGGCCAGGATGAAGTTCGCAGCCGGCCCGGCGAGGGCCACGAGGACGGACCGTCCCGGCGACGCGGTGAAGCTCTCAAACTGGGTGTGCCCGCCCCACAGGTTGAGCACGATCTTCTGCGTGGGCCAGCCGTAGATTCTTGCCGTCAGGGCGTGGGCGAGCTCGTGGACCAGGACCGAGACGAGAAGCAGCACGGCGTAGGCGAACGCCACGATGTAGGCACTGACGCCGAGGGCAGGGTTCTGCCGGGCCAGGACGGGTCCGTACACGATGACCGTGAAGGCGGCGATGATGAACCAGGAATAGGCCAGTACCACCGGGACGCCGGCGATCCGGCCCAGCGGAATGCCTTCGCGCCTGGCCGGGACAGTGGTCTCGGTCACCGGCGGTCCCCAAGCGGCCTGGCCGGTTCAGCGGACCGGTGAAGCTCCGGGCCGCCGAGGAGGAGCGATTCGAGGTCGGTCACGGTGCGGCCTGCCAGGGAATCCCACAGGGTGTAGCGCTCATCCTCGGGCAGCGGAACAATATGGGGAATTGCCACGGTTGCCACGCCGGATGCCACGGCCGCGGTGACGCCGGGCACCGAGTCCTCCAAAGCGACGCAGTGGTGCAGGCCCAGGTCCGGGTCTGCGTCCTGCAGCCATTCGACGGCGGTCAGGTACGCCTCGGGGTGTGGTTTGCCTTGGGCTACGGTGTCCCCTGTTACCAGGACCTCGAAGTACTGCCGTGGAAGGCTGGCCACCACCTGCCTGGCCAGCGGGCCCTCGGACATGGTGACCAGTGCGCACCGGACACCGGCGAGGTGGAGTTCCTCAAGGAGTTCGCGTGCACCCGGCCGCCACGGCACCTGGCGCTGGACGCTGCTGACCACCGAGCCGGTGAGGCTATCGATGATGTCCCGGATTTCCAGCTCCACGCCGGCATCCTGGAGGAGCCCGGCGGAAAAAGTCAGCGACTGCCCAACCAGCTGCATGGCCTGGTCATGGGACCACGTCCCGCCGTGGGCTTCCACCAGCGCGTGTTCGGCGGCGATCCAGTAGGGCTCCGTATCAACGATCGTCCCGTCCATGTCCCACAGGACGGCTTTGAGCGGGGAACTGTCGGCTGGCAATCGCATGCCCTCAGTCTACGGGGACTGCCTGGGCGCCGGCTGATGGCTACGCCCTCGGCGAATATCGCGCTCTCCGGCACCGCCGGCGCTGCTTCTGCATGATGTTTCGGCGCTTCATTCAATGCAAAGCCGCGGTCCTTGGACGTAGGGTGAAGAAATGAATAGCTTCGAGGGAGACACCACAGAACCGGGTGCCGGGCCCGAACAGGAGCGGTTCCTGCAGCCGGCAGCTGACGGACAGCGCGTGACAGTGATGCTTGCCGCCTTTGAAGGCTGGAATGACGCGGGGGAAGCGGCCAGCGACTCCCTGCGCTACCTGAACAAATTGTGGGGCGGCAAGAAAGTGGCCTCCATCGACGCCGACGAGTATTACGACTTCCAGTTCACGCGCCCCACAGTGCGCCGGAACGCAGCCGGTGAACGCAAAATCAAATGGCCTTCCACACGTATCTATAAAGCAAGCGCTCCGGACTCCAACGTGGACGTCATCTTTGTCCAGGGCACGGAGCCGTCCTATAAATGGCGCGCCTACACCGCGGAACTCCTGGTCCATGCCGAAGCGCTGAACGTTGACTATGTTGTCCTGGTCGGGGCCCTGCTGGCGGATGTTCCGCACAGCAGGCCGATTCCGGTCAGCACCTCGTCGGACGATGCCCCGCTGCGCGAACGGATGAACCTGGAAGCCTCCCAGTATGAAGGCCCGGTGGGCATCGTCGGCGTGCTGTCCGAGGTGGCACTGCTGGCAGGCATCCCCACGGTTTCGCTGTGGGCCGCCGTCCCGCACTATGTTGCCCAGGCGCCGTCGCCGAAAGCCCAGTTGGCACTCCTGCACCGGATTGAAGAACTGCTCCAGGTTCCCCTGGACACGCACGAGCTGGCTGAGGAAGCGGACGCGTGGGAGCGGGGCGTGGACGAACTGGCCACGGAGGATCCCGAAATCGCGGCCTACGTCCGGCAGCTCGAGGAAGCAAAGGACACGGCCGATCTCCCGGAAGCCACCGGCGAATCGATTGCCCGCGAATTCGAGCGTTACCTCAAGCGTCGGGGCCAGGACCGGCCCTGACCGGCAGCGCCCTGCGAGAGGGCGCTGCCTCATGCCCTGGACGGTGATTTAGAGAAGCACTCCCAGCAGGGCGTCCACCGCATCCTTGACAAGGGCCTGGTCGGCAGGACTTGCAGGTCCGCCGTCGGCGTTTGCCTGCTCCGCCCAGCGGGAGATCGCCGCGACGGCGGCAGGAGCGTTGAGGTCGGCGGCAAGCGCTGCGCGCATCTCGGCCACCAAGGGGGCGGCGGAGCCTGTGGGGGCCTGGCCCAGGGCACGGCGCCACGCAGCCAGTGTGGCCTTTGCCTCCTCGAACCCTTCGTTGGTCCAGGCCCAGTCGGAGCGGTAGTGGTGGGCGAGGATGCCAAGGCGGATCGCGGCGGGGTCCTCCCCCGCCGCCCGGAGTTTCGACACGAGCACCAGGTTTCCCCTGGACTTGCTCATCTTCTCGCCGTCGAGGCCCACCATGCCGGCGTGGGCGTAGTGCTTTGCCAGCGGAACACCCGCAAGCGAGTAGGCGTGCCCGGCGCCCATCTCGTGGTGCGGGAAGATGAGGTCCGAACCGCCGCCCTGGACAGTGAAGGGTGAAGGCAGGTACTTCTGCGCGATGACTGTGCATTCAATATGCCAGCCGGGCCTCCCTGCTCCCAGGCTGCCGCCGGGCCAGCTCGGTTCGCCTTCGCGGGCCACGCGCCACAGCAGTGGGTCCAGTGCCTGCCGCTTGCCGGCCCGTCCGGGATCGCCGCCTCGTTCCGCGAAGAGCTCGAGCATCTCGCTCTCTGCGAGCCCGGAGATGCATCCCAGCGTCCACGCATCAGGTGCGACGGACTGCTTGCCCGCCGCCTCGACGTCGTAATAGACGTCCCCGTCAGGCTCGCCATTGCTGCCCTGCACTGTGTAGGCCAGCCCCAGGCTCACAAGCCGTTCCACTTCCGGGACGATCAGCCCAATGGACTCCACGGCGCCCACATAGTGGTCCGGCGGCAGGACGTTGAGTGCCTCCATGTCCGCTTGGAAAAGCTCGATCTGGCCGGCAGCCAGGTCCCGCCAGTCAACACCCGTCGCCTCGGCACGTTCCAGGAGCGGATCGTCAACATCCGTGACGTTCTGCACATAGGAAACCTCACGGCCGGAGTCCCGCCAGGCGCGGTTCAGGAGGTCAAAAGCCACGTAGCTGGATGCGTGCCCCATGTGGGTGGCGTCGTACGGCGTGATGCCGCAGACATACATGGAAGGCCTGTCCTCGTTCTCCAGTACCACCTCGCGGCGCACCGCTGTGTCGAACAGCCGGATGGCGGGCATGCTTCCGGGCACGTCAGGAACGGGGCAGGATATCCAGGATTTCACACACCAAGCCTAGTGCTAGGCGCTGATGACATTGAAACCGAGCAGGAGGTACAGGGCCAGCCCAAGGAAGATCCGGTACCAGACGAACAAGCGGTAACTGCGGGTGGACACGAACTTCAGGAACCAGCCGATGATGACGTATCCCACAACGAAGGCGATCATCGTGGCCAGGGCGGTTTCCGGCAGCCCGTACGGGCCGGCGATGCCCTCATTGGTGACCGTCTTGTAGAGCTGGTAGAACCCGCTGCCGAACACCGCAGGGATGGCAAGAAGAAAGGAATAACGCGCGGCGGCCTCGCGGGTGTAGCCCATCAGGAGGCCGGCCGTGATGGTGCCTCCGGACCTGGAAACGCCGGGAATCAGGGCCAGGGCCTGCGCGAAGCCATAGAGGATGCCGTGCTTGTAGGTCAGCCTGCTGAGGTCCCGTTCCTGCCTGCCGATAGCGTCCGCAACGGCAAGGAAAAGCCCAAAGACTATCAACATGGTGGCAACGATCCACATGCTGCGGAGCACGGACTCGATCTGGTCCTGGAACAGAAGGCCCAGAATGATGATTGGAAGGCTGCCCAGGATGACCAGCCAGCCCATCCGGGCGTCCGGGTCCTGCCGCGATACCTTCCCGGTCAGCGAACCCGTCCAACCCTTAACGATCCGGACAATGTCCCGCCAGAAATAGACCAGGACCGCGGTCTCGGTGCCCAACTGGGTGATGGCTGTGAACGCTGCCCCCGGGTCAGCCGCATTGGGCAGGAATTGCCCCACAATCCGAAGATGCGCACTTGATGAAATCGGTAGAAATTCGGTCAGTCCCTGCACTAGGCCCAGCAGGGCCGCCTCAAACCAGTTCACGCTAAGACCCTACGTCATAGGCAGTGACGGTTCTGCCCGTAAGCTTGCTGCTATGCAGCAGCGTTACGTCGGCAACAGTGGATTGCGTGTGTCCGCCCTTTCCCTCGGCACCATGGGCTGGGCCGGCGAAATCGACGAACAGGACGCCTCGGAACTTCTGCGCACCTTCCTTAACGCGGGCGGCCGGCACGTTGATACTGCCGCGTCCTACGCCGGCGGCAGGTCGGAGGCAATGATCGGCTCACTGCTCGGCGACGTCGTGGCGCGGACGGAGATTTCCATCTCGACCAAAGCGGGGATGACGACGCCGGATGGCCGGCGCGGCGTGGACACCTCGCGGAATGCCATGCTCACCGGACTTGACGCGAGTTTGGCCCGGTTGGGCACCGATTACGTGGATATCTGGTTTGCCCAGGCCTGGGACGCCAACGTTCCGCTGGACGAAACCCTGTCCGCGTTGGAATTCGCGGTCCGTACCGGCAGGGCACGGTATGCGGGCGTTTCCAACTTCAACGGGTGGCAGACGGCCAAGGCGGCTGCGGTTGCCGGGTTCCCACTGGTAGCGGTCCAGTCCGAGTACTCGTTCCTGCAGCGCCGCCCCGAAGCTGAACTCATCCCCGCGGCGGAAGACGCAGGCCTAGGCCTTATGGCCTGGGCGCCGCTGGGCCGCGGCGTGCTGACCGGCAAGTACCGCGGCAGCATCCCCTCCGGATCCCGGGCCGCATCAGCGGCCGAAGCCGGGTACGTGGAGCCCTACCTGGAGGAGAAGCCGTCCCGGACCGTGGAGGCCGTATGCATGGCGGCCAAGGGCCTGGGGCGGACTCCGCAGGACGTCTCCCTCAGTTGGCTCCTGTCCCAGCACGGCGTGGCCACCGCCATTGTGGGTCCTCGAACGCCCGCGCAGCTGAAAGAGCTGTTGGACGCGCAGCTCACACCGCTGCCGCCCGAAATTGCCCGGGCCCTTGAGGATGTTTCAGCGCCGCTGTAAGTCTGCGGCCCTACTCCTGGACAATCTCCAGGTCCTCGTCGTCATCCACGTCGCTTTCCTCGTCCTCGTCGTCCTCGTCATCAAAGACCTGGAGCGGCGTTACCTCGTTGTAGGCCTCATAGAGCGCATCTTCATAAACTTCGAAGGCGTCTGCGACCGCAAAGAACGCCGCCTCCACGGAGGGGTCACCATCTCCGCGGCGGTTGGATGCTGCTATAAGGTGTTCTTCCATAGCGGTGGTCAAGGACTGAAGCGCGACACGCGGATCGATGCTCATGACTTCACGTTAGCCGGAAAAGGACGAAAATGGAGAGCAATGAAGGAACAATTTCTCACCAGCTCGGTCCAGCGGGAACGGGACTATTTGAGGCAGTACGAGTACCTCGTACTGACGGTCAGTCCTGATGATTCACTGCATGAGGCACGGCGCCGCCTGGTGGAACATTCCGAGTACGGCAAGTGGGAGCTCGAACGCAGCAAGCTCTACGTGGGCGGGGGCCGCCGCTTTTGGCTGCGCCGGCGGGTGCTGCAGGTCCAGCGGACGGTCTAGCCTTCCAGCGGTCCCAGCCAGGCGTTGGCAACGGTGTTGTGGGCGGACTCGTCATCGGACGGATGGAACATGCCTGCCAGTACGTCGCGGTAGAGACGCTCCAGTTCTGAGCCGCGGAAATAGCTCGATCCCCCGCTGACGCGGATGGCCAGGTCCACAACACGCCGCGCAGTCTCCGTGGCGTTCACCTTCAGCCCCACCAGCTTTGGGAACCACTGCGGTCCGTGGTCCACGAGTCCGTCCACCTCAGCGGCCACAGAGGCCAACTGCGGATACAGGCTGTCCATGGCCATGGCCGCCGCTGCAACCTTCCAGCGGATGTCCGGATCCTGCGCGTAGCTGCGTCCGTTGTTCTTGAATGAGGTGCGCCGCTTTACCGTGTCCACGCCCACGGCGAGGGCGCGCTCCCCCAGGCCCGTGTAGACGGCTGCGAGCAGCGTCTCGAAACAGGCGAAGATAGCGAAGATCAGCGGGTCCCTGCTGGGGCCGACGGGGATCCTGCGGAAGATCCGTTCCGGCGGAACAGTGGCCCCATCAAGGATGGTGGTGTTGGACTGGCTGGCCCGCATGCCCAGGGTGTCCCAGTCGTCCACGATGCGGTATCCGGGCGTTTCCCGGGTGATGAAGCCGTGGACCAGCTCGCCTTCCCCATCCCGGCCGTCCGGGTCCTTGCCGAAAATCCCCAGCCGGGTCCACGCCGGCGAGAGGCTGGTGAAGATTTTGGTCCCCGTGAAGGAGTAGCCGCCGCCGGGCAAGGGCATAGCTGTGGTCCGCGAATCGAACAGGACCGAATCGTTACCGGCCTCGGAGTTGCCGAACGCGAAAATCTCGCCCTTCGCCGCTTCCTTGAGGACGAAGTCGAGGGAGCTGTCACCGCGGGCTTTGAGGACATGCGCGACGCCGGTCCACACCAGGTGCATATTCACGGCCAGTGCCGTGGCTGGCGCAGCCGTAGCCAGCCTGCGCTGGCACTGTGCCGCCGCTTCGAGGCCAAAGCCCAGGCCGCCGTCGTCCGCTGGCACGAACATCTTCAGGTAACCGGCCTCTACAAGCTCCGCAAGGTCCTCATGGAAGAACGCGTTCTCCCGGTCGTAACCGGCGGCACGGCCGCGGATCTGCTCCAAGAGGGCGTGGGGCAGGACTTCCTCGGGGGTCATGGCGGCCCGCTCAGTAGTTGGTAAGCAGGGTGTTGAGGACCCGTGCACCGAACTTCAGGGAATCCGCGGGAACCCGCTCATCCACGCCGTGGAACATGCCGGTGAAGTCCAGCTCATCCGGCAGCATCAGGGGCGCAAAGCCGTAGCCGGTGATGCCGAGCCTGCTCAGCGATTTGTTGTCTGTGCCGCCGGAGAGGGTGTAGGGCAGGACCTTGGCGCCAGGGTCCTCGGAGTGCAGGGCGTCGATCATGGAATCCACCAGGTTGCCTGCGAAGGGCACCTCCAGGGAGACGTCCTGGTGGACGTAGCTGACGTCGACGCCCGTGCCGGCCAGGTCGCGGACGATTTCCAGGACGTGCTCCTGCTGGCCGGGCAGGGTGCGGCAGTCGATCAGCGCCTCCGCGGACTCCGGAATGACGTTGTGCTTATAGCCGCCCTTGAGCAGCGTGGGGTTGGTGGTGTTCTGGAGTGTTGCCCCCACGAACCGGGCTACGGTCCCCAGCTGGCTCAGCAGAATGTCCGGGTTGTCTGCATCGAACTCCACGCCCGTGAGTTCCGTCACGCCGTCCAGGAACTGGCGGGTTGTGGGGGTCAGCTCAATGGGCCACTTGTACTCCCCGATGCGCGTCACGGCTCCGGCCAGCCGCGTCACGGCGTTGTCCGTGCTGATCTGCGAGCCGTGTCCCGCCCTGCCGTGGGCAACGAGCCGCAACCACGAGATGCCCTTCTCGGCTGTCTGGAGGAGGTACGTCCGCTGGCCGCCGATAGTGGCAGAGAATCCGCCCACCTCGGAGATCGCCTCGGTGGCACCCTCAAACAGTTCCGGGCGCTTGTCCACGGCGTAGCGGGCACCGTAGGCGCCGCCCGCCTCCTCGTCCGCGAAGAAGGCGAAGATGATGTCCCGCTTGGGCTTCCTGCCTGTCCGGGCGAATCCCCGCAGCACGGCAAGGATCATGGCGTCCATGTCTTTCATGTCGACGGCGCCGCGTCCCCAGATCAGCCCGTCCTTCAGTTCCGCGCCGAACGGGTCCACAGACCACTGGTCCCGAAGCGCCGGGACCACGTCGAGGTGGCCGTGCACCACGAGGGCGCTGGCGGACGGGTCCTCACCGGCCATGCGGGTGACCACGTTGGCCCGCCCCGGAGCAGACTCAAAGATTTCGGCCTCCATGCCGACTTCCTCGATAAGCCCGGCGGCATACTCTGCCGCGGCACGCTCCCCCGGGCCCGACCCGTCACCGAAGTTCGAGGTGTCTATCCGGATGAGTTCCTGGCAGATCCGGACAACTTCATCCTCGGGCAGGACGTCAGACATGGAGGGCTCCTCACTGGGAAATGACTGGCTGGTGCAGTACTGATGCACTGCCCTCAGCCTACCCACTTGGCCCGATTCGATGTTTCAGGAAAAGTCGTGTTAGAGTTTTTCTCGCTGCTTCGGAGAAACGCGAAACGCTGAAAGGCGGAAACGGTTTCCGAATTACCACCTGCGCGGGTGGCGGAATGGCAGACGCGCTAGCTTGAGGTGCTAGTCCTCGAAAGGGGGTGGGGGTTCAAGTCCCCCTCCGCGCACAAAGGGAAGCCTCGGAAAATCATTGATTTTCCGGGGCTTTTTTGTGTCACTGCCCCCTGGGCCGGTTGCTGGCAAATGGGGGGCCGCGTACGGGGCCCTTTCAAAGCAGGTACCAACTACTCGTGTGCCCGCGGCACGCAGATCCTAATGTGGTTCACGGAGCCGGCGACGAGAGCGTACGCCTGAGACCACGTGCGCTCGCCCCCCAGCCGTCGCCGGCTCCACTCACCGCCCGGACCTAGTTCCCGGCTTTGCTGTTTGTGGCGAACCCTGCGTCCGTGGTTACTTCCGGATGCTGAAGGAATCAGAGAAGGTGTAGCCGTCCGCCGGGACAAGTTTCACGTCCATGCGGCTGGTGGTTGCGGTCACATCCAGCGTCCCGAGGGTCGAATTGTGGTTACCGGCTGACCAGGATGCGAAATAGTGCGACTCGGGGTCGTCGCGATTGATTTCGCGGGGTGTCCGCCCCCCAATGCCCACAGTGATGAAGACCGTTCCCCTGCCTTGGGTCATGGAGTCTCCGGTGTCCACCACGCATCTCTTCTCGACGGTTTTGACTGTCATGTACTCACACCGGTCACTGAAGCCGAGTTGGTGTGTCCGCTGGTACAGGTGCTCATGGCCGTTGAGAACCACGTCCACCTTCTTGCTGATCAGCATGTTGGTGAGTGACTCCCCAGCTGCGCAGGCATATCGGCCCATCGTGAAACAGGGCGTATGCATGGCCACCACTGTCCAGGGGATGTTCTCCGCCCGCGCTCCGTCGATTGCCTTTTCCGTCCAGTTCCACCGATCGCTGCCCTTTGAGTAGTCGAGTTTGCCATCCGGAAATTCGATGCCAGGTGAAACGACGATGATCCGCGCCAGGGGTTCTTCCTGCGGAACGTCGACGAACCACTGCTCCGCGTAGTCGCCTTGCAGTCCGGGAAGCCTGTTAGGCAGGCATGCCGCCAACTTCTTGATGTCGCCGTCAGAGCCGTCACTCTCATGGTTTCCAGGAAGCAGCTGGTAAGGGAAGTCCGCTCCCAGCTCCCCGGTAACCATGTCGCAGAATTCCTGGTCGGCACCGGGCTCATAGGGGAAATCACCCAGCGCGATGTTGAAGTCCGGCTTCAGTTCGGCCACCGTGTCCAGCACCGCCAGGGCACCCTCGCCCAGACCGATATCTCCGGCGGCGGTGAAATGTACGGACTTTTCCTCGGGAGATCCGCAGGCGGCAAGGACTACCAGGCTCAGGGTTGCCATTCCGGCGGCCAGCAGATGCCTCACAGATCGCGTGCTACGAAACATGGATGGACCAACCCCCGGGACGTGTATTGGGTTTGTAGCTTGAAGCGATCCTACCGGTGTGGACTGGGAGGACAATGGGCTAGGGCGCGGCCGACAGTCTGCCTGTGCCCGCAGGCCCGGCACCGTCTGGCAGTGTCAATGCGGATGAAGTCTCCGTGGGGGGCTGGCGCCTTCTGCGAGCCGCGAACCCCTGACTGCCGGCCTGTACAGGACGCGGCGCTCACTGGCCCGGCTGGCCCTGCGCTCCCGGCGGCGGGCTTTCCTCTCCGGGCGGTCACTCGCGGACAAAATTGCGAATGTGCCCGTGACCCAAAGGAACGCCGTGGACAACACCAAGGCAATTTCCAGCTCAGTGCCCATAGCTAATATTTTAGGCCGTGCAGGCGTGCACAGAGAGACGAGTCCCAGTTCGATTTCGCCGGGTCCAGGGAGCTCTACAGGACGCCCAGTTCCCCCACTGCGGCCAGGACATCCTGCACGGTGACCGCCAGCAGGGCAGGGTCCGGGTGGTGGGCAAACGTGTCACCCCGACGCAGCTCAGCCCGGGTCAGGACTATATGCGGACCCGGGGGCGGGCCCCAGATTTCGGGCGGAGCAGGCCCAAACAGCACCACCGACGGCGTCCCGTACGCGGAGGCCAGGTGCGCGGCCCCGGTATCCGCGGAGATCACCAGCCGGGCCGCTGCGATGGTGGCAGCGAACTCCCCCAATCCCAGCCTTCCGGCCAGCACCGCGTCGCCGGACAGGCCGGACTGCCGGCATACCTCCACTGCACGCTCCCGTTCCTGGCTGCCGCCCGTAAAGACGACATTGTGCCCGGCCACGGCGAGCGCAGACGCAACGGCGGCGAACCGCTCAGCAGGCCAGAGGCGGCTGCCATAGGCCGCCCCGACATGCAGAACGCTGGCTGCGGGAACGGGGCTGGGCTGATGGGGCGTATTCAGCTGGATGTCGAGCGGATCAGCTTCGATGCCGTGCCACTCCAGGAGCGCGGCCCAGCGCTCCCTTTCATGCAGCCTGGCACGCCACGGCGGCCCGTCCCGGTGTTCGCTCCGGTGCCCGATGGTTCGCCGCGCCTGCAATGCCTCAATCCGGCCCTGGCTCTCGGGACCACTGCCGTGCAGGTTCACTGCGACATCCACCACGCCGGGTTCCACGGCCAGCGGCTCGTCCAGGCCATGGGTGGGCAGCAGCTCGTAGCCGCCCACCAGTCCCAGTGCCTCGGACAGCCATCCCTGCGCCGCATACCGCAGCCGATGCCCAGGGTAGGCGCGGCGAAGGGCCTTAAGGGCAGGCACGGCCACCAGCAGGTCCCCCAGCTTCAGTGCCCGAAGCACCAGGAGTTCCGGTCTTCCGCCGCCCTGATTCCCGGGCGCGGCGTGGGCGAGGAGTTCCCCGCCGCTCATGCGTCCCCTTCCGGCAGTTCGGTGGCGGCCAGGCTCCGCACGTCCTCATAGACATCCCGCACTGCAACATCGGCCACCAGTGAATCGTTGTGCGGGCACCTGGGCGCCGTCCAGCCAACCTGGGTGACGTCTATCCCGCAGGAAAGGCAGGCGGTGACCCAGGATGCGTGGATGCGGTGCAGGCTCCTGCCCAGCGCCGCGGCGTTGATGACGTTGCCCGCCCAGAAAATTCCAACAGTGGGGACTCCCAGTGCCTGGGCGAGGTGCCGGGGGCCGCTGTCGTTGCCAACAACCACATCAGCGCTGGCCAGGAGCGCCACAAGTCCGCCCATATCCAGGTCCCCCGCCAGGGAACGGACGTGGGCGGAGGCTGCCTGCTCCGCGATCTCTGCGGCCAGTCCCTGTTCGCTCCCGTCCCCGACGACAACAACCCGGAGCCCGTCCGCGGCGCACGCCGCCGCAAGTTCAGCAAACCGCCCAGCCGGCCAGCGGCGGCGGGGATCTGTGGCGCCCGGATGCACCACCACCAAAGGCGCGGCGCCGCCGTCGTCCATTGCGACGGCGGGGCGGGCCAGTCCCGGCGCGGGCGCCAGGCGGGCCTCCAGGTCGACGGGGAAGGCGCCGGCCAGGCCGGCCACTTCCAGTGCCCTTAGCGGCTCGTGCTGGTAATAGAGGTAGGGAACGGTACGCTCCAAGCTGGCGGCGTCCGCTGTCCGTGTGCCCACCGTGTGCCGCGCGCCGAGGCGAAGGAGGAACGGGTTTGAGTAGCGCCCTCCGCCGTGGAGCTGGACGGCCAGGTCGAACCCCTGTCCCCGCATATCGTCAAGAAACACCTCCAGCTCGTCCGCGTTCTCCTGCCCCGGACGGACGCCCTCAGCAAACGGAAGGATGCACACCTCGTCTACGGGACTTGTGGTGGCGGCAAGCAGTGCCTGGTGCACAGGCGTGCCCAGCAAGGTGACTGATGCGTCGGGATATGCCGCTTTGAGGGCGGATATGGCAGGGAGGGCAAAGACGAGATCGCCCAGGCCTCCGCCCCGCAGTACAGCGATCCTCGTCACGTCCTGGAATTTTTCCAGGACAGGGCCAACGCCGGTACCTGTCCGCCGCGAACCACCGAACTCTGCGGTGAGCTGCTCCATGTTTACCCCTTACTCATAGTGTGGGGAACGCCTCCGTCCGTTGCGTCCTCCACTGGCCGGCACCCACATGCTGCGGTGATTAACCGCGGACTGCGTCCGTTCAACCCTTACCCAGCGGACGCCCAACATACTCCGGCTATTGGGGAATAGCCTCGTGATGCTGTACGTTTCATACGCGACAGGCGAACCAAAGAAAAGAGAAGCACCTAAAGTGGCAACCGATTACGATGAACTGCGCTCCGACGTCAAGGAATCGCAGGACAACTCACTCGAGCAGCTCCAGTCAGCAAATGCTCCCGATGCACGCAGCGTTGTGCTTGAGCTGGATGAGGCTGACGGGCTCGACGGCGCAGGCGTGCCCGGAGGCGAGTTCGTGGCCGAAGAGCTCGTGGTACAGGTCATCCCGCAGGCTGAAGATGAATTCACCTGCTACTCCTGCTTCCTGGTCCGTCACCGGTCCCAGATTGCTCGCCAGAAGGATGGCCACAGCTACTGCACCGAGTGCGAAGGCTAGTTAATACAGTCGACGTGGGGCTTCGGGAACATCCGTGGCCCCACCGATCCTAAGGCGCGCCCTGACGTTGGCGTGCCTTTCGGTTTTAAGCCGGCACCCAGGAGGCCCCGGTACTGTGGCGCGTATGGAACACGATGACAAGGCCGGCACCTGGCCTCGATGAACATACCCGGCGACCTCTGGACCAGACTGCTGGACGCGTTCAGCCGCGCGGACTCCCCGAGCGTGACTCTTACCGAGCTGGTGCTGGCTCTGGTTGTAGCTGCAGCCCTGTCAGTTCCGCGGCGTTCGTGGAGGTATTTCGGCCTGCTGGCCACGGCAACGCACGAAATGGGGCACGCGGTGGCAGCACTGCTCAGTGGCCAGCGGCTCTCGGGCATCCGGCTCCGCCTCGACCATTCTGGAACCACCACCACGTACAGCCGCAGCATGCTCGCCAGCGCATGGTCATGCTTTTGGGGGTATCCGGTCCCGGCAATCGTAGGTGCCGCGTTTGTCTGGTGCGGGTTCAATGGCTGGGGCCCGGCCGCCATCATGGCCGGTGGCCTGGCCCTGGCTGCCTCGCTGCTGTTCCTGCGGAATCTTGCCGGCATCCTCATCACTGTCACCGCGATCGCGGTGACAGTGCTTCTCATCCTTTTGGTTCCGACGTCATTCGTAGGGCATGTGGCCGTCATCCTGGGTGTGGCACTGCTGGTGGCCGCCGTGCGCGACCTGATCAAGCTGGCGCACCTTCACCTGCGCCGGCGGGAACGGCTGGCCAGCTCTGACGCCTACCTGCTGTGGCGCGCCACGTCGGTTCCCTCAGCAGTCTGGATCGTCCTTTTCGCAGCACTGGTGGCGGGCTCCTGGCTGTGGGCCTGGCAGCCCATCTCCACAGTCCTGTATGCGGGAGCATAGGCTGGTCCCATGAGCCAGGAAACGGACACCACCCAGCAGGCCACCGAGGGGGGCGGCGCAGAGCACAGTACCCGCGGCGCCTATGTCACCGGTGGAGCGGAATTCAACCGTGATACCAATTACATCGAGGACCGCATCACCAAGGATGGTTCCCCGGGCAGCAATGGCGAGCCCGGCTGGCCCGTGGAGGCGGGCCGCTACCGGCTGATCGCCGCACGTGCCTGCCCCTGGGCGAACAGGACTGTCATTGTCCGGCGCCTGCTCGGCCTGGAGGACGCTATTTCCCTGGGACAGCCCGGCCCCACCCATGATGCGCGATCGTGGACCTTTGACCTCGATCCGGGAGGCGTGGACCCGGTCCTGGGTATCGGAAGACTCCAGGATGCCTACTTCAGGCGTTTTCCTGGCTACCCGCGGGGCATCACCGTCCCGGCAATCGTGGACGTGGCCAGCGGCGCCGTGGTAACCAACAATTTCCCGCAGATCACCCTGGACTTCGCCACCGAATGGACGGAGTTCCACCGCCCGGGGGCGCCGGACCTGTACCCGGAGACTCTGCGGGAGGAGATCGACCAGGTCAACAAGCGCGTGTTCACCGAGGTCAACAACGGGGTATACCGCTGCGGCTTTGCAGGGTCCCAGGAAGCCTACGACGCCGCCTACGCCCGGCTGTGGTCCGCGCTTGACTGGCTGGAAGACCGGCTCTCGAGGCAGCGCTACCTGGTGGGCGACACCATCACCGAAGCGGACGTCCGGCTGTTCACCACGCTGGCCCGCTTCGACGCCGTTTACCACGGCCACTTCAAGTGCAACCGCCAGAAACTCAACGAAATGCCCGCCCTCTGGGGCTACGCCCGGGACCTCTTCCAGACCCCCGGCTTTGGGGACACCATCGACTTCGTGCAGATCAAGCAGCACTATTACGTCGTCCATGAGGACATCAACCCCACCGGCATCGTTCCTGCGGGACCGGACCTGCGTGGCTGGCTGGAAGCCCACGGCCGGGAAGCACTTGGCGGCCGGCCCTTTGGAGACGGCACCCCGCCCGGACCCGTCAAAGAGGGCGAGCAAGTGGCGCCCGGCCACGGGGCTGCTCCGGAACAATAGTCGGCGCCGCTCGGTAAGCGCTTTCCGGCTAGAATTGCGCCATGCAGACATCACACGGCTTTGTGGCGCCCGGATACGGCGGCGTCCTGGAACTGTTCGACTCATTCCTTCGCGATGACCCGCAGTACAGCGCGCAACTGGCCGCGTATAAGGACGGCGTCCAGGTGGTGGGGCTGTCCGGCGGGCCGGACATGGCTCCGGACTCCGTGACAGGGGCGTATTCCTGTTCCAAGGGCGTGGCCGCCATGGTGATCGGACTGCTGGTACAAGACGGACTGCTGAACCTGGACCAGACCGTGGCACACTACTGGCCGGAGTTCGGGGTGCATGGAAAAGACCAGCTCCTGGTCCGGCAGGCCTTATCCCACCAGGCCGGGCTCATGGGCGTGGAAGGCGGCTTCCCCCTGGAAGAGTTCACCACCCCGGCCGCCGCTGCCCGGCTCGCCGCAGAGGCCCCGGCCTGGGAGCCCGGCAGGCAGTTCGGCTACCACGCGCTCACCATCGGGATCATCATGGAGGAACTGTGCCGCCGCACGGCCGGAGAAACGCTGCAAGAGGTGTATGGCCGGCGGATCCGGGGTCCGTTCGGCGTCGACTTTTTCCTCGGCCTGCCGGAGGAACAGGACTCCCGCTACCGGAACGTCCTTTATTCGGCCAGCCCGGAGCAACCCTGGATGGATCCACTCAGCCTTGAAGGCCTGAACAGCAACGCCCCCGCAAGCACCATCATGGAACTCCCCAACATCCGCTCCGTGCGGGCCGCAGGAATGTCCGCGGCCGGAGGGGTGGGAACCGCTGAAGGCCTGGCCCGCCTCTACGCCGCGGCCACCACGGGCACCAACGGAGGGACACCGTTCCTCAACGCTGCCACCGTTGACCTCATGTCCCGGGAACAAGTGTGGGGCCTCGACCGCTCCTCCGGCCTGGACAACGCGTTCGCCGTTGTCTTCATGAAACCGCACCCGTCGCGCAACTTCGGCAGCCACCGGGCGTTCGGGCATGAGGGCGCCAACGCCGCCCTCGGGTTTGCGGACCCGGCCTATGGGCTGGGGTTCGGCTACATCCCGCAGCGGCAGGAGGACGGCCGGACACCGGGCCGTGCACACCGACTGGCAGCTGAAGTACGCCGATCGGCGGCGGACTTGTCCTGAACCTTCCTGCTCCCGTGCCGGCGCGGACGCTTGACCAGCAGCTTTGTCCGCAACCGTAAGTCGCCCGTAACGTTGTCCGGATGACCAAGCCGAAAGTACGCCCGGATGCCCGCTGGGCCAAGGGGACCATTTTCCTCAAACAGGCGGTATCGGGGCTGTCTGCGGCCTTTGCAACGCAACGGCTCCAGCTGGCGGCAAAAGCGGCAGTTGCTGCCGGAGTGGCGTTCCTCATCGCTCCGCTGATGCCGGGAGTGGCTGCCCAGTATCCCTACTACGCACCGCTGGGCGCGCTGGTGGCCATGTACCACAATGTTGCCGGCTCCATACAGCAGGGACTGCAGGCCCTTGCCGGCCTTGCCATGGGCATCGGCCTTGCGTTCGTGCTGGTCAACGTGACGGATCCATCGCCCCTTGCCGTGGCCCTGATCATGGGCATTGGCGTGCTGCTGGGGGGCCTTCCCGGAATTGGCAAGGGCAGTGACTGGATCCCGACGGCGGCGCTGCTGGTCCTGCTGATCGGCGGCAGTAATCCGGACGATTTTTCCTTCGGATACCTCGTCCAGATGGGTGCCGGCGTCGCTGTGGGAATCGGCGTAAATTTCCTGATTTTCCCACCGCTGCACTTCAATGCCGCGGCAGCCAGCCTTGACGATTTGCGGATCGCCCTCGGGAAACAGCTCACTGACATGGGCAAGGCACTTCTGGAAGAGTGGCCGCCCAAGCACGAGGACTGGTCGCGCCGTTCGGACGAGCTCTCGGCCGCTGCCCGCTCAGTCCGGCATCTCGTCAAGGAAGCGGACGCCAGCCGCCGGGCAAACCCGCGGCGCAAACTCCACCCCCGCGATGTTGACCTCGACTACCGCAACCTGCGCGAACTGGAGCGGGTGACCTTCCACATCCAGGACATTACGGACGTGTTGTCGGATGTCATTTATGAGAGCGACGTGCCGTACGGGGTGCCGCTGCAGGACAACGCCCCGCTGGCTGACGCCCTGAAGTCGGCGGGTGATCTTCTGCGCTCGTTCAGCGAGGATGATTCGGCCACACAGGAGGAGAAGCTCGAGGCGGCCAGGTCGGCGGTGGAAGCCTGCCTCGCAGCCACCGCCGGGAGGCAGCCGGACCAGGGCATGGTCCCTGCGTCCGAATCGGTCCTCCTGAGCCTCCACCGGATCCTGCGGGCTGTCCGGTCAGCTTCCTAGAGGGCGCTCACTGAACCGTGGAAATGGCGCCTCCCTGAGCGGGGATTCCAGGCCACGAAGTCGGACCTGCCCCACGCTCCGGCAGGGCCCTCTACTGTTGTGATCTCCAAGGCAACCCGGCAGGGAAGAAACACCGGGGCGTCGAAGTCCACGTCCCAGGCGAAGGAATCACCCCGGGACGGGCCCACATCGGCGAGCGCCCTTGAGGCAAGGTACATGCCGTGCGCTATGGACCGTCGCATCCCCAATGCCTTGGCGGAGAGAACGCTCAAGTGAATGGGATTGAAGTCGCCGGACACTGCCGCGTAGGCACGGCCGGTATCAACACCGAGGTGCCAGAGGGCCGTGGGATCAGGTGCCTTGAATTCCGCCCGGTCGGGAGCCGGGGACGATTTGTCGATGCCCGGCAGGAAGACTCCCTTGGCAAGGTACGTGGAGATTCCCAGCCAGCAGACCTCGGCTGTTCCAGCCCGGCGGACCTCGGCAATAACGTCCACCTGTGTGCCCGCGCGGTGCCCACGCAGGTTCTCCACCCTGGCGGTGATGTCCAGGGCGTCCGTGAAGAACACGGGAATCCGCTGCTCCACACTGTTGCGAAGGTGGATCATACCGAGCAACGGCAGGGGAAAATCGTCCCTGTTCATCACACTTATGGCCAGGGGAAAGGCGAGGGCGTGGATGAACCCGGCAGGCAGCACGTCACTGGCTGTTTCACCGATCAGGTGCTGGTACGCGGTGAGGGTGGAAACGTCGACGGCGACGCCCCGCACTTCATGGCTTTCAGCCGGCAGGGCAGTGCCCTCATGGGCGCCCAAGAGCCGGCGGCGTGCGGCCTGCGCTGCGGCGTTGACGTACAGTTTGGACAGCGACGGCATCTCCCCCAGAATGACCGGCTGGGCGGAGGTCATGCCCCCACCATGTTCTGCCCGCATACCCGCAGGACCTGCCCGTTGATACCCGCGGCGGCGTCGCTTGCCAGGAACGCGATGGTTTCCGCAACATCCGTTGGCGTGCCGCCCTGCTGCAGCGAATTCAGCCGCCGCCCGATCTCCCTGACGGCGAAGGGGATCCGTGCCGTCATCTCGGTTTCGATGAAGCCCGGGGCCACCGCATTGATGCTGCCCCCGTGCGATGCCAGGAGCGGAGCGCTGGCCGTGACCATTCCCATTACCCCTGCCTTGGACGCCGCGTAGTTGGTCTGCCCCCTGTTGCCGGCGATGCCGCTGGTGGAAGCAACAGACACAATACGCGGGGATTCCCGGAAGTGTTCAGACGCAAGCAGCGCTTCGTTGATCCGGAGTTGCGCGGTGATGTTGATGCTGATCACCGAGCTCCACTTCGAGTGGTCCATGTTGGCGAGGAGCTTATCCCGGGTGATGCCTGCATTGTGGACCATGATGTCCAGACGACCGTGGCGTTGTGCCGCGTGCCCGATGATCCGCTGCCCGGCGTCGTCCCTGCTGATGTCCAGCTGCAGGGCTGTCCCCCGGACCTCGTTCGCCACGGCTGCCAGCTGGTCACCGGCGGCCGGAACGTCGACAAGGATGAGCGTGGCGCCGTCACGGTGCAGGGTGCGTGCAATGGCTGCGCCGATGCCGCGGGCAGCTCCGGTCACAACGGCAATCTTGCCTGCCAGCGGCTGGTCAACGTCGCGGGCGGGTTCTCCGGAGGTGCTGGACACGTTGATGAACTGCCCGTCCACGTAGGCGGAACGGCCCGAGAGGAAGAACCGGAGGGCGGCCAGGGAACTTGCGCTTGTTGCCTGGACGCCTTCCCGGAGAACTATGCCGTTGCCAGTGGCGCCGCCGCGCAGTTCCTTGGCCAGCGAGCGCAGGAACCCGTCGATCCCCTGGCGGGCAGCCGCAGCGGCCGGGGAATCTGCCTCTGACGCCGGCCGGGACACCGTGACCACCCGGCCGCCGGGGGCGAGGTCCCTCAGCGAGGCCGCTGCGGTGAGGATGGGCTTTTCGAGATCCCCGGGGCCGGCTACTTCGTCCAGCGCCAGGATGATGGCACCCAGTTTTTCGCGGGGTACCGCGTGCCGCCTGACGTCGAGGTCCCAGGAGAGCAGTTCGGCAGCCAGGTTGTCGGCTTCGGCGGTATTTCCCTGCACCAGGACGGGGCCGGTGATCAAGGGCTGCCCGGGCTGGTACCTGCGGAGAACCGCGGGCTGGGGCAGTCCGAGCCTTTTGGCCACGTTCCGGCCAACGCCGTGGTGTACCAGTTGTGCGTACTTGTCTGTCATCTGTGTCCCCTACAGCGATTCGAGAATTGCGACGACGCCCTGGCCGCCGGCGGCGCAGACCGAGACCAAGCCACGTGCGGGCCGGCCGTCCGTCCTGCCTTTGGCGTGGAGCTGCTTGGCCAGGGACGCCACGATCCGGCCGCCGGTGGCGGCGAAGGGGTGGCCGGCGGCCAGTGACGAGCCGTTAACGTTCAGGCGCGAACGGTCAACGCTGCCAAAGGCGCCCTCCAGGCCGAGCCTGGTCCGGCCGAACTCTTCGTCCTCCCAGGCCGCCAGAGTGCTGAGGACCGTGGCGGCAAAGGCTTCGTGGATTTCGAAGAAGTCGATGTCCGCAAGCGTGAGGCCTTGCCGGACCAGCAGCCTGGGCACGGCGAACACGGGAGCCATCAGCAGGCCGTCCTTGCCGTGGACAAAGTCGACGGCGGCAGCCTCGGCGTCCACCACGGCCGCAAGCTTGGGCAGGTCATGGGCGTCCGCCCAGGTTTCGGAGGCCAGCAGGACCGTTGAGGCCCCGTCCGTCAGCGGCGTTGAGTTGCCGGCCGTCATGGTGGCGTCGGCACCGAGGTTCTTGCCGAAGACCGGCTTGAGGGTAGCGAGCTTTTCGAGCGACGTATCGGCGCGGAGGTTGCCGTCGCGCGCCAGGCCCCGGTACGGCGTGAGGAGGTCATCGAAGAACCCGGACTCGTAGGCTGCCGCGAGGTTCCGGTGGCTGTTGTAGGCCAGCTCGTCCTGGGCCTCACGCGAAATCTTCCACTGTGCCGTGGTGAGGGCCTGGTGCTCCCCCATGGACAGGCCGGTGCGGGGCTCGGCCGTCCCGGGAGCCAACGGGGCCAGGTCTTTGGGCCGCAGCCGGCTGAGGATCTGCAGCCGCTGCGGCAGTGTCTTTGCCCGGCTGAGGTCCAGGATCACGTCGCGAAGGCCCTCGCTGACCACCACGGGAGCGTCCGAAGCGGAATCCACACCGCCGGCCACTGCTGAGTCGATCTGTCCCAGCTTGATCTTGTTCGCCAGGCCCACCACGGTTTCAAGGCCGGTGGCGCAGGCCTGCTGCAGGTCATAGGCAGGAGTCTCGGCGGAGAGCGCCGAGCCCAGTACGGCTTCACGGGTGAGATTGAAGTCCCTGGAGTGCTTGAGGACCGCACCTGCGGCCACTTCCCCGATGCGCTCGTCCTGCAGGCCGAACCTGGCGATGAGCCCGTCCAGTGCCGCGGTCAGCATGTCCAGGTTGGAGGACTTTGCGTAGGCGCTGCCGGCGCGGGCAAACGGGATCCGGTTTCCTCCGACGATCACTGCCCTGCGGAGGTCAGTGGTTCCTGCAGCCAGGCTGCGTGCTTCTTCGGGTCCAGCGGTGGACTGTCCGTCAGTGGACATGGATATCTCCTCGGGTCACGTGCGGTTACCGATACCCAGCGTACCTGATACGCTGAGTATCGTGAACATCCACGAAAGCGGCCCAATGGTGCCGTCGGCAACCGGCAGTCCTGACGGGCGCTCTTCGCGCTGGCAGAGCCACCGGGAGGAACGCCGCCGGGAGCTGATCAAGTCCGCACGGCGTGCAGTGCACGTGTTGGGCAGCGACGCTTCCATGGAAGAGATCGCCGCCGCCGCCGGCACCTCGAAGTCCGTGTTCTACCGCTATTTCGGCGACAAAGCCGGGCTTCAGCAGGCTGTGGGCGAAGTTGTCCTGAGCCAGATGCAGCGCCGGATCCAGGAAGCCGCCCAGAACGCGGACACTCCGCGCGAAGGTCTCCTGGCCATGGTCTCCGCCTACCTCCAGATGGCGGACACCAGCCCTAACGTCTACACGTTCGTCACCCGGTACGGCAGCGGGGACCCCGAAGGTTCCTCGGGCGCAGTGTCCGGTGCCCTCGGGCACTTCTTTGACGCGGTGGCGGACATGATTGCCACCCCCATGAGGTCGCACCTGGGCGACGGTAAGCAGTCGGTCATCGGCTACTGGCCCAAGGCGGCGATCGGACTGGTAAGGAACGCCGGGGAACAGTGGCTCAGCACTCCGGACTCCCCTGCCAAGCCCGGCCAGGAGGCGATGGCACGGCAGATCACGGCCTGGCTGTGCGTGGGCATCGCCCCCGAACTCTCGCCGTCGGCACGGGGATGACCCCGCACTGCCCGCCGGACCACCAGCTCGACCCGCAGCCAACGTACCAACCACCTGAAACCACGTAGCAATAAGCACTGTCAGCACCAACGAAGGACATTGACATGACTGAAGTAGTGGACCGTCCAGCCGGCAAGGGGCAGCGCCCCGCCGCCGACAAACCGGCACCGGGCCCTTCCCGGGCCCAGCCCGCCGTTGACGTGGAAGCACTGGGCCGGCAACTGCTGGGTAAGTGGGCCGATGTCCGGCTCCAGGCCAGGGAGCTTGCCGCCCGCCCCGAACTCCACAAGACCGAGGGCCTGACGCACACCGAGCACCGGAAGAGGGTGTTCGGGCAGCTGCGGTACCTGGTGGAGAATGAAGCCGTCCACCGCGCATTCCCGGCAGCGCTGGGCGGTTCTGACGACCACGGCGGCAACATCGCCGGCTTCGAGGAGCTTGTGGTGGCCGATCCCTCGCTCCAGATCAAGGCCGGGGTGCAGTGGGGACTTTTCGGCTCTGCCGTGATGCACCTCGGCACTGCCGGACACCATGCCAGGTGGCTTCCGGGCATCATGAACCTGGACATTCCCGGCTGCTTCGCCATGACCGAGACGGGACACGGCTCGGACGTGGCCAGTATTGCGACCACCGCAACCTATGACCCGGCCACGGAGGAGTTCGTGGTGCACACCCCCTTCCGCGCCGCCTGGAAGGACTACATCGGCAATGCGGCCACCGACGGACTGGGCGCCGTGGTGTTCGCCCAGCTGGTCACCCGCGGAGTAAACCATGGCGTCCATGCCTTCTACGTGGACCTCAGGGATCCGGCGACCAAGGAGTTCCTGCCGGGAATCGGGGGCGAGGACGACGGCATCAAGGGCGGGCTCAATGGCATCGACAACGGCCGGCTGCACTTCACCAACGTCCGGATCCCCCGGACAAACCTCCTCAACCGCTACGGTGACGTCGCTCCTGACGGAACCTATTCGTCGCCCATTGCCAGCCCCGGCCGCCGGTTCTTCACCATGCTCGGCACACTGGTCCAGGGACGGGTATCACTCGACGGCGCTGCGGTGGCGGCGTCCAAGGTGGCTTTGAAAGCGGCCATTGGCTACGCCACGGAACGCCGCCAGTTCAACGCCTCCTCTCATACAGACGAGGAAGTCCTCCTCGACTACCAGCGGCACCAGCGGCGCCTGTTCACGCGGCTCGCTACCACCTACGCCGCCGGGTTCGCCCACGAACAGCTGCTGGAGAAGTTCGACGACGTCTTCTCCGGCGCCCACGACACGGACGAGGACCGCCAGGACCTGGAAACCCTGGCTGCCGCCCTGAAGGCGCTGAGCACCTGGCACGCACTGGACACCCTGCAGGAATGCCGGGAAGCCTGCGGCGGCGCCGGCTTCCTGATCGAAAACCGCTTCGCCTCACTGCGGGCAGACCTGGACGTCTACGCCACGTTCGAAGGTGACAACACGGTGTTGCTGCAGCTGGTGGCAAAGCGGCTCCTGGCTGATTACGCCAAAGAGTTCCGGAACGTGGACTTCGGCGTCATGGCACGCTACGTGGTGGGCCAGGCCACCGGCGCCGCGATCCACCGGACCGGCCTGCGCCAGGTTGCCCAGTTCATGGCCGACACCGGTTCGGTGCAGCGGGCTGCCATCGCCCTCCGCGACGAGGCGGGCCAGCGCGCGCTGCTCACCGACCGTGTCCAGACCATGGTGGCGGAGGCGGCGGGCTCGCTCAGGGGCAGCAACAGGCTCTCGCAGGAGAAAGGCGCCGCGCTGTTCAACCGGCACCAGAACGAACTCATCGACGCCGCACAGGCGCACGCCGAGCTCCTGCAGTGGGAGGCCTTCACGGACGCCCTCCGCGAGGTGGAAGATCCCGGGACCAGGATGGTCCTGACCTGGCTGCGGGACCTCTTTGGCCTGTCGCTGATCGAGAAGAACCTGTCCTGGTACCTCATGAACGGGCGCCTCTCCATGCAGCGGGGCCGCACGGTGGGCGAATACATCAACAGGCTGCTGGTGAAGATCCGGCCGCACGCCCTGGACCTCGTGGAAGCGTTCGGTTATGGCGATGACCATGTGCGCGCCGCCGTGGCAACAGGCGCCGAGAAGGAACGGCAGGACGGGGCACGGGCCTACTTCCGCAGCCAGCGGGCCAGCGGCCAGGCCCCGGTGGACGAGAAGGTGCTGCTGGCCAGGACCGCCGCCGCCAAGCGGAACTGACCGTCCCCTGGCGTCATGAACGACGACGGCGCCGCTCCCCTTGCGGGGGAAGCGGCGCCGTCGTCGTCATTAGGCCGTCCTTCACATAGGTTCGCTAGCTCCGGGCCGGGAGCACGGAGCGGTACACCTCGAGCGTGGTTTCCGTAATGGATTCCCAGGAGAAGTGCTTCTCGGCACGCAGCCGGCCTGCCTGGCCCATAGCGCGGGCGCGCTCCGGGTCGGAGACCACCTCGGTGAGGGCTGCGGCGAATTCGGTCACGAATTTTTCGGGATCGAGGGGCGTTCCGGTGCCGTCGGTGACCTGCTCAAGGCCAACCAGGAGGCCGGTCTGGCCGTGCTCCACCACCTCCGGAATTCCGCCGGTGGCGCTGGCAACCACTGCTGCGCCGCACGCCATGGCCTCCAGGTTGACGATGCCGAGCGGCTCGTAGATGGAGGGGCAGGCGAAGGCAGTGGCGTGGCTGAGCACCTGGATGAGCTCGTGGCGCGGCAGCATCCGCTCAATCAGCACCACGCCGGTCCGCTGGCTTTGCAGTTCCTCAATGAGCCGTGCCGTTTCGGAAGCAAGTTCGGGAGTGTCCGCGGCCCCCAGGCACAGGACCAGTTGAACGTCAGCCGGCAGCTTGGCCGCTGCGCGGAGGAGGTAGGGCACGCCCTTCTGGCGTGTGTTCCTGCCCACAAAGACCACGCTGGGCTTGGCGGGGTCAATGCCCAGGGCGCGGACGGCGTCGTCATTTTCGTCACGTTGCCACATCTCGACGTCGATGCCGTTGTGGACCACCCGGACCTTTTCGGGATCGACGTCCGGGTAGCTGCGCAGGATGTCCTGGCGCATGCCCTCCGAAACCGCGATGATGGCTGCGGCTGCCTCGTACGCGGTCTTCTCCACCCAGGACGAGAGCGCATACCCGCCACCGAGCTGCTCCGCCTTCCAGGGCCGCAGCGGCTCCAGGCTGTGGGCGCTCAGGACATGCGGGATACCGTGCAGCAGGGAAGCCAGGTGCCCGGCCATGTTGGCGTACCAGGTGTGCGAATGGACCAGGTCCGCGCCTTCCACGTCCGGCACAATCCGCAGGTCCACACCGAGGGTCTGGACCGCGGCGTTAGCTCCGCCAAGGTCCTCCGGCACCTGGTAGGACGTTACGGCGGCGCCATGATAGTCGGTATCGCGGGGAGCCCCAAAAGCACGAACCTGCAGGTCAACATGCTTACTAAGCACCCTGCTCAATTCGGCCACGTGGACTCCGGCGCCACCGTAGATCTCCGGCGGGAACTCTTTGGTCACAATGTCTATACGCACAAGACCCAAGGTAGTCCTTCCAGCTTAACTGTTCTAGTGTGAAGGGGTCCGGGCGTACCGGACTGTCTTGGGGAGTTACGAAGGCGTACAGGAGCGACCATCATGCCGTTGAACAAAAAAGTCCTGGCCATTGTCCTCGCGGGTGGCGAGGGAAACAGACTGATGCCACTGACGGCAGACCGGGCGAAGCCGGCGGTGCCTTTCGCCGGGAGCTACCGCCTGATCGATTTTGCGATTTCCAACCTGGTGAACTCGCGCTACCTGCAAATCGTGGTCCTCACCCAATACAAATCCCATAGCCTCGACCGGCATATTTCGGAAGCCTGGCGCATGTCCACCCAGCTCGGGAACTACGTCGCCTCCGTGCCGGCGCAGCAGCGCGTGGGCAAGAGCTGGTTCCTTGGCAGCGCCAACGCCATCTACCAGTCCCTGAACTTGATCCACGACGCCAACCCGGACATCGTGGTGGTTGTCGGCGCCGACCACGTCTACCGCATGGACTTCGCCCAGATGGTGGAGCAGCACGTCAACAGCGGCGCCAAGGCGACGGTTGCCGCCGTCCGGCAGCCCCTGCACATGGCGGACCAGTTTGGCGTGATCGAGGTGGACCAGGACAACCCGCAGAAGATTTCGGCGTTCGTGGAAAAGCCCTCAAGCACTCCGGGCCTCGCCGCCGATCCCTCGCAGTTCCTGGCCTCCATGGGCAACTACGTCTTTGACGCCGACGCTCTGGTGGCCGCGCTCCATGTCGACGCCGAGCGGCTGGACACCAAGCACGACATGGGCGGGGACATCATCCCCTACTTCGTCAACCAGGGCGAAGCCGACGTGTACGACTTCACCCTCAACGACATCCCCGGCTCCACCGAGCGTGACCGCACCTACTGGCGGGATGTGGGCACCATCGACTCTTTCTACGACGCGCACATGGACCTCATTTCCCCGCTGCCGGTCTTCAACCTCTACAACTCCGAGTGGCCCATCTACACGAGGCAGAGCATCTCCCCGCCGGCAAAGTTCGTGCGCGGCCAGAACAACACGGTGGGCACCGCGCTGGATTCGATCGTCTCCAGCGGCGTGGTGATTTCCGGCGGCATCGTGGAGGGCTCTGTGCTCTCCAACGACGTCTACGTGGCCACCAGCAGCCGGGTTATCGACTCCGTCCTGATGGACAAGGTGCAGATCGGCGCGGGCGCCGTTGTGAACCGGGCCATCATCGACAAGAACGTCAAGGTGCCGGCAGGGGCGGCGATCGAACTGGACGCGGACCTGGACCGTGCCCGCGGCTTCAAGGTCACCGAGTCCGGCATCACGGTCCTCGCCAAGGGGCAGACCGTACCCGAACCCACTGACGAGGAGCGGCAGCTTGCTGCCCGGAACCTCCACCTTGTCCCGAACGCAGTGAAGGCAGCTGCAGGCCAGCATCCCGACCTGCAGGAATCCGTGGACAGGGTGGCCGAGACACACGCTGCGGCCGCTGCCGACGCCGCACCCGGCGCCAGGATCTAGCGCTTCACCCCGGGGGCCGGCCCGCCTGCACAGGTGCGGCCGGCAGTGTCCCAGGCTGTAAAATCGGTACAATGAGCTCCCCCGATCTGACCCCTGAGGAAATCCAGGCCTGCCTCAAGGTCCTGAACACCATCCACGCCTATGACGAGGAGCACCCGGACTACATCTCGGTGCGGCGAGCCACGGGGAAGATGTTCAAGGCCGTCAAGAGGCACCGGCGGGTCACCAAGCGCGACCTGATTTCCGAGGCAGACCGGGCAGTCCTTGCCCAGACCGCCACCGCCGCTCCCGACCGCATCGACGACGAGACCCGCGGCAACAAGCTGGCCACCTCGGCCACGGGCGCGGTCGCGGGACACCTCATCCGGTCGCGCCCGTGCTACATCTGCAAGCAGCACTACACCCAGGTGGATGCCTTTTACCATCAGCTGTGTCCGGAGTGTGCGGCCTTCAGCCACAGCAAGCGGGACGCGCGGACCGACCTCACGGGCCGCCGCGCCCTGCTCACCGGCGGGCGGGCGAAAATCGGTATGTACATCGCGCTCCGGCTGCTGCGTGACGGCGCCCACACCACCATCACCACACGGTTCCCCAAGGACGCCGCCCGCCGGTTCGCCGCGATGGAGGACAGTGGAGAGTGGCTGCACCGGCTCCGCATTGTGGGCATCGACTTGCGCGACCCCGCCCAAGTGATGGCCCTGACGGACTCCCTCAATGAGGCGGGACCGCTGGATATCATCATCAACAATGCGGCCCAGACGGTCCGCCGGTCCGGCAATGCCTACAAGCCGTTGGTGGACGCCGAGGACGAGCCCCTGCCGCCAGCCCTGGAGCAGGCCAACGGCGGCCCGGAACTGGTGACGTTCGGCCACGCGCATGACAAGCACCCCTTGGCGCTGGCCAGCAGCGTCACCGAGCACCCTGTCCTGGCCGGAGACGCGATCACGTCCCTGGCGCTGTCCACCGGTTCTGCATCATTGGAGCGGATTGCCTCCGGAACGGCCATCGACGCCGGCGGCCTGGTTCCGGACCTGGCCACCATTAACAGCTGGACCCAGGTGGTGGACGAGGTCGACCCGCTGGAAATGCTTGAGGTGCAGCTTTGCAACGTGACGGCACCGTTCCTGCTGGTGAGCCGGCTGCGCGCCGCCATGAAACGCTCCACAGCCCGGCGTAAGTACATCGTGAACGTCTCCGCCATGGAAGGCCAGTTCTCCCGCGCCTACAAGGGCCCCGGCCACCCGCACACCAATATGGCCAAGGCAGCGCTCAACATGATGACGCGCACCAGCGCCCAGGAGATGCTGGACAGCGACGGCATCCTCATGACCGCGGTGGACACGGGCTGGATCACCGATGAGCGTCCGCACTTTACCAAGGTCAGGCTCATGGAGGAAGGGTTCCACGCACCCTTGGACCTCGTGGACGGCGCCGCCCGCGTTTACGATCCCATCGTTATGGGCGAGAACGGCGAAGACCAGTACGGGGTGTTCCTCAAGGACTACAAACCCAGCCCCTGGTGAGGGTAAGCTCGCGGCATGAGCGGCGAACCGATATCTGAAGTGCAGAATCTTGAACACCACGAGTGCTGGGCCATGCTCCGGAACGTGTCCGTCGGCAGGCTGGCCGTCCTGGTCTCGGGCCGGCCGGATATTTTCCCCATCAATTACACGGTGGACGGCGGCACCCTCGTGTTCCGCACGAGCGAAGGAACCAAGCTCTCCGGAGCCTCGGAAGACGCTGCGGTGGCCGTGGAAGCCGACGGAGTGGATCCTGACACCGGACTGGCCTGGAGCGTGGTGGTGAAGGGGACGGCCGCCGTCGTCACCGGCACCGAACAGGTCCTGGAGACAGCGCAGCTCTTCCTCTTCCCGTGGCAGGCAGGCAAGAAGGACGTGTTCGTCCGCATCACCCCGGACACCATCACGGGCCGACGCTTCAGGGTGACGGAACCCATGACCTGGTGGACCCAGCTCAGCGGCGCCATCAAGACTGCCCAGGAGTAGAACCGCCCCACTGCCCCGGCCGGCATTCCTATCGGGGGAGCCGCTAATCGATCTGAGCGGTACGCGGGGATGCCCTGACCGTCTGGCGTGTGAGTGGGGCGACGTAGGCTGGGGTAACGGCGGCAATTCTGAATGGGGACCAGAGATGAACCGACTCACTGCGGGCTCAGCCGCAGCTATCCTTGTGCTCTTCCTGGCGTCATGCTCTACTTCTGACGCCACGGCCCCGCCGGAAGATGGCGGAACGTACGAGTCGATAGACGACTTGCAGGAAGCTGTGGAATCCGCCGGCCTGGTATGCCGGGAGCTGGTGCTGGACACCCCTCCTTCCAAGTTCTCTGCCTCCTCCGCAAGCTGCAGCGAGTTCACCTACCTTGCGATCTACACCGACGACTTGCATCTGGAGGCGCAGCTGGATTTCTGGAGGCCGGCTGGGCAACGCGCGGTCAACGTCGGCAAGAACTGGACCGTGGTCAGCGAGGATCCGCAGCTCATCCAGAAGAACCTGGGCGGCTCGGTCCTCCATACAGGGCCCTAGCGACTGTCCTATGGCAACAGCCCACAGAATGTGACAGGGAACTTTTTGCGGACTCCCGGACACTATGAGGTATGGAACAACTTGGGGGAACAGATGCGGAACTGTGGGACAGGTGTATTCAGGGCGAGGCAGAAGCACTGGGCGGACTGTTTGACCGTTATGCAGATGCCGTATTCCGGTACTGCCTGAGCCGGACCGGGTCCTGGCAGGATGCCGAAGACCTCGTCTCCATCACGTTCCTTGAGGCCTGGCGGCAGCGCAGCCGGCTGGTCCTGGAACGGGACTCGCTCCTTCCCTGGCTGCTCGGCGTAGCCACCAACTCAGCACGCAACCGTGCCCGCTCCGTGCGCCGCCACGAGCAGTTCCTGAGGCGGTTGCCGCACGCTGCTGTGGAGGCCGATCCTTCGTCTGCAATCGCGGCCCGCGTGGATGCGGAAAATTTGGTGAAGGACCTGCTTGACGGCGCTACGAACCTTACCGGCGGCGAACGGGATGCGCTGTTGCTGTGTGCAGTTAACGGCTGCTCGTACGTGGAGGCAGCGGAGGCTCTCCAGGTACGCGTTGGAACAATCCGATCCCGCGTGAACCGGGCGAAGAAGAAGTTGCGGGCCGCCGCTGCGGTCTCACCTTTGCTCCGGCTGGAGCAGAACAACCCTGTGGAATCGAGGCAGTCATGAAATTTTCAGACATCCAGTATCCTGCGGAAACCCGCCAGGCTGCGCGGGACGCGGTGGTCCGTGAAGCGGCGGCCCAGCCGCGCCGCAGTCCGTGGTGGCGCAGGCCGGTAGCGTTGTCCCTGGCCGGCCTGGCGTTGGCAGGCTCGACGGCGGCCGTAGCTTACGTGGCCTTCGCGCCGGTTGAGGACAAACGCGACATCCGGTGCTATTACCGCGCGGACCTGACCACCACCTACCCCTCCCCCCATTCCCCCGGAAACAGGATGCAGCCCTATCTCCTTGCCGGGGCCATGGACGAGGGGTTCGACTACGACGCAGGAGCCCTGCAGCGTGACTTCCAGGCAGGAAAACAGCAGATTGCGGACCCTGTGGGCCTTTGCGCTTTCAATTGGGACCAGGGACTGATGAACCCGGGGGGAATCACTGACGACCTTATCCCCCCGGGCTACAACGAACCCGCCCCGGCTCCCGCCCCGACAGGCACCGTAACGGACGAGCAAGGCAACCCCGCCACGGCTTTCCCCAACACCTTCGGTCCCGGGCACTTCGTCCCGGACCTGAGGGCCTGCGTCGTGGACAACACAGTTGCGGTGATACCGGGGCCCGCCGATGTCTGCTCCCGGCTGGGCATCCCCGTTCTGGAAAGCTAGGAACTCTCCAGAAGTCCTGGCCAAGGGCCCACGGGGGTGGCGCGGCTCCACGGGACCGCCGGTCAGGCGAGCTGGGTGATCTCCACGCTGACGCTCAGCGCGGAACCGCCACCACCGGACAGGATGCCCTTCAGCGGCGGCACGTCACGGTAGTCCCGCCCCCGGGCCACGGTGACGTGGAAGTCGCCGGCGGGCTTGTGGTTGGTGGGGTCCCAGCTGCGCCAGTCACCGTCCCAGAATTCCAGCCACGCATGTGACTGCCCCGCCACTGTCTCGCCGATGCCGGCACTGGACCGCGGGTGCAGGTAGCCGGACACGTAGCGTGCCGGAATCCCGCAGCTGCGCAGCGCACCGATCGCCAGGTGCGCCAGGTCCTGGCAGACACCCTGGCGCTGGCCCCACGCCTCTTCCGCGTTGGTGGTGACCGCGGTTGAACCGGACATGTAGGTCATCTCCCCGCGCATCCACTCAAACACGGCCATGGCGGCCTCGTGCGGGTTCTTCCCTGCGACCACGCCGGGAATGATGCCCAGCACTTCGTCTCCCGGGCCGCTGAGCCTGGACTGCGGGAGCCAGTCGCTGAACGTGTTGAGGGTTTCCGGTGAGGCCAGGACGTCCCAGCCGGCAATGTCCGCCTCGGCCGGGATCTTCTCGGCGCGGTGGACTTCCACCGTGATGTTGGAAATCACTTCGAGGTGGTCGTGCGGCATCTGCATGTCGAACGCCGTGACCCGGGTGCCCCAGTAGTCGCGGTAGGTGCTGACGGCGGCCTGCGACGGCGACACCTTGACCACCGACTCCAGCACCACCTGCTGGGAATCGGTGAGCGGGGTCATCCGTGCCTCGTTGTAGGACAGGGTGACCCGCTTGTTGTACTTGTAGGCCGTCTTGTGGACGATGCTCAGCCGGGTCATGATACTTCTCCCACCCAGGCCAGTTCATCCGCCTGATTGAAGTACTTACGGGAAATAGCGTCCGACGCCTGCGCTACGGCTTTCTGCACGCGTTCCATGTGCTCCGGGAGCTCGGACATCAGGTCATCCGTCCGGTGGAACTCAAGGAATGTCCGCGCCTGGCCCACGATCCGACGCGCGTCGTTGATGAACCCCACCCGCTGGGCGGAGGGATCCAGCTTGGCCAGGCACTCGTCTGCGTCCCTCAGGGCATAGACGATGGACCTCGGGAAGAGCCGGTCCAGCAGCAGGAACTCGGCGGCATGCTGGTCGCCGAAGGCTGCACGGCGGGTACGCAGGAAGGACTCGTACGCCCCGGCGCACCGGAGCATGTTGACCCAGGACATTCCGGCGGACAGCACGTCCCGGGTGGAGAGCATCCGGGCGGTCATGTCCGCGCGTTCCAGGGACCGGCCCAGCACCAGGAAGAGCCAGCTTTCGTCATGGCTGACAGTGGTATCCGCCAGGCCACTGACCATGGCGGTCCGTTCCAGCGTCCAGTTGCAGAACCGGTAGGTCCCCACCACGTCCTTGCGGTGCTGGCTCAGCCCGTAGTAGGTGGTGTTGAGGCTCTCCCACAGGCCTGACGAGACGGTTTCGCGGGCGCGACGGGCGTTCTCCCTCGCGGCCCCCAGGGACCCTGCGATGGAGGTGGCGCTGGTCTTGTCATAGGCCAGGGCGTGGAGAAGCTCGGGCAGGCCGAAGTCCTCGCTCTGCGGGCGTGCGCCCATGACGGCCAGGAGTTCCTGGGCCACGCTCTTGCGCTCGTCCATGGGCAGGTGGTTGAGCCGTTCGAGGTGGACGTCGAGGATGCGGGCAGTGCCGTCCGCACGCTCCACATAACGGCCGATCCAGAATAGGGACTCGGCAATACGGCTAAGCATTCGCGGCTACCTCCTGCGGGCCCGAAACTGGGAAAGGAAACTGCCAGGTCACGGCCCGGCTCACTGCTGCTGCTCCGACTGGCGGTCCCGCCAGTTGCTCTCAACCGGCCATACCGAGACGCGTTCACGGACGGAGATGGACGGCCGGGGCACGGTTTCCACCGGCACCTGCGGCGAGTCGGCCAAAACCCAGGTGTCCTTGGACCCGCCGCCCTGGCTGGAATTCACGATCAGCGACCCCTCTTTGAGCGCTACGCGCGTCAGCCCGCCCGGCAGCACCCAGACGTTGTCGCCGTCGTTCACTGCGAAGGGCCGCAGGTCCACGTGGCGGGGGCCGAACTTGTCACCGCTCAGCGTGGGGACCGTGGAGAGCTGCAGCACCGGCTGGGCAATCCAGCCCCGGGGATCGGCGATGACCCGCTGGCGGAGGGCATCGAGTTCGTCCCTGGACGCATCCGGTCCGATGACCAGGCCCTTGCCGCCGGAGCCGTCCACCGGCTTGACCACCAGTTCGGCCAGGTTGTCCAGGGTGTATTCGCGGGCTTCCTTCTCCTCCAGGCGGTACGTGTCCACGTTGGCGATGATGGGTTCCTCGCTGAGGTAGTAGCGGATGAGGTCAGGGACGTAACTGTAGACCAGTTTGTCGTCCGCGACGCCGTTGCCCACGGCGTTGGCGATGGTCACGCCGCCTGCCCGGGCGGCGTTGACCAGGCCCGGGCAACCGAGCATGGAATCCGAGCGGAACTGCAGCGGGTCCAGGAAATCGTCGTCGATCCGCTTGTAGATCACGTCCACGCGCTGTTCGCCGGCCGTGGTGCGCATGTAGACGCGGTTTCCGCGGCAGATGAGGTCGCGGCCTTCCACGAGTTCCACGCCCATGAGGCCCGCGAGGAGGGTGTGCTCGAAGTAGGCGCTGTTGAACACGCCGGGGGTGAGGACCACCACGGTGGGATCGTCGACGCCGGAGGGTGCGGTCTTGCGCAGGGCGGAGAGCAGGCGGCGGGGGTACTCCTCGACCGGCCGGATGAGCTGCTGGCCGAACGCCTCAGGCAGGCCCTTGGCCATGGCCCGGCGGTTCTCCAGGACGTAGCTCACGCCGGAGGGAACCCGGACATTGTCCTCAAGCACGCGGAAGGTCCCGGCGGCGTCGCGGACAACGTCGATGCCGGAAATGTGGACACGGACGCCGCCTGCCGGTTCGAACCCGTGGACCTGCCGGTGGAAGTGCGCACTGGTGGTGACCAGCTGCCGGGGGATCACGCCGTCGGCCACGACGGTCATCTTGTCGTACACGTCGTTGAGGAAGGCTTCCAGCGCGCGGACGCGCTGGGCCACGCCGCGCTCCAGCACGTCCCACTCCCCCGCCGGAATGACCCGGGGAACGATGTCCAGCGGGAAGGGGCGCTCCTCCCCCGCAAAGTCGAAGGTCACACCGCGGTCCAGGAAGGTACGCGCCATGGAATCTGCGCGGGCGCTCACATCGGCAAGGGAGAGCTTCCGGAGGGCGTCCGCCACCTGCCCGTACGAGTCCCGGGCCTGTTGCCCGGGAGCGAACATCTCGTCGTAGGCTCCGGACCGGCCGGCGGCCACGGAGTAATCCTGGAATAGGTCTGACATGTCCAATAGCCAACCATCTTTTTGTTTCGAATTCATTACTGCCATCCATTCTGGCGTGTTGGCGCCGGATGCCCTGGTTCGTGCATTGCGCCTCTTTTCCGGCACAGTAGGTGAGTGCCAGTCCGCAGATCCGTCAGCAAGCCCGGTCCGGACCTGCCCGGGCGGCCCGGGAGGCTTCTCCCTGGCCTGGCCACAGCGGCCGTCGCCCTGGCGGCCGCGTTCCTGGTCCACCGGCTGGTTCCCGCTCTTCCCGCAATGACGCTGGCTGTGGTGCTGGGCGTGCTGGCCGCCAACCTTCCCGTGTCCGGGGTGTGGACAGCCGGCAGGGCGCGGCCGGGGCTGGACTTCGCGGGGAAGCATCTCATGCGCGGCGGCATCGTGCTGCTGGGCCTGAAAGCCAGCATCATGGACGTGCTGGGGCTGGGCTGGCTGGCATTGGTCCTGATCGTCGCCGTGGTGGGGGCAAGTTTTGGCGGCACCTACCTGATCTCCCGGCTGTTCCGGCTGCCGCCGGTGACCTCGCTGCTGGTGGCCACCGGCTTCTCGATCTGCGGTGCCTCCGCCATCGGCGCCATGGCCGCCGTCCGCCGCATCCGGCACGTGGACACCGTCCTTCCGGTGGCGCTCGTGACGCTTTGCGGGACCCTTGCCATCGGCGTCCTGCCCCTGCTGGTGCATCCCCTGCAGCTCAGCGCGCCCGTGTTCGGCGCCTGGACGGGCGCCTCAGTGCACGATGTGGGCCAGGTGGTGGCCACGGCGCAAACCGCGGGGACAGCGGCACTGGGCATCGCCGTCGTCGTTAAGCTCACCCGGGTACTCCTGCTGGCGCCGGTGGCGGCACTGGCCGGTGCGCACCACCGGTTCGCGCCACGGGCGGAGAACCCTGCGGACCGCGACAACGCGAAACTGCCGCCGGTGGTGCCGCTGTTCGTCCTGGGCTTCGTGGCGATGGTGGGCCTCCGCTCCACCGGCTGGCTGGCTGAAGGCTGGCTCGATGCCGGGGCGGCACTGCAGGACATCCTGCTGGGCGCCGCGCTCTTCGGCCTGGGGTCCGCCGTCCGGATCCGGACGCTCCTGCACACGGGCGGGCGTGCACTGTTGGCGGCACTGGCGTCGTGGTTCCTGATCGCCGTCCTGGGGCTGGCGGCGGCCCTGCTGATCGCCGGATAACCACGTGATTAGATAGCTGGGTGTCACATGAGAATCTGCAGCGCGATGAAGCCGCCCACCGTTCAGCCCTGATCAGCACCACCGGTTACGACGTCTCCCTGGACGTGCGGCAGGCGGCGGATCCGGAAGTGGCGGGCTATCCGACACGCAGCATCGTCACCTTCACGGCCTCGCAGCCGGGGGCATCAACATTCCTGGACTTCATCGGCGAGGTCCACAGTGTCTTCCTCAATGGGAGGGAACTGCGCGTGGAGGACGTGGCGGACGGCGCCAGGATCAGGCTGGACAACCTGCAGTCCGAAAACCAGGTGGCCGTCACCGGCACCGCCCTGTACAGCCGCTCCGGCGAAGGCATGCACCGCTTCGTCGATCCCGCCGACGGCCAGTGCTACCTCTACACGCAGTACGAACCCGCCGACGCCCGCCGGGTGTTCGCCAACTTCGAACAGCCCGACCTCAAGGCCTCCTTCACCTTCCACGTGACCGCACCGGCCGGCTGGCAGGTGGCCTCCAACGGCGGGGAGGCAGCCCGCACCCTCCTCGGCAGCGACCCCTCGGCCGCCCGGTGGGACTTCGCCGCCACGGAACGCATGTCCACCTACATCACCACGGTGCTGGCCGGGCCGTACTTCAAGGCGGAGGACCGCTGGCAGGCAACGCTCGACGACGGCACCTCTTTGGACGTGCCGCTCGCCCTGTACTGCCGGGCCTCGATGGCGGACTCCTTCGACACTAGCGAACTGTTCAGGCTGACCAGGAACGGCCTGGACTTCTTCAACCGGCTCTTCGACTACCCCTACCCCTGGGGCAAATACGACCAGGCCTTCGTTCCCGAATACAACCTTGGTGCCATGGAGAACCCCGGCCTGGTGACGTTCACCGAGAGCTACGTGTTCACCTCGCGCGCCACGGACGCCCAGTACCAGGGCCGTGCCAATACCCTGATGCACGAGATGGCGCACATGTGGTTCGGGGACCTCGTGACCATGCAGTGGTGGGATGACCTGTGGCTTAAGGAATCCTTCGCCGACTACATGGGCACCCTGGGCGTGGACCGCGCCACGGACTGGGACACCGCGTGGGTGAACTTCGCCAACAAGCGCAAGGCCTGGGCGTACGTCCAGGACCAGCTGCCCACCACCCACCCGATCGTGGCGGACATCCCGGACCTTGAGGCCGCCAAGCAGAACTTTGACGGCATCACCTACGCCAAGGGCGCCTCGGTGCTGAAGCAACTGGTGGCCTACGCCGGGTTCGAGGCCTTCATCAGCGGCTCCCGCGACTACTTCCGCAAGCACGCGTATGGCAACACAACGCTTGATGACCTACTGGCCGCTTTGAGTGCCTCCTCCGGGCGGGACCTGGCCGGCTGGGCGCAGCAGTGGCTGCAGACCTCGGGCATCTCCACGTTGTCACTGGAGATTGTGCCGGGTGCGGACGACGGCGGCCTGCTGGGCCGGGTGGTGATCGTCCAGGACGCCTTGGACCCGGTCACGGGACGCGAGGAGCTGCGGCCGCACCGGCTGCGTGTGGGTTCCTACAATTTCGACGGCGGCGGGGCCCTGGTGCGCACCGACAGTTTCGAAACGGACGTGGCGGGGGTCCGGACGGAACTCCCCCAGCTCGCCGGCAAGCCCCGGCCCGCGCTCCTGCTGGTCAACGATGACGACCTCACCTACGCCAAGGTGCGGCTGGATCCGGCGTCTGAGGCAACAGTCCGTTCGTCCCTTGACCGGATCGAGGACCCCATGGCCCGGGCGTTGTGCTGGACGGCGCTCTGGAACTCGGCCCGGGACGGGGAAAGCCCGGCGGCGCGGTACGTCGAAGCCGTGGCTGCGTTTGGTCCGGCCGAAACAGGAATCGGCGTCCTGCTGAACATCCTCGACAACGCAGGCACCGCCGTCGAACGCTACACGCCGGCCGGCGAACGTGGTGCCCTGCGCTCCACGTTCCTGGCAGCCGCAGCGGCGGAACTGGACAGGGCCGCACCCGGCTCCGACCAGCAGCTGGCCTGGGCACGTACCCTCGCCAGCGCCAGCCGGCACGATGATTCCATGCTGCCGCGGCTGCGCGGACTCCTTGACGGTACAGCACCCGTGGCGGGCCTGGCCGTGGATGCCGAGCTGCGCTGGCACCTCTGGCATGCCCTGGCAGCCAACGGCCAGGCGGCGGTGGCGGAACTGGACGCCGAACTCGCCCGTGACATCACGGCGTCCGGACGCGCCGGCCATGCCACAGCCCTCGCCGCCCGCCCGGACCCGGAGGCCAAGGCGGCAGCGTGGAAAGCGGCAGTGGACGGGAACGAGCTCTCCAACCAGCTGCTCAGCGCCACCATCAGCGGATTCATGACGGCGCCCGCGGATGTCCTGGAGCCGTACGTGGAACCCTATTTCGGGTGCCTGCGCAGCGTCTGGGAGGAACGCAGCATCGAGATCGCCAGCCGGATTGTCCGGGGCCTCTACCCGCTGGCCCAGGACCTGGCCGAGGGCACCGACCCTGCAGCGCACTCCGCCATCCGGCGCACGGACGAATGGCTGGCCGCCAACGCAGACGCGCCCCGCGCCCTGCAGCGCATCATTGTGGAGCAGCGCAGCCACCTGCTGCGGGCACTCACGGCGCAGGCCGCCGTCGTCAATTCACCATCGGCTGCTCCGTAACTGTCGTTTTCGCCGGTGAAAACGACAGTTACGGAGCAATAGATGGGCTCAGGGGACGCGGTGGAGCCATTCGGCCGTGCCGAACTTGCTGCCGACGCGCTCCTTTGCGGTGGCCAGCTCGCCCTCCGTCAGCTGTGAGGGCGTAGCACCGTACCGGTCTGTGAAGACCTCCGTCATAGCGGCGATGATGGCGGTGCGTGCCAGTCCGGTCTGGCGCCGGAGCGGATCCACCCGCTTCTTGGCGCTCCGGGTCCCCTTATCCGAGAGCTTTTCCTTGCCGATCCGCAGCACGTCGACCATCTTGTCGGCGTCGATGTCGTAGCTCATGGTCACGTGGTGCAGCATGCCGCCGTTGGCGAGCCGCTTCTGCGCGGCCCCGCCGATCTTGCCCTGGTCCGTTGCGATGTCGTTCAGGGGCACGTAGAAGGCGTTGATGCCCAGCTTTTCCAGTGCTGCCATGACCCACGCGTCCAGGAAGGGATAGGAGTCCGCGAAACTGAGTCCGTCAACGAGGGTCTGCGGCAGGTACAGCGAGTACGTGATGCAGTTGCCGGCCTCCATGAACATCGCTCCCCCGCCGCTGATGCGCCGGACAACCTTGATCCCGTGCTTCGCCACGCCGCCGGGGTCAACCTCGTTGCGGTAGGACTGGAAGCTGCCAATCACCGTGGACGGTTCCTGCCAGTCCCAAAACCGGAGGGTGGGGTGGCGGCGGCCGGCGCCGACCTCCTCGGTGAGAACCTCGTCCAGGGCCACGTTCATTTCGGTGGGCAGGACAGTGGGTGCGATGAGGTTCCAGTGGTGGTCCGCCCAGGAGGTCGCCTTCGCCAGGGCACGGCGGACGGCGACGGCGACGGCGTCCGCGGAGAAGCCGAACAGGGCGGCGCCGGCCGGCAGCGAAGAGGAGACGACGGCGGCAAGCTCGGCCGCCGTCGTGGTGTCCGGCAGTCCCCTGAGCCCCCGGTTGATGTCCAGGAGGGCCTCGTCCGGTTCCAGGAAGAAATCGCCGCTGAGGCTGACGTTGGCGAGGCGGCCGTCAATAACATCCAGGTCCACCACCACAAGCTTGCCGCCGGGCACTTTGTATTCACCGTGGCGGCGCGAGGCGGAGTG
Organism: Pseudarthrobacter polychromogenes; assembly: GCF_014644495.1. Classification (GTDB taxonomy): domain Bacteria; phylum Actinomycetota; class Actinomycetes; order Actinomycetales; family Micrococcaceae; genus Arthrobacter; species Arthrobacter polychromogenes. The sequence continues at coordinate 542,234 of NZ_BMKU01000001.1, forward strand.
GCTTGCTGAAGAGGGTGTGGCGGTCATGCCATCCATCCTGCCCCAGAATTGCCGGATGCCAGTAACAGGCGGCCGGGACGCAGAAAGCCCGCACCGTTTACCGGTGCGGGCTTTCCCAAAAGAACTTTGCGGAAGTGTGTTACTTCTTGCCGCCGAAGCCCTTGAAGCGAGCGTTGAAGCGCTCGACGCGGCCTGCGGAGTCCATGATGCGCTGCTTGCCCGTGTAGAACGGGTGCGACTCGGAGGAGATTTCGACATCGATGACCGGGTAGGTGTTGCCGTCTTCCCACTCGATGGTCTTCGAGGAGGAAACGGTGGACTTGGTCAGGAACTTCGTGCCGGAAGCCAGGTCGTTGAAAACAACAGCTTCGTACTTCGGGTGGATATCAGACTTCATAATTGGACCTTTGTTCGCACAACTGGATTTTGCCAGCTGCCAGGTATGAATGGGATGGCGCCAGCATCGCCCGGGGGCGCACTACAGCCAGCTATCAATAATAGCGGAGAACGCGGGTGCCCGCGAACCAATGTCCTGACTGACGATACCCCTAATCCCGGGGGCGCAACTCCCAGAAGGCAACAGCTGACGCGGCCGCGACATTCAGGGAATCCACGCCGTTTCGCATGGGAATTTTCACGGCGATATCGACGGCGGCGAGTGTCCCGGCGCTCATGCCGGCGCCCTCGGTGCCAAGCACCAGGGCAAGCTTCGCCGGATTCCGGGCGGCGACTGCGTCCACATCCTGCGCGTCGTCGGTGAGCTCCAGCGCCGCAACGGTGAAGCCGTTTTCTTTCAGCACGTGAAGGTCCTCCGGCCAGCTGGCGAGCCGGGCCCACGGCACCTGGAACACCGTGCCCATGCTCACGCGGACGCTCCGCCGGTAGAGGGGGTCCCCGCAGCGGGGCGACACGAGGACGGCATCGATGTCCAGCGCGGCGGCCGACCGGAAGATGGCGCCCACGTTGGTGTGGTCCACGATGTCCTCCAGGACAGCCACCCTGCGTGCCCCGGCCAGCAGTTCCGGCAGCGGGACGGGCGCCGGGCGCTGCATGGCAGCCATGGCTCCGCGGTGGAGGTGGAAGCCGGTGATGTCCTCCAGCAGGGCCGCGCTGCCGATGAAGGCCGGGACCTGCGGATAGGCATCCAGGACGTCCCGGAGGTCCTCGAGCCACTTCTCCGCCAGGAAGAACGAGCGCGGCTGGTGTCCTGCTGCCAGGGCACGCCGCAGCACCCGGGATGACTCAGCGATATACATGCCCTCGGCGGGTTCGCGCAGCTTGCGCAGGTGCACGTCCGTGAGCTGCGTGTAGTCGGAGACCCGGGGGTCCGCTGCGGATTCAAGAAAGTGGATTGTCACCGGTTGATTATTTCAGCAGATTAGCAATCATGAATCCCAGCGCCACCAGGCCCAGGACAAGGATCACTGCGCGCAGCACCGTGGGTGAGAGCCGGCGGCCCACCTTGGCGCCGAGAAGTCCGCCGATGCTCGAGCTGACGGCGATCAGCAGGACCACAAGCCAGTTGATCCGGTCGAAGGCGAAGAGCACATAGGACACGGCGGCCACAAGGTTCACTCCCAGTACCAGGATGTTCTTCATGGCGTTGGCGTTCTGGATGGTGCCGGTGAGGAAGATACCCAGGATGCCCACCAGCAGGATCCCCTGGGCGGCCACGAAGTAGCCACCGTATACCCCGGCCAGGTACACCAGGACCACCAGCAGCACGCCGTGCCGCTTGTCGCGCACAGCGTGTTCCGGGTTCTCCTCACGGGACCGGACCCAGGCCTGCAGCCGCGGCTGGAACACCACCATCAGGAGGGCCAGGACAATCAGGACGGGGGCGACGTAGTGGAACACCTCCTCCGGCAGGTGCAGGAGGAGCCACGCACCGGAGATGCCGCCAAGGAGGGATGCCGGCAGCAGCCGCATCAGCTGGCGGCCGCGGCCCTTCAGTTCACGCCGGTAGCCGAACGCCCCGGCGGCCGTGCCGAAGACCAGGCCCATGGCGTTGCTCATGGAGGCCACCACCGGGGCGACCCCCAGGGCGATAAGGACGGGGAACGTCACCAGGGTGCCGGAGCCCACCACGGCGTTGATGGTGCCGGCCCAGAGGCCGGCGATGGCCACAAAGATGCTGCTGAGAAGATCCAAGGTGCTGCGCTGCCGCCTTAGCGGCGGGCTACGGCGGTGTACCGGCCGGCGTTGACGCTCATGTCCAGGTCAAGCCCGAACGTCTTGCTGAGGTTCTCCGCCGTCAGGACGTCCGTGATGGGGCCGGCGGCGACCACTCCGCCGTCGCGCAGCAGCATGGCGTGGGTGAAGCCCGGCGGAACTTCCTCAAGGTGGTGGGTGACAAGGACCATGGCCGGGGCGTCCTCATCCTGTGCCAGTTCTCCCAGCTTGTGGACGAGTTCCTCGCGGCCGCCGAGGTCCAGGCCGGCGGCCGGTTCGTCGAGGAGCAACAGCTCGGGATCGGTCATCAGGGCTCGGGCGATCTGGACACGCTTGCGCTCACCCTCGGAAAGAGTGGCAAACGTCCTGTTGAGGAGCGGGCCCATTCCCCAGTCGTTGAGCAGGCGGAAAGCCCGCCGCTCGTCGTCGCGCTCGTACCCCTCACGCCAGCGGCCGGTGACTCCGTAGGCGGCGGTGACCACCACGTTGAGGACGTTTTCCTGTTCCGGGATCTGGGTGGCCAGCGCGGCGGAGGACAGGCCGATGCGCGGGCGGAGCTCGAAGACGTCGGTGCGGCCCAGGGTTTCGTCGAGGATGCCCGCTTTCCCGCTGCTGGGGTGCAGGCGAGCGGCCGCGATCTGCAGGAGGGTGGTCTTGCCGGCACCGTTGGGCCCCAGGATTACCCAGCGCTCGCCTTCGTTGACTTCCCAGTCGATCTTGTCCAGCAGGGTTTTCTTACCTCGGACAACGCTGACGGAAGCCAATTCCAGAACATCACTCATAGGAGTAGACACTAGGACAAAAAAGAGGCCGACTGATAACCGGGGCAAGGTAACAGCGAAACCCTGGTTGGGCAGCTTCGCCGGGCGCCCGTCAGGCCGGCTGGGTGAGGATCACGGGTCCGGATTCGGTGACAGCGATGGTGTGTTCGGAGTGGGCGGTCCGGCGACCGTTGGAACTGCAGAGGGTCCAGCCGTCAGGAGCCGTGACAAGTTTGCTGGTGCCGTCCATGACCCAGGGTTCGATCGCCAGGAGCAGGCCGGGCCGCAGCTCGTACCCGCGGCCTGGCTTGCCGGTGTTCGGAATGTGGGGGTCCTGGTGCATGGTGCTCCCAACGCCGTGTCCGCCGAACTGGGTGTTGACCTTGAAATGCGCGGCTTCGAGCACCGAGCCGATGGCGTGGGAGATATCCCCGATGCGCGCTCCGGGCTGTGCCGCACCGATGCCCGCCTTCAGTGCCCTCTCGGTGGTTTCGATCATGCGGGTGTCCTCGGGCGTAGCGGAATCCCCCACGACGAAGCTGATGGCGGAGTCCGTCACCCACCCATTGACGCTGGCTGCGAAGTCCAGGGTCAGCAGGTCCCCGTCCTTGAGGACGTAGTCATGAGGGAGCCCGTGCAGCACGGCATCGTTGACGGACGTGCAGATGACCTTTCCGAAAGGCCCGCGGCCGAACGAGGGAGCGTAATCCACATAGCAGGAGCGGGCTCCCGCTGCCCGGATCATGGCAGCGGCCCAGTCGTTGATCTCCAGGAGATTCGTTCCAGGTCCGGTTCGCTCCCTCAGTGCCTGCAGGGTGCCGGCCACGAACTGGCCTGAGGGGCGCGCCTGGTCAATCTCCCGCGGCGTGAGCAGTTCAATCAATGGTTCCTCCAGGTATGAGCGTAATATTATCCGCTTGCCACCTTCCAGCAGCCGTGAAATGAATTCAAGGGACCCCTCACCCGCTGGCTAAGATGGCAGGCATGACTTCGAACGTGACTGCGGTCAGCTATGGCCTGAATGTGTCTCCAACCGGGCTGGAGCAGCTCCGTTCCATCCTCACCGCACAGGGCGCCGCCGTGCTGTCTGAGGCCTCCTCCGGCGACGGCCGGTACCAGGTCCACGCAGCCGAACTCCAGCTTCCGGACGCCACCGCCGCCGGGCTCGCCGCACTGCGCCACGCCGTTGCCGAAACCCCCGTTGCCGGATTCGACACGGCGCTTGTCCCGGCCGGCCTCAGGTCGGCAGAACGCAAGCTGCTGATCATGGACGTGGACTCCACCCTGATCCAGCAGGAGGTCATCGAGCTTCTGGCTGCCTACGCCGGGAAGCGGGAAGAAGTGGCGGCCGTTACCGAGGCCGCCATGCGTGGCGAGCTGGATTTCACCCAAAGCCTCCACGCACGCGTGGCGGTGCTCGCAGGGCTGCCTGCCGCCGTCGTTGATTCAGTCCGCAACGAAGTGAAGCTGAGCCTGGGCGCCGCCGACCTCGTGGCCGCCTTCAAGGCGGCAGGGCACGTGGTAGCGGTGGTGTCCGGCGGGTTCAACCAGATCCTGGAGCCGATCGCCGCCGAACTGGGCCTTGACTACTGGCAGGCAAATGAACTGGAGATCGTCGACGGCGAGCTGACCGGCAGGGTGCTGGGCGCTGTGGTGGACAGGGCAGCCAAGGAAAAGTACCTGCGTGAGTGGGCAGCCGCCGAGGGCATCGCCCTTGAGCACACGGTGGCAGTGGGCGACGGAGCCAACGACCTGGACATGCTCGGGGCGGCCGGCATCGGCGTGGCGTTCAACGCCAAACCCGCCGTGCGGGCCGTGGCAGACGCCGCCGTCAACATGCCGTACCTCGACGCAGTCCGGCATGTGGCTGGCGTCTGACGGCGGTTCCTAAAGGCCCTTAACAGCGGGAAGGCACGTCGCGTGAGGACGTGCCTTCCCGCTGTTAAGCGTGGGCCTAGCTCGTGGCCTAGTTCGTGCCCTTGCCGAAGTAGTCTGCACCGCCGGCGTATTCAGTGTGGCCGGACTCGACGTCGGCGGTGACCATACCGGCCACAACCTCGGCAAACTCCTCCACGGAGTACAGCTTGCCGGCTTCAGCGCGGCGGGCCTCGATGGCGCCCGGCGTGGAGCGGTCAAGCAGCGTGGCCGTGACGGTGCCCTCGATCATGTCGCCGGAGACCACCACCAGGGTGATGCCCTTCTCCGCCAGGTTGGGGATGAGTTCGCGCAGGGCGTCCTCGCCCGCACGCTTGCTGCGGGCCACCGGCTCATAGGCCTCCATAGTGGGCACGGTGTTGATGAAGTGGGCCTGGTGGCTGGTCACGAAGACCACCCGCGAGCCTTCCTTCATCAGCGGCACGGCAGCGTTGAGCATGTTGACCTGGGCGTCGCGGTTCAGCTTCAGCGCGTAGTCCTCGCCCATGCCGGTTTCCATGCCGCCGGAGGCGTTCAGCACCAGGATGTCCAGGGAACCGAAGTTCTCCATGGCGGCGGAGGCCAGCGCCTGCACGCCTTCCTGGGTGGTGAGGTCCGCGCCGACGGCCACTGCACGTCCGCCGTCGGCTTCGATCCCCTGCACAACCTTGTTGGCGCGCGGTGCCTTCTGGCGGTAGTTCACCACGACGGCGGCGCCTTCGCGGGCAAGGTTCTTCGCTACCTCCGCGCCGATTCCGCGCGAGGATCCGGTCACGATGGCAGTCTTGTTATCCAGCAGTCCCATGCGGGCTCCTTTTGTCTGAAACGTCTAAATTGCTGATGGCCTGCAGTCCATCATGCCAGCGGCCCCGGCCAATTCCCTTGTGTGACCTACACAAAGAAGCGCCGGGCTGCTAGTTTGCCGGCGCCGGTCAGTGCCCCATGCCCAGGCCGCCGTCAACAGGGATGACGGCTCCGGAAATGTAGGCGGCCTCGTCGCTGGAGATCCAGCGGACCACGTTGGCAACCTCGCTGGCCTCGGCGAAACGGCCTGCCGGGATGCTGGAAAGGTAGTCCTTCTGCGTGGCTTCAGGGAGCTCGGCGGTCATGTCCGTGTTGATGAAGCCGGGCGCCACGACGTTGGCGGTGATCCCGCGGGAACCGAGCTCACGCGTGAGGGAGCGGGCGATGCCCACCAGGCCCGCTTTTGACGCTGAGTAGTTGATCTGTCCGGGAGCACCGTACAGGCCCGACACGGAGGAAATCAGGACAACGCGGCCCTTGCGGAGCCGGATCATGCCCTTGGAGGCGCGCTTGATGACCCGGAAAGCACCGGTGAGGTTGGTGTCGATGACGGATGTGAAGTCCTCTTCGCTCATGCGCAGGAGCAGCATGTCCTTGGTGATTCCGGCGTTGGCCACCAGGACTTCCACCGGTCCGTGGGCAGCTTCCACTTCCTTGAAGGCCGCGTCCACGGAAGCCTCGTCCGTGACGTCCGCCTTGACGCCGAGGATCCCCTCCGGCAGCTTCGTTTCGCTGCGGTAGGTCACGGCAACCTTGTCGCCGTTGGCCAGGAACGCCTCGGCGATGGCCAGGCCGATGCCGCGGTTGCCGCCGGTGATCAGGACGCTGCGGGGTGCGGTGGCTGCTTCAGTCATGTAGGAGGCTCCGGAATTCTGCGGCGCGCTGGGGCCGCTGTAGGTGGGGGTGATTTGGCTGACTTCGATCTTAGCGCCCGGCCCGGCCCGGGTTTGGGCGCCACTGCCAATGGTGAGAGAATTGATGCAAGCCTTTGGAGCGTGATAAACCACCGTGACCCTTGAAAACCATGCGGGACAATCCGCGCCTGGAGAACCTGGCCGGTTCTCCGGCGATTCGGAAGTCCACAGCATCACGGATGCCGCTGGAGCCCACTCGGAGGACATGCGCCAGCGCATGATCAAGTACGCGTTGGCCATGGGAATCCGCATGGTGTGCCTGGTCCTGATTTTCGTGGTGGACGGCTGGTTCAAGATCATTCCGGTGGCCGGCGCGGTGTTCCTGCCCTGGATCGCCGTGATCATCGCGAACGGGAACGACAAAGCCGAGGGCCACAGCGACCTCCTGCTGGACTCGGCCCCGCTGGCTGAGCTGGAAAGCCCGCTGGCGCGGCCCGCAGGGGATGATCCCGGCAGTGAACTCCTGCAGGGCGAGCTGATTACTGACGACGACGAATCCCCGTCCGGGCAGGAAAGGAAGGCCTCGTGAGCATCTTCGACTTCGCCGCCGGCACCGATCCCGCAGTGGCGGAAGCCGGTGCCATCTGTTCCCGCAAGGCATGCCGGGCGCAGGCTTCCTGGCAGCTCCAGTGGAACAACCCCAAGATCCATTCCCCGGAACGCCGCAAGACCTGGCTTGCCTGCGCCGACCACCGGGAATGGCTGGAGGACTACCTTCAGACACGGGGCCTCTGGAAGGAAACCCTGCCCCTCGACGACTCACGGGCGTCCGGCGGCCCTGGGCAGGTCAGCTGAATGTACCGTTTCCTCTTCTCCAGCAAGTGGCTGGGTTATCTGCTGTTGGCTGCCATCTTCGCCTCCGCCTGTGTATTCCTGGGCCGCTGGCAGATGGACCGTCGCGCAGAGACCCTGGCCGAAATCAACCGCGTAGTGACCAACTACTCGGCAACTCCCATCCCGTTCGCGGACGCCAGGGAGCAATTTGATGAGCTGGACCCTGCCATGGAGTGGACCCAGGTGGAGCTGAGGGGCACGTACCTCACCGACGGCCAGCGCGTGGTCCGGAACCGTCCGCTCAATGGCCAGCCGGGCTACGAAGTGGTGGTCCCGTTCCGTCTTGACTCCGGTGAGACAGTGGTCATCGACCGGGGCTGGCTGCCCATCGGCAACAATAATCCGGGCGCCCCGGACTCGGTGCCGGAACCCCCTGCGGGTGACGTGACCGCCGTCGTGCGTTTGAAGCATCCCGAGCCCGAACTCCAGCGTGGCGCCCCCGAAGGCCAGCTGGCGTCCATCGACCTTGCCGCCTACTCCGGCCAACTCGGGTACCCGCTCCTGACCGGGGCGTACGGCCAGCTTGCGTCGGAGACACCGCCTGCAGCGGAGATGCCGTTCCCGTTCCCGAAGCCTTCCACCGAGGAAGGCACACACCTTTCGTACTCGCTGCAGTGGTTCGCGTTCGGCGTGCTGATGTTCGTTGGTTTTGGCTACGCTGCCCGCCAGCAGGCACGCAACGCCGCCATTGACGCCGAGGACGACGACGGGACAGCAGAGGGCGCGCCCCGCCCGGCAGGCGGCGAGCACCGCCGTCGTCCGTCACCTCCCAGGAAGCGGAAGAAAGCGACCTCCGAAGAGGAGGAAGACGCACTCCTGGACGCGCAGGGGTACTGAAGGATGACGGAGCACGACGACGGCCCGGTTGCCTTAGTGCGCGCGGCATTGGTGGCTGCCGGAGTTGGGGACACCGTGCGGACTTTTCCCGCGGGCGTTCCGACGGCGTCCGCGGCTGCTGAGGCGCTCGGCTGCGACCTTGCGGCGATCACGAACAGCCTGATTTTCGACCTCGGCGGCGAGCCCTTGCTGATCCTCGCAAGCGGGGCCGCACGCGTGGATACCAGGCTGGTTGCTGAAAAGTTGGGGGCGGGCAGGATCCGCCGCGCCTCCCACGACTTCGTCCTGCAGCACACGGGTCAGCATGTAGGCGGAGTAGCCCCGGTCGGTCATCCCGAAAAGATCAGGACGCTCCTGGACGAGTCGCTCCAGAAGCACGATCTCCTCTGGGCCGGAGCAGGCGACCACAACTCAATGTTCAGCATCACCTACCGGCAGCTCCAAAAAATAACCGAAGCCCTGGAACTGAAGGTGCGCTAATGCTCAAGCCTCATTGGGCACGAGCGCAGCGGTGTAGGTGATTTATGTAGCGTGCGTCAAAGGCGACGAAGGAGCCAGCACGCGGGAAATCGCCTGCGCCGCGTAGCGGAGCCAGCCGGAGTGAAAGGCTCAGGCCAGCGTAATCAGGTCCAGGTAGTCTTCGTTCCAGTGGTCCTCGACGCCGTCGGGCAGCAGGACAACGCGCTCGGGGTTGAGGGCCTCCACTGCGCCCTCGTCGTGGCTGACCAGGACGACGGCGCCGCTGTAGTTCCTGAGGGCGCCCAGGATTTCTGCGCGGCTGGCAGGGTCCAGGTTGTTGGTGGGCTCGTCGAGGAGGAGGACGTTGGCGCTGGAGGCCACGATGGTGGCAAGGGCCAGACGGGTCTTCTCGCCGCCGGAAAGGACGCCGGCGGGCTTGTCGACGTCGTCGCCTGAAAACAGGAACGAACCCAGGATGCCGCGGACCTCGGCGTCCTTCATGTCCGGGGCGGCGGAGCGCATGTTTTCCAGGACGGTCCGGTCGACGTCCAGGGTTTCGTGCTCCTGGGCGTAGTAGCCCACCTTCAGGCCATGGCCGGCAATGACGTCACCGGTGTCAGGCTGGTCCACGCCCGCGAGCATCCGCAGGAGGGTGGTTTTGCCGGCACCGTTGAGGCCCAGGATGACCACCTTGGAGCCGCGGTCGATAGCCAAGTCCACGTCCGTGAAGATCTCCAGCGAACCGTAGGACTTGCTGAGGCCCTCGGCAGTAAGCGGGGTCCTGCCGCACGGCGAGGGGTCCGGAAAACGCAGTGCTGCCACGCGGTCGTTTTCCCGGACTGCCTCGAGTCCGCTGAGCAGCCGCTCGGCGCGCTTGGCCATGTTCTGGGCGGCAACCGCCTTGGTGGCCTTGGCGCGCATCTTGTTGGCCTGGTCGAAAAGGACCTGGGCCTTCTTCTCGGCGTTGGCGCGTTCCCGCTTGCGGGCGCGCTCATCGGTTTCGCGCTGGGTGAGGTAGCGCTTCCAGTCCATGTTGTAGAAGTCGATCTGCGCACGGTTGGCGTCCAGCAGGAACACCTTGTTTACGGTGGCTTCGAGCAGTTCCGTGTCGTGGCTGATCACGATCAGGCCGCCCTGGTGGTTCTTGAGGAAGTCACGCAGCCAGGCGATGGAATCGGCGTCGAGGTGGTTGGTGGGCTCATCGAGAAGCATTGTCTCGGCGTCCGAATACAGGATGCGCGCCAGCTCCACGCGGCGCCGCTGGCCACCGGAGAGGGTCTTGAGCGGCTGGTTCAGCAGGCGGTCCGGCAGGGCGAGGTTGGAGCAGATTGCCGCCGCCTCGGCCTCAGCGGCGTAGCCGCCGGCTGCCAGGAACTCGGATTCGAGCCGGTCGTAGCGGTTCATCGCCTTGCGCTGGACCGCCGCGTCCTCGCTGGCCATTTCCTCGTGCGCCACGCGGAGTTTGCCGACGGCGATGTCCAGGCCGCGGACGGACAGGATTCGGTCCCGTGCGAGCTGCTCCATGTCCGGCGTCCGGGGATCCTGCGGCAGGTAGCCGATCTCGCCGGTGCGGGTCACTTTCCCCGCGGCGGGGAGTCCTTCACCGGCGAGGACCCTGGTGAGGGTGGTCTTCCCGGCACCGTTACGGCCCACCAGGCCGATCTTGTCTCCCTTGTCGATGCGGAAGCTCACCTGGTCCATCAGGAGCCGGGCGCCGGCGCGCAGTTCAAGATCCTGGACAGTAATCACAGCAGGTAAGGCCTTTCACAACAGGGAACGCCGCAGCCCTCGCACGATGTTGGGAGGGAGCCGGGGCAGAGTGGCCGGAGAACGGCCCACCCAAGTCTACCGTCCGGCAACGTCCACGCAGAACGCCCCGTCTGCAGCCGCCTGTTCAGCTAGCGTTGCGGCATGACCTTGATGGACTTCCCTGCCCGTTCTTTCGGAGTCAGTACCGGGCCCGGCGTTCACATCCACGGCTTCGAACTGGGACCGGCCGACGGAGCGCCTGTCGTCATCCTGCATGGATTGGCTGGCAGTGCGCGTGAGTTCGTCCAGACGGCGCTCGCGCTGCCGGAGTTCCGAACCGTTTTGATCGATCTCCGCGGGCACGGCAGAAGTACCACCCGGCCAGGCGACCTTTCCCGCGAAGCCTTCGTTGCCGACGTCGTACGTGTTATCGAATCAGTGGTCCGCGCACCCGTGACCCTTATTGGGCAGTCTCTTGGCGGGCACACGGCGATGCTGGTGGCGGCCGCGCGCCCTGATCTGGTCTCCCGGCTGGTCCTTCTCGAGTCCGGCGCACGCGGCGGAAGCGGGGACGAGCATGAACACTTGGGTAAATACTTCCGGTCCTGGCCCCTGCCCTTCGCAAGCCGCACAACAGCACAGGAGTTTCTGGGGGACGGACCCTTGGCCCGGGCGTGGGTGGCTGATCTGGAGGAAAGGGCGGACGGGTTGTGGCCGCGGTTTGAGGCTGACGTCATGGTGGCCGCGATCAAAGGAGTGGCCGCGCCCCGCTGGGACGAGTGGGAGAGCATCGCTGTGCCAACGCTCGTTATTTATGGAGAAAACGGGATATTCGCTGCGGAGGACAAGTCCGAGTTCTGCGAGCGCGGCCGCAGGGTCCAGCGCGTGGATTTGGCCGGGGCGTCCCATGACAGCCATCTGGATGCGTTCCACTCCTGGGTGGCGGCTCTCCGTCCGTTCATGGGGGTCTGAGGCAGAGCGAGTAGCAGCGTGTGCGGTTTGGGGTTTCGCGGCCCGGGGGTGAGCCATCAGACTGTCCTGATGGAGTGGACGCGTGCCAAGGACTGGCTGATCGGTGCTGCTGGGATGGTCATCGTCCTGGGTCTTGCGGTTGCAATCGCGTGGTGGGTGGTGAGCAGTCCAGCCAGCGGGGTTGCGGCAGCGCCAGCGCCCTCCCCCACGGCGGGCGCTGAACCCACTGCAGCCGCCGAGCCTCCCGCCGGCCTGCGCGGGGACGAGGTGTGGCTCGCCGATCTTGCCCTGGACGCCGGGACAGTGGCGATCGCGGGCTCGTTGCTTCAGGACGTGAGGGCCGTAGGGCAGGGCGTGGTCACGGGGCCGGGCGGGATGGTTGCTGAACGCCTCGCCGTGGACGCGACCGTTCCGTTCGACGTCGTTGCCGGGGAACTCGGTGATGGGACGGTGGTCCGCGCCGCCGATGGCGGCCAGGTCCTGGTGGTCCGTACAGTCCAGGTCCTGGGCCGCGAGCTGGACGTCAACGCCACGGGCACAGTCAGGGTCGACGCCGGCCGGCTGGTTGTTGAGCCGCGCTCGATTGACTTGGGCGGGCCCGGCTTCCTCTCCGACGCCCTCGGTGCCGCCGTGAGAAGGCTCGTGACCATCGAGCACAGCATTGACGGCCTGCCCGAGGGCCTCGTCCTTCAGGATGTCGCGGTCCAGGGCGACGGCTTCCGTGCGAGGCTCTCCGGCGAGGACGTCAAGCTCGTTCCATGACGGCGCCCGCCCTGGCCTGTAAACCTAGGTGGGTTTCTTAGTCAATACATCCGGAGCTTCCTGCCGGCGTCGAATTTCCAGGAGCCCGACCGCGTTTGCTCCGGTGAAGACGGCGCTGAAGGTGATCAGGAGGTCCCTGACTATCACCGAATTCGGGTCACCGGGCTGGGCGATAAGCGATATGGCGAGAATCAGGGCGCCCACACAGAGCCCGCCCGCGCTCGGGAAGTTCCGCTGCCGCATCAGTCCGTTTACCCTTCGGGTCCTGCCGCACGGGCGTCTTGCCTGCTCGATCTTGGAGTCATGCACCTGACCGTAGGCCTCGCCAGCCGTCCAGGCAATGCTCTTGATCAAATCCTGAGCATCGGACCCGGATGTTTCCCTGCGTGTTCATGATTGCCCTTCGCAACGGCCCGTGGTGAGCACACCGAACGTTGAACCGCGCTCCTTACCGGTGCGTGCCTGCCAGGGTGCGGCCTGCTCGATGGTCTCCGCGTTCTGGTAGTCGGTCTTCTTGCCTGGCCCGAGCTTGATGACGTTGTGGTGCAGGTTCAGCCCTTTGGGGTCCGTCCTGTCTCCGCTGATGTTGATGTAGCTGTCCCGCGCGCCGATGAACTGGTTCCGGGTGACCTCTACATCCATGGGCAGCTCGGTGTCATACGTCAGGATGTGGGTGCCCTTGCCTGCCGTGTCCGGCCGGATGCTGGCAGCCCACGAGTAGCCCGCGTTGATGCAGAGATTGTCTTTGAACGTGCAGCGGATGTGCCCGGACCCTGGAGTCGCATCGCCTGCAGACCACATCTCGAAGGTCTGGTTGCAATTCTCCACCCGGTTGTTCCCGAAGTGGATGTCGGTCCATGACTTGGCGTCCTTCGTTGCCGTCCCCTGCATCGTGAAGGCGACGTCGTAGCACTCCCGGATGGTGTTGTCCTCCATGATGATGTTGGACGCGCCGATCCAGACCTCGATGCCGTTGCCGTACCGGGTGCCGTCGGAGCTCAGCCGGGACCCGCCAAGGTCCTCCAGGCGGCAGTTCCTGATGCGGATGTTCTCCGAGCCGCCGGTCGCAATGCCGTGTGCTCCATGGCCCTCGATATGGATGCCATCCAGGATGCTGTGGGAGGCGGGCCGGATGCCGTCCTGCTGGACGGCGATTGCGACGCCGTCGCCCGGGTCAAAGTTCGACCTGACATACACAAAGGTCTCGTCGCTGTAGAAGTCCCACTGATAGGCCAGTGCATCCAGGCTGATCCGCTTCCATCCACGGATGAGGCCCGCCACCTTCAGGAAACCTACATTGGTGGACGGAGCGCCGGTGTTGCCGCTGTACTGGCCGGACCGGGCGGTGATGTCCAGCTTCCAAACCCCGGTGGTGTGCCGGATCCAGGCCCGTCTGCTGACCTTGTAGCCGGCAACCTTCGGGCGTGGGCCGGCGCCGTAGGCGCTCACCGTAAAGACTCCCGACGTGCCCTGGATGGACGGCTGGTGGAGGGTGCCGAAGAATGTGTCGCCGCGCTTGAGCAGGACGGCGTCGCCGCGGCGCAGGTCCCCGCTGCCGAGGGCGTCCTGGACGCGCGCGAGGCTGCGCCACGGGGCTGCCTCAGTGCCCGGGGCCGAGTCGGAACCAAAGACGCTCACATACCGGGTGTTCCTGCCCACGCGGGACGGGGTGCGTTCGTCCGTGAACACAGCGGAACTTGCGACGCCCGCAGCGGCCCCTTTGAGGAGCGTGCGGCGGCTGAATGGTCTCGGAGGTAGTCTCATTGCCGGGGATGGTCCTTACGGATATCTCACGAGCGATTTTATCCGGCGGCAACCGGCAGGGAAACCGTCAGCGAAAACCAGAACTATGCACACCTGGTACCGGCACGTACCGGCGATCCGGTGCGCGTTTCCGCGCTACTCGTTGACGAGGACGGGTACGCCCACTGCTGCTGAGACAGCATGGGGTGCAAGCCCGGCCGGTACCGGGATGCTGAACTCTTCTCCTTCTTCAGACGGTCCCGAGTGTGCATGGCCTTCTGTGCCGAGATGGTGCACAAAACGGGCCGTGCCAAGGAGGTTGCCGCGGTCATCGTAGAAGCCGGCGAGCACCTGGAGTTCGAGCAGGTCGCTGACATCACTGGTGACTCTGACTGCCCCGGTGGCAGCCTGTCCATCAAAAGCCAGGTCCTGGAACAGGATCCTGTCATCGAACGGGCCTTGGATTTCAAGGATCTGGCCCGGGGCCGGCCGGGCTGTCCGGAGTCCTGCCAAGTCCGGTTCCCCTTCGGCACTGACCAGGCCAGGGAAGGTTGTTTTGGCGGCAGCGGATGCCTGCGGGACGCTGCCGGCGCCGGGCGCAGGGGCAGATGCCCGACCACCCAGTCCGGCGGAGGCAAGCACAGCCAGCGAGGCAGCAGCGAGGGCTGCCATCAGGAGAATCCAGGGCTTGCGGTTCATCGTGTCCCCTCCTGGGTATGCGGCGTCCGCGGGGTGTCCAATACCCGGATTGCGGCCATCCTGCAGTGGTAGTTCACGCTAATCTCAGCGCAGGACGCGCAGGGCCTGGCCCACGATGTCGAACAGGTCGGTGTTGTCCACGCTGCCCTGCAGCTGTTCCGCACCCGGCCCGTAGGCGTATATGGGCACGTCGGCGCCCGTGTGGTTTCCCGAGGCGTAGGACAGCCAAAGGCTGGCTTCCTTGGAACCGTCCTTGACGTCGGAGGGGTCATTGGGGGTCCGGAAGGTGGCCGGGCCGAAGTTCTTCGGATCCTCTGAACCTTCGCCGTTGATGATTCCGGTCGAGCGCTCCTCGTCTTTGAAGTTTCCGCCATTCCGGGTCGGGGTGGAACTGTTGGCGCTGTTCCCGAAATCGACGTTCGGTGGGGGCCCGGCTGCTTCCGCGTTCGTGAAGGAGCCCTTTTCAATAATGTTGAAACCACCCGTTTCGTGGTCTGCGGTCACAATAACCAGGGTGTTGCCGTCCCTTTTCGCGAAGTCCAGGGCAGCGGCAACGGCGTCGTCGAAGGCTTTGACTTCATCCAGTGTCTGGGCCGCGTCATTGTCGTGGGAGCGCTTGTCGATCAGGGCACCTTCAACCTGCAGGTAGAAACCCTTGCCGTTACTCTGGTCCTGGTTCAGCAGTTCGATGGCCTTCTGGGTCATCTCCTGCAGGGACGGCTCCTCCGCCTGGGGTTTGTCGGGGTTGTCCTTCTTGGCCTTTTCAAGGGTCAGGTTTCCGGTGTTGAACAGTCCAAAAACCTTTTCACCCGAGGCCCCGTTCAGGTCGGCGCGTGTGGCGGGGATCCGGCTCGACACAGATCCCAGGATCGAGTAGCCCTGCTCCTTCAACGCGCTTTCATCCTTGGCGTCAAACCGGGCCATGCCACCGCCGAAAATGACGTCGGCGGTGCCATTGCGGGCGATCTGGTCCGCGATCGGGGTGACCCGGACATCGCTGGTGGGCAACTTGTCGCCGGTGACATCGGTGTCCTGGCAAGCATCGGCGGAGTAGTCCGGTCCCTGGCAGCCGCGGGCGAGGACGTGGCTCATCTGCCCGGCGGGCGTTGCATCGGTCACTTCGGCAGTGGAAACGTTGCCTGTGCGGTAGCCGGCCTGTTTGGCCAACTCCATGATGGTCGGCACCACAACACCCTTGGCGTCCACGCCGATGGCAGTGTTATACGTTTTCACCCCCGAGGCGAAGGCTGTGGCCGCAGCCGGGGACGCGGTGACCAGCTCCGGCACGAAGCCGGCCTGCCCGGGCTGGCCGGAGTTCTTCTCCACGGAATAGGTGCTGACCGAACCGTGGGACGGGAGGCTTTCCATTACCAGCCTGCCCTCGGCACCGTAGTAGCGCTCCCTGGCCGCCGTGACATGGGAGCGGCCCATCCCGTCGCCCAGCAGGTAGATGACATTCTTCGCCGGCGATTGAAGGGCTGCGGGCGCCGGCCTGGTGGCAGTGAACACCGCGTACGCCACCAGCGAGATCGCCAAGACCGCGCCAAGGACGATCCACACGATCCCGCGTATCTTCCTCGGAGTGCCATCGGACATGAGTGCGGCCGGAACGTATCTCATCAGCGGGTCCTTTCCCAGCCGGGGGCGGAAGTAGAAATCGGCCATGCCTGCGGTGAGAGAAGGCGGGTTCGTTCCGGGCCCGGGATACACACACCGGGTGCGGGACGAAACTGCTGGCGGATGGCTTCTTGGTTTCTCCTTCCAGCAGGCGCATCGTCGGTTACCAAAGAATCCCCCCCCTAGACGAGCTTGTAAGACCACCATAGGAAGCAGTGACGGCGGAAGGAAGGAAACGTTTCCATCCTTCCGATTTCTTCAGCCAATCTTGAGGTGCCGTGAACCGGGCCCAACGGCCCTGTTCCAGACCCGCACCGGACTCGTACGGTCAATCAAGGGGGACTCATCTTTCGAGCGAAAAGAGTCTGCGATGTATCTAACCCGACGCCAGTTGTTGCAGGCCGGTGCAGTCGCCGGCGCCGGCATCCTGGTCCACCCGGATGCCGCCCTGGCTGCCCGCACACTTGCCCGGCAGGCCGGTCCCCTGACGATGTTCTCCGAGCAACTGCCCACGCTGGCCGAACTAGGGGTCCTCGATATGCGGGCGGGCGGCCAGACCGAACTATCCATGCTCAACGCCGAGCACAACTTCCATAGCCAGCTTGACCCCACGGACACGTTCGCCTACCGGGCTGCCGGCGCGTCACAAACGTACCTCGGGCCCGTCATCGTCGCCCAACGCGGCACCCCGTTCGCCCTCACTGTGCACAACCAGCTGGGAGAGCACCCGCTGGCATTCGCCGTCGACAATGAGCTGGTGCCGCCCGGCAGCGACGACGCCAACGCCCCGCGCACCTCGACCCACCTGCATGGCGGCAACACCAGGCCAGGGTCCGACGGCGGCCCGGAACAGGTCTTTTCCCCCGGCAGCTCCTACACCTACCATTACGACAACAACCAGGATGCCGCCGGGCTCTGGTACCACGACCATGCGCTGGGCATCACCCGCCTTAACGTCTACGCCGGGCTGGCCGGCGGCTACCTCATTCGGGACACCCCGGGGCCGTCCGGGACCGGAATAGACACCGGAGACGGAACCCACCTCCCGCCGCCCCCATACGAGGTGCCCCTGGTCATCCAGGACCGGATGTTCAATCCCGATGGATCCTTCGCCTACCCTCCCAATCCGGAGCTGACAACCAGCGACGGCACCCCACGGCCCTGGGCGCCGGAGTTTTTCGGGGATGTGGCAACGGTCAACGGAAAATGCTGGCCGAACCTGGACGTGGACCGGGGAAAGTACCGGTTCCGCGTGTACAACGGGTCCAACGCAAGGTTCTACAACCTCAAGTTCGTGGCGGGCGGAAACGCGCTCGCGTTCGCCCAGATCGGCACGGACGGGGGTCTCCTCGACGCCCCGGCAAAGCTCAACAAACTGGTCCTGGGCCCGGGCGAGCGGGCAGACCTTGTGGTGGACTTTGCCGGCCTGTCCGCCGGATCCAAGGTGGTCCTGGGCAACAATGCCCCCACCCCCTATCCGGACGGCCCGGTCTCGGCGAAGCAAGGCGGGGTTCCCCTCCGCGAAATCATGCAGTTCACCGTGCAAAGCCAGAAAGGCTACACGGCGCCGCTGCCGGCGAAGTTGCGGCCCCAGCCCATGACGAGGCTGGCAGGACTGCCCACGGCGGCCACCCGCCAGATGACCCTCGTGGAAGTTCTTAATGCCGCGGGCATCCCCATCATGGCCCTGTTGAACAACCGCCCCTTCCACACCACCGACATCACCGCCGTGCAGGGCGACACCCTTGAGGAGTGGGAGCTGATCAACACAACAGTGGACGCGCACCCCATCCACCTCCATTTCACCCAGTTCCAGGTCCTCGACCGCCAGCGTTTCGACGTCGGCAAATACCTTGCCGCAACCGGATACGTGGATCCTGCCACCGGGCTGGTGACGCCGGGCCAGGGCAGCAGCGTGCCGGTCACGCCGTTCCTGATGGGCCGCCCCAAGGCGGCACCGGCCAACGAGCGGGGCTGGAAGGACACCGTCGTGTCGATGCCGGGAGAAGTGACACGGATCAGTGTTCCATTTGGGGCGGGTGCAGCGGGTGGAGCACCCTTGGCCATCGGCTCCTCGTTCACTGGCGAGTACGTCTGGCACTGCCACATCCTCGAACACGAGGACAACGACATGATGCAGCGCTACGTCATCGAATGACGGTTGTCCCTCCAAGGCACCACCTTCACCACAACGCGGAAGGGAAAACGCACCACCTTTGTGTCCAGCATGTAGCTGCAGGCAACCCGATTAGTAGACCCCCTACAAAATGCCCGCAGTTCCGCACCAGTAACGTCGGCAGTACATTAGATTCCGCTTGTACAACCCCGACAGGACTGCCATGAGCAACACCGACACCGCCTTCAAGAATCCCGCCAGCACCGTGCGCCGCCGCTGGAACGCCACCGACCTTGGCCTGATCGCCGTCTTCGCCGCCCTGGTTGCCGGCGCAGCCCTGGTCCCCGGCCTGGCCGTGAACGGATTCGGCGTCCCCATCACTTTCCAGACGCTGGCCGTGATGCTGACCGGCCTGGTTCTTGGACCGGGACGGGCCTTCGCCGCCGTGGGACTCTACACCCTGCTGGGGCTCGCCGGCCTGCCCATCTTCAGCCAGGGCCGCAGCGGCCTGGGGATCCTCGCCGGCCCTTCAGCCGGCTACATCATCGCCTTCCCGATCGCTGCCTGCGTTGTGGGCTGGCTGGCCACCATCGTGATCCGGCGGACCACCAAGGCCAGGGCGCTGTGGTTCTTCGTCTCTGCCGCCGTCACCAGCGCCGTTGTGGTGCATTCCCTCGGCATCGCCGGGATCGCGCTGAACACCAAGGCCACACTCGGGCAGGCTTTCCTGAGCGACCTGGTGTTCTACCCGGGTGACATGGTGAAGAACATCCTGGCCGCCGTCATCGCCGTCGCACTCCACCGCGCCTTCCCGGACATCCTGGTGCGCCGCGTCCGGCGCAGTGCCGCCCGGCCTGCAACGGCATAAGGGACCCGCCATGCCCGCCGTGACCTTTGATGGCGTGACGGTCGCCGTCGAAACCGACAGCGCACCGGAACTGAAAGTACTCCTCGACGCCATAACACTGGAGCTCACCGAACAGCGGATCGGCGTCATCGGAGCCAACGGCTCCGGTAAGTCCACCGTGCTCCGCCTGGTCAACGGCCTGGTCCAGCCGACGGCGGGAATGGTCACGGTGGACGGCGCGGATACGGTCCGCGACGTCCGGACAGTGCGCCGGAACGTGGGTTTTGTCTTCACCGATCCGCTGTCCCAACTGGTGATGCCCACCGGCCGGGAGGACGTGGAGCTGTCCCTGCGGCGCTCCGTCCGCAACGGTAAGGAGAGGCGGCAAGCGGCCGAAGCGGCACTGGACCGGCTGGGCCTGCTGGAACTGGCGGACCAGAGCATCTACGAGCTGTCCGGCGGGGAACGGCAGCTCATGGCCCTGGCCGCAGTGCTCGCGGTGAACCCGTCGGTGCTGGTCCTCGATGAGCCGTCCACCCTCCTGGACCTCCGTAACCGTGAACTCCTGCGCAGGACCCTGGCAGGGCTGGACCAGCAGATCATCATGTCCACCCATGACCTTGAGCTGGCATTGGAGATGGACAGGGTGCTGGTCATCGAAAAGGGCGAGGTGGTGTTCGACGGCGGTGCGGCGCCGGCCGTCGACCACTACCGGACGTTGTGCCGCGACGGCCTGCCGGCGGGAAAACCGCGATGAGGGGCCACGGCTTCCTGCTGGCCAATTACGTGCCGGGACAGTCCTTCATCCACCGGGCACCCCTGTGGCTGAAGTTCCTCCTGGTCTTCGGCTGCGGCCTGGCCTCGTTCATTGTGGTGGACTGGCGGGTGTCGCTGGCAGTCCTGGCCGGGCTCTGCTGCTTGTTCCTCCTGACCGGAGCGGGCCTGAAAAAGCTCTGGGCCGCCATCCGGCCGCTCGCCGCCGTGCTGGCAGTCATCGGGGTGTTCCAGTGGTGGATGCTGGGAGCCCCGACGGCGGCGCGGATTATCCTGAACATCCTGGTCTGCGTGGTGGCTGCATCCCTGCTCACTGCCACCACTCCCGTGCAACGGCTCCTTGACGGAGTGGTCAGGGCAGCGGGCCCTTTCAAGCGCTTCGGCGCCGACCCCGAGCGGTTCGCCCTGACGATCGCCATCATGCTGCGGAGCATCCCCTACATCGCCGGCACCTTCGCCGATGTCCGGGACTCCGCCCGGGCACGGGGGCTGGAGCGCAATCCGCGGGCCCTGATCCTCCCTGTTTTCATCACCTCGGTGGCGTTTGCGCGCCAGACAGGTGAGGCGCTCGCCGCCCGCGGCCTCGGGGAAGCGGAAGACTGACGCCCCGGGGCACCGCGCCTTAGAGTCGCTGGTATTCCAGCAGCGCAGCGGTGCCCATGCCGCCGGCGCTGCTGATCATCGCCAGCGCCAGGCTTCCCGGTGTTTCGGACCGGCGTGCCTGGGCGAGCAGGCGGGTCACCAGGACGGCACCGGACGCGCCGTAGGCGTGGCCCAGGGCCAGCGCGCCGCCGTCGAGGTTGGCCCGCTCAGCATCAATTCCCACCTGGTCCAGGCAGGCAAGCGTCTGCGACGCGAAGGCCTCGTTGAACTCCACCAGGTCCACCTGGTCCGCTGACACCCCCGCGGCTGACAGAACGTCCCGTGCTGCGGCTGCGGCGCCGACGCCCAGCAGTTCAGGATCCACTCCAGCCGTCCCGCTACTCAGCACCAGCAACCCGTCCACGGCGCCCAGGTTCCGTGCCCGTTGCAGGGACGTGATAACGACGGCGGATGCGGCGTCGGCGTCGAAGCAGGAGTTCCCTGCGGTGACAGTTCCCCCGTCAACGAAGGCGGCGGGGAACCGGGCCAGGACGGCGGCGTTGAGCCCCCGCCTGGGGCCATCGTCCGCGGCAGTCCCTGCCTCTGTATCCAACGTGACCAGTTCACCGTCGAACACCCCTGCGTCCCTGGCGGCAAGCGCCAGGCGGTGGCTGCGCAGGGCAAACGCGTCCTGGCGTTCCCGGCTGACGCCGAACTCCCGCGCCACGTTTTCGGCAGCCACGCCCATGTCCGGATCGCCGAAGCCGGCCGGCACAAACTGTGCCCGCGCGTAGAAGTCCGGCCCGCCGTCGTCGTTCCTGTAGGCGCGCAGCGGCGCTGTACTGGTGCTCTCCACTCCCCCGGCGAGGTACAGCGGGTTTCCGCCCGCAGCCACCAGCCGCGATGCCAGGACCACCGCGTCGAGTCCGGAGCCGCACTGGCGGTCCACGGTAATCCCCGGAACGCTGACGGGCAGCCCCGCCTCCAGCAGGGCGAGGCGTGCAACGTTTCCCCCGCCCCCCACGGCGTTGCCGATCACAACGTCGGTGACTCTGCCGGGCTCCACCCCCGTTCCCGCCAGGAGCTCCCGGAGCACGGGCGCGAGCAGTTCGTGGGCACGCAGGCTCCGGAGCGCACCGTTGGTGCGGCACACCGGGGTGCGGCGGGCGGCAATGATGACAGGCTGCCGGTCCGGCGGGAGCATCTCAGCTGTCAAGGCTGCGCACCCTGCGGTCCCGGGAAGCGATCCAGTCCAGCAGGAGGTTGCGGCTGACCTTGCCCCGGTCCGTGGTGGGGAGTTCGGACAGAAGGTAGTACTGGAGCGGGCGCTTGTCCCGGGCAAGGAGGTCCTCAAGCCCGGCCCGGAGCTGGGTGGCCGTGATGCCGCCATGGGAGGGGACAACACCGGCCACGACCCGTTCCCCGCGCAGGTCGTCCGGCATTCCGGCCGCGACGGCGGCGGACACACCCGGCACCGCTGACAGCGCCAGTTCCACCTCATGCGGGTAGACGTTCCTGCCTGAGGTGAGGATCATGTCCGCGCGGCGGCCCAGGATGTGCAGTTCCCCTTCGGCCAGGTATCCCTGGTCGCCCACCGTGAACCAGCCGTCAAAGGACTTCAGGGCCTCCCCGTCATCACCCCAGAGGTAGCCGTTGCTGACCATGGCGCTGCGGACGCAGATGTTTCCGGCCTTCCCATCGGGCAGCGGCTGCCCCGAGTCATCGAGGATCCGCACGTCCACACCCGGAAAGGCCCGGCCGATCCCCGTTCCACCCAGTACGGCGAGCTGGCTGGCGGCCAGCCCCGCCCCTGAGACGAAACTCAGCTCGGAAGCGCCGTAGTACTCGAAGATGGTGGCATTCGGGGCCCAGCGGCGGGCAGCCTCAAGGGTCCTTGAGTCCAGCTTCGAGCCGGCACAAATGATGCTCCGGACGCCGGAGGCATCCACGCATCCGGTCAGGCCGCGCTCGCTGAGCATCCGCAGCATGGTGGGTACCAGCACCAGCCGGGTGACGCGGTCGTGGGTGATGGCGGCATGGACGTCGCCTACGTCAAAGCTTTCAAGGGTCTGGAATTCCGAACCAGCGTAGAGGCATTCGGCCAGCGCGTACAGGTTGAGGCTGGCGGCAAGGGGGCCCGGCGCCAGGGTCACATCGTCCGCACGGAGCCCGAAGAATTCGATGGAGGCCTCAAAGGATTCCTGCCAGGACCGCCGGGACCGCGTGAAAGCTTTTGGAATCGACGTGGTACCGGACGTGAGCCCGATGAGGAAGGTGGACCCGGGATCGCCGTCCGTGAGCTCGTCATCCGGGGATACTGCCGCGGGCTGGGCGCAGGCGTCCACGCGCCGCTTCAGGTCCTCCTGCAGCGGGCCCGGCCAGGCAGGATCGAGGACGGCGCATTGGCGGCCCGCGGCCACGGCCGCGGCAAATTTTGCCGCGAAGTCAACCGAGTTGGCCTCGCACAGGGAGGTCACGGATTTGGTGTGGGGCACCAGTGCCGCAGCGGAGTCCCGGAGCTCCGCCCAGGAGAGGCGGCGCCCGGCAATTACGACGGCGGTGTCGTGGGGCCGTTCCTCGGCCCAGCGCTGGATTCTGTTCAGGAAAGGCATCGGATCAACTTTACCGGCCGGCACCGGTTGAGCTTCTGGTCCGCGGGTATTGTGACTTTATGAGTTTCAACGACAATGTGCAGCTGGATCCCTCCCAGGTCCAGGACCGGCGAGGCATGGGCCGCGGAGTAAAAGTGGGCGGCGGGATCGGCGGTGGCCTCATCCTGCTCATCGCGGCACTCCTGGGTGTCAATCCACAGTTGCTGGAAGGCCTGGCCGGAGCGGGTCAGGAGCCGCAGAGCCAGGGCACGGCGCCGGCCTGCCTGACCGGGGCAGATGCGGACGCCCGGGTGGACTGCCGCATCACCGGTACCGTCAACAGCCTGAACGCCTTCTGGCCTGCCTACCTGCAGCAGTACAACGTCCAGTACCCGCAGCCGGAGACGGTCATCTTTGAGCAGGGCGTCAGCACCGGCTGCGGTACGGCCTCCAGTGCTGTTGGCCCCTTCTACTGCCCCGCAGACACCACCGCGTACTTCGACCCCGGATTCTTCCAGGAGCTGGTGGACCGGTTCGGCTCCTCGGGTGGACCCCTGGCGCAGGAGTATGTGGTGGCCCACGAGTTCGGGCACCACATCCAGAACGTACTGGGCAACCTCGACCAGGCCCAGCAGGATCCCCAGGGACCTGAATCCGGCGCCGTGCGCGTGGAACTGCAGGCCGACTGCTACGCGGGCCTCTGGGCCAAGCATGCATCGACCCAGCCCGGGCCCGACGGCCAGCCGTTCCTGGAACCCCTCACCCAGCAGGACCTGAACGACGCCCTGTCCGCCGCCTCCGCTGTTGGTGACGACCGGATCCAGGAAGCGGCCACCGGGCGGGTCTCCCCCGAAGCGTGGACCCACGGCTCCAGCGAACAGCGCCAGCGCTGGTTCTACACGGGCTACGAAACCGGCGACATCAACCAGTGCGACACGTTCTCGGCACCGACGTTGTAATCCGCCAAAGCCTCCCGCATTAAACGACGACGGGCACCTTTCCTGCGAAAGGTGCCCGTCGTCGTGGTACTGCTAGATGTTGAAGCCGAGGGCCCGCATCTGGTCCTTGCCGTCGTCGGTGATCCGTTCCGGACCCCATGGCGGCATCCAGACCCAGTTCAGGCGCCAGTCGTCAACAACGCCGTCCAGGGCCTTGCCCACCTGCTCCTCGAGCACGTCGGTGAGCGGGCAGGCTGCGGTGGTCAGCGTCATGTCGATCAGCAGTGCGCCGTCGTCGTCCGAGTACTTCAGGCCGTACAGCAGGCCCAGGTCAACGATGTTGACGCCGAGTTCGGGGTCGATGACATCCTTCAGCGCCTCCTCGACGTCCTCAAGGCTCGTGCGTGCCGTGTTGATTTCGGTCATGGCGGGTGTCCTTACTAGGCCTGCGCCACGGCGGGTGCAGCGGCTGCGCCGGCACCCTTGGCGTATCGGTCGTAGCCTTCTTCTTCGAGGCGGTCTGCAAGCTCCGGGCCGCCTTCCTCAACAACCTGGCCGTCCACGAACACGTGCACGAAGTCAGGCTTGATGTAGCGCAGGATGCGGGTGTAGTGCGTGATGAGCAGGGTGCCCATCTTGCCTTCGGCGTGGGCGCGGTTGACGCCCTCGGAAACAACCTTGAGCGCGTCAACGTCCAGGCCGGAGTCGGTCTCGTCCAGGATGGCGAACTTGGGCTTGAAGAGTTCCAGCTGGAGGATTTCCACCCGCTTCTTCTCACCGCCGGAGAAGCCCTCGTTGACGTTGCGCTGGGCGAAGTCGGCATCGATGCGCAGCTGTTCCATGGCAGCCTTGACGTCCTTGGTCCAGGTGCGGAGCTTGGGGGCTTCGCCGTCGATGGCGGTCTTGGCGGTGCGCAGGAAGTTGGTCATGCTCACGCCGGGGACCTCCACCGGGTACTGCATGGCAAGGAAGACGCCGGCGCGGGCACGCTCGTCAACGCTCATTTCCAGGACGTCTTCGCCGTCCAGGGTGATGGTGCCGCTGGTGACGTTGTAGCGCGGGTGGCCTGCGATGGTGGAGGCCAGCGTGGACTTGCCGGAGCCGTTGGGGCCCATGATGGCGTGGGTTTCGCCGGTCCGGATGGTCAGGCTGACGCCCTTCAGGATTTCCTTGGTGCCCTGCTCCGTCTCAATGCTGACGTGCAGGTCCTTGATCTCAAGAGTAGACATGTGTCTTGTTCTCCTCTGCACCGGGCCTGGGCGGCGGCGGTGCGGTCTCTGTCTGGAAGTTGGTTCGTAATTCTGTGGTGCTAGCTGAAGTTGGGAGTCTCGGCGCCGTTGAGGACATTGGTGACGTCCACGTAGACCTCGTCCCCGACGATCTCGACGGCGAACACCGGGACCGGATCGTAGGCGGGCAGCTGCAGCGGTTCACCGCTGCGCAGGTCGAACTGGGAGCCGTGGCCCCAGCACTCGATGGCGCAGCCCTCCACCTCGCCCTCGGACAGCGAAATGTCCGCGTGCGAGCAGGTGTCGCCGATCGCGTGGATCTCCCCCATGGAGTCCTTAACGATCGCCACGGGGTAGTCATCAATCAGGATCCGCAGCGCCTGCTTCAGCTGGATTTCATCCGCCTTGCAGACAAGCTCGCCCTTTGGCTGGTCAGTCATGTGTAACCGTGCTCCGTGCCTTCTAGTTGTCCGTCAGAGCGAGTTCGTGCTCAACAGCCTCGGTCAGCCGTTCCTCGATGGAGGGGACCTTGATCTGCTGGATGATCTCGTTCAGGAAGCCGCGGACCACCAGGCGGCGGGCAACATCCTCAGGGATGCCGCGGGCCATGAGGTAGAACAGGTGCTCGTCATCCATCCGGCCGGTGGCGCTGGCGTGGCCTGCACCCTCGATCAGCCCGGTCTCGATTTCGAGGTTGGGCACGGAGTCGGCACGGGCACCGTCTGTCAGCAGCAGGTTGCGGTTGGCCTCGTACGTATCGGTGCCTTCGGCTTCCTTGCGGATCAGGACGTCGCCAACCCACACCGCGTGGGCGTTGCGGCCCTGCAGTGCACCCTTGTAGAGCACGTTGGACTTGCAGTTGGCCACTGCGTGGTCAACGAACAGGCGCTGCTCCAGGTGCTGCCCGGCGTCGGCGAAGTACAGGCCGAACATTTCGGCCTCGCCGCCGGGGGCGGTGAAACGGGCCGACGGCGTAACGCGGACCAGGTCGCCGCCGAGGCTCACCATGACGTGCTTGAGCTTGGCGTCGCGGCCGATCTTCGCCTGCTGGGAGGAGGCGTGGACGGCGTCGTCGTTCCATTCCTGGAGCGTGATGACGGTCAGGCTGGCGCCGTCTTCCACGATGATCTCCACGTTTTCGGAGACGATGGCGGAGCCCCGGTGGTTCAGGACAACAACTGCCTTGGAGAACTTCTCCGCAACAATCACCAGGTGCTGGGCAGCCGGGTCCAGTGAGGTGCCTTCAAGGTCGATGCTGACCTCCGTGAGCGCTTCGAACTCGGAAGGGATGGTCACCACGGTGGCGCCGGCAAAGTTCTCCCAGGCGTTGGCGGAGACGCGGTCCTCGGGAATACCCGCGGTGCCGATGCGGCGGTCGTCGCGGCCGACGCTCTCCACGGTGACTTCCTCCGGCCCGGTGACCACGACGGTGGGTGCCGCGCCGGACAGGACCTCGGAGTGCAGCCCGCGGAGCCGCTTGAGCGGGGTGAAGCGCCAGTCTTCCTCCATGCCGGTGAGCGGCTTGAAGTCGGCAAGCTTGTAGGACGTCAGGCGGCCGGCGCGCGAGCTGTCCGGAACACCGACGCCGCCGCCGTGCGAGTGGCTTTTCGCCGCAGCGCCGGCCAGCGGGGCCTTGGCGCCTGCCGCGTTGATGGGCGAGAGGCTTTCGCCTTCTTCGGTGAAGCCGTCGATGAACGGCTGGGCTGAAGGCGCGCCGATGCGAGCCTTTTCAGTAGTGATTTCAGTCATCGTTATCCGACGGACCCTTCCATCTGCAGTTCAATCAGGCGGTTCAGCTCAAGTGCGTACTCCATGGGGAGCTCGCGGGCAATCGGCTCGATGAAGCCGCGGACGATCATCGCCATGGCCTCGTCTTCGCGCATGCCGCGGGACATCAGGTAGAAGAGCTGCTCTTCGCTGACCCGGGAAACAGTTGCCTCGTGGCCCATGACAACGTCATCCTCGCGGATGTCGATGTACGGGTAGGTGTCCGAGCGGCTGATCGTGTCAACGAGCAGCGCGTCGCAGCGGACAGTGTTGGCCGAGTGCTTGGCGCCTTCGCGGACCTGCACCAGGCCGCGGTACGCCGCACGTCCACCGCCACGGGCCACGGACTTGGAAATGATGGAGCTCTTGGTGTTGGGCGCAATGTGCACCATCTTCGAGCCGGTGTCCTGGTGCTGGCCTTCGCCGGCGAACGCGATGGACAGCGTCTCGCCCTTGGCGTGCTCGCCGACGAGGTAGACGGCAGGGTACTTCATGGTGACCTTGGAGCCGATGTTGCCGTCGACCCATTCCATGGTGGCGCCCTCTTCGCAGATTGCACGCTTGGTCACGAGGTTGTACACGTTGTTGGACCAGTTCTGGATGGTGGTGTAGCGGACGCGGGCGCCCTTCTTCACGATGATCTCCACCACGGCGGAGTGCAGCGAGTCCGAGGTGTAGATCGGCGCGGTGCAGCCTTCGATGTAGTGGACGTAGGAGTCCTCGTCCGCGATGATCAGGGTCCGCTCGAACTGGCCCATGTTTTCCGTGTTGATGCGGAAGTATGCCTGCAGCGGGATGTCCACGTGGACGCCCTTGGGGACGTAGACGAAGGAGCCGCCGGACCAGACGGAGGTGTTCAGCGACGCGAACTTGTTGTCGCCCACGGGGATCACCGTGCCGAAGTACTCCTGGAAGATCTCAGGGTGTTCCTTGAGCGCGGTGTCGGTGTCCAGGAAGATGACACCCTGCCGCTCAAGGTCCTCACGCAGCTGGTGGTACACCACTTCGGATTCGTACTGGGCGGCGACGCCGGACACCAGGCGCTGCTTTTCAGCTTCGGGGATGCCCAGCTTGTCGTACGTGTTCTTGATGTCCTCGGGCAGGTCTTCCCACGTGGCAGCCTGCTTCTCCGTGGAGCGGACGAAGTACTTGATGTTGTCGAAGTCGATGCCGGAAAGGTCCGCACCCCAGGTGGGCATGGGCTTGCGGTCGAAGTACTTCAGGCCTTTGAGGCGGAGGTCAAGCATCCACTCCGGCTCGCTCTTCTTGGCCGAAATGTCCCGGACCACTTCTTCGTTGAGCCCACGGCGTGCGTTGGCGCCGGCGTCGTTCTTGTCGGCCCAGCCGTACTCGTAGTTGCCGATGCCGTGAAGCTCGGGATTCTTCTCGAGAATCTCCGAGATCACAGTGTTTTCGGCTACTGCTTTCTCTGATAGTTGGTCCGTCATCACGGCCTTTCTTGCTGATGGTTGTTTTCTTCAGTCAGGCTGGCGGGGGCTGCCGGGGGCGTTGTGGGCCCTCCGGAAGACAGCCTGCCTGTGGGTATGTGGGTGGTGCAGACGTGGCCGCCGCGGGCCAGGGTGGAAAGCCGGCGCACGTCAACGCCCACCAGCCGGGAGAACACTTCGGTTTCCACGTCGCAGAACACGGGGAAGCGGGCGGCGAGCTGCTGGATGGGGCAGTGGCCCTGGCAGAGCTGGACGCTGGAAAGCGCGGCGGGCAGCGGAGCCTTGGCTTCGATGGAGGCGGCCGAGGCCACGAAGTTGTCGCGGCTCAGGGCGTCCGCCAGGGCCTTGGCGCGGTCGGTGATGTCCGGGCCGGCTTTGTCGATTTCCGGCGCATACCTGCGTTCCATGTCAGCGAAACGCTCGACGGCGAAGGCCCGCACGGCGTCCGGCCCGGCAACCTTCTGGAGCTGCTGGAGGGCGAGGGCGGCAATGTCGAGGTAGTCGTTGCCGAGGCTTGACTGGCCCTGGGAGCTGAGCACGTAGCGGCGTGCCGGACGGCCTGCACCGCTGCCGGACTTTGCCACCCGCTTGACCTCGATGACGCCGGCACGGGACAGGTGGTCCAGGTGCCTGCGGACGGCGGCCGGCGTGAATCCCAGGAGGTCTCCCAGTTCGGCGGCGCTGACGGGTCCGTGTTCCAGGACGGCCGCGAGGACGCGGTCGCGCGTGCGCTCGTCGGCGTCAGCCACCGGCCCGGCGGGCATGGTGCCGCGTTCCGCTGTGACAGCGGAGGCCCCGTGCCGGGCGACAGGCACAGCAGTAGCGTTGGTCATGGAATACACAACACAATAGTGTCGTAATTTAGTCCCGCATTCCAGTAAGGCGAGGCTGGCCTGTGCTGAACCCCACCTTTTGAGTTTTTGTCCAGATGTGCAGGCTTCACCGGCCGTGCACCCTGCGCATCTGGACAAAAACTCCCGGATGCGGGCGCCAGGTCCGGAGGACTGCCGCTAATACTACTTCCCGTAGAATACTGGGGTGCGTTCGCCCCAGTCCCCCGTCCTGTCCATCAACGGGCTCGTTAAAGATGTAGGCCCGCTCTCCAGCATGGACGGAAGAATGCTCCGGGTGGTGAGCGGCGTCTCACTCTCGGCCGAGCGCGGGCAGGTCACAGCGCTGCTGGGCGCCAACGGCGCAGGAAAAACCACCACCCTGGAATGCGCCCAGGGCCTCCAGAAGCGCAGCGGCGGGAGCATCTCGCTGCTCGGCCAGGACCCGGCAACGGCCGGGGCGGAGCTGCGCTCCCGCGTAGGCGTGATGCTTCAGGACGGCGGCCTCCCGCCGTCGGCAAGGCCTGTCCCCCTGCTGCGTCACATTGCCGGACTCTACGCACGCCCGTGGCCCGTGGACGACCTCATCCAAAGGCTCGGCATCGACACCTTCAGCCGGACCACCGTCCGCCGGCTTTCAGGGGGGCAAAAGCAACGCCTGGCCCTCGCCGCCGCCCTGGTCGGAAGGCCGGAGGTACTCTTCCTCGACGAACCCAGCGCAGGCCTGGATCCGCAGTCCCGACAACTGGTGTTCGAGCTGATCGGCGAGCTGCGCGATTCGGGGATGGGAATCATCCTCACCACGCACCTGATGGATGACGCCCAGCGGCTGGCGGACTACGTCTACATCATTGACGGCGGCCGCAATGTCGCCGAGGGAACAGTCCAGGAACTGCTGCAGCGCGGACCCGCCGTGGACGCCGGCACGGACCACGTGCGCACCCTCACCTTCGATGCGAAGCCGGGACTGGACCTGGCCGGAGTGCTGCCCGCCGACGTCGTGGTCCTGGAGGAGCGGGCCGGAAGCTACACCGCCACAGGCACCCTGACTCCCCGGCACCTTGCCACGCTCGCCGAATGGTGGGCAGCGCACGACGTCATGCCCGCCGCCATGTCCTTGCAGGCCCGCAGCCTTGAGGACGTTTTTCTGGACATCTCGGGAAAGGACATCCGATGAACCCGACCCCCGCGGGTACCGCTGCCGGGGCCGGTGCGCCCGCCCGGCAGCAGCCCGCATCCCTGCTCCGGCGCATCCTTTTGCAGGGCAAATACGAGTCGCTGGCGATGCTGCGGAACGGCGAGCAGCTGATCCTCGCTGTGGTGCTGCCGCTGCTGGCGCTGGTTGGCCTGACGGTGACCCCGTTCCTGGACGGCCTGGGGCCGAGCCGCATCGACGTGGCGGTCCCGGGGATCCTGGCCCTCTGCGCCATGTCCACAGCCTTTACGGGGCAGGGCATCGCCACGGGATTCGACCGCCGGTACGGTGTGCTGCGTTTCCTGTCCACAACTCCCCTGGGCCGGAGCGGGCTGATCGCCGGCAAGGTGCTTTCCGTGCTGGCGGTGCTCTGCCTGCAGGTTGCCGTGGTGGCTACGGTCGGGTTTTCCCTCGGATGGCAGCCGACGGCGGCCGGCTGGGTTCCCGGGCTGCTACTCCTCGCGCTGGGCGCGGCGGCCTTTACCGCCCTGGGGCTGCTGGTGGCCGGAACCGTCCGACCCGAAGCAACCCTGGCAATCACCAACCTGCTCTGGATCCTCCTCGGGGCCCTTGGCGGGATCGTGATTCCTGCGGAACGCCTGCCCTCCGCGGCCCAGCAGATCGTTGGACTCCTGCCCTCGGGTGCACTCGGTGAAGCCCTGCGGGACGCCTTCCTGCACGGTGCGCTGAATGGCGCCGCCTCCCTCATACTGGTGCTCTGGACAGTTATTGCCGGGGCCGCAGCAATCCGTTGGTTCAAGTGGAATTGAGATACTCGTGAGCACCGCCTTCCGCCTTCCCCAGTTCGCCGGCCGCCTCGCGTCGCGGCTGCCCCGCACCGTGGACGCAAGTGTTCGGCGCCTGGCCGTGGCCTCCCTGATCGGGCAGACCATGCTGGTGCTGACCGGCGGAGCCGTCCGACTGACCTCCTCCGGGCTGGGCTGCCCCACCTGGCCCCGCTGCACGGACACGTCCCTGGTGAACACGCCCGAGATGGGAATCCACGGGTTCATCGAGTTCGGCAACCGCCTCCTCACCTTCGCCCTGGCAGCCGTCGCCGCGCTGATGCTGGTGTACCTGTGGAACCTCCGCAAGGAGCGCCGCGACCTCTTCCTGCTGGCGCTGGGCCTGCTGGCCAGCATCCCCGCCCAGGCCGTGATCGGCGGCATCACCGTCCTCACCAACCTCAACCCCTGGGTGGTGGGCCTCCACTTCCTGGTCTCCATGGCACTGGTGGTGCTTGCCACGCTGCTGGTCAACCGGGCGTTCGGCCGGACCGGCCGGTTCCGCACTGTCTCCCTCGCCACCCTGCCGGGGGTCATGCGCCCGGTGACGGCCGCCGTCGCGCTTTTTTCCGCCCTCGCCGTCATGCTGGGCGTGGTGGTCACCGGAGCCGGTCCGCACGCAGGGGACGCTGAAGCGCCGCGCAACGGGCTGGACTGGGACCTGTTCTCGCACATCCACGCCGTCCCGGCCTACCTGGTGACCGCAGGAACCTTGGTTGCGCTTGCGCTGGTTCTGCTGCGGCGGATCACAGGCCCCATCCGGACGGCGGTCCTGGGCCTCCTCGGCGTGACTGTGCTGCAGGCAGTCATCGGTTTCACCCAGTACTACAACGGCATCCCGGCCCTGCTGGTGGCAGCCCACATGCTCGGCGCCGCCATGCTCATGGGCGCTGCAACAAACGCCTGGGACATCGCCAAGTCAAGCCCCGTGGCCTGACCCCGCTCCCCTGACAAGGGCGCCCCGGTTCGTGTGAACCGGGGCGCCCTTTTGCGTATCTGCTGATGCCGCGCTCAGCCCGCCGGTGCGTGGGCCGTGGACATCCCCGCAGCCTGTTCCGGGTCCAGGAACTCAATGCCCGCCTGGCGCACAAGCACCACACGGGCCGTGGCGATGTCGTAAAAGAGCCCCGTTGCCTGGACACGGCCGTCGGCCAGGGCGGGACCTGCCACCGGATGGCTTTCCAGCTTGGCCAGCTGGACCGCGACGTTCACCATGCCCAACTGGTCCACCCGGCAATACCCGGCGGCAGCGGCACTGGCGGCCACCGGATGGTCCGCCAGCAATTCGAGGTAGCTGGGGCGGGCATGGTCCAGCCAGGCGTCAAAACCGGTACCAAGTCCGGGGTTGCCCGCACCTTCGGCATCGGCGATGACGGCCTTCATGGCTCCACAGTTCGAATGCCCGCAGATCACGACTGAGTCCACCTCCAGGCCCTTCAGGGCAAAGGAGAGTGCCGAGTCGATCGACGCGTCCTGGCCGTCATGGCACACCACGTTGCCGATGTTGCGCAACGTCAGCAGGTCGCCTGGACCACTGCTGGTAATCAGGTTGGGGTTCACGCGCGAGTCCACGCAAGCCACGAACAGGGTGTCCGGGTTTTGCCCGTCCGCCAGATCCTGGACCAGCGGCCGGACCTTGTCAGCGAAGCGGCGGTGGTACTTATTGATGCCCAGCAGGACCGGTGATGGCGGCTGCGTGCTTGGTCCTTCATCTCCCACTGCCAGTTCGTTCGGGGCGGGCTGCCACGAGGTCCTGGGCGGAAGCGGTAGCTCCTGCGCTTCCTGGCGCTTCGGGGCCCGGTCCGCCGCGTCCTGGAACAGGGTGTTCCCGTGATGTTCAAGGAGGACAGCACCGCCGGCGGCCTGGTACTGCTGCTGCCACGCGAGCAGGGCCTCACGGAACGCATGGTCCACGTAGTCCGCGTTGAGCTCCACAAGCACGTGTTCGCCGGCCGGGACCGAGTGCAGCACGCGGTTGAGCCGCGGCAGGGCGAAGAAGCTGCACGAACCGCCGATGGTTACCCGCCAGGACCTGGACGGCGGAACAGGCGCCTGCGCGTGGACTGTTGCCCGCAGCACGCGCCACAGCACACTGGCCGCCGCGAGTGCCAGGCCGATCATGACGCCTTCCAGCAAGTTCAGGAAAACCACGCACAGCAGGGTCGCGGCATAGATCAGCAGGTCACCCGTCCGGAGGCTGGTGCGGATGTCCGCCACTTTGATCAAGCGGGCGCCGATGACCACCAGGAGTCCTGCGAGGACGGACAGCGGGATCAGCTGGATCAGCCCTGCGAAGAGTGCGGAGAAGGCCAGCACCCAAACTCCGTGCAGGATGGCGGAGGCCCGGGTCACGGCACCGGCCTCCACATTGGTGGCGCTGCGCACGATCACCCCGGTGACGGGCAGCCCGCCCAGCGATCCGGAGACGATATTGGCAGCACCCTGCCCCACGAGCTCGCGGTTCAGGTTGGTCCGGGGCCCGTGCTGCATTTTGTCCACGGCGACGGCGGACAGGAGGGACTCGATGCTGGCGATCAGCGCCATCGTCAGGACGGCGAACGCTGCTGCCCGCCAGCTGCCGTCGGGCAGCTGCGGCAACGCGACGGCGTCGAGGATTGAACCGGTGAAGGAGATGCGTTCAACGGCAGGGGCGAATGCCACCGACAGTGCCGTGCCGGCAGCGACGGCGGCCAGCGGCCCCGGGACACGGCGCACCGCGGCGGGCAGGTACTTCCAGCCCAGGAGGATAGCGACGACGGTAAGGCCCAGCAGGGCGGCGTGCAGGTCGACGCCGGTGATGGCTGCGGGCAGGGCCCCGAGGTTCTCGAGGGCCGAGCCCGCCGGCTGCGACCCGAGCAGGACGTGGACCTGCTGCAGGATGATGGTGACCCCGATCCCGGCCAGCATGGCTTTGACCACCACCGGCGAGACGGCAAGCGCGGCGCGTCCCACGCGGCTGATGCCCAGCAGCATCTGGACGACGCCGGCGGCTGCGGTGATCGCACAGGTCACCTGCCAGCCGAACTCCTGGACAATGCCGGCGACGACGACGGTCAGGCCGGCGGCCGGACCACTCACCTGCAGCGGCGACCCGCCCAGGCTGCCGGCCACGATGCCGCCGACTGCGGCAGCGATGAGGCCGGCCATGACGGGGGCGCCGGAGGCCGCGGCGATTCCCAGCGACAGTGGCAGGGCAACGAGGAACACCACCAGCGAAGCAGGCACGTCGGCCCCGAGATGGGCCAGGAATCCCGGCCGGCGGAACCCGTATCGGTTGCCTGCGCCAGCCGGCGGCGGGCTGTGGTTTGGGGCTTCAGCTGTTGCTGGGTGCGGTGGTTGTGCCATGGAACTTCCTTTGCTTGGGAGCGGGACCAGTCCACCCTAACCACACAGTCACGAGCCATGACAGGCGAAAGTGACCAATATGACACTGTTGTCATAAATGCAGGGGCGCCTATTTCCCCGGCACCCTGTCACATCCGGGCCCACAGAAAAAACCTCCCCCGGCCGCGGCCGGGGGAGGTTCAAATGTGCAGGATTGTGGAGTCAGCCTGCCATGACGGCGGGCCCGATGAACGGGTCCACAGCCAGGGCGATAAACAGGAGGGTGAGGTAGCTGATGGAACCGTGGAACACCTTCATGGCCCGCTTGTCCGAGATGTCCTCACGCTGCGCCCGGTTGTAGAGCGCGTGTGATTCGTAGAGGAACCAAGCGCCCGCAAGGACGGCAGTGACGGTGTAGACCCATCCGGCTCCGCCGGCGGGAACCATGAGCAGCGAACAGGCCACCATGGCCCAGGCGTAGAGGACCACCTGCACCGAGACCACCTTGGCGCCGGCGATGGCGCCGAGCATGGGGACCTTGGCGTTGCGGTAGTCCTCGCCGTAGCGCATGGACAGCGGCCAGTAGTGCGGGGGCGTCCAGAGGAATATCACCATAAAGAGGATGACGGCCGGCCATTCCACCGAGTTGGTGACTGCCGCCCAGGCAATCAGGACAGGGAAGCAGCCCGCGGCCCCGCCCCACACGATGTTTTGCGCGGTCCGGCGCTTGAGGATGATCGTATAGATCACCACGTAGAAGAAGATTGCCGCCAAGCCGAGCCAGGCGGACAGGGGGTTGGCGCCGAACCAGAGGATCGCAATGGCGGCGGCACCCAGGAGCCAGGAGAAGATGAGTGCTTCGCGCGGCGTGACCTCACCGGTGACCAGCGGGCGGTTCTCGGTGCGGTGCATCATTTTGTCGATGTCGCGGTCGATGTAGCAGTTGAAGGCTCCGGCACTGCCGGCCGCGAAGGCGCCGCCAACCAGTGTGGCCAGGATGAGCCCGATGGACGGAAAGCCGCGCTCTGCGTAAATCATGGTGGGCAGCGTGCTGACCAGGAGCAGTTCAATGACCCGGGGCTTGGTGAGGGCGAGATACGCCTTTGCCTTACGGGCGATCCCGGGCCGCGAAGCCCGTGATGCGTTCAGCGTCGTATCTGTTGTGCTCACGGTGGCAGTCACCCGTTCTGTTGGCAGTTCTGTCTGGCTGTCCAGCTGTGTCGTCCGGCCCCGCCCCAAAACCGGGCGCCCGCGGAACAGTGATCCACGCAACAGCGGGAGTCCGGGCGGCTGGCAAGTGTCCCCCAGCCCGGCGCTGGCCTCCGAATATCATACCGCGCCGGCCTCTACGCCACCGCCGGTCCGCCGACACCGGCAATCGGCACCCGCCAGGCCTTCTGTTGGTGGTGGTGATCGCTCGCGCGCCAATTCGAGCAGATTAACTCAACCTCACTTCAGACGCATTCACATAAGCGGAAATTGCGTCCAAAACGTGAGATTTGGGCCGCCCGGAGATTGGAATAGAGCTAAGCTGTCACCAGATCAGCACGCAGCAAGGAAGCGGTGGAAAACGCATTCCCAACTGCCAGTGGCTGAGTGAAAGATCAACGTTTCGATGGTGAACGGCTGGTACACACCGCAGCGGGCGCCACACGGCGTGCCTTCATGCGGATCCGGTGTGCCGCCTGCCATCAGCACAGAGAGGGGCCCGGTTTTCGTGCCACATTTGGAAGAGCAAGAACTGTCCTGGACCAGCCTGGACCAGCGTGCGGTGGACACTGTCCGCGTGCTGGCCGCGGACGCGGTGGAGAAGGTTGGCAACGGCCACCCCGGAACGGCCATGAGCCTGGCGCCGGCCGCGTACCTTCTTTTCCAGAAGCTGATGCGCCATGACCCACGGAATCCCGACTGGCTGGGCCGTGACCGCTTTGTCCTGTCCCCGGGCCACACTTCCCTGACGCTGTACATCCAGCTGTTCCTGTCCGGCTACGGCCTGGAACTGAAGGACCTCGAGGCCCTCCGCACCTGGGATTCGCTGACGCCGGGCCACCCTGAGTACAAGCACACCGCCGGCGTCGAGATCACCACGGGCCCGCTGGGCCAGGGCCTTGCGTCGTCCGTTGGGTTCGCCTACTCCCAGCGCCGTATGCGCGGCCTGTTCGACGCCGATGCTGCCGCCGGCACCAGCCCCTTCGACCACACCATCTGGGTCATCGCGTCCGACGGCGACCTCCAGGAAGGCGTCACGGCAGAGGCTTCCTCGCTCGCCGGCCACCAGGAACTCGGCAACCTCGTGGTGGTTTACGACGAGAACCACATCTCCATCGAGGACGATACCGACATCGCCTTCACCGAGGATGTCCTGAAGCGCTACGAGGCCTACGGCTGGCACGTCCAGCGCGTTGACTGGACCAAGACCGGCGAATACAAGGAAGACGTCCAGGAGCTCTACTCGGCGCTCCTTGCAGCCAAGGCTGAGACGTCCAAGCCCTCCATCGTTTCGCTGCGCACCATCATCGGCTACCCTGCGCCCAAGAAGCAGAACACCGGCAAGATCCACGGTTCCGCCCTTGGTGCCGAGGAAGTGGCAGCCCTCAAGGAGGTCCTCGGCTTCGACCCCGCCAAGTCCTTCGATGTCGACCAGGACGTTCTTGCCCACGCCCGTGCGGTGGTGGACAGGGGTGCTGCCGCCCGCAAGGAATGGGAAGAGTCCTTCAACGCCTGGCAGGCTGCCAACCCCACCGGCGCCGAGCTGCTGCAGCGCATCGAGGCCAAGGAACTTCCCGACGGCGTCGACGCAGCCCTTCCGGTCTTCCCGGCCGGCAAGGACGTCTCCACCCGCGCGGCCTCCGGCAAGGTCCTGAACGCACTGGGCCCCGTCCTCCCCGAACTCTGGGGCGGTTCCGCTGACCTTGCGGAGTCGAACAACACCACCATCGAGGGCTCGCCGTCGTTCGTTCCGGCCTCCAAGCAGACCGACGCCTGGTCCGGCAACCCGTACGGCCGCGTGCTGCACTTCGGCATCCGCGAGCACGCAGCGGCCTCCATCGTGAACGGCATCAGCCTGCACGGACGGACCCGCGCATTCTCCGGCACGTTCCTGATCTTCAGCGACTACCAGCGCCCCGCCATCCGCCTCGGCGCCCTCATGGGTGTTCCGTCGCTGTACGTCTGGACGCACGACTCCATCGGCCTCGGCGAAGACGGCCCCACCCACCAGCCGGTGGAACAGCTCGCTTCCCTGCGCGCCATCGTGGGCCTGGACGTTGTCCGCCCCGGTGACGCCAACGAGGTAGCCGTCGCCTGGAAGACCATGCTGGAGAACCACAGCAACCCTGCCGGCATCGTGCTGACCCGCCAGAACATCCCCACCTGGGAGCGCGGTGGCGGCGAGGCCGACGGCGACACCTTCGGTTCCGTTGCCGGCGTCGCCAAGGGCGGCTACGTCCTTGCCGAAGCATCCAAGGACGGCGCCACCGTCCCGGCAGACGTCATCCTCATCGGCACCGGTTCCGAAGTCCAGCTGGCCGTCCAGGCCCGCGAGGCCCTGCAGGCTGAAGGCATCGCCGCCCGCGTTGTCTCCATGCCCTGCGTTGAATGGTTCAACAAGCAGGACGCCGCCTACCGCGAGTCCGTGCTCCCCGCCGCCGTCAAGGCCCGCGTATCCGTCGAAGCAGGACTTGCCCTCGGCTGGAGGGAATTCGTCGGCGACGCCGGCCGTTCCGTCAGCCTGGAACACTACGGCGCTTCCGCGGACTACAAGCGCCTCTTCCAGGAGTTTGGCATCACCGCAGAGGCTGTCGCCGCTGCCGCCAAGGACTCCCTCGCAGGCCTCCAGGCCTAACCAACGATTTCCAGGAGATACAGAACAATGACTACTCCCACCCAGCAGCTCTCAGACGCCGGAGTTTCCATCTGGCTTGACGACCTTTCCCGCGGACGCCTGGACACCGGTACCCTGGCGAAGCTCATCGAAGAGAAGAACGTCGTTGGCGTAACCACCAACCCGTCCATCTTCCACGCCGCGATCACGGCAGGGACCGACTACGACGCCACCATCGCCAAGCAGGCAGCAGCAGGCGCCAGCGTCGAAGACACCATCTTCGAGATCACCACCACCGACGTCGCGGACGCCTGCGACCTCTTCGCACCGGTAGCCGCAGCCACCAAGGGCGTTGACGGACGCGTGTCCATCGAGGTTGACCCCCGCCTGGCCTGGGACACGGCAGGCACCATCGCCGAAGCCAAGCACCTGTACAAGCGGGTCAACAAGGACAACGTCCTCATCAAGATCCCGGCCACCCTCGAGGGCCTCGAAGCCATCACCGCCACCCTGGCCGAGGGCATCAGCGTCAACGTGACGCTGATCTTCTCCCTGGAGCGCTACCGCGCCGTTATTAACGCCTTCCAGTCCGGCCTGGAGCAGGCGAAGGAAAACGGCCACGATCTTTCCAAGATCCACTCCGTGGCCTCGTTCTTCGTCTCCCGCGTGGACTCCGAGATCGACAAGCGCCTCGACGCCATCGGCACCGAGGAAGCCAAGGCACTCAAGGGCAAGGCCGGCCTGGCCAACGCGCGCCTGGCATACCAGGTCTACGAGGAACTGTTCGCCACCGAACGCTGGGCACTGCTGGCCGAAGCCGGCGCACTCCCCCAGCGTCCCCTGTGGGCTTCCACCGGCGTGAAGGACCCGGCCTACCCGGACACCCTCTACGTCACCGAACTCGTTGCCCCGGGCGTCGTGAACACCATGCCCGAGAAGACCCTGGACGCCACCTTCGACCACGGAGTGGTCACCGGGGACACCGTCACCGGCACCTACGCTGAAGCGAATGCCACCCTCGACGCGCTGGAGAAGCTCGGCATCGCCTACAACGACGTCGTAGCGCTCCTCGAATCCGAAGGCCTGGACAAGTTCGTGGCCAGCTGGAAGGAACTGCTGGCCGACGTCGAAGGCGCCCTCGCCTCTGCACGGAAGGCTTCCTAACCCACTATGACCACGCTCAGCTACGACGCCACCGGTGCCGCACAGCAGGCACTGGAACTGCACCTCCCCGTCCTCGTGGAGGAACGCATTGCCACCCGCATCTTCGCCAAGGACCACACCCTGTGGGGTCCCGACGCGGAGGCCGAATCGGCAATCCGCCTCGGGTGGGTGGAGGCTGCCACCGTCTCCCAGCCGCTGGTCAAGGACATCCTGGAACTCCGCGACGCCCTGACGTCAGAAGGCGTTACCCGCATCGCGCTGTGCGGCATGGGCGGCTCCTCGCTGGCTCCGGAAGTCATGGCCGGCACCGCCGGCGTCGAGCTGACAGTGCTGGACAGCACGGACCCCGACCAGGTCCGTGCAGCCCTCGCCGACCGGCTGGACGAGACCGCGATCGTGGTCTCGTCCAAGTCCGGTTCAACAGTTGAAACGGATTCCCAGCGGCGGGTCTTCGAGAAGGCGTTCAATGACGCCGGAATCGATGCCAACAGCCGGATCATCATCGTCACCGATCCCGGCTCCCCACTGGACAAGGCCTCCCGCGAGGCCGGCTACCGAGCCGTCTTCAACGCCGACCCCAACGTGGGTGGACGCTTCTCCGCGCTGACCGCGTTCGGTCTTGTGCCTTCCGGCCTGGCCGGTGTGGACATCCAGGCTTTCCTGGATGAGGCCGAGGAAGC
Organism: Pseudarthrobacter polychromogenes; assembly: GCF_014644495.1. Classification (GTDB taxonomy): domain Bacteria; phylum Actinomycetota; class Actinomycetes; order Actinomycetales; family Micrococcaceae; genus Arthrobacter; species Arthrobacter polychromogenes. The sequence goes on from NZ_BMKU01000001.1 coordinate 582,564, forward strand.
AGCCGAATTCCTGAACGATGACGCACCGGAAAACATCGGCCTGGCACTCGGAACCGCCCTGGGCGGAACCAGCCCCCTTCGGAACAAGATCGTCATCGCCGAGGACGGCTCCGGCATCGTAGGCTTCGCCGACTGGGCCGAGCAGCTGATCGCCGAGTCCACCGGCAAGCTGGGCACCGGTGTGCTTCCGGTGGTTGCCGGCCCCAGCTCGCCCGAGGTCACCGGCGGCGCGCCGGACGTCCTCGTGGTGCGGCTGGTGGCAGCCGATGCCGACGTCGAACTCGGTGAAAACGAGGTCGCCATCGCCGGCGGACTGCCCACCCAGATGATGGTCTGGGAGTTCGCCACAGCCGTGGCTGGACGCCTGCTGGGCATCAACCCCTTCGACCAGCCCGATGTCGAGGCCGCCAAGGTGGCTGCGCGCGGCCTGCTGGACGCCCAGCCCGAACCCACTCCGGCAGCTTTTGTCGACGGAGCCATCGAGGTCCGCGGCGGCGCCTGGCTCGGTGATGCCCGCACCGCCGGGGACGCCGTGAAGGCACTGCTGGACACGCTGGACAGCGACAGCTACCTCAGTGTCCAGGCCTACTTCGACCGGCTGGCGTTCACGCAGCTCGAAGGCATCCGGGATGAACTGGCCGCCGTCTCAGGCCGTCCCGTGACGTTCGGCTGGGGCCCGCGGTTCCTCCACTCGACGGGTCAGTTCCACAAGGGCGGCCCGGCCATCGGAGTGTTCCTCCAGGTCACGGCCGCGTCCGCGGAGGACCTCGCCATCCCGGACCGTCCCTTTACGTTCGGTGAACTGATTGCCGCGCAGGCTGCCGGCGACGCCCAGGTCCTGTCCGACCACGGCCGCCCCGTGCTTCGCCTGCACCTCACTGACCGGGCTGCCGGTGTGGCACAGTTGCAGGACATCATTGCTGCGCTGTCCGCCAGGTCAGCCTCCGTTACTGAAAGCTAAGGCACAAAAAGCACCATGCCAGAAACTGAATACGGCAGGAAGTCTGCTGGCCGTGGGCGGAATCCGCTCCGCGACCCGCGTGACCGCCGCCTGAACCGGATCGCCGGTCCGTCGTCACTGGTCCTCTTCGGAGTGACCGGCGACCTTGCCCGCAAGAAGCTCATGCCCGCCGTGTACGACCTCGCCAACCGTGGCCTGCTGCCCCCCAGCTTTGCCCTGGTGGGTTTTGCGCGGCGGCAGTGGGACAAGGAAGACTTCGCCGCCGAGGTGAAGGCTTCCGTGCAGGCCTATGCCCGCACCCCCTTTGATGAGGCCGTGTGGAACCAGCTCTCGGAGGGCATCCGGTTCGTGCAGGGAGAGTTCGACGACGACGACGCCTTTGAGCGGTTGGGCGAAGTCATCGATGAGCTTGATGAGCTGCGCGGCACCCGCGGGAACCACGCGTTCTACCTCTCCATCCCGCCCAAGGCCTTCGAGCAGGTCTGCCGGCAGCTGTCCAAGCACGGCCTGGCACAGGCTGAGGGTGACAAGTGGCGCCGCGTGGTGATCGAGAAGCCGTTCGGGCACGACCTTGAGTCCGCCCGGCAGCTTAACGACATCGTCGAATCGGTGTTCCCGCCGGACGCGGTGTTCCGGATCGACCACTACCTGGGTAAGGAAACGGTCCAGAACATCCTGGCGCTGCGTTTCGCGAACCAGCTGTTCGAGCCGTTGTGGAACGCCAACTACGTGGATCACGTGCAGATCACCATGGCCGAGGACATCGGCACCGGCGGCCGCGCCGGGTACTACGACGGCGTGGGCGCAGCCCGCGACGTAATCCAGAACCACCTGCTCCAGCTGCTGGCCCTGACGGCAATGGAGGAGCCCATCTCCTTCAACGCCGACGACCTGCGCGCGGAGAAGGAAAAGGTCCTCGCCGCCGTCAAGCTCCCCGACGATCTTTCCACGCACTCGGCGCGCGGGCAGTTCACCGGAGGCTGGCAGGGCGGCGAACAGGTCCAGGGCTACCTGGAGGAGGAAGGCATTCCCGCCGATTCCACCACCGAGACCTTTGCCGCCATCCGGGTGGACATCCACACCCGCCGCTGGTCCGGGGTCCCGTTCTACCTGCGCGCCGGCAAGCGCCTGGGCCGGCGCGTGACGGAAATCGCCGTCGTGTTCAAGCGGGCGCCCAACCTGTTGTTCCGCGACCACGCCGAGGACGACTTCGGCCAGAACGCCGTGGTAATCCGCGTCCAGCCGGACGAAGGCGTCACCATCCGGTTCGGTTCCAAGGTCCCGGGCACGCAGATGGAAGTCCGGGACGTGACCATGGACTTCGGCTACGGCCACTCGTTCACCGAGTCCAGCCCCGAGGCGTACGAACGCCTGATCCTGGACGTGCTCCTGGGCGAGCCGCCGCTGTTCCCCCGGCACGAGGAAGTGGAGCTGTCCTGGAAGATCCTGGACCCGTTCGAGGAATACTGGGCCCAGCTTAACGAACAGCCCGAGCCCTATGCCCCGGGCAGCTGGGGCCCCGCCTCGGCTGACGAGCTGCTGGCCCGCGACGGACGAACCTGGAGAAGGCCATGATTGTAGACCTGCCTGACACCACAACCTCTACGGTTTCCAAGAAGATCATGTCCCTGCGCGAGCAGGGCGGCGTGATCGCCCTGGGCCGGGTGCTCACCCTCGTGGTGGTCACCAAGTCCGGGCTTGAGGAAGAAGCCATCGAGGCCGCCAACGAGGCCAGCCGTGAACACCCCTGCCGGATCATTGTCCTGGCCGACGCCGGAGCTACGGCCCCGGACCGCCTGGACGCCCAGATCCGCGTGGGTGGTGACGCCGGCGCCTCCGAGGTGATCGTGCTGCGCGGCTACGGACAGCTCTCCCACGAGAGCGAATCCCTGGTGGCCGCGCTGCTGCTCCCGGACGCACCGATCGTGGCCTGGTGGCCGCACGGCGCCCCGGAGAACGCCTGCGAGACCTCCATCGGGAGGATCGCCCACCGCCGCATCACCGACTCCGCCAACGAACCTGACCCGCAGCGTGCCCTGGAGAACATCAGGTCCACCTATAAAGCCGGGGACACCGACCTCGCCTGGACCCGGCTGACCAACTGGCGCATCCAGCTTGCTGCCGTCCTTGACCAGGTGGACTCCTCCCCCGTCACGTCCGTGGCCGTCGAGGGAGCCTCGGATTCGCCGAGCACCATCCTCCTCGCGGCCTGGCTGACGCTCACCCTGGACGCGCCGGTCACCATCGTCGCCGACCCTGCCGGGACGGGCATCCGGCGCGTTCGGCTGACACGGCCCGGCGGGGACATCCAGCTCTTCCGGCCGGGATTGTCCGTGGCCGAGCTGACCCAGCCCGGCCAGCCGGCGCAGCGGATTTCGCTTCCGCGCCGCAGCCTGCGGGACTGCCTCGCCGAGGAGCTCCGCCGCCTGGACCCCGACGAGGTGTTTGGGGAAGTGATTACTATTGGACTGCCACGTACCAATCTAAGGAGCGTCCGACCCAGTGAGCGTTGACCCAAGAGTAAGCATTCATCCTGACTCGTCCGTCCTGATGGCCGCCATCGCCGCCCGCCTCATCACAAAGCTTGTTGATGTGCAGGATAAGTTCGGCGAGGCCACCGTGGTGCTGACCGGCGGAACCGTGGGCATCGGCACGCTCAAGGCTGTTGCGGACTCCCCGGCGGCTCCGGCCGTCGACTGGTCCAAGGTGAATTTCTGGTGGGGCGACGAACGCTTCCTTCCCGGCGGCGACCCGGACCGGAATACCACCCAGGCGTTCGAGGCCCTGCTCTCGCACATTCCTGTGGACCCTGAACGGATCCACGAGCCCGGAACCTCGGATGACTTCGGCAGCCCCGAAGAGGCGGCCGAGGACTACGCCCAGAGGCTTCGCGAAGCTGCGGCGGCCGAGCACGCCGCGGACATGTCGGATGACCGGCCCGAGGAACCCGCCGCGCTCCCCCGCCTGGACGTTGTCCTGTTGGGTGTGGGCCCCGACGCACACATCGCCTCGCTCTTTCCTGAGCAGGGCGGCGTCCGCGAAAAGGAACGCACCGTGGTGGGTGTCCGGAATTCACCCAAGCCGCCGCCGCTCCGGGTTTCCCTGACGCTGCCGGCCATCAACACCGCTTCTGAGGTGTGGATGGTGGTGGCAGGAGAGGACAAGGCCGGCGCGGTAGGGCTGGCCCTGGCGGGCGCCAACCCGGTGCAGGTACCCGCAGCAGGACCGCGGGGTACGTCCCGGACCCTGTGGCTTATTGACGAGAACGCCGCGTCACGTGTCCCGCAGCAGCTCGTCCGCAAGGACGCCGCGGGCGCGTAGTTTTTCCAGCGCTCCGGCCAGGACGTCTTCGGCGTCCTGGCCGGAGCGCCGTTCTTTAACGTATTCGAGGTGTGTCTTGTAGCCGTCGTCCATGGCGTCCGCGGCCGCCGCTGACTGCCCGTCCCGTGATGCGGGTGCTCCACAGCGCCGGCAGTCCCACACCAGCGGAATCTGGTCCTCCGGAAGCTTGACGAAAACCGGCCTTGTCTCGTGCCCCTTGGCGCACCAATAGGAAACCTGGATACGGGGCAGGGCCTTGCCGTGATCCTCTGACTCGAAGCTGAAACCCGTCCCTTCCGTGACGCCCGCACGGGTGCCGCGGAAGCCTGACGCCGGATGAATCATCGAAGGACTCCTGCCTGCTCAAACAGAAACTGTGGCTGTCGGGAACCGACAGCCACAGTTTAGTTCCCTGACCCGCGCGGCGGCAGTGCCCGCGCGGTGCCTTTTCCCGGGTTAGGGGATCAGGAGTCGGCGCCGCTGAAGCGCATGATCAGGCCCAGTGCGATGATGACCATTCCCCAGGTGACGCCCAGGACAACGGTGAACCTGTTCAGGTTGCGTTCGGCAACGCCGGAGGAGCTGAGGCCTGAGCTCATGCCGCCGCCGAACATGTCCGACATCCCGCCGCCCCGTCCCTTGTGGAGGAGGATGAGCAGCGTCAGCAGGAGGCTGGTGATGCCCAGGAGGATCTGCAGAATGACATGAAGAACGTCCACGACGGCCTTTCAGGAAGTTGGAATTGCGGGAGTGTGCGCGGCGGGACGGACTAGTCCGTCACCAGGTGACTCTCGAACCTGACAATATTAGCAAACTCGGCCGGATCGAGGCTCGCCCCGCCCACCAGCAGGCCGTCAACGTCGCGTTCCTTGAGGATTGCGGCCGCGTTGTTGGCCTTGACCGAGCCGCCGTACAGCAGGCGGGTCTTCGCGGCTGTGTCCGCCCCGAACAGCTGCTCGAGCTCGGCGCGGATTGCCGCGCACATTTCCTGGGCGTCTTCCGGCCCGGCTACTTCACCAGTGCCGATGGCCCAGACGGGTTCGTAGGCGACGACGAGCTCGGCGGCCTGGTCGGCGGTCAGCCCGGACACACCGGCACGGAGCTGTTCCAGGGTGTGGTTGACGTGCGTGCCCGCCTGGCGGACCTCCAGGCCTTCGCCGACGCAGAGCACGGGCGTGACGCCGTGCTTGAAGGCGGCCTTGGTCTTGGCGTTGAGGACGTCGTCGGATTCGTTGTGGATGGTGCGGCGTTCGCTGTGGCCCACCAGGACGTACTTGCAGCCGAGCTTGTTCAGGAACTGGCCGGAGATGTCGCCGGTGTAGGCCCCGGAGTCGAACTGTGAGAGGTCCTGCCCGCCGTAGGCGACATCCAGGTCGTCGCCCTGGACAAGGGTCTGAACGCCGCGGAGGTCCGTGAACGGCGGGAAGACGGCAACCTCAACCCGGCTGTAGTCGTGCTTGGCGTCGGAAAGGGTCCAGGCAAGTTTCTGCAGCAGGGTGATGCCCTGCACGTGGTCCATGTTCATCTTCCAGTTGCCTGCGATGAATGGCTTGCGGTCGAAAGCGCCGTTCGTTGACGTTGTCACGTATTCTCCAAAAAGTACTAGATAAGTGTTCGGCCGGCAGGCTGCCGTGGGCAACCTGCCGGCCGGAGGGACTGAAGGGTCAGGTACTGCTGCCGGAAGTACCGGGCAGGGCCTACCGGTCCAGGACGCTGAGCCCCGGCAGTTCCTTGCCTTCGAGGTATTCCAGGCTCGCACCGCCGCCGGTGGAAATATGGCCGAACTGGTCGTCGGCGAACCCGAGCGTACGGACCGCAGCGGCTGAGTCGCCGCCGCCCACCACAGTGAACGCTTCGGTTTCGGTGAGGGCCTGGGCGATGGCGCGGGTGCCGGCGGAGAAGGCTTCAAACTCGAAGACCCCCATCGGACCGTTCCAGAACACCGTCCTGGCTCCCTTGATCCGCTCGGCGAATGCTGCGGCCGAGTCCGGTCCAATGTCCAGTCCGATGCCCTGGGCTCCGAAGCTGCTGCCCTCGATGTTGTCCGCGGGGACGGTCTCGTGGGCGGCGTCTGCCGCGAACTTCTCCGCCACCACGACGTCCGTGGGCACGACGAACTCCGTACCCGCATCCGCTGCGCGCTTAAGGTAGTCCTGGACCACGGGAATCTGGTCCTCCTCGAGCAGGCTGGAGGCCACCTTGTGCCCAGCTGCGGCAAGGAACGTGAAGAGCATTCCGCCGCCCACCAGGATGGTGTCAGCCTTGCCCAGCAGGTTGTCGATGACGGCCAGCTTGTCCGAGACCTTGGAGCCGCCGAGCACCACCACATAGGGGCGCTGGGTGTCCGTGGTGAGCTTCCGCAGGACCTCAACCTCGGTGTGCACAAGGTCGCCAAGGTAGGACGGAAGCCGGGTGGCGACGTCGTAGACGCTGGCGTGCTTGCGGTGCACGGCCCCGAAGGCGTCGTCCACGTAGGCGCCGTTGTCACCGGTCAGGGCCACCAGCTCGTCAGCGAAGGCGCCGCGCTCGGCGTCGTCCTTGCTGGTTTCGCGGGGATCGAACCGGACGTTCTCGAGGACGAGGACCTCACCGTCCTGGAGGGACGCTGCTGCTTCCCTGGCGGCGCTGCCGACAGTGTCGGCGGCGAGGGTGACCTTGAAGCCGGCCAGTTCAGCCAGGCGGCTTGCTGCGGGCCGAAGGGAGTATTTCTCCTCGGGAGCGCCCTTGGGGCGTCCGAGGTGGGCTGTTACCAGCACGCGGGCACCGGCGTCCGTGAGCTTTGACAGCACTGGCAGTGAGGCCTTGATGCGGCCGTCGTCAGTGACTGTAGAGCCGTCGAGCGGCACATTCAGGTCACTTCGAACCAGAATGTACCGCCCGCGGACACCTTCAGCGATGAGTTCGTTGAGGGTGTTTGATGTCATGTGTCTAACCCTAGCCCAGCTTGGCTGCGACAAGCTCCGTGAGGTCGACGAGGCGGTTGGAGTAGCCCCATTCGTTGTCATACCAGGAAACAACCTTGACCTGGTTGCCGATCACCTTGGTCAGGCCGGAGTCGAAGATGGACGAAGCGGGATCGCCGACGATGTCGCTGGAGACGATGGGCTCGTCGGTGTAGGTCAGGAAGCCCTGCAGTTCCTCGGACTCGGCAGCGCGCTTGAGGGCGGCGTTGACTTCCTCCACGGTGGTCTCGCGGGAGACGGTGACCGTGAGGTCGGTGGCGGAGCCGGTGGGCACGGGTACGCGGATGGCGTAGCCGTCCAGCTTGCCCTTGAGCTCGGGCAGGACCAGGCCGATGGCCTTGGCAGCACCGGTGGACGTGGGCACCATGTTGATGGCGGCGGCGCGGGCGCGGCGCAGGTCCTTGTGCGGGCCGTCCTGCAGGTTCTGGTCCGCGGTGTAAGCGTGGACGGTGGTCATGAGGCCGCGCTCGATGCCGAACTCGTCGTTGACCACCTTGGCCAGCGGGCCGAGGCAGTTGGTGGTGCAGGATGCGTTGGAAATGATGTGGTGCGTGGCGTTGTCATACAGGTTGTGGTTCACGCCCATCACGATGGTGATGTCCTCGTCGGAGGCGGGTGCGGAAATCAGGACCTTCTTGGCGCCGGCGTCGATGTGCTTCTGGGCATCGGCGGCCTTGGTGAAGAAGCCGGTGGATTCGATCACGATGTCCACGCCCAGCTCGCCCCACGGAAGGTTGGCGGGATCGCGTTCGGCGAGGACCTTGACGACGGTGCCGTTGACGACGATGTTGCCGTCCTTGACCTCGATGGTTTCCTTCAGGCGGCCGCCGACGGAGTCGTACTTGAAGAGGTGTGCGAGTGCTTCGGGGCTGGTGAGGTCGTTGACTGCAACGATCTCCAGGTCCGCGCCCTGTGCGAGTGCTGCGCGGAAGTAGTTGCGGCCAATACGGCCAAAGCCGTTGATACCAATACGGGTCGTCACTTTTTCAGTCTCCTTGGTGCTTTCAGAAGCACAACTAGTTGAGCGGGCTATCAAGCCAACTAACAGATCCCGCACGCCATTGGGCAGAGATGATTTACATACGGAGGGCGACCAGCCTCATTGCTGAAGGCTAACCGCCTTCCGTGACCTATCTTACGTTTAACTTGGTCCGCCCCCGCAAGTGCGGGGGCGGACCGTCCACATCCCGGCCGATATATGTCCGGATTGTGAAGTTTGTTACACCGCGGTGCGGCCCACCTCACTACGGGAGGGTGATGAGTCCCGTGGCGTTGGTGCGGGCGGCTTCGAAGCGCTTGGCGACGTCGGCCCAGTTGACGATGTTCCAGAACGCCTTGACGTAGTCCGCCTTCACGTTCACGTAGTCCAGGTAGAAGGCGTGCTCCCACATGTCCAGCATCAGCAGCGGGGTGGTGCCCAGCGCAACGTTGCCCTGCTGGTCGTAGAGCTGCTCGATGACCAGGTTGCCGCCGATGGGCTCGTAGGCGAGGAAGCCCCAGCCGGAGCCCTGCAGGCCAAGCGCTGCCGCGGAGAACTGGGCACGGAACGCGTCGAAGGAGCCGAAGGCGTCATCGATGGCCGCTGCGAGTTCACCCTCGGGCTTGTCGCCGCCGTCCGGGGAGAGGTTGTTCCAGAACACCGAGTGATTGACGTGCCCTCCGGTGTGGAATGCCAGGTCCTTGGAGAGCCGGTTGATGTTGGCGAAGTCGCCCTTCTCCCGGGCTTCCGCCAGCTGGGCCAGGGCGTTGTTGGCGCCGGCCACGTAGGCTGCGTGGTGCTTGCTGTGGTGCAGCTCCATGATGCGCGCGGAAATGTGCGGCTCCAGGGCGGCGTAATCGTAGCTGAGTTCGGGCAATACGTACTCGGTCACAAAATCCTCCAATATCGTGGACATTCGGTCCGGTTGGTAACTCTCGGATTATGCATCCGGGCGGCTGGCGCCCGGAATCTTTTTGATTCTATGGGGCTGTCACTCGTCCAGCATTTCAGGCGTCACATTGGCGTCGGTCCCCGGAATGCCAAGATCGAGCGCCCGCTTGTCCGCCATGGCCAGCAGCCGGCGGATCCTGCCTGCAATGGCGTCCTTGGTCATGACCGGGTCCGCCAGGCGTCCCAGCTCATCCAGGCTGGCCTGCTTGTGCGCCACCCGGAGTTCACCGGCGTACTTCAGGTGGTCCGGAACGTCGTCGCCAAGGATCTCAAGCGCACGGTCCACGCGTGCTCCCGCCGCCACGGCCGCTTGGGCGGAGCGGCGCAGGTTGGCGTCGTCGAAGTTGGCCAGGCGGTTGGCGGTGGCGCGGACTTCCTTGCGCATCCGCCGTTCCTCCCACACCATCAGCGCATCGTGGGCGCCCATCCGGGTGAGGAGGGCCGCGATGGTGTCGCCGTCGCGGATGACCACCCGGTCAACGCCGCGGACTTCGCGGGCCTTCGCCTGGATGTCCAGCCGGCGTGCCGCGCCCACGAGCGCCAGGGCGGACTCCGGCCCCGGGCAGGTGACCTCCAGGGAAGAAGACCGTCCGGGTTCCGTCAGTGAACCGTGCGCCAGGAAGGCGCCGCGCCAGACGGCTTCGGCGTCAGCGGCGGAACCGTTGACGACGGCGGACGGCAGCCCGCGCACGGGACGGCCGCGGCCGTCGAGGAGGCCCGTCTGGCGTGCCAGCGCCTCGCCGTCGCGGACCACCCGGACCACGTAGCGGCTGGCGCGGCGCAGTCCGCCGGCGGAGACCACGATGATTTCGCTCTGGTGTCCGTAGACTTCGGCGATGGCTGCCCGCAGGCGCCGGGCGGTGGAGGCGAGGTCCACTTCCGCCTCGATGACGATCCGGCCGGAGATGATGTGCAGCCCGCCCGCAAAGCGGAGCATGGCGGAGACCTCGGCCTTGCGCACTGATGACTTTTTGATGTCCAGACGGGACAGTTCTTCTTTGACCGATGCTGTCAGTGCCATGGCACCTTCCTAACTGTTCCCAAAAATGTCCTGGTACGCCGTCGCCAGACGCAAGGGGTCGTGGACGGGACGGCGGCCCGACGCCCCTACTTTACCCAAGACCACCTCGGCGCCGATCATCGCGGCGGCTTTCTCGAACTCCTGCCGGTCCGGGACGGAGGCGGGATCGGCAAGGACCACGTCCACGCTGAACCCGGGAGCGTAGCGCCGGAGCACGTCCAGGTGGTCGGCGGCGGTCATGCCCGTTGTTTCCTTCGTGTCCGTGGCCAGGTTCATGGTCAGGCAGCGCTTGGCCGGTGTCTGGCACAGTGCCTGGCGCATCTCGGGCAGGAGGAGGTGCGGCAGCACGGAGGTATACCAGGAGCCGGGGCCAAGGATCACCCAGTCCGCGAGCTCGATGGCCGTGAGGGCTTCGACGCAGGCCGGGGCTGCCTCGGGCAGGAGCCGCACCTGCTCCAGGGACCCTGCCACCGCACAGCGGGCCTGTCCCCGGATGGTCTGGAGGGCGGTGCCGCCGTCCGGGGCGTTGACGCGCACATCCCCCTCGATGGTGAGAGGCACGGTGGACATGGGCAATACCTGGCCGCGGGCCCCCAGCAGTGCGCCTGCCCACCTGAGCCCGGCGACGGCGTCGCCCAACAGTTCCCAGAGGGTCACAATGAGGAGGTTTCCCATGGCATGTTCGTCCAGGGATCCGCCCGGGCCCCGGCCGGGACGGAAGCGGTGCTGCATGACGTCCCGCCAGGTGCGTCCCCAGTCGGTGTCGTCGCACAGGGCGGACAGCGCCATCCTCAGGTCGCCGGGCGGAAGGACGCCGTACTCTTCGCGCAGGCGCCCGGAAGATCCGCCGTCGTCCGCTACTGTCACCACGGCCGTCAGGTCGGAGGTGAGCAGGCGCAGGGCGGAGAGTGAGGCGGACAGGCCGTGGCCGCCGCCCAAGGCAACAACGTTGGGCCCCTTGTCATGCTGGCCCGCTGCGGACCCCGCGGGCGGGACCAGCGGCAGGGCGCCGGTGAACAGCGACATTACTCCCGGCCCAGATCCCGGTGGGTGGTGGTCACCGTGACTCTTGGGTACTGCGCCAGCTTCTTGGAAAGCTCGACGGCGACCGCCACCGAGCGGTGCTTGCCGCCCGTGCAGCCCACCGCGATGGTGGCGTAGTGCTTGTTCTCGCGGCGGTAGCCGTCCAGGACAGGCTCCAGTGCCATGACGTAGCGGTCCACGAAGTTCTTGACGCCCTCGGCCTCAAGCACGTAGTCGCTGACGTCCTTGTCCAGGCCAGTGTGCGGGCGCAGTTGGGGCACCCAGTGCGGGTTGGGGATGAACCTGACGTCGGCCACATAGTTGGCGTCCACGGGCAGGCCGTACTTGAAGCCGAAGCTCATGACGTTCAGGCGCAGGGCTACGGGACCGGTTTCGCTGAACAGTTCGGTGATGGCCGTGGCGAGGCCGTGCACGTTGTAGCCGGACGTATCCAGCACGACGTCGGAGCTGTCGCGGAGTTCCTGCAGCAGCTCACGTTCGGCAGCGATTCCGTCCAGGATGCGGCCGCCGCCCTGCAGCGGGTGCGGCCGGCGGCCCTGTTCGAACCTTCGGACCAGGACGTTGTCGCTGGCATCAAGGAAGAGCACGCGGAAGGTGACACCGCTGGCGGCCAGGGCTCCCAGCGCAGCGCGGATATCCGCGAACAGGCCCTTGCTGCGGACGTCGATGACCACGGCGAGCCTCGGAATGGACTGCGGGGCGTGGGACACCAGCTCCGCCAGGGTACCCAGCATCTGCGGCGGCAGGTTCTCCACGACGTACCAGCCGTGGTCCTCGAGGGCGTCAGCGGCTGTGCTCCGCCCGGCTCCGGACATTCCGGTGACCACCAGCAGCTCCGCTTCGAGGGGCTTGACGGGCTGCAGCCCGTCCTCCCCGGCTCCGGATTCCGCCGTCGTGTCTGCCATTAAGTCCGCCCCGTTTCTGTTGTTGTCCCGCAGGCTGCCGCGTTGGCGGAAACCCCGTTCTTTACCCTAGCCAAGTTTCAGGGAACTCCGCTAAGTTTCGATCACTTCGCCGGTGGTCATATTGATGGCCGGCACCGGTGCCGCTCCGGGCCCGTCCGGCGCGAAGTGGTTGACGATCGCGCCGGCCAGGGCCGGCCCGATGCCTTTCGCCTGCGACAGCTCCGCGGCCGAGGCTGCCTTGACGCCCTTGACCGAGCCGAAGTGGGCCAGCAGTGCCTTGCGCTTGGACGCGCCGAGCCCCGGCACCCCGTCCAGTGCGGAGACGGTCATCGCTTTCCCCCGCTTTTGCCGGTGGAAGGAGATGGCGAAACGGTGCGCCTCGTCCCGGATCCGCTGAAGCAGGTACAGCCCCTGCGATGTCCTGGGCAGGATCACCGGGAAGTCACTGTCCGGCAGCCATACTTCCTCCAGGCGCTTGGCCAGGCCCACCACGTAGACGTCCACGATCCCCAGGTCCGCGAGGGCGCGGGCTGCAGCGTTGACCTGGGGCTTGCCGCCGTCCACCACCACCAGGTTGGGCGGGTAGGCGAACTTCGCCCGCGGCGCCGGCGTGGTGGTGTCCAGGGAGCTGTCCTGTCCCTGTGCCGGGTTGGAGTCCGGCGTGGGGTCCGTGTCCGCCCCGCCAGCGGCACCGCCCAGGGCGGCCTCATCCACCTGTGCCGACTTGTCCTGGAGGTAGTGGCGGAACCGGCGCGTCAGCACGTCGTGCATGGCCGCGGTATCGTCCGCCGCGGCGGGTCCGGTGACCGAGAACTTCCGGTAGTCGGATTTCTTGGGCAGTCCGTCCTCCACCACCACCATGGAGGCCACCACGTTGGTGCCCTGGACGTGCGAGACGTCGAAGCATTCGATCCGCAGGAGCGGGACCGGAAGGTCCAGCGCCTCCTGCAGTTCCTGGAGCGCCTGGGACCTCACGGTCAGGTCCCCGGCGCGCCGCGTCTTGTGCAGTTTCAGGGCGTGTTCGGCGTTCTCCCTCACCGTGGACAGCAATGTAGCCTTGTCCCCCCGCTGCGGCACGCGGATATCAACCTTGGCACCCCGGAGTCCGCCGAGCCACTGCGCCAGCTCGTCGGCGTTGCTTGGGGTGACGGGCACCAGGACCTCCCGGGGAAGCCTTCCGTGGCTGTCGCCGTCTTCACCGTAAACCTGCTGCAGCAGATGCTCCACAAGGTCCGGGGTGGTGGAATCCTCCACTTTTTCAACCACCCAGCCGCGCTGGCCGCGGATCCGGCCGCCGCGGACGTGGAACACCTGGACGGCGGCCTCGAGTTCGTCCTCGTGCAGCGCGAAGATATCGGCGTCGGTCTCGTCTGCGAGCACAACGGCGTTGCGTTCAAAGACCTTGCGCAGGGCGGTGATGTCATCGCGGACCCGGGCGGCGCGCTCGTAGTCAAGCTCGGCCACGGCTTCGGCCATCTGCTTTTCCAGCTTGACGATGAAGCGCTTGGCTTCCCCGCCCATGAAGGCGCAGAAGTCCTCGGCCAGGGCACGGTGGTCCGGCGGGGAAATCCGGCCCACGCAGGGGGCTGAACACTTGTCGATATAGCCCAGGAGGCAGGGCCGGCCGCTGGCTTCCGCGCGCTTGAACACACCGGCGCTGCAGCTCCGCACCGGAAAGACGCGGAGCAGGGTGTCCATGGTTTCGCGGATGGCACCGGCGGTGTAGGGGCCGAAGTAGCGGGTGCCCTTCCGTTTGTCGCCGCGCATCACCTGGACGCGCGGATACTTCTCGTTCAGGGTCACGGCCAGGTATGGGTAGGTCTTATCGTCCCGGAAGACCACGTTGAAACGCGGCTTGAATTCTTTGATCCAGGTGTACTCCAGCTGCAGCGACTCAAGCTCGCTGCCCACCACGGTCCACTCGACGCTGCTGGCCGCGTGGACCATGGCGTAGGTCTTGGGCAGCAGTCCGGCGGGGTTGGCGAAGTAGGAGTTCAGGCGGGAGCGCAGGCTTTTCGCCTTCCCCACGTAGATCACCCGGCCGTGCTGGTCACGGAACCGGTACACCCCGGGGTTGGTGGGAATTTCACCCGTCTTGGGCCTGTAACTTGCTGGATTTGCCACCTATACAGTCTACTGAGGCGCGCCGGTTAGAAAATTCCACCCGGCCTCCTGCGCACAGCCGAGGCCAGCGGTTTTCTGCTACTCCGCAGCCTTGCTCTGGTTGTAGCTGGTGGACCGTTCCTGGCCGCTGAGTTCGGCGATTGCGTCCATGATGCGGTCAGTCACTTCCCGGCGGGCCGGCAGTGAATGGTCGGGGCCCGTCTTGTCGAAGTACAACGGCTCCCCCACCTTCATGGTGAAGTGCTGGGGCCGCACGCCGCTTTCGCCCGCGCGCTGGAGGTTCTCGGTTCCGATCAGGCCAACGGGTATGACCGGCGCCCCTGTGGTCAGGGCCAGCCAGCCAACGCCGGTGCGGCCGCGGTAGAGGATGCCGTCCCGGGAGCGGGTGCCTTCCGGGTAGATGCCGATGCCTTTGCCGGACTCCAGGATGTCCAGCAGCGTCTTGAGCGCCTGCACGCTGGCTGCCTGCTCGCCCCGTTCCACGGGAATGGAACCGACGGACTCGAAAAAGGCCTTCATGACCTTGCCCTTGACGCCCCCCGTGGTGAAGTATTCGGCTTTCGCGAAGAAAGCGACAGGCCGCGGCATCAATGCCTGGACAATGACGCTGTCGAAGAATGAGAGGTGGTTGGGGGCCACGATGAACGGCCCGTCGGTTGGGACGTTTTCAAGTCCGACGACGGTGGGCCGGCAGGTGCCTGAGATCAGGCTGCGGGTGGTCCAGCGTACGGCATCAAACATCGCCATTGTTGGTCACCCCGCTCATGGCCGCCGCGTGGGCAGCCTGCATCCGTCCGATCAGTTCCTCGAGGCCTTCCGCGCTTTCCACGATGGCCACAGCACCTGCCTCTTCCAGTTCCCCGTCCGGGGCGAATCCCCACGCCACCCCGATGCAGTCCAGGCCGTTGGCGATGGCACCGGAAACGTCCTGCGCCCGGTCCCCCACCATCACGGCATGCTGCGTGTCCAGGTCCTTGAGTGCGGCAGCGATGATTTCGGTCTTGCCCAGCGGAATCCCCTGCACGGCGCTCTCGTCATCCGCGGAACCGTGGATGCCGTGGAACAGCCCGTCCATGCCGTGATGCTCCAGTACCGTGCGGGCCAGGCGCTGCGGTTTCTGGGTGGCAACAGCCACCGGCAGCCCGGCTGCAGCGAAGGATTCCAGTACTTCGCGGACGCCCGGGTAGATCCGGCTCTGCGCGATCCCGGTGGCAACGTAGTACTCCCGGTAGAGGCGGATGACGTCATCCAGCAGGTCCGCCGGCACCTGTGCCACGTTCAGCAGGGCATCACTGAGCTTCGGCCCGATCATCGAGTGGAGCAGGTCCTGGCCGGGAACCGGCAGGCCCATGGCACGCAGTGCCGAGGCAATTCCGTCTGTTATCCCACCGGCCGGATCGACAAGAGTGCCGTCCAGGTCAAAGATCACGGGCACTGTTGTTTGAGTCACCGGGTTAGTTTCTCATGTCAGCACTCATGCCTGAAACTCGCATACGCGGAACGGAATACTTGTGCGGTCCTACTCCAGGATTTCAGCCAGGAATGCAGCAGTGTGGCTGGCGGTGGACTTGGCAAGCTGCTCAGGTGTTCCGGACGCGACCACCTGGCCGCCGCCGGAGCCGCCGTCAGGTCCGAGGTCCACGATCCAGTCCGCGCTCTTGATGACGTCCAGGTTGTGTTCGATGGTGATCACGGTGTTGCCCTTGTCCACCAGCCCCTGCAGGACCATCAGCAGCTTGCGGATGTCTTCGAAGTGGAGCCCGGTGGTCGGCTCATCCAGGACGTATACACTCCGTCCGTTGGAGCGCTTCTGCAGCTCCGCGGCCAGCTTGACGCGCTGGGCCTCGCCACCGGACAGCGTGGTGGCGGGCTGGCCCAGCCGGACATAGCCCAGTCCCACGTCCACCAGGGTGTTCAGGTGCCGGGCAATGGGTGAGAAGGCAGCGAAGAACTCCGCCCCCTCCTCGATGGGCATGTTCAGGACGTCCGCGATGGTCTTGCCCTTGTAATGCACCTCAAGGGTTTCCCGGTTGTAGCGCGCACCGTGGCATACCTCGCACGGGACGTAGACGTCCGGCAGGAAGTTCATCTCGATCTTCAGGGTGCCGTCACCGGAACAGGCCTCGCAGCGGCCACCCTTGACGTTGAACGAGAACCTGCCCGGAAGGTAGCCGCGCACCTTGGCTTCGGTGGTTTCGGCAAAGAGTTTCCGGATGTTGTCGAAGACGCCCGTGTACGTGGCGGGGTTGGAGCGCGGGGTGCGGCCGATGGGGCTCTGGTCCACGTGGACAACCTTGTCCAGGTGCTCCAGGCCCTGGACAGTCTTGTGCCGCCCGGCCACCTGCTTGGCGCCGTTGAGCTTGTTGGCCAGGACCTTGTACAGGATCTCGTTAACCAGGGTGGACTTGCCCGAGCCGCTCACCCCGGTGACAGCAGTGAAGAGGCCCAGCGGGAAGGCGGCGTCCACGTTCACGAGGTTGTTCTCACGCGCACCCACAACCTTCAGCTCGCGCTTCTTGTCGTACTTCCGGCGCTTCTTGGGGACTTCGATCTTCTTGCGCCCGGACAGGTAGTCGCCGGTCAGTGACGCAGTGTTCTCAAGCAGTTCCTTGTAGGAACCGGAGTGGACCACCTGGCCGCCGTGCTCCCCCGCGCCGGGTCCGATGTCCACAATCCAGTCCGCAACATGGATGGTGTCCTCGTCGTGTTCAACAACGATCAGCGTGTTGCCCATGTCCCGCAGCCGGGTGAGGGTGTCAATCAGCCGCCGGTTGTCGCGCTGGTGCAGGCCGATGGACGGCTCGTCCAGCACATAGAGGACTCCCACCAGGCCGGAACCGATCTGGGTGGCCAGGCGGATGCGCTGCGCTTCCCCGCCGGAAAGCGTCGCGGACGGACGTTCCAGGTTCAGGTATTCAAGGCCAACGTCGAGGAGGAACGTCAGGCGCGCCTGGATCTCCTTGAGCACCTGGTGGGCGATCTGCGCTTCGCGCCCGGTCAGCACCAGGTTGTTCAGGAAGTCGGCGCAGTCGCGCATGGGAAGGGCGGCGACATCGGCAATCGATTTGCCGTTGATCAGCACGGACAACGATGCCGGGTTGAGACGGGCACCGTTGCAGGCGGGGCAGGGAACCTGCCGCATGTACTCTTCGTAGCGGTCGCGGGCCCAGTCCGAGTCCGTCTCGCCGTGCTTGCGGTGGACGTACTGGATGGCGCCTTCGAAACCGGTGCTGTACTTGCGTTCCCGGCCAAACCGGTTCCGGTACTGCACCACCACTTTGTGGTCCTTGCCGTGCAGGACAGTCTGGCGCACGTCCTTGCCCAGTTTCTCCCACGGGGTGTCCATGGAGAAGCCGAGCTCCTTGGCCAGGCCCTCAAGCAGCCTGTTCCAGTATTCCGTGGTGGCCGTGCCCAGCGACCACGGTGCAATGGCGCCCTCGCCCAGGGAGAGTTCCGGGTTGGGAACGATCAGTTCCTCGTCCACTTCAAGCTTTGTGCCGATGCCGCTGCAGGCCGCGCAGGCGCCGAAGGGGTTGTTGAACGAGAAGGAGCGGGGCTCGATCTCGTCGATGGCAAGGGGGTGTTCGTTGGGGCAGGCCAGGTTTTCGGAGAAAGCGCGCAGCCGGCCGGGATCGTCCGCCTCAAGGTCCACGAACTCTGCCAGCACGCGGCCCTCGGCCAGGCCCAGGGCCGTCTCGATGGAGTCCGTGAGCCGCTGGCTGATGCCTTCCTTGACCACCAGGCGGTCCACCACCACCTCGATGGTGTGCTTGAACTGCTTGCCCAGCTTGGGCGGATCGCTCAGCTGCACCAGGTTTCCGTCCACCCGTGCGCGTGAGTAGCCCTTGGCGGTCAGTTCCTTGAAAAGATCGACAAACTCGCCTTTGCGTCCACGCACCACGGGAGCAAGCACCTGGAAGCGCGTGCCCTCCTCAAGCTCCAGCAGCTGGTCCACGATCTGCTGGGGCGTCTGCTTGGCCACGGGCTCGCCGCACACAGGACAGTGCGGACGGCCTACACGGGCCCAGAGCAGCCGCATGTAGTCGTAGATTTCGGTGATGGTGCCCACCGTGGAGCGGGGATTTTTGCTGGTGGACTTCTGGTCGATGGAGACTGCCGGCGACAAACCTTCGATGAAGTCGACGTCGGGCTTGTCCACCTGGCCCAGGAACTGGCGGGCGTAGGCGGACAGCGATTCAACGTAGCGCCGCTGGCCCTCCGCGAAGATGGTGTCGAAGGCAAGGGAGGACTTCCCGGATCCGGAGAGCCCGGTGAAGACGATCATCGCGTCCCGGGGCAGATCGAGGTCCACGTTGCGGAGGTTGTGCTCGCGGGCGCCCTTCACCACAAGGCGGGAAAGGTCCGGGCGCTGCGGGGCAGCCGCAGGGGGGACAGATAATGCAGTGGAGGGGGCGGAGGTTTCTTCAGCTACGGCTTTAGGCACCCCATAATGCTAATCGAAAACTTCTTCGAACTTGCACGGTTCCGCCCTCAGGGAACATCGTAGGCGGCAGCCAGCAGCTTCACTGCCTCGGCGAACGTGGCGCCCTGCGCCTTGGCAGCAGCGGCGTACGCTGCGGCCGCGGCGGAGAGCCCGCCGAGACGTTCATCACGTGCGCACACTACCGTACCGTTCCTGCCGCGGGTGGCCACCACCCCGGCCGCCTCAAGCTGTTTGTAGGCCCGGGCCACCGTGTGCGGAGCAACGTCAAGGGCCTCGGCCAACGCCCTGACCGCGGGCAGCCTGGTCCCGGGCGGCAGGGATCCGTTGTCCGCCAGGTGGATGACGTGCAGCCGAAGCTGCTCGAACAAAGCCACGGTGCTGGCGGTGTTGGGCCTCCACGTTCCGGGAAAGCCGGCTGCCGGCGTCAAATGCCCGCCTCGAGTGCGTCAGTCCGGCCCGGGCCCGCGGAGAACTGGGCGTTGTGCAGCCGGGCATAGTAGCTGTTGGCAGCCAGGAGGCTGTGGTGCGTGCCCTGTTCAACGATGCGTCCATGGTCCATGACCAGAATTAGATCAGCGTTGCGGATCGTGGACAAACGGTGGGCTATGACGAAGCTGGTCCTGCCCTGCCGCAGGCGCTGCATGGCCTGGCGGATCAGGAGCTCGGTCCTGGAGTCAACAGAACTGGTGGCTTCATCCAGGATCAGGACCGCCCTGCCCGCCAGTTGCGCGCGGGCGATGGTCAGCAGTTGCCGCTGGCCCTGGCTCAGGGGTTCACCACCGTTTTCCAGGACTGTGCCGTAACCGCCGGGCAGCGCCCTGACGAACCTGTCCACGTAACTGGCCTCGGCCGCCGCGATAATGCAGCTTTCCGTGGCTCCCGGCCGGCCGTAGGCAATGTTTTCCCGGATGGTGCCCGCGAAGAGCCACGCATCCTGGAGCACTACCCCGAACTGCTCCCGGAGCCGGTCCCGGGACATGGCCGCAACGTCCGTCCCGCCGATGGTTATCCGGCCGGAGCCGGGCTCGTAGAACCGCATCAGGAGGTTCACCACGGTGGTCTTCCCCGCACCCGTATGCCCCACGATAGCCACCGTTTGGCCCGGCTCCACGGAAAAGGAGAGGTTGTGTACTGCCGGGGCCGATTCCGGATAGCCGAAGGTGACGTCATTGAATACTATGCGTCCGCCTGGCGGTACCGCCTTAACCTCCGCGGGTTCCGGGGGATCCTCCTCCGTGTCAAGGAGGGCAAAGACGCGCGCGGCGGAGGCCACGCAGGACTGGATGAGGTTCAGCATGCCGCCGATCTGTCCCACGGGCTGGGTGAAGAGCCTGCTGAACTGGATGAAGGCCTGGATTCCGCCGATGGTCATGGCGCCGGCGATGACCTGGAGGGCACCCACCACGGCCACGGCGATGTAGTTGAGGTTGGAGATCAGCACCATCAGGGGCTGCACCATGCCGGCCGAGTACTGTGCTTTCGTGGCTGCGCGCGCGAGCCTGTCATTGCTCCGCCCGAAGATCTCTGCGGCCTGGGCCTGGTGCCCGAAGGCCTTAATGACCTCGTGTCCCGAGACAAACTCCTCTACATGCGCATTCAGCTCGCCGGTCTCGGTCCACTGCCCTGCGAAGTGCGCCTGGGAACGGCGGGCCACGAGAACGGTGATCAGGGTGGAGAGCGGGACGGTGGCAATGGCGATCGCAGCGAGCAGGGGCGAGATCCAGAGCATCATGGCCAGGGACCCACAGAGCATCAGGACGGACATGATCAGCTGCGTCAGGAGCTGGTTCATGGCCTGGGCGATATTGTCGATGTCGTTCGTCGCACGGCTCAGGACGTCGCCCCGGGACCGTTCCCGGAAGTAGGCGGACGGCAGCCGGTGCAGCTTGTCCTCAAGCGCAGCCCGCAGTCCGTACATGAGCCCCTGGACGGAGCGGGCAGTAAGCGCCCCCTGAATCCAGTTGAACAGTGAAGCAAGGACATACATCACGGCCACTGCGGCCAGCAGGAGGCCCAGCCGCCCCTCGTCCAAAGCTCCCTGGAGCACGCCTTCCACCACCACGTCCGTGGCGTCGCCAAGGTATTTCGGCGCCGCAACGTTGAGTCCGGCGAAGGCGCACGTTGCAGCTACGGCGCCGAGCATAAAACGCCTGAACGGCCGCAGCCGGCCCAGGAGCCGTCCGGCCGTGGGCCAGAACTTTTCAGCCGCTCCGGGAGCTGCAGCCGGCGGCGTCATACCGGCCCGTCCAGTGCCAGCTGCGAGTCTGCGATCTCCCGGTAGGTTGAGGAACTTTTTAGCAGCTCCAGGTGCGTACCCTGCGCCACCAGCTGACCGCCGTCGAGAACCAAAATGAGGTCCGCGTTTTCGACCGCGGAGATCCGTTCCGCCACCACAATGACCGTGGCGGCAGCGAGCCTGGCTGCCAGCGCCTGCCGCAGCCGTGTGTCGGTGTCGTAGTCGAGGGCTGAGAAGCTGTCATCGAAAAGGTAGAGCGGACTCTTCCGGAGCAGGGCCCGGGTGATGCACAGCCGCTGGCGCTGGCCGCCGGAAAGATTCGTTCCGCCCTGGCCCACTGGTGTGGCAAGCCCCAGCGGCAGTTCACGCATGAAGCGCATGGTCTGCGCTGCCTCGAGGGCGTCCCATAATTCTTCATCCGTGGCTTCCGGCGCGGCCATACGGAGGTTGTCTGCAATGGTGCCGGAAAACAGGTGGGAGTGCTGGGGAACTATCGACATGGCTGCGCGCAGGGTGTCCAGCGGCAGGTCCCGGATGTCCACACCGTCCAGGCTGATTGTCCCTGCCGTGGAATCGAGGAACCGGGGAATCAGGTTGAGCAGCGTGGACTTACCACTTCCTGTAGAGCCCACGATGGCCGTGGTGGTTCCCGGTCCGGCCGTGAAGCTGATCTCCGCCAGGACAGGAGCTTCGGCGCCTGGGTGCGAAAAACCCACCCCGCTGAACTGCACAACCCCATGGGCGTCCTGCAGCCGGAATCCGCGGCCCGCCGTCCGCAGCCCGGCATTGGCTTCCTGCGGATCGCGCACCGACGGTTCAGTGGTGAGCACTGCTCCGATGCGCTCCGCGCAGACTGCCGCCCGCGGCGCCGTCATCAGGACGTACATCGCCATCATGATGGCGAGCAGGATTTGCAGGATATAGGCAATGAATGCGGCCAGCGCTCCGATGTTCATCAGGCCGGTTTGGATCCGGTGGCCGCCGAACCACACAACGGCCACGGAAGAGATGTTGACCACGAGCATGATGAGCGGCAGCATTCCCGCCACCAGGAGTGCTGACTGGAGATTGTTTGCCGTCAGGCTGCTGTTGGTCCGGGCGAAACGCCGGACCTCGTGGTCCTGGCGCACGAATGCCCGGATGACATTGGCGCCCATGATCTGTTCGCGGAGGACGCCCCCTGCGCGGTCCAGGAGGTCCTGGCCCTCGCGGTAGAGGGGAATGAGGCGCCGCACGATGAGGTACATGATCAGCAGGAGCAGTGGCACGATGACGATCACTACGGCGGACAGTGCCACGTCCTGCTGGAGGGCAAGGACGATGCCTCCCAGGCCCATCGCCGGTCCCGCTACCAGCATGGTGAACACCAGCACGGAGAACGCCTGGATCTGCTGGGTGTCGTTGGTGGCCCGGGTGGTAAGGCTCTGGGTGCCGAAGGCTGCCACTTCCTGTGAGGACAGTGACTGGATTTTGGTGAAGATTTCGGCCCGAAGCTGGTGCCCGATCCTCATTGCCACCACGGCCGCCAGGTAGCCTGCCGCTATGGCTGCTGCTGCCTGGACGACGGCTACGGCCGCCATGACGACGCCCAGGCGGGTGATGACGGCATTGTTCCCGGCCACGATCCCGTCGTCGATGATCGCGGCGTTGACCGTAGGCAGCATCAACGTGGCGGCCGCCTGGACCAACTGGAGAACAACGATGGCAACCACAGGGGCTTTGTGGGCCCCGAGCAGCCGCCTCATTAGTCCGATCAGCAACGTACCTCCACTCAGGTCAGTCAGCCGAGGGGGCAGCCGGCGGTAGCCTCTCCCCCATCAGCCACCCCGTTATTGTAAGCCAGATCACTTTCCACTGTTGTCACACCACGTGACTGCATTGTCGAGGCACTGCAGCGGACTGATCCCGGTCACGGCTTTTTGCGGCCCACCGCAAAGATCCTGCGGAAGGGATACACCGTGCCATGCCCGGTCTGCGGGTAGGCCTCCCGGAGCGCTGTTGCGTACTCCGCCTCGAACTTGGCTGCATCAGGCGCGGAGAGGGCAGCCAGGACGGGCCGCAGCGCCGTGCCGCGGACCCACTCCAGGACAGCGTCCCTGCCTGGCAGGACCTGCTGGTATGTGGTCTCCCAGGCATCGGCTGTAAACCCGGCGTCGAGCAGGATATGGAGGTAGTCCGCAGGCTCGCCCACCGATTCCCCGCCGCGCAGGACACCGCCCAGCTGTGGCGCCCACTTCTCTGAGCCCGCCAGCCCGCGCATCAGTGCGTGGGACGCGGCGTTGAAGTTCCCGGGGACCTGGAGGGCGAACCAGGCGCCGGGCCGGAGGGCATCCAGCCAAGAACGCATCATCTCCTGATGGCCCGGCACCCACTGCAGGGCGGCATTGGTCACCACCACGTCAGTCTCCGTGGAGGGTTTCCAGCCGGCGATATCGGCCTGCTCGAAGCGCAGGCCCCCGCCCGCCCCGGTCAGCGCCGCAGTTTTGGCGAGCATCTCGGAGGAGGAGTCAACGCCCACCACCTCCGCGGCGGGCCAGCGCTCCGCCAGCGTCGCTGTCAGGTTTCCCGGTCCGCAGCCAAGGTCCACCACCTGTACGGGACGGTCCGCGTGGACCCTCCCCGTCAGGTCGAAAAAAGGCCGGTGCCGGTGATCGCCGAACTGGACGTATTTCGCCGGATCCCATTCCATGTCCATCTCCACGCCTTGAAGCCGTCACGTCTACGGGCGAAGCCTAACCCGGGCCAGGCGGAATCCCGGGCCCGGCCGGGCACTAAGCTGGAAATCAATGAAACTCGTTGATCAGCTGACCGAACTTTCCGCCCCCAGCCTGCCTGCCGGCGTCGACCCCGATGACCTCTATACCCGGTTTGTGGAGTGGACAGAAAGCCGGGGACTGGCCCTGTACCCGGCGCAGGACGAGGCGATTATGGAGCTGGCAACCGGGGCCAACGTCATTTTGGCTACGCCCACCGGGTCCGGGAAGTCCCTGGTGGCCATCGCGGCCCACTTCCAGGCCATGGCCCAGGGCCGGCGCAGTTACTACACTGCGCCCATCAAGGCGCTGGTCTCCGAAAAGTTTTTTGCCCTGTGCGACATTTTCGGTGCTGAGAACGTGGGGATGATCACGGGAGATTCCGGCGTGAACCAGGATGCGCCCATCATCTGCTGCACGGCGGAGATCCTGGCCAACACCGCACTCCGCGAAGGGGCGGCCGCGGAACTGGGGACCGTCATCATGGACGAGTTCCATTTCTACTCCGACCCGCAGCGCGGCTGGGCCTGGCAGGTGCCCCTGCTGGAGCTCCCGCAGGCACAGTTCCTCCTGATGTCCGCCACGCTTGGCGACGTCAGCCGGTTCGAGGAAGGCCTGACGCATCTGACCGGGCGGCCCACCACCACGGTGAGCTCCGCGGAGCGGCCCATTCCGCTGCATTACTACTACCACGAGACGCCGGTCCACGAGACCCTGGAGGAACTGCTTTCCACCAAGCAGGTGCCGGTGTACGTGGTGCATTTCAGCCAGATCGAAGCGATCGACCGCGCCCAGACCCTGATGAGCATCAATGTCTGCACCCGCGAGGAGAAGGACGCGATCGCGGAGCTGATCGCGAACTTCAGGTTCGCGGCCGGCTTCGGCAAGACACTGAACCGGCTGGTCCGCCACGGCATCGGTGTGCACCACGCGGGGATGCTGCCGAAGTACCGCCGTCTGGTGGAACAGCTCGCCCAGGCGGGGCTTTTGAAGGTCATTTGCGGCACTGACACGCTGGGCGTGGGCATCAACGTGCCCATCCGCACCGTCCTGCTGACCGCCCTGAGCAAGTACGACGGCGTCCGCACCCGCCTGCTTAACTCCCGTGAGTTCCACCAGATTGCGGGCAGGGCAGGCCGGGCCGGGTACGACACCGCTGGGACGGTCGTGGTCCAGGCCCCCGAGCACGTAACCGAGAATGCGAAGGCCATGGCCAAGGCTGTCGCCAAGTTTGGTGACGATCAGAAAAAGCTCCGCCAGGTGGTCAAGAAGAAGCCGCCGGAGGGCTTTGTGAGCTGGGGAGAACCAACGTTCAAGCGGCTCGTCGAATCGGCGCCTGACCCGTTGACATCGAGCTTCTCCGTGACCCACGCAATGCTGATGAACCTGATGGAACGGCCCGGCGACCCGTTTGCCGCTGCCCGCCGCCTGCTGACCGAAAACCACGAGTCCCGGTCCTCCCAGCTGCAGCTCATGAAGAAGGCGCTGGGCATTTACCGGGAGTTGCTCGCGGCGGAAGTCGTGGAGCGGATCCCCGCCGAGGAGCAGGGACCCGACGGCCGCACCGTCCGGCTGACTGTGCACCTGCAGCCGAACTTCGCACTGAACCAGCCGCTGTCCCCCTTTGCACTTGCCGCACTGGAACTGCTGGATCCGGAGTCGCCGTCGTACGCCCTGGACGTGGTGTCCGTGATCGAGGCGACCCTGGAGAAACCGCGCCAGATCCTCTCCGCGCAGCAGAAGAAGGCCCGCGGCGAGGCGGTGGCGGCCATGAAGGCGGACGGCATCGACTACGACCAGCGCATGGCCATGCTGGACAGCGTTACCTACCCCCAGCCCCTGGCGGAAATCCTGGGCGAAGCCTTCGAGGTGTACCGGAAGGCTGCGCCCTGGGTGGGCGACTTCGAGCTGGCGCCCAAGTCGGTGGTCCGGGACATGTACGAGCGCGCCATGAACTTCGGCGAGTTCGTACAGTTCTACGGACTGGCCCGTTCGGAGGGCATCGTCCTGCGCTACCTTGCGGACGCCTTCAAGGCCCTCCGCCAGACTGTCCCGCAGGACATGCTCCGCGATGACCTGGAGGACCTCGTCGCGTGGCTCGGCGAGCTGGTCCGGCAGGTGGACTCCAGCCTCCTGGACGAATGGGAGGAACTTGCGTCCGGCCTGGCACCCACACCGCATGATGCTCCCCCGCCTCCCCCGCCGTCGCTCACGTCCAACATCCGGGCCTTCCGGGTGATGGTCCGCAACGAGATGTTCCGCCGCGTGGAACTCTTTGCTGACGAGGACGCGGCAGCGCTGGGCGAACTCGACGGTGCCGCAGGCTGGAATGCCGAGCGCTGGGAAGACGCCCTGGACGACTACTTCGATGAACACGATGACATCGGAACCGGGCCTGATGCCCGCGGACCGGCGCTGCTCATCATCACCGAGGAACGGGTCCGGTGGAAGGTTCGGCAGATCTTCGAGGATCCGGCCGGCAACCACGACTGGGGCATTTCCGCCGAGGTTGACCTGGCCGCCTCCGACGAGACGGGCACCGCCGTGATCAAGGTGACGGAGGTCAACCGGCTCTGACCGGTCACACGCCGGGGCGGACACCGGACGGTAAGCTCAAACAATGAGTGTAATCCGCCCCGCAACCCGGCAAGACGTACCAGCGATCCTTCGGATGATCCACGAGCTGGCGCACTACGAGAAGGAGCCGGACGCCGTCCGGAACACACCGGAAATGCTCCAGGAAGTGCTGTTCGGCGAGAACCCGCGCGTGTTCGCAGCCATGGCGGAAAACGAGGCAGGGGAAGTCCAGGGTTTCGCCCTGTGGTTCCTCAACTATTCCACCTGGGAAGGCGTCCACGGGATCTACCTGGAGGACCTCTACGTCAGCCCGGAGGCCCGCGGCGAAGGGCACGGAAAGGCACTGCTCCAGCACCTGGCCGCCACCGCCGTGGACAACGGATACGCCAGGGTGGAATGGAGCGTCCTGGACTGGAACGAGCCGTCCATCAACTTCTACCGCAGCCTTGGCGCCAGGCCCATGGACGGCTGGTCCACATTCCGGCTCACCGGCCAGGCACTCGAACGGTTCGGCAGCGCCGTCCCGGCCCGCGCCAATGGCTGACGCACGCATGCCGGCGCTGGCCGGCCCTGCGGTCCGGGTACAGCACGAGGTAAAGGCACGGCACCAGTTCCGTGGCATGCGCACCGTTGAACACTTCTTCAGGGTGCCGCTGGACCATTTCGGCAACTCCCGCAACGGCGAAACCATCACCCTTTTTGCCCGCGAATACGTCTCGGCCGCGCACTCCGAGGAACAGGCCGCAGAGCTTCCGTGGCTGCTGTTCCTCCAGGGCGGCCCGGGCGGGCGGGGCAACAGGTTCGGATCCCTGGGCGGCTGGAGCAAGGCGGCCGCCAGGGACTTCCGGATCCTGATGCTGGACCAGCGGGGCACCGGCCTCTCCTCCCCCATTGACCGCACCACACTTCCGCTGCGCGGACCGGCCGCGGCCCAGGCCGCGTACCTGGAACACTTCCGTGCCGATTCCATCGTGGCCGACGCCGAGCTGATCCGGGACGCCCTGGGGGCACGCCCGTGGACGGTTTACGGGCAGAGCTACGGCGGCTTTTGTGCCCTGACCTATCTGTCTTTTGCCCCGGAGGGCCTCCGGGAAGTACTGGTCACCGGCGGCCTTGCGCCCCTGGCCGGCCCGGCCGAGGACGTCTACCGCGCCACGTTCCAGCGCGTGGCCGCCCGGAACGCCGAGTACTTCGCCTGGTACCCGGAAGACCGTTTCGCGGTTGAGCGGATTGCCCGCCACCTGCGGCACACCCCGGAATTCCTGCCCGACGGCGGTCCGCTCACCGTGGAGCGCTTCCAGATGGTGGGTGCTTTCCTGGGCGGGAACACCAGGGTGGACAGCCTGCACCACCTGCTGGAGGATGCCTTCACGGAGACCGCCGGAGGCCCACGGCTGTCCGACGCCTTCCTGGACCAGGTGCAGGGCATCGTGTCCCGCCGCTCCAATCCCCTGTACGCGCTGATGCATGAGTCCATCTACGGCCAGGGGCAGGCCACCGGCTGGGCTGCCTGGCGCGTGCTGGACGAGTATCCGGAGTTCAGGCCGGACGCGGAGCCGCTGCTGCTGACCGGCGAAATGGTCTATCCCTGGTACTTCGAGCAGGACCCGGCACTTCGGCCCCTCCGGGAGGTGGCGGACCTGCTGGCCGCCAAAGAGGACTGGAAACCGCTTTACGATCGCGGGCAACTGGCAGCAAACACGGTTCCGGTGGCCGCCGCCGTCTACTCGGACGATATCTATGTGGACCGGAAGCTGTCCCTGGACACGGCGTCCGCCGTCAGCGGGCTGCAGGTATGGGAGTCCGGCGACTTCCACCACGACGGTATCGCCGATGACGGGGAAGGGATCTTCGCCCGGCTCCTGGGCATGGCACGCTCAGGCGGCCGCTGACTGCCGCCGGCCGGCCATGACGGTCAGGAACGCCGCGGCCAGGACAGCTGCGCCCACGGCACCTCCCAGGAGGTTGAGCCCCAGGTAGCCAATCCAGCTGAGGACCAAACCGGACACCGCCCCGCCAACGGCGCCGGCAGCACCCATCAGCATGTCGGACACGCCCTGGACCGCAACCCGCGACTCCTGCGCCACGCTTTCGGCCAGCAGCGTGGAGCCGGACACGGTGGCCGCGGACCAGCCCAGGCCCAGCAGGACCAGGCCCACCGCCACGGCCGCGGTGGATGCCTGGCCGAACCCGGCGACAGCCACGGCCATCATCAGCAGGGTAAAACCGATCATGATGGTCTGGGCCCTGCCCGCCTTGTCCGTCAGCCAGCCCATCACGGGCGACAGGGCGAACATCCCGGCGATGTGCAGTGAGATGGTGAACCCGATGATCACCAGTACGTCGCCGGACGCCGTGTGGCCTGCATGGCTGGCACCCGGGCCCTCCACCAGCTCCTGCAGGTGCAGGGGCGTCATGGACATCACGCCCACCATGACGGCGTGGGCTCCGACGACGGCGGCCACGGCCAGGAGCGCGGTCCGGGAGCCGCGGATGGCGCGCAGGCCCCGGGCGAGCGTCCCGCCGTCGTGCGCGCCCTGTCCGGCAGGGACGTTACCTGCACGGCCGTCCACCCGCGGCGCCGCCGGCGGCTCCACGGCCTGCGCGGCCCGCAGACCCTCACGCGCCTGCTGGGCGGCGAGTTCCCTGGCGAGCAGCAGCGGGTCCGGCCGAAGCCCAACAAAGAGCAGAACGGCTGCCAGCAGCAGGCCGGCCCCGGAAATCACGAAGGGCCCGGCAACGGGCGGAAGACCCAGCGCCTGGCCCACCACGGTGCCGGGCTGGATCAGGTTGGGTCCGGTGACGGCGCCGATGGTGACGGCCCAGACCACTGTTGACAGGGCCAGGCCGCGGTGGTCTGGGTCGGCGAGGTCCACCGCGGCGAAGCGCGCCTGCAGGCTGGCGGCGCTGCCCACTCCGATGCCGGCGGCCCCCAGCACCAGCAATACGAAGAGGCCGGACACCACCGCGAGCACCATCAGCACAGCACCCGCCAGGGCCGCGGACAGCCCGGCTACCTGCCCGATCCGGCGTCCCCGGCGGTCTGCCAGGGCGGCAAGAGGCAGTGCTGCCAGCGCCGCACCCAGCGTCATTACTGTGGCCACGGCACCCGCCCAGGCGCTGGACCCTGACAGCTCTACCGCGAGGATCGACCCGATGGACACCGTGGCGCCGGTACCAATGCCGCCGAAAACCTGGGCCGTGCCCAGCAGCGCCACGGTGCGCCGCTGCACCCGGCGCACCCCTTGTTCCGTCATCAGGATTGGACCCATGCACCGAGCATAGTCCCCGCCGCGCCGCGCAGCAGGGACGGTTTAAAGCAGGCAATCCCGGCCGCACGGCGGCCGGGATTGCCTGCTTGTATCGGGAGGAAAGGGCTACTCGGCGTCGCTGTGGCTCTTCCGGATGTCCTCTTCGAGGCGGGGGTCCAGGTGCGCTTCCTTGGCCTTGGAGCTGACCAGGCTGGCGATCACGGCGATCACGATGGTGCCAACGATGACTGCCAGGGAGACGAACGTGGGGATTTCGGGAGCCCATTCGATGTGCTGCCCGCCGTTGATGAACGGCAGTTCGTTTACGTGCATGGCGTGCAGGACGAGCTTGACCCCGATGAAGGCCAGGATGAAGGACAGCGCGTGCTTGAGGTAGATCAGGCGGTTCATCAGGCCACCGAGCAGGAAGTACAGCTGGCGCAGGCCCATCAGGGCAAACAGGTTGGCCGTGAACACGATGAACGGGCTCTGGGTGAGGCCGAAGATTGCGGGGATGGAGTCGACGGCGAAGAGCAGGTCCGTGAGGCCGATGGTGATGAACACGATCAGCATCGGGGTGAAGACCCTCTTGCCGTCCACGGTGGTGCGCAGCTTGTTGCCGTCGAAGTTCTCCGACATGGGGAAGACCTTGCGGATCTTGGCGATGAGCGGGTTTTCGCGGTCTTCTTCGTCTTCGCCCTCATCCTGGGCCTGCTTCCAGGCAGTCCACAGCAGGAACGCGCCGAAGATGTAGAACACCCAGCTGAACTGCTCAATGACGATGGCGCCGAGCAGGATGAAGATGCCGCGCAGGATCAGGGCGATGATGATGCCCACCATCAGCACTTCCTGCTGGTATTTCCGGGGCACGGAGAAGCGGGCCATGATGATGATGAAGACAAACAGGTTGTCGATGCTGAGGCTGTATTCCGTCACCCAGCCGGCGACGAACTGGCCGCCGTACTCAGGGCCGGTGAAGGCGAACATGGCCCCGGCGAACACCAGGGCGAGGCTGACATAAAACGCTACCCACAGTCCGGCTTCCTTCATGGAAGGTTCATGGGGACGCCGGACCACCAAGAGAAGGTCAATCAGGAGGATCAGGCCGAGGACGACAAGTGAGCCGACTTCGAACCACACGGGCAATTCGAGCACAGGGTAGCCTTTCGCAGGGTACAGAGATGCGGTGTAAGTCTCTCCGGCCTGCCTGTGCACTTGGTGCTGAAATGGCGGCCCGCTACGCCCGGCCTGGCAACTATGCCCTGCGTGTTGACGATCGTAGCGCTCGGGATACTCCCCTACGTGACCTTAACTGTACCGCAGTCACCCGGGCCGCCCGTCCCCCGTCACCTTTGTGTCAGGCGTGCCCTGCCGCCTGCATCTGCCGCAGTTCCTTTTTCAGCTCGCTCACTTCGTCCCTGATCCTGGCTGCCACCTCGAACTGCAGTTCGGCGGCAGCACCGTGCATCTGCTCCGTCAGCTGCTCGATCAGCCCCACCAGATCCTCCGCCGGTGCTGCTGCGAGGCCGTCGGAGCGCACCTGGGCGGCACCCTTCGCTGCGGACTTCCGCTTGCCGCCCTTGGCCAGCCGGCTGTTGTTGAGCAGCTCCTGGGTGTCGGCGTCTTCCTTGGCCAGTTGGTCGGTGATGTCCGCGATCTTCTTACGCAGCGGCTGCGGGTCCACCCCATGCTCGGTGTTGTAGGCCACCTGGATGGCGCGGCGCCGGTTGGTCTCGTCGATGGCATGCGCCATGGAGTCCGTGATCCGGTCGGCGTACATGTGCACCTGGCCCGAGACGTTACGGGCGGCGCGCCCGATGGTCTGGATCAGTGAGGTTGAGGAGCGCAGGAAGCCTTCCTTGTCCGCGTCCAGGATGCTGACCAGGGACACTTCCGGGAGGTCCAGGCCCTCACGAAGCAGGTTGATGCCCACCAGGACGTCGAATTTGCCCATCCGGAGTTCGCGCAGCAGCTCAACTCGCCGCAGGGTGTCCACGTCGGAGTGGAGGTACTCCACCTTGATTCCGTGGCCCAGGAGGTAGTCGGTGAGGTCCTCGGCCATCCGCTTGGTGAGGGTGGTGACCAGGATGCGCTCGTCCTTGGCGGTACGGGTCTTGATCTCCCCCAGCAGGTCATCGATCTGGCCCTTGGTGGGCTTGACCACCACCTCGGGATCGATGAGCCCGGTGGGCCGGATGATCTGCTGGACGAACCCGTCGGCCTTGCCGAGCTCGTACTTGCCGGGGGTGGCCGACAGGTAGACGGTCTGGCCGACGCGCTGAAGGAACTCGTCCCATTTCAGCGGCCTGTTGTCCATGGCTGAGGGCAGCCGGAAGCCGAAGTCCACCAGGTTCCGCTTGCGGGACATGTCGCCCTCGTACATCGCGCCGATCTGCGGGATGGTCACGTGGGATTCGTCCACCACCAGGAGGAAGTCGTCCGGGAAGTAGTCGAGGAGGCAGTGCGGTGCCGTGCCTGGGGCTCGGCCGTCAATGTGCGAGGAGTAGTTCTCGATGCCGTTGCAGAAGCCCATCTGCTGCATCATTTCGAGGTCGTAGTTGGTCCGCATGCGGAGGCGCTGCGCCTCCACCAGCTTGTTCTGGCCCTCCAGCACCTTCAGCCGGTCGGCGAGTTCGTCCTCAATACGCTTAATGGCCCTGGACATGCGCTCGGGCCCGGCCACGTAGTGGGAGGCGGGGAAGACATACATTTCCTCTTCGTCCCTGATGACCTCGCCGGTGAGCGGGTGGAGCGTGTGGATATTCTCGATTTCGTCACCGAAGAACTCGATCCGGATGGCCAGTTCCTCGTACATCGGGATGATCTCCACGGTGTCCCCGCGGACCCGGAACGTGCCCCGGTGGAAGTCCATGTCATTGCGGGCGTACTGCATGGACACGAACTTCCGGAGGAGGTCGTCCCGGTTCATCTCGGCGCCCTTGCGGAGCGTGACCATGCCGGCGATGTATTCCTCCGGTGTACCCAGGCCGTAGATGCAGGACACTGTAGCCACGACGATCACATCCCGCCGGGTCAGCAAGGCGTTCGTGGCGGAGTGGCGGAGCCTTTCAACTTCCTCGTTGATGGAGGAGTCCTTCTCGATGAAGGTGTCCGTCTGCGCCACATACGCTTCGGGCTGGTAGTAGTCGTAGTAGGACACGAAGTATTCCACCGCGTTGTTGGGCAGCAGTTCGCGGAATTCGTTGGCCAGCTGTGCCGCGAGGGTCTTGTTCTGGACCATCACCAGGGTGGGCCGTTGGACCTGTTCGATCAGCCAGGCCGTGGTGGCGCTCTTACCTGTACCCGTGGCGCCGAGAAGCACCACGTCCTTTTCGCCGTTCTTGATGCGCTCCGTCAGTTCGGCAATGGCGGCGGGTTGATCGCCCGCGGGCTTGAATTCGCTGATGACCTCAAAGGGCGCCACAACACGGTTGATATCCTGCGCAAGGCTCATGGATCTAATCTACAACCGGGCACCGACACTATAAGGGCCCGTCCGTTACGGGCGAACAGCTCCGGTCCGCGGCACCGGCTTCACGACGCGTACGACGGCGGCGCCCACCCGGTCTCGTCAGCCCAGGCGGACATAAGGGGCCATGCAACGTCCGTGAACCACGGTTCCTTGGCCTCCGCATATGCCCTCGTGCCCGCCGAGCTGGCGAAGCGCCCCGCAAGGTCTGCCTTATGCCCTGCGTAAAGCGTGCGTGCGGACGGGTTGGCCCGCAGCCAGTCCCGGAACATCAGGGCATAGCGCCACCCGGGTGAGCCGGCAACGCGGACGTGGATGTTAACCGGACGCGCGGGGTCCGCGTTGGCGTGGAACCGTTTCTGCCACTGCCCGGGATCCGGCGCGCCCGGTTTAGGCGTATCGAAGCCGGCACCGGTCACCAGGGGGAACCCGGCTGCCGCCAGCAGGGGTGCAGCACTGTCTGCTGCGTCCAGGCCGGAAACGGCAACCTGCAGGTCTATGACGTCCTTGGCGGCCAGCCCGGGGACGGACGTGGAGCCAATGTGGTCCACCGCCAGGATGAGCCCGTGGGCCGCGGACTTCAGCCTTGCCGAGATCCTGGCTGCGTCCTTGGCCCATTCCTCCCGATACGGCTCCAGGACAGGTCCGCAGTTCCTCGCGGCACGCTTGCCTGCAGCGAGATTGCGGGCAAAGGGCACCAGCCGGCCGTCCCAGAGCCGGTCCACCTGGTCCAGGAGGTGCTGCATGCTGCCAGAATTATCCAGGACGACGTCGGCCGCAGCCAGCCGATCCTTCCGCGTTGCCTGCGCGGCCATCCGCGACAGTGCAGCCTCGGGCGTCATCCCGCGGTGCTCCAGCATCCGCTGGAGCCGCACGTCGTCCGGCGCGTCCACCACCACCACCAGGTGGAAGTCGCTCCCCTGCCCGGTTTCCACAAGCAAGGGAATGTCCTGCACCACCACGGCATCTTCTGCCGCAGCCGCCACAGTAGCCGCGGCCCGTGCACGGACCAGGGGGTGGACAATCCCGTTGAGGGCCTCGAGCCGCTCGGGGCTGCCAAACACCAGCGCGCCGAGCCTGGGGCGGTCCAGCCGGCCGTCGGCGCCAAGGACATCTCCGCCAAACTCCGCCACAACGCGGTCCAGGCCCTCGGTGCCGGGCTCCACCACTTCACGGGCCAACGCATCAGCATCCACGAGCACCGCGCCGCGTTCTTTCAGGCGCGAGGCCACCACTGACTTCCCGGAGGCTATGCCGCCCGTCAACCCGATCTTGAGCATCCCCCCACCCTAATCGCCCTGCCCAGGTCCACGTGCGTCTCCTGAAGCTGCATGCCACATACTGGCTGCAATAGCGGGGGCCACGACGAGTACGCGCGGCAACCCCAGGGCTTGCCGGGTCATGGGAGCTTGGGCCTAGACTTGGGCGGGTGCAAGGGGAAGAGAGCAGGGCCACCAGCTACACCACACTGGCGGCGGGCTCCGATTTCCGCCACGAGCTGGAGATCAAGCGTTCCCGGTTCATCACTGTGCTGCGCCGGGCTGACAGCGAGGACGCTGCACGGGACCTGGTGGCAGGCCTCCGCCGCGAGTTCCACGACGCCCGGCACCACTGCTCGGCGTTCGTCATTGGACCCGACCGGAACATCCAGCGCTCCAACGACGACGGCGAACCGTCCGGAACAGCAGGCATTCCCATGCTGGAAGCTTTGGCCAAACGGGAGACGACGCCCGGGGCCGCCGACCTCAGCGACGTAAGCGCCGTCGTCGTCCGTTACTTCGGCGGAGTCCTGCTCGGGGCGGGCGGACTGGTGCGGGCGTACTCCGAGTCCGTATCCTCCGCGCTTGCCCTCGTGCCGATAGTGCGCCGCAGCCGCCTGCGGATCTGCTCGGTGGAAGTGCCGCACGCTGCTGCCGGGAAGCTCGAAAACGACCTGCGGGCCGCAAACCTGGTGATGGCCGGAACCAGCTACGGATCCCGGCAGACCGTCCTGCAGGTGGCGGTGCCGGACGACGCCGGCGCAATAGCGGACGCCGCGGAGCGGGTGCAGTTTCTGACGGCCGGCAGTGCCTCGCTGGTGGCGAAGGGAACGGAGTGGGTGGATGTCCCCCTCCCCTGAGGTGTCCCTGGTGGACGTGGGTGAGACGGTGCTGGACGGGCTCCTTGCCCTCGCAAAGCGCGATGCTTCCCCCGATGAGGTGGCTCCCCCGCTGGGCGGGCCAGGCTGGAACCCTGAGCGGACCGCCTGGTTCTTCAGTTACCACCGCGCCGCCGCCTACGGCCTCGACGGCCTCGCCGGGGAGAAGACGTGGGGAATCCTTGCCGATGGCAGCCTCGCCGGATCCATCCGGCTGCGCCGCATCACATCCGGCACCACGGAATCCGGACCTGGCGGCGCGGTGGCCGATACGGGAATCTGGCTTGGCCGGAGCTTCCGGTCCCGGGGCGTGGGCGGCGCCGCATTGCGCCTGGTGCTGGATGAGGCCCGAAGGGCGGGACTTTCCCGGGTAATTGCCCGCACCCTGGCGGGAAACGTCGGCGCCCAGCGCATTCTGGCCTCAGCCGGGGCCGTCCTGACGCACGACGACGACGGGACGGTCCGCGCCGTCGTCGAACTTTAAGGCGCTGGGTGACGCCTGACCGACGGTAGCCAACAGCTGGGTTAAAGCAACAGACCCCCTGCCTTGTGGGCAGGGGGTCTGTTGCGTTGGCCCGGAAAACCGGGCCGTTGGCAATTAGTTGCCGGTCAGCTTCTCGCGCAGGGCGGCGAGAGCCTCGTCGGATGCAAGCGTGCCTGCACCGGTGTTGGACTCAGCAGCCGGCTCCGAGGAGTAGCTGGTGGTGCCGGAATCGCTGTCACCGGACGTTGCAGCAGCAGCGTCGTCGGCAGCGTGCTGGGCAACCTGCTTCTTGTGGGCTTCCCAGCGGGTCTGGGCGTCAGCGTACTGCTGCTCCCAGGCGGCGCGCTGGTTCTCGTAGCCTTCAAGCCACTCGTTGGACTCGGGATCGAAGCCCTCGGG
The DNA here is from genome assembly GCF_014644495.1 of Pseudarthrobacter polychromogenes. Lineage (GTDB taxonomy): Bacteria > Actinomycetota > Actinomycetes > Actinomycetales > Micrococcaceae > Arthrobacter > Arthrobacter polychromogenes. Next base: position 618,583 of record NZ_BMKU01000001.1, read on the forward strand.
GTACTTGTAGTTGCCCTCTTCGTCGTACTCTGCGGCCATGCCGTACAGAGCGGGATCGAATTCGGTGCTGTCGGCGTCGACGCCCTCGTTGGCCTGCTTGAGGGACAGCGAGATGCGGCGGCGTTCCAGGTCGATGTCGATGACCTTGACGAACAGCTCGTCGCCAACGGAGACAACCTGCTCGGCCAGTTCCACGTGGCGGACAGCCAGCTCGGAGATGTGGACCAGGCCTTCGATGCCGTCTTCGACGCGGACGAACGCACCGAACGGAACGAGCTTGGTGACCTTACCCGGAACAACCTGGCCGAGGGCGTGGGTGCGGGCGAAGGTCTGCCACGGATCTTCCTGCGTAGCCTTGAGCGACAGGGAAACACGCTCGCGGTCCAGGTCTACCTCGAGAACCTCGACGGTGACTTCCTGGCCAACCTCGACAACCTCGGACGGGTGGTCGATGTGCTTCCAGGACAGCTCGGAAACGTGAACCAGGCCGTCTACGCCGCCCAGGTCCACGAAGGCACCGAAGTTGACGATGGAGGAAACGACGCCGGGACGGACCTGGCCCTTTTCCAGCTTGTTGAGGAACGTGGAGCGGACCTCGGACTGGGTCTGCTCGAGCCATGCACGGCGGGACAGAACAACGTTGTTGCGGTTCTTGTCCAGCTCGATGATCTTGGCTTCGATCTGCTGGCCGATGTACGGAGCCAGGTCGCGCACACGGCGCATCTCGACGAGGGATGCGGGCAGGAAGCCGCGCAGGCCGATGTCGAGGATAAGACCACCCTTGACGACCTCGATGACGGTACCGGTGACAACACCGTCTTCTTCCTTGACCTTCTCGATGTCGCCCCAGGCACGCTCGTACTGAGCACGCTTCTTGGAGAGGATCAGGCGGCCTTCTTTGTCTTCCTTGGTGAGCACCAGGGCTTCGACCTGATCGCCAACGGAGACGACGTCTCCGGGATCAACGTCGTGCTTGATGGACAGCTCACGGGAGGGGATGACACCTTCGGTCTTGTAACCGATGTCGAGCAGGACTTCATCGCGGTCGACCTTGACGACGGTACCTTCGACGAGGTCTCCGTCGTTGAAGTACTTGATGGTGGCGTCGACAGCTGCGAGGAAGTCCTCAGCGGTACCGATGTCGTTAATGGCGACTACGGGGGTACCGGGCTTCTCGGTGGAGGTGATGGTCATGTAGTAGGGGCTCCGTTGTGGATAGTTAGTTGATCAGGCGACCACCACTTCCGGGTACTGACCCGGAGGCGGAGCGCGGCGGATTTGCCGGGTCATCCTGATTGCGCGGCGTTGACATGCAACCAAAGCTGGGCACACGTAACACACGCCCGTTCATTCTAGTGGTTGCCCGTTACGAGGGTCAAAGCGAGGCACGCCGGCTTGACGTGTCCTTGCAGTTCAGAAGTGGGTGAGGCAGTGCGTTGCCCGCTCCACCGCGAACATTTGCCGCGCTTTCAGGGCGGCGCCGGGCGTGTTTTCGGTGATCCGCCCCGCCGCGGCCAGCGTGACTGGACACACCCCGCCCAGGTAGATCGAGGACAGAGCGGAGACATCCAGCGCCAGATCCGCCTGCGCGGCGTCCGGCAGGCGCTCGACGGCGGCCTGGCCGCCGTCGACGTTCAGGGCGTATCTTCCCGCCGTGAGGCCGAGCGGATCCGCAACGGCGAAAACAAGCCGTCCGTCCACGGGGTAGTGCCGGGCTTCCAGCGCCTTGGCAGCATCGAGGATGCGGAGCCACAGCATGTCCCGGCTGTCCGATGAATCGATGCAGCGCGGGTCCTCGAGTGCCCAGGCCAGCGGATCGTCAATGGGCGCTTCGTTCCACGAGACGCGCTCCACCAGGTCGATGGCGCCCAGGAACTGCCACAACTCCAGGTAGGCATCATTGCTGCCGGCCAGCAGGTCCACTACTTCTACCGTGTAGGGCTCGGTGTCCCAGCCGAGGAACTTGTAGGAGACATAGCCGTCGATGTCGCCGCCCGGACCGTAGTGGAGTGCAACCTTGATGGCCGGATCCTCCTTGCCGTCGCGGGCCAGGGATCCGGATGCAAGCTGCCGGTACCAGTCCTGCCGGCCGATGGACCCCGGGGTAAGCCGGTGCACCCGCTCGAAGACCTCCGGCGCCAGTTGCAGCAGGGCCTTGGGATCTGCAATCTCCACGCTTCCCGAAGGCAGGTGCCGCAGGTTGAAGCGCGCGGTGGTGTCCACCTTGACTGCGCGTTCAAAGCTTGAGACGCCGTAACCGAATCGGCCGTAGATGGCCCCCTCCGAGGCAGTCAGGGCAGCCATGGCAATGCCGTCCTCCTTGGCGAGTCGCAGGTCCTCGCTCATCATGCGCCGCAACAGGCCGCGCCGCCGGTGGGAGGTACGGACCGTCACCGACGTGACCATCTGGGATTCGAGCATCCGGCCAAATCCGATATTGAGGGTCTTGCGGAAGGTTGCGAAGGTAGCCACCGGCACCGTTGCCGGCATGGAGGACGGCGCCACCGCGCCAGTCTGGTAGACGCCGGTGAGCACGCGGCCGTCAGCCTCGTACGTGGCGAGCGACTTTGCCACATGCTCGGGCGCCCTGGTGGATTCGTGGAACCCGAAAGAGACAGCACGCGACCACGCTTCCGCCTCCGCGTAACCGTCCTTGCCCTCGGAGACCGCGCCAAAGCGCCGGATTTCATAGTTGCCACTCAGTTCAGCCACGGTTACGAGCCTAGTCATGGCCCGCGGCCGTCGCCAGTCACGCACGCACCACATTCGCAGCTCCGCTGCAGGCACCCGCCTTCGGCATCCTGTTCAAATACAGCTGCAGCATCCTGGGCCAATGCACAGTGCGCGGGCAGCCTTGGGGGTCTAAGTTAGAGCAGGACGTGACGCGCTTCACAAGCGGGGGACAAGCGGTCTGCGCCCCACGCGAATTTTCTGCCCGCAGTACCCGACCCTAGCGAGGACACATGCAAGTTTCCCAAGCGGAACAAACACCGGACGCATCCCTGCTGAAAGTCCTGGGCAACTGGGACGCCCTGGCACTCGGATTCGGAGCCATGATCGGCTTCGGCTGGGTGGTCCTCACCGGCGGCTGGATCGCGTCGGCCGGCACCATGGGGGCCGTCCTGGCAATGATCACCGGCGGCGCCATCATGGGCGTGGTGGGCCTGACCTACGCCGAGCTGACAGCGGCCATGCCGAAGGCCGGCGGTGAGCACAACTTCCTGCTCCGCGGGATGGGCCCCCGGTGGTCCTTCATCGGTTCCTGGGCCATCACCGGCGGGTACATCACCATCGTCGCCTTTGAGGCCGTGGCACTGCCCCGGACAGCGCAATACCTTTTTCCGAACCTCAGCCAGATCCCCCTGTGGGAAGTGGCGGGCTACCAGGTGCACCTGACATGGGCGCTGGTCGGGGCAGTGGCAGCAGTGGTGATCACCGGAATCAACATCCTCGGTGTGAAGCTTGCCGGCGTTGCCCAGACGTTCGTGGTGGTTTTCCTGCTCGTCATTGGCCTGATGCTGGTATTCGGCTCCTTCGTTGGAGGTTCGGCGACCAACATGGAGCCCTTCTTCACGGGTGGCCTGAACGGCTACTTCGCTGTCCTGGTGGTTGTCCCGTTCCTGTTCGTGGGCTTCGACGTCATCCCGCAGTCAGCCGAAGAAGTGAACATCCCGGCCCGGCAGATAGGCAGGCTCGTCGTCGTCGCCGTCATCCTCGCAACCATCTGGTACGTCATGACAGTTTTGACCACGTCCTCGGCGATGCCCGCGGGCGAGATCGCACAGGCCGATATTGCAACAGCCGATGCCATGGGTGCGCTGTTCGGCAGTGACGTGATGGCGAAGATCCTCATTGCCGGTGGCATCGCGGGAATCCTGACCTCATGGAACTCGCTGCTTCTGGGCGCCTCGCGACTGATGTTCTCGATGGCGCGTTCCGGAATGCTGCCCGCGTGGTTCGCCAAGCTGCATCCGAAGTACCGCACTCCGGTCAACGCGCTCCTGTTCATCGGCGTGCTGTCCTTCGTTGCGCCGTTCTTCGGCGTATCGATGCTCGGCTGGCTTGTGGATTCGGGGGCGCCCAGCATCGTTATTGCCTACATCCTGGTCGCCGTGGTGTTTGTGATCCTGCGCCGGCGCGAGCCCGGTATGGACCGGCCGCTCCGCGTGGGCGGCCGGGGCAACGGCGGCATCGGCATCGGCATCACCGCTGTGGTTCTCTGCGTCGGGCTCCTCAGCCTCTACATGCCCGGCATGCCCGCAGCCCTCACCCCGCCGCCATGGATCCTGTTCGGCCTCTGGTGGGTGCTTGGAGCAGTCCTCCTGTTCCGCATCCCGTCCGGCATCACCCCCGGCGAGGACGCGGAGCACAACCTCCTGGAGCGGCTGAGGCAGCGGCGGGAGTCGGCAAGGAACAGCTGACAGGCAGCCCTCCCTGGGAGGGGCTGGGCTTACCGGCAACGCAGAAGAGGTGGGACGGTTTCCGTCCCACCTCTTCTGCGTTGTGCGTGGCTTAGTGTCCGGCGTCGTACCAGCTGGGTCCGACGCCGATCTGGACCTCCAGCGGAACGCTGAGGTCCGCTGCGGCGGCCATCTGCTCGGTCACCAGTTTCTCCACCGCTGCGCGTTCGCCCGTGGCGACTTCCAGGACGAGTTCGTCATGGACCTGGAGCAGCATCCGTGATTTCAGTCCCTGGGTCTTCAGTTCAGCGTGGACACCGAGCATGGCACGCTTGATGATGTCCGCCGCCGAGCCCTGGATGGGGCTGTTCAGTGCGATGCGCTCGGCGTTTTCGCGCAGCTGCCTGTCCGTGCTGGTCAGGTCCGGCAGGTACCGGCGGCGGCCCTCGATGGTGGCGGTGTAGCCGTCCACGCGGGCCTGGTCGACGACGCCGCGGAGGTAGTCCCGGACGGCGCCGAACCGGTCGAAGTAGTCCTTCATGAGGGTGCGTGCCTCATCCACGGAGATCTCCAACTGCTTGGACAGGCCGAAGGACGTCAGGCCGTAGGCCAGGCCATAGGACATGGCCTTCACCTTGGAGCGCATGGCGCTGGTGACCTCTTCGGTGGGCACGTGGAAGATGTTCGAGCCGACGAACCGGTGGAGGTCCTCGCCGTCCCTATAGGCCTGGATGAGGCCCTGGTCGCCGGACAGGTGCGCCATGATGCGCATTTCAATCTGCGAGTAGTCTGCGGACAGCAGGCATTCATAGCCCTCCCCCACCACGAAAATGCCGCGGACGCGCCGGCCTTCCTCGCTGCGGATGGGGATGTTCTGCAGGTTGGGGTTGTTGGAGGAGATCCGGCCTGTTGCTGCCACGTTCTGCGCGTACGTGGTGTGGATGCGGCCGTCCTCTGCCACCGATTTCTTCAGGGATTCAAGCATCTGGCGCAGCTTGGCGGCCTCCCGGTGCGCCATCAGCTGCACCAGGAACTCGTGCCCGGTCTTTTCCAGCAGGTTCTTCAGCGAGGCCGCATCCGTGGTGTAGCCCGACTTGATCTTCTTGGTCTTGGGCAGCTGGAGTTCCTCGAACAGGACAGTCTGGAGCTGCTTGGGCGAGCCCAGGTTGACTTCGTGGCCGATCGCCGCGAAGGCCTGCTCCTGCGCCTGGTCGATGACCCTGGCAAGGTCGGCGAGCTGGTCGTCCATGCGTGCCATGTCGATGCCGATGCCGGCGAGTTCCATGTCCGCCAGGACCCGGCTGACGGGCAGCTCCAGGGTGGACAGGAGTTCCTCGGCCCGGCGCTCCTTCAGTTCCGATTCGAAGTAGCTGCTGAGGGCAAGGACGACGGCGGCGGCCTGGACCAGTGCGTCGGCGGCGGCATCGTCCTCGCCGTCGAAGGAGAGCTCCAGCTGCCCTGCCTTGGCTGTTGCGCCCGGGATGCCCACGTTCAGGTGGTGCTGGGCCAGCTCGGCGAGTTCATAGGTGCGCCGGTCGGGCTGGATCAGGTAACCGGAGATGGAGGTATCGTCCACGACGCCTTCCAGCTCCAGCCCACGGGAGGTCAGGGCTTTGAGGGCGGCCTTGAAGCCGTGCATGACCTTCGGAGAGCCGGGGTCGCGCAGCCAGGCAGCCAGGACGTTCTCCGTGTCGGCGTCCTGTCCGGACAGGTCAATGTAGGCGGCGGCGCCGTCCCGTACGATGGCCAGCGCTGCGGCGTCCTCGCCGATGCGGCCAGGGATAAGGTCCACAGCGAGGGCGGAGCGTTGTCCGGCGCCGGCGGCCAGGAATGCGGACAGTTCCGCGGCGTCAGCCGGGGTGACGTACTCGGGAGTGTCGATGCTCTCCCGCTCGGCGGCCGGCTTGTCCTCATCGCCGTACAGCGCGAAGAGCCTGTTGCGGATGGTCTTGAATTCGAGCTTGTCGAAGAGGTCCTCAAGTGCTGCCTGGTCCGGGCGCGGCTTGTACAGGTCATCGAGTGTGACGGGGAGTTCAAGGTCCGTGTGGAGCTGGTTCAGCCGGCGGTTCCGCTTCACGGCGTCGACGTTCTCGCGCAGCGCGTCGCCCACCTTGCCGCCAATGGAATCCAGGTGTTCCAGGACGCCCTCAAGCCCCCCGTAGAGGTTGATCCACTTGGCCGCGGTCTTCGGTCCGACGCCGGGCACGCCCGGGAGGTTGTCCGCAGTTTCGCCCACCAGTGCGGCGAGGTCGGAGTACCTGCCGGGGCTGACGAAGTACTTTGCCTCGATGGCGGCGGCATCCATCCGCGGAATATCGCTGACGCCCTTCTTGGGGTACAGCACAAAGACGTTGTCCGTGATGAGCTGGAACGCGTCCCGGTCCCCTGACACCAGCAGAACCTCGTACCCTGCCTTTTCACCCATGGCCGCGAGGGTGGCCAGGATGTCGTCAGCCTCATAACCGGGCATTTTGATGGTCTTGATGCCCCAGGCCTCCATGACCTGCCCAATGAGGTCGATCTGGTTGTTCATTTCCCGGGGAGTTTCGTTCCGGCCACCCTTGTATTCGCTGTATTCGGTCTTGCGGTGGGTGGACTCGTCAGAGACGTCGAAGGCCACGGCGATGTGGGTTGGCTGCTGCTCCTTGATCAGGTTGATCAGCATGGAGGTAAATCCGTGGATGGCGTTGGTGTGCTGCCCGTTGGTGGTTGAGAACTTGTCCGCAGGGAGCGCGAAAAAAGCGCGGAATGCCATGGAGTGGCCGTCCAATACCAGCAGCCGCGGCTGGCCGGTCATGGGGACTACGGGGGCGGCGGTCGCTGAAACGGACCCGCCGGCCGGGACCCCAACGTTGTCCTGGCCTGCACCTTCCCCGACTGCAGCGTCTCCGAGGGCGATTGAGCCCTGCGGGGCGTTGTCCTCCTGCAGGGTCTGGGACGGGAAAGGGGCCGGTTTGGTTGTTTCACTCACAGGTGCCAGCCTAGTTGCCATGATGGACAATTTCACGCCCGGCCCCTTCGCCGAGGAGCTTTCTGCCGCCGGCATCCCTGAGCACCTGCACGCCTGGCTTGGTCGGTTCGGGATTGGTGCACTGGTGGTGAAAATGGGGATCCGGTTCCAGGAGATGAGCCCCGAGCGCAGCGTTGCCACCATGCCGGTGGAGGGCAACACACAGGTCGCTGGAATCCTGCACGGCGGGGCGCACGTGGTGCTCGCCGAAACACTGGGGTCCTTCGCCGCAGCGATGCACGCCGGGCCGGGCCGCCATGCAGTGGGCATCGAGGTCAACGCCACCCATCACCGCTCCATCTCCACCGGAACCGTGACGGGAACGTGCACCGCCATCCATTTGGGACGGACCCTGGCCACCCATGAGATCGTGATGACTGACGAGCAGGGCAGGCGGCTGTCCACGGCACGCATCACCAACATGATCCGGGACAACGTCCCGAGCCCGGTCCAAAAGGGGTCGATCACTCCATCGCAGGGAACGACTGACGACGGCTGACAGTGACGATGCCGACGGCGGCCGCGTAACCTCAACCCATGGGAAGGATCAGCGGAATCTGGGTTGTCGGTGTCTTATTGCTGCTGACCGCGTGTTCCGCTGCGCCTGCGTCAATTGCTGAATCTGAACACGCGGGCGGGCTCCCTGTACAAGCAATCACTGCGACTCAGGACTCCTCCGGCCGAGACCTTGCATACCCTTTTCCGACGGCAGGCTGGCTGGACGGCGGCGCCAGCTTCGCCATTGTGCTGGCCGGCAGTTCGAGCTGCCCTGCGTTTCCGTCCTCCATCGACGTTGCCGATGCTTACACCATTAAGCTTGGCCTCGACACCCGCGGCGGACCCGCCTGCACAGCCGACATGGCGCCACGCACCTACATCATCAGGACTCCTTCCGATATAGACAGTTCGCGTCAGGTGACACTCCTGTTTGGCGAAACCACCGTGGCGCTGCCGCCGCTGTAGCCGACCGGCTGCCGGGCCCAATCGGCGACGGCACAAGTCGCCTGGACGCCAACATGCGGGGCAGGATTGGCGGTTTCCGCTGGCAGCAAAGCCTCCTGGGAAATCTTCCGCGGGTGTGCTGTCCGCGTGATTGTCAGACCCTCCCCCGATGATGGGTTTATGGGCAGCGAAGCGGTGGCAAGGGCGTTTGCGGACATCAGGGCCGCCCTTGCCGTGCTCAATGCGGAGGTGGACGGGTGTGGCGCGGAGCCGTTCTCGGCTGCCGATCCGTTGGCCGGGCTGGCCGATGGAAACCTGGACATCCTCGCCGGCGCGGCGGCTGTGGAGGCCGGCGTGGCGGGGTTGAAGTCTCGCGCTGCCATGAAGTACGCCGACACCGCCCATGCCCTGGCCCCTCCCGGGACGCCGGTGCAGGCACAGGAAATGGCCGTCGCCGCGGAGATCGGGTGCGTGCTGGCCATCGGGCCGCGGGCCGCCAGCGCGTTCCTGTCCGTCTCCCACGCCCTGACCACCACCTTGCCCCTGACACTTTTGGCCCTGCAGGCCGGCACGCTCTCGTGGCAGCACGCCCGGGGCATGGCGGACGAGGCAGCCACCCTCGATGCCGCCGGCGCCGCCGCCCTTGAGGGCCATTTCCTGGACCCGGACACCCCCAGGCCCGCCACCGCGGCCACGATCGGGGAGATGCCCGCGCACCGGTTCAAGCACAAAGCACGCACCTGGCGGGAACGCCACCATCCCGAATCTATCGAGAAGCGCCACGCCAAGGGTCTGGCGGACCGGCGGGTGGAATACCGGCCGGACCAGGACGGCATGGCCTGGCTGTCGGCCTGCCTCCCCGCCCATCAGGCACTGGCGGGCTGGAACCGCCTCAACGCCCTCGCCCGGGCCGCACAGGGACCCGACGAGCCCCGCACCCTCACCCAGATCCGGGCCGACCAGTTCGCCGAAGCGATCCTCACCAGCGGCACCAGTACAAACTCCAATGCAGGCAACAGCGCCGTGGCAGGCGCAGGAACGGATCCCACCCCGTCGTCGACGATCCGGGCGCAGGTGCTCGTCACCGTGCCCGTATTGGCCTTCATGGGAGTGACCGACGAGCCCGCCATGCTGGACGGGTTCGGGCCCATCCCGCCGTCCATGGCCCGGAAACTTGTCGCGAACGGAGCTGACTCCTTCCACCGTGTGCTCGTTGATCCCAGGGACGGGGCGCCGCTGGAAATCGGCCGGACCAGCTACCGGGTCACCAAAGCCATGCGGAACTGGCTGCGGATGCGGGACGGCACATGCCCCTTCCCCGGCTGCAGCAACAGCTCCCTGGATAACGAGGCAGACCACCTCCTCGCCTGGCACCATGGCGGAACCACCGGAATCAGCAACCTCGGACAACCCTGCCCAAAACACCACAAACTTCGACACACCACCGGCTGGACACCAACACCCGCCACCAAAAACCAACCACCCGGCTGGACCTCACCCACCGGCCGGCACTACAAAAGCGAACACCAGGACTGGGAACCACCCCACTGGCCCGAAACTGTCATGTCGGCCATGCCCGCGCGACCAAAACCGGAGGAGCAGCCCCGGGAACGTCATAAGGGACAAGCGCACCGCCCGCCGCCCTACCCGCCCACGCCCGCCGCCCCAGGTGGCTTCGCGGATCTTCTACATCGCGGGCTATCCCAGGCAGAAGTCGAGCTGGAAAAGTTCTTCTATGACAGAGGCTGACCGGGCGGCTGCGCGGTCATTGACCTGCACGCCCTGCGCTGTGCGCCGTTGGCCTAAGTGCCGCTGGCCGCGCGGCCGTCCAAGAGGTACCGCAGCTCAACGATGCCCCTGCCCATGGTGCGGGAGGCAACCAGCTCAAGCGGCGGCGTCGGCCCTTCCAGGGGGAGCAGCCGCTTGCCGCTTCCCAGAACCACGGGAATCACCGACAGGATGATTTCATCCAGCAGGCCGGCAGCAAAGAACTGAGCCGCCAGGTTGCCGCCGCCCACCACCCAGATGTTCTTGCCGCCCGCGGCCCGTTCGAAGTCCGCTGCGAATTCGGTCACGTCCCCGCGGACGAACGTGATGTCAGAGCCCGCCGGCGCCGCATACTCATGGTGGGTGAACACATAGGAGGGGGTATCCGGGTAAGGCCAGTTGTCCGGTTCGTGTTCCAGAAGCCACGAATAGGTTTCACCACCCATGACGATGCAGCCCACACCCGCCATAAACGAGTCATAGCTTTCCTTGCCGCCCTCGAAACCGTCGAACTGCAGGAGCCAGCCCAGGTCATCAGTGGGGGTGGCAATAAAGCCGTCCAGGGACGCGGCAACAAAGTACTGGATGCGGGGCATGGACCAAGCCTAGCCAACCGCGCCAGCGCCTGCCAGAGACTGGTTGGACCCGAGGAGGGTGAGCAGAAACTTGCTCAAGTAAAGACAGTGGCGGGCACTGCCGGGGTCAACCGGGCGCAGCGACAGGGCCTCGTCAGCCGGAGAAGTACGGAATGATCAGGTACAACCCGAAGAGGACCGCCAGGCTGCACAGGCCGAAGCAGATGTAGGCGAGGGACCGCTTAATGCCCGGGGACGTCTGCTGGACGTCAGCGGCGATGGCCGTGAGCCGCACGCCGAGCGAGTACAGGACCACAACTGTTACCGCGGCCGTCAGAGTGGCGCCGGCAACGGTCAGGAGTTCCAACCACTTCATCGCTGAGTCTCCTTCTGGTTGTTGGCGTCAGCGTCAGCCTCTGCCTGCGCTTTGGCTTTGGCGTGGGCGCGCGCACGCGCCATGGCCTTCTTCTTGGCAAAGCGCACGGCCTGGCCGGCTTCCTCCACCTCGATGGCGTTGTGGTGGCCGACGGCGGACTTGCGTGAGTAGAAGAACATAAAAAGGACAGCAGCGGTGCCGGCAACGGCGGCGATCAGGACGCCGACGACACCGGTCTTCACCAGCAAGGCGGTCAGGGCCCCCACAATGCCTGCTGCCGGAAGAGTGAAGAGCCAGCCCAGGGCGATCTTTCCCACCATGCTCCAGCGGACGCTGGTCCCCTTCCGGCCCATGCCGGATCCGATAACGGAACCGGACGCCACTTGTGTGGTGGAGAGGGCAAAGCCGAGGTGCGAGGACGCAAGGATCGCGGACGCGGTGCTGGTCTCCGCCGCGAAACCCTGGGCCGGCTTCACCTCGGTGAGGCCGGCACCCATGGTGCGGATGATGCGCCATCCGCCGGCGTAGGTGCCGATGGCGATGGCGAAGGCACAAGCGGCAATGACCCAGAACTGGGGGCCGGATCCGGCCTCCTGGGTGCCTGCGGCGATCAGGACCAGGGTGATAATACCCATGGTCTTCTGGGCGTCGTTGGTGCCGTGAGCCAGGGCCACCAGGCTTGAGGTGAAGATCTGTCCGCTCCTGAAGCCGCCGCGCTTCTGGGTGAGCTTGCTGCCGGTCTCCGGGTCATGCCGGGACGTCAGGGCGTATGCCAGGCGCGTGCAGATGTAGGCGACAATACCGGCGATCAGCGGGGCGAAGATGGCGGGGAGGATGACCTTTTGCATCAGGCCCTCGAGGTTGATCGAGTTGAAGCCGATGCCGGCGATCGCGGCGCCGATCAGACCGCCGAACAGCGCATGCGAGGAACTCGACGGCAGGCCCTTGAGCCACGTGATCATGTTCCAGAGGATGGCACCCATGAGGCCGGCGAAAATGATGTCCGGCGTGATCTGGATCCCGTCCGACCCTTCCCGGATGATTCCGCCAGAGACCGTCTTGGCCACCTCGGTGGAGAGGAATGCGCCCACGAGGTTCAGGATGGCCGCCAGGGTCACCGCTGTCTTCGGCTTGATGGCGCCGGTTGCAATGGGCGTGGCCATGGCATTCGCGGTGTCATGGAAGCCGTTCGTGAAGTCGAAAAATAGTGCCAGTGCGATGACCAGCGCCACCATGAAGGTGATATCCACCTGTTGCCCAATCTGCAGAGTCGACGTTCAGCAGTTTCATCTCCCCCGGCTGCCTTGCACAGCATAATTCACCAGCTGTTCGCTTGGAATGACCTGTGGCGTTAACACAACCGGCGTGAAACCTTATCGATCGTACGCGTCCGCGGCATCAGGTCAAAACAACGGCCGCACCAGAAATGACTGCACCCGCTGCAGTTCGGCAGGCGAGATTCCGCGCCTCGGGTCCGGGGACAATGGCAGGATCCGGCGGCCAAGGAGCCTGGCCCAGGACTGCGCCTCCGCCTCGAACCCAAGCTGGTCGTCGATCCAGGCCACGGCTTCCGGACCGGTCTCTTCCACATCATCCTGAATGGCCGCAAGCTTCCACCAGCCGGCGCCCGTGCCTGCCCCATCCGCCGTCAGGTATGGCCACCGTGCCCCGTCCAGGCCGATGGCCGGGCACAGATACTGCGGCGCGAGTTCTTCCCAGCTTGTGAGCCAGACGCACCGCACCCCTGCCATTGCGGCGATTCCGTTCAGTGCGTCCACCAGTTCAGGTGCGTAGGCCACGGGCAGGAGCCCAGCAGTCGAATGTTTCCAGCCGGATCCCCAGCCGCTGGAGCCTTCCGGTCCGAAAGGACAAATAACGCCGTCGACATCGATATAGAGAGTGCGGGTCACGGCCGGGGTCCAGAGAACCTAGTGGTGCCGGAAGTCCGACGGTTCCCGGCCGGCGTCAAGCCCTGGCGCTACCTGCCCCTCCAGGGCAGCAACGGTGGCATCCGGCAGGACGATCAGGCCATCGAGTTCGCGGCGGGCGCGCTTGTAGGCCGCCTGCCGTTCGGCTGGAGTGGCGGCATGGTCCCCGGCGATCCTCAGCAGCTGCCGGGCAGTGGCGAGCCGTTCACGCTCCGGGCCGGTGAACTTGCTGTCCCGGATCCGGCGGGCTTCACGTTCGGCCACCTCCAGCGCCACCGCGAAACTGTCGACTGCCTTCCGGTAGGCCTCCAGCCGCGAGGGCGAGGCCATGTCCGCCGGGGAATCCGGGCGCTGGCCGTCCGCCTCCCTTTTCGCCCGGAGGAAGGCCACAGTGAGCGGTTCACGGACGTCGGTCATGAGCGGAAAATCGATGAGCTTCCCAACGTCCAGCTCGTAGTCCAGCCAGCGCTTGTTGATGGAGTCGTGGGTGGCAACAAGCGCCTCGACGTCCGTTGCGGAGGCCCTGTCGAGTTCATGGGACTGGTTCTTGAGCTTGTACAGCTCCACTTTTCGCTGGTGCCGCCGCTCGCCGGCCTTGCGCAGCGAGTTGGTCCAATGCCCGGCAAAGGCGATCGCGGGGAAGACCAGCCACCATTTGTCGTCAAGGAACTCAAAGAGGGATTCCACGCCTCAATCCTCGCACCGCCCGGCACCCTCCTCAAGAACCCGCAGCCACCCCAGGAAGCCGCACGCCAGAAGGCGGATCAGCCCTGGGGAGTTCCCGCGGCGCCCTGGGCGCTGTTGACGTTGACCAGCCAGGCCATGCCAAAGCGGTCCGTGCACATGCCGAAAATGTCACCCCAGGGTGACTGCTCCATGGGCACGGTCACCGTCCCGCCGTCGCCGCTGAGCTTCTGGTAATAGCCGCGAAGTTCCGCTTCATCGTCGCCGCTGAGGGAGATGGAAATGGACGCCCCCGGCGTGTACCCCATGCTGTTCGGAGTGTCGGCGCCCATCAGCACCATCCCCTTGCTGGTGGTGAGCATGCCGTGCATGATCTTCTCCGACTCCGCTGGATCGTCGCTGGCCTGGAACTCCCCGAAGGTGCTCAGGGTCAGCTCGCCGCCAAAGACGGACTGGTAGAAGTTCATCGCCTCGCGGGCGTTGTCGCGGAAGCTGAGGTAGGGATTGAGGGTGGTCGGCATGATGGATCTCCTTGGCGTGGGGACGGGACATGGTGGAACCAGTCACCATCCTGCCTCAAAGCAGGGGCAGGTGGTAGGGGAAACGGGGCGGGTGGTGCACAAGTGTCCGGCTGGGCCGTAGGCTCTGGGTCATGGCCAGATACTTTGACGTTCACCCCCAGGACCCCCAGCCGCGTGCCATCACCCAGGCGGTCAAGATAGTGCTCGACGGCGGCCTGATCGCCTACCCCACGGATTCCTGCTATGCGCTGGGTGCCCAGGTGGGCAACCGGGACGCACTGGACCGGATCAGGAACATCCGCCGCCTGGACGACAAGCACCACTTCACGCTGGTCTGCCGGGACTTTGCCCAGCTGGGACAGTTCGTGAACATCGGGAACGATGTCTTCCGCAGCATCAAGGCAGTCACCCCTGGCGGCTACACCTTCATCCTTCCGGCAACGAAGGAAGTTCCCAAGCGCCTGCTGCATCCCAAGAAGAAGACCGTAGGTGTGCGGATTCCGGACAACCGTGTGGTCCAGGCGCTGCTGGCGGAACTGGGCGAGCCGCTGCTCTCCAGCACCCTTCTGCTGCCGGATGAGGAGGACCCGCTGACCCAGGGCTGGGAAATCAAGGAACGCCTGGACCACCAGGTGGACGCCGTGATCGATGCCGGTGACTGTGGTTCCGAACCCACCACCGTGATCGACTTCTCCAGCGGCGTGGCCGAGGTGGTTCGGCGCGGAACAGGGGACCCGTCCCGCTTCGAATAGCCGGCCCGATTCTCCGGTCCGGACGCAGGTTTATCCACGGCGGCCCGCCCCGTCCGGGGTGGGCTAGTCCTGTTTCCGCGCCCTGCTGGGCTGCACCCGGGGCGGCTCGCCCGGCATTTTGGGGTAGTCCGGCGGGAAGGGGAGCTCTCCGAGCCCGGACTTGAGGTCGCGGTCCCACCAGCCGAGCAGGGTGTCAATGGTCCCGGGCTTGCTGTGCATGTCAGCCCAAGGATCACCGACCGTCTTAAGCCGGTCCGGCACGGTCAGGATGGTGAAGTCCTTCGGGTCCACGTTTCCCAGCTCGTCCCAGGTGATGGGGCAGGACACTGGCGCATGGGCCAGCGGCCGCGGGCTGTAGGCGCCTGCGATGGTCCGGTCCCGGTTCGCCTGGTTGAAGTCCACGAACACCCGCTGGCCGCGCTCTTCCTTCCACCAGGCCGTGGTGACCTTGTCCGGCATACGCCGTTCCAGTTCCCGGGCGGCGGCGATCACCGCATGCCGGACGTCGAGAAATTCCCTGGTGGGTTCGACGGGCGCATAGACGTGCAGGCCGCGGTTGCCGGAGGTCTTGATGAAGCATTCCAGGCCTGCCTCTGCCAGCACCTCCTTCAGCGCCAGGGCAGCCGGGACGGCGTCGTCGAAGTCCGTTCCAGGCTGGGGGTCAAGATCGATCCGGAGCTGGTCGGGGTTGTCCGTGTTGTCCGCGCGTGAAGGCCAGGGGTGGAACACGATGGTGTTCATCTGGACTGCCCACACGGCGGCGGCGGGTTCGTCAAGTATCAGCATGGGGTGAGACCGGGCACTCGGGAACACCACGGGGGTGGACCGGATGAACTCCGGGGCACCCTTTGGCGGGTTCTTGGAGAAGAACATCTCCCCCTCGATGCTGCCCGAGAACCTCTGCAGCGCCACGGGCCTGCCGCCGTTGGCAGCGATGAATGCTTCCCCGACGTCGGTGATGTACCGCGCCAGGTCGAGTTTGGTGATTCCGGGTTCCGGCCAGATCACCCTACTGGGGCTGGAGATGCGCATCTCGCGCTCGCCGTGGGGGCCCTGAACCGTAAGGGTGATCTGTTCACTCGCCATGGGGACAACGTACACCCCAGGATCGGAGGACCGGCAGATTTGCGCAGCCGGTCCGGCAAGATGGAGACATGTCCGTTTCAGCATCAGACTTCCGCATCCCCGTGGGCGAGGGCACGGTGGGCGCCGCCTTTGCCCGCCCCGACAACCCGACCGCCACTGTGGTGGTGGCCCATGGTGCCGGCGCCGGCATGGATCATCCCTTCATGCACGGGTTTACCGGTGGGTTGAACTCGCTGGGAATTGCCACCCTGCGCTTCAACTTTCCCTACCGGGAGGCGGGGCGGAAATTTCCGGACCGGCCGCCCGCGGCCATCGCCGCCTGGCGGGCCGCTATGGCGGCTGCGGCGGAGCGGGCGGCGGAATACGGCGATACCGGCCCGCTGTGGGCTGCCGGCAAGTCGTTCGGCGGACGGATGGCCTCCATGGCCGTCGCGGAGGGGATGGAAGCCGCCGGGCTGGTGTTTCTTGGGTACCCACTGCATGCTCCGGGGAAGCCCGACAAGCTCCGGGACGAACACCTGTACGGCATCACTGCGCCCATGCTTTTCCTCCAGGGCAGCCGGGACACGTTCGCTACCCCCGAACTCCTTGAGGATGTTGTGGGCAGGATCGGGCCCTCAGCCGTCCTGCAGTGGGTGGACGGCGGCGACCATTCCTTTGCGGTGGCAGGCCTCAAGCGTTCCGCGGCGGAGGTGGGTGCCTCCCTGGCGGAGCCGGTGGCCCGCTTTATCCGCTCCTCCGGCTGACGCCGGACGCGTTCCAGGGGCCGGCCCGGCGGAAGTGCGGCCGTCAGGCCGCTTCTTCGTGCCACCAGCCTTCCCAGGCTGCGGAGGTGAGCTGCCCTTTGGGGAATTCCGTGCTTCCGGTTCCGCCTGCGTGGAACCGGCTGTCATCGCTCCGGCGGCCGTCGAGCAGGAGATTGAGGTTGTTGAGGAGAAACATTCTGTAGGTCCTTCCATGTCTGCGTGTGGACCACTCTGTCCAGGTGGAAACGAGCCTATGCGGCGCATGTTTCAGCGCGTCGACGCGAAGTAACAAGCGTGTATCGGACATCTCACTCACGGAACACCGACTGGGGAGGCTGCCCCGGCGGGACGCTAGTTCCGCTGTTTGGTCCGTGCAGTGGCGGGCGCGGACCAGGGATCTTCGGGCCAGGGGTGCTTGGGGTAGCGGCCCCGCATTTCGGCGCGGACCTGGGCGTAGGGTCCGGACCAGAATGACGCCAGGTCGCCGGTGACAGCCAGCGGGCGCCGGGCCGGTGAGAGCAGATGGAACAGCACCGGCACCCGGCCGTTGACCAGGCGGGGCGTCGCGGCCAGGCCAAAGCACTCCTGGAGTTTGACAGCCACCACCGGCGGCGCCGTCACATCCGACCAGTCAGGGTAGTCAATCCGCACCCTTGAGCCGCTGGGAACTTCCAGGGCTTCCGGAGCGAGCTCATCCATCCTGGCTGCGTCCGGCCAGGGAAGCAGCCGCCGCAGCGGCTCGGCAAGGTCCACCGCGTTCACGTCCGCACCGGCCGCAAGCGACTCAAGCTCGGGTCCCAGCCAGTCCTGCAGCCGGCCGAGGAGTCCGGCCTCCGACACGTCCGGCCACGGCTCCCCCAGCTCGCGGTGCAGGAAGGCGAGACGCCTGCGCAAGGCCTCTGCCGCCGTCGACCAGTTAAGGGCAGCCAGTCCTTCCTGCTGCAGCGCTGCTTCCACCGCGGCGCGGCCTTCGGCAGGCGACGGTCGCACGGGCGTGGACGCGAGGACAATAGCGCCCAGCCGCCGGACCTTGCGTGCGGTGACCCGGCCCTGCGTCAAGGCCGCCTCCACGTTCTCGACCAGGAGGTGGGAGGCGGCTGATTCGGCGAGGCCGGCGGAGAGCGGGGCGGCGGCGCGGATCACGGCACCGGTACCGGCCGAGTCCCTGCCTTCGCCTCGGGACACCTCAGCCACTGCCAGCCATTCGTGCCCGGCAAGGCTGCTTCCAGCAGGGAGTCCGGCCCGGGTGCCGGAGGACAGCAAGTACCGCTCGGGACCGTCGCCGGGAACCCTGCGTGCCACGCGGTCCGGGAAGGCGAGGGCGACGACGGCGCCCACCAGTGCGATCCCGCCGGTGAGGGGCGGGAAACCGGGAATGTCAGCCAGCGGCCCTCCTTGCTGCGCCAGGACCTGGAGGCGGCGGCTTTCGTCCGCCCAGCGCTGGCCGGCCGGTCCCTTATCGCTTCGGAGGTCGGACAGGAGGCGCGGCAGGTCCGCCCCGGGAGCGCGCGCATCACTGGCCACGGCGGCCACCACCTCGGCTGCCGCCCCGGGACCGGCGGCAGCGGCGCCGAGGAGCAGGGCGCGGCCCAGCCGCGGATCAACCGGGAGGCCCGCCAGGGTCCTGCCGGCAGCGGTAGCGTGGCCATCCCCGGACACGGCACCCAGTTCGTGCAGGATTTCCATGGCATCTTCCATGGCCTGCTCCGGCGGGGCGTCCGGCAGGGCGAGGCCCTTCCCTCGCGGTGACCCCCAGCACGCCATCACCAGGGCGGCGCCGGCAAGGTCCGCCACGGAGATTTCCGGCGTCACGTGGGCCGGGGCGGCAACGAACGCCTGCTGGCTGTAGCAGCGGACCACTGTCCCGGGGCCCTGGCGGGCCGCGCGTCCCGCACGCTGGTCGGCAGAGGCGCGGGAGCAGGAAACCGTTACCAGCCCGTTCATTCCCCGGGCGGCGTCGCGCCGCGGCTCACGGGACAGCCCCGAGTCGATGACCAGCCTGACCCCCGGTACGGTCAGCGACGACTCGGCCAGGTCCGTGGAAACGATGATCCTCGGGTTCTCCTCCGGCCGGCGCCCGGATACCGCCCGGTCCTGCTCGGCTGGGCCTACCCTGCCGTGGAGTTCCAGCACGTCAGTCCCCGGGCCCACCCGGCTTCGGAGCCCCGCCGCAACCCGGGACACTTCCCAGGCCCCCGGGACGAAGACGAGCGCGTCGGCAGCGCGGTCCATTGCCAGTGCCTGCCGGTGGGCCCCGGCAGCGGTGTCTGCGATGAAATCCAGGAAAGCACGCGTCACTCCCCTGCCGTCCAGCCGCGGGCCGGGCGCAGGACACCACTCCGTCTCCAGCGGATGGAGGGCCGAGGGGCAGCCAACAACGGGAGCCGGCCCGCCGCCGTCGTGGCCTCCCAGCAGGGCAGCGAACCTGGGGGCGTCCAGGGTGGCGGACATGGCGACGACGGTGAGGTCGCCGCGCAACTGGCGGACTTCGGTGAGCATGCCAAACAGGAGATCCGTTTCCAAGCCGCGTTCGTGCACCTCGTCCAGAACTACTGCGCCGGCCGCCGTCAGGTCCGGATCGGCCAGCAGGCGTCGCAGCAGGATGCCGGGCGTGACGAAATCAATAAGGGTTTCGGGTCCAGTCCGGCGCTCTCCCCGCACCGTATAACCCACACGGCTGCCTAGCGGGCTGCCGTCGAGGTCAGCGAGCCGGCGGGCTGCGGCACGGGCGGCTACACGGCGCGGCTGGGTGACAACAATCCTGCGGGGCCCTGCGGCGGCGCCGGCTTTCAGATGCGCCTCGAGGTTCGCGAGAAGTGGTGGAACCAGGGTGGTCTTGCCCGTTCCCGGCGGCGCCTGGACTACCGCCGTTCCTCCCGTCACGCCATCGCCCAGCGCTTCGGCCAGAGCCGCGAGCGAGCCGGCAAAGGGCAGGCCAACACCGATGGCCGTGAGGTCGAAGGCACGGCCCGGTTGGGGCACCTGCCGGCGGCTGGGGGAAGTCATCCCTCCATTTTGCCCGGCGCGTCAGTCAGCTACGGACAACGGGCCCCGGCGGGCACAGGGTTCCGGGCCTGTAAAGCGGAGGGTTCAGGGCTTTCCGACGCCCTTGCCTTTTTCCCTGGCTTCCTTGGCGGCGTCTGGAAGGTTCTGTTCCTGCGGGGCGGGTTCAGGTGCCGGGACCGGAGCGGCGGCAGGTGCCTCCGGCTGAAGCTGGACCGGCTGGGACTGCACATATTCCGGCACCGGCTCCGGCTCAGGGGTGGCGACGATCGCCGCAGGCGCCTCCGCCGTGGTGACAGCTGCTTTTGCGTCCGCGGCCGAGGCTGACTGGGCCGTGATGGTGCGGGTGACATCTGCCCGGACCGCCTCCAGGGCCGCATCGATCCCCCGGTACCGGGCCGCGGAGATTGAACCCTGGCCGGCGGCCAGGTCGAGGTCCCGTTCAAGCGCCTCAAGGGCATCGAGAACTCCGTCCAGCCTGTTCTCAGCGGCGGCCTGGGTGACGTTGAGAACGCGGATCTGGAAGCCGCGGAGGGTGGCCTCATCTGAACCGGCAGTGCTCAAACCCGGGAAGACGCTGACTGCGCCTGTAACCAGGGCGGCCGCCGCCGCTGCCGCGGCGAGTCCGGCCCAGAACCTCCGGTGCGGGCGCCCTGGCGGGGAGCCTTGCGCCCCACCCGGCTGGAGATGGTCAGGCGGCATGCCTGCCCCGCAAGGGCACGACGGCGGCAGGACGGGGATAAAGGACGGTCACGGCTGCAACGTCCCCAGCAATCCTGTCCCCTGCAGGCGCGGCAGCGGTTTGCAGTGCCGGGACCGCGGCGAGGGGCGCGGGTGCCGTCCGGGCTGCTCCGGCAACCATTCGCCGCACGGCAAACCGGACCACAGCAGCCAGCAACTGACCGAGCCCAAGGCCCAGAAGCACATGGCCGGCGAGGTACTGGCCTCCGTGGCCCACGGCGCCGTACGGGGCGCTGGAGGCAAGGGCCGCTCCGGCTGCGGCCACCAAGGACCAGATGGCAACAACAACTGCACTCATTCGACCCGCTCCCGCCACTCCAATTAATCAGCAAGCTTAGTACTAATGGTCAGCAAGCTTACTACCTGAATTGGATGTTGCAAGCGTGGCGCGGCGGGAAAACAGTAACCCGCCGGGCCTACTGCCGCAGGTCAAGGGCCGTCAGGAGACGCCTCACCGAGCCGCCCAGGTTCCACTCGGTGGCGAGCCGTTCGAGTTCGGCCCGTGGTTCATCCGGCACGGGATTCAGTTCCGCACCCGCCTGTTCGGGACTGGGCAGGTCCAGGTCCCGCACCAGCCTTACCACGGCGGGCGCCACAGAAAGGTAGTCCGCGGCGGCGGCCAGCTTGGCCCTCACGGGGGCAGCCATGCCGCTGCCGGGATGCCCGGCCGCTTCCAGCAGGCCCTCCAGGGTGCCGTACTTCAGCAGCAGCGAGGCCGCGGTTTTTTCGCCGATTCCTGCAACCCCGGGCAGGCCATCGGAGGCATCACCCCGCAATGTTGCGTAGTCCGCGTACTGCTGCGGCAGCACCCGGTACTTGGCCACCACTACTTCTTCGGTAATGACCTCCAGGTTCTTCATGCCGCGGGCTGTGTAGATCACGCGGACCTGGCGTTCGTCGTCGCAGACCTGGAAGAGATCGCGGTCGCCGGTGACCACGTCGACGGGAAGGTCCGCGTGGCTCGCATAGGTGCCCACGACGTCGTCGGCCTCATGGTTGGGGGCGCCCACAATGGCGATGCCGGCGAGCCCAAGAACCCGGCGGATCATGGGAAGCTGCGCCTCCAGCGCGTCCGGGACAACTTCGACGTCCGGGGCACCCGCCACGGCCTCCGCCACCCGGTGGGCCTTGTAGGTGGGCAGGAGCTCCACCCGCCACTGCGGCCGCCAGTCGTCGTCCCAGCAGGCAATGAGGTGCGTCGCCCCATAGTCCGTGGTGAGCCGGGCGATCATGTCCAGCAGGCCGCGGACGGCGTTGACCGGTGTGCCGTCCCCGCGGCGGATCGTGTCCGGCAGTCCGTAGAAGGCGCGGAAGTACAGCGATGCGGTGTCCAGCAGCATAAGGCGGTCAGGCATGCTTCGATCCTCACATGAATCAGCCCGGTAACGGGGCAACGGCTCCGGCACTTTGCCGGCTGCCCGGCTAGGAGGCCCAATCGGAGTCGCCGAAGGCCTGTCCCCGGAAGTGTGCCCGCAGGTACTCCCCCACCACCGCGGCGCCCAGATTCCCTGCCTCTGGAGCGACAACCCGGCCGCCCACCCTGCGCACCATGCGCTGGACGAACCGTTCCAGGCTGGGGTCGGCCCCCAGCCGGAAGAATGTGGCCTGCGTGCCGGCCCTGCCCAGCCGGTCGAGCTCCGCGACCGTCACTCGGATTGTTTCCGGGTCGGAGGGCCAGCAGAACCACGCCTCGCCTTCCGGCAGCAGATGGGCTGTAGGTTCGCCGTCGGTCACCACCAGGAGGACAGGCTGCATGGACGGGTGCCTGCGGAAGAAACGGCCGGCAAGCAGCAATCCGTGATGCAGGTTGGTTCCCTGCTCCCGCAGCGGCGGGAGGGCGGTGAGTCCCTCGATGTCCATTGCCTGGGCATGGCGGCCGAACGTGATCAGTTCCAGCCTGTCGCCGCGGAAACGGGTGGAGACCAGATGGTGCAGCGCGAGCGCGGTGCGTTTCATCGGAACCCACCTCCCCTCGGACGCCATCGAAAAGGACACATCCACAAGGAGAACGACGGCGGCCTGCGTCCGCGCTTCAGTTTCGCTCACTTCGATGTCCGCCGGGGTGAGGCGGAGGCCGCTGCCAGGGGTTCCGCCGCCGGCCGCGGTGCGGCTGATCGCGTTGGTCAGCGTGCGGGTGACGTCCCAGGGCTCGGCGTCCCCGAACTCCCACTGGCGGCTGGATCCGGTCTGCTCCCCGGCCGCGCCGGCAACCCGGGTATCCCGGCGTCCCTGCCGCCCTGACAGTTGCTTGGCCGTATCCCGCAGCAGGGACTTCCCCAGCCGCCGCATGGCCTGCGGTGAGAGCCGCAGGTCCCCGTCCGCGCCCCGCCTCAGGTACCCGCCGTCCTGCATGGCCCGTTCGATGTCGGCCAGCGTGCGGGCGGTGACGGCGGCGTCCTGCCCGACCTGGCGCGCCAGGGCATCCAGGTCCAGGTCGCCCAGGGTTGAGCCGCTGTAGGACTGGGAGAGCTGTTCGGCGAGCTCGTCCAGTTCGGCGATGTCCTGGAGCACTCCGGTGCCGTCGCCCAGGCCCAAGCCTTCCTGGCCCTCGAAGCGTTCCGAACCGGTCCAGTCCTCACCGGGGCGCAGGGCGCGCAGGCTGTCGTCGAGCTGGCCAAGCTGGGCCATGAGCTCCGGTGAGCCGAAGGCCTGGGCAGAAAGCCGCATCAGTTCTTCGCGCTGCTCGGGGGACATGGACTGCAGGAGCCGCTGGGCAGCAGCGGCCCGCTTGGCGAGGGCGTCAATCAGTTCCTCGACCGACTGGGGGTTTTCAGGGAAGAAGCCGCCGTGGCGGGCCATGAACTCCTGGAAGTCTTCATCGGTATCCTCGCCGCGCCGGTGTTTGTCCAGCAGCGTGTTCAGGTCGCGCAGCATGGCGCTGACGGCTTCCCGGTCCTGCTCAGTGGCACCCTCCAGCGCCTGTTTCATGCCCGCAAACCGTTGGTCCAGGGCCTCGCGGCCCAGCAGGTCCTTGATCCGCTCGTAGGCTTCCCGTGCCGTGCCGGATTGCCAGTCATAGGAGGCCAGGTCCTTGACCGCCGCAGCGGTGGACGCCGGCAGGTTGTGCAACTGCATTTCCCGGAAGGCACGGTCTGCATTGTCCATCATGGCATCGCGGGCCAGCTGCTTGCGTTCCTCCAGCACGGCAGTGTCCAGGAGCTTCTTCACCTCGTTGAGGGTGCCGTCCAGGTTGTGCCGGCCCAGCAGGTCATTCCGGCGCTCCTGCACGCGCCTGGCGAGATCGTCCAGGCCTTCCCGGTTCCGCCCGCCGCGCCGGAGGAACTCCTGCAGGGCGTGGCGGGGCGAGTACCCTGCCATCACGTCCTCGGCGACGGCGTCCAGCGCCTCCGCCAGGTCAACCGGCGGGGCGAGCGGGTCCGGCCCGCCGGCGTACCGTCCGTACCTGGCGGAATGGTTATGGATGTTCATGGTGCCGCCCGTCCCTCGCTTCAGCCACTTGCCCAGCCACGCACCGTGGTGCCGTCAGCCGTAGACCGTCTCCGCGTCGTCGGACTCCTTGGAGATCCGCCGGGCCAGGTAGAGGCCTTCCAGCGCCAGTTCGATGGCGGCCGCCCGCTGGCCCTCGTTCCCGGCGCCGAGGCGGCTGCCGATCTCGTCGTAGAGCCCCGACCCGTTCAAGGACGGCAGGTTCCCGAGGAACTCACGTGCTGTCACGTGCTCCCCGGTGGTGACGGTGGTGTGCCCGTCCAGCGCTGCCACCAGCGGGCCCAGGTCAAGGCCCTGGAAATGCGCCCGCACGGCTTCGGCCGTGGCCGTGCGCAGGAGGTGGTCAAGGACGGCCTGTTCCCGCCCTTCCTCACCGGATTCGAATTCGATCTTGCCGCTGAGGACTTCCACTGCGGTGTCCAGGTCCACGATCCGCGCGACGGCCTCGGCTTCGCCGCGCATGCTGGCTCGGCGGAGGGCCGCGGCGGCCACTGTTTCGGCGCCGGCAATGGCGAACCGTGCCGAGACCCCGGAGGTCTGGTTGATCGCCGGGGACTGCCTCAGCGCACGGGTGTAGCGGGCCAGGATTTCGAGGATCACCGGCGGGACGTCGGCCACCAGCTGCCCCTCCTGCCGGATCACGGACACCTCGTCGTCGAGCTCTAGGGGGTAATGCGTCCTGATCTCCGCGCCGAAGCGGTCCTTCAACGGCGTAATGATCCTGCCGCGGTTGGTGTAGTCCTCCGGGTTGGCGGACGCGACCACCAGCACATCCAGCGGAAGCCGGAGCACGTAGCCACGGATCTGGATGTCCCGCTCCTCCATCACGTTGAGCATGGACACCTGGATCCGTTCGGCAAGGTCCGGCAGTTCGTTGATGGCGATGATGCCGCGGTTGGAGCGCGGGACAAGGCCGTAGTGGATGGTTTCCGGGTCCCCGAGACGCCGTCCCTCGGCCACCCGCATCGGGTCGACGTCGCCAATGAGGTCCGCGACGGAGGTGTCCGGCGTCGCGAGTTTCTCCACGTAGCGTTCCGACCGGTGGCGCCAGGCTACCCGCAGCCGGTCGCCCTCGGTCAGGGCAAGGGCGCGGGAATGCTCGGTCATCGGATCGAACGGGTGTTCATTCAGTTCGGACCCCTCGATGATGGGCGACCATTCATCCAAGAGCCCGGCCAGGGTGCGCAGGAGCCGCGTCTTGCCCTGCCCCCGCTCGCCGAGCAGGACCACGTCATGCCCGGCAAGCAGCGCACGCTCGAGCTGGGGAAGCACCGTCCGGCCGAAGCCGTAGATCCCCGGCCACGGATCCTTGCCGGCCGCGAGCGCGGCGAGCAGGTTTCCGCGGATTTCCTGGCGCAGGTCCTTGAGGACGTGGCCGGAGGCACGCAATTCACCAACGGTGAAAATATCGGGACGATGGGTCACCACTACACCGTAGCCCCGCACCATGGGTGACAAAAGCCCCTGCCGGTGCGCGCTTCCATCCCCCAGCATTGGTGCAGAGGTTGCCGCGTGGAACATGGAGGTGATGGCGTGTCCAGGGAGCCCGTAGGGAGCGCGTCAAGGCTCTCGGTGGTGATCCCCACCCGGAATGACGCCGCGATGCTCGCGGTGTGCCTGCACCTGCTGTCCCGGCAGTCCAGGCCCGCGGACGAGATCATCGTGGTGGACAATGCCAGCAGCGACGATACTGCCGCCGTCTGCAGCGCAGCGGGAGTCCGGCGGATCCTGGTCGATGTGCCGGGTATTCCGGCCACCACCGCTGCCGGGTTTGATGCGGCGGCGGGAGATATCATCGCCCGGCTGGATACAGACTCCAGGCCCCCGGCAGACTGGCTGGAACGTGTGGAAGCCGTCCTGGACGCCGCGGGCCCTCTGTCCCTGGTGACCGGGCCCGGCGAGTTCTATGGCGGGCGCCGCTGGATCCAGTGGGCCGGACGGCACGTCTTCCTGGGCGGTTACTTCAGGGTGGTCGGCTTCCTCCTGGGCCATGCGCCCGTTTACGGGTCGAACTTCGCGCTGCGCCGGGATGTGTGGCAGGCGATCGGCGGCAGCGTGGAGAGGAACAACCCCGAGGTCCACGACGACCTTGACATCTCCTACCACCTCCGCCCGGAGATGGCGGTCATCTACGCCCCAAACCTGGTCATGGGGGTCTCCGCCCGGCCACTCACCAACTGGCCATCCGCCGCCATATCCGCATGTCGCTGGTTACCTTCCGGGTGGAGTTCAGGGAGGAACCGCCACTGCGGCGCCGCCTGGAGCGGGCACGGGCGCGGCGCAGCCTGGAGACGCACCGCAGGCGGGCAGGAAGAGACGACGGCGGATAACGTTCAGGCAGGCCCGCTGTCCTTCGCGTACAAGGCCAGGAGATCGCGGCTGAACTGGTGCGGCGACGTCTCGCACGGGCTGTGCCCGCCACGGTAAACGGCGATCCTGGCACCAATGGCCTGGGCGAACTTACGGTGCAGCTGCAAAGGCCAGAGATCATGTTCGCCCACTGCCACGAACTTCGGAAGGGACGCAGCAGCCAAAAGACCGCGCAGGTCCGGGACGTTCTTCATCAGCACGTAGATGTCCCGCACTGAAGCGCGGCGGGTGAAGCGGAAACGGTAATTGACGAACTTTTGGCGGCTCCTGGGCACGCGGACGAAGCTCCGCCGGATTCCCCAGATCAGCAGGGCGGCACCGATCCGTCCATTCGCCCAGCTGCTGAACCTGCCAATCCGGCTCACGCTGCGGAAACTCTGTCCGGGCTCCGGCGGACAGCTCAGGAGCGTCAGCGTCTGGAACAGGTCCGGCCGCTGCGAGTAGGCAATCTGGACAACGATCGCGGCGAACGAATAGCCCACCACGTGGGCCGGCTTCCCGGCCGCGTCAAGGACCGTCAGGAAGTCTTCAACGAATAGTCCGTAGTCGTAGTGCAGCTGTGGCGGCACCAGGTTCTCCGGCCCTGCCGCCGCCGATTCGTACTGGCCGGCCATGTCGTAGCTGAGCACAAAGTAACCTGCGGCGGCCAGGTCCGGCATCATCAGCGAAAAGTCCTCTTTGGAGCCCGTGGCGCCCGGGACCAGGATGATCCAGGGATCATGAGGATCGCCCATGGCCCGCGCAGCGAGCTGCCCGCTGGGCGCCGGGATCCGCATGGACTGCGATCCCGGAGGCGGGCTGGCCCAATCGACGTCGCCCAGCCCGGCATCGAGCAGGGCAGCCTCGTCCACGCGGGCCGAACCGAACTCGTCAGGGCTGACCCCTAAAGGCGGCTGGTCCTGGGCTCCCATCGTCCCAAGATAGCCCCGAGGCCCGCGTTTCGTGAGAGGCGTGCGCCGTGGGGCGCTGCGAGACCTTCCGGACGAAGGCGTGCAGCCGGAGGTACACCTCCTGGGATTCCGGATAGCGGTAGTCCTGCTGCCAGGTGTGCTCGGTGTTGGCGTTGGACCACTGGTAGATCAGGGTGTCCACCGGAACGCCGTGGAATTTGAGCCTGCTGATGAAATTTACGTTGGCCTCGTACAGGAAGTCACGTTCCGAGGTAGTGACGAATACCGGCGGGAACCGGCCGTCGAGCCACTCGATGGGGGACATGAAGCCGGCCTGGGTCTTCAGCCGTTCGATGGCTTCCGGCGTGGTGAAGGGGTTTCGGATCCGGCTCCGTGCCGGGCCTGCCGGGGGCAGCAGCATGCGGACAAAGTTCAGGCTCATGATGAAGCCGCTCTTGAAGAACACGGAAAAATCAACCACGCTGCAGTGCTGCACAAGGCCCCTCAGGTGATGCCCGGCCACAGCAGGGCAGAGGGAGTAGTGCGCGGCGAGCTCGGGCCGCAACGTGGCAGCCGTGAACAAAGCGGCGATCTGTCCCCCGGCGGAGTCGCCGCCCAGGACCACGCATTCGGGATCACCGCCGTAACGCCCGATGTTGCTGCGGACCCACGCTACCGCGGCGTTGGCGTCATGGAGCACATGGCCCATGTGGAAGCGGGGCGGCGTGCGGTAGTTGACGTTGACCACCACCATTCCGCCCGACGCCTGGTTGGCGCAGTACTTGGTGACGGCCGATTTATCCCCGGACGTCCACCCTCCGCCGTGGAAATACACGTAGACCGGAAGGGCCTCGCCCCCGTCAAGCACGATGTTCCGGGGCGTGAGCACGTCAAGCCGGTGCCCGGCGGCCGCATCGTCTGCATAGGTGATGTCATGGACGTAATCGACGTCGGTGCGGGGATCCGTGTTGAACCTGGCCCGTTCGCGGGAGCTCACGCCCGCCATGAGGAGCCGCCAGCTCCACACCGGCACCCGGCGCAGCAAGCCCCGCACTCTCCGTGCCAGCGAAAAGGTGCTGCGTGGATCCCGGACCGCCCTGGTCATCCCTTAATGGTACCGGGCGGGACCCTTCACAAGCGGCCTGGCAGTGGTGCGGGAAGTCAGTCCAGGTCGGTGGGCGCTGCCCGGTCATCCACGGCTGCGGTGAGGTGGTCAATGCGCTCGAGGGCTGCGGTCAACTGCTCAACGGCCGACCACAGGCCAGGGTGCTGTTCCCTGATCTGCTCCAGCGTGACCCCGGCAGACCTGAGGGTGGCAAGGTCGAAGCTAACGTTTGTGCGCGCCCCCGCCACTGCCGCCCTCAGGGCGCCGAATCCGACGACGACATCGGCGATGAGGGCCGGGTTGCCGTTGCCGGCGAGCCAACCAAGGTCGTCAATGGCAGCGACAGCCCGCTCCCCCAGGACGGCCGATGCCTTGGCGGCATCGACGGAGGCGCGGTGGATCGCCTGATCCCGTTCCGGGCCCTTTTCGAGCCGAAAGGCGGCGCCGAACGCTTCGGAGGCGGCAGCGTCGTCGTCGGCCAATCTAAGGGCGGCCTCCCGAAGCGCACGGGCACGCGCATGAAGGGAGGCGAGTTCTGCCCCCTGGTCTTCCTGCGGTTCCGTGTAGCCGGCAACCATTGATGCCAGTGAAGCGGCAATGGCAAGCATCACGCCCGTCCCGGCGCCTCCGCCCGGTGAACCTTTGGACTCCGCTAGGGCACGCGTCCACTCCTCAACAGTTGAGCGCTGGGTGGTCACGGCATCGGTATCAGTCATGCCATCAAGTGTGCCCGGTGCCGGCCCGTCATCGTGGTTCATTTGGCGGGGCATCCGCCTCCGGGGCACTCCGCGGGTCAGGCGCTGCCCCGGACCGTCCAGGCCCATCAAGGACGGTGGGGACGTAGTCGAGCAGCTGCAGCCTCCCGTCGAAGGTCCGGCTGTCCACCATCTCGAGCGCAACGTCCGGATAGCCGTCGAAGATCCGTTCCCTGCCGGTGCGGCCTGTGATGACAGGGAAGACCACCAGGCGGAACCTGTCCACCAGGCCTGCGTTCAGCAGCGACCGGCACAGGCTCAGGCTGCCGAGGGTGCTCAGGGGATGGGTGCCTTTCCGTTTCAGTTCCTTCACGGCGTCCACGGCGTCCCCGCGGACCAGCGTCGAATTCGGCCAGCCCAGCGGCCCCCGGAGCGTGGAGGAAAAGACGACCTTGGGCACCGCTGCAAGGCCGGTAAGGCTCGCCCCTTCTTCTTCGGAAAACCCCGAGCCTCCTGCAGCGGCTTCCTCTGACATCCCGGACATCAGCCGGTAGGTGTTCGCGCCAAGAAGGTACGTGCACTCCTTGTGGCCCTCCTCCTCGAGCCAGGCCAGGTATTCCGGTCCTTCCAAGCCCCACCAGCCGGGCCATCCCTCCGCTGAGGCGCAGCCATCCAGGGAAATGATGAGGTCAACCATCAGCTCAACCGAGGATGACTCCCGTTCAGATGCCGCGCCCATGGCCGTCTCCTTGGTGGCAGGTCGCGGCAATCGTAGCCCCGTGCCGGCAGGACCTTCAAGGCCGTACTTGCCTGTCGGCAAGACGGCGTCGGAAATCTTAGGCTCGAACCGACAGAGCTAAGCGGCACTCGGTTGGTGACTCACGTGCGCTATAAGGTGGCCCGCTAAGCGCTATCGTCCGCCCTCGATCCTGCGGCTGCGCTGCTCCTGCGCCATCGGGCCGTACGGATAGACCCCCGTTTGGGGCTGGCTGACCTGGGTTAAGTGGCCGGCTTCGTCGGGGCTGAGCTGCAGGCTGGCTGCGGCAAGGTTGTCGGCGAGCTGCTCCGTGGTCCGGGCACCCAGGATCACCGAGGTCACCGCCGGCCTGTCCACCAGCCACGCCAGCGCCACTTGGGACGGACTCACTCCGCGGGCGGCCGCAATGTCTTCCACGGCGCCGATCACC
Organism: Pseudarthrobacter polychromogenes; assembly: GCF_014644495.1. Lineage (GTDB taxonomy): Bacteria > Actinomycetota > Actinomycetes > Actinomycetales > Micrococcaceae > Arthrobacter > Arthrobacter polychromogenes. The sequence goes on from NZ_BMKU01000001.1 coordinate 648,808, forward strand.
TGCCAGGTGCCGGGATTGCTGTTGCGTGCCTTCCAGGCCTCCATGCCGCGTTCGGGGTTCTCGCCGAGCCGCGTTGCACCCTTGGGGGCCTGGTCCCGCTTGTACTTGCCGGACAACCAGCCGCCTCCCAAAGGCGACCATGGCAGCAGTCCGATTCCGGCGTCGAGCGCAGCGGGAACGATTTCGGATTCAATGTCCCGCACCAGCAGGCTGTACTGGGGCTGCAGGGTCACCGCCGGAGTCCACCCGTGGGCGCGGGCAAGGTGGACGGCCTTGGTCAGCTGCCACCCCAGGAAGTTGGAGAAGCCGTAGTAGGCGATCTTTCCGCGGCTGACCGAGTCGTCAAGGAAGCGCAGCGTCTCCTCGAGCGGGGTGATCGGGTCCCAGGCGTGCAGCTGGTACAGGTCGATCTGTTCCACGCCCAGGCGCCGGAGCGAATCGTCCAGGGCGCGGGTCAGCCTCCGGCGGGAGGTGCCGACGTCGTTCGGTCCCGTCCCCATCGGAAAGCGGCCTTTGGTAGCTATCACCGCCGTATCCCTGAGGTGCGGGCGCCTGCCCAACCAGCGTCCGATGATCTCTTCCGAAACTCCCGTGCTGTACACATCAGCGGTGTCGATGAAGTTGCCGCCGGCGGCAAAGTAACTGTCCAGGATGGCGTGTGACGATTCCTCGGTGGCCTCCGCCCCGAACGTCATGGTTCCGAGCGCGAGGGTGGACACGACGGTGCCGCTGCTTCCCAGGGTTCTGTACTGCATGGTTCTCCTCTTTTTAGTTGGCGGCGGGAGTTGCGGCCCGGGCGGCTGCATCCCGAGTGGTGGTGCGGATCCGGTAGAGGCTGGTGGTTGCGGTGATGTAGAGGTCCTGGCCGTCCGGGCCCCCGAAGCACACGTTGGATACCTTTTCAGGCACGTCTACCGTGTCCAGGAGCTTGAATGACGGTGAATAGACACGCACTTCCGGCCCGGCTGAGGTCCAGATCCGGCCCTGGACGTCCACGCGCAAGCCGTCGGCAGCATGGTCTTCGTCAAGCTCGACGGCGGGTGCCCGGCGTGTGCACGCGCCGCCCCTCACGTCGTAGGAGGCGATCCGCAACGGCACGCCATGGTCCGGACCGGCCGTGTCCGTCACGTAGAGGACTGACTCGTCAGGCGAAAACGCCAGACCGTTCGGATACACGAGGTCCGTCACCACAGCTGTAAGGGTCCCGGAGTCAGGGTCAAACCGGAATACGTAGCAGCCCCCGTACTCCTGCTCCCCCTCGTGCCCTTCCCGTGTTCCCGGGAGGATCCCGTAGGGCGGGTCGGTGAACCAGATGCTGGAGTCGCGCGCAACCACGACGTCGTTGGGTGAGTTCAGCCGCCTGCCCTGGAATGAGTCAACCAGTCCTGTCACGGTCCCCTCGACGTCCCGCTCGATGCGGCGGCGCCCGTGGCTGCACTGCACAACGCTGCCGTCGGCGTCCAGGGTCCGGCCGTTGGTGAACCCGGCTCCGGTGGCGTATACCCTTGTGGTCCCCGTGGCCGCCTCGAACTCAAGGATGCGGTTATTGGGAATATCGCTCCACCGCACGGTCTGCGAGGACGGAACCCACACGGGCCCCTCCGCCCACACCGAGCCCGTGGACAGGCACTCCAACCGGCCTTCCGTCAAACCGTCGCCCATTCAGGTCCCCTCGCAATTCGTTGTACTGAGTGGCACGCAATAGGGGAAACGATAGCGCGAAGAGGTAAAGCGGGACGGCATTGGGGACAGCAGCGCGGTTGACGGGTGTTGTCTCCGGCCCTGCCGGGCAGTAACGCTGATGTAACGCTTCGCGGCGTAGAACTGGCGACGTGTGGGACCACCACGCCGCTGATACGTTCACTGCCGCAGCTGCGCCAATGGCGCAGACCGTTGCGTGTAGAGGCCAAGGAGCCCAGGATGTCCAACCTGTTCAACCAGAAAATCATGATTCTGCGCGCGCCTTCCCTCGGCGCCACCCGTGACCCGTTCGATGGCCCGGGGGCGTCCCCGGGGCTCGAAAGCACCGCCCAGAACATCGCCGAACGCGCTGTCAGCATGACGGTGGAAAGCGACGAGAACCCCTCCGGCTCAACCCTCAACGCCCTGCGGAACGACCCCACGGTCCTCGGCTTCGCTCCCGCCATGCCCATGAAACTCATCGAACCCTTCGACGCCGATGCTGCCCCGTCCGCCGCGGCAACGTGGGGCGTCAAGGCCGTGGGCGCACACACCTCGCCCTTCTCCGGTGCCGGGGTGACGGTCGCGGTCCTGGACACCGGCATCGCTGCAAACCACCCGGCCTTCGCCGGCGTCAACCTGGTCACAAAAGACTTCACCGGCGCGGGCAGCGCCGAAGACGACAACGGCCATGGCACCCACTGCGCCGGCACGATCTTTGGCCGCGACCTCTCAGGCCAGCGGATCGGCGTCGCAACCGGCGTCCAGAAAGCGGTCATCGGCAAAGTCCTCGGAGGCCCCAACGGCGGCAGCAGCGACATCCTGGCCTCCGCCATGCTTTGGGCCGCCGACAACGGCGCCCATGTCATCTCCATGTCGCTGGGCATCGACTTCCCGGGCTGGGTGGACGAGCTGGTGAAGGTGCACGGCCTGTCCATCCCCGCCGCCACCTCCATAGCGCTTGAAGGCTACCGCGCCAACGTCCGGCTGTTCGAGCAGCTCGCCAACCTCCTCAATGCGCGGGCCTCCGTTGCCCAGACGACGATCGTGGTCGCAGCCGCCGGCAACGAAAGCGAACGCACCGGCAACCCCGCATACGAGATCAATGTGGCGCCACCGGCCGCAGCCTTCGGGATCACGTCCGTGGCCGCCCTGGCCGACGGCGGCGGCGGACTTACCGTGGCACCCTTCTCAAACACGATGGCGACGGTGGCCGGTCCCGGCGTCGGGGTGTTCAGCGCCTGGCTCAACGGCGGTACCAAAACGATCAGTGGCACCAGCATGGCCACCCCGCACGTGGCCGGCGTGGCGGCGCTGTGGGCGGAGCGGCTTCTGGCACAGGGACCCCTCAGTCCTGTACTGCTCCAGGCAAAACTGATCGCTTCCGGAACGTTCAAGCCGCTCAAGGCTGGCACGGATCCCGTGGACGTTGGGGCGGGCCTGGTCCAGGCACCCACGAACGCCAACTAGGGTGGCCCGGCGTTTTATCCGAAGCGCTCGATGACTGGCTTGCAGTAAGTCCCAAGGAGCGGACACATGGTCATACCGGACGACGTGCTTACCGCCACCCAGGCGCGGTTCCAGGCCCGCAAGGGTCCGCGCGCGGGTACGGAGGAAAAGATCGCGGAGGCCCATACCCCGCAGGGAAGCATCCTCAACGTCGATTCGACCGAACGGGTGGAACTGCGCAGCCGGCGGGTCATGCGCCAGCCGATGGTGATGGACGCGCTCAAGGCGACGGCGGACACCTCACCGGCAGCGGACGGCCAGGTGTGGGACGAGCTGGTGCTGGAGCGGATTATCGGCGGGAACAACCTGCTGGGCATCGCTTTCCTGGAGTTGGGCACGTCGGTGGCACGCAGTGTGGGCAGGGTTATTGTCCGTGACCGGTTCCAGATCCGCTCCTTCGGCACGGGGTTCATGATCTCGCCGCGCCTGGCCCTGACGAACAACCACGTGCTGGCAGACGCCCAGTCTGCCCGCTTCTCCCGGCTGGAATTCAACTTCCAGAACGGCGTCAGCGGCCTTCCCCTCGCTGCATCGCAGTTTGACCTGGAGCCGGACACCTTCTTCCGGACGGACGCCGGACTGGATGTCACCGTGATAGCGGTTGCAGCGGCGTCACGTCCCGACGGGGCGGGTGCCTCGGTGCCGCTGGCCGGCTTCGGCTTCAACCGCACCTCCAAGGAGCAGGGCAAGATCCTGCTGGGCGAGTCCATCAACATCATCCAGCACCCGGAAGGCCAGGAGAAACAGCTCGCGCTTCAGCAGAACGAACTCATCGACCGCTTTGACCAGTTCCTGCACTATCACACGGACACATCGCCGGGCTCCTCCGGTTCACCGCTGTTCAACAACCAGTGGGAAGTCCTGGGCCTGCACCATTCCGGCGTCCCTGCCCGCAATGCGGCAGGAGAGATCCTGACCGTGGACGGGACCGTGTGGGACAGGACGCAGGATGAGCTGCGGATCCAATGGGTGGCAAACGAGGGGATCCGCATCAGCAGCATCCTGGCCTGGCTGGGTATGCAGGCCGACGGCATGACAACCGAAGAACGGGCCCTGGTGGAGGAAGCCCTCAACCCGCCTCCCTTGCCTGCTGATCCGCCGCACCCGGTGGAACTTCTGCACCCGGTGGAGGAAGGGCAGGCCCCGGCGCAGGTCCAACTGCCTCAACCCGTAAAGCAGCCAGCCGCCACTGCGGAGGGGTCCGTGTCCCTGACCATCCCCCTCCACATCACTGTCCGGCTCGGTGCGGTACAGGCGGCAAACGAACCGGACGCCCCGTCCGAAGACCGGACCGGCGACGCGGATCCGGGCGGCGGGGACGCGGTTGGCACGGGGACTGCGGTGGCCGATGAAGCCGTGGCGATAGACCCCGACTATTCGGGAAGGAAAGGATACGACCCCGTCTTCCTGGGTGTGCACGTTCCGTTGCCGGCCCTCACAGCCGAACAGCGCAGCGACGCAGCACAGAACCGGCGCGCGGCCCCTGGACGGGATCCAACGGTGCTGGATTACCACCACTTCAGCCTCGTCATGAACCGCAGGAGGAGGCTGGCCCTCTACACTGCCGTGAACGTCGATGGCAGCCTCAGCCAATCCCCGAAGCGGGAACGGGACAAGTGGTACTTCGACCCACGGCTGGACCGGTCCGAACAAATTGGCGGAGATCTTTACGCTGGCAATGACTTCGACCGTGGGCACCTTGTCCGGCGGCTCGATCCGGTCTGGGGTCCGGACACCGTTGCACGGGCAGCGAACGATGACACCTTCCATTTCGCCAACTGCTGCCCCCAACATAAAAAGTTCAACCAGGGGGCATCGCTGTGGGCCGGCCTGGAAGACTACCTGCTGGACACCGCAAAGGCTGACAAGCTGCGGCTGTCGGTGTTCACGGGCCCGGTCTTCACCGACAGCGATCCGGAGTTCCAGGGAACCCGCATCCCGCTGGCGTTCTGGAAAATCCCCGTTTTTCAACGGGCGGACGGCACCCCTTCCGCCAGCGCCTACATGATCAGCCAGCATGAGCTGGTTGAGGACATGCTGAAGGAGGCCTTCACACCGGTTACCTTCCAGGTCCCTGTCCGCAGGATCAGCGAACTTACCGGACTGGACTTCGGCCATCTCTTTGGCTGGGACCCGATGAACAACGAGTTCGAGCCGCTCCCCCGGGCCCAGGAAGCACTGGCCACACCAACTCCCGCCCGTGAAATCCTTACCTTCGAGGAGCTTCAGCTCTAGCGGCGCGGCTGCTCTGATACCGGTTTCCTCTGACGAACGGGAAGGATATGAAGGCAGTTGTTGTGGGCGCGGGCATTGCGGGCCTGGTGGCGGCCCGCCAGCTGGGTTCCGCGGGCTGGGACGTGGAGCTCATCGAGAAATCACCCGGCCCACGGCCCGACGGCTACATGATGGACTTCTTTGGGCCGGGGCTCGAGGCGGCGGAGCGGATCGGCCTTTACCCGCGCCTCGCAGCGGTGGCGTACCAGGTCGAGGCAGTCGACTACGTGGATGGAAAGGGACGCCGCACGTGCAGCCTCGATTACAACCAGTTTGCACGGCTTGCAGGCGGGAAAATCCTGAGCCTGCTCCGCCCTGACATGGAGCGCGCCGCGCTCGCCGCTCTCGACGACGTCGCCCGGGGCCGGGTGCGGATCAGCTACGGCGCGCAGGTTTCCCGGGTTTGGAGCGATCACGACGGCGTGCGGGTCACCCTCAAGGGCCTGCCGGACGCGCCCCTCGCCGGGGACCTCCTGGTGGGCGCCGATGGAATCCACTCAACGGTGCGTGCCCAGCTCTTCGGCCCCGAGGACGAATACCTGCGCCCTTTGGGAATGCGTGCGGCCGCGTTCACTGTGCCGGGGCCGCTCCTGGACGAACGGTTCAGGAACCGGTTCGTCCTCACGGACAGCATCGACAGGATGGCCGGGCTCTACAACCTCCGCACGGGCGAAGTGGCGGCTTTGTTGGCCTATCGGGACTCTACGGCCGCGGCGGTATGCCGGGGGTCCGGGGATGCGCGGGAGCGGCTGCAAGGGGAGTTCGCCGGACTCAGCGCCGCCGTCGACAGGGTGCTGGAGGCCTGCCCCGAGCACGTGTACGACGATGTCGTTGCCCAAATCATCCTGCCGGGCTGGCAGAAGGAGCGCACCATCCTCCTGGGGGATGCCTCCGGAGCCGTATCGCTCCTGGCAGGCCAGGGCGCCTCGTTGGCGATCGCCGGGGCAGCACTGTTGGGTGACTTCCTCGGACCAGTGGCTTCCGCTGACGGCATCAGACCTGCGCTCGCCGGGTTCGAGGAGCGATGGAAACCCGTTGTTGAAGAGGCGCAGGCAGCCGGGCGGCGCGCTGCCTCGTCCTTCCTGCCTCGAAGCAAAGCCCAGCGCCTGCTGCGTCGGTGGGTCATACGGGCCTCCCGCGTGCCGGGAATCGACCGGGCCGTGGCACGAAGAATCGTTGGCAGCCACTGACCTGCCGAGGCTCGCCCGCAGTGAGCTCGTCCCATGGGAAGGCAGGCACACCAGGGATCTAGCGGCAGCCGTCAAGAATGCTGACCATCACGTCGTGTTCGGCTTGTGTGACCCAGAGTTTGTACGTGGCCTTGACGGCAGTTTGGCGTGCCACGTATTGGCATCGGAAGGCCTTGTTCGGAGGCAGCCACGTGGCGGCGTCCTTGTCGCCCTTGGCGCTGTTAGTTGGCCCGTCGGCAGCCATGAGGTTCAGCGGGTCGTTGGCGAGTTCCTTGCGCTGGCCGGCGCTGAGCTGCTGCGCACCCTTCTGCCAGGCGTCGCTGAGCGGGACGATGTGATCGATCTGCACGTCGGAGCTGGTGTCCTGGCCGCGGGTGAACTTGATGGTCGCGCCGGTGTACATATCGGCCAGGGTGCCGGCGGTGACCACGCAGTTGTTGGTGCCGGGCTTGAACGTTTCGTTGGTCAGATCCCGGGCAAGAATGTCATTGCGGGTGTCGCAGCCGTTGCGGTCGACGTCAGCCCAGGCTGGCCCGAACTCGTCCCGGCTGTAGCCCGTCTTAGGGGCCCGGCCCTTCACCGGGATGCCCTGCAGCTGCTCAAAGGCGTGGGCAACATCAACAGCAAGGGACGGGTCCGCCCGCACTGGCGCCTCCGCTGCACTGCCTTGAGCAGATTCAAGAACTTCAAGGGCGCTGGCTGCAGCGTCACAACCGGCGAGTGAGCCTGCCAGCAGTAGGGAGGCTGAGAGGGTTAGGGTCTGGGCGGCGAAGCGGATGATGTGAACGGTCCTTCTGTTGCAGCGGGCTGTTCCACGCTAGCTCCGACCACCGCCGGCCGCCGGGAGGCATGTCCGTGGTGCCAGCCACACGTCGCGCACCTGGAAACAGCGGCCGAGCCGTGTGATGAATCCAAGTCCACCACGGCGGTTTCAATTGACGCTTGACGAAGCAGCCTGCTGGCAGCCCCAGCACCCAAGCAAGGCACCCTCACCTCACACGAGTTAGGTATGCTAGGCCGAAAAGCAAGGGGGCCGGTATGGTCAAACGTAAAGCGACGGCATTGGACGTTGCACGGCGGGCGGGAGTGTCCCGCAGCGCGGTATCACTGGTGCTCAACGGCAGGGCAACCGGCAACGTCACCGCAGAACGCCAGGAGCGCGTGCTCCGCGCCGCGGCAGAGCTGGACTACACGCCCAATTCGGTTGCCGTCAGCCTGCGCAACCAGCAAACGTCAACGATCGGCATCATTACGGATGACATCGTCACCAGCCCCTTCGCAGGCCGGCTGATCAGCGGCGCGTCCCGCACGGCCTTGGCCCGCGGGTACATGGTCCTGGTGGTCGACACAGAACATGACAAGGCCCGCGAGAGCTCCGCGGCGCAGCAGCTCGTCCACCGGCAGGTGGACGGAATCATGTATGCCGCCGGCAGCCTGCGCGAAATTACCGCCCCGCCGTCGATGCTGACCTTGCCGGCCATTCTGGCCAATTGCACCGATGCGGCCTCCGGGCTCCAGTCGGTCATACCGGCAGAGGTCGAAGGTGGGCGCGCCGCGGCACAGCTTCTGATTGACCTGGGCCACCGCCGCATCGCGCTGCTGACCGGAACCCTTAGCTCCCCTGCCGCCCCGCAGCGCGAACAGGGTTACCGCGAGGCGATGGAAGCAGCAGGGCTGGGCCGTGAACAACAGCACGTCCACGCGACCGGATGGGACATTGATGAGGGCTACCGGGCCGCTTCCTCCGTGCTGGGCGGCAGCAACCGGCCGACGGCGATCGTCTGCTCGAACGACAGGGTAGCCACCGGAGTACTGCTGTACGCGGCCGCCGCGGGACTGCGCGTACCGCAGGATCTGTCCGTGGTCGGCTACGACGACCAGCAGAACCTGGCCGCGAACCTTGTTCCCGCGCTGACCACGGTGGCGCTTCCGCACGCCGAAATTGGAGCGGCGGCCATGTCCATGCTGCTGGATGCGGTGGAGGGAAAAACTACGGCCACGGAGGACACGGAAGAGGGAACGATCCACGTGCCCTGCCGGATTATTCCGAGGGCTTCCACCGCCGCCGTCCCGGCCGGCTAAGCAGCCGGATGCTTTCACAGCTGCTGCACTGCTGAGCCCCCAAGGGACAGCCACCGCCAGCGCCCGCCTGTGTACTTTCCCCACACGGCCAGTCCGTCCTGCACGTTCCGAATGACGCAGCACAAGCAGCATCGAAAATCACTTGACACGTGTTAGGTCAGGTATTTACCCTACTTAACACGTGTTAGGAGGAGCCGACAATGACGTCTGAGAAGACACCGGGGCAACCAGCCCCCTCATATGCACCGCGGCCCGGCAGCGGAATGTCACAACTCACGCGGCGTTCCATGCTCGGCCTTACCGGACTGGCCGTGGCGGGAGCTACCGTAGGAGCCTGGCCGCGCCTGACCGGGACCGACATTCCCGGCCGTGGCAGCAAGGCCCTGAACATCGCCATCCTTGGAACCGCAGCGGACGCCGCGGCCCGCCAGGGCCTGGTTCAGGCCTTTACCGCCGCCCATCCGGATATCCCGGTGCAGGTGCAGGCCATCCAGGGCGCCGACTGGAAGGACTTCTTTTCAAAAATCCTCACCATGGTGGCGGCCGGCACGCCGCCGGACGTCGTCTACGTGGCCACGGAGGGCGCCCAGCTTTTCGCTGACAAGCTCGCAGAACCACTGGATGAATATGTCCGCCGGGACGCAGCCGACATGGGCGACTACTTCGATGACGTTCATCCGAGCCTGCTGGAAGCCTTCATGTACCAGGGAAGCCTTTACCAGCTTCCGCTGGACTGGAACGCGGCGAACATGTATTTGAATACCACCACCTTTGCCCAGGCCGGCCTTGACCGCCCCAAGGACGACTGGACGCAGGATGACTTCAGCGCCACCCTCCGCGCCCTGCGGAAGGCACGCCCGGCCGACTTCACCCCGTACTACTGGACCAACCGGCTCTTCGGCGGTGTTGTGCCATGGCTGTACGCCAATGACACCAGCTTCCTGACTGAGAGCAAGGCTTCCGGCGGCGACTGGCTGTGGGACCGCTTTTATCCGAACGATCCTGCCCGGGCAACGCGCGGCGGCGGGTACCAATGGCTGGCTCCCAACGCCGAGGACGCGCGGGTTGTGGAGACCTTTGACTACCTGCGCGAACTTGTTGCCGAAGGACTGGGCGTGCGGCCTGAATCCGGCGGCGGCAACGCCCTGGTGGGCTTGTTCGCGAACAACCGCATCGGCACCACGCCGGCGGGGGGCTACTGGGCGCAGGGCCTGCATGAGGCCGGCATGACGGCCGACCAGTTCGATGTGCAGTTCTTCCCCCGCTGGCGGACGCAGCGGCACCAGTTCGGTGCTGCCGGCTATGCGATCATGCGCACGGCGAAGGACAAGGACGCAGCCTGGGAATGGGTGAAGTTCTGCTCCAGCCGCGAAGCGATGCAGTTGGCCATTCCCAAACCGAACACCACTCCCACCCGCCGTTCGATGGTGAACGAGTCCTTTTATGCTGCCACCGGGCCCCGGCACTGGAAGGTCTTCTACGACACCCTGGACAGGTTCCCTACCTCAGGTCCGATCCCCGCGCCGCCGCAGCAGGCCGCCGTGGAAACTGCCCTGATGAAAAACGTTTCCGCCGCTGTCAGCGGCAGCTCCGCCGGCGTACGGTCAGCGATGGGCACCCTGCAGCGTGATCTCGAACTGGCCCTCAGGAGGAACGCATGACCACCACTTCCGCCGCCCCGCGCCACACCGTAAAGCCACCGGCAGCGCGCCGCTCGTTCGTCGAGCGGTGGCTGGCAATGATTTTCCTGGCCCCCACACTGCTGGGGATGGCCCTGTTCACTTTCCTGCCGATCATCGGCTCGCTGGTCCTGGCCTTCTTCCGCTGGGACATCATCTCAGCACCCCAGTTCGTCGGTTTCGCCAACTTCGCCTCCCTGGCACAGGACCCCACCGTCCGCGTGTCCTTCCTGAACACCATCGTGTTCGTGGTCGTCGCAGTAACCCTTCAACTCGGCATCGCACTGACCCTGGCTTCGATGCTCCAGGCCAGGATGCCGTCCTGGCTCAGGGTCTTCCTCCGTTCCACCTTCTTCTTTCCCCTGGTGCTGTCCGCCGCATCGGTGTCCATCTTCATGCGGTACATGTTCAACGAACAGTTCGGCGTGGTGAACTGGCTCCTGTCGCTCATCGGCATTCCCGCAGTCCCGTGGCTGACCAGTCCCGTGGCCTCTGCCGCCGTCGTTGTCCTGGTTTACGTCTGGCAGAACTTCGGGTTCTCCTTCCTCCTGTTCCTCGGCGCCCTGAGCAACATTCCGAAAGAACTGCACGAGGCAGCGAACCTGGACGGTGCCACGGGCTGGAAACAGTTCAGCAACGTCACCCTTCCACTGATCAGCCCCACTGTGCTGGTCGCTTCCGTCATGGCGATCATCAGTGCCCTGCAGGTCTTCGACCAGCCGTACGTCCTGACCAACGGCGGACCAGGGGATTCCACCCGCACCGCCGTCATGGTGATCTTCGAATCCGCCTTCCAGCAACTGGAATTCGGCGAAGCCTCGGCCATCGGTCTGGTCCTGACCGTGCTGATCCTTGCCGTCACCGCCCTGCAATTCCGCCTCAGCCGCCGCTTCGTCTTCTACCAGTGAGGTCCCCTATGTCCAGCCAGACCCTGCACACCGGGACCGACGAACATTCCGGTTCCAGCACCGGCACGCCGGCCACCCGCAAGACCTACCGCAACCGCCGCCTGCCCGCGGCAGGAACCGTCGGCAGGTACGCCGCGCTGGCGGTAGCTGCGGCGCTGACCCTCGGCCCTGTCCTGTGGACCCTGTCCACCTCGCTGCGAACGCCGTCGGAATCCTTCAACCTGCCGCCGTCCTTCCTGCCCCTCAACCCCGACTTCACCGCCTACCAGGAGGTGTTCAAGCAGATCAACGTTGGCCTCCTGGTCCTGAACAGCGCCCTGGTGACCGGGCTGATCGCGCTTGGCCAGATGGCTTCCGCCACGCTTGCCGGCTACGCCTTCGCCCGCCTGGACTTCCGCGGCAGGAAAGCCATCTTCTCCTTGGTGCTTGCAACAATGATGGTTCCGGTGCAGGTCACCATCGTCCCGGTGTTCATGCTCATCCGCGGGATGGGCCTGTCCGATACCCTGCTGGCCCTGATCCTGCCGGCCATTCCCACCGCCTTCGGCACGTTCCTGATGCGCCAATACTTCCTGGGCCTGCCCAATGACTTTGCGGAAGCGGCCGCCCTGGACGGCGCCGGACCATGGCGGATCTTCCGTTCCGTCTACGCACCGTTGGCGGTCCCGGGCATGGCCATCGTTGGGATCCTTGCTTTCAACTTCCACTGGAACGAGTTCTTCCGGCCGCTGATCCTCACTATCAGCGAACAGAACTTCACCCTCCCCCTCGGCCTGGTCACGCTCCAGGGCAACCTCGGCACCGGGAGCATATCGGTGGTCCTCGCCGGCGTGATCCTGTCCATGCTGCCCGCACTGGTCGTGTTTATCTTCGGTCAGCGCACCCTGCGCGAGGGCCTCACGGCCGGCGCAAGCAAATAGCACGTACTTTCAAAAGGAACCCCATGGATACACTCACCCCGACCAGCACGGCAGCCACAACAGACAGCTACCGCCCGGCCCTGCACTACACGGCGAAGGACACCTGGCTCAATGACCCCAACGGCCTGATCTTTCACGACGGCGTCTACCACCTCTACTACCAGAACAACCCGCTGGGAAACGTCTGGGGAAACATGTCCTGGGGCCACGCCACCTCCACCGACCTGCTGACCTGGACCGAGCACCCCGTCGCCATCGCCTGCGACGAAAACGAGGACATCTTTTCCGGCAGCATCGTCCACGACCGTCACAACACCAGCGGATTCGGCAACGGATCCACTGCGCCCCTGGTGGCGATCTATACCAGCGCCTTCAAACCGGGTTCCCTGCACGAGGGCGTCCAGGCCCAGTCCCTGGCCTACAGCCTGGACGGGGGCTACAGCTGGACAAAACACGGCGGCAACCCTGTACTTAACCGCGGCTCCGCCGAGTTCCGTGACCCCAAGGTCATCTGGTACGACGGCGGCGCGGACAGTTACTGGGTGATGGTCGCCGTCGAAGCCACAGACTTCCAGGTGGTGCTTTACAAGTCCCGCGACCTGAAGACCTGGGAACCGCTGAGCACCTTCGGGCCCGCAAACGCCACCGGCGGGGTCTGGGAATGCCCGGACCTGTTTCCCCTGCCCGTAGACGGCGACCCGGAAAACGTCAAGTGGGTCCTCACCGTCAACCTCAATCCCGGCGGGCCCAACAACGGCTCCGCCGGCCAATACTTCATCGGTGACTTCGACGGAACCACATTCACCTCCGCCAGCACCGTGACCGAAGGCCTCCAGGATCCGAACCGGCTGGGAGACTACCAATGGCTGGACTGGGGCCGCGACTACTACGCCGCCGTCTCCTTCAGCGACGCGCCGGAGAACCGCCGCCTCATGATCGCCTGGATGAACAACTGGGAATACGCCAACCAGATCCCCACCACGCCCTGGCGCAGCCCCATGAGCCTCGCCCGGGAAATTTCACTCCAGAGCAGCGACGGAGAGCTATGCCTGGTCCAGCAGCCCGCGGGTGACTGGACTGCCTTGGCCGGCACGGAGTCGTTGCACCTTTCCGGAACCACCATCCACGACGGCGTGCAGGTTCTGGCGGGCGCGGCCGGTACCGTCCAGCGGATTGACGTCATCTTCACCCCCGGAGGCGCAGAGGAATTCGGCCTCATCCTGCGTGGGGACGGCACGAAGGGAACCCGCGTTGGCATCCGCCCGGGCGAAGGCACACTGCTCGTGGACCGTCGCGAATCCGGCAGGACAGACTTCCACGCATCCTTCAGCTCCGTTGACACGGCTCCCGTCCTTGCCAGGCAGGGGTCCTACGAGCTCACCATCTACGTGGACCGCTGTTCCGTTGAAGTCTTTGCCCAGGACGGCCAGGTCACCATGACCGAACTGATCTTCCCGGCGGAGACCAGCACCGACGTCGCCGTCTACGCCGTAGGCGGCACGGCGACCATGAACAGCCTCCAGGTCACGCAGCTCGGCTAGGGCAGCACCAATTCAAGGAACAACAGACATGCACAACAACGGGAAACCGAACCCTCCCGGGCAGGGGTTGGACGTCGTCGTTATCGGGGAAGCCCTGATCGACGTCGTCACCACGCCTGAGGGGACCAATGAACATCCTGGCGGGTCACCGGCCAATGTCGCCTACGGCCTGGCCCGCCTGGGGGTGGGCACCGGACTGCTCACGTCCATGGGCAATGACCACCGTGGTGACGCACTTGAGGAGCACCTCACGGGCGCCGGGGTGACGCTCCTGCCAGGCTCCCGGTCACTGGAGAGAGCGTCGACGGCGACCGCCACCCTCGCCCGCGATGGCTCGGCGAGCTACGCCTTCGACATCGCCTGGGATGTGGCACCGCTGGATCCTGCCCTTACTCCCCCAAGGATCGTCCACACCGGTTCGATCGCAAGCTTTCTGTCACCGGGCGCGGTTGGCGTCAAAGCCATGCTCCAGGAGCTCCGCGGCAAGTGCATCGTCACCTACGATCCGAACATCAGGCCAGACCTCTTGGGAACCCATGCCGAGGCGCTGCACACTTTCGAGGAACTGGTGCAGCTCACCAGCGTGGTCAAACTCAGTGATGAGGACGCTGCATGGCTCTACCCGAGGAAGACCTTCGAGGAAACCGCCACACACATCCTGGGGCTGGGAGCGGAGCTTGCTGTCATCACCAGGGGCTCATCAGGCTCATTGCTTGCCACATCCACCACCGCCCTCAGCATGCCTGCAGTGAAGACCACCGTGGTGGACACCATCGGCGCCGGCGACTCCTACATGGCGGCCCTGATCCTGGGACTCCTCACACGCGGCACCGGCGGCCTGGCCCCTTCGGTCCTCGACCAGCTGGGATGCACGGCGGCCGCCGCGGCCGCGATCACCGTATCCCGGGCCGGCGCCCGGCCCCCCACCGAAGACGAACTCCGCACACAGCTCCAGCTTCAGCATCAGTCCCGGCTGCATTCGCACGCCTAGCACGAACACTTCGTGCGGTTGTTCTGATCGTCGATTTGCGGTCACCCCGCACAGGGAAATGTAACCCTTGACACAGATCTAGTAACGCGCGTAACCTCTCTATATGCGCGAGTAACGCGCGTTACCTATCTGGCAGCACCACCCGACTAATACCGGAGCATTCAATGGCGAAAACCACCACCTCGAACCATGCCGGGGCCGCGCGGCAGCGGGGTGTCACCATGAATGATGTTGCCAAACACGCGGGGGTTTCCCGGACCGCGGTCTCGTTCGTGCTGAGCAACCGCGAAAATGCCAGCATCTCCGAAGAGACCCGCACCCGGATCAACGAAGCTGTCCAGGCCTTGGGCTACCGCCCAAATGCCGGAGCACGTGCACTGGCATCCCAGCGCAGTGACTGGTACGGGATTGTTACCGAGATCGTCACGGCACCGTTCGCCGTCGACATCATCAAGGGTGCACAAGACCAAGCCTGGCTCGACCGCAAGTTCCTGCTCATCGCGCCCTCCGACCAGGCCGATGCCGTAGGACCCAACCAGGGCCTGGAGGACGCAGCAACCGAAAAGCTGCTGGAGCAGCGCGTGGAAGGACTTCTGTACGCAGCCACGTTCCACCGTGGCGTGCACGTGCCCGAAACCGCCAAGGAAGTACCCACCGTACTGATCAACTGCTTCGACGCCGACGGGAAGCTGCCCTCGATCGTCCCGGACGAACGCGCCGGCGGCCGCACCGCCGTCGAACGTTTGCTCCAGGCCGGCCACCGCAGGATCGGCGTCATCAACCTGGACCCGGCCATTCCCGCGGCAATCGGGCGTTTGGAAGGTGCCCGCGAGGCACTCGCCGACGCCGGACTCGAACTGGACCCGGAACTCGTGGTCCCCGGATACGCCACGGCGGACGGCGGGTATGAGGCCGCGTGCCACATCCTGGACCGCTACCCACAGCAGGACAGGCCAACCGCGCTGTTCTGCCTCAACGACCGCATGGCGATGGGCGCATACGACGCCATCAAGGAACGGGGCCTGACCATCCCCGGAGACATCGCCGTGATCGGCTTCGACAACCAGGAACTGATTGCGGCCTACCTCAGGCCCAAGCTGACCACGGTTGCGTTGCCGTTTGAAAAAATGGGCGCCCTGGGAGTCCAGACGCTCGCAGCTCTGACAGCAGGACAGCCGATTGTTGCCGACCAGCAATTAGTCGGCTGTCCGCTGCTAGAACGCTCTTCGGTCTGACCGCGAAATCACTGGCGAAGAGCAACCCCTCCCCCACCCCTTCACCTTGCTGATGAAGATAGGAAAGAGATAACCATCATGACACAACCCCGATTCCTGAGGGCTGCCCGCACCACGGCGGCCGGGCTGGCGGTAGGCGCACTGCTGCTGACCGGCTGTGCGGCCAACGGCAACAAGGCTGCCGGCACCGACGCCGCAGCGAACGCCAGCGCCTTCCTCACCATTCCGCGTGAGGACATGGGCACGTTTGTCCAGAACTTCAACCCGTTCGCCCCCACCGTCAACCCCATGGTCCAGCAGTCCATCTACGAGTCGCTGCTGATCTTCAACCCGGCCAAGGGTGACACGGTACCGTGGCTGGCCACTGAATGGGAGGCGGCGGACGACGGCAGGTCCATCACCTTCACCCTGCGCGACGGCGTTAAGTGGTCCGACGGCCAGCCCTTCGTGGCCGAGGACGTCGCCTACACCTTCGAACTCCAGAAGAAGCTCAAGGGTGGCTTCGAGTACCTGGACACCGTGAGCGCCGAAGGCACCAACAAAGTGACCTTCACCTTCAACAAGCCGTGGTCGCCGGCCCTGTACGACGTCGGGCACCTCACCATCCTGCCCAAGCACGTATGGTCCGCCCTTGCCGACCCGGAGAAGGAGGCCAATGCCAAGCCTGTCGGCACAGGCCCTTACACCGAGGTTGACAGTTTCCAGGCCCAGTCGTTCGTGCTGAGAAAGAACCCCAATTACTGGCAGCCGGAAAAGCAGAAGATCGCCGGTATCAAGATGCTCGCTTTTGCAGGAAACGACGGCGCCAACCTCGCCGCCGCGAACGGCGATGTTGACTGGGCCCCGCAGTACATCCCGAACATCGAAAAGACGTTCGTTTCCAAGGACAAGGAACACCGCCACTACTGGTTCCCGGCCACCGGCGCCATGATCAACTGGCAGCTCAACACCACCAAGGCCCCCTTCAACGATGTCGACGTCCGCAAGGCCCTGAGCATGGCCGTTGACCGGGAACAGGTCACCACGATCGGCATGAGCGGCTACGCCGAGCCTGCGGACTGCACCGGGCTTTCCGGCAACTACGAGACCTGGAAGAACAACGAGGTCAAGGAGAACTGTTCCTGGACCAAGCTGGACGTCCAGAAGGCCAATGAGCTGCTGGACAAGGCGGGCTACCCGAAGGGTGCCGACGGCAAACGCACGCTCAAGGACGGCAAGCCCTTCGAGTTCAAGATCTCCGTGGGCGCATCCTCTTCCGACTGGCTGTCCGTAGCCAACGTGATCGCGCAGAACCTGGCAGAAGTCGGCGTCACGGCAAAGGTGGAGTCCCCGGACTGGGCTGCCGTGGTTGCCGGCTACGAAACGGGCGACTTCGACTCCGGCATCGTCTGGAGCGCCAACGACCCCAGCCCGTACAAGTACTTCAACTCCTCCATGGGCACAGCCACGGTCAAGCCCGTGGGCACCAAGACGTTCGACAACTACCACCGCTTCGGCGACGCCGAGGCTGACGCCCTGCTGGCAGAGTTCGCTGCGGAGTCCGACGAGTCCAAGCAGAAGGACATCGCCAACAAGCTGCAGGAAGAATACGACGACGCCGCACCGCTGGTGCCGCTGTTCTCCGGTCCGGAGTGGGGCGCCTTCAACGACACCCGCTTCACCGGCTGGCCCACCGAGGACAACCCCTACGCAACCCTGTCGGTCCGCTCCCCTTCTACGGTGCTCGTCCTGACCACGCTGGAACCGCGCAAGTAGTCCCCACCGCCTCCCTGGCCTCGCTCCGCTTCGGCTAGGGAACCCTCGGCGGCGTGGGCCCATCCACCGCCTCCCTGGCGGCGTGGGCCCATCACGCACCACTGCTGGCCGCCGGATCATCCGGCGGCCAGCCCCCAAACTTTCCGCAATTCCCGAAATGGAGGGAAACCGTGCGCTTTATCCTGCGCCGCCTGGGTTTCTACCTGATCGCCTTCTGGGCATCCATCACCCTGAATTTCCTGCTCCCCCGCTTCATGCCCGGGGACCCCGTCTCCCGTATGTTCGCCCGCACCCAGGACAGAATGCAGCCGGAACAAATCGAGGCCCTGCGCAAGCTGCTGGGTGTTGATGACCGGCCACTCTGGGAGCAGTACATCGGCTACATGACCAACATCTTCACCGGGCAAATGGGCGTTTCCATCTCCCGTTTCCCCACTCCGGTCACCGAGGTCATTGCGTCCCAGATCGGCTGGACCCTCCTGCTCGGCGGAACCGCCCTGGTGATTGCCGCCGTCGTGGGTAACCTGCTGGGCGTCCTGGCCGCCTGGCGGCGCGGCGGCGCGATCGACTCCGCGCTTCCACCGCTGCTCGTTTTCATCGGCTCGTTCCCGTACTTCTGGCTCGCCATGGGCGCCCTGTACCTTTTCGGCGTGGTACTGAACTGGTTCCCCATCCGCCACGCCTTCACCGCCGGCCTGGAGCCCGGGTTCACGTGGGAGTACATCGGCGACGTCGGCGCCCACCTGGTGCTTCCGGCACTGACCATAGTCCTGGTCTCCATCGGCGGCTGGATGCTGGGCATGCGGAACACCATGATCGCCACCAACTCTGAGGACTACATCACCATGGCCGAAGCCAAGGGACTCCGCCCGGGCCGCATCATGCTCCGCTACGCAGCCCGCAACGCCATGCTCCCGTCGGTCACAAGCTTCGGCATGGGACTGGGATTCGTGGTGGGCGGTGCGCTGCTCACCGAGGTGGTGTTCGCCTACCCCGGCGTCGGATACCAGCTCCTCAACGCCGTCCAGGGCCTCGACTACCCGCTCATGCAGGGCCTGTTCCTGACCATCACCGCCGCCGTGCTGCTGGCCAACTTCCTGGTGGACATCCTCTACGTCCGCCTCGACCCGCGCGTGCGCAGCAACTAGAGGGAGCGATCATGACAACCGCAATCCTGAAGCAACCCGGCACAACGGCCGCCAAAACCCCGGCGGCCCGCAAGCCCAACCGCAGCTTCGTCCACGGCATCCTCACCAACAAAAAAGCCCTGACAGGCATGGCCGTGATGCTCGTCTTCATCGCACTGGCCCTGCTGGCACCGCTGCTCTTCCCCGGCGACCCGTCGCGGATCACCGCCATGGCCTCCATGGAACCATCAGCCGAGCACTGGCTGGGAACTACAGCTAAGGGACAGGACGTGCTCGCCCTGACCGTCCACGGATCCCGGAGTTCCCTCTTCGTGGGTCTCACCGTGGGCTTCGCGTCCACCTTCATCGGCATCCTGGTGGGACTTGCCTCGGCGTATTTCGGCAAGTTCATCGACGAAGCGCTGTCCCTGGTAACCAACGTCTTCCTGCTCCTTCCCGGCCTGCCGCTGCTGGTCATCCTGGCCGCGTTCCTCCCTCCGGGGCTGGGCACAGTGATTCTTGTCCTGGTGATCACCGGCTGGGCAGGCTCAGCGCGCGTCCTGCGCTCACAGGCCCTGTCCATCCGCTCCAAGGACTTTGTGGCCGCGGCGGTGGTGTCCGGCGAACGGGCCGGCCGGATCATGTTCCGTGAAATCCTGCCCAACATGGCCTCGATCGTCATGGGCACCCTGCTGGCCTGCGTCATCTACGGCATCGGTGCCCAAGCAGGCCTGGAGTTCCTGGGCCTGGGCGATGCCAGCACGGTCTCGTGGGGCAACAACCTCTTCTGGGCAGGCAACGAAGGCGCCCTGCTGACCGGCAGCTGGTGGGTGTTCGTTCCCTCGGGCGTCTGCATCGCACTGGTCGCCTTCGCCCTGGCCCTCATCAACTACGCCGTGGACGAGGTCACCAACCCGCGCCTGCGGAAGATCAAAACCCCGAAAGATACCGACAGGAGCGCCTCAAAATGACCATCTCCCAAGTGTCCTTCGGCTCCCACGAACCCGTCCTGGACGTCAAGGACCTCACCGTCAAGTACATCGGCGACACCCGCTCCACCACCGCCGTGGACCGCGTTTCCTTCAGCATCGGCACCGGTGAGGTGTTCGGGCTCGCAGGGGAATCAGGCTGCGGAAAATCGACCATTGCCAACTCGATCATGCGGCTGCTCAAGGATCCCGCGAAGATCGCAGGCGGCAGCATTTCCTTCGGCGGCAAGGACGTCCTGGCCATGAGCCCGGAGGAGCTGCGGCGCTTCCGCTGGCAGGACGTGGCCATGGTGTTCCAGTCAGCCATGAACTCGCTTAACCCGGTGCTGACCATCGGTGAACAGATTGTGGACATCTTCACCACCCACGCCGGCTACTCCCGCAAGGAGTCCCTGCGGCGCGCGGCTGAACTGCTGGAACTGGTGAGGATAGACCCCGCACGCCTCAAGTCCTACCCGCACCAGCTCTCGGGCGGCATGCGGCAGCGAGCCGTGATTGCCATGGCCGTGGCCCTCAAGCCGTCCCTGTTGATCCTGGACGAACCCACTACCGCGCTGGACGTGGTGGTGCAGCAGGAGATCATGGCCCAGATCAAGGAACTCCAGCGCGAGCTCGGCTTCTCTGTCCTCTTTATCACCCACGACATGTCACTCATGGTGGAACTCTCGCACCGGATGGCCGTGATGTACGGCGGCAGGATCGTGGAGACTGCAAAAGCGCAGGACGTCTACACCAACCCCCGCCACCCCTACACCCAGGCGCTGATGGGCGCATTCCCGCCGCTCACCGGCCCGCGGGTACCGCTGACGGGACTGCCCGACGGCGTGAAGTTCCGGAACATCCCGGACCTCACCGAGGCGGCACCCGGCCACTTCGTGGCTCCGCTTGGTGCCGACGCTCCAGTGATTGATTCCGCAGACCTGGCAGGAGCCGCACGATGAGCCACTCCCTGACATCCCCGGTGGCTGCGTCCACCTCACGCACCCCCGCCCTTGAAATCCGTGGCCTCGGCAAGTCGTTCCCCATTGGAGGGCTGTTCTCCCGCGACTCAGTCCGCGCCCTGCACGGCGTGGACCTGACCATCAACCGCGGCGAAATCGTCGCACTTGTGGGAGAGTCAGGTTCCGGCAAGAGCACCCTGGCCCGCTGCGTTGCCCGGCTCGAGAAGCCGACCCGCGGCGCGATCCTGATCGACGGCGTCGACATCCTCAAGCGCGATCGGTTCCAGGCGTCGCGTGCGTTCCGGTCCCAACTGCAGATGGTCTTCCAGGACCCCTTCGGTTCACTGAACCCGGCCCACAGGATCGAGCACTTCCTGCGGCGTTCGCTGGCGATCCACGGCAAAGGCGGCGGTTCCGCGGAGGAGACCGTGCGGCGGCTCGAAGAGCTCATGACCACTGTTGGCCTGCAGGCTGACATGCTGAACTCGTATCCGCACGAGCTCTCGGGCGGCCAGCGCCAACGCGTTGCGATTGCGCGGGCCCTCGCTGTGGAACCTCAAGTCATCCTGGCCGACGAGCCCACCTCCATGCTTGATGTGTCCGTCCGGATCGGTGTGCTGAACCTGATGCGCAAGCTCCGTGACGAGCAGGGCATCTCCATGCTCTACATCACCCACGACCTCGCGTCCGCCCGCTACCTGGCGGACCGGACGGCAGTCATGTTCGCCGGTGAACTCGTTGAGGAAGGCGAGTCCCTGGACCTGCTGTCCAACCCCGCACACCCCTACACCCAACTCCTGGTTTCGGCTGTTCCGGATCCCGCACGGGCAGGCTCGTATGATCCCGTCCGCCGGGCCGAACTGCGGCAGGCGGTGATGGCTTCCACCACATGCGCTTTCGACGGCGACCCGAACCAGGCCTGTTCGGCCGAAGAACCCGTGCGCCACCAGGTTGGAGACCCCGAAAACCGCCACTGGGTGCGCTGCCACCTCTACCGGCCGTGGGCCGGCGCCGCCGGCCATGCCCTGGCGGGCGAACCAACCCCACCCGGCCGCCCGGCGTCGAACGCTCAAGAAAAGGCTTCCGCATGACTGAACTGACCCACCCGCTCGCAACCGTTCCACAGGATGAGCTGGTTGCCCGGGCCGAAGCCGACCCCCTCCGGCCGCGCTTCCATTTCGTTTCACCGGCCGGTTGGCTCAACGATCCCAACGGCGTCAGCCAATGGAACGGCAGCTACCACCTCTTTTACCAGTACAACCCGGAGGGCGCGTTCCACCACCGCATCCAGTGGGGCCACGCCACCAGCACGGACCTCGTCACCTGGACGGACCAGCCCGTTGCCTTGGAACCGTCCGCAGGACAGGACGCCGAGGGCTGCTGGTCCGGGGTCCTGGTGAACGACGGCGGCACGCCCACCCTGGTGTATTCGGGGCGCCTCGAAGGCAGGGAGCTGCCCTGCGTCGCCGTAGGATCCCCTGACCTTCTAACTTGGACCAAGGACGCGGCAAACCCCGTGATCGCAGCGCCGCCGGCTGGAGTAGACATCACGGCGTACCGCGACCACTGCGTCTGGCGTGAAGGAACGAAGTGGCGGCAGCTGGTGGGTTCGGGAATCAGCGGACGCGGCGGTACGGCGTTCCTGTACGAGTCAGCGGACCTGCGGACCTGGGACTACATCGGGCCTCTGTTCATCGGCGATGCCTCGCAAGGTGATCCTGCGGACACTGACTGGACGGGGACCATGTGGGAATGCGTGGACCTTTTCCGGGCCGGGCAGGGTTCGCTGGGATCCGCGACGTCTGACGGCTCACCGGATGTGCTGGTCTTCTCCGCCTGGAACGACGGCGACACCCACCACCCGCTGTACTGGACCGGCCGGTATGCCGGTGACAGCTTCGAGCCCGCGGCCCTGCACCGGCTCGATTACGGCGGCCGCTTCTTCTACGCACCGCAATCGTTCCAGGATGAGTCCGGCCGGCGCGTCATGTTCGGCTGGATGCAGGAAGGCCGAAGCGATGCCGCGATGGTGGAGGCCGGCTGGTCCGGAGTGATGAGCCTGCCTCGAACCGTCACGGCGGCCGAGGACGGGACCCTCCGCTTCGCACCCGTACCAGAGATAGAAAAGCTGCGCCGTGACCACGTGGGTTTGTCCGGACCGGTGCTAAGCGGTTTGCTGGAGCCCCTGGACACCGGTGTGTCCGGCAAGCAACTCGATATCGAACTGGAGCTCGAACTGGAACCGGGCGGACTGGTGCGGCTCGGTGTGCTGGGCTCCGTTGGCGGGGGCACCTCCAGCCCCGCCGAGGAAACAGTCATTGAGTTGTACAGGGCGGCTGACGGCGGCAATAATGGCACGCTCCGCCTGGACCGCACCCGAAGCAGCCTTGATCCAGCCGTTGATGCGGACGACAAGTCAGGACCCGTCCCGATGCCCGGAGGACGGGTGCACCTGCGCGTCATCCTGGACCGGTCCGCCGTCGAAATTTTTGCCAACGGGATAGCGCTCACTGCCCGCGTCTACCCCACCCTGGGCGGTGACCACGTGAGCCTTGCCGCCGAGGGCCCCGCCCAGGTGCAGTCCCTCGACGCATGGACCATGGCCGGCATTTTTGACGGTGCCCGGAGCCTCTTTCCCTGAAGCGGGGCAGTAGGCACGTTGCCGCCGGTGCATTCCTGCGGGGCGCTTTCGCGTACTTCAACAGGCGTCCACATCAGGAAACCGGTGCCGGCCATCCACAGGGTGGCCGGCACGGGTTTTTGAAGGACGGGCCTGCTGCCGCCTGCGAAGAGATCCGACGTTCCGCGTTGCGCAACGGAGCAGGCCTGTCTCATGGTGGTGCTTATCCCCCGGTGCTTGTCTTCGATGCGTAGGCCGTGGCCTGGTCACGCACTTTCCGGATGTAGGCATCGGACTGGTTGTAGGCGTAGATCGCGTCGGTCCACCCGTCCGCAGTCGTGAGATCACGGCCGCCGGCACACAGGTAAGTCGCCGCACTAAGGGCGGCGTCATCGATATTGAAGGGATCAGCCGTTCCATCCCCGTTCCCGTCCCGCCCTACGAGCTTCCACGTGGAAGGAATGAACTGCATCGGCCCCACGGCACGGTCCCAGCGGGTGTCCCCGTCCAGGACACCTGCGTCCGTGTCGGTGATGGCGGCAAACCCGGCACCGTTGAGAACCGGGCCCGTCACCGGGCGGCTCACCTGTCCCGATGCCGTGAGGCTGCCGCCGCCGTACGTTCCGTGAGCTGTTTCAACGAATCCCACGGACGCCAGAGTGTTCCAACCTATTCCGCACGCCGGAGCAGCAGCATTCACGGTTACCGCCGCGGCCACATATGCCCGCAGGGCACGGCCGGGAATTCCAGTCTCCTTTGCAGCCCGGAGCACCCACTCGGCATCCGGGTTTCTGGTGACGTTCACTGCGGTGGTCATACCGGAAGACATCATTTCGAGCTCAGCCTCCGCTCGCGGTGGTGGAGAAAAAGCCCGACGAGCGTCCGCGGCAGGTTGCCCGAGCGCCCAGAACAAGGAAGCGGTGGTGACAGCAACTGTAAACAGGATAAGAACAACGAGGCGTCTGAGACGAAGCACCGACTAATCAAACCATCCAAAGCGCCCTGACAGTTGTTCGCTTCTCTTTAAGTTACTGCACCTGAGGGGGTGCGGGCTGCGCCCGAGACGGAGCACTGTCCTGAAGGAATTGCGTGATCTTCTTAGCCATGGCCGTTGACTGCGTCCATTGCAGGTTATGCAGACCCTGGAGTTCGACGATTTCGTGACGGTTGACGCCCGTGAGCTGGTTCTTGTGCGACTCGAGCCAGTCGGGAATGGTAGCCACGCTGTCACTGGCAAGGAAGTGAAGGACGGGCATGTTCTCCGGGTAGGTCAATCCGTGGAGTGCTGCGGCATTGCTGGCGACCCGGGCGCTTTCGTCGGCGACTGCGGCGTTGCCGAAGTTCCAGATTGTCATGAGGCGCATGTGTTCCAATTCGGATGTGGTGAAGTCGCTGCTTGTCGGGTCTACCGCGCTGGGAGCAACCGAGACCACTGTTCGGACCAGGCCAATTGCGGACAGTATGGGACTGCCCCCGGTTTTGTTGACTCCTTGACCTAGCGAGCTTGTGCTCGTGGAAGGATGTTGACCA
>NZ_BMKU01000002.1:0-427413 GCF_014644495.1 Pseudarthrobacter polychromogenes
ACCGCTACTGCGCGCTCTGCCCACCGGCCCCCAAACACACGACGGGTGGACCCCAAAAGAGCGAATATTCACTTAAGAAGCTTTTGCAAAGGCGGACTAGTGGCGCACATACATATTCGGTTCGAACTCGATAGCATTTGCGTGTCCGGCCATCAAAAAATGGGGGTACTTGCCAATGTGCAGAAGTTTGTCGGAACTCCAGGCAACAGCGGGTGAAGTTCTAAGGGCATATACATCGCCAAGCGGCCATTTCGCATTTGCTACATACGACGTGCAAGGCGATACGAGCAGCTCCCTAACGCCAGCTGATGTACTGATGGCCAACCTCTTGAGCCTCAAACTTGGGTGGGAGGAAGTGGTTCCACTCTTTGCGGAGGGTGACGGACCAGCTCAGTCGCTACGCGAGAAGTTGAACCTAGCTCTTACAGACTTGGCTGTTACCGAGCACTTTGAAGATTATGATTCCGTCGAGAAGCTGGAAACGGCTGTTGCTAGCTTGGCTGCAGCGAATGCAGCAACAACTATGGTGAAGAATTGGACGCCCACAACCGTATCGAAGGTGCTGCACCGTCGACGCCCTCATATTGTTCCGCTCAATGACTCTTACGTACGTGCCTTCTATTGCGTCAAGACAACCGAGTCCAAGCTTCTTCGCGAGACACTCTGGAGGGACCTTCAGAGGAATAAAGAATGGATGTCTGAGCTGGCGTCTACAGCATGGACAGCTGATGGCCGAAAGTTGACCCTTCTGCGACTTGCCGACATTCTGATCTGGATGGACATGAGGAGCAGGAGCCGCAACTGAGGAAAGGGTATGGCCGTAGTTGGTCAACCAATTCAGTCCTATGGACGGTCGACGGCTGACCAGGGTTCCTTGTAGCGCTTCCTTCAAGCCAAGCCTGCAGTTAGGGCAAGACTGAAGAATTCAGCAGTCCAGCGAATAGCCGAATCGCCTTGGCCTCACGGAGCAGCGCCGGGTGCTGCCTTCTAGATTCGGAGGCCCACTTGGCAGACTGGCGTCTTCGCCCAAGTGGGCCTCCGATTACGGACGGAGCCCAGCGGGCCGTCGCGTGCTTCTGCTCGAACGCCTCGCCGGTGCGCTGCCGCAGCGACCATCTGGGTTTCGACAGCCTCAACCACCGAGCTCCAGCCGGAACACCCACAGCAGCACGTCCTCGCCCGGTACGTACCAGTCCCGTTCCGGCGCCCTGCGGAAGCCGAGCGACTCATACAGTCCGTGGGCGCGTTCCATGAACGTGGCGCTGGTGATGCTGATCGCCTCGATGCCGGGCAGCTGCCGGGCGTGCTCCACGATCTCGCGGACCACGGCACGGCCCACGCCGCCGCCCTGGCACGACGGGTCCACCGCCAGCATCCTAAACTCCAGCTCCCCGCCGGTGGCGATTTCGCTGTACGGCTGGCCGGCGAACGTCAGCGTCACCGCCGCGACCACCCTGCCGGCTGCCTCCGCCACCCACACCTGCGCATGCTCGGCACGGTGCTCCACGTCCTCCAGCACGCTCATGTACGGATGGTCCGCAGTGAAATGCCCCGCCCGTAGGTAGGCCTCACGGGTGACGCGTCGGACCTCCGGAAAGTCGGCCGGCACCGCCTGCCTGAACGCGATGCTCATAGCGCCCCCTCGGTTGAAACTGCCCGCTTCACGTAGTAACCCAGCTGTGCCAAATCTGGCTGCGAAGACGGATCGCCCACGGCATCCGCACCCACCGCATTGGCCACAGCCAGCGCATGCGCGTAGTCCAGCCCCTGCCGCAGGGCAAGCACCAATGCAGCGCAGAACGCATCACCGGCACCCACGGTGTTCGCCACCGTCACCGCAGCCGACGGCACCTCGGCAACCTTCCGGCCGTGCGCAAGAATTGCCGAGCCGTCCCCGCCGTACGTCACCGCCACCAGCTTCGCCGACGCGAGGGCCGGGATCAGGGCGTACTCGCTCTCGTTGACGATCACCAGATCGCAGCGTTCCAGCAGATCCGCCGGCAGGTCCATGGCCGGAGCGGCGTTCAGCACAAAGTACCCGGTGTGCCGTCGGGCTGCTTCCAGCACCACGGGCAGGCCAACCTCCAGCTGGCACAGCACCGTCTCCTCCGGGCCGAACTGCACCGCATCGAGCGAGAGATGAGAGTTGACGCCCGGGCACACCACGATCTGGTTCTCGCCGTCGCGGTCCACCACGATCAGCGCCGTCCCGGTCGGCTCCGGCAGGACAGCAACGTCAGCGGTGTCCACGCCGGCAGCCGCCAAAGCGTCCAGCATCCGCCGCCCGGACACGTCATCGCCCACCGCGCCGACCATCCGCGCGCTCCCGCCCAGCCGTGCGGCTGCCGCGGCCTGGTTGGCGCCCTTGCCGCCGGGCTGCTCGGACAACGCCGCGCCGCCGATGGTTTCGCCGGCGGTAGGCAGCCGCTCGGAGGAGGCGATCAGGTCCAGGTTGATGCTGCCGACGACGGTGACGGCAGGAGTTCGAGTGCTCATGGGAAGTCCTAACGGGGGAGGGGCCGGAAGCGGCCGGATTGAGAAATAGTGTAGACCATGGTTGTACTTGTGCGTCATACATGGTTGTATAACAACTTACATCCCAAGCGCAGGACTCGCCTGCAGAACAAAGGAGTTTGATGTGAACACCCCAACCCCGGCGGTAGCGGCGCCTTCCGCGGAAGCCGCCTCCGCCGTCGTCCTTCCCGACGAAACGAAATTCGCCGGCCGCCGCGCCGCCCTGCTGATCTCCACCTTGCTGCTGGGCGTGCTGTCCTTCCAGCTCAACGCCAGCATGGTCACCCCTGCACTGCCGCAGATCGCCGCCGAATTCGGCCAGGGTGCCGAGAGCGCCGCCCCCGTCCAGTCCATGTTCTTCCTTGCCGGCGCCATCGCCGGGCCCGTGATCGGCCGGTGGAGCGACTTCATCGGCCGCCGCGCCGCCCTGCTCCTGGTCCTCGGGATCATGGGCGCAGGCACCATCCTCTGCATCACCGCCCCCACTCTGGAACTGCTGGTCACCGGCCGGTTCCTGCAGGGCGTCTCCAGCGCCGTCTTCGCCCTCGCCTACATCGTGCTCAACGAAAACCTGCACGCCAAGGTGTTCGGCACCTCCGTGGGCATCATCGCCGCCATCAACGGGGGAGTGGGCGGCGTGGACGGCTACGTGGGCGGGCTCATGGCCGAGACCCTCGGCTTCCGGTCCATCTTCGTCGTCGTCCTGGTCCTCACGGCCATCGCCGCTGCCTGCATCATCAAAATCGTCCCGGCCGGACGGCCGCAGGGCGTGCGCGGCGCCATGGACTGGTGGGGCGCCGGATCCCTCTCGCTGTTCCTGGTGTTCACCACCTACTTCGTCTCCGGCGGCTCTTCTGCAGGTTGGAACGCGCCCTCCACTTTGGCTCTGCTGGCCGGCACCATCGCGTCCTTCGCCGCCTTCTGGCTGATCGAGAAGCGCCGCAGCCACCCGCTGATCGCCGTCCACCACCTGCGCTCCCGCCAGGTGTGGCCGGTCATCGCCACCACCGTCCTCACCCTGGCCGGCATCTTCGCCATCATCAACTTCACCGTGGTGCTGCTCAGCCAGGACCCCGACGGCGGCTTCGGGCTCACCGCCTCCATCTCGGCCCTGCTGTTCCTCACCCCCGCCGCTTTGATTGGCGTGTTTGCCGCGCCTTTGGCGGGATGGCTGGCCGACCGCCGCGGCTGGATCAAGACCCTCCGGGCCGGCACGGGGCTCAGCCTGGCGTGCGCCATCGCCGCCGCCACCTTCTCGGACAACCAGACGGCGGTGCTGATCGCCGTCGCGGCCCTGGGCATCTTCTACAACGGCTTCTTCCTCACCGCCATCAACGGGCTCTCGGTGCTCCTCTCACCCAAGGAAGCCCCGGCTGCCCTGCCCGGCATCAACGGTGCCTCCTTCGGCATCGGGGCGAGCCTCGGCGTCGTCCTCGTGGCGCCGTTCGCTGCCCAGGCCACGGCCGCCGGGTACGCCACCGCCCTCTGGATCTCGGTGGCCATCACCGCCGCCGCATTCATCGTCAGCCTCTTCGTCGCCGCCCCCAAGGGCGAGACCGTCTAACCCCCTTTTACCGTAGGAGAACCACCATGACCACGCCCTCCCCGTTCTACCTGGACTGCGACACCGGCATCGACGACGCCCTCGCCCTGGCCTACCTGCTGGCTTCTCCTCTTGCTTCTGTTGTCGGTGTTGGGACGGTGAGTGGGAACGTCAGTGCCGCCGCCGGCGCCCGCAACACCCTGGACCTGCTGGCGTTGGCCGGCTCCGGTGATGTGCCGGTGGCCCTTGGCGCGCACGACCCCCTCTTTGGCTCGTTCGGTGGCGGGGCGCCATGGGTGCACGGGGAGAACGGGATCGGCGGGGTTTCGCTTACGACGGCGGCTGCTTCTGTTGCATCCGAGAGCGCGGCTGAGATGCTGGTGCGGCTGGCCCACACGTACTCCGGTTCTTTGAAGGTGCTGGCCATCGGGCCGCTGACCAACATCGCCGAGGCGCTCCGGCTGGAACCTGCCTTGCCGTCTTTGGTGGAGTCCGTGACCGTGATGGGCGGGGCGGCTTTGGCCCCGGGGAACATTACCCCGGTGGCCGAGGCCAACATCTTCAACGACCCCGAGGCTGCCGCCCTGGTGCTGGCCGCCGACTGGGACGTGACCCTGGTGCCGCTGGACGTGACCATGAACTCTGTCCTGGAGGAGGCCCACCGGCGGTCGCTGCTGGCGTCTTCATCGCCGGTGCCGCAGGCGCTGGGGGAGATGCTCGGCTACTACTTCCGGTTCTACGAGGACATCTACGGCCGGCCCTGCTCCGCCATGCACGATCCGCTGGCGGCGGCGCTCGCCGTTGGTGCTGTGAAGGCTTCGCTTGCTCCCGTGGTGCGCGCCGCCGTCGACACCTCCGACGGGCCCGGCCGCGGCCAGACCATCTGCGACCTTCGGGGGCTGTATGCGGGCTACCCTCCGGTGGCGGGCGCCCGGTGCCGCGTGGTGCTCTCGCTTGAGGAGGACTTCGCGCCGCATCTGGTGGGGACGCTGCTTGGCTTCTTCGAAGCTACGACGGCGGGACTCGCCTCAGCGGGCTCCACCGCCTGAAGGCGCTCCTGCGGTGAGGAGAGCGCGTTGCCCGGCACGTCCGCAGGGACGCGCCGGGCAACGGGCATTCAGCTCACGTGCTCCGGGACCGGCCGGGTGGTGTTCTCTACGGCGTGCGGGACCGCCACCAGGGCCAGTACCGCGAGTGCACCGGCTGCTGCGAAGACGTAGAAACCCCAGGGGTAGGCGATGCCGGCTGCGACCAGCCCGCCCGTCACGGCAGGTCCGGCGATGGCGCCGACGCGGCCCACCCCGGCAGCGAACCCGAGGGCCGTGGCGCGCAGGCGGGCCGGGAACAGCTGGCTCACCCAGGCGTAAACGAGCACCTGGGAACTGAAGACAAACACGCCGGTGACGAAGACGAGGGCGTTGAGCAGGACGGCGTTCTCAACCTTGATGCTCAGCAGGGCAAGGCAGGCCGCGGAGAGGCCGAACCAGAGCAGCACGATGGGCTTGGTGCCGTGCTTGTCCGCC
Organism: Pseudarthrobacter polychromogenes; assembly: GCF_014644495.1. Taxonomy (GTDB): domain Bacteria; phylum Actinomycetota; class Actinomycetes; order Actinomycetales; family Micrococcaceae; genus Arthrobacter; species Arthrobacter polychromogenes. Next base: position 5,581 of record NZ_BMKU01000002.1, read on the forward strand.
AGGATGCCGGCGACGATCAGGCCGGCGACGGCGCCAAGGTTCAGCACCAGAAGCAGGGAAAGGCCGGCACTGACAGGGTAACCAGCGGATGCCATGAGCTGCGGAAGCCAGGTGTTCAGGCCGTACACCAGCAGCAGGCCCATGAATGAGGCGGCGGCGATGGCCGCGGCAACCAGGGGGTAGGGCTTCTTCACCAGGTCCCGGAACCCGGTCTGTTCCTGCTTCTCCGCCGTCTGTGCAGCCGGCAGGGTCTCGGGCAGCTTGAACCACAAGAACGGCAGCAGGACAAGGCCGGCAAGACCTCCGACGACGAACATCGTGCGCCAGTCCGGGATGACCATCAGCGCCAGGAAAGCAGTTGCCACAGCCCCGACGTGGTAGCCGGTCATGGTGCGGGTGGTGGATTTGCCTGCGGATCCCACCGGTGAATAGTCGTTCATGTAGGCGAGGGCCACCGGAAGGCAGGCGCCCAGTCCCACCCCGGCCAGGAAGCGGAAGACGCCGAACATCGCCACGTTGGGCGCCCACGCCACCGCGAGGGTGAAGATCGAGAACCAGAACACGCAGGCAACCATCAGTTTACGGCGACCTAAGCGGTCTGACAGCGGGGCGATAAAGAGCGCGCCGAGGCCTACGCCGACGAGGGAGATGGTGGCAACCAGGGTGGCGCCGACCGCGTCGAAACCCAGTTCGCCGGTCTTGATAAGTGTGGGAATGACGGTGCCGAGCACCACCAGGTCAAAGCCGTCCAGGACCATGGCCAGCCAGCAAAGCCACACGGGCCACTGGGACCTGCGGATGGAGGGTGAAGTTGTCATGTAATCCTCATTGATCAGTGAAAGGGATAGGTGCACGCCGCCGCTAACAGCCTCATCGGCAGATGTGATGCGCGGCATACAAGCCGTCGACGAGAATACCCAAAGTTCATTCAACGCACAAATGTTCGCATGTCGAACGTCAGGAAGCATGGAAATCTTGTTTAGGTACGAAACATTCAGGGTTGTTGAAGTCCGGTTAGCTGCCCGGGAACTCCGCGGCGGCGGGTGGGTTTAGGACGGGAACTGCTGCATCACCGAGAGGTGGCCAGCCCGGGCGGACACCAGGCACTTGGCCAGGTAGAAGGGCCTGTTGCCGTTCCGCACGTACTGCGTCAGGACCAGCACCGGGTCCGACGGGCGCAGGTCCAGCAGCTTCGCCCGGCTGGGTCCCACCTGGCTGAGGCTGATCTGGCACTCGCCCGGCCCGGCCGGCCGGCCCAGCTGTTTGTTAAGCGTGGCAAGCAAGGTGGCCCCGCCGTCGTCCTCTATCTCAAGAGGTGCGGCGGCGCCCTTGCCGACGCTGACCGGCTGGGCGGTGACGTTTTCCTGCAGGTGGGCGATGGCCTCGCCGTCGCGGATCAGGACGGATTCCCAGAGCCAGCAGTCGGTGCCGGGCTCCACGCCAATGCCGGGGGCAACGAATTCGGACGCCGCCTGCCGGACCACCTGGGTGCGTTTGACCTCTGCCGGCTGGCCCGGGCGGCCGAGGACGTCCTCGAACGGCTGGATGCGTTCGATGCCGATGCGGGGGAGTGTGTCCGAGACGAAGCGTCCGACGCCGCGCCGCGCCCTGATGAGGCCGTCCTCCTCGAGCAGCATGAGGGCTTCGCGGACCACGGTGCGGCTGACTTTCATGTCCGTGCCGAGTTCGGTTTCCGTGGGGATCATGGAGCCGGGGGTGAGGAGGCCGTTGCGGATTGCTTCGGCGATCCGCGAGTACACCGCGACGCGCAGGGGCGCGCCGGGCTGGGCGGCCACCGGCTGGGACAGGAACCGGGCGGCGTCCTGGTGCACGTTATGCCTCGCTTTACAGGTGGTGGTGCGGGAGGATTTCCAGCCTACCGGTGTGACGGGTTTGTTGGACAAGCTTCGGTTGGCTGACTGTTCGGGCGGGCCTCCGTGCACATGGGGTGCGTGGTCTCCCGTGTCGAATAGACGCACGTCAATAACAGGTGCAAGGGTGGATGAGTGGATGCCGACATCAACTTCTATTTCGACCCGGTCTGCCCTTTCGCCTGGATGACAAGCAAATGGGTGCGCCAGGTGCAGGCGGCGCGCGAGTACACCGTGGACTGGCGGTTCATTTCGTTGCGCCTGATCAACGCCCACGGTGACTACGACGCGCATTTTCCGCCTGAGTACGAGGCCGGACACACGGCCGGGCTCCGGCTTCTGCGGGTGGCGGCCCGGGCACGGGCGGAGCATGGCCGCGAGTCGATCGCCCGGCTGTACGAGGCGTTCGGGACCCGCATCTTCGAAGCTGCCCCGGACACGGACCAGCGCACTGAAAGCGAGATGCGTGAGCGGCGCGGGACGCGTGAATTCGTGGAGCCGATCCTCGCTGAGGCCAGCCTGCCCCTGGAGCTCGCGGAGGCCCTCGACGACGACTCCTGGGACAGCGAGATCCGGCAGGAGACGGATGAGGCGCTGGCGCTGACGGGCAAGGATGTGGGCACGCCCATCATCCACTTTGAGCCGCCCGCCGGAGTGGCCTTCTTCGGGCCCGTGATCAGCCGGCTGCCGGACGAACACTCTGCCGCCGAACTCTGGGACCACGTGGTGGGGCTGGCACGCTTCCCTGGTTTCGCGGAGCTCAAGCGAAGCCTGCGTGAGCAGCCGCAGCTTCCTGCCTTCGGAGTCGCCGCAGATACCGCCGGTCAGCAGGAGGACTGGCACGGCGGCAGCCGGCGGCAGAAGAAGTGAACCTTTGTAAGGATGGATTCATGAACCAAAGCAGCACCCGCCAATACCAGGAGTCGGTCACGGTCCAGGCATCAGCCGAGACCCTCTACGACTTGGTCTCCGACATCACCCGCACCGGTGAGTGGAGCCCGGTTTGTACATCATGCTGGTGGGACGACCAGGACAGCGCCGGCCAGTCCGGGGCCTGGTTCACCGGGCGCAACGAGCTGCCGCAGCGGACCTGGGAGACCCGGTCCCAGGTGGTGGCAGCCGAGCGGGGCCGCGAGTTCGCCTGGGTGGTGGGTGGCAGGTTTGTCCGCTGGGGCTTCACCCTGGCCCCGGCAGATGGCGGGACCACGCTCACCGAGTCGTGGGAATTCCTGCCGGACGGAATAGCCATGTTCGAGGAGAAGTTCGGCGAAGGGGCATCGACCCAGATCGCCGACCGGACCCAGCAGGCGCTCGACGGCATTCCGAAAACGCTCGCTGCGATCAAACGAATCGCCGAATCCATCGATGCACATGAGGAGGCCCCGTCCTAAGACGGGAACTGCTGCACCACAGAGGGTTGCCCGGCGCCGGCCAGATGACCTTGGCGAGGGACGCAGGCAGGGTGATGCCGCCGTCGTCCGCTATCTCCAGAGGTGCCGCCAAGCGCAGGGGTGAGCGGGGCTGGGCGGCCACCGGCCAGGACAGGCGCCGTGGTGCCCCAGGGCTACCCCTGTCCATTGCCGGTACGGGAACGCCATGCGTCGAGCTGCTCGATGGTTTCCGGATGCTGGTAGGCAATCTTCTGCCCGCTGTCCAGCGAGATGGTGTTGCTGTGGGTCCTGATGCCCTCCGGGATCTGCCGCCCGGTGCCGCTGGAGCGCACGAAGTTGTCCTTGGCGCCCACAAAACTGTTCCGGGCAATCTCGATGTCGCAGGGCAGCTCCACGTCGTAGGTCAGCAGGTGCGTGCCCATGCCTGCCTGGTCCGGCCGGATGGTGGCAGCCCATGAGAAGCCGGCATCGCGGCAGTCGTTGTCCGTAAACGAGCACCGGATGTGTCCCGTACCTGCAGCCGGTGTTCCCCGGGACCAGACCTCCAGGCTCTGGTTGCAGTTCTCAATGGTGTTGCCCACGAACCTGCAGTCCGTCCACGCAACGTTGGATCCCTCGGCACTGCCCTGCATGGTGGTGCCCGTGTCATACGTCTGCCGGATCGTGTTGCCCTGGACCAGCACGTTGGCGCAGCCAATCCAGATTTCCACGCCGTTCCCGTACCGGGTGGTTTTTGATACCCGCGAACCGCCGATTTCCTCAATCAGGCAGTCCGTGACCTGCGCGTTCTGGGTCCCGTAAATTCCTACGCCGTGGGCGCCGTGGCCAAGGATGTGCAGGTCCGAGGCGTTGGTGTTGGAGGCGGGACGGAAACCCTGCTGTTTCACGGCTATCTCCACGCCGGCGCCCGGGGATGCGCCCAGCCTCACGTACACGTGGGTGTCGTCGCTGTAAAAGTCCCAGTCCTGCGCCAGGTCAGCCAGGTTCCACCGCTTCCAGCCGTGGATGGTGCCGCCGGCCTTCAGGAATCCGACGTCGGTTGAGGTTCCGGCCGTGTTGCCGGTGAACTCCCCGGATCCGGCCGCCAGGTTCAGCTTCCAGACGTTGGGGCTGTGCAGCACCCACGCGTCCTTGCTCACCTTGTAGCCGTTGATCTGTGGCAGCGCTCCACTGCCGTAGGAGCCGAGGGTAAAAGCTCCCGTTGTCCCTTTCAGCACGGGAACCTTGAGGGAGCCCCAGAACACGTCACCGCGCCGCAACAGGACAGCGTCGCCGCGCCCCACTTCGCCGGTGTCAAGCGCCGCCCTGACCCTTCCAAGCGTCTGCCAGGGTGCTGCCTTGGTGCCCGGGTTGGCATCGTCCCCGCCGCTGCTGACGAAGCGGGTGTTCGCGTAGGCAGGGGAGGGAACAACCGCCGTGGCCGGGGGAGTAAGCGCGCTGGGCACCCCGGCCGTTACTGCCGCAGCCCCAATCCACTCCAGGAACCGCCGGCGCCCCAGCATCATCGCGTCTCACCGGCCATGGACTCGGCACGGCGGCAGCTGAAAGGGCGGGGGAGGGGTTTTGAAAAAGGCACCAAAAGATTTTACAGGTCCTGGACTGGACTGGCTGCATCGCCGCTTCCTGCGCGTTAACGGAGGGTAATGCGGCCTTGGCATGTGGCAGACGTACATGTGGCTACGTTCGAGGCGCACTCATCCCTAAAGTAGGCGTGAGTCCGGGCAGGCCCTCCTACACTGGGGTTCATGGTCTCCCGTATCAGCGAACTGGTCCTGAACTGTGCCGATCCCGAACTCCTGGCAGGGTTCTGGAGCCAGGTGCTCGGATATGTCGAGCTCGACCGGGAGGACGGTGCCATCGAGATCGGCCCGCCGGACGCCGGGTTCGGCGGCCTGCAGCCCACCATCATCCTGAGCCCGAGCAGCAACCCGCGGACCGGACGCCTCCCCCTGCACATTGACGTCAACCCGGTGGACCGGGACCAGGACGCCGAGCTGGAACGCCTGCTTGCCCTGGGGGCCCGCCCCGCCGACGTCGGGCAGACCGGCAGCGAGCAGTGGCACGTCCTGGCCGACCCTGAGGGCAACGAGTTCTGCCTCCTGCGCAAGCGGCTTCACCCCTGACGGTCTACGGAAGCGGCTGCCTTTCGCCGACGGCAACGGCTGCGTCCAGCGGAACGTAGGTCTGCCGTCGCCGTTCCAGCCGCATTTGTTGTCCCGGAGAAGGGATTCGTGCGCCCTTGGCGCGGTTGCACCGGCTGCAGGCGGCCACAAAATTCTGCAGGCTGGTGGATCCGCCCTTCGACCAGGGATAGAAGTGGTCGCCATGCTCGGCCGCGCGGGAGCACCGGCGGCCGAATCCCGCCTCCATCTCACACACGCCACCCGCCCGCGCCATCCCTGAGCGGCGTTGCTGGCGCGTAAAGCGCCGCACTGGATCCCGCCGTCGAACGTCCTGTGCATTGATAACGGCCGCGGCAATGATGAGGACGACGGCGATCGCGCCCGGGAGCGTCACCCCGGTCACCACGCGGTCCAGCATGGAGCGGAAAACTCCGGCTGCCGTGGCCGCTCCGGACCCGGCGCCGGCATCCGCCTGCGGCATGAGCGAAAGAATGGCTGAGCCGAACAACCACAGGGTGACAGCCATGAACGCCAGGCGAAGGCAAATGCGTGTCCAATAAATGCGTTTCAGTTCCGGCATTCGGATGTCCCCCAACTCGTCCGCAGACCGTGACGCTGCCGTCCCGGGCATAACGAGATCGTACAGTCGTCATCCCAAATACGGGCTCATTCGCGGTAGTTTAAGGCGTCGAACTGCTCCTGCCAGTGCGACTTCTCGCCCTCGACGTACCGCCTGTGCGACGTGTTCCATTTGGGCCATATCTCGGACGCAACCTTCCTGTCGGGCTCCGCCGTGCCTGGGGCCCGGGTTGCGTGCGGTGGTGGCGGCGCCCGGAGTACGTTCCGGTTGGGGCCAGCGGCGGTTTTCTTCAGCACGCGCGGCTGGCTATTTCCTCCAATGAGCAGGTGCACGAGGTTCACAAGCCCAACTACCAGACCGAACGCCGCCCAGAGAATACCGACCAGGACCAGGGCACCCAGAAGGACGCCAATCCACAGCAGCAGCCCGATCGCAGGAAAGAGGAAGACCATGGTCGGCCTTTAAAGCGTCTCGGGGATCGGGCGTCCAGGAAAGAGCGTCGAGTACTGTTTCCGGTACATCCTGCGCCCGATGAGCCGGTAGCCCAGGCGGACCGGCGGGGGAATCTCCTTGAACAGTTCCCTCCGGTCTGCGGGCGGGTTCGTGGCCAGCACCATCCCCAGGTAGGTGACCAGGAATTTCTTGTCGAACTGCTCAATGCTGTGCTGCCCCAGTCCGTTCATTTCCTCCTCGGTCATCACCCTGTCCGCTACCGGCATCACCTCGGTGACCTCCCGGCGCAGGTGCACTTTGAGGATTGCCGAGAGGTCCTCGTAGCGCGCGGCCAGTTCCGCAGCGGACTCTGGATCCGGGGCCGCCATCCAGCGCAGGCGGATAGGCTCGATGCCCTCAAGCCGCTGGGTGACCTGCCGGTGCTGCTCCAGCATCTGCGCCACGTGCAGCGCACAGGCCGGTGCCCGCTGCTCCAGCTGCGGGTACATGAGCAGGTCCTCGCCCTCGTGGTGGATGTGGAGCACCTTGTCGAAGTTGCCGAGGACTTCACCCACGTAAGCGGCGCGGGCGGTGTCCCCGGCAGCGACCGAGCGCACCAGTCCGGGGGCCTCGTCGTAGGCCCAGAGGAAGAATCGGTGGATGCGCCGCATCCCGGCCGTCCCGGTGCACAGGACGGGTCCCGGCGGAAGGGGAGCGGCGGTTTCACCGGGCTGCATGGTGAAGAAATCAGTCATTGGATGGGCCCCTAACACTCGTCATTCCAGGACCAGGACCTCTCCCCGGGAGCATAGTATCGCTTGCACCAAAGCCGAACAATGGTCCGAACCAGCCGCAGGAGCGGCCACCCGGCCAGGCCACCTCGCATCCAGGGGCCCAAGCACAAGACCCAGTCAGCGGACGCACCCCGGCAGCGGTTTTCCGTGGGGACGGGGCACCCTTGACACCCTGTCCATGCTTGAGAATTATCAGAGGTGCCGGTGCGCCTGGTTGTCCCTCGCAGGACCACCCGAAGGCCGGTTTCTTGGAGGGTTACCGGATGCAGCCAGCACTCCCGCGGCACAGATCCCTCCGGAGCGTGGCCGCAGCCGCCGCAACCCTCGTGGCCGTCTCTGTTGCGGGGTGTACCGGCCCTCCACGGCCGCCGGACCGGCCGTCCCCGGCTGTGTCGTCCCCGTCTGCGACCCCCACGGCAACCCCGCCGCCCCGTGGCAAACCTGTCTTTCCCCTGCGCGATGTCCGGATCGCTGCCGTGGGCGACATGAACGGCGTGAGGACTTATGCCCCTGACAGCCCGTCCGGCAGGAACGGTGCGGCGATCACGCGGCTCGTGCAGAACAACGAGATTGACGCATTCCTGGGGATCGGGGACTTCCAGTACGACGCCGCGTACTGCGAGGACTATGTGAAGTACTGGACGAGGCTCTGGGCTGGCACTCTGCCCAAGCTGTACTGGGCATCCGCCCCCAACCACGACTGGAAACCCGGGCGCAACGAAGACCTCGACGATTTCATGAATGGCCAGTGCCCTGGTTCTTCTGCCAAGGCCGCCATCAACCATGAGCGCGGGTTCATCGAAAACGGCCAACCGTACTCGAAGGACTTTGGGAACTGGCACTTCGCGTTCCTCTCTTCCGCGCACTGGCGGTACAACCCGGCGCGGGCCCACGCGCTCACAACGTGGCTGGACCGGGACCTTGCTGCTGCCAAGGCTGCGGGCAAGCACCTGGCAGTGGTGCACCACGAGCCGTACTTTACGTCCAGCACGGAAACGCATAAGCGGAACCTGGACCATAAGCCGTGGATCGACGTGATGTGGAAGCACCGGGTCCGCCTGACCCTGTCCGGGTCGCAGCACAACTACGAACGCTCCTGCCCGGTGAACAACGCCGACCAGTGCGTCAGCGACGGGATGACGTCATTCCAGGTTTCCACGGGAGGCGTCGGGCTCCGCCCCTTCACCAGCAGCCCGCGGTATATCGTCAAGCGCTTCAGCGACACCCACGGGTTCCTCCGGCTGACACTGCGGGTGGACGGGTCCTTCGACTGGAACTTCGTGCCGACGTCGGGATCCAGCACGGACGCGGGGACCCGTCCCGCAGCGCAGTAATAAGGAGAGTACGACGGCGGTGCTGCCGCCGGCTTTGCGCAGGCGGTGAATTTGCCCGGGCAGTGACGTCAGTCCGGCCGGCGTGGGACACTTCGGCCATGGGCATCGAACAGTGGTGGACGAAGCTGCAACCGTCTACGCGGCAGTGGCTGATCAACAACAACGGAGATCAGGTGCCGGCGGCAGTGGCAGCCGAAATTGCGGAGGCCGGCGGACCGGCCGCGGACGACTCCTGGTGGGCCGGCCAGGGTGAAACCCCGGGGCATTACTTCCCCGACGACGCCATCGACTGGGTCGAGGCCACCGCGAACGGGGAAGAGCCGCAATAACTACTGCTTCTTTGCCTTTTTGCTGCTGCGGGATTTGGCCTGGACGGCACTGTTGCGGACCACAAGCGTGGGTGCGATGGGGGTGCGGTCCACCTCCCGCCCCTCCATCGCACCCAGAAGCACCTCCATGCTCATATGCGCCAGCGCCGTGAAATCCTGGCGCACAGTGGTGAGTGGAGGAAGGAAGTAATCGGAACCTTCAATATCGTCGAAACCCACCACGCTGACGTCGTCCGGCACACGGACCCCATTTTCGGCGAAAGCGCGGATCAGCCCGAGAGCCGTGTGGTCACTGGCGGCGAAAATAGCCTGGGGTATTTTTCCTTCCCGAACGAGCTGGAGGGCGGTCTCGTAGGCCCATCGCGGGCTCCAGTCGCCCTCCGGGCACAACCCCGGCTCAAGTCCGGCGTCGCGAAGCGCTGCCTCCCACCCGCGTTTGCGCACCCGCCCGTCGAACCAGTCCATGGAGCCGGCGAAGTGGGCGATGTCCGTGTGGCCCAGGTCGATCAGGTGCTGGGTGGCCAGCCGTGCGCCCAGCTCCTGGTTTTCCGAGTACGTAAAGACGTTGGGCGTTGACGATGCTCCCGCGGCGATCATCTCCACGGGCACACGGCACGAGGCATTCCATACAGCTGCCGCCATGTCCACCACAGGTGCAATGACAATGATTCCACCCACCCCGGTATCGTCCAGGGTGTCGAGGGCGGCCTGGACCGACTCTTCGTACGGCTGTTCAACACTAATGACGGTTGTGGCGTAGCCCTTGGTGCGTGCAACGTTCTCAAGGGCCATCAGCGTTCCCACCGGGCCGAAACGAGGCGAACCGTCGGAGAGTATGCCGATGGACGTGGACCGGCTGGTGACCAGGGCCGTGGCCGCCCGGTTCCTGCGGTACCCGATCTCCTTGATCACCTGCAGAACCCGTTGCCGCGTTGCGGCGCTCACATCCGGTGCATTATTGAGGACCCTCGAAACCGTGCCGAACGAAACGCCGGCCATGCTCGCCACATCATTGATGGTGGGCTTCCGGCGCAGCGGGCCATCCGCCAGCCTCTCGTTCGCCTCGTGGGGAACCGCTATGCCTGCCACTTGCTCTCCTGTCTTGCACCGCGCGTACACACCCCGGCTCCGTGCCTTATCGATCTTACGTCGGCCAGACCATCGCGGACGGTTAAAACCACTCCGAAAGTGATCCTTGACACAAATCTCCGTAAACGTTTACGATGATGTCCGTAAACGTTCACGGAAAAGCCGTAAACGCTTACGGAGTCAATATTTCAACGAGGAAAGGAGCGGGATGCCCGGCCCCATCGTCTACGCACTCGCGCTCGATCCGAACGCAGCGCTCCGGGATGTCGACCACGCCCAGTGGGCAAACCTGGAAGCACTGCTGGGGGATACGGTTCCCGGCGATCTTGCCGCCGCCGTCCGCGCCTTCGTCTCCGCAGGCTCTTCGGCGGTCATTGGAATCTTCGATGACAATCTCCTCTGGGCCAGCCTGGTGGTCTCCGTTGACAACTCAGGCAAACCCGCGTCAGTGTCCACCATCCACGGCCCGGCCGCGGAAGCTCCCGGCGGCATGGCCAAGGCTGCCGGCGAGGCGGTGAAGTGGGTTCAGGCCCACCACGGACCATGTTCCCTGGGCTTCTTCGTAGACAAGGTGCATGCAGAAGCGCTCCTGGGAGCCGCAGACAAGGCCGCTGCCATACGCTCAGCCTCGGCCTCCGGCGCACTCGTCCTGTCCCCGGTGCCACCTTCACTGGCCCTTGCCCTCGCCTGACCCATTCCAGGCATCCACCCCTATCCATCCACTCAAGCACTGGAGAACAATGATGATCCGCAGGCTTCCCTTTGTGGCCCTTGCCGCAGCCCTGTCTCTTTCCGTCGCTTCCTGCAGCAGTTCGACGTCGGGCGCCTCAAGCGTTCCCGACGCCGGCGTGTCCGAGAAGGCCCAGCAGGCCCTTGACGAGATCAAGGGCCAGGTCCTCAGCAAGGGGCCCAACGGCGAGACGCCGTCCCCGGCGTCCGCAGCAGACCTTACGCCGGAAGAGATTGAGAAGGTCAAGGCGCTCAACGCCACGGCCGCCATCGTGATGCACTACGGCGGAAACGACTGGGCCACGGCCCAGGTCAACGGCCTTAAGAGCGAATTCGAAAAGCTCGGCATCAAGGTCATCGCCACAACCGATGCGAACTTCAAGCCGGACAAGCAGGTTTCGGATATCGAGACTGTCATGACGCAGGAGCCTGACATCATCGTTTCCATCCCCACGGACCCCGTGGCCACGGCATCCGCATACAAGAAGGCCGCGGAGGCCGGCACCAAGCTCGTCTTCATGGACAACATCCCCCAGGGCCTGACCGCCGGCCAGGACTACGTCTCCGTTGTCTCTGCCGACAATTACGGCAACGGCGTTGTCTCAGCCCACCAGATGGCCAAAGCACTGGGTGGCAAGGGGAAGATCGGGCTGGTCTTCCACCAGGCCGACTTCTTCGTGACCAAGCAGCGCTATGAAGGCTTCAAGGAAACCATCACCAAGGAATACCCGGACATCCAGGTGGTCGAGGAAAAGGGGATTGCCGGCCCTGACTTCGCTGGAGACGCCCAGGCCGCTGCCAACGCCATGCTGAGCAAGTACCCTGACCTGTCCGGCATCTGGGCGGTGTGGGATGTGCCTGCAGAAGGCGTCATGGCCGCTGCCCGGGCCGCGGGCCGGCAGGACCTGAAGATCGCCACGGAGGACCTCGGCAAGAACGTCGCCATTGCCCTGGCCAAGGATGAACTCGTCGTCGGCCTCGGGGCCCAGGTCCCGTTCGACCAGGGCGTCACGGAAGCCCGGCTGGGCGCAGGCGCCCTCATCGGCAAGGAAGCGCCCGCCTACGTGGCCCTCAGTGCCCTCCCGGTTGACCACTCCAACGTCCTGGAGGCCTGGAAGCAGGTCTACCACGAGGATGCACCGAAGGACATCCAGGACTCCTACAAGAAGTAGCCAAAAACCGGCGGTGCGGGGTGTCCACCCCGCACCGCACCGAAAGGGCAACGATGAACACCGCAGACAATGTCGTCGAAATGCGCTCGATTTCCAAGGGCTTCAACGGCGTTCCCGTCCTGAAGGACGTCAGCTTCGACGTCCGCAAGGGCGAGGTCCACGCACTGGCGGGCGGCAACGGCGCCGGGAAGTCCACGCTCATGAAGATCCTCCAGGGCGTCTACCAGGCAGACGCCGGGGAGATCCTCATTGGAGGCAAGCCGGCCGTCATCAATACGATCCAGGACGCGAAGGCCGCCGGGATCGGCATGGTCTTCCAGGAATTCAGCCTGGTGCCGAGCCTGACCGTTGCACAGAACATCTTCCTGGGCGCGGAACCGCTCGGTCCCGGACGGCTCATCGACGACCGTGCGGCGGTGCGCCGGGCCAGGGAAGTTTTCGCAGAGATGGAGGTCGACGTCGATCCCCGCGCCCAGGTCTCACGGCTCGGTACTGCCTACTGGCAGCTGACCGAGATCGCCAAAGCACTCGCACAGAACGCGCAGGTGCTGATCATGGACGAACCCACTGCCAGCCTGGCCCGGCACGAGTCCGAGGCGCTCTTCGAACTGATTGACCGCCTCAAGCAGCGCGGCATTTCAATCATCTACATCTCCCACCGCATGGATGAGGTGTACAGGCTCGCGGACAGGATCACCATCCTCCGCGACGGCCGCCACCTCCTCACCGCGCCGCTGACGGATGTCACCCCCGAGCAGATCGTGGAAGGCATCGTGGGCAAGAAGATCGAGGGCCAGCTTTCCTACCGTGCGCGTGACCATGCGGAACACACCGGGGCGCCGCTGCTGGAAGTCCGCGGCCTCAATGCGGGGCCGCGGGTCCGGGATGTTTCCTTCGCGCTCCGGCCCGGCGAGATCCTGGGCCTGGCAGGACTGATGGGCAGCGGACGCACCGAACTCGCCCGTGCGCTCTTCGGCATTGACAAGGTGGACAGCGGCGACGTCCTCCTGCGCGGCAAAAAGGTCACCCTTGCCTCGCCGCAGCAGGCCATCAACGCCGGCGTCGCCCTCATCCCGGAGGACCGCAGGGCCCAGGGCCTCGTCCTGGACCACTCCGTCCGGGACAACCTGCTGCTTCCCCTCCTGGGCCAGATCCAGCGGGGACCGCTCCTGGACGGCGCCAAGGGCAAGGAATTGTCCTCGTCCCTGATCAAGAAGTTCGCGGTGAAGGTGGCCCACCCCCACCGCCCGGTGCGTCTCCTTTCCGGCGGAAACCAGCAGAAGGTGGTCATCGCCAAGTGGCTGGGCACCGATCCGGACATCCTGATCCTGGACGAGCCAACGGCCGGCGTCGATATCGGCACCAAGAGCGAAATCCTGGACATGATCCGTGCGCTCGCCGGCGCCGGCAAGGCCGTCATCGTCATCTCCTCCGAGTACCCCGAACTACTCGCGGTCAGCGACCGCGTCCTCGTCCTCAAGGACGGCTCCATCATCCGTGATATCCCCCGCAGCGAGATCGCTGACGAGGAATATCTCCAACTCGCAGTGCAGGGAGTCTGAAAGTGAGCAAGGCAAACACCATCGCGCCGCGGGACACCGCGGCCCCCCGCAGTCTCAGCACCATCCTCAAGGACCTCGACTGGCGGCGCTACGTCATCTACATCGGCTTCGTCGTCGTCTTCCTCTTCTTCGCCGTCCTGCTCCGCGACCAGGGCTTCCTGTCGCCGAACAACCTGCTGAACATCTTCCGGCAGACCGCCACGATCACCGTCATCGCCGTCGGCATGACCTACGTGATCGCGTGTGCGGAGATCGATCTCAGCGTCGGATCCGTGGCCGGCCTTTCCAGTGTGTGCACGGCAATGGCACTGTCCCAGTTCGGCCTGATCCCCGGCATCCTGGCCGGGCTCGCCGTCGGACTGGTGGTCGGGTCCATCAACGGTGCCTTGGTCAGCCTCCTTGGCATCCCGTCCTTCCTGGTGACACTCGGCATGCTGGGGATAGCCGTGGGCGTTGCCCAATGGATCACGGCGTCGGCGCCCCAGCCCATCCTGAACGACACGTTCAACACGCTGTTCGGATCCGGCAACTTCGGTCCAATACCCGGCCTGGTGGTCTGGAGCGCCATCTTCGTCGCCATCGGCGCCGTGGTGCTGAACCGCACCAAGTTCGGCCGCCAGGTCCTGGCCACGGGCGGCAACCGCAACGCCGCAGATTTCACCGGCATCAACACCAAGCGCATCAAATTCCAGGTCCTCCTCATCTCGGCCATGGCGGCAAGCGTCGCCGGCATGCTCTACGCCGGCCGCCTCCAGTCCGGACGGTTCCAGTGGGGCTCCGGAGACGAGCTTTCCGCCATCGCCGCCGTCATCCTGGGTGGAACCAGCCTCTTCGGCGGGTTCGGTTCCATCATCGGCACCCTCTTCGGTGCCCTGCTGATTGGCCTGATCAACAACGGACTCATCCTGGCCGGGCTCGACAGCAGCCAGCAGCAGGTGGTCCGGGGCGCCATCATCATCCTGGCCGTCGCACTGGCCCGGAAGAAGTAGCACCCATGACCCCCAAATCTCCTGTGGCACCTGAAAGGCACAAGCAATGAAACTTGGTTACTGTTCCATTACCTGGGGCGGCGTGGTGGGCCACCCCCAAGGCGTGACGAGCGTCAAGGACCTTTTCTACATGACCCACGGGTCCATGAAGGATGCCGTCCGGGACATCGCATCGGTGGGCTACGAGGGCGTTGAGATGTTCGATGGCAACCTCGCGGAATACGCGGATAAGCCGGAGGAACTCAAGGACATACTGGGCGGCTCCGGAGTTGCCCTGACCAGTGTGTATACCGGCGCCAACTTCATCTATGCCGATATCCTTCCCGACGAACTGCACCGGATCCATCGGGCGGCCGAACTGGCCGCGGACTTCGGGGCGGAACGCCTGGTAGTCGGAGGCGGCGCCCGCCGTGCGGCGGGAACCACCGAAGAGGACTACCACCGCCTCGGCACGGCCCTGGACAGGGTCATGGACATTGCAGAAAGCTTCGGGCTCTCGGCCAGCTACCATCCGCACCTGACCACCATCGTGGAAAGCCCGGACGAGCTGGACAAGCTCATGCCGCTCACCCGGATCGGCTTCTGCCCCGACACCGCCCACCTTGCGGCCGGGGGAGCGGACCCGGCCGCGGTCATCCGGAAGTACCCCGACAGGATCCGGCACGTCCACCTCAAAGACCTTCGGCGGGACCCCTTTGCGTTCCTGCCCCTGGGCCAGGGCGAACTCGACTTCCCGGACATCCTCGCCGCCATCCGGGAGAGCGGCTACGACAGCTGGCTCATGGTCGAGTTGGACGGCTACGACGGCGATCCCCGGGAAGCCGCCGAGATCAGCAAGAAGTACCTCGAAAAAATCCTCTGACTTCACTCCCACTGGGAAGCCGCAGCAGGCGCTCCCGCCATCTTTTTCCGAAAGGAACCCGATTCACATGCAGAACCTCAACGTTGGCCTCATCGGAGGCGGCTTCATGGGCAAAGCCCATTCCCTCGCTTACGCGGCCATGCCCATGTTCTTCTGGCCGGCACCTGCCCTTCCGGTCCGCAAGGTCATCGCGGAGGCCAACCCCGAGCTGGCCTCGGAAGCGGCCCGCCGTTTCGGCTTCGAAAAGTCCACCTCGGATTGGCGCAGCATCATCGACGACCCGGACATCCACGTCGTAGACATTGCAACGCCCAACCACCTCCACGCCGAGATTGCCATTGCCGCCGCCGAAGCCGGCAAGCACATCATCTGCGAAAAGCCCTTGGCCCGCACCGGTGAGGAATCCAAGGCCATGTACGACGCGGTCAAGGATAAGAACCTCGTCCACATGGTTGCGTTCAACTACCGGCGGACCCCGGCCGTTGCCCTGGCCAAGAAATACATCGAGGAAGGTGCCATAGGCCAGATTCTCAACTTCCGCGGGACCTACCTGCAGGACTGGAGCGCCGACCCCAACTCCCCGTTGTCCTGGCGTTTCCAGAAATCGATCGCAGGCTCCGGCGCCCTGGGCGACATCGCCACGCACGTCATCGACATGGCCCGGTACCTCGTCGGCGAGTTCAGCGCCGTCAACGCCCTCCTGTCCACCTGGATCCCCGAGCGGCCGCTTCAAACCGGTGGTGCCGACGCGCTCGGCACGGTACGTGGCGGGGAGGGCCCCCGGGGCCAGGTTGATGTGGACGACGAAGTGATGACCATGATCCGCTTTGCCAATGGTGCCGTGGGTTCCGTGGAAGCTACACGCAATGCCCACGGGCGGAACAACTACATCACGTTCGAAATCCACGGAACCGAAGGAAGCATCGTGTTCAACTACGAGCGGCGCGACGAACTGCAGGTCTGCTTCGCCTCGGACCAGGGCGACCGCCGCGGATTCCGGACCGTCTACACCGGCCCTGCCCATCCGTACGGGGAAGGCCTCTGGCCCATCCCGGCGCTGGGCATCGGCTACGGGGAAACGAAAATCATCGAGGCCTACGACTTCTTCAAAGCCATTGCCGAAGGCGGAAGCGTCAGCCCCAACTTCGAAGACGGGTACCAGGTGGCCCTCATCGACGACGCGATCGTCGAGTCCGCTGCGAAGGAATCGTGGGTGGAGGTTCCGCAGATCAACGCATGACCCAACGGGAGGGGCGGCGATCCTGCCGCCCCTCCCGCACGCGCAACAGCACCCGAGGACGTGAAATTGACGCACACAACAGTGAGCCAGGACGAAGCCCAGGTCTGGCTGATGCCAGTGTTCACCGCAAGAGCAGGGCACGAAGCAGCGCTTCATGAAGCACTCGTTGGGCTGCAGTCCGCGAGCCGAAAAGACGCCGGATGCCTGGAATACACCGTCTTCTCTGACGATCAAAGGCCCGGTACGTTCGTCCTCTTTGAGGGATGGGCCCGCCACGAGGACCTCAAGGCCCACAACGAAGAAGACCATGTGAAGGAATTCGTGAAAGGGGTGCAGTCACTCCTTGCTGCACCGTTCTCCGTAACTCCCATCACGCCCCTTACCGGGCCCTAAACGGCGGCCTGCCTGCCTCAGCCGTCGGCCAGGAGGCTGGCCGCCAGCGTCCTGGCAACGAAGCGGCCGAAACGCTCCGCGGTCCAGCCGCGCTTGAGGACCAGGGTCTCGTAGAGCTCAGCCGAAGTGCCCATAAAGAAGACGTCAGCAACCTCTTCCACCGCAAGGCCCGGCCTCAGGAACCCCCTCCCGAGCACCTGGCGTGCGTTGTGCAGCATGCGCTGGTACCGCTCCTCGTCCACGTCCCGAAGGAGCGCGGCCATGTCCGGGTCCCCGCTGGCCGCGGCGTCCCTGATGAGGAGAAAGACGGGCGAGCCCAGCGGGCTGACTTCCGCGACGAACCGGCCGAACTGCTCCATGAGCTCGCGGGGGTCTGCGACGGTGGCCTGGGCCCGGTCCGACCGCTCTTCAGCCGGCGGACCTCCTGCTCCACGCAGGCTCTGTTCGTAGATGGCCCGGACGAGACCCGGCTTTCCGCCAAACCCCTTGTATACGGATTCCTTGGAGACGCCGGCGGCATGGGCGATCGCGGCGATGGTGGTCCGGCCGTATCCGTTGGCCAGGAACAGCTCGCGCGACTGGGCGAGCACCCGCTTCCTCGACTCCTCGGCCGCCTCCTGCCGGCGCCGGGTGTCGTAGCTCCGGGAGCGGGGCGGCGCACCGTTGACCGCAGGACCCATCGGGCTTAAGCTCCTTGTATCAGTTGAATACAGCTGACTGTAATTGATTACAGCGTACCAGCCTCTCCGCCTTCCGCGACGGACACCAAGGAGCAGATCATGGACGCTTCAGGAATCGACCGCGTGCCCGACGGCCCGGTGCGGCGCATGCTGGCCGCAGCCAATCGCCATGACCTCGAGGCCATGCTGACCGAGTTCGCGGATGACTACCGGAATACCACCCCCGCCCACCCGGCCCGCAGTTTCACCGGGTCGGTCCAGGTCCGCAAGAACTGGGCTGCCCTCTTTGCCGGCCTGCCGGACCTCTCACTCACCGTCCATGACGCCGCCACCGGACCGGCCGGCAGGATCTGGCTGGAATGGAGCAACCGCGGCACCCGGGCGGACGGATCCGTGCAGCGCGCCGCCGGCGTGTCCATCCTTACCGTCCGCGACGACAGGATCGCTGCGGCCCAGTTCTACCTCGAACCCGTGGATCACGAGCCCGGCGACGTCAATGTTGCCATCGGTGAAGCGGTCCGCGGGAACGCCGGAGGTGGCCGGCCATGATCCTGGTCGTCGGCGGCACAGGCCGCCTTGGCCGCGCCGTGGTTTCCCTTCTGGCGCAGGCCGGCTACAGGGTCCGCGTCATGGCGCGGGGCAGTTCCCGTCCTTTCGCCACGACGGTGAGCGACGGGGTCGAACTTTTCTGCGGCGATCTTGGCTCCGAAGCGGACTGCCGGGAAGCAGCGGCGGGCTGCACTGAGGTGGTCTTCGCGGCCTCGGGGTTCGGGCTCAAGGACTCCAGCCCGCGCACCGTAGACCGCGACGGCGCCATCCGCCTGGTGCGCGCCGCAGCGGAAGCAGGGGTACAGCACATGGTGATGATGTCCATGCACGGCGCCGCCCCCGACGGGCCCATCGATTTCCTGCGCTGCAAGGCCGCGGCCGAGGACGCCGTCCGCGCGTCAGGCATGGACTGGACGGTTGTCCGGATCGGATCGCTCCTGGAACAGCGGCTCGAGATGATGGCCGTCCCGCTCGAGTCGAAGGGCAAGGTTCCTGTATTCGGTTCCGGATCCGTCCCGGTGACATACACCTCGGTGCAGGACGCGGCCGCCGTCGTGGTCCGTGCCCTCAAGGACCCGGCGCTGCGGAACCGTGTCATCGAATGGGGCTCGCAGACGCTCACCGGCGATGAGTTGGCGGAAGCTGTGCTTTCCCGGGCCGGCCATGGCGCGGTCCAGCGGGTCCCGGCGGCTGCCTTAAAGGTGCTGTCCGTGGCTGCCAGGCCGTTTTCTCCGTTCCTTGCCCGGGCGGCAGGGGCCGGTATCTGGGAGGAGTCCGGAGCAGCTGCTTTCCCGTTTGGTCCGGCCCGGGCGGAGTTTCCGGACATTTCCGTCACCGGGCTGCAGTTTGGCAAGCCGGCCCGTGGGCCGGGACGCCCGGCCTAGCGGGCATGCAACAATGACGCCATGACCCAAGAGCAGCATTCCTCCACCGCGCAGCTGGACAGTACCGACCGCCCCGCATTCGAAGCCGCCTACCAGGCCGCCCAAAAGAGCCTGGCCGGTGGCGGCATTCCCATCGGGGCTGCGCTTGCCCGGAACGGCGAGGTGGCTGCCAGCGGGCACAACGAACGCGTCCAGAACGCCGATCCTATTGCGCATGGGGAAATGTCCGCGCTCCGCGCCGCCGGGCGGCAGAAGACCTACCGCAACACCACGCTGTACACCACCTTGGCTCCGTGCGCCATGTGCGCCGGAACCATCATCCAGTTCAAGATCCCGCGCGTGGTGGTGGGGGAGGCGCGCACGTTCGACGGCGAGCTGGAGCTCCTCCGGTCGCGCGGGGTTGAGGTGGTGGTGCTGGATGACCAGCGTTGCGTGGACATGATGCGCACCTTCCAGGCAGACCACCCGGAGCTGTGGGCGGAAGATATCGCGGAGTAGGGGATTTCCGGGGGACCTTGATACGGGCCCAGAGTCGGGACCTATGGCCCGTCCCGGCCGCCGCACTGTCCATCAGACTGGAGAGTGCACGAGTGGAGGTTCAGGGATGGCTGTTCTGGTTGCGTATGCCAGCGCGATGGGTTCCACGCAGGAGATCGCCCAGCATATAGCGGACCGCATGGCGGCTTCGCTAGAAGGCGTAGAGTGCCGTTCCGTGGACGGTGTGGAGTCGGTCTCCGGCTACGACGCTGTTGTGGTTGGCAGCGCCATACACAATCAGTCGTGGTTGCCCGCGGCCGATCAGTTCTTCGCCCGGCATGCCTCTGAGCTCGCCAAGCGGCCCGTCTGGGCCTTCAACGTGGGGATGGCCGACGCCCTGCCGAAGCCGTTCCGCAAAAAGGGCGCGGCACTGCAACAGGCACGCCTGGCAGGAGTCCTGCCCCAGGACCTTGCGCTTCGCGGCCACAGAATGTTCTCCGGCGTCTACAAGGCAGACCAGATGTCGTCAGCGCTGCGCACCCTGTTCCGGCTCACCGGCGGCCGCTTCGGGGACTTCCGGGACTGGACCGCCATCGACGCCTGGACCGACGAGATCGCGGCCCAGCTCGCCACACCAGCGTCGCCCACCTCCCCTGGCAGCGCGGCGGCATAACGACGGCGGGCAGCGCACCGCCGTCGTACTTCTCCAGGAGGGGTTACGTGCGCGCTCGCCTGAAGAAGCCTAGGAAATCTGCAGTCCACCGTTGATGTCGTAGGTGGCCGCGGTGATGAAGCCGGCGTCCTCGCCCATGAGGAAGGCCATCAACGCCGCCATGTCGTTCACGGTTCCCACGCGGCCCACCAGGATGTCCTTGGACATCTCCTTCTTCCGCTCGTCCGTCAGCGTGCCGCCCATGATGTCCGTGTCCACGGGCCCCGGGGCGATGCAGTTGACGGTGATGCCGTGCTCGCCCATCTCGCGGGCCAGGGCGCGGGTGAAGCCGATGATCCCGGCCTTGGCGGAGCTGTACGCAACCTTGGAGTAGGTGCCGCCGCCGCGCTGGGCGGAGATGGAGGAGATGCTCACAACCCGGCCAAGCTTCCGGTCAATCATGCCGCCAAGGACGCGCTGGGTTACCAGGAAGGTCCCGGTCATGTTGATCGCGAAGACCCGCTCCCAGCCTTCCTTGGTTTCCTCCATGAAGGGCCGCGGGGAGCTGATGCCGGCGATGTTGGCCAGGGCCACGATGGGAGGCAGTTCCGCCTCCACCCGGCTGACGGCGGCATCGATGGACGCCTCGTCCGAGACATCCGTCTTCAGTCCCAGCGCCTGCACGCCGTGCTTGTCCCCGATCTCCTTGGCAGCCAGGGCGGCAGCCTCGCCGTCGATGTCCAGGATGGCGATGTTCCAGCCCTCGCGGGCCAGCCTGTCTGCAGTCGCGCGGCCAATGCCGCGCTCCGAGGCGGCGCCGGTCAGGACGGCCGTGCGTGCAGCGGGAAAAACGGTGGTTCCGGTCATGCTGGTTCAACTCCTGTGTTGGATTCCTTGGCTTTGATGAAGCGTGCGTAGTCGTCGTAGGTCTGGTTGATGTGCTCGTCCATGGCCTTGCGGGCTGTTTCCGCTTCTCCCGTGGCAATCGCCGCCAGGACCAGCCGGTGGTGCTCCAGCGCATGGCGCTGGACTTCGGGAAACGCAGAGGTTTCCCGGCGCGTGGTGTAGAGCAGGTGGCCCAGCTGGCCCAGCAGCGCCGGGAGGAACGGGTTCGCCGAAGCCCTGAACACCACGTTGTGGAAGGCAAGGTCCGCCAGGGTCACGGCGTCCAGGTCTGCGGCCTCATGCGCCGTTTCCAGGTCCGCAATCGCCTTCTCCATGGCGGCAAAATGCTCGGCCGTGGCGTGCCTGGCTGCGAGTTCGGCGGCCCCGGTTTCCATGATGCGGCGGACCTCGAGGAGCTTCAGCGCTGCCTCGTCAATCCCGGTGCCGCGGGCGGCTGCCCGGAGGATGGCCTCCAGCCCCGTCCATTCCTCGGGCGGATTCACGTAGGTCCCCAGGCCGCGCCGGACCGTCACGATGTTCTGGGCCTGCAGGGTCTTCAGGGCCTCGCGGACCGTCAGCCGGCTCACATCGGCGGACTTGGCGAGCTCCGCCTCCGCCGGCAGCGACGACTGGGGCGGAAGGTCGCCGGAGAGCACGCGTTCCAGAAGCTCGGCGAAGACCGAGTCAGCAAGTGTCTGGCGGCTCACCGGCATCCCTCCTCCATTGGCTTGTCAGATGTCTTATGTCCGGATAGTGTGGCACCCGTCACTCGACGGAGTCAATTCCAAAAGGCACTGGCGCCATTCGAGGAGAGCCGGGCAGCGCGCCCGGGCTCTTGTCCCCAAGGAGTACATCAACGTGGATATACAACTGCTACTTGCGCTGGTACTGGGCATCGCGACCATCGTCGTGCTCGTACTGCGCACCCGGCTCGACGCGTTCGTCGCGCTGCTCATCGCCGCCCTCGTGACCGGCCTCGTGGCCGGCCAGAGCCCCCTCGACATCGTCAAGGCCATCACCACCGGCTTCGGCAACACCCTTGCCTCGATCGGCATCGTGATCGGCCTGGGTGTGGCCATCGGCAAGATCCTCGAAGTCTCCGGCGCCGCCAACGCGCTGGCCCTGGCCTTCCTGCGGCTGTTCGGCAAGGGCCGGGAGCCCTGGGCCATGGGCACCGTGGGCGCCCTGGTGTCCATCCCGGTCTTCTGCGACTCCGGCTACGTGATCATGAACCCGCTGGCCCGTTCCATCGCGCGGGTCAAGCGCGCCGGCTACGTGACGCTGGCCCTGGCACTGGGCGTCGGCATGACCCTGACTCACCACCTGGTCCCGCCCACCCCCGGCCCCCTGGCCGTCACCGGCCTGCTGGGCGCGGACCTGGGAGCTGTCATCCTCACCGGCCTGGTGTTCACCGTCCTGCTCCTTCCCATTGCCGTGACCTACGCCAAGTGGATGGGACCCAAGCTCGAAAGTTCCGTCACCGAGGAGGTCCGCGAGGCCGTCTACGGCCGCGCCGCGCTGGTGGGTGCCGCTGAGGGATCCCACCACGGCAGCACCGGAACCATGACCGACGACGACGCCGCCGCCCCCGCGCAGGAGGACCTGCCGGACGATCCCGAGCTGGACCTGGGCACCCCGCCCGAGGGCGCCAAGCCGCACCGCGTGGGTGCGTTCCTCGCTTCCCTGCCCCTCCTGGTCCCGCTGCTGCTGATCGTGCTGAACACGGTCACCGGCGCCATCGACCAGAACGCCCAGGGCGTAGTGGGCGGCACGTACGAGCCGTCCGCCTGGGTTGTTCCCTTCGCCTTCATCGGCAACCCGGTGATCGCGCTGATCATCGGCGTCCTCCTCGCGGTCTACGTGCTGCTGCCGCGGTGGACTCCGCGCAGCCGGGTCCAGCACTGGTTTGCCGAGGCTGCCGCCTCCGCCGGGCTCATCCTGCTGATCACCGGTGCCGGCGGAGCGCTGGGACAGGTGCTCCGCAGCTCGGGCGTGGGTGACGCCCTGGCCGAGGCCATCGCCGCCACGGCCCTGCCCGCGTTCCTGGTGCCGTTCCTGGTGGCCACCCTGGTCCGGCTGGCCCAGGGCTCGGGCACGGTGGCAATGATCACCGCCGCCTCCGTCACCGCCCCGCTGGTTGGCACGCTGGGCATCGACCCGCTGGTGGCGGCCATGGCCTGCACCGCCGGATCCATGATCCTGAGCTACTTCAACGATTCCTACTTCTGGGTGGTCACCCGGTTCACCGGGCTCGAAGGCACCGCAGCGCTCCGCGGCTGGTCCGGCATCACCACCGCCGTGTGGGCCGGTTCCATCCCGCTGCTGTTCATCCTGAACCTCATCCTGGGCTGAGCCGCTCCACTGTAGGACACGCTGACCAAGCGCCGGAAGGGCCTGGGTCCGGTTTCAAACCGGGCCCAGGCCCTTCCGCGTTCGGGGGCCCTTGGACTCTGGCCGCACGGCGGGCAGGCGGGCACAGTGGAACCACATGCTGGCTGGCCAGGGAAAGAAGACACCATGCCCCGCACATCTGTCCTCACCGGCGCTGCCTCGGGCATCGGGAAGGCAACCAAGGACCTGCTTGAGCAGCGGGGCGAACGGGTCATTGGGGTGGACATCCACGACGCCGAGGTGGTGGTGGACCTTTCCACCGCTGAAGGGCGCGCAGCCCTGGTCCAAGAGGCAGGCAGGCTCAGCGGCGGATCCATCGATGCCATCTACGCCGTCGCCGGCCTGGCCGTCCCGGCGCCCGCCACCGTGGCCGTGAACTACTTCGGCACGGTGGCCACCCTTGAAGGCCTCCGCCCCCTTCTGGCGGGATCGGAGGCTCCACGGGCCGTCCTCGTTTCTTCGATGGCCGCCCTCCTGCCCAGCGACGGTGAGCTCGTTGCTCTGCTGACGGCGGGGGATGAGCCCGCTGCCATGGCACGCGCTGAGGTCCTGGCCAGGGATCCGGCGAGTACGGGACAGCTGATCTACGCGTCGGCCAAGCTGGCGCTCTCCCGGTGGGTCCGCCGCGAGGCCGCCACGCCGGCGTGGGCCGGGGCCGGCATCCCGCTCAATGCCGCGGCGCCCGGCATCATCGCCACCCCGATGACAGCCGACCTCATCGCCACCCCGGCACGGCGGGAGCAGCTGCTTAATGTGGTCCCGATGCCGCTGAACGGGATCGCCGAGCCCACCGTCGTTGCCCGCCTGCTGGCGTGGCTCAACAGCGAGGAGAACACACACCTGTGCGGACAGGTCATCTATGTTGACGGCGGCAGCGACGCCGTCCTGCGGGGCGACTCCGTCTGGTGACCAGGTGCCCGGCCACGCGAGGCTCTGTACGCGTTTGCGTAACTCTTGACTGCGCGGGTACACGGAACCCGCGCCAACGCTTGGGCCCGCAGCAGCAGCGGACCCAAAAGTTTCGCATTTCGGTAACGCCAGCACCCCAAGGAGCATCATGACCAGGCCCAGGCTTTCGGCATTCAGCGTTCTCACCTTCAGCGCCCTGGTCATCCTCACAGGCTGCTTCGGCCCGCCGGCCCCGGCGCCCACGGGTACCTCCACCGCAACAACAACGACGGCGGCACCCACCACCAGCCCAGCCGCACCAACGACGGCGAGCCCCACCGCGGCGACCAGCCCGCCGGCGGCCCCGCCCTCCACAGCCGCCGCCCCGCCGTCGTCCGCCCCCACAAGCCCGCCGCCCACAAGCCCGCCGCCCACCGAGGAACCTGCCCCGGGAGGGCTTCCGGAACAGGTGGCCCCGCTGACCATCTATTACGTTGCCGTGGACGACAACGGCGTCTCCGGTCCCTTGATCGGCTGCGGCGACAGCCTCGTGGCCACCACCACGGCGCCGGTCCGCTTCACGGACCAGGTGCGTCCCAGCGTCGAGGCCCTGCTTTCGAACAAGAGCCGCGACGTCGGCCTCTCGGGGCTTGTGAATGTCCTGTACCAGTCCAGCCTTACCTACGCCGGCGGGGAGCTGGCCGGCAGCACCATCACCATTTACCTCACCGGGCAGTTCATGCTGGGCGGCGTGTGCGACATTCCCCGTGCGAAGGCGCAGCTGGAGTACACGGCCATGGCCGCGGCCGGGGCCACGAGCGCCCAGGTGTTCGTCAACGGCCGCCCCATCGACGAGGTACTGAGCCTCAAGTAATGCCCGCAGAGGGCGCAGGGCGGTGACGCTCACCGGGCAGCCGGCGCAGAAGCCTTCACGCTGACTGCACACAGGCGGCGGGGCGGCCAGCAGAAATGCCGGCCGCCCCGCCGTCGTACGTCCTTCTCAGAGGCTACCCCCGCGCCTGCAGCCCCGGAACCCCGTCCTGGATGGCAAAGGACGCCTTCGTCGAAACCGGTGCGCCCGGCGTCGTGACGTAGTCCAGCGTGCGGAAGTCCGCCGTCATCGAGTCGCGGGTGATGCGCGTGTTCACGTAGCCGCGGTTGTCATTGAAGAACTTCAGGTGCGGGTTCCACGCCATGACCGGATCGGCTGTGGAGCCGGTGCCGTTGCCGGTGGAGGTGATGGACGTGCACACCAGTTCTGAACCCACCACGGGCGAGGCCGGATCCTTGTAGTCCACCTTGAGGTCATTGGCCCAGTTGCGGTGCACATCGCCGGTGAGTACGACGGCGTTGCGCACCTTCGCGTCCAGCCAGCCCTGGGTGATGCGGCGGCGGGAGGCGGCGTACCCGTCCCAGCCGTCCATGGAGACGTCGTCAATCTCCAGCGCCTGCGCGCGGTCACGCTCGGCGAAGAACACCTGCTGGCCCAGGATGTCCCAGCGCTGGGTGGAGTTCCGGAACCCGTCCAGCAGCCACTTCTCCTGCTCCGCGCCGGTGATGGTCCGGTTCTCCGCGAGCCGTTCGGCCACGTTCTTCTTCCAGCCGTCACCGGCCAGCTGGTCGTCGCGGTACTGCCGGGTGTCCATCATGTGGAAGTTGGCCAGCTGGCCCCACTGGATGGTGCGGTAGATCTTCATGTCGAACCCGGCCGGCACGGAGGACCTCCGCAGCGGCATGTTCTCGTAGTACGCCTGGAACGCGGCGGCGCGGCGCTGGCGGAACCGCTCAGTGGTGTCGTTGAGCTGGCCGGCGTCCCTGTTCTCCGGAATTTCGTCCGCCCAGTTGTTGTCCACCTCGTGGTCATCCCACACCACAAGCCAAGGTGCCACCGCGTGCGCGGCCTGCAGGTCGGCGTCGGACTTGTACTGCGCGTGCCGCTGCCGGTAGCCCTGCAGCGTGGTGGTCTCCGGGCCCTGGTGGTCGCGCGGGTTGCCGCCGCCGATCACGTAGCTGTCCTTCTTGTACTCGTAGAGGTAGTCGCCCAGGTGCAGCACCAGGTCCGGCTGGTCCTCGGCCAGGCGCGTGTAGGCGGTGAAGTAGCCGTGCTCATACTGCGAACAGCTGGCGAACGCCATGGCCAGCGCGGCCGGCGTCTCGTGCGGCGCGGGGCTGGTGAGCGTGCGGCCCACCTGGCTGAGGTGGCGTCCGCTGCGGAAGCGGTAGAAGTACTCGCGGCCGGGCTTGAGGCCCTGGAGCTCCACGTGGACGGAATGGGCGGTTTCAATCCGGGCGTGCTCGACGCCGCGGGCTACTACGGCGCGCATGCCCGCGTCCTCAGCCACTTCCCAGGCCACGGGGACCTGGCGTGCGGGCATGCCGCCGAGGCCGTCCTCGGCCAGCGGGTCCAGTGCGAGGCGCGTCCAGATCACGAAGCCGTCCGGCCACGGCTCGCCCGACGCTATGCCGAGCATGAAGGGATCGGTGCGGAGGCCGGCGTCGTCCGCTGTGGAAACGGCGACGGCGGCACCTGGCAGGGCGGCGACGAGTCCGGCACCCAGGCCGGCGGAAATCAGGGATCTGCGGGAGATGTTGTCCATGCGTTCGAACCTAGGGACGGCGGTTGGACAGGTCCTGAGGGGAATATGAATCAGCGGTTAACTGCGTGGCAAGAGATGTTATTTGTCCGGAATCACTCGGCTTAGTCCACCTCTCCACGAAGGGCCCTATCCAGCCAGGGCTGCGAGGAGCAAACTGACGGGATGAAAAGACTCCTGACGGCAGGTTTCGCAGCGGCCGCGATGGTGCTGGGCGGAATCACCCTGGCAGCCCCCGGCACCGCAGCCGAACCGTCCCACATCGCCGGGCAGATCATGGTCAAGTTCCGGGACCACGCCGCGGCGGCCGCCGTTCTGCGGGGGTACGGACTTAGTAACGGACCTGAAATCGGCGGCACCGGCGCCCGCCTGATCAAGGTCCCTGCGGGCAAGGAACTCCAGCTCATCGAAGCGCTGGACCGCAACCCTGCCGTCGACTACGCCGAGGCAGACGAGATTGTTACGGCCGCGTCAAACGACCAGTACTTCAGCCGCCAGTACGCCCTCAACAACACAGGCCAGTCGTTCACAAACACCGCCGGCACACTGACTATCAGCGCGGGCAAGGCAGACGCTGACGTGGACGCCGTCGAAGCGTGGGGCGTCACCAAGGGCGCCGGCGTCAGGGTTGCCGTCCTCGACTCGGGAGTCGCCAGCGACAACCCGGACATCGCACCGAAGGTTTTGGCACGGGCCAACTTCAGCGGTGCCAGCACCGGCGAGGACAACTACGGCCACGGCACGCACGTGTCCGGAACTGTTGCCGCCACCGCCGGCAACACCATTGGCGTTGCCGGGGTGTGCCCGGGGTGCAGCATCCTGGACGGCAAAGTCCTCAATGACAGCGGCGTCGGAGCTCAGGCCTCGCGAACGAATCAACTGGTCCGTCAATAACGGGGCGAAAGTGATCAACATGAGCCTTGGGGTGCGGGCATCACGCACTCTCGAAACAGCCGTCAACAACGCGTGGAACAAGGGCGCCGTGCTGGTGGCCGCTGCCGGGAACGGCGGGAACCAGACCAAGATCTATCCGGCCGGGTATCCCAACGTCATGGCCGTCGCCGCCACGGACAACTTCGACGCCAAGGCATCCTTCTCCACCTACGGGGCAAGCTGGGTGGACATCGCCGCCCCCGGCGTCAACGTCTACTCCACCTTCCCGAACCACAAGTTCTACCTGGGAACACAGAACAACCGCTCGCTGGGCTACGACGTGGGCAACGGCACCTCGATGTCCTCCCCGATTGTGGCTGCCACCGCCGCGCTCGCCTGGAGCGTCAACCCCGGAGCTGACAACAAGGCCATCCGGGAGAAGGTCCAATCAAGCGCCGACAAGATCTCCGGCACCGGCACCTACTGGGCCAACGGCCGCGTGAACGCGAACAACGCAGTCCGGTAAGTGCGCCCGCAGGGTGAAACCTAGGACCCAGTTGCCCGTCCGCGGCGGAGGTTTTTCAGGTGGAGGTAGGCCATCAGCACCAACAGGGGAGTGTGGATGGCCGGCAAGTTGTGGGCGAACCACCGGGGCAGGTAGATGTCCGTGACCGAGCCGGACTCGGCGCCGTACCGCTTGGCCAGGCCAGTGAGGGGGCAGCGGAACCCGTTTCCGGCGAACACCAGGGTCTCGGCGGTGACCACTGCAGCGGCTACGCCCGCACGCTTGTCGGTGCGCCCGGCCAGGCCGGTGATGAGCAGATAAACAACGCACGACTCAATCGACAGCCACGCCAGGGTATGGACTGCCTTGATGGCGACGACGGCAGCATGGTTGGTCTTTGTCCCATTGCCGGCAGCGTCACATTGCCGCAGCCGGAGGCTCCGCCGGGGTGTCCTGCTCACCCCTGCAACTTCCCACGTGATCCCTCGGGTGCGGAAGTGCCTTAGGTCCCGCCCATGGCGAGTTTTGCTTCTGCCGCTGCCGCTCCCGCGCTGAATGACAGATACCGTGCATCGCTCCTGCCCACCAGTTTCCCCAACGCCTCCACCGCCTGCATGTCCGCCGAGCCCATGTCCGTGGACAGCCAGCGGATGATCAGCGCGGGGTCTGTGCTGGCACGAACGGCCGCTCCCAGGGACAGCTCCAGCCGGTCCCGCAGGAGCTGTACCGCCATGTTTCCGGACCGGCTGAGCAGGGGAGCGCGGTAGGCTTCCAGCGCGGCAGCCACGTTGCCCCCGCGGAGCAGCCGCAGCACCTGGCCGGCATCCGATTGCCCGGTGAGCCCCTTATCCATTCGGTAAGGGTTGGACGCTATGGCATCGCCCAGCAGGGACCGGACCCGGAACATTTCCGTCCGGATGGACGCTGCGATACCCGCGTCACCGTGGAGCTCGTAGGCCAGTTCCTCGGCGCTCCAGCCCTGCGTCCGCGAATCCAGCAGCGCCAGGATCTCCGCCCGCCGCAGGGTCAGCGGCACCCGGCTGCCGTTCCGGAACACCGCCGCCGGCTGGTCGCCGAGCAGTTCAAGAGACTCGACTGCCGCCGAAGGCCGCAGTGCGGCCCTCGTCCGGGAAGGCGTCCGGGAAGCAGGAGCCAGGGAAGAGGCACCCAGGGACGCGCCGCCGTCGGACGTCCTCAACAGCGCCTCCGCCATGCTCACCGCGCACCGCACCATGCGCAGCGTGTCCGCAGTAAGGGACTCCAACGGCCCGGAGACGTCCAGCACGCCCAACAGCCTGCCGGTGGAAGGATCGGTGATGGGCGCCGCGGTGCAGGCCCACTCGTGGTGCGTGCGGACTAGGTGCTCGGCGGAGAACAGCTGCACCGGACGGCCGGTGACCAGAGCCTCGCTGATGGCGTTGGTGCCGATTCCCGCCTCGGACCAGTCCGCGCCCTCGGAGAACTCCAGCCGGTCCGCCCGCCGGAGCACCTGGGCGCTGCCCACCCGCCACAGGATCTCGCCGCCTGCGTCCGTCAGCACCAGGAGGTGCCGTCCGTCGCTGGAGTCATCGGCCAGGAGCTCGCTGAGCGCCGGCATGACCTGCTGCAGCCGGTGCTCCCGCCGCAGCTCCAGGACCTCGGACACCTCATGCAGGTGGCGGGGGCTGTGCTGGTCAGGGCTGATGCCCAGCGCCATGGAGCGGCGCCACGAGCTGGCCAGCAGTTCCGGGATTTCGGGCCGCGGAACGCCGGAGATCACCAGTTCATGGGCGCGGCGCAGCACCCGCGAATACGCCGCCGGGTCCGAGAACTTCAGGCCGTGGTCCATGGCTCCCTTCCACCGCCGTCGCCTTCGCCCGGCGGTGTTGCATGCAACGCTGCTGTAACCCCCACTGCGTTTCACTGGGGTGACGCAGCTCACGCCCGCCCAGCATATCGCAGGGTGCAGGACGGAAACGGGGCCGCCCCAACACCACGGACCATCACACAAAGGAGTGGACATGACCGAATCACCAACGGCCGCCGCGCAGGCCTGGCTGACGTCACTGGATGAGGCCCTGCAGCGGCGCGACGTGGAGGCGGCGCTGGAGCTTTTCGGGGACGACAGCTACTGGCGGGACTTCGTGGCCTTCACCTGGAACATCAAGACGCTCGAAGGCAAAGCCGACATCCGGCGGATGCTGGAAGCCACCCTTGACCGGGTCCAGCCCGCCAACTGGGCCCTGGCCGAGGACGCCACGGGCAGTACGGGCGTTGATGGAACCGTGGAAGCCTGGATAGCTTTCGAAACCGGCGCTGCCCGCGGCTACGGCCACCTGCGGCTGCGGGACGGCAAGTGCTGGACGCTGCTCACCACCATGCAGGAACTCAAGGGCTTCGAGGAGAAGAAGGGCCCGCGCCGCGACCAGGGGGTGGCGCACGAGATCGTCAGGGGGCGCCGGTCCTGGCTGGAGCTCAAGGAGGAGCAGGAGGCGAAACTCGGGTACGAAGAGCAGCCCTACTGCGTGATCATTGGCGGCGGGCAGGGCGGGATCGGCCTCGCGGCGCGGCTGCGGCGGCTGGGTGTGCCCACCATCATCATCGAGAAAAACCAGAAGCCCGGGGACTCCTGGCGGAACCGCTACAAGTCCCTGCACCTGCACGACCCCGTCTGGTACGACCACCTGCCCTACCTGCAGTTCCCGGACGACTGGCCCGTCTTCGCCGCCAAGGACAAGATCGGCGACTGGCTGGAGCACTACACCCGCATCATGGAGCTGAACTACTGGTCCGGCACCGAGTGCGTGGACGCGGAGTACGACGACGGCACACAGGAATGGGCGGTCAACGTCCTCCGCAACGGCGAACCTGTCACCCTCCGGCCCAAGCAGCTGGTGTTCGCCCTGGGCGTCTCCGGCTACCCCAGCATCCCCACGTTCGACGGCGCCGAGAGCTTCCTGGGGGAACAGCGGCACTCCTCGCAGCACCCCGGCGGCGGGGACTGGACGGGCAAGAAGGCCGTGGTGATCGGCTCCAACAACTCCGCTCACGATATCTGCGCGGACCTCTGGGAGCACGGCGCCGACGTCACCATGGTCCAGCGCTCCTCCACCCACATCGCCCGGAGCGAATCCCTGATGGACCTGGCGTTGGGCGGTCTGTACTCGGAGAAGGCGCTGGCCAATGGGATCACCACCGAGAAGGCAGACCTCCTGTTCGCCTCGCTGCCCATGCGGATCCTGCCGGAAACCCAGGTCCCGGTGTACCAGCAGATGGCCGAGCAGGACGCGGAGTTCTACTCGCAGCTGGAGGCCGCCGGGTTCGATCTGGACTTCGGCGTGGACGGCTCCGGGCTCTTCGTGAAGTACCTGCGGCGCGGCTCCGGCTATTACATCGACGTCGGCGCCTCCCAGCTGATCATCGACGGACGGGTCAAGCTGAAGTCAGGGCAGGTCTCCAAGATCACCGGCAACGCCGTGGTCATGGCGGACGGCACGGAGCTGGAGGCCGACCTGATTGTCTACGCCACCGGCTACGGCTCAATGAACGGGTGGCTGGCTGACCTGGTCTCGCCCGAAGTAGCGGACCAGGTGGGCAAGTGCTGGGGATACGGCTCAGACACGCCAAAAGACCCTGGTCCGTGGGAGGGGGAGCTGCGCAATATGTGGAAACCAACCAACGTTCCCAACCTCTGGATCCACGGCGGCAACCTGCACCAAAGCCGGCACTACTCCTCCTACCTGGCCCTGCAGCTCAAGGCCCGGATGGAAGGGCTGGAGACGCCGGTGTACGAACTGCAGCCCAGCCACCACACCCGCTGAAAGGTAGAGACCATCATGAAGGCAGCACGTTTCCACGGACGCAAGGACATCCGCATCGAGGACATCCCGGAGCCGCAGCTCCGAGCTGGAGCGGTAAAGATCGACGTCGCGTGGTGCGGCATCTGCGGTTCAGACCTGCACGAGTACCTGGAAGGCCCCATCTTCGTCCCGGCGCCGGGCCATCCGCACCCGCTGTCCCACGAGGAGGCGCCGGTGACCATGGGGCACGAATTCTCCGGGACTGTCTCCGAAGTCGGTGAAGGCGTGGAGGGGCTGGCAGCGGGTGACAACGTCGTCGTCGAACCGTACTTTGTGGACGGTGACTGCGATATGTGCCAGGCCGGCAGCTACCATCTGTGCCGGCAGATGGGGTTCATCGGGCTCTCCGGCGGCGGCGGAGGCCTGAGCGAAACCATCGTGGTGGACAAACGGTGGGTACACCCCATCGGGGACATCCCGCTTGACGAGGCGGCGCTGATCGAGCCGCTGTCCGTGGCGCACCATGCGGTGGAGCGCAGCGGCGTGAAGGCCGGGGATACGGCGCTGGTGGGCGGATCGGGGCCGATCGGGCTGCTGACCGCCGCGGTGCTCAAGGGCATGGGTGTGACCACGATCGTCAGCGAACTGACCCAGGCCCGGAAGGAGAAGGCCACGTCCAGCGGCGTGGCGGACCATGTGCTGGACCCCAGCAAGGAGGACGTTCCGGCGCGGGTGCGGGAGCTCACCGGCGGGACCGGCGCGGACGTCGCCTTCGAGTGCGCGGGCGTAAACGCCGTGCTGGACACCATGCTCGACGCCGTCCGGCCAGGGGGCGTGGTGGTCAACGTGGCCATCTGGGGCGCGCCGGCCACGCTGGACATGCAGAAGCTTGTGCTCAAGGAGATCGACCTGCGCGGCACCATCGCCTACGTCCGCGACCACCCCGCCGTCATAAAGATGGTGCAGGAGGGCAAGGTGGACCTCAAGCCGTTCATCACCGGGAGGATCGCGCTCGATGACCTGGTGGAGCAGGGGTTCGACACCCTGATCAACCACAAGGACACGGCAGTCAAAATCCTGGTGCATCCGTAGCGGACCCCGGCCGGGAGGCGGGCGTGGCGGTCACGGCCGCGTCCCCGCCGGGTCCCTAGGATTGCACTCCATGGCGTACACACCGGCAGGCAGCTTCACCACCCGCCCCACCCTCCAGGGCACGTTCGGCATGACGGCCTCCACCCACTGGCTGGCCACGGCCTCGGCGCAGGCGGTGCTGGAGCGGGGCGGGAACGCGTTCGACGCCGCCGTGGCCGGCGCGTTCGTTCTGCACGTGGTGGAACCCCACCTGAATGGCCCGGGCGGGGACATGACGGGCGTGTTGACCACCGCCGGCAATCCCTCCGAACCCGTTGTGCTGATGGGGCAGGGACCCGCACCGGCCGCGGCAACGCGGGAGCATTACCTTGCCGAAGGGCTGGAACTGGTGCCCGGTGCCGGGGCGCTCGCCGCCGCCGTGCCCGCCGCCGTCGACGCCTGGCTGCTGCTCCTCCGCGACCACGGCACGTGGGACCTGGCGGACGTGCTGTCCTTCGCCATCGGCTACGCCAGGAAGGGGCACCCCGTCCTGGACCGCGTGGCCAGCACCATCGCCTCCGTTGCGGGGCTGTTCAGGGAGCACTGGCCGACGTCGGCCGCCCTCTGGATGCCGGACGGCAAAGTTCCCGCAGGGGGAGACATCGTTAAGAATGCGGCGTACGCGGACGTCCTTGAGCGGCTTATTGCCGCCGGCACGGATGTGGAGGACGACGGCGGCACGCCGGCGCCGCGGTCAGCGCGGATCGATGCCGCACGGCGGGAGTGGCGGGAGGGTTTCGTGGCCAAGGCGGCGGTCGCGTTCCTGGCCGAACCGCACCGCCACTCGTCCGGCACGGACCATGCCGGCGTGATGGTGGAAGCGGATTTTGCGGGATTCTCCGCCGGGTACGAGCCCGCAGCCACCCTGGAGTTCCGCGGCCACACCATTGCCAAGACTGGTCCGTGGGGCCAGGGACCGGCGCTGCTGCAGACGCTCGCGATCCTGGACGGGTTCGGCGGCGAGTACCTGGATCCCTCCACCGAGCTCGGCGCGCACACCATCCTGGAGGCGCAGAAGCTGGCCATCGCGGACCGCGAGGCGTACTACGGCGACGCCGCGGTGCCCCTGGACTACCTGTTGAGCAGGGAGTATGCCGCGGAGCGCCGGCAGCTGATCGGGGAGAAGGCCTCGCACGCGTTCCGGCCCGGCGGGGTTCCCGGCCACACGCCCTTCCTGCCGCCGCTGCGCACGGAGTACCTCCCGCCGTCGCTCGCTGCCCGCGGGGAAGGCGCGTTTGCGGGCGTGGGCGAGCCGACGGTGCAGCCCACCGGGGAAACCCGCGGCGATACCTGCCACATCGATGTGGTGGACCAGTGGGGAAACATGGTTTCAGCCACCCCGTCCGGCGGCTGGCTGCAGTCTTCCCCGGCGATCCCCGAGCTTGGCTTCTGCCTGGGATCACGGCTGCAGATGACGTGGCTGGAGGACGGCGCCCCGTCCACCCTGGCCCCCGGCAAGCGGCCGCGCACCACACTGACGCCCACGCTGGTGCTCCGGGACGGCCGGGCGGTGGCGGCTCTCGGGTCGCCGGGCGGCGACCAGCAGGACCAGTGGCAGCTGTTGTACCTGCTGCGGACGATCGTGGGCAGGTATGAGCCCCAGCAGGCCATCGACGCGCCCGCCTTCCACACCACATCCATCCCGGGCTCCTTCTGGCCCCGCACCTGGACGCCCGGCGGCGCGGTTGTCGAGGACAGGCTCGGGGACGGGGTCGTCTCCGGACTCGAGGCGCGCGGCCACATTGTGACCCGGGCGGGGGACTGGTCCCTGGGACGCCTGTCGGCTGTGGTTCGCTGTCCGGAGACGGGCGTGCTGAAGGCTGCGGCCAACCCGCGGGGCGGCCAGGGCTACGCTGCGGGGCGGTAGAACATCCGGGTAGCCGTGAGTGTTTGGTGCCTGGCTCAGCGGACGTCAATCACGCCCATCATGCCCTGGTCCTCGTGGTCAAGGATGTGGCAGTGGTACACGGAACGGCCGGTGAAACCCGTGAAACTGATCCGGACTTTCACCTGGCCGTTGGCGGGGATGTTGACCACGTCCCGCCAGGTAGCCGAGTCCGGGGCGGTCCCTGCTTCCTCGACAACCTGCATGGGCCAGACATGCAGGTGGAAGGGGTGGTCCATGGGGCTGGGGTTGAGCAGCGTCCACTCTTCCACCGTCCCTGCAGCCACAACGGTGTCCGTGCGGTCCGGATCGAAGGTCCGCCCGTTGATGGTGAATGACATCATTCCCATGCCCATCCCCATACCCGTGCCTGTTGCGAGGGTCAGTTGCCTGCGGGCTGCAACCACCGCGTTCCGCAGGTCCTCCGGTGCCGGCCGGGCGGGCATCGGCGGCGACGCCGGCGGCGCGGTGGCCGGGGTTCCGGACACCGAGAACGTTGCCAGCACCAGGTCCCCGGTGCCGTCCGGTCCGCGGGCGGCCCGCCCCATCATGCCTGCCATGCTTCCCCGGTTGTAGTAGCTGGTCCTGAGGGCGGACACACCAGCGGTGGCTGTGACCAGGACATCGGCACGGTTGCCCGGCGCAAGCAGCACCTCGTCCACCGTCTGCGGTGTGGGGAAACGGGCCAGGTCAATGCCCAGCAGCTCCCACTGCTGTCCGTCCAGCCGGAGCCGCAGGTAGCGGGCAACGCACGTGTTCACGATCCGCCACCGCTCGCGCTCGCCTGGCCGGGCGGAAAGCTCCGGGTTGCTGTGGCCGTTCACCAGAACCAGCCGGCCTTCGCGCCCGAGCATCCGGTCCATTGGTGTGGCCTCCGCCAGGGCACCTGAGCCGTCCAGGGTGATGTCCGAAACCACCAGGATGCGTTCCCGGCTGACGGCGGGCGCATCCTCTTCTTCAACGATGATGGCGCCGAAAAGGCCGGCGGAAACCTGGTCTGCCACCATGCCGTGGTGGTGGGGGTGGTACCAGTACGTTCCGGAAGGGTGGTCCGCGGGGAGGCGGTGCTCATAGCTGAACGACTGGCCCGGCGGGACCATGACGAAGACATTGTCACCATTGCCCTGGGGCGAGACGTGGAGGCCGTGGACGTGCAGGTTGGTGGGGACCCCCAGGTTGTTGACCAGCTCGATCTGGAGTGTGTCTCCGCCCCGCACCCGCAGTGTGGGGCCGGGGACGCCTCCGTTGTAACCCAGGATAGATGCCTGCAGGCCGCCGAGGGGCACCGATACGGGCGAAGCCTCGAGCCGGACATTCAGTTGTCCGTCAGTGCTGCGCAGCTCCTCCGGCTCCGCGAACCCACCGCCGGCTTCGGGGGAGAAACGGGACGTGGCCGTCCACCAGAGTCCGGCTCCGCCGGCCACCGTGGCCGCCGCTCCCAGGCCTCCCAGCAGCAGCGCCCGCCGCCGGCTGATGGCACGCATCAGGGGCCCTCGCCGAGGACCCTCAGCCGCTCGCGGTATTCCTCCTCCGCGATTTCACCCCGGGCAAAGCGTTCATCGAGGATCTGCTGCGCCCGGGTCCGGCCGGCATCGGGTCCTAGCAGTCCCCGCGGTTCAGGATGACGTTCTGACGTCCTACCGGTGCCTGACAACCGCACGGCCACGAGCACCAGCAACGCGATCCCAACGAGCAGGAGGACGCCCCAGAGCCACATCATCCAGCCCATGTTCGAGCCGTAACCCCACATCATGACCGGCGCCCTTTCGCCCGCAAACCGCTGATAGGGCGATCCTCCGCCGGTTCCCTCCCGGTCGCCAGAGTCCGAAGTCCTTTCAGGCGCGGTTTGTCCAAAGTCCCGGTCAACCCAATCCCGGTTAACCCAACAGGCGTGCCAGCACCCAGTCCCAGCGGACGAGTTCCTGCTCCAGCCGGACAGCTGTTCCATATGCGTCGTTTTGCAGTCTTTTGTAGAGCGCCGCCTCATCGGCAGTCAGCCGGCCAAGGGCCGCCGTGGATGGTGCCGGCTCGCTGCCCCACACGTCCCGGTGCGCCAGGAGCGTCGCTTCGTCCATCAATACGCTCACCACATGCGGGTGGACTGCCCTGAGCTGGTCGAGAATCTGGAACCCGTGGGTATCCAGGTCGCCCCAGTACAGGACGTTGCAGTCCCGCAGCCACGATGCATCCCGCAGTGCCGAGAAGCCGTACCCGCCGCCGTAGATCGCCAGGGTTCCGGGCTGTTCCGGGACCGCCAGGAAGTTCACCAGGTTCTCCGTGACCAGCACTCTTGTGACGGGCAGGCGCAGGGTGCTGAACGCCTCAGCCGTCACCGTGACATCCCGGGCGCTGCCCAGCAACGGCACAGCAGCATCCAGTGAACGGAACCGCACGAGCTCCGGAGGGTGCAGGAACCCATGCCGGACGGCAAATCGAGCGGCGGGAGTCCGCGGGGCCGGCTGCCCCAGGAGCGAGCCGGCTTCAGCGGCCACCCCGGCTACCTGCTCTGCGTCAGCCACCAGCTCCGCGGCAGCCTCCGGGGCATCCCTGGCCGCCGTTTCCGCGGACAGCGCTCCGAGCAATTCATCGATCACCGTCCGGTTGCCCTCAATGAACTTGGTATGCACGCCGGAGAGGCTCAGCTGGCGGACGTAGACACCGGGCTCCGGGTTGTCCCGAAGCCACAGTGCAACGCGCGCTGCGGTAAGGGCATCCCCACCGAGGTCCAGCAGCTTCAGCGGACGCCGCAGCGCCCAGGTGCGGAATGCAGGATCCAGCCCGGCCAGCCCCTCGGCCAGGGCCACGAACCAGGCGGCATCTCTTGCCTTGCCTGCGAACGAAATTTCATCCTGTGCCGAAGCGAAGAGCACTGCGGCCGGCAGATGATTGGCCCCAATGGTGTTGCGCCCCACCTCGGTAGTTTCCAGGGTGAAGGGCCCCGCGGCGGCAAACAACCCGGCCGCCCAGGCGCGCGCCACCGCGTAGTCACGGAGGAGGGCCGCCGCCGTCGGCCGCTTTAAGGCACGACGGCGGGGGTAGGCCCCGCTGGGATCCAGCAGTTCGCGGAGGAGGGCGCCGCTGCTCCAGGCCTTCAGCGTCAAGGTGCGAAGGTCCGCCGGCGTGGTCCATCCCTGTGCCCGGCCCGCGGAGCTGTCAGCCGGCATGCCGGTCGCGCTCGTCCCGGTACTCCTGGATGGTCATGTTCCTCAGTTTCGAATCGTTGCCATTCGTATTTGCCACGAAGCCCACGTGTGCCACAAACGGCTCTATCACGTGGATCTTCTGCAGGGGAGTGACAATAAGTAACTGCAGCTTCATGCGCTGGAACAGCTCCAGGCCGTAGCGTGCAGACTCGTCGGAGCCGCGCCCAAACGCTTCGTCGATCACCACAAAGCGGAAGCTGCGGCCCTTACCCGCGCTCGTCCCGGCCCCGGCAGGAGCCTGGTTGGCGCCCAGCCCGAACTGGAACGCCAGCGCTGCAGCCAGGATGGTGTAGGCCAGCTTCTCCTTCTGGCCGCCGGACTTGCCGCCGGAATCGGTGAAGTGCTCAAACTCCTCGCCGGTCTCGGTCCATTTCTCGGAGGCGGAGAACGTAAACCAGTTCCGCACGTCCGTTACTTTCGAGGTCCACCGCTCGTCCAGGGCGGTGAAGCCGTCCCGCCCGCGGAACCGTTCAATCAGGCGCTCCACCTGCAGATACTTCTGTTCGGAGTACTGGTCCTCGTCGCCGATGGTTCCCTCCGAACAGGCCCGCAGGTCCGTTCCGAACTGCCGCACGTCCAGGTCCGTGGTGTTCTGGTGCTCCAGCTGGATGTGCCGGCCACGGTTGTACTCAATGGTTGCCAGGGACTCGTTGATTTTGTTGATCCGGCTGACGATGTCCTGCCGGCGGCTGTCCAGGAACGCATTAAACGCCACCACCTCGTGGATGGTGTTCTGGTTCAGGGACTCCTTGAAGTGCGCCTCGAACTTGGGCAGGTCGTTCTTTTCCAGCTGCTCGAGCAGGCGGCTGTAGTCTCCGGCGGCATCGAGTGAAGCGTCGATCTCCGTGGTTTCGTTCAGATACTTGTTCCGGAAGTCGGCCATTAGGCGCACCGTGCCGGCCTCCGCCGTGGCCAGGCGCTTGGACAGCGCATCGATGGCCTTTGTCAGCTCCTGCCGCACCGCGCTTTCCACTGCGACCGTGTTCTTGTAGGTGAGGACTCTTTCCCCGGGCGCGCCGGCGGCGAGGCCAGCCACGGATGCCAGCAATCCGGGGTCGTCCGTCAGCGGGTCCTCCGCCAGCACAGCACGGCACTCGGCGATGGCCTCCGCGAGGTTCTCGGTGTCCTTCTCATTGGCTCCGAGCCGCTGCTGGATCTTGCCGGCCCGCTCTTCGAAACGCAGCAGGTCAGCCTTCAAAACAGCCTCCCGGGCAGCCAACTCCTGGAGGATGTT
Organism: Pseudarthrobacter polychromogenes; assembly: GCF_014644495.1. Taxonomy (GTDB): domain Bacteria; phylum Actinomycetota; class Actinomycetes; order Actinomycetales; family Micrococcaceae; genus Arthrobacter; species Arthrobacter polychromogenes. Next base: position 45,081 of record NZ_BMKU01000002.1, read on the forward strand.
GCTGGCTGACTCGAGCGCCCGCCGCTCCTCCTTGTACTCCTCGATTCGCCGGGCAGTGAGCTCCCAGCTGACCTCGCCGAAGTCCGCCACCGAGCGCACGGTGCCCAGTTGCTGGTTCTTCCGGCCGAGGTCGCCCAGCTGGCGGTCGACGCTGGCCAACTGCGTGGCGGCCACCTGGAGCTGGCCATTTGCCTCGTCCAGCTCCGTCAGGAACCTGTTGACCTTGTCCTGGTTGTCCCAGCCCAGCACGTAGTTCCGCCGGTCTGCGATGTCCTTGCGGTCGTCCTTTTCGTGCCGTCCACGGCCGCCCTTGAGCTGCCCGTTGGCGGTGACCGCTTTGGGGAAGCGCCGGAAGTCGGCCAGCGTGTCACAGCAGACGTAGTCGAACCGGCCCGCCAGTTCCTCCAGCAGGAAATCGCGGAACGGCGTGCCCTGCTTGATGGCGATCTTGGCAGCCAAGGTCCCGGGTTCGGCACTCCGGGCCGTGTACGAGTCACCCACCCGCAGGTAGACGAGCTTGCCCCTGAGGTTGTTCGAGTCCACCCAGCTGCTCACCGCAGCGTAGTGTTCGGCCGGCACCAGCAAGGACAATGCGAAACCCCTCAGGGTGCGCTCGGCTGCGCCTTCCCAGGCGGCCTCGCCGTCGCGGACGCGCAGCAGCTCGCCCACGAACGGCAGCGCCTTCTCCGGCACGCCGGAGCCCTCACACAGCCGGCGGCGGATCCCCACCTGGTCCAGCGGCAGCAGGTTCCGCCGGGACTGGAGGCTGGTGAGTTCAGCTTTGAGGTCGGCGGCGCGTTCGGTCAGGACCGTGCGCGTCATGGTCAGCTCGGTGCGCTGCTCCTGCAGGTCCCTGTTCTGCTCTGCCAGTCGGGACTCGACGGCGGCCAGGCCGTCCCGGTTGGCGTCGAACAGCACCCGGTCCTCCGGTGCCCGGAGGCCCAGTTCCGCGGCGGCAGCAGCGTACGTATGGTACCGGGTCCGCTGCACGGCGGCTTCGCGGTCCAGGCGGGCGATGTCCGCGTCGATTGCCGCGAGCCGGCCGCCGCCGTTGGAACGGATGTCCTCGGCAACCGCGCTCAGATCATGCCGGAGTTCGGTGATGCGGGAGGTGACGGCTGCGTTGTCCTCGCGGAGCCGCTGGCCGGTGCTGTCGAGCTCGGCGGCATGTTCGAGGCTGAGGATCAGCTTCTGGTTGGTGAACCAGGGGTGCAGCTGATCCCGCTGGTCCCTGGCTTCCTGGTCCTCATGCGTGAGCTGGGCGTGCCTGGAGGCGCCCTCGCGGATGGGAGCGAGCATGGCGATCTGGTCCTTGGCGCGCAGCACAGCGCCATGGGCCTTCTTGAGGTCATCGAAGTGATGGATCAGGTTCTTGATCCGGCTCTCGACGTCGTCCTCGTCCAGCATGTTGGTGCGCACGAAGGAGGTGATGTTCTCCACCTGCTTCATGGACACCGTCCGATGGAACAGCTCCATGGCCTGGTTCCCGCTGATGCCGAACTGGCGCTTGAACGCTGCCGCGTAGGGCTCGAAGGTGTCGTGCACCGTGGCGCCGGCAGCCTTGAGCTTTTTCTTCAGCTTGAACGGGTCCTGACCGAAGTTGGCGAAGTCCGCCGCGATGCTCTGGTCCGTTTCCGCGAGTGAATAGAACCGGTTGGGCTGGCCTGCCTCCTGGACCGCCCACAGCGTGACGGCCAGGGTGACCGACTTGTCCAGCACAGCATTACGGAAGACGGCGAGCACCACCGTAAGCGAACCCGTGCCGCGCAGCGACACAGGTTTGGAGTTTTCACCGCCGGTGCTGCGGGTGCTCTTGTGGTACCCCCGCACGTAGGACATGAGGGTGCGTTCCTTCTTCTGGGCACCCGCAGCCTTGTTGTACTCGATCTTGTTTGCGGGCAGCAGGAGCGTGGTGATGGCATCCACCACCGTTGACTTTCCCGAGCCGATGTCGCCGGTCAGGAGGCTGTTCGCCCCGTCCAGGCGGAACGTGCGCACACCCTGGTGGAAGGTGCCCCAGTTGAGCAGCTCCAAGCGGTGCAGCCGGTAGCCCGGGGGAGTGCCGGCGTCGTCCTCTGTGTTCTGTTCCGGCGACTCTGGCGCCTCCGCGGGGTCCTCGAGGCTGAACAGGCTGTCCTGCAGGTCCGCGGTCACGGCAGTTCCCCTTCAGTAGTGCTTTCGGGCGTTTGCGGTGGAGCGCCTGCGGGTTCCTCCAGGGACGCCAGGTAGTCAGCGAGCCGGGCGTCGAACTCCTCCAGCCATTGGGCGTCGACATAGGCCTTCAGGATCCTGGCGACCTCGTAGGTGTCCGACTGGCCGCGGAGCCTGCGGAGGAAGCCGAGCTCCACCACCTTTTTAATAGTGGCGCCCAGCTTGTCCAGGATTTTGGCCTGGTTGCTGGACTCAGGCAGGAAAACCGCCACCATGTCCGCGATGTCCTGCTCCGTCATGATGAGGCGGAGCTCGCTGCTGTTGGTGTCGAACTCGAGCATCCGGCCACGGAGCAGGGCAAGCAGGAGGCTGACGTCGAACGTGAGCCTGCGGCGCGGAATCAGCCGGGGCAGGTTGCCTTCCGGGTCCTCCCTTGACCGCAGGAACGCATAGCCCTCCGACTCGTCCAGGATCAGGTCCAGCCCCAGCACGGCCACGTAGTCCCGGGCCTGCGATTCCAGGGTGAGCAGGGACTGCCACACTTTCTCGTCCGATTCTGCGTAGAGGACGCCGCGGAACAGGCGGGTCACGACGCCGGGCAGTTCCGCAGGCGTGCGGGCGGTTTCCATCGTTTCACTCGAGTTCATGCCGGCCTCACAAAGATGATTTGGTCGATAGTTGCTTCGCGGGTGCTGCCGTCGGGAAGCTTCCACTGCAGCTGCTGGGGAACGTCGTCATGGATGCTGGCCCATTCGGATTCGCTGGCCAGCTGGTAGTACGCCACGATTTCGGCGAGTCCCTGCTGCAGCGGATAGGCCTGCGTCACGTCAACAAGGGTGGCCTGCTCGGCGCCGGCCAGGACGGCATCCACATTCGCCTGCAGGCGCTCCATATCCACGTGGAACTGGCTGAACAGGGCGCCGGCGTCCACCTCCGAATCATCGGCGGCCAGCACGGCGTCGTCCACCATCATCTTCCGGCTTGGCTCGTACAGCGGCCGCTCGAACGGCAGTGCGACGTCCACCGACTGCGCTGCGATCTCCATGAAAACGCCCGACGGCGGCGCCTCCCGGGTGCCCAGCGCACTGGATTCGATGCTCCGGATCAGCCGCATGATGCGCTTGTTTTCAAGGAAGACCTTGTCATCAAGGAGCCGGCGCATCTGCTCGGACAGCTGCCGCACAGTGGCCTGCGTCTGGTCCACGGCGGGAAGCCAGTCCTGGTGCAGCCGTGTCACGGCGTGCAGGTCCTCCACGCCGGAGAGCGCTTCGATTTCCGTGGCACGCTGCAGCAGGTCCTGCAGCTCGGTGCGCAGCTGGGGCGACATCAGGTAGTCCCAGAAACCCTGGAACGTACGGCCCTGAAGGGAGCTGCTGATGCCCTGCTGGTTGGCGAAGATGGTCTCCAGAAGTTCGCCCTGGGTGCCGTCCCAGATGGCGATCTGTTCACGCACCTGCCGGTCCAGCTTCCGGAAGTTCTGTTCAACCTCGCGGAAATCGGCGAGGAGGTCCTTGGCGAGGGTTGTCAGCTGCTGGAAATGGTCCAGCGCCTCCGGGGCCGTCATCACCCTGATGTTGCCGTCCCTGATTCTTTGCATCTCGGCATCGATGCCGTCCCGCTGGCGCTGAAGCTCTGCGAGCCGGACCTCGGGATCGGTCTCCGACTGCTGGACCAGTGCCTTCAGGACCGCGAAGATACTCGTGAGCCTGGACTGGGTGGCCACGAAGTCCCGCCCGCGAAGGTTTTCCACCCAGCGCACCACGTCCTCCGCGGCGGGGGTGAGATCGTAGTGCGGCTCGTCCTGGCCGGGAACGTAGTACTTGCGCAGCCAGGCCTTTTCCGGCGCGGCCCAGTCGTCCAGGTACTCACCGGCGGGCCGGGGAAATTTGTTTTCGCCGTACACGTCGCGCAGGCCGAACAGGACGTCGTCGAGGTGGTCGATGAGTTGCTGCCGGCCGATATCCCTCTGGTTGGGTCCGGTGAAGGCCTTCATGAAGAAGGACAAAGCCAGCGGCGCGTTCTGCGCCCGGAGCAGGGACCAGCCGGCGTGGTTCTCACGCAGGCTGTTGATGGCGTAGAAATCCAAGGCGTCCTCAGTGGGCTTCCGGCGGCGGGATGACTTATCTGCCCAAGCTACACGCAGCCGCCGACAATTTACGTCTGGGAGGGGTGAACTGAATCCTCGTTACGGCCCGGTTCGCTTGCCCGGTGACAGGACATTGAGGCCGGCATCAACCGCTGCGGCCAAGAGTTCCACATCGTAGGACACCAGAACGTCAACCTGCAGGCGAATAGCCACGGCCAGGTGAATGGCATCCGCGCTGCGCAGCCTGCCCGGCAAGGCGGCAGCGTACATGAGGTCCGAACGTACAAGGTCAACGAGGTTGATGCCGCCAAGCGCTGCATTGACCAGTTCGCCGTGTATTGCGCGACGGCGCGCCGCGCAGTGGAGCTCTGTGTAGAGGAGCATGGAGGCGATCAGCCTGTGGGTCCGGGACGCCGTTGAGAGGTACTCCGCCAGGGTGGATGATTCCTGCTCCTCCACCACGAGCTTGAGGACAGCCGAGGTATCCGCGTAAATGATCACCGGTCGCCGCGGAGATCGTCCAGAATGTCCTCCGTGCTGGATTCCAGGGCGATCCGGTGCAGGGCGGTGAAGTCCACGGGGCCAGTTGCCGCCCGGACCTGACCTGCCAGCAGCAAGCGTTCCAGGGGGGAAGCCGATGGCGGGATAAGTGTGGCGGTGATTTCGCCGTTGTTGGTGACGTCGATCGTCTCCCCGTTCTTCACGCGTTCGAGGATCTTGCTGCTCTCGTTCCGCAGTTCACGGTGTGGAATAGTTGTCATGGCCTGCCTCCGTAGCAAGTGTAGCAACATAAGCGGTCCGGGGGAAGGTTCAGCCGCGGCTTTCCGCCTGCTCCCAGTGCCGCCGCAGCAACTCCGCCAGCCGGACGGGCTCCATCCGGTGGGGCGGGTCGAAGTGGTGGCGCTTGGGGAAGACTTCAAGATGGAAGTCCGGGAAGAAGACCCGCGCCAGCCGGCCGGCAATCTCGCCGTAGTCATCCGGGTTGCTCAAGCCGCCGAGGGCGCAGAACACGGGCGGGCGGAACGCCGCCAGGCGTTCCCGTTCCAGGTCATAGCTCCGGAAGGTGCGCAGGAACGCCTTGATTCCAGCGGGCCGCCTGGCCATCCACGGCGGCGGGGGACCCGGCGGTGGTGGCGGCAGGACGACGTCGGGCTTAACTCCCAGCCTCATGAAGGCGGGCATGAGCTGCTCTGGAGGGAGGGTCTCCAGCATTTCGTACTTCTTCCAGACCTCCGCGTGGGCGGGGCTCCAGTCCCAGGTCCCGGCCCAGGCGGGCTCAAGCAGGGCAAGGCTGAGCAGCCGTTCGGGGTGTTTCGCGGCGAAGGCCAGTGCCGCAGCCCCGCCGCCGGAATAGCCCACAAGGTGGAACGTTTCCCATCCGAGGGCATCGGCCTCCCGCAGCACGCCGTCGACCTCTGTATCAAGGCTCCAGCCGGGCGGAGGCTCTTCGTCCGCATAAAGCTCCAGGTCCTTGGCCACGGCCTGGACATCCGCTCCCAGGGCTTCAATCAGGGCGCCGTACGCATCCTGCGCGGGGAGGACTGCGCCAGGAAGGAGGATGGCCCGCATCGGTTCCATGGAGAGAACCCTACGCCGCGGCCGGACGTTGGCAAGGGCCACCAGGCTCAGCGTCCCGCGACATGCTCCGCGACGTATCTTGCGTCTTCGCCCACCAACGCCAGCGTGGCTGAGAGGTGCCTGGTGAGCCATGGCAGCCCGACGGCGTACAGGCCGGGAACGTCTGTGACGCCGCGGGTGTGCCGCGGATAGTTCCATTCATCCAGCACCGGCATGTCCAGCAGGCTGAAGTCCAGCCCGTACCCGGTGGCCCAGATGACGGAGGTTATGTTTTCCGCGGCCAGGTCCAGCCGTGCGCCGGACTCCCCGGGCAGCCAAGGGTCGTCGGGGCGCGCTTCGGCCGGCGGCGCATCTATGCCCGCTGCCTCGATGTAGGCGTCCGCCATCAGTTTCAGGCGCTGGCTGAACCCGGCCTCAGCCATGGCGAGGCGTCCGGGGAGGTCGTCGCTGAAGACGAGGACGCCGTTGTCCGTTCCTTCAAAGTGGCCGTGCAGCCGCACCCCGCGGCGGCCGAGTTCCCGCAGGTGGATACTGTGTCCGCCGTCGTTGCCGGAGAGGAGCGGATTGCACATGAACCGGGCTGCGGGGGAGGGGAGCTGTGCCGCCTGGAGTCCGTTGATGCCGTACTCGGGGCCGTGCACGTTGACCTGCAGGATCCAGTGGAAGATGTCCCGGCCGCGGTAGCGGCGCGGTGCCTCCGGGCAGGCGGACACGGACAAGTGGACCACGCGGCCGGCGTCCAGCAGGTCCTCCGTGATCTGGCCCCCGGACTGGCCGGTGCCCACCACCAGCACGGCGCCGTCCGGGAGCTGGCGGGGGCTGCGGTAGTGGTGGCTGTGCAGTTGCAGGACGTTCCCGGGGAATCCGGCCGACGACGGCGGGACGCGGGTGCGCTGGAACGCGCCGTTCGCCAGAACCACGTTCGCCGCGGCGAACGTTCCGCCGGAGGTTTCCACGCGGAAGCGGCCATCTGCCGCCGCGATGCGGGTGGCTTCCGTTCCCATCTGTACCGGGGCGGCGATCCGGGTTGCGTAATCGCGGAAAAGGTCGATGACGGCGTCGCGGGGGAGGAACGCGTCCGGATCGGGGCCGTCGTACGTCAGGTCCGGCAGGAGGAATGAGAAGTTGGGCGTGTTCAAGTGGAACGAATGCCACCGGTCCTGCCATGCGCCGCCCAGGGTATCCCGCGCCTCCAACAGCAGGTGCTCCACCCCGCCCTGGGCGAGCCAGTAACTTGCGGCCAGCCCCGCCTGCCCGGCGCCGATCACCAGGGTGTTGACCTCCTGCGGAGCTGTCTTGCCTGTAGGTGCGGGCATCTCCATGATTCTTCTCCCGCGGCTCGGGGCGGAGTTGGACCTGCTGGCAGGATATGCCTGCCGCGGGCCTGCGTACAGGGGCCGACGGCGGTGCCCGGCCTGGGTGCCTGGGCCCGGCCTCGGGGCCTAAAGGTGGCACTGGTAATTGCTGTCCGGAATCTCCTGTAGAGTAGATCCTGTTGTTGTGTTTATGCAGTTCGTAGTTCAGGCAGTACGCACGGTCGAAAGCCCGTGTTCTTCTGAAGCAGCGGTTTTGAGCACCCCAAACAGGAGGACCCGAAAGTCGGGACAGTTCCTCCACCTTCACGAAGGACAAAAATAATGGCTACTGGTACCGTCAAATGGTTTAACGCTGAAAAGGGCTTCGGCTTCATTTCCCCCGATGACTCCTCACAGGACGTTTTCGCACACTACTCTGCGATCGCTTCCTCCGGCTTCCGCTCACTCGAAGAGAACCAGAAGGTCTCCTTCGAAACCGAGCAGGGCCCCAAGGGTCCCCAGGCCGTAAACATCCAGTCCCTCTAATTCCTTAGAGAAACTGGGGCCTTAGGGTTTCAAAGTTTGAAAGCATGGCCGGTCACTGACCGGCCATGCTTTTGTTTAACCCGCGTGTGCCAGCACCTCCCGCATGCGGCGGCGTAGGTGCCGGGCGTGAACGTTTGTGCAGCCGCCATGAACCGCCGGCCAGGCCCGGGCACTGGTCAGGCCCTCCGCGCGCGGCACCCAACTTAGCTACTGACCAGTAACAACACGGGCGGAGCGTGCCAGGGGGTCCACGTCCCGCCGTCTTGCAGTCTGCTCAAAAAGTGGCGCACGTCCGTGCACTTCACGCCGCTGCCGCACCCGCCGTGCCTAGCATGAAAACCGGGCCCGCCACCAGGCTTCCGGCCCTGCACCCGCTGACACAAAACAAAGAGGTTTCCATGTCGCTGCTCACCAGAACCCTGTCCATCGCCGCCTCCGCTGTCCTGGCCGGATCCCTGGCCGTGGCACCCGCCCAGGCGGACGTCGTCGAAATTTCCCCTCCTGGCGCGAACGACTGGTCCTGCAAGCCAACCGCCGAACACCCCTATCCGGTGGTCCTGGTGCCGGGGACCTTCGAGAGCATGGTGAAGAACTGGTCCACCCTCTCGCCCTACCTCAAGAGCCAGGGCTACTGCGTGTTTGCCCTGAACTATGGCGAGACGAACGGCGTTTACGCCACGGCACCTGTCGCGGACTCCGCAGAGGAACTCGCCCCGTTCGTTGACGCAGTCCTGTCTGGCACCGGCGCCAGGAAGGTGAATCTGGTGGGCCACAGCCAGGGCGGCATGATGCCCCGCTACTACATGGGCTTCCTCGGCGGGGCCAGGAACGTCAACCAGCTCATCGGCATCGCCCCCTCAAACCACGGCACCGAGGGCGTGATCATCCCGCCGCCCGAGGTCCTGGGAGACCCGGACTTCACCGCCCTCGGGTGTGCCGCCTGCGCCGACCAGCAGGCCGGCTCCGAGTTCATGCAGAAGCTCAACTCCATCGGTGACACCGTGGCCGGGCCGACCTATACCGTCATCTCCACGGTCTACGACGAAGTGGTGATTCCGTACAACAGCCAGTTCCTCGCAGGCCCGGCGCGGCAGGTCACCAACATCACCATCCAGGACAAGTGCCCGTTGGACGTCTTCGAGCATGACCAGACACCCAACGACCCCGTGGTCCACCAGATCGTGGCCCACGCCCTGGGCAGGAGCTCAGGCCCGGCTGACCCGGCCTACCAGCCCCGCTGCATCTAGCCTTTTTGTTACTCGTCCGGACTTGGGCTGCGGACGTCCTTCTGGCCGATGTCGGCAGCGCCCAGGGCCGCCGCCGCAGGGCTGTGCGTGGTGTCGTGCTCGCGGACCCGGAGCTCCGGGTGGTGCAGGTCCAGCGCCGGCCGTTCCGAACGGATCCGGGGCAGGGAGGTGAAGTTGTGCCGCGGCGGCGGGCAGGACGTAGCCCATTCCAGCGAGGCGCCAAACCCCCAGGGATCGTCCACGGTGACCTTCTTCCCGGTCCGCCAGGTGATGTAGACGTTCCAGAAGAACGGGAGCAGGGAGGCCCCCAGGAGGAAGGACGACATGGTGGAGAATTGGTTCATCCACGTGAAGTTGTCCTCCACCAGGTAGTCGGCGTACCGGCGGGGCATGCCCATGACGCCTAGCCAGTGCTGGATCAGGAAGGTGCCGTGGAAGCCCAGGAAGAGCATCCAGAAATGGATCTTTCCAAGGCGCTCGTTGAGCATGGTGCCGGTGAACTTGGGCCACCAGAAGTAGAACCCGGCGAACATCGCAAACACCACGGTTCCGAACACCACGTAGTGGAAGTGGGCCACCACGAAGTAGGTGTCCGACACGTGGAAGTCCAGCGGCGGTGAGGCCAGGATGATGCCGGTCAGGCCGCCGAAGAGGAACGTGACCAGGAAGCCGATGCTCCACAGCATGGGCGTTTCAAAAGTCAGCGAGCCGCCCCACATGGTGCCGATCCAGTTGAAGAACTTCACGCCGGTGGGCACTGCGATCAGCATGGTCATGAACGCGAAGAACGGCAGCAGCACCGAGCCGGTGACGTACATGTGGTGCGCCCAGACGGTCATGGACAGTGCGGCAATGGCGATGGTGGCGTAGACCAGGCCCTTGTAGCCGAAGATCGGCTTGCGGCTGAACACCGGGAAGATCTCGGAGACGATGCCAAAGAACGGCAGGGCGATGATGTACACCTCGGGGTGGCCGAAGAACCAGAACAGGTGCTGCCAGAGGACTGCGCCGCCGTTCTCCGGATCGTAGATATGGGCACCGAAGCGCCGGTCGGCACCGAGCGCGAACAGGGCTGCGGCCAGCGGCGGGAAGGCCATGATCACCAGGATTGAGGTGACCAGGGTGTTCCAGGTGAAGATCGGCATCCGCCACATGGTCAGTCCCGGGGCGCGCATGCAGATGATGGTGGTGATGAAGTTGACCGCGCCCAGGATGGTCCCGAAGCCGGACAGCGCCAGGCCGAACACCCAGAGGTCTCCGCCGATGCCCGGACTGAAGGTGGTATCCGAGAGTGGCGCATAGGCGAACCAGCCAAAGGACGCGGCACCCTGGGGCGTGATGAAGCCGGACATCGCAATGGTGGATCCGAAGAGGAAGAACCAGAAAGCCAGCGCATTGAGCCGAGGGAAGGCCACGTCCGGAGCGCCGATCTGCAGCGGCATGATGAAGTTGGCGAACCCGGCGAAAAGCGGGGTGGCGAACATGAGCAGCATCGCAATGCCGTGCATCGTGAAGAGCTGGTTGTACTGCTCCTTGGTCTGCAGGATCTGCATGCCGGGCTCGAAGAGTTCGGCCCGGATGAGCAGGGCCATCACGCCGGCCAGGCAGAAGAAGGCAAACGACGTGATCAGGTACATGTACCCGATGGTTTTGTGGTCAGTGGTGGTGATCCAGTTGACCACCAGGCTGCCTTTGCGGCGCCGCGTGACAGCCGGCGCGGCGGTGGCGGCGAGCCCTTCAGCTGAATGTTCTGTAGTGGCCATTTTCCACCTCACCGAATCTTCCGTATGGCGCGGCAGGTCCTTCATGGGCCCTACTTTGAAGGCTACTCAGGATCATGGCCTCCGGGAAGGGGATCTTTCAGCCGCTGTTATCCGTCGCGTTCCTGCACGGCCCAGCTTTTGCTCAATGCGGCAGTGCCTGCCGCAACGGGCCCACCCGGTGGCGCTCCGCCAGGAACGCCGCCAGCGCGGGGTTATCGACCTCCCTCGCCAGCCAGGGAACTGCCTGTGCCGCAGCTTCGTCGCCGAGGACAGCCCGGTGGGACTGCCCCCGCACCACGAATTCCCGCATCCCGCTCCGGCTCGCCAGCTCTACCAGCTGCTCCACGAACGCGGCCGCACGGGGAGACCGGCTGGCAATGGAAACTTCCGCCGCCGTATCCAGAAGCCGGGCGGAGTACCAGAGGTACCAGGGTGTGGGTTCGAGGCCCCGGTCTATCCAGTGCTCCGCTGCTGCCAGATCGCCATGCACCATCAAGAGCCGTGCTTCGGCTCCGGCGGCCAGGGCCATGTAGCAGTGATCGCCGGCGAGCTCCGCCATCACCCATGACCGGTCAATCAGGGCCGCAGCCTTCTCCACCTGCCCTGCGGCAAGGTACGTCTCTCCCCGCACGCCGGCAACAAACGGTTCAAACGCCGTCCAGTGTTCCTCCGCAATCCACGCCTGCGCCCGGTCCAGGGAGTCAGCCGCCTGCTCCAGTTCCCCGCGCAGCAGCCGTACCCGGCCCAGCAGTGCCTCGCTGAAGACCTGCTGCCGGCGGTTCCGCACTGCCTTCGCCAGCTTTCCGGACTCCGCCAGCGCCCTCACGGCGTCCCCGTACCGTGCCGTGTCTGAGGCCAGCATGCCCTGGATGGCCAGGATTCTCGCCTGTTCGTCGGGGAATCCCCTGGCCGCCAGCATGGCCCGGTCCAGCCACCCGGCAGCCCGGTCCGGCACACCCCTTTGGACGGACAGGTAGCCCAGCTCGCGGTATGCGGCGGCGGCCGTTCGGGAGGCGCCGTCGGGCCCTTCCGCCTGGAGTGCACGGTGCAGGAAGTCCGCCACCTCGGCGCCGCGGCCGCCCGCCTGATGGATCAGGGCGCCGGACAAGGTGACCAGGGACTCTGCGATCAGGTGACTATCGTCAATGTGCTGCGCCAGCACCACCGCGAGCCGCAGCTGGTCCAGCCCCCGATCCACCGCACCCGCCCACAATGACGCGCCGCCGGCGTCAAGGTAGGAACGCACAGTCGCCGCGGTGGCCGGCATTCCCGGATCTGCCTCCGGCGCAGCATCGGAGAGGGCACGCCGGATTTCCGCGGGCAGCGGCAAACCCAGCTCCTGCCGGTAGAGGGCGCCGCACGCGGTCACGTGCCTGCGGGCCCGGCGGTGCTCACCCAAAGCCACCAGCGCCTTGACCAGGACAGCGTTGCAGTCCGCATGGAAGGGGTCCCGGTGAAGAGCCAGGGTGGCCAGCTCCACTGCCTCGCCGGGAGCACCCGAGGCCAATGCAACCAGCGCGGCCTCGTACAGCAGGGACTGGACCACGTTATCCAGCCGAAAGCGCTGGTCCGCCAGCCACGAATCGAAGACGGGGCAATCGGCGAAGGACAGTCCCTCCAGCAACTGGCCGGTGAAGCCGCGGGGGTCCAGGCCGGGCTTGGCGGCCGAGCCCACCACTTCGAGTGCGTCGCAGCGCCACGGCGGCTGAAGCACCAGCCGCAAAGGATCGCCGGCCACCGTGACGCCGTCAAGGGTCCGCCGCAGCTCGGACAGGTTCCAGCGCAGGGCACCGAGCGGGTCGGCGGCATCCGGAAACAAGAGCGACGCCGTGCGGGACCGGCCGGTGCCCTCGGCCTGCAGCGCGAGGTATGCCAGCACCGCCCAGGCCTTGCGGCCTCTGGGCTGCAGGGGAGCTGCGTCGGGGGACTCGACCGCGGGCGGACCAAGGAGCCGAATCAAATTCTCGGCCATACGGCCCATGGTACGCCGCCGGAGCAGCGGCGTCTGCGGGCCTCACACGCTTGGTCACACGCGGCTTGCACACACTGAAATCGCCCAACCGGCACACCATCACGAGAGGTACAAAACCATGGAATTGCTCGGCATCCTGCTCTTTGGACTCTGGGTTCTGATTGTCACTGTCTGCGTTGTCCTGACCGACGGCCGGGGCCACACGCCCGAGATCCGGTCCACGGACCCGTGGTCCGTAGGCAACCTTCCCAGTGAGCCATACGCGTCGCTGCGGATGTAGGTTCCACAGCCCCAGCCACCGGGAACAACGCGCCCATAACCACCAGGGCGCTCAGCATTCGCGGTCCTGGTCCGCATAGACGGTGCTGGCAAGCGCCGCTTGTGCGGGCCAGGGCCGTCCTTGTGGGAAGTCACCCCACACAGCGCCAGCGCAGGGACTTAAGCCAGGCCCATCGCTTCCCGCACTTCATCCAGGATGTGGTGCATCGCCGATTCGGCCACGGCCGTATCGCCGCGCGCCACTGCTGCCGCCACGTCCTCGTGCGCCTGCAGTGCCTCATCCCGGGGCTTGAACGGCATGAGCCCCTGCTGGGTCCGGCTGGTCAGCACTTCCGCCACCATGCCGTCCAGCGCCTGGAACATCTCGTTCCCGCAGCTTCGCAGGAGCAACTGGTGGAACTCGATGTCCGCGGCCAGGAACCCCCCGAGGTCGCCGGCTTCACCCAGCCGCCGCAGCTCAGCCCCGAGGGCAACGAGCTGGGCCCGTTCCGAGGCGCTGGCACGCCGGGCCGCACCGGCGGCGGCGATGGGTTCGACGGCGATGCGCAGCTCGGTGAGGCTGCTGTACTGGAGCTCGCGCCGGTCTGACGCCAGCCGCCAGCGCACCAGCTTCGGATCAAAAACGTTCCACAGGGACCGGTCCTGGACCACAATGCCCACGCGCCGCCGCGAGTAGACCAGGTTCATGGATTCCAGGACCTTCATGGTGTCCCTGGCTACGGTCCGCGATATCCCGTACTCCTGCTGCAGCCCTTCAAGGGTGAGCCGGCTGCCGGGGGCCAGGTTGCCGGAAGCGATGGCAACCCCCACCGCCTCCAGGACCCGCTCATGCATCGCGGGGGAGGCCCCGCCGTCGTGCGCTTTATCCGCGCCCTCATCTGTCGCCGTCGACATTCTGTCCGCCTCTCCTGCGCCGCAGCGCCTTCCCAGAATACCGGGAAAGAGAGGAAAGGTATGACCTGTAACACGAAAAGATAGTATCTTTGCAGCAAAAGGTGATACCTTATGGCGTAGCCCACTTCTAGACGGGCCCACAGCGAGCTTCTTCGAAAGCCAAAGACGTCTTCTCCGGAGGTATGACATGCAGTATCCCCCCACGCACCTTGTGGTCATGGGCGTTGCCGGCTCAGGCAAAACCACCCTCGCGGCCGCCCTGTCCTCGCAGCTGGGCTGGGCCTGCGCCGAAGCGGACGAGTTCCACCCCGAAGCCAACATCACCAAGATGACGCAGGGCATTGCGCTCCAGGACGAGGACCGCTGGCCCTGGCTGCAGGAAATCCGCACCTGGATGACCGCCCAGGCGCAGGCCGGCTGCAGCACCGTCCTGACATGTTCCGCCCTCAAGAAGAGCTACCGCAAGCTCCTCTCCGAAGCGGAAGGCCGCGTGGTCTTCCTCCACCTCGACGGCGGCGCGGACCTGATCGGCCAGCGCATGCAGGGCCGGGCGGGCCACTTCATGCCGCCCACCCTGCTGCCCAGCCAGCTTGCCACCCTGGAGCCGCTCAGCCAGGAAGAACTCGACGCCGGCAGCCTCCGCCTGGACATCTCGCAGTCGCCTGAGCAGCTGGTCGCCGCCGTCGTGCAGGCCTTGCAGCTTCCCACCGGCCAGGCGCCCTGCGCGCCCTGACCGCCCCCTAAACCCCTAAAAGTACTGTTTCAAAGGAGAACCATGACCATCGAAGGATGGACCCAAACGCTGGGCGCAGGACCCCTGCTGCTCATCGCGGGAGCCGCGATCCTCGTCCTGCTGTTCCTGATCATCAAGCTGCGGATGCACGCCCTGATCGCCCTGATCCTCATCAGCCTCGCCACCGCCTTCGCCACCGGCATTCCCGCCAACCAGGTGGTCCCGGTGCTGATCAACGGGTTCGGCACCACCCTCGGCACGGTGGCACTCCTGGTCGGCCTCGGAGCCATGCTGGGCCGCATCGTGGAAACCAGCGGCGGCGCCAAGGTGCTGGCCGACTACCTCATCGGCGTCTTCGGCGAAAAGCGTGCCCCCTTTGCGCTGGGCCTGGCCTCCCTGATCTTCGGCTTCCCCATCTTCTTCGACGCCGGCCTGGTGGTCATGCTGCCGGTCGTCTTCGCAGTGGCCCACCGCCTGGGCGGGGGAGTGCTCCGCTACGGCCTGCCCGCCGCGGGCGCGTTCTCCGTGATGCACATCTTCCTGCCCCCGCACCCGGGTCCGGTGTCCGCGTCCGCGTTCTTCGATGCCAACATCGGCCTGGTCACCCTCGCCGGCCTGATCGTCGCCATCCCCACCTGGTACGTCACCGCCTACCTCTTCGGCCTCTACACCGGCAAGAAGCTGGTCCTTCCCGTGCCGGAAATCCTGGGCCACGCCTCCGCCGAAGCGGAATCCAACCCGCCGCGCTTCCGCACCGTGGTGGGCCTGCTGCTCCTGCCGCTGGTCCTGATCTTCATGAACACCGGGCTGAACACCCTGGCTTCCTCCGGCGTGCTCGCCGAAGGCGTCAAGGACGAGCAGTGGTACCAGGTCCTGCGGACGCTGGGTGAAACCCCGGTGGCGCTGCTGATCTCGGTGCTGGTGGCCCTGTTCGTGCTGGGCAGCAAGCGCGGCAAGGACGCCGGAGCCCTCGAGAAGCTCCTCGAATCCTCGCTCGGCCCGGTCTGCTCCGTCATCCTGATCACCGGTGCCGGCGGCATGTTCGGTGGCGTCCTGCGCACCTCCGGCATCGGCCAGGCACTCGCCGACGTCCTGGGCGACCTGGGCATCCCGCTCATCCTGGCCGGCTTCCTGATCTCCAGCATCCTGCGCATCGCCCAGGGATCCGCCACCGTTGCACTGACCACCACCGCGGGCCTGATCGCCCCGGCTGTGGCCCTGGCCGGACTGAACGGCATGCAGGTGGCCGCCATGGTGATCGCCGTGGCCGCCGGCTCCGTGGTGGTCTCCCACGTGAACGACTCCGGCTTCTGGCTGGTGGGCCGCTTCTTCGGCATGGACGTCAAGACCACGCTGAAGACCTGGACCGTTATGGAAACCCTCATCGGTGTGATGGGCTTCGCCATCGCGGCCGTGATCTTCCTGGTGGCCGGAGTGGCGGGCTAGCAGCATTCCCATCCACGGCTGACTGGACAACAGCGGCGGGGCGGGCAGCAGAAATGCTGGCCGCCCCGCCGTCGTCGTACCCGGAGACTTTAAGCCGAGCCGCCCGGGGCGGGGCGGTCTTAGGCGAGGTGGGCCAGGCGGGGTGGCCGGTGCTAGGTGCGGGCGTCGATGTCCTTCTGGACTACCGCGGCGAGTGTCCGCAGCACCTGCTGGTCGGACGGGGAGAAGGTCCTGGGCTGCTGGTCAATGACGCAGAGCGTTCCGATGTTCCAGCCCCGCGGCCCGTGCAGGGGGTAGCCGGCATAGAAGCGGATGTAGGGCTCGCCTGTGACCAGCGGATTGGAGGCGAAGCGGTCATCGGCGAGGGTGTCGTTGATGATCAGCATCGAGTTCCGCTCCACCGTTTCCGTGCAGAGGGCAATGACGCGGGGAGCCTCCTCGCGCAGCGGCCCGACGGCCGACTTGAAGAACTGGGCATCCTCGGCGATCAGGGATAGCGATGCGGCGCCCACGCCGAAGAACTTCCAGGCGGCGGCAACAACGCGGTCGTACACTTCCTCCGGGCCGGTGTACAGAAGGTCCGTCTCGTGGAGTGACTTCAGGCGTTCCGCTTCTGCCCGCTCCGGGGAAAGCAGGGATTTGCCGGCGGCACCCAGGGCGGCAAGCGCGTCTTCTTTGCCCGGTTTCTGGCCCGCCGGTTGTTGGCCCGCCGGTGGGTGTCCGGGGCCGCCCCTCTCCGGCTTTACGGGCCGGAACCGCCGCTGTCCTGCGTTGAGTTCCTTTACTGCATCAGGCCCGCGTTCGACCGCCGGCAGGGCCAGGGCTTCATGAAGATAGGCGTCCAGCTCGAACGCGGAACAGGGCGACCTGCCGAAGTAGGAAGGCCAGAGCTTCTGTGGATCCAAGCCGATTGTGGCAGCGAGTTCGAGCCGCCGCTTCACTTCTTTGTCGATTGCGTCCACCTCCCAGATGACGCGTTTCGGGGGTCCGCGTACTCTGTAGTTGCAAAAGCCATGTTGATAAGCTTACTTAGTAATCCGGCCCCCGGCTACCAGGGAGGTTCGGGGCCTCCGGGTGCCGCCGCTAAGCCGCCGCCTATGGCAGCGTTGCAGGGCTACTTGCCGGCGGTACGGGTCTTGCTCTTGGGTTCTTTCGGCGGCATGCCCGCCACGTGCTCATAGGCTTTGTGGATCCATGCTTTGGCGCGGGCGTCGTCGCCGTCGCCTTCCTCGTTCCAGATTTCCGGCAGGCCGGTGTACTCGCGCATCGGCCGGTCCGCCGGGCCGAACGGGACGGTCTGCTCGCCGCTTTCGAGCTGCTGCCTGTTCTCCGGGGAGAGCCGGATGCCGATGGTGCCCCCGAAAAGCCCTGCGAACATGTTGCCGTTGACGAACGCGCCCAGGTTGCCGAACATCGGCTTCACCGACACGTCCGGGACGTCCGGGACCAGGGACCGGAAGCGCTCCTTGTCAGCGTCCGTCGCTTTGGGCATCTCCATTGCTTCCCCCTGGGATCGGACGGCTGGGTGCGGTGCCTGCTGGTGTGTGCAGGATATGCCCTGCCGGGTGGGCCGGGGAACACCCGCCGGTCCGCCGTCGTTGTGCCGGTAGGCAGCGCGCCCACACCGGGCGCCGGACGTTCCCCAACCAAAGGACACCCCTTGACCCCTCGCACCATCGTGATCACCGGCGCCAGCGACGGCATCGGCGCAGCAGCCGCGCGTACCCTGGCCAAAGCAGGGGACCAGGTGGTCGTCGTCGGCCGCTCGGAGGAAAAGACACGGGCCATTGCCAAGGAGCTGGACGCCGACTACTTCGTCAGCGACTTCTCCGACCTCGCCCAGGTCCGCACCCTGGCCGCGCAGCTGGAGTCCGACTACCCGCGCATCGACGTCCTGGCCAACAATGCCGGCGGCATCATGGGCAAGCGCACCCTCACCGTGGACGGCAACGAGGCAACGTTCCAGATCAACCACCTGGCCCCGTTCCTCCTCACCACGCTGCTGATGGAGACCCTCGTTGCCAGCAATGCGAAGGTGATCAACACCTCCAGCGGCGCCAACAGCTTCGGCAAGCTGGACCTGTTCGACCTCAATTCCGAGCAGGGCTACTCCACCAACCGCGCCTACGGCACCGGCAAGCTGGCCAACATTCTCTTCACCTCTGAGCTGCACCGCCGCTTTGGCGAACAGGGAATCACGACGGCGGCGTTCCACCCCGGCGTTGTGCGCACCAACTTCGCGGCGGACTCTACCAGCCCCTTCCGGCACGCTTACAAGACCCTGCTGAACCGCTTCATGCTGACCCCGGACCAAGGTGCCGACACCCTGCTGTGGCTGATCAACGGCACGGCGGGCAAGGACTGGATCTCCGGTGCGTACTACTACAAGCGCGCGCTGGCCAAGGCCAACCCCCAGGCTTACGACGCCGAGCTGGCCCGCCGCCTGTGGGAGCAGAGCGAGGAACTGGTCAAGGCCGATTAAGTTCTAGCCCTCGCAGCCGGTGACGTCACGGAGGTGCTGGGGATAGTAACTGGGTAGCGCTAAGTGTCGTTATGAGCCGTCAAAACGACACTTAGCGCTACCTAGTTGGGTCGGCGGGCGCGCTCTACATCCGCCGCGGACTCGGACTGACCGCGGGCTACCAGGCCCGCCACCACGCCGTCCACGTCCGCTTCCGGCCGGTTCTGGCTCAGCTTCGCCTTGGCCTCGATCCGGGTGATGACCAGCTCCACGCCCACGATGGCCCGCAACTGCCCGGCAATGAAGCGCTCCGGTGCATCGTCCACGTCCCAAGGATGGTCGAAGCCGGACTCGTGCACTCCGGTGAGCCGCCGGACCTGCCGGTCCAGCCAGGCCGGATCGTCATGGATCACCAGCCGCCCGTACACGTGCGCAGTGGTGTAGTTCCAGGTCGGGACAACCCGCCCGTGCTCGGCCTTGGAGGCGTACCAGGACGGGGAAATGTAGGCATCCGAACCTTGAATAATGGCGAGGGCCTCCCCGACGACGGGCGCGGACCACTGCGTGTTGTTCCGCGCCACGTGTCCCTGCATCGCGCCGAACTCCCCGGCGTCGGGGTCGTAGACAAACGGCAGGAGTGTCGCCACGAGGCCCTCCGGGGTCATGGTGACCAGGTTCGCCGCACCCGGCCTGGTGAGCAGGTGCTGCACGGTTTCAGGGACAGCGGCGAAGTGGGCTGGAATGTACATGGGTTAGTCCTATACTGGCTGGCTTGATGCGGGATGAAGTTCGGGGGATGAGGTCGGGGCGGGCTTGAGCCGAACCCGGACAGCGGCGGCGGCACACAGGATGACGGCCAGCCCGCCCAGGACCGTGGACCAGGTCAGGGCCTCACCCAGCAGGACGGCCGCCCAGCAGATGGTGAGGACGGGCTGGATGAGCTGGATCTGGCTGACCCGTGCGATGGGGCCGATGGCCAGGCCGCGGTACCAGGCGAAGAATCCCAGGAACATGCTCACTACGGCGAGGTACCCGAACGCTGCCCACTGCGCGGGGGTTGCTGACGGCGGCTGCTGGGCAGCGGAGGCGGCAGCCAGGACCAGCATCAACGGCGAGGCGAGGACCAGCGCCCACGAGATGGTCTGCCAGGAGCCGAGTTCCCGGGCCAGCAGGCCGCCTTCCGCGTAGCCGATGGCGGCGGCCACCACGGAACCGAGGAGCAGCAGGTCTGCCCAGTGGAGGACGCCAAGGCCGCCGGACTGGACGGATGCGAAGACGGTCACCGCAAGGGCGCCCACACCGCTGACGAGCCAGAACGCCGCTGGTGGGCGTTCCCGCCCGCGAAGGACGGCCGCGGTGGCCGTCGCGGCAGGGAGCAGGGCGATGACAACGGCGCCGTGGCTTGCGGCGGTGCTGGTCAGGGCAAAGGAGGTGAGTAGCGGAAAGCCAATGACGACGCCGGCCGCCACGACCGCCACACGGAACCATTGCGTCCCGCGGGGGAGCGCCTGCCGGGTAAGTGCCAGTGCCGCACCCGCCAAAGCAGCCGCCACTACTGCCCTGCCTGACCCGATAAAGAGCGGCGCCAGGCCTGCGACCGCCACTTTGGTGAACGGGACCGTGAGCGAGAATGCCGCGACTCCAAGGAGACCGAGCCACAAGCCGGCTGAGCTGGAGTGGGATAACGCTGTGCGCCGCCGAAGAGTAGCGCTACTATTGTCTCTCATGGACAACGATAGCAGTTCGCGGATTGTGGCGCATCTGAAAACGTGGATGGCCACTGCGGCGTCGGGAGCGAAACTGCCCTCCACGCGGTCCCTGGTGGCCGACTACCAGGCAAGTCCCGTCACGGTGCAGAAGGCCCTGCAGACCCTCACGGCGCAGGGGCTCATCGAGAGCCGGCCGGGCGTCGGGACCTTCGTGCGGGCAGTCCGCATGGCACGCCCGTCGGATTACGGCTGGCAGACGGCGGCCCTCCGCTCCCCGCTGGCGGCACTGCCACAGGCCTCCTCGACCATGCGGGAGGTACCGCAGGACGCGATTTCCTTCCATTCGGGCTACCCTGCCAGGGAGCTCCTGCCCGAGCGGCTGGTCCGGGCAGCGCTCACCCGGGCCGCCCGCGGAGACGCGGCGCTGTCCCGGCCTCCCGCCGCGGGGATGCCGGAGCTGCAATCGTGGTTCGCGCATGAGCTCGGCGCGTCCACGCCCGCTGGGATAACTCCGCCCAACCCGAGCGACGTCGTCGTACTTCCTGGCAGCCAGAGCGGACTGAGCTCCATCTTCAGTGCCCTGGTGGGCAGGGGGCAGCCGCTGCTGATGGAGTCACCCTCCTACTGGGGTGCCATTTTGGCCGCCGCCCAGGCGGGGGTGCGGGTGGTGCCGGTGCCAAGCGGACCGGACGGGCCGGAACCGGGGGAGCTGGCCCGCGCCTTCGACGAATCAGGCGCCAGGGTTTTCTATGCGCAGCCCAACTACGCCAACCCCACGGGCGCGCAGTGGTCAGCGGAGACGCGCGACCAAGTCCTTGACGTGATCCGTGCCAAAGGTGCGTTCCTTGTGGAGGACGACTGGGCGCACGACTTTGGCATCAGCTCACACCCCGTGCCGGTCGCCTCCCGCGACGACTCCGGGCACGTCGTGTACCTGCGCTCGCTGACCAAGAGCGTCTCCACGTCCATCCGGGTGGCCGCACTGATTGCACGCGGTCCGGCGCGGGAGCGCATCCTCGCTGACAGGGCCGCGGAGTCGATGTACGTCAGCGGGCTTCTGCAGGCGGCAGCGCTCGACGTCGTTACCCAGCCCGGGTGGCAGACGCACCTTCGCAGCCTGCGGCACCAGCTTGAATCCCGCCGGGACCTGCTGGTCACCAGCGTCCGGGAGCACATCCCGCAGGCGCACATTGAGCAGGTGCCGAGAGGCGGACTTAACCTGTGGCTGCGCCTGCCCGACGGGGCTGACCTGCAGCGGCTGGTCCGGGACTGCGAAGCTGGCGGCGTCATCGTCGCCCGCGGGGACGAATGGTTTCCGGCGGAACCGGCGGGTCCCTTTATCCGGCTCAACTTCTCGGGCACGAATCCGGGCGCCTTCCCCGAAGGCGCCCGGATCATTGGGCAGATGCTGGAGCGGAACCTGAGCTAGGACACCGGAGCCAGCAACTTGCAGAGATCGGTCACTTTGCCTTTCCCGGTGAACATGTCACCGACTTCATTCCCATCGGCGTCAAGAATCCAGTTGACGGTTCCGGCCGTGTAGTAAACCCCTGCAGGATGGTCGTTGATCTCAGGCACAGTGATGACATTGGTTCCAGTCGCGGTAAAGAGTACGTTGCCCTTGTCCAGGGGCCGGGTTGTTGTTGCCCCAGTGGCGATGTAAGTCCGAGAGTCCCCATCAGGTCCAGTAACTGTGACTCGCAAGCCTGGAGCTGTATAGATGTTCCGACCACCGGGAAGGTTGATTTCGCCAACCTTTCCCACCGCTGTGAAGGACAAGAAATTATCCTCGGATCCGGGACAAGGCGCGGTGTACTCATAAACAATCGGTTGAGGAACGGGGGTAGCTGCGACCGCAGGCAGAGGTGCGACGAGCGCTGCTGCGGCAAGGGCAGCGGGAGCCAATATGCGAGTGCTGCTGGTTTTCATCGGATCTTCCTTTCAGATGTACTCGGTGTGAGTGGCTCAAGAGTGGCCCTGGGGGCTTAATGGAGCCTTAATCCAACGGCTAACTCTGGATCCAGCACGGGCCCGGGAGCATGATGGGGGTGATGTCGCTCCTCGGGGCGCGTTAGGACGGGGCGGGCGCCAGGGGCCGCTGGTCGGAAAACGCCACGGGATAGGGCACAGCCCGATTCCGTGGCCGGTCAGTGAGGGGTGCTCGGCGATGGGCGCACTGTGGATCAGGGCACTGGGTCCGTTGGAGGTGATCGCTGACGGCGTCCAGGTTCCCGTCAGCAGCCGCAATCTGCGTATTGTCCTCGAATGCCTGGCGTTGCGGGCGAACTCAGTGGTACCCGCCGATTTCCTGGCTGAAGTCCTCTGGGACGGCCACCCGCCCTCTCGTCCGGGCCCGCAGCTGCAGGTGCACGTCGCGAACCTGCGGAACCTGCTTGAGCCCAACCGTCTTAAAGGGGTTGCTTCGCACCGCCTGGCCAGCCGGCCCGGCGGCTACCTCCTGGCTGTTGAAGACGACGAACTCGACCTGTTGCAGTTCCGCGCGCACGTTGCAGCCGGAGAACGTGCAGTAGAAGCGGGCCAACTTGCCGGCGGGGCGGTCCGCCTGCGCCAGGCCCTCGAATTGTTCGTGTGCCCTGCCTTTCCGGACCTTGCCGACATTGAGCTGCTGGTTCCAGACCTGGAAGAAGTGGAGGAGGCCCGGCTGGACACATACCAGGACCTCTTCGACGTTGAACTGGCACTGGGCCGCCACGCCACCGTTGTGGGGGAGCTGCACAGGCTGGTAACGCAGCATCGCTTCCGGGAGCGCTTGTGGGCGTCTTTGGTGCTTGCCTTATACCGCTCCGACCGGCAGGCAGACGCCCTTGCCGCCTGCCGGACGGCCAGGAAAACCTTTGCGGCCGAGCTGGGCATTGATCCCGGGGAACGCTTGCGGGAGCTGGAAACACTGGTGCTGCGTCAGGATGCATCCCTCGGGGCACCCGCCGTGAACGAAAAGCGCCGCGCCAGGCAGCGTCTCGACAACCTGCCTGCCGCACTCACCCCCATGGTGGGTCGGGATGCTGAACTGGGGGAGGTATGTTCGCTCTACCGCTCCGACGGATGCCGGCTTGTCACCGTCACAGGGGCGGGCGGGGCAGGGAAGACCCGTCTCGCGATGGCGGCGGCCGCACGCTTGGGTGAGCGCATGCCTGACGGCGCGGGCTGGGTTAATCTGTCCCCACTCACCCAGGTTGAGCAGGTGCCGGGGGCCATCGCGGCGGCACTCGGACTGGAGGCGCCGGCGGGCGAAGACCCGCTGAAAATCGCGTCCCGTTTTCTGCAAGCCCGCCGCCTGCTGCTGGTCCTGGACAACTTCGAGCACCTGGAAAACGCCTGGCCAGTGGTGCTGGACCTGCTCACCGCAGCCCCGGAGCTTCGGATCCTCACTACCAGCCGGAGGCGGCTGGGGTTGCGTCCTGAGTACGAATTTGAACTTGCACCACTTGAGCTGCCGCCCCTCGACCCGCCCCTGCCTCTGCACCGGTTGCGGGAGGTGCCTGCAATGAAGCTGCTCCTTAGCCGGGGCAGGGCGGTCCGCCCCCGTTTCACGGTGGATCCAGGAAACGCGACAGTCTTGACGCGGCTGTGCCACCGCCTTGACGGCCTGCCGCTGGCCATCGAACTGGCTGCAGCCCAACTGCGTCAGCTGAGCGAGCACGATCTCCTCGTTGACCTGGAAGCCAGCCTGGCCGCAGTGCCTGCCGCCTTCCGTGACCTTCCCGACCGGCAGCGAACTCTCACGGCCACAATGGAGTGGAGCTACCAGCTGCTGGAGGACCCGGAGCGCCTGTTCTTCGTCCAACTCGGAGTTTTCGCCAACGATCCGACGACCGAAGCGATTGACGCCGTGCGAGTCACCCTTCCCTTTGGCGCGCTTTCCACCGAAGAGCTGTTGTCCGCGCTCGCCCGCAACAGCCTGCTCCGGCGCTACACCGACCATGCAGGACGGCGGCGTGTGTCGCTGCTGCAATCCATCCGTGAATTTGCCCGTAACCGGCTGGCGCTGCTTCCCGAGCAACACGACGTGCGCCGGCGGCATGCCGAGTACTACCTTGCCCTGGCTGAGAGATTGGGTCCGCTATTGTGGGGTGCTGGCCAGGTGGAGGCGTTCCGAGTGCTTCACGCCGAAGCCCTCGACCTTCGCGCGGCACTGCTTTGGGCAGCAGGGCCGGGTGGTTCGACGGAACTGGCACTTCGGCTGGTGGGAGAGCTCTGGCATTACTGGGAACTCACTGGAGACGTTACCGAGCAGCAGCGAATGGCCGTGGAGCTCGTGGAGGCAACACCGGATGCGGCGCCGCAGCTTAGAGCACCAGCGCTTAGCGGAGCAGCCACGCTGACATGGACCCTGGGCAGGTATAACCAGGCGGCCCACCTCCACCGCCGTGCCCTTCAAGCGTTTGAAAAGTCCGGCAATAGCCCGGGTGTTGCGTGGACCATCCTGTGTCTGGCCGTGCAGGCAGCACAAAGTGGTGATTTCCCTACTGCCGAGCGGCTTACAGCGGAGGCCGTGTCCTATCCCGGCGCCAGTCTTCGGGTCAGAATTGGGTCGCTGGTTGTCCTGTCCCGTCAGGCTTACTGTGCCGGGGACCATCCGCGGGCACTCGAACTGTGCAGGGCGTGCGCGGAGTTGACCCGCCGCCTAGGGGACCGGTGGCTCCTGGGCGTTGTGCTTACCAATCTTGCAGAGAGCACCGAACAGGCCGGCGATTACGACGGTGCCGAGCTCCTTCTCATCGAAGCTATCAGCGCCTCACTCCAGCTAGGGGCGGAGGGCAACCTGGCCGCTTTCCTTGACTCATTGGGCGGCGTCTATGCGTCACAAAAACGCTATGACTTTGCCCTCCGCCTCCTCGCCACGGCGGACTCCTACCGTGCACACCGCGGTATGTCGCTGGATCAGGCAGAACGACGACGAGTTGATGCCATTATCGACAAAGCCAGGGCTGAAGCCGGTCCCATCCGCTTCGGCCTTGCCTGGGCTGGCGGAGGCAGGCTTACGGTTCGGCAGGCGGTCAACGAGGTGCTCCAGCGCCAACCCGGACTCTCCGGCACCGTCGGGGGTTCAGCCCGATCAGCTTCCCCCGCCGTGGAAAGCGCCACTGACCCGGCCCCGTGGTCCTGACGCCCGGCTTCGTGCCAATCGCAACCGCGTAACAGCGTGCAATATAAGCATGACCTCATGTATTTGATGACTAGAAATTCGGCAGCCGTGCTACTTTCAACACTGCCGCCGCGCATATCTTCGTTGCCAAGGACCGGGACCAGGGGACTGCGCGCGCTCCCATTGCTGAGTCCGACCCTTGGAGACGCCCGTGGAACCCACAACAGACGTGAAGCTGGACGCCCAGCCGGCCAGGCCCCCTGCAGCCGACTCCGGACTCCGCCGCTCCATGGGCCCGCGCCACCTGGTGATGATCGCCATGGGCGGCGTGATCGGCTCCGGACTGTTCCTCAGCTCCGGTTACACCATCTCCCAAGCTGGCCCGCTCGGCGCGGTCATCGCCTACCTCATCGGCGCATTCGTGGTGTACCTGGTGATGGCGTGCCTGGGCGAACTCGCCATTGCCTACCCGGTGTCCGGTGCCTTCCACATCTACGCCGCCCGCTCCATCGGCCCCGCCACGGGCTTTGCCACCGCCTGGCTGTACTGGCTGTGCTGGGCAGTGGCCATCGGCTCCGAGTTCACCGCCTCCGGCCTGCTCATGCAGCGCTGGTTCCCGGACGTGGAGGTCTGGGTCTGGTGCCTGGTCTTCGCGGCCGTCCTCTTCGGCTTCAACGCCGTGTCCTCCAAGTTCTTCGGCGAGTCCGAGTTCTGGTTCGCCATCGTGAAGGTCGCTGCGATCATCGGCCTCATTGTTTTGGGTGGTGCGGCCCTGTTCGGTTTCCGGCCCCTCGGCGGCGGGGGCGAGCACCCCTTCCTGTTCGAGAACTTCGCCACCGAGGGCGGGCTGTTCCCCAACGGCTTCACCGGCGTCCTGGTCACCGTGCTCGCGGTTTTCTACGCCTTCTCCGGCTCGGAACTCATTGGGGTAGCTGCCGGCGAAACCAAGGACCCGGCCACCAGCATTCCCAAGGCCCTGCGCACCACCGTGATCCGCCTGCTCATCTTCTTCGTCGGAGCCATCGCCGTCATCGCCGCCACCATTCCGTACAACGAGGTGGGCCTGGATGAGAGCCCGTTCGTCACCGTCTTCTCAGCGATCGGCCTGCCGTTCGCCGCCGACATCATGAACTTCGTCATCATCACCGCGCTGCTCTCCGCCGGCAACAGCGGCCTGTTCTCCTGCGCCCGCATGCTCTACTCCCTCGCCGACGAAGGCCACGCCCCCCGCGCCTTCAAGAGGCTGACGCGCCGCGGCATCCCCCTCATAGCGCTCTCGGTGAGCATGGTGGGCGGCGTCGCATCGCTGATCAGCAGTGTGGTGGCCCCGGAAACGGTCTACCTGGTGCTGGTTTCCGTCGCAGGCTTCGCCGTGGTGGGCGTGTGGATGTCCATCACCGCCTCGCACTTCTTCCACCGCCGCGCGTTCGTCCGCAGCGGCGGTGACATCAGCACCCTCGCCTACAAGGCGCCGCTGTTCCCGCTGGTGCCCATCCTGGCGTTCTCGCTGTGCGTGATCTCCCTGATCGGCATCGCCCTCGATCCCACCCAGGCCGCCGCGCTCTACTTCGGCATCCCCTTTGTGGCCGCCTGCTACGCCTGGTTCCACTTCCGCTACGGCCGCAGGGCCGTGTCAGCCGGCTAACAAGGAAGCAAGGAGCGGACGACGGCGGCTGCCGGGCAGGTGCGTTGGGGCACCTTGCCGGGCGGGCGCCGTCGTCCTTTCCGCCGCAGGGCCCCACCGCCCCTGAGAGGCGGGGCGTGGAAGAATGGGACGTTGTGACCGGCCGGGAGGGGCAGATAAGCGTGGATTCGTCCGCTGAGGCGTCGTCAATGGCGCAGGGGCTCCGGATTGTCCGGCTGGTAGCTGATCGGGAGAAGCTGGGTCGCCAACTGCTGGGCGTTTCACAGCTGGCTGCCGAACTGGACATGGAGCAGAGCCGCGTCTCCCGCCTGGCGCAGGAACTGTGCGATCTCGGACTGTTGGAGCGCGTGGACCGCGGGCCGTTCCAGACAGGTCCGCGCTTTTTCAGCCTGGCCGCGGCACTGAACACGGGCTGGGTCCGGGAGGCAAAGACCGAACTTGAGGCGCTGGTGGCGGCGCTGGGACTGCGCGCCCGGCTTTCGGTCCGGGACGGCTACCGGGTGATCCTGGTCCGGGCCTCCAGCAACGACGCCATCCCCGGCAGCTTCGTCAAGCCGGGCATGGTGACTCCGGCCTGGTGCACCGGCGCCGGCCGGGCCCTGCTGTGGGACCTTGACCGGCCGGAGCTGGATGCCCTGCTGCAGGACGTGAACTACGTCGGCATCGGGGGACCGGGGGCCGCGCACTCCACCGATGGTGTCTGGGACCTCATGGTCCGCGACCGTGGTGCCGGGTTCATCACCGCAGCCGAGGAATTCGAACACGACGTGCTGGAACTCGCGGTTCCTGTCCGCGACGCCGGCGGTGCCATCCTTGCCTCGCTGAGTGCGCTGGGCAGCCGTGCCGGGATGGGCCAGGATGCGGCAGCTGCGGCGGCTGTGCTCACCAGGGCCGCTGAACGGCTCGGATCCGGCGCGGGTGCCAGCTAACGCTGCGGCTGGTACCCGAGCCTCTGCTCAAGCCACTTTCCCCGGGCCACAAGTGCTTCCGCGCACGCTTCCCGGTGCGGTTCCAGACGGTCCCTGATGCCAACGATCTGCAGCGCGGCCACCACGTCGCCCTTGAAATCCCGGACGGGGACGGCCAGGGAGTAGAGCCCCGGCTCGGCCTCCTCGTCCACGATCGAGTAGCCCCGGTTCCGGGCAGCTTCGCGCCGCGCCAGGAAATCGTCCACGCTGGTGGGCGTGTTGGGGCCGTGCCGCACAAACGCCACATCCGCGAAGACGGTCCGGACTTCTGCTTCCGATGCCTCCCACAGCACGGCCTGCCCGGCGTCACTGCAGTACGCGGGGTAGGGCCGGCCCAGCCACGAGCCCACCAGGTTGGTGCTGGCCGGGACGCTTTCGCCGATGGTCACCGTGCTGTCCCCGTGAAGGACCCCCAGGAAACATGCCTCATCCGTTTCTCCCGCCAGCGCGTCCAAGGCGGTGCCGCCGTCGGACGCTAAACGGCGTTCGGTCAGCAGCTGGGCGTCAGTGAGGACGGACCAGTCCAGGCTGTAGGTGCGCTGGCTGGTCTTCCGGAGGAAACCCTCCTGTTCGGCGCTGCGGAGGCTGCGCGAGACCTGGCTGCGGTCCTTGCCAAGATCGGCGGCGATGTCCGCCACGGTTCCTCCGGGATACCCCGCTGCATGGCGTGCACCCACGGCAAGGAGGGCCATGATTCCGCGGCCCATGCTGGAGGTTTTTGGCATGGAGTCGAGTCTAGTTGAGGTGCTTTCCCTGCCCGGGCTGCCGGGTGCTTCGCCGCTGGAGCGCCGGAATCGCCGGAACAGTGCCGGGACGCCGGAACGCCCCGGCGAGCACGCACACTTCCGGCGACTTCGGTGCAGGCCCGCGACGTCGGCTGAGGGGAGCCGAGGACAAGGCCGGCCCGCCGGGCTCAGCAGATGGCAAACACCCGCGCCGGGAAGCCGCTGCCGCCGAGGGGCTTAGGCCAGGAAGCGACGACGGCGGCGCCGGACTCCGGGAGTCCGTCCAGGTTGGCCATCAGTTCGATCTGCCAGCGGCCCTGGTCCAGGACATAGGTTTCCAGGCTGAAGTCCTGCCGGGATGTGGCCAGACCCGGGTCGGTGTCCGTCTGTTCGTGGCCGACGGCGGCCACGGCACGCTGCTCAACCAGGAAGGAGAGCACTTCCCGGGACCAGCCGGGCGTGTGGCTCACGCCGTCGCTGTCCCGGTTGGCCATTGCCTCCGGATCGGGCCAGCGGCGGCTCCAGCCCGTACGGAGGGCCACAAAGGAACCCGGTGGGACGGTGCCGTTCCGGATCTCCCAGTCCTGTATGTCCTGCAAGGTGGGGGTGGCGTCCGGGTTGCCGGCCACCCGATCGCTGATGTCCAGGACCACCAGCGGAAGGATCATCTCCTCCACCGGAATCTGGTCCAGCGTCCTGCCGCCGCGGATGAAATGCGATGGCGGGTCCACGTGGGTTCCCCACTGGCCCACGATCGTGTAGCGGTGGGCGGTGAAGCCGTCTCCCTTGTCCAGGTCGAAGAGGGCTTCGCGCTGCTCATCCGGAAAAGCGGCGAAGTGTGGCTGGCCCGGGTGGAAGGCGTGCGTCAGGTCCACGAACTGCCGGCCCGCGATCACGGACTGCAGGCCCTCCCAGAGCGACGTGGTGCTGGTGTCCGTCATGATGCGGCTGCTCCTTCTGCCATGGGTGCTTCAGTCTTTGATGCTTCTGCCGGCGGTGCCAGTGCGGTACTGGAGACGCTGATGGGGCCGGTCACTTCAATGACCGGGACTTCCCAGGGGTGGATCTCCACAAGGCGGCGCATGAACCGCTCGACGGCGGCGTCCCCCAGCGAGGCGTCGAAATAGGTGGTGAAAACGAAGGTTGGCGAGAGGGTCTGCTCACCCACGCGTCCCAGGGTGGGGTTGGCGCCCTCGGCAGTAGTGAAGCCCTCGAAACCGAGGCTGGACTCAAATACGTGCTTATAGTGGCCGAAGTCGCCGAGTTCCCGGAATTCGGCCAGGGCCTGCAGCAGGTGCGCGATGCCCGGATCATCCCGGAAGGCGTCCGGCTCGCCCTTGGACAGTTGCCCGAAGGTGGTGCCGCTAATGGGCCAGTGCACGCGCAGCTTGCGTACCGGGTGAAGTCGAACGTCCAAGAACCCTGCCTCTTTCCTCCGCCGGGTGACGGCTGCCAGCCATCGTGACAGAAAGAAATAATCATTACAAGCATAGGCAAATGCGTATTATGACTACTATGCCTTCGACCACGCAGCTCTCGTCCTTGCTGGAATCCGGGGAACACCTCGTGACCGACGGCGCCCTGGCCACGGAACTCGAGGGCCGCGGCTGCAACCTCGACGATCCCCTGTGGTCGGCCAAAGTGCTGCTCGAAGACCCGCTCCTGATCAGGGACGTCCACCGCGACTACTTCTCCGCGGGTGCCAGGATTGCCACCACCGCCAGCTACCAGGCAACGCCGCACGGCTTCGCGCGGCGGGGAATGAGCGGGCAGGATGCCCTGGAGCTGGTGGCGTTGTCGGTCCGGCTGGCGGATGAGGCCCGCCGCGCCCATCTGGCTGCCACCCCGGGCGCAGGCGCGCTGCTCATCGCCGGGTCCGTGGGTCCTTACGGCGCCTACCTGGCAGACGGCTCGGAGTACCGCGGCGACTACATGCTGGGGAAAGAGGAGTTCATGGACTTCCACCGGCCAAGGGTCGCCGCACTCGTCGCTGCCGGTGTGGACTTCCTGGCCTGCGAGACGCTCCCGTCGTTCGCCGAAGCCGAGGCGCTGGCGGCACTCACAGAGGAGTTCGGCGTCGAATCCTGGTTCTCCTTCTCCCTGCGGGACGGCGCCCATGTCAGCGACGGCACCCCGCTCACGGCAGTGGCAGGGCTCCTTGACGCACACCCCCTGGTGGCCGCGATTGGCGTGAACTGCGTGCCGCTTCACCTGGTCACCCCCGCGCTCGCCGCCCTCCACAGCGCGACGGACAAGCCGCTGGTTGCCTACCCCAACTCAGGCGAAACCTATGATCCCGTCACCAAAACCTGGGGCCCAACCACTGCGCCCGGAGAGGGGAACGGGGACACGCACCCCGTGGACCCCGCCGGCGGGGCCGCCACCTGGCTGAACCATGGCGCCCGCATCATCGGCGGATGTTGCCGCACGACGCCAGCGGACATCGCCGCCGTCGGACAGGCCATTGCCGCGCAGCGCTGAATCTGGGAGGCGCTGGACCTGACGGTCCTTAGCCGCCCTCTTCCTTGGTGTCCTTTTGATTGGTGTCCTTGTCCGGGGTGTCCTGTTCCTCCGCGTGGTCAGCCTTCTCCCGGGCCTCCTGCTGGTGCTGCTCAAGTTTCGCTTCGGCGTCCCTGCGCCGGTACCCGATGGACCGGGCCTGCTCCGGGGTGGGATACCGGTGCTCCCGCTCCCAGGCATGGTCATTGACGCCAGTGCCGGGCACGGCCTCGTCGTCAGGCCCAATAATGTCTTTACCATATCCAAACCCTGTCACAGTCGCGGGACGGTGAGTAGGGCCTACGCCCCAAGCCGCCCGTAGGTGCTGATCACGTTGCCCTTGCTGGTCCGGGACTGGTCCAGAAGCACAAGCCTTGTGGTGGGGTCGCCGTCCTGGAAGAGGCGCCGGCCGCTCCCTGCCACCACCGGGTGGGTCATGAGCGTCAAGGAATCCAGCAGGCCGGCGAACAGCAGCTGCCGCGTGATCGAGATGCTGCCGCACACGGCAATTTCCCCGCCGTCGCGCTCCTTGAGCCCCGCCACGAACTCCTCCAGCGGCGCGTCCATCAGCCGCGAGTTCTGCCACTCGAGAGGTTCCGCCAGGGTCCGCGACGCCACGAACTTCTCCACCGGGTTGATGAAGGCGGCAAAGTCCTCGTCCACGGGCGCGGTGGGCCAGTACCCGGCCCACTCCTGGTAGCTGATCCGGCCCAGCACCACCGTGTCCACCGTTTCCATCATGGTGGTCAGGCCGGCTCCCAGCTCGTCGTCAAAGCTGTCGAACTGGAACTTATAGGGATCGGACACCACGCCGTCCACGGAGTGGAACAGGCCGGCAGTGACTTTGCGCATGGGGACCTCCTGCAGGGCTTTGTGAGCGGACACGCCCCACGCTAGTGCGCCCCTTGAACCAGCGGAAGATCCCTGCAACAGCGGACGACGGCGGCCGCGCCAGTAACGTTCATCACTCGCCGAGGCGTCTTGCACGGTTTGGCTGATCCTGAGCCCCATACTTGTGGTGAGCGGCTGTTGCCGTACCCCGGCCAGGCAGGAGGAAAGTGCATGGAAACCCTGAAAAAGATCGTGAGCAACCAGTATTTTCCGGCCGCCGCAGTCCTTACCGCCGTGCTGCTGTTCTGGGCCGTGGGACTCCTGGGCGGGCTGTCCCTCCTGCACAACAACCAGCCTCCGCTGACCACCCTGACCTGGATGCTGTTTGTCTACGCGGCTGCGGTCCTCACCCCGCTGGCGGGCATCCTGGCCGCCGCCGACCTGCTCCGCCGCTGGCGCCGCAACCGCGACGCCGAAACGGCCTACGCCGGGTACCTGGAAGACCAAGATTCAATCGTCCAGCAGGTGGTGCCCGGGCATGCAGGCGAAGAACCGGCAGTCCAGCACGCAGCGCCGCCTGCACCCGCAGCATCCCAGCCGAAGAAAACCGCGAAACAGGCTGGCCGCAAGCAGGCCGCTTAGCCGGCCTCCCGCCGTCGTCCTTCCTACCGTTCCTTCAGCGCGGTGAGGGCTTCCTCCGCCTGCTGCAGCGCGTTCTCCATCCGCCGGCCCGGCTGCGGCAGCGAGAACAGGTATCCCTGCAGCGAATCGCACTCCAGGGCCGCCAGGTAATCCGCCTGCGCCGCCGTTTCCACACCTTCTGCCGTGACGGTCAAACCCAGGCTGTGGGCCATGTTGATCATGGAGCTGAGGATGGGCAGCCGCTCGCTTCCGGTGCGCACCATGGAGATGAAGGTCTTGTCGATCTTCACCGTGTCCACCGGCAGGTCCTGCAGCCTCCCCAGGGAGGAGTAGCCGGTGCCAAAGTCGTCCAGGGCAACCCTGGCTCCCTCATCCCGCAGCGTGCTGAGCTGTTTGATGAGGCTGCAGTCGGCGTCGAAAAACACGCTCTCGGTGACCTCAAGGACCAGCTGGTAGGCGGCGACGCCGCTGGCTTCCGCAAGCCGGAGGACCGTCTGGGCAAACAGGGGATCCTGCAGCTGGACCCCCGAAACGTTCACGGCGAGCGACCGGGACGGATCCTCGCTCAGCCACGGTGCCAGCTGCACCATGCCCAGCGCCATCACTTCAGCGCCGATTTCGTTGATCAGCCCCGTGCGTTCGGCCAGAGGGATAAAGACCGACGGCGGGACGCGCCCGCCGTCCCTGTCCCACCGGGCCAGCGCCTCGAACGTGACCACCTGGCCCATGCGGTGGGAAACTATCGGCTGGAAATCCACCGTGATTTCGCCCCGGGCCACGGCCAGCTGCAGGCCGGCCTCCATGTGGGTCCGCTGCACCAGGGCCGTCATCATGTCCGGATGGAACCGCAGGAACCGGTTCTTGCCGGCGGCTTTCGCCGCATACATCGAGATGTCCGCCTGCCGGAGCAGCTCTGAGGCGCCCACGCTGTCCCGGCCCAGCGACGCGAGTCCCAGGCTGAGGCTCGGCCGCAGGACCGTGCCCTGGATGGTGACGGGAACGTGCAGGCACCGGACGATGCATTCGGCGATCGCATCCGCATCCGGGCAGGCGGTCAGGAGCACCACAAACTCGTCTCCGCCCAGCCGGGCCACCACATCGGCCGTGGGGGTGCAGCCACGGAGCCTCCGGGCCACTTCAACCAGCATGTCGTCGCCGGCCTGGTGGCCAAGGATGTCATTGACTTCCTTGAAGTCGTCCAAATCCAGGAGCAGGACGTCAACGGCCTTGAGCCGCGGTTCCCGCAGGGCATTAGCCAGGGCGTCGTTGAACACCGCCCTGTTGGCCAGTCCCGTCAGCGGGTCCTGGAACGCCATCGCCCGCAGCTTCTCGGCCTGCGCGGCCAGGTCAATCATGGCCTGGTGGGCTTGTTCCTGGGCCTGGCGCCGTGGCGTGACGTCCCGGAAACTCCACACCCGTCCAACGATTTTGTCGCCCACCCGCTGCGGCCGCGAATACCGTTCAAAGGTTCGCCCGTCCGTGAAGTCCAGGACGTCGTGGCTTTCTGCTGCAGGGTCATCCTCCAACGCGCTGACCCGCGTGAGGAAGCCGGCGGGATCCGCAACCTGCTCGATGATGAGCCGCATGATGGGCTCTTCAGTGTCACCTTCCATGAGTGCCGGCGGGATGCCCCACATGGTGAGGAACTGGTCATTGAAACCGGCCACCCTGCCCTCAGAGCTCATCACCAGGATGCCGTCCGCGGTTGATTCCAGCGTGGCGGTCAGCAGGGACATCGCTTCCCGCAGGTCGGCGTCCGCGGCCTGGCGGTGGGAAGTGTCCCGGACCGAGAGCAGGAGCAGCGGATGCGCGCGGTCGCCGTCGTCCGGTCCCGGCTTCCCGTCCGGAGCTTGCCAAGCTCCCTCAGCCTGCGGAGGTGCTGGAGGGAAAAGCGGTGCCGCATCCCACGGCAACAATGATCCCGTTGCCTCGGCAGGGAATTCCGTTCCGTTGCTGTGCAGCCCGTAGATTTCCCGCGGCGGCGGATGGTCCCCGGGCAGGGCACGGAGCCGGGCGAAAAGCTGGTCCGGTTCGCTGCGGAAGCCTTCAGCGAGAAGTGTACGGTGGTCCCGCCCGGTTAGGTCGCTGGCCGTATAGCCGAACAGCCTCCCGGCTGCGGCGTTGGCCATAGCGATGCTGCCATCCGCCGCTATGGCCAGCAGCGCGTCCGGGCTCGCATCCAGGACAGTTCCGAAAGTTTCTGCTGCCGCACCCGTGCTGTGGTTCCAAGAATCAGTCAACACACCACCCCCCCTCGGACATCATAGAGCGCAGAGGCTGAAATGGGGCCGGCTGCCCGGAACCGGTTCCGGGCGGACTGCTGCGGGCCCATTGGCGGTCCTTGCAGTGCCAACGCAAAAGCGCTGCCCCCGCATGGAGGACAGCGCTTTTTGGTTGTATAAATAAAGGGGCCGCTATGCCCGGCGGGAGCTGCGGTTAGTGACTGCACCATAAACCAGCAGCACGATGATTGAACCAAGAATTGCCAGCAGCCAGGTCCGGATATCGAAGAACTCGGCCAGGCCTCCGCCGAAGATCAGCGAACCGATCCAGCCGCCCAGGATGGCACCGACAACGCCGAGGACCAGGGTGACCACCCAGCCTCCGCCTTGGCGGCCGGGCAGGATGGCCTTTGCAATGGCTCCGGCGATCAGGCCCAAAATGAGAAATCCGAGAATGCCCATGTTGTCACTCCTTGTCAGTAAGTTGTGCCGGGCCCCCATTTCCGGTTCCATAATTCAATCAGCGTGCTTACTGCTCTGCAAGAGTTTGATTATCACGGGATGACTGTCAGTTTTGCCGGCTGGAATGCACCACTTCCGCTTATTGGTTGTGAATTCCCGCCCGGGCAGCAGAGGATCGGCTTCGATAGGATTGACTGTCCCCGCAACAAACCAAGGAGTTCCGGCATGTGCAGCCAGCAGACCACTCGGCCACGTGCCATCTTCCTCGACATCGACGGCACCTACGCGGACCACGGACTGGCGCCTGCCGCGCACGTCGACGCGGTCCGGACAGCACGCCGGCTGGGACACCTGGTTTTCGTCTGCACCGGGCGGCCGCTGTCCATGGTCCCAACCCACATCCTGGAAGCCGGCTTCGACGGCAGCATCACCGGCGCCGGCGCCCGGGTGGAGCTCGGGGGAGAAGTCCTGAAGGACACCCGCTTCGACCCGGACCTGGCAGCCCTCATCGTGGAAACACTGGATGCACATGGTGCCGCCTACATCCTGGAAGCACCCGAGGCGCTGCACGGCCGGACGGGCGTGGACCAGAGGCTGCGGGAGGTGCTCGGCCCTATCTTCGCCGGGCGCCCGCAGCACGACGGGGTCCTCAGCACCGATGTTGATCCCCTGGAGGACATCCTGGGGCCCATGCAGTACAGCGACGACCTCCGCTCCACGTCCTACGCCAAAATTTCCTGCTTTGATTCCCCGGTTCCGCTGACGCAGCTGGTGGCGGGGCTCGGGCCGCAGGTAGGCCTGATTCCCAGTTCCTTGTCCGCCTTAGGCGACCGGGCCGGCGAGATCTTCATGGCCGGAACGCACAAGGCCGTGGGCATCCAGGTGGTGGAGGAGCACCTGGGCCTTGACCGCGCGGACATTGTGGCCATTGGGGACAGCGCCAACGACATTGAGATGCTGGAGTACGCAGGTGTGGGCATCGCCGTGGAAGGCGGACACCCTGCGGTGCTGGCCGTCGCGGACCGGACCACCGCCGGGCCGGCAGGCAACGGCGTGGCACTCGCTTTTGAAGAGCTGGGGCTGCTGGGCTGACCGGACTTCCTGGCGCGGGCCGTCAGGAAGTGAGCGGTGCGGGTTCGTGCACGGGCGCGTGTGCCGCAGCGCTGCCGGTGCCCAGGCCCCGCACCGACCAGCCGTTGGCCTGCCAGGCCGTGGCGTCCAGTACGTTGCGCGCGTCCAGCACCACCCGCCGTCGTACCTGTGCTCCGGCAGCGGCGGGGCAGAGGCGGCGGTATTCATCCCATTCGGTAAGCAGCAGCACCAGCTCGGCACCCTCGAGCGCCCGTTCCGTTGACGCTTCGAACCGCAGGCGCGGGTAACGCCGCCAGGCGTTGTTTACTGCCTTGGGATCCGTGACGGTCACGTGCGCCCCGGCCGCCGCGAGCCGGTCGGCGACGTCCAGGGCGGGGGAGTCCCGGATGTCGTCGGTGTCCGGTTTGAAGGATGCACCCAGGACAGTGATGGAGCGGCCGGCAACGCTGCCGCCGGAAAGGTCCGCAGCCAGGGCAACGGTGCGTTCACGCTGGCCAAGGTTGACCGAATCCACCAGCCGCATCCAGTCGTCCAGGGCTGTGACCCCTGCATGGACGGCCTGTGTCCGGAAGCTGCGGATGTCCTTGGGGAGGCAGCCGCCGCCGACACCCAGGCCGGCGTGCAGGTACCGCCCGCCGATGCGCGGGTCCATGCCCATGGCCTCGGCCAGCTCCGCCACGTCCGCTCCCGACGCGTCGCACAGCCCGGCCACCGCGTTGATGAAACTCACTTTGGTGGCAAGGTAGGCGTTCGCCGCCGACTTGATGAGCTCCGCCGTGGCGAAGTTGCAGACCAGGCGGGGAATGCCGGCCCGGAGAAGCGGTTCGTAGACGGCGTCCAGCGCCGCCGTGACGCCGAGCGGGGCGCCGCTGCGGGGATGGAACGCGCCTCCGCGCCCGCCGTCCACGCCGTACACCAGCCTGTCCGGCACCAGCGAGTCCTTCACCGCGGTCCCCTGGCGGAGGAACTCCGGGTTCCACCCCAGCAGCACGTCCGGCCGCCGGGCCAGGACGCCGCGCAGCATCTCCACCGTGCCCACGGGCACCGTGGATTTACCCACGACGACGGCGCCCGCGGCCAGGTGCGGAAGCAGCGTTTCGATGGCGGAGACCAGGAAGGTGAGGTCGGCGGCGTCGGACGTTTTGTCCTGCGGGGTGCCCACGCACAGGAAGTGGACCTGCGCGTCCTTCGCGCTGGCGGCGTCGGTGGAGAAGGTGAGCCGGCCGGTGATCCGCCCGTCCCGCAGGAGTTCGTCCAGTCCGGGTTCGTGGAACGGGGCGGCACCGCGTGCCAGCTGGTCCACTTTGCCGGGGTCGACGTCGATCCCCACCACGGTATGGCCCATGGAGGCGAGCGTGGCCGCATGGACGGCGCCGAGGTAGCCGCAGCCGATCACCGAGACCTTCACTGCGCTGCCCCCGTCCGAAAGCCCGTTGATGCCGTTGCCGGTTCGGCTGCAATGACTTGTTCGTAGTGCCGGACCAGCTCCCCGCACAGCGCTGGCCACGTCCTGTCCTGCACGGAAGCATGGGCTGCAGCAGCGAACGCCCGGCGTTTGGCGGCGTCGCCCATCAGGTCGAGCACGTGGCCGCGCAGGCCGGTCAGGTCGCCAGGTTCGTAGAGCCAGCCTGTCCGTGAGTTTTCCACCAGATCGAGCGGCCCGCCCCGGCCGGTGGCTACCACCGGCACACCCGATGCCATGGCCTCCTGGATGGTCTGGCAGAAGGTCTCGAACTCACCCGGGTGCACAAAGAGGTCGAAGGATGCGACGGCCCGGGCCAGTTCCTCGCCGCCCAGGAAGCCGGTGAAAAGGGCGTCCGGCAAGGCGTCTTGGAGGGCAGCCCGCTGGGGTCCGTCGCCAACAACCACGAGCCTGGTGTTGGGAATCCCGGCCAGGGCAGCCAGGTCCTCCACCTGCTTCTCCACGGCCAGCCGTCCCACGTAGCCGATGATCCGCTGCCCGCCGGGAGCAACGGAAGCCCGCCATCCGTCGTCGCGCTTTTCCGGCGAGAACCGTGCCGTGTCCACTCCCCGGCGCCACATCTGCACCCGTGGGATGCCGCGGCCGCGCAACTGGTTCAGCGCGAACGTGGACGGCACCAGGGTCCGGGTGGCGAGCAGATGGATGTTTTCAACCCGGTTCCAGGCCCAGTTCTCCAGGAACGGCACACCGTATCTCGCCGCATAGCTGGGGACTTCGGTCTGGTAAATGGCCACGCTGGGAATGCCCAGCTGGTGCGCCGCCTGTGCCGCCCGCCAGCCAAGGACGAACGGCGAGGCGAGGTGGACAACGTCCGGTGCGTAGTCGGCAAGGATTCGCTTGACCCGGTACACACCGCCCATGGCCACCCTGACGTTTGCATAGCCGGCCAGCGGCACAGCCGGCAGCCGGAGGATCTCCGCGCCCCGGACATGTTCCGGCGCTTCCCCGTCCAGCGTGGAAGGCGCGATCACCAGGACGTCGTCGCCCCGGTTCTCGAGGTGTTCCAGCACGCGCAGGATGGAGTGCGTCACGCCGTTCATCAGCGGCAGGAATGATTCAGCAACAATTGCGATCCTCACCCCTCCACGGTGTGCGGGCGGCGTTGCCGTGCGGGGGATTGGATGTGACTGTGGGGGAAAGGCTGCATGAACAGCAGGACGCATCACTGAAAAAATTACTAAGTAGGCTTTGCATTTGATGCTAAGCATGCTTAGTGTAGGAGTGCAGCTAACGCAGAGCCTCAAGCAACGGGGCGAAGGCCAGCGCCGGAAACACCCGGTGCCGGGACATCCACATTGTTGGCAAAGCCCAGCGCAACGACACATCCAAGGAGACGTCATGCTCAACAGGGAAAACATCGAAAACCTGCTCACCAAGGGTGGCAACGTCATCGGTTCAGATGGCGAGAAGATCGGTTCCATCGGCCAGCTGTACGCGGACGACGACACCGGCGAGCCCACCTGGGTCACCGTCAAGACGGGCCTCTTTGGCACCTCGCAGTCCTTCATTCCCGTTGAGGGAGCACACAGCCAGGGCGACGACTTGGTGGTTCCTTACACGAAGGAGCACGTCAAGGACGCGCCGCGCGTCGATGTGGACGGCCACCTCACCCCCGAGGAGGAGGACCGCCTGTACACCTACTACGAGCGTGGTGCCCGCACCTACTCGGACACCCGGAACGACGACGTGGACACCCGGACGGATGTCGACTTCCAGGGCGATGCAGACCTGAACGCCGGCACCCCCACCGCCGGTGTGAGCGGCGACCGGGACCGCGACTTGGACCGGGACGCCACCGACCGCCACACCGTTGGCCATGACACCTCCGGCCCCACCACGGACGACGCTATGACGCGCTCCGAGGAAAAGCTCCATGTTGGCACCGAGCGCCAGGAGACCAGCCGTGCCCGGCTGCGGAAGTACGTCACCACGGAAAATGTCACCAAGACTGTGCCCGTGCAGCGTGAAGAGGTCCGCCTGGAGCGCGAGCCCATTACGGACGCCAACCGCGGCGAGGCCTTGGGCGGCCCGGACATCAGTGAAGAGGAGCACGAGGTGATCCTGCACGAGGAGCGCCCCGTCGTGGACAAGGAAACCGTTCCGGTGGAGCGGGTCCGCCTGGACAAGGACGTTGTCCAGGACGACGTCACGGTCAGCGAGGAAGTCCGCAAGGAGCACATTGACGCGGACGGCGTGGACCGCGACGCGCGCCGCTAAGCTTTACCGCTAACGTTTGAGAGCACCGCTGAGGCGCCCTCGAACGGACGGCCGCGGAGGCAAGCGCACAGCACACGACGCCGGGAGTCCACAGACGGGCTCCCGGCGTCGTTGTGCATGCGGAACTTTCTTGAACGCTGGTGCAGTCCACGCGTACGGCGGCAACTGCACCAGCCAGTAGGACGAATATCTTCAGAACTTAGGGTTCTTCTTCATTCGCGGCTCCTGTTTCCCGGTTTACGGATTCCGGGCTATAGCCTGCGGGCCGCCGTCCTGGAGAACAGCCAGCCGGCAACAATCATTACGACGCCCAGCACCAGATGTGCCCAGTTGTCCATCATGTTCAGGGCCAGGAAGTTCGCCGCTGAATCTACTCCGACAATGAGCCCGAAGATGGCCAGGACGATGTACAGCGCGCCGGCCCCCAGGAGGAAGTTCCGTGCTCCGTGTTCTGTCCGGGACATGGCCCAGCCGGTGGCACCGATGGCCAACTGCACGATGTTGAGCAGCATGGACACCTGGAACAGCCCCAGGAACATGGCGTGCGACGCCGGTCCGAGGAACATCAGTTCGCTGTATTGCGTGGTGACACCCGGGATGAAGCCCAGGACGCCGACCAGCATCAAAATAATTCCCACTCCCATGCCAGCGTTTTGGACGTCTGCCCGGCCAAAATGAACGCCGTGTGCATGTGGGGATGCGGTAGTCATTTCTTCCCTCCAATCCACTCGTTGTGGACAGTTAAATTTTACGGCGGACCACCGCGAAAAGCTCCGGAACAGCTTGCGCGGGACTTACAGGCGATCCAGCGGATGAGCCTGTCGTTCCCGGCCCGGACGCCCCTGCCGTGACACCATGGGGCA
Organism: Pseudarthrobacter polychromogenes; assembly: GCF_014644495.1. GTDB lineage: Bacteria > Actinomycetota > Actinomycetes > Actinomycetales > Micrococcaceae > Arthrobacter > Arthrobacter polychromogenes. The sequence goes on from NZ_BMKU01000002.1 coordinate 85,997, forward strand.
CGATGAAAATGCGTGCTGACCAGACCGGAGACCGTGGCCTTCCCATGCCCTTGTGGCTGCAGGGTGCCCTCGAAACGGCGCAGGCAGCCACCATTTCCGCGCTGGTGGTGATTGCCCCGATCATCGCCGTGTGGGCCACTGCCGGCTTCCAGGACAGCTCCTTCGACGTCCTGGCCCGGCTGGCGGGACAGTCCTGGCTGCTGGTCCACGGAGTTCCGCTGGAACTCAGCGCCGCGGGCTCCGACGCCGCCGGCAACGGGGAATCCGGCGTTCTGTCGCTGATTCCGCTGGGCCTTACCCTGCTGCCTTTCCTCCTTGCCTGGCGTGCCGGACGGCGCCTTGCCCGCGCTTCCTACACAGACCAGCTGTGGCAGGCATTGCTCGGCTCATGGGTTGTCTACGCCGCCTTCGGGACGGCCACCGGTTTCGTCTGCCGCACCCCGGATGTGGGCATCAATCCCTGGTTCGCCATGCTGATTCCTCTCATTCCCTACGCGCTCGGCATGGTGATCGGCGCGCGGCGTGAAGCGGGTTCCTGGAGCAGGCTCATCGGCGTCGACGCCGTGGACTGGATTTCCCGCACCAGCCAGCATTCGCGGTGGGCGGGCTCCTACCTCGCTTCCGCCGGCAAGGCCGGTTTTGTGGCCACCGTTTCCGCGCTGGCCTTGGCTGGCGTGCTGCTGGCGGTTGACCTGTTCATCCACTGGAACCTTGTGGTTGCCGTCTATGAGGCGCTCGACGCCGGCGCCGTAGGGGGTGCCGCCCTGACCATCGCACAGCTCGGCTTCCTTCCCAACCTTGCGGTCTTCGCCCTGGCCTGGACGTCGGGGGCCGGCTTTGCCATGGGTGTCGGTTCTCAGGTGGGTCCCCTGGGAACCGCCGTCGGACCGCTGCCCTCCATCCCGGTGCTGGCCGCCATCCCGTCCGGGCCGCTGGACTACGCCTTCGTGGCCCTGATCGTCCCGGTGCTGGCGGGCGTGCTGGCCGGCTGGTGGTTCCTCCGCGAAGGCGAAAACCACTTCGATGAGTGGCTTTCCATCAAGGTCCGTGCCCGCTGGTTCACGGCAACAGTCTCCACCCTGGTGCTGGGGGTCCTCGCGGGACTGGCAGCCGGGCTCCTGTCCTTTGGCCTGGCGTGGCTGGCCCGCGGCTCGGCGGGAATCGGCCGTCTGACGGACATCGGCCCGGACCCGCTCTGGACTGCGGTGTGGCTGGCTGCGGAAGTGGCTGTCGGCGTCGTGATTGGTTACGCGGCCGGGCCGTGGCTGGAACGTGAGCAGGCGGCGTCGGACGAGGACGCGGAACTGGTTTCCCGGGCTTAGCAACAGCGCCGCTGCGCTGCCTGAGGGTGGCGCTGGCTAGGGGAGCTGCCGGGGCAGCGAGCTTTCCAGCTGGACCCGGCACGCCGACTGTGCCTGATCCGTGAGCGCCCGGCCCATGCATGCCTGGTACTGGCGCACTTCGTCGAAGAACACTGCGCTCACCAGGATCAGCAGCACCATGATGGCAGACACCACCAGGCCGGAGATGGTGCCGATCAGGACCAGCCTGGATTCCTTCAGCTTCGCGGCCCGCACCAGGAGGACAATGCCCAGGGCCACACTGGCCGCCGTGAGGATCCCGGTCAGCCAGAGGTAGTTGACGTCCAGCTGGTAGACAAAGAAGGAGCCGATCACGGAGATGACGAACATCCGGAACAGGGTATGGGTCTTGGACAGCGAGGCTTTGGCTGCCTCGCTGAGCGGCGGCCTGGTCCGCTGCTGCCCAGCCGGTTCGGGGGAGGTGTTCATGTTTTCCAGCCTACGCGAGCCTGCCCATAAGCTAGAGCCATGCGCATCGTAGTCCTCGTTTCCGGTACCGGGTCCAACCTCCAGGCTGTCATCGATGCCGTCAGGGCGGGGGAGCTGGACGTGGAAATCGCGGCTGTGGGTGCCGACCGTCAGGGCACCTTCGGGGTGGAACGGTCCGCGGCCGCAGGCATCCCGACGTTCGTGGTTGACTTCAAGGCGTACCCGGACCGCGCTGCCTGGAATGCCGCCCTGACCGTCGCCGTGGCCCGGTTCCAGCCCGATGTGGTGGTCTCCTCCGGGTTCATGCGCATCGTCAGCCCGGAGTTCATCGATGCCTTCAACGGCAAGTACCTGAACACCCACCCGGCACTGCTTCCGGCGTTCCCGGGCGCCCACGGGGTGCGGGATGCGATGGCCTACGGCGTTAAAGTCACCGGCTGCACCGTGCACTGGGCTGACGCCGGGGTGGACACCGGCCCCATCATCGCCCAGGAGGCCGTGGCCATCGAGGATTCCGACACCGAGGAAACCCTTCATGAGCGCATCAAAGTCGTGGAGCGCCGCCTGCTGGTGTCCACCCTGGCCTCCCTCGCCGCCGACCACCGCGCCGGCGCCTCGAACCTTCCCGCCTAACCCCTCCGCCCCACCCAACTAGGTAGCGCCAAGTGTCGTTTTCAGCCCTCATAACGACACTTAGCGCTACCTAGTTGGGCATCGGAGCGCAAGCCTGTGGATAACCTCTGCGGCATCCCGTCCTGGCTGCCACGATGGGCGGATGAAGGTACCGAGTCAACTGCCCGAGCAGCTTTCGTCATGCCCTTTCACTTTCCAAGAAGCGGTCGACGCCGGAATCAGCCGGCGGCGTCTACGTCACCAGGGCTTGCTCTGGCCAAGCCGTGGAGTCCGGGTGCCGGATGCCGCCAACGAACACCACCTTGCCCCGCGCATCCGTCCCTACACATTGGTGACGGACTGTGCTGCTGCTTCGCATGCCTCGGCCTTTCTCCTGTGGAGGTTCCCAGGTTTCCTTCCGGGCAGTGATGAGCCCCTGCTGCACATTTCGCGGCCCGACACAGTTGCCATCATGCGCCGGCCCGGCGTGAAGGGGCATCGCGGGCAGTTTTTCGCGGACGAGATCGTGAATCTTTCGGGATTGCTGGTCACGTCGCCGGTAAGGACCTGGTTGGACTGTTCACGCAAGATGAGTATCGAAGAGTTAACCGTTGTTGCTGATCATCTGCTGCGGGTCCCGCGGCCGGACCTCGAGGGCAGGTCGGAGCCGTATGCAACCCGGGAAGATCTCGAGGAAATGCTCGACAGGCACAAGGGGACGCCCGGAATCAGGAAGGCTCGGGTTGCCCTTGATCGTGCGCGGGTCGGATCGGATTCCGCCCCTGAAACCCGCCTGCGGCTGGCGTTGGAGGACGCAGGCCTGCCCGAACCTCTGCTGAACATGCCCACGAAACTGCATGCCGCCGTCGTACGCCACCCTGACCTTGGCTATCCCGAACAGAAGGTGGCGGTGGAGTACGACGGCGAGGGGCATTCCCAGGCTGCCCAGATCGTCCGCGACATCGCCCGCGAGGAGGACTTTGCGCGTGCAGGCTGGCTGCTCGTGAGGATTTCAAAGCGGCACATGGAGAGGGACGCCCGGCCAGCGGTGGCCAAAGTCCGCTCATCGCTCCTGAGCCGGGGCTGGTCTCCCAGCGAGCAAAACTAGGTAGCGCTAAGTGTCGTTCCGAGGAGTCAAAACGACACTTAGCGCTACCTAGTTGGGGGAGGGGTGGCTACTCGAGGCGGCGCTGCTTGGTTTCCGGGGAGAAGAACGCCATCCACAGCACCGCAATCAGCACCAGCCCGCCGGCGAGGGCGAAGGACGTGGCCAGCCCCAGCTCGGGCCAGAAGTAGTTGGCGAAAATCAGCGGCCCGAAGCCGGCGCCCAGGCGGGAGAACGTGGACGCCCAGCCGAAGCCGGTGCCGCGCAGCTCGGTGGGGTAGAGCTCGGACACGTAGGCGTACAGCACCGGGATGGCCACCTGCACCACGAACCCGAACACCAGCAGCCAGAACACCGCCGCCGTGGGGATGTCCACCACAAAAGCCACGATCACCAGGGTCAGCGCGGACAACGGGCCGGTAATGGCCAGGATCCATTTGCGCCCAACCCTTTCCACCAGCAGGGCGGCCACAACCACACCCAAAAGCCCAACGGCTGCCATGGACGCCGTGGTGACGAATGCCTTGTACTCCGCGAACCCGGCGCCGATCAGGATCCGGGGCATCCAGGTCAGTGACAGGTAGTAGACCAGCAGGATGCTGAAAAACAGGGCCCAGGCGGTGGCCGTAATCTTCCAGTTGAACTGCCAGACCAGCCGCAACTGGTGCCAGGCGCTGCCGGCCGAGAGCCGCGGCACTTCCTTGGCATCGGGCAGGCTGTAGGCGCGGGGTTCTGCTCCGGTTGCGGCTACCAGACCGTCGATCACCTTGGCCGCCTCCTCACGCCGGCCCTTGCGGATCAGGAACAACGGGGACTCCGGAACGCTGCGCCGGACCCAGAACACCAGCAGGGCAGGCAGGACCATCACCAGCATGGTCAGCCGCCAATCGCCGTACAGGGCCACAAGCCCGGCGGACACAAAGCCTGCCAGGGCTGCCCCCACCGGCCACCAGCCGTCCATCGCCGTGAGGACCTTGCCGCGCTGCTTGCGGGGGGTGAACTCACCCACCAGTGCGTAATCCACCGGGATGCAGCCGCCCAGGCCAAACCCGGCCATGAAGCGGAACACGCAAAACCAGATGAAGTCGGGGGAGAAGGCGCCCAGGACAGTGAAGAGCGAGAAGATCAGCAGCGTGGCTGTAAATGCCTTTTTGCGCCCGATGGTGTCGGCGATGGTGCCCCACACAAACGCGCCCACGGCCATGCCGATCAGGTTTGAGGTGCCCACCCAGGCCACCTCGCCCGGGGAAAGGGCCCAGTGGGTTGAGAGCAGAGGAATGAGGATGCCGTTGAGCGTCACATCCCAGGCATCGAACATGAAGCCAAGGCCGCCGATCAAAAAGATCTTGCCCTGGACTTTCCATCGCCAGGGCAGTTCCTGGACCACCTGTTCGCCGCTCGGCACAGTGGTGTAAGTATTCATCGCAGCCTCCTGGGAAAACTTTAGCCGGGCGCACGGGGGTTCACACTCCGGCCGACTCGCGGGGCAACCACCGCTTCGGGATAAACTGGGCCGTATCCCCACCAACCGCGGCACTGTTCCGCGACATAAGACGGAGACATTTGTGAGCTTCACGCAGCATGAGCGCGTATCCATCGACCGTGTTCCCATCCGCCGGGCACTGATCTCGGTTTACGACAAGACCGGTCTGGAGGAGCTCGCGCAGGGCCTGCATGCAGCCGGAGTGAAGCTCGTGTCCACCGGTTCCACGGCCAAGAAGATTGCCGCCGCAGGCATTCCTGTCCAGGAAGTCGAGGAAGTCACAGGTTCCCCGGAGATGCTGGACGGCCGGGTCAAGACCCTGCACCCGCGCGTGCACGGCGGCATACTGGCCGACCGCCGCGTGGCAGCCCACATGGACACACTCACCCAGATGGAGATCGAACCCTTCGACCTCGTGGTGGTGAACCTCTACCCGTTCGTGGAAACCGTCAAGTCCGGCGCTGGCCAGGACGACGTCGTCGAGCAGATCGACATCGGAGGCCCCGCCATGGTGCGCTCCGCAGCGAAGAACCACGCCGCCGTCGCCATTGTGGTGGACCCCGCCTTCTACGGCCAGGTGGTCACCGCGGCCGCTGAGGGCGGCTTTGATTTGAAGACACGACGCCGGCTGGCCGCCAAGGCGTTCGCCCACACGGCCTCCTACGACAACGCCGTGGCCACCTGGACCGCGAGCCAGTTCCTCGACGAGGACGGCGACGGCGTCATCGACTGGCCCGCCTACGCCGGCCTGTCCCTGGAGCGCTCCGAGGTGCTGCGCTACGGCGAGAACCCGCACCAGCAGGCTGCCCTGTACGCGGACAAGGCGGCCCCGGTGGGCATCGCCCAGGCTGACCAGCTGCACGGCAAGGCCATGAGCTACAACAACTTTGTCGACGCGGACGCTGCCCTGCGCGCCGCCTACGATTTCAGCGAGCCGGCGGTGGCCATCATCAAGCACGCCAACCCCTGCGGCGTCGCTGTGGGTTCCGAAGATGCTGCGGACCCCATTGCCGACGCCCACGCCAAGGCCCACGCCTGCGATCCCGTCTCGGCGTTCGGCGGCGTCATCGCAGCCAACCGCACCGTGACCGCGGGCATGGCCAACACGGTCAAGGACATTTTCACCGAGGTTGTCATCGCCCCGGGGTTCGAGCCTGAGGCCGTGGAGATCCTGTCCAAGAAGAAGAACATCCGCCTGCTCGCCCTCCCCGAGGGCTACGGCCGCTACCCCACCGAGTTCCGCCAGGTCTCCGGCGGCATGCTGGTCCAGGTCAGCGACAAGGTGGACGCCGACGGCGACAACCCCGCCAACTGGACCCTGGCCGCCGGTGAAGCCGCGGACGAGAAGACGCTCGCGGACCTCGCCTTCGCCTGGACCGCCTGCCGCGCCGCAAAGTCCAACGCTATCCTCCTCGCCTCGAACGGCGCCGCCGTGGGCATTGGCATGGGCCAGGTCAACCGCCTGGACTCCTGCCGGCTGGCCGTGGAGCGGGCCAACACCCTCGGCGTGACGGTGGAGTCCGACAGTGCTAGTGGGGGCGATGCCCCCGGCGGTGCCTCCAACGCCAGCGGTGCCAGCGCACCCCAGCGTGCCCGTGGCGCCGTTGCTGCCTCCGACGCATTCTTCCCGTTTGCTGACGGCCTGCAGATCCTGATCGACGCCGGGGTCCGCGCCGTGGTCCAGCCCGGCGGTTCCGTGCGGGATGAGGAAGTCATCGCCGCGGCCAACGCCGCCGGCGTCACCATGTACTTCACCGGGGCACGCCACTTCTTCCACTAATCCCCACCGGCACCGATTGCTCCGTACCTGCCGTTTTCGCATCCGATAACGGCAGTTACGGAGCAATCGATGAGTTAACGACGACGGCGCCCGCCCCCTGCGAAGGGGACGGGCGCCGTTGTTGTTTCCAGGCTTTGTCTATTCAGAAGATCCGGACGCCGTTTCACCAGCGTCCGCGCCCCTCTGCTTGAGGCGCGGACCCTCCTCCGGAAGCCGCAGCTCCCGGGGCTTGGCCTCCGCCATCCGTTCCGCCGTCCAGTACTCGAGGATCTCCTCGTGCGTCTGGCCCAGTTCGGCGTGGCTGACGGGGTCCTGGCCAGACGGGATCTCCTTAGGAGGCTGCTGCACTGGCGTAGGTCTGCTGAATGACGGATCCCCAGTACGGGCCGTACATCACAGCGGAGCGGTTGTAGCCGTAGCTGTTGACGGAGTTCTGGACGCCCGCGGAGCTGGTGCCGATGAACCACGGGCCACCGGAGGAACCGCCAGTCATGTCGCAGGGGATGCCCTGGGTTTCAAACTTCGGGTTGTTGGGATCGTTCGTGGCCGTTCCGGTGCAGCTCTTGAGGGTTTGGCCGTTGAAGGGCGATGCCGCGGGGTAGCCGAAGGACTTGTAGGTGAGGCCGCGGGCCTCGTTGAACGCCACGCCGGATCCGCCCACGACGTCCGTGAGGGTCTGGCCGTTCAGCGTGTTCATGACGGCAAAGCCGGTGTCGTAGGCCATGTCCCCGTTGGCGCTCCACTGGGTGGGGGCGTGGAGGGATTTGGCGGTCCACTTGCCGTAGGGCTCGGCGCCGTTCTCGTAGGCCGGCACAAAGGCGAAGTTGGTGGCGAAGGCTCCCGGCCCCTCGTTGAGGCAGTGGCCCGCCGTGGAGACGGTGCTTTCATTGGCGGAGGTTACGGCGTTGCCGGAGCAGACGTAGTTCGAGCCAGCCAGGGTGAAGAAGACCTTGCCGATGTGCTTCACCGGCGCTTCGCTCTGCGCGATGGTGGGCTTGCCCTTGGTGGCCTTGACCTCAGACTTCTTGCCCTTTCCCACGAGTCCGGCGTTGGAGCGGTTGCCCCGTTCCAGCGCTTTATCGGCGAGGACGTCTCCGGGGATGGCGCTCTGCATCCGGTCGGCCGTCCAGTAGTCAGCCACGCCCGCGGCATCCACGACAGTGCTGGTGACGGAGGGGTTTGCCTTGTCCTTCGCCGGAGCAGCGGTGGCTCCGCCGGCGGAGGTGAGTGCCAGAACGGCAGCGGCTGAGAGGCTCAGGAAGCCGGTAGCCAGAGACCTGGTGCGAGTCATTATTGTCCTGTCGTAACGGGGAGATGGCCCCGGTAGGGGCGAAGTGACCCTGCGAATTTATCGCCATATGACAAGTTTGTAAATAGTAGTGACGTATCATGTATGGCCGTCAGCGGCCTGCTGGGATGCCAAGGTGAGGAAAGCGCGACGGCGGATGGGCGCCCAGGTGCGTGCCGGCGTCGTCCGTTCTCCATCGCTGTAATCCTGCCCGGGCCGGGGGTAACGCAGCAGTCCCGGTAGGGGTGAAATCCCTGTGCTCGGGTAAGTTGTACATGGTGAAATGGACCGAATTTTCACAACCAAGCCGACCCACAGGGAGACGCCCGCGCATGTCCAAGATTATCTACACCCACACCGACGAAGCGCCGATGCTGGCTACCTATTCGTTCCTGCCCATCATCGAGGCGTTCGCCTCGACAGCAGGTGTGGAGGTGGAGACCCGCGACATTTCGCTCGCCGGCCGCATCATCGCCGTCTTCGGTGACTACCTGACCCCCGAGCAGCAGATCGGTGACGCCCTTGCTGAACTCGGTGAGCTGGCAAAGACGCCGGAAGCGAACATCATCAAGCTGCCCAACATCAGCGCTTCCATCCCGCAGCTGAAGGCCGCCATTGCCGAGCTGCAGGAACAGGGCTACGCCCTCCCGGACTACCCGGACAACCCCTCCTCGGACGAGGAGACGGCCATCCGCTCGCGCTACGACAAGATCAAGGGCTCCGCCGTGAACCCGGTCCTGCGTGAAGGCAACTCGGACCGCCGCGCACCGCTGTCCGTCAAGAACTACGCACGCCAGAACCCGCACTCCATGGGCGCCTGGACTGCCGACTCGAAGACCAACGTGGCCACCATGGGCCAGGACGACTTCCGTTCCAACGAGAAGTCCGTGGTTGTGGAGTCCGAGGGCACCATCGCCATCCAGCTGGTCCGCGAGGACGGCTCGGTCAAGGTCCTGAAGAAGGCCTTCCCCGTCCTGGCCGGTGAGGTCATCGACGGCACCGTGATGCGCGCCGCCGCCCTGGACGAATTCCTCAAGGCGCAGGTTGCCCGCGCCAAGGAAGAGGGCGTGTTGTTCTCCGCCCACCTCAAGGCCACCATGATGAAGGTCTCGGACCCCATCATCTTCGGCCACGTGGTCAAGGCCTACTTCTCCGAACTGTTCGAGACCTACGGCAAGCAGCTCTCAGCCGCCGGCATCAGCCCCAACAACGGCCTGGCCGCCATCCTGAGCAGCCTCGAGGACCTGCCCGAGGACGTGCGCGAAGGCGTGCAGAACCTGATCAAGAAGGGCCTCGAAGATGGTCCCTCGCTGGCCATGGTGGACTCGGACAAGGGCATCACCACCCTGAACGTCCCCAGCGACGTGATCGTGGACGCCTCCATGCCCGCCATGATCCGCAGCTCCGGCCACATGTGGGGCCCGGACGGCAAGGAAGCCGACACCCTGGCCGTCCTGCCGGACAGCTCCTACGCCGGCATCTACCAGGTGGTCATCGATGACTGCCGTGCCAACGGCGCCTACGATCCCACCACCATGGGCACCGTGCCGAACGTGGGCCTCATGGCGCAGGCCGCCGAAGAATACGGCAGCCACGACAAGACGTTCGAAATCCAGGAAGCCGGAACGGTCCAGATCGTTGACGGCTCCGGGAACGTCCTGGTTGAACACCAGGTTTCCGAGGGCGACATCTGGCGCGCCTGCCAGACCAAGGACCTGCCCATCCGCGACTGGGTCAAGCTGGCCGTGACCCGCGCCCGCGCCTCAAAGACTCCGGCCGTGTTCTGGCTGGATGAGGAACGCGCCCACGACGCCAACCTCATCGCCAAGGTCAACGAGTACCTGAAAGAGCACGACACCGAGGGCCTGGACATCCAGATCATGTCCCCGGTCAAGGCGATCGCTTTCACCCTGGACCGCATCCGCAAGGGGGAGGACACCATCTCGGTGTCCGGCAACGTGCTCCGCGACTACCTCACGGACCTGTTCCCCATCCTCGAGCTGGGCACCAGCGCCAAGATGCTCTCCGTTGTTCCGCTGATGAACGGCGGCGGCCTGTTCGAAACCGGCGCCGGCGGGTCTGCCCCCAAGCACGTCCAGCAGCTGCTCAAGGAAAACCACCTGCGCTGGGACAGCCTGGGCGAGTTCCTGGCCCTGGCCGTCAGCTTCGAGCACCTGGCCACCACAACCAACAACGCCCGCGCGCAGGTCCTGGCCGACACCCTGGACCGCGCCACCGGGACGTTCCTGCTGGAGAACAAGTCGCCCAGCCGCCGTGCCGGCGAGCTGGACAACCGCGGCAGCCACTACTTCCTGGCCCGCTACTGGGCTGAGGAACTGGCCAAGCAGACGGACGACGCCGACCTGGCGGCCTCCTTCAGCTCCATCGCCGGAGAGCTTTCCGCCAAGGAAGAGGCGATCGTCGGCGAGCTGGCTGAGGTCCAGGGCTCGCCGGTGGACATCGGCGGCTACTACCGCCCGGACGATGCCAAGGCAACTGCGGTGATGCGTCCTTCGGCAACACTTAACAAGGTCATTGCAACCCTGAGCTAGGACTGCAGCAAAGCGGCGTTCCGGATGTCCGGAACGCCGCTTTGTGTTTTCAGGGTAGGCGCAGAGCTTGTGGCCGCAGGAATCGTTGCTAGGGTACTAAGTGCGCTTAGTATATCGGTTTGCGCCGATGACTGCTGACGTTGCCGATCCTGAGGAGAAAAAATCGTGCCAGAAGACAGCAACATCCAGATTCCCGGCGTCCCCGCCAGCGAACCTGCCAGCCTCCAGGAACCTACCACCCCACGCGAGCCGCTGCCTCCGAAGCCGGACCAGCAGGCCCCTGAGGCTGTGTCGCCGACGGGAAGCCCCACCGGCGCGCCGGCTACTGCCCGTGCCCAGTCCGGCCAGTACCTGACCACCGCGCAGGGGCTTCGCCTTGGCGATACGGACCACTCGCTGAAGGCAGGTTCCCGCGGACCCATCCTGCTGCAGGACCATCACCTGCGCGAAAAGATCACCCACTTTGACCATGAGCGCATTCCCGAGCGTGTGGTTCACGCCCGCGGGGCGGGAGCCCACGGTGTGTTCCGCTCCTACGGGACCGCGTCCAACATCACCCGTGCGGGCTTCCTGGCCAAGGACGTGGAGACGCCCGTCTTTGTCCGTTTCTCAACCGTGCTCGGCTCCCGCGGCTCCGCGGACACGGTCCGCGACACCCGCGGCTTCTCCACCAAGTTCTACACGGACGAGGGCACGTATGACCTCGTCGGCAACAACATCCCGGTCTTCTTCATCCAGGACGGCATCAAGTTCCCGGACATCGTCCATGCCGCGAAGCCGCACCCGGACCGGGAGATCCCGCAGGCCCAGAGCGCCCATGACACCTTCTGGGACTTCGTTTCCCTGCACACCGAGGCGCAGGCCCACACCATGTGGAACATGTCCGATCGCGGCATCCCGCGTTCGTTCCGGACCATGGAAGGCTTCGGCGTTCACACGTTCAGGTTTGTGAACGCCGAGGGCAGGACCACCCTGGTGAAGTTCCACTGGAAGCCGAAGCAGGGTGTCCACTCGCTGGTGTGGGAAGAAGCCCAGATCATCAATGGCATGGATCCTGACTTCCACCGCCGGGACCTGGCGGACGCGATCGAGGCAGGCGCCTTCCCTGAGTGGGAACTCGGCGTCCAGACCTTCCCCGACACTGAAGACCAGATGTTCGAAGGCATCGACCTGCTGGATCCCACCAAGTTCGTCCCCGAGGAACTGGCCCCCGTCCAGCCCATCGGCATCATGACTCTCAACGCCAACCCGACCAACTACTTCGCTGAAACCGAGCAGGTGGCCTTCCACCCCGGCCATCTGGTGCCCGGCATCGACGTCACGAATGATCCGCTGCTGCAGGTGCGGCTGTTCTCCTACCTGGACACCCAGATCTCCAGGCTGGGCGGGCCGAACTTCGCCCAGATCCCCATCAACCGGCCGCAGGCCCCGGTGAACGACATGCTGCGCGACGGCATGCACCAGCAGGCGGTCCATGGCGGAGCGGCCCCTTACCGCCCCAACTCGCTTGACGGCGGCTGCCCGTTCCTGGCTGGCCAGGACGTGGGGGCTTTTATCGACGTGCCGGAGGAACTGGCCGCATCCATCAAGGAGCGGAAGAACGCGGCGTCCTTTGACGACCACTTCAGCCAGGCACGGCTCTTCTTCCGCAGCCTCAGCCCGGTGGAGCGGGACCACGTCATCCAGGCCTACACGTTCGAACTGGGCAAGTGCTACGAGAAGTCCATCCGCGAACGCCAGCTCGCGGCCCTGGCCAACGTGGACGCGGAGCTGTGTGCCGCCGTCGCCAAGGGTCTGGGCCTTCCCGCACCGGAGGCAACAGAACAGGTAGCGGACTCAGACCCCAGCCCCGCGCTGTCCCAGATTGGCGGGACCTGGCCGGTCGCCGGCAGGGTTGTGGGCATCCTTGCCGACGCGGACAGCGACCTGGCAGCCGTGAATGCGGCACGGAAGGCGCTGGATGCGGAAGGCATCGTCCCGCTGGTCATCGCCCCGGCGGGTGGCTTCCTTGGACACGAGAACGACGGCGGGGTCCCCGTCCAGCGGACCTACCTCACCGCACGTTCCACCGAGTTCGACGCCGTCATCGTTGCGGCGGCCGCCGCGCCGGCTCCTGATGCCGCGCCCGGACTGGATGCCAAGGCCGGCGCTCCCGGCGGCGCCTCCGACCCGCGGGCAGTGCTGCTGCTCACGGAAGCGTACCGGCACGCTAAGGCAATCGGTACCTGGGATTCCGGCGCCGAAGCCCTGGCCGCAGCGGGCATTCCGCAGGACACCCCGGGCATCGTGTCCGCGAGCGACGCCGAGTCACTGGTCTCTAAGCTGACGGCCCTGCTGGCAGCCCACAGGGTGTGGGAGCGGTTCCCGGCATCACCGGCCCAATCCTGAACGGGCGTGGCCGCTGACGCAGCAGCCGGCTGACGCCTCATTGGCTGACACGGGCACCGCCCGGGAAGGCCATTTTCCGGAGGGGAGCGCCGCCGTCGTCATGACGGGGTGCTCCCTTCCGCATGTGGCGTCAGTCGTTGCCTTTGCCCTTGCCCTCGTTGTCCTTCTTGTCGTTGTCCTTCTCGCCTTCCGGCGCTGGCGCAGGGGCTGGCGCGGGGACCGGGACCTCGACGGGTGGCGGGGGAGTGGCCGCTGCGGCCTGTTCCTCAGCGATCCGTGCCTCTTCGGCTGCCTTGTCCGCCGCCGCCTTCTCCGCCGCTGCGATCGCTTCGTTAAGGTCTGCACGGACGGCCGTAGCGATCGTGGTGATGCTCCGGCGTCGTTCCTCCGAAATCTGGCCTGCAGACTGCGCCGCTTCCAGTTCGGCTTCAAGCCCCTCCAACGCCCGCAAGGCGGCGGCGGGGTCGTTCTCCGACGACGCCTGGGTCACCTCGAGGACGCGTGCCTGAAGCTGCCGTGCCGCCTCGCGCTCGAGGCCGGCCTCCGTTGTGCCGCAGCCGCTCAGCAGTGCGGCCGCCAGGAAGGCACCGGACCATGCGAGCACGGACGCGCGTCCAGCGGTAAAGCTCAGCCTCACGGTTCCACGCTCTTCTGGAGTTCCTCGAGGTGCTCGCCCAGGACGCCGGTCACCGTGGGGTAAGGCACGACGTCGGGCGGCGACTGGGCTGACAGGGTCATCAGCGCTGCAGCCACCGCGGCCGCCACCACCACGAGGGCCAGGACCGCCGCGAGCCAGAACCGCTTTGTGCGCTTCTTGCTGTCCTTCGCCCGGTCCTGGTTCAGGGCTTCGTGAGCGGTTCCCGGAAATTGCCCAACAGCGAGGGAAACATCCGGGCCAGCCGCTTCCCGCAGCTCATCTATGGATTCCTCGGCGGTGATGGACGGCGGGTGGAAGGGCATCGCGGGCAGCACCCTGGTGGTCTCCGGGGCAAGTTCACCCGGCGTGGATGCTGGTGAAACCAACGCCTGCCGCAAGGCCGTTTCGATGTCCGCGGCGGCCGGCCGCTCGAGTGGTTCGATGGCGGTCATGGACCGGATGAGGTCAGCCCATTCGGCGGGCAGGTCCTCGGGGATTTCCGGTGCGCGGTGCAGGCGCGCCACCGCAGATTCCACCGCGCTGCCCGGGTATTCCACGGTGCCTTTGATGCATTCGAGCAGCACCAGGCCGAGCGAGTAGATGTCCGTGGAGGGGCCGAGTGGCTTGCCGAGCGCCTGCTCGGGACTGAGGTAGGCAGCTGTGCCCACCATGGTTCCCGTTGCGGTCAACCGGGTTGCGTCCACGATCCGGGCGATGCCAAAGTCCGTGAGCTTGGGCCGCAGCGGTTCACCGGGGCGGATCTGGACCAGCAGGATATTGCCGGGCTTGATGTCACGGTGGATGACGCCGAGGCCATGGACGTACGCCAGGGCGTCGGCGATGCCGGCACCGATGACCGCCAGTTCCTCCAGCGGTACGGTGCTGTGCCGGATCCGGGCACGCAGGTCCTGTCCCTCCACGAGTTCCATGGTCAGGAAGGGCCTTGGCTCGTCAGGGATGCGGGTATCGATCCCGGCGTCGAACAGCGTCACCAGGCCGGGGTGGTTCAGGGTTGCCAGAAGCTGGATCTCCGCTTCCTGGCGCTTGAGTTCATCGGCGTCCGGGGCTTGGGGAGCGAAGAGCTTGAGTGCCACGTCGCGGCCCAGATTTTCGTCCCGGGCACAGTAGACCGACGACATACCGCCGCGGCCAATCACCTCACCCAACCGGTAACGTCCGCCGACCACTTCATTCTTGATGGAGCTAGGCGATTCCGCCACCATGACCCGTTCCTCCCGGTGCGCTGCGGCACTGTCGTACCTCAAATTATACGGGCGGTGGAGTAAAGGGACGATTCACCCGGGGCCGCCGAGCTGCCGCACACCGGTGGTCCGGCGGCAAAGGTGTGCTTTCGCCGCCGGACCACCGTTCACAAGGACATGTGTGCTGAATACATGTTGTACGTGGTCTTGGTGTGGTGTTTTGCGGACCTCCTTTCCTTCAGCCCGCTCCGTTGCAGCCGCTTCAGGCGCGTGGTGCAGGCACTGTCAGCAGGTGGCCGGCGCTACGACAGCTTCCGCTTACGAAGCATCAGGAGTCCTGCCACCAGAAGCAGGAGGGCGAGGGGCGCCAGGGAGGCATCCACACCCGTGTTTGCCAAAGCAGTGGCCCCTTGGGCCGGGGTGCTGCCGGTGCCGCTGCTTGCACGGGTGTCCACAGCAATGGCACCGCCAACTGCGGTGGATCCTGCGGCAGGTGCTGTGGAGACTCCGTCGGTCAGGGCGCCAGTGCCACTTCCGTTGCCCGGGGTGCCCGTAGTCCCCGTGGTTCCGTTGTCAGCGCCGGGATCCGTGGCCCCTGGGTCAACAGTGCCGACACCGTCCGTGGTGCCGTTACCCGGGTCGGTGGTGCCGGGGTTGTCGGTTCCCGGTGTTCCCGTTCCCGGGTTTTCGGCGTCGGTAGTGCCGGTTCCGCCGATGGTGAGGTCGATATTGGCGTCGGCGAGTTCACCGGTGGTGCCGGTGTTTCCGCCGATCGTGGCATCGACGTTGGCGTCGATAAGTTCACCGTTGCCGGTGGTGCCACTGCCGCCGATGGTGGCATCGATGCTGGCATCTATGAGGTCGCCGCTGGTGCCGGTGCCGCCGATGGTGGCGTCGATGTTGGCATCTACGAGTTCGCCGGTTGTGCCGGAGGTTCCGTTGGCGCCGATGGTGAGGTCGGCCTTGGCATCCACGAGTTCCCCGGTGGTGCCGGTGCCGCCGACGATGGCATCGATATTGGCGTCCACGAGTTCGCCGGTTGTGCCGGAGGTTCCGTTGGCGCCGATGGTGGCGTCGATGTTGGCATCTACGAGTTCGCCGGTTGTGCCGGTGTTGTTGCCGCCGATGGTGAGGTTGACGTTGGTGTCGACGAGGTCGCCGCTGGTGCCGGTGCCGCCAATGGTGGCATCGGCGACGACGACGACCGCCGCGGCGAGGCCGGTGGCGTCCATTGTCGCGCCGGTGGCACCTCCAAGCGCAACGTCGGCTGCGACGGCAGCGTCAGCTGCAACGGACGGCGTTGGGTCACCCAGCTGGCCCAACGACGTCGAGTCAACGGACGCCGCCGCCGAGATGAGGGCGGATGCGGAAAGGTCCGATCCACTGGTGGTGTCCGCGGCATTTGCCGCAGTGCAACTGAGGGCTAGGAGCCCGCCTGCAAAGAGGGTGCCGAGCATTCCCCGGCGGAGGTTCGAGTTCATGGTGATGTCTCCTGAAAAGTTGAGTACAGGCTGCTCAGCAGCAACCCGGATGGCCGTTTTCTGCCGTAAGGGCAGGCGGGCGTCAACTAGTCAGGAGATGAACCGGGGTCGAAAGACACCGGTGCGGGGGCATGCTCGGAGAACTCGCCGGCAAGGACAACACCGGTGGTAGGAAGGTTGAGGTCAAAGGGGCTTAGCCATGCCGCCGCCCCGGAGGAAGCGGCAGAAGTTGTGCTGCTTCCCGTGGCGGAGCCAGGGGCGGGAGGAGCCTGGGCAGGGGCGGTCGATGGGTCTGCCGCCCCCGGCTGCCCCTCGCTGACATTGGGTACCAAAACCGCAGTTTGAAGTGCCACGTAAGTGGTGGCTACGTCCACCGGACCCGCTGCGGGGGTGCCGGTTCCTGGGACCTCAAAAATGCCGGTGGAGGCTGGTTCAGCCGATGCCGCAGGTGGCGTCGCCACAGCCACGCTGGTTGGAGCAAGGGCCTGTATCGGGCCGGGCACGGCTGCAGACGGCGCCATATCATCAGGAACTGCCACGGGGAGCTCAGGAAGGCCTGGCCCGGCGGATACCAGGTCTTCAACGGGCTGCAGGGCCGGCTCGAGGACCGGAAGTATTTCGGTCACAGGTTGAATAACAGCTTCCACTGCTTCCGCCACCGCCACGTCCACGGATTCGGCGACTGGAACAGCTATGACCGACACCGTTCCCGCAGGGATGACGTTGTTTACGAAAGGTACCGACGAAACAATCTGGTCCGCAAGCCCGGAAACCTCTCCCGCCAGGGGCTGCAGCAGCCCAGTGGACGAGTCCGGCGCCGGTGCTGAGGCGGCGGGTGCGGGATCAGCAAGACTGGCTACGGAAAGGGGCAGCTCTTCCGCCACCGAAGATACTGAACCGGTGACGCCCCCCAACAGGGAAGTTGCATCCTGCAGCGTGTCTGCCGAAGCAGCTGACGCCGAAAAGGTCAGCCAGGTGAGGGTGGCGGCGCCTGCAAGGAACACAGGACGAAGGGCACGCCACGGCGAGCGACTACCAGCCATGCGTACCACCCCCAGTACTGATGCATTCGACGATGGCTACAGCCTAAGACCGAATGTTGCAGGAAGTCTAGGGCCTGCTCAAACAACTCGACAAAACTGAAAACTTCACATCTCAGGAATAACAGAGCCGCCGGAACTGGTCATACGTGACGTTGGAGCGAAGCTTCCCGGTGCGAGGCTCAGTGCCGGTCGTTCGGATAGCTGACACCGAGCTGCGCACGGACGCCATCAAAGAGCCGCATTGTATTCAGGGTGTCCTCCAGCGGCATCACCGGGCTTTCCGTTAGGCCCTGCTGGATGCAGCGGGTTACTTCGCGCAGCTCGTACACGTATCCTCGGCCCACCGATTCAAAGGCTTCGGTCCTGCGGGAGTCCCAGCCTGTTGATACCGTCAGTTCACCGGGATTATTAATGGAGCCCACGCTTTGAAGGAAACCAAGGCTTCCGGCCACTGTGGCGGTCCGGGGACCATGCGCCAGCAGCGAGGACGTAAGCTGCACCTGCGCCCCGTGGTTGTATCCCAACGTCAGCGCGTTCTGGGCGTCCACACCGTCGTCATTGATGAACCCGGTGGCACTCACGGTCTGCGGAAAGCCGAGAGTGCCCAGCGCCCACAGGAGTGGGTAAACCGAAAGATCCAGCAGCGCGCCGCCGCCGTCCTTTCTGGCCCACAACCTGGCGGTAGGGGAGTAGGGGGCCGGGAAACCAAGGTCTGCCGTGACCCAATGGATGTCGCCGAGCTCGCCGGACGCGGCAATCTCGAACGCCCGCTGCATGCTCGGCAGGAAACGGCTCCACACCGCTTCCATGAGGAACAGGTTGCGGCTCCTGGCAACGTCGATGAGCTCGGACGCTTCCCGGGCGTTAATGGTGAACGCCTTTTCGCACAGGACGTGCTTGCCGGCGTTGAGCGCGGCGAGGACGATTTCGTGGTGCTGGGCATGGGGCGTCGCCACGTAGACGACGTCCACGTGCTCGTCCGCGAGCAGCCGCTGGTAGCCGGGCACGCCGCCGTCGTCACCGTAAGCCTTCGCGAAGTCGTAGGCCACCGCAAAGGCATCCGCCGTGTCCTGGCCGCGTGAACTGACGGCATACAGCTCGGCGTCCGCCAGCAGGGCCAGGTCCTGCGACACCGAGCGGGCGATACCGCCCGTGGCGATGATCCCCCAGCGCAGGGGAGAACCGGTAGCGGAACGGGGGTCCTGGTCGGACTGGCTGGACAGCCACGGCTTGGCGATGGGGGCACTCATGGTGACCATCCTCTCATTGAGGTGAGCGAGGGTTCAGTTATGACCTGCAGTAAGTGCAAGAGCGTCGGTTAACTCTTGGAAATGCATGGCAGCTGGTTGTGACAAACCCTTGACAGCATTGTCGCGGGTTCCTTCGGCGTGCTGCTGCAACTCAAGGGGACCGTCACGGTGGACCGTGGTCCTTCGCCGTCGCTTAGACACCTCCCGACGCCCCGCTGCGGTCGCTGGGCGACCTTCGCGTCGTGTCTAAGCGACGGAGAAGGTCTGTGCGCCGGCGGACCTGGCCCCGGGGGTTTTCCGAGCACCGGCGCAAAGACGCTATGAGGTCAGCACCCTGGCCGGAGTTAAGGCTGCGCTGGCAAACAACGGCGACCCCAAGGCTCCCAAGATCGTCTACGTCAACGGGACCATCGACGGCAGCCAGGCGCCCGATGGCCGAATCCTGGGGGAGCAGGACTACGCCCCGGGGTATGACATCAACAAGTACATTTCCTGCTTTGGGCCGGAGGGAAAGGTCTGGAGCGACCAGACCTATGAATACTGCAAGAAGCAGAGGCAGCTCCGGCAGACCGGCAGCAACAACATGAAGCGGCAGATCGAAGTAAGTCTGCCCAGCAACACCACCCTGATTGGACTCGGCGCCGACACAGGTTTCGTTGGCGCCAACATCGTAATCCTCAGTGCCACCAACGTGGTGATGCGCAACCTCAGCGTGGAAGCGCCCGTGGACTTCTTCAGCACCTGGTCCCCTGACGACGGTGATGGCGCCTGGAACGCGAGGTTCGATGCAGTCTCTTCCGTTACCTCCGACCATCTGTGGATAGACCATGTCCGGCTGACCGATGGGAGGTTCCCCGACAGCGAGGCACCGATCGGGCCTAACGGGAAGCCGGCCAACCGGCACGACGGCCTTTTGGACCTCAAGGACGGCACCGACTACGTGACCGTCTCCAACAGCAAGCTGTACAACCATGACAAGACCATGCTGCTCGGGTCAGGTGACGAACATGTGGACAAGGACGGCGGGAAACTCCGCGTCAGCTACATCGGCAACCACCTCGAAAATATCCAGCAACGCGGTCCGCGGGTGCGGTTCGGGAAAGTCCATGTGCTGAACAACTACTTTGTGGCCAGCACAGAACACCCGCAGTACCCCATGATCAGCGAGGGCCAGGGTGGTAACAGCTACTTCCTGGGTGCAGGCTACGAGTCGCGGATTTTCTCCGAGCGCAACGCCTTCGTCTACACCGGACCCGGGGCTGACGAATCAATCATGGTGAGCAGCTACAACGGACACCGTTTCAAGGACATCGGGTCCTGGTTCAACGGTGAGGAGGCTGACCTCAATGCCGTGGCGCAGGCATCCTTCGAGCAGAACCGCGCGGAGGCCCTGGCGGAGGCGGAGTTCAACGGGGAGCCTGCCCCGGACTGGACGGGCTGGGACTTCAGCACAGACGTCGGCTGGGACCCTGCGGATGCATACAACTACAAGGCATTCGCAACGCCCCAGGCGGTGCGGAACCACGCGCTGCACTTCACGGGTCCGGGGGTCCTCACCGTTAAGCAGTAGAACGAAGGACGGCCAGGCACAAGGAACGCCCGGCCCCCAACAGGGGACCGGGCGTTCTGCTTGCAGATGGCTACTTGGTGATCGGCTCGAGAACCGGGTCGCCTTCGTAAGCGGTCTTGACGTTCGCAGCGGTGACGATGACCGGCTCCAGCAGGTAGGCCGGAACAGTCTTCACACCGTTGTTGTAGGAGTTCTCGTCGTTGATTTCCAATTCGTTGCCGGCCTGGAGATCCTTCACCATGGTGATGGCGTGCTCAACGAGCTTGCGGGTGTCCTTGTTGATGGTGGAGTACTGCTCGCCCGCAATGATGGACTTGACGGACTCAACCTCGGAGTCCTGGCCGGTGACGACGGGAAGCTCCTTGCCTGCTGCCTTGACGGAGGTCAGGACTGCGCGGGCCAGGGTGTCGTTCGGGGACAGGACACCGTCCAGGGACTCGCTGGAGTAGCTGCCGGTGAGCAGGGTGTCTGCGCGGCGCTGGGCGTTTTCAGCCTTCCAGCCCTGGGTCACAGCCTGCTCGAAGCTGGTCTGGCCGGAGAGGACCTTGAGCGTGCCGTCGTCGATCTTCGGCTGCAGGACGCTCATGGCGCCGTCGAACAAGACCTTGGCGTTGGCATCGTCCGGGGAGCCTGCGAAGAGTTCGACGTTGTAGGGACCTTCGCCCTTCTTCTCTTCGAGGCCTTCCAGCAGGGCCTGGCCCTGGAGCTCGCCCACCTTGAAGTTGTCGTAGGCCACGTAGTAGTCCACGTTCTCGGTGTTCAGCAGCAGGCGGTCGTAGGCGATGATCGTGGCGCCGGAGTCTTTGGCCTGCTTGAGCTGGGTGCCCAGCTGGGAGCCGTCGATGGCACCCACGATGATGACCTTGGCGCCCTTGGTGACCATGGCGCTGATCTGGTTCTGCTGTTCGGACACGCCGCCGTTGGCGAACTGTACGTCAGGCTTGAATCCGGCCTCGGTGAGGCCTTCGTTGAACAGCTTCTCCGCAAGGACCCAGTTTTCACTGGTCTTCTGCGGAAGCGCGACGCCGATGGCGGAGTCCTGCTCGAAGCCGCTGGCGCCCTCGGTGCCGCCGCCTGTGGAGGTCTCAGACCGTCCGCAGCCCGTCAGCGCCAGTGCTGCGATGGCAGCGACCGCTGCTGCCTTTCCTGCTTTACCAATCATTCGCATTGTTGGTTCTCTTTCTTTGTGGTGGTGTAACGCTATTCAGGCCGCAAGGCTCAGGCTTCCCTGGCGATCGCTTCCTTCGTGGAGGTGGTCTCGTCCGGCTGGTTGGGGTTGGAGGGCCCCTGCCTGCGGTTGAAGTTCTGGGTGAGCAGGCCGATGATCGACTTCTTGCCCTGGCTCTTGTTGTAGACGTCGAAGGCGACGGCGATCAGGAGCACCAGGCCCTTGATGATCTGGGTGAGGTCGGCGCCGACGCCGAGGAGCTGGAGGCCGTTGTTCAGCACAGCCATGACCAGGCCGCCGATGATGGAGCCGACGACGGTTCCCACGCCGCCGGTCACTGCTGCGCCGCCGATGAAGACGGCCGCGATGGCGTCCAGTTCCCAGCCGACCCCGTCAAAGGGTCCCGATGCGGTGGAGCGTCCTACGAAGATCATGCCGGCCAGACCGGCCAGGATGGACATGTTCATCATGACCAGGAAGTTGACCTTCTTGGACTGGACGCCGGAGAGTTCGGCCGCGTGGCGGTTGCCGCCGACGGCGTAGACGTGGCGGCCCAGGACGGTGCGTGACGAAATGAAGCCGTAGATCAGCACCAGGACGGCCAGGATCAGGCCGGGAATCGGGAACGACGTGCCGGGCCGGCCGGTGGCAAACAGGTACGTGGCGTAGAGGATGGCACCGCAGATCAGGACGAGCTTCAGCGCGGTGACCCACATTTCCGGAACCTCGGCGCCCAATGCCTTGGCCCGGGCGCGGGACCGCAGTTCGCCAACCACCACAAATGCCGCGGCAGCGATGCCCAGCAGCAGGGTCAGGTTGTTGAAGCCTGTATTGGGTCCCACTTCCGGGAGGTAGCCGGAACCGAGGTACTGGAAGTCGGCCGGAACGGGGATGGTGTTGGACTTGCCGACGAACTGGTTGAAGCCGCGGAACAGCAGCATACCGGCGAGGGTCACAATGAAGGCGGGTATCCCCACATAGGCCACCCACCAGCCCTGCCAGGCGCCGATCAGCGCTCCAAGAGCCAGGCCCAGAAGTACCCCGGCATACCAGGGGATGCCCCAGTCCCGGATGGCCAGGGCAACCGTGACCCCCACGAAGGCTGCAATGGAGCCCACGGACAGGTCAATGTGCCCCGCGATGATCACCAGGACCATGCCGATGGCGAGGATCAGGATGTAGGAGTTGCCGTTGAAGAGGTTGATGACGTTGCCGGGGGTGAGGGTCCGGCCGTCGGTGGCGATCTGGAAAAAGACGATCAGTGCAACCAGGGCGAAGATCATGCCGAATTGGCGGGTGTTTCCGCCAAACAGCTTTTTGAGGGCGTTCATGGTGTCAGTCCTTGTGTCCGGAAGGTTCTGGGATGATCCAGAGGGTCAGGCGGCGTCGGCTTTGCGGGCGGAGGTCATCAGTTTCATCAGGCTTTCCTGGCTGGCCTCGTCTTTGTTCAGGACACCTGTGATGGCGCCTTCGAAAATCGTGTAGATGCGGTCGGACAGGCCCAGGAGCTCGGGGAGTTCCGAGGAAATGACAATGACTCCCTTGCCCTGGTTGGCAAGCTGCTGGATGATGCCGTAGATCTCGTACTTGGCGCCAACATCAATGCCGCGGGTCGGTTCGTCCAGGATCAGCAGGTCGGGGTCGGTGAACATCCACTTGGCGAGGACCACCTTCTGCTGGTTGCCGCCGGAGAGCTTGGCCACGCCTTCCTCCACGGACGGGGTTTTCGTGCGCAGTGACTTGCGGTACTGCTCCGCCACAGTGAATTCCTGGTTCAGGTCCACCACCGAGTTGTGGCTGATCTTCCGCAGGTTCGCTGCCACCGTGGTGGTCTTGATGTCATCGAGCAGGTTCAGTCCCAGGGACTTGCGGTCCTCGGTGACGTAGCCCAAACCGGCGTCGATGGCCTGGCGCACTGACTTGAGGGTGATCTCCTTGCCGTCCTTGTAGATGTGCCCGTCGATGAAGCGGCCGTAGGAGCGGCCGAAGACTGATCGTGCCAGCTCGGTGCGTCCCGCTCCCATGAGCCCGGCGAAGCCGACGATCTCCCCGCGTCGGACGAAGAAGCTCGAGTCCTTGCACACCAGCCGGTCCGCCACGTTGGGATGGCCCACGGTCCAGTCCTTGACTTCGAAGAACACCTCGCCGATGTTGGGCGTATGGTCCGGAAAACGGGACTCCAGCGTGCGCCCCACCATGCCCTTGATGATCCGGTCCTCGTCCACGCCGTCAGCCTTGACGTTCAGCGTTTCGATGGACTTGCCGTCACGGATGATGGTGATGGAATCGGCAATCTGCTCGATCTCGTTCAGCTTGTGGGAAATGATGATGGACGTGATGCCCTTGGCCTTCAGGCCGAGCATCAGGTCCAGCAGGTGCTGGGAATCAGATTCGTTCAGCGCCGCGGTGGGCTCGTCCAGGATGAGGATCTTCACGGACTTGTTCAGCGCCTTGGCGATTTCCACCAGCTGCTGCTTGCCGACGCCGATTTCCTTGATGGGGGTATCGGGGTCCTCGCGCAGGCCCACCCTGGCCAGCAGGTCCAGGGAGCGCAGCCGGGCTTCAGCCCAGTTGATGACGCCGCGCTTGGTGGGCTCGTTGCCCAGGAAGATGTTCTCCATGATGGACAGTTCGGGGATGAGCGCCAGTTCCTGGTGGATGATCACGATGCCGGCGTGTTCGCTGGCCCTGATGTCCTTGAACTGCTGCACCTGGCCCTGGTAGACGATGTCGCCGTCGTAGCTGCCGTACGGGTAGACGCCCGAGAGGACCTTCATCAGGGTGGACTTGCCTGCACCGTTCTCGCCGCAGATTGCGTGGATCTCCGCGGCTTTGACCCGCAGGCTCACGTTATCCAACGCTTTAACGCCCGGGAATTCCTTGGTGATGGACCTCATCTCAAGGATGATCGGTTCCGTTTGCGTGGTCTGGGACGTCATGAACCCTAACCCTCCAATGCAATGACTTCTTTGTCCGGCCGGCAAAGCGCAGGGCCGTCTGATCCAAAAGTAAACTGGATCACGCCTATTGTCGTCAAGTCTTTAACGCAATCGGCGGGTAACGAAACGGTCTAGGTTTTCCGTATCCCGGCGTGCTGGAACACCAAAGCAGCCGCCCCGAGGGCCTCGGCGCGATCGCCCAGGGAGGACATGGCCAGGGTGGTGGTTTCCCCGATCACCGGGACGGCGTGCCTCACCAGGCCGCGCTTGATGGGGTCCAGCAGGATGTCGCCAAGGCCCGCGAGCGGCCCTCCCACCACAATGACTTCGGGGTTGATCAGGTTGGCGACGTTGCCCAGTGCGCGGCCGACTGAGAGCCCGGCATCGTCCACCACCCGGAGCGTCGCTGGGTCCCGGTTGAGGGCCTTCTTGACGATATCCGCGGGCGTCAGGGGCCTGTCCTCGCCCCGGCTGAGGAGTTCGATCATGGTGGTGGTGGATGCAATGGTCTCCAGGCATCCACGGTTGCCGCAGCGGCACACGAGGCCCTGCTCGTGGATGGTGGCATGGCCTATTTCGCCTGTGATGCCGACGTTTCCGTAATAGGGGGCCCCGTTGAGGATCAGGCCCGCGCCGATGCCCGATCCGATCTTCAGGAACATGAGGTTGCTGACCCCTGAATGCTGTCCCCACGTGACCTCGGACCAGGCGCCCAGGTTCGCGTCGTTATCAACGAACACGGGGATCTGCAGCGTCTCCTCGAGATACTGGAGGATGTTGATCCCCACCCACTCCGGGAGGATGGCGCCTTGGGCCACGGTTCCGGTGCGCCGGTCTATAGGGCCGGGAATTCCGACGCCGGCACCCACCACGGCGCTGCGCTCGATGCCGCTCTCCCGCAGCAGTTTGTCCAGCAGGGCCACGGCGGCCCGGATGCCTTCTTCAGCCTGGTGGCCGAGCGGAAGCATCACGGATTCCTCGGCGATGACGTGGTAACTGAGGGAGGCCAGCACCACCCGGAGGTGGCGCCGCCCGAAGTCGATTCCCACAGCGACGGCGCCGTTGCTGTTGAGCCTGACGTTCAATGCGCGGCGGCCGGAGCTGGTGATTGGTTCTGCCGAGGCAAGGCCGGAGTCCAGCATGATTTTGACGATGTTGGACACCGTCGCGGTGGAGAGGCCGGTCTGGCGGGCGAGTTCAGCCTGCGTGGCCGGTCCGCCCATCAGGGTTTCGATGATCCGTTGCTGGTTCAGCTGGCGCAGCGCGGACTGCGATCCCGGATTTTGTTGCTTGCTCCTCGTTGAGCGCGGGGTTGCGGACATGCTAAGAAGATTGCCCTATCCCGGCTCTTGTAGTCAAGAAGTTAACGCAAGAGGCGGTTTCGGTCCGGAATTAGGGAGCCAGGACAATCTGACCCCGCTGCCGCCCGGAGGGGTGCAAACAGCCCCGATTGCGCCGCCAGGGCATCGCTAGGCTGGAGGAAGGCCTGTTCCGTGGCCGCTCCAACGAAGGAAGGTGGTAGCAGTGCTGCTGGCACTCCTGCAGGAAAACTCTGTGGTCCTTGACGTGGAGGCGAATTGCCGCGTAATCGACGCTGCTGCCCGGACCGCGGCAGCCCGCGGGGCGGCTGTCCTGGTGACGCCCGAGCTTTTTCCCGTGGGCTATGCTCCCCGCAGGGTGCGTTCCGGCCTGGATCCTTCCCTGCTGCCGGAACTCCAGGAGCGGATGGCGGGCATTGCGCGCAGTAACGGCATCGGGCTGGTCTACAGCCTCCCGCGGGTTACCGGGCAGGGTGACTGGCAGATCAGCGCAACCCTCCTGGACGCCAGCGGCGCCACCCTGCTCAGTTATGGCAAGGTGCACCTGTTCGGCGATGACGAGCGGGCGGCGTTCAGCCCCGCCCGGGAGGCGCCCGCCGTCGTGGACTTCAACGGCATCCCCACCTCCCTGGTGATCTGTTACGACGTCGAGTTTCCGGAGTCCGTCCGCGCCGCAGCCGTCGCGGGCGCGGAGCTGCTGCTGGTCCCCACCGCCCTGGCGCACGGCTTCGACGACGTGCCCCAGGTCCTGCTGCGGGCGCGGGCGCTGGAGAGCCAGGTGACTATTGCCTACGCGAACCACTCCGGGGAAGAGGACGGCTGCAGGTTCCTGGGCGGCAGCGTTGTTGCCGGGCCCGACGGCGGACTACTGGCCGGGGCGGGCGGGGAACCGCAGCTTCTCTACGCGGAGGTGGACCCGGGCGCCGCCGCCCGTGAGCGGCAGAATGTGCCGTACCTGGCAGAACGCCGCCCGGACCTCTACCGACTGTGGGGCCTCTAGGCAGGGTCCGCCGGCCCGGCGCCATCCACGTACTGCAGCGCAATCCAGAGCTCGGCCCGGGCCTGGGCCTGCCTAAGATCAATGCCCAGCAGCTCTGCCACACCGTTGATCTGGCGGCGGACACTGTTCCTGTGCAGTCCCAGGTCCTTGGCGGTTGCGTCCCAGCTCCCGTGCGCGCCCAGCCAGGACCGGAGCACGCGGAGGTGCGACGCCCTTCGCTCGGCGTCCAGCTCCAGCACCGGCGCCAGCAGCCGTGCGGCCAGCAGGGCGCCGGCATCGCCGCCCAGCAGGCCGGTTACTGACCACGTCAGCTCCTCCTCCCGGAGGCTCTTGTGGGCTGTGGACACGCGGGGGCGCAGCGCACTGGCGCGCCGGTGGGCGGCGGCCAGCCCAGGCAGCTCGGTGGCTTCACCCACCACCAGGCGCCAGCCCAGCTGTTCCACCTCTGCCAGAAGGGTTTCATCCACTTTGAGCCGGGTCACGGCCGCGAAACCGTAGTCCGTCAGCTCCACCATCTTGGTGTCGAAGAGCCTGCGCCATTGGAGCAGCTCCCGGACCGGGCCATCGGCCATGGCGGTGGATGGTTCCGCGCGCACGCCCTGCACCACGCGGACCGGTCCTGGCCTGGTTCCGGAAACGCTCTGGGCCAGCAGGTCCTGGAGGCTGTTCAGCTCGCGGCTGTTGCTCCCGGACAGGCTCTCCGGGTGCAGCAGCAGGGCCGTGGCCAGCTGGCTGGGGGCCAGGGAGCCGCTGGTCCGCTGCCGGACCAGCAGCTCCAGCAGTCCCACCACCGAAGAAACCACGTTGTTCTGGGCCGGGGTGAGGGGCTTCTCCGTCCCAAGCACCAGGCTTCCAAGGGTGGCGTCCCGGGTGCTTCGCAGCGGGTGGCCGAACACCAGCACCGGCCCTCCGGCTGCTTCCAGGGTTTCCGTTTCCACGCGCGGGCCGCTGCCGCCGAGGAGCTTCTTCAGCAGCGGCTGGAGCTGGGAAAGTCCGACGGCGGCGCCCGCCCGGGCGCGTACCCTTCCGTCCGTGCCTACCAGCACAGCCCACACGGGAACGCGCTGGATCAGCGCCGCCAGCAGTTCATGTTCCGGGCGGGCCGAGAGGACCGCCCGCATCAGGTGGCGGTTGGTCTCCGCCAGTTGCCTGAAAACCCGTGCGTTGCCGGATTCGAGAAGCTTGGAAAACTCGAGCCCCAGCGCAGCGAAGGGAACGCTGGCCGGAACCTCCACCAGCGTGAGCCCGTGCCGCCTGCAGGCCTCCGCCAGGTGGTCCGGTACGGCGTTGTAATACGGTTCCAGGCCGAAGCCCAGGGCCGCGACCCCGGCCGCCACGAGCCGCCGGACGTACTCGTCCGCCTTCGCCGCGCTGCTGCCGCCGCCGCGGAAGGGCAGGCCGGCCGTCAGGACGAATTCGCCGTCCATCAGGTAGGGGGTGGGGTCCTCCAGCTCGCTGGGCTCCACCCAGCGCAGGGGGACCTCGGCGGCGCCGGCGTCGTTCACCACCGAAACTTCCGGAGGAAGCGCTCCGAGGAACTGCCCCAGCGTGACGGCGTCGAGCTGATCCTGGGTGCCATCCTTGACTGGTGCATTGCGTCTCATGGATGAACACTATAGGTCATTCTGCACACTGTGAGATGCCGCTCACACACCTACGCTGGGTGAGGGGAAAACCAGACCAACCAGCCAACGACATGAACGGACGTCAACGATGACTGTGCCTACACTTACCGGCCCGGCAACGGGCGGCCCAGGCGGAATCCCGGCCCGTCCCGCCCTGGGCACGCAACTTTTGCGCCGCAAGCCGATCGCCCAGATGGTCAGCGAGGCCGAAGACAACGGCGGCGGCCCCCGCCTGGTCCGGAGTTTCGGTGTCCTTCAGCTGACCATGATCTCCGTGGGCGCCACACTGGGCACTGGAATCCTGGTGATCCTGGGGGAGTCCGTTCCACTTGCCGGCCCGGCCATCTGGATCTCCTTCGCCATCGCCGGCCTTGCTGCCCTGCTGTCCGCCGTTTCCTATGCGGAGATGGCTGGCATGGTCCCTGCGGCCGGCTCAAGCTACTCCTACACCTACGCCACCATGGGCGAAGGCATGGCCTGGGTCTGCGGCTGGTGCCTGGTGCTGGAGTACGCCGTCTCTGTGGCCGCCGTCGCGGTGGGCGCGGGACAGTATGTCAATGAGACCCTGGCGGTGTTCGGTTCCGTTCTCCCGGACGCGGTGTCACAGCCCCCCGGCGCCGGCGGCGTGGTCAACATACCGGCTATGGTGATCGTGGTGCTGGCCACCATCCTCCTGGTCCGCGGAGCGAAAGAGAGCGCCTGGATCAACACCACGATCGTCGTCATCAAGGTGGGCATCCTCCTCTTCTTCTGCGCCGTGGCGTTCACCGCCTTCAACGCGGGCAACTTCGAGCCCTTGCTGCCGATGGGTGCCGCCGGCGTCTCGGCAGCCGCCTCCACCGTCTTCTTTTCGTACATCGGCTTCGACGCCGCCTCCACCGCCGGCGAGGAAGCCCGCAATCCCAAGCGGGACCTGCCGCGTGCCATCATGCTGTCCATGCTGATCGTCACCACCATTTACGTCCTGGTGGCAGTAGCGGCGATCGGCGCCCGCCCCTGGGGCTGGTTCGATGGAACCGATGCCGCGCTGGTCCGGATTCTCGAAGAAATCACCGGCCAGCCGTGGATTGTGCTGGTTTTCGCTGCCGCAGCAGTGCTGGCGATTGCGAGCATCGTGCTGATTGTCCTCTACGGGCAGACGCGTATCCTGATGTCGATGTCCCGCGACGGCCTCATCCCCAAGATCTTCGGCCGCGTTTCCCGCCGCACCGGCACTCCGGTGGCAGGCACGCTCCTGGTGGGAACCGCCGTCGCGCTCACCGCCGGGCTGGTGCCCCTCGGTGCCCTCGCCGACGCCACCAGCATTGGCACCCTGTTCGCGTTCGCCCTGGTCAACGTGGCCGTTATCTACCTGCGCCGCACCCGGCCGGAGCTGGAGCGGACCTTCCGGGTGCCGCTCTTCCCGCTCACGCCCATTCTGGGGGCCGCGATGTGCGCCTACCTGATGGCCAACCTCGGCGCTGACACCTGGGTGGTGTTCGCCGTCTGGATGCTGGTGGGCATGGCCGCCTACTTCGGCTACGGACGCCGGAACTCCAGGGTGGCTGCCATGAGCAATGAGGAATACCGTGAGCTGTCCGGTCCCCAACTTCCAACCACACAAGCCCCCGAAACGACGAAGGCAGAAATCTCATGACCATCGCCACCGAACTGCCGGCATCCGACCCGTCCAGCACCTCCGCAGGCCCGGCTGCTCCTTCCACCGCAGGCGGCGCCGCAGCCGGTCCCATCACCATGCTGAACCCGGATTTTCCGTTCAGCTACGACCATTACCTGGCCCACCCGGACGGACGGGGATCCGTGCCGGCCGAACTGCTGGGAACGGAAGTGGCGGTCATCGGAGCAGGGCTCTCCGGCCTGGTCACGGCGTACGAACTCATGAAGCTGGGCCTGCGGCCGGTGGTCTATGAGGCGGACCAGATCGGCGGACGCCTCCGCACGGCGGCGTTCCCCGCGGCGCCCGGAGTGGTGGCCGACCTTGGCGGCATGAGGTTCCCCGTGTCCGGCAAGGCGTTCTACCACTACATCGACCTGCTGGGACTGGACACCCAGGAGTTTCCCAACCCGCTGTCCCCGGCCACGTCCAGCACCGTGATCGAACTGGCGGGCAAGAAGCACTATGCGGAAAAGCCGGGGGATCTCCCGCCGTTCTTCCGGGAAGTGGCGGACGCTTGGAAAGCCGCTGTGAATGACGGCGCAAAATTTGTCGAGATGCAGGACGCCATCCGGTCCAGGGATACCGCCCGGATCAAGGAACTGTGGAACGAACTGCTGCCCCTGATGGACGAGCAGACCTTCTACGGCTTCATCGCGGCCAGCGACTCCTTTAAGAAGGCCGGGTTTGCGCACCGCGAGGCCTTCGGCCAGGTGGGCTTCGGCACGGGCGGCTGGGATACGGACTTCCCGAACTCGATCCTGGAGATCCTCCGCGTGGTGTACACGGACGCCGATGACCAGCACCGGCTCATCAGTGGGGGAGCGCAGCGGCTGCCCGAGGCACTCTGGCGGCACGCGCCGTCGGGCATGGTGCACTGGCCCGACGGAACGTCCCTGGCGTCACTGCACTCCGGTTCGCCCCGCGGTGCGGTGGGAAAGATCAGCCGCGACCCGGACGGCAACCTGCGCATCCGCGAACGCTGGGGGCGCGAGGCCAGCTATCCGGCAGTGGTCACAACGTGCCAGTCCTGGCTGCTCTCCACCCGGATCCACACGGAGGAGGCGCTGTTCCCCGCGGAGCTGTGGACCGCCATCGAGCGCTCGCACTACATGCAGTCGTCCAAGACCTTCGTGATGGTGGACCGGCCGTTCTGGAAGGACATCGATCCTGACACCGGGAACGAGGTGCTCTCCATGACGCTCACGGACCGGCTCAACCGTGCCACCTACCTGCTGGACAACGGGCCGGACCAGCCCGCCGTCATCCTGCTCTCCTACACCTGGAACGACGACGCGCTCAAGTGGCTGGCCCTGGACGCCGACGAACGGGTGGAACTGATGCTGCATTCCCTGGAACAGATCTACCCGGGAGTGGACATTGCCAGCCACATCGTGGGCCAGCCCATCACGGTGTCCTGGGAGGCCGATCCCAACTTTATGGGCGCCTTCAAGGCGAACCTGCCGGGGCACTACCGCTACCAGCAGCGGCTGTTCACGCACTTCAAGCAGGATGCCCTGCCCGAATCGCAGCGGGGCATCTTCCTGGCAGGCGACGACGTCTCCTTCACCGCCGGCTGGGCGGAGGGCGCCGTGACCACCGGGCTGAACGCGGTGTGGGGCGTGGTGAACCACCTGGGCGGTTCCTCCGCTCCGGGCAACCCCGGTCCGGGCGAACTGCTGGACGCCATCGGGCCGATAAGCCTGGACTAGGAGCGGGCCTGTCCTGGCCTGTCCCTAAGGGGCGTGCAGCTCCCGGTGGGCGGCGGCCAGCTCGCGGTAGCGGGCGGCGTTGGCCCGGACGCCGTCGTACTCCTCCTCGGTAAGTTCCCGGCGGACCTTGCCCGGAACTCCGGCCACCAGCGAGCGGGGCGGCACCACCGTGCCTTCCAGGACCACGGCGCCGGCCGCAACCAGCGAGCCGGCGCCGATCACCGCCCCGTTGAGGACGGTGGCGCCCATCCCGATCAGGCAGTCGTCCTCCACAGTGCAGCCATGCACGACGGCGGCATGCCCCACGCTGACGCGTTCGCCCACCGCGCAGGGGAAGCCGGGATCCGCGTGCAGCACCACGTTGTCCTGCAGGTTGCTGCCTTCACCCACAGTGATGGCAGCGGTATCGGCCCGGACGGAGACGCCGTAGAAGGCGCTCGAGTCCCTGGCGAGGGTTGCGTTGCCGATGATCGAGGCCGTCGGGGCAACAAAAACGGATTCGTGGACGGCCGGGGTGGTCCCGGCGAATGGGTACAGAGGAGCCATGGGCCAAGCCTAGGACATCGCCCCTTCCCATCTAAGTAGCGCTAAGTGTCGTTTTGGGGCCGCAAAACGACACTTAGCGCTACTCAGTTGGGTGTGAGTTAAATTGGGCGTCAGTTAAAGACCACGGTCCGGTTGCCGTCCAGCAGCACCCGGTGCTCCGCGTGCCACTGGACGGCCTGGACCAGGGTGCGGCCTTCCACGTCCCGGCCCATCTGGACGAACTGCTCCGGGGTGCGGGCGTGGTCCACGCGGATGACTTCCTGCTCGATGATGGGGCCTTCGTCCAGTGCCGCCGTCACGTAGTGCGCTGTGGCACCGATCAGCTTCACGCCGCGCGCGTGGGCCTGGTGGTACGGCTTGGCACCCTTGAAGGACGGCAGGAACGAGTGGTGGATGTTGATGGCCTTGCCGGTGAGTTCGGTGCAGAGCTCGTCGGAAAGGATCTGCATGTAGCGGGCCAGGACGGTCAGCTCGATGTCGTGCTCTGCGATGATGGCGCGGAGCTTGTCCTCAGCCTGGACCTTCGTGTCCTTGGTGACCGGGATGTGATGGAACGGAATGCCGTAAAACTCGGCCAGCCCGGCCAGGTCCTGGTGGTTGGAGACGATGGCCGGTATCTCGATGGGGAGCGTCCCGGACCGCTGCTGGAAGAGCAGGTCGTTCAGGCAGTGGGCGGAGGTGCTGGCCATCACCAGGGTGCGGACTTTCTGTCCCACCGCGTTCAGGCTCCACTGCATGCCAAAGGCTTCGGTGACCGGCTCCAAAGCTGCCCGGAGCCCTGACGCGGGGGCCGCCGTCGTCACCTCCACCCGCATAAAGAAGTTGCCGGTGGCGGGGCTGCCGTACTGCTGCGAATCCGTAATATTGCATCCCGCCACCAGCAGGGCGCCGGCCACCGCATGGACGATTCCCGGGCGGTCCGGGCAGGACAGGGTTACTACGTACGCTTGCTTCAGCTGCTCTTCACTCACGCCTCATAGCCTACCCGCGCAGCAGCCCTCGGTTTTGGTACGCTGGGAGGGTCGCAACTGGCGTTGGGTGGCATAACCACCAGGGAGCGGCAATCACGAAGACCACGGATCGTACGCCTGGGCCGAGGGTCATGTCTTGCCGGATTTGGGGCTGCACCTGCGTCAGTACTGCAGCGCCATGCCCGCAGCCTCCACGCGCTGTCATCAGTGCGGCGTGAAGGTGCGCCAGCCGGTAGCCTGACCTTAGCAGTGCCCGTACGCCTAGCCAGGAGTTCTTTCGTGACTACAGCCACCTCCACCACCGCCGTCAGCAACCAGCCGCTGGCCGAGCTTGACCCCGAAATCGCAGCAGTCCTTGACCAGGAGCTCGGCCGCCAGCGCGGCACCCTGGAAATGATTGCCTCCGAGAACTTCGCCCCCCGCGCCGTTATGGAAGCACAGGGCTCCGTCCTCACCAACAAGTACGCCGAGGGCTACCCGGGCCGCCGCTACTACGGCGGCTGCGAATACGTTGACGTGGCAGAGCAGCTGGCCATCGACAGGGTCAAGGCCCTCTTCGGCGCCGAGTACGCCAACGTCCAGCCGCACTCCGGTGCCCAGGCCAACGCCGCTGCACTCTCCGCCATGATCACCCCCGGCGACAAGATCCTGGGCCTGTCCCTGGCCCACGGCGGCCACCTGACCCACGGCATGAAGCTGAACTTCTCCGGCAAGCTCTACAACGTGGCTGCCTACCAGGTGGAGGAAGACAACTTCCGCGTGGACATGGACAAGCTCCGTGAGCAGGCCATCGCCGAAAAGCCGCAGGTCATCATCGCCGGCTGGTCCGCCTACCCGCGCCACCTGGACTTCGCCGCCTTCCGCTCCATCGCGGACGAGGTTGGCGCGCTGCTCTGGACCGACATGGCGCACTTCGCCGGACTGGTTGCCGCCGGCCTGCACCCCAGCCCGGTGCCGCACTCCGACGTCGTCACCTCCACCGTGCACAAGACCCTCGCCGGCCCGCGCTCCGGTGTGATCCTGGCCAAGCAGGAGTGGGCCAAGAAGCTGAACTCCAACGTCTTCCCGGGCCAGCAGGGCGGCCCGCTCATG
Organism: Pseudarthrobacter polychromogenes; assembly: GCF_014644495.1. Classification (GTDB taxonomy): domain Bacteria; phylum Actinomycetota; class Actinomycetes; order Actinomycetales; family Micrococcaceae; genus Arthrobacter; species Arthrobacter polychromogenes. Next base: position 120,204 of record NZ_BMKU01000002.1, read on the forward strand.
CACGTCATCGCCGCCAAGGCCGTGGCCTTCAAGATCGCCGGCACCGAGGAGTTCAAGGAGCGCCAGGAGCGCGTCCTGGAGGGTGCGAAGATCATCGCCGACCGCCTCAACCAGGCCGATGTTGCCGAAGCCGGCGTCTCCGTCCTCACCGGCGGCACGGACGTCCACCTGGTCCTCGTTGACCTCCGCAACTCGCAGCTGGACGGCCAGCAGGCCGAGGACCTCCTGCACTCGGTGGGTATCACCGTGAACCGCAACGCCGTTCCGTTCGACCCCCGCCCGCCGATGGTCACCTCCGGCCTGCGCATCGGCACCCCGGCGCTGGCCACCCGCGGCTTCGGCGCCGCCGAGTTCACCGAGGTGGCGGAGATCATCGCCACCGCACTGAAGGCCGGCACCAGCGCCGACGTGGAGTCCCTACAGGCCCGCGTGGACAAGCTCGCCGCCGACTTCCCGCTGTACCCGCAGCACGAGCAGTGGTGATCACATGACTGAAATGACCAAGACCGCACGGATCCTGGACGGCAAGGCAGCCGCTGCCGCCATCAAGTCCGAGCTGGCTGAACGCGTGGCCGCGCTCAAGGCCAAGGGTGTCACTCCCGGCATTGCAACCGTGCTCGTGGGTGCAGATCCGGCCTCGCAGCTGTATGTGTCCATGAAGCACAAGCAGTCCGAGCAGATCGGGATGAAGTCGATCCAGCGGGAGCTGCCGGCGGACGCCACCCAGGCACAGGTTGAGGACCTCATTGACGCGCTCAATGTGGACCCCGCCTGCCACGGGTACATCGTGCAGCTGCCGCTGCCGAAGCACCTGGACACCGACGCCATCCTTGAGCGCATCGACCCCGCCAAGGATGCGGACGGTCTGCACCCCACCAACCTTGGCCGGCTGGTGCTGAACGTCAACGGTGAGATCACCTCGCCGCTGCCGTGCACGCCCCGCGGCGTCATCGAGCTCCTGGAGCGCAACGGCTTCAGCCTTGCCGGCAAGCACGTGGTGGTGGTGGGCCGCGGTGTCACGATCGGCCGTTCGATCGGACTGCTGCTGACGCGGCGGGCCGTGAACGCCACGGTGACCCTCACGCACACAGGCACCGAGAACCTTTCCGAACTGCTGCGGCAGGCTGACGTGATTGTGGGCGCCGCCGGCGTCAAGCACATCGTCAAGGCCGCGGACGTGAAGCCGGGTGCAGCCCTGCTGGACGTCGGTGTCACCCGCGAAACCGACCCCGAGACCGGCAAGAGCAAGGTCTATGGCGACATCGACCCCGCCGCTGCCGAGGTTGCCGGGTGGATTTCGCCGAACCCCGGAGGCGTCGGTCCCATGACCGTGGCGCTGCTGATGACCAACGTGGTGGAAGCCGCCGAACGCCAAGCGGCGCAGGCAAGCGGCCCGGCCACCGCCAGGTAGCCCCTTTTCATCGCCCGACGGCGGTACCGCACCTTGTTGAACAAAGGTGCGGTACCGCCGTCGTGCTTTAAGCGCAGAGCCAGAGCGCAGAAGTGGAAGTCCCCTTCCACCTGACTGCCGGCTCTACTAGTCTGCGGAGGGTGCACAACAAAGCCACCATGTCCTCCGGCGGCGCAACCGGCGCCGTCCAGCCAGCCAATGAGCCTTCCACCGATGCCCACCCGACCGTCATCACGGCAGAAAACCTGACCAAGACCTACGGTGACGTTGCCGCCGTGGACGGCATTTCGTTCAGCGTCCCCGCGGGGGAGTCCTTCGGCCTGTTGGGGCCCAACGGTGCCGGCAAGTCCACCACCATGAAGATGATCGGCGGCGTCACCCGGCGCACCTCCGGCGCCCTCCACATCATGGGCCTGGACCCCGACTCGCACGGGCCCGAGGTGCGGGCGCACCTGGGCGTGGTGCCGCAGCAGGACAACCTGGACGAGGAACTCCGGGTCCGCGACAACCTCCTGGTCTACGGCCGGTACTTCGGCCTCCCCATGAGCTACCTGAAGCCGAAAGCCGATGAGCTGCTGGAGTTCGCCCAGCTGACGGACAAGGCAAAGTCCAAGGTGGACGCGCTGTCCGGCGGCATGAAGCGGCGGCTGACCATTGCCCGTTCGCTCATCAACGAACCCCGGATCCTCTTGCTGGACGAACCCACTACCGGGCTCGACCCCCAGGCCCGGCACATCCTCTGGGACCGACTGTTCCGGCTCAAGGAACAGGGCGTCACCCTCATCCTGACAACCCACTACATGGACGAGGCCGAGCAGCTCTGCGACCGGCTGATCGTGGTGGACAAGGGCAGGATCATGGCTGAGGGATCGCCTGCGCAGCTGATCCGCGAGCACTCCACCCGCGAGGTGGTTGAGCTCCGGTTCGGATCCGAGCGGAACACCACCATCGCCTCGGAGCTGCAGGGCATCGGGGAGCGGCTGGAAGTCCTGCCGGACCGGGTGCTGATTTACGCGCACGACGGCGAGTCCGCCCTTGAGCAGGTGGCGTCCCGCGGCCTGCGGCCGCTGACATCCTTGGTGCGGAGGTCCTCGCTGGAGGACGTGTTCCTGCGGCTGACAGGCAGAAGCCTTGTTGACTGAAGGCACGGCAAGGGAGGCGTTGCGGGCCCACAGTCCGCAAATTGCGGCTGCCAGGGCACGGCGGTGGGGCGCGTTCTATTACGCCGAGCAGGTGCTGCGGGTGATGAAGGGCTACGGCTGGTCCATCATCATGTACAGCGTGGGCCACCCTGTGGCGTACCTGTTTGCCATGGGCGTGGGCCTGGCCACGCTTGTAGACGCGCAGGGGACGGAGGCCTTCGGGGGAGTGGGCTATGTGACCTTCGTGGCCCCGGCGCTGCTGGTTTCCGCGTCCGTCATGACGGCCACCAACGAGTTCACGTTCCCCGTGATGGACGGGTTCAAATGGCGCCGTACCTATTACGGGCCGCACGCCTCGCCTCTGACTCCCCAGCAGATTGCTGCGGGCCACATCATGGCGGTGACCCTGCGGCTCCTGTTGCAGTCCGCCGTCTATTTCGCGGCTATTCTCCTGTTCGGTGCCGCGCCGGGCGGCTGGGGCTGGGCCAGCATCCTGGTGGCAACGCTAGCTGGCCTTTCCTTTGGCCTTCCGCTGATGGCGTACTCGGCCTCTATCACCGAGGACAAGGGCCAGTTCGCCCTGGTGATGCGTTTTATCGTGATGCCGCTCTTCCTGTTCTCCGGGACCTTCTTTCCGCTGGACAGCCTCCCGCTGGCGGTGCGCTGGGTGGGCTGGATCTCTCCCATCTGGCATGGCACCGAACTGGGACGCGTCTTCAGCTACGGGTACCAGCAGCCGCCGTTGCTGACCGTCCTCCACGCGGTGGTGCTCGTGGCTCTTGCGGTGCTGGGCTGGTTCCTGACCCGGCGGCAGTTCGCGGCAAGGATGGGCCGATGAGCGCCGGCCTGCCAGTGAAAAGCGCACCGGACCAGGCCCGCAGCAGGACGTTCGGGCCGCTGTATTCGCGCAACGCCAGGGCCGTCATTTCGCGCGGCCTGCTGGCCACCCGGAGCACAAACTGGCTGGTGATGCTCTCCGGGTTCTTCGAGCCGGTCCTGTTCCTCATCTCCATGGGGGTGGGGCTCGGCGCAATCGTGGGCTCCGTCCAGGGCCCCGGCGGCGGGGAGATCAGCTACGCCGCATACATTGCCCCGGCCCTGCTGGCAGTCTCGGCAATGAACGGCGCGGTCTACGACTCCACCTGGAACGTGTTCTTCAAAATGAATTTCGCGAAGCTGTACCAGGGCATGCTGTATACCTCGCTGGGGCCGCTGGACGTTGCCCTCGGGGAGATCTTCCTGGCGCTCCTTCGCGGCCTGCTCTACGCCACGGGTTTCACGGCGGTGATGGGGCTCATGGGCTTGATCACCACACCCTGGGCGCTCCTGATGGTGCCTGCCTCCGTGCTGATCGCGTTCGGGTTCGCGAGTATCGGGATGGGGATCACCAGTTTCCTGAAGACCTTCCAGCAAATGGACTGGGTCAACTTCGTAATGCTGCCGATGTTCCTGTTCAGCGCCACCTTCTACCCGCTGAGCGTCTACCCGCAGGCCATTCAGTGGCTGATCCAGGCCATGCCGCTCTGGCACGGTGTCGAGCTGCTGCGCCAGATCAGCGTGGGCACCTTTACCGCTGCCACCCCCATCCACATCGGCTACTACCTGGTGATGACCGCCGTCGGCATGCTGCTCACGACTGTCCGGTTGCGGCAGCTCTTCCTGAAGTAGCCCCCCCAACTGGGTAGCGCAAAGTGTCGTTTTGAGGCTCCAGAACGACACTTAGCGCTACCTAGTTGGGATGGATGGGTTTTGTTCGCCGCGGGTGGAAGGCGGCGGGAGCATACTCCGGCATTTGAGAGAATGGGTGCATGCAATCTCTGGGCAGTTCCAAGTCATCCTCCAAACACGCCAGGGGCGGATTCTCCATGTTCCGCATCAGCGGGCCGGGACTGATGGTCCTCGTCACCGCCTTCGTTGTGGCCGTCATCTTCGCGGCCAACCAAAACGACGTCGTGGGCTGGGTTGTTGCCATCATCGCCGCCTTCTGGCTGGCCCTCGCCTGCTTTGTTGTCTTCAGCATCCAGAAGGCTGCCAAGAAGGCAGGAGCCAAGCTGACGGAAGCCCAGAACGCCTTCAGCACCGCTGCAGGGCGGGGCCCGTACGCCTCTGCCGACCAGGGCGGAACCCGGGTGGTCGCCGAGCGCAGCCAGGCGGACGAGGTCCGTGACCTTAAGCTGGACCACTCGTTCAAGATCGTCCAGGTGCAGATCCGCGTGGTGGAAGAGGAGCGCGCCAAGGGCGCCGCTGCCAACCAGGACACCATCAACCGGGCCCTGGAAACAATTGAGATCACAGCCACCAATGCACGGGACATGATCAAGTCCTCCGGCGGCAATGGAGAACCGGTCACCGGAACCATCATCGACTAGAGTGGAGCGGGTGATCTCGGCATTGAAGAAGGACCACCTTCGCATCGCGTCCGTTAATGTCAACGGCCTCCGGGCTGCCTACAAAAACGGAATGGCGGCGTGGCTGGAGCCGCGCGGAGTGGACATCCTCTGCCTGCAGGAAGTCCGCGCCCCTGACGCGATCGTCCGGCAGCTGCTGGGCGAAGGATGGCACATCCTGCACGCCGAGGCAGAAGCCAAAGGCCGCGCCGGCGTCGCAATCGCTTCCCGGGAGGAACCCCTGGCAACCCGTAACGGCATTGGCGACGATTACTTTGCCACGGCCGGACGCTGGGTGGAAGCCGATTTCCGTTTCGCCGATGCCGCTGGACACCCGGTCCAGCTCACTGTGGCGAGTGCCTATGTCCACTCCGGTGAGGTGGGCACGCCCAAGCAGGATGACAAGTTCCGGTTCCTGGATGTCATGACCAGACGGCTGCCGGAACTGACCAAACACAGCGACCACGCCCTGGTGGTTGGTGACCTCAACGTTGCCCACACACCGCTGGACATCCGCAACTCGAAGGCCAACCTCAAGAAAGCGGGCCACCTGCCGGAGGAACGCGCCTACTTTGACCGGTTCTTCGGCGAGGAAATCGGCTGGCAGGACGTCCACCGCAACCTGGCCGGCCCGGTGGACGGTCCCTACACGTGGTGGTCCCAGCGCGGGAAGGCGTTCGACAACGACACCGGCTGGCGCATCGATTACCACCTGGCCACCCCGGCCCTGGCGGCGGCCGCCATCTCGGCCGTGGTTGACCGGGCACCCTCGTGGGACACCCGCTTCTCCGACCATGCCCCGCTGGTAGTGGACTACCAGCTCTGAGCCCCGAAGGTTTCCTCCCCCATGACTAGCCAGATCTCCCCGGCAACCAAGAAGCGCATCCTCTCCGGCGCCAAGCCCACAGCCGACTCCCTGCACCTGGGCAACTACATCGGCGCCGTCCGCAACTGGGTTGACATGCAGGCGGAGTACGACGCCGTCTTCTTCATTCCGGACCTGCACGCCATCACGGTGGACTTCGATCCCGCTGAACTGGCCAAGCGCACCCGGATTGTGGCCGCCCAGTACATCGCCGCGGGCATCGACCCGGACAAGAGCATCTTCTTTGTCCAGTCCCATGTGCCGGAGCACGCGCAGCTCGCCTGGGCACTGAACTGCATCACCGGATTCGGCGAAGCCTCGCGGATGACCCAGTTCAAGGACAAGACCCAGAAGTTCGGCGCCGACGCCGCCACCCTGGGCCTGTTCGCCTACCCCACCCTGATGGCCGCGGACATCCTGCTGTACCAGACCGACCTGGTGCCCGTGGGAGAGGACCAGCGCCAGCACCTGGAGCTCACCCGCAACCTGGCCCAGCGCTTCAACACCCGGTTTGGCCACACGTTCACTGTTCCCGAGGCGACCATCGTCAAGGAAAGCGCCAAGATCTACGACCTTCAGAACCCCAGCGCCAAGATGTCCAAGACGGGGGAGTCGCCCAACGGAGCCATCCAGCTACTGGAGGACCCGAAGGTTGCGGCCAAGCGCATCAAGTCGGCAGTGACCGACGCCGGAACCGACATCCGCTTCGACGCTGAAGAAAAGCCGGGCATCTCAAACCTGCTGACCATCTACTCGTCCCTGACGGGCAAAACCATCCCTGAGCTCGAAGCCGAATACCAGGGCAAGATGTACGGCCACCTCAAGGTGGATCTTGCTGAGGTGATGGTTGAGTTCGTTACGCCGTTGCGGAACCGCACCAATGAGCTAATGTCCGATCCTGCGGAGCTGGACAGGCTGCTCGCACACGGCGCCGAGCGCGCCCGCGAGATCGCCTCGGCCACCCTCGCGCAGGTGTACGAGCGCATGGGCTTCCTTCCGTCCCTCAGCCTCGCCGGAGTCCGTTAGCGCCATGTCGTCCAGCAAAGTCGCGGCAAGGGAAGCTGCCCGTGCCACCCGCCGGGTGGCGGGGACCCCCGGCGGTTCCCACGCAGACCCTGCGGATCACCGTGCTGCGGCAGCCAGCCCCGTGTCCCGGCCGGAAGACATCAGCGTTGGCGTCATCCTGGGGTTCCCGGCCGACATTGCCGAAGAGCTGCAGCGCTGGCGGGCGTCCTTCGGCGATCCCCTGGCGGACGTAGTGCCGGCCCACATCACGTTGGTCACCACCACCACGACTCGGGACTGGGAGGGCACGCTGGAGCATGTCCGCGAGGTGGCCCGCCAGCAAAGCCCGTTCGAGGTCACCATCGCAGGCACGGGGACGTTCCGCCCTGTTTCCCCGGTGGTCTTCATCAATGTGGAGGACGGGTTCGAGGACTGCGTTGAACTCCACGAAAAGCTCCAGCAGGGCCCCCTCCACCGTGAGCTGCCGTTTGCGTACCACCCGCACGTCACCATCGCGCACGATGTGGCGCCGGAAAACCTTGATGAAGCCGAAACGGTGCTGAGGAACTACAGGGCCACCTTCCCCGTGGTTAGCATGGGACTTTACGAGCACGATGCCAACGGCATCTGGCAGCTACGGGAAGAGCTGGACTTTGGGACCCAAACTGACAACGACGGCACCAGACCCGCGGATTCCGCCCCGGGCCCAGCCGAAACAGGCGGGACAGCAACCGCTTCCCACTGACCATGCCCACCTGAAGCTGGCCGTCATCCAGAAACGGATGGAATGGAACAGGGCCCGCAGGGCCGGCGGTGGACCCGTGGCCGGCTTACTGGCCATGTCACAGTGGCTGCTTGCGCGCCTGAACGCGTTCCGCCCCATGCGTGCCTTCCGCCACTACAGCCTCCAGCACGGCCCGCTGATGAGTGCAGGCATCGGGTTCAATATGTTCTTCTCGATCACCGGCCTCCTCGCCACTGGCTTTTCCATCGCCGGGCTGGTCCTGAGGGGACAGCCCGTACTGCTTGAGACCATTATCGGCAGCGTTGCCCAGAGCGCCCCGGGCCTCTTGAAAGTCAACGGCAGTGAGGGATTGGTTGACCCGCAGGACCTTCTGAATCCGGACGGACTGGGCTGGACTGCGGCCATCGCGGCAGCCGTAACCGTCTATACGTCGCTGCGGTGGATTGCGAGCCTTCGGGACGGGCTCCGCGGCGTGCTGGAACTGCCCCCGTCACTGGTCAACCCCATCCTCCTGAAACTGCGCGACGCCGGAACCCTGCTGCTGCTGGGCGCAGCCCTGGTCATCAGTGCCGGCGCGTCCCTCGTCTTTGGCACGGCCGCGGGATGGGTCGCGGACTTCCTGCGGCTCGACGACGCCCTGGCCGGCCCGCTGAGCACCTCCATCAAAATTGGCGTACCCCTCGTTTTGAACTGGGTTACCGCGCTCGTTATGTTCCGGCTCGCAGCGAACTTGAAGCTCTCGCGCCGCGCACTTCTGGAAGGCACCATCCTGGCTGCGCTGGGCACTACGGTCCTGCAGATCTTCAGTACCGAGCTTCTCGCCGGTGCCGGCCGCAACCCCCTCCTGGCACCATTCGCCATCATCATCGGCCTGTTGATCTGGTTCAACCTGGTGAGCCAGGTGTACCTCGTTTCCGCTGGCTGGTCTGCGGTCCGCGAGGCCGACCACGGCATCTCATCCTCCGGCCACGAGAAGGGAACCTGGGGCGCCCGGCAGGTCCAGCCGGGAAAAGTGCCGGTACAGCCGGGCAAAGTGCCGGCACAAGCGGAGGCTGGCATGCAGAGCCCGGCCCGTGCCGCAGCTGCCCGGCGCCGGGGCAACGGGCGCACGCGGCAGCGCTGACCCGAACGGCCCCGCGCCGCCTCAAGCCCCGCGCCAGGAATTGCTGCCTGACCGCCGGGATGTTGCTACGGTGCAGCCACCAGTCCTTCCCAGGCCACGGTCCAGCCGGCGGGAAATCCGGGGGCATGCCGGTCCGGTCCGCCGTCCCAGCCCGCTGCCATCAGCGCGGCAGCGGCAAGCAGTCCGCCGTTGCCGGGGAGGTACAGCGGCAGCGAATCGGTCTGGCGGTTGTGCCCGTTGGGCAGCACTGTATTCTTCCCGACGTCCAGCAGGAGGGCGTTGACGGCGGCTTCCGGGTCCTCAAGGCGCGCGGCGGTCATGGCCATCACTGGATAGTCCCAACCCCAGGTGCTGTCCCAATCCCAGTCGGCAAGGACGCTGGCGAGCGTTGCCCGCATGGTGTCCTTGTCGATCAGGTCGGTTTCGGGCAGGACGCCCAGTGCGCACAGCATCGAGGGGTGGTCCGTCCGGATGGTGAAGGGGTCCACGTCAATGGCCGCGTAGACGCCGTCCAGTACCCGTGGCTTCACCAGGTGGCTGGCCACCTCCTGCCACGCCGGAACGGGCTCAAGCCCCAACCGGTCCCGCCAGGCAGCTGCAACCCGCAGGGCCCACTGCCAGTAGGCCAATTCGAAGGTGGGATTGGTGACGGACCCCCGGATGGAGCCGTAGCTCTCCTGCGCGGGAATCAGGGGCGGACCAAGCTCAAATCCCCGCGGCGTCGGGTGCGCGAAGCTTGCCATGAACGCGGCGGATTCGAACACGATCTCCGCAAACTCCTCGAGCACCTCCCGGCTGGGATTGGTGCGGTAGGCAAGCTCCGCCAGGTGGATGGGATGCGGCTGCTGCCAGACCAGGAAGGTGCCGATGGGGCTGGGGCTCTCCCTCCCGTCCGGACCTACCTGCTTGGGCCAGCGGACGCCGTCGAAACCCTGAGCCTTGGCGGTCTGCCGCGATGCCTCCATCACGGTGCAGTACCAGCGCAGCGACGGGAGCAGGTGTTCCACACGGTTCCAGTGGGCGAAGTGGGCGGCGTGCCACCAGTGCATTTCCAGGTGGAAGCGCCCCCGCCAGGAGTTGCACACCAGCCCGGTTTCCTGGGGAGGCAGGGACCCGGAGCAGTTGATGGCCGTCAGGTACTGCGAGAGGACGATCCTGCGTTCCAGCTCCTTCGCCCGGGGGTCGTCCGTCGCTGCAAGCTCGATGGCGCCGCCGGACTGCCAGAAGCCGGGCCAGTACGCCTCCGAGGCCGCTGCCACGCTGCTGCCCGCTGCAGGGCCGGACGTGCCGGAAAGCACGACGGCGGGCCCGGCTGGCGTGCCCGCGACCGGCTTGGCTGCGGCCAAGGTAGCACCGGTTTCACCGCGGGGGACACAGTCCCCGTCCCCGGCGGAGACGAAAGCAACAGCCAGGTCCATCACGCCGTGGCCCCTGCTGCCGCCCGGGTTGGGGCATATCCGGAGACGGTGCTGCCCGGTCTGCAGCACGGCGAGGTCGCGTCCACTGATCACAACCTGGTAGCGGGATTCATCCAGTTCACGGTGGGCGGTCCAGGAGGTGGATCCGGCATGCAGTCCAGAGGCGGCCGGTTCCCCGAGTGTGGTGGTATGGGAGTCCGGGCTGGTCCAGTCCGCGGCGTCGTGCCATGCCTCCGAGCCGTAGGGGAAGTCGATGGTGATGGCCAGGCGGTCCTGGAGGCCCGGGGACTCCACGCGAATGCCGAGCTCGTCGCGTTCGGGGTGGCACGCCGTCATGACCGTCACCTGGTGGCCGGCCAGCGTGAAGCGGCTCACGACTGTCCCCGTCCACAGGTCGAGCGTCTGCTCGGCGTCGGTGAGGTCCCCTTCGGAAAGGGCACGGTCTCGTCCTGCATCCACCAGCCTGAAGCCGATGCGTCCCAGATCCAGGCGGTGCGGGTTGGCCCGCAACCACGTTTCGGCGAGGGATGTGCCGGTTTCGCGGTCGTTGACGATGTCGCCCACCATGTCCACGTAGGGCACAGGTCCACGTGGTGAGTCATAGAGGACCGTGGAGCCTGAGAGTTCATAGGCCTGGGCGGGCGGTGTGGCGTGCCATCCCCACTGGGCCTGCGTGCCAAGGAGTGTTCCCGGCGGCAGTTCGTCCCTTGCCCCCACAGGATAGGAGCCAGGGAGTGACTGGAGGCCGGTGAGGTCCATCGTGAAGGCGAATCCACCGTTGCCTACGGACACAGGGCTCCGCGGGTCAAGGGCCTGCTGGCGGACGTTGTGGCGCCGCACGAGTGCGTTCCTGTCAATGGGGCCGCTTGGGGGTAACCCCGGGGACGGTGCCGCAGGCCGGGAGGTGCTGTTGGGGTTGCTCACTGTGTCCGTCTTCCTGGCGTTGACGCTTCGGCAGCATCTTGATACGTTTCACGAAACCGTTTTCTGATGCCAGAAGGAAGCATACCCAATGGAGCGTAGCCTTTTCCGGTCATTGCGTAAATCAGTTGCAGTCATCGCTGCGGTAAGTCTGGTGAGCCTTACCGCAGCCTGTTCCAGTGCGCCGTCCGACGAAGCGCAGGACGGGCCCGTTGAAATACGTTTCTCCTGGTGGGGCAATGAGGGGCGTGCGCAGCTGACCACCAGGGCCATCGCGGAATTCGAGGCCGCCAACCCGGACATCAAGGTTAAACCCGAATACGGCGATATCAGCGGCTACTTTGACAAACTGGCCACGCAGGTGGCCGCCAACGACGCTCCCGACGTCATCACCATGGGCGGGGCCTATCCCGCCGAGTATGCCAACCGCGGCGCACTGCTTGATCTGTCCAAGGTCGGCGGGTCGCTGGACCTGTCCACAATGGACCCGGGAGCCCTGGAAAACGGCCAGGTCCAGGGCACGCAATACGGGGTTTCCACCGGCGCCAACGCCCTCGCCATTGTTATCAATCCCGCTGTATTCGCCGCAGCCGGGGTGCCGCTTCCGGATGACAGTACGTGGGGCTGGGACGACTTCGCGAAGACCGCCGCGGACGTGACGGCCAAGAGCCCCAAGGGGACCTACGGAACGGCCACCGTCCTCACCCACGATTCGCTGGATGCCTTTGCCCGCCAGCGCGGTGAATCGCTCTACACACAGGACGGCCAGCTGGGCCTGGGCAAGGACACTGTGCAGGACTACTTCGACTACTCGTTGAAACTGAGCGAGTCCGGGGCGGCACCAAATGCGTCCGAAACGGTGGAGAAGTTGAACGTCAGCACCGAACAGACCCTGATGGGCATGGGCCAGGCGGGCATGATGCTCACCTGGAGCAATTCGCTGTCCGCGCTCAGCAAGGCTTCCGGCGCCGACCTGAAGCTGCTCAAACTCCCCGGCGAAACGCCCACCGCGGGCATCTGGCTCCAGTCATCGCAGTTCTACACCATCTCGGCCCGCAGCAAGCACACCGAGGCTGCGGCAAAGCTTGTGGACTTCCTGGTCAACGACGAGTCCGCCGCCAAAATCATCCAGAGCGACCGTGGCGTCCCCAGCAATTCCGGCATGCGCACCGCCATCCAGGACCTGTTGACGCCGCAGGGGAAGGTGGAGGCGGGGTACATCGACCAGATTGGCAAAATGGACTTCGCCCCTACCTACATCGGACCCACCGGATCAACGGCAGTCTCCGAGATCACCGCCCGCATGAACACCGACGTCCTCTTCAAGCGGCTCTCGCCCGAGAAGGCTGCCGAGCAGTGGATCAGCGAAAGCAATGCCGCAATCGGCAAGTAGGCACCGGAGCCGGGCAGGAGGCGGCACCCAGCAACCGATTACTGCCCGGCGTCGAGGTACTGGTCGGCCCAGGCGGCGATGATCCGGGCAGCCCGCGCCGCCTGGCCCTTTCCGGTGAGGAGGTGGTCGCTTCCCTCGAGGGAGACGAAGTTCCTGGGGTGGCGGGCTGCCTGGAAGATGGTGCTGGCATTCTCGATCCCCACGGTGTTGTCCGTGGGGGAGTGGAGCACCATCAGCGGCTTCTGCAGCTGCTTGATGCAATCCGTCAGGTCCGCGTTCTCCAGGTCTTCCACGAAGTGCTTGCGGATCTCCACCCGCTTCCCGCCAAGGTCCACTTCGGCGCTGCCCTCACTCAGGATCTTGTCCAGGGCTGCGTCAAAGACGTGTGCCACGTGCTTCGGCGAGAAGGGGGCGCCAACGGTAGCTACGGCGTCGAGCTCCGGGATCTCCCGCGCCGCAGCCAGGACGGCCGCGCCGCCGAAAGAATGGCCCACGAGCAGGGAAATCTGCTTCCCCTCGGCGCGCATGAACTCAGCAGCCTTGACGGTGTCCGCCACCTTGTGGCTGAACGATCCCGCGGACCACTCACCGGCGGATCCGCCCAGGCCCAGGTTGTCGAACCTCAGCATGCCCACGCCACTGTCCGCCAGCGCCTTGCACATCCGCGAGGCGGAGGGGCTGTCCTTGCCGAGCGTGAAGCCGTGCGAAAAAACGCCCCAGCCCTTGACCGGCCCTTCCGGGATATCGATGATGCCGGACAGCGTTTCGCCGGTGGAGCCTTCGAAGGTGACTTTTCGGAGCGGGACACGGCGTCCCCTTTCGTTTGGTACAAATGGCTGTGGGCCCACGCCCGCCGGGTTCCCTGGCCGAGCCTGCGAGGTCAGGGGGCGGGTGGGGAGAAACAACGACGGCGCCGCATCCCCGCAGTGGGGAGGGGCGCCGTCGTCCGCTGGATCCGTGTGGTCAGATCTTGCGGGAGAGAATTGCCTGCTTGACCTCGGCGATGGCCTGGGTCACCTGGATGCCGCGCGGGCATGCTTCGGAGCAGTTGAAGGTGGTGCGGCAGCGCCACACGCCTTCCTTGTCGTTGAGGATCTCCAGGCGCATGTCGCCGGCGTCATCACGCGAGTCGAAGATAAAGCGGTGGGCGTTGACGATCGCGGCAGGACCGAAGTACTGGCCGTCGGTCCAGAACACCGGGCAGGACGACGTGCACGCGGCGCAGAGGATGCACTTGGTGGTGTCATCGAAACGCTCACGATCCTCGGCGGACTGCAGGCGCTCCCGGGTGGGCTCGTGGCCCTTGTTGACCAGGAAGGGCATGACCTCGCGGAACGACTGGAAGAACGGTTCCATGTCCACGATCAGGTCTTTCTCCACCGGAAGGCCCTTGATCGGCTCGACCGTGATGGGCTTGGACGTGTCCAGGTCCTTCAGCAGGGTCTTGCAGGCGAGGCGGTTGCGGCCGTTGATGCGCATGGCATCGGAGCCACAGACGCCGTGCGCACAGGACCGGCGGAAGGAGAGGGTGCCGTCCGTTTCCCACTTGACCTTGTGCAGGGCATCCAGGACGCGGTCCGTGCCGTACATGGTCAGGTGGAAGTCGTCCCAGGTGGCTTCCTCGGAAACCTCCGGGTTGTACCGGCGGACGCGCAGGTGCACATCGAACGTGGGGATCTCACCGCCACCGCCGACGCCGGCAGGCAGTTCAATCTTTGAGGCTGGCTCAGCAAGTTCAGCTGACATCTTAGTACTTCCTCACCATCGGCTCGTAGCGGGTAAAGACGACCGGTTTGGTGGCCAGGCGGATGCCGGCGATTGACTCTGCCGATCCGTCTGCCGGCGCGTGGTCATCCTTGTACGCCATGGAGTGCTTCATGAATTTTTCGTCGTTGCGGTCCGGGAAATCCTCACGGAAGTGTCCGCCGCGGGATTCCTCACGGTAGAGGGCTGCAACGGTCATCACCTTGGCCAGTTCCAGCAGGAAGCCGAGCTCAACGGCTTCGAGCAGGTCAAGGTTGAAGCGCTTGCCCTTGTCCTGGACGTTGATCCGCCTGTACCGCTCCTCGAAGGAGGCGATGTCGCGCAGGACCTGGTTCAAGGTTTCCGCCGTGCGGAACACCTGCATGTTGGCGTCCATGGTGTCCTGGAGTTCCTTGCGGATCACGGCCACCTTTTCGTCGCCGGTGCCGTTGCGGGCAATGTCCAGCAGTTCGGTGGTGTAGGCCAGCGGGTTCTCCGGCAGTTCCACGAAGTCGGCCGTCTTGGCGTACTCGGCCGCCGCGATGCCGGCGCGCTTGCCGAACACGTTGATGTCCAGCAGCGAGTTGGTGCCCAGGCGGTTTGAGCCGTGCACCGATACGCAGGCCACTTCGCCGGCTGCATACAGTCCGGGAACCACGGTGTCGTTGTCCTGCAGGACCTCGGTGGTGATGTTGGTGGGGATGCCGCCCATGGCGTAGTGGGCAGTCGGGAACACGGGAACCGGCTCCGTGTACGGCTCGACGCCGAGGTAGGTGCGGGCGAACTCGGTGATGTCCGGCAGCTTGGCATCGATGTGCGCCGGCTCCAGGTGCGTCAGGTCCAGGAGGACGTAGTCCTTGTTGGGGCCGCAGCCGCGGCCTTCACGGACCTCGTTGGCCATGGAACGGGCAACGATGTCGCGGGGCGCCAGGTCCTTGATGGTGGGGGCGTAGCGCTCCATGAAGCGCTCACCCTCCGAGTTGCGGAGGATGGCACCCTCGCCACGGGCAGCTTCGGACAGCAGGATGCCGAGGCCCGCGAGGCCTGTCGGGTGGAACTGGAAGAATTCCATGTCCTCCAGGGGGATGCCGCGGCGGAAGGCGATGCCCATGCCGTCACCGGTGAGGGTGTGGGCATTGGAAGTGGTCTTGAAGACCTTGCCTGCGCCGCCGGAGGCGAACACCACGGACTTGGCCTGGAAGACGTGAAGTTCCCCGGAGGCGAGGTCGTAGGACACGACGCCGGCAACACGCTTCTGCTTGTAGGTCGTGCCGTCCTCGCGGACAGCATCCTCCTCAACCGTCAGCAGGTCCAGGACGTAGTACTCGTTGTAGAACTCGACGTTGTGCTTGACGCAGTTCTGGTACAGGGTCTGCAGGATCATGTGGCCGGTGCGGTCCGCGGCGTAGCAGGCACGGCGCACGGGGGCCTTGCCGTGGTCGCGGGTGTGTCCGCCGAAGCGGCGCTGGTCAATCCGGCCCTCGGGCGTGCGGTTGAACGGCAGGCCCATCTTCTCGAGGTCCAGCACGGCGTCGATGGCTTCCTTTGCCATGACCTCCGCGGCGTCCTGGTCAACCAGGTAGTCGCCGCCCTTGACGGTGTCGAACGTGTGCCACTCCCAGTTGTCTTCCTCGACGTTGGCGAGTGCTGCACACATGCCACCCTGCGCGGCACCTGTGTGCGAGCGGGTGGGGTAGAGCTTGGTCAGTACTGCTGTGCGCGCGCGCTGACCGGATTCGATCGCGGCGCGCATGCCAGCGCCACCGGCACCGACGATGACGACGTCGTACTTATGGACCTGCATACCAGACGCTCTTTCTCTCAAAATTCGCTATAAAACAACGGGCGGGCGTTGCCTGCTCCGCAAAACAGGGCCCGCGGAGATGCCCGCGGGCCCGAGGTGGTGCCGGTGCTAGGCAGGGCAGAAACCGCCAGGCAGGGGCACACCGTCAACGACGGGGCAGGGATCGAAGGTGAAGATCACCAGGGTGCCCAGGACGATGATGACGGCGGTGGCCGAGTAGAGGACCGTCTTCAGCCAGCGGCGGGTTGAGTCCTTTTCGGCGTAGTCGTTGATGATGGTGCGCACACCGTTGGTTCCGTGGAGCATGGCCAGCCACAGCATTGCAAGGTCCCAGAACTGCCAGAACGGATCGGCCCACTTGCCGGCCACAAAGCCGAAGTCGATGGCCTTGATGCCTTCACCTACCAGGAGGTTCACGAAGAGGTGCCCGAAGATGAGCACCACCAGGACCACACCGGAGAGGCGCATGAAGAGCCATGCGATCATCTCGAAGTTGCCCTTGCTGCCGCCGTGGCGGCGGTACTCGGGTGCGATCCGCCCACTGCTGTTTTGTCCACTGCGTGGGTTTTCGATGGTTGCACTCATGGATTAGTGACCTCCCAGGGCGAGGGACAGGTGGCGGATGGAGAAGGCGACCATGGTGACCAGCCAGAGGCCCAGGACTGCCCAGAGCATCTGCCGCTGGTACTTGGCGCCCTTCTTCCAGAAGTCAACCGCGATGATGCGCAGGCCGTTGAACGCGTGGAAAACAATGGCGGCAACAAGGCCGGTCTCGCCCAGGGCCATAAGGGGGTTCTTGTACGCACCGATCACGGCGGTGTAAGCCTCGGGAGACACCCGCACCAAGGAGGTGTCCAAAACGTGGACCAACAAGAAGAAAAAGATCACTACACCGGTAATGCGGTGTCCTACCCAAGACCACATGCCTTCACGGCCGCGGTACAAGGTGCCAGCTGGTTTTGTCGGCACTGATAAACCTCCCTGCAACACAGCGGCGCTGGCATGAGATCCACGCGGGGGGAACGCCTGCTGCGAGAGCACTCGTAGCTCAGGCCTAAATTTAGGCTCCGCTCACAGCTTATTCAATTTAGGAGCTCCTTGGTGACCAGCAGTGGCGCGGATCTTCCTAATTTATGAGACAAAGGACACACTGCCCGCCAGCGGGTGCGGCGTGCAGGGCTGCTGTCCTGCCGGTGTTCGTGCGGACCCAGGGGCGGAAACTGCCTCCGAAGGCGGCGCGCCGGGGTTCCGCTAAAGTAGGCGGTGATGAGTACAGACAAAGTGACAAGCCCGGCATCACCCCTTGACCGCTTCATTGCGGTGATCCCGGCCGGCGGTGTGGGGACCCGCCTCTGGCCCCTGTCACGCGCCGCAGCTCCCAAATTCCTTCACGACCTCACCGGATCGGGCAGTACACTCCTGCGCGCCACCTATGACCGGCTGCAGCCGCTGGCCGGAAGCAAGGTGCTGGTGGTAACCGGAAAGGCCCACCGGGACGCCGTGTGCCGGCAGCTTCCCGAAGTCCAGGATTCGGACCTCGTCCTCGAATCCGAGCCTAAGGACTCCGCGGCCGCGATCGGCCTTGCCGCTGCAATCCTGCACGAACGCGACCCGGACACCATCATGGGTTCTTTCGCGGCCGACCAGGTGATCAGCCCGGACAACCTCTTCCAGCAGGCCGTCCGGGAGGCCATCCACACGGCCGCGGCCGGCAAGATCGTGACCATCGGCATCAAGCCCACCCACCCCTCCACCGGGTTCGGCTACATCCGGTCCGGCCAGGAACTGCACATCGATGGCGCACCCAGTGCCCTTGACGTGGTGGAGTTCGTGGAAAAGCCGGACGAGGAAGTGGCCCAGCAGTACGTGGACAGCGGCAACTACGTCTGGAACGCCGGGATGTTCGTGGCGCCGGTGGCGCTGCTGCTCAAGCACCTGGAAGCCAACCAGCCCGAACTGTTCCGGGGCCTGCAGGAGATCGCCCAGGCCTGGGACACCCCCGCCCGCGACGAGGTCACCGCCCGGGTGTGGCCCACCCTGCCCAAGATCGCCATCGACTACGCGGTGGCCGAGCCTGCCGCCGAAGCCGGGGACGTCGCCGTCGTGCCCGGTTCCTTCCGCTGGGACGACGTCGGGGACTTCGCCTCCGTGGGCCGGCTCAACAGTGCCAAGGAAGTGGATGACGTCACGGTGCTGGGCGAAGGCGCACGCGTTTTCACGGAAAATTCCAGCGGTGTGGTGGTTACCGACACCAAGCGCGTCATTGCCCTGATCGGAATCCAGGACGTCGTCATCGTTGACACGCCGGACGCGCTCCTGGTGACCACCATGGCAAACTCGCAGCGGGTCAAGGCCGCAGTGGACGCCCTCAAGGCCAGCGGAGACACCGACGTCCTTTGATGTAATCCTGCGACCGTGATGGCCGGTAATCAGCTGACCCTCGCTAGAGTGAAACAGTGCGCAATTACACTACTGAAGCCGAGCCCACCGACCTGGTGGCTCCCTGGCTCGAGCCCCTCCTGCCGGAACTGATCGACTTCCGGCGGGACCTGCACGCGCATCCGGAACTGTCCTTCAAGGAGTTCCGCACCACGGACAAGCTGGCGGAGCGGCTCGAGGCTGCCGGACTCGCGCCCCGCCGCCTTGAGGGAACCGGCCTCACGGTGGACGTGGGGGAGGGGCCTATCGCCACGGCTCTCCGCGGTGACATCGACGCCCTGCCCATCATTGAGGAAACAGGCCTGCCCTTCGCCTCGAAGAATCATGGTGTCACCCACGCCTGCGGCCATGATGTCCATACCACCACCATGCTGGGCATCGCCCTGGTGCTGCACCGGATGCACCAGGAAGAGCCGCTGGGCGCCACGGTCCGCATCATCTTCCAGCCCGCCGAGGAAACCATGCCCGGCGGCGCCCACGCCTGCATCGAACAGGGCGTGCTGGAGGGCGTTCCCCGGATCCTGGCACTGCACTGCGATCCACGGATCGAGGTGGGCAAGATCGGCACCCGCATCGGCGCCATTACCTCAGCGTCCGACACCATCCGCATCGAACTGTCCGGGCGCGGCGGGCACACCTCCCGTCCGCACCTGACCGAAGAGCTGGTGTTCGCACTGGCGCAGATCGCGGTCAACGTGCCAGCAGTCCTCTCGCGCCGGGTGGATGTCCGCAGCGGAGTCTCCGTGGTCTGGGGGCAGATCTCCGCAGGATCCGCACCCAACGCAATTCCCGGCACCGGCTACATGGCCGGAACCATGCGCTGCCTGGACCGCGATGCCTGGCACGAGGCCGGCGAACTGCTGGACGAGGTGGTCCACCAGGTCGCGGCACCCTACGGCGTTGACGTCCGGCTCGAGCACACCAGGGGAGTTCCCCCGGTAGTCAACTCTGAACACGAAACCGCCATCATTGAGGCCGCCGCCCGCGCCGAAATCGGCGAAAGCGCCGTGGTCCTGACGCCGCAGTCCATGGGCGGGGAGGACTTCGCCTGGTTCCTCGCCGAACTTCCCGGCGCCATGATGCGGCTGGGCACCAAGACGCCCGGCGGCGAGGAGTACGACCTGCACCGCGGCGACTACATCGTGGACGAGCAGGCCCTCGGCCTGGGGATCCGGGTCCTGACCGCAGCGGCGCTGCGCACCATCCGCCACCGGTAGGCCCGCGCCGCCCGCCGTCGTCGGGCTTTCACCCCACGCCAAACTGTTCGCATCCCCATCTAAGTTGTGCACAACTTACTTGTGTACTATCGTTTTCTCCATGACCGATGCACCCAGGCTGGACCACCAGGTCTGCTTCGCGCTCTACTCCGCCTCCCGGGCCGCCACCGCGGTGTACCGCCCGGTCCTCGAGGAGCTGGGCCTGACCTATCCCCAATACCTCGTGATGCTGGTGCTGTGGGAAAACGAACCCCGCGGCGTCAAGGAGATCGGCGAAGAGCTCGGCCTGGACTCCGGCACCCTGTCGCCGCTGCTGAAGCGGCTGGAGGCCCTGGGGCTGTGTGAGCGCCGCCGTTCAGGCGAGGACGAGCGCCGCGTCGCCATCCACCTCACCCCCGCGGGGCGGGAGCTGAGCAGCAAGGCAGGTGCCCTGCCGCAGCGGCTCGCGCAGGCGGCGGGGCTCACCGCGGAGGAGCTTGACCAGCTGCGCCACACGCTTGGGCGCCTGACCGCCGCGCTGCACGACGCGCACTGATGGCACCGGTCCGAAACTTTTCATCCCACCAACAGGACGGATACAACCCGTGAAAACTCTTTACACTGCCGAGGCCCTCGCCTCGGGCGAAGGACGCGACGGCACCGCGCGGACCAATGACGGCAAGCTGGACGTCACCCTGTCCAGTCCCGTCGAACTTGGCGGAAACGGCCAGGGAACCAACCCTGAGCAGCTCTTCGCCGCCGGATATGCGGCCTGCTTCCACTCGGCCCTCCGGCTGGTAGGCCGCAAGGAACGGGCCGACCTGACCGACTCCGCCGTAGCCGCGAAGGTCCACCTGGGCCAGCTGGACGGCGCCGGCTTTGGGCTTGCCGCGGAGCTGGAGATTGCGCTGCCCGCCCTGGACCTGGCCACCGCGGAGGCGCTGGTCGCCAAAGCCCACCAGATCTGCCCGTACTCCAACGCCACCCGAGGCAACATTCCCGTAGACATCAAGATCCTGGAGTTCGCCGCATGAGCCTCCCATCCGTAACCCGCGAAATCCAGCTGGCTTCCCGGCCCGTGGGCCGCCCCGTTCCCGAGAATTTCCGGCTGGCCGAGTCCTCGCTGCCGGAACTTGGCGACGGCCAGATCCTGGTCCGGAACCTGTTCATCTCCGTCGATCCCTACATGCGCGGCCGCATGAATGACGTGAAGTCCTACTCCGCCCCGTTCGCCCTGGATAAAGCGCTCGACGGCGGCGCGGTGGGCGAGGTGCTGGCGTCCCGCTCCGGGCAGCACAAGGAAGGGGACGTCGTCGTGCACGCCCTTGGCTGGCGGGAGCACGCTGTGGTTGAGGGGGCTGCGGCCACCACCGCCGACACCGGGCTGGCGCCGGCGTCCGCATTCCTGGGCGCCCTGGGCATGACCGGGCTCACGGCCTATGCAGGACTGCTGAAAGTTGCGGACTTCGCGCCGGGAGATGCGGTATTCGTCTCCGGGGCGGCCGGAGCCGTTGGCTCCCTGGTGGGCCAGATTGCCAAGGCCATGGGCGCTTCGCGCGTCATCGGCTCGGCAGGCTCGCCCGCCAAGGTGGCCCGGCTGCTGGAGCTCGGCTTTGACGCAGCCTTCGACTATCACGACGGCCCCGTGCGGGAGCAGCTGGAAAAGGCCGCGGGCCCAGGCGGAATCGACGTGTACTTCGACAACGTGGGCGGGGAACACCTTGAAGCCGCCCTGGCCGTCCTCAACGTGGGCGGACGCGTGGCCATGTGCGGCGCCATCGCCCAGTACAACTCCACCGAGCCGACCCCGGCGCCCCGCAACCTGATGCTCGCCATCGGCAAGCAGCTCACCCTTAAGGGGTTCCTGGTGGGCGGCCAGCGGCAGCACGCCGCGGAGTTCGCCGGGAAGATGGCGGGCTGGCTGGCCGACGGCATTGTCCGCTACGACGAGACCATCGTGGAGGGCCTGGACAACGCTCCGCAGGCCTTCATGGACCTCCTCGACGGTGCCAACACCGGAAAAATGCTGGTCCGGCTCTAAGCCTGACCGGCCCGCACAACCAGGAGGGGCACCGCTTTCACGCGGCGCCCCCTACTGGTTGGTAACAACTTGTAAACAATCTTCGGGATACCCTGCCGCCGTGCTACGGGCACGTGGCGCAGGCCACTAAAGTTGGTGCCATCAGTGCGCTCCGGCGCAGTGCTGCGTGCCCTCAGTGAAAACAGAATTTCAGTGCAGAAACGGACACTCATTGAATTCGAGCCGTAGCGCCTCTCTCTTCATCCTGGAGGAAAATTGAAGAACTCACTGCGTGCAAGTTTCAAGCGGGGTTCAATGGCCGGCGTGGCTACCCTCGGTGCTTCGGCGCTTCTGTTGACCGCCTGCGGCGCAGCACCCGAAGCCGGAAGCACCTCAACGGCGGAAGCCAGCGACTACACCGGCTGCATCGTCTCCGACTCCGGCGGGTTCGATGACCAGTCCTTCAACCAGTCCTCCTACGAAGGGCTGAAGAAGGCCGAGACCGACCTGGGCATCAAGGTCAACCAGGTCGAATCCAAAACTAACAACGACTTCGAGCCGAACCTGCGCGCCATGGTCAGCGCCGGCTGCGACCTCACCGTCACGGTGGGGTTCCTGCTGGGCGACGCCACCAAGGCCCAGGCCGAGGCCAACCCGGACAGCCACTTCGCGATTGTCGACTTCGGTTACGAGACGCCGATCGCCAACGTCAAGCCGATCATCTACGACACCGCCCAGGCCGCGTTCCTCGCCGGGTACCTCGCAGCCGGCACCACCAAGACCGGCACGGTTGCCACTTTCGGCGGCATCAAGCTTCCCACTGTCACGATCTTCATGGACGGCTACGCGGACGGCGTCAAGTACTACAACGAGCAGAAGGGCAAGGACGTCAAACTCCTTGGCTGGAACAAGGAAGCCCAGGACGGCAGCTTCACCGGCGACTTCGAGAAGCAGGACGTCGGCAAGCAGCTCACCCAGAACTTCCTGGACCAGGGCGCAGACATCGTGATGCCCGTAGCAGGTCCGGTGGGCAAGGGTGCCGGTTCCGCGCTCAAGGAAGCCAAGGCTGCCGGCAAGGACGTCAAGCTGATCTGGGTTGACTCCGATGGCTACCTCACTGCCCCCGACTACAAGGACATCATGCTGTCCTCCGTCATGAAGACCATGGGCGACGCCGTGGAGGCCGTGGTGAAGGATGACAAGGAAGGCAACTTCGACAACACCCCGTACGTGGGCACCCTGGAGAACGACGGCGTCCAGCTGGCACCGTTCCACGACCTCGACTCCCAGGTCCCCGCAGAACTGAAGTCCGAGCTTGAGCAGATCAAGAAGGACATCATCGACGGGAAACTGAAGGTCGAATCCGAGGCAAGCCCGAAGGCCTGATCCCTGCCTGAGCGCCACCCCCGGCCGGTTACCGACTGGCCGGGCGGTGGCGCTTTTTGCTGGCTGCCCCGCACCGGACCGTAGCCCGCCTATACCAGGACTGCACCCACTAGGCTGGTGCTGCAGCCACATATCCCGTCCGGTCGATCACTGGACGCATCGAGATTGGTCAGAGTTTTGAAACTTGAACTCAGAGGGATCACTAAACGCTTCGGCACCCTGCTTGCCAACGACCACATCGACGTGGTGGTTGAGCCCGGACAGATCCACTGTCTCCTGGGTGAAAACGGGGCCGGCAAATCCACCCTCATGAACGTGCTGTACGGCCTTTATGAACCGTCCGAGGGCGAGATCCTCGTCGACGGCAAGCCCGTCTCCTTCCGAGGGCCCGGTGACGCCATGGAGGCGGGCATCGGCATGGTCCACCAGCACTTCATGCTGGTCCCCGTCTTCACCGTCGCGGAGAACGTGGCCCTCGGCGCGGAGCCCACCAAGGCCGCCGGCTTCCTCAACCTGGACGAGACGCGCCGCCGGATCAAGGAAATTTCCGATCAGTACGGCTTCGACGTTGAGCCGGACGCCCTGGTGGAGGACCTGCCCGTGGGCGTCCAGCAGCGGGTGGAAATCATCAAGGCACTGGTCCGCAACGCCAAAGTCCTCATCCTCGACGAACCCACGGCCGTCCTGACACCCCAGGAAACCGACGAACTGCTGGACATCATGCGGCAGCTCAAGTCCGGCGGGACGTCCATCGTCTTCATCTCGCACAAGCTGCGGGAAGTCAAGGCAGTTTCGGACACCATTACCGTGATCCGGCGCGGCAAGGTGGTGGGGACGGCTGACCCGGCTGCTTCCACCACCGAACTGGCGTCCATGATGGTTGGCCGCGCCGTCAGCCTCACCCTGGACAAGGCCCCGGCACAGCCCAAGGAGAAGACGTTCGAGGTCCGGGACCTCACCGTCATCGCCCCCAACGGCCAGCACGTCGTGGACGGTCTCAGCTTTGACATTGCCCGCGGGGAAATCCTTGCGGTAGCCGGCGTGCAGGGCAACGGCCAGACGGAACTGACGGAGGCGATCCTCGGCCTCCAGGAACGCGTCCACGGTTCCATCCTGCTGGACGGGCAGGAGCTCCTGGGCCGCACCGTCAAAGAGGTACTGAATGCCGGCGTCGGATTCGTCCCCGAAGACCGCTCCGTGGACGGCCTGATCGGCACCTTCTCCATCGCGGAGAACCTGATCCTGGACCGGTACGACCAACCTCCCTTCGCCAAGGGCATCAGCATGAGTCCTGCCAGGGTGCTGGAGAACGCCAAGACCCGGATTGAAGAGTTCGATGTCCGGACCCCGTCGGGTGCACTTGCCGCCGGAACACTGTCCGGCGGCAACCAGCAGAAAGTGGTGATGGCCCGCGAGCTGTCCCGCCCGCTGCGCCTGTTCATTGCCTCCCAGCCCACCCGCGGCGTGGATGTGGGATCCATCGAGTTCCTGCACAAACGGATTGTGGCAGAACGGGACCAGGGCACGCCGGTGATGATCATCTCCACCGAACTGGACGAGGTTATGGAACTGGCTGACCGGATCGCCGTGCTCTACAAGGGCAAACTCGTGGGTGTGGTCCCGGCCGGAACCAGCCGCGACGTCCTGGGCCTCATGATGGCCGGCATCCCGCCGGAGGAACATGTCCACACCACCCAGGCCGGAAAGGCCGCGGACACCACCACCATCAGCACCTCCGACGCCGAAGGAGGCGACCATGTCTGAAAAGCACCCACCCAAACACGCCGGAGGCGAGCCCGCCGGCCGGGCGCAGGAGCCCACCCCCGCGTCCGAGGAAACCGCCGCGCTCGTATCCGTTGATACCGCCGGCGGCGCCATGGAACCGTCGGCGGTCCCTGCAACGGCCCAGAGCGGCCAGCTCCCGGGCGGTCCCGACACCCTGCTCCGGAAAATCTTTACCGGCAGCGGCATGGTCTCGGTCCTTGCGGTCCTGCTGGCCCTCATCATCGGCGGGCTGCTGATCGCCAGCACGGACAGGCAGGTTGCCACCACGGCCACCTACTTCTTCGCCCGGCCCACCGATTTCCTGGCGGCCGTCTGGAACGCGGCCACACGGTCCTATATTGCCCTGTTCCAGGGCTCGGTCTTCAATCCGCGGGGCAACGGTGTGGCAGCCCAGTTCGCGCCCTTCATGGAAACCCTCACCATCGCCACGCCACTCATCACGGCCGGCCTGGGCGTTGCCCTGGCCTTCCGCGCGGGTCTTTTCAACATCGGTGCACAGGGCCAGATCATCGTGGCCGGCATCCTGGCCGCCTGGGTGGGGTTCGCGCTCGACCTGCCGATGGGCCTGCACCTGCTCCTGGTCCTGGTGGCCGGCATCATCGGCGGTGCCTTCTGGGGCGGACTCGTCGGCGTCCTCAAAGCCCGCACCGGCGCGCACGAGGTCATCCTGACCATTATGTTCAACTACATCGCGCTGTATTTCCTGCGGTACCTCCTGAACACTCCCGCCTTCCAGCGGCCGGGGGAGTCGAACCCCATCTCGCCCATCCTGGACCCCACCGCCGTCTATCCGCAGATCTTCGGCAGCCAGTACCGGCTCCACCTTGGCTTCCTCCTGGCCATAGCGGCCACCGTCCTGGTGTGGTGGCTCCTCAACCGCTCCACGGTGGGCTTCGAGTTCCGTGCCGTGGGGGCAAACCCCAAGGCAGCGCAGACTGCGGGCATCAACGTGTCCCGCTCCACCATCCTGGTCATGGCCCTTGCCGGCGGCCTCGCCGGCATGTCCGGCGTGGCACAGGTGGCGGGTACGGAGAAAGTCCTCACCGACGGTGTGGCCGCTACGTACGGCTTTGACGCCATCACGGTTGCCCTGCTGGGGCGCTCGACGCCGTGGGGCACTTTCGCGGCGGGCCTGCTGTTCGGTGCCTTCCGCGCCGGAGCGGTCCAGATGCAGATCCAGACCGGAACCCCTATCGACATTGTCCTGGTGGTCCAGTCCCTGATTGTCCTGTTTATTGCGGCTCCGCCGCTGGTCCGGGCCATCTTTGGCCTGAACCCCCGCCGCCGGAAGCCCGCCCGCCCGGCCAAGTCCCGCGAGGCAGCAACCACCGGAGGTGCAGCATGAGCACGACAGTATCCTCATCAAGGCCCGGCAACCCGCAGCCCGGAAACGCCGGCAAGGATGCTGCCGCCGCCACTGTCTCCGCCAAGCCGGTGGGTTGGAAGACGCCGGTTTTCCTGGCTGCCTTCGCGCTGATCGCCCTCGTGTTCTTCGGGCTGCTCGCACCCAACCAGACCGCAAGCTTCGGGATCTCCACGGGCAGCGACTTCTTCCAGCTGCCGGCCATCCAGGTGAACGCCTTCGCGGGCGGCCTGGTGCTGTCCATCCTCCTGCTGGGACTGGCGGCCTACGCCATCTACCTCAAGACCAGGGACAATCCCGTCCCGGGCTGGCTCACCGTGGCGTTTATCGTCCTGTTTGTGGCCGCGTTCCTCATCTGGGTGGTGGGCGGCGCCCGGACCCCCAGCATCTCCCTGGCCGGGCTCATCGCCGGTTCGGTCACCCTGGCCGTTCCGCTGGTGTTCGGATCACTGTCCGGCGTCCTCTGCGAACGGGTGGGCGTGGTGAACATCGCCATCGAGGGCCAGCTGCTGGGCGGAGCGTTCACCGCCGCGATCGTGGCCAGCATCACGCAGAACCCCTTCGTCGGGCTGCTCGCCGCCGCCGTGGCAGGTGCCGTGGTTTCCATGGTGCTGGCACTGTTCAGCATCAAGTACCTGGTCAACCAGATCATCGTCGGCGTGGTCCTGAACGTGCTGGTCTCCGGCGTGACAGGCTTCCTGTTCAGCACCGTGATGCAGGCCAACAAGGCGCAGTTCAACTCCCCGCCGGGGCTGGACATCATCGAGGTTCCCGTCTTGTCCAGCATCCCGGTCATCGGTCCCATCCTGTTCCGCCAGTCCCTGGTGGGCTACCTGATGTACATTGCCGTCCTGGTGGTCTGGGTGGGCCTCTTCAAGACCCGGTGGGGACTGCGCGTCCGGGCTGTCGGCGAGCATCCGCAGGCCGCGGACACCCTGGGCATCAACGTCAACGCCACCCGGTTCTGGAACGTCACCCTGGGCGGGGCAGTGGCCGGCATCGGCGGGTCCTTCTTCACACTGGTGGCCATCGACAGCTTCACCAAGGAGATTTCCGGCGGCCGCGGCTTTATTGCCCTGGCGGCCCTGATCTTTGGCCGGTGGAACCCGATCGGAGCCTTCTTCGCGGCGCTGCTGTTCGGATTCGCTGACAACCTGCAGAGCATCGTCACCATTATCGGCACGCCGGTTCCCAGCCAGTTCATGGCCATGCTCCCGTACCTGGTGACGGTCCTGGCGGTGGCGGGGCTGGTGGGCAAATCCAGGGGACCCGCGGCCAGCGGCATTCCGTATGTCAAGGGCTGACGGCGTGGACGGACCTGCAGAAGTGCGCGGCGCTACAGGCACTGACGAGGTGCAGCCGGTTGACTGGGAAGCATTGGAGGCAGCCGCCGTCGCGGCGATGCAGCACGCCTACGTTCCCTACTCGAAGTTCCCGGTGGGGGCCGCGGCCCTCACCGGCGACGGCCGGCTGGTCAGCGGCTGCAACGTGGAGAACGCCAGCTACGGCCTCACCCTCTGCGCCGAATGCGCGCTGGTGGGCAACCTGCACATGACCGGCGGCGGACTGCTCCGCGCGTTCTATTGCGTGGACGGGGACGGCAACATCCTGATGCCCTGCGGGCGCTGCCGGCAGCTGCTGTACGAGTTCCGCGCTCCGGACATGGAGCTCATGACCACCCAAGGCATCAAGACGATGGACCAGGTGTTGCCCGACGCCTTTGGTCCCCAACACCTGGAGGAAACACCGTGACTGACAAGGTGGCACAGACCCACGCAGTGGACAACATTGCCGAACCGTTCGACGCCGTCGACATCATCCGCGTAAAGCGGGACAAAGGTGCCCTGAGCCCGGAACAGATCGACTGGACCATCGACGCCTACACCCGCGGTGCGATCGCCGACGAGCAGATGGCGGCCCTGAACATGGCCATCCTGCTCAACGGCATGAACCGCACGGAGATTGCCCGCTGGACGGCGGCGATGATCGCCTCCGGCGAGCGGATGGACTTCTCCAGCCTGCGCAGGCCCGACGGCGGCCTGAAGTACACGTCGGACAAGCATTCAACGGGCGGTGTGGGGGACAAGATCACCCTGCCGCTCGCGCCCCTTGTGGCGGTCTTCGGGGTGGCTGTTCCGCAGCTCTCGGGCCGGGGGCTTGGCCACACCGGCGGCACGCTGGACAAGCTCGAGTCCATCCCGGGGTGGCGTGCTTCCCTCAGCAATGAAGAGATCCTGGCGCAGCTCCAGGACGTGGGCGCCGTGATCTGCGCCGCCGGTGCAGGCCTGGCGCCCGCTGACAAGAAGCTTTACGCGCTGCGGGATGTCACCGGCACCGTGGAGGCCATCCCCCTGATCGCCTCGTCCATCATGAGCAAGAAAATCGCTGAAGGGACCGGTTCGCTGGTCCTGGACGTCAAGGTGGGCAGCGGCGCGTTCATGAAGGATGAAGCCAGGGCACGCGAGCTTGCCGAGACCATGGTGGCGCTGGGCAAGGACGCGGGCGTGAACACCGTGGCGTTGCTCACCAACATGGACACCCCGCTGGGACTGACGGCGGGCAACGCCATCGAGGTTGAGGAGTCCGTGGAGGTGCTGGCCGGCGGCGGTCCCGACGACGTCGTGGAGCTGACCGTGCGGCTCGCCGAGGAGATGCTCGCCTGTGCGGGAGTTACCGACGCCGATCCCGCCGCCGCGCTCAAGGACGGCCGTGCCATGGACGTCTGGAACCGCATGATCGAAGCCCAGGGCGGCGACCCCCGGGCCAAGCTGCCCGTTGCCCGCGAGTCCGAGGTGGTGTACGCCCCGGCGGACGGGGTGCTCGTGGAACTGGACGCCCTCGCCGTCGGTGTCGCAGCCTGGCGCCTCGGGGCCGGACGTGCCCGGAAGGAGGACGCGGTCCAGGCAGGCGCCGGTGTCCGGATGCATGCCAAGCCCGGTGCCCTGGTCCGGGCGGGGGAGCCGCTGATGACCCTCCTCACGGACACCCCGGAGCGGTTTGCGCGGGCCAAGGAAGCGCTGGAACATGCAGTCGTCATTGCACCGGAGGGATCCAGGCCGGCACAGCGGTTGATCATCGACCGAATAGCATAGGGATCCATGCAGGCCATCAATGACTTCATCCTCGCCGCAGCCGGACAGCCCTGGGTGCTGTTCGTCGTCCTTGCGTGCTGCATCATTGACGGCTTCTTTCCGCCCATTCCCAGCGAATCGGTGGTGGTGGGCCTGTCCGCAGTCGCCGCCACCGCCGACGTTCCCAACCCCTGGCTGCTGATGCTGGTGGCCGCGCTTGGTGCCTTCTCGGGTGACAACATCGCCTACCTGATTGGCCGCCGGGTGGGTACCCGGCGCTGGTCGTGGATGCGCGGGCCACGGATGCAGAGCGCCTTCCGGTGGGCCGGCAGGGAACTGCGCAAGCGGCCGGCGTCGCTGATCCTGGTGGCGCGGTTCGTCCCGATCGGCAGGGTGGCGGTCAACCTCACCGCCGGCGTAACGCACTATCCGCACCTGCGTTTCGTGGGCCTGACACTTCTTTCAGCAACCCTCTGGGCCGGGTACTCGGTGGGGATCGGGCTGTTCTTCGGCCAATGGTTCGAGGACAACCACCTGCTGGGGGCGGTCATCGCCATTGTGTGCGCGGTGGCACTGGGGATCGTGGTGGACCTGGTCATCAACCGCGTTCGGCGGCGGCCGCCAATGGTGGAGCGGATGAAGGAACCCGAAGCGTAGGTGAAGCGTTGTTCCAGCAGGTGGGGGCGTAGCGAAGGCGCCCTGGCCATGGGACACTTAGACACGATTTCCGCCTGGCTGGGCCACCGACGGCCACGCCAAATTGCATAGGAGCAAGACCCGCGTGGAGTTTATTAATGAGGCCGTGCTCCATGCAGCGGGTCAGTGGTGGATCTACCCGCTCCTGCTGGTGTTCTTCTTCGTTGACGGCTTCGCCATGGTGGTCCCCAGCGAAACCCTGATCGTGGCACTGGCGGCCTTTTCCCGGCACAGTGGTGAACCGAACCTCTGGATCCTGGGCTTCACCGCCCTGGTTGGAGCCATCGCCGGGGACAACATGGCCTTCATGCTGGGCAGGCGCATCGGCCTGAAGCGGTGGAAATGGATGCGGCGCCCCAAAGTCCAGAAGGCCTTCAGTTGGGCCCGCTACGAGCTGGACAAGCGCGGCGCCGTGCTGATCTTCACCGCCCGCTACATTCCCTGGGGCCGGGTGGCCGTCAACTACGTTGCGGGCAGCACAGGATTCCCGCACCGCCGCTTCTTCCTGCTCGACGCTTTCGCCTGCATCACCTGGGTGGGCTACTCCATCGGCATTGGGCTCCTGGCCAGTTCATTTCCGTGGCTGCACCACAATCCGCTCCTCAGCGCCGGCATCGCGGTGGTCTTCGCTATCGTGCTGGGAGTCCTCCTGGACCATGTGCTCCGGCTGTGGCACAAGCACCTCGCCCGCAACGACGCCCAGGAGGTTGACGGGTGGCTCGACGGCGGCCCGGCCGGCGCCCGCGGCCCACAGAACGGCAGCGCGGCGCACTTTGCTTCCGCGGCCGGGGACGGCGAACCGGCAGCCAAGTAGCGGCTGGCTTTGGGCTCCTGCCCACCCTAAGGTGGGAACGTGACTGAGCCCATTGTTGACGCTGCCCCTGCCATCGATTTCGACCTGAAGAACTTGCCCAAGGTCTCCCTCCACGACCACCTGGACGGAGGACTGCGCCCGGCCACCATCATCGAGCTGGCGGAAGCCGTTGGGCACACGCTGCCTTCCACCGATCCCGTTGCGCTGGGCGAGTGGTTCCGCGAGTCCGCAAACTCGGGTTCGCTGGTCCGCTACCTGGAAACCTTTGACCACACCGTCGCCGTGATGCAGACCCACGAGGGGCTGTTCCGCGTGGCCAAGGAGTTCGTTGAGGACCTCGCTGACGACGGCGTGGTGTACGGCGAGGTGCGGTGGGCGCCCGAGCAGCATCTCCAGAAGGGCCTCTCACTGGATGAAGCCGTCGAGGCCGTGCAGGAAGGCCTTGAAGCCGGCGTCGAGGCCGTGGGGGAGGGCGGGCGCGAAATCCAGGTGGGCCAGCTCATCACCGCCATGCGCCACGCGGACCGCGGCCAGGAGATCGCCGAACTCGCCGTCCGCCACCGCAACAAGGGTGCCGTGGGCTTCGATATCGCCGGAGCCGAGGACGGCTTCCTTCCCTCCCGCTTCCGGGATGCCTTCACCTACCTTGCGCAGCACAACTTCCCCGCCACCGTCCACGCCGGCGAGGCCGCAGGGCTGGAGAGCATCCAGTCCGCGCTGGTGGACGGCCGCGCCCTCCGCCTGGGCCACGGCGTCCGGATCGCCGAGGACATCATGGTGGAGTTCGAGGACGACGCCGAGGACACGGTCGGCCTGGTGACGCTGGGGGACCTCTCCAGCTGGATCCGGGACCGCGGCATCGCCCTGGAAATCTGCCCGTCCTCCAACCTGCAGACCGGCGCTATTGCCGGCTTCGGCGAGGGTATCGAGAGCCACCCCCTGGACATGCTGTACCAGCTCGGCTTCAACGTCACCATCAACACCGACAACCGGCTGATGAGCGGCGTTACGCTGACGGACGAGTTCGACCTCCTGGTGGAAACCTTCGACTACGACCTCGACGACCTGCTGGAGCTGACCCTCAACGCGGCCGAAGCATCCTTCCTGCCGCTTGAGGAAAAGGAAGCCCTGGTGGAGTACATCAACGACGCCTACGCCAACCTTGGCTAGCCAGCCGGACGCGGGCAGCATCCCGGCAGGGGAGGTGCAGGAGCTTCTCTATGTGATTGCTGCCCTGCGGGAGCACTGCCCCTGGATGGGGGCGCTCACCCACGCATCCCTGGTGGAGTACCTTCTCGAAGAGGCCTTTGAAGTGGCCGAAACGATCGAGGCCGCCGCGCCCGCCGAAGAGCGGGACGCGGCCGGACCGGTGAATGCCCAGGGAATCGACGATGCCGAACTGCTGGGTGAGCTGGGCGACGTCCTGCTGCAGGTGGTGCTGCACGCCCGGCTCGCCGAGGAACGCGGCGCTTTCACGTTCGACGACGTCGCACGCGGCCTGAGTGCCAAAATGGTCCGCCGGAATCCCCACGTCTTCCGTCGCGACGGTTCCCTGCAGGACACGTTCCCCGCAACCGTGGAGGAAATCGTGCAGAAGTGGGACGCCGTGAAGCGCACCGAGCGCCCGGAACGGCAGGATCCGTTCGCGGGGATTCCCCAGGCGCTTCCGGCACTCGCCCGGGCACAAAAATCCATCGACCGGGCAGCACGGGCCGGAGTTGCCCTGCCGCCTGCCGTTCCCGTCCCCGGAACGGAAGAAGAGCTCGGGGAGCTGCTGCTCGCCGTCGTGCATTCCGCCCGGGCCAGCGGATTCGATGCGGAGCGTGCCCTGCGCGGCGCCGTCCGGCGCTACCAGCAGCGCGTCCCCCAGCAGCACCACCAGGGATAGCCGCGCCATCATGACGTCCGGGCGCTGGATAGGTTTCCGTAACCCGGACCACTCTCGACTACGCTGGTCTGTGACGAGTACGTCGAGTCTTTCTGTTAGATCCCCCCGTTAATCGCCCATAAGGAGCAAATTCATGGCGCTTATCGATGCCATCCACGCCCGCGAGATCCTCGATTCCCGCGGCAACCCGACCGTAGAAGTTGAGGTCCTGCTCTCCGACGGCCAGATCGGCCGCGCAGCAGTTCCCTCCGGTGCCTCCACCGGCGAGCACGAGGCCGTTGAACTGCGCGACGGCGACAAGGGTCGTTACCTCGGCAAGGGTGTCCAGAAGGCCGTTGACGCGATCATCGACCAGATCGCCCCGGCCCTGACCGGCTTCGACGCCACCGACCAGCGCAGCATCGACCAGGCCATGCTGGACCTGGACGGCACCCCGAACAAGGGCAAGCTGGGCGCCAACGCCATCCTGGGCGTGTCCCTGGCCGTTGCCAACGCAGCCGCCGCCTCCGCCGACCTGCCGCTGTACAAGTACCTCGGCGGCCCGAACGCCCACGTGCTGCCCGTCCCGCTGATGAACATCCTCAACGGTGGCAGCCACGCCGATTCCGACGTCGACATCCAGGAATTCATGGTTGTCCCGCTGGGTGCCGAGACCTTCTCCGAGGGCCTCCGCTGGGGCGTTGAGGTCTACCACGCCCTCAAGTCCGTCCTCAAGGAAAAGGGCCTCGCCACCGGCCTGGGCGACGAAGGCGGCTTCGCACCGAACCTGCCGTCCAACCGTGCGGCACTGGACCTCATCCAGGAAGCCATCAAGAACGCCGGCTACACCCCGGGCAAGGACATTGCCCTGGCACTGGACGTTGCCTCCTCCGAGTTCTTCACCGACGGTGCCTACCAGTTCGAAGGCAAGTCCCTGACTTCGGCCGAGATGAGCGCTTACTACGCCGAGCTCGTGGCCGACTACCCGCTGGTGTCCATCGAGGACCCGCTGGACGAGAACGACTGGGACGGCTGGAAGACCCTCACCGATTCCATCGGCGACAAGGTCCAGCTCGTTGGCGACGACCTGTTCGTCACCAACCCCGCCATCCTGCAGCGCGGCATCGATACCAAGACCGCCAACTCGCTGCTGGTCAAGGTCAACCAGATCGGCTCGCTGACCGAGACCCTGGACGCCGTCAGCCTGGCCCAGCGTGCCGGCTACACCACCATCACCTCGCACCGCTCCGGCGAAACCGAGGACACCACCATCGCCGACATCTCGGTGGCCACCAACGCCGGCCAGATCAAGACCGGCGCTCCGGCCCGCTCCGAGCGCGTCGCCAAGTACAACCAGCTGCTGCGCATCGAAGAGGAACTCGACGACGCCGCACGCTACGCCGGCCGCGCCGCCTTCCCGCGTTTCAAGGGCTAGTAGCCGCGCAAAACAATCAGCGGTGGCTATGGTTGAAAGACCATAGCCACCGTTGCTGTTTCAGCAGCACGTGTCATAGCAGTACGTGTTCCAGCCCCGATAGTGGCGGCCCAGGCAGGCTGCGCGTTTCAGGAGTGTCATGGCTACCCGCCGTCCCAAAGTCCCCAAGGTTGCCCCAGCCCGTTCCGCGCAGGAAGCTTCCGGCGACGCGGACGTCATCCGCGCAGACTTCGGCCCGGGCAAGGACGCCGGCTCCGGCGGGACACTCCGGGGATCCGCCGGTGCGCCGTCCGCCGCATCACCGGCGGGACGCCGGGAGCCGCACGGCCGCAAGGACGCCGGGCAGGCAACCCGCCGCAAGGGGAGCAGCCCCACCCCAGGCACGGCACAACGTGCCGGCACCGGAGCCGCAGACGAAACAGCAGAAGACCAGCAGCCCGTTCCGGCCAAGGCGTTCTCCGGACGGATGCTCGCACTGGCCGTGGTGATGGTTGCCATCACCATCATGCTCGCGCCCACAGTCAAGATCTTCTTCGACAAGAAGGCTGAGATCGACGCGCTGAACGCTGACATCGCTGCCCGCCAGGCCGAGGGCGACGCCCTCCGGCAGCAGGTCTCGCGCTGGCAGGACCCCAACTACGTGAAACAGCAGGCACGCGACCGCATTAACATGGTTATGCCGGGAGAAACCGGCTACTGGGTTTTCGGCAGCGACCTGCCGGCCGGAGAAGCCAGCAGCCAGCCCGGTACAGCAGCACAAGACCCCGCCGATCTGCCGTGGGTGGATTCCCTGTGGGAGTCCATCACGCGCGCGGCTACAGACTGAACCGCAACAGGAAGGACGGCCCGCCACAGTGGAACACAACACGGCAGCCGCCCGGGACGAATCCCGCCAGCCATCAGCACACGACCTTGAAGTACTGAGCCGCCAGCTGGGACGGCCGGTCCGTGACGTGGTGGAGATTCCTGCACGCTGCATCTGCGGCAATCCGCTGGTGGCCGCCACCGCTCCGCGCCTCAGTAACGGAACACCGTTCCCCACCACGTTCTACCTGACGCATCCGGTCATCACCTCAGCGGTCTCGCGGCTCGAAGCCGCGGGCGTCATGAACGAGATGAATGACCAGCTGGCCGCCGACGACAACTTGTCTGCCGCCTACCGCTCGGCCCACGACGCCTACCTGGAAGCCCGCAACGCCATCGGCGAACGCTCGGGGATCGGGGCCGTCCCGGAGATCGACGGCATCTCTGCCGGGGGCATGCCCACCCGCGTCAAATGCCTGCACGTACTGGTGGGCCATTCGCTGGCCGCCGGGCCGGGGGTCAACCCCCTGGGGGACGAAAGCCTGGACCGGATCAAGGAATGGTGGACCGCTGACAGGTGCTACTGCGAGGGAGCCTGGGACACCTCAGGTGAAGCCCCCTCGCGGGACCTCAGCCGCCATGGACCCCAGGGCCTGCCGGACATCGTCGGCCGGCCCGCGCCGGTCCGGAAATCCGCAGCCACTGAGGAGGCCCCGGAATGACGCGCGTGGCAGCCATCGACTGCGGCACCAACTCCATCCGCCTCCTGATCGCAGACATCGAACGCAGCAACGGGACCACAGCCCTGCATGACGTGGTGCGCGAGATGCGCGTGGTCCGGCTGGGCCAGGGAGTGGACGCCACCGGGGAACTTGCGCCGGAGGCCCTGGAACGCACCTTCGCCGCCACCGCGGATTATGCGCGGCTGATCCGGGACCATGGAGCAACAAAGGTCCGCTTCGTGGCAACCTCAGCCAGCCGGGATGCACGGAACCGGCACGTTTTTGTGGACGGCATCCGGAACCTGCTCGGCGTGGAACCGGAGGTGATTTCCGGCGACGAGGAAGCTGCCCTGTCCTTCGCCGGCGCCAGCAGCGTCCTCCCCATCCTGGATGGCCAGGAAGTGCTGGTGGTGGACCTGGGCGGCGGCAGCACCGAATTCGTGCTGGGCACGGCCAGCGGGGTCACAGCCGCAAAGTCCGTGGACATCGGATGCGTCCGCCTTACCGAACGGCACCTCCGGGACGATCCGCCCACTGCCCAGCAGATAGCAGCCGCGGAAGCCGACGTCGACGCAGCCATCACCCGCGTCCGCCAGGACGTTCCGCTGGAACGCGCCACCGCCGTCGTCGGTGTTGCCGGCTCCATCACCACCATTACCGCGCATGCGCTCGGACTGGCCGAATACTCGCCCGACGCGATCCACGGCGCCGAACTGCCCCTGGACACCGTGCGCGCCGCCTCCACGGGCCTGCTGGAAATGCCCCGGTCCCGGCGGGCCGCCCTGCCCTACATGCACCCCGGCCGGGTGGACGTCATCGGCGCCGGCGGGCTCGTGTGGCGGCGCATCCTTGAACACATGGGTGAGCTCACCGGCGGCCGCATTACCACCGCCACAGCCAGCGAGCACGACATCCTCGACGGCATCGCCCTGAGCATCGGCTGACCTGATGCACCTCGCTCTTCTCCGGACAGCCCGCCTGCCCCGCGCCGCAGCCTCAGCCCTCCTGGCACTGGTCCTTGCGGCGTCCTGCCTGGGCTTCGGCCTCTACTCCGCGCCCGCAGCGCAGGCGGATGAGTGGCGGGACAAACAGTACTGGCTAGCCGAGTCCGGCATCACCAAGGCCTGGGAGGTTTCCAAGGGCGCGGGCGTCAAGGTGGCCGTCATCGACAGCGGTGTGGACGCGGAGCACCCGGACCTGTTGGGCGCAGTGGCCGGGGGCTATGACGCGTCCGGTGCGGGCCGGCCGGACGGACAACAGGGCGTGGGCATCAAGCCGGAACACGGCACCCTCGTGGCCACCATGCTGGCAGGACGCGGCCACCAGCCGGCCAGCCCCAGCCCGAGTCCCAGCGCCAGCCCCACAGCTGCCCCCTCCAATCAGGCGCCCGATGGCATCGTGGGTGTTGCCCCGGAAGCCCAGATCCTCTCCGTCTCCACGTGGCTGGGTTCGGCCAATCCCTCGGGCAAGAGCGACCAGGACCAGATTCCCGAAGCCGTCCGCTGGGCTGTGGACAACGGCGCCAGGGTCATCAACATTTCATTGGGCAGCACCACTCCGCAGTGGCCGCAAAGCTGGGACGCGGCGTTCCTGTACGCGGAGCAGAAGGATGTGGTCATCGTTGCCGCTGCCGGAAACCGGGTGGGCGGCAATATCCAGGTGGGGGCTCCGGCCACCATCCCAGGAGTCCTCACCGTTGCAGGACTGGACCGGCAGGGCGCAGCAAGCGTTGACGCGTCCTCGCAAGGCATCAGCATCGGCGTGGCCGCGCCGGCAGAAAATTTGCTCGGCGGCCTTCCGGGCGGCGGCTACGCCGAATGGGCCGGAACTTCCGGCAGCGCTCCGATTGTTTCCGGCGTTGCTGCGCTCATCCGCTCCAAGTGGCCGTCCATGAGCGCGGAGCAGGTCATCAACCGCATTGTTTCAACCGCCAAGGATGCCGGTGCCCCCGGCAAGGACCCGCTGTACGGCTTTGGCGTGCTGAACGCCGAGGCAGCCCTGAAGGACACCGTCCCGGAGACTGCCGGCAACCCGCTGGGCTCCATCGCGGAATGGATCCGGGTACACCGCAGGGGAAACCTCGCTACTCCCGCCCCGCTCCCCACCACGGACGTCCCCAGCGCCGTCCCCACGCTGCCCGAAGCAACGGTGCCGGCAGCGGAGCCGCCGTCCCAGCGTGACAGCGCCATTGGCGCCTCCGTCGTCATCGGTTTTGGTGTGCTGTTCGTCGCCATTGTCGGGGCGGCAGCGGTCCAGCTGCGGCGAGCCGCCAGGAACCCTGCACTGCCCGGGGAGGATGCTGAGACCGGTGCCACGGAGACGGTGGAAACCGGCAACAAAACCTAGGTTGCAGGCCTCCCAGGCAGTTAGTGAAGATTTTCACAAAGTGTTGTATCCTTAAACCCATGGCAACCACCCCAGAGCTCCAGGACCGTCCCAGGGTACTCGTCGTCGGCGGCGGGTACGTCGGCCTGTACGTAGCACTCAAACTGCAGAAGAAGATCGCGAATGCCGGTGGCATCGTCACCCTCGTGGATCCACTGCCCTACATGACGTACCAGCCCTTCCTCCCCGAGGTGGCAGGCGGTAACATCGAGGCCCGCCACGCCGTGGTATCCCACCGCCAGCACCTCAAGCAGACCGAACTGATCCAGGGCCGCGTCACCTCGATCGACCACGCCAACCGGACCGCCGTCGTGGCGCCCGCTGACGGCGGCGCTCACTTTGAGGTTCCCTACTTCGACGTCGTGATGGCCGCGGGTGCCATCACCCGCACCTTCCCCATCAAGGGACTCGCGGACAAGGGCATCGGCCTGAAGACCATCGAGGAAGCCGTTGCGCTGCGCAACAAGGTCCTCGAGCGCATCGAGGTCGCCTCCACCATGACCGATCCTGCAGCCCGTGCACGTGCCCTCACCTTCGTGGTGGTGGGCGGCGGCTTCGCCGGCATCGAGTGCATCACCGAAATGGAAGACCTCGCCCGGGCCGCCGTCCGGAACAACCCGCGCATCAAGCAGGAGGAAGTCCGCTTCGTCCTGGTCGAGGCCATGGGCCGGATCATGCCGGAAGTTACCGCAAAGCAGGCGGAATGGGTTGTGGAGCACCTCCGCAGCCGCGGCATTGAGGTCCTCCTCAACACGTCCCTGGACAACGCCGAGGGCAGCCTGAAGCTCATCAACCTTCCGGACAAGACCCCCGCGCAGGAGTTCGAAACGGACACCCTCGTGTGGACCGCCGGCGTGCAGGCCAACCCCATGGTCCGCTCCACCGACTTCCCGCTGGAGCCGCGCGGCCGCGTCCGCGTCCTGCCGGACCTCCGCGTTGCCGGCGACGAAGGCATCATCGACAACGCCTGGGCAGCCGGCGACGTCGCCGCTGTGCCCGACCTGACCGGCAAGGGCCTCCCGGACGGCACCTGCGTTCCCAACGCCCAGCACGCGCTCCGCCAGGCCAAGCGCCTCGCCAAGAACCTGTGGGCCTCCCGCTGGGACAAGCCGCTGAAGGACTACAAGCACAAGAACCTGGGTGCTGTGGCTGGCTTCGGCCAGTGGAAGGGCGTTGCCAACATCAACCTGGTGGGCAGCATCGGACTCAAGGGCGCACTCGCCTGGCTGGCACACCGCGGCTACCACGGCATGGCGATGCCTACCTTCGAGCGCAAGTTCCGCGTGATCTTCAACTGGATCATCAGCTTCTTCACCGGCCGCGACACCACGCAGCTGATGGACCTGGACAACCCCCGCGGTGCGTTCGTAGCAGCAGCCACCCCGGCCCCCAAGCCGGCTGCCGCTCCGGCGCCGGCCCCGGTGGGCAGCGGTTCCGGTTCCTCTGTGACCTCCCCGGCCGCTGCTGAGGCCAAGGAAACGGTCTCGGCGAAGGCCAAGTAAAGGGCTGTACCGCCCCTGCGCTGCAATATACGACGGCGGCTGTCCCCTCTGCGGGGCGGCCGCCGTTTGCGTTCCTCGGCGTTTGCTCTTCAGCAGGGTGGCGTCCTGCTGCAGCGCTGCCGGCCGAGGCCTACCGGCGCCTTCTAGACTGGCACCATGACTGGCGAAAAGAACCTCGAGGCGCTGCTGGCCGCGATGCATCCGGTGCAGCGCGGCGGCGAGTACGTCTATGCCATGTGGCCTGACGGAAGGCCGCTGGTGCAGGGCGTCGAGGCGGCGGTCCGCGAAGCCGAAGGCCTGACGGTGGTGCTGCCCCGGGCGGTGGCTGACAGGGAAGGCCTTGCCTACGACTTCGTGGGCGCCTGGATCACCCTGGAGGTCCACTCCGCACTGGAGGCGGTGGGCCTGACGGCCGCCGTCAGCAAGGCGCTTGCCGAGGCCAGGATCAGCTGCAACGTGCTCGCCGGATTCCACCACGACCATCTGCTGGTTCCCGTCGCTGAAGCGCCCCGGGCACTGGAGGTCCTGGCCGGGCTGTCAGCAGACAGCAGGCAGGTGCCGCGGCCCGAGTTGCTGGTTCGCAGCGAGGCGCCGGAGGACCGCAAGGCCATCCTGGCCCTGACGGCCGACGCCTTCGCGGTCTCCCCGGCCACCGGCCTGAAGGTGGAGGGCGAACCTGTGGAGGCGAGGGTGCTCCGCGGTCTCTTCGAGTCCAAGGACTACCTGCCGGAATTCAGCGTTGTGGCTGTCTTGGACGGCGAAGTGGTGGGCCACGTCATCAGTACCCGCGGCTGGGTGGGCGGCCATGGACTGCTGGGGCTGGGTCCCCTCGGCGTCACGCCCAGGCACCAGCGGCACGGTATCGGGTCGGCACTGATGAAGGAGACCATCCATCGGGCAAACGCGGCGGGGGAGAGCGGCATTGCCCTCCTGGGCAGCCCCGGGTACTACTCGCGTTTTGGTTTTGTGCCTGCCACTTCGCTGGGGGTACTTCCGCCTGACGACGCGTGGGGCGACTACTTCCAACTGCTGCCCCTGGCCCTCTGGCCCGGCGGCGTCCACGGCACATTCCGGTATGCCGAACCCTTCGCACTCGCCTGACGGGATACCATTGACCGGGCGCCCCAGTAGCCCAATTGGCAGAGGCAGCGGACTTAAAATCCGCGTGTTGTGGGTTCGAGTCCCACCTGGGGTACTAGGCATCGTGAACAAGGCCAGGATCGGAAGCCGTCCGCACAGCGGGCGGCTTCGTCCATTTAATTCCACATATGCAACTACTGTTATAAGGATGTGACCTCAGTCACTTATCTTCGGCTCCGATTTGCATTAGCTTGAAGCTAAATCAGGAACACCTGATTTTTCGCGTCAAAGGCCGTTCGCACCTTTAGATCGAGGAGCTCGTAAATGACTTTATTCCCCCAGGCGGGAACCCGTGTTGCCAAGCTGACAGCGCTTGGCATCGGCGTCGCCTTTATGGCAACGGCTTGCGGCGGTTCGTCCACACCCACGGCAACCGAATCCTCTGCCACCGCAGAAGCGGCAGGAATTGCTTGCCCAGCAACCGAGGGCAGTGGAGGCGCTGCCGCCAGCCAGCCTGCGGAGACCCCCTCGGTGCCGCCGTCAACCGGCGCTACTGAAACGCCGCTGCGGATTGGTTCGCTCCTTCCCACCACCGGTTCCCTGGCGTTCCTCGGCCCGCCCGAAATCGCCGGCGTCAACCTTGGCATCGACGAAGTCAACAAGGCAGGCGGCGTCCTGGGCAAGCCGGTCGAAGTGATCCACCGCGACTCCGGTGACACGAAGACGGATATCGCCACCCAGTCAACGTCCGCGTTGCTGGGCCAGGGGGTCAGCGCCATCATCGGTGCGGCGTCTTCAGGCGTTTCCAAGACGGTCATCAACCAGATCACCGGCGCCGGCGTCATCCAGTTCTCACCCGCCAACACGTCCCCGGACTTCACCACCTGGGACGACAATGGCCTGTACTGGCGTACAGCACCCTCCGATGTCCTCCAGGGCAAGGTGCTCGGCAACTACATGGCCACCTGCGGCGCGCAGACCGTGGGCATGATCGTCCTGAATGACGCCTACGGTACCGGCCTTGCATCCAACATTAAGTCGGCCTTCGAGGCGGCCGGCGGCCAGGTTGTGGCGGAGGAACTTTTCAACGAGGGCGACAGCCAGTTCAGCAGCCAGGTGGACAAGGTCATTGCTGCCCAGCCGGATGCCATTGCGCTGATCACCTTTGACCAGGCGAAGAGCATCGTTCCGCTGATGACCGGCAAGGGGGTAAAGCCCACCCAAATGTTCCTGGTGGACGGCAACACCTCCGACTACAGCAAGGACTTCCAGCCGGGCACCCTGAAGGGCGCACGCGGCACCATCCCGGGCACGTTTGCGCAGGACGACTTCAAGAAGAAGCTGCTGGCCATCGACCCGGCACTCAAGGACTACAGCTACGCCGGCGAGTCCTACGACGCCGTGAACCTCATCGCGCTGGCCGCAGAGGCGGCACAGAGCACCAAGGGCGTGGACATCGCAGCCAAGCTCAAGGAAGTCTCTGAGGGCGGCGAGAAGTGCACGTCCTACGCTGCCTGCGTCACGTTGATCAGGGAAGGCAAGGATGCCGACTACGACGGTCAGTCCGGCCCCGTGACCTTCTCCGACGCCGGTGACCCGACCGAGGCCTACATTGGCATCTACGAGTACCAGGATGACAACAAGTACACCGCAGTGAAGGAAGAGTTCGGCCAGCTGTAACCGCCGTACCTGAAACACAAGGAAGCCCCCGTCCGGCCGGACGGGGGCTTCCTTGTGTTTGCCCTGGCCTTACTCGGCGGTGTCCGCCAGGGTGCCCAGGTAGAGCTGGATGACCTTGGGGTCCTTCATCAGTTCACGGCCCGTGCCGGTGTACGCGTCCCGTCCCTGGTCCAGGACGTAGGCGCGGTCACAGATCTGCAGGCAGCGGCGGGCGTTCTGCTCCACCATGATGACGGAGACGCCAGCACGGTTGATTTCGTGGACTCGCAG
The DNA here is from genome assembly GCF_014644495.1 of Pseudarthrobacter polychromogenes. Classification (GTDB taxonomy): domain Bacteria; phylum Actinomycetota; class Actinomycetes; order Actinomycetales; family Micrococcaceae; genus Arthrobacter; species Arthrobacter polychromogenes. Next base: position 162,676 of record NZ_BMKU01000002.1, read on the forward strand.
GAAGGTCTCATCCTGCTTGACGGGGGAGAGCCCGGCGGACGGCTCGTCGAGGAGCAGTACGGCAGGATCCATCATCAGCGCCCGGCCCATGGCCACCATCTGGCGTTCGCCGCCGGAGAGCGAGCCGGCTCGCTGCGCGCGCCGCTTGCCCAGTTCCGGGAACAGGCCGGCCACGAAGTCGAACCGTTCGGCGAAATCCTTGGGCCGCTGGAACATGCCCATCTGCAGGTTTTCCTCGATGGTCAGCGTGGCGAACACGTTGTTCGTTTGCGGGACGAAACCCACTCCCCGGGACACCAGCTTGTTCGCTTTCAGTCCGGTGATGTCCTGGCCGCGGACCACCACCGTCCCGGAATGGACTTTGACCAAACCGAACATGGCCTTCAGGAGGGTCGACTTACCGGCACCGTTGGGGCCGATGATGCCAATCAGCTCGCCCTTGCGGGCCTCGATGCTGCAGCCATTGAGGATGTTCACTCCCGGCAGGTAGCCCGCCACGAGGTCGGTGACCTTGACCACCGAGTCACCGTCGGTGACTGGCTGTGCGGCCGGTGCCGCGCTGGTGCTGCTCATTGCCTGTCCTTGTCTGTGGTGCCTGTGTCCGTGCTACCGTGGCGGCCATGCGGGCTCTCGCCCTGGTGCCGGCCGCCGCTCCGGCGTTCCGGTTCCGCCTCTCCCGCCACAACGTCCAGCGAGATGATTCCGGCGTTCTCGGTGCCCACAATCGATTCCTCGTCCGCCACGAGTTCGGCCGCGAGCTCCTTCAGGCCCTCGGAGTCTCCCAGGTCGACGTCGTGGTGGGCGCCGAGGTAGGCGTCGATGACCGCAGGGTTCTTCATGACCTCGCCCGGCGGGCCTTCCGCCACCACCTTGCCTTCAGCCATGACCACCACCCAGTCGGCGATATGCCGGACCATGTGCATGTCGTGCTCGACGAACAGCACCGTCATGCCCTCGGCCTTAAGGTTTTTGATGTGGTCCAGGAGGGACTGGGTCAACGCGGGGTTGACGCCTGCCATGGGTTCGTCCAGCATGACGAGTTTGGGCCGGACCATCAGGGACCGGGCCATCTCCAGGAGCTTGCGCTGGCCTCCTGAGAGGGACGCCGCATAGTCGTCCTTTTTGGCGTCAAGCTTGAACTTTTCCAGCAGGACGTTGGCCTCGTCGGTGATCTGTTTTTCCCGGCCGCCCCACATGCCCTTGAAGAGCGCTTTGGACAGCCGCTCGCCGGGCTGGTTCGAAGCGCCGAGGCGCATGTTCTCCATGACGGTCAGCTTGCCCATGACCTTGGTGAGCTGGAAGGTGCGCACCATTCCCATCCGCGCCACCTTGTAGGGGGACACGCCTGCGAGGCTCTTGCCTTCGAACTGCCACTTGCCCGTGTTCGGTGTGTCAAAACCGGTCAGCAGGTTGAAGAGGGTGGTCTTCCCCGCACCGTTGGGGCCGATCAGTGCCGTGATTTTGTGCCGGGGGATCTCGAGGTACTCCACGTCCACGGCGTTGATGCCGCCAAAGCTGCGCGTCACGTTCTCCGCCACGACAATAGGGTCGCGCTTCTTGCAGCCGGGTGCTGCCTCGCCCGCTGCTATGGGCCGGGTGTCGGTCATGTAGTCCAGGCCAACCTCGCCTGGGGTTGCGGGTACTTCGCTGTGCATGCTCATGCGAACGCCAGCTCCTTCTTGTTTCCAAAGACGCCCTGGGGCCTGAAGATCATCAGCAGCATCAGGGCGACGCCAACCAGGATGTAGCGCAACTGACCGGCCTGGACCGTGTTCAGCCACGTGATGGCTCCTGACTCGATCAGGCCGTACAGGATTCCCTGGGTCAGGGACAGGACAACCCAGAAGATCATGGCGCCGATGACCGGACCAAGCACGGTGCCCAGGCCGCCCAGGAGGAGGCAGGTGTACAGGAAGAACGTCAGTTCCGTACCGTAGTTGGCCGGCTGGACCGCTCCACGTGGAAGCGTGAAGACCATGCCGGCGAGTGCTCCGAGAACGCCGCCGATAATGAGGGCCTGCATCTTGTAGGCGTAGACGTTCTTCCCCAGGGACCGGACGGCGTTCTCATCCTCACGGATGCCTTTGAGGACACGCCCCCACGGGCTGCGCATCAGCAGCCATATCAGGGTGCAGCAGAGGGCGACCAGCGCCCAGCCCACCACGCGGATGAAGAAATCGCGGTTGTTCATGCCGAAGTAGGAGCCTTCAGGGAAGGGGTTCATGCTGTAGAACCCGCCCTCGAAGGCTGCCAGGCCGTTTGCCGATCCCGTCACGGAGGTGAGCTGGTTGGTGGTCACGATGTAGCGGACAATTTCCGCTGCGGCGATGGTCACGATGGCCAGGTAGTCCGCACGGAGCCGCAGGGTGGGTATGCCCAGCAGCAGGGCGAAGACGGCTGAGGCAAGGATGGCGATCAGCAGCCCCACGAAGAAGGGGACACCAAAGGTAAGGGTGGAGATGGCGAAGCCGTAGGCCCCCACCGCCATGAAGCCGGCCTGTCCGAAGTTCAGCAGGCCGGAGTAGCCAAAGTGCACGGCGAGGCCAAGCGCAGCCAGGGCGTACGCCGCCGTGGTCGGGCTGAAAATTTCACTGGCAGCGCTGGAAAGAATGAATCCAAAGTCCATGGCTGTCTCCTAACCCACGCGCTCGCGCCGGCCCAGGATTCCCTGGGGCCGAAACAGAAGGACAACGATCATGATGAAGAGGGCGCCCACGTACTTCAGGTCCGCGGCGAGGCCGAACACTGTGGTCAGCTCCACGAAGATGCCCACGATGATGGAACCGATCAGGGCGCCGAAGACTGTGCCGAGGCCGCCCAGGGTAACGCCGGCGAAGATGAGCAGCAGGATGGCGGAGCCCATGTCGAACGTTACGCCGGGACGGTAGTAGGCCCACAGGATGCCGCCGAGGGAGGCCAGCATGCCGCCCGTGATCCACACAATCCGGATGACGGAGTCAACGTCGATGCCCGAGGCCGCCGCCAGGGCGGGGTTGTCGGCTACCGCGCGGGTGGCCTTGCCCAGCCTGGTCTTCAGCAGCACGATGCCGATCAGGGCGATCACCACGGCGCTGATGCCCAGGGACCAGAGGTTGTTCGGTGAGATGGAGACAGGTCCCAGCTGGATTTCTGGGCTCTGCGCGTACGGCAGCTGCTGGGTGGCGCCCCCGAAGTAGAACTGGATGACGTAGCGGACTGCCAGTGCCAGGCCGATGCTGACGATCATCATGGGGACCAGCCCCGTGCCGCGGCGGCGCAGCGGCCGCCATAGCCCCCTGTCCTGGGCGTACCCAAAGAGGCCGCCGCCAAGCAGTGCCAGCAGGATGGCGAGCCAGAAGGGAAGGCCCAGGGCGTTGAAGGCGAACACCAGGACCGCGCCCAGCGTCACCATCTCGCCATGGGCGAAGTTGGTGAGCCCGGTGGTGCCAAAGATCAGGGACAGCCCTACCGAGGCCAACGCCAGGAGGAGTCCGAAGCTCAGTCCTGCGACGAGCCGGTTAAGCAGGTTTTGCCCGAAGTCCTGCTGCTGCACCACGATGCCTTCGCCGAACGCGAAGATGACCGAGAGGTTCGAGGTCTGGCTGAAGGTGACGTCGCGGGGGTTTTCCTGGCCCTCAGCCAGGGCAATGCCCTCAGGCAGGGTGGACTCGTCCAACTCCACGGTGTAGGTGCCTTGTTCGGGCACCCCGATGTTCCAGGCTCCGTTCGCGGAGGACGTGGCCGTGCCGGTGAAGTCATCCTTCGTGGCCGTGATGGTCACACCCGCCAAGGGTGCGCGGCTGTCATCACGAAGGAATCCGCTGATGTTGTTTTGGAAGGTCTGGTTCGACGGGGATGGTGTCGGAGATGGGGAAGTGGCCTGGGAAGCCGGTGCTGCCACGAGGAGGATTGCCAGGATGGAAGCGCTGATGGCTCCCAGTAATCTCAGCAACCCTCGCCGTGCGCCGGCCGGCGGGCCTTGGGGTGTACTTCTCAAATTGGTAAACCTCCACTTGGGGGCGGTCTCGGCTGCGCCATTGCAGCCGCTGCGAACGGATGCAGGGGTAGGATGGTGCCATCAGGCCGGCCCCGCCACATGTGTGAGTTCCGTCACCCTGCTTGGCTTATGCTACAGCGCGGACGTACCGGTAAATGCCGAGGTCCAGGCGCCGATGGTAGCGATCGGATAACAACTCCGGGCTCCTGTTTCCACCGGGGAACTATTGCGGGTGCATTTACGTGAGAATTGGTAGCGTAAACCTTAAGGTTCACAACACATCCCATATGGAGGAATCCCGCAATGGCACTTGGCGGCAACCCGATCTTCAACGGAAAGAGCTTCCGTGGAGCCACCCAGGCACCGCCTGTTCCGCAGGCTCCCTACGGACACCAGGCCTACGGCCAGCAGCCGTATGGCCAGGCACCTTACGGCCAGGCCCCGTATGGCCAGCAGGCGTACGGCCAGCCGCAGAACATGACCGACGAGCAGTTGCGGCAGATGTACAACCAGCCCGCTGCAGGTCCCGCTGACACAGGCCGGATGACCTACGACGACGTCATCGTCAAGACTGCCGCCTGCCTGGGCGTGCTGCTCGTCGGCGCCGGCGTGACAATGTTTGTTGGCCTGGGGCTCGCCTCCATGCTGATGATTGTCGGTGCGCTGGGCGGCTTTGTGCTGGCGCTCGTGAACACGTTCAAGAAGCAGCCGTCGCCGGCGCTGATTCTTGCTTACGCAGGCCTCGAGGGCCTCTTCCTCGGTGGCCTCACCCGCGTTCTGGACACCATGTACCCGGGCGTAGGGCTTCAGGCCGTCATTGGCACGCTGTCCGTCTTCACCGTGACGCTGCTCCTGTTCAAGAGCGGTAAGGTACGCGCCACCCCCAAGGCCATGAAGTTCTTCATGATCGCTTTGGTCGGCTATGCGCTCTTCTCCGTCGTGAACCTCGTCATGATGCTGACCGGCCTGACCTCGGAACCCTTCGGGCTGCGCAGCGGCATCATCGGTGTTGTCATCGGCATCCTTGCAATCGGCCTGGCCGCATTCTCCCTGGTGATGGACTTCACCAGCATTGAGGCGGGCGTCCAGAGCGGCGCCCCGCAGCGTTTCTCCTGGACGGCAGCCTTCGGCCTGACGGTAACGCTGGTATGGCTCTATGTGGAAATCATCCGCCTGCTGGCCATCCTGCGCGGGGACGAATAACACCCACGCCGGCCCCCGCCGTCGGACCTTCTTAACAGCTAAGGGCCCCACCTCGCGGTGGGGCCCTTAGCTGTTAAGGCCGCAACTCAGGAGCGTGCTATGCGATCCGGCGGGCTCCTGCAGCCGGGGACACCGTGAAGATGTCCGGCGCCTTGTAGCCGGCATCTGCGAATGCCTTGACGACGGCGTCACGCACCGCCTGTTCCTGCCCCACCGGCGTCAGCGCGATGGCTGCACCGCCAAAACCGCCGCCGGTCATGCGGGCCCCGATGGCGCCGCTGCCGCGGGCAGTGTCGACCGCCAGGTCCAGTTCGGGGCAGGAGATCTCGAAGTCGTCGCGCATGGAAGCGTGGCTGGCGTCCAGCAGGGCGCCGATGGCGGCCGGTCCCTCGCTTGCCAGGAGCTCCACGGTCTGGAGCACGCGGTCGTTCTCGGTCACCACGTGCCGGACGCGCCGGAAGGTGACTTCATCCAGGAGGCCGCTGGCTTCCTCCAGGTCACCCACCTGAACGTCCCGAAGCGCTTTGACCCCAAGCACCTCGGCGCCCAGTTCGCAGGATGCCCGCCGGGACGCGTAGCCGCCGTCGGCATGTGAATGCGAGACCTTGGTGTCAATCACCAGCATCACCAGGTCCGCCGGCTGGGTCTCAAACGGAACAAGGCGGGCGTTCTGGTCCCGGCAGTCCAGGAAGACAGCGTGCCCTTCAGAGCCCCGGAGCGAGGCGGACTGGTCCATGATGCCTGTGGGGGCACCGACAAACTCGTTCTCCGCCCGCTGCGTGGCCAGCACCATTTCCTCCGCCTCCAGCCCGGCGCCCGTCAGTTCGTTCAGCGCGGAGATGACAGCACACTCAATGGCATGCGATGACGAAAGCCCGGCTCCGAGGGGAACGTTCGAGTCGAGCAGGAGGTCCACGCCCGGAACCTCGATGCCGCGCTGCTTCAGCGCCCACATCACGCCGAGGGGGTACTTGGTCCAGCCTTTGGCGGAGCCCGGCCGCAGGGAATCCAGTGTTGTGCTGACGACGCCCTGATCCCCGTAGGTGGAGAGCAGCCGGACAGCGGAATCAGGGCGGACCCGGACGGCCACCCGGGCAGTCCGGTCAATGGCGAAAGGCAGGACGAAACCCTCGTTATAGTCCGTGTGCTCGCCAATGAGGTTCACCCGTCCCGGCGCCTGCCAGATACCGTCCGGGGCGCCGCCGAACTCCTTCGCGAACCGGGCGGCAAGGTCCTCTGTCCCCGCCGGCGCACGGGTGGCCAGGGGGTCGGGTGCGGCGTTCAAGCGTGGGCTCCTTCGGGTGTGGCCGCCAGGGCGGCGGCGTGAGCGACGGGGGATGGAGGGGCGACTTCCCGGAGGCGCTCCGCCACGCTCTCCGGGGTTGTGTCGTTGATGAAAGCGCCCATGGCTGCCTCCGATCCTGCCAGGTACTTGAGCTTATCGGCAGCCCGCCGCGGCGATGTCAGCTGGAGGTGGAGGTATCCGGAGGGCCGCAGGACCGGGTCCAGGGGAGCCTGGTGCCAGGCCGAGATATAGGGCGTGGGCGTGGGGTAAAGGGCGTCAACCCGCTGGAGAAGGTTGAGGTAGACGGACGCGAGCTCATCCTTCTCCTCGCCGCTCAGCGCCGCCAGGTCCGGGACCTGGCGGTGGGGCACCAGGTGGATTTCCAGCGGCCATCGGGCAGCAAAGGGAACGTAGGCGCTGAAGTTTTCGCCTTCCAGGACCATCCTGCTGCCGTCTTCCCTTTCAGAGCGCAACAAGGACCCGGTGAGTGTTTCCCGGCCCTCGTGGGCGTCATGGAACTTGCGGGCCGCGGCCCCCAAAACTCCCGCGCGGGGCGTGACGTAGGGGTAGGCGTAAATTTGCCCGTGGGGGTGGTGGAGCGTGACGCCGATGTCGGCACCGCGGTTCTCGAACGGAAAGACCTGCTTGATTCCGGGGAGGGCACTCAAAGCCTCCGTGCGGTGCGCCCACGCCTCGATGACGGTCCGAGCACGGGCTTCCCCCAGTTCACTGAAGGAACCGGTGTGGGACGGGGTGAACGCCACTACCTCGCAGCGGCCGTATGCGGGCCCCTTTGTTCCCCATGTTGTTTCCTCCGGAACCGGGCCCAGCGCCGGCCCCAGCGACGGGAACCGGTTCTCGAACACCACCACGTCATAGTCCGACGCAGGAATCTCGGAAGGATTACCGGCGGTGGTGGGGCATATCGGGCACTGGTCCGCCGGAGGAAGGTGGGTGCGGGTCTGGCGGTGCGCGGCCACGGCAACCCACTCGTCGGTCAGCGCGTCATAGCGGACCTCGCCGGGTTCACCCCTCGGGGGAAGGCCCCGCTGGTCCGTGGTGAGTTCGGCGATGCGCGACTTGGGCGCTGCAGCGTCGTCGAAATAGATCAGCTCCCTGCCGTCGGAGAGTCTGGTGCTCGTGATACCTGTCATGAAAAAAGTGTGGCACATTCGATCAAAAAAGAATAGTTAACAACAAAAAGTCACAAGGTGGTGCTGCGTGCCAGGACCGCCGCGGGGTACGGTATTGCTCATGACTTCACGTTCACCCCAGGAACCCGTGCCGGCGATGCAGGGCTATGCCACCGGCAGGCAGTATGAACTCCGCCGCGGCGACGCCTCGGCTGTGGTTACGGAGCTGGCCGCAGGCCTTCGTTCCTTCAGCAGGGGAGGAACCCTCCTGACGGAGACATACGGCGACGACGAGATTGCACCCGGTGCCGCCGGCATCACCCTGGCGCCCTGGGCCAACCGCGTGGAGGACGGAATCTGGTTCCTGAACGGCAAGAAACAGCAGCTGGACATCACCGAGGTTGCCCGGAATAACGCCAGCCACGGCCTGCTCCGCAATTCCGCCTACGCGCTGGTGGATGAGTCGGAGCACTCCGTGACGCTGGAAGCCACCATCTTCCCGCAGCACGGGTATCCCTTCCTGGCCCGGCACCGGGTGCAGTACGGGATCGACGGCGGCCTCGGGCTGGTGGTCCGCCAGACCCTGCTGAACGACGCCAGGGAGCCCGCACCATTCGTCCTGGGTGCCCATCCCTACCTGAGGCTGGGCGATGTACCTATTCAAGAGCTGGTCCTGAAGGTAGCGGCCGACACGCGCCTGGTGGCCGATGACCGCCTGATTCCCCGCAGCTCCGCCCCGGTGCAGGGGGACTCGGATTTCAGGACAGGGCTGAACATCGCTGCGCTGGACGTGGACGTCGCCTTGACGGACCTGCGCTACGAGGCAGGGAAGGCCCGCCACACACTGTCGGCCCCGGACGGCAGGCGGGTAAGCCTGTGGCAGGACGAAGCCTGCCGCTACGTCCACGTCTTTGTCAGCACCCAGTATCCGGGCCGCAGCCGGGCCGTGGCCGTTGAGCCCATGACCGGGCCGGCCAACGCCTTCAACTCCGGTGACGGCCTGCGCTGGCTAAGCCCTGGCGGTTCCTTCACCATCGAGTGGGGCATTGACTACACCCCGGGCGCCGGCGGGTAGCGGTTTCCGAATCAGCTTCCGCTGGGGAAGTATTGGGCTATGACGCCAGCAGAGGATGCCGTTACCTCCACCAGCCTTAACCCAGGCCCGCAACGGCCTGACTCCAGCCAGCCTGTCCGGGTCCTCGCGGACCGTGAACTGGACCGGGACATACCCTACGGCGTCCGCATCGCAGCCTCCTGGGCCTGGCGCGTGGGGCTGATCCTCCTCGTGGGAGGCGCGCTCGTCTGGCTGTTGAGCCGGATCAGCTTCCTCATCATCCCCGTCATGGTGGCTGCGCTCCTCGCTGGACTCCTCAGCCCGGTGGTGCGGTGGCTTAAGCAGTACAGGCTGCCTGCGGGAGCGGCCGTCGCCGTCACCGTTGTGGCCTTCATCGCCCTGATCGGCGGGTCGCTTGCCCTGGTGGGACGGCAGCTGGTTTCAGGCTTCGGCGAACTCTGGTCGGAGGCGCTGGCAGGGGTCAAGCAGATCCAGGACTGGCTGTCCGACGGGCCGCTGCACCTGACCGCCGCCCAGATGGACCAGTACCTGCAGGAAGCAACCACCGCGCTGCAGGACAACACCAGCAGCATCGTCAGCGGGGCGCTGTCCTTTGGCAGCACGGCCGGGCACTTTGCCGCCGGGCTCATCCTGGCGCTGTTTATCCTGATCTTCTTCCTGCTGGAAGGGGACCGGATCTGGACGTTCCTGGTCCGGCTGCTTCCCAGGAAGGCCAGGGCGGCAGCGTTCGGCGCCGGGCGCAAGGGCTGGACATCCATGGTCAGCTACGCGCGCATCCAGATGTTTGTGGCCTTTGTGGACGCGGTGGGAATCGGCGCGGGCGCCGCCATTATCGGGGTACCCCTGGCGCTGCCGCTGAGCGTGCTCGTCTTCATCGGTTCGTTCATCCCCATCGTCGGCGCCCTGGTGACGGGTGCTATCGCGGTCCTGCTGGCACTGGTGGCGAACGGCCCCATCAACGCCCTGATCATGCTGGGCATCGTGCTCCTCGTCCAGCAGCTGGAAAGCCATATCCTGCAGCCGCTGATCATGGGCAAGGCAGTGGCCCTGCATCCGGTGGCGGTGATCCTCTCGGTGGCGGCAGGATCCTACCTCGCAGGCATCCCCGGTGCCCTGTTCTCGGTGCCCATCCTCGCCGTCGCAAATTCCTCCATTCGCTACATTGCCGCCAGAACGTGGGAACATGAACAAGTGCCGGCTTTAGCCGGAGGACCCACGACGGCGGGCGCCGGACCGGACAACACCTTCCGGGACGTCCGGCCGCCAGCGGCACTCAAACGCGGCAAGGGCGCCGCCGCCGGCACCACAGCAGAACTGCCTGACGCCCCTCCCACTGCGGAACCGGGCGCAGGGGCCGAATCCAGAGGAGAATAGTCCGTGAACATCCTTGAAACCCTTCCCGTCACGCTGGACGATGTCCTGGAGGCGCAGAAGCTGCTCGACGGGATTATTGCGCGAACACCGGTGGAATCGTCCCGCGCCCTCGGGAAGATGGCCGGCGGGGATGTCTACTTCAAGTGCGAAAACCTCCAGCGGGCCGGATCGTTCAAGGTGCGCGGCGCCTACGTCCGCATGGCGAAGCTTTCCCCCGAGGAGAAAAAGCGCGGCGTGGTGGCAGCCTCCGCAGGCAACCACGCCCAGGGCGTCGCCGTGGCCGCCAAGAGCCTTGGCATCAAAGCCCGCATCTACATGCCGCTGGGCGTTGCGCTACCCAAGCTGGCCGCCACCCGCAGCCACGGTGCGGAGGTCATCCTGCATGGCCACAACGTTGACGAGGCGCTCGCCGAAGCCCAGCGGTACAGCAACGAGACGGGAACCGTCTTCGTGCACCCTTTCGACAACGTGGACGTCGTGGCAGGCCAGGGAACCCTGGGGCTTGAGATCCTTGAACAGGTACCCACAGTGGACACCATCCTCATGGGCGTGGGAGGCGGCGGGCTCCTGGCCGGGGTCGCCGTCGCCATCAAGGCCCGGGCCAAAGAACTGGGGCGGGAGATCCGCATTATCGGGGTCCAGGCGGAGAACGCTGCTGCCTACCCGCCCTCTTTGGCCGCTGACGCGCTGGTGCCCCTGAAGAAGGTGTCCACCATGGCGGACGGCATCGCCGTCGGCCGTCCCGGGCAGCTCCCGTTCAGCATCATCCGAGAACTCGTTGATGACGTCGTGACGGTCAGCGAAGACTCGCTGGCACGTGCCCTGATCTTCCTGCTGGAGCGGGCCAAGATGGTGGTGGAACCGGCCGGTGCCGTTGGCGTGGCGGCGCTGATGGACGGCAAGATCGAAAACCCGGGAACCACCGTGGTGGTCCTATCGGGCGGCAACATCGACCCCATGCTGATGCTCAAGGTCATCCAGCGGGGCCTTTCCGCTGCCGGGCGCTACATGACCGTCCGCATGATGCTCGATGACCGGCCCGGTTCACTGGCCACCATCGCCAGGATCATCGCCGAGAACGATGCCAACGTCACCGGCCTGGACCATACCCGGGTGGGCGGCTCCATCAGCATGGGCGACGTGTCCATCACCGTGAACCTGGAAACCAAAGGCCACCAGCACGGCGAACAGGTCCTCAGCGCCCTGCGCGCCGAAGGCTTCCAGCCCATCGTGGTGCACTAGGAAAAGCCATGGCCGGACTGACGGGAAACGGAAGCTTGGGGCAGCGCAGGACCGTGGCCGCCCGGGCCAAGGGCGGCCTGCTGGTGCTGGGGACCTTTGTGGTTCTCCTCTTTGTTATCGAGCTGTTCAACATGGTGATGCTGCGCTCGCTCAACGCGACGTTCGGGCTCCGGCCCAGGAGCGCCGACGGGCTGCTGGACATCTTCACATTCCCGCTCCTGCACGCGAACCTGAACCATCTGCTGTCCAACAGCCTGCCGCTGATCATCTTTGGGTTCCTGGTGTTCCTTTCGGGCCTCAGGGTGTTCCTGACCGCCCTGGCCTTCAGCTGGCTGGGGTCCGGCCTCACGGTCTGGCTGATTGGCGACGGCGGCGTCACTGTGGGTGCCTCGGGACTGGTTTTCGGGCTGTTTTCGTTCCTGCTGGTCCGCGGGTTCATCAATCGGAGCTGGCGCCAGATCCTCCTGGCGGTTGTCCTCTTCATGGGCTACGGGAGCATCCTGCTGGGTGTCCTGCCTATCGCAGCCGGCTACATTTCCTGGCAGGCCCATCTGGGCGGCGCGGCCGGTGGGGTGGTGGCGGCCCTGCTGCTGCGGCGCCGCAGCCGCGCCCCCGGTCCGGCGCTGTAGGTATCAGGCCCTTAACGGCAAACGCTGGCCGCCCCTTTCCGGGGTGGCCAGCGTTACGTGTGCCACTGCGGGCTGGAAGCAATCAGGCGGCGTACGGTTTGGCGGAGAGGATCTCCACCTTGATGTCCTTGCCGTTGGGTGCCGCGTAGCTGAGGGTGTCGCCTTCCTTGTGGCCAAGGATGGCCGCACCCAGCGGCGACTTCTCGCTGAAGACGTCCAGGTCCGAGTCGCCGGCAATTTCACGGGAACCGAGCAGGAAGGTCTCTTCGTCGCCGGCGATCCTGGCCACGACGATCATGCCGGGCTCCACGATTCCGTCGTCTGCAGGAGCCTCGCCCACGTGGGCGTCGCGGAGCAGTGCAGTGAGCTGGCGGATGCGGGCCTCGATCTTGCCCTGCTCCTCCTTGGCTGCGTGGTAGCCACCGTTCTCCTTGAGGTCGCCCTCCTGCCGGGCTGCTTCAATCTTCTGGACGATCTCTGCCCGGCCAGCGCCGGAAAGGTGGTCCAGCTCTGCCTTCAGGCGGTCAAAAGCTTCCTGGGTGAGCCAGGCTGCAGCTGCGCTGTTGGTGGTAGACACGGACTTCTCCTCTGGTGGTCCTACATGCAAAAGACCCCGCCACGGTGGCCACTTGTGGAACAGTAACCAGCTCAGCGGGGTAAAGGTATTGCTCCATTGTAGTCAATCCCTTGGACTTAACCCAACAGGGAAGCGGCGCACGTCACAGGCCCGGGCCTGCTTCCGGGCCCGCGCGTCCGGTGCTACGTGCCTGCCGCCCAGCAGCTGTCCACCACGCCGGATACCGGCAGTGATTCGGTGCGCACGGCCACGCGCTGGGCAACCGTGCGGCCGCCGTCGGCTGTTTCCGTGGCCTCGGCGGGAGGAATGTCCACAACCTTCCATCCCACCACCGCAAACTTCGAGTCCAGTGCCTTGACCGCGCACTTGACTGCGGTTCCCGGCTCGCGGGTGACCTGGAAGTCCACCTCCGCCAGCGTGGCGTCCGTGGTGCTGTAGCCGATGTCCTTGAACGTCACGTCGGACAAGGACTGGGACGTGGAAACCCACGCCAGGAATCCGATTCCTGCGGCCAGCGCCGCCCCGCCAATGACGCGTTTGGCTGTCGGCGTAAGCGTGCGCTTTTTAGCCCCATATCGATTGGCTAGGCTAGTGTCTGCGGGCGCGGGTTGGGCCGGCTGGTCCGGGGAAGTCACCTCACCAGTTTAGTGCCCTTTCCGGAAGCGGCTTGTCAGCAGCCCCTCCAGGCGTCCGCCCGTTCAAGCCATCCGATCAGCAGCCACAGGCAGCAGAAGAATAAGGAGCCGTCCTTCGATGACAGCGTCCAGCACCACCCCGGCGCCGCTACGGCTGCTCGCAGTCCATGCCCATCCGGATGACGAGTCCAGCAAGGGCGCTGCGACGATGGCCAAGTATGCAGCCGCCGGCGTCGACGTCCTGGTGGCCACGTGCACCGACGGCTCCAGGGGGGACATCCAAAACCCGGCCGTTGAGGGGGAGCCGCACCCCAAACGGGACATGGCCGGCGCCAGGCGCCTGGAGATGGAACGGGCGGCGGCCATCCTCGGCGTCAGCCAGCGGTGGCTGGGTTTCGTGGATTCCGGCCTGCCTGAAGGTGATCCGCTTCCTCCCCTCCCTGCGGGATCATTCGCCACCCTGCCCCTGCAACGCGCTGCCGCGCCCCTGGTCCGGCTGGTCCGGTCCTTCAAGCCGCACGTCATCCTCAGTTATGACGAAAACGGCGGCTACCCCCATCCGGACCACATCATGGCGCACCGCGTTGCCGTGGAAGCCTTCGAGTCCGCCGGTGACGCTTCGCGCTACCCGGACGCCGGGAAGCCGTGGGAACCCAGCAAGCTCTACTACGACAGGGCCTTCAGCCCGGAGCGCTTCCGGGCCCTCCATTTCGCCCTGGAGGAAGCCGGGCTCCAGTCCCCGTACGCCGAGCGGCTCGCCGCCTGGCTTGAAGCGGACGCCGAGGGCCACACGCCTCCGCCCGCCACACATCCCACCACCACCCAGGTGGACTGCGGCGACTTCTTCGAAGTGCGCGACGACGCGCTCCGGGCCCACCGAACCCAGGTGGATCCCCTCGGGTTCTTTTTTGCCGTGTCCCCGGAGATGCAGCGGCGGGCCTGGCCGTGGGAAGACTACTCCCTCATCCGCTCCCGGGTTCCTTCCGAACTCCCGGAGCGGGATCTGTTTGCAGGGCTAAGATAGAAGCAGCCGGCAATTTCTATGTCGCGTAGAAGTTAGGGTATGGCGCTGTCGCCGTCCCTTCCGCGACCCCTGCCATCCGCTCCACAGAAGGTATATAACCGTGCATCACCTGCTCCTCAGTTTGGCCACCACCCCGACGCCCCTGCCGACGCCAACGCTGCGTGAGGGGATTTCCGAGGACCAGGTGACGCCCGGCCTGCTGGGCTTCATTATGACGGCGTTCTTCGTGGTTGCCACCGCGCTGCTGATCGTGGATATGGTGCGGCGCATCCGGCGGGTGCGTTACCGGGCGCAGGTGGAGGAGGACCGCATGGCCGCCGCTGCTGCGGCGGACGTTGAGGCAGCGGAGGCTGCTGATGCGGGGGCGCCCGGCCAGCAGGCCCGCGGTGGCGCCGTGCAAGGAACGGCCGACGGCGGGACGGACCCCGCGCAGGGCGACCAGCGGCACTGACGCATTGACGTCGTCCCACATGCGCCGCTGCGCCGGCTGAGGACCTCCGGGGCGCGCGGCCCCGTCAGCTGAGGACGGCCGTGGCGATCGCCACGAAATGTGCAGCGAAAGCTACCACGGTCAGGGCATGGAACAGTTCGTGGAACCCGAAGTGGTGGTAGCTGAAATTCGGTTTCTTGAGGGCGTAGAAGACTGCCCCGGTGATGTACAGGATGCCGCCCACGCAGATCAGGGCAGCTGCCAGGACGCTTGCCTGGAAGAACTGCGGCAGATAAAACAGTGCGCCGCAGCCCAGGGCGATGTAGATGGGTACGTAGAGCCAGCGGGGGGCGTCCGTCCACAGCAGCCGGAACAGAACACCGAGGATGGCCCCGGACCAGATGACCCACAGCAGCAGGACTGCCTGAGGCCTTTCCAGGAGGGTCCAGGCAAGTGGGGTGTAGCTGCCGGCGATCACCAGCATGATGTTGGTGTGGTCCAGCCGTTTGAGGACGATCTTGACCCCGGGCGACCAGTTGCCCCGGTGATAGACGGCGCTGACTCCAAAAAGCAGGACACCCGTGGCCGCGTAAATGGCGGACGTGATTTTGCGGTCCGCCGTCGGCGCAAGGGCCACCAGGATGATCCCTGCCGCGAGGGCAAGGGGTGCTGTGACGGTGTGGATCCAGCCGCGCCACTTCGGCTTGATCATCAGCAGTTCGGCCAGCCGGACCGCGGCCTCGTCCATGGCGTTGTTTGCCGCACCGTTTGCTGCGCCGTTTCCCGTGCCGGAACCGGCCTTCGGCTGCGGCGTCCGGGGGGCCTCCGGGGTGTCGCTGTTCATGGTCCCAGAATAACTTACGGATCGGTAAGTTACCGAAGGGTAGGTTTCTGGCGATCGCTGGTCCGGGCAGGAGGAGCGGGCCCTGGGCGCTTCGGACGGTAGCCTAGGATGTGCAAGTACGTACAGCGAGGAAGTCAGGTGAGTGGACGCGTGGAGTTGCCCGGGTTCCTCTATGGCTTCTATGAGCGCAGGCTGCTGAAGGACCTGGCCCGCGACCGCATTCCCCGCCATATCGGCGTGATGGTGGACGGCAACCGCCGCTGGGCCAAGCAGTTCAACGCCCCCACCAGCCAGGGGCACCAGGCCGGCGCCGACAAGATCCACGAGTTCCTTGGCTGGTGCCAGGAGCTGGGGGTCAAAGTGGTCACCCTGTACATGCTCTCCACGGACAACATGAACAGGTCCAGCGAGGAACTGGACCTGCTGATGGGCATCATCGCCAACACCCTGGACCGGCTGGACGAGGACGCCAACATCTCCGTCCACGCGATGGGTGCTCCGGAACTACTTCCGGACTACCTTGCCGAGCGCCTCAACAAGCTGACGGCGCGCACCCCCGTCCTGGAAAAGATCCATGTCAACGTGGCGGTGGGATACGGCGGCCGCCGGGAAATCGTGGACGCGGTGCGCGAGCTCCTCCATGACGCCGTGGCCAAGAACAAGGACATCGGCAAGCTTGCGGACGAGCTCTGCGTGGATGACATCTCCCGCTTCCTCTACACCCGCGGCCAGCCGGACCCGGACCTGGTGATCCGGACATCGGGGGAGCAGCGCCTCTCCGGGTTCCTGATGTGGCAAAGCGCCTACAGCGAGTTCTACTTCTGCGAGGCACTGTGGCCCGCGTTCCGGAAAGTGGACTTCCTGCGGGCCCTCCGCGACTACGCGGGAAG
Organism: Pseudarthrobacter polychromogenes; assembly: GCF_014644495.1. GTDB lineage: Bacteria > Actinomycetota > Actinomycetes > Actinomycetales > Micrococcaceae > Arthrobacter > Arthrobacter polychromogenes. Next base: position 178,993 of record NZ_BMKU01000002.1, read on the forward strand.
GCAGCGCCGCTTCGGCTCCTGACAACTCCGGTTCATCACAAGTTCACACCACTGCAACACGAATCGCCGCTTAATGGTTGCGGAAACTACCTGGGGTGGATTTACGTTATATCCATCAGCTGGCAAAACCGCCGGCTGATCGGGGAGGCCAGTACATGGAGCGAATCATCGCACCGGTTGTATGGGAGGCCGGACCCGGCCTCCCGGCCGAGCCGCCTCACCAATAACAATTCCGGGCTGGTGCCCGGGGCTGGAGTCGATGTGGCTACTTCTGAACAACTGCCCGAGGTCGTTTTTGACCAGGGAGGGAAAGCTACCTCTCGCGCCACGCGAGCCACCTCACAAACCGGTTCAGCAGCGGATGCTGCGGCCGGTTTTGCTGTCTCCGGAAGGGAAGCCGCCATTAACACCTTCGTCATCGACACCTCCGTCCTGCTGTCAGACCCCCGCGCCCTGCTGCGCTTTGCGGAACACGAGGTCATCGTTCCGATCGTGGTGATCACCGAACTGGAGTCCAAACGGCACGACCCCGAGCTGGGCTATTTCGCCCGGAAAGCGCTGCGGCTCCTCGACGACCTCAGGGTCAAACACGGCGGACTGAACCAGCCCATTCCCATCGGGGACGACGGCGGCTCCCTCATGGTGGAGCTCAACCACATCTCCTCGGAGGTGCTGCCGCTGGGCTTCCGGAGCGGGGACAACGACAGCCGCATCCTCGCCGTCGCCAAGAACCTCGCCAACGAGGGCAGGAACGTCACCGTGGTATCCAAGGACCTGCCCATGCGGGTCAAGGCCTCGGCCATGGGGCTCACCGCAGACGAATACCGCAACGAACTGGTGAAGGACTCCGGCTGGACCGGCGTTGCCGAGGTCGAAGCCAACGAGCAGGAGATCTCAACCCTCTACGGCCACGAGCCGGTGTTTATCCCGGCGGCAGCGGAAATGCCGGTCAACACCGGCCTGGTCCTGCTGTCCAACCGGGGGTCTGCCCTGGGCCGGGTGGGCCCGGACAAGCAGGTCCGCCTGGTCAAAGGCGACCGTGACGTGTTTGGCCTGCACGGGCGCTCTGCCGAGCAGCGGCTGGCCATCGACATGCTGATGGATCCCGCCGTCGGCATCGTGTCCATCGGCGGCCGGGCCGGCACCGGAAAGTCGGCCCTGGCACTGTGCGCCGGCCTCGAAGCCGTCCTGGAACGGCGCGAGCACCGCAAGGTCATCGTGTTCCGGCCCCTCTACGCCGTGGGCGGCCAGGAACTCGGCTACCTTCCCGGCTCCGAGTCCGAGAAAATGAACCCCTGGGCGCAGGCCGTGTTCGACACGCTCGGTGCCCTGGTCAGCCAGGAGGTGGTGGAGGAGGTCATGGACCGCGGCATGCTCGAGGTCATGCCCCTCACCCACATCCGCGGACGGTCCCTCCACGATGCCTTCGTGATCGTTGACGAGGCCCAGTCGCTCGAGAAGAACGTCCTGCTGACCGTCATGAGCAGGATCGGCCAAAACTCGAAGATCGTCCTCACCCACGACGTCGCCCAGCGCGACAACCTGCGCGTCGGCCGCCACGACGGGATAGCCGCCGTCGTCGAAACCCTGAAAGGACACCCGCTCTTCGGCCACATCACCCTGACCCGCTCCGAACGCTCGCCCATCGCAGCCCTGGTCACGGAACTGCTCGAAGGCTAGTCCCCGGTTGAGCAGCAAGGGCCGTGGCCGGGTTCGCCGGGGCACGGCCCTTTCGTTTGTGGCAGTTGTTGGGTCGTTCGTCCCCAGCACTTCGCCGTCGTTGGGTGGTGCAGCCGTGGCTGGGTTCGCCGAGCCACGGGCCTTCTCCGTCGCTTAGACACGACGCATAGGGCCACCTACGGTCGCTGGGCGACCTCCGGCAGCCGATGCGCCGCGATGCGCTCCTACGAGAAGGCCCGTGACCCGCCTCGTGCATCTTGAGCCCAAGGCGCGCCTTGGCACACGTCCGGTCCCAGTGCTTCGCGTAGGAGCGCATCGCCGACCAGAACGTTGCGCAGGTCGCCCAGCGACCGTAGCGGCGCGGCGGGAGGTGTCTAAGCGACGGCGAAGTACTGGGGGCGGACGAACCCAGCCACAGCTGTACACCTGAGCGCGGAGAAGGTCTGCCTCGCGGCGCACTGGACCGCGGACACCCGCTCAGGTGATCTTGAGGAACTTCGATGCTGCTTCGTGGCCCCCTACCCTGAGGGTCCAGTCAGGGCGCTTGAAGGAGTCCGGGGTGAGGCGGACGTGCTGGACTGTCTCGACCCGGGTGCCCCAGGCCTTGCGGGTGATGCCGTTGAGTTCGTAGCCGAGGGACCGGGAGACGCCCAGGGAGGCCTCGTTCCAGTCTGCTGCTTCTGACTCGGCCACTTCTGCGCCCAGCCAGTCGAACGCATAGAGCGCGACGGCGGCGCGCATCTCCTTGCCCAGGCCGCGGCCCTGCACGTTCTGCCTGAGCCAGGATCCCGTGCTGACCGTCTTGAGGGTGGCGAATTCCTTGGCCCCGACGTCCTGGCAGCCGATGAACTCACCTTTGTGCCAGATGCCCAGGAGCAGCGTCCAGGAGTCCGGCGTGCACTCGGCGCGGCACCGCCAGTACCAGCGGGCCATGTTCGGTCCAAGCTCTTCGGCCGGAAGCTCAGTCCAAGGAGTGCTGAACGGATTCCTGCCGGGCTCGTGGATACCCGTGCGCGCTGCTGCAACTGCCGCCGGAATCTCGTGGTCCTGGATGGGGCGGAGCTCCAGCCGGGGCGTGGCCAGCGTGAGGTCGAAGAGTGGCCACACGGCGTTCGGTGAAGTCATCCGCGAAGCCTAGCCGATGGGTGCCGGTTGTGGCCTGTCACAGTCAGGCGGGAACGTCCCAGCTGATGTGGCGGCGGACGTCGGTGAGGTTCATGGATTCGGCCAGGAAAAGGTCGTCCAGCATGTATTCGTCCACGGCAATAATCCTCAGCCAGTGACCGTACTGGTCCGTTTCAGGTTCAAGTGAGCGGCTGGACACACAGACGCCGGTGCCCAGGTCCACCCTGATCATGGAGCGGCCCGGCATGCACAGGGGAGCGGCGGGATCCGCGGGATGGTAGGCGGCGGTCGGGGCCACCACCGCCTCAAGCGCCGGCCGGCCCTCACACTCAACGCGGCGGACATCCTGGACCTCCACGGGGTTGCTGCCGGGGAACTCGAGGGGCACGGGAGCGTTGCCGGCAAGCTCCACCGGATCCAGCGCCGCGGAGAAGCGTCCGTTGCCGAAGCCGGGCTCCCCATAGGCCGCCTCGGGGCGCCGCCGCACCAGGCCGAGGTCGTCGTAAACGGGCGTCACCAGGTGGGGCGGCAGGAGCCAGGATTTCCGCGTGGAGCTGATGTAGAGCCCGTCCCTGGAGTCGTTGATCCCCGTGGTGCTGTGGAGGACCAGTCCTTCAGGGCTTTCCAGGCGGAGGGCTCCGGGGCGCCGCAGCCAGGCACGGACCAGGGGAGCTGCAGGGCTGGGAGCTTCCGTGAAGGGTTCATTCCAGTACTCGAAGCGCAGCGACTGCCATTTCCAGGGGGAGGACCGGCACAGGTTCCGGAACATCGCTGCAAGGTCCGTGGGGGCAGCTCCACTGTCCGGATCCGGCCGGTGCCGGAAGTCCCACGTCGCCATATCCACAGTTTACGCGCGGGCGGTGCGTGGGCGGGTGGAAATCCAGTAGCATCCGAGGGTGATCCATCGACTGGGCGAACTATGGCAGCACACTCCGCCGGCCTTCTGGCTGGTGCTTGCCGCGTGCGCCTACTTCGCGGTGATGGCCGTCCGGCTCACGGTGATCGACGTCCGGCACCATCTGCTGCCGAACAGGATCGTTTTTCCGTCGTATGCCGTGGCCGGCGTCCTGCTCCTGGCGGCGGCGGCCGTGGCCGGGGCGGGCTCCGTCCAGGGGCCTGCTGGTCCACTCGCAGGCCTTGCGTCCCAGCCGATGCTCCGGGTCGTGGCCGGGGCGGCCATCCTGTGGCTCTTCTACTTCCTCCTGCGGCTGGTGTACCCGCCGGGTATGGGCTTCGGGGACGTGAAACTCGCCGGAGTCCTGGGAATGTACCTGGGCTACCTCGGGTGGGGGCATCTGTTTGCAGGCACGTTCCTGGCCTTCCTTTTGGGCGGTCTCTGGTCCGTCGCACTCCTGGCGGCCCGGAGGGGAACGCTTAAATCGTCCATCCCCTTCGGCCCGTTCATGCTCGCCGGAGCCGCCGCAGCGATGCTGCTGCCGGCCTGACTTTCAGCGGCCGGGATCGGGGTGTACGGGCAGCCGACGCTGGAGAACAGTTCGGTAGGCTGGCACAATGCCTGCGCCTGACTATGTCCTGAAGCTTCGCAAGAAAATCGGCAACGATCCGCTGTGGGTCCCGGGGGTGCGGGGCGTGGTGGTGGATGCCGCGGACCGCGTGCTGCTGGCCCAACGGGCAGATAACAGGCAGTGGGCCCTGGTGAGCGGCATGCTTGAGCCGGGCGAACAGCCGGCCCGCGGGCTGGTGCGGGAAATCTTTGAGGAAACGGCGGTGGTGGCCGAACCGGAGCGCGTGGTGTCTGTGGGGGGCCGTGGGGCCCTTCACCTACCCCAACGGCGATGTGTGCGAGTTCCTGGACGTCGTGTTCCTCTGCCGCTACGTCTCAGGGACTGCCCGGGTTAACGATGACGAGTCGCTGGCCGTCGGCTGGTTTGGAATCGATGAACTGCCCGACCTCATGGCCGGACACCTCACCAGCATCCACCGTGCCCTCGCATCCGCCGAAGCCGCGCACTTCGAACCCTGATCGAATCATCGCGGCCTCATCATAAGGAAGCACAACAGGGGCGCCGCAACCCCCAAGATTGCGGCGCCCCCGCCCCACGTGCGCGGCAGCCCTGCAGCGTGATTGCCGCCAGGACGACGGCGGTCAGTTGCGCTGGGAGACCAGCTCGCCGTCCTCGTCTTTGACGCTCTCCACAGCCCCGGCATTCGGTGACCTGTCCGCGCCTGCTGTTGCTGGTGCCGCCCCGGGTAGCCCCGCGGCGAGCCGCTCGGCTTCCTCGCCACCCACGGCCTCGCCGCGGGCCACCATGCCCGCAGTGTCCGAGAGCGGGATCTGCTTCAGCGTGATGGCCAGGACCAGGGCCGCCGCAATGAAGGGGATCAGGTACCAGAACACCGGGGCCAGGGACTCGGCGTAGGCGTTGACGATGGCGTCGCGCAGCTGCTCCGGAAGCTGGCTCAGGGCCTGCGGATCCAGCGTGCTGGTGGACTGGGCCGCCTGGTCCGCCGACGCGCCGGCGCCGGTAAAGGCACTGGTGAGGGACTCCGAGAGCCGGTTGGTGAAGATCGCGCCGAAGACGGCCACGCCCATGGCGGCGCCCACTTCGCGGAAGTAGTTGTTGGTGCTGGTCGCGGTGCCGATCTGGTCGGCCGGGACAGAGTTCTGCACCACCAGGACCACTACCTGCATGATCAGGCCCAGGCCGGCGCCGAAGATGAACAGCTGGACGCAAATGACCCAAATGGGGGTGCTGGCGGCGAGGGTGGTCATCCAGAGCATGGCGGCCATGGTGAGCGCCGCGCCCAGGATCGGGAATATCTTGTACTTGCCGGTCTTGGAGATCCGGATGCCGGAGTAGATGGATGTGCCCATCAGGCCGGCCATCATGGGCAGCATCAGCAGGCCGGACTCAGCCGCGGAGGTGCCCGAGGACATCTGCAGGAAGGTGGGCACGAACGCAATCGCGGAGAACATGCCCAGCCCAAGGGTGAAGCCGATGGCCGTGGCGTTGACGAAGATGCGGTTGCGGAACAGGCTCAGGGGAATGATGGGATCTTCGGCCCGGCGTTCCACCATGACAAAGGCGGCCGCGGATAGGACCATGCCAGCGCCGAAGGCCCATGTGAGGGGGGAGTCCCAGCCTTCGTCCTTCTGTCCGCCGAAGTCCGTGAAGAAGATGAGGCACGTCGTGGCGGCGGACAGCAGGACGACGCCCAGGATATCGATCCGCTTGTCTGCCTTCTTGTTCGGCAGCGTCAGGGTGAACCACGCAATGGCGAATGCTGCGATGCCGATGGGGATGTTGATGTAGAAGGCCCATTCCCAGGTCAGGTGGTCCACAAAGAAGCCGCCGAGCAGGGGGCCGGCCACGGCGGAGAGGCCGAAGACGGCGCCCAGCGGGCCCATGTATTTGCCGCGGTCCTTTGCCGGCACAATGTCGGCGATGATGGCCTGCGAGAGGATCATGAGGCCGCCGCCGCCCAGGCCCTGGATGGCACGGAAGATGACGAAGCCCCAGAAGTCGGTGGCCAGGGCGCAGCCCACAGAGGCCAGGGTGAAGAGGGCGATGGCTGTCAGGAACAGGTTGCGCCGGCCCAGCATGTCACCGAATTTGCCGTAGATGGGCATCACGATGGTGGTGGCCAGCAGGTAGGCGGTGGTGATCCAGGCCTGGTGTTCCACGCCGCCCAGCTTGCCTACGATGGTGGGCATGGCGGTGGAGACGATGGTCTGGTCCAGGCTGGAGAGCAGCATGCCGGCTATGAGGGCGGAGAAGATGATCCAGATGCGTTTCTGCGTCAGCAGCAGCGGGCCGGCTGCTGCCTTGGGACTGGCGGCGGTGCTCATGAGTGTCCTTCTGCGGGTACCGGGAGTTCGAATGGCTGTGAAAAGAGCTCGCTGGCAGCAGAGATGTTCTCCATCAGCAGCTCGGAGTACGGGCGGGTGTTGCCCTCGGAGAAGTAGGCCATGCTGCTTTTCCGGGCGATGGTCCCCAGCAGGACCACAGCCATCTGGACCACGGGGTGGTCCGGGGCCACGCCTTCGCGAAGGGCGACATCCCGGGCGAACTGGGCTTCCCGCTGCTCGGTTACTCCGATGATCCGGAGGATCAGCTGAGGCTCCTTCTTGACGACGCCGATCAGCTGGCGGGTTTCCTCTTCCGAGGCGGCCATGTGCTCGGACAGTTTCAGGGAAAGCCGGACGAGGTCCTGGAACAGCGTCGGGGAGATTTCGCCGGCGGGCGATGCGTGCCCGCCCGCGATGAATTCCTCCAGGACACCTGCGGGGATGTCATCGTCGATGTGGCCGAGGACGGCATCTTCCTTGGTGGGGAAGTAGTTGAAGAACGTCCGGCGGGAAATGTCGGCCTGCTCGCAGACCTCCTCCACGGTATAGCCGCTGAGGCCGCGTTCGGCGGTCAGCTTCCGGGTGATCGAAGTGATCGCGGCGCGCGTTGCTGCCCGTTTGCGCTCGCGGAGGCCGCTCCCTATTGCTGCACTTTCATTCACAAAGTAAAGTTTTGCACTGACCGTAAATAAGTGCAACTTTTGAAAGAGGCGCGAAGATGGAGTTTTTGTCCACGTATGCAGGGTTGAGCGGCGCTGAAGCCTGCACATCTGGACAAAAACTCCACAGTGCGACGACGGCCGGTACCTTTCGTGGGAAGGTACCGGCCGTCGTCGTACTTGAACGGTAAGTGCGGAGGCTACGCCTTGTGGGCGGGAGCCGTCATGGTGGTGACATCCAGTGCCTTGTCCAGGTCCGCTTCGGAGACCTGGCCCTCGCCGTCACCGACGAAGCCCAGCTTCTCGGTGGCCTGGCGGACGGTCAGGCCCTCCGCCACGGCCGTCTTGGCGATCTTGGCCGCGTTCTCGTAGCCGATGTACTTGTTCAGCGGGGTCACGATCGACGGTGACGCCTCTGCCAGGAAGCGGGCACGCTCCACGTTCGCGGTGATGCCGTCGATCATCTTGTCTGCCATGACCCGGCTGGTGTTGGCGAGCAGGCGGATGGATTCCAGCAGGTTGGACGCCATGACCGGGATGCCGACGTTCAGCTCGAACGCACCGTTGGTGCCGGACCAGGCGATGGCGGTGTCGTTGCCGATGACCTGGGCTGCCACCATAATGGAGGCCTCGCAGATGACCGGGTTGACCTTGCCGGGCATGATGGACGAGCCGGGCTGCAGGTCCGGAATGGCAATCTCGCCAAGGCCCGTGTTGGGGCCGGACCCCATCCACCGGAGGTCGTTGTTGATCTTCATGAAGGAGATGGCGATGTTGCGCAGCTGGCTGGACGCCTCGATCAGGCCGTCGCGGTTGGCCTGCGCCTCGAAGTGGTCGCGTGCCTCGGTCAGCGGCAGGCCCGTGTCCGTGGCCAGCAGTTCGATGACGCGCTCCGGGAACCCGGCCGGGGTGTTGATGCCGGTGCCCACCGCCGTGCCGCCAAGGGGAACTTCGGCCACGCGGGGGAGCGAGGCGTTGATGCGCTCGATGCCGTAGCGGACCTGGGCCGCGTAGCCGCCGAACTCCTGGCCCAGGGTCACCGGCGTGGCATCCATCAGGTGGGTGCGGCCGGACTTGACCACGTCCTTGAATTCAACAGCCTTGCGCTCCAGCGATTCGGCCAGGTAGCCGAGTGCGGGAATGAGGTCGTTGATCAGGGCGGAGGTGGCAGCAACGTGCACCGACGTGGGGAAAACGTCGTTGGAGGACTGCGAGGCGTTGACGTGGTCGTTCGGGTGGACAACCTTGCTGCTGCCGGCCGCCTTGAGGGCGCGGGTGGCCAGCTCGGCGATCACCTCGTTGGTGTTCATGTTGGAGGACGTGCCGGAGCCGGTCTGGAAGACGTCGATGGGGAAGTCGCCGTCGTACTTGCCCGTTGCGACCTGGTCCGCGGCCTCTGCAATGGCTTTGGCCAGCTCGCCGTCGAGCACACCCAGTTCAGCGTTGGCCTGGGCGGCAGCCTTCTTGACCCGGGCCAGCGCTTCAATGTGCGCAGGCTCCAGGGTCTTGCCGGAAATCGGGAAGTTCTCCACTGCCCGCTGCGTCTGCGCGCGGTACAGTGCGTTCACGGGGACGCGGACTTCGCCCATCGTGTCATGTTCAATGCGGAACTCTTCAGTGGAAGTCATGGGGCTAGCTTAGGACGCCCGGGCGCCGCACCGAAAACCGTGAACTGCCTGCTACACGCTGCCAGCGGAGCCGTTCCTGAACGCCCCTTAGAGCTCGCCGATTCCGGAAACAAGGTTCGCGCGGCCCTCAGCCAGGCTGTACGAAAGGCCGATCACGGCGGCCTTGCCTGACCCGATTGCGTCGGAAATCACACGGGAGCTGTCCACGAGCCGTTCCGAGGTCTGCTTGACGTGCTCCACCACCATGTCGTTGACGTCGGTCTGCTCGTTGCGAAGCGACGTCAGGACGGACGGCGTGATCCGTTCCACGAGGTCCCGGATGAAGCCTGCCGGCATCTGTCCGGTTTCCACGGCCGACTTCGTGGCGCTCACGGCACCGCAGCTGTCGTGTCCGAGGATCACGATCAGCGGCACCCCCAGCACGCCGATGCTGTACTCGAGGGACCCCAGGACGGCGTCGTCGATCACCTGGCCTGCGGTCCTGACGACGAAAACGTCGCCCAGGCCGACGTCGAAAATGATTTCAGCGGCGAGCCGGGAATCGGAGCAGCCGAAGATCACGGCGAACGGGTGCTGGTTCTCCACCAAAGAGGACCGGCGCGACGCATCCTGGTTGGGGTGCGAGGTCTCACCGTTGACAAAACGTTCATTGCCTTCGCGCAGCCGGCGCCAGGCGAGTGCGGGAGTCAGGTAGGTAGTCACGCGCCTACCTTACGGCGCTGCGGCGGGGGAGGGTGAAACTGTGACAGCCGGGTTGCTTTCCAGGGACGTGACGACGGCGTCCGCCAGTGCGGCGAACTCGTCCAGTTGGGCCTCCCCGGACAAAACGACGGTGGTCCCGCGGTAGTCCAGCACCAGGGATTTCTCACCCTTGCCGGTGTCCCGAAGTTCCCATTCCTGCCCGCCGGCGCTCCGGGAGCCGGTGACGGGTGCGTTGCGTGTCTGCTGCAGCAGCCAGGTGGGGTTCGCGTTCCTGGTCTGCACCAGCCCGATGAAGGACTCCTTGGGCGTCAGGTATCCCACTTCCCAGGTGGGGACGCCGTTGCCGGTTCCGGCTTCCCACCGGGCGTAATTGGGGCGGAAGCTGCCGCCGGTGTCCGGCGCGACGGGTGTGAATCCTGCCACATCCGTGGCATTCCGCGAGACGGCTGCCACGTCGATATTCGGCCGGTAGCCGTCGCTCTTGGGCAGCGGATTCATGAGGATGATGGGCAGGAACGCGGCAATGCTCACCACCAGGGCGATGATCATTCCGATGACCGAGGCGTTGGCGCGCTTGGCGGCAGCAGCCGGAATGACAGGCTTTACGGGCGCATTTCCTGCCGCGGCGCCGGGTCCGCCGTTGCCCTCGGATCCGGCCGGCTCTGGGCTGGGACTGGTCTTTTCCTGCATGTCATTCACCCCTCTATAGTCGCCCATTCCGGCAGCCGACTTCCATTTGGGCGCCTCAGGCCCCCTGCCGCCGTCGCCGGTACATTGCGCGGGCGCGTCATCCGCCACCCCGTTGAGCGGCTCGCGACTATGATCGGTAGCAGAGGAATCACCGCGCTGCTGCACCGGCGGGGCGGGTTTTATGATCGCCACTCGAAGAAGAGGTTCACGTGTCACCAGCGTCCATGACCCAGAAGTACTCCACGATCTCCCCGTCCCTTGCCGTAGGCATTGACGAGCCGGACCGCAACCTTGCCCTCGAGCTTGTCCGCGTGACTGAAGCCGCAGCCATCGCCGGCGGCCACTGGGTGGGCTTCGGCGACAAGAACAAGGCCGACGGCGCAGCGGTCGACGCCATGCGCTCCTTCCTCCAGACCGTCCACTTCAACGGCGTTGTGGTCATCGGTGAGGGCGAGAAGGACGAGGCCCCCATGCTCTTCAACGGAGAGCGCGTCGGTGACGGCACCGGCCCAGAGTGCGACGTTGCCGTCGACCCCATCGACGGAACCCGCCTGACGGCCCTGGGCATCAACAACGCCCTGGCCGTCCTCGCGGTGGCCGAGCGCGGCTCCATGTTCGATCCTTCCGCCGTGTTCTACATGGAGAAGCTCGTCACCGGCCCCGAAGCCGCGGACATGGTGGACCTCCGCCTCCCGGTCAAGCAGAACCTGCACCTCATCGCCAAGGCGAAGGGCGTCAAGGTCAACCAGCTCAACGTCATGATCCTCGACCGCGACCGCCACAAGCCGCTGGTGGAGGAAATCCGTGAAGCCGGTGCGCGCACCAAGTTCATCATGGACGGCGACGTCGCCGGTGCCATCGCCGCAGCGCGGACCGGCACAGGCGTTGACGCGCTGATGGGCATCGGCGGCACGCCGGAAGGCATCGTTACAGCCTGCGCCATCAAGTCCCTGGGCGGTGTCATCCAGGGCCGCCTCTGGCCCACCAGCGACGAAGAGAAGCAGAAAGCCATCGACGCCGGCCACGACCTGGAGCGGGTCCTCTCCACCAACGACCTCGTCTCCAGCGACAACTGCTACTTCGCCGCCACGGGCATCACCGACGGCGACCTGCTGAAGGGCGTCCGCTACTCCAAGGACAAGGTCCTGACCCAGTCCATCGTGATGCGTTCCAAGTCCGGCACCATCCGCTTCGTTGACGGCGAGCACCGCGCCGACAAGTGGGAGGGCTACGCCCGCAAGAGCTGACGCCCGGCGCGCTAATTCGCCAGGCCCCCGGAAGTGCGCACCGCACTTCCTGGGGCCTGGCGTTTTAGGCGCTTGGTATAGGGTTGAAGCCATGATTCCTGCTGTTGTGCCCTGTACTGACCGCGCCCTCTGGGACGACCACGTTGACCGGTTCCAGGGACATCCGCAACAGTTGTGGGGCTGGGGCGAAACCAAGGCCATGCATGGCTGGACCGTTGACCGCGTGCTCATCAACGACGCCGGCAACACCATCGGCTGCGCCCAGCTGCTAATCCGCCGGCTTCCACTTCCCTTCCGGGCCCTGGTGTACATTCCGCGGGGGCCCATGTGCGCCCCGGAGAACGCGCAGGCGGTCCTGAACCGGCTTGCCGAGCACGCGGCAGTCCGGCACGGTGGCGTTGCCCTGAGCATCGAACCCGACTGGGACCAGGACTCTGTTTTTGCAGGAGCCGTGGCAGCCGCAGGATTCCGTCCGTCCGCCAACACGGTGCTGATCCCGCGCACATTGATCCTTGACCTCACCAGGTCCGACGACGAGCTCATGGCGGACATGTCCAAGTCCACGCGTGCGAACATCCGCAAGGCGATGCGCAGCGACGTTGAGTTCCGCAAGGTGAAGAACGACGCCGAACTTGAGCAGGTGCTCGCGATCTACCACGAGACGGCTGAACGAGCCGGGTTCGGGATCCACGAGGACCAGTACTACCGGGACATTTTCCGGAACATGGGGGACGGCTCACCCATCATTGGGGCGTTCGACGGCGAACAGCTGCTGGCGTTCGTCTGGCTCGCCAGGAGCGGCGCCACAGCCTTTGAGCTCTACGGCGGCGTGTCCGCAGAGGGACAGAAACAGCGCGTCAACTACGGCGTGAAGTGGGCGGCGCTGCAGGCGATGCGGGAAGACGGCTGCCGCCGGTACGACTTCAACGGACTCCTCAACGACGGCATCTCCGACTTCAAGAAGCAGTTCGCCAAGCACGAAAACATGCTCCTGGGAACCTGGGAGAAGCCGCTCTCGCCGCTGTACCCCGCCTACGCCCAGGCCATGCCCCTGGCGCGCCGGGGACTGCAGACGGGACGGCGCGTCCTGAAAGCCGCTGCCGGCCGGGTGCGGCCCGTGCTTCAGCGGCTGCGCCCCGGCAGCTAGCTTCACCCACCAGCTGCGCCCAGCAAAGGGCGACGGCGGCACCCCGCCCGGGTGCCGCCGTCGCCCTTTGCCGTTGCTGTCCGAAGCGCCGACAGCCGCTAGAGGCCGGTGGTCACGGCGAAAGCAAGCGCCTGCTCCGTGCAGCCGGCCACGGGGTGGACGTTGACCGGAGCCTCGGCGGCCGGCAGGAACGCGCTGCCGCCCCTCGAAAGCTGCAGGTCGCCCTTGGGCGAGTCCAGGTAGATTTCTCCTGCCACGACGATGACAACGGCTGCCCCGGACTGCGCCAGCGGGACCGGGGCCGCGCCCGGCGCGAGCTCGATCCGCTGGAGCTGGAACTCCTCGAACGGCGGGCGGAACACTTCCTGGTCCAGGGCCGTCCGCTCGGCGGCCAGCATGGGCACCGCAACAGGCTGGAAATCAACGGTGCGGAGCAGCTCGGGTACGTCCACGAACTTCGGCGTGAGGCCGCCGCGCAGGACGTTGTCCGAGGAAGCCATGACTTCCACGCCGAGGCCGTGCAGGTACGCATGGACGTTCCCGGCCGGCAGGTACACCGCTTCGCCCGGCGCCAGTGACACCCGGTTCAACAACAGGGAGATCAGGACACCGGGATCCCCTGGATACTTCTCGTTGAGGCTGATAACGGTTTTTAGCTCGGCCTCATGCGGGGCGAGGGCGGCTTCGGACAGGAGTGCAGCCACCACCAGCGCCGTATCCTCAGCGACGGACCGGCCTCCGGTGATGAGGCGCTCGAAGGCCTTCCGGAGGCCCTGCCCCTCGTCGCTTGCGCGGAGGTCATCCTGCAGCTCTCCCACCAAGGCGGGGACCCCCGCTTCGCTGGAGCCACAGGCTGCGGCGACGTGCGCCAGGATCTCCCGCGTTTCCGCCACCGGACGGAATCCGCACAGCGCCTCAAACGGAGTCAGGGCGAGGATCATCTCGGGTTTGTGGTTGTCGTCCCGGTAATTGCGGTTGGGGGCGCCCGCCGGCACCCCTTCCGCGTTCTCGCGGGCAAATCCGGCGCGCGCCTGCTCCAGGCTGGGGTGGACCTGCAGGGACAGGGGCTGGGCTGCGGCGAGGATCTTGGCAAGGAAGGGCAGCCGGGGGCCAAAGCGGGCCACGGAGTCCGCGCCAAGGTAATGGCCGGGATCGCTGGAGATCAGGGCATCCAGCGCCGTCGTCGCTCCGTCCCCGGGGACGCGGGCGGTGGACGGTGAATCGGGGTGGGCGCCGATCCACAGTTCGGCTTCCGGGCGGCCGGACTCGGGCCGTCCCAGGAGGGCCGCGATGGCCGTCGTCGAACCCCAGGCATAATCGCGCAGGACGTTCTCAATCTCGTACAAAACCGGTTCCGTTCCCTAGGTCTGTTGGATAATGTGTGCGGCTACAGCGGCGCGCACTGGCCGTTGGTTGCCACGAGCCCGGCGATGGCCTGTTCGTTGCCCTCGAGCTTGAGCTGGGTCAGCATCTCTTCGGTGATCAGCTCGCCGTCTGGCGTGGTAGTCACCGGAGTGAAGTCCGACGGCGCGGGCGACTGCTGTGAACGAACGGCGTCGGCAAGGGGGAGACTACCGGCAGTTCGGGCTGCCGCGGCCTGGACATGGCCCGGTGCGGCGACCGCTTCCACCATGGCGTCGTCCTGCAAGCCTGCTGCCTGGGCCGAGGATGCGGAAGCCAGCAGCTGGTCCACGCGGTCGTGGATCTCGTCGAAGTCCGGAACCGTGGAGAACGAGGCATCAAAGTCAGGCGGGCCGATGGTCAGCCGTTTGATGTCCTGGCCCTTGGCCTTCATGGCAAGGTCCACGAAGCTCCCCAGCTGCGAGGAGGAGATGTTGGAGTCCACCACCTTGGTTCCGGCGTCGGCGATGTCCTCGAACTTGGCCAGCAGGGTGGCGGGGTCCAGCTGCTTGAGCATGGCCTGCTGCACGCACTGCTGGCGCTGGATGCGCGAGTAGTCGTCCACATACTCCCGCGACCTTCCGTACCAAAGTGCCTGGTTGCCGTCGAGGGTTTGTTCACCGGCCGGGATCCAGCCCAGCGGCATGCCGTGGGTTTGGGTGAAATCGTCAAAATAGCCGCTCATGGGAACCCAGCCGCCGGCTTTGATCCTGATGCCGCCCATCGCGTCGATGAGCCTCGAGAAACCGTCCATGTCCACCAGGACGTAGGCCTGCACCGTGATCCCAAGCGTCCCGGAAACGGCTTCCAGGGTGGCCTGAGCGCCGGGGTCAGCGACGCCGGGGTAGAGGTCGGCGTACTCGTTCGTCACCTCGGTGTTGATGGCATTGATCAGGCACTCGTCCCCGCAGTCGTAGCCGTCCGGGTAGATGGCCCGCATGGGGGAGTCCTCGCTGAACTGGGCGTTCTGGAGGTTCCGGGGCACGGAGATGATGGCCGTCTGCCCCGACTTGGCATCCACGCTGAGGACGGAAAGGCTGTCCGGGCGCCTCCCGGTGCGGTCCTCGCCTGCGTCCCCACCCATCATCAGGAAGTTGTAGCGGCCTTCCACGGGATCGATCGTGGGGCCGGAGGAGAAGATGCTTCCAATGGCATTACGCCCCACATTGAGCAGGTAGGCAGCATAACCAAGGGACCCGCTGCCCAGGACCATGGCCAGCACCAGGGCTATCCCCACTGCGGGCCGGGCCCGAGGTGCAAGCAGTAGTGGCCGGATGAGCCGGAGGGTGTTGATGAAAAGCAGTGCCCAGGCGGCGGCCAGGGCTGCCAGCAAAATGACGATCACCAGGGAAGCGAAGGGATTGGTGATGATGTTGATCAGCAGGGTCCGGTTGAAGAGCAGCAGGAGCACCGCGGCGGCCAGGGCTGCCCAGACGCCGAGGGTCACGCGCAGCGCGGCGCGGCCGAGTTTGCGGCTGCCCGCCACGACCTGGGCGCTGCCCGGAACCAGGAGGGTCAAAAGGATGAGGACGAAAGCCCGTTTCGTTCGCACCGGAGGGGAAGTGCTGGCTGGGTAGCGGACCGGGTCGGTCATGGAGGTGCCGGGGGCGGCCTGCCGCATTTTGCTGCTGGACATACGCGCCGCCTAGCGGCCGCTCCGCAGGGCGCCGTTGCCGTCTGCAAAGACCTCGCTGACTTTCTGGCGCAGGTTGGCACCCTTGCGGGTGGCAACTGCGTTGAGGTCTGCTGCGAAATCCAGGAGGTCCGCGCGGAGCGACGCGGCGAGCTCGTCCGTGCCCGCAGCGAGCATCCGCACGGCCAGGAGCCCGGCGTTGCGTGCTCCTGCGATGGACACGGTGGCCACCGGGACGCCGGCGGGCATCTGGACGATCGACAGCAGGGAATCCATTCCGTCCAGGGTCTTGAGCGGAACGGGAACGCCGATCACCGGGAGCGGTGTGACGCTGGCCAGCATTCCCGGCAGGTGGGCTGCGCCGCCGGCCCCGGCGATGATGACCCTCAGGCCGCGTTCATGGGCTGTCTGCCCGTAGCGGATCATTTCGGTGGGCATCCTGTGGGCTGACACGACGTCGGCCTCGAAGGGAATGCCGAACTCCGCCAGCGCGTCAGCCGCAGCCTCCATAACGGGCCAGTCGGAGTCGGATCCCATGACCAGCCCCACCAGCGGGGCGGCCTCCGACGCGGTGGAGGGGGTGGTTGGGGCGCTCATGGCTTCTCCTCGAAAGTGCTCGGCAGTTCTTCTGCCGGTGCCCGGCCGTCGCGGATGATGCTTGCCACCATCGTGGCGCGGCGGCGGACGGAATCAACGTCCGCCGTGGATGAACCCACCAGGTTTACGTGGCCGATCTTGCGGCCCGGGCGGACGGACTTGCCGTAGCAGTGCACCTTTGCGGCGGGTTCGCTGGCAAGCGCCATCGGGAAGGCAGAAAACAGGTCCTGGTTGTCGCCGCCCAGGAAGTTTTTCATTACCACCACGGGGCCAAGCACATCGGTGGCGCCCAGGGGAAGGTTCAGTACCGCCCGCAGGTGCTGCTCGAACTGGCTTGTCACCGAGCCGTCCTGCGTCCAATGCCCTGTGTTGTGGGGGCGCATGGCGAGTTCGTTGATCAGGAACCCTGCGCCGACGCCGGGGGTCTCAAAGAGCTCAACGGCCAGCACTCCCGTGACGCCAAGTTCACCAGCAATCCGCAGGGCAGCGTCCTCTGCGGCAGCAGCGACCTCCACCGGGATGTCCAGGGCGGGAGCTATCACTTCGTCACACACGCCATCCACCTGGATGGTGTGTACCACCGGCCAGGCCCGGGCTTCGCCGTCGGGTGTCCTTGCAACGAGTGCTGAAAGCTCCCGGGTGAATTCCACTTTGGCCTCAGCGAGGAGGGGGCTCATGGCGTCAAACCATTCAGATGTTTCGGCAGCTTCTTCTGCAGAGGCGACGATCCTGACACCCTTGCCGTCGTACCCGCCGCGCGGCATCTTCAGCACAACGGGCCAGCCTGTCTCATCGCCGAACCTGACCAGTGCCGCCACGTCCGGGACGGAGGCCCAGGCCGGGTTGGGAAGCTCCAGCCGGTCGATGGCGGCACGCATGACCAGTTTGTCCTGGGCGTTCACGAGTGCATCAGGCCCGGGCTGGACGTTAACGCCGGCGTCCTGCAGAGCGCGGAGGTGGTCTGTGGGGACGTGTTCGTGGTCAAAGGTCATAACGTCCAGGCCTTGGGCAAAGTCCAACAGCGTCTGCAGGTCCTTGTAGTCGCCCACCGGCGAGGAGGACACTGCCGAGACAGCAGAGACGTCGTCCCCTTCGGCGAGGACACGGAGTTCGAAGCCGAGGGCAGTTGCTGCAGGGGCCATCATTCGGGCAAGCTGGCCGCCGCCAACTACGCCTATTACTGGAAAAGTCACATGGGCCAGCCTACCGAAGACCGTCCGGTATCCCGCGCTCCGGTCCGGCGGGCCGGGAGTATTTCAGCGGCTGGGCTACCCCTTACCGCCGGTTGGGAAGGCTGACTCACAGGTTTGGGGGCTAAAATGGCCTCCGGCCCAATGGCCCACAGTTCACACAGCCATGGAGGGCCATGTTCACCACACTTGCAGACCGTATCCGGGGGCTCGCCTCGCTTTTTTGGCGCGAAGTGGCCAAGTTCGGAGCCGTGGGCGGTGTGGCCTTCGTGATCGACAACGGTCTCACGTACTACCTGATGCACGGTCCGATGACCGACAGCGAGGCCAAGGCGCGGTTCGTTGGCGCTTCCGTAGCCACGGTCTTCTCCTGGATCGCCAACCGTCTCTGGACCTTCCGGCACCGCCGCCAGGCCAACGTGCTCCGCGAATTCCTGATGTTCGTCCTCATCAACGGGATAGGCATCGGGATTTCCACGGGCTTCACAGCCCTTGCGAAATACGGGATGGGCATCACGGACAAGAACATGTTGTTCCTGGCCGGAGTGGCGGGCATTCTTGTGGCTACCGTGGTCCGCTTCTTCGCCTATCGGTTCCTGGTCTTCAACCAGGAACTGGACCAGGAACCGGAATTCTCCCACGACCACGAGCTCATCGAGCTTCACCACCGCCACAAGGAGCATGGCTCCGGGGTGGAGCGCGAAGCGGAACCCGAGCCTTCGACCGACGGACGCGCCAAGCCGTAGCTGGAGACCTTGGGGCGCGGGCGGGCGTCAGGCCCCGGCTTTCCTAGCTGCCGTGGATGCGCTCCGCTGTGAGCAGCTTGTCGGTCAGCTCCACCTCCGGATGCGTCATTACCACCGATCCACCGTGCTGCCAGGCGCCCAGGGCATTGGACAGCGCGCCTTCCAAGCCGTTCCCGGCAGGAACATGAAGGCGTACGCCTTCATCATGGCGGGCGGCGAAGCTGCTGAGCAGGTCCTGATGGGAGTGCGTCCGGCCGTCCCCCGCCACGAGGGCGCACCCTGCGGGATCAGGCTCGGCGTGCGGCATGAAGACGTCCCCCTGGGAGCGGACTTCCGCGGCGAAGTCCAGGCAGCCGGCCGCAAGCGCACCCGGCCACCGCATCGCCAGCGCCGGCAAGGCCACGGCGATGACGGCGTCGTATTTTCCTTCAACTGCCTCGGGATCCGCCGTAGCCAAATAGTCCGCCGTGCCCCCGTCAAGAACGGTCTGCAGCCCCACCTGCCAGGCGGCCAGCGCCCAGACCACCGACTTCCAGTGCGCGGGCAAATCCATGCGCAGGCGCATGCCGGGGATGGCGTCCAATTCGTCCTGGAGCAGGTTGCTCGTCTTGGCAACCCAGTTGTCCAGCACCCTGCCGGAGAGCTCCACCCGCTCATCGTCAGGGCCGTACCACGTAAGGCGGGGAGCCGTTGAATTGCCCGAACGGAGCGATGACATGAGTTCAGATAGCGGGGTGCCCATGCCACCATCCTGCCACCATCCTGCCACCGGGAGGATGGCCAGTCACGGTGGACGTGGGACCGGCTGACGCGGGACAGGCTTGGCAGATGAATCGGACCCCCACAAGGTGGAGTGACATTAATCACAGGGGATACTCAGCCTGCTTGCTATTTTGTCTGTTTGCCGGTATTTTTCCCGCCGTTGGTGGCGATTTGGGCCGTTGCCCGGGAGGATTCGAAGTTCCTCGCCAGCCGCGCCGTGCCGGCGTTATCAATTCCCGGGCGTGGCGTACGCCGCGTTCGCCATCCTGAGTGATTATTATCCGGCGGCAGCTTGACTCGTCCAAGTTACACACGTGTAATTAGATACCTAAAGGCAACTGCGTAAATGCCGGCACACAACCGAGTGCCACGTATCCAGGCAGTAGCTGCAAATCAGGAGGGTCGCCGATGGGGCAAGCAGAGCGTATCCAGGAAGATGCCGTCGTGGCCGGCCAGGCAACGGCAAAGTACCGCGCCCGGGGGGTGCCAAGCGATTGGTACGTGGACCCCGCCGATCCTGATGCTGCCGATCGGTACAACAGGAATGCGGGCGGCGTCCTGGAGGACCAGGCCACTGCATTCCTCGCCGCCCACGAGGCGCTGCTTGACGGTGGCCCGGAGTCAGAGGATGATCTCGACCCGCCCATGGAACTTGCAGCCGGTGGCGCAAGCCAGCCGGTGTGGATCGGGCTGCCCTTCCAGCAGGATTTCGACGACGAAGGTGAGCTCGGCTGGCAAACAGACGCCTTGTGCGCCCAGACTGACCCCGAGGCATTCTTCCCTGAAAAGGGCGGCTCCACGCGGGATGCCAAAAAAGTCTGCGGAGCCTGCAATGTGCGCTCGCAGTGCCTTGAATACGCGTTGGCAAACGACGAACGGTTCGGCATCTGGGGAGGCCTTTCCGAGCGTGAGCGCCGGCGGCTTAGGAAGCGAGCAATCTAATTCACCAGGATGTTCACGTCACTGCCGTTGTGGTCGCCCACAACGGCAGTGCCTATCTGCCCAGGACCCTTGCAGCCCTGGCGGGCCAGACCCGGCCCGCGGACTACGCAATCGGCGTCGACGCCGGATCACGGGATGACTCCAGGGTCCTCCTGCAGCGGGCCCTGGGTGAAGCCAATGTGATCAGCCAGCAGCGCGGCAAAGGCGGCATGGGGGCGGCCGTTTCCGCCGTGCTTGCCGAACTGGCTCCCTGGCGGGGGAGTGCCGCGCCGGACAAACCGGAGTGGATCTGGCTGCTTCACGATGATGCAGCACCTGCTCCGCAAGCACTGGCCGAACTGCTCAGCGCTGTTGAACGGGCGCCCTCGGTCACGGTCGCAGGGTGCAAGCAGCTGGACTGGCACGCGGAACGCAAGCTCATCGACGTCGGCCTGTCCACCAGCCGGTGGGCTGAACGGCTCACCCTGATCGACGCCGACGAACTCGACCAGGGGCAGTACGACGGCCGCAGCGATACCTTCGCCGTCAATTCCGCGGGCATGCTTGTCCGCCGTGACATCTGGGAGCACTTGGGCGGTTTCGACCCTGCCTTGCCCGGCAGTGGCGACGACGTCGACTTCTGCTGGCGCAACCGGCTGGCCGGGCACCGCGTCGTCGTGGTGCCCGCGGCCCGCATGTTCCATGTTGCGCACCGGCCTCAGGCACTGGGCAATGCGGCGGCGGCCCGGAAAGCCCAGGTCCACCTGCGCCTGAAGCATTCACCGCCATGGATGGTGCCGGTCCATGGGGCCGGGGCACTCCTGGGCAGCCTCTTCAAACTCGTGTTGAGCATCCTGGTCAAGGATCCTGGGCACGGCCTGTCACAGGTCGTTGCCACCTGCGGGGCCCTCGGAAGGCCGCGCGCAGTGGCGAGGGCCCGCCGCAGCGCCCGCCGGACCCGCCGCATCCGCCGTTCCGTGATCCGCAAGCTCCAAACCCCCAGGCGCGAAGTCTGGAGCCACCGGCGGTCCCTGATGGAGGCGCTCGGCTCGGACACTTCCCCGTCGGACGAGCTTGAACAGGATCCCTTGGCGCACCAGCCCACCGGCGATGCCTCGGACGACTTTGCTGCCTTGGCCACCACAAAGCGTGGATGGGTGGGCAACGGCGCCCTGGCTGTGGTCATCGTTTCGTCCGTGGCCTCGCTCCTGGGCCTGACCGGGCTCTTCCGTGCCGACGCCGTGTCCGGCGGTGCGCTTATTCCTGTCGCTGCCAGCCTCGGCGACATCTGGCACCACGCTTCCAGCTGGTGGATCACCCTGGGGGCAGGGCTGCCCGGACTGGGAGACCCCTTCGGCTACGTCCTGTGGATCCTCGGGATCCTGGGCGGAGGCGATGCCAACCCCGCCATGGCCTGGCTGCTCCTGCTCGCCACGCCGCTGTCCGGGCTCACGGCATGGTTCGCCGCCGGCGGGCTGACTGTCCGCCGCCGGCTCCGGCTGGCCGCCGCCCTCCTCTGGGCTGCCGCACCTGCACTCCAGGTCGCGCTCAACCAGGGCAGGGCAGGGGCGCTGGTTGCCCACCTCATGCTTCCCCTGGTGGTCCTGGCCCTGCTGCGGGCCACCGGCTCCGCAGTTGGCCATGGCCGCTTCACGCTGCCTTCCCCCGCCGAAGGCCGTCCCGGCGAGAGGCCCCCCGTCAGGCCCGGTATCAACGGCACGCCATCCTGGACCGCCGCGGCCGCGGCCGGCCTTGCGCTGGCAGTCGTTGTTGCATCGGCACCTTCACTCTTGTTTCCGGCTACCGTGGTGGTCGTGCTCTGCGGCCTCCTGCCCGGACGCCGCGGCCGGACGGTCTGGTGGGCCCTGCTGCCCGCTGCGGCCTTATTCATTCCTTTCGGACTCTCCGTCCTGGACAGGCCCCGGGCTTTACTGGCCGATCCCGGCCTGCCGCTTGCCTTTGACTCAGCGCCGCTGTGGCAGCAGGTGCTGGGCCAGCCGCTGCGGTTTGACCCGCAGGGCGGCCTCGCCGGGCTTCCCTCCTTTGCCGGCGGCACAGTACCGTGGGCGCTGGTGCTGGCACTCCTGGTCGCAGCCCCGGTGCTGGCGCTGGCCGTCGCCGGACTGGTGGTACCCGGGCACCGTGCCGCGATGGTGAGGGGTTTCTGGGTGGCTGGCATCCTTGCCCTGGGAGGCGGCTGGCTGGCAGGCCACGTGGCCACTGCCGTCAACGCCCAGAGCCTCGTCACACCGTTCACCGGACCGGCAGTGTCTGCTGCGGCGTTCGCACTCCTGGCGGCAGGCATCCTGGGAGCGGAGCATCTGCTGTCCATGGCGCACCGGGGAGCGGCCAGCGGCAGCGCCAGGCGCCGGGCCGCCCTTCGGTCCGCCACCGCCGTCGGCATGGTCATCCTGCTCGCGGGGCCCCTGGCCGGAATGGCTGCATGGTCAGCCCAGAACCTGCTGCGCCCTGCCACGGCGGCCGCTGTTGGCATGGGGACGGCTTCCCCGGGCGGCGAAGCCGCCAGCCGCCAAACCCCCGACGCCGCCGGCCTGCTCGGAACCCCCCGGCTGGTGGAGGCCACCAACCCGCGCACCCTGCCGGCCACCGCCATTGACCGCGGAACCGGGCCTGAGCAATCACGCACCCTGCTGATCAGTACGCGGGACAACGGGACGTTCGACGCATCACTGATGCGCGGCGCCGGAACCACCCTGGACAGCCTCTCCACGATTGCTTCCGCGCGGAACATCATCGGAAGCCCGGGTGCCGAGACCATTCGCGACGACGACGATGTCACCGCCGCCGTGCGCCGTGTGGTGGCAACGGTCGTCGCAGGCCAGGGCGTCGACCCGCGGAGCGACCTCGAACAGCTGGGCGTAGGGTTTGTTGTCCTGCGCTCCGCTGACACGGCTGCCCAGCTGACGGCCAGCCGGATGGACGCGGTACCGGGCCTTGTTGCCGTGGGCCAAACCGATGTGGGGTGGCTCTGGCGGATCACCCCGTTGAACCAGCCGGCCCTTCAGGCCGCAGACGTTGCACACCGGGTACGTATCGTCGATGGAAGCGGTGCTGCCATCGGACTGGTTCCCTCCGGCTACAGCGACGTGGACGCCCCCGTTCCGGCCGGTCCTGAAGGTCGCCTTGTGGTGCTGGCCGAAAGAGCGGATGCCGGCTGGACCGCCTGGCTTGACGGCCGGAAATTGACTGCGACCACCTCCGGCTGGTCGCAGGCCTTCACGCTTCCCGCAACAGGTGGCCAGCTCACCATCCGCTACGAAAACCCCTGGGCCGTGTGGACGGCCATTGCACAGATCACGGTGATTGGCCTGACGGTCCTGCTCGCCATACCAATGCCGGCCAGGAGGCCCCGGACGGGCATCTCCCGGGACGAGGGCTCCCTGCGTAAGGAACACCAGAATGCATGAGCACACTACGCCGCCGGCAACTCCGGAGGCCCAGTCCTCCGGCGACGCCGGCAAGCCGCTGGAGGACGCAAGCACAGCGCACCCGGAAACCACGGCGGATACGGGTCAGCGGCCCGTACAGCGGGGACGCAAAACGGCGTTCGTGGGGCTGGCGTCCGCGGCTATGATCCTCACCGGTGCGGGGGCGGTAGTGGCTGGGGGATCGCTGCTGCCGCCGCCGGAATCGAGCCGCGTGGTAGCTGCCGCAGCGGCAGCCGTCCCCGCCGGGGCGAGTGTGGGCGTTTGTCCGGGACCGGCCCGGCTGCTGGAGGGGACAGAAGCAGGCACCGACCCCCAGTTCAGTCCGGTATCAGCCACCGCGGCCAGCGCAGTGACGGGCGCGGTGCTCGGCGCGGCAGGGGTCCTGCCGGCCAGCCGCCTGTCCCAGCTGGACGGGACAACCGCAGTGGACATCTCCGAAGGGCCAGGCCAGGGCGCTTCCGCCGGGGCGCCCCAGGAACTCCTGGCAGGCGCAGTGGTGTCCCGTCCCGTGGAGCAGGTGAGCGTGCTGAGCGCCGAGGCACTGGCGAACCAAAAAGCCTCAGCTGCAGCGGTGATGAAGTTCACCGCCACCGATGGCGACCTTCAAGGCACTGCGGCCTCGAACTGCCACCAGCCCTCGAATGACCAGTGGATCGCGGGGGCAAGCACCACCGTGGGCCGGGCATCAGTGCTGGTGTTGACCAACGCCTCCACCACCCCCGCCACGGTGAGCCTGGAACTTTTCGGCGCAAAGGGCCAGATCCAGGCACCCGGCAGCAGGGGCCTGCTGGTTGCGCCAGGCAGCTCGCGGGCCTTGGTCCTTGCCGGCCTGGCCCCGGGCGAGACGCAGCTGAGCGTCCGTGTCCGAAGTGCCGGAGGCCCCGTGGCTGCCGTCATCCAGCAGAGTGTCCTGAGGGGCCTCACGCCCGGAGGAGTCGACTTCATTGCCCCGGGAGCGGCTCCGGCCGTGCGACAGGTCATGACGGGTTTGGACATCCAGGACCCTGCCGGGCTGGCCCAGCTGACCGGAAAGCCAGGATACGAGGACGCAGGGCCGGCGCTCCACCTGACAGTTCCAGGCCCTTCGGATGCAGTGGTGGAAGTCCGGATGTACGGACGCGACGGACAGGAGGCCCTGCCTTCGGGCGGGGTTATCACCGCGAAGGCCGGCGCCGTCACCGAGGTCTCCCTCGCAGGGGTCCCCGCCGGGCAGTACACGGTGGCTGCTTCCTCGGACGTTTCGTTTGTCGCCGCGGCCCGGGTCACCCGCGGGCTCCAGGAAGACCAGGCCACGGACGTTGCCTGGGCGGCCGCCGGAGTGCGGCTTGGCAGCCAGCACGTCGTTCCGGTTCCCCAGGGCGGGATCCGCAGCCTGGTGTTTGGTGCCCTGGACACCAGGGCAACCATCACGTACTCCGCCATTACGTCCGATGGAAAAGTCAGGGCACCGGCCACCGCCGATATTGCCGGTGGGACGACGTCCTCCATCGCAGTGCCGGAAAAGGATGGCGACGCCGACGTCGTGGGATACGTGGTGTCAGCGTCAGGGGACGCCGCCTATGGCTCCGTGCTGGTCCAGCAGGACGGAAGGAGCGATATCTCAACGCTCGCGTTCCTGGCGGCGGCGGCCGGCCAGGAAACAGTGCCCGTCACCCTCAGCTACTAACGGCCCCAGCCGCTGAACCCACTTCCGGCCGCTGCAGCCCGGATCAGTACCGGCGGCGGTAGACGGGGTCCAGGGTTTCCGGAGCCACTCCCAGCATCTCGGCCGTGTGCTCCACCACAACGTCATGGACCAGGTCCTGGAGCTCTTCGGGGCCGGGACAGCCCTGTTCCACCACGCGCCGGTACACCGTGATCATGGGCCCTTCGCCGTCCGCGGCGGGAGTATAGGACCCCATGGGCGCCGACGCGGAGTTGGCGGCCAGCTGTTCGAGGTCGGACGGGATCTCATCGACGCCGAACCGGACGCCGTCGAGCGTCTTGCCCCAGATGTCGTGCAGCCGCTGCGCGGAATCCAGCACCATGTCATCAAACCGGTCCGAGCGCGTCCGGTATCCGGGGTGTGCGGGGAGCATGACCTCCCCGCGGAGCCCGCGTCCGTGACGGTTCCGGCGGCGCATCATGAAGCTTTTGCCGGAGGAGCCGGTGCCCGGATTACCAGGGGCATCCGGACCAGCCAACCGGACCGTGAAACCTGATTTCTGGTTCGATGACTGCATACATCGACTCTAAACCCGGGGGAACATTTATGCGATATATTCTCCCCGCGGCAGGGACGCGTCGGGTCGGGCGGGCAATGCACGGTTTTGGCGCGGACACCGAGTAGTCTGTGATGTCGTGGGAGCTATCCGTCAGTGTTCAAGATCTGCCTGCCGCCAGTCAGCGGTGGCTACCCTGACGTACGTCTATGCGGACTCCACCGCCGTCCTTGGCCCTCTGGCCACTTTCGCGGAGCCGCATTGCTACGACCTGTGCGAGCAGCACGCTGACTCGCTGACCGTTCCCCGTGGCTGGGAAGTCCTCCGGCTTGCCATGCCGTCAACGCCCCAGCAGCCTGGCCCCGACGACCTCCTGGCCCTTGCCAATGCGGTGCGGGATGCCGCGGCCCTCCCGGCCCAGGGACAGCAGCCGCCGGCGCAGCGCGCGTCCCATTCTGCGCTGGAAGCACCGGCCGGCGCGGAAGGCACCCGCAGGGGGCACCTGCGCATCCTGCGTGAACCCTCCTGACATCCTCTGGCGGTAGGCTGGTAGCTGCACACCAGTCCGCTACCGGCGCGAGCGCGCCCGCCAGGGAGCACCAAGAATGCCACATATCAGTCCTGAGCTGCTGTCCGTCCTCCGCTGTCCCGTCACGGGTTCGGCCCTGGTGCAGGAAGGCGAGGAACTGGTGGCGGCCGCCGCCGGGGACTCCGGAGTGAAGCCGCGCTACGCCATCGAGGACGGCATTCCGCTCCTCCTGCCACCAGAGCTGCTGGCAGCGGCCACCGCGGCAGGATCGGACCAGCATGATTCAGTCCCCGGAACGGGCCAAGCCACGTAGCAGCGAACTGGCCGGCCGGAACGCGGGCGCCACGGCCGCCGTCGAACTTTACACAGCAACACCGGAACCAACAGCACTCCGGACAGGACGAAGGATTACCCATGACTTTTGATTACAAGGTTGCCGATATCACCCTGGCGGAAGCCGGCCGGCACCAGATCCGCCTCGCCGAGCACGAGATGCCGGGCCTGATGTCGCTCCGCGCCGAGTTCGGCCCCACCCAGCCGCTCAAGGGCGCCCGGATCGCCGGATCCCTGCACATGACCGTGCAGACCGCCGTGCTGATCGAGACGCTCACCGCTCTCGGCGCCGAGGTCCGCTGGGCCTCCTGCAACATCTTCTCCACCCAGGACGAGGCCGCCGCGGCCGTGGTGGTCGGAAACGGAACCGTCGAGGACCCCCAGGGTGTGCCCGTGTTCGCCTGGAAGGGCGAGACGCTGGAGGAGTACTGGTGGACCGCCGAGCAGATCCTTACCTGGCCCGGCGCGGACAGCAACCCGGACCTCGGCCCGAACATGATTCTCGACGACGGCGGAGACGCCACCATGCTGGTCCACAAGGGAGCCGAGTTCGAGGCCCTTGGTACCGTCCCGGCCGCAGCCGACGACGAGTCCGAGGAAGGCCGCGTTTTCCTCGAGGTGCTGCGCGCCTCGCTGCAGGCGGACCCGCAGAAATGGACCCGGATCGGCTCCCGCCTGCTGGGCGTCACGGAGGAAACCACCACCGGCGTGCACCGCCTTTACCAGCTCGCGGAGCAGGGCAAGCTGCTGTTCCCGGCCATCAACGTCAACGACTCCGTCACCAAGAGCAAGTTCGACAACAAGTACGGCATCCGGCACTCCCTGCCGGACGGCATCAACCGCGCCACAGACGTTCTGATGGGCGGCAAGATCGCCGTCGTCTGCGGCTACGGCGACGTCGGCAAGGGCGCGGCAGAGGCTTTCCGCGGCCAGGGCTCCCGCGTTATCGTCACCGAAATCGATCCCATCTGCGCACTCCAGGCAGCCATGGACGGGTACCAGGTCGCCAAACTGGAATCCGTCCTCAGCGAGGGCCACATCTTCATCACCACCACCGGCAACAAGGACGTCATCCTGGCCGAGCACATGGCCGCGATGCGCGACAAGGCGATCGTGGGCAACATCGGCCACTTCGACAACGAGATCGACATGGCCGGACTGGCACGTATCCCCGGCATCCGGAAGGTGGAAATCAAGCCGCAGGTGCACGAGTGGGTACTTGACGAGGGAACGGACCGGGAACGGTCCATCATCGTCCTCTCCGAAGGGCGCCTGCTGAACCTCGGCAACGCTACCGGCCACCCTTCATTCGTGATGAGCAACTCTTTCGCCAACCAGACGATCGCGCAGATTGAGCTCTTCACCAAGAGCAGCCAGCCGGAAGGGGAGCGGGAGTACGGGAACCAGGTCTACGTGCTGCCGAAGATCCTTGACGAGAAGGTCGCCCGGCTGCACCTGGACGCGCTCGGCGTGGAACTGACCGAGCTGTCGAAGGAGCAGGCCGCCTACCTGGACCTCGACGTCGCAGGTCCCTACAAGCCCGAGCACTATCGTTACTAAGAAGTAAAGCGCCCGGGTGCCCAGAGCGCCCGGGCCGTTACTTTCTGCGCCTAGGATCAAAATATGGAGCCCGAAGTCCCGTCCCGCCGTCCCGGTCGAATGAAGAAGATCCTTGTGGTGGCAACTGTCTGCCTCCTCGCTGCCGTCGGTGGGGTCTTCGCCGCCGTCGCGCCGGGCATCGCCCGCAGCACCATCGAGTCCGAGGCCAGCTCCTCAGTGAGGACAACCCCAGGAATTGCAGCTCCAGTGGTGGCTCCGGTGATGTTCGACGCTGCGCCGGCCAACGGGGCGAAGCAGGTCAACCCGGCAGCTCCGGTGTCCCTGAAGGTCAGCAACGGAACCATCGAACGCGTCACCCTCACCAGCACCGGCGGCGAGACCGTGGAGGGCGCAATCGACTCCCAGGGAACCGGCTGGACCGCCGCTGGCCCCCTGAAATTCAACACCGACTACAGCTACACGTACGTGGCCAAGGACGGCGCGGGACGGGAGACCAGCACCACGCAGTCTTTCAGCACTGTCTCCAGCTCCCATGAGGCGGACGCCGCCATCTACCCCCTCGACGGCATGAAGGTGGGTGTCGGCCAGCCGCTGCAGGTCATCTTCAGCGAGCCTGTGGTCAACCGTGAGGCCGTTGAGAAGGCCATCAGCATTACCAGCAGTGCCGGCCAAACAGGCGCCTTCCACTGGCACAGCGACACCATGGTCCGGTACCGCCCGGAGAACTTCTGGGCTGCCAACTCCACCATTGCCATGGACATGACGCTGTTCGGCGTTGACCTTGGCAATGGGCAGATCGCCAACTTCAACAAGAAGGTGAACATCTCCATCGGCGACAAGAAGGTGGCGGTGGCCGACTCCGCCGCGCACACCTTTACGCTGAGCGTCAATGACCAGGTGGTCAAGACCCTGCCCGTCAGTATGGGGGACCAGCGCTTCCCGTCCGCACGCGGCTACGGGGTGCTGATGGAAAAGAAACGCTACGACCACTTCCGGGCCTCAAGTATCGGGCTCAAGCCGGACGATCCTGCCTACTACGGGGACGTTGACGTGGAGTACACCATCCGCCTCACCCTCAGCGGCGCCTATATCCACCAGGCCCTGGAGTCTGCCTATCCGTTCATCGGCAACGCGAACGTCTCGCATGGCTGCATTGGGTTCGCTCCCGACGGCGCCGCCTGGGTCTTCGATAACATGGGCACCGGCGACGTGGTGCAGATCGTAAACACCGAGGGGGACTACGCCGCCCATGATGACGGGTTCGGCGACTGGAACATCCCGTGGAGCGAGTACGACAACTAGCGTCAGCTGCCGAAGGGCAGCCGCTGCAGCCGCTCGCCGATCTCCGTGTTGCGCCGGCGTGCCTGCGTCAGCCTCGCCAGCTCCCTGCTCCGGCGTTCAGCGACGACGGCGGCAAGGTAGTCGTCCGGGCTGGTCCCCGGGGGCGGCGGCGGGGCCACATGCGCGGACAGTTCCGTGGCGATGGACCCGGCCATCCCGGCCCGGGACAGGGGCGCCATCCTCCCCGCCTGCCGGATGAACTGGGAGGCCCTGCGCACCGTCGCATCGGGAATCCTTCCAATGTCGGCAGCCGCGGCCCACGCCCGGAGGCGCGGCGGCACAAACACCGGAACCGGTTGCTCCACCGGCACCCGGGTGCGGACGGCATAGGTTCCGGCCATCAGGTCACCCAGCCGCCGCGACCTGTCATTGAAAAGCGCAACCGTCAGCGCCACGCCGCCGAAGGTCAGGTAGATCTCCAGGAACCCGGTCAGTCCGCGGATGACGGCGTGCCGGAAGCGGATGGCACCCCCGTCGTCCCTGACCACCCGGAGGCCGGTGGCGAGCTTCCCCAGGGAGCGGCCGCGGCTCATCGTTTCAACGGCCACGGGAACGATGACCAGGCAAAAGACCACGCTGGCCAGGGTCAGGGCACGTGCGGCAGCCCCATCGAGGTCCTCGCCGGCAGCGGCAAGCCCGATCAGGATCGCCACGAGCAGGACGATGTTGAAGGCCACATCCAGGAGCAGCCCAAGCGCACGGGCGGCAAAGGACGCCGGCCTCAACTCCAGGACCACGGCCTCGCCGGTGATGATCGAACTCACTGTTCTTCCCCGTTCCACCGCCCTCCCGGTGCGGTCGCTCAAAGTCTAGTGTGGTGGCGCTAGGCTGGTCGCGTGGATATGGACGCGTTTTCCGCAGCCAACGCGGACAAGTGGGCACGGCTGCACGAGCTCGCCTACCAGGGCAGGCTCAACGGGCGCGAGGCCGATGAGCTGCTGGCGCTGTACCAGTCCACGTCCGCCCATCTCTCCCTGATCAGGTCAATCGCACCCGAAAGCGGACTGTCCGCCTCGCTCTCCGCCACGCTGGCGCAGGCCAGGACCCGCTTCACCGGGGCCAGATCCAACGTGCCGGCGGACCTGGCGCGCTTTTTCGTGGTGGCCCTTCCGGCCGCGTTGTACCGGTTGACCTGGCTCACGCTGGCCTGTGGTGCGGCCTTCATCCTCATTGGCGCGGCGTACGCGCTGTGGATCGGCACGTCGCCCGACGCGCTGCGGGCAGTGGCCACCGAGGCGGCGGCCAGGCAGTACGTTGAGGAAGACTTCATCAACTACTATTCTGAAAACCCGGCCGCCTCCTTTGCCGGTGCTGTCTGGACCAACAATGCCTGGATCAGCGCGCAGGCCGTGGCGTTGGGTATCACCGGTTTCTGGGTGCCGATGATCCTGTTCAGCAACGCCCAGGGGGTTGGCGTTGCGGCCGGGATTTTCGCCGCCGCCGGCAAAAGCGACGTCTTCTTCAGCTACATCCTGCCGCACGGCCTGATGGAACTCACCGCCGTGTTCATTGCCTGCGCGGCCGGCCTGCGGATCTTCTGGGCCATGGTGTCACCGGGCCCGCGGACCAGGGGACGGGCTGTTGCCGAGGAAGGCAGATCCCTGATCACCGTGGCCCTGGGACTGGTCCTTGTGCTGTTTGCCTCCGGTCTGGTTGAAGGGTTCGTCACCCCCAGCCCGCTGCCGGTGTGGGCCAAGATCGGGATCGGGGCCGCTGTCCTGGCCGCGTACTGGTTCTACGTGCTGAGGTGGGGCAGGCCCGCCTACCTCGCGGGAGAACGCGGGGACCTGCGGCGCGAGGACGCGGGCTACGCGGAAATCGCTGCCTGAATCGTTGTAATTCCGCCGGGGTGGTTCCTCGTCCAGCCCACGGCCCGGAAGGTAGGCTCGACACCAGATAAGCGCGCCGGCTGAGCCCGGCCCGGCGCGGAAAAACGACGGAAGTGACGCTGCTGTGAAAGACGAAACACCGGCCCGCGCCAAAAGCGCCGAGCCGCAGCCGGAACCCCACCTGGACACGTCCGGGGACTCCGACGAGCCCGCGTTTTCCTGGCTGACCCCCGCCGGGAAGGGCTCCGGTTCAGCAGCGGGGTCCTCCTCCTCGCCCGCTGCCCCTTCACCCGCTGACAGCCCGGCCGCTGCCTCTTCAACCGCAACTGGCGGCTCCACCCTGGACGGCGGCTCCGCAGGCCATGCCGCTAAAGCTTCTTCCGCTGCTGCCCGGAGCTCAGCCGTTGCGGGCAGCGCAGAACCCGCCCCCGCCAGCCGGAACGGATCCATCCAGCCGGAGAGCAGGGCGGACCGGAAAGCCGCTGAAGCCGCTGCTGAGGCTCCCGGAGAGGACAGCTCCCCGGTCTTTAAGGAACCGCTCCCTACCTCCGCGCTGCAGGTCCGCCCGCCGGAGGAAGAGGTGGAACGCCGCAATGCCCAGCGGGAGAGTGCCGCTAACGCCAAACCTGTGGCGCCCCGGCTGATGCAGGTCCTGCTCGCCGTCTTCTTCCCGCTGGTCCTGCTGATCCTGGCTGTCCGGGCGGTGACCAGCCCGCTGTTCCTGTGGGTGGAGTACAACCGGCCGGGGTTCCCGGGCGACGGATACGGCTTCAGCACGGACGACCGGATGACGTACGGCTCCTACGCCGTGGACTACCTGAGCAACTGGTCCGGCCCCCGCTACCTCGGGGACCTGGTGCACCGCAGCGGCGACAAGCTGTTCAAGGACGGCGAGGTGAGCCACATGGCGGACGTCAAACTGGTGATCCTGTCCACGTTCGGCGCCGGCGTCCTGCTGGTCCTGTTCAGCATTGTGGCCATCCTTTACCTCCGCAAGCGAAGCACGGGCGGAGTCCGGAGGGGCCTGTTCGCCGGCTCCATCGTCACCCTGGTCATCATCCTGGGCCTGGGCACCCTGGCCGTGCTGGGCTGGCAGCAGTTCTTTACCGAGTTCCACCGCATCTTCTTCGCCGACGGGTCCTGGACCTTCAGCCTGGACGACACCCTGATCCGGTTGTTCCCCGGCCAGTTCTGGATTGATGCCGGCATGGTCATAGCGGGACTGGTGCTGCTGGCTTCACTCGTGACCCTGATCCTCACCTGGCCCACCCGCCGGCGGCGTGGCCTGGCCAAGGACGGGGCAGCACCGGCGGCGGTTGAGGAGTAGGCCCCGCAACGTGGCGGGCGCGGCCGGGGGACTGCGCCCTAGGAGTAGAGTTTGGCGATCTCACCGGCGTAGTCGCGCACGACGGCGGACCGCTTCAGTTTGAGGGACGGCGTCAGGTGTCCTGACTCCACGGTGAACTGGACGTCGAGGAGCGAGAAGCTGCGGATGGACTCCGCCTTGGAGACGAGCAGGTTGGCATGGTCCACCGCCTCCTGGACTGCCGCGAGGACTTCCGGATCGCTGACCGCGTCCTGCGCTGCTAGGGCGGGCAGGCCCCGTTCGGAGCGCCAGTTGTCCACGCCCTCCGGGTCCAGGGTCACCAGAGCCGAGACGAAGGGTTTGCCGTCGCCCACCACCACGGCGTGGCCCACCAGTTGGTGGGCTCGGAGCTTCTCCTCGAGCGGGCCCGGAGCCACGTTCTTGCCGCCTGCCGTGACCAGCAGGTCCTTCTTGCGGCCGGTGACGGTGAGGAACCCCTGCGCATCGAGTTCCCCGAGGTCACCGGTCCGAAAAAACCCGTCAACGAACGCCTCAGCGTTCGCGGCCCGGTTGTTGTGGTACCCCTTGAAGACGCCAATCCCCTTGAC
The DNA here is from genome assembly GCF_014644495.1 of Pseudarthrobacter polychromogenes. Lineage (GTDB taxonomy): Bacteria > Actinomycetota > Actinomycetes > Actinomycetales > Micrococcaceae > Arthrobacter > Arthrobacter polychromogenes. The sequence continues at coordinate 212,088 of NZ_BMKU01000002.1, forward strand.
CAGGATCTCGCCGTCCCCCGCCACCCGGATGGTGGTGCCCGGGACCGGGATGCCCACTGAGCCCACGCGCGTCCGGGCCGGGGTGTTGGCCGTACACGGTGCTGTGGTTTCGGTCAGTCCGTAGCCCTCCAGCACGGGTATCCCGGCGCCGCGGAAAAAGTGGGCGTCCTCAAGGGACAGGGGACTGGCACCGGATACGGTGTACCCCACCTGCCCGCCCAGGGCCTGCCGAAGCCGGGGATACAGCAGCCGGTCGAAGAGCGCGTGCCGGGTGCGGCAGAGCAGCCCGGGCCCGTCGCCTTGGCCGCGGTTGCGCCGGTCCTCCTCCCGCGAGTACTCGATGGCGGCCTCTGATGCAGCTTTGAAAAGCCGGGCCTTGCCCGCCAGCGCTGCCTTGTGGGCGGCGGTGGCCCGGACTTTCTCGAAGATCCGCGGCACCACCAGAAGGAACGTGGGCCGGAACGAGCCCAGGTCCTCAAGGAGCTGCGCCGCTCCCGGCGTGTGTCCCAGGGTGGCCCCCGCGGTGAGGCAGACCACCTGCACGGCGCGGGCCAGCACGTGTGCCAGCGGAAGGAACATCAGGGTGCGCGCCTGGTCCTGCAGCAGCAGCTCCGGAAGGAACGCCACGATGTTCTTCGCCACCAGGGCGAAGTTCCCGTGGGTAATCTCGCAGCCCTTGGGATTGCCTGTGGTGCCTGAGGTGTAAACGAGGGAGGCAACATCGTCCAGCCCGGCCTGGCTGCGGTGCCGCTCGAGCTCCGCGTCCGTAACCCCGGTGCCGGCAGCGGCGAGGCTGGCAAGGTCCGGCGCGTCGCCGTCGTAATCCATCCTCACCACGTTGACGAGCCGGTCCCGAAGGACGTCGGAGCCTGCCAGGACCCCGGTGACCAGGGCGGCAAGGCCACGGTCCCCGGCAAAGACGCGGCGCACCCCCGCGTCCTGGATGATCCACTCCACCTGCCGGGCGGAGGATGTTTCGTAGATGGGAACCGTCACTCCGCCGGCGAACCAGATGGCGAAATCGACCAGGGTCCACTCATAGGACGTGGGGGACATGACCGCCACCTTGTCGCCGGGCTCGATGCCGCCGGCAATCAGGCCCTTGGCCAGGGCACTGACGTCCTGCAGGAACTTGCCGGCCGTGACATCCACCCAGCCGTTCGGGCCCTTCCGCCGGTACAGGGCATGGGCAGGGTTGGCGGCATGCTGCTCCAGGAGCAGGTCAGTCACGTTGCTGGCGGCGTCAAGCTCAACCAGCAGTTCGGTGCTTGCTTCTCTCACAGCAGGTCTCCGTTCCGCTGCCACGCCGCGGCAGCGGCTCAGTTGGGGGTCTGATGCCATCCTGCCCTAGATCCAGGACGGCATCCACATCCTGACTTTCCAGGCGTCGTAGGGAATGGTTTCCGCGGCCCAGACAGGATAAAAGAATGCCGACAGCAGGATCACCGCAGCGATGAACAGGGCCACCAGGTACAGCCCTGACCGGCGGCGCCACGGCGGGTCGGAGGCCCTGCCCAGGACGAGGCCCAGGCAGTACACGAGCGCCAGGACCAGGAAAGGCTCGAAGGACACGGCGTAGAAGTAGAACATGGTCCGTTCGGGGTACAGGAACCACGGCAGGTAGCCTGCGCCTACGCCGGCCAGTATGGCGCCGGCACGCCAGTCCCGCCGCCCGGCCCACCAGAACAGCAGGACCACCAGGGAAACGACGGCGCCCCACCAGATCAGCGGGTTTCCCACGGACAGGATGGCCGAGGTGCATTTTTCCACCGCGCAGCCCGGGCTGCCCTGCGGCGGCGTTTCGTAAAAGAACGACGTCGGCCTGCCGAGTACCAGCCAGCTCCAGGCGCTTGCCTCGTACGGGTGGTCCGATCCAAGGCCTTGGTGGAAGGTGTAGGCCTCCCGGTGGTAGTGGGCCAGCGAGCGGACAGCGTCCGGAAGCCAGTTCCATTCGGCAGAGGGGTTGCTTTCCGCCCACCGGCGGAAGTAGGCATTCCCGGACCGGAACCAGCCTGTCCACGATGCCGCGTACACCAGCCCCGCCACCGGCACCATGCTGATGAACGCCGGAATACCGTCCTTGATGATGCCGCCACTGATCCAGCCGCGGATGCCGGCAACCCGCCGGGCGTTGAGGTCCCACAAGACCGTGAGGAGTCCGAACCCGGCAAGGAAGAAGAGCCCCGACCATTTGGTTCCGACGGCGAGCCCCAGGCACACCCCCGCCGCCACGCGCCACCAGCGGATGCCGAGCCACGGACCGGACAGCAGCTGGCCCGCCGTCGGACGCCCTCCGTTGTCTGCGGCGGCCAGCGCCAGCCGGAGCGCCAGCCGCCGCCGGCCGTTGTCCCGGTCCAGCAGGAGGGCCCCGAAGGCGGCCAGGACCCAGAACATCAGGAAGATATCCAGCAGCGACGTCCGGGACATCACCAGGTGGTGGCCGTCCACCGCAAGGAGGAGCCCGGCGGCCCCCGCCAGGGGAAGCGACCGGAAGAGCTTCAGGGCAATAAGGGACAGGAGCAGGATGGACAGTGTGCCGGTCAGTGCTGCCGCGAAGCGCCAGCCAAAAGGGTTGTCCGGGCCGAAGATCCCCATGCCGGCGGCGATCATCCATTTGCCCACGGGCGGATGGACCACGTACTCGGGGGAGTCCAGCAGCACCCCCGGGTTTCCGGCGTTGAACGCATCATTGGCTTTGTCCGGCCAGCCGCGCTCATAGCCGCTGACCAGGTAGGAGTATGCGTCCTTGACGTAATACGTTTCGTCGAAGACCAGCTTGGGTGGGGCCTCAAGCCGGACAAACCTGAGGATTCCCCCGGTAAGGGCGGTCAGGACGGGGACCAGCAGGAACCACAGCCTCAGCGACGGCGGGTAGTCGCGCCATCCGCGGGCACTGCCCAGGAGCCGTACCAGCAGGGATTCGATCGTGAAGGCGTCGGCGGGGCGGCTGACCCAGGGCCGGTTGGGGGAACTGCCCGAACTGCCTGCTGTCCTCGCGGATTCAGCGCCGGATGCCGCGGGGGCGGCCTGTCCGGTCCCGCCCGGCCGCGTCGAGGTCTGCGTCACCAGCCCATGCTACCGTTTGCGGCCGGCGGTCCCGGGCAGCAGTAGGCTGGTGGCGTGGACCCTAACCCCAGCACCCTTCCTGATTCCGGCCCGGCACCTGCGGGTCGCATCGTGCTCGCCGCCACCCCGATCGGGAACACCGGTGACGCTTCCGCGCGGCTGGTGGAACTGCTGGGAACCGCGGACATCGTGGCAGCCGAGGACACCCGCCGCCTCCACCGGCTGGTCCAAAGCCTGGGCGTCACGGTGGCCGGGCGGGTCATCAGCTACCACGAGCACAACGAGGCCACCAAGACGGCGGAGCTGTTAGCACAGGTGCAGGCAGGAAGCACCCTGGTCATGGTCACCGACGCCGGGATGCCCTCGGTTTCGGACCCGGGTTTCCGCCTGGTTGAAGGGGCGGTCGCGGCCGGCCTCACCGTGACGGCCGTCCCGGGGCCGTCAGCGGTACTCACCGCCCTGGCATTGTCCGGACTGCCCACGGACCGCTTCTGCTTTGAAGGGTTCCTTCCGCGGAAGGCCGGTGAGAGGGCGTCGCGCCTGGCCGAGCTTGCGGGGGAGCACAGAACCATGGTGTTCTTCGAGGCACCGCACCGGCTGGAGGTAATGCTCCGGGCGCTGCGCGACCGGTTCGGACCGGACCGTCCGGTTGCCGTCTGCCGTGAACTGACCAAAACCTATGAAGAGGTCATCCGCGGCACCCTCAGTGAACTTCTGGTGTGGGCCGAAAGCACGGAGATCAGGGGCGAGATCGCTGTTGTCCTCGGCGGGGCGCCGGAAAAGGCGCCCGGGACGCCGGAGGACCATGTGGCCGCCGTGAACGAACTCGTGGCCCAGGGCATCCGGCTCAAGGAAGCGGTGGCAGCGGTGGCCGAGGACGTCCGGGTGAGCAAGCGGGAACTGTACTCCGCCGTCCTTGCGGCCCGCTGACGGTCCCGCACAAGATGCCTGCGCTGCTGTGCAGCTGCACAGCAGCGCCGTGACGCGGCAGTGCGCAACGGCGTAGACCAGCCTGAAGCCGCCGCAGTAGTCTGGCAGTAATTCAGCCTGTATGGGCCCGGTCACTCCGGCCGCCGCCAAGGGCTGCACCAACCCTACTGACGAGGGAGTCATCGTGACTGTCACTGCACAGCCGGCCGTTTCCGCAGACCGCGAAAGCGCCCTTCTGGCCTCTGTCCCCACTGGCCTGCTCATCAACGGTGAATGGCGGGACGCCATCTCCGGGAAGACCTTCGACGTCGAGGATCCCGCCACCGGGAAGGTGCTGCTGAGCCTTGCCGACGCCGGCGCCGAGGACGGTAAGGCAGCCCTGGACGCTGCCGCCGCGGCGCAGGAGTCCTGGGCCAAGGTGCCGCCACGCGAACGGGGCGAGATCCTGCGCCGCGCGTTCGAGCTGGTGACCGAGCGCGCTGAGGACTTCGCGCTGCTGATGACCATGGAAATGGGAAAGCCGCTGGCCGAAGCCCGCGGTGAGGTCACCTACGGTGCCGAGTTCCTGCGCTGGTTCTCCGAGGAAGCCGTCCGTGCGTTTGGCCGCTACTCGGTCTCCCCGGACGGCAAGTCCCGGCTGCTGGTCACCAAGAAGCCGGTGGGCCCGTGCCTGCTGATCACGCCATGGAACTTCCCCCTGGCCATGGCCACCCGCAAGATCGCACCGGCCGTCGCTGCAGGCTGCACCATGGTCCTGAAGTCCGCGAACCTTACCCCGCTGACCTCCCAGCTGTTCGCCGCCGTCATGATGGAAGCCGGCCTCCCCGCCGGTGTCCTAAACGTCATCCCCACCTCCACCGCAGGCGCCACCACCGGCCCGCTGATCAAGGATTCCCGGCTCCGGAAGCTTTCCTTCACCGGGTCCACCGAGGTGGGCCGCCGCCTGCTCTCCGACGCGTCCGAAACTGTCCTGCGCACCTCCATGGAACTCGGCGGCAACGCCCCGTTCCTGGTCTTCGAGGACGCCGACCTCGACGCCGCCGTCGCTGGGGCCATGCTCGCCAAACTCCGCAACATGGGCGAGGCCTGCACGGCCGCGAACCGCTTCATCGTGCACGAATCCGTCGCGGCCGAGTTCGCGGAGAAGTTCGCCGCGAAGATGAAGGACATGACCACCGCCCGCGGCACCGAGCCGGAGTCCAAGGTGGGCCCGCTGATCGACGCGAAGAGCCGGGACAAGGTCCACGAACTGGTCTCCGACGCCGTTGCCTCCGGCGCCACGGCCGTCCTGGGCGGCGGGCCGGTGGAAGGTCCTGGCTACTTCTACCAGCCCACCATCCTCTCCGGCGTCACCGAAGGCACCCGCATCCTGTCCGAGGAAATCTTCGGACCGGTTGCGCCCATCATCACCTTCAGCTCCGAGGATGACGCGGTGCGCCTGGCCAACAACACCGAATACGGGCTCGTGGCCTACGTCTTCACCAAGGACCTGAACCGCGGCATCCGGATGGGTGAACGCCTCGAAACCGGCATGCTCGGCCTGAACGCCGGCGTCATCTCCAACGCGGCGGCACCCTTCGGCGGCGTCAAGCAGTCCGGCCTGGGCCGCGAGGGCGGCCTCGAAGGCATCGAGGAATACCTCTACACCCAGTACATCGGCATCGCAGACCCCTACGCCGGATAACGCCCGGATCAGGCAAAGCGGCCGGTCAGCCGCCGCTTTGCCGCCGAACGCCGTCGCGCACTCCCTGCCTGGAAGGACCAGGACGGGAGCGTGCGGCGGCTTTTGCCGTCCTGCGCAGGAATCGCCCCGCGGCCAGGAACGGTGCGGCAAGCAGCCGGCCCAGCCGTCCCATGACGGACGGCGGGATCCAAGCCGCCTGGAGGCGCCGCGCCAGCCCCGCATTGGCCTGCAGGGACGATTCCACGGCCGCAACCTGCGCTGCCACGGCGCCTCCGGTGCCGTCGGTGCCGCGGGCTGAACCGGGCTGTCCGCCGTCCACCGCCGCCTCCGGGACGGCGCCGGCCGGGCGGCCATAGCTGTGGCGTTCGAAGCCTGCCGTGAGCGCGGCAACAGCCTGGTGCGCCGCCCGGTCCAGGCCATCGGGATCCCCCAGCAGCGCGCCGCGCAGCCGCGCTGAATACGCGCGGGGCGTTTCGCTGGACCCGGGGGGAAGGCCATAGTCGGTGCCAAGGTCCAGCAGTTCACGCCAGCCCAGGGGTACCGCGTTACCGGTGTCCTGGGGCCTTAGCCGCCTGGCCCTGATGCCCGTCCTGATGAGCCGGGGCGCAGCCACCAGCAGCGCCGTCCCCAGGACGCCGGCTGCGCCCAGCAGCCACGGCAGGAGCTGCACTCCTGAACCGGCGTTCCCGCCACCGCCGGGGGCGGGCAGCGCAGTGGCGCTCGGCGCGGGGGTGGGAGCCGGGGTGGCATCGGGAAGCAGGTCTTCATTGTTGTCCAGCACGTCTGGGGCGGCGGCGGTGGACGATTCCGTGGCATAGTCGGGAACCACTCCACGGGAGGGCGTCGGCTCGAAAGGCACCCAGCCCAGGCCCTGGAAGTAGAGCTCCGGCCAGGCGTGGGCATCGCGTGCGTCCACCTCATATTCCGGCAGCGCTCCCTGGCCTGCCACGGAAACCGTGGCGCCTGTGAGCCTGCCGGGTGCGTAACCCACCGCGATGCGGCTGGGGATGCCTTCGAGCCTCGCCATCACAGCCATGGCGGACGCGTAGTGGATGCAGTAGCCGCTCTTTTGCTCCAGGAAGTCGGCCAGGACGGACAGCCCGTTGCCGTCGTAGCCGCCCTGCACTGGAGACTGCAGGGAGTAGGTGAACTCCGCCGAACGGAGGTACTTCTGGATGGCCATCGCCTTCGCGTACGGGGTGCCTGTCCCCGCCACGGTATCGGCGGTGCTGCGGACAATGTCCGGTACGTTTCCGGGAATCCTGGTGAAGTCCTCCGGGATGCCCTGGACGGCGGCTGAGGACTGGGCCAGGAGCCCTGCCGTCAGCCGGGGGGCGGTGGACGTCACCAGGTACTCCTGCCGCCGGGACGTGGTGGTGTCCGAACCTTTGATGCTCAGGGTGGCCGGGTCCCAGGTCCACCGTCCGCTGAGTCCCCGTACCGATTCCGGGGCATAAGGGGCAGGGAGATAGGGGCTGGTGAAACTGCCGGCGTCGATGGCTGTGACCAGCCGCTGCTGCTCGTCCGCCAGGACCGTGTAGCCGGGATCGATGCGCCCGCCCAGGGGCAGCCGGGAGGCGTCACGGTCGTCCGGGCCCCAGGAGTCGCCGTCGAAATGGTCCACGGTGACGGAGCGCAGGTACAGCGGGGTAGACGCATTCGTGGCGTAGGTGATCCGGCCGCTGCCGTCAGGTGTCCGCAGGCTGTTGCCCAGCGTGATCATGGGGTTGAGTCCAGTGGAGGTGCCCCAGGGGTTGAGCCGGGAACCCTGCGGAAACGTTCCCTGGTCAAAGCCGGGAATTGCCATGGGCACCACCAGCGTGGCGGCCAGGGCGACAGATCCCGTGAGCACGGCGCGCTTCATCTGGCCAGGGCTCCGGGCGGAATCAGTCTGGAACCGGGCGCTGGGCGCGAAATACTGGCTGCACGCAAGGATCGCCAGGTAGCCCGCCACCGTGAAAGCGAATCCCCAGAAGCCCACGCTCTGCGGCTTGATCATCGCCGGGACCACCAGGATGGCCAGCAGCCCCACCCCGGAAGCAGCGGGCATGCCGAGCGGCAGCGCAAGGGCGTCCACCAGGATCACCGCCAGGCCCAGGACAGCGCAAATGACCATGACAATGCCCACATTGGGCGCCACGGGCGCAGTCTCGGAAAGGACAGTTTCGCTTGCCCTCCGGATGAGGCGGTCCAGCTCCACCAGGGTTCCGCCGGTAGGGATGAAGCCGGCCACGCTGGAGCCGCGGAAGAAGGTCAGCGTCAGGACGGCGCCCAGGGAGATGAATCCGCCGGCCGTCACCAGCAGGGGCTGGGCGCGCACGGACCGCAGGGCAGCCAGCGTGAGGCTGACCACCAGGACGGTGGTCAGGACGGGCCAGTACCAGCCCCAGCCGCGGAGCACCCCGTTCAGCGAAAGCGCGGCACCGGAGACAGCCACGGCGATGGCGGCGGCCATCACCCAGGGGTAGGGGCCCACCCGTTGCCGGGCGGCGGTCTTCTCCTGCCGGGTTCCGGACTGCCTGCTGGCTCGCGGACTGCGTGTTGGTGCCGCTGTCACAGCGCAGCCCCGGTTCCGCGGCGGACCTCCGCTGAGGGAGCGGGCACTGCCACGTCCTGGTCGAACTGGCTCCAGGCCGATGCCACGGGGACGGCGGGCGCAACGGCCACCGCACGCCAGCCTCCCTGCCGCAGCACTTCCAGGACCTCGGCTGACTCGCCGGGCTTTTCCGTCACGATGACGGCGAAGGCATTGGTGGCGTAGCCCGCGGCAGGGGCGAGGGCCAGGGCCTCCAGCCGCGAGAGTGTACCGAGGACTGCGATCACCGGTCCCCTCATGCGGTGTGCGGAAAGCTTGTCCATGAGCAGGTCATCAAACGCCTCAGGGCCCGCGTCGAGGGCAGTGCGGTCGTTGGATGCACCGACCCGGCCCGCCCATTGCTGGAGGGCATTGTCACGGTGTGGATGGTGGGGCCCGGTCAGCTGTATGGCGGCAAGGCTTTCTGCGATGGACTGGAGTCCGGCTGCGCCGCTGTATTCCTCCACCTCGGGTTCCGGAGCCGACGGCGAACGCAGGAAAGCGGGACTGCCCCCCGTGTCGAGCAGGCGCAGCGCATAGTTCCGTTCAGCCAGGTGTGCACTGATGGACATAACTGCCACCACCGACCATTCGAAGGTTCCGCTGGTGGCCATGGGGTGCCCGTCCGGGCCTGCCTGCCCCGCCGGCCCGCCGCCGGAACCTCCGGAAAACGCACCGTACCTGTGGTCCATGATGACCGTGGCCTCCGGTGTGGTGACAGATTCCTCCTGGCGCACCATGAGGTCGCCGTGGCGTGCGGTGGCAGCCCAGTGCACCCGCCGCATCGGGTCGCCGTGGCGGTACTCGCGGGTCATCACGTCGTCGTCGCTGGGGTTGGCGCGGATCCTGGTTGCCGTCACGCCATCGTTGCCGCGCGCGCCGGCCAGTCCAGTGAGGGGAAGGACGACGGCGGCGGGCGTCACGGTGAGGATGTCGCCGTCGTCTATTGCCTGCCGGTGCAGTGACAGGCCAAACGGATCCGTGAATTCGGCTGTCACCGGGCCGATGAGGAACTGGCCGCGCTGGGCCGAACGGAGATGGTATTCATACCGGCTGGTGCCCCCGGCGGCTGACCGTGAAGGGAACCGGAAAGCCGGCGATTCGCCGAACCGGGCAGGCAGCCGCTCCTCCATGGTGGCGCTTCCGCTGCCGCTGCCCGTCCGTGCCACCGCGAGCCGCACGCTTGTGGGTGCGGACGTTTCCACGGGAGATGGAGTGAACTCCCGGTACACCTGGAACCGGGGCTTGACCAGCCGGATCCCGGCGAGGGAAACCAGGGGGAGGACGATCAGCAGTACCGCCAGCGTCAGCAGGTCCCTGCGGCCCATAACGTATGCGGCGCCCACTGCGACCCCGCCGGCGGCGATCATGCCCCAGCCGCGGTGGGTGAAGAGGTGCCGCGGTAGCCTGTCCGGCAGCGCCATGGGTTTTCCTACTTGTTCCTGCTCAGGCCGGTGACCGGGGCCGCCGTCCTGCCGGCAGGTGCCGCATTCCGGGTGCCGGTTCCGGCAGTCTCCGAAGTGACAGGCAGGTGGGACAGGATGCCCCTCAGGACGCTGTGCGGGGTTTCCCCGGACCCTGCAGCCTTGCGGTCCAGGATGATCCGGTGCGCCAGGACGGCTTCGGCAACGTGGACGACGTCGTCCGGCAGGACGAAGTCCCGGGCGTCCAGGGCAGCGGTGGCTTTCGCTGCCCGCAGCAGCTGCAGCAGGGACCGGGGGCTGGCGCCGAGCCGCAGCAGCGGACTTTCCCTGGTGGCCCTGCCCAGCGATACCGTGTACTCCTTGACGGCCTTGGACACGTAGACCTGTTGCACGGTGGTGATCATGGCGGCCACCTCCGCCGAAGTGACCACCGCGGAGACCTTGGTCAGTGGCGAGGTGGCCTGGTGCGTTTCGAGCATCTCAATTTCGGCGTCCTTGTCCGGGTAACCCATGGAGATCCGGGCCATGAACCGGTCCCGTTGCGCCTCGGGCAACGGATAGGTCCCTTCCATTTCGATGGGGTTCTGGGTGGCCACCACCATGAACGGCTCGTCGAGCCGGTACGAGGTGCCGTCAACCGTGACCTGGTGCTCTTCCATGCATTCGAGCAGCGCCGATTGGGTCTTTGCGGAGGCCCGGTTGATTTCGTCGCCAATAACAATGTTGGCAAAGACCGCGCCGGGCCGGAACTCGAAGAGCCGGGAGGACTGGTTGTAGATGGACACACCCGTCACGTCGGACGGCAGCAGGTCGGGGGTGAACTGGATCCGGTTGACGGTGCAGTCGATGGTGCGGGCAAGGGTCTTCGCGAGGAGTGTTTTCCCGACCCCGGGCACGTCTTCGAGCAGCAAGTGCCCCTGGGCCAGCAGGACGGTCAGCGCCAGCTTGGCGGCGTCGGATTTCCCATCGATGACGGTATTGACAGACGAGAGGATGCGCTGCGTTGCCGCATGGAAACCCTCTGCGTCCATGGCGGCCGGGCGGTGCCCGTTCAGGTGGCTGACGGGATCAGCGAGCCCCGCCAGGGTGCGGTTCGCAGCGCTCACATCGTTGGCAGTGCGTCGGTGGGATTCCATCGGCAACCTTTCAGCCCGGGGTTTCACCTGGACGGGACAACAAGCCTGCCGTCGCCCGGCGGTGGGCGTTCGCATGTGTTCGTACCAGACTACTAACACAACTGCCGCAGCTGACAGAGAGTTCCGACAAAATTGGGGAAGGGTTCCGCAGCTAGGCTGGATGGATGTGCACTTCGCTTCCTCCTGCCGCTTACCAGGACCCTGCTGCCGATGACGCGCAGGAGCCGCGCAGTTCCCGGCAGAAAGCCTTCCCGCCCGCTCCCGAGCCCCTGCCGGTGCCGGTCATGGACAACCACACGCACCTTGACTTCCCGGATGGCAAGGCTCCCGTTGGAATATCGGCAGCGCTGGATGCGGCCGCCGCCGTGGGTGTCCAGGGTGCGGTGCAGGTGGGCTGCGACCTTGAGTCGTCACGGTTTACCGTCCAGGCCGTGGACCTGGACCGGCGGCTGTTGGGGGCCGTGGCGTTGCATCCCAATGACGCCCCCCGCTACGCCGCCCGCGGCCAGCTGGAGGAGGCGCTGGCAGAAATTGAACAGCTGGCTGCCCACCCGCGGATCCGGGCCATCGGCGAGACCGGCCTGGACTTTTACCGCACCGAAGGAGAAGGACTGGCGCACCAGCGGCACTCCTTCCGCCGCCACATCGACATCGCCAAACGCCTGGACCTGACGCTCCAGATCCACGACCGGGACGCGCACGACGACGTCGTCCAGGTGCTCCGGGAAGAAGGGGCACCGGAACGCGTGGTCTTCCACTGTTTCTCCGGTGATGAGGACCTGGCAAGAACCTGCAACGAGGAGGGGTGGTGGATGTCCTTTGCCGGAACCCTGACCTTCCGCAACGCCGCCAACCTGCGTGCTGCGCTCGCGGTGGCTGACCCCGAGCTGGTCCTGGTGGAAACCGATGCGCCGTTCCTTACGCCGCACCCGCACCGGGGCCGGCCAAATGCCAGCTACATGGTCCCTTACACGGTCCGGGCGATGGCCGAATTGACAGGAACTGACCTGGCTGGTCTGTGCGCCGGAATCGCGGCCAATACCGTGAAGGCATACGGAAGCTGGGATTGAGAGTCCGATGTCCGGGCGTTACATTATGAATACCCGGTATGCACATTTCTTGGCGGCTTTATAACGCTACGGTTACAGTGGACATTTATTAGCCGGGGTCGGGGAAGGCCAACGGGTAATTTCACTTCTTTCTGCAGCAGGATTGCTGGGCTCCGTCCCGGCTTGCCCGTTGCGCGGAGTGTGGCGGCGCAACGGTGCCCGGACTGCCTTTGCTGGCGGTGCCGGGCCTTTTATTGCGCGATTTCCCCGTGCCCGGAAGGACCTAAAGTTACGGGCAAACGTGAGCAAGTTCTTCACATCGGACGGCAAGTTCAGCTTCGTCAAGGTTGGTGCCCAGCTTCTGGTGCTGTGCGCGCTCGTGGTGGGCCTCGTAGCCTTCGTGGGCAATAACAAAACCATCACGCTCAACGTCGATGGGAAGGTCTCGTCCGTGCAGACGTTCGGCGGAACCGTGGGGCAGGTGGTCAAGAGCGCCAACCTGGAGCTGAACCCTGCTGACCGCGTGTCGCCGTCGGTTGATGCCTCGGTCCAGAACGGCACCGTGATCAACGTCAACAAGGCGAAGGAAGTCAAGGTCAGCCTCGACGGCTCCGAGAAGACGGTCAACACCACGGCCCAGGACGTCGCCGGCCTGGTCACTGAACTCGGCGTCGCCAGCGCTTCGTCGGTTTCCGCCCCCAAGGACGCCCAGCTGTCCATCGCCGGGTCCTACGTCTCCATCTCCACCCCCAAGACCGTCAGCCTCGTTGCGGACGGCAAGGTGGACACCGCCACCACCACGGCATCGACCGTGGGCAAGGTCCTCGAAGACGCCGGCCTGGTCCTGGGTGCCAACGACCGCTCCTCGCAGCCGGTCAACGCCCATGTGGTCAACAACATGGTGATCAAGGTGTCACGCGTTGACACCGGCCAGACCGCAGTCTCCACCGAGGACGTTCCGTTCGAGACCGTCACGAGCGAGAGCGGCGAGCTGCTCAAGGGGGAGAAGGAAGTTACCCAGAAGGGCGCCGCAGGCAAGCTCGAGAAAACCTACAAGCTCGTGCTGGTGGACGGCCGCGAAGCCTCGCGCACCCAGGTATCGGAAACAGTAGCCGTCCAGCCCGTGCCGGAGAAGGTCACCGTTGGCACCAAGCCGAAGCCTGTTGCCCAGGCGGCCCCCGCGGCAAAGGCCGCGACCCCCGCAGGTGCGGGTGCCAACACCGGTGCCGCTGCTCCGGCCATGATGAACGAAGCTATGTGGGACAAGATCGCCCAGTGCGAGTCCACCGGAAACTGGAGCATCAACTCCGGTAACGGCTACTATGGCGGCCTCCAGTTCGACATCCGGACCTGGATCGGCGCCGGCGGCGGGGCCTACGCCCCCAACGCCAGCCTTGCCACCAAGGCCCAGCAGATCGACATTGCCAACCGCGTGTACGCGCAGCGCGGCCTTCAGCCGTGGGGTTGCGGCTGGGCTGCCACCAGCTGACCCCCACGATTGCGTGCCCGTCAGGGCGCTGCGGCCGGGCACGGACCTCCGTGCCCGGCCGCAGCCGTTTATTCAGGCTGTTTATGGCGCCTGTTTCTCCCTGCGGGGCGGATGTGCCGCGCGGGATAGGATACCTAGGTGACTGAACCAATCCCCGCGCCCGCACCGCTCTTTGGTGCATCCGACATACGCCGGCTCGCGGAGGAGATCGGAATCCGCCCCACCAAGACCCTCGGCCAGAACTTTGTGATTGACGGAAACACCATTCGCAGGATCGTGGCCGCCGCAGACGTCGGACCTGACGAGACGGTGCTGGAGGTGGGCCCGGGGCTGGGTTCCCTGACCCTCGGACTGCTCGATGCCGCAGCGTCCGTGGTGGCAGTGGAAATCGACCCCGTGCTGGCCGCCAAGCTCCCGGCGACGGTCAAGGAGTGGCGGCCGTCTGCTGCTGCACGGTTCCACCTGATGCACGCCGATGCCATGAAAGTTACGGAGCTCCCCGTGCAGCCCACCGCGCTGGTGGCCAACCTGCCCTACAACGTCGCGGTCCCGGTGGTGCTCCACCTGCTGCAGCATTTCCCCAGCCTTCAGCACGGGCTGGTGATGGTCCAGGACGAGGTGGCTGACCGGCTCGCCGCCGGCCCCGGATCCAAGACCTACGGTGTGCCGTCCGTCAAAGCCGCCTGGTACAGCCAAATGCGCAAAGCCGGCGTCATTGGAATGAACGTCTTCTGGCCTGCACCGAAGATCCACTCCGGGCTGGTGGCGTTTACCCGCCGCGAGCCCCCCGCCACCACTGCAACCCGCGAACAGGTCTTCGCCGTGGTGGACGCCGCCTTCGCCCAGCGCCGCAAAACCCTGAGGGCTGCCCTTGCCGGGTGGGCAGGCGGGGCACCGGAAGCCGAGCGCTGCCTGGTTGCTGCGGGCGTCGATCCCACTGCCAGGGGTGAGGTCATAGATATCCGGGCCTTTGCCAGAATCGCAGAAGCCAAGCAGGCGCCGGCTTGAACGCCCTGCCAGGCCGGTTCGCCGCCAGGACAGTCCGCGTCAAAGCACCCGGCAAAGTCAATGTCTCCCTCGAGGTAGGACCGCTCCGCCCCGACGGCTACCACTCCGTCGCGAGCGTGTACCTCGCTGTGTCCCTGTACGAGGAAGTCGCGGCCACCAGCACCGAGGCGCCCGGGATCACCGTCAGCCTGAGCCGGGCGAGCACCGTTGACCTTGATGCCGCCGACATCCCCCTGGACGGGAACAACCTGGCCTACAGGGCCGCAGCCATCATGGCGGACGTTTCCGAACGCCCTACCGGGGTCCACCTGGAGATCACCAAGCGGGTGCCCGTGGCCGGCGGCATGGGCGGCGGATCGGCTGATGCTGCCGCAACCCTCCTGGCGTGCGACGCACTGTGGAACAGCGGCCTGTCCCGGGAAGAACTCGCGCACCTTGCCGCGGAACTGGGCGCCGACGTCCCGTTTTCCCTCCTGGGCGGCACGGCGGTAGGGCTGGGGGTGGGCGACGAACTTTCGCCGGCGCTGGCGAAGGCACAGACCCACTGGGTCCTCGTCACGGCAGATTACGGCCTTCCCACTCCTGAGGTCTACAGGACCCTGGACCGCATCAGGGAAGCCGGCGGCATCCAGGCGGCCGAACCCACCGGGGTTGATCCCAAGATCCTCACCGCCCTCCGCGGCGGAGACGCCGAAGCACTGGGCCGGGTCCTGGTCAATGACCTCCAGCGGGCATCCATTGAACTGGCGCCCGCCCTGCGCGATACGCTGGGTATCGGGGAATCGCACGGAGCCATCGCGGGGATCGTCTCGGGATCGGGGCCCACCGTGGCCCTCCTGGCCGACGACTCGGTGGCGGCGGAAGGCCTGGCCACCGACCTGCGGCATTACGGCCTGACAGCCCTCGCTGTCCACGGCCCGGTGCCGGGCGCGCGCATCATCTCCGACACCCACCTCTAGTTTTACAGTCCCTCCCTCAGCAGCAGAAAGCAGTTCCTTGTGGCACACCTTCTTGGCGGCGAGAACCTGACGGTCTCCTACGCGACCCGCACCGTCCTGGACGGCATCACCCTGGGACTTGAGGAGGGTGACAGGATCGGCATGGTAGGCCGCAACGGTGACGGCAAGTCCACGTTGATGCGCCTGCTGGCCCTGCGCGCCACCCCTGATTCCGGCCGCGTCACCAAGCGGGGCGACGTCAACGTGGGTTACCTGGACCAAAGCGACGTGCTCGACGGCGACCTGACGGTGGGTGCGGCGATCGTGGGGGACCAGGCGGACTACGAATGGGCCCGCAATCCCCAGATTCGCGAAGTCATGGGCGGGCTGGTCTCCGACGTCGACTGGCACGCAAACGTCCACGCGCTCTCCGGCGGGCAGAAGCGGCGCGTGGCCCTGGCCAAGCTCCTGATCGAGGACCACGACGTCATCATGCTCGATGAGCCGACCAACCACCTCGACGTCGAGGGCGTGGCGTGGCTGTCCCGGCACCTGAAGACCCGGTGGCGTGCCAACCAGGGTGCATTCCTGGTGGTCACCCACGACCGGTGGTTCCTCGACGAAGTCTGCAACAAGACCTGGGAAGTCCACGACGGCATCGTTGACCCCTTCGAAGGCGGCTACGCGGCCTACGTGCTTGCGCGCGCCGAGCGTGACCGCTCCGCATCGGTCATGGAAGGCAAGCGGCAGCAGCTGGTCAAGAAGGAACTGGCCTGGCTCCGCCGCGGCGCTCCCGCCCGGACGGCAAAGCCGAAGTTCCGCATCGAGGCCGCCAACGCCCTCATCGCCGACGTGCCCGCCCCGCGCGACTCGATGGCCCTCAGCAAGATGGCCACCGCACGCCAGGGCAAGGATGTGCTGGACCTGGAAAACGTCTCCCTGGACTTCCAGGGCGCCGAGGACGGGCGGAAGCTCTTCGACAACATCACCCTGCGGCTGGCCCCCGGCGAACGCCTGGGACTGGTGGGCGTCAACGGCGCCGGCAAAACCACCCTGCTGAAACTCCTCAACGGACAGATCACCCCCGACGCCGGGAAGGTCAAGCGGGGCAAGACCGTGGTCACCGCGGTCCTCAGCCAGGAGGTCAAGGAGCTCGACGACGTCGCGGACCTTCGCGTGATCGAGGTCATCGAGCGCGAAAAGCGTTCCTTTAATGTTGGCGGCAAGGAATTCAGCGCCGGCCAGCTGGTGGAACAGCTTGGTTTCACCAATGAGAAGCAGTGGACCCCGGTCAGGGACCTCTCCGGAGGGGAGCGGCGCCGCCTGCAGCTCCTGCGGCTGCTGGTGGGGGAACCCAACGTCCTGATGCTGGACGAACCCACCAACGACCTGGACACGGACACCCTCGCCGCCGTGGAAGACGTGCTGGACGGCTGGCCGGGAACCCTGGTGGTTGTCAGCCACGACCGGTACCTCCTGGAGCGCGTCACAGACCACCAGATGGCGCTCCTCGGAGACGGAAAGCTCCGCGGCCTGCCCGGCGGCGTTGACCAGTACCTTGAGCTGCGCGAATCCGCCCTGGCAGGGTCCACTGTGACCGGCGGCGGCAACCCCGTCACCAGCGCCGGGTCCGCGCCGGCCGCCGCTGCTCCCTCCGGCGCCTCGGAAGCCGAAAAGCGCGACGCCCGCAAAGCCAAGAACCGCATCGAGCGCCAGCTGGGCAAGCTCGAACAGCAGGAGAAGAAAGTCCACGACCAGATGGTCAAGAGCACCGAACAGTCGGACTTCGACGCCCTGGCCGAACAGAACAAGAAACTCAAGGACCTCGCAGGGGAACGCGAAGCCCTCGAGCTCGAATGGCTAGAGGCACTCGAGGTCCTCGGCGAGTAGTCCCGCTTTGGGCGACGGCGCGGTGCCCCAGGCTGGGTGCCGCAGCCGGCCCTTCGACGTCGCTTAGCGCGTAGGTCCCTTCCCAACACTCGCAAGCTCGCGTCGGGGCCCTCGGGACGACGCTTACGTCGCAAAGGGGCTGCTTGCTCGCTGAGCGAGCTTCCCATCCCGATGCGCCGCGATGCGCTCCTTTTCGAAGGACCGTCTCCGGCGAGGCTACGTCACCTTGCCGCCGGGAAGAGCAGGCAACCCGCCCGGAACCTTCGGCAGGTGGGGTGAGGGGGCGGGTGCGTCGGCGGCAGATCCCGTCCGGAGCCTAGGCACTAGCGGTGCGGGGGGCCTTCGTGTAGTCGCGCATCGCGGCGCATCGTGGCGTGGAGGTCGCCCAGCGACCGTAACGTCACCTATGCGCTGTGTCTAAGCGACGGCGAAGGTCTCCTGCACCGTGAAGGTGACCGGAACGGTGGCGCCGCGAAGGTAACCGCACCGCGTAGGTGACAACAATCTCACCCCTCGGACATGAGCTCCGGGTCCCTTTTGAGGCCGGTCAGGCCGTTCCAGGCGAGGTTGACCAGGTGCGCGGCGACGGTGTGTTTGTCCGGCTGGCGGCTGTCCTGCCACCATTGGCCGGTCATGGCCACCATTCCCACGAGCATCTGGGCGTACATGGCGCCGTCCTCGCCGCTGAGGCCACGGCGGGAGAATTCGTCGGAGAGGATGTGCTCAACGCGGGCGGTGACGTGGGAGAGCAAGGTGGAGAAGGCGCCCTCAGGCTGCGACGGCGGTGCGTCCCGCATCAGGATCCGGAACCCTTCCGTGCGGTCCTCGATGTAGGTCAGCAGTGCGAGGGCGGCCCGTTCTACCAGGACCCTCGGTTTTGCCTCCTCGGTCAGCGCGGCGTTAATGGCGTCGAGGAGGAGCCGGAACTCGTGGTCCACCACCTGGGTGTACAGGCCTTCCTTGGAACCGAAGTGCTCGTAGATCACCGGCTTGGACACCCCGGCGCACGCCGCGATTTCCTCGATGGTGGTCCCGTCAAGGCCCCTGGCGGCGAAAAGTCCGCGTCCGACGTCGATCAGCTGGCTCCGCCGCTGCAGGCCGGTCATGCGTGTCCGCGGAGGGTTGTTGCTCACATTTCCATCATGCACCACCGGTCACGGGCATGACTGCAGCGCGACGGCGGGCACACCGTGGGACGCAAAACGGGAGGGCCAGGCCGGCGGGACCGTCCCGTGTCGCGCAGCGCCTCTAACCCGTGGCAAAATAACTACTTGTGCCCGGCCGCGCGCCACGGCACGGTCCGCTCTGGTGTAATGGCAGCACCCCGGCCTTTGGAGCCGTGGAGTATAGGTTCGAATCCTATGGGCGGAACTGCTGCGCGTGGAGCGTTCAGTAGGATGACATTCGGTGCCGCCCGCACTTCGGCCGGTCACCGTCAGCGCCAGCGTAACCAAGCAAGGAGAGCCCGTACGTGATCCCCGAGAACACCGGCCCGGCCGCAGTAATCGTCCTGGCGGCAGGCGCCGGTACCCGGATGAAGTCGCGTACCCCCAAGATTTTGCATGAGATCGGCGGCAGGTCCATGGTGGGCCATGCACTGCTGGCGGCCCGCAGCGTCAACCCCCGCCAGCTGGCCATCGTGGTCCGCCATGAACGCGACCTGGTGGCACGCCACCTCGCGGACGTGGATCCGGCGGCCGTGATCGTGGACCAGGACGACATCCCGGGCACCGGCCGTGCCGTGGAAGTCGCCCTCCAGGCCCTCGACGCCGACCAGCACCTGACGGGCACCGTGGTGGTGACCTACGGTGACGTGCCGCTGCTCTCCGGTGAACTGCTTGCGGAACTCGTGGCCACCCACGAGCGCGAGTCCAACGCCGTAACCGTGCTGACCGCCGTCCTGGACGACGCCACCGGATACGGAAGGATCCTCCGCGGGGAGGATGGAACGGTCACCGGCATCCGGGAGCACAAGGACTCCTCAGAGGCAGAGCGTCTCATCCGGGAGGTCAATTCCGGCATTTACGCCTTCGACGCAGCAGTGCTCCGCGACGCCCTGGCCCACGTGACCACGGATAATTCACAGGGCGAAAAGTACCTGACAGACGTGCTGGGCCTGGCCCGGCAGGCGGGCGGCCGGGTTGCCGCCGTCGTCACTGCGGACCGCTGGCAGGTGGAGGGCGCCAACGACCGCGTCCAGCTCTCCGCCCTTGGCGCCGAGCTGAACCGCCGCACCGTGGAGGCCTGGATGCGTTCCGGCGTCACGGTCGTGGACCCCGCCACCACCTGGATCGACTCATCGGTGACCCTGGACGAGGATGTCCGCATCCTTCCCAACACGCAGCTTCACGGCGCCACCACCGTGGCGAGGGACGCCGTCGTCGGACCTGATACCACCCTGACGGACGTCACCATCGGCGAGGGCGCCACGGTGACCCGTACCCATGGTTCCGGGGCTGTCATCGGCGCCCGGGCCGCCGTCGGGCCCTTCACCTACCTTCGCCCCGGCACGGTGCTGGGTGAGACCGGCAAGATCGGCGCCTTCTACGAAACCAAGAATGTGACCATCGGCCGCGGCTCCAAGCTGTCGCACCTCGGATACGCCGGTGACGCCGAAATCGGCGAGGACACCAACATCGGCTGCGGAAACATCACGGCCAATTACGACGGCGAGAAGAAGCACCGCACGGTCATCGGCTCGGGCGTCCGCACGGGTTCCAACACAGTCTTCGTTGCCCCGGTCACCGTGGGGGACGGCGCCTACAGCGGCGCCGGCGCGGTGATCCGCAAGGACGTGCCCGCGGGAGCGCTCGTGCTGACCGTTGCGGCGCAGCGCAACACCGAGGGGTGGGTGGCGGCGAACCGCCCCGGAACCCGCTCCGCTGAACTGGCCCAGGCAGCCACCAAAGATTCCTCAAGTACCCCGGCATCTACAGAAGAGGGCAACCAACCATGAGCGAAATTACGGCGCGCGGCGAAAAGAAGCTGGTACTCGCCACCGGGCGGGCCCACCCCGAGCTGGCCCGGGAAATCGCCAAGGAACTGGGTACCGAGCTGCTGCCGGTGGACGCGTACGACTTCGCCAACGGCGAGATCTACGTTCGCGCCGGCGAGAGTGTCCGCGGCACCGATGCCTTTGTCATCCAGGCCCACCCGGCACCGCTGAACAACTGGCTGATGGAACAGCTGATCATGATCGATTCGCTGAAGCGCGCCTCCGCCAAGCGCATCACGGTGGTCTCGCCGTTCTATCCCTACGCCCGCCAGGACAAGAAGGGGCGCGGCCGCGAACCCATCTCCGCCCGGCTGGTTGCGGACCTGTACAAGACGGCAGGCGCGGACCGCATCATGAGCGTGGACCTGCACACCTCGCAGATCCAGGGCTTCTTCGACGGCCCGGTGGACCACCTCATGGCCATCCCGCTGCTCGCCGACTACATCCGCACCCGGGTGGACGCCGAGAACGTCACCGTTGTCTCCCCGGACACCGGACGCGTCCGGGTGGCGGAGCAGTGGGCAGAGCGGCTGGGCGGCGCACCGCTCGCGTTCGTGCATAAGATGCGAGACCTCACCGTGCCCAACCAGGCCGTTTCCAAGACGGTGGTGGGCCAGATCGAGGGCCGCACCTGCGTCCTGATCGACGACATGATCGACACCGGCGGAACCATTTCCGGTGCCGTCCAGGTGCTGAAGAACGCCGGTGCCAAGGATGTCATCATCGCGGCCACCCACGCGGTCTTCTCCGATCCCGCCGCCAAGCGCCTCTCGGAGTCGGGCGCCCGCGAGGTAGTGGTCACCAACACCCTTCCGCTCACCGGATCCCAGCGGTTCCCCCAGCTGACCGTGCTCTCCATCGCGCCGTTGATCGCCCGGGCCGTTCGTGAGGTCTTCGACGACGGCTCGGTCACCAGCCTCTTCGACGGCAACGCCTAAGGCAGGCCCGCCGCGGCGCCGGTCCCGTTTTCAGTAAACGTGACCGGCGCTGGTAGGCTTGTCAGCGATACCTTGGCGAGGGAGAGCGCCGGTCACCGTTCACGGTCACCGGAGTGCAGGTCTCCGTTATCGACTGGGTCTGAATCTCCCTTCGAAGATGGGCATGGCTCCGGCCGCCTGGCGTTGAAGGTCGCGACAGACCTCCGCCCTTGCTGAACACCGTTTAGTTTTCAAGGAGATTTCCATGTCTGAGCAGAAGCTCGCAGCAGAAGTACGCACCGAATTCGGCAAGGGCTACGCCCGCCGCGCGCGGATGGCCAACCTCATCCCCGCTGTCATCTACGGCCACGGCGCAGACCCCATCCACATCACCCTGCCGGCGAAGGCCACCACCCTGGCTGTCCGCACCGCCAACGCCCTGCTGTCCCTGGACATCAACGGTGAAGGCCACCTGGCCCTGGTGAAGGACGTCCAGCGCGATCCCATCAAGCAGATCATCGAGCACATCGACCTCCTGACCGTCCGCCAGGGCGAAAAGGTCACGGTTGACGTTGCCGTCCACGTTTCCGGCGAAACCGCACCCGGCACCGTGCACAACCTCGAGCTCACCGTCGTGTCCCTCGAGGCCGAAGCCACCCACCTGCCGGAGTCCGTTGAGGTCAGCATCGAAGGCCGCGCAGCCGGCGAGCACATCCACGCTTCCGACCTGGTGCTGCCGAAGGGCTCCGTTCTGCTCACCGACCCCGAGGCTCTCGTGGTGAACATCTCGGAAGCTATCGAGATCGCCGAAGAAGAAGCCGGCGAGGGCACCGAAGAGGCTACTGCAGTCTCCGAGGAAGCAGCAGCCGAGTAATCAGCCGCGTTCCCCGCCAGTGGCCGGATCCCTGTGGGGGTCCGGCCACTGGCATGTCTAGTGCCCTTCACCGGTGCCGGGCGCGGCAAACCCCCACCCTAGGATTGATTCATGACTGATACCTGGCTCATCATTGGCCTCGGAAACCCGGGAGCGCAGTACCAAGGCAACAGGCACAATGTTGGCCAGATGGTGCTCGACGAACTCGCCGGCCGGATGGGTGCCGGTTTCAAGAGCCACAAGGCCCGCGCCCAGGTGCTCGAAGGACGCCTGGGCATTGGCGGACCACGCGTGGTGCTGGCAAAACCGATGAGCTACATGAATGTTTCCGGCGGCCCTGCCGCCGCGCTGGCGAACTTCTATGGCATTGCCCCTGACCATGTGGTGGCAGTCCATGACGAAATCGACATTCCGTTTAATACGGTAAAGCTCAAGATCGGCGGGGGAGAGGGCGGCCACAACGGGCTGCGGGACATCTCCAAGGCCTTGGCCACCAAGGACTACCTCCGCGTCAGGGTAGGGGTGGGGCGGCCGCCCGGGCGCATGGAAACGGCCGACTATGTCCTGCGTGACTTCGGCACTGCCGAGCTCAAGGAACTCCCCTTCCTACTGGACGAAGCAGCGGACGCAGTGGAGATCCTGGTCCGTGATGGCCTGACCGCGGCGCAGCAGAAGTTCCACCCCGCGAAGTCCGAACGCTAGCAACATGAAAACTTAAAGGCCCTTTGCCCTGTCTCGTTGTCTGTGCACCGGGGTAGTCTTCTTCCTATGCGGGGGAGCAATGGGGCTACATCCCGCTATCGCGGGGATGTAGGGGAAAAGTTCATGTCAATCGAGCCACTCAGCTGGGGACGTGGGTCAACACCCCACGACGTTGGGCTGAACAGGGATGCCTCCGGCAAGCGGGAGGGTCAGCTGTGGTCTGCCCCTGCCCGGGGCGCAAACCTCGAATCGGTCCGCACGGCCCTCACCAGCGCCGATTCCCTCGGCGTGGTGATCACCGGGGGACGCGGCGTGGGGAAGTCCTCGCTGGCCCGGGCAGCGGTCATGGACCTGGGCCCGGACGTGTGGTCGCTGCAACTCCGCAGCGGTCCGGCCGGTTCCAGCACGCCGTACGGCTGCCTTTCCTTCCTCCTCGCACGGCTTCCGCAGGCCTACATGGGCTCTCCCACGGCAATACTGCGCGGCATCACCTCCCTGATCCGCAGCGATGCGGCCGGCCGCCCCTGCGTGATCACCCTGGACACCTGCGGAAGCATTGACGAGATGAGCGCGGGGGTACTGCTGAACGTACTCCTGACCGGCACGGCGAAGATCATTGCCGTGGCGCCCAAGATCAGTGACCTGCCGGCGGACTTCCACTGGCTGCTGACGGACCGGCGCCTCGCTGAAGTCCGGCTCAGCAACCTCAACGAGCTGCAGACCCGCCAGGTCCTGTTGTCCCTCCTCGGCCACCGGGTGTCGGCATCCCTGGTGGGCACCTACCACCACATGGTGGGCGGCAACCCGCTGTTGCTGAAGGCGCTCGTCACCGAACAGCAGCTGTCCGGGAACCTCGTCCTGTCCGACTCCGTCTGGACGCTGCGGGACAAAGTGGTGCTCGATGGCGCGGCCAGCCTCGACGACATCGTCCGCTCCCGCTGGTCCAGGGAGACGCCCGAAACCCGGGAAGTCATCGAGATGCTGTCCTGCGCGCGCCGGGTGGAACTCTCAAGGCTTACTGCCATCTACAGCGCCGAAGTTGTGGCGGACATGGAAGACGGCGGGTTGCTGGAGATCGACGCCTCAGACCACCGCTGGGTGTCGTTGCGCGAAAAGTACATTGGGGATGTGGTTCGCACCTGGCTGAGCATAGCCCGGCGCAGGGAGCTGCGGAGCGTGCTCCTGGGCGGCACGGAACCCGATCCTGGCGGGATGACGGTTGAGGAACTGATGGCTTTCGCCGCCTGGACCCACGAGTGCGAGGCGGACCTGAGTCCCGCCCTTGCACTCGCGGCTGCCGACGCTGCCGTCCAGCTGTTCGACCCACGGTTCGCCCTGACCTACGCGGAGATGCTTCGCCGGACGGACAGGGAATGGGTGGCCGGCCAGCGCCAGAAAGCCGCCGCCTACCTCCAGCTGGACATGCCCGTCCAGGCCATGGCCGCACTTGATGACATCTCGCAGCCTGAGCTTGACGGCCTCGATGTTGAGGAGTACTCCCACGTCATAGCCGCCAAGTCACACGTCATGATGTGGCTTCCGGAAGCAGCTGCCAAGGTGCCGGACCTGCTTGCCAAAGCCCGGCAGCGCCTTGAGCAGGCGCCGAGCCGCACGGCGTGGCCTGAGCCTGCTGCTGCGGCGGCCAACCGCGTCGCACTGAGCGAGTTCGAATACCGGGCCTTCGTGGGCGACTACGCCGCCATCATCCCGGCCCTTGAAAAAGCCTCGGATCCGGCTGTGAATCCGGATACCGGGCACCGTATGAATGCAGCCATCCTGCTGATGACCGCGCTGGCCATGACAGGGCGTGAAATGGATGCGCTCAGCGTCATGCGGCAGCTGGGAGGCCAGATCAGTGACGCCTCCCATATCGTCGGCCTGCGCGAACGGTACACCAAGGAGGCCTATCTGGTGCTGCTGACCGCGGGGCAGTGGCGGCGGTGCATCGACCTCCTGGGTCCGCAGGCCACGGACGAACCGCACAGCCTTCCCTTCCGGAGCGCCGCGACGGAGCTTGCGGCCGGCATCGCCTATGTCTATTCGGGCCGTGGCGCCGCTGCCTTGGACCCCCTGATCTCCGCGGCAGCACAGCTGGAGCTCCAACCTGTCCAGGCGGCACTCCGCTGCGCCTACGCAGCCATTGCACTGGCCCATGCCCAGACCGGCAATGCCGCGCAGGCACGCAAATACCTGGGCAAACTTCAGAGGACGTCCGGAAACTCCAGCTTCATTGCCGGGAGCATGGCGGAATTCTGCGCCCTTGTGGCGGGCCGCTGGCTGGGCGATCCCGACGCCGTTGCCGGGCTCAAGCAGTCCGCCCGCAGGGACATGGAGGCAGGGCGCTTCACCCTGGCCGGGATCAACCTTCTCGCGGCCACCGTGAACGGCAGTGACGCGGACTTCCGCCTGCTGGAGGAGATTGCGGGCCACCGCCAGGGTCCGCTGGCAGAGATCTCCCGGCTGATCGCCGTCGGCACCAGGACCAAGGACGCCAAGACCCTCCTCGCGGGCGGCGAGCTTGCCGCCACCCTGGAGCTGGATGCCGTGGAAGCAAGGTGCATGGCCCTCGCCGTGGATTTCGCACGCCAGGACGGCGACTCGCTCACGGCACGGACAGCCCAGGCCCGGCTCGATATCCTGGCTGCCACCGTGGCCAACCTTCCCATCGTGCCCAGCAGCGGAAGCCCGCTGCTGACCAGCCGGGAACGCCAGATTGCCCGGCTGGCAGGACGCGGCGCTTCGAACCGTGACATCGCCCTGGAGATGGGCGTCTCAGTCCGCACCGTGGAAGGCCACCTCTACCAGGTCTTCACCAAACTCGGCGTTACTTCCAGGGGTGATCTGACTGGACTCGTCTAACGTGCACAAGCCCAACACCGCGCAGCGTTTCCTCACGGGGCGGAAAGAGCCGCTGGACCGGATCTGCAACATTGTCCGGAACCGTGCCAGCCAGGCTGTTTTTATTATGGCGGGGCCCGGCATTGGAAAATCCTCCCTCACTGAGGCCATTTCCGAGCGTCTTACCGGGGAAATGAATGTGCTGCAGATGCACGGCAGTACCGCCCTCGCTGCGGTCCCTTTCGGTGTCCTGACTCCATTCACCGGTGACCTGACCGCCGAGGATTCGGTCTCTCCTGTCGCCGTCCTGCGGTCCATGTGGAGCTATTTCGAGGAAGTGAAAGCCGGCAACGGGGCGCCCGTCCTGCTCATCGTTGATGATGCGCACTACCTGGACGAGGATTCTGCCGGCGTGGTGGCGGAGCTGATTTCAGCAGGTTGGGCGACAGTGGTGGCGGCGGCGAGGCCGCGGCCAGGCCTGCCACAGCCGCTGGACCAGCTCTGGTACGACGGCCTGGCCGAACGCGTGGACCTGCGTCCGCTGAACCGGGAACAGATCGAGGAAGTCCTTGCCCATGTCCTGGACGGCACCGTCCCTGACGCCACCGTGGACGCCGTCTGGAGCGCCTCCGGAGGCAACCCGCGCGTCCTGGATGCCCTGCTGCATGACGCCGCGGAGTCCGGGATCCTGGCAAAACGGAACGGAATCTGGGTCCTGCTGGGCTCCTTGCCGACGGACGGTGTACGCCTTACGGCCGTGGTCACCAAGGATCACCTCCGGCGGCGGGCGGAGGAACAGGAAGCCCTGAAATTCATCGCACTGGCCGGACCCGTGGGCCGGAAAGTGATCGAAGACATTTGCGGGGCGGCAGTTGTCCGCTCCCTGCTGGACCAGCAGATGGTTGTCGAAAACTCCGGCGTCCCCTCCGAACTCACCATCTGGAACGGGCTGTTCGCAAAGGCCATCAGGAACACCATTTCCGTGTCCCGGAGCCTGCAGCTTCTGGAGAAAATCCGGGAGCACCAGGACCCTTCAAGCCTCCGCGGGGAAGGCCGGCTGCGGTTTGTGGAATGGTCCCTTGAATGCGGCCTGCGGGTGTCCGACGCCGACATGCTGGACGCCGCACGCGAGGCACTGGCCCGCTTCCGGAACTACAGCGCCCGGTCCATTGCTGCCAAGGTGCAGGACCCTGGACTTGTCCACCTTGGGCACGCCGTGCAAGCGCGCGCCCTGTATAACGAGGGCGCCTACGCAGAAGCTGCCGCACTGCTTGATGGCAGCTGGCTGCAGCTGGCCGAAGACCCCCACGGCACGTCGGTCCTGTTGCTGTGGACCTCAGCCCACCAGGCGACTGGCCGCCCTTTGGCTGACCTGGCGGAGGACGTTCGGGAGCGCCACCAAGGGTTGCCGGAGGCAATACGGACGGGGCAGGAAGAGCTGTTGCAGCTGCTGCAGTCCGGTGCGGACGTCAACGTGCAGGCGCTGTGCAGCCGTGTTGCGGATATCAGGAACCGCAGCTCCACGGGAAACGCCGGCGAACCTTTGAAGGCCATCGGCGAGGCGCTCCTGGCGCACGCCCTTGCCTCGGCCGGACGGGCCTCGGAAGGTCTGGACTCCGCGCTCCTTGCCGCGTCGGAGCTGCCGACGCTGGAAGACGACCTGTTCTTCTACTCCGAGTTCGTCCTGGGGCGGCTGGTCATTGACTACCTTGCCATGGGCGAGTGGGAATCCGCCGAGCGGGAACTCGAAAACTATGCGGCAGGACATGCTGCCGCAGCCGGGACGTTCAACGGCAGCCTGCAGGTGCTGCGCGGCTATTCAATGCTGCGGCAAGGCCGGATGGAGCGGGCCTACCAGCTGCTACTGCCCGCGGTGGAAGCCCTCAGGCTTAGCGATCCACTGCAGCTGTTCCGCTTCGGTTCGGCCCTCGGCTTCTACGTCGCCGCACGGCTCGGCGACACTGCCCAGGCAAAGCGGCTGGAGCAGGACTGCAAAGACGCGGTGGCAGGAGGCCCCGCCCATGAGTTCCTGGCAGACGCCTACGGTGCCGCCGCCTCAGAATACCTGGCCCGCGACGGCAAGGGCCTTGCGGCGCTGCACACCCTGGTGACCACCACGGAGGCCTCGTCAAGGGCCGGCACCCTGCTGGAGCTCCTGTCCCTGTGCTGGGACCTGGGCGATGCCTCGGTAATCCCCATGGTGCACAACGCGGCCCGCGCCGTGGAGGGCCGCTGGGCAGCTGCACTGCTGAAGCTGGCCGCCGACTGGGAGGCCGCTGACGGGGATACCCTGATGGAAACTGCCGCGGAGCTGGAGGAATCCGGCTTCGTCAACCTCGCCCGTGAGGCCTATGCCCGCGCCAGCACGGTGCTGGACCAGGCAGGGGAGCGGCGGCGGTCCAGGCAGGCAGTCGCCCAGCGCGAGAAGTGTGACCACGAACTCGGCGAGCGGTTCCGGGAAGGCCGGTTCATTGCGGCGGCCCCCGCGGTCCATCTCACCCGCCGTGAACAGGACATCGTTGAGCTCGCCGTACAGGGCCTCACGGACCGCGAGATCGCCCAGCGCCTGATGGTCTCCGTCAGGACAGTGGAGGGGCACCTGTACCGCACCTACGTGAAGCTGGGCGTACGCAGCCGGGACGAGCTGGACTCGGCACTCCCCAAGTAGCCGGCACCCGGACATCGACGCCTCCAGGCTGCTCCAGTGGACGCAGCCGGGCGTCCTCCTGCCCTTTACGCGTTTGCTCGTGGCGCCCGCCCACGGTTTGAAGCATGCCTACCGGGTATCAGCCCCCGATCCCGGTAGTACCCGGTCATGGAATTCGAGTACTGCCTACTCGTGTACGTCCGTGCCCCGCAGGCTTTACTTAAAGAGGTGAAGGAAGCGGCCGGTACACAGGCCGCAAACCCCCGCCTGAGAAGTTCAAGGTCTCGCAAGCTTCCGGTCACGGTGACCGGGCCAGACGGGGCCGGCGACGTCAGAGTCTTCTGAGACCGAGACTCTCCCCCCAGCCGTCGCCGGCCCTCCAATCCGCGGGGCTGAAGCCCGGAGCGGACGTGGCGGCTGCCCCTCCCGGGCGGCCGCCACAGCCGTGCTGTGGGACAATTGAGTGTCATTGGTTGGCATCTCAAGGAGTACGTCTTGGCCGTAGTATCAACGCCGCCCACGCTGGAGCGCGCCCTGCCGGTCATGGATAACGCCGAGGTCCTCCGCATCCGCAATGACTTCCCGGTCCTGAACCAGCTGGTCAATGGCCAGCCGCTGGTCTACCTCGATTCCGGGGCCACCTCCCAGAACCCCCTGAGCGTCATTGAAGCCGAACAGGAATTCTATGAGCAGCGCAATGCCGCGGTGCACCGTGGCGCCCACCATCTCGCAGTGGAGGCCACCGAGGTGTTTGAGGATGCCCGGCAGACCATCGCTGACTTCATCGGCGCTGACTACGCGGAAACCATCTGGACCTCGAACGCCACCGAGGGCCTGAACCTGATCAGCTATGCCTTGTCCAACGCAGGCTTGTGGGCTGCCCAGGGCCGGGGTGACGCGGGGCTCAAAGAGCTTGCCCTGAACCCGGGCGATGAAATTGTGGTGACGGAAATGGAGCACCACGCCAACCTGATTCCCTGGCAGGAACTGGCCTTCCGCACCGGCGCCACCCTGCGCTACATACCCATCGACGACGCCGGATCACTCCGCATGGACCTGGCCGGTGGCATCATCGGGAGCCGTACCCGGGTGCTGGCGTTCACCCACGCTTCAAATGTCCTGGGGACCATCACCCCCGTCGCAGAGCTTGTCGGGCTGGCCCGGAAAGCCGGCGCGCTGGTGGTCCTGGACGCGTGCCAGTCAGCCCCGCACCTGCCTCTGGACGTCAAGGGACTCGATGTCGACTTTGCTGTCTTCTCCGGCCATAAGATGCTTGCCCCCACAGGAATCGGGGTGCTGTACGGGAAACAGGAACTGCTGGACATCCTGCCGCCCTTCCTCACCGGCGGCTCCATGATCACCACCGTCACCATGGAACGGGCTGAGTACCTTCCCGCACCCCAGCGCTTCGAAGCCGGTACGCAGAGGATTTCCCAGGCGGTGGCTCTTGCGGCGGCGGCGAACTACCTCACGGAAACGGGCCTGGACCGGATCCACCAGTGGGAAGCCGGGCTCGGCCAACGCATGGTTGCCGGACTGGAGTCCATCCCGGGGATCCGGGTTCTGGGTCCGGCCGCCGGACAGGAACGGATCGGTCTTGCCGCCTTCGATGTCGAGGGTGTCCATGCCCATGACGTGGGGCAGTTCCTGGACTCGAAGGGAATTGCCGTGCGCGTTGGCCACCACTGCGCCCAGCCCCTGCATCGCCGGCTGGGATTGACGGCCACCACCAGGGCAAGCGCCTACCTGTACAACACAACGCACGACGTCGACCAGTTCCTGGATGCCGTCGCCGGCGTGCGGGCCTATTTCCGCGCATAGCAGGGAAGACCGAAGGTAACACCATGAGCCTTGACCAGCTGTACCAGCAGATCATCCTGGACCATTCCAAGGCCCGGCACGGCAGCGGCCTTGCGGGGACAGCGGCGCCCGAGGGCGCGAACACCGGCCAGTCGCACCAGCTCAACCCGGTGTGCGGGGACGAAGTCACCCTGAGGGTCGCCGTCGAGGACGGAAAAGTGGCCCAGGTTTCGTGGGACGGGGCGGGCTGCTCCATCTCCATGGCGTCCGCATCGGTGCTCAGTGAACTGGCCGAGGGCATGACGGTGGCGGAGCTGCACCAGGCCATCGACAGCTTCCGCGAAGTCCTGCGCTCACGCGGGAAAGTCTCCGCGGATCCTGACCTGCTGGGGGACGCTGCGGCGTTCGAAGGCGTTGCCCGCTATGCGGCCCGGGTCAAGTGCGCCATGATTTCCTGGGTTGCCGCGGAGGACGCACTCAACCAGGCCGCCTGAGCCCGGAGTCCCTCCTCGGGGTTCCCTGGGACAACAAAAGGCCCTCCTCCCGACGGGACGAGGGCCTTCCATCATGCACTTTAAGATTGCAGTGCGGTTACTGCCGGCAGGCCCGTTCAGCCGGCCATCGCCATGACGCCGATGACGGCAGTGGCGGCGCCAAGCACCATGGAGATGCTCACCAGCACCACATGGACGGTCAGGAACCTGGTGGCCTTGCCAGCGGAGTTCCGGGCGCGCGGATCCTTCATGACCCGGCGCAGGAACTGCGGCCAGACCACCAGGGACCAGACTCCCGCAATGATGAGGACCAGTGAGGCGAAAACCGGCAGTTCCACGGGTTAGTGGCTTTCCAGCCAGGCCTGTGCCTGCTTGGCCTGCAGGTTCAGGGCCTTTGCCACCATCGGCTCAGCGGCGTCAGCAATCTTCCCGCCAAGGAACGGCACCGAGGACTTTACTGCGCCTTCAAGCTCAACGCGGGTGCCGCCGTCGGCAGCCACGAGCCGCTGCACGGCGGTGACGTCAACGGGTGCGCCGGAAATCTTCAGCGAGATGTTGCTCTGGCGGGAGCCGTCCGCAGCCGGAGCGTCCCAGTTTTCCACCTGGGTGACCTTGAGCTGCTCACCCACGAACTTACGGGCGATCTCGGGGAGGCGGGTGGTGGGCAGGGTCCGCACGGAAGTGGCGCTGAAGGCTCCGGCAACGTCTCCCTCCACGGTGAAGGACTCCAGTGAGCCGCCCACGAGCTGGCTGACGTGGCGCTGGAAGTCCTCGTTCACCAGGACAGCTGCCACGTTGTCGACGGAGTGCGGAAGGGTGGTGGTTGCGCTCAGGGCCATGTGTCCTCCTGGGACGTGCGGAACGGTTTTAACTCCACACATCCTACGGGCTTTGCTCTGCGTGCTCCGCATCCGCGATCTTTTGGGCAGCGGTGGTGATGTTCCGTGCCATGGCCGGGAAGATCAGGCTGTGGAAGGGAAGCACGGCCAGCCAGTACAGCCTTCCGCTGAGCCCTTTGGGGAAGAAGATGGCACGCTGGCGGTAGCGGCTCCCGGCCCCGTCAGGCTCCACGGAGAGCTCCAGCCAGGCACGCCCCGGAGCCCGCATCTCGGCCCGCAGCCGCAGCAGCTTCCCGCGGTCGATCCGTTCCACACGCCACCAGTCAACAACCTCCCCGGTGGCCAGGGTGTGGGGATGCCGCCGCCCGCGCAGGAGCCCGGCGCCCCCGGTCAGCTTGTCCAGCCAGCCGCGCACCTGCCATGCCAAGGGGAGGGAGTACCAGCCGTTCCGCCCGCCGATGCCTTCGATCACTGTCCACACGTGGGCAGGGTCCACGTCGCCGTGGAAGGTCCGCTCGTCGATGTAGACCTTGTGCCCGGCCCACTCGGGGTCGCTGGGCAGGGGATCGGAAGCAGCCCCGGCATTGGCCCACGTTGTTTGCACCTGGCCGTCGCGTTCCTTGCCGAGGGCCAGGGCGACGGCGGTGCGGTAGGTGGTCAGTCCTCCCTCGGGCTGCGGGATGAACTGGTCGATGTCGTGCTCGTCGGACACGGCATCGTGCTGGAGCGACTGGACCAGCGGTACGGCCATGGATAACGGGATGGGGGTGGTCAGGGCAACCCACATGCCGGCAAGCTTGGGCGCCGGGACGGGCAGCGCCAGCACCACCCGGTAGGGGAGCCCGGCCTCGGCCGCGTATTCCTTCATCATGCCGGCGTAGGTGAGGACCTGCCGGCAGCCGATGTCGAACGTGCGGTTGATGGGCCCCTCAAGGGACGCCGCCGAGACAAGGTAGTACAGGACGTCCCGCACCGCGATGGCTTCGATCCGGTTGCGGACCCAGCTGGGTGCCGGCATGAGCGGCAGCGTCT
Source organism: Pseudarthrobacter polychromogenes (assembly GCF_014644495.1). Taxonomy (GTDB): domain Bacteria; phylum Actinomycetota; class Actinomycetes; order Actinomycetales; family Micrococcaceae; genus Arthrobacter; species Arthrobacter polychromogenes. The sequence continues at coordinate 244,415 of NZ_BMKU01000002.1, forward strand.
CGGAGAGGTGGCGGATCATTTCGAAAGACGCCGAGCCTGAGCCGATCACCACGCCGGCCTGGAACACGATGGCGTCCACGGGGCTGTCCAGGAAGACTTTCCCCACCGCTTCGCGGGAGCGCATGTGCGTGGACAGTTCGACTCCCGTGGGGTGCAGCCCGCCGAGGTAGACAATCCTGCCGACTCCCGCGGCCGCAGCGGCCTCGGCCGCCGTCCGGGCCATGGCCTGCTCCTTGGTTTCAAAGCCTGACCCGGCCGCCATGGAATGCACCAGGTAGTAGAAGACGTCGACGCCGTCCAGCGCCTCCCGGAGCGCTGCGCCGTCGTCAAGGCTGCTTTCGACGACCTCCACGTGGTCCCGCCACGGCACTCCGGCGATTTTGTCAGGGGAGCGCACCAGGACCTTCACCGTGTGGCCGGCCTCCAGGAGCTTGGGCACAAGCCGGCCCCCGATGTAGCCGGTGGCTCCGGTGACCAAAACGGTCCTGGGTGTCCGCGGGGTGCTGCTGGTTTCAGTCATGGTGGCTCCTTATCGTCCACAGGCCATTCGGAGCGGCCCGCGGTCTGGACGGCTGCTGCCTGCGAAGACTGTTGCCGGCATCAGCTGCCGGCCTCGTCCGTCACTGCCAGCCTAGCCCTGCGCCAGGTTGCCAGTCCCGCGCCAGGGTGCCAGCCCTGTTCCAGCGCGCTGGTTTTGTGCCAGCCACGCATTGTCGGAGCTGCGCGGTAGGCTGGGTTTACCCGGGATTCGCAGCGAATTTCGGGTTTTCGCGTTGCCTGCTTTTTCCGTAACACCACAGGAGCTTCTGCCATGAGCCTTCCCGGCCCGTCCAATCACGGTCCGTCCCTGGACGGACTCCGCCGCGCACTCGCCGCGGACCAGACCTTCGCGCGCGTCCGCGCCGAGGCTGCCCGCGGCTTCGCGGTCCGCGGCCAGGATTACCAGATCAGCGCACCCGCCGGGCTGAGGGCTGTGCTTCTTGCTGAGATGGCGGACGGCATAGCCGCAGCCGGCACAGCGGACGACGCCGGCGGGTCCGGTGTGGTTCTGGCCGTCACCGCGACCGGCCGTGAGGCTGAGGACCTGACGGCAGCGCTGCGGGCATTCCTGCCGGCCGACTGCGTGGCCGAGTTTCCCAGCTGGGAGACCCTGCCGCACGAGCGCCTCTCGCCTCGTTCAGACACTGTGGGCCGGCGACTCTCAGTGCTTCGCCGGCTGGCGCATCCGGAAACGTCGACGGCGGGCCCAGTCCGGATTGTGGTGGCTCCCGTCCGCGCCGTGGTCCAGCCGGTGGTCGCAGGCCTGGGCGAGCTCGTCCCGGTTACCTTGAAGGTGGGCCAGGAACGGCCCTTCACCGAGGTGGTGCGGAGCCTCTCCGACGCAGCCTACGCCCGGGTGGACATGGTGACGCACCGCGGTGAATTTGCCGTCCGCGGCGGGATCATCGACGTCTTTCCGCCCACCGAGGACCACCCCATCCGCGTGGAATTCTTTGGCGACGAAGTGGACCAGATGCGCTGGTTCGCCGTGGCAGACCAGCGCTCGCTGTCCTCGCCCGGCCTGCACCACCCCACCGAGCTGCACGCGCCGCCCTGCCGCGAAATCCTCATCACCCCGTCCGTGATGTCCCGGGCAGCCACCCTCAAGGCGCAGCTCCCGGCAGCGGCAGACATGCTTGAAAAGATCGCCGGCGGGATCGCCGTGGAGGGCATGGAATCCCTGGCTCCGGTGCTGGTGGACGCCATGGTCCCGTTCGTGGAGCAACTGCCTGCGGGTTCCATCTCGGTCATCATTGAACCCGAGAAAGTCCGCACCCGCGCCCACGACCTCGCGGCCACCAACGAGGAGTTCCTCGAAGCGGCCTGGTCCACCGCGTCCGACGGCGGCACGGCGCCTTTGGACCTGACCTCGCAGGCGAGTGCCGCGCTCCACTCCGCCAGCTTCCGGTCCCTCACGGAAACGCGCACCTCCTCCCTGGAGCACGGGGTCTCCTGGTGGTCCATCACGTCGCTGGCGCAGGACGAGGAACTGCTCCCGGATATTGACGTCCTGAACCTGCATGCCAGGGAACCGCGGGGCTACCAGGGCGATGTGGCCGAGATGATGGACTTCATCGGTTCCCACGTCCGGGACCAGTGGCGGATCGTCGTCGCCACTGAAGGCCCCGGGCCCGCCCAGCGCCTGGCGGAGCTGTTCCACGAGAACGACATCCCCTGCGCCCGGGTGGACAGCCTGGACCACGAGCCCCAGGCGGGCATCATCGAGGTGACCACTGCCGCCGTCGGACGCGGTTTTGTCCTGGACGGCCTCAAACTGGGCCTGCTCACCGAAGCCGACCTGCTGGGGCGCACCTCCGCCGGATCCACCAAGGACATGCGCCGGATGCCTTCTAAGCGGCGGAACGCGGTGGACCCGCTGCAGCTCGTCGCCGGGGACCACGTGGTCCACGAACAGCATGGCATTGGAAAGTTCGTGGAATTGATCCAGAGGAAGGTCGCCGGTGGCGGTGACGGGGTGCGCGAGTACCTGGTGCTGGAGTATGCACCGTCCAAGCGCGGCGCGCCGGGGGACCGGCTCTTCGTTCCCACGGACCAGCTGGACCAGGTGACCCGCTACGTGGGCGGGGATACCCCCGTCCTGAGCAAGATGGGCGGCGCGGACTGGGCCAGCACCAAGTCCAAGGCGCGCAAGGCCGTCAAGGAGATCGCCGGGGAGCTCATCCGGCTGTACTCTGCCCGGATGGCATCCCGCGGGCACGCATTCGGGCCTGACACCCCCTGGCAGCGCGAGCTGGAGGAAGCCTTCCCCTACGTGGAGACCCCGGACCAGCTGACCACCATCAACGAGGTCAAGGCCGACATGGAGCGCGAGATCCCCATGGACCGGCTGGTCTCCGGCGACGTGGGCTACGGCAAGACGGAGATCGCGGTACGCGCCGCGTTCAAGGCGGTCCAGGACGGCAAGCAGGTGGCCGTCCTCGTGCCCACCACGCTGCTGGCCCAGCAGCACTACGAGACCTTCACCGAACGGTTCTCCGGCTTCCCCCTGCGCGTGAAGCCGCTCTCCCGTTTCCAGGCGTCCAAGGAAGCCAAGGAGACGGCGGAAGGCGTCAAGAACGGCACCGTGGACGTGGTGATCGGCACGCACCGGCTCCTGTCCAAGGATTTCGAGTTCAAGGACCTTGGCCTGGTGATCGTGGACGAGGAACAGCGCTTCGGGGTGGAGCATAAGGAAGCGCTCAAGAAGATGCGCACCAACGTGGACGTGCTCGCCATGAGCGCAACCCCCATCCCGCGCACCCTGGAGATGTCCCTCACCGGCATCCGGGAAACCTCCACCCTGGCCACGCCGCCGGAGGAACGGCACCCGGTCCTGACGTACGTGGGCCCCTACACGGACAAACAGACCTCCGCCGCCATCCGCCGGGAGCTGATGCGCGAAGGCCAGGTGTTCTTCGTCCACAACCGGGTGTCCACCATCGAACGGACGGCCGCCAAGATCCGTGAGCTGGTGCCCGAGGCCCGGGTCGAGGTGGCGCACGGCAAGATGTCCGAAAGCCGCCTGGAACAGATCATCGTGGACTTCTGGGAGAAGCGCTTTGACGTCCTGGTGTGCACGACCATCATCGAAACCGGGCTGGACATCTCCAACGCCAACACCCTGATCGTGGACGGCGCGGACAAGTACGGCCTGTCCCAGCTGCACCAGCTCCGCGGACGCGTGGGCCGCGGCCGGGAACGCGCCTACGCTTACTTCCTCTACCCGTCGGAGAAGCCGCTAGGCGAGGTGGCCCTGGAGCGGCTCAAAGCCGTGGCCACGCACAACGAGCTCGGCGCGGGCATGCAGCTGGCCATGAAGGACCTGGAAATCCGCGGTGCCGGCAACCTGCTGGGCGGTGAACAGTCCGGCCACATCCAGGGCGTCGGATTCGACCTGTACATCCGCCTTGTGGGCGAGGCCGTGGCGGACTTCCGCGGCGAGGCCGAGGAAAAGGCAGCAGAGATGAAGATCGAACTGCCGGTGAACGCCCACCTTCCGCACGACTACGTGCCTGGGGAGCGGCTGCGCCTGGAGGCGTACCGCAAGCTCGCCGCTGCGCTCACCAACGAGGCCATCGACGAGGTCCTGGCGGAACTGGTGGACCGGTACGGAGAGCCGCCGCTGCCGGCCCAGAACCTTGTGTCCGTGGCCCGCTTCCGCGTGGGCGCCCGTAAAGCCGGCCTGTCCGATGTTGCCCTGCAGGGCAACTTCATCAAGTTCTCGCCGGCCACCCTTCCGGAATCCAAAGTCATGCGGCTGAATCGCATGTATCCGGGGTCCCAGTCCAAGCCGGCGCTTGATGCCGTGCTGGTCCCCAAACCGAAGACGGCAAGGATCGGCGGGCGTGACCTGCAGGATGCGGAGATCCTGGAATGGGCCAACGGGGTCATCCGCAACATCTTCTCCGACGCGCCGCTCGCCGCCCCGGCAGTCAGCGGATAGCCGCATGATGGGAGGACACCACGCCGCGTCGGGAGCCGCGGCGTGGGTGGCCATTGCCTCGACAGGCCCCTACACGCTGGGCTGGTACCCGCTGGATGCCACCGGGATCCTGATCGGCGGAATGGCGACGGCGGGAACAGCCCTGGTGTGTGACTGGGACCACCGGCACAGCACAGTAGCGAATTCCCTGCCGCCGCTGTCCAACGTGATTGCCGTCGGAATTGAAAATGCCAGCGGCGGACACCGCCAGGGGACGCACTCCGTCCTCGGCGCGGCCTTCTTTGTCCTGCTGGCCACGCTGGCGGGGCAGGTCCAGCTGCAAACGGACTGGGGCCTGCTGTCCGTGGGCGCCGGGCTGCTGTGCATGTTCATGATCAACATTGCGGCCAAGGCCTTGAAGCTGTTCCCGAAGGCGGGGTTCATCAGCAATTGGATCTTTGCGCTGACCATGGCGGGCCTGGTCACCTGGTTCGCGCCGGACCAGTGGACCTGGCTTCCGGTATCCATGCTGACGGGCGTTGTGGTCCATATCGTGGGGGACCTGGTCACCACCGGCGGTGTTCCTCTGCTGTGGCCCCTGGTGATCAGGCCGCCGAAACCCCTGCGCCGGGTGCCGCTGCTGCGCCAGGTGTGGCGGCCCAACGGGGCACTGTCCCTCCCGCTGCTGGGACGGGCCGGGTCAAAACGCGAGTGGCTTGTCCTGATCCCGGTGAGCGCCTACGCCATGGTGGGCCTGTCCGTGGCCGCCTGGTCCTTGGCCAACGCCCACTGGGGCCGCGCGGCCGATGCCGCGGTGGCGTGGGCGCGCATCTGGTTCTGAACCTGAAGCGGAAGCAAAAGACCCTTGGACAGTTTAATGTCCAAGGGTCTTGCGATTCATTATCCCAACTGAGTAGCGCTAGGTGTCGTTTTGGCGCTTCATAACGACACTTAGCGCTACTCAGTTGGGGCTAGTGTTCGCCGGCGGAGTCCGAGCGGCCCAGGATGCTCTGCGGAATCCAGAAGGCCAGGGCAAACAGGCCAAGGCAGACTGCCATTGGCCAGGGGTTATCCAGTGTCAGGAAGGAGAGCGAGTACACGGATCCCAGGAACAGCGCGATCATGACGACAAAAAGGAGGATGCTCGTGCCGAGCTTGTTCTCGTTCTGCGGGGTCTGGATGGTCCCTTCGTGGGACGATGAGCCCTGGCTGGACGCCGTGATCTTGCTGGACATAGTTCCTCCTCGGCCCCGCGGGGCTCAATCTGTGGCGGCTTCCGGTGCCTTCAGTACGACGATGAACCCTGTTCACCGTTCACAATGGCAATCCCGGAGCTGGCACCAATACGTGTTGCACCTGCTGCAATCATAGCCTGCGCATCAGCAAGGGACCGTATACCGCCGGAGGCCTTGACGCCCAGGCCGGGCCCCACCGTTGCGCGCATCAGGGCGATGTCCTCCGCTGTTGCACCGCCGCCGTTGAACCCGGTGGAGGTCTTCACAAAGTCCGCGCCGGCTTCCACGGCTGCCTCGCAGGCCGTGACCTTCTGGCTGTCGGTGAGCAGCGCGGTTTCGATAATGACCTTCAGGATCGCGCCGCTGGCGTGCACTGCCTCGGCCACGGAGGAGATGTCCTCGATGAGCGCGCCCTTGTCCCCGGCCCTGGCAGCAGCGATGTTGATGACCATGTCCACTTCATCGGCCCCGTCCAGCACCGCGCCGCGGGCTTCGAAGGTCTTGACGTCGGTGGGGGTGGCACCCAGCGGAAACCCCACCACTGAGCAGGTGAGGACCCCGGTGCCCCGGAGTGCGGTCTTGACGGTTTTGACCCAGACGGGGTTGACGCAGACGGACTTGAAACCGTATTCCGCCGCTTCCGCGCACACCTGGAGGACGTCGGTTTCCCCAGCCTCAGGCTTCAGCAGCGTGTGGTCGATGTAGGACGCTATGCTGCCGGAACCTTCTGCGCCGGTGGCTGCTGTCTGAACGGAAGGGGTGGCTTCGTTGCTCATGATGGTCCTCTCCAGGGGCCTGTGGGCCGGGCGTTGTAACGCCCGTGACTCGTTTCGGAACCATCTTGCCACAGCCCGGATCGGCGCCCGCCCGGGGACGGGCGGCCCTCCCGTCAGGCCGCGGCCTGCAGCGGGACGGCGCCCGAGCCAGCCGAGGCCGCGGTCAGCAACTGGGTGGCGCAGGCGCCCGCAGCGGAAGCCGCGGCAACCAGCAGTCCCAGCCGGACGCCGTCGAACGCTGCGGCGTCACCGAGGGCCCAGACGCCGGGGACCGACGTCCGGAAGTCCTGGCTGATGACAATCCCTCCGCTGGGCGCGGTCCGCAGGCCGGCGCTGGCGGCCAGTCCGTCCCGTGAAACCCGCTCCTCCGCCAGGACCACCAGGTCACCGTTCATGCTGCTGCCGTCTTCGAAGATCACCGCGGACGCAGCCAGGCCGGACGCGGACGTGCCGGGAACGACGGCGGCCGGGCGGGCCGTGGTGCGGATCGGGCGGACGCCCTGGGCGCGGAGCACGGCCTCAGCCTGGCCGGCCGCCGTGCCGTTGCCCACCAGGATGCCCAGGGGGCGGCGTCCCAGCTCCCTGGCTACCTCGCTGACGGCCTCCCCGATCCGGGCGGCATCGTCAATGGTGGAGTAACTCAGGCAAGCGCCCGCCCCTTCCACCGGGCTGGCCACGGGTGCCGATCCGGTGGCGATGACCAGCTGGTCATAGGCGAATTCCATGCCGTCCGCGGTGGCCACGGTGCGGTTGACGGCGTCGATGTGGCTTGCCGGCTGGCCGAACCGGACCGAGACCTGCGGCAGCAGCGCCAGCTCCAGCAGTTCCTCCGGGGTGTCGTCCCGGTTGCTCAGCACGGTGATGGTGCCGGTGAAACGGGCCCGGTCCAGCTGGCTGACAAGCGCCTGGGCAGCAGGGCCCGCCCCCGCGATGACGATGCGGGTGGCGGTGGAGTTGGATGGGGAGGGTGCCGGAGCGGACATGTGCTGGCCCTTTCGCTGGCGGCCGGGAGCGGCCGGAACTTCGTGATGGAACCCAGCGTAGGCGCGTGCTTTTTCCGGCGTGTTTCCCCGCAGTTGCTGTTTAAAGGCACGGTGTTCGCCAGTTTTTACCGGCCGGTAACAGAACCCGTGACCTGCCTCTCATCCGCCAGCTGGCCGACACATTTGCCCTGTGCCGCTGCCCGTCGGTGCTGTCCGTCCCGGGAACCCTAGACGCGGATACGGTAGCCGCGCTTCACCACCGTTTCCACCAGGCGGCCGTCAGGCAGTGAAGAGCGGAGACGGCTGACGGTCATGTCCAGGGCATGGACGGAACCGCGGAGTTCCAGCAGGTCCGAGAGCGATTCCCGGGACAGGACCGCGCCGCCGGCACCGAGCAGGGCCCGCAGGAGCAGCAGCGGTGCAGGGGCGAGTTCCACCGGCTGCCCGTTGATGCGCAGGCTGCGGCCGCGCAGCTCGATGTTGCCGGACCTGGTGTCCAACCGGCGCACGTGGTTGAGCGCGAGGTGCTCGCACACCAGACGGATCAGCGCCCCCATCCGGAAGCGTTCCGGGATCAGCGGGGTCACGCCGGCGTCCAGCAGGGGCTGTGCCGTGACCGGACCCACCACTGCCGTGGTGACGTTGGTCTTCAGGCTCTCGATCAGCTGCTTGTAGACGCCCATTTCGTGGGCGGTGCTCCACATGGCATCCACCGCGGGTGCGCTGGTGAAGGTGAGGACGTCCAGGTTCCCGCTGCAGGCAGCCTCGATGAGCCGGGGGAGCCGGTCCTCGCCGTCGGGCTTCACCCAGCGGTACGGCGTGACTGTCAGGACGGTGGCGCCGGACATGCGCAGGCGTTCCAGCTGCCGCACGTCGGTGTAGCCGTGCAGCTGCACGGCGACGGTTTTGCCGCGCACGCCCTCGGCCAGCAGCATGTCCACCAGTGTTGCGGTGGTTTCGTCGCTGCTGATTCCGACGTCGGCAAGGCCGGCGGCGCGCACCGCACCGCGGGCCTTGGGTCCGCGGACGAACATCCGGCAGGCGCCCAGGGTCTCAAGCAGCTGCTCGCCGATACCGAAGGAATCCGCGGCCTCGCACCAGCGCCGCATCCCGTAGGCGGTGGTGGCGATGCAGAGATCCGGCCTGGCCGCGATGATGGCCCTGGTGTCGTCGATGAGCCGCATGTCCTCCTGCACGGGTGCGATTTTCAGGGCGGGGGCGTGAAGGACTTCCGCTCCGCGGCGTTCCAGCGCCTCGATCAGGTCCTGGGACCGCCGGTGCGAGGTGACACCGATGCGGAAACCCTCTAGGGGAGCCTCTGCGGCGTCGGGTGCTTCTTCAGGCGTTTGTTCGACCTGCGGTGGTTCGGCCGGTGCAAGTGCAGTCATGGGGGTCAATCCTTTCACGAACCCAGCAGCGAGGCCGCCAGCCTGTCCAGGTCGGCCGCGGCCTCAGCATGCCCGCGGTTGGCCTCAGCCACCCGGACCACCTCGCCGATGACCAGCACGGCAGGGTTGCTGCACCCGGCGGCGGCGGAGGCGATGGTGCCCAGATCCGCGATGGTGGTGCGCTGGCCAGGGCGGTAGCCGCGCTCCACCACGGCCATGGGCATGTCAGCCCGCATTCCGGCCCGGCGGAGTCCGGCAGCGAGCTGGTGGAGGGTTCCGATGCCCATCAGCACCACGATGGTCCCGCCCAGGCCGGCAAGGTGCTGGTGCTCTTTTTCGGTCAGCGGGGCGTGGCCGGACACCACGGTGAACATGTGGCTGACCTCGCGGTGGGTGACGGGGATGCCCGCGGCAGCGGGGACGGAAATGGCGCTGGTGACGCCGGAGATAACGCGGACCTTGACGCCGGCGGCCACGCAGGCGGCAACTTCCTCGCCGCCGCGGCCGAAGACATACGGGTCTCCGCCCTTGAGGCGGACCACGTTGTTGCCGGCCAGGGCGCTTTCCACCATGAGCTTCTCAATGTCGCCCTGGCTTACCTTGTGGTGGCCGGGCTTCTTGCCCACGTCCACGAGTTCGGCCGAGGTGAGCGACGGGAGTTCCTGGTATGGGGCGAGCCGGTCGTAGAACACCACATCGGCGTCGCGGAGGGCCTTGACCGCGGCGACGGTGAGGAGCTCGGTGGTGCCGGGGCCGCCGCCCACCAGGGTGACGTGGCCCGGGGTGCCGGCAGCCGGCTCAACAGCGACCGGAATGCCCGTGTCCCGGCAGCGGCCAAGGAGGGAGTCCCAGCCGGGCTGTCCGTCGTCCACAGCTGCAACCAGGAAGGGGCGTTCGGGCAGCGGGCCGTCGTGCGCCGCGCCCTGCGGAGTGCTGAGGCGGTAGACGACGGCGCCGGCGGCTTCGTAGCGGCGGACCGCCTGGCGGGCAGCGTGCTCCGAACCCGTCACCAGTACTTCACGGCCGGTGAGATCAATGCTGAGCTGCATGCCTATACCTCGTTCTCGTTGTTTGACCGGACCGGGATGGAGGCCCCGATGAGGACTGGCTGCTGGCCGGCTGCCGCCTTCTCCTCGGCGGTGGCGGGGCGCATCTGGCCGCGCTCGTCCGGGACGAAGGTGATGGAGTCGTCCTTCTGGTCGGGTGCGTTGACGAAGGAGCGGAAGCGGCGCAGCCGCTCGGGGTCCTTCAGGGTGTCAGCCCACTCGTCGATGTAGGTATCCACGTGCTTGGCCATGGCCGCCTCGAGGTCCGCGCCGATGCCCAGGGTGTCCTTGACCACCACGTCCTCAACGTGCTTGATGCCGCCGTCGAGCTCTTCCTGCCACCGCGCTGTGCGCTGCAGCCGGTCTGCGGTGCGGATGTAGTACATGAAGTAGCGGTCGATGTACTTGATCAGCGTTTCGTCGTCGAGGTCCTTGGCGAGCAGCTGGGCGTGGGCGGGTGTTGCGCCGCCGTTGCCGCCGACGTAAAGGTTCCAGCCGTCCGCGGTGGCAATGACGCCCACGTCCTTGCCGCGCGCCTCGGCGCATTCCCGGGCGCAGCCGGAGACGCCCATCTTAAGCTTGTGCGGGCTCCGCAGGCCGCGGTAGCGCAGTTCCAGCTGGATGGCCATGGCCACGGAGTCCTGGACGCCGAAGCGGCACCAGGTGGAACCGACGCAGGACTTCACTGTACGAAGGCTCTTGCCGTAGGCCTGGCCGGATTCGAATCCGGCGTCCACAAGCTCCTTCCAGATTTCCGGCAGCTGCTCCAGGCGGGCACCGAACATGTCGATCCGCTGGCCGCCGGTGATCTTGGTGTACAGGTTGTACTTTTCGGCGACGGCGGCGATCACGCCGAGCTTCTTGGGGGTGATTTCGCCGCCGGCGATGCGGGGGACCACCGAGTAGGTGCCGTCCTTCTGCATGTTGGCCAGGGCGCGGTCGTTGGTGTCCTGCAGGGTGCCGCGGCCGGCATCCAGGACGTAGGCGCTGTTCTGGCTGGCCAGGATGTTGGCGATGGTGGGCTTGCAGATGTCGCAGCCCGCGCCGGTGCCGTACTTGGCCATGATCTCTTCGAAGGAGGTGAGTTCCAGGACACGGATGGCGTCGAAGAGTTCCTGGCGGGACAGTTCGATGTGCTCGCAGAGTGCCTTGGAGACCTCGACGCCGGACTTGGTGAGTTCGGTTTCCAGCAGCTTCTTGAGCATAGGCACGCAGGAACCGCACTGGGTGCCGGCGCGGGTGCAGCCCTTCAGCTCGCCCAGTTCCTGGACGGGGGCGTTGCCCTCGCAGGCGCCGCAGCCGTTGATGGCATCGCGGATGCTGCCGGCGGTGACGTTGTTGCAGGAGCAGAGGGTGGCGTCGTCCGGAAGTTCCGTTTCGGGGGCTTCGCCACCGCCTGCCGCGGTGAGGAACGCGCCGGGCTCGGCGGGAAGTTCGCGGCCGAGGAGCGGGCGGAGGCTCATGTACGGTGAGGCGTCGCCCACGAAGATGCCGCCCAGAAGGGTCTTGGCATCGTCCGTGGTGACGATCTTCTGGTAGACGCCGCGGGCGGGGTCGGCGTACACGATTTCCAGCGCGTGCTCGGTCCTGGCGAACGCGTCGCCGAAGCTGGCCACGTCCACGCCGGACAGCTTGAGCTTGGTGGCGGTGTCGAAGCCGGGGAACGTGGCGTCGCCGCCGTGCAGCCGGTCGGCCACAATCTCCGCCATGGTGTTGGCGGGGGCCACCAGGCCCAGGCACATGCCGCCGAAGTTGGCCACCTCGCCGATGGCCCAGATGCCGGGCACTTCGGTTTCGCAGTAGTCGTTGATGACCACGCCGCCGCGGGGACCCAGGCTGAATACCTGTTCCTCGCCCTCGGCGGCGCGGAAGAGTTCGTCACGGGGCCGGACGCCGATGGCCACAATGACCATGTCTGCTTCGATGATGCGGCCGTCCGCCATGAGGACGCCGGTGACCTGGCCGTCGTCGTCGGACAGGACTTCCGAGGGGAAGACGCCGCCGTGGACCTCGAAGCCCTTGGCCTTGATGAGCCGTCCCATGGCCTGGCCGGCACCTTCGTCGAGCTGGGTGGCCATCAGCCACTGCGAACCGTCGATGACGATCGGGTTGGCACCCAGCTGCTCCGTGCCGGCGGCGGATTCGAGGCCAAGGAGGCCGCCGCCGATGGTGACTGCGTTGACCTTGCGGCCCAGCTTCTCTTTCAGCCCGGCGATGGCCTCGTTGATGGCCCATACGTCTTCGAGGGTGCGGTAGACGTGCGTGTGCTCGGCGCCAGGGATGGGCAGGCGTGCGGCGTTCGAGCCGGTGGCCACCACCAGCTCGTCGTAGCCGAAGGTGTTGCCGGCAGCCGTCTCCACGGTCTTGGCTTCGGCGTTGATCTTGATGACCCGCTCGCCGGTCTTGAGCTCCAGGGACGGGTGGTCCCACATGGAGGCAGTTCCCAGCGTAAGGTCCACGTCCTTGTCCGTGAGGGCCTTGGAGAGGGCAACGCGGTCGTAGGGAAAATGGGCTTCCTCAGTGAGGACCGTGACATGCCAGCCATCGAGGCCACGGGCATGCATTGCGTCCGCAAAACGGTGGGCCGCGGGGCCGCCGCCGGCGACGACGATGCGGCGCGGAGTCTCTGTGCTTGAAGTCTGTTCGGTCACTGATGGGCCTTTCGCATGGGCCGCAGTGGAACTGCAGCCTTCTCTGTCGAGCTGTCCATCCAGACTAGGGAGACGCAGTTTCGCTTCAGTTTCCCAATTGTTTCGTCAACTTAACTTCTGCATCACGAACGCATTTCCGGCCGTGTGAGGTGTCTTTTACGCGCCGGACACATTCACTGCACGCCTCTGAAACACCCGGAGCCTAGCGTGGTTCACGGCTGCAAAGGCGGCCCACTGAGAAGGATTACCCGCACAGGGAGAGGAGCCGGACATGACGGCAACACTGGAACTTGGGGCACTCGAAGCCGGCCTTGACGAGGCGGTATCCGGGATCACGGGCGGCTGGCACAGCGTTTGCCCGGTGGCGGACCTGGAAATCGCCTGGGGCGAGGCAGCCCTGGTTGCGGGACGCCAGATTGCCCTTTTCCGCACCGGCGCCACTGAAGTTTTCGCGGTAGCGCATGAGGACCCTGCCACGGGAGCACATGTCATGGCGCGTGGGATCCTGGGCTCACGCGGCGAGCGCGCCACTATCGCCTCGCCGCTGCACAAGGAGGTCTACGACCTTGAAACCGGCGAATGCTTCAGCACGCCCGGCCTGGCCATTGCCACCTTCCGCGCCCGCATCAGCGACGGCATGGTCGAGATTGAGCTGTAGCGGCTAGAGCCCCAGCGCTTCGCTGACACCGCGGAGCACTTCGTCCAGCGCCGCCCGCGCCGACTGCCGGGCGGCGGGCAGTTCCGCGGCAGAACCCACGTGCTGGATTACTTCGAGGTAGCACTTGAGCTTGGGCTCGGTGCCGCTCGGGCGGATGATCACGCGCGTCAGGTCCCTGGTGACGTACAGCAGTCCGTCCGTGGGCGGCAGCTGGCCGCTGCCCTCGGCCAGGTCCGTGTACACCTCAACAGCGGATGATCCGAACGTTTCCGGCGGGGAGACCCTGAGCCGGTTCATCATCGCGTCCAGGAGCCCCAGGTCCGCAACCCTGATGCTGAGCTGGTCGCTGGCGTGCAGGCCGTGCTGCAGGTAGAGCTCGTCCAGGGTGTCAAAGACGGTCTTGCCGTCAGCCTTGGCGGCTGCGGCGAGTTCCGCGATCAGCAGGGCAGCCGAGATCCCGTCCTTGTCCCGCACCAGATCCGGCGCAACACAATAGCCCAGGGCTTCCTCGTAGCCGTACACCAGCCCGGGAACCCGGGAAATCCACTTGAACCCGGTCAGCGTCTCCTGGTGGGCGTACCCGGCCGCTGTGGCGATGCGGGCCAGCAGCCGGGAGGACACGATCGAATTGGCGAACACTCCCTGGGCGCCTTCTTCCGCGCCGTCGTCCTTTCCCTTGCCCACGGCGATCCGGGCGGCCACGTGAGCTCCCAGGAGCGCCCCCACCTCGTCCCCGCGGAGCATCCGCCAGGCGCCTGTGTCAGGGTCTTTTGCCGCAACGGCCGCCCTGTCGGCGTCGGGATCGTTGGCAATCACAATGTCTGCCCCCAGCCGTTCGGCGGACTCCAGTGCCAGGTCCAGGGCGCCGGGTTCTTCCGGGTTGGGGAAGCTGACGGTGGGAAAATCCGGGTCCGGCTCGGCCTGCTCCGCAACCAAGGTGATGTCCTTGAAACCTGCGGCGTTCAACACCGCCAGCGCGGTCCCGCCGCCCACGCCGTGCAGGGGAGTCAGGACGATGCTGAGGTCACGGGCAGGGAACTCGCCGGGCATGGCCAGCGCGGCAGTGGAGCGTTCGTAGTCGGCTGCAAGGGACCCGTCCAGGACAGTCCAGCCGGAGGGGGCAAGGGCAATCGAATCCAGCGGTCCCACCGCGTTGATGCGGGCGGCGATGGTGGCGTCGTACGGGGCAACGATCTGTGCGCCGTTGCCGTTCTCCGGCATGGCATGGCGTCCCAGGTACACCTTGTACCCGTTGTCCCGCGGCGGGTTGTGGCTGGCGGTCACCATCACCCCGCCGTCGCATTCCAGCGCCCTGACGGCGAAGGCCAGCAGGGGAGTGGGCAGCGCCGCAGGCATCAGGAACGTCTCTATCCCCGCTGCCGTGAAAATTGCCGCGGTTTCCTCGGCAAAGATGTCCGAGTTGTGCCGGGCGTCATAGCCGACGACGGCGCGCGGCCGGGTTCCCGGCGATGACTCGCCCACGGACGAGAGCAGGAAGTCCGCCAGGCCGGCGGCGGCCCGGCGCACCACCACCCGGTTCATCCGGTTCGGGCCCGGACCCAGGGCCGCCCGGAGCCCTGCCGTGCCGAACTGCAGCGTCCCGCGGAAGCTGTCCTCAAGTTCCTGGCGGGCTGCCGGAACGCCATTCTCCACCAGCCGGATGAGCTCAAGGAGGGAGGTCGACGTCACCGGATCCGGGTCTTGGGCAGCCCACGCGCGGGCATCATTGAGCAGGCGGATTTCGGCATCGGAAGACGTCATGGGCATAACGCTATCGTCATTGGCCCGCCACTTCTTCCAACCGCGGCCACGAAATGCCTGTGGCAGGCACGCCGCACGGGACCGCGACCCGGGTCAGAGCCGGGCGATGATCCCGGCCAACAGCTTCGAAATCCGCGGTCCGGCAGCCTGCCCGGACTCGATGACTTCCTGGTGGCTCAACGGCTGGGGGCTGATGCCCGCGGCAAGGTTGGTGACCAGCGAGATGCCGAACACCTCCATGCCCGCGTGCCGCCCCGCGATGGCCTCCAGCGCCGTCGACATGCCCACCAGGTCGGCCCCGATGCGCTTGGCGTACTGCACCTCGGCGGGCGTCTCGTAGTGGGGGCCGGGGAACTGGGCGTAGATACCCTCTTCCAGGGTGGCGTCGACCTCACGGGCCAGGCCGCGGATCCGGGGCGAATAGAGATCCGTCAGGTCCACGAACGTGGCGCCCTCCAGCGGCGAGGCGGCGGTGAGGTTGATGTGGTCGCTGATCAGCACCGGAGTGCCCGGGGTCCAGTTTTCCTGCAGCCCGCCGCAGCCGTTGGTCAGCACCAGGGTCTTGCAGCCGGCGGCCGCCGCGGTGCGGATGCCGTGCACCACCGCGCGCACGCCCTTGCCTTCGTAGTAGTGCGTCCTTGCACCCAGCACCAGTGCCCGCTTGCCGCCCGCGGTCAGGACCGAGCGGATGGTGCCCACGTGTCCTTCCACCGCCGGGGCGTGGAAACCGGGGACCTCGTCGGCGGACAGGGTGGCGGTGGTCTCCCCGATCAGGTCGGCTGCCTCGCCCCAGCCGGAGCCAAGAACCAGGGCGACGTCGTGGCTGTCCACGCCGGTTTCCTCGGCGATGTAGTCGGCTGCGGCACGCGCGGCGGCAAAGGGATCGGTGTTCAGGAAGTCAGTTGTACTCACTGGTACAAGCTATCCTGCCGTCCCTCATGCCGCCCACCCTGGGCCGGTTTTCCCGAGAGACCGTTTTCTTTGGCGGTGCGGGGGAGTTGCAGGAGAATGATTGTTTGTGACTACGCATCCAGATTTCAGTTCCCCCCGGATCGCAATCCTGGGAGGTGGTCCGGGCGGGTACGAAGCCGCCATGGTGGCCGCCTCGCTGGGGGCGCAGGTCACCATCATCGAGCGTGCAGGGCTGGGCGGATCGGCCGTGCTGACCGACGTCGTCCCCTCCAAGACCCTGATCGCCACCGCGGACCTCATGACCCGTGTGGGCGAGGCAGGCGAGCTGGGAGTGAAGTTCGACGTCGACGGCGGCGACTTTGTGCCCGTGATGCGCGCCGACCTCAAGCACATCAACGACCGTCTGCTGAACCTGGCCCGCAGCCAGTCCAAGGACATCCACGACGGCCTGGAGAACCTCGGAGTGCGGATCCTCACCGGGTCCGGCCGGCTGCTGGATGACCGGACCATTGAAGTCCTCACCGCGGACGGCACCGAAACCGTCGAGGCGGACACCATCCTGCTCGCCGTAGGCGCCCATCCGCGGGAACTTCCCACCGCACGCCCGGACGGCGAACGGATCCTCAACTGGACGCAGATCTACGACCTCGATGAACTGCCCGAGGAACTGATTGTGGTGGGTTCCGGTGTCACCGGGGCCGAATTCGCCTCCGCCTACAACGGACTGGGATCCAAGGTCACCCTGATTTCCAGCCGTGACAGGGTGCTTCCCGGATCCGATGTGGACGCGGCAGTAGTACTGGAGGAAGTCTTCGAACGCCGCGGCGTCCGGGTCCTGTCCCGCTCCCGCGCCGAGACCGTGGAGCGGACGGACGACGGCGTGGTGGTCACCCTCAGCGACGGGTCCAAGGTGACCGGCAGCCACTGCCTGCTGTGCCTGGGCTCCATTCCCAACACCGCAGGGATCGGCCTGGAAGAGGCCGGCGTGGCGGTCAGCGAAAGCGGCCACATCAAGGTGGACGGCGTATCACGCACCTCGGCTCCCAACATCTATGCCGCCGGTGACTGCACCGGCGTGCTGCCGCTGGCTTCCGTGGCGGCCATGCAGGGCCGCATCGCGGTGGCGCACTTCATGGGCGACACCGTCACCCCGCTCAAACTGCACCAGGTGGCCTCGAACATCTTCACGTCACCGGAAATCGCGAACGTGGGCGTCTCGGAAGCTGAGATCGATTCGGGCAAGTACCAGGGCGACATCATCAAGCTCTCGCTGCGCAGCAACGCCCGCGCCAAGATGCGGAACCACCGCGACGGCTTCGTGAAGATCTTTGCCCGGAAGGGCTCCGGCACCGTGATCGGCGGGGTGGTCGTAGGACCGAACGCCTCGGAGCTGATCTTCCCCATCTCCATCGCGGTGAAGCAGAAGCTGCACGTGGACGACGTCGCCAGCACCTTCACCGTCTACCCGTCACTGAGCGGATCGATTTCCGAGGCGGCGCGGCGCCTGCACGTCCACCTGTAAGGGCGCGTCGGAATCCACCAGATTCCAGGCCCACGCGAGTCTGGACCACTCCGCGCGGCGTGCATAGACTCCTCAAAGGAACGGCCGGGAATTCCATCAGCGGATTTTCCCGGCCGTCCCTGCACCAGCCATCAGAAGGGTAGGCAGAAGCAATGTCAACAGCACTCGTGAGGCCGCGCAGCGGCAAGATCATTGGCGGGGTGTGCGCGGCCCTGGCAGCCCGCTTTGGGCTCCCGAAGTTCCTGGTCCGTCTGGGCTTCGTGATCTTTGGCCTGGTGGGGGTCGGCGAACTTGCCTACATCGTGCTCTGGATCCTCATTCCCAAGGCCCCGGCCTAAGTATGTGCGTACCGGGGACGTTGTGCCCTACTGCTCCACCGCACCCTGCAGGCACAGTGGAGCATGGCTTCTATTTACATCGCCTACGGGAGCGTAGAAGGGCAGACGGCCCATATCGCGGAGTACATCGCCGATGTGATCCGGGCGCACGGGCACCACGCTGAAACCGCGGACCTCAAGCATTCTGCGGACACCGTTCCGGACGGACACGACGGCGTCATCGTGGCGGCGTCGGTGCACATTGGCAAGCACGAGGGCTACGTTGCGGACTTTGTCCGCAAGAACCGCAGCGAACTTGATCGATTGCCGTCCGCCCTGGTCTCGGTCAGCCTTGCCGCCCAAGGGGATGAGGCCAGTGCGGAGGGCTACGTGGAAAAGTTCGAGGAGGAGACCGGCTGGCACCCCCGCCATGTAGCGATGTTCTCCGGTGCGCTGATGTACACCCACTACAACTTCCTGAAACGCCAGATGATGAAGAAGATCGCCAAGGACAGGGGCTCCCAGGATCTGGACACGTCCCGCGACTACATCTACACCGAGTGGGACGGCGTAAAACACTTCGCCGAGGACTTCCTGGCCGGGGTCACTCCTCCAGGCTTCACCCCGTGAGAACCCCCGCGGCCGTACCCGTCCTGTTCCTGGCTGCGTCCGCTCTTCTTGGCGGGTGTTCGCAGCCCGGGAACCAGGGTGCGCCGGCACCCGGGACCTCCACCGGTGGGACCAGCCCTGCCTGCGACCTCATCACGCCTGAAATTGCGGCGAAAGTCGTACCCGGGATTATGCCTGTAGGCCAGAACAGCAGTGACAGGCCGCCCGGGAGCAAGGCCTACCTCTGCACGTATTCGAGCAAGTCCATGGACGGAGGCATCACGGCCCTGTCGGTGGCACTCACCTCGCCCGCCTCGTCGCAGGACATCTCCACAGCGAAATCGGCGCCCGACTGCTCACCCGTCACCGGAATCGGTGACTTCGCCTGCCTGCAGTGGACCGGCTACTTCCGGGGCGAGGCCGGGGGCGCCTCCGCGAACGTTGTCCTCACGGCTGTCCGGGGCGACGAGACGCTCGAAATGCCGTACGTCACCTCTGCGCCCATGAACGGCGCTCCCGCTCCCGACGGCGATGCGATGGCCCGTGCGCTCGCACAGGCAGCAGTGGACGCCGGCTGGGGCAACGGCAGCCCGCTCGGCGTTCCCGCGGCCCCAGCCCCAGCCTCCTAGTCAGGCGGCCTGGACCGCCCGGAAGTGTTTTTCGATGAGCCCCTTGATGTCCTCGTGGCAGCCGCCGCAGCCGGTTCCGGCACGCGTTGCCTTGGACACCTCGGGCACCGTGGAGCAGCCCTCCTCAACGGCGCCCTGGATGGCGGCTCCGCTGACTCCGGCGCACCGGCAGACGGTGCCGGCGGGATCGGCGGCCCCCGTGCCCTGCAGCTGGTCCGGGCCGTCGAGGCGCAGCAGCAGGGACCGGTCAGCGGGAAGTTCCGCGCCGCGTTCGAACAGCCCCACCAGCTCGGCCGCCGTGCGGGGCATGCCCACCGCCACCAGGCCCTCCAGGACGCCGCCGCGGGTGGTCATTTTGACGTAGCGGCCGTGTTCCGGGTCCGCCCACTGGGAAACCTGGAGGCGCGGGCGCCCGTTCACCGCGCCGGCAGCAAGGGCGTCCTCGTCCCAGGGTTCTGCGGAATTGTCGCCGGCCACGGCCATGTTCATGCCGCGCGCCTTCAGGACGATCACGCCCGCCTGCTCCGCCGGGAGCGCCGGCAGCAGGGCGGCGTCCTCCCCGCCGTCCGCCAGCAGGGTCAGGTACCCGGCCAGCCACTCGGCCTGCCGCCAGCCCGGCCCCACCAGGCCGGAGGGCCCCTTGGCGCTGCGGCAGGGTGCGCAGTCCGGATCCGGGCAGCGCACCTCGGCGCAGTCGCCGATGGCAAAGATGTGCGGCTCGTGGTGGGCGCGGAGCTTGTGGTCCACCAGGATGCCCGTCCCCGTGGAGAGCCCGCAGCCCTCGGCGAGCTCAGTGCGGGGACGGACGCCGCAGGAGAGCACCAGGAGGTCGCCGTCAATCGCGGACCCGTCGTCGAGCAGCAGCGCCGAGAAACCGCCGTCGGGCGCGTTGTGCTCCACGCCCGTGGAGCGCGCGTTGCCGGCCATCCGCACGCCGCAGCGGCGCAAGCTCGCCGCCAGTACGGAGCCGCCGCCGCGGTCGATGTTGCGGCCCAGCGGATGCGGGCCGTTGTGGACCACCGTGACGGTGGCTCCTTCTTCCGCCGCAGCCAGTGCGGTCTCCAGGCCCAGGACGCCGCCGCCCAGGACCACCACCCGCTTGCCGCCGTCCACGGCCTGGCGCAGCACCCCGGCGTCGCGAAGGTCGCGGAGTGCGGTGACGCCGGCCGGGAGGACCGGGTGGGTGGGGTCGGGGTTGATGCCCGTGAGGTTGGGAATGACCGGGCGCGACCCCGTGGCAAAGACCAGCCGGTCGTAGTGGACGGCGCCGCCGTCGGACAGGAGGACCTGCTGCCGGGCCCGGTCCACGCGCTTCACCCGGACGCCCAGGCGGATGTCCACTCCGTCCCCTGCCAGCTCCGCGGCGTCTGAGAGGGCCAGGGCCTCGGCGGTGGTCCTGCCCACGCCGAGATCAGCCACGAGAACGCGGTTGTAGGCAGCCTCAGCTTCCTCGCCCACCACTGTCAGGCCCACCTTGCCGCTGCGGACGGCAGGCAGGAGTTCGTCAACCAGCCGGGCCGCCACCGGGCCGAATCCCACAATGACAATCTGCTCGCTCATGAGGCCTCCGTCGTTTGAAGCACGTTGGTGGAAAGGGGCGCGGCTACGGGCCGGACCCAAACGGTGTTGAACTTGAACTCCGGCATCCCGGAGATGGGGTCCGTGGCCGCCTCCGTGAGGCGGTTCGCACTCTCGAGTTCGGGGAAGTGGAACGGCAGGAAGACGGTTTCGGGACGGATGGCGGTGCTGAGCTGGGCCCGGCACTCCACCTCGCCGCGCTCATTGGCCACGGACACGAGCGCACCCTCGGTGATGCCCATCGACGCTGCAGCCGCCGGATGGATCTGCACCATGGCTTCCGGCTGCGCCGCCAGCAACTCCGACACCCGCCGGGTCTGCGCGCCGGACTGGTAGTGCTCCAAAAGGCGGCCGGTGATGAGGGTCATGGTTTTCGCGGCGGTGCCATCCCCTGTAGGGGGCCCAGCAGGAGTACGACGGCGGCGCGGCGTCACCGGGGTCATCACGGCTTTGCCGTCCGGGTGCGCGAACCTGTCCCGGAACAGCCGCGGTGTTCCCTGGCTGCCGGCGGGGTAGGGCCAGTAGGCGGCTTCGCCGCGGTCCAGCATGGCGTAGTCGATCCCGGAGTAGTCCGCCAGTCCGCCGGCAGAGGCAAGGCGGAGTTCCTCGAACACGGTCTCGGGGTCCTCGCTGTAGGTGGACGGGGCGTCAAGGGCTTCGGCCAGCCTCGCCATGATCCACAGCTCACTGCGGGCACCGGCCGGCGGAGTGAGGGCCCGGCGGCGGCGCAGCACGCGGCCTTCGAGGTTGGTCAGGGTGCCCTCTTCCTCCGCCCACTGAAGGACGGGAAGGATGAGGTCCGCCTCAGCGGCCGTCTCGGACATAAAGAAGTCGCAGACCATCAGGAAGTCCAGGCTCCGGAGTCCTGCGATCACGGCGTTGGCGTCGGGGGAGGCCACAGCGATATTTGAGGCGTGGACAAAAAGGCAGCGGACGCCGTCGGGCTTGCCAAGCGACTTCAACAGTTGCACGGCCGGCAGGCCCGGCCCGGGAATGAGGTCCTCCTCCACGCCCCAGACCTTTGCCACGTGGGCGCGGGCGGCTGGATCGGTGATCTTGCGGTAGCCGGGGAGCTGGTCCGCCTTCTGGCCGTGCTCGCGCCCGCCCTGGCCGTTGCCCTGGCCGGTGAGTGTGCCGTAGCCGCTCAGGGCCGAGCCCGGCAGGCCCAGCAGGAGGCTCAGGTTGATCGCTGCCGTGGCGGTGTCGGTGCCGTCCACGTGCTGTTCCACGCCGCGGCCGGTGAGGATGTAGCTGCCGCCGTCGCGTGCGCCCCGGGCAAGCCGGCGGGCCGTTTCGCGGATGAGTTCAGCCGGGACGCCGGTGAGGGACTGCACCCGTTCGGGCCAGAAGGCGTTGACGCTGCGGGCTACGGCACTGTAGCCGGACGTGCGGTCAGCCAGGTACGCGGTGTCCACCAGGTTCTCGTGGATGACCACGTGGGAGATGCCCAGGAGGAGGGTCAGGTCGGTGCCCGGCAGGGGCTGGAGGTGGAGGCCGCCGCCGTCGGCCGTGAAGGCGGCCGTGGCGGAACGGCGAGGGTCCACCACGATCAGCCCGCCGGCGTCGCGGGTTCCCTTGAGGTGCTGCACGAATGGCGGCATGGTTTCGGCCACGTTGGAGCCGAGCATCAGGATGGTGCTGGCGGTGTCCAGGGCTTCGAGGGGGAAGGGGAGTCCGCGGTCAACGCCGAAAGCCCGCATCCCGGCCGCCGCGGCCGAGGACATGCAGAACCGGCCGTTGTAGTCGATGCGGGAGGTGCCCAGGGCGAGCCGGGCGAACTTGCCCAGCATGTAGGCCTTTTCGTTGGTGAGGCCGCCGCCGCCGAACACGCCGACGGCGTCGGCACCGTAGCGGGCGCGGGCGCCCTTCACGGCGGACACGGCGAGGTCCAGGGCCTGGTCCCAGCTGATGGGCCGGTGGACGCCGTCAGCGCCCTTCAGGAGCGGCTCCGTGATCCGTCCGGGGTGGTTCAGGAGGGTGGGGGAGGTCCAGCCCTTGCGGCAGAGGCCGCCGCGGTTGGTGGGGAAGTCCCGGCCGCTGACTTCAAGGGGTGCGGCCAGGGGGATTCCGGGGGCAGCAGTTCCCGGCACGGGGACTGACCCCGGCTGGGAAGCCGGGGCCAGTGCCGTGGGAGACGTGAGCGTCATGGCGCACTGCAGGGCGCAGTAAGGGCAGTGCGTGTCGGCGCTTTTGGTCATGTTAGACGTGTCCCATCGCATTTCGGTTGGCGTTGCGGATGTAGCAGGCCCAGCACACAACCAGCATCAGGACGTAGGCCCCGACGAAGCCGTAGAAGGCGGGGGTGTAGGAGCCGCTGGCCGAGTTGGAGGCGTTGAGCACCTGCGGGATCACGAACCCGCCGTAGGCGCCGATGGCGGAGATGAGGCCCAGGGCGGAGGAGGCGAGGCGCTGGGTGGCCACCGAGCTGGCACCCTTCCGGGCAGCGCGGCTGTTGGTGGCAAAGATGATGGGGATCATCCGGTAGGTTGCACCGTTGCCGAAGCCGCTGGCGGTGAAGAGCATCAGGAAGAGGACCAGGAAGAGCCAGAAGTTCTTCAGCGGCAGGGTCCAGATCATGGTGAGGGTGATGACGGCCATGGAGGCGAAGGCGGCCACGGTCATCCGGGCCCCGCCCATCCGGTCAGCCATGCGCCCGCCGTACGGGCGGGCCAGGGAGCCCACCAGCGGGCCGAGGAAGGCCAGCGACAGTGCCACGGTGCCCACTCCGATGGAGGAGAAAGCCGGGAAGTAGTCCTTGATCAGCTTGGGGAAGACACCGGCGAAGCCGATGAAGGAGCCGAATGTGCCGATGTAGAGCAGCGCCATGATCCACAGGTGCGGTTCCTTCAGCGCTGCGATCGAGCCTGCCACGTCACCCTTGGCGCTGGTGAGGTTGTCCATGTACTTCCAGGCACCGAAGGCGGCGATCAGGATGAACGGAACCCACATCCAGCCCGCCAGGGGCAGGTTGACCGTGCCGACGGCGAGGAGGGTGATGGCGATCGGGACGGCCAGCTGTGCCACGGCGGCACCCATGTTGCCGCCGGCGGCGTTCAGGCCCAGGGCCCAGCCCTTTTCGCGGGCGGGGTAGAAGAACGTGATGTTGGCCATGGAGCTGGCGAAGTTGCCGCCGCCGAAGCCTGCCAGGGCGGCCACCAGGAGCATGACGCCGAAGGGGGTTTCCGGGTTGGAGACACACAGGGCCAGGCCGATGGAGGGGATCAGGAGCAGCAGGGCGGACACGATGGTCCAGTTGCGGCCGCCGAAGCGGGGGACCATGAAGGTGTAAGGGATGCGCAGGGTGGCACCCACCAGGCTGGGCATGGAGATCAGCCAGAATATTTCGGAGGTGGAGAAGTTGAAGCCCGCTGCGGGGAGCTGGACCACCACGATGGACCAGAGCTGCCATACGACAAAGCCGAGGAATTCGGCGAAGATTGACCAGTTCAGGTTGCGGCGTGCAATGGAGCGGCCTGCGGTTTCCCACTGTTCCTTGTTCTCGGCATCCCAGTTGGCGATCCAGCGGCCGGGGCGGAATTCAAGGGCGGGGGTGTCTGTGGTGCGGGTAGGGCCGGGCTGTGCGCTGGCGGATGCGGCGGTTCCGGGCAATGCGGAGTCTTCGAGATCAACGGAACTTCCGGTGCCGGCATCGGCGGTGCGGTCAACAGTCACGGGGTACCTCCTTCTGGGGGATGTTGTTCCTCCAAGGTAGGGAAGCCGCGTTTCGTGGACGGACGCCATGTGTTAACGCGCTGTGACATTTGCCTATCGGCCCGCCTTGCCGGGTGTGAGGCGGGCGGTGTGGACCACGCAGTGAGACACACCCCACAAGTCCGCATGCTGGACCTTTCGTCCATTGACTGGACGGAGGGAACTAATATTGAACTCTGATTATTTCGAGCCGTTCCCTTACCCCGGGTCCGGCCGGTCCTCACGAAAGCGTTTACCTATGTCATCCACTGAAACGTCCACGGAGCCTGGGGCCGCCAAGCCGTTGAACTCCAAGGGCAAGGTTATTTTCGCCAGCCTTATCGGCACCACGATCGAGTTTTACGATTTCTACATTTACGCCACAGCGTCCGTACTGGTCTTTCCGCGGCTCTTCTTTCCTCAGGCCACCGAGATCAACGCTTTGTTGAGCTCTTTTGCCATCTTCGGTGTGGCCTTCATCGCCCGTCCCGTGGGCTCCGTACTTTTCGGCCACTTCGGTGACAAGTTCGGCCGCAAGGGCACCCTGGTTGCATCGCTGCTGACCATGGGTATTGCGACCTTCCTCATCGGCCTGCTTCCCACGGCATCGTTGCCCGGCTGGGCTGTCCTGGCGCCCCTGATGCTTGTGGTCCTCCGGTTTGCCCAGGGCCTTGCCCTGGGCGGGGAATGGTCCGGTGCTGCGTTGCTGGCCACGGAAAACGCCCCGAAGGGCAAGCGGGCCGTCTACGGGACATTCCCGCAGCTTGGCGCGCCCATCGGATTCATTCTCGCCAACCTGCTGTTCATCTGGCTCAACTTTGCCCTGTCTCCTGAGGCGTTCCTCGAATGGGGCTGGCGCGTCCCGTTCCTCCTGAGCGCGGTTCTGGTCATCGTGGGACTCTACGTCCGGCTGAAGCTCGTTGAAAGCCTCTCCTTCCAGAAGGTCCTGACCGAAGAGAAGGTTGCCAAGGTGCCCTTTGCGGCCACCTTCAAGAACCACTGGCGCCCTGTAGTGGCCGGAACCTTCATCATGTTCGCCACCTACGTCCTGTTCTATGTGATGACCTCCTTCACCCTGACCTACGGCACCAAGCCTGCCAGCGTGGAAGCGGCACAGGCTGCCGCTGAGAAGGCAGGAAAGCCGATGTCAGCAGCGGAAATCGCGGCGTTCGTCCCGGGACTCGGCATTCCCCGCGGTGACTTCCTCTGGATGCTGATCCTTGGCGTCGTCTTCTTCGGCATCTTCACCCTTGTCTCAGGCCCTCTGGCCGAGAAGTGGGGCCGCCGCAAGTTCCTGCTCTCTGTCACGGCAGGGATCTTCGTCTTCGGGCTGCTCTGGTTCACCATGTTCGGCCCGGGTACAGGTGCAGCCATCATCGGACTCATCGTGGGCTTCACTCTGATGGGGCTGACGTTTGGACCGATGGCCGCCATCCTGCCGGAGCTGTTCCCGGCGAATGTCCGTTACACCGGCTCGGCTGTCGCCTACAACCTGTCCAGCGTGATCGGTGCGGCTCCGGCGTCGTTCGTCGCCATTGCCCTGTGGCAGGCCGCAGGCGGAGGCACCTGGCTCGTGGGCCTCTATATGGCCGCCGCCGCAGTGTTGACGTTCATCGCCTTGTGGATCACCCGCGAAACGAAAGACACCGACTACGAGAACAACGTGGCCTAGGAAAACGGACTGTACGTTCCAGCCCGGTTCGTGGCTGCGGTGCCCGGTGCGTTCCCCGTCAACAAGGGGAGTGCGCCGGGCACTTCTGCGTCCGGGGCCGGAGCAGTTGGGCGGGAACGTACGACGGCGGCGCTCCGGGGCCGCCCGCGGCGTCACCGGGCGTAGCGGTCCACGAAGTTCCGGAGCACCTTCATGGGTTCGGTGACGGTGAACTGCCGGGCGTTCTCCATCAGGTCCTCAGCCGATTCGGGCGGGAAGTAGCCGGCGTTGCGGTAGATGTCGATGCGGGTGATGAGCCCGTCCACATCCAGTTCGGGGTGGAACTGCGTGGCGTACAGGTTCGTCCGGATGCGGAACATGTGCACCGGGCAGGCTTCGGAGCGCGCAAGCAGCACGGCGTGCGGCGGCAGGGCGGTGCAGGCCTCCTTGTGGCCGGTGAAGGCGGTAAAGCTGCGCGGCATCCCCTTCAGGACCGGGTCCTCGAGTCCCGCGTCCGTGAGTTCTATCTCCACTCCGCCCAGCGGTTCACCATAGGTCCTGTCGATAACGGCGCCCTGGTGCGTTCCGAGGGTGCCCACGCCGTAGCAGGCGCCCAGGAACGGGAAATCCCGGGCCACCAGCCCGTCCAGCAGCCCGGACAGTTCACGTTCCACCCGGTGCTGGACGGCTGATTTCTCTTTCGCCGGATCGCTGGAGGTGAAGGGGCTTCCGCCAACAATGACCCCCGAGTAGTCCGCGAGGTCCAGGTCCGGCAGCGGGGCAGCCTCGAGCCTGACGCGGCGCAGTTCCCGCTCTTCCAGACCGCCATAGCGCAGGTAGGCGTCGTATTCGTCGTCGGCGGCAGCGTCCTCGGCCCGGGAGGCCAGGAGCAGGAAAGGCAGCATCTGCTAAGTGTGCCGGTTTGGGCCGGAGCTGTCAGCTAGGCGGGGGCTGGGTGAGGGAGCGGCGCGACTGCGGGCGCGCGGCAGGGTCCGCGTGCCGGTGCACGAGCTTCCAGTAGCCTTCCTCGCGCCGGAAGATGCTGGTGACCCGGAGCGCAAACTCCTCCACGGCACTCCCGTCCAGGCGGGCACGGAAGTGTTCGGTCTCCACCAGGTAGGCGGTGTCCCGTGCGGTGTAGGACGTGATGGTGTCGAACCCCAGCATCTCGCCGTCCTGGAACTGCCGGGCAGCCTGGTCCAGCCTCGCCTCCACCTGCGCCCAGCCGCGGGCGATCCCGCCAAAGGGGTTGGCCAGCGTGACGTCGTCCAGCCGGGAATAGAGTTCCTTGACGGGCTCGGGATTGCCCCGGGTAATTTCGGGGACGGCCAGGTGGTACCTGCCCACTTCTTCCTGGAAACTGGGTGCGAGCATGGGTGCCTCCGGCGCTTACTGGTCTTCGATCATGGCGATGATGGCGCCGGCAGAGACTGTTTCACCGGAGGACGCCTCCAGCCCGATGACGATTCCGGCGCGGTGCGCCGTCAGCGGCTGCTCCATCTTCATCGCCTCGAGGACCACCACCAGGTCGCCTTCGGAGACGACGTCGCCGTTGGCCACGGCAACCTTGACGATGGTTCCCTGCATGGGGGACGTCAGGGCATTGCCGGTGGCCGCTGCAGGACCGCCGGAGCGGGAGCGCTTCTTCGACTTTGCCGGCTTCGCTGCCGCCGCCCCGCCCGTTCCCAGGGAACCCATGGACGCGGGCAGGACCACTTCCAGGCGCTTGCCGCCCACTTCGACCACCACGCGCTGGCGATCTTCCGCCACGGCGTCGGCATCGGCGGAGCCGTCCGGAGTCCAGGCCGGGAGGTTGTTGACGAACTCTGTTTCGATCCACCGGGTGTGGACCGTGAACGGGCCCTCGGCCGGAGCGAACGCAGGATCGGACACCACCGCGAGGTCGAACGGGATAACCGTGGGGATGCCCTCCACCACCATTTCCTCAAGCGCGCGGCGGGCACGCTGCAGGGCCTGGGGGCGGTCTGCTCCGGTGACGATCAGCTTGGAAAGCATGGAGTCGAAGTTGCCGCTGATCTCGTCACCCTGTTCAACGCCGGAGTCGATCCGGACTCCCGGGCCGGTGGGGTTCTTCAGCACGCGAATGGTGCCGGGGGCAGGCATGAAGTTGCGGCCCGGGTCCTCGCCGGTGATGCGGAATTCGAAGGAGTGCCCGCGCACCTCGGGGTCGCCGTAACCAAGCTCTTCGCCGCGGGCCAGCCGGAACTGCTCGCGCACCAGGTCGATCCCGGTGACTTCCTCGGAGACGCAGTGCTCCACCTGTAGGCGGGTGTTCACTTCCAGGAAGGAGATGGTGCCGTCCTGGCCCACCAGGAATTCGCAGGTGCCGGCACCCAGGTAGCCTGCCTCCTTGAGAATCGCCTTGGAGGACTCGTAGAGCCGGCGGTTCTGCTCTTCGGTGAGGAACGGCGCCGGGGCTTCCTCGACGAGCTTCTGGTTGCGGCGCTGGAGCGAGCAGTCACGCGTGGAAACCACCACCACGTTGCCGTGGGCGTCCGCCAGGCACTGGGTCTCGACGTGCCGGGGAGCGTCCAGGAAGCGCTCGATGAAGCACTCGCCGCGGCCGAAGGCGGCGGTGGCCTCCCGCACGGCGGATTCGAACAGTTCGGGGATTTCCTCGCGGGTGCGGGCCACCTTGATGCCGCGTCCGCCGCCGCCGAAAGCAGCCTTGATGGCCACGGGCAGGCCGTGCCGGTCCACGAACTCGAGGATTTCCTCGGCCGATTCCACCGGGTCAGCGGTGCCGGGGACCTGCGGGGCGCCAACCTTTTCCGCGATGTGGCGGGCCTGGACCTTGTCGCCGAGGGCGGAGATGGCTTCGGGGGAGGGGCCGATCCAGGTGATGCCGGCGGCGATCACCTTCGCGGCGAACTCGGCATTTTCGGCCAGGAAGCCGTAGCCGGGGTGGATGGCGTCGGCGCCGGACTGGCGGGCGGCGTCGATGATTTTATCCATGACCAGGTAGGACTCGGCCGCGGTGTTGCCGCCCAGGGCGTAGGCTTCGTCAGCGAGGCGGACGTGCAGGGCGTCGCGGTCCGGGTCTGCGTAGACGGCCACTGAGGCGATGCCTTCGTCGCGGGCGGCCCGGATGATGCGGACGGCGATCTCACCGCGGTTGGCGATCAGCACCTTTGTGAGGGTCGACTGCGTGGTTCCTGCGGACTGCTCCAAATTTGCTGACAAGGCGTCTCCTTCTTTCCTTCAGGGAGCCTAGCGCGGTTTTGAGGGTTCCGCCGATATTACTTGCGGAATCCGCGTGTAAACCGGCCGAGCTTTGTAGGGAAGCTACAAGACCTTGCCAATTGCGGCGCTTTGTTGCAGGCGGTGCAGGTGCCGTCAGCTGTGCCAGAGGTCGGTGATGCGCACGTTCGCGGCGGCAAGCAGGCCGCGGAGAGTGGAGACGGAAAGTCCGACGACGGTGTGCGGGTCGCCGTCGACCTTCCGGATGAACGCCCCGCCCAGGCCGTCGATGGTGAAGGAACCGGCACAGTGCAGCGGCTCGCCCGTGGCGATGTAGGCATCTATTTCTGCCGGGTCCATCTCCAGGAAGGCGACCTCGGCCGAGGCCACCGTCCCGAGGGTGGCGCCGGTGCCCGAACCTTCGCCGTCGTCGTCGGAATGGGTGTCCCGGCAGTCCACCAGCCAATGGCCCGTATGCAGGACCCCGGTGTTGCCGCTCATCCGCAGCATGCGCTCGCGGGCGACATCGGCGGTGTACGGCTTGCCGTGCGCCTCGCCGTCGAACTCGAACACAGAGTCGCAGCCCAGGACCAGTGCGCCCTCAGCTTCCGGAAGCGCCGCCACCGCCTCCGCCTTGGCGCGGGCCAGCAGCAGGGCGGTGTCGTGCGGGTCGGTGACGCCGTAGCGGGCCTGGACGGCGTCCTCGTCCACGTCGGACACCAGGATGGAGTGCCGGATGCCGGCCTCGGCCAGGAGCTTGGTGCGGGCGGGGGACTGGGATGCAAGAATCAGGCGGACCACAAATCCAGCCTAATTGACCGGTCCGGCCTGGTGGACCAGTTCCCCGTGCGCCGGTGCCGCCCCGGTCCGGTTGAGCTTGGCGCCCTCCACGTCCACGTCAGGCAGGATCCGGTCCAGCCACCGGGGCAGCCACCAGGACCTTTCGCCCAGCAGGTACATCACGGCCGGGACGATGGTCATGCGCACCACGAAGGCGTCCAGGAGTACCCCGAACGCCATGGCGAAGCCGAGCGGCCGGACCATGGTGAGGTGGCTGAAGATGAAGCCGGCGAACACGCTGACCATGATGATCGCGGCGGCGGTCACCACAGCGGCCGCGTGGCGGAAGCCTACCCGGACGGCTTCCTTGGCGGTGGAACCGTGCATGTAGGCCTCCCGCATGCCCGAGGCGATGAACACCTGGTAGTCCATGGCCAGGCCGAACAGCACACCGATCAGGATGATGGGCAGGAAACTCAGCACGGCGCCGGGGTTGGCGACGTCGAACACGCCGCCGAGCCAGCCCCACTGGTACACGGCAACCACGGCGCCGAACGCTGCGGCGAGCGAGAGGAGGAAACCGCCCGTGGCCAGCAGCGGCACCACGATGGAGCGGAACACCAGCAGCAGCAGGATCAGGGACAGCCCGACGACGATGGCCAGGTAGGGCGGGAGGGCGTCACCCAGCTTGGTGGAGACGTCGATGTTGCCGGCCGTCTGGCCGGTCAGGCCCATCGCCACCCCGTGCTCGGACTGGATTTCATCATTGAGGCCGCGGAGTTCGGACACCACGTTGACGGTGCTGGCGCTGGCCGGGCCTTCCTCGGGGATGACCTGGAAAACGGCGGTCCGGCGGTCCCCGCTGAGGGCAACCGGTACAGCGGCCACCACGTTGTCCACGGCGCGGAGCTTGTCGGCGACGTCGTACTGCAGGGTCTGTGCCTGGGCTTCATCGAGGCCGGCCGGGAACTCGCCCACGGCGACGATGGGGCCAGTGACGCCCTCGCCGAAGCTGCGCGCCGTGAGGTCGTACGCCTGGTAGGCCTCGGAGTCCACGGGTTCGGAGCCGCCGTCGGGCAGTGCGAGCTGCAGCTGGGTGGCCGGCAGCGCGAGGGTGCCCAGGAGGAGCACGCCGGCCAGGAGGGCCAGGATGGGGTGCCGGGTGACCAGGCCGCCCCAGCCGCGGGTGCTGCGCTCGCGGTCCCTGGCTTCATCGGCTGCTTCGTGGCCGGGCTCGGCGTTGTGGGCATCGGCCTTGGCCCAGGCCCGCCGGGAAATGATGCGGCGGCCGATCAGCGACAGCATGGCGGGCGTCAGGGTGATGGCCACCAGGACGGCCACGGCCACCGTGCCGGCCGCGGCCAGGCCCATGACGGTGAGGAACGGCAGGCCGGGGACCACCAGTGCGGCGAGCGCGATGATGACGGTCAGGCCGGCGAAAACCACGGCGTTGCCTGAGGTGCCGGTGGCCCGGGCCACGGATTCCTCCGGGTCCATCCCGGCAAGGAGCTGGGTCCGGTGGCGGTTGACGATGAAGAGTGAGTAGTCGATGCCCACGGCCAGGCCAAGCATGAGGGCAAGCATCGGGGAGATGGAGCTCATGTCGAAGAGGCCGGACAGCGCGAACGTGATGCCGACCCCCACGCCGACGCCCACTACGGCCATCAGCAGCGGCAGCCCGGCGGCAACCAGCGTGCCCAGCATCAGGATCAGGACCAGGGCCGCGACCGCAATGCCGATGATCTCAGCGGCGCCGAAAAGTTCGGAGATGTCCTCGGTGATTTCCTTGCTGGCGTAGGCGGTGACGCCTGCGCGGGATGTTTCGTGGGCGATGTCCTGGACCTGTTGGCGGACCTCGGGGCTCAGGCCGTTGATGGAGGTGTTGAACTGCACCTGGGCCACGGCTGCGCGGCCGTCTTCGGACACGAACCGAATGGCCGAGGACGCTGCTGCCTGGCGCTTGCCGAGCTCGAGCTTTGCCTTGCTGGACTCCAGCTCCTGGACGCCTGCCTCGAGCCTTGCCTGGCCCTCGGCCAGTGTGGCCTTTTGCTGGCCGAGCTGGGCCTCGATGAGCGCGGCAGGGGCGCCGGCAGCCGAAAGCTGCTGCTCTGCTGCGGCCAGCTGTGCCTGGCCGGCTTCGAGCTGGGCGCGGGAGGCGTCCAGCTGGGCCTGGCCGGCGGCAAGCTGCTGCTCGCCGTCGGCAATGGCCTGTCCCGCTTGGTCCACCTGGGCCTGCGTGGCGAAGGGATCCACGGTGCCGCGGACGTCCGGAATGGCTTCAAGTTCCTTGAGGGAATCCGTGACGGCGGTCCGGCTCTCGGCGGTAAAGCCGCCGTCGGGAGCTTCAAAGACGATGGTGGCGGTGCCTCCGGAAGCTGAGGGCAGCTCTTCCTTCAGCTTGTCCGCGATCCGCTGCGTCTCCGTGCCGGGAATCTGGAAATTGTTGGACAGTGTCCCGTGGAACGCTGCGGCGGCACCGCCTACGGCCAGCAGGGCGGCAAGCCAGAGGGAGATGACCAGCCAGCGCCGGCGGTAGGAAAACTTGCCCAGGCGGTAAAGGAACAGTGCCATGTGAGGTGACCGATCTGATCAGGAGGGACGGGAGGCTGAGGATGAGGGTGCGGGCGAGGTGCCCGTGGTGAAACCGGAGCCGAGCAGGGCCATGGCGTCGATCAGGAGGTGCCGGAGCTCGGCAAGGGACGCGGGGGAGAGGTCCGCCCCGCGGCGGGAGAACCAGACCTCCATGGCGGCCTTGCCGCAGGAAATCACGGACCCCGCCAGGGCACGGAGGTAGAGCTCATCGACTGCGCCAGGTGTTGCGGCCGCACGCCCGCGGGCTACTTCTGTGATCTGTTCCCGGCAGTGGTCCCAGGCTTCCAGTTCGGAATGGGACATCAGGCTGCTCTGCTGGGTCAGCGTGAACAGCTCGGCCAGCGGGGCCACCGTCATCGGGTCCGCAAGGGCCATCAGCGCCTCTTGGGCGGACTGGAGGACGGGTTCGTCCGCGGGCCGGAGTTTGAACTGCTGGATGGCGTTGTCCAGGAAGCCGTGGGTGACGGAGGCCAGTGCAGCGTCGGTGCTGCCGAAGTAATTGAAGAAGGTCCGGCGTGAAATTCCGGCGGCGTCTGCGATGTCCTCTACGGTGAAGTTCCCGGGCCCGCTGGTGCGAAGGAGGGCCAATGCGGCGTCTGTAATGGCCTGGCGGGTGGCGGCTTTATTCAGCTCCCGCCGGGATGTCGGCGCGGGTGCCTGATCAGGGTCTTCCGGCGGGGTGGGGTCTGCGGAAATCGTCACGCTTTTACACTACGTGCAAGTTTGCACTCTGGGCAACTTACTTTCACAGGAGAATGAAAGGTTCCCAACAGCTCTTCCATGAGTTGCTTGCCGATGCTGGAAATGTCCCGAAAAGGACTCAGGATCAGCAGCCGTCCCGGACGGCAGTACCAGGAGACAAGAAATGTCACGCACAAAGAAAATGACCCTCGGCCTGTCAGCCACGGCGTTGGCCCTTGCCGCCGGAATCGGCGTTGCCGGCATGGCCTCCGCCACCACGACACCCGCTCCCACCCCCAGCGCGAGCTCGAGCGCATCGGCAGATGCCAGCACCAGTACCGTTCCCGGCGGCGGCATGGGCAAGCACGGCGGCCGGGGCGGTGAGCGTGGGATTGCACAGGCGTCCGGACTGGCGGAGAAGCTGGGCGTTGAGGAAGCAAAGGTGACCGACGCCCTACAGGCCTTCCGCGAGGCCAGCAAGCCCGCCGGTCCTCCGGCGGAGGGGGAGAAGCCTGATGCAGCTGCCCGCGAGGCCGCCCTTGCGAAGTCGCTGGCTGAATCGCTTGGCATCGAGGAATCCGCGGTCACCACGGCGCTGGAGGAGCTCCGCAGCGAACGGCAGGCAGAGAAGGCGGCGGGCCTGAAGACCCGGCTGGACCAGGCCGTCGCGGACGGAAAACTGACCCAGGCCGAGGCAGATGCCGTCACCAAGGCGGTGGAGAGCGGGGTGATCGGCGGCGGGCACTGATCACAGTCCCTGCTGGATAGCGCCTTAGACAGAGTTGGCGCTTCACACAGAAAGAAGTCCCCGGGAACGGTCCAGTTCCCGGGGACTTCTTTCGTGATGGGTGAGCAGGGGCGCTTAGGCCTTCGCATCCTCCAGGTGGCGAGGAGCGGTGTCCGTGGTGGTCCCGTCGTGGGAAGCGGCGTCAGCGTCGAGGCTGTCGTCAACAAACGGCGTGCCGTTGCGGGGCGCGTTGTACAGCTGCTCGTCCAGGATGCCCTGGCGCTTGGCCACGATGGTGGGGACCAGGGCCTGGCCGGCCACGTTCACGGCGGTGCGTCCCATGTCCAGGATCGGGTCGATGGCCAGGAGCAGGCCGACGCCGGCCAGCGGCAGTCCCAGCGTGGACAGCGTCAGCGTGAGCATCACCACGGCGCCCGTGGTGCCGGCCGTGGCGGCGGAACCCAGCACGGAGACCAGGGCGATCAGCAGGTACTGGGTGAAGTCCAGCTGGATGCCGAAGAACTGGGCCACGAAGATGGCGGAGATCGCGGGGTAGATCGCGGCGCAGCCGTCCATCTTGGTGGTGGCGCCCAGCGGCACGGCGAAGGACGCGTAGGCGCGGGGGACGCCCAGGCTGCGTTCGGTGACGCGCTGGGTCAGGGGCAGGGTGCCCACGGAGGAGCGGGAGACGAAGGCCAGCTGGACGGCGGGCCACACGCCGGAGAAGTACTGCTTGACCGAGAGGCCGTGGGCGCGGACCAGGATGGGGTACACCGCGAAGATGACCAGGGCCAGGCCCACGTAGATGGCGAAGGTGAACTTGCCCAGGGAACCGATTGTGTCCCAGCCGTAGACGGCAACGGCGTTGCCGATGAGGCCCACGGTGCCCAGCGGGGCGATCCGGATGATCCACCACAGCACCTTCTGGATGACGGCCAGCGCCGAAGCGTTCAGGCTCAGGAAGGGTTCGGCAGCCTTGCCCACCTTGAGCGCGGCAACACCGACGGCGATGGCGATCACGAGGATCTGGAGCACGTTGAAGCTGACGGAGGTGGTGACCGCGCCGGATTCGGCAACGGTGGAGCTGGCGCCCAGTCCCAGGAAGTTCTTGGGGAACAGGCCCACCAGGAAAGCCCACCAGTCACCGGACTTGCCGGAGTACTTGGCTTCCTCTGAGATGCCGGTGTTGGCGCCGGGCTGCAGCAGGACACCGAGGCCGATGCCGATCAGTACGGCGATCAGGGAGGTGATGGCAAACCACAGCAGGGTGTTCCAGGCGAGCTTGGCGGCGTTGGAGACCTGGCGCAGGTTCGAGATGGAGCTGACCACTGCGGTGAAGATCAGGGGTACGACGGCGGTCTGCAGCAGTGACACGTAGCTGGAGCCGATGGTCTGCAGCGTGGCGCCAAGGGCGTTGGGGCTGGCTTTGGTGCTGCCGGTGTACTTGGCCAGCAGGCCGAGGCCGAGGCCGACGATGAGGGCGGCGATGATCTGGAAGCCGAACGAGCCAGCCCATTTGGGCAGCTGGAAGCCGGTCTTTCCTGCGGGGGAGGGGGTGCTTGTCTGAGTGCTCACCCGACTACGCTAGGGCCACCGCACATATCACGGCGAACGAACATTGAGAAATATTACGCGCCCCGAGTTTCCGCCGGAGCGAATCAACCCCGTGGAATCAAGGGAGTGCAGCGGCCATGTTACTTATTCCCTGCCCGGGTGTGGCATATCTCTCGCGTTTGGCACGCCGACACAGCCGCCTTCCACGCGTGCTGCTCCTTCGTCGCTCTGACGCACGCTTTCGGAAGGCGCCCGTGGCGCCGCGCCTGGGGGGAGCGGGCGACAGGCATCCGGCAGCGCGCTCCCCACCGGCTCCCTAGCCTCGCAAGCTCGGCCAGGGAACCCTGCCGGCGTGGGCCCATTCAGTAAAACTCAGAGCAGTGCGCGCCTTAGGGTGTCAAGGCCGACGGAGCCGATGTTGAGTGCCCTTGTGTGGAACTCTTTGAGGTCAAAACCGGGGCGGGCTTCGAGTTCGGCGCGGATTTGTTCCCAGAGCCGCTGGCCCACCTTGTAGGACGGCGCCTGGCCCGGCCAGCCCAGGTAGCGCATGAACTCGAATTTGAGTTGTCCTTCGCTGATGGGCAGGTTCTCCTTCAGGAATTCATAGCCTTTGTCCGGGGTCCAGGTGCCGGTGCCCCAGCGCTCGGGGACCTCCAGCTCAAGGTGGACGCCGATGTCGAACACCACGCGGGCGGCCCGCATCCGTTGCATGTCCAGCATGCCCATGTGGTCGCCGGGATCGTTCAGGTAGCCCAGTTCCTGCATGAGGTTTTCGGCGTACAGCGCCCAGCCTTCGCCGTGGCCGGAGGTCCAGCAGACGTTGCGCCGCCACTTGTTCAGCAGTTCGCGGCGGTAGGTGGCGGTGGCCACCTGGAGGTGGTGGCCCGGCACGCCCTCGTGGTAGACGGTGGTGGTTTCGGCCCAGGTGGTGAAAGTGTCCTCGCCGGCGGGGACGGACCACCACATGCGGCCGGGGCGGCTGAAGTCATCCGAGGGGCCGGTGTAGTAGATGCCGCCTTCGTCGGTGGGGGCGATCAGGCATTCCAGCTTCTTCATGACGTCCGGGATGTCGAAGTGGACGCCGGCGAGTTCGGCCACGGCTTTGTCCGAGAGCTCCTGCATCCATGCCCGCAGCGCCTCCTTTCCTTTCAGCTGGCGCGCGGGATCGTTGTTCAGGATTTCCTTGGCCTCGGCGATGGTGGCGCCGGCCTTGATGGTGTCCGCCACCTGTTCCTGCCGGGCGATGAGCCTGTCCAGTTCCTCCACGCCCCAGGCGTAGGTCTCTTCCAGGTCAACCGTCGCGCCAAGGAACGAGCGGGAGGCGAGGGCGTAGCGGGCCCGGCCCACGGCGTCCTTCTCGGGCGCGGCGGGCAGCAGCTCCGCGCGAAGGAACTCCGCCAGCCCGGCGTATGCTGCCCGGGCTGCGGCAGCGCCGGCGTCGAGCTCTTCCTGGACGGCGGCTGGCAGCGGCCCGGCGGCCGTGGCTGCCCCTGCCGCGAGCTTCGCAAAGAAGCCGTCCCCGGCGGCGTACTTCGTGACCTGCTCAATGACGATCCTGACCTGGCGCACCGCGGCAACCCGGCCGGCGTCTTTCGCCTGCCGCAGGGATTCGGTGTAGCCGGCGATGGCTGCGGGAACGTTGGACGCGCGGCCGGCAATGTGCTGCCAGTCCTGCACGGTCTCCGTCGGCATGAGGTCGAAGATGGCGCGGATGTCCTGGGCCGGGGAGGCGATGTTGTTCAGGTCGGCGTAATCCCAGCCCGAGGCGTGGATCAGCAGCTGCAGGCCCAGCCGCTCCTGCATGGCGTCGAGTGTGACGGCGTCAACATCGTCCTCCGGCTCGAGGCCTTCGAGGTCGGTCAGCGCCTTGCGTGCGGCCTCGGCGAATTCGGCGATGCCGGCGGGGGAGAAGTCCTGGTATTCGGTTTCGTGCCCGGGAACGCCGAGGGTGGTGGCGAAGGACGGATTCAGCCTGATCAGGGTGTCGGTGTAGTCATCTGCGACGGCGTCGATACGGGTATGCGGGCGGGCGGCAGGAGAGGTGTCTGTAGTCACCCTCAGAGACTAACGGCGCTGCGGCTTTTCCGAACAGGCCCACGCCGCCGGAGCGTGCGGCAAGCCCCTCTAGCCGCGGCTCCGCTTCCACGCGCCGGGACCCGGGGTGGGATCCAGCCTCAGCCGCTGGCGGCGGACCCAGTGCCGGACCGGCGGCTTGTCCGTCCCGGTGTGCTGGACGCCGCCAAGGGAGAGCACGACGGCGGTGAGCGCCGCCAGCTCCTCGGCTGTCGGCTGCCCCTTCACCACAGAGAGCAGGGGCACGGCGGGTGCATTGCTATCGTCAGCAGGCTCGGTGGGGCTCACAGCGGGATGTTCCCATGCTTTTTGGTGGGGAGGCTTGCGCGCTTGTCGCGCAGGGCGCGCAGGCCCCTGATGATCTGCAGCCGGGTTTCGGAGGGGGCGATGACGGCGTCAACGTACCCGAGTTCCGCCGCCTGGTAGGGGTTGAGGAGCTCCTCCTCGTACTGCCGGATCACCTCGGCGCGCCGCGCCTCGACGTCGCCTCCGGCCTCCGCCACTGCGGCGAGGTCGCGCCGGTACAGGATGTTGACGGCGCCCTGGGCGCCCATGACGCCGATCTGGGCGGTGGGCCAGGCCAGGTTCAGGTCGGCGCCGAGCTTCTTGGAGCCCATCACGATGTAGGCGCCGCCGTAGGCCTTGCGGGTAATCACGGTGAGCTTGGGAACAGTGGCCTCGGCGTAGGCGTACAGGAGCTTGGCGCCGCGGCGGATGATGCCCTGGAATTCCTGGTCCTTGCCGGGCAGGAAGCCGGGGACGTCCACCAGGGTAATGATGGGAATGTTGAACGCGTCGCAGTGCCGGACGAACCGGGCCGCCTTTTCCGACGCCGCGATGTCCAGGGTGCCGGCGAACTGCAGGGGCTGGTTGGCAACGATGCCCACCGTGTGGCCTTCCACCCGGCCGTAGCCGATCATGACGTTTGGCGCGTACAGGGCCTGCATTTCCAGGAAGTGTCCGTCGTCCACGATCTGCTCAACCACCGTGCGCATGTCGTAGGGCTGGTTGGCGGAGTCGGGGATGAGCGCGTCCAGGGCGAGGTCGTCGTCGTCGAGTTCCAGTTCCTGGGTGTGCTCCAGGACGGGCGCCTCGGACAGGTTGTTGGACGGCAGGAAGTCCAGCAGTTCGCGGACGAACTCGATGGCATCCCCTTCGTCGGAGGCGAGGTAGGTGGACGTTCCTGTGGTGGCGTTGTGCTGCCGGGCGCCGCCGAGGGTTTCCATGTCAACGTCCTCGCCGGTCACCGTCTTGATGACGTCCGGGCCGGTGATGAACATGTGGGAGGTCTTGTCCACCATCACCACGTAGTCGGTGAGGGCGGGGGAGTAGGCGGCCCCGCCCGCTGAGGGGCCCATGATCAGGGAGATCTGCGGGACGACGCCGGAGGCGTGGACGTTGTTGCGGAAGATGTCCGCGAACATCGCCAGGGAGGCCACGCCTTCCTGGATGCGGGCTCCGCCGCCGTCAAGGATGCCGACGACGGGGC
Source organism: Pseudarthrobacter polychromogenes (assembly GCF_014644495.1). Classification (GTDB taxonomy): domain Bacteria; phylum Actinomycetota; class Actinomycetes; order Actinomycetales; family Micrococcaceae; genus Arthrobacter; species Arthrobacter polychromogenes. The sequence continues at coordinate 283,380 of NZ_BMKU01000002.1, forward strand.
AGCCGTTGCGCAGCGCAAACTCCTGCACCTTGACGATTTTTTCGCCGTTGACCTGGCTGAGCGAGCCGCCATAGACGGAGAAGTCCTGGCTGTAGACGGCCACCAGGCGGCCGTCCACGGTGCCGTAGCCGGAAACCAGGCCGTCGCCCAGCGGCTTCTTCTTCTCCATGCCGAACGCGGTGGAGCGGTGCACGGCCAGGGCGTCGAACTCCACGAAGGAGTCTTCATCCAGCAGGAGACCGATGCGTTCCCGGGCGGTGTTTTTGCCCCGCGCATGCTGCTTTTCGATGGCTTCGGGGCCGGAGGGCTGTTCGGCACGCGCCTGGCGGTCGCGGAAATCGGCGATCTTTCCCGCTGTCGTTGTCAGATCGTGGCTCATCAAGTGTCTCCGGCTCTGTAGCAGATTGATTCTGTGGTGCTGAGTTACTGGCCGGCTGTTGTGCGGGGTTAAGTAGCTTCCACACAAAAGACGAACCCTGCTGGCAAGTCTAGTGACGCGTCCGGCCGCCGCAGCTGTAGGGAACCTACAATTTTCTGCGCCGCCGTCACCAGCAATGTCATGTTACTCATCGGTAACTTAGCTGGGTTAGAGTGGTGCCATGACTTCGAGCAATGACGCTTTGCACGCCCCCGCAGGCCCCTACCGGGCCGCCGGCTCCCTCCGCGGACGGACCCTCTTGCTCTCCGGCGGAAGCCGCGGCATCGGCCTGGCAATTGCCCTCCGGGCGGCCAGGGACGGCGCCAACATCGTCCTGATGGCCAAGACCGGAGAGCCGCATCCCAAACTCGCCGGGACCGTCTACACCGCCGCCCGGGAGATCGAAGACGCCGGCGGGCAGGCCCTTCCCCTGGTGGGGGATGTCCGCAACGATGACGATGTGGCCCGCGCCGTCTCCTCGGCGGTGGAGAACTTTGGCGGAGTCGATGCCGTCATCAACAACGCGTCCGCCATCGACCTCTCCCGCACCGATGACGTGGACATGAAAAAGTACGACCTCATGCAGGACATCAATGTCCGCGGGACGTTCCTGCTGTCCAAGCTGGCGCTGCCGGCGCTGCGGTCATCGGACAGCGCGCACATCCTCACGCTCTCGCCTCCCCTGAACCTCGATCCGCAGTGGGCGGGAAAACACCTGGCCTACACCATGGCCAAGTACGGCATGAGCCTGACAACCCTTGGGCTCGCCGAGGAACTGAAGGCGGACGGCATCCGGGTGAATTCGCTGTGGCCGTGCACCCTGATTGATACGGCGGCCATCAGGAACATGCCCCACGGGGAGAGCATTGCCCAGGCAGCACGCGGCCCGGAGATCATGGCGGACGCGGCCCACGCCGTGCTCACCGGCAGCAACCTGGAAAACGGCAGCCGGCCCAGCGGAAATTTTTACACGGACGAGGCAGTGCTCACGGCCGCTGGAGTCACTGATTTCCGGCCGTACAGCCTGGGGGCTCCGGAAGACCGCCTGGTGCCGGATATTTTCCTGTAGCCCGGCCCCCCGTGGGTCCCGCAGGTCCACCGACGGCGGGCAGCCGGGACCGGGCCGGGTCGGTACAGTTTAGGTATGGATGACGCACATGCCCCCGGTACGCCGCTGAACCGGAGCGAGCTCGCGGACCAGGATTTCCTGTCCGCCACCGGCATCGCACGGCTCGAGGTGGTGGACTCCACCGGGTCCACCAACGCGGACCTGCTCCGGTCGGTGACCGTGGAGCCCTCGGCGTGGCCGGACATGTCGGTGCTGACGGCGGAATACCAGACGGCGGCCCGGGGCCGCCTGGACAGGCACTGGGAGGCGCCGCCCCTGAGTTCCGTCTCCGTTTCGGTGGTCCTGAGGCCCGCGAACGCGGAAGGCAGGCCGCTCCCTACCCAAAGCTATTCCTGGCTGTCCCTTATCGGAGCGCTGGCGCTGCGCGAAACCCTGCTGGAGACTGCCGGCCTGCCCGCGGAGCTGAAATGGCCCAACGACGTCCTGGTGCGCGGAAAGAAAATTGCCGGAATCCTGGCCCAGCTGGGTCCCATGGTGGACGGCTCGGTGCCGCCCGTCATCCTCGGAACCGGCCTGAACGTCACCCTCCGGGAAGAGGAACTCCCCGTGCCTACCGCCACGTCCGTGGTCCTGGAGGCGCCGCGGACCGCGGACCGGACCAAGTTGCTGAAGAGCTACCTCTCGCACTTTGCCGTGCTCTACCGCAGCTTCTGCAATGCCGACGGGGATCCCGCAGCGGGCCTGGCCGGCGGCCCGTCGCTGCATAAGAGGGTGGAGGCCGTCATGACGACGCTGGGAAAACAGGTGCGGGCGCAGCTCCCCGGCGACCACGAGATCATTGGCCACGCATCCCGGCTCGACGAGTACGGCTCACTGCTGGTGGTTGACCGTGAGTCCCGCGAGCACGTGGTGACCGCCGGCGATGTGGTGCACCTGCGTCCGTGGACCTCCCCGGATGCGTCCGGCCAGGGCGGATATGCGTAAAGACCTCGTCCCGGGCGAGCAGGTGATTGTCACCACCCGCCCGCAGCCGAGGAAGCTGGCGGGGGCAGCCGGAGCCTTCATACTCTCACCGGCACTTGCCGCCTTTGCTGCCGCATGGGTGGTCCGCGGGGAAGCAGCGAGGGTCATCCCCGGCCTCGAGGCGCGGTGGACGCCGGCGCTGGTGGCCGGATGCATCCTGGCCGCGGCCGGCGTCTGGCTGGGTTACTGCCTGCCCCGGCTGCTGCGGTGGCAGGGCACCCGGTATACGCTCACCAGCCGGAGGCTCATTTCCAGGTCCGGCCTGGTGCGGCGGCAGGACCAGCAAGTAAACCTTGCATCGGTGCGCCACCTGACTGTCCACGAGTCGGTACTTCAGCGCCTGTTGCGCTCGGGGAATATATCCTTGGAAACCGGGTACCAGGGCGTAGTGACTTTCCGGGATGTGCCGGAGGTTGCCAGGTTCCGGGATTTCATCCTTGACGCCCTCGAGGAAATGCCCGACGAACGCGACGGCCAGTCCGGCGGGGCGTTGGATTACCCTGCCGGAGCATTGCCATGGGAACTGAGAGAAGGTGGACGGGATGAACGATGAGGACCAGCAGGAACGCGTGGACTCCATCAAGCCACCGCCCGCGACGGACGCCCACCCCGCCACGGGCACCATGTCAGCTGAACGGCTTGCCATGAAAGCGCTGGAAGCCCGGCTGCTCGGCGGAGAACGCAAGCTCCGCCGTCGTGAAGTCGCCGCCGGCGCAGGGCTGTCCCTGCTGTCCGCCCGCAAGCTGTGGCGCGCCCTGGGCTTTCCCAACTTCGGCGACGAGGACGTCGCCTTCACCGAGCGTGACCAGGCCGCCCTGTCCACCGTGGTGGACCTGGTGCGCTCCGGCAAGCTGACGGAGGAGGCCGCGATCTCCGTCACCCGCTCCATCGGGCAGATGACGGACCGGATGGTGGTGTGGCAGATCGAAGCCCTGGTGGAGGACATGGTCCACGAGCAAGGGGTCACGGACGCCGTGGCGCGCAAGCGGCTCGTCAACGAACTGCCCGCGCTGGTGGACGCCCTCGAAGAAGTACTGGTGTACTCCTGGCGGCGCCAGCTCAACGCCGGAGTGCAGCGGCTCGCCGTCCGGGCCGAGGCCGGGCTCCAGGCCAGCGAGGAAGGCCGGGAAGGCGACGAGGACGACGCGCCGCTGCCGCTGGCACGCGCCGTCGGCTTCGCGGACCTGGTCTCCTACACCAGCCTGTCCCGGCGCATGAACGAAAAAACCCTCGCCCGGCTGGTCCAGCGCTTCGAGAACAAGTGCGCCGAAATCATCTCCGTAGGCGGCGGCCGGCTGGTGAAAACAGTGGGGGACGAAGTCCTGTACATCGCAGAAACCCCCGCTGCCGGCGCTGAGATCTCCCTCGCCCTGGCCCAGGCCTTCACGGAGGACGAAATCCTTCCCGAAGCGCGGGTGGCCATGGTGTGGGGAAGGATCCTGTCCAGGCTTGGGGACATCTACGGTCCCACGGTGAACCTGGCGGCCCGGCTTACCACCCTGGCCGACCCCGGGACTGTGCTGGTGGACTCGATGACGGCCTCGGCCCTGGAGCATGACGAACGCTTCGTGCTGGAGCCACAGCCGCCCGAAAACGTCCGCGGCTTCGGCGAGATCCGCCCGGTGCGTTTGGGGCGCGGGCTTGGCAAGGGGCTTGTGCTGGACTAGGACGCCTGATTCCTCAGGTGGAATGACCAGCCCAAAATAGTTTCTCCAGTTGTTGGTCAATCACGATATAGTCGGTGCGGCGGCAAAGGACGGAGCCCTGCCGTGGGCAGGGCTCCCCATCGCGGCCACATGCGGCCGTGGGTATGCTTGCCACCGGGCAAGTTACCTTGCCGGCACTCGGCGCCAAGCGTGGCCGGGTGTCCTTATTTTTGTCAGGTCTCAGCTGCTTCCTGCCAGGAGCAGCACAACATCAAGGTCCGGGCGAGTCCCGGCCGGGCAGCTGCCTGCGGCAGCGGTAATTTCAGGGGATATCAAGCTGTGACAAGTCTGCTGGGGAAACTTGGACTGAATCGGCGCCACAAAAAAATGGTGACGGGCACTGCTTTCAGTGCCGCTGTTGCTGTTGTGGTGACGGGGGCAATTCTGTATCCGGGGTTCAAAACCACCGAGGTGGAATTGAACGACGGCGGCGTGTGGGTGGTGTCCAAGTCCAAGAACGCAGTGGGCCGGTTGAATTATCCCTCCCGGGTCCTTGACGGGGCGGTGACGCCGGCGTCCACGACGTTTGACATCCTGCAGGACGCGGGGGATGTGTTCGTTGATGATGAGACCGGGTCAACGTTGAACCAGGTGTCGCCGGCGAACATGCGGCTGGGCGGGGACAAGCAGCTGCCTGGGTCCGCGGATGTGAGTTTCGGGTCCGAGGTGATCTCGGTGACGGACGCGGCGTCGGGCAAGGTGTGGGCGGTGTCTCCGTCCACGGTTAACGGTTTTGACGAGGAAGCATCCGAGCCCGTCATGGTGGGCTCGGAGGGCATTGTCTCGGCGGTGGGGGAGGATGACCGGATCTATTCGGCGGATCCCAAATCCGGCGGGGTGACGGTCACCGGTGTTGACGCAAACGGGGAAGTAACGTCCTCGGAGTCGGAGACCTGGGCTGATCTTAAAGGTGCAGGGGACCTCCAGATCACGGTGGTGGGGGACAAACCGGTGCTTCTCGATGCGGCGGCGGGGAGGTTGTTCCTGCCCGGGGGAAAGCGGCTGCAGGTGGAGAACGCGCGGGATGCGAAGTTGCAGCAGGGCGGGCCGGACAGTGATTTCGTGGCGGTTTCAACGCCCAAGGCGCTGCTGAAGCAGCCGCTGGACGGGTCCACGGCGAAGACCGTGACGTTCGACGGCGAGGGTGTGCCGGCTGCCCCCGTCCAGTTGGGCGGGTGTGTGCATGCGGCGTGGTCGGGGGCGAACAAGTATGTTCGGGACTGCGTAAACGATGGTGACGATAAGAACGTGGACGTGCCCAAGGCGAGCGCATCGCCGTCGTACGTGTTCCGGGTGAACCGTGACCTGGTGGTCCTGAACGACGTGAACTCCGGCAACGTGTGGCTGGTCAACCAGAACATGCAACTGGTCAACAACTGGGACGACGTCGTCCCGCCCAAGAACGAGTCCGACGAGCAGGACCAGGAGTCCGCAGACAACAACACCATCAACGTCCTCCCGGACCGCACCAAACCCAACCGTCCGCCGGAAACCAAGCCCGACGCCGTCGGCGTGCGCCCCGGCCGCACCACCATCCTCAGCGTCCTGGACAACGATTCGGACCCCGATGGCGACGTGCTCACCGCAGCCGTAGGGGACTCCGGACCCCAGGCCGGAAGCCTCCAAAATATCTACGGCGGCACCGCCTTCCAGATCTCCGTTCCCGCCGACGCGAAACCCGGCACCGAAACGTTCAGCTACAGCGCCTCCGACGGCCGAGGCCTCTCCGCCGGCGGGCAGGTCACGCTCAGCGTGGTTGGGCCCGACGAGAACAAACCTCCGCAGTTCAAGCGCGGCGACAACACCACCACCATGCTGGTGGAACAGGGCAAGACAGTCAGCCAGAACATCCTCACGGACTGGATCGATCCCGACGGCGACGATCTGGTGCTCCTCGACGCCAAGGCGGACAACGACCAGGACCAGGTGAAGGTCCGCCGTGACGGCCTGCTCACCTTCCAGGACTCCGGCGCGACTGCCGGCAAGAAGACCGTGGAAGTCACCATCTGGGACGGCCGGGACACCGTCACCGGGAAAGTCGTGGTCAACGTCCAGCCGCCGGGAGCCCTTGCACCGGTGGTCAACGCCGACCACGTCACTGCCGTGGTGGGCCAGGACCTTGTCATCTCTCCGCTGAAGAACGACGTGGACCCCAACGGCGGAGCCCTCCGTTTGGCACAGGTGGAGGCCAACGGCCCCGCCGAGCTGGGTCCCGTGACCGACGGCGGCACCTTCACGTTCCGCAGCACCACCCCCGGCCCGGTCTACCTGACGTACATCGCCAGCAACGGCCCGCAAAGCAGCCAGGGGCTCATCCGCGTTGACGTGGAATCCGGGGACGAGGCCGGTGACCCCGTCGCCGTCCACGACGTGGCGCTCATGCCAACCGGCGGCAGCGTGCTGCTGGACCCGCTGGCCAATGACTCCGACCCCTCCGGCGGTGTCCTGGTGCTGCAGTCCGTTAAATTGCCCGAAAACTCGACCGCGTCCGTCAGCGTGATCAACCATGGTGTCCTGCGCATCACCGACATCCTGGGCACCAAGGACCCGATCCTCTTCGAATACACCATGTCCAACGGGAAGAAATCGGCCACGGGCAGCGTCTCCGTGGTCCCCGTGCCGGCGCCCGCCGTCGTGGAAGCACCCCAGCCCAAACCGGACGAGGTCAACGTCCGTGTCAACGACGTCGTCACCATCCCTGTCCTCGAGAACGACACCCACCCGCAGGGCCAGGAACTCACGGTGGATCCTGTCCTGCCGCAGGGCGTGGATCCCGTGGACGGAAAGAGCTTCGTCTCAGAGAACACCCTGAGGTTCATAGCCGGCCCGCAGCCCAAGACGGTCCGCGCCATCTATAACGCCGTGGACCCTCAGGGCCAGAAGAGCGCCGCCGCGGTGACCATTCACATCCTTCCGCTGGAAGGTGCCGAAAACTCGCGCCCGCAGCCGCGCAACCTGACCGCCCGTGTGGTGGCCGCCGGCACGGTGCGCATTCCCGTCCCGCTGGACGGCATCGATCCGGACGGCGATTCGGTCCAGCTGACCGGCATCGACAGTACGCCGTCGATGGGAACGGCTTCCGTGGGCAGCAACTTCATCGACTTCACGGCTGCCGGTGACGGCGCCGGAACCGATACGTTCCGCTATAAGGTGGTGGACCGGCAGGGCGCCGTGAACACTGGCACCGTCACCGTGGGCATTGCGCCGCGCGGGGAGGTCAACCAGAAACCCACTCCCGTGGATGATGAGGTGAGGGTCCGCCCGGGCCGCCAGATCGCCGTCGACGCCACCGGCAACGACACCGACCCCGACGGCGACCTCATCCGCATCCTCAGCGATGGCATCGAAGCCGACGCAGCGCTGCAGGCCACGGTGAGCAAAACCAGCGGCCGGATTATCCTGCTGGCGCCGGAAGAGGCCGGGACCGTCAACGTCCGCTACACCATCGCCGACGACCGGGACGCCACCGCACAGGCCACCATCCGCGTGGTGGTGGACAACGAGGTGCCCCTCAAGGCGCCCGTCGCCCGTGATGACCGGGTCACCTCCGCCCAGACCATGGGGAAGACCGCCGTGGATGTCCCCGTCCTGAAGAACGACGAGGACCCCGACGGAGTCGGGGAAAACCTCAAGGTCAGCACCGAGGCCACCACCGCCCGGCCGGGCGCAGACGGCACCATGATTGTCGACCTGACGGAACAGCCGCAGCTCATCCCGTACAACGTGGAGGATGTTGACGGCCAGCAGTCGACGGCGGTGATTTGGGTGCCCGGCCTTGGCCAGCAGGTGCCCACCCTGGCCAAGGACGAAGTCATCGAGGTCGTCGCCGGCCAGTCCGTGGACGTTGACCTCGACGAGTGGGTCAAGGTGCGTGAAGGCCGCTCGCCGCGGCTCACCCAGACCGACCGCATCAAGCTCATCGGCGCCGACGGCGGCAACCCCGTCATCGGCGACGGCACGGGCCTGAAGTACACGGCAGGAACCGACTACGTGGGTCCCGGCTCGCTCACCTTTGAGGTCACGGACGGGACCGGCCCGGACGACCCCGAAGGCCTCAAGTCCACCCTCAGCATCCGCACCAAGGTCCTGCCCGACCCCAACAAGAACAATCCGCCGGAGCTGCTGGGCGCAAACGTTGACGTGCCCAAGGGCGACTCCGCCAGCACCGACCTGGGCAAGCTGACCTCGGACCCGGACGCGGACGACGTCGAAAAGATGAAGTACGAACTGGTGGGCGGGGCGCCTGCCGGGTTCAACGCCAGCATCGACGGCAGGACCCTCAAGGTCTCTGCGGCCGACTCAAGCGGCTCAGGAACCACCTCGGCCGTCCAGGTCAAGGCGAAGGATCCCCGCGGGCTCGAAGCCACCGCCACGTACCAGCTGAAGGTGACCGCCTCCAACCGGCCGAAGCCGGTGGCCAACGACGACGTGCAGGACAACGTTGCCGCGGGCAAGCCCGTGACGGTCAATGTGCTGGCCAACGACGCCAACCCATTCCCGGAAACCGCGCTGAAGATCATTGCGGCCGCTGCGGAAACCGGCAGCGGCAACGTGGACGTCAATGGCGATTCCATCACCGTCACGCCTGCGCCGGGCTTCACCGGCACCATGGTGGTGTCCTACACCGTGGCGGACAAAACGGAGGATCCCTCCCGCCAGGCAACAGCCCGCGTCCGCCTCACCGTCAAGGACAAGCCCCAGGCGCCCACCACCCCGCAGGCGCAGAGCGTAGGGGACCAGACGGCGCTCCTGAACTGGACGGCGCCCGCGGACCGCGGCTCGCCCATCACCAAGTACACCGTGTACGGCGAAGGCGGATTCCAGCAGGACTGCCCGGCCAACACCTGCACGCTCAACGGGCTGGTCAACAACACCAAGTACCACTTCCAGGTCTCGGCCACCAACGAGTTTGGCGAGTCGGACCGGTCACCGGCCTCCGCCGAGGTGCGTCCTGACGTGAAGCCCGACACCCCGCTGGCGCCGGCGATGAAGTTCGGCGACAAGGAACTGTCCATCAACTGGTCCGCCCCTGCAAGCAAGGGCTCGCCGGTGAAGTCCTATGACCTGGAGATTTCACCCCCTCCCGCCGGGCAGAACGCCCAGATCCAGAACCTGACAGCGGTCAGTTATGTCTGGAAGGGACTGCAGAACGGCGTCTCCTACAAGGTCCGGGTCCTGGCGCGCAATGATGCAAAGGAACCGTCCGAATGGAGCCCGTACTCGGCGGCCGAAGTGCCTGCCGGCGTCCCTGCCACCCCTGCTGCACCATCTGCGGCGCAGGCGGGTTCCGTGGGTTCGCAAAGCCAGCTGAAGGTGAGCTGGACGGCGCCGAACAACAACGGCGACGCCATCTCGGCCTACACCCTGACCACCCTCCAGGGCGGTGCCGTGGTGGCCAGCCAGCAGGTCACCGGTACATCGCAGAACGTGACCGTGGACAACTCCGAAACGAACTACACCTTTACCGTGTCCGCCACGAACAAGGCGGGCACCAGCGGTACGAGTGCCCAGTCGGCCGCCATTCGGGCTTCCGGGAAGCCCGGGCAGGTCAGCGGCGGTACCGTCGCCGACACCGGGAACAGCGGTCAGCTCCAGGTCACGTTCACGCCGCTCACCGAGGCCCAGCGCAACGGCTCCACCGCCAGTGAGATTGCCTACTCCTACCGCGCATCAACCGGGCAGTCCGGGCCGATCAACGCGCCTGGCGGCAACATCAACGGCCTGCCCAACGGACAGAACATCACCATCAACATCATTGCCACGTCCACCAGGAACAACATCTCGGGTGATGCACAGGCGATTGGCGCCGGCAACCCCTACGGACCTGCGAACGCGCCCAATATCGACGGCGGCACGTCCGCCAAGGGCGACGGCGACGTCCACTGGACCTGGAACAACCCCAACACTAACGGCCGGCCCCTGAGCCATTACGAGGTCAGCTACGAGGGAGGCGGCTGGATCAACGTAGGCAAGGCCACGAAGTACGACCGGTCCGCGGGCGGCTGGGACCAACCCCGCCAGCTTCGCGTGCGTGCCGTGACAGCCGTCAACGGTGCAATTGGCGGACCTGTGACGTCCAGGTCCGGTGCCGACCCGACTCCGCCGCCGCCCAGTTCCTGGAGTGTCACCGCTCCCGTCCGGACATGCACGGAGCCGCGGTACGGTACGGACAGCTACAGGAACACGAACCCCGACCAATGCATCAGCCCCGGCATCTGGTTCAATTCGGGACGGGTTGCCCAGGCAGATTTCTACGTGGTCTGGTACAAGACTTCGAACAACCCCAGCGGAATCTGGTACCACCTCTCCACGGGGGAAGCGGCCGGCAACTATGCCCGGTGCGACACCGTCTCGCTCGGCTGTAACCCGCCGGACAGAATGCCCCGCAAGTAGATAGACCTCGTCGGGGTCCACCGCCAGGAGCGGTGGATCCGGCAGCCCGTCCAAGAGACACAGAACTGAGAAGGAAGAAGCCACACCATGACCATGACCCCCGAGCAGGCCGCCTGGTTTGCAGACACCTTCGAGAAGCTCGTTGCCAACGTGGGACAGGCCGTGCTGGGCAAAGAACACGTCATCCGGCTCACCTTCACGGCCATGCTGGCCGAAGGGCACGTGCTGTTCGAGGACGCCCCCGGCACCGGCAAGACCTCCCTGGCCAGGGCCCTGGCCGCCACCGTGCAGGGCTCCAACAACCGCATCCAGTTCACCCCCGATCTGCTCCCTTCGGACGTCACCGGCGTGACCATCTACGACCAGAAGACGCAGAAGTTCGAGTTCCACAAGGGCCCGATCTTCAACAACATCGTCCTCGCGGACGAAATCAACCGTGCCTCGCCGAAGACCCAGTCGGCCCTGCTGGAAGTCATGGAGGAATCCCGGGTCACGGTGGACGGCGTCACCTACGAAGCCGGACGGCCGTTCATGGTCATGGCCACGCAGAACCCCATCGAGCAGGCCGGTACCTACCGCCTGCCCGAGGCGCAGCTGGACCGCTTCCTGATCAAAACCTCCATCGGCTATCCGGACCACGCCTCCACGGTCCGGCTGCTGGGTGGCTCCAACCTCAAGGACCGGTCGCAGGAACTCTCCGCCGTCATCACCACCCAGGCCGTGGCAGACATGGCAGACCTGGCAGCCACGGTGCACGTGGACACCGCCGTGCTGGAATACATCTCCAGGCTCTGCGAGGAGACCCGCAACGCCCCTGAAACCCGGCTGGGCGTCTCGGTGCGCGGCGCCCTGGCTATGGTCCGGGCGGCCAAGGTCTGGGCAGCCGGGCAGGGCCGCAACTTCGTCCTCCCGGACGACATCAAGGAACTGGCTCCCGTGGTGTGGACCCACCGCTTTGTCATGGATCCCGAAGCGGAGTTCTCCGGAGCAACCGCCGAGGCAGTGCTGACGCGGATCCTGGCAGACATTGCAGCTCCCCAGCAGCGCACCAACGCCTGACGCCCCGACCCCCACCACTTTCCACGCAACAACGAAGGCACACATATGTCCAGCGGCACCCCGTTGACCCGGCTCACGGAGCGTCTGAAGCAACCCTTCGCCAGGAACGGCAGTCCCGGCGCCCTGCACCCCTCAGCCGTCTGGGCCGAGGCCAGGAACACCGCAGCCATGGCATCGGCCCCCGCCTGGCGTGCCGTCCGGACCGTGTGGCTGACGTATGCCTGGCCCGTGCTGTCAGTGGTCAGCGTCCTGGGCTGGTCCGTCCTCGCGGCCGCCATCCTGCTCTGGGCAACAGGGCAGGCGTTCGGCTGGCAGGAGGCCAAGGCAGCTGCCATCGCGGCGTTCGTGATGTTCGTGATTGCGGTGGCGTTCGTCCTGGGCCGGTCGTCCTACGGCGTGGTCCTTGACCTGGCCCGGACCCGGGTGGCGGTGGGGGACAGCGCCGTTGGCAGCATCGCGGTGTCCAACACTTCTGCCCGGCCGCTGTTGCCCGCAGCCCTGGAATTGCCGGTGGGCAGCGCCACCGCCGTGTTCCACCTGCCGCGGATGAAGCCGCAGCAGGTCCACGAGGACCTCTTCACTATTCCCACCGCGCGCCGTGCCGTGATCGTCGTCGGCCCCGTCAGGTCGGTCCGGGCAGACCCCCTGCACCTTTTGCGCCGCCAGGTCCTCTGGACCGAACCGGAGGACCTGTTCGTCCACCCGCGCACAGTGGCACTTGCCGGGTCGGCGGCCGGATTCATCCGGGACCTCGAAGGCATGCCCACCACGGACCTCTCCAGCGCGGACGTATCCTTCCACGCGCTGCGCGACTACGTGCCGGGGGATGACCGGCGCCACATCCACTGGAAAACAACGGCACGGACCAACAAGCTCATGGTGCGCCAGTTCGAGGAAACCCGCCGCGCCCACCTGGCCATCTCGCTGTCCATCAACACTGACGAATACGCGTCGGAAACCGAGTTCGAGATGGCCATCTCTGCCGCCGCCTCCATCGGCAGGCAGGCCATCCGCGAGCAGCGCGAGCTGGACGTCCTCACCCAAAAAGGCCCGCTGCGCTGTGAAACAGGGCGGAACCTGCTGGACGACATGACCCGGATCGTCGGCGCTCCCATGCGCCGGACCGCCGTCGACCTCGCCAGGACCCTGGCGGACACCGTCCCCAACGCCTCCGTGGTGTTTTTTGTGGTGGGCAGCAACGTGACCGCCACGCAGCTGCGTTCCGCCGCAGCCTCCGTGCCGCCGGGTGTCCGCAGCCTCGCCGTCCGGGTCGAGGCCGGCGCCTCGCCCACGCGGGCAAACATCGCAGACCTCACCGTGCTGACACTCGGAGACCTGACTGACCTGGCCATTGTGCTGAGAAAGGCCGCAGCATGACCTCCACAGATGGCCTGCGCCCGCGCAACACGCGCCCCCGCGCCAAACAAACCCGCACCAAACAAACCCGCGCGGCGCAGCCGCGCACCATCCGCACCGCACCCCGGGACCAGGCGGACTCCGCCTTTGACAACGGCCAGCCGTTCTGGCACTTTGTGCTCGACGCCGGCGCACTGACGGTGCTGCTGGGGCTGGGCCTGCTCGGGTTCGGGCTCAGCTTCGGCGGCGACCCCTACTACCTGCTGTCCGGCTTCGGCGGAATTTTCCTGGGGCTGGCCCTGGGTGCCCTGAACGCGCACCTGCGCCTGGGGCTGCTCATCACCACGGCACTGGCCCTGGGCGCCTACCTGGTCTTCGGTACCCTGCTGGCAGTTCCAGACTCCGCGATCGCCGGCTTCGTCCCCACCCTGGACTCGCTCCGCACCCTCCTGCTGGGGATCGTGTTCGCCTGGAAGGACATGCTGACGGTCGGCGTCCCCGTGGGTACCGCGGGCGGTGTACTGATCGTTCCGTTCCTGAGCTCCATGATCACCGCGCTGGTGGCCGCCATCCTGACCTGGCGGCTTCGAAGCCCCTACTTCCCGCTCCTGCCGGTACTGGTCCTGTTCGTCACCGGCATCGCCTTCAGCACCAACGCCGCCTTCCTCACCGTGGAACGCGGCATCGGCCTCACCGTGCTGGGCATCGCCTGGGCCACCTTCCGCAGGGACGCGCTCCGGAAGAACTCCACCCGGAAGGTCTCCGTCAACAACCCGCAGACGGATACCGCCACCGCGCAGCGTGCCAGGCTCCGCCGGCTGGGAATGGCGGCTGGCGTCATCGCCGTCAGCGTGGCCGTCACCGCGCTCGCCGCCCCCCTGGTCACGGCGGGCAACGACCGGAAAGTCCTCCGGAACGTCGTGGTCCCGCCATTCGATCCCAAGGACTACATCACACCCCTCGCCAGCTTCCGGACCTTCGTCAAGGACAAGAAGGACGACACCCTGTTCGTGGTCCAGGGCCTGCCCCGCGATGGCCGCGTCCGGCTGGGTGCCCTGGATGCGTTCAACGGCACCAACTACACGATGGACCCGAACGGCTCCGGCAACTTCAGCAAGGTGGGGGACACCGAATCGATCAACACCCTCGCCGATACCTCGGGCGCCGTTCCCACCAACGATTACGCCATCAACATCACCGTTGAGGACTACCAGGGCTTCTTCGTCCCCGGCGGCCGCAAGACCACCGGGCTGAGCTTCGACGACTCAGCCTCATCCGCGGCGTCCGGCCTGTACTTCAACTCCGGCACCGACACCGCCGTCACCACCAACGGGCTGTCCCGCGGCGACTCCTACCGGGTGCAGGTCTCGGACCCCGTGAAACTGGAACACGGGCAACTGGCGCAGTACGACTTCGCAAAGCTGTCCCTTCCCGACGCCGTGGAAGTGCCACCGGTGGTGGGATCACAGGCCAACGACCTTTCCTCCGACGCGCCCACGCCCATCGACCGGGTCCGCCAGATTGAGGCCCACTTCCAGAAGACCGGGGCCTTCAGCAACGGACTGGTCAGCGAGGGGCAGCTGCCCAGCGTCTCCGGCCACGGATCCGCCCGGATCAGGAACCTCCTCACGGCCAAGCAGATGCTCGGCGACGACGAGCAGTACGCCGTGGCCATGTCCCTGATGCTGCGCCACCTCGGCATCCCGTCCCGCGTGGTGATGGGCTTCTACCCTGAACCCACCAGCCCCGAGAACGGCGCGGGCGAGGTCAGGATCACCGGCAAGGACGTCCACGCGTGGGTTGAAGTGGCGTTTGAACGCGTGGGCTGGGTGAGCTTCGATCCCACGCCGCCCAAGGACAACATCCCCATCCCGCCGGACCCGGAAAACAAGTCCAAGCCCAAACCGCAGGTGCTGCAGCCGCCGCCCCCGCCGCAGGAGCCGGCGGACCTCCCCCCGGACTCGTCACCCGACGCGCTGGATGCGGATGAGAAGAAGAACAACCCCTGGCTCTTTTGGGGCGCCCTGCTGGGCGCCCTGGGCATCGCCCTGATCCCGCTGGCCGTCCTTGCGCTGCCGCTGCTGCTGATTGCCCTGCTGAAATCCCGGCGGCGGAAGTCGCGGTTTAGCGAAGGCCACCCTGCGCAGCGGGTGGGCGGCGGCTGGAGCGAGGTGGTCAGCCTGGCCACCGACATGGGCGCCGCCGTTGACTCCCGGGCCACCCGCCGCGAAAGCGCGGCAGTCCTGGCCGAAGCGTTCCCCGCCGCGGGCAGCACCACCACACTGCTGGCAAGGCGGGCGGACGCGTCCATCTTCGGGGCGGGCCAGCCGAGTGAGGACGAGGTGCGCGAGTACTGGACCATCGTGGACAGTTCGCTGCAGGAGATGACCTCGACAGCCGGCTTCTGGCGCCGGCAGCAGGCGAGGTTCTCGCCGCGGTCGCTCCTGGCCGACGCGCGCAACGCCCTTGCCCTGCGGGGCCCGCTGGCACTGCCGTCCCTCAAGGCACTCGACCCGGCGTCCCGCCGTCGTACGGGGCTGGCGGCCACAGGTCAGAGTGGGACGGCGCCGCAGCGAAATGCGCCGCAGGGGAATGCGCAGCACGGGACTGCGGAGCAGGACCGCACGACGCCGGAACCTCCTCAGCAGGGACCTGCAGCACCGTGACGGCGGACCTTCAGGCCTGCCCCCGCTGCCGGCAGTCCATCCGCGCGGGGGCGGCCTTCTGCACGTCCTGCGGAGCGCCCCTGCCCAACCGGGCGGCGCGCAGCATCCGCTCCCTGCAGTCCGGCGGCACCCCGGGCAGTGAACCGCTGCCCGGGGCTCCGGCTGCCCACGGAACGGGTATTCCCGGTACTATCCCGGTAGTACAAAGATCCCCGGCTGCCCAGGCCGCGGATCCACTCAACGCAGGCACCGGGCGGGGGAGCGCCGGCGGTTTCACCGCGCAGTCGGGGGCCGTCCCAGGGGGAGGAACGGGAATGGGAGTGAACCTTCAGCTTGCCCCGGCCACGGCCGGCAAGCGGCTTGGCGCTGCCGTCATTGACTGGCTGCCGCCGCTGGCCGTCCTGGTGGTGACGTTCGCCATCGGCTTTGCCGGAATCACGCGCAGCCGCAGCGGCCAGTTCATCACCTATGACACGGCGTCGCTGGTGCTGTCCGGCGGTATCGGCCTGGCGCTGACAGCTGTGTACCTCTTCACGGTCATGGGGATCGAAGCCAGGACCGGCAAGACCCCCGGGAACCTGCTCATGGGCATCCGCAGCGCGGACAACGACGGCTATGCCCCGGGCGCCGGCACTGTGTTCCTCCGCGGACTTATCACCGGTGCCGGGATCATCCTGGCGCTGCTGGCGGCCGTCCTGGTGGTGGTCTTCCGGTGGTTTGAGCCCGCCCTGTTCATCCTTTCGCCGCTGGTATTTGCGGGCGCTGCCTGGGCCTTGCTGGTGGTGGTATCCAACCACTGGGACAAGAACAGCGGCCTGCGCGGCTGGCACGACAAAGCAGCCAAGGCCCTGGTTTTCGATGTGAAGGCTGGCCGGAACCCCATCACCACCGGCGGCATCCAGGGCCCTTACAGCTTCGCGCCGCTGGACCTTCCCCCGGTCCAGCAGGTGCTCTCCCCGGTGGCAGGAGCCCAGGCAGCCCCGGCGCAGCCAGGCCCCGTGGCGGCGTCCGCGCCTGCCGCGCCTGCTGCGCCTGCCCCGACGCCGTCCGCCCCGACGCCGCCGTCGGAGACCATGCCCTACGCCGCGCCGGCGTCCTTCGCGCCGCCGGCAGCTGCTGCGCCTGCCGGCCAACCTGTTTCCGGTGGTGTTTCTGTGCCCGCTGCCCCGCCCCTTCCCGCCTTGGGTGGGCAGGGCACGCAGCACCACGTGGACGACGACGTTGAACGCACCCAGGTGCGGCCGGGCGCAGGCGGTCCGGCACCTATCGCTGTACTGCGGATCCGGCTGGACGACGGCCGCGACTTCCAGTTGGACCGGAGTGTCCTGGTGGGCCGCAACCCCGTGGGCCAGGCGGGCGAACAGCATGCCCAGCTCCTCGCCGTCGACGATCCCGGCCGCTCCATCTCCAAGACCCACCTCCACCTGCTGACCGATGGCGCGGGGATCTGGGTGACGGACCGGAACTCAACGAACGGCAGCGCCGTGACCACCCCCAACGGCGCCAGGACGCCCCTCGCGCCGGGGGTCCCCACTTTTGTTATCCCGGGATCCAGTGTCCACTTCGGAGACCGGACCTTTTACCTAGGACAGGCATGAACCAACAGCCCGCCAGCGTTCCCTCCACCTTCCAGCCGGGCCTCAGCCTGAGCTACGGCTACGGGACAGACCGGGGACTCCGCCGGGAGTTGAACGAGGATTCCTACATCGCCTCCGATCCCGTGTTTGCCGTGGCAGACGGGATGGGAGGCCATGAGGCAGGCGAAGTGGCCAGCGGCATGTGCGTCCGCGCCCTCGCTGCCATCCCGCAGCTGGCCACAGGTGAACGGACCGTCACCGCAGCCGTATTGCAGCAGTACCTGGTCCAGGCGGACACCTCCATCCGCGAGGCCACCGGGGCGCGCGCCGGAACCACCCTGGCCGGTGCCGTGGTGGTGGAACAGATGGGCATGCCCTACTGGCTGGTGATGAACATCGGCGATTCCCGCACGTACCGCCTCAGCCAGGGACGGTTTGTCCAGATCAGCGTGGACCACTCCGAGGTGCAGGAACTCGTGGACGCGGGGGAGATCACCGCGGAACAGGCCACCGTCCACCCGCGCCGCCACGTGGTGACCCGCGCGCTTGGCACGGGAGACGAGACCGAGGCCGACTACTGGCTGCTCCCCGTGGAGGAAGGCGACCGGGTCCTGGTCTGCTCGGACGGCCTCACGGGCGAGCTGACGGACGAGCACATCCTCCGCATCCTCAGCACGGTGGGTGACCCCCAGGAAGCCGCCGATGCCCTGATCCAGGCCGCGCTCCGGAGCGGGGGGAGCGACAACATCACGGTGATCGTGGTGGATGCCAGGAATGTCCTGAACGACGCCGGTGCCGCCACCACCGCACCGCGGCGCGACCCTGATGTGGTGGATGAAGACACGCTGCCCCGGTCGCAGGCGGCACAGGCTGCGCCCCAACACGGCGGCGAAGCAGCCGCCCACCAGGACGGGGAGCCTTCCGATGACCGGCACTAGCTATGTTCCGGGCACCTGGCTGGGAATCGTCCGTGGGAGCACGGCCGTCATCCTGGGCCCGGATTCTCCGCCGGCGCTGCCGGGTGCGGTGTGGGAACTGCTGGGCACCAATCCCGAAGTCCACGAAGTACTCCACGCGGTGACCAGCAGCTCGGGAGGCTCGCTGGCGCAGATACCGTCCTTCGGCATCCTCGAGGCCACCGGTCCCTTGCGGGTCTTCCTCCGCGGCGACCTCGACCTCGCAGTGGAGCTGCCCGACGGGCGCGTTGAGCTCGACGGCCGCGACGTCACCACCTGGAACGAGCGCCGGTTCGCCCTCCCGGGGTCATGCCGGCTGGCCATTCCGGCTTCCGGCCCGGCAGGGCAGCAGGAACTGCCGCTGGGGGAGGGTGTTGTCCTGCTGCACTCCCTGGCGCTTGTGCTGGCCCCGCGCCAGCCGGAACTTGGACCTTCCGGAGCCGCTCCGGCCTCGGTTGTGGTGGACTCCGCAGGCATCGCTGACGTCCGGGACGCCGCGCCCGGTGCTGACAGCTCCGCGGAGATGACCATCGTCCCGGACCGCGAGGCCGCAATGGAGACCGTTGCGCCGGAACACGGTGCCTCGGCCGAGACCGTTGCCGGCGTGCTCGACGACGACCTGCTGGCCGACGACGGCGACCAGGAGGACCAGGACGGCGACCGGGAGCAGGAAGACGGCAACGCGCACGTTGCCGTGACAGGTTCCGGTCCGGACTCCGGCGCGGATTCCGGCCCTGACGATGCTCCATCTGTCGGCTCCGCGCCGGCAGAAATACTTCCCTCGGGGGTACGTCCGGCACAAGTCCATCCGGCAGAACCCGCTCCCGGTGAGCCCGTACTTCCCGCCGGGCCGGCAGCCCCCGCCAGCGACCACACCAGCTCCTACGACCACCTCTGGGAGAGGACCGTCGTTCGGAGCATCGAGGACGCGGCGGTACGGGACGACGCCGACGCGGAAATCGACGGAACTCCAGAAGCAGGCCCGGAGGTGGAGGAACAGGCAGAACCCCCAGTCCCCGGGCAGACTGACGGACAGGAACGTCCCGCACCGGCCCCGACGCCCGCGGCAGGGCCGCCGGCAGCCCCTCCCGCACCTCCTGCTTCTCACGAACCCACTCTTTCCCCCGTATCTCCCGCTCCTGCCGGGGGGCTCATCGACTCCGTTCCGTGGAAGAAGGGTGGGGACACCGCCCCGCAGATACATGTCCCGCAGGCCGGCGCTGGTCCACGGCCCGCCATGGCCGCGCCGGCATCAGCCGGTGTCCTGCCGTCCACGGCTCCCGGTGGTGCTGCGCCGGCCGCTGCCGCGCAGCAGCCCCATGCTGGCAGCGCCGCCGTCGACACTGACCACGACGGCCAGACGGTCATGAAGAGCAGCATCGCGCCCTCAGCCGGACAGCCCGCCACACCGGTTGCGGAGGATCCGGCGGCCGGACCCACAGTCCTGGCCAGGGTCTGCCGCCAGGGCCACGCCAACCCTCCCACCCGGGCGCAGTGCGCCGCGTGCGGGGCCGGGCTGATCCCGGACGCCGTCCAGGTGCCGCGCCCCCGGCTGGGCCGGGTGCGCGTGTCCACCGGGGAACTCCTGGACCTCGACCAGTCACTGATCATCGGACGGCAGCCGTCCGTGTCCCGGGTCCAGGGCGGCGTCATGCCCAGGCTGGTCCAGGTTCCAAGCCCCGAAGGTGACATCTCGCGGTCCCATGTGGAGGTCCGGCTGGAGGGCTGGCACGTCATGCTGTGCGACCTCAAGGCCACGAACGGTACAGTCCTGGTGCGTGAAGGCCAGTCTCCCCGCCGCCTGGCACAGAACGAGATGGCCATCCTGCTGGACGGTGACATCGCTGAACTGGGCGACAACATCTCGCTGCGCTTTGAGGAGATTCCTTGAGTTCCAAACGGCCCGTCGCGCCGCCTCCCCGCATCCAGGGGTTCACCTATATCAGCCTGCTGGGTTCCGGCGGTTTTTCCGACGTCTACCTGTACGAACAGGACAGGCCGCGCCGTAAGGTTGCAGTCAAGGTGCTGCTCTCGGACCTGAAAACGGAAGGTGCCCGCCGCAGGTTCGAATCCGAGGCGAACCTGATGGCCCAGCTGTCCTCGCATCCGTACATCGTCACCATCTTCGAAGCGGAAGTGACCGACGACGGCCACTCCTACCTGGCGATGGAGTACTGCTCCAGGCCCAGCCTGGACGTCCGGTACCGCCGGCAGCGGTTCAGCGTGGATGAAGTCCTGGCCGTCGGCATCCAGGTGGCCTCCGCCGTCGAAACCGCCCACCGTGCCGGCATCGCCCACCGCGACATCAAGCCTGCCAACATCCTGGTCACGGACTACAACCGTCCCGCCCTCACCGACTTTGGCATCTCCGGCACGCTCGCCGGGGACGCCGACGACGACTCAGGAATGTCCATTCCCTGGTCCCCGCCCGAGCAGTTCACCGACGGCGCGGTGGACGGGGTCATGGTGGATGTGTGGGCCCTCGGTGCCACGCTCTACACCCTGCTGGCCGGCCGGTCGCCCTTTGTGATGCCCGGGGCGGACAACTCGCAGCGGGAGCTCATCAGCCGGATCAGCAACACGCCGGTGCCGCGCCTGGGCCGCGCGGACGTCCCCGAGTCCCTGGAGCTGGCGCTCTCCACGGCCATGGCAAAGTCGCCGCAGTCGCGGTACTCCTCAGCGCACGCCTTCGCCCTGGCCCTGCAGCGCATCCAGGCGGAACTCAACCTCTCCGTCACACCCTTTGAAGTGCTGGAGGAGCCGCACCACGAGGACAGCCAGCCGGACGACGGCGTCGAGGAGACGCGGGTCCGGAGCATCGCGGCGATCGATCCGGAACGGACCGGCAGCGCCCCTACCTTCCCGGCACGCACCTGGCCACAGGCCGGCGGCAGCCAAAGCGGTGGAGGCCAAGGCGCTGGCAACCAACACAGTAACGGCCAGGGCCCCGCAGCGGAGGCCCCGCCGTCGCGCTTTACCCCGACCGCCTCCGCGGGCTCCCCACCGGCACCAGCCCCGGCCCCGCAGCAGCAGGAGTGGGCGAACGCCACAGTCCTGCGCGGTTCCGGCGGCAGCGCCGGTGCAGCCCAGGACGAGGGCACGCTGCCTGGAAGCCGCCTTGGCTCGGGCGCTGACGCCGCGGACACCACCGTCCACCGGCCGGCAAGGGTGGAGGAGCCGGCTGCTGCGGCTCCGGCTGCGGACCACGGCAGGCGCAACCTTTGGCTGGCAATCTCGGGCGGCACCCTGCTGGCCCTCACTGCGGTGGTGGGCCTGGTGGTGGCCAACGCCTCGCCCGAAAAGCCCGCGGCGGTGGAGACCCAGCAGGCCAGCAGGCCGCCGGCCGATGCACTGGATAACGGAACCGTGCCGGACGTGGAAGGCCTCACCGGGACAGCGGCAGGGGACGGCAACGCCTCTTTCACCTGGGTGAACCCGCAGCCCAAAGAGGGAGACACATACAAATGGCGGGTCTACACCATAGGTGGCGGCGGCGACTACCAGTCCATCGACCAGCCGCCCGTCAAGGTGACGGCGAACCCGTCGGGGGAAACCTGCATCCAGGTCATGATCGTGCGCTCCGACGGCGCGTTCTCCCCGATGGAGGAAAGCTCCATTGCCTGCACCGGCCCATGAGCCGATGCCCATCCCAGCAGCACAGCAACAGCAGCACAGCGACGCAACGCGCTGTGGCCGAACGACCAGGTTGTCGAGCGGCAGCTTGTCCAACAAGAAGTTAGCCCGGTGAAATTTTGCCCAACGAGGAGGCACAGAAAATGGGGGATCTAGCAATAGATTTCTGTGGTGAGTGGTACGAGCCATCGGACGAGGACGTCTTCAACATCGGCCGCGAAGGCGACCTGGAAGTCGATGACAACCCGTACCTGCACCGGCAGTTCCTGCAGGTGGCCCGTTACGACGGGATCTGGTGGCTCAGCAACGTGGGCAGCATGCTCTCGGCGACGGTGGCGGATGCCTCCGGCGGAATGCAGGCCTGGCTGTCACCGGGCGCCCGGATCCCGCTGGTCTTCAGCCACACGAACATCATTTTCACCGCCGGGCCCACCACCTACGAGTTCGCGGTGCACCTGAAGACACCGTCCTTCCGGCAGGAGTCGCGCGAGGGCGACAGCAACGGTGACACCACCATCGGCCCGGTGGTGTTTACGGACTCCCAGAAGGCACTCATCGTGGCGCTCGCCGAACCCATGCTCCGGCGGGAGGGAACCGGCTTCAGCGCCATTCCCTCCTCGGCCGCGGCCGCTAAGACCCTGGGCTGGGCCCTGACCCGCTTCAACCGGAAGCTGGACAATGTCTGCGACAAACTCGACCGCGTGGGGGTGGTGGGCCTGCGCGGGGGCGGCGGCAAACTGGCCACCAACCGGCGCGCCCGGCTGGTGGAGCACGCCGTGACGTCGCACCTGGTGACGCCTGAGGACCTGTACCTGCTGGAGAAGATGAGGGGCGTGGACGAAGGATGAGGATCCGCCTGACCCTTCGCAGGGATCCTGCAGAAACCAAGGACCTGGCCGTCACGGTGGATGGCCTGGCCACAGTGGCCGATACCGCTGCCGTGCTCTGGGCCGCGGACCCGGGCCGCAAGGGCACGCCGGCCCCGGACAACCTCTCCCTGCGGATCGAGGAAGCCTTCGTGGGCGCGGGCCTGAGCGGAAACACGCTTACCCGGACCGACAACCTCCTGGAGTCCGGCCTGCGCCCCGGCTCCGTGGTGTCACTGGCACAGGTCAGCGCGCAGTTCGACGTGCCCGGTGCCGGCCGCGGTCCCGCAGCGGCCACCCTCCGGGTCCTCTCGGGGCCCGACGCCGGCCGCGAGTTTTCGCTGCCCACCGGCACCAGCTACATCGGCCGGGACCGGGACGTGGACATCCGCCTTTCGGACCCCCTGACGTCCAAGCGGCACGCCCGGATCACGGTGGGCGACGGCGTGGAAATCGTGGACACCAACTCCGCCAACGGGCTCTTGATGGACGGACTTCCGGTCACCCGGGCCACCCTCAATTCCTCGGACACGGTCACCCTGGGCGACACCACCGTGACCGTGGTGCCGCTGGGGCATAACCACGCGGCAGCCCCGACGTCGCCCCTGGTCAGCTTCAACCGGTCACCCCGGGTGGTTCCCCGCTTCGAGGAGCCAAAGCGCGTGGTCCCGTCAGGGCCCAAACGGCCCGAGGACAATCCGTTCCCGTACATCATGATGATCACCCCGCTGCTGATGGGAGCCGTGATCTTCGCCGTGACCGGCAACCCGCTCTCGGTGCTGTTCATGCTGATGATGCCGCTGTTCGTCGTGGGCCATTACGTGGACCAGAAAATGCGGACCAGGCGCCAGCAGAAGGAACAGCTCAAGCAGTTCCGCGCCTCCATGGCCGACTTCCGCCACGACGTCACCGAACTGCAGCAGGTGGAACGCGCCGTCCGCCTGCAGGAGGCACCGTCCGTCAGCGACACCGTTGACGCTATCTACAAACTGGGGCCGCTGCTGTGGACCCACCGTCCGGAACACCGCTGGTTCCTGGGCCTTCGGTTCGGCCTGGGCACGGCGCCTTCCCGGGTCCTTCTTGAGGAACCGCAGAACAACGACACCGAAGTCCAGTACGCCCGGGAGATCCAGGACTGCCTGAAGCAGTTCCGCGACATTGAGGGCGTTCCCGTTGTCTCTCAGCTGCGGAGCTCCGGATCCCTGGGCATTGCCGGCGCCCGCGGCCTGGTGGATGACGTGGCCCGCGGCATGGTGCTGCAGCTCGTGGGGCTCCACTCGCCCGCGGAGGTGGTCCTCACGGCCATCACGTCAGCCCAGTCCCGGGAACGTTGGAACTGGCTGCAGTGGCTTCCCCACGTGGGCTCGGGGCACAGCCCCCTCGCCGGCGACCACCTTGCGGCCGGCTCAGCCGGCGGGGCATCGCTGCTGGCCCGGCTTGAGGACCTCCTTGACGCCCGGGAGGCGGCGGCCAAACGCACCGGCGCCGACCTCCGGCCGGAACTGGACCCCGCCAAGCAGGAGGTGCCGGAACCGGTGCTTCCGGCCGTGCTGGTCATCGTGGAGGACGACGCCCCGGTGGACCGCGGCCGGCTCACCCGGCTTGCGGAGCGCGGCCCCGACTCCGGCGTCCACGTGATCTGGGTGGCCACCGACATCCAGTCGCTTCCCGCAGCCTGCCGCGACTTTATGGTGGTGGACGGCGGCCATGGCACCACCACCGGGCAGGTCCGCCTGGGCAGGCACACGTACCCCGTCAGCTGCGAAAGCGTTGACGCGGAGCTGGCCGCCCAGCTGGCCCGGATGCTGGCGCCCGTCATGGATGTGGGCAAACCCGTGAACGACGACTCCGACCTCCCGCGGGCCGTCTCCTATGCCACCCTGATCGGCAAGGACTTCCTGGACAACCCCCAGTCCGTCGCCGAACGCTGGACGGAAAACAACTCAGTGCACGTGAGCGCCGTGGCCAACCGCAAGGACAACGGCACCCTGCGTGCCCTGGTGGGCTCCAAAGGCATCGAACCGCTGTACCTGGACCTGAAGAACGAGGGGCCGCACGCCCTGGTGGGAGGCACCACGGGTGCCGGCAAGTCAGAGTTCCTGCAGTCCTGGGTGATGGGAATGGCCGCCGCCTACAGCCCGGACCGGGTCAGCTTCCTGTTCGTGGACTACAAGGGCGGCGCCGCGTTCGCCGACTGCATCAACCTGCCCCATACCGTGGGCCTGGTGACCGACCTTTCGCCGCACCTTGTCCGGCGTGCCCTGACCTCGCTGCGTGCCGAACTCCACTACCGCGAGCACCTGCTGAACCGGAAGAAGGCCAAGGACCTGCTGGCCCTGCAGCGCGAGGCCGACCCCGACGCGCCGCCCTACCTGGTGATCGTCGTCGACGAGTTTGCCGCGCTGGCCAGCGAGGTTCCTGAATTCGTTGACGGTGTTGTGGACGTTGCAGCCCGCGGACGGTCCCTGGGGCTGCACCTCATCCTGGCCACCCAGCGCCCGGCGGGCGTCATCAAGGACAGCCTGCGTGCCAACACCAACCTGCGGGTGGCCCTGCGGATGGCTGATGAGGACGACGCCACGGACATCCTGGGCGTGCCGGACGCCGCGTACTTTGATCCATCCATCCCCGGCCGCGGCGCCGCGAAGACGGGACCCGGCCGGATCCAGGGCTTCCAGACCGGCTACGCCGGCGGCTGGACCACGGAGAAACCACAGCGGCCGCAGATCGACGTTGTTGAGATGGCCTTCGGTTCGGGGCCCAGCTGGGAAGCGCCGGCTCCGGAGAAACCCGAAGCGGCAGAGCCCACCGGCCCCAACGACATCGCACGGATGACCGCCACGATCGTGCGCGCAGCCGACAGGCTGTCCATCACCGCCCCGCGCAAACCCTGGCTGGACGAACTGGCCAAGACGTACGACTTTTCCAGGCTGCCCAACCCCCGCACGGACGAACAGCTCCTCCTCGGCGTTGCCGACGACCCCGCCCGCCAGTCGCAGCCCACCGTGTTCTACGAACCGGACAAGGACGGGAACATGGCCATCTACGGCACTGGCGGGTCTGGAAAGTCCGCCGCGCTGCGCGGCATCGCCATTGCCGCGGCCATCACTCCGCGCGGCGGGCCGGTGCATGTTTACGGCATCGACTGCGGCTCCTCCGGGCTGAGGATGCTGGAAGAGCTTCCCCACGTGGGCGGCATCATCAACGGCGACGACGTGGAACGCGTCGGGCGCCTGCTGCGCCTGCTGAGGGACATCGCGGAGCAGCGCTCCGCCCGGTACGCGGAGGTCCGCGCCGCCACCATCGTGGAGTACCGCAAGCTGGCCAACAGGCCAGACGAAAAGCGCATCTTCGTGCTGGTGGACGGCATGTCCGCGTTCCGTGAGGCCTACGAACACAGCAGGCTGTCCGCCCTGTGGGACATCTTCCTCCAGCTGGCCACGGACGGCCGCGCCGTCGGCATCCATCTGGTGGTCACCGGTGACAGGCCGAACGCCGTGCCCGCGTCGCTGCTCGCTTCTATCCAGCGCCGCCTGGTCCTGCGGCTGTCCTCCGAGGACGACTACATTTCCCTGGACGTGCCCCGGGACGTCCTCAACGCCGCCTCACCTCCCGGACGCGGACTCCTGGACGGGCTCGAAGTCCAGCTGGCAGTCCTCGGCGGGAACTCCAACCTGGCGCTGCAGGCCCGCGAGGTCCACAAGCTCAGTGAAGCCATGCAGCGCCAGGGGCTGGATGCCGCCCCCGTCATCGAGAGGCTTCCGGAACAGGTGGACCTGGAGGTCCTGCCTGCCGGCAGCCAGGGCCTGCCGGTCATTGGCGTCGACGACGAAACGCTGCAGCCCGCCGAGCTCCTGGCCAGGGGACCGCTGCTCCTGGCCGGCCCTCCGGGCGCGGGGCGTACGGTGGCCCTGGTGACGCTCGCGTACGCGCTGCGCAGATCCAGCCCGGACACAGAGCTGATCTACGTCGGATCGCGGCGCTCCGCCGTCGCGTCCCTGCCCATCTGGAGCCGTTCCATCGTGGGCGCGGACGACCTCGCCGAGGTGGTGGAGGACCTGGTGGAACACTCCTCCGGGAACCCCGGGGCCGTGGGCATTTTCATCGAGGGCCTCACAGAGTTCACCGACACCATGGCGGAATCGGGAGTGGCCCAACTGGTGACGGCATCCATCAAGGCGGACCAGTGGGTGGTGGGGGAATCCGAAACCTCCACCTGGTCCTCTGCCTGGTCCCTTGCCCAGCCGTTCAAATCCGGCCGGCGCGGGCTGTTGCTGAACCCCGGCGACATCGAAGGCGAGAGCCTGCTGAACACCTCGCTGGGCCGTGTCAGCCCGGACTTCATCCCGGGCCGCGGCTACGTGGTGGGCCGCGGCAAGGCCCGGAAAATCCAGGTGGCGCTGCCCCCGGAAAACAGGGTCTGACGCATCGCGCGCATGGAGGGCCGGACGCCCTGACCATCAGGGCCGGTGTCCTGCTGGTGGGAACCGCGGGGCTGGCTTTCTCCTGGTGGGGCAGGAGCCGGTTCCGGGCACACTGACGGACGGTGAGGCAAGATAGGTCTGTGACTACAGGACCTGGCCCCGCAGAAAAGACCGCCTCGATGTCTCCGCACCGGACCCCCGGTGCCGGAACAGCCACAGGCGGGACACCAAAGGAACCTGAGGCCGTCCCCACCGAATCCGTCCGTGAGGAATACGAGAACCTGGTGGACCTGGTCAGGAAGTACCGGTTCGCGTATTACCAGGAAGATGCGCCGCTGGTTTCCGATGCCGAATTCGATGACCTCTTCCGGCGCCTGGAGGAGATCGAGGCGCTCCACCCCGAACTGGTGGCGAACGACTCGCCAACCCAGGAGGTGGGCGGGGAAGTCTCCGCCGCGTTCGCCGCCGTGGAGCACCTGCAGCGGATGTACAGCCTCGAGGATGTTTTTTCCCTCGAGGAACTGGAGGCCTGGCTCGCCAAGGCCGAGGCCGGCATCGGCAAGCTCGGCGACGGCACCCCTGCCGCGGCCTGGCTGACGGAGCTCAAGATCGACGGCCTGGCCGTCAACCTCCTGTACCGCGACGGGAAGCTGGTCCGCGCGGCCACCCGGGGGGACGGCACCACCGGTGAGGACATCACGCACAACGTCCTCACCATCAAGGAGATCCCGCAGCAGCTCCAGGGCGGGGACTTTCCGGCCGAGATGGAAATCCGCGGGGAAGTCTTTATCCCGTCGAAGGCTTTCGCCGAATTCAATGAAGCACTGATTGAAGCCGGCAAGGCGCCCCTGGCCAACCCCCGCAACGCTGCAGCCGGCTCGCTCCGCCAGAAAGACCCCGCCGAAACAGCAAAGCGCCCGCTCAAGATGTTCGTCCACGGCATCGGCGCCCGAGAAGGTCTGCAGGCGCGCAGCCAGTCCGGGACCTACGCCCTGTTGAAGGAATGGGGCCTCCCTGTCAGCCCCTACTCAGAGGTGCTCAAAAGCGTCGGAGAAGTCCTGGACTTCATTAAGCGCTACGGGGACCAGCGCCACAAGCTGCTGCATGAGATCGACGGCATCGTCATCAAGGTGGACGACTTCGCCACCCAGCGGGCACTTGGCTACACCACCAGGGTCCCGCGCTGGGCAGTGGCCTACAAATATCCGCCCGAGGAAGTGCACACCAAGCTGCTCGACATCCTGGTGAACGTGGGCCGCACCGGCCGCGTGACGCCCTTCGGCATGATGGAACCGGTCAAGGTTGCAGGCTCAACGGTGGAAATGGCCACCCTGCACAACCAGGACGTGGTCAAGGCCAAGGGCGTGAAGATCGGCGACATCGTGGTCCTGCGCAAGGCGGGCGACGTCATTCCCGAGATCGTGGGCCCGGTCCTTGCCCTCCGCGACCAGCAGGACCCGCCGGTGCGGGATTTCGTGATGCCCACCGAATGCCCCTCCTGCGGTACACCGCTGGCTCCGGCCAAAGAGGGCGACGTGGACATCCGCTGCCCTAATGCGAAGTCCTGCCCGTCCCAGCTGCGCGAGCGCGTGTTCCACCTGGCCGGCCGGGGAGCCTTCGACATCGAGGCCCTCGGCTGGGAGGCCGCCATTGCGCTGACCCAGCCGGCCGAGCCGGAAGTTCCGCCGGTCACCTCCGAAGCCGCGCTGTTCGACCTCACCCGCGAGGACCTGGCCGACGTCCGCATCCGGCGGGAGAAGCGGTCCAAGGGCGTGCCGACGGGCGAATACGAGCTGGTGCCCTACTTCTACAGCAAGGGCACGGCCAAGTCACCGTCCAAGCCCACGGCCACCACGGAAAAACTCTTCAAGGAACTGGAGAAGGCCAAGGCCCAGCCGCTCTGGCGGGTGCTGGTTGCGCTGTCCATCCGGCACGTGGGCCCGCGGGCATCCCGTGCGCTGGCAACCGCCTTCGGCACCATGGACGCCATCCGCCAGGCGTCGGAGGAGGACCTGGCGCACGTTGACGGGGTGGGCCCCACCATCGCTGCGGCCCTGAAGGAATGGTTCGCGGAGGACTGGCACCAGGAGATCGTGGACCGCTGGGCGGCCGCGGGGGTCCGGATGGCGGACGAACGCGACGACTCCATGCCCCGCACGCTGGAAGGACTGACGGTGGTGGTCACCGGCTCGCTGCCGAACTTCAGCCGGGATGAGGCCAAGGAAGCCATCCTGGTCCGGGGCGGGAAGGCGGCCGGTTCCGTCTCCAAGAACACCAGCTACCTGGTGGCCGGCGAAAGCGCCGGCACCAAGCTGGACAAGGCTGAGCAGCTGGGTGTCCCCGTGCTGGACGAGGACGGTTTCCGCCAGCTCCTGGCCGGCGGGCCGGCAGCATTGGAGGGCGGGGCTGAACTGGAGGGCGGGGCTGAAGGAGAGGGGCCTGAGTCTGCGGCCCCGGCAGAACACACTGACGCGGAGGTAACGGCATGACGAGTCCTACAGACCTGCTGGAGGTGGCCAAGGCTGCAGCGGCAGCGGGAGCCGCGGTGCTGGCCGGCCGCAACGCAGAGGCCCTCCAGGCCAGCAACAAGGGCGACGCCGGCGACTGGGTCACGGCGTTCGACGTCGCGGCCGAGCACGCCGTCCGGGACGTCATCACAGCGGCCCGCCCGGGGGACGCCATCACCGGCGAGGAACACGGCACCACCAGGCCGGCCGAACCCACCGGCTACCGCTGGTCCATCGACCCGCTGGACGGCACCACCAACTTCATCCGCAACATCGTCTACTACGCCACCTCCGTGGCAGTGGCCGATGCCGACGGCGCCTGGCTGGCCGGCGTCGTCAACGCCCCTGCGCTGGGCCGCGTCTACTACGCCGCACGCGGCCAGGGCGCCTGGCTGGAGGAAGCAGGGAGGGTGACCCGGCTGGAGGGTCCCGTCCCGGGCCGGAAGGGCCAGATCCTGGCCACCGGGTTCAGCTACGATCCCGGGGTCCGGGCTGAGCAGGCCGCTTTCCTGGCCGGACTGATGGACGGCTTCGCCGATGTCCGGCGCCTGGGATCCGCCGCCTTGGACCTGTGCCTCGTGGCCGACGGGACCCACGATGCGTACGGTGAGCGCGGCCTCAACGAGCACGATTTCTCGGCGGGTGCGCTCATCGCCGAAGAGGCCGGCTGCTGGGTCCGGCGGCCGCGCCTGGCCAGCCCGCTGGAGGGCGGGCCCACGGACGCCGACCGCCTGGAGGCCTGGACCTGCGCCGGCGGCCTGGAGCTTTCGGGCAAATTCCCGCTCTGATAGTTCGCTCACGAAAAGCACCGGTTTGCCAGGTGTTACCGGCCAGTACCACTACCATTGACGGGTGCAGCCGCAGATAACAGTCCGTCCCGCCGTCGCAGCAGATTACGACGCCGTTGCCCGCATTACACGTGATTCCTACCTCGCCGCGGGCTACTTCGAGGACGCCGACCACCCCTACATGCGCAAAGTCCAGGACGTTGCGCTGCGGGCCGGGCACGCCACCATCTGGGTGGCCGAACGGGACGGCAACGTGGTTGGTTCGGTGACACTGGCCCGGGCAGGGGAGCCGTACGCGGACATCGCCCTTGAGGACGAGCTCGAGTTCCGCATGCTGGTGGTGGACCCGGCAGTCCAGCGCAGCGGCGCAGGCAGGGCCATGGTGGACGCCATCCTGGAGTATGCCAGGCAGCTGGACGGCATCAAGGCTGTTGCCCTCACCACCGGACAAACCTGGGAAAGCGCCCACGGCCTCTACCGCAAGACGGGCTTCCGCCGGGCGCCCGAACGTGACTGGCTGGTCCCCGGAACTGACATAAAACTGCTGGTTTACCGCCTCGACGTGTAGCAGCCCTACAGTGGTGCCGAACCCCATCCAGTAGTGAAAGGCCCACCATGCGCAAAACCTTCGGCACCGGCTCCGTCTGGGAACAGGCCCTCGGCTACTCACGGGCAGTCCAGGTGGACAACACCCTCTACATCTCCGCCACCGCGGCCAGCGGCGAGGACGGAATCGTCGGGGACGATTTCTACGCTCAAACCCAGTACATCCTGCAGAAACTCGGCAAAGTCCTCGCTGACGCCGGCTTCGGTTTCGAGGACGTCGTCCAGTCCAAGCTCTACCTCACGGACATCAGCAGGTGGGAAGACGCAGGCCGGGCCCACGGCGAGGTCTTCGGCGACATCCGCCCCACCCTGTCACTGGTGCACGTCCTGCCGTTCCTGGACCCCAAGATGCTCGTGGAGATCGAGCTCGTGGCACAGAAGGGCGCAAACTAGCAGATCTGCCCTGGGCCTTCTAGGGAGTGGCGGGGAGACCGTAGCGGTGCTCCGGCCTCCCCGTCGTTCCGTACCGCAGCTGGATGTCCACGGCGCCATCGTCAGCCAGGGAGGACAGGTACCGCTGCGCGGTGGCGCGGGAAACCCCCACCCGCCCGGCCACTTCGGCGGCCGAGTACTGCTCGCCGGGTACCAGGGATTCCAGCACTGCCGCCTCGGTGGCCGAGCGGGGTTTTGACGACGGCGTGACGTCGCCGGGGATCAGGGCGCGCTTGGCGCGCTCCACCGCCTCCTGGTCCAGTGCCCCGGGCTGCGCCAGCAGGCGGCGGTACCGGGCGTACGAGCGCAGCTGCTGGGAGAGGGCTTCCGACGTAAAAGGCTTCAGGAGGTAGCCCAGCGCGCCGCGGCGGAAGGCCACCCGGACGGAAATGGCATCGGAGGCTGCTGTCAGCATGATGGTGTCCACGTCCAGCTGCTGGAGCAGGTCCAGCCCGGACGCGTCCGGCAGGTAGACGTCCAGCAGCACCAGGTCCGGCCTGAGGCTGTGGATGGACTGCAGCGCCAGCGACGCGGTGCCCACCGGTGCCAGCGCCATGAATCCCGCCACGGAATCCACGTAGGCGGCGTGGAGCTTCGCCACGTGGAAGTCGTCGTCCACGATCAGCACCCGAAAATCTTCAGGCATGGGTATCCTTTCCGGCTGTCCCTGTGCTTGTCCTGCCCGCCGTCCCTGAAGTGGTCCCCGGCAGGGTGGCCATGAATACTGCGCCTGGTCCGCCCGGACTGCCCGGCTCCAGGACTTTGACGTCCCCGCCGCGCCGCCGGGCCAGCTGGCGCGCCAGGGCCAGCCCAAACCCCTGGCCGCCGCTGCCGTTCCGGGCAAGCGGTCCGGACGCCGTGCTGAAGCCTTCCGCGAAGATCGATTCCGGGTCCGTTCCCTCCACCAGCCCGTCACCCGAGTCGGCGACGACGATGTGCAGCGTGCCGCCGTCGTCATCCGGCTCGTCCAGCACCTCCAGCTCCACCCAGCGGTCCGTGGCGGAGCCTGCCACCGCGGCGTTGACCGCGTTGTCGATCAGGTTGCCGAGCACGGTGGTGACGTCCTGGGCCTCCGCCACTTGGCCCCGGACCAGGGTCTCAGGGCCGATCCGCAGCGCTACGCCGCGCTCGTCCGCCTCCACGCCCTTCGCACCCACGAAGGCCTGCAGGTACGGGTCCTGGAGGAGCTCGGCCTGGTCGACCGGGAATTTCAGCGGACCGGTGGCTGCCAGCTGTGCCAGGTACTCCCGGGCCTGCTGGTGCTGGCCGATGCTCATGAACCCGGCAATGGTGTGGAGCTGGTTGGCGAACTCGTGGCGCTGGGCCCGCAGCGCCGTGGACATGGTCCCCACGGCATCCAGCTGCCGGGTGAGCTGCTGGAGTTCCGTGCGGTCGCGGAGCATCAACACCCAGCCAAGGTCCTCCCGCCTGTGCAGGGCCTTGCGGGCGTTGGCCACCAGCACGCGCCCGCCGGCCACCAGCTCAACCGCGCCGGGGCTGTTGGAGCCGGCACGGGTGAGGGACTTCAGCTGGTATGGCACCGGAGCGTCCTCCCAGCGGCTGCCGGCCAGGTCCGGCAGTTCCAGCAGCCGTTGGGCGGCCGCGTTGAACACTGTGATCCGCCCGTCGGCGGAGACGCCGACCACGCCGTCGTCCACGCCCTGGAGGACCGCCACCTGGTCGTGGACCAGCGTGCTGATCTCCTCGGGTTCAAGCCCCAGGGTGAGCCGCTGCAGGCGGCGGCGCAGCAGGAACGAACCCAGCACGCCCGCCAGCAGCGCCCCGGCTGCGGTGAGGGCGACGGGGCCGATATCCCGCGCCACGCTCTGGCCCACCGTTTCCATGGAATAGCCCACGCTCACCTCGCCCACCACGGTGGTGCTGTCCGGCGCGTAGACGGGAACCTTCGCCCCGGCGGACGGCCCCAGCGTTCCCGTGTTCCGGGTGGTGACCTCCCGGCCGGCGAGGGCCTCGGACGGGTCGGTGCTGACCTTTTCACCCAGGCGCTCCGGGTCCGGGTGGGCCAGGCGCAGGCCGGTCTCGTCCGTGATCACCACGAACAGGGCGCCCGTGCGGACCCGGGCCGCTTCGGCCGCTTCCATCAGGGGGCCCGCCGCGAGCTCGGCGGGCGGGGGAGTGCCGGGCTGCTGGCTGATCGCCAGCACGTCCGCCCGCACTGAGGCGTCCGAGGCCACCGTCCGCGCCAGCGTCAGGGCTTGGTTCTCCGCCTCGCTGCCAACCCTGTCGTAGGTGAGCCAGGCGTGCACGGCGGCGCTGAACAGGACAACCAGCAGCACCACGGACAACTGGAGCAAGAGGGTCTGGGTGGAGAACCGCAGCGGCCGGCGGGGCACGGAACGCTGCATGATCCTCCTTGACGGTTTGCGCGGCGGGGCCTGCGGCAGGCACTTTCAGCAAAATGAGCGGGTGAGCACAATGAGCAAAATGCTCCCAATAAGCAGTATGCCAATCAATTGAGCCAAAGGCACGGCCGTGACGGCCGCCACCCTACAGTCTGTAGCACGCGTCACACCGCTGTGCCGCTGTTCACATAGTAAGGAGCCGGCCGTGCTGGTATTACTTGGATTCGCAATGATCGCGGTATTCATGGTGCTGATCATGACGAAGAAGTTGACGCCAGTGCTGGCGTTGATCATCGTCCCCACTGTTTTTGGCCTCTTCGCCGGTGCCGGCCTGGGCATAGGCGACATGGTCATGGAGTCCATGAAATCCATGACCTCAACGGCGGCCCTGCTGATGTTCGCCATCATCTACTTCGGCCTGATGATCGACGTCGGGCTGTTCGATCCGCTGGTCCGGTTCATCCTCCGCAAGCTCGGCAACGACCCAGCCAAGGTGGTCCTGGGAACCGCCGTCCTCGCAGCCGCCGTATCCCTCGACGGTGACGGCTCCACCACCTTCATCCTGACCACCGCGGCCATGCTGCCCATCTACCTCCGGCTGAAGATGAGCCCCGTGGTCCTCACCTGCGTGGCCGGCCTGGCCAACGGCACCATGAACATCGTGCCGTGGGGCGGCCCCACCGCCCGCGCCGCCAGCGCCCTGAACATCGACGTCAACGACGTCTTCGTCCCGATGATCCCGTCACTCCTGGCTGGCATCGTCGTCGTCTTCGCCTTCGCCTGGCTGCTCGGCTTGCAGGAGCGCAACCGCCTCCGGGCCACCCAGCCGGAAATCTGGGGAACGCCGTCTACGGCAGAGCCCTTCACTGCCGAGGCGTTCGACGGCGGCGCACACCCTTCCGGTGGTGCCAGTGATTCAGGCGCCGGCCGCGGACGCAAGGTGACCAACCCCGGCGGAGCAGCCCCCGCCGTCGGAAGCTCCTCCGTTGCCGTCCTGGAACGCACCGAGGACCTGGTGGACGAACACGACAGCGCCATGGCGGACACCGCCCTGGACCCCAACCGCAGTACCCTGCGTCCCAAGCTGCAGTGGTTCAACCTGGGCCTTACGGTCGCCGTCATGGGCATGCTGATCGCGGACCTCGTGCCGCTGCCGTACGTCTTCATGGTGGGCTCCGCCATCGCCCTGCTGGTCAACTTCCCCAACGTCAAGGACCAGGCCGCGCAGATCGTGGCCCACGCACCGTCTGTTGTCGCCGTCGTCAGCATGGTCATGGCCGCCGCCGTCCTGACCGGCGTCCTTACCGGCACAGGCATGGTGGAAGCGATGTCCGCGTGGCTGGTCCAGATCATCCCCTCCAGCATGGGCCCGCTCATGGCCGTCATCACCGGCGTCCTGAGCATCCCCATGACGTTCTTCATGAGCAACGACGCCTTCTACTTCGGCGTGCTGCCCGTCCTGAGCGAGACGGCCGGCCACTACGGAATCAGCGCCGCCGAGATGGCCCGCGCCTCCATCACAGGCCAGCCGTTCCACATGCAGAGCCCGCTCGTTCCGGCCATCCTGCTGCTGGTTTCGCTGGCCAAGGTTGACCTGGGCGACCACCACAAGAAGGTCCTGTGGCGCAGCGCCGTGGTGTCCCTGGTCATGCTGGGAATTGGCATGCTGACCGGAGCCATAGGAATCGGTTAGTCTATAGCTGCCGTGCTGCCGCCACACGTTGGCGGAACCCGGCATCAAGGTGCCCGTCTGACGCCCGCTGGGGGATGTCAGACGGGCATCATTGTTTCCCCACTAGAATGGATCGGAAATCAATTCGAACTTTGCAGGGGAGATCCATGGCTGCGATCAACCGTGACGACGTCGCGCATCTCGCGCGGCTCGCTCACATTGAGATGAGTGACCAAGAACTGGACAGGATGGCCGGAGAACTCGCCGTCATCGTCGATTCGGTCAAATCCGTCAGTCAGGCCGCCGGGGATGACGTCCCGGCCACCTCACACCCCATTCCGCTGAGCAACGTGTTCCGCGAAGACGTTGTGGGCCACACGTTCACCGCGGAACAGGCGCTCTCCGGTGCGCCGGATTCCGACGATAACCGTTTCAAGGTCCCGGCAATCCTGGATGAGGCATAACCCATGACTGACACCAACACACTCATCCGCCTCTCAGCCGCGGCGCTGGCGGAAAAGCTGGCCGCCGGCGAGGTCACCTCCGTCGAGGTCACCCAGGCGTACCTGGACCGGATCGCTGCCGTTGACGGCGGGGAACGCGGAGTCAACGCGTTCCTGCACGTCAATGCTGAGGAGGCGCTCGCCGTCGCCGCCGAGGTGGACGCCATCCGCGCCGCCGGCGGTGCCGAAGCCGAGGCGCTGCATGTCCTGGCCGGCGTCCCCATCGCCGTCAAGGACCTCATCGTCACCATCGGCCAGCCCACCACCGCGGGCTCCAAAATCCTCGAGGGCTGGCACAGCCCGTACGACGCAACCGTGGTGGAGCGCCTGCGCGCGGCGAAGATGCCCATCCTGGGCAAGACCAACCTTGACGAGTTCGCCATGGGCTCCTCCACCGAACACTCGGCCTACGGACCCACCCGCAACCCGTGGGACCTGGACCGCATTCCCGGCGGATCCGGCGGCGGCTCCGCGGCCGCCGTCGCCGCTTTCGAGGCGCCCCTCGCCCTGGGTACGGACACCGGCGGGTCCATCCGCCAGCCCGGCGCCGTCACCGGCACCGTGGGTGTCAAGCCCACGTACGGCAGCGTGTCCCGGTACGGTGCCATCGCCATGGCGTCCTCGCTGGACCAGATCGGCCCCGTGTCCCGGACCGTGCTGGACTCCGCGCTGCTGCACGAGGTCATCGGCGGACACGATCCCCGCGACTCCACCTCGCTCCCGGACCCGCTTGCCGGCCTCGTGGCCGCAGCAAAAACCGGCAATGTTGAAGGCATGCGGATCGGCATCATCAAGGAGCTGCACGGCGAGGGCTACCAGGCCGGCGTCGAAAACCGCTTCCATGACTCCCTGGAGCTCCTGAAGGAAGCCGGCGCGGAAATCGTTGAGGTCTCCTGCCCCAACTTCCAGTACGCCTTGGGTGCCTACTACCTGATCATGCCCTCCGAGGCCTCCTCCAACCTCGCCAAGTTCGACGGCGTCCGGTACGGCCTGCGCGTCCTCCCCGAAGACGGTCCCATGACCATCGAACGCGTCATGGGTGCTACCCGCGCCGCCGGCTTCGGTGACGAAGTGAAGCGCCGCATCATCCTGGGCACCTACGCGCTGAGCGCGGGCTACTACGACGCCTACTACGGCTCGGCCCAGAAGGTCCGCACCCTGGTGCAGCGCGACTTCGATGCCGCCTTCACCGTGGCGGACGTGCTGATTTCGCCCACCGCCCCCACCACAGCCTTCCGCCTCGGCGAAAAGCTGGACGATCCGCTGGCCATGTACCTCAACGACGTCGCCACCATTCCGGCCAACCTGGCAGGTGTGCCGGGCCTGTCCCTGCCGGGCGGCCTGGCGGACGAAGACGGCCTCCCCGTGGGCATCCAGCTGCTGGCACCGGCCCGCGAGGACGCCCGCCTTTACCGGGTAGGCGCCGTGCTGGAGTCGCTGCTTGAGGCCAAGTGGGGCGGACCGATGCTGGCGCAGGCGCCCGAGCTTGCCGCCGCCGGGCCCGTCGAAACCCTTGTTGGAAGCCAGGAGGCAAAGTAATGAACACAGAGGCAATCCTGAGCTTCGAAGAAGCCATGGAGAAGTACGATCCCGTCCTGGGGTTCGAGGTCCACGTGGAGCTCAACACCAAGACCAAGATGTTCTCCTCCGCGCCCAACGTCTTCGGCGACGAGCCCAACACCAACGTCAACGAGGTGGACCTCGGCATGCCCGGCGTCCTGCCCGTGGTGAACAAAACCGCAGTGGAGTCCTCCATCAAGATCGGCCTGGCGCTCAACTGCAAGATCGCCGAGAGCTGCCGGTTTGCCCGGAAGAACTACTTCTACCCGGACACTCCCAAGAACTTCCAGACCTCCCAGTACGACGAACCCATCGCATACGACGGCTACCTGGACATCGAGCTCTCCGACGGCACGGTGTTCCGGGTGGAGATCGAGCGCGCCCACATGGAGGAGGACGCCGGAAAGCTGACCCACATGGGCGGCGCCACCGGCCGCATCCACGGCGCCGACTTCTCCCTGGTGGACTACAACCGGGCTGGCGTTCCGCTGGTGGAAATCGTCACCAAGCCCATTGAGGGGGCAGGCTCCCGGGCACCCGAACTGGCCAAGGCCTACGTGGCTGCGGTCCGGGAGATCGTGAAGAACCTGGGTGTTTCGGACGCCAAGATGGAACGCGGCAACGTGCGCTGCGACGCCAACGTCTCGCTGCGCCCGCACGGCCGCGAAAGGTTCGGCATCCGGTCCGAAACCAAGAACGTGAACTCGCTGCGCGCCGTCGAACACGCCGTCCGCTATGAGATCCAGCGCCACGCCGCCGTCCTGGACGCCGGCAACCCGGTGGTCCAGGAAACCCGCCACTGGCATGAGGACACCCGCACCACCACGTCGGGCCGGCCCAAGTCCGACGCCGACGACTACCGCTACTTCCCGGAGCCGGACCTGGTTCCCGTGGTGGCGTCGCGCGAGTGGGTTGAGGAACTGCGGGCCACCCTGCCCGAGCCGCCGGCCGCCCGCCGGAAGCGCCTGCAGGCTGACTGGGGCTACTCGGACCTCGAGTTCCGCGATGTGGTGAACGCCGGCGTCATGGACGAGATCGAGGAGACCATTGCGGCCGGGGCCTCGGCCTCCGTGGCCCGCAAGTGGTGGATGGGCGAGATCGTGGGGCGTGCGAAGAACGCCGACGTCGATCCCGGCCAGCTCGGCGTCCAGCCCGCCACCATCGTGGAGCTCGCACGCATGGTGGAAGAGGGCAAGATCAACAACAAGATGGCCACGGAGGTGCTGGACGGCGTCCTGGCCGGCGAAGGCACCCCCGCGGACATCGTGGAGAAGCGCGGCCTGGCCGTGGTCTCCGACGACGGGCCCCTGCTCGAAGCCATCGATGCCGCGCTGGCTGCCCAGCCCGGCGTCGCGGACAAGATCCGCGGCGGCAAGGTCCAGGCCGTCGGCGCCATCGTGGGCGGAGTGATGAAGGCCACCCGCGGCCAGGCCGACGCCGCCCGCGTCCGGGAGCTGATCCTGGAGAAGCTGGGCGTCACCGCGTAGCCCTCCCCCAACTGGGTAGCAGTAAATGTCGTTTTGAGCGCTCATAACGACATCGGCTGCTACCCGGTTTTGTTTAAGTAGTACTCACTTCCGACGTCCCCCAGGCTACTCGTGTGCGGCAGTACAGCCCCGTCCTACACTGAACCACCAGGGCTCCGCTCACGGGGAATGCCCTGCCGTTGCTGTGGGAGGTATGGGTATGTCGGTAAGGAAACCGCTGGGATTCCGCAAGGCTGCGCTCGGTGGAGCGGTGGCACTCGTCCTGACCGGGACCGGGGTGGCGTTCGCGTGGGCCTCGAACGAGACTCCGCCGCCCGCACCGCCGTCGTCCTCGCCGCCGGGAAAGTCGGGCAATGCCCCTGGACAGGACAGTGCCCCCGGCCGGGACAAAGCGCCCGGACACAACAAGCCGGACAAGGCACAGCGCCCGCAGCACCTGCATGGCGAGAGCGTGGCCAAGAAGGCTGACGGGACTTTCCAGACCGAGGTGACCCAGCGCGGCGCCGTGGAGTCCGTCAGTGACACCTCCATCACCGTTCGAAGCGAGGACGGCTACTCGCAGGCCTACACCATCGACGCCAGCACGAGGATTACGCAGGTGGCGTCTCCGCCGGCGGATGGTTCTGAGGCCAAGGACGACGGCGGCAAGCGG
This sequence comes from Pseudarthrobacter polychromogenes, assembly GCF_014644495.1. Lineage (GTDB taxonomy): Bacteria > Actinomycetota > Actinomycetes > Actinomycetales > Micrococcaceae > Arthrobacter > Arthrobacter polychromogenes. The sequence goes on from NZ_BMKU01000002.1 coordinate 323,096, forward strand.
CCCAAGCGGGCCGACGGAACCATCGCGGACATCGCCGCAGGCGACGAGGTCCGGATCTCCGGAGTCAAGGACGGCGACGCCGTGACCGCGGAGAGGATTGTTGAAGGTGCCGGCGAGGATCCTGGGCTCGGACTGGGCCGCGGCCACGGACAGGGCAGGGAACCCAAGTAGGTAGCAGCAGATGTCGTTTTCAGCCCTCATAACGACATCAACTGCTACCCAGTTGGGTCAGCCCTGTTCCACCAGCTCCGCCATGATGCCCTGCAGCGCCTCACAGACAATGGTCACGGACCGCCGCTTCAGGTTTTCAGGCCTGGCCAGCAGGTCGATCCGGCGCCGGGTGCTGATTCCCTCGAGCGGGCGCAGCACGATGTCCGGATTCAGTACCGGCCCCGCGGTGTACCTGGGGAGCAAGCCCACCACGCCGCCCGTGGCAACCAGGGCGGCCACTGTGGAGTAATCGTTGATCCGGTGGACGATGTTCGGCTCGCGGCTGGAAAAGGCGGCGACGGCGGACAGCACGTCCGCGGGGGAGTAGCCGGCGTGGCTGGTCACCCAGGCCTCGCCGCCGACGTCGTCCGCTGTGACCGCCCCTTTGGCCGCCAGGGGGTGCCTGGCGGGCAAAGCCACATCCAGGGGCTCGTGGGCAAGCGGGATCACCGTCACCCGTTCGGCAGGCCAACGCGGGCTGTGGTCCATCCGGTGGGCGAGCACCAGGTCATAGCGCGCGGTGAGGGCGGGGAAGTCCTGCTGGGCCACGTCCTCGTCCGAGAGTTCTATCCGCGGCTGTCCAGGGGCGGCGAGTATGCGGGCGAGCGGGGCGAAGACCGCCTGGCCCGCGCTGTGGAATCCGCACAGGCTTACCCTGCCGGCAGCAGAACCGTGGTAGTTCCCGATGGCATCTTTGGCGTCTGCCATGGCGCTGACGACGGCGGCCCCGGCATCGGCCAGCACCTGGCCTGCCTCGGTGAGCACCAGGTTGCGGCCCTCCTTGCGGGTGAGCGGGACCTCGACCTTCCGTTGCAGCAGGGCCAGCTGCTGGGAGACGGCGGAGGGGGTGACCATGAGGGTGTCCGCCACTGCCTTGACGCTTCCGAGGGCGCCCAGTTCGCGCAGGATTTCAAGCTGGTGAATCTCCATCCCAGCAGTCTATGCGTTAGGAAGAGCTACACCGTCGATTGAGTATTTTGCTGTTGTGCTAAAGCTTTTTCCTCGTTGTAATGAGGAAGGCAGGACCTGCCACGACAGACAAAGAGTGAGGAAGCCGATGAAGGCTTTGTACAAGGCCGGACCCCAGGCCGGCTTCGAACTGGTGGACCGCCCCGAGCCGGTGCCTGGCCCTGCTGATGTGAAGATCCGGGTGATGACCACCGGCATCTGCGGCACCGACCTCCACATCCACTCCTGGGATTCCTGGGCGCAGGGGATCATTGAAGCCCCCCTCATCCCTGGCCACGAGTTCTACGGCGAGGTTGTGGAAACCGGCGAGGACGTCCGCGACGTCAAAGTGGGGGACAGAGTGTCCGGAGAGGGCCATGTAGTGTGTGGGATCTGCCGGAACTGCCGCGCCGGCAGGCGGCAGATGTGCATCCATACCGTCAGCGTGGGCGTGCAGCGTGACGGTGCGTTTGCAGAGTACGTGGTGATCCCGGAAACCAACGTCTGGGTCCACCACGATCCCTCGGTCACGCCCGAACTCGGTGCCATCTTCGACCCCTTCGGCAATGCCGTGCACACCGCCCTCAGCTTCCCGCTGGTTGGGGAGGATGTGCTGATCACCGGCGCCGGACCCATCGGGCTGATGGCCATCGCCGTTGCCCGGCACGCCGGGGCCCGCAAGATTGCCATCACCGATGTCTCGCGGCCACGCCTTGACCTCGCCCGCCAGCTGGGGGCAGACCTCGCGATCGATGTTTCCACCACCCGCGTGCGGGATGCCCAGCGCGACCTCGGCATGCGTGAGGGCTTCGACATCGGCATGGAAATGTCCGGCCATCCCGGTGCGCTGCCGGAGATGATCGACAACATGAACCACGGCGGCCGGATCGCCATGCTCGGCCTGCCCAGCCAGGACATCATCATCGACTGGGGCAAGGTGGTCACCCACATGCTCACGCTCAAGGGCATCTACGGCCGCGAAATGTATGAAACCTGGTATGCCATGAGCGCCATGCTCTCGTCCAACCCCGTGCTGCATGCGGGAATTTCCGCCGTCGTCACGGACACGATCCCTGCCGGCCAGTGGGAGAAGGGCTTCGACCTTGCCCGCAGCGGCGCAGGTGGCAAAGTTGTCCTCGACTGGACCCAACTCTAAGGAACGCCATGTACACCTCGATCAAGGACCAGCTGCGCACGGAGCTGGACGATATTCGCAGCGCGGGCCTTTTCAAGACCGAACGCAGCATCAGTTCCCCGCAGTCCAGCCACATCACGGCCGGACAGCTGGGGCAGCCGGGCGCGGACGTGCTGAACTTCTGCGCCAACAACTACCTTGGCCTGGCGGACCACCCGGACATCATCGACGCGGCCAAGGCGGCCATGGACGAGCGAGGCTTCGGCATGGCCAGCGTGCGGTTCATCTGCGGCACCCAGGACCTGCACCTGGAACTCGAATCCAGGGTTTCCCGCTTTCTGGGCACCGAGGACACCATCCTGTTCTCCAGCTGCTTTGACGCCAACGGCGGGGTCTTCGAATCGCTCTTCGGGCCGGAGGATGCCATCATTTCCGATGCCCTGAACCATGCCTCGATCATCGACGGGATCCGGCTCTGCAAGGCGCAGCGGTACCGGTACGCCAACCAGGACATGGCGGACCTCGAGGCGAAGCTTGTGGAGGCGAAGGACGCCCGCCGCAGGATCGTGGTCACCGATGGCGTCTTCTCCATGGACGGGTACCTTGCGCCGCTGGAGGCCATCTGCGACCTCGCTGAGAAGCACGACGCACTGGTCATGGTGGACGACTCCCACGCCGTCGGCTTCATGGGTGCGACGGGTGCGGGCACGCCCGAACACGCCGGTGTGTCGCACCGGGTGGACATCTACACCGGAACGTTCGGGAAGGCGCTCGGCGGAGCGTCCGGCGGCTACGTGTCCGGCCGGGCCGAGGTGGTGGCCATGCTCCGCCAGAAGGCCCGCCCCTACCTGTTCTCCAACTCGGTAGCTCCAGCCATTGTTGCGGCCACCATCAAGGCCCTGGACCTGGTGGAGAACTCGGCGGACCTGCGGCGCACGCTCTTCGAGAACGCCGTCCTGTTCCGGCGCCGGATGACGGAGGAAGGCTTCGATCTCCTGCCCGGGGAACACGCTATTGTGCCGGTGATGTTCGGCGACGCCGTGCTGGCCGCAAAGGTGGCCGACAGGATGCTGCAGCACGGCGTCTTTGTCACGGCCTTCAGCTTCCCGGTGGTTCCGCGGGGTGCCGCGCGGATCCGGGTGCAGCTATCGGCTGCGCACTCGGCGGACGACGTCGAAGCGTGCGTGCGTGCCTTCCTCGCCAGCCGCGCCGAGGTAGCAGGCCAGGAGGGGTAGCGCCGGGAGTCAAGTCTGCGAGGATAGGGAAATGGCAGCTCATTATGATGTCCTGATTGTCGGCGGCGGCATTGCCGGACTGTCCCTGGCGTCCGCGCTGGCGGGCAAATGCAGCGTGGCATTGGTGGAGGCGGAACAGGAACTGGCGTACCACACGTCATCCCGCTCGGCCCGCCAGTTCATTCCGAGCTACGGCCCGCCCGTGGTCCAGGAACTGACCGTCCGGACGCTTGAGCTGCTTGCCGCTCGCGATGCTGAGCTGTCCGAGCCCATCCTGACGCCCCGCAGCTTCATGCTGATCGGTGCAGAGGAAGACGTGGCCGCGGAAGCCAGCGGACTCATGCGGTCCATTACCCCCGCTGAGGCGCTGGAGCTTTGCCCGGCGCTGGTCCCCGGTACCTTCCAGGCCGCGGGACTGGATGAAGGGTCCTTCGGCTGCAACGCGCCGCTGCTGCTGGCAGACCACAGGCAGCGCGCTGAGACTGCCGGGGTGGACATCATTACCGGCGCGAAGGTGCACACCGCGCAACGGCTGGGTTCCGGATGGCAGGTGGGAGCCGGCACAGAGGGTTTCCAGGCGGGTGTCGTGGTCAACGCTGCCGGAGCCTGGGCGGACGAACTTGCCGTGATCAGCGGCGTGGAAAAGCTGGGACTCCAGCCGTACCGCCGGACGGCGGCGATTGCCGCCGTCGACCATCCCCTGCCTGAACACAGCCCCATGGTGGCGGCGGCGGACAATTCGTTCTATTTCCGGCGGGACGGGGACGACGTGCTCATTTCGCCCTCCGAGTCGGAGCCCAGCGGACCGGAGGATGCCCGGCCGCGGCCCGGTGATATTGAGCGGCTGGTGGACAGGTTGAACCAGGTAACCACGCTCGGGATCACTGAAGTCCGCAGGGCATGGACGGGGCTGCGGACTGAAGCGGCCGACGGCGTTCCGGTCGCGGGGTTCGACGCGGAGGCCCCGGGCTTCTATTGGCTCGCCGGGCAGGGCGGCTACGGGTTCCAGACGTCCTCGGCCATGGCTGAGCTCGCGGCAGCCCAGATTTTGGCGGGCCAGGCCGGTGCTGCCGCCGCGAGCGGGACAGCGGGTCCGGAATCCCGGACAGCGCAGGCGCTGGCGGCCACCCGCTGGTCCGTGCGGCGCTGAAGAATGGCTGTATGAGCACCCTGATTACCAATATCGCCGAGTTGATGACGCAGGACCTGGAACACCGGGTCCTGAAGGACGCGGCGGTGGTGGTGGAGGGCGAGCGGATTTCATGGATCGGCGCTGCTGCCGATGCTCCGGCTGCCGATGACGCCGTGGACCTGGGCGGCCGCGCCGTGCTGCCTGGCTGGGTGGACTCCCATACCCACCTGCTGTTCGCAGGGGACCGGACCGCCGAGTTCGAGGCGCGGATGGCGGGGGAGTCCTACGCGGCCGGAGGCATCGCGGTCACCATGAACGCGACCCGTGCCACATCGGATTTTGACCTTACCCGCCTGGCGCTTGGCCGTGTTGACGAAGCCGTCTCGCAGGGAACCACCTACCTTGAGACGAAAACCGGCTACGGCCTGGACGTTGAACACGAAACCCGGAGCGCACGGATTGCCTCCACCGTGGCGGACCAGGTCACTTTCCTGGGGGCGCACCTGGTTCCCGTGGGGCAGGACCCGGAGGAATACACCGAACTGGTTTGCGGTCCCATGCTGGCGGCTGTCCGTCCCTTTGTGCAGTGGGCAGACGTCTTCTGTGAGGAAGGAGCCTTCACTGCCGAACAGTCCCGGCGGGTCCTGCTGGCCTGCCGCGACGCCGGCCTGGGGCTCCGCGTCCACGGAAACCAGCTTGGTGAAGGGCCGGGCGTGCAGCTCGCGGTGGAGCTCGATGCCGCCAGCGTGGACCACGTTAATTACCTCGCCGCCGGGGATCTTGATGCCCTGGTTGGGACCTGGACCGGCTGGGACGCCAGCTCAGGTACCGGCAGACGCGGCACGGTTGCGACCTGCCTGCCGGCCTGCGACCTTTCCACCCGGCAGCCGCTGGCCCCTGCCCGGGCGCTCTTGGATGCCGGCGTCCAGGTGGCGCTCGCGTCCAACTGCAACCCGGGAACGTCCTACACGAGCTCCATGGCGTTTTGTGTTGCCACGGCGGTGCTGCAGATGCGCCTCAGCGTCCATGAAGCAGTCCGGGCAGCCACGTACGGGGGAGCCCTCGCGTTGCACAAGGACACAGGGAACGACGCCGACGGCGAACGGGCGGTGGGGTCCATCGCGGTCGGCCACCGGGCCGATTTGCATGTCCTTAGTGCGCCGTCCGCCACCCACCTCGCCTACCGGCCGGGGATGCCCTTGACATACGCTGTGTGGCGGGCAGGAAAGCAGGCGCGGTAGTTTCCGGCTTCATATGACGTTAGATGATCGTTTTAGGTCTGTTATGATCAGAAAACGTCATCTGAGGTGGTGGCTTGAGTACTTGGAGGCCCAGCATGACCCGCACTGACAGACTGACGGCAATCCTGGACCTCCTTGCACGGACCGGCCAGGTGGAGGTCGAGGAGATCGTCAGCACCTTGAACGTTTCCCCAGCCACCGCCCGGCGCGATCTGGACAGCCTGGCCAAACGCCGACTGCTCACCAGGACCCGCGGCGGCGCCACCACCGGAGCCCTTGCCTACGATCTTCCCGGCCGGTACAACCGCGATGACCACGCTGAGGCCAAGGAGCAGATTGCCCAGGCTGCCTCTGCGCTGATAGCGCCCGGTGCAGTCATCGGGTTGTGCGGCGGGACCACCAGCACCGCGCTGGCACAAATCCTGGCCACGCGCGAAGACCTCAACGCGCCGTCCAACCAGCCCACCCTGACAGTGGTCACGAACGCGATCAACATCGCTTCGCAGCTGGCGGTCCGGCCCAGCATCAAAGTCATGGTCACGGGCGGGATCCTCAATCCACGCTCCTACGAGCTGGTGGGTCCCTACACGGACATCATCATGCAGAAGGTGGTGCTGGACATCGCCTTCATCGGCGTGAACGGCATTGATCCCGAAGTGGGGCCAACCAATACGGGTGAGGGTGAGGCCTCCGTCAATGCCCTCCTCGCCAGCAGGGCACGGGTTTCCTACGTCCTGGCGGACTCGTCCAAGGTCGGAGTGCGCGCTTTTGCCACCATGGACGGATACAACTTCACCCGGCTGATCACGGATTCCGGGATCTCGGCGAAGGACAAGGCCGCCTTTGAAGCCAACGGCACAGAAGTGATCGTCGCCGCCGGCTAAGCGGCGCTGGTTGGGCGGCGCTGGCTCGTCGCTAGGGGGTGAGAGGCACTGGCTGGCTGCACCGGCTTGGCGGCACTGGCCCGGCGGATCCATTGGAGGTAGTCCGGCCGGTAGCGGCGTGACACTGGAAGAACAATCAGCGCGGATCCAGAAACTGAAGGCAAGATGGGAGCATGCTGGTTCCCTCCCGCCGTCGCCTGCGGTTCGAAGTGTGGATTGTCCTGGGTCTGTCCCTGGGCCAGTCTGCTGTGTACTCCGTGGTGCAGCTCCTGGACAAGATGACTCGTGCACCGCTGGCGGAAGGTACCTCCACACTTAACCGCTCGCAGAGCACCCGCGAATATTTCGACCTGACGTACCAGCTGCTGGACATTCTGTTCGCGCTGGTTCCGGTGCTGCTGGTGCTCTACTTCCTCACCGACCAGCGGCAGGCCTCGTCCGGCCATGGCAGCAACCCGGGTTCAGCCTTCCAAAAGCTGGGCTTTAACTTCGCCCGCCCCGGCCGGGATCTGCTCCAGGGGCTGGGTCTGGCAGCCCTGATCGGCGTTCCTTCCCTGGGCCTGTACGCTGCAGGCCGGGCCCTGGGGATTACGACGGCCATCATTCCCAGCGCACTGGACGCGTACTGGTGGACGGTGCCGGTGCTGATCCTCTCCGCGATGCGCCATGCCGTGGTGGAGGAGGTCATCGTGGTGGGTTACCTGATGAACCGCTTCGGAAAGTTCGGCTGGAGCATTCCGCTTTCAATCATGGCAAGCTCGCTGCTTCGCGGCACCTACCACCTGTATCAGGGCTTCGGCCCCTTCATCGGCAACGTGGTGATGGGCATCGTCTTCGCGTGGCTGTACACCCGCACGCGGCGTGTGATGCCGCTTGTCATAGCCCACGCGCTGCTCGACATCGTGGCCTTCGTGGGCTTCAGCCTGTTCGGCAAGGCAGTCGGGCTGGGCTAAGCCTTCGCGGCAACCTCAGGCACTTTTGTCAGCACGACGGCGGACAGGAGGTGGCAGCTAAGTCAGTGCCGGGTCGCAGTCCGTTACTGCGTCCCAGTCAGTTACGGGGTCCCAGTCATTCAGGGGGTCTTGGGGCCGGACGGCTGGCAGGGCGTAGAAGTCGTCCCAGAGGGGGTCGTCCGCTGGTAGGTCGTCCAGGTCTATGAGGTTGTCATCTTCAGGTTCCTCCGGTGGAGGTTCCGGGTGCAGGAGGTCTGCGGCAGGGAAGTCCTGGGCGGCGGGCATCGGCGGGTGGGGCAGCAAGCCGCGGACTTGCCCGTCGTGGTGTTCCCCCGGGTTCAGCCCCGCCGGGAGGGCCAACATGACAGTTTCCGGCCTGTGGGGTGGTTCCCAGTCCTGGTGTTCGCTTTTGTAGTGCCGGCCGGTGGGTGAGGTCCAGCCGGGTGGTTCGTTCTTGGTGGCCGGTGTTGGTGTCCAGCCGGTGGTGTGCCGGAGTTTGTGGTGTTTTGGGCAGGGTTGTCCGAGGTTGCTGATTCCGGTTGTCCCGCCGTGCTGCCAGGCGAGGAGGTGGTCTGCCTCGTTATCCAGGGAGTTGTTGCTGCAGCCGGGGAAGGGGCATGTGCCGTCCCGCATCCGCAGCCAGTTCCGCATGGCTTTGGTGACCCGGTAGCTGGTCCGGCCGATTTCCAGCGGCGCCCCGTCCCTGGGATCAACGAGCACACGGTGGAAGGAGTCAGCTCCGTTCGCGACAAGTTTCCGGGCCATGGACGGCGGGATGGGCCCGAACCCGTCCAGCATGGCGGGCTCGTCGGTCACTCCCATGAAGGCCAATACGGGCACGGTGACGAGCACCTGCGCCCGGATCGTCGACGACGGGGTGGGATCCGTTCCTGCGCCTGCCACGGCGCTGTTGCCTGCATTGGAGTTTGTACTGGTGCCGCTGGTGAGGAGCGCTTCGGCGAACTGGTCGGCCCGGATCTGGGTGAGGGTGCGGGGCTCGTTGGGTCCTTGTGCGGCCCGGGCGAGGGCGTTGAGGCGGTTCCATCCTGCCATGGCCTGGTGGGCGGGGAGGCAGGCCGAGAGCCAGGCCATGCCGTCCTGGTCCGGCCGGTATTCCACCCGCCGGTCCGCCAGACCCTTGGCGTGGCGTTTCTCGATCGATTCGGGGTGGTGGCGTTCCCGCCAGGTGCGTGCTTTGTGCTTGAACCGGTGCGCGGGCATCTCCCCGATCGTGGCCGCGGTGGCGGGCCTGGGGGTGTCGGGGTCCAGGAAATGGCCCTCAAGGGCGGCGGCGCCGGCGGCATCGAGGGTGGCTGCCTCGTCCGCCATGCCCCGGGCGTGCTGCCACGAGAGCGTGCCGGCCTGCAGGGCGGAAAGTGTCAGGGGCAAGGTGGTGGTCAGGGCGTGGGAGACGGACAGGAACGCGCTGGCGGCCCGCGGCCCGATGGCCAGCACGCACCCGATCTCCGCGGCGATGGCCATTTCCTGCGCGCGGGCCGGCGTCCCGGGAGGGGCCAGGGTATGGGCGGTGTCGGCGTATTTCATGGCAGCGCGAGACTTCAGGCCTGCGAGCCCGGCTTCTGCCTCCTTGGCGCCGGCGAGGATGTCCAGGTTTCCATCGGCCAGCCCGGCCAACGGATCGGCAGCCGAGAACGGCTCCGAACCGCACCCGTCCACCTCGGCGTTGAGCAATGCAAGGGCGGCCCTGATGTCCGCAAACGCCTTCGCCACCGCTTCGCTGCCCATAAACCCATCATCGGGGGAGGGTCTGACATTGACGCCGGAAGAGGCCGGGCATGCGGGAAACACGGCAAACTGGAACTGCTGGGAGACGAATTCGGCCGCCATCGGCGGGTGACGCCGTTGTCACCTGCTGATGGCGGCCGAAGCTTACGCGGGCAGTCTCAAGTACCGGCCCGGGTTGATACCCGGCGGGGGCGAACCCATGCCGGGAGGGGGCATCAGATAATGACTGCCCCGTTGGCGGTCTCGAAAGTCACCGAAAGGATCCCGGGGGTTCCGTGCGGTGCCACCCATTCCACGGCTACATCTTCCAGCGGCTTCTCCACGGGTTCACCCAGCCACTCGGTTACCCGGGCGGCAGAGCCGGCTATGGTGAGGCAACTCATCTTGACGTTGCTCTCATAAGCGTTGGAGGGGTGCAGGGAAGGATCGCCCTCCCACTTGAGCATGTACGGGACCTGGGGGTCCGCGATCAGGCCGAGGATGCCGATCTGTTTCCAAACCAGTTCGCGGCCGTCAGGGAACTTACGGTTGCCGTTGACTGAGGAGCGGCCCAGGCGTTCCTCAAAGGGGGCCAGGTCATCTACCTCGACGCACCAGCCCATCCAGCCGCCGCCGGCTGCAGACCGTGCACGCACTGCCTGGCCGAAGGGCGCCTTGTCCGAAGCCGGGTGGTCCAGGACCTCAACGACCTCAAGGTACTTGTGCCCCGCGAGCGGGATGATCATATTCCGGGTTCCGAACCGCGGGTGTACTCCACCCTTCACTGCCTCAACGCCGAGGGCAGAGGAAATACGTTCGGTGGTGGCAGCCAGGCCATCGTGTTCACAGGCGTAAGAGACGTGATCCATGCGCATGGCAACATCTTGGCACTTTGTGATCGGGCTCTCAGCTAAGGGTAGCCTTACTGGGATTTCCCCTGCGGAAAGTGATTGCGCGGACTCCCGCAGGGGTCATGCGCGGGACCATGTTCGTCACAATGCTGTGCCGCTTTGTGCAGGTGTTCCTACACTGGGCTCAGGTTATGAGTGCCAGCGCCAAGCCCCGGCTTGCTGGCCGGCAACCCTCCTTCCGCGGTGGGGTGCCCCGGGTGAGGACCTGGCTGTCCGGTAAATGGCCGGATGGCAAGCGCGGCCCGCGGTGCTTCGTGCATGCCGGGCCCAGTCAAAGGAGCCTTAGTTGTCCAACGGATGGTCATTCGAAACCCGTCAGATCCATGCAGGACAGGAGCCGGACAGTGCCACAGGCGCCCGGGCACTTCCTATCTACCAGACCACGTCCTTCGTTTTTCCCAGCGCCGAGAGCGCCGCCAACCGGTTCGCCCTTGCTGAACTGGCACCCATCTATACCCGCATCGGCAACCCCACCCAGGAGGCCGTGGAACAGCGGATCGCCAGCCTTGAAGGCGGGCTGGGGGCACTGCTGCTGAGTTCGGGCCAGGCCGCCGAGACCTTCGCCATCCTGAACATTGCGGAGGCCGGCGACCATATCGTTGCCAGCCCCAGCCTTTACGGCGGAACATACAACCTCTTTGCCCACACCCTGAAGAAGTTCGGCATTTCGGTGACCTTCGTGGCGGACCCGGACAACCTGGAGCAGTGGCGCACTGCAGTGCAGCCCAACACCAAGCTGTTCTTCGGCGAGGTGGTTTCCAACCCCCGGCAGGACGTCCTGGACATCGAAGGCATCTCCCAGGTGGCACACGAGGCCGGTGTGCCCCTGATCGTGGACAACACCCTGTCCACCCCGTACCTGATCCGCCCGCTGGAATGGGGAGCGGACATCGTTGTCCATTCGGCAACCAAGTACCTGGGCGGCCACGGCTCCGCGATTGCCGGCGTGATCGTGGACTCAGGAAACTTCGACTTCGGCAAGGACCCGGCGAAGTTCCCGGGCTTCAACACCCCGGACCTCACCTACAACGGGCTGGTGTACGCCAGGGACCTGGGCAAGGACGGTGCCCTTGGCGCCAACCTGTCCTACATCCTCAAGGCCCGCGTCCAGTTGCTCCGGGACCTGGGCTCCGCCGTCTCCCCGTTCAACGCATTCCTGATCGCACAGGGCCTGGAAACGCTGAGCCTGCGCGTGGAACGGCACGTTGCCAACGCCACGGAAGTGGCGCGCTGGCTGGAGGGAAGGGACGACGTCGAATCCGTCGCCTATGCGGGGTTGCCCTCCAGCCCGTGGTACGAGCGGGGCCGCAAGTATGGCCCCAAGGGCACGGGCGCGATTGTGTCCTTCAACCTGGCCGGCGGAGCCGAGGCCGGCAAGCGCTTCGTGGACGCGCTGGAGCTGCACTCCCATGTGGCGAACATCGGTGACGTCCGCTCCCTTGTCATCCACCCGGCGTCGACCACCCACAGTCAGCTTTCCCCGGAGCAGCAGGCTGTTGCCGGCGTAACCCCCGGCCTGGTCCGGCTGTCGGTGGGAATCGAACACATCGATGACATCCTGGCGGACCTGGAAGCCGGATTCCGGGCAGCGAAGGATGCCACCGGAGCCTAGCCAGGCACCCGAAGAACCCACCACGGCGGCAGGCCGGGGAAGTCACAACCAGTCACACTCTTGGCGGCAGGCGGGGGCTGTTTCGTACACTCGAACCAGGTCATGAGTGCCAGTGACAGCCCCGGCTTGCTGGCCGGCAACCCTCCTTCCGCGGTGGGGTGCCCCGGGTGAAGACCTGGCCTGCCGGTCATTCGACGGCGGGCAAGCGCGTAGAAGAGGTCTTGCCATGACGGTTACCGTCACCCGTACCACCGTCCCCGAACACGGAATTGTCCGCTATGCCTCCATTGGGGGACTGGACCTTGAAGCCGGCGGCTGCCTGCCGGACGTCACGCTGGCCTACGAAACCTGGGGCACCCTTAACGCGGACGCCAGCAATGCAGTCCTGATCGAACACGCCCTGACCGGCAGCACCCACGTGACCCGTGGCGATACCGACGAACCGGGCTGGTGGGAGCAGCTGGCCGGGCCGGGTGCGCCCGTGGACACGGACCGTTTCTTTGTGGTGTCCATCAACATTGTGGGCGGCTGCTACGGGTCCACCGGGCCGTCGTCCCCGGCACCTGACGGGGCCCCCTGGGGATCCCGGTTTCCCCTGGTCACGCTGCGGGACAGCACTGTGGCGGAGGCCCGGCTGGCTGACCAGCTGGGGATCAGGAGCTGGTTTGCGGTGCTCGGCGGTTCCATGGGCGGAGCCCGCGCACTTGAGTGGGCCATCACCTTCCCGGAGCGGGTGCAGCGCTGCGCTGTGATTTCCGTGGGAGCCGCCAGCACGGCGGAGCAGATTGCGTTCGCACAGGCGCAGACCCTGGCGATCCGCCAGGATGCCAATTTCAATGGCGGCGACTACTACGGCGGCCCGTTCCCCGAGGACGGCCTGGCCCTGGCCCGGCGGATCGCGCACATCACCTACCGCTCCGCGGCGGAACTGGAAGGCAGGTTCGGCCGCGAACCGCAGGCTCCGGAGTCGCCCCTGCAGGGTGGTGTCCTGGCCGCCCGCGGACGCTACCAGGTGGAAAGCTACCTGGACCACCAGGGAAACAAACTGGTCCGGCGGTTCGATGCCAACAGCTACATCGCCATCACCGAGGCCCTGATGAGCCACGACATCTGCCGGGGCCGGGGGCCGCTTCCCGAGACCCTGGCGCGGTCGGGTGCGCGCTTCTTTGTGGCAGCCGTGGATTCTGACCGGCTCTACTTCCCGGCCCAGTCCCGGGAACTTGCCGCCGCCCTGCCGGGAGAAGTGGACGTCCACGTCATTGAAGCTCCGATAGGCCATGACGGCTTCCTGACCGAAATAGGCCAGCTGGGCCGCCAGCTCAGGGCGCACCTTTCGGCTTAAGGCTGCCCCTCACAGGCAGGTAAATGTGCATTTATGCAGATAGCCTCTGCATGATTCGCCGTTGAGCTTGGCGTTCAGGCGGACCATACTCGTTGGGACCCGGCGGTTCGTGGCCAAAATCACACGTATCCGCCTCAGACTGTCCCAGTGGTGTCGAAGAAGACGCCGAAGGAGTTCATCAATGAGTACGGAAAAGTCCGCCGCGCGGCGGCCCGAGGAAACCGACGTCAAGTCCTCAGGCCTGAAGAAGGTCGTCACGGCCTCCATGGCCGGCACCGTGGTTGAGTGGTACGAGTTCTTCCTCTACGCCTCCGCCGCCACTCTCGTGTTCGGCAAGCTGTTCTTCCCCAACTCCGGAACCGAGCTGGACGGCATTATCGCAGCCTTCGTCACCTATGCGGTCGGCTTCGTTGCCCGCCCCATCGGCGGCATCGTCTTCGGCCACTTCGGCGACAAGTTCGGCCGCAAGCAGCTGCTGCAGCTGAGCATCATCCTGGTGGGTGTTGCCACCTTCCTCATGGGCTGCCTGCCGACCTTTGCGCAGATTGGCTACTGGGCGCCGGCGCTGCTGGTGTTCCTGCGCTTCGTCCAGGGCTTCGCGGTGGGCGGCGAATGGGGCGGCGCTGTGCTCCTCGTCGCCGAGCACAGCCCGAACAAGTCCCGCGGCTTCTGGTCAAGCTGGCCGCAGTCCGCTGTCCCCATGGGCAACCTGCTCGCCACCGCCGTGCTGTTCACCCTGTCCTCCACCCTCTCCCCGGAAGCCTTCCTCGGCTGGGGCTGGCGCGTAGCCTTCTGGCTCTCCGCAGTGATCGTCATCATCGGCTACTACATCCGTACCAAGGTCCAGGACGCGCCGATCTTCCTGGAGGCCCGCAAGGAAGTCACTGTCGAGAACAAGGGCTACGGTGTTGCCGAAGTCTTCCGCCGGTACCCGCGCGGTGTGTTCACCGCCATGGGCCTGCGCTTTGCGGAGAACATCCTTTACTACCTCGTAGTCACGTTCTCCATCACCTACCTGAAGGTGGTTGTGCAGACGGACACCTCCCGCATCCTGCTCCTCCTGCTGGTGGCACACTTCATCCACTTCTGCGCAGTACCCCTGGTGGGCAAGATGTCCGATTCCCTGGGACGCCGCCCGGTATACATGGCCGGTGCAATCCTCGCCGGAACCTGGGGCTTCTTCGCCTTCCCCATGATGGACACCGGCAATGACATGGTTATCCTGGCGGCCATCACCATCGGCCTGCTGTTCCACGCCCTCATGTACGCCGGCCAGCCGTCCATCATGGCCGAAATGTTCCCCACCCGCATGCGGTACTCGGGCGTTTCCCTCGGCTACCAGGTGACCTCCATCGTGGCCGGCTCGCTGGCGCCCATCATCGCCAGCTCGCTGCTGGGCAGCTTCGGCTCGTCCGTTCCGGTGGCGTTCTACCTCCTGGGCGCCTGCGTGGTGACTGCGATCTCGGTGTTCTTCCTCAAGGAAACCCGCGGCATCTCGCTGCATGACGTTGATGCCGCCGACGCCCAGGGCACCGCCGACCTTCTGGCCGCAGCCAAGAAATAGCCGTCAGGAAAGCAGTCCCCACGGCACAGCATCACGGACACGGCAGCTGCCCGGACCTGCACGCAGCGCAGGGCCGGGCAGCTGCCTGTTGACAACCATAAAGTCAGGAACACCATGCGAGCAGCAGTCCTCTATTCCACAGTCCCTCCCGGCACCAGCTATGCTGAATCGCAGCCGCTGGTGGTCCAGGAGCTCAGCCGTCCCGAACCCCGCGCCGGCGAGCTGGGTGTCACCATCACTTACTCCAGCCTGTGCCACTCAGACCTGTCAGTCGTGGACGGATCCCGCGTCCGGCCGCTTCCCATGGCACTGGGGCACGAGGCCGTAGGGCGGGTGGCGGCGGTGGGTGAGGGCGTCACCGACGTTGCGGTGGGGGACCACGTTGTCCTCGTTTTCGTCCCCAGTTGCGGTTCCTGCCGTGCCTGCCTGGCGGGGCGGCCCGCGCTCTGCCACCGGGCAGCGGAGGTCAACGGCTCCGGGGACCTTCTGCACGGCGAGGCGCTGCTGCGCACGCCTGCGGGGGAGCGGATCAACCACCACCTGGGGGTTTCGGCGTTCGCGGATTACGCGGTGGTGGCCCGCGAATCAGTGGTGGTGATCGACGACGACGTCCCCGACACAGTCGCGGCGATGTTCGGTTGCGCCGTGCTCACCGGAATGGGTGCCGTCCTCAACACGGCCGACATCCGGGAGGGCCAGTCCATCGCCGTTTTCGGTCTCGGTGCCGTGGGGCTTTCGGCCGTTATGGCTGCCGCGCTCGCCGGTGCCTCCGCGGTCATTGCCATTGATCCGAACACGGCCAAGCACGGACTTGCCCTGAAGTGTGGGGCAACCGCGGTGGGGACTCCGGAGGACGCCGGCCGCCTGATCGCGGAAGCCGCCGGTGACGGTGTGGACATCGCGGTCGAGGCCGTGGGCTCGGCAAGGGTGATTGCGTCCTGCCTCGGGCATGTGACAAGGGGCGGCGCCGTGGTTTCCGTCGGCCTGCCGCACCCCACCGCAGAGCTGACGGTGCCTGCGCTGCAGTTTGCCGGCGCGGGCAAGCGGCTGCTGGGCTCCTACATGGGCGACGCCGTCCCGGATCGGGACATTCCCCTCTACCTGGGGTACTGGCGCGAGGGTAGGCTCCCCGTAGAACTGCTGCACACGGACACCAGGCCCCTCGCGGAGATCAACGAAGGCCTTGATGCCCTCGCAGCCGGGCAGGTGGTGAGGCGGCTCTTCCAGGCGTGAAACTGGCCCGCCGGCCACCACCCGGTTTGTCAACAGCGCAGTGTCCCAACAGCAGCTCAGGCGGCCAGCAGATCCTGGCGCTCCGCCACCTCATGCTGGAGCGCGCCGATCACGGCCTGCACCCGGGCGGACCGCAGCGACTCCGGGCGGGCCACGGCCCAGATGGGGACCTGGCGCTGGAACGCTTCGGGGAGTACCGGAACGAACTCCGGGTTGCGCGCCACCATGAAGTTCGGCAGCAGCCCGATCCCGGCGCCCCGGCGGACCGCCTCGACTTGGGCAAAAATGCTCGTCGCTTGGAAGCTGGACTTCGGCATCGGCAGCTGCGAGGACCGGTGCCCCAGTTCGGCCACCTGGAGCGCCGACTCAACGTAAGAGACGAAGCCGTGCTGCCCCACGCCGTCGGGCGTTCCCGGCAGGCCGTGCTCCGCCGCGTAGGCGGGGCTGGCGTAAAGCCGGAGGAAGTAGTTGGTCAGGAAGATGGCCTGGGCGTTGCTCACGTCGGTGCGGCCCACCACCACCTCAAGGTCCACGCCGGAGCGGTTCTGGCTGACCCTGCGCGTGGCGCTCAACATTTCCACGTTCAGCAGTGGATGCCGCTGTTGCAGGCGGACCAGCGCGGGCGTGACGAATTCGGCGCCGAAACCGTCCGAGGTGCTGATGCGCACCATGCCGGAGAGAGCGTCCCGGTCCTGGCTTGTGGCAGCGGCCAGTGAACCCAGTGTTTCCTCGATCCTTTCCGCCGCGGCGACGGCCGAAGCTCCGAGCTCCGTCAGTTCCCACCCATGCGGGCTGCGCTCCAGGGTGCGGCCGCCCAGCTGCCTGTCGAGGGCCAGGATCCGGCGCGAAATGGTGGTGTGCGTCGTGCCCAGCGTTTCGGCGACGGCGTTGAAGCGCCCCAGCCGGGCCACTGTCAGCAGGATCAGCAGGTCGTCCGGACTCGGCAGCTGCGCCATGCCTGCCTCCCATCTATGTGCATCAGTGCACATGCCATCTGTGATTTTTTCCCTTGATTGCACTATAGCGGGGTGTGATGGTGGACACAGACTTTACGGCCGCCGGCCGGAGGCACAGCAAAGGAGCTTAAGCCATGGCAGTAATTGGTTGGATTGGTTTGGGGAACATGGGCGGGTCCATGTCGGCGAACCTGGCAAAGGCAGGGCATGACGTGAGGGGGTTCGACCTCAACCCGGCAGCCCTGGCCGCGGCAAAGGCCGGTGGGGTAAAGCCCGCGGGGAGCATCGCCGAGGCGGTCGCGGGCGCGGACGCCGTGTTCACCATGCTTCCGAAAGGCGAGCACGCCAAGGCTGTCTACCTGGGCGGCGACGGGGTGCTGGCGCACGCCGATACCCGCACCCTCCTCATAGATTCCTCCACCATCGATATCGCAGCCGCGAAGGAACTGCACGACGCCGCCGCTGCCGCCGGCTTCCGCTTCGTCGACGCCCCGGTGTCGGGCGGGATGAGCGGCGCCAAGGCAGGAACGCTGACGTTCATGGTGGGCGGCGAGGCGGATGCCGTGGCCGACGCCAGCCGCTTCATCGAGCCGATGGCCGCCAACATCATCCCCACCGGGGGTGCCACTACGGGACAGGCGGCCAAGATCTGCAACAACCTGATGCTCCTGATCAACCTGGCGTCCACGGCCGAGGGTGCCGTGCTGGCGGACAGGCTGGGCCTGGACAAGAAAGTCTTCTGGGACATCGCCTCGGTTTCCTCCGGAGACAGCTGGGCCCTGCGCACCTGGTACCCCGTACCCGGTGTCGTTCCCACTGCCGCATCCAACAACGGCTTCGCACCCACGTTCACCGCCGAACTGGCGAACAAGGACATCGGACTGGCCATCAGCGCCGCGGAGGACACGGGAACGCCGCTAGAAATCGGCCGGCATGTGCAGCAGCTGTACCAGCGCCTTATCGACGCCGGTGACGCCGGCAAGGACTGCTCCATGATCATCAAGCTTGCCGACGGCTCGCTCGATGCAGCGAAGTAGCTGTTTTCGCGAACCCGCCGTCCACACCACAGCCATCTGAACGCCTTAGAAAGAGACCTCCGTGCACACCATTCCGCATTACATCAACGGCAGCCGCGTCACCGATGCCGAGCGCTTCGGCCCCGTCTTCAATCCCGCCACCGGCGAGCAGGAAAAGCAGGTGGCGCTGGCCTCCGCGGACAGGGTGGAGGAAGCCATCGCCGCGGCCAAAGCCGCGCTGCCGGCCTGGCGGGCCGCGAGCCTTGCCAAGCGGACCAACATCTTTTTCCGTGTCCGCGAAATCCTCAACGAGCGCAAGCCCGAGCTCGCCGCCATCCTGACCAGCGAGCACGGAAAAGTGCTCTCGGATGCCGAAGGGGAGATCTCCCGCGGCCTTGAGAACATCGAGTTCGCCACCGGCCTGTCCCACATGCTCAAGGGAGAACGCTCCGAGCAGGTGTCCAGCGGTGTGGATGTCCACTCCGTCCGGCAGCCTGTGGGCGTGGTGGCCTGCATTACGCCGTTCAACTTTCCGGCCATGGTGCCGCTCTGGATGATCGGCAGCGCCCTGGCATGCGGCAACACGGTGCTTTTGAAACCCAGCGAGAAGGATCCGTCCTCGGCCGTGTTCATCGCGGAGGCCTTCGCGGAGGCGGGCCTGCCTGCCGGCGTGCTGAACGTGGTCCAGGGCGACAAGGAGGCGGTGGACGTCCTGCTCGAGCACCCGGACGTCAAAGCCGTCAGCTTCGTGGGCTCAACGCCCATCGCGCAGTCGATCTACAAGCGCGCAGCGGACCATGGCAAGCGGGTCCAGGCCCTGGGCGGCGCCAAGAACCACATGGTGGTCCTGCCTGACGCTGACCTGGACATGGCGGCGGACGCGGCCATTTCGGCTGCCTACGGCTCCGCGGGTGAGCGCTGCATGGCGGTCAGCGTGCTCGTCGCCGTCGGCAATATCGCCGACGACCTCGTCGGGGCCATCAAAACCCGGATGGCCACCCTGAAGATCGGTCCGGGCACCGATCCTGCTTCGCAGATGGGCCCGCTGATCACTGCAGAACACCGCGACAAAGTGGCGTCCTATGTGGCGGGCGCGGAAAACGAGGGCGCCACGGTGGTTGTTGACGGGCGCTCGCAGCAGTTCGATTCAAACGGGTTCTTCATCGGCGTCAGCCTGGTGGACCACGTGAAGCCGGGAATGAAGGTGTACGACGACGAAATCTTCGGCCCCGTCCTGTCCGTGGTCCGCGTGGACACGTACAGTGACGCAGTCCGCCTGGTCAACGACAACGAGTTCGGCAACGGGGTTGCCATCTTCACCCGCGACGGCGGCGCCGCGCGGCAATTCGAGTTCGACGTCGAGGCGGGCATGGTGGGCGTCAACGTTCCCATCCCGGTGCCGGTGGGCACTTTTTCCTTCGGCGGCTGGAAGAACTCGCTGTTCGGGGACACGCACATGTACGGGCCGGAGAGCATCCGGTTCTACACGCGCGGCAAGGTAGTGACCACCCGGTGGCCGGACCCGGCGACCTCAGTCATCGACCTGGGCTTCCCCCAGGTGGACTAAGCCAGCAGGTCGACTGAAGAGACGGACGCCCGCTGTGCCCTAGCCGTCCATGATCTCGCTGCGGCGGGCCATGTACTCCTCAACGGACAGTTCACCGTTGCTGTACTGCTGGTCCAGTTCCGCGAGCTTGCGCGCCCGGAACCCCTGCGGGGCCGACGGCGGCGGGGGAGTGGCGGGGGCAGCGGGCTGCTGCGGGGCTTCTTCGCGCTGGTTCTGCCCGTACGGCTGCTGCCCGTAAGGCTGCTGCCCGTACGGCGGAAACTGCTGGTCCGCGGGCGGGACCGGCGGGATGGGCTGGATCGGGGGCAAAGGCTGGCTGGGCGGGAGCGGCGCCGGCTGCCCGATCTGGCGGAAGCCTCCCGCGAGGTAGTCCTGCTGGGTGAAGCCGTCCCGGGGCTGCTTGCTCTGCGGGCCGCTGGAACCGGGGAACTGCCCGGAACCCGGGAACTGGTCCGGATACCGTCCCGAGAAGGTTTGCTGCTGGTCCCGGCGGGCCACAGACTTCCGGTACATCCGCATGGCCATCGGAATCACGAATGACAGGATGATGATCCAGAAAAACAGGTTGCTCACGGTGCTAAGCCTCTCGTGTGTGTCCCTCCAGCTTAACCCCGGCGCGTTAATACCGGGCTTAGTTCCGGATGCCGGCTGCCGACCCCAGCGGACCCTCGCCTGATCCCAGCGGAACGCCCGGACCAAAGACGGGACCCGGCGTCGGCCGTTTTGCCGTAATGCCGTCACCGGACGACTGGTTGCGCAGCCGGCGCAGCACCCACGGCACAAAGTACTGGCGGGCCCACACCAGATCGCCGGAACGGGCCTCCCGCCAGCTCCGGGGCGGGAACGGCTTGGGCTGGAGGGGCTGCAGGGTGTGCTCCACATTCAGCGAATCCAGCACCATGGCGGCAATGGTGTGGTGGCCCAGGGGCGAGAAGTGAAGCCGGTCCTCGTCCCACATTTGGGGATCGCTGAGCTGGCGGAGCGACCACATGTCCGCAATGACGGCGTCGTGCCGGGCGGCGACAGTCCGCAGGTTCTCGTTGTAGATGGCAACCTTGCTGCGGATCCTGCCGAGCACGGACGTGCCGGTGTCCGGGCCGTTGAACAGCACCACCGTGGCGCCGCCCATCGTAAGGATCTGAACCACGGAATCGAGCTTTGCGGCGAGGACGTCGGGATCCCCGCCCCGCCGCAGCAGGTCGTTTCCGCCCGCGGACAGGGTGACCAGGTCCGGCTTCAGCGCAAGGCACGGGGCGAGCTGCTGGTCCACGATCTGCTGCAGCAGCCGCCCGCGGACGGCGAGGTTGGCATAGGCGAAGTCCGGCTGGGTGCGGCCCAGTTCCTCGGCAACGCGGTCCGCCCAGCCGCGGAACCCGCCCGGGCTTGAGGGCTCGGGGTCCCCGATGCCTTCGGTAAAGGAGTCACCCATGGCCACATACCGGCTCCAAGGGTGGGAGCCGGCGGTCATGGATGGGGTCTCGATGGCGCTTGTGTCACTCACGGTCCTATCCTGCCTTTCGCTTCCCTGGCTACGCCAACGTAGGTAGTTACCTGTGGGTAACTGGTATGAATGGAAACCATGACTGACGCCGAAGTATTTCCTGCCCCTGTTGTCCTGTGGTCCCATCCGGAGGACCAGCGTGATGGCAAGCCCTTGCTGGTGCTCCTGCACGGCTACGGCGCGAACGAACAGGACCTGCTGAGCCTGGCCGACATGCTGCCCGGCGGCTTTGCCGTCGCGTCCGTCCGCGCCCCCATCGCCATGGGCCCGGGCTTCACCTGGTTCCCGCTCACGGCGTCCATCGACTACTCGCTGGACCGCGTCAAGGAAGCATCGGCCTACGTGCTCGAGTGGATCGACGCCATCCGGGTGGGACACCCGTCGGTTACCCTTCTTGGCTTCTCGATGGGCATGGCTATGGCCACCACCCTGCTGCGGCAGCGGCCCACCGACTTCGCCGCCGTCGTCGGACTCTCAGGCTTCGTGGTGGACGCCGGCGACGATCCCAGCTTCCGGGACAGCGAGCTGGACGGCACCGTGCCCATGTTCTGGG
Organism: Pseudarthrobacter polychromogenes; assembly: GCF_014644495.1. Lineage (GTDB taxonomy): Bacteria > Actinomycetota > Actinomycetes > Actinomycetales > Micrococcaceae > Arthrobacter > Arthrobacter polychromogenes. Next base: position 344,814 of record NZ_BMKU01000002.1, read on the forward strand.
GCCGCGACCAGCAGGACCCCGTGATCACCCCGGACAAGATCGACTTCACCATGGCCTGGGTCCGCAAGCACGTCAAGCTCACCAAGGTCCTCTACACGGGCATGTGGCACGGGATCAACCAGCAGGAGATCGGGCACGTGGGCGAGTTCCTCACGCATGAGGTTCTCAAGAAATAGAACGTACGACGGCGGGCGGCGGCTTCAGCGGCCCGGCCGGCGCCGGAGGCCTGCCTGCCCTGTCTGCCTGCCTGCCCTGCCTGTCTTCCTGCCCTGCGGGGGCGGTCAGGCCTCCGGCGCGACGACCTTCACGGTCTGGCCGTTCACCGTGACGGTGTCGCCATTGTGCAGCTGCCGGCCGCGGCGGTCGTCGATCTCCCCGTTGACCTTGACGAGACCGTTCTTGATGAGCTCCGCCGCCTCCACTCCGTCCTCCACCAGGTTGGCGAGCTTCAACAGCTGGCCCAGGCGGATCATGCTGTCGCGGATGGTGATCTCTTCAACATTGCTCATACAAGCAATGATGCCTGACGTAGGGTTGATTCAATGACTTCCAGCCCCCGCCTGCCGCTGCTCGCAGGCCTTCCACTCGCGGTGGGCGCGGGCCTCGCCATTCCTGTCCAGGGCCGGATTAACGGCGCCCTCGGCACCCGTCTCAATGACGGCATCGCCGCAGCGGTGGTGAGCTTCAGCACAGGGCTGGTGGTGATGATCCTGATCTCGCTGCTCCTGCCGCGCGGCCGGGCCGGCCTTGCGCGGATCCTGCCCGCGGTCCGCAGCCGGGCGTTTCCACGCATCTATGTACTGGCCGGCGGCATCGGTGCGCTGTTCGTCTTCGCCCAGTCCTTCACGGTTGGCATCCTCGGCGTCGCCCTCTTCACCGTGGCAACTGTCACCGGCCAGACCGTCAGCGGCCTGCTGGTGGACAAGCTCGGTATTGGACCGGCCGGCCGGAAGTCGGTTACTGCCATCCGGGTCATCGGGTGCCTCCTGACCATCGCCGCCGTTGCCTGGGCTGTGTCACCCCGGTTCGCCGCGGCTGGCGGCACTCCGGGAATGGCGGCCGACGGCGGGGCAGGACCAGGCGGCCCCGCGGCCCTCCTGGTTCCACTCCTCCTGCCGGTGGCGGCAGGGTTCCTGATGAGCTTCCAGCAGGCCATGAACGGGACGGCCACAGTCCACTACGGCACGCCCATCGCGGCCACCCTGGTCAACTTCATTGCGGGCTCCGTAGTGCTGTGGACGGCCTACGCGGTCAAAGTTTCCGTGGCCGGGCCGGGGAACCCGCTGCCCGCCGAGTGGTGGTACTACCTTGGCGGCCCCATGGGATGCGTGTTCATCGGCCTTGGCGCGCTGCTGGTCCGGAGCCTGGGCGTGCTGGTCACCGGGCTGGGCATGATCGCCGGGCAGCTGCTGGGCTCGCTCGCCCTCGACGTGGTGCTGCCGGCTCCGGGAACAATTGTGGCTCCGGCCACGGTCCTGGGCACCATCCTTACCCTCGCCGCCATCATCCTGGCCACCCTGCCCTGGCCCCGGGGCGCCCTGCGCAGATAACGCCTGCGCAGATAACGCCTGCGCAGATAACGTCCGGGCAGGTAGCGGCCGGTAGGCTGGTACACGCAGCTTTTTCGCACTTTCCTTCACCCGCCCCGCCCTGCAGCCAGAGGTATCCCGCCGCTGGCTTCGCCGGGGCCAGAAACCGCGGACCGCACCCAGCGGCCCTGTAGAAATTGGAGTTACCCCCATGGCAGCAAAATCCGTACTCGACCAGGTCATCTCCCTCTCCAAGCGCAGGGGATTCGTGTTCCAGGCCGGTGAGATTTACGGAGGTTCGCGCTCTGCCTGGGACTACGGGCCCCTCGGCGCAGAACTGAAGGAAAACATCAAGCGCCAGTGGTGGCAGTCCATGGTCCGCGGCCGCGAGGACGTGGTGGGCCTGGATTCCTCCGTGATCCTGCCCCGCCAGGTCTGGGAAGCCTCCGGCCACGTTGAGGTCTTCTCCGATCCGCTGGTGGAGTGCCTCTCCTGCCACAAGCGCTACCGCGCGGACCACCTCGAGGAAGAGTACGAGGAAAAGAAGGGCCGCCCCGCCGAGAACGGCCTCAAGGACATCGCCTGCGCCAACTGCGGCACCCGCGGCGAATGGACCGAGCCGCAGGAGTTCTCCGGCCTGCTCAAGACCTACCTGGGCCCCGTTGCCAGCGAAGAGGGCCTGCACTACCTGCGTCCCGAAACGGCACAGGGCATCTTCGTGAACTTCAACAACGTGCTCACCACCTCCCGGAAGAAGCCGCCGTTCGGCATCGGCCAGATCGGCAAGTCCTTCCGCAACGAGATCACCCCGGGCAACTTCATCTTCCGCACCCGCGAGTTCGAGCAGATGGAAATGGAGTTCTTCGTGGAGCCCGGCACGGATGAAGAATGGCACCAGTACTGGATGAAGGAGCGCATGGCCTGGTACACCGGCCTGGGCATCCGGGAAGAAAACCTGCGCTTCTTCGAGCACCCGCAGGAAAAGCTGAGCCACTACTCCAAGGGCACCACGGACATCGAGTACCGCTTCGGCTTCCAGGGCTCCGAATGGGGCGAGCTGGAGGGCATCGCCAACCGCACCGACTTTGACCTCTCCACCCACGCCAAGGCCTCCGGCACGGACCTGAGCTACTTCAACCAGGCCACCAACGAGCGCTACACCCCGTACGTGATCGAGCCCGCCGCGGGCCTGACCCGTTCCTTCATGGCGTTCCTGGTGGACGCCTACACCGAGGACGAGGCTCCCAACGCCAAGGGCGGCGTGGACGTCCGCACCGTCCTGAAGCTGGATCCGCGCCTGGCGCCGGTCAAGGCCGCCGTCCTGCCGCTGAGCCGCAACGAGGACCTCTCCCCGAAGGCCAAGGACCTCGGCGCCCAGCTGCGCAAGAACTGGAACATCGACTTCGATGATGCCGGCGCCATTGGCCGCCGTTACCGCCGCCAGGACGAAATCGGCACCCCGTTCTGCATCACCGTGGACTTCGACACCCTCGAGGACCAGGCCGTGACCATCCGCGAGCGGGACACCATGAGCCAGGAACGCGTCTCCCTGGACAAGGTGGAAGGCTACCTGGCCGCACGCCTGATCGGCGCCTGACCATGGCCATCGAATACCGCGAATGGCGGGAAGGGGACGACCTGGCGCTGCTGGAAATCTGGGGCGACCCGGAAACCCACCAGGCCCGCCAGTTCCGTGGCGCGCTGGCTCTTTCCTCCGCCGGGACCAACGGCACGCCGTGGCGGCGCTGCATCGTGGCCGAGGACGTGATCGACGGCGTCGGGATTCCGGTTGCCGCCGGCGTCGTCTACGAAGCTTCCCTGCATCCCGAACGGCTCTGGGCCTACATCGAGGTGGCGCGGGACCACCGGCGCGCCGGCATCGGTGCCACGCTCCTGGCGATGCTGCGCCGCGAAGCTGAACACTCGCCGTCGGGCGTTACCAGGCTCCGCGCCAAAGTGGAGCCGGGCACCCCGGGTGCCGCCTTCGTAGAGGCCTTCGAGCTGGAACCCATCCAGCGCTCCCGGCTGGTGGTCATCGAACCGGGAGCCCTGCGGCTGCCGGTGTTCCCGGCCAAGGACGACGGCGGGGGGCCGGCCAACGACGAGAACGCGGGCTCCGACGTCGTAATGGACCTGGCCACGGGCTCCGTGGAACTGACCGACGTTGTGGGCAGGTACTACACCTCCATCCACGGCTGGGACTCGCCGGGCGTACTGTCAATGGGCCAGGTGCAGAAGCTCTTCCTGGACGACCTCACCGGCGCCCACGGCGCAATCGTGCTGCGGGCCCAGCCTGAGTCGGCTTTCGGGGCAGGCGTTGCACCCAGCAAGAAGGGCCGGATCCGGGCCTTCGCCGTGAGCTACGCGGCGCCGGCCAATCCGGATGGGGCACCTGGCCAGGAGGATACCGGGGCGGAAACGCCCACGGACGTCTTCGTCGGCCACGAGACCGCGCTGGCCCCGGACGACGCCGCGGAAGCCGTGCGCGACATGCTCGCGCTGATCGCGTACCAGCACCCGGTCATGCTGGAACTGGACGACTCCATGACCGCCCTCCGCGCCGCCGTCGAACCCCTGCTCGAGAACGGCAAGGCGCGGCTGGCAGGAGCAGAAACCCTGGTGGTCTCGGACTAGGCGCCGCTACCCAACCAGGTGGCAGCAGGTGTCGTTGTGGAGCCCCATTTCGACATCTGCTGCTGCCTAGTTTGGGCGGGGATCACGACGGCGGCCCCTGGCGGCGTCCTCCGCGTCGAGTACCTGCCGCTCGGGTTCGGTCGGTGCGCCGCCACCCAGGTGGGCGGGCATCCACCATGCGCCCGGCTCCGGCTGCAGCGGAAAGTCCACAATGCACTTCCCAATCCCGTCCTGGAGGCGGGCACGGAGTTCCTTAGTACCGGCCTCAACATCGTCGCCCGGCGCGAAGGCCAGCGGCTCACCCACATGGATCCGAACCGGGGCCCGCCATGTCCTTCCGGCCGAAAAACCGTGACCGCGGGTAAGGATCCGGTGGGCGCCCCAGACGGCGACAGGGATGACCGGAACCCCGGCTTCGGCCGCCATCCGGACCGCGCCGGTCCTGCACTCGCGCACGGTGAAGCTGCGGCTCACGCCTGCCTCCGGGAACACGCCAACATACTCCCCGGCGCGCAGCTTTGCCACCGCCGCATCGTAGGCGTCCGAACGTCCGCTGTACCCCACCACCACGTGGCCGGCAGCGCTGATGGCCGGTCCGGCAAGCCAGTGATCGGCCGCGCCCTGATGGACCAGGAACCGCAGCTCCGCGCGCAAGTGCTTCCACAGGAGGAGCTCGGCGACGGCAAAATCGACGTAGCCAAAGTGCGTGATGGCAAAAACGGCGCCGCTGCCCGGAACCACAGCCCTTGAGGTGCCGGTCCGCGGCCCCGGAGGCGGCAGGTGTTGCGTCCCGCTGCTGATGATCCGGGTCCGGAAGATCCGGCGAAGCAGGAGTCCACAGCGGACAATCACACGGTAGAAGGGGTCATTGGGTGCGGGCCGCCATGCCATGGAAAGTCCCTACAGGGTCACCTGGACGGACGATTCCGGCAGCAGCCTGGTGAAGTCCGCGGGGAGGGGTAGCTCCTTGCCGATGCTTTCCGAGAATGCCTTCATCACAAAGCCGGTGGTCAGCGTCTGCCACACCCCGATCTTGCGGAGCATGAAGTGGCCGGCGCCCTTGAGGGCAACGTACTGCATGCTGGCTGCCTCGGTGGAGGCACGCCGGGCGAACAGCAGGGACGCCGAGGCGCTGGTCCACCTGTCCGTGGTTCCGTGCACAATAAGCACCTTGCGGTTGGCCACTCCGGACGTGGGAGTTGCGGGGTTGAGCCAAGGGGCAAGGGCGACGACGGCCTCCACGCCTGGGTGGTCCGCGGCGATCACAGCGGTGAGCCCGCCCATGGAATGTCCTACCAGGAACACGGGCACGTCCGGGTGCTGCTCCTGGATCCGGGCGAGTGCCCAGCGCGCGTCCTGCAGTGGGGACATGTCAGGGCCATTCCAGCCGCGAACGCTGTTGCGGAGCGACCATACGGCCAGGCCGTGCTTCCGGCCGGCGCGGTGCAGGTGCCAGGCGAAGGGCACCATCCTTGCCGGACTGAGGTGCTTGGCCTCCACCGGCTCACGGCTTTGGGATTTGCCCCCATGCAGGACCAGTGCAACTCCCCGCGTGGGGCCTGACGAACTGCGGACGCTGAGTACTGCCTGGCGGGCCGCCCCGTGTCCTTCGGAAGGGCGCGTGCCATTGTTTTTGTCAGTATTGCTGTTGGCCATACCTGGTACCTCCCAGTCCCCGATGATCCATTTATCAACCCTACGGTGCCGGACGTAGAGTTCAATGTATGAGGTTCTACAGCTGATGGGGTCCGGTCACTCCCACGCTTCCACAGGTCATTCGGAGCCAACACCGCAGGCGATGGCCGCCCGGCGGAAGGCAAACCGCATCCTCGCGGCAGTACTGATTCCGCTGACGCTGCTCACCCTCGCAGGGATGGCGATGCTCTGGCCCTCCGGCAGCAAGGAGGGCATCTCCCTGGCCAACCCCTACTCCGCCGCGCCCGGAGTCACCTTCGATACCGGCGCCATCCAAAGCGTGGTGACGGAAAACTGCATGCAGGGCATTGCCCAGCAGGGCCAGGGAGAGCCGGCGCAAACCCAGCAGGGCCAGCAAAGCCAACAGGGATCTGACTGCACCTTTGCCTACACGGAACCGGACAAGGGAGGAAGCCCGGTCAAAGTGGTGATCAACCCGGACGTCGCGAAGTCGCACGGGGTGAAGCCCGGTGACCAGATCAGGTATCTGAACCTGTCCAACGCCCAGGGCGCCTCCGCCTCCCAGGGTTCGCCCGCCTTCATCTTCGTGGACTTCGTCCGGACCCTGCCGATCGTCCTGCTGGCGCTGCTGTACGCGGCGGTGGTGATCGCGGTGGCCCGCTGGCGGGGCCTCCGCGCCCTGATCGGGCTTGTCGGCGCGTACTTCGTGCTGGCCAGCTTTATGCTTCCCGGGCTGGTGGAAGGGAAACCGCCCCTCCTGCTGGCCCTGGTGGGATCCACGGTGATCATGATCGGGGTCCTGTATTTCGCCCACGGCTTCTCCGCCCGGACTTCCACCGCACTGCTGGGCACAATGTTCGGGCTGGGCATCACCGCGCTCCTGGCGGCATGGGCAACCGGCGCGGCGAACCTCGCCGGGGTGGGGAACCACGAGGCAACCACCCTGGTGAACACCTCCGCCAACATCTCCATCTCCGGCGTCATCCTGTGCGGGCTCATCATCTCCGGCCTGGGTGTCCTCAACGACGTGACCATCACCCAGTCCTCCGCGGTGTGGGAACTGTACGAACTGGCGCCGGGCAGCAGTGCCCGGAAACTCTTCACCTCGGCCATGCGGATCGGCCGGGACCACATTGCGTCCACCGTCTACACCATCGCGTTCGCCTACGCCGGCGCGGCCCTTCCCATCCTCATCATCGTGATGCTTTACGACCGCCCGCTCGCTGACACGCTCACCAGCGCGGAGCTGTCCGAGGAAGTCATCCGGACCCTCGTGGGCTCCATCGGGCTGGTCCTGGCCATTCCGGTCACCACGCTGATCGCTGTGCTGGTGGTCAAGGCCACCGGCGTCCGGGCAGGAGGCCCGGAGGCACAGGAGCCCCAGGCAGCGGAACCAGGCAGCCAGGGGGAGCCGGGCGTGGATGACAACGGGTCGCTGGCCGCAGCAGCCCTTGCCCGCCGGTCGCGGCTTTCCGCCGCTGAGCTGGAGGACGCACCGCCCACCAGGCGTGGGCGCCGGGCAGACCGCGGCTGACCACCTTGGTTGCCCAGCACGTCCGGCAGCCCGATTTGCCCGGCTTTGCAACAATGGACAGGTGACTGTTGCAGCAACCCCTCCCGCCCCCAAGCTGGAACTCCCGCCCCTGAAGCTGGGTCCCATCACCGTGGACACGCCGGTGATCCTGGCGCCCATGGCCGGCATCACCAACTCCGCCTTCCGCAGGCTCTGCCGTGAATACGGCGGCGGCATGTACGTGGCGGAGATGGTCACCTCCCGTGCCCTGGTGGAGCGGACACCGGAGTCCCTGCGGATCATTTCCCACGACGACGACGAAAAGGTGCGCTCGGTCCAGCTGTACGGCGTGGACCCGGTGACAGTAGGCGCGGCTGTGCGCATGCTCGTCGAGGAGGACCGCGCGGACCATATCGACCTCAACTTCGGCTGCCCCGTTCCCAAGGTCACCCGCAGGGGCGGCGGCTCGGCCCTGCCCTGGAAGATCGACCTTTTCACCTCGATCGTGCAGACCGCCGTCAGGGAAGCGTCGAAGGGCAACGTCCCGCTGACCATCAAGATGCGCAAGGGCATCGACGATGACCACCTCACGTACCTCGACGCCGGCCGCATCGCCCGCGACTCCGGAGTGGCCGCCGTCGCCCTTCACGGCCGCACGGCCGCCCAGTTCTACTCCGGTCAGGCCGACTGGTCCGCCATCGCGCGCCTGCGCGAGGCCCTGCCGGACATCCCGGTGCTGGGCAACGGGGATATCTGGTCCGCGGAAGACGCGGTCCGGATGGTCCGCGAAACCGGTGTTGACGGCGTAGTGGTGGGCCGCGGCTGCCAGGGCCGGCCCTGGCTGTTCGGTGACCTGCAGGCTGCCTTCGAAGGCAGCGACACCCGGCACAAGCCGAATCTGGGCCAAGTAGCCCAGGGGGTTTACCGGCACGCCGAACTCATGGTGGAAACCTTCGCTGACGAGGGCAAGGCGCTGCGGGAGATCCGCAAGCACATCGCCTGGTACTTCAAGGGCTACGTGGTGGGAGGCGAGCTCCGCACGCGGATGGCGCTGGTAAACAGCCTTGAGGAACTGCGCTCTGCCCTGGACGAGCTGGACACCGAGTCTCCCTACCCCGGGGTCGACGCCGAAGGCCCCCGCGGCCGGGCCGGCTCGCCCAAGCGGCCCGCGCTGCCAAAGGACTGGCTGGAATCCCGCGCCCTCAATGCGGACCAGTCACGGGACATCTCCGCGGCGGAACTGGACGTTTCCGGTGGCTGAAACGCGTACTGCCGCCCCGGTCCTGCCGGGCTATGACACCCACGACTCCGCGCGCTGGGTGGAGGAGCCGCCCAAGAACGTCTACCGCTCGGACTTCGAACGTGACCGCGCCCGCGTGCTGCATTCCTCGGCGCTCCGCCGGCTGGGTGCAAAGACCCAGGTGGTGGCACCGGACACGGATGATTTCGTCCGCACCCGCCTGACCCACAGCCTCGAGGTTGCCCAGGTGGGCCGCGAGCTGGGCCGTTCCCTGGGCTGCGATCCCGACGTCGTGGACACCGCCTGCCTCAGCCACGACCTCGGACACCCGCCGTTCGGGCACAACGGGGAATCGGCGCTCAACGAGGTGGCGCACGCCATCGGAGGTTTCGAGGGCAACGCCCAGACCCTGCGGCTCCTGACCCGGCTCGAGCCCAAGGTGCTGACGCCGGACGGCCAGCCCGCAGGCCTGAACCTCACCAGGGCAAGCCTGGATGCGGCAGCCAAATACCCGTGGTCCGCGCTGGAAGCCCCGGTGATCCACGGCCAGCGGACCAGCAAGTTCGGCGCCTATGAGGACGACCTGCCGATCTTCAACTGGATCCGGGAGGGCGCTCCGGAGCGCCGCTCCTGCCTGGAGGCCCAGGTGATGGACCTTGCGGATGACATTTCGTATTCCGTGCACGACGTCGAGGACGCGATCGTGGCCGGGCACTTCCAGCTGCGGTGGATGGACAACCCGGACCACCGCGCCAGGGTGGTGGGCTACGCCAAGCAGTGGTACCTGCCGCACAATGATCCCGCCGCCATTGACGCCGCCCTGGCCCGGCTCGAAGCCACGGACGTGTGGGTGCGCGAGGCCGACGGCAGCCGCAAATCCATGGCGGCCCTGAAAAACATGACCAGCCAGCTGATCGGCAGGTTCTGCCAGAGCGCGCTGGAAACCACCCGCGCCGTGTACGGCCCGGAGAACCTGACGCGGTTCAACGCCGAGCTTATGGTTCCGGACGAGACCGTCATGGAGATCGCGGTCATGAAGGGCCTGGCCACCACGTTCGTGATGACCACCGAGCACCGCCAGCCCATCTACGAGCGCCAGCGTGAGGTGCTCCACGCCCTGGTCACGGCCCTGAGCGCCACCGGCGACCGCCACCTGGAACCGATGTTCGCGGCGGACTGGCGGGACGCGCCCGACGACGGTGCGCGCCTTCGCGTGGTGATCGACCAGGTAGCGTCGCTGACCGACGGCTCGGCACTGGCCATGTACGAACGGCTGGTGGGGAGCCTGCCGTCGCTGTGGTGAGGAATCCCACGTGGCGCTCATCGCCGTCGTACCCCAAGGCTAGGATGGCTCTGTGCCAGGGCTGATCAAACGCGAAGATATTGACGAAGTCCGCCAGCGCACGGACATCAAGGAAGTGGTTGACGGCTACGTCACGCTCAAGGGCGCCGGGCTGGGGACCTTCAAAGGCCTGTGCCCCTTCCACGACGAACGTTCCCCCTCCTTCACCGTCCGGCCGCAGGTGGGCCGGTACCACTGCTTTGGCTGCGGCGAGGACGGCGACGTCATCGCGTTCGTGCAGAAGCAGGACCACAGTTCGTTCCAGGAAGCCGTGGAGAAGCTGGCCGCCCGGATCGGCTACGAGCTGCGGTACGAGGACGGCGGAACCGGCCCCAACCGCGAGGAAGTGGGGCGCCGGCAGCGGCTGCTGGACGCCCACAAAATCGCCGACGAGTTTTTCCAGGCGCAGCTGCTGACGCCCGGCGCCGCGGAGGCACGCACCTTCCTGCACGGCCGCGGGTTCGACCGGGCGGCCGCAGAGCAGTTCGGCGTGGGCTACGCCCCGCAAGGCTGGGACGCGCTGCTCAAGCACCTCCGCGGCCGGGGCTTTACGGATGCGGAACTCAAGCTGACAGGAATGTTCTCCGAAGGAAACCGGGGAATCTACGACCGCTTCCGGGGGCGCCTGGTCTGGCCCATTCGCGATATCGCCGGCGACACCATCGGCTTCGGCGCCCGCAAGCTCTATGAGGACGACCAAGGCCCCAAGTACCTCAACACCCCCGAGACCGCGCTCTACAAGAAGTCACAGGTGCTGTACGGCATCGACCTCGCCAAGCGCAGCATCGCCAAGGACCGGCAGCTTGTGGTGGTGGAGGGCTATACGGACGTGATGGCCTGCCACCTTGCAGGAATCACGACGGCGGTTGCCACCTGCGGCACCGCGTTCGGCACCGACCACATCAAGATCGCCCGCCGCCTGCTGTCCGACGACGGCACTGGGGGAGAGGTCATCTTCACCTTCGACGGCGACGCCGCCGGGCAGAAGGCGGCGCTGCGCGCCTTCGAGGAGGACCAGCGCTTCACTGCCCAGACCTACGTAGCCGTGGAGCCCACCGGTGCGGATCCCTGCGACCTGCGGCAAAGCAGGGGCGACGAAGCCGTGCACGCCCTGGTGCAGTCCCGCCGGCCCTTGTTTGAATTCGCCATCCGGACAACCCTGAAGCAGTTCAACCTGGATACCGTGGAAGGGCGCGTCCAGGGCCTGAAAGCCTCGGTGCCCGTAGTTGCCGCCATCCGCGACGCCTCCACCCGGACCGGCTACTGCCAGGCCCTCACAGGCTGGCTGGGCATGCCGGACCCGAACGAGGTGCTGCGGCTGGTCACCACGGAAGTCAAAAATGCCGGCAAGCGCGGCGACCAGGGAGGGGCTCCCGCTGCCGCCCCCCGGGCCTCCGCCCCCGCAGCCCCACCCGGCGGGCCCGGCGTAGCTGCAGGGCCGCCGTCGGGAGCTGTGCCGTCCTACCACCGGCCCGACCCCCGGGACCCCGTGGCCTCCATGGAGCGGCAGGCGCTCGAGGTTGCCCTGCAGGAGCCGTCGCTCCTGGCGGGCGGGGTCTGGGAACGCTTTTCCGCCGCCCGCTTCGCCACCCCCGCCTTCCAGGCCGTCCACGACGCCATGCGGGCCACGGATCCCGCCCTCACTGCCGACCCCGTCCGGTGGGTTGAGCATGTGATGCACGAGGTTCCGGAACCATTGCGGCCCCTGGTATCCGAGCTTGCTGTTGTTCCGTTGCCCGCCAGCACCGAAGAAGCCGTGCAGAAGTACTGCCGGGACATCCTCTCCCGGCTGTTCGAGCTTCAAATTACCCGGGTCAAGGCGGACAAGATGGGCCAGCTCCAGCGGCTGGACCCAGCGGCTGATCCGGAAACGTACCAGCGGCTCAACCGTGAACTGATGATGCTGGAGATGGAACGCCGGGCACTCAGGTCTGACGCCTGATCTGATGTTTCTGAGGTCCAGGCCCCCTCGGTCCCGTCCCCGATTTCGCTTCCAGCCGGGGACTTTGCTAGGCTAATACCCGCTTCATTCCTCCTTAGCTCAATTGGCAGAGCATTCGACTGTTAATCGAAGGGTTGCTGGTTCAAGTCCAGCAGGAGGAGCGCACAATCCCCGTTCCGGTCTCCGGAACGGGGATTTTTTATGCCCCCAACTGCCCGTTCCACCCCGGACTAGCGCCGATTTCACTTTGGTCGGAAACCTTTGCTAATGTCATACCTGCTTCATTCCTCCTTAGCTCAATTGGCAGAGCATTCGACTGTTAATCGAAGGGTTGCTGGTTCAAGTCCAGCAGGAGGAGCAACACAGAAAATCCCCGTTCCTCCTTTGTGAGGCACGGGGATTTTTGTTTCTCAGACGAAGTCCATCTCCACCTGCAGGAAGCGCTCCGCCTCCGCAATGGCGGCCAGGAACGCCTCTTTTTCGGTGGGTGACGTCCGGGGCTGGCGGGGGTTCCACTCGTGGGGAGCCGAATGGATTCGCACCACTCCGGTGTCCGGCGGCGCGTAGAAGATACCGAAGCGCTGTACCGGCCATTCGGGGGAGGCCTCAGGGGCTACCAGCAGCGCGGCATTGAAAGCGGGGTTGTACCACTGCGCGATGGGCCTCCGCCGGTCATCAGTAAACAGTCCCGCCGCATACAGCGCTGCTGACTGTTCGCCCGCCTGGGCACACAGCCGTTCCCACCACAGTGGCAGTATCCGGTGATCGCACCGTTGCCATGTGGCCGGAAGCGGCGGTTGTTCCTGCCAGGTGGGCACAAACACTATTTTATCGCGGGCGCCCTGCGGGTGGCAGGTACTCCACGCCCGCCACGCGTTTTGCTTCCGCCCCTGCGGTGCGGCGTCAGGGTCGGTTCCAGGGCCCCGGGTTGACGCGGTACAGCAGTGCCGACCCTGCAACCATGCCCAGGACAATGCCCATGGCAGGGTTGCCCAGGGCCCGGCCGGCGAAGTAGCCCGCGACGGCGCCAATCACCGCTCCGAGGAAAAGTCCCCGGCGGTTCCGGTGCGGCCTGCGCTTTGGCGTGTTCTTCACGGCGTCAGTGGATCGACGGAACGGTACGTGGCCGGACCACCAGCCACAGGGCTGCCATGGCCAGTAGGATGCATGCTCCCTGCACCGCGCCCATGGGGGCGGCGCTGGTGATGCCCAGCCAGCCAACCACCGGTGAGATGAGCCCCGCCATCATGAACGTCGAGAACCCGAGCAGGGAGGCCGCAGTGCCGGCCTGGCCCGGATGGCCGGCCAGGGCGAGCACCTGCACGCAGGGGAACATGAACCCCGTCCCCAGGATGTAGAACCACAGGGGAACCAGCACGCCCCACAAGCCGAAGCCCAGCTGGTCGAACACCACGATCAGCGTGGCCATCACGAACATCCAGGCAGTGGCGGCAGCGATGATCCACTGCGGCGGAACCCGGCGGATGAGGCGGGCGCTGGTTTGGATGCCGGCAACAATACCCAGGGAGTTGATGCCGAACAGCAGGCCGTACTCCTGCGGGGAGAAGCCGAAAACGTCCTGGAACAGGAAAGGGGAGGCCGACAGGTACGTGAAGAGGCCGCCAAAGTTCAGCCCGGCCACCAGCAGCAAACCGACAAACACCCTGTCGCTGAAAAGGACCCGGTAGCGTTGGCGGGCCGTCATGCCGCTCTGTCGGCGTTTTTCAGGCGGCAGGGTCTCACGGACCAGGAACAGGGCGGAGGTGATCACCAGCGTCCCGTAGGCGGCAAGGAACACGAAGATCCCGGGCCATTCCATCACCAGGAGCAGCTGTGAACCGATCACGGGCGCCAGGATGGGTGCCAGCCCGTTCACCAGCGCCATGCGGGAAAACATCTTCACCATGGCGTATCCGGAAAACAGGTCCCGGACCATGGCCATGGCCACAACGCCGCCGCCGGCAGCCCCCACGCCCATCAGCACGCGGAAAATGCCCAGGGTGGTGATGTCAGTGGACAGGGCGGCGCCCACGGAAGCTGCAATGTGGACGGCCGTCGCCAGGATAAGCGGGGTGCGGCGGCCGAACCTGTCGCTGAAGGGGCCCACCACCAGCTGGCCGATGGCGAATCCAACGGTGGTGCCGGCCAGGGTCAGCTGGACCTGGGCCTCGGTCACGCCCAGGCTCGCCTCCAGGGCCGGGAACGCAGGAAGGTAAAGGTCGATCGTGAACGGACCCAACGCCGTCAGGGCGCCGAGCAGCAGGATGTACAAAAGTTTCCGGCGGCGGCTCAACAGGTCGCCCGGATTGCTGGGAATGGTCACGGAGATCAATCCTAGGCCCGGCGCTGCCTAATTTTGCAGCGTTGTAGGCCACGCCGCCCGGCAAGCCCCGAAGTTCGCCCTGAACCTGAATGATAGTTTTGGTGCGGGGACTGTGCAGCTGCACTTTCCTGCAGCACACGGAAGCCGATTCGACCCATAACCAGTAAGGCGGAACCGATGAGCGGACGTCACAGCGGGCGTACCAGCCAGGGATTGCGCATCACTGCGCTGCCCAGGACGCTTAAACTCCTTTTCCGGTTGGCGCCGCGCCAGCTCAATGACGAAATCGCCTTCGCGAAGATTGAGCTTAAGCGCAAGGGAATCCAGGTTGGAGTCGCCGCTGCCTTTTTCGCCGTCGCCCTCGTTTTCCTCCTCTTCCTTGTGGTCGGCCTCATCGTGGCAGCCATCATGGGACTGGCAACCATCATGCCCGCCTGGCTGGCCGCCCTCCTGGTGTCCGCGGCCTTCCTGCTGATCGCGCTGATCGGCGGCCTGATCGGTGCCCGGAAGTTCAAGAAGGCCATGCCGCTCATGCCGGAAGAGACCATCCGCGGCATCAAGCACGATATCGGCGTGGTCAAAGAAGGCTCCGCGTTCAACCCGGCTGTCCTTGACCCGCAGAGTCCCGAAGCCAAGGCGGCGAAGGCCGCAAAGGATGAAGCGGCTGCCAAGGCCAAGGCCGAGAAGGCAGCCAAGGCCGCTGAACACGAGAAGGAATTCCCGCACGCCTCCGAACCGGAGCTGGTGCGCCGGCTCAGCCAGCGCCGCCACCACCTCACCGAAGTGCGCGACGAACTGGGCACCGAACTGGATGTCAAGCCCCAGGGCAGGTACCTGCTGGCAACCGCCCAGGACAAACTGCGCGAAGGCCAGGCCCTGGCCGGCCACGGCAGGGATATTGCCGGCCGGAAATTCGCAGCGTTGTCCGGATCCGCGGACCTGGAGCAGCGCTGGAAGCCGCTGGCAGCGTTTATCGCCGCGGGAACCGTCTTCCTGGTCCTGGTACGCAAGCTCCTCCGGACGTACTAGCACCGGCACCGGGCAGGCTCTTCGGCAGCCCCCGGAAGTTCAGGGAACGGCAATATCGCTCGCAGGGGGCAGCAGGAAGGAAGGGGGACGGGGTGAAGTTCATTGGTGCCGGCTCCCGTCCCGGACGCCCCCAGGTGGACCACGATCTCGTGTTCACCATCCCCAACCTGCTGACCGTGGTGCGCTTCATGGGGGTGCCGCTCTTCATCTGGCTTGTCCTGGCCCAGAAGGAATACGGTGCCGCCGTTGTGGTCCTTGCCGTCATGGCCAGCACCGACTGGGTAGACGGGTACATCGCCCGCCGCTTTGACCAAACCTCGAAACTTGGCAGAGTCCTGGACCCGATCGCCGACCGGCTGGCGCTGATAGCGGTCGCTGTCACGCTGGTGATTGCCGGCGTCGTCCATTGGCTCTACCTGGCCGCCCTGGTGGTTCCGGACGCTGTCCTGCTGACCATGACGCTGTTTTTCTTCCGTGGCCACCCTGACCTTCCCGTGAGCGTGGTTGGCAAGGTGCGCACCGGCCTGCTGCTGCTGGGGACCCCCATGCTGGTCCTCTCACGGCTGGACACAGGGTTCTCGGCCGGGTTGTTCGTCGCCGCGTGGATAGTCCTGGGCCTGGGGTTGATCGGCCACTGGATCGCTGCCTACAACTACTTCTGGGCCATCCTGCGAAAGGGCAGAATGCAGGCACAGCACGACGACGGGACCGCCTGATGGTATGGCTGGCAGTCGGGCTTGCGCTGCTTGGCGCGTTCTGCCTGGCCCTTGGTGCGCAGCGCCAGGGAAGCGCCGTCAAAGCCGACACGGGCGGCCTGGCCCTGAGTTCCAACGGCTTCCTGCGCCTGCTTCGAAATCCCCGCTGGGTGTTCGGACTCCTGCTCCTGTGTGCCGGCATGGCCATGAACGCCGTGGCACTCGTGTCCGCACCGCTCACTGTGGTCCAGCCCATAGGCGCGATCGCCCTGGTGATCACCACCATCATCAATGCCAAGGACCAGAACCTCACCATCAACAGGGCAACGGTGGTGGCCATCGCGGCCTGCGTGACGGGCTCTGCGCTTTTCGTCCTCCTGGCGGTCAACGTCACGCAGGAAAACCACGACGTAACCGTCGCCGACGAGGTCACCATCGTGCTGCTGCTGGCCCTCGCCGTCGGTCTCTTCGGCACCCTGGCCGTGATGTTCAGGCACCGGATCAACGCCTTCGTCTATATCCTCGGCGCCGGGGTCCTCTTCGGGTTCGTTGCCGTCCTGACCCGGATCATCGGCAAGCACCTGCTCGATCCGAACGGGCTGTTCCTGCTGAACGTGCAGTGGTACTCCGTGGTGGCCCTCATCGCCGCGGGCGGGCTGGGGTCGTGGTTTGTCCAGAGCGCCTACTCGTCGGGACCGCCGGACCTGGTGATCGCAGGACTGACCGTCATTGATCCCCTGGTGGGAATAGCCATCGGCATTGTGATCCTCGGCGAACTCCGGCCGGATGTCCACGCCGTGATGGCCATTGCCATGGGAACCGCTGCCTCCCTTGCTATCGTTGGGGTGATCGCCCTTTCCAGGCACCATCCTGAGGTCACGAAGCGCAAGAAGGACGCGCGGAAGGCCGTGGGCCGGGCGAGCCGCTAGCCACTGACCACCAGATCCCGCCGTTTTTTACGCAAGCAAGATCCACCACGAGGCCAGGCGCCACCGCGCCGGCGGCCAACTGTGCTGCCAGTACATGCTGTGCGCACCGTGACCATCAGGAGCTCTCCACGTGACCACGCCCGCAGACCAGCGTCCCCTGACCATCCTGATCGCTGCAGACACCTATCCGCCCCACATCAACGGAGCAGCACAGTTCGGCTACCGCCTGGCCAAGGGAATGACCGGCCGCGGGCACAACGTCCATGTACTGGCCTGCCGCGCGGACAACGGAAAGAGCTTCACGGAGTTTCGGCCCGAAGGGACAGTCCACAGGCTGCGCTCCCACGGCGTCCCCACGCACGAGTACTTCCGGATTTGCCTTCCCTGGGAAATCAAGAAGGAGATCAGCCTCCTCTTCGACCGGGTGAAACCCGACGTGGTGCATATCCAGAGCCACTACATGATCGGCGAGCACGTCCTGTACGAGGCCGTGAAACGCGGCGTCCGGATCGTAGCCACCAACCACTTCATGCCGGAGAACCTCAACCCGTTCCTGCCGTTTCCCCAGTGGTTCAAGGGCATTATCGGCCGGATCTCCTGGAAGGACATGGGCAAGGTCATGGGCAAGGCGGACGTGGTCACCACGCCCACCCCGCTCGCAGCCAAGGCCATGCACCAGCACGCCTTCCTGCGCAAGGTGCTGCCGCTGTCCAACGGCATTGACTCCGCAGCCTACGAACTCCAGCCCGGCGAGCAGATCGAACCCCACCCGCACCCCACCGTAGTGTTTGCCGGGCGGCTGGCCGAGGAGAAGCACGTGGATGTGCTCATCGAAGCCGTCAGCAAGACTCCGCCGGAACTCAACGTCCACCTGGAAATTGTCGGCGGCGGCGAGGTGCGCTCCTCCCTGGAGGAGCTGGTCCGCCGGCTGCGCATGACGGACCGGGTAAAGTTCCTGGGCCTCGCCAGTGACGAGGAACTGCGCCGGGCCTACATCCAGGCCGACCTGTTCTGCATGCCGGGAACGGCGGAGCTGCAGTCCCTGGTCACGCTCGAGGCGATGTCGGCCTCCACTCCTGTAGTGCTGGCGGATGCCATGGCCCTGCCGCACCTGGTGCGCGACGGCGAAAACGGCTACCTGTTCACGCCGAACGACAGCGACGACCTCGCCAAGAAGATCACCATGGTCCTGGAGCTCCCTGCCGACCAGCGTGCCGCCATGGGACAGACCAGCCGGCAGATGGTGGAGCCCCACAGCATCGATGGCACGCTGCAGACCTTCGAGGACCTGTACCGCGGAGCGCGCTTCGAGGACAAGGTGGTCTGAACGCTTTCCCGGGTTTGCTAGAGTAATTTTGCCCTGCCACCGCGTACCGATCGCGGGAGGTTCCGGGCATGAGGGGCTATAGCTCAGCTGGTTAGAGCGCGGGACTCATAATCCTAAGGTCCTCGGTTCAAGTCCGAGTAGCCCTACCCCCCAACGCGGAAACCGCGGCCGGCATGCATGCCGGCCGCGGTTTTCTTTCTTAAGCCTTCGATCTGCGGTATGTTACTGAGCAGTAACTTACCGTGCTCCTTCCCGGCGAGCTCCGGTCACCGCTGATCATTGTGAGGTAACCATGTCCACCACCGCTGCCGACCTCAACGACCTTCCCTATGCCGATGGCGACTTCTACGCCTTCGAACAGCTGCTGAGCGACAAGGAGCGGGACCGGCTGGCGGAGGTCAGGGAGTTCCTGGCCCGCGAAGTGCGGCCCATCGCCGTGGACTGCTGGAACCGGGGGGAGTTCCCGATGGACCTTATCCCGAAGCTTGCCGGCATCGACCTGGTCAGCCCCGTCCACCGGCAGGGCCACTCCAACCTGTTCGCCGGCCTGGTCCACGCCGAAGTGACACGCGCCGACACCTCCATTTCCACCTTCATGGGAGTCCATGACGGGCTGTTCACGGGCTCCATCGAAGCGCTGGCTTCGCAGGAGCAAAAGGATGCCTGGCTCCCGGACATCTACAGCATGAAGAAGATCGGGGCTTTTGGCCTCACTGAGCCGCTTGGCGGATCGGACGTCGCGGGCGGAACCCGCACCACGGCGCGTAGGGAAGGGGACTCCTGGATCCTCAATGGAGAAAAGCGCTGGATTGGAAATGCAACCTTCTCCGACTGGGTGGTGGTCTACGCCCGCGACCTCGCCGATGACAAGGTCAAGGGGTTCCTGGTGGACACGTCACTCGACGGCTTCAGCGCCAGCAAAATCGAGAACAAGATTGCGCTCCGCACCGTCCAGAACGCCGACATCAGCCTGCAGAACGTGGTGGTGCCGGACTTCTACAAGCTTGCCAACGCCAACAGCTTCCGCGACGTCAACAAGGTCCTGAAGGTCACCCGGCTCGGTGTGGCCTGGCAGGCCGTCGGCCAGCAGCTGGCTGCGTTCGACGTGGCCCGGCGCTATGCCGTGGAGCGCCACCAGTTCGGCCGGCCGCTGGCATCCTTCCAGCTGGTGCAAAGCCAGCTGGTCCAGATCCTGGGCAATGCCGTCAGCTCCATGGGCATGATGGTCCGGCTCTCCCAGCTGGAGGACGCCGGCGAGGCCAAGGATGAGCAGTCCGCCCTTGCCAAGGCTTTCACCACCGCGCGGATGCGTGAGAGCGTGGCGATCGGCAGGAGCCTCCTGGGCGGCAACGGCATTGTGACGGACTTTGAGATGGCCAAAATCTTTGCGGACGCAGAAGCCATCTATTCCTACGAAGGAACGCACGAGATCAACACGCTGGTGACCGGCAGGGCCATCACCGGGATCTCAGCCATCGTCTAGGGTCCATGGCAGGCCTCGTCCGGCCTGCTGTTCCCTAGGAGTCCAGGGGCAGCAGGATCGATGGCCTCAGGTCCATCACGAACTGCAGCGGATCCACGTAGTCTTCCCCGCGCCGGACGCCCCAGTGGACACAGGGCACGGTAGGGCAGTGCCCGGGAAGCACCGTGCCGATAACCTGGCCCTCCGCCACTGGGGTCCCGGCGGCAAGGGTGCTGTGAACGGGCTCGAAGCTGCTCCGCAGCCCATCTCCGTGGTCGATGGTGATCACCGGCCGGTCCACCACCATGCCCATATAGCTGACGGTACCCGCCGCCGGGGAGATGACCGGTGCGCCGTCGGCCGTTGCTCCCAAATCAACGCCCCGGTGGCCGCTGAGCCAGGGCTTGGGCGGGGGATCGAAATGCCGCAGCACCTGCGGGCGCGGGGCAAGCGGCCATTGCCACGAAGGCACGGCTACCGCCGGGGAGCTGGCGGCAGCAGGGTAATGCCCCGCCTGCTGCACGGAATAGGCTGGCCCGAACGCCATGGGCTCGCCGGCCGGGGCCAGCGAGGCCGGCAGCAGGAGAAGGGCCGCGAGCTGCCGTGATGGTTTCATGCCACCAGATTGCTCTTGCTCCAAAGGCGCCGGAAGTGCCCACTTCGGCTATGTGGACAAGCCCCGTGCCGGCGTCGCTACTGTCCTCGTCAGTGTCCTCCTGCTGAAGGTGCCTGTAGTACACTTGGTGGAGCAGTTTGCTGCGCCCTCAATGCTTTCGGTCCGGCGGATATCCCAGTGGTCTTTCCAACGGTATATGCCCGTGTCCGGAATGCGTCGGCACATCTCATTCAGGAGTGTGGGGGAGCAGCTGCTGACTACGCGCATCCAGCCCTCCTGCAAGCGACGCTCCGGCCTCGCCGACGGGGGATCAGGCCTCCTGCGGTCAGGACCATCGTCCTGATGGGAAGCATGGTGGATGCCAGGAGCACGGCCCAGCCTGGGCCACGCTAATAAACCGTCAACTATTGGCAGGGTAAGAGAGCCATGGGCTCTCTCATGAATGACCTGCCGGAAGGAGCGCCGGCATGCCCGTCGTAACCATGCGCCAGCTGCTTGACAGCGGCGTCCACTTTGGACACCAGACCCGCCGTTGGAACCCGAAGATGAAGCGCTTCATCTTCACCGAGCGCAACGGCATCTACATCATTGACCTGCAGCAGTCGCTGTCCTACATCGACCGTGCCTACGAGTTCGTGAAGGCCACCGTTGCACACGGCGGCACCGTTCTCTTCGTCGGCACCAAGAAGCAGGCCCAGGAAGCGATCGCCGAGCAGGCCACCCGCGTTGGCCAGCCGTACGTCAACCAGCGTTGGCTTGGCGGTATGCTGACCAACTTCCAGACTGTCTCCAAGCGCATCCAGCGCATGAAGGAACTGGAAGAGATCGACTTCGACGACGTCGCCGGTTCCGCTTACACCAAGAAGGAACTGCTGCTCCTTCGCCGTGAACTCACCAAGCTGGAAACCAACCTCGGTGGTATCCGCAACCTGACCAAGGCACCGTCCGTGCTCTGGATCGTGGACACCAAGAAGGAACACCTCGCCGTTGACGAGGCCAAGAAGCTGAACATCCCCGTTGTGGCCATCCTGGACACCAACTGCGATCCTGACGAAGTCGACTTCCCGATCCCGGGCAACGACGACGCCATCCGCTCCGTGAACCTCCTCACCCGCGTTGTTGCCGACGCCGTTGCCGAGGGCCTCATCGCCCGCAACAACCGCGGCACCGGTGCTGCCGAAGCTCCGGAAGAGCCCCTGGCTGAATGGGAGCGCGAGCTCCTCGAAGGCAGCAAGGCTGAAGAGGCTGCTGCTCCGGCCGCTGAAGAAGCTGCTGCTCCGGCTGCCGAGGAAGCCCCGGCCGCTGCCGAGGCTCCCGCCGAAGACGCCAAGTAACACAAGTACATCCGGATTTTCCGGCGCTGCCTGCAGCGCCGGAGCTGCTGACAGGATGGCGGCCCACCCGTGGGCTGCCGTCCTGTCAGTCCGTACACCACCACACATTTCTAGACAGAGGGGTTCACATGGCGAACTACACTGCCGCGGACATCAAGGCCCTGCGCGAGCGCACCGGCGCCGGCATGATGGACGTCAAGAAGGCTCTTGACGAGGCCAACGGTGACGCCGAGAAGGCCATCGAAATCATCCGCATCAAGGGCCTCAAGGGCGCTACCAAGCGTGAAGGCCGCTCCACCGCTGAAGGCCTGGTGGCCGCCAAGGTCAGCAACGGCGTCGGCGTCATGATCGAGGTCAACTGCGAGACCGACTTCGTGGCCAAGGCCGACAAGTTCATCCAGCTGGCCGACAAGGTCCTGGCCGTCGCCGTCGAGTCCGGCGCTGCCGACCTCGAGACCCTGCTCGCCACCGATGTTGACGGCAAGCCCCTCTCCGAGGTCGTCGTCGAAGAAGGCGCTGTCCTGGGCGAGAAGGTTGTTGTCCGCCGCATCTCCCGCATCGAGGGCGCAACGGTTGACGCTTACCTGCACAAAACCTCCAAGGACCTCCCGGCCCAGGTTGGCGTGCTGTTCGCTGTTGACGGTGAAGGCGAAGCCGCTGCAACTGCAGCACACGACGTCGCAGTCCACATCGCTGCCATGGCTCCGAACTACCTGACCCGCGAGGACGTCCCGTCCGACCTGGTCGAGTCCGAGCGCCGCATCGCCGAAGAGACCGCCAAGGCTGAGGGCAAGCCCGAGGCCGCGCTCACCAAGATCGTGGAAGGCCGCGTTACCGGCTTCTACAAGGGTGAGGTCCTGGTTGACCAGGCATTCGCGAAGGACGCCAAGAAGTCCGTGGCGCAGGTCCTCACTGAGGCCGGTGTCAAGGGAACCGCGTTCACGCGTTTCCGCGTCGGCTCCTAGCCGAAACTGCAAGGGGGTGGCCACTTCGGTGGCCGCCCCTTTTGCATGCGCGGGGGAGGCCTCCGTATGGGGCAGGCCGGAATAAGACCTTTGGCCGCGCAGCAGGATAACCTTTTTAGAGTCCACCAACGGGAAGGCATCATGGAAGCCGTCAACACTGTAATCCAGCCAGAGAAAAGCCGACGCCGGGTCCTCTTGAAGCTTTCAGGTGAAGTCTTCGGCGGCGGAAAGCTGGGCGTTGACCCCGAGACCGTCCGCGACGTCGCCAAGCAGATCGCTGCAGCCGTTCCCCAGGTGGAGGTGGCCATCGTCGTCGGCGGCGGCAACTTCTTCCGCGGTGCGGAGCTCTCCCAGAGCGGCATGGACCGTTCCCGCGCGGACTACATGGGCATGCTCGGCACCGTGATGAACTGCCTGGCCCTGCAGGACTTCCTGGAGCAGGCCGGCGTCGAAACCCGGGTCCAAAGCGCCATCACCATGGGCCAGGTCGCCGAGGCCTACATCCCCCGCCGTGCCATCCGCCACATGGAAAAGGGCCGCGTAGTCATCTTCGGTGCCGGCGCGGGCCTGCCGTACTTCTCCACCGACACCGTCGCCGCCCAGCGGGCCCTCGAGGTCCACGCCGACGTTGTCCTGATGGCCAAGAGCGGCGTGGACGCCGTCTACACCGCCGACCCCAAGAAGGACCCCACCGCCGAGCGGCTGGAAACCCTCAGCTACGACGACGCCCTTCGCCGCGACATCCGCGTCATGGACCAGACCGCCATGACCATGTGCAAGGACAACGACCTTTCCATGGTGGTCTTTGGCATGGAAGGCGAAGGCAACGTCACCAGGGCCATCCTCGGCGAAAAGCTGGGCACGCTGGTCACCACCTAGCTACAGCTAGGATGATTTCAGGACTGTTCCGTTCCTGCCCCTGCGGGCGGGCACGGGCCGGCATCAAAGAACCACGTTTGTGCATGGACCCGGCGCCCCGGACTGCACCAGAATCTGAGGAGAGACCGTGATCGAAGAAACCTTGCTCGAAGCCGAAGAAAAGATGGACAAGGCCGTAGAGGTAGCCAAGGAAGACTTCGCTTCCGTCCGCACCGGGCGTGCCAACCCGGGCCTGTACAACAAGGTCCTGGTGGAGTACTACGGGTCACCCACCCCGCTGCAGCAGCTCGCCTCGTTCGCCATCCCGGACGCCCGCACCATCCTCATCACGCCCTTCGACAAGACGGCGCTGCGGGATATCGAACGTGCGCTCAGTGATTCCGAGGTCGGCGCCAACCCGTCCAACGACGGCAACGTCATCCGGATCACCATCCCGGAACTGACGAAGGAACGCCGCAAGGAATACGTCAAGATCGTCAAGACCAAGGGCGAGGACGCCAAGGTCTCCATCCGCAACATCCGCCGCAAGGCCAAGGAAACCCTGGACCGCCTAGTCAAGGACGGCGAAGCCGGCGAAGACGAAGGCACCCGGGCCGAGAAGGAACTGGACAGCCTGACCAAGGCGCATGTGGACGGCATCGATGAGCTGCTCAAGCGCAAGGAAGCAGAGCTGCTCGAAGTCTGATGGGCCAGGCAGATCAGGCCCCGGCATCCAGGGCGCGCATACGGGGGAAGCAGCCCAGGAGCAACCCGACGCCGAAGGCAGGGAGGAACCTCCCCGCCGCCGTGGTGGTGGGCCTGGCCATGCTCTTCGCCGTATTGGGCGGACTGCTGTTGCTCCCGCTTGCCTTCGTAGCGGTCACCACCACCTTCGCCATTTTCGGCGTGTGGGAAATCTACCGCGCCCTGGAGGCCAACGGCACCAGGATGCCCATCATCCCGGTCATGACGGGTACTGTCGCCATGCCGTTTGCCGCCTACCTCGGAGGCATTGAGAGCCTCCTGTTCGCGATGCTGCTGAGTTCAGTGGCCGTGCTCCTGTGGCGGTCCATCGAAAGCGCGGCAGGTTCCGCCAACAGCATCTTCGCCGGCGTCTTCACGCTCGGCTGGGTGCCGTTCTTCATCAGCTTCGCCATCCTGCCGCTGCACGCGGCCGGCGGTGCAACGCCCCTGGGCCTCTGGCCGGGCGGCACGGTTCCCCACGGCGCGTGGCAGGTGGCCGTGATGCTCCTGCTGGTGGTCTCCAACGACACCTTCGGATACCTGGTGGGTGCGTCCCTGGGCAAGCACCCCATGGCGCCCAAGATCAGTCCCAAGAAGTCCTGGGAAGGTTTCGCCGGCTCCATCGGCGGGGCCATCCTCATTGGAATCCTGGCCTGCCTTTATGTGCTGGACCAGCCCTGGTGGGTGGGTGTCGTCCTGGCGGTCGGCCTGGTGGCGGCTTCCACGGCTGGCGACCTGGCTGAATCCATGGTCAAGCGCGAACTGGGCATCAAGGACATGAGCAGCATCCTGCCCGGGCACGGGGGAGTCATGGACAGGCTCGACTCAATCGTGTTCGCGTCCCCGGCCGCGTTCATCCTGTACGGACTGGTGTCCGTCGCCTGACACAAACCCTGCCGGACCTGCAGAGAACCCCCGGCACAAATAAGCTGGTGCAGAAGCACCACAGCGGAAGAGCATTGAAGGAAGCATAGTGGCATTGGACATTCATCGGCAGATCCCTGCGTCCTTTGAGCGCGTCCAGCGCGGTGAGTACGGCTACAACGCCAAACAGGTGGACCAGTTCCTGCAGCAGGCGCGCGTATCGCTGGAGAATCCGGAATCAGCACCACAGCCCATCAACAGCGCGGACGTGCGGGCTGTCTCCTTCGATCCCGTCAAAGGCGGATATTCCGCCGCCATCGTGGACGCAGCCCTGGACCGGCTCGAGGATGCCTTCGCACGCCGGGAACGTGATGAGCTGATCGCTGCCAGCGGCGAGGAAGCTTGGCTGCGCGAGATCGGACACCTCTCGGGCATCCTGCGCGGCCGCCTGCACAGGCCCGACGGCGACCGCTTCCGCCGCCCCGCCAAGAAGAAGGCCCGCAGCTACAACACGGCCGACGTCGACCGGCTGTGCCGTGAGCTCATCGCCTACCTTGAGCAGGACAAGCCGCTCAGTGTGGACAGTGTCCGCCGGGCGGTCTTCCGCCCCGCCGCGGGCCGCGACGGGTACGAGGAAGCCCAGGTGGATGCCTTCCTGGACCGGGTCGTCGAGCTCATGGCTGCCATCGACTGATCCTGCCGGCCCCGCCTCAGCGTTCGGTGGCCAGCGGCCGCTCGGGGGTGTGCAGCCGGGTCATCACCTTCGACATGGTTTTGGGGATCCGTTGCGACGTTGCGCGGGACACGATGACCATCACCGCAAAGGCGGCGGGAACCGTCCACGCCGCCGGCTGGGCCAGCCAGCCGGGCGTGCTGGCTGCCCCGGCCAGGGCTCCGGCGATCATTGCCCCGCCGCACAGGACCCCGCCGGTCAGCATCCCGGCGATAGCGCCGGCGTCGGTCAGCCCGCGCCACCAGATACCCAGCAGCAGCACCGGGCAGACCGTTGAGGCCGTGAATGCGAACACCAGCCCGACGCTCCCGGCGAGGGCGAACGAATCGGTCATGAAGGCAAAGCCCAGCGGCACCACGGCGGAAATGACTGCTGCCAGCCGGAAGCTGCCCACGCCTGCCCCCAGGACGTCCTGGCTGATAACGCCGGCCAGGGAAACCACCAGCCCCGACGTGGTGGACAGGAACGCGGCGAAGGCTCCCGCCACCACCAGGGCTGACAAAAGGTCGCCCGCCGTTCCGCCCACCAGTTCCCCCGGGAGCAGCAGCACCATGGCGTCCGCCTGGCCCGCAGTAGCCAGGCCGGGAGCGAACATACGTCCCACCAGCCCGTACGCGGTGGGGAACAGGTAGAACACGGACAGCAGGCCCAGGACGATCAGCGTGGTGCGGCGGGCGGACTGCCCGTCCGGGTTGGTGTAGAAGCGCACCAGGACGTGCGGCAGGCCCAGGGTTCCGAACAGGAGGGCCACCAGGAGCGAAACGTTCTGGTAGAGGCCGGCAGGGGGCGCGCCGGTGGGGTTGACCGACGGCTGGGCGAGCGGGGCGGTTCCGCTGCCGGCAAGGACAAAGATGATGAACAGGATGGGTACGGCAAGCGCGGTGAGTTTGAGCCAGTACTGGAACGCCTGGACGAACGTGATGGAGCGCATGCCGCCCGCCACCACGGTGAGGCACACAACGATCACCACCGCCACGGATCCCACCCAGGACGGCAGGCCCGTGGTGATGCGGATGGTGAGGGCAGCACCATGGAGCTGGGGCACGATGTACAGCCAGCCCACCAGCACCACCACCAGGCTGGTCACTTTGCGGACCGGCAGGGAGTCAAGCCTGGCCTCGGTGAAGTCCGGGATGGTGTAGGCCCCGGACCTCCGCAGCGGTGCGGCCACAAAGAGCAGCAGCATCAGGTACCCCGCGGTGTAGCCCACCGGAAACCACAGCGCATCCGTGCCGGACAGCAGGATCAGGCCGGCAACACCCAGGAAGCTGGCGGCGGAAAGGTACTCGCCGCCGATGGCCGAGGCGTTCCACCACGGCCGGACCGTCCGGGAGGCAACATAGAAGTCACCGGTGGTCCGTGAAATTCGCAGGCCGTAGAAGCCGATGACCGCTGTGGCCACGGACACCCCAACCAGGGCAGCTATCGCCACTCCGGGGTTCACGGTGCCCTCACTGGTCCTCGGCCAGGTCCCGGTAGCGCGCCTCGTTGCGCGCCGCCGTCCGGATGTACAGCCACGCGCTGAGCCCGATGACCGGATAGATGCCGGCTCCCAGCAGCAGCCAGGCGAACGGAATGCCGGCCACCCGGGTTTCCGCCAGGCCGGGGACGGCCGCGAGCAGCAGGGGGAAGGCGCAAAGGATCAGCAGGAACCCGGCGGCCACCACCAGGGCCAGCCGCAGCTGGGATCTGATCAGGGACCTGACGAACACCTGGCCCACTTCCGAGTCCTGCGCGGCCTCCCTCGTCTCCTTGGCCGGACGCGCCGCTGTACGTGGAGCCGTCACCCGCACCCTGGTCATGTATTGGGCCTGATCCGGGTGGCCTCAAGCTTTTCCCGGACCGTGGGCAGGTGCCGCCTGCTGATGGGAAGGCTCGCACCCGCCACGGTGACGCTGGGACCGTCCGCGGCGAGCTTCATCGAGGTCACGTGCTTGAGGGCCACCAGGTAGGACCGGTGCGTCCGGATGAACCCCGCATCCGCCCACTGCTGTTCGAGGTCCGCAAGCGGAACCCTGATCAGGTAGCTGGCTTCGGCGGTGTGGAGCCGCGCGTAGTCCCCCTGTGCCTGGACGTACGTCACGTCGTCGCGCCTGATCATTTTGGTGGTCCCGCCCAGGTCCACCGTGATCATCTCCGGGGCGGCGCCGCCGTCGCGCAGTTCACTGATGCGGCCCACGCAGCGTGACAGGCGTTCCACCCGCACGGGCTTGAGCAGATAGTCCACTGCCGCGAGTTCGAAGGCGTCCAGTGCGTGGTCCTCGTCCGCCGTCACGAACACGACGGCGGGCGGGCGGCTGCTCCCGGCGATGGCACGGGCAATGTCCAGGCCGGACACCGCCGGCATGTGGATGTCCAGGAAGACGGCGTCAACAGGGGCGGAGGCGAGCGCTTTGAGCGCATCGCTGCCGGAGGTGGCCCGGAGGATTTTGCCCACGCGCTCGTCCTTGCCCAGCAGGAAGGCCAGTTCCTCTACGGCAGGCAGTTCATCATCAACGACGAGGACGTTAATCATGCTCCTAGGGTAGCTTTCCGGAGCCGTGACACCGTGCCGGCACCCGCGTGCAGGGCCCCGCCAGGGTCACGCATCGTGCCCGGGCTGGGACTTGGGGACCCGCATGGTAATCAGGGTTCCCTCGCCGGGCGCGGTCTCGATGACCAGCCCGTGGTCGTTGCCGTAGACCTGGCGGAGGCGGGCATCGACGTTGCGCAGGCCCACATGTTCGCCGTCCGTGTGGCCGGCCAGCATGGACTGCAGCTGCTCCGGATCCATGCCCACGCCGTCGTCCTCGATGGTCACCTCCGCGAACGCGCCGGCGTCGTTGGCGGTGATACTGATGTGTCCCGGCCCCTCCTTGGCCTCGAGCCCGTGCCGGACCGCGTTCTCCACCAGCGGCTGCAGGCTGAGGAACGGGATAACGGTGCTGAGCACTTCCGGCGCCACCCGCAGGCTGACCTGCACCCGTTCACCGAACCGGGCGCGTTCCAGCAGCAGGTACCGGTCGATGCAGCGGAGTTCCTCAGCCAGCGTGGTGAAGTCCCCGTGCCGCCGGAACGAGTACCGGGTGAAGTCGGCGAACTCAACCACCAGCTCGCGGGCGCGGGCTGGGTCCGTGTTGATGAAGGATGCGATGGCATTGAGCGAGTTGTAGATGAAATGCGGGCTGATCTGCGCGCGCAGGGCCCGCACCTCGGCCTCCATCAGCTGGGTGCGGGAGGCGTCCAGCTCCGCGAGTTCCACCTGCACGGCCACCCAGTCCGCCACTTCGCTGGTGGCCCTGACCAGCCCCGCGCCGGCGGAGGGAGCGAAGGCGGCGACGGCGCCCACCACCCGGGTGCCGGCACGCACCGGTGCGATCACGGCGGCAAGCGGGCCGCCGGTGGCCTCCGTGGCGGCGCCTGCCTCCCCGGCCGGAAGGACAGCTGTCCGGCCGCTGGCCAGGACCCCGGCAGCAAGATCCATCATCCGCGGCTTCAGGTCCTCGCCGGCACCGTCCCACGCCAGCACTCCGGAGGTGTCCATGATGGCCAGGGCGTCACAGCCCAGCAGGGTGCGCAGCTGGCGGCTGGCCTTGGCAGCGCCGGCGGGGTTGAGGCCCCGGCGCAGGTGCTGGCCCGCCTGGGACGCGGCATGCAGGGTGTGGTAAGTGGCGCGTTCAGCATCAGTGCCCAGGTCGCGGAAGGACCTGAGTACCTTGAGCCCCACGCCGACGACGACGGCGATGGCCATGGCGATGACGGCCACGGCCGCGGCGGTCAGGAGGGGGGAGTCCGGCATGGTGCCCAGCGTAGCCGCGGGTGCCGTTTGTCGCAGCATCCCGACCGTTGAGCGCCCGCAGGCCTGCAGGCACTGGAACTGGCGGGATGCAGCCCGCAGAGTGATTGCAGTCACATTTGCGGTATCCCGTCTTCCGG
The DNA here is from genome assembly GCF_014644495.1 of Pseudarthrobacter polychromogenes. Lineage (GTDB taxonomy): Bacteria > Actinomycetota > Actinomycetes > Actinomycetales > Micrococcaceae > Arthrobacter > Arthrobacter polychromogenes. The sequence goes on from NZ_BMKU01000002.1 coordinate 374,464, forward strand.
GCCTGCCGTTGGGTGTGTTCAGGCAAGTCTCAACGAGGAGGAACGATGGGTAACGATGCCCACACTCCGGACGCAGCGGCGTCCGTGGACTTCGAGCAGGTCCAGTCGACGGAGCAGTTCAAGGAACTGCGCAAGCGTCACCGCAGCTTTGTCTTCCCCATGGCAGTCGCATTCCTGCTGTGGTACTTCGCATATGTCCTGCTCGCCGACTATGCCGTGGACTTCATGTCCACCAAGGTCTGGGGCAACATCAACGTGGGCCTGATCCTCGGCCTGCTCCAGTTCGTCTCCACGTTCGCCATCACCGGCTGGTACGTCCACTACTCCAACAAGCGCCTCGACCCCATCGCCAAGGAAATCCGGGACGAGATCGAGGGCCACGAATTCGATAAGCACGGAAACCGAGTAGGCGGAGTCACCAAATGATCAATATCGCAACAGCGGTGGACGTGGCCGCCCTCAAGGAAACCACGCTGCTCAACATGGGCATCTTCGGCATCTTCGTGGCCGTCACCATGGTGATCGTGCTCCGCGCCAGCCGGAACAACAAGACCGCCGCGGACTACTACGCGGCCGGCCGCTCCTTCACCGGCTCGCAGAACGGAACCGCCATCGCCGGCGACTACCTTTCCGCCGCCTCCTTCCTGGGCATTACCGGCGCCATCGCCATCAACGGCTACGACGGCTTCATGTACTCCATTGGCTTCCTGGTGGCCTGGCTTGTAGCACTGCTGCTCGTTGCGGAGCTCCTGCGCAACACCGGCAAGTTCACCATGGCCGATGTGCTGTCCTTCAGGCTGAAGCAGCGGCCCGTCCGCATTGCCGCCGCCATCTCCACCCTCGCCGTCTGCTTCTTCTACCTCCTGGCCCAGATGGCAGGCGCAGGAAGCCTGATCTCGCTGCTGCTGGGCATCAGCGATTGGGGCGGCCAGGCCCTGGTGATCATCGTCGTCGGCGCCCTGATGATCATGTACGTCCTGATCGGCGGCATGAAGGGCACCACCTGGGTGCAGATCATCAAGGCCATCCTGCTGATCGCGGGCGCAGCCGTCATGACCCTGTGGGTCCTGGCAATCTACGGCTTCAACCTCTCCAGCCTTCTGGGCGCCGCAGTGGAGACGGCCAACAACCCGGCTGTCCTGAATCCCGGCCTGCAGTACGGCAAGACGGAAACCTCGAAGATCGACTTCATGTCACTTGGCCTCGCCCTGGTCCTGGGCACCGCAGCACTGCCGCACGTACTCATGCGCTTCTACACAGTCCCCACGGCCAAGGAAGCCCGTAAGTCCGTGGTGTGGTCAATTTGGCTGATCGGCCTGTTCTACCTCTTCACCCTGGTGCTTGGTTACGGTGCAGCTGCCCTGGTGGGTGCTGAGACCATCAAGGGCGCACCGGGCGGCGTGAACTCGGCTGCCCCGCTGCTGGCCTTCTACCTGGGTGGGCCGCTGCTGCTGGGCTTCATCTCGGCCGTGGCCTTCGCCACCATCCTCGCCGTTGTGGCCGGCCTGACCATCACGGCTGCCGCCTCCTTTGCCCATGACATCTACGCCAGCGTCATTTCCAAGGGCAAGGCCGACGCCGACACCGAGGTGAAGGTGGCCCGGCGCACCGTTGTGGTCATCGGCGTCCTCGCCATCCTGGGCGGCATTCTTGCCAACGGACAGAACGTGGCGTTCCTCGTGGCGCTCGCATTCGCCGTCGCCGCCTCCGCCAACCTGCCCACGATCGTCTACTCCCTGTTCTGGCGGAAGTTCACCACCCAGGGTGCGGTCTGGAGCATGTACGGCGGCCTGGGTTCCGCGATCATCCTGATCATCTTCTCGCCGGTGGTTTCCGGCGGAGCAACATCCATGATTAAGGACGCCAACTTCGCACTCTTCCCGCTGAGCAACCCGGGCATCGTGTCCATCCCCCTCGCCTTCTTCCTGGGCTGGCTCGGAACGACGCTCGACAAGAAGCGGGAGGACACCGCCAAGCAGGCCGAAATGGAAGTCCGCTCCCTTACGGGGGTGGGTGCCGAAAAGGCCGTCGACCACTGACCTGACGGCTCAATAACAAAGCCTCCGCACCGGGAACAAGTTTTCCGGTGCGGAGGCTTTGTTGTGCTGCCTGAGGCTCCCGTTAGCCTGCCGGCCGCAGCTTGATTTCGGTCATCCTGAGTTCTTCAGTGCCCTCGAAGCGGTAGGCGAGGTCCACTTCTTTGCCGTCGCAGGCGATGAGCCCGGCAACATTTGCAGACTTCACGCCGTTCTCGGTGACCACGTTGAGGTCCCTGTAGTCCGGTGTGCAGGTTTCATCCATCCCAAGACTGTTAACCCCCTCAATGAACGCTTCCTTGGACAGCTGCTCCTGGAGGGCGGGGTCAAGGTATTCGTCGTAGGCCCTTGAGCTGTCTCCGGCGAGGACCAGCTTGGTGAAGCCGTCAGCCAGCCCCCGGGCCTGGTTGGTGGCGCTGCCCACCACGTTCACCAAAATGACTATGCCCAGGACCACCAGGAGGAGGACGCCGCCGGCGCCAGCCAGGATGATCCACAGTTTCCGCCGGCTCCTGGGCGGAGGCTGCCCCGGAAGCCCGAACGGGGATGCCTGTTCCTGCCCGTAGTAGGGAGGATGTGACAGCTGCGGGGACGCCGGCCCGGCGTGGCCCGGCTGAAACGGTTCCTGGGGAGTGCTCAAGGTGGAGCCTTTCCGGAAAAATGGTGCAGCGCACCGCCTGGATGCGGGGCGGCGCTGGGCCTGTCCCGCCAATTAACTGGCATTCAGCCTATAGCGCGGCCCGCCTGGTCCGAACTCCAGCCCCCGCCGCCGTCGTGCTTTCCGCCATTGGGGGCGCCGGCTGCTAAGCCCGCCCGGGTCCACGTTCAAGGAGGGGCTGGACGCGGAAGGGAATAAGCTCTCCCATGGCAAGCGCCGTGTCGGTCCGGTCCACGCCTTCGCACGCCAGGATTTTCCCGTTGATCCGGAACAGGTCCTCGGCGTCCACCGCCACCACGCGCAGCAGCAGGTCCGCCGAACCGGTCAGGCCATAGCCCTCGAGGATCTCGGGAATGTCAGCGAGTTCCTTCGCCAGCTGGGCGAGCCGCTGCTGCTGGACATGGACGGAGATGAAGGCCATCAGCGGGTAGCCCAGGGCCGCCGGATTGATGCGCCGTTCGAAGGACAGGAAGACATGTTTCTTCTCCAGCTGCGCCATCCGCGCCTGCACGGTGTTCCGGGAGAGGCCAAGCTTCTGGGCAAGTGCCACAACGGTTTGCCGCGCATCCTGGGCCAGGGCGGAGAGCAGGCGGGCATCGGTGCCATCCAAGGCTTGCATAATGCGCAACGCTAGCACGGTCCCATGCCCTTCCGCAGAGCATTTTGCTCAGTGATCGCGCCGGTAGTTGTACCTCCTGAGCATTGTGAGTAGGGTCACAAATATCCGGGGCAACGGCGCCCGGGCGGCCGGCGGCTGAAGGGGCCACAAGTCCCAAAACCGCGGGTCAACGACGTGAGAAGGTTGCGGGCTATCGTGTCTACAGACGAAACGGGCCAGGGCGGACCAGCCGCCCCCAACAGCGCCCGGCACCCCCATGGGCAGGGGCGGGATCTGGTCCAACTGGTCACCCCAACCGGAGAGCGGATCAGCCACCCGGAGTTCGACTATTGGGTCAGGGATGTCACTGACGAGCAGTTGTGTTCCCTCTACGAGGACATGACCGTGATCCGGCGCATCGACGTCGAGGCAACTGCCCTGCAGCGGCAGGGCGAACTCGGACTGTGGCCGCCGCTGCTGGGGCAGGAAGCCGCGCAGATCGGTTCGGGCCGGGCGCTCCGCACGGACGACTTTGTGTTCTCCAGCTACCGGGAGAACGGGGTGGCCTACTGCCGGGGAGTGGACCTGACGGACATCCTCCGGGTATGGCGCGGCACTGCGTCCTCGGGCTGGGATCCCTACACCATCAACATGGCCACCCCGCAGATCATCATCGGCGCCCAGACCCTCCACGCCACCGGCTATGCAATGGGCATCCAGAATGACGGCGCCGATTCCGTCGCCGTGACCTATTTCGGTGACGGTGCCACCAGCGAGGGCGATGTCAACGAGGCCATGGTCTTCGCGGCAAGTTTCCAGGTGCCCGTGGTGTTCTTCTGCACCAACAACCACTGGGCCATCTCCGAGCCCGTACGGCTCCAGTCGCACATCCAGCTGGCCGATAGGGCAGCCGGATTCGGCATCCCCAGCCTGCGCGTGGACGGCAACGACGTCCTGGCCGTGATGGCAGCCACCCGCGTGGCCCTGGACCGGGCCCGCCGCGGCGGCGGCCCCACGTTCATCGAGGCCGTCAGTTACCGCATGGGCCCGCACACCACGGCGGATGACCCAACGCGCTACCGCGACGCCAACGAACTCGAGGACTGGGCGGCCCGGGACCCGATCAGCCGGATAGCCGCTCTTCTCGAGCGGAAGGGCCTGCTGTCCGCGGAACTGCAGCAAGACGTTAAGGACAAGGCCGACGCCGTGGCACGCGAGATGCGGACGGGCTGCACCACCATGCCGGACCCGGAGCCCCTGGACGTTTTCAAGAACGTCTACAGCACGCCCAACTCGTGGCTGGACCGGCAGCAGGACCACTACGCCCGTTACCTGGCCACCTTCGGTGATCCCGCAGGAGCCGTTTCAGAAGAAGGTGCACGCTGATGACCCAGATGACCTTTGCCCGCGCCATCAACGCGGGCCTGCGGAAGTCCCTGGAGAACGACCCCAAAGTGGTGCTCATGGGTGAGGACATCGGCACCCTCGGCGGCGTGTTCCGGGTGACCGACGGGCTGCAGAAGGACTTCGGCACGCACCGGGTGGTGGATACCCCCCTGGCCGAATCAGCCATTGTGGGCACCGCCGTCGGCCTCGCCTACCGCGGGTACCGCCCAGTGGTGGAGATCCAGTTCGACGGATTCATCTATCCGGCGTTCGACCAGATCGTCAGCCAGGTGGCCAAGCTCCACTACCGCACCCGCGGGGCAGTCAAGATGCCCATCACCATCAGGGTTCCGTTCGGCGGCGGGATCGGCTCTCCCGAGCACCACTCCGAATCGCCGGAGGCCTACTTCACGCACACATCCGGCCTGCGCGTGGTCACAGTTTCCAGCCCGCAGGATGCCTACACGGTGATCCAGCAGGCCATCTCCTGCGATGACCCCGTGCTCTACTTCGAGCCCAAGCGGCGTTACCACGACAAAGGCGACGTTGATGAGTCCCTTGACCACGCCGCTCCCGTGCCCATGGGCCAGGCGCGCGTCCTCACCCAGGGCACCGACGTCACGCTGGTGGCTTACGGCCCGCTTGTAAAGACGGCTCTGGACGCCGCGTCGGCCGCCGCCGATGAAGGAGTCTCCATCGAGGTCATCGACCTGCGCTCGCTGGCACCGGTGGACTACGAAACAATTGTGGCCTCCGTCCGCAGGACCGGGCACCTGGTCATCACCCACGAGGCCGCACAATCGGGCGGCCTGGGGGCGGAAGTGGCCGCCAGCATTACCGAGCGGTGCTTCTACCACCTGGAGGCGGCACCTGTCCGGGTCACCGGGTTCGATATTCCCTACCCATACTCAAAGCTTGAGATGCACCACCTGCCGGGCCTGGACCGGATCCTGGACGGCGTGGACCGTGCCCTGGGCCGGCCGAACTCCCTCAGCGGGCTGGAAGGATGAGCGGGACCATGATCAAGGAATTCCGGCTGCCGGACCTGGGCGAAGGCCTCACCGAATCGGAGATCCTCAGCTGGAAGGTGGGGGTGGGCGATACCGTCACCCTCAACCAGGTGATCGCCGAGGTTGAGACTGCCAAGGCAGTGGTGGAGCTCCCGTCCCCGTTTGCCGGGGTTATCAGGGAGCTCCACGAACAGCCGGGCGCCGTCGTGGAGGTGGGCAAGCCGATCGTCTCCTTCGAGGTGGCGGATGACGCCGGCCCGGCACCGTCCGGGACAGGCGGCGCCTCTGCTGGGGCCAGGGATGCGGGCCAGGATGCGGTCGAGGATGTTGGCAGGGCCGCGGGGCAGGCAACGGGGGAGAGCTCCGCCGGGACCCCCAAGAGGGAGCCAAACCTCGTGGGCTACGGTGCCGTCGTCGAAAGCACCGGCCGGCCCGCACGGCGCCCGCGGACCTTCCCGGCGGCTGGTCCTGCCGATGCCCTGCCTGCGGAAACCAGGCCCGCGGCAACCACGCCTGCCGAGATCATGCCTGCCGACCCCATGCCCGCGGAGACCACGCGTGACACAGACAAAACTCCCGCGGTTGAGCACACCGCGGCTGCGACGGGCCAGCTCGCAGGCGAGCGCCCACGGTCCACTCCTCCTGTCCGGAAGCTGGCCAAAGACCTTGGCGTGGACCTGGCCAGGGTTACCGGCACTGGACCCCAGGGACTGATTACCCGGGAGGACGTCCAGCACTTCATGGGCAGCCAGTCTGCGGACGCAGGGTCGGCCGGCGGGGATGCCGCGGACCTTGCGGGTGTGCGGGCCGGCCAGGGTGAGCGGGAAACGCGCACGGCCATCAAGGGGGTCCGCAAGTTCACGGCCGCCGCCATGGTGCAGAGTGCTTTCACCGCGCCGCATGCCACTGAATTCCTGACCGTCGACGTCACTCCTTCCATGGAGCTGCTGGCGAGGCTTCGGGACAGCAAGGAGTTTGCGGGCGTCAAGCTCACTCCGCTGACCCTGGCCGCGAAAGCGGTGCTGATCGCCCTCCGGCGGAATCCTGCGCTCAACTCGCGCTGGGACGGGGAGAACCAAGAGATCGTCACGTTCCATTACGTGAACCTGGGCATAGCAGCCGCCACGCCCCGGGGGCTGACGGTACCCAACATCAAGGATGCGGATTCGTTGTCCCTGGTCCGCCTGGCGGAAGCGCTCTCGGCGCTCGCGGACACAGCCCGTGCCGGCAAAACCGCGCCACCCGATCTGTCCGGAGGGACAATCTCGATCACCAATATCGGTGTTTTTGGCATTGATGCCGGCACCCCCATCCTGAACCCGGGCGAAGCGGCGATCCTCGCCCTGGGAGCCGTGCGAAAGATGCCTTGGGAGGACCGCGGGAAAGTTGCCCTGCGCCAGGTGATGACCCTCAGCCTCTCCTTCGACCACCGGCTGGTGGACGGCGAACAGGGCTCGCGCTTCCTTGCGGACGTCGGTGCCATCCTTGCTGACCCCGGCCTGGTGCTGACCATGGTGTGACCCGGGTAGTTTTTGTCCAGATATGCAGGGTTCCAGCCGGTTTAAGCCTGCATACCTGGACAAACTCCGGATTCAGTGGTTGGTGTGGCAGTCCGCCAGCAGTGCGGCGAGGGCCATGCTCTCGAGCAAGGGCCGGGCTGTTCCGGACGCCATCTTCCGGCCGTGGCTTCGGACCGAGTGGGGGGTGGAGTTGATGAGCCCGAACGTGGCATGGGCCCGCATCCGGAGCTCCGAAGCGTCGGTCTCGGGACGGAGCCCCGCGAGGACCTCCACCCACACCTCCACATAGCTCCTTTGAAGGGTCCTGACCGCCTCCTGGTCCTCATCGGAGAGGCAGCTGAAATCCCTGTCCTGGACCCTGATGACGTCCGGCTTGCCCAGCGCGAAGTCCACCTGGAACGCCACCAGGCCGCGCAGGGCCACCAGGGGATCCGCATTTTCTGCCGCCACCCGGCGCCCGCCGTCCAGGAGTTCCTGGCTGACGGTGACCAGCAGGTCCGCCAGGACCGCCTGTTTGCCGGGAAAGTGGCGGTATACGGCCGGGCCGCTGACGCCGGCGGCAGCCCCCAGATCCTCCAGGGAGACACGGCTGAACCCGTGCAGCGCAAACAGCGAAGCTGCAGCGGACAGGAGCGCCTGGCGGCGGTTCTCCTTGGCCCGGCTGCGTTGGGTTGTGCTGGTGGACTGGTTTGGCCTGGCGGGCTCGGGTGGGCTGCTGGGCCGGGTTGCGCTGCCGGGCTGGGTTGTGCTGCTGGCCGCAGCGGCGTCGGTGCTTGGCACAATTCCTCCTCGGACCCCGGAAGTCTAGCAAGGCAGCTGTCGTGTTGGACATCACAGTTAATCGAGACTAACCTGAATTTCAGTTATTGAGCACTAACCGAGTTGGCTTCTTGCCCCCGGCCGGAACAGGAACAGGACGCGTCGATGGAGACCCTTGCCAGCAGGATCGACCCCGCCAGCAGCACTTTCCTGGCAAACCGCGAAGCGCAGCTGCTGCTGACGGAGGACCTGCGGAAAAGGCTCGCGGACGCTGCCCTGGGCGGACCGGAAAAGTCGAGGCAGCGGCACACCGGCAGGGGCAAGCTCCTGCCCCGCGAGCGCATCGACCGGCTCCTGGATGACGGCAGCCCGTTCCTCGAAATCGCCCCGCTGGCAGCCAACGGCATGTACAACAACGAGGCCCCCGGCGCGGGGGTCATTGCAGGCATCGGCCTGGTCCACGGCCGCCACGTGCTGGTGATTTCCAACGACGCCACCGTCAAAGGCGGGACGTACTATCCGCTGACGGTGAAGAAACACCTGCGGGCCCAGGAAATAGCCCTCGAGAACAGGCTTCCGTGCATCTACCTGGTGGATTCCGGCGGCGCTTTCCTGCCCAAGCAGGACGAGGTGTTTCCGGACCGGGACCACTTCGGCCGCATCTTCTACAACCAGGCCCGGCTGTCAGCGGCCAAGATTCCCCAGATCGCCTCGGTCATGGGGTCCTGCACGGCCGGCGGCGCGTACGTGCCTGCCATGAGCGACGAAACAGTGATTGTCCGCAACCAGGGCACCATCTTCCTGGGCGGGCCGCCGCTTGTGAAGGCTGCGATCGGCGAAATCGTCACGCCGGAGGAGCTCGGCGGCGGGGAAGTGCATTCGAGGATCTCCGGCGTCACCGACCACCTCGCCGAAAACGACGAGCACGCGCTGCAGATCATCCGGGACATCGTGTCCACGCTCCCGCCCTCTGCGCCGCCCGCCTGGGAGGTGGACGCCGCCGTCGAACCAACAGCTGCGCAGGCGGAGCTTTACGGTGCCGTCCCCACGGACGTCAACGCCGCCTACGACGTCCATGAGGTCATTGCCCGGCTGGTGGACGGCAGCCGGTTCCACGAATTCAAGAAGGAGTACGGCGCCACGCTGGTCACCGGGTTCGCGCGGCTGCACGGGCACCCGGTGGGGATCGTGGCCAACAACGGCGTGCTCTTCAGCGAATCCTCCCTCAAGGGGGCCCACTTCGTCGAACTCTGCGACCAGCGCGGCATCCCGCTGGTCTTCCTGCAGAACATCTCCGGCTTCATGGTGGGCAGGGACTCGGAACAGGGCGGCATCGCCAAGAACGGGGCCAAGATGGTCACCGCCGTAGCCACCGCCCGGGTACCCAAGCTGACAGTGGTCATTGGTGGTTCCTTCGGCGCCGGCAATTACTCCATGTGCGGGCGTGCCTACTCACCACGGTTCCTGTGGATGTGGCCGGCCGCCCGGATCTCGGTCATGGGCGGCAACCAGGCCTCCAGCGTGCTCGCCACCGTCAAACGGGACCAGTACGAAGCCGCCGGACAGGATTGGTCCGCCGAGGACGAGGAAGCCTTCAAGGAACCCATCCGCCGGCAGTACGAGGACCAGGGCAGCCCGTACTACTCCACAGCCCGCCTCTGGGATGACGGAGTGATCGATCCTGCCGATACACGCACCGTCCTGGGCCTGGCACTGGACGTGGTGGCCCGTACGCCGTTGCCGGAAACCTCATTCGGCCTCTTCAGGATGTGAGCGAGCACATGACCACACCTTCCCTTACCGGAACGCCCGCCGCCACCCGGCCGATGTTCGGAACTGTCCTGGTGGCCAACCGCGGCGAAATCGCCTGCCGCGTGATCCGGACTCTCAGGGCGCTGGGCATCCGTCCGGTGGCCGTCTACAGCGATGCCGACGCCGGTGCCCGGCACGTGCGCGAAGCGGAGACCGCCGTCAGGATCGGCCCGGCAGCGGCCACGGAGAGCTACCTGAACATCGGGGCGATCATCGATGCCTGCCGCAGGACCGGGGCGGAGGCGGTGCACCCCGGCTACGGCTTCCTCAGCGAGAACGTGGAATTCGCCCGGGCCCTGGAACAGGCCGGGATCGCGTTCATCGGCCCGGGCGTGGAGGCCCTGAACATCATGGGGGACAAGATCCGGTCCAAGAACCATGTGGCGGGCTACGGCGTCCCCGTGGTGCCCGGCGTGGCAAAACCGGGGATGACCGATGCGCAGCTGGTTGACGCGGCCGCCGGCGTGGGTTTTCCGCTGCTGATCAAGCCCTCCGCGGGCGGCGGGGGCAAGGGCATGCATGTGGTGCAGCGCCCAGAAGACCTTGCGGCCACGCTGGCCACGGCCAGGCGGGTGGCGGCCAGCGCCTTCGGCGACGACACCCTGTTCCTGGAACGCCTGGTCACCACCCCGCGGCACATTGAGGTGCAGGTCCTGGCGGACAACCACGGCAACGTTATCCACCTGGGCGAACGCGAATGTTCACTGCAGCGGCGGCACCAGAAGGTCATCGAGGAGGCGCCGTCGCCGCTGCTCGAGGCCCTGCCCGACGGCGCCGCCATCCGCGCCCGGATCGGTGAAGCTGCCTGCAGCGCGGCCCGCAGCGTGAACTACAGCGGCGCGGGAACGGTCGAATTCCTCGTCTCCGACGACGCGCCGGACCAGTTCTACTTCATGGAGATGAACACCAGGCTGCAGGTTGAGCATCCCGTCACCGAGATGGTTACCGGCATCGACCTCGTCGAGTGGCAGGTGCGGATCGCCGCCGGCGGGGAACTCACCGTCCGGCAGGCCGACGTCGAACTTCACGGCCACGCCGCGGAAGCGCGCGTCTACGCAGAGGTACCCGAGAGGAACTTCCTGCCTTCCACCGGAACGGTGCTGCTGCTGGACGAACTGCCCGGTCCACAGCAACGTCCCAGTGCCCCCGCCCGCGTGGCAACGGAAACGCCCCGCGGCAGGGTGCGGGTGGACTCGTCCCTGGTGGAGGGTGTGGAGGTTTCCTCCAGCTACGACCCCATGATTTCCAAGGTCATCGCGTGGGGGGAGGACCGTACAGCCGCCCTGGACACCCTGGATGCGGCGCTCGCCGGCTATACGGCGCTCGGCCTGGACACCAATGTGGAATACCTGCGGCTGCTGATCAATGATGCCGATGTCCGCGCCGGGCGGCTGGAGACCGGGCTGATCGAACGCAAACTGCCCGGTTTGTCCTTCCGGAGGGCTGCCGACGCCGAGCTGGCGGCGGCAGCGCTCTTCACCCTCGCCATGGAGGAACAGAACAACACGCCGCCGGCCCCGGGGCCCTGGCAGGCACGCAACGGCTGGCGGCTCGGCGCGCAGGCGCCGCGCCTGGTCAGCCTGGGAACGCCCGACGGCGGCGTTACGGCCGTGCGGGTCAGCGGCGCCCGGGATGCGGGCGGGGACAGGGACGGCGCTGTTCCGGACGGCACGGCTTCGGACGGCACTGTTTCCGGGAGGATGTTCCTCGTGGCCGTGGGGGACGGGCCTGCCCGGCCGGCGCGGCTGGAATTCCCCTCCCGGCGGCAGGCAGTGCTGACCCTCGACGGCCGCACCAGTACGTACTCCATTGCGTCGGTCTTCCGCGGCCCGGCCGACCCAACCCGTGATTCGCCAGTTGTCGGCATACCCGCGGAACTGTTCCTGGGCAATGGGGGCTGGTCCTGCCGGCTGGACGTACTGAGCCGCGAAGCGAGGCTTGACCGGGTGCTTGCGGCCCTCCAGCGGGAGGAGGGCGCCACCGATCCCGCGGTGCGTTCACCCATGCCGGGAACAGTGGTCTCCGTTCCGGTCAGTGACGGGGACACCGTGGCGGCCGGCCAGCTTCTCGTCTCGGTCGAGGCCATGAAGATGGAGCACCAGCTGGTGGCCCCGCTGGACGGCACCGTCCATCTCACCGCCCGCCCCGGCGACCTGGTGAAGGCGGACCAGGTGCTGGCCACCATCCACCCCCACACAGGCGCCGCAGGCGAAGATACGGGCGCAGAAACAGACACACCCAATGGCGAAGGAGCCTAGGCATGGCAGGTTTTGAACTCAACGAGGAATACCAGGACCTCAGCGACACGGTCCGGGACTTCGCGGACAACGTGGTGGCGCCGGTGTCCGCCAAGCACGACGAAGAGCACAGCTTCCCGTACGGCGTGGTCAAGCAGATGGCGGAAATGGGGCTGTTCGGGCTGCCCTTCCCCGAGGAATTCGGCGGCATGGGCGGGGACTACTTTGCCCTGGCCCTCGCCCTGGAGCAGCTGGGCCGGGTGGACCAGTCCGTGGCCATCACCCTGGAAGCCGGCGTCTCGCTGGGAGCCATGCCCATCTACCGCTTTGGCACGGACGCCCAGAAACAGGAGTGGCTGCCCATGCTCGCGTCCGGCCAGGCGCTCGCCGGATTCGGGCTGACCGAACCGGAAGCCGGATCGGACGCGGGCGGCACCAAAACCACGGCGCGGCGCGAGACCGTCGGAGACAAGACAGAGTGGGTGATCAACGGCAATAAGGAGTTCATCACCAACTCCGGAACGGACATCACCCGGCTGGTGACGGTCACCGCTGTTACCGGGCAGAAGGACCGCGGGGACGGCACGGTGCAGAAGGAAATCTCCACCATCCTGGTGCCCACGGACACTCCCGGTTTCAAGGCGGAAAAACCGTACAACAAAGTGGGCTGGAACGCCTCGGACACCCACCCGCTGACGCTGAAGGATGTCCGCGTTCCGGAAGGGAACCTGCTCGGAGCGGAGGGCCGCGGCTACGCCAATTTCCTGTCCATCCTCGATGAAGGGCGGATCGCCATTGCCGCGCTGGCTGCGGGCGCAGCACAGGGCTGCGTGGACCTGTCAGTCAAGTACGCCAAGGAGCGCAGCGCCTTCGGCCACCAGATCGGCAAGTACCAGGCCATCTCCTTCAAGATCGCACGCATGGAGGCCCGTGCCCACACCGCCCGCCTGGCGTACTACGATGCGGCGTTCCGCATGCTTGCCGGAAAGCCGTTCAAGACCCAGGCAGCCATCGCTAAGATGGTCGCAGGCGAGGCAGCCATGGACAACGCGCGGGATGCCACCCAGGTATTCGGCGGCTATGGCTTCATCAACGAGTTCACCGTGGCACGCCACTACCGCGACTCCAAGATCCTTGAAGTGGGGGAAGGCACCACGGAGGTGCAGCTGATGCTGATCGCCCGCGAACTGGGTCTGTAGTACTGGCACTGTAGTAACTGGCACCGTAGCCCGCCTGAGAGGATCACCGATGATTGACAAGGTTGTTGCCAGCGCTGACGAAGCCATAGCGGACATCCCGGACGGCGCCTCCCTGGCCGTGGGCGGATTCGGCCTCTGTGGAATCCCGGTCACCCTCATTGACGCACTGCACCGGGCAGGCACAACAAACCTGGAAACCATCAGCAACAACTGCGGCGTGGACGACTGGGGACTCGGCATCCTGCTCCGGGACGCGCGGATCCGCCGCACCATCAGCTCCTACGTGGGCGAGAACAAGGAGTTCGCCCGGCAGTACCTGGCGGGTGAGCTTGAGGTGGTGCTCACCCCGCAGGGCACCCTGGCCGAGAAGCTGCGCGCCGGCGGCGCCGGGATCCCTGGCTTCTACACCAAGGCAGGGGTGGGCACGCAGGTATCGGAGGGCGGGCTGCCCCAAAAGTACGACGCCGAGGGCGGGATTGCCGTGGCTTCCGCGCCTAAGGAGGTGCGCTCCTTTGGCGGGGTCGACTATGTGCTGGAGGAAGCCCTGACCCCGGACTTCGGGCTTGTCCATGCATGGAAAGGGGACCGGCACGGAAACCTGGTCTTCCACGCCACCGCCATGAACTTCAACCCCCTGTGTGCCATGGCCGGCAGGATCACCATTGCCGAGGTGGAGGAGCTCGTGGAGCCGGGCGAGCTGGACCCGGAACACATCCACACCCCTGGCATCTTCGTCCAGCGTGTGGTCCTCGCCGCAAACGCTGAGAAACGCATCGAAAAACGGACCGTGGCCCTGGCCCGGCCCGGACAGGCAGCATCCGCACACAACGCCGGCAGCCCCCGGCAGGCAGGAGCATAGCCATGGACCCCAACAGCCCCGACGCTCCCCGGCCCGAAGGCGTGCGGCCAGAGTACCGCCGGGCGGCCGCGCAGCAGCACGAGGTGGAGGCTGACGGAGCCGGCGCCAAAGGGTGGACCCGGAACGAACTGGCGGCCCGGGTGGCCAAGGAGCTCAGCAACGGCCAGTACGTCAACCTGGGCATCGGCATGCCCACCCTCATCCCCAACTACATCCCCGATGGCGTGGAAGTGGTGCTCCACTCGGAGAACGGAATCCTCGGCGTCGGCCCCTATCCGGAGGAAAACGCCATTGATCCGGACCTGATCAACGCGGGCAAGGAGACAGTCACCGTCAACAAAGGTGCCGCGTTCTTCGATTCGGCTTCTTCCTTCGGCATGATCCGCGGCGGCCACGTGGACGTGGCCGTCCTGGGCGCCATGGAGGTGGCCGCCAACGGTGACCTGGCCAACTGGATGATTCCGGGCAAGATGGTCAAGGGAATGGGCGGCGCCATGGACCTGGTGTTCGGCGCCAAGAAGGTCATCGTGATGATGGAGCACGTGGACCGCAACGGGAACCCGAAGATCGTCCAGGAGTGCTCCCTGCCGCTGACCGGCAAAGGCTGCGTGGACCGGATCATCACGGACCTGGCCGTCATCGACGTCGTGGCGGACGAATACGGGTCCCGGCTGGTGCTGCGCGAGCTGGCGCCCAACGTGTCAGCGGAGGACGTGGCCGCCGCCACCGGGGCCGAGCTGTTCGAAGAGGACCAGGAACTGACCGTATGAGCGGCGGTGGCGGTGCTGCGGCAGGCTCAACCGGCGGGGAACCGCGGGTGGTCGAACAGCGGGGACTGTACTTCGAGGAACTGGAAGAAGGGGTCACGTACGCCCACCGCCCTGGCCGCACCGTGACAGAGGCGGACAACGTCCTGTTCACCACGCTCACCATGAACACCCAGGCCCTGCACCTGGATGCCGCCTGGAGCGCCGGGCAGCCCTTCGGCCAGCGCCTCATGAACTCCATGTTCACCCTGGCCACCATGGTGGGACAGTCCGTTTCCCAGCTGACCCAGGGGACCATCATTGCGCAGCTTGGCCTTACTGATGTTTCCTTTCCGCACCCGCTCTACCACGGTGACACGCTTTACACCGAGACGGTCATCAGCGGAAAGCGGCTCTCGGGCTCCCGGCCCGGGCAGGGAATCGTCACCATGGAGCACACAGGCCGCAACCAGGACGGCACGGTGGTGGCACTTGCCACGCGGAGCTGCCTGATGTGGACGCGGGAGGCCCATACGGGCCAGCCCGGCAGAGGGCAGGGGAACGGACAGGAGACAATGCCGGTATGACTTTTGTAATGGGTCCCGCCCTGCTGTTCTGCCCCGCCGACCGGCCCGAGCGCTACCAGAAGGCCGCTGCCAGGGCGGACGCCGTGATCCTGGACCTTGAAGACGCCGTGGCGCCGGCGGACAAGCAGCGCGCCCGCGGCGCCATCCTCGCCCAGCTGGGAACCACGGGGGTGGAACCGGAGCTGGAACCCAGCTGCACCATCGTGCGGGTGAATCCCGCGGGCACCGAGGAGTTCGAGAAGGATCTTCACTGCCTGGCCCACACGCCCTACCGGACGGTCATGCTGGCCAAAGCGGAAACCGTCCAGCAGCTCGAAGCCCTGGACGGCTACAAGGTCATCGCTCTGTGTGAAACAGCGCTGGGAGTCCTCAACGCCCCCGCCATGGCAGCCGCCCCCAACGTGGTGGGCCTGATGTGGGGGGCAGAGGACCTGCTGGCATCGCTGGGCGGCACGTCCAGCAGGAAGGCCGACGGCGGTTACCGGGCCGTGGCGCTGCACGCCCGTTCCGCCGTGCTGCTGGCTGCGCGCGCCCACGGCAAGGAGGCGGTGGACGCGGTGTACACGGACATCCCGGATCTTGCCGGGCTGGAGGAGGAAGCGGCCGACGCCGTGGCCTCCGGCTTCAGCTCCAAAGCGTGCATTCATCCGAGCCAGGCCGCCGTGGTCCGGGCCGCCTACGCACCCTCCGCCGCCGACGTCGCGGATGCTGAAGCCCTCCTCGAGGCTGCAGCAGCCGCCGGCTCGGGAGTGTTCAAGCACCAAGGAAAGATGATCGACGGTCCCATCCTCAAGCACGCCCAGGAAATCATCCGCCGCGCCCAGGCCATCGGTTAGCCGCCCGGCTCATCCCATCTGCCCGGGCGGGAGCCGCAGTGACAGCGGCGGAATCGGCTCGTAGAGCAGCGTCCGCACCCAGCGGTTCCCGGTCTCCCGGAACTCTTTCCGGCCGGCAAACCGGTAGTGGTAGCTGCGCACGCGCACCCAGCGCGGCGGTGCGCCGTCGAACGGGTCATGGCGGAGGAGCCGCAGGGTCTGCCGGTCCGCCTCCAGCAGCTTTCCCAGGAAGGCGTAGAACCATTCCTCGTGGACGGTCCTCAGCGGCAGGAACCACATCAGCCAGTCAAGCCGCAGGTGGTAGGGCGCCCACTGCCGGGGGAGCCTGCGGACATCACCCGGCTTGCCCCTGAAACCGTACTCCCGCCAGTCGGAGGACTCGTCCGGATCCTCGTCGAGGGTTCCCTCCACCACAATCTCAATCCGCTGCTTGGTGACGGTGCCGAATGCCCCGTAGGTATTGACCAGCTGCCACCGGTTGAAGCTGGCATTCATCAGCTGGCGGCGGGAGAAAAGGTTGCGCAGCGGCCAGTAGCTGAGGACCACCAGCAGCAGCGTGGCCTGGGTGAGGGCCAGCCACCACAGGGGAGTCTCCCTCTCCACGCCGGCCTGGCCGTGCCAGTCCAGGGGGATGGCCGGCAGCACGGCATGCGCAACGGGATCGCTAACGGCGGCGAAGGCGAGCACGATGGCAATCCAGTTCAGCCAGGCGAAGTTGCCTGTGGCCACCAGCCACAGCTGCGTGAAAATGACGATCCCCGCGGCCACGCTGGCGACGGGCTGGGGTGCGAACAGGAAGAACGGCACCACCAGCTGGGCGAAGTGGTTGCCGAGGACTTCAACCTTGTGCAGGGGCCTCGGCAGGAGGTGCGCCTGGCGGCTCAGCGGCCCCGGCATCGGCTGGGTCTCGTGGTGGTAGTACAGGGCCGTCAGGTCACGCCACTCCTGGCCGCCGCGGATCTTGATCATCCCGGCACCGAATTCCAGCCGGAACACCAGCCACACGATCAGGATCAGGATGGTGCGCGGCGGGTCGGTCTGGTCCGAGCCCAGGAAAGCGACGGTGAAGCCGGCCTCCAGGAGCAGCATCTCCCAGCCGAAGCCGTAGAACGTCTGTCCCACATTGACGATGGACATATACAGCAGCCACAGGGCCAGGAACGCGATGAGTGGAACCCAGGGCGGGCCCTGCTGCGGGATGCCGGCCACCAGCAGCGCCGACACCAGCAGCCCGGTGGCACACACCCAGCGCAGCAGCCGGTCCGTGTACCGCCAGCGGAACAGGGTGGGCCGCCGCAGGCGGCTGAAGCCGGACAGGAAGTCAGGTACCGGGAGGAGGCCACGCTCACCCAGGAGCGCCGGGAACTGGTTCAGCGAGGACAGGAACGCGACGAAGTACAGGGCCGCCACACCCCGCTGCAGCACCTGCCGCGCGAATTCGTATTCCGGCGCATCGAACCAGGAGAGCCAGTCCACGCACTCCACGTTACGCCGACGCCCGTCAGGGATGCCACAGAAGGATGCCGCCAGGGGATGCCACTAGGATCGAGGGATGTTCGTGCTGGTGCTGATCGCCGTTATTGCAGGCGCGCTGGCCCAGCGGATCGCGGGCCTGGGCTTTGGGCTGCTCGTTTCCCCGGTGCTGGTGGTGCTCCTGGGCCCCTTCGACGGCGTGATGATCGTCAACCTCTGCGGTGCCACGTCATCGCTCCTTATCCTCTCCCGGGTGTGGCGGCACGTGGCCTGGAAGAAGTACTTCGGGCTGGCGCTCGCAGCACTGGCCGGCGTATTGCCCGGTGCCTGGCTGGCAAGCAACGTGCCGGAGGCCCCGCTGCAGATCTGCATCGGCGTCCTGCTCCTCATCGCCCTGCTCGCGTCCCAGCGGCTGACCAGGAGTTCCTGGCGCGCCAGCGGCCCGGTCCCCATGGCATCCCTGGGGTTTTCCAGCGGCCTGATGAATGCCGCCGCGGGCGTTGGCGGTCCTGCCATCACGGCCTATGCCATCGCCACCCGCTGGGAGCAGAAGAGCTTCAGCGCCACCCTGCAGCCGTACTTCATCACCACAGGGTTCACGTCGCTGCTCAGCAAGTACGTGCTGTCCGGCGGGCACGTCCCTGCCTTGGAAGGCTGGCAGTGGCTGGCGATCCTGGCAGCGATGATTGCGGGCATCGTTGCGGGGGACCTGCTGGCCGGCCGGGTGCGCCCCGCGTCCGCCCGCCGCATCGTCACGGTCATTGCCTACCTGGGTGCCGTGGCCACGCTGGCCAAGGGCCTGGTGGAACTCGCGGCCGCCTGAGTGCTTGGCCCGGTGCGCCGGGCTGCACAAACATGTTTTGCTGGATCCATGACACGTGTTGCGGTAATAGGTGCAGGTATCGTCGGGCTGTCCACAGCCCATGCCCTCCAGAAGGCGGGTGTGGACGTCATCGTCTACGAGTCCGGGACCCCGGGCTCAGGACAGTCCGCCGGGGAGTCGAGGATCTTCCGGCACGCCCACGACGACGTCCGGCTGGCCGCGTTCGTGCGTCACAGCCGCGCCCTCTGGCGGGAGTGGGAGGCGGAGTTCGGTGTGGAACTGGTCTCCGGCGCCGGTGCGGTGGCTATTGGGGACAGCGTGGAGGACAAGCTCCGCGTTCTCAGCGGCCTGCCGGAGATTCCAGTGAGGCTGCTGGCACCGGCAGAACTCGCGGCGGCGCTGCCGATCCTCGCGGACTTCCAGGGCAAGGCGATGTTCGATGCCCAGGGCGGGGCAATCCGCACCCGCGCCGCGTTCCGCGCCCTGGCCGGGACACTTGAGGACGCCCTCGTGGCGGACCACGTGCTGACTGTCCGGCCTGCCGGCCGCAGTGTGGAGGTCCGCACCGGGACACGGGTAGACCGGTTCGACCATGCGGTCCTGTGCGCCGGCCGCGGGACGGCAGCGCTGGCCCGGGGCGCGGGGCTGGACATACCCGTTGAACACGCCGCGCATGCCCGGGTGACGTTCCGTGTGCGGGATGGCGCGTCCGCTCCGCTGCCAACATTCCAGGACGGCAGCGGAGTATTCGGTGAAACCGGCGTCTATGCTGCGCCCTCGGCCGACAACCGGCGTTACGCGGTGGGCCTGAGCGAAACAACAGACGTGCGCCAGGACGGGAGCCTCGCCGATCCCGCTGCCCTGGAATCACTGTCGGCCCGTGCGGCGGCCTACGTAAGGACGGCACTGCCCGGCCTGGATCCCGAACCGGACGGCTACGTCCACTGCTGGGTGACGCGACTGCCGTGGGGCGATGACGGCGTGGGAATCTGGTCTGCCGGCAGCGTCAGCGCCGTGGCCGGGCACAACCTCTTCAAGCAGGCACCGGCGCTGGGGGAGGCGCTGGCAGAAACAGCACTGTCCGGCGTCGTTCCCGCTGTCCTGCGGCCTGAATCACAGCTCGGAAAGTCCTGAACGGCCGGGCACCACGGTGCGCGATACTTAAGCAATGCAGCCACGCAGAATCGTCCTCCTCGGATCCACCGGTTCCATCGGCACCCAGGCGATTGACGTCGTCGACGGCGCCCCGCACCTTTTCGAGGTAGTGGCCCTCAGCGCCGGGGGAGGGAACCTGGAGCTCCTCGCCCGCCAGGCGGTGCACACTGGCGCGTCGGTCATCGGCATTGCCTACGGTGACCCCGGAACGCTGGCATCGCTCATTGCCGACGCTGCCGCGGCGGCAGGAAAGCCCGGCTACCGGCCCGAAATCTTCGCCGGACCGGACGCCTCCACCCGGATCGCCGGCGTTGAAGCGGACGTGGTGCTCAATGGAATCACCGGATCGATCGGCCTGGCACCCACGCTGGCGGCCTTGAATTCCGGGGCCACGCTTGCCCTGGCCAACAAGGAATCCCTCATCGTGGGCGGATCGCTGGTGAAGGCGGCAGCCCGGGAGGGCCAGATCGTCCCCGTTGACTCCGAGCACTCAGCGATCGCCCAGTGCCTGCGCTCGGGCTCGGCCGCGGAAGTGGAAAAACTGATCCTCACAGCATCCGGCGGTCCTTTCCGCGGCAGGAGCAGGGACGAGCTGCATGGGGTGACCCCCCAGGAAGCGCTGGCCCACCCCACCTGGGACATGGGGGTCATGGTCACCACCAACTCCGCCACGCTCGTCAACAAGGGCCTGGAAGTCATCGAGGCACACCTGCTCTTCGACGTGCCGCTTGACCGCATCGACGTGGTGGTCCATCCCCAGTCCGTGGTGCACTCCATGGTGCAGTTCATCGACGGGTCCATCATCGCCCAGGCGTCCCCGCCCGACATGCGCCTTCCCATCGCCCTGGGGCTGGGCTGGCCGGACCGGGTGCCGGGAGCGGCGGCCGCCTGCGACTGGACGCGGGCAGCCACCTGGACGTTCGAGCCGCTGGACACGGAAGCCTTTCCCGCCGTCGGACTTGCCAAGCACGCAGCGAGGCAGGGCAGCACGTTTCCCGCCGTGTTCAACGCCGCGAATGAGGAAGCCGTCACAGCTTTCCACGCCGGGCGCATTAGGTTCACGGACATCGTGGACACGATCGATGCCGTCCTCAGCAAACACCCAGGGTCCTCCGGGCTGACAGTGGAGTCAGTGCTGGATGCTGAAAGCTGGGCACGTGCCCGCGCCAATGAACGTTTAGCAGTCAGAAGTCTCTAGGAAGCAGCAGCACGTCCATGACCCCCGTCCTCCTTTTTGTCCTCGGCGTCGTCTTTGTGGCGATCGGCATTGCCGTGTCCATCGCGCTGCACGAAGTAGGGCACCTGGTGCCCGCCAAGCTGTTCAAGGTCCGCGTCACCAAATACATGATCGGCTTCGGCCCCACCCTCTGGTCCAGGCGGAAGGGTGAAACCGAATACGGGGTGAAGGCCATCCCGCTGGGCGGCTTCGTGTCCATGATCGGCATGTACCCGCCCAACAAGGACGACGGGTCCGTCCGCCCCTCCAGCACCGGCATGTTCCAGACCCTTGCCACCGAAGCCAGGTCCATGGCCCACGAGGAAGTGGGGCCAGGTGACGAAAAGCGGGTGTTCTACCGGCTTCCGGTCTGGAAGAAGGTCATCGTGATGCTGGGCGGCCCGGCCATGAACATGGTCCTCGGCGTGCTCCTCACCGCGGTCCTGCTCATGGGCTTTGGCATGGCCACGGCCACCACCACCATCTCCGAGGTGTCCAAATGCCAGGTGGCGGCGGGGGAGACCGTGGACCCGGATTCGGCGGACTGCCAGCCCACGCCCGCTGCCGCGGCCGGCCTCAAACCGAACGACAGGATCACCTCCTTCGACGGCAAAGCCGTGACCGGCTGGGACCAGCTGACGGAATGGATCCGGGCCTCCGCGGGGCGCGAGGTGGGCATCACCGTTGAGCGGGACGGTGCCCAGGTGTCCACCACGGTGACCCCGGTGCTCTCGGCCCGGCCCGTCATCGGGGCGGACGGCCGGCAGGAAACGGACGACGCCGGCACCCTCCGCTACCAGGACGTCGGCTTCCTGGGCATCGGCTCCCAGACCGAACTTGTGGCCCAGCCGGCGTCGTCCGTCCTGCCCATGGCGGGGGAGAACATCCGCCAGGTGGCAGGGGTGGTCTTCAACCTGCCCGCCCGCGTGGTGGGTGTGGCAAAGGCTGCCTTCAGCGAGGAACCCCGCGACCCCAACGGCCCCATCAGCGTGGTGGGCGTAGGACGGGTCGCCGGGGAAGTGGCCGCCATGGAAGAAATCCCGGTGCAGTCCCGGCTGGCCGCACTGGTCGGGCTGCTGGCGGGCCTGAACTTCGCACTCGCGGTCTTCAACCTGATACCGCTGCTGCCCCTCGACGGCGGCCACGTTGCCGGTGCCCTGTACGAGGGGGCCCGGCGCCAGGTGGCCAAGCTGTTTGGCAAACCTGACCCGGGCGCCTTCGACATCGCCAAGCTGCTGCCGGTGACCTACGTGGTGGCCGCCCTGCTGATGGGCATGAGCGCCCTCCTTATCTACGCTGACATCGTGAAGCCGGTGAACCTCTTCGGCTGACACCTGGAGCCCAGCCTGACCAGGAGAAGCCCGGCGTGGTTCAGCCCCGCAGGAGCGGGAGTTAGCTCCTGCGGGGTGATTATCAAAAATCAGCCTATTTCGACTGATAGTAAATAATCAGCCAAATATGTTTGATCGGGGATCGTCACCCGCGTACGGTTGGGGCATGTACGTCCTCACGATCGACCAGCAGGGCAGCACGTCCGATATTGACCGCGTCCCTGAGCTGATAACCGCCCTGCGGAACCTTACGCCCGTGCCCTTTGAACGTTCGGTGGGCGACGAACTCCAGGGGGTCGTGGAACAGGCCGCCGATGTGGTGGATGTGGCACTGCACGCGCTCCGCGACGGGCACTGGTACGTGGGCATAGGAATCGGGGCGGTGGGGCTGGTACCAGGTGCCAGCCCGCGTGAGGGCTCCGGAAGCGGCTTTGTGGCGGCACGCAAAGCCGTGGAACTCGCCAAGGGTGCCGCCGGCCAGGTTCCGTTGTCAGTGGTGTCCGGCACCATGGTCCGCAGTAAGGATCTTCAAGCCCATGCCGGGGAGGACGCCATGGCCAGCGCAAATGCCCAGGCGGTGCTTCGCTTGATTGGACGCCTGGTGCAGCAGCGCACCGACGCCCAGTGGCGGGTGGTGGACCGGCTGCGGGCCGCCCAGGGTGAAGCCAGGCATGGCAGCCAGAAGCAGGTGGCCCGGGAGTTGGGAATAACCGAACAGTCGGTGAGCCGGGCCGTGCTGAGGTCCGGGTGGCAGGAAGAATGGGCGGCGAGGCCGGCAGCCGCCATGCTGCTGGACTACGCCCATTCCCTGGCCGCCCGCACTTCAACGGAAGGAAACCCGTGAACGTACTCTGGATTACGGTTGCGCTGCTCGTTGCCGGATTCGCCGGGTGGCCAGTGACCGCGCTGGTGTTCCGGCTGGCCAGGACCATCGATGACAGGGCAGACGCAGCCAAGGCTGCGGAGGAAGCCAAAAGGGCCGCCGAAGATCCGTCCGCGGATGTGACAGTTGACCTGCCGCCAGCGGGCGGGTCCCAGGGCGTCGACGGAGAGCTGACCGCAGCTGCCGACACGCCGCCGTCGGGCCTTGCCGGCTCCGGGGCGGCCGCTCCCGCCCAGCGCATCCTTCGGGGCGGTGCCATTATCGGAATCCTCGAGCGGCTGGGAGTCTGCCTCGCCATCCTCACCGGCCAGCCGGTGGCCATCGCCTACATTGTGGCCATCAAGGGCCTGGGCAGGTTCGCGGAGCTCAAGGAAACGCCGGTGGCTGCTGAACGGTTCATAATTGGAACGCTGGCGTCCATGCTGTGGGCGGCGGGAACAGCCGCAGCCATCAAGGTCCTCTTCCTGGCCTGAACGCAGGCATCCCTGACAGCTGCCACGCCGCCCCTCCGGCCGGGCGCGTCCACCCTCCGGATGGGTGCGAAGGCAGGCAGGGAGATAGGGTAGCGGTATGACAGTTTTTGCCGTTGAGTACGTTTATGCCGCCGATTCCACAGAAGACCGCAACGCAGCCCGGGCAGCGCACCGCGAATGGCTCTCGGGCCTTGCGGAGGACGGTGCCGTCCTTGCCAGCGGACCATACGGTGACGGGGCCGGCGCGCTGCTGATTTTCAAGGCAGCAGACGAGGCCGCCCTCAACTCGATCCTCAAGCAGGATCCCTTCGCCGCTGCCGGAGTCGTAGCCGGGACACGCATCACGGAGTGGTCACCCATCATCGGCGTGCTCGCCGGCCTCACCGCCTAAGCCACCTCCCTTTTTTCAATCTCTAGGAGTCCTCGTGACCTCGGTCAGCCTGGGAATGCCCTCAGCACCGCCTCCCGTCCTTGCCCCCCGCCGCAAGACCCGGCAGATCAAAGTCGGTTCCGTGGGCGTGGGATCGGACTCGCCCATCAGCGTGCAGTCCATGACGACCACGCCCACCACGGACATCAACGCCACCCTGCAGCAGATCGCCGAACTGACGGCGTCCGGCTGCGACATTGTGCGCGTGGCCTGCCCGTCCGCCGATGACGCCGAGGCGCTGCCGATCATCGCGCGGAAGTCGCAGATCCCGGTCATTGCGGACATCCACTTCCAGCCCAAATACGTCTTCGCGGCGATCGAGGCCGGCTGCGCAGCGGTACGCGTGAACCCCGGCAACATCCGCAAGTTCGATGACCAGGTCAAGGAGATCGCCGCTGCGGCGCGCGACCACGGCACGTCCATCCGCATCGGCGTCAACGCCGGATCCCTGGAGCCGGGCATCCTCAAGAAGTACGGCAAGGCAACCCCCGAAGCGCTGGTGGAATCCGCCGTCTGGGAAGCGTCCCTCTTCGAGGAGCATGGTTTCCACGACTTCAAGATCTCGGTCAAGCACAATGACCCCGTCATCATGGTGGCGGCCTACGAAATGCTGGCGGAGAAAGGCGACTGGCCCCTGCACCTCGGCGTCACCGAGGCCGGCCCGGCGTTCCAGGGAACCATCAAGTCGGCCACGGCCTTCGGCGCGCTCCTGTCCAGGGGCATCGGCGACACCATCCGGGTTTCCCTTTCGGCCCCGCCGGTGGAGGAAATCAAGGTGGGAAACCAGATCCTGCAGTCCCTCAACCTGCGTCCCCGCAAGCTCGAAATCGTCTCCTGCCCCTCCTGCGGCCGCGCCCAGGTGGACGTGTACACGCTGGCCGAGCAGGTCACTGCCGGACTGGAAGGAATGGAGATTCCGCTGCGCGTCGCCGTCATGGGCTGCGTGGTGAACGGACCCGGGGAGGCCCGCGAAGCCGATCTTGGCGTTGCCTCAGGCAATGGCAAGGGCCAGATCTTTGTGAAGGGAGAGGTCATCAAGACTGTGCCCGAGAGCCAGATTGTTGAGACACTGATCGAAGAGGCCATGCGTATCGCGGAAGAGATGGGGGAGGCCGATGGCGAAGATGCTGTCAAGGGTAGCCCCGTGGTTAGCGTCTCGTAAGGACGTCCCCGACCCGCCGGGGATTTCCGTCCGCATCCTTGACGGGGACGACACCGCTGCCTTGGTGCTCCTGGCGCAGCGTGATCCGGTCTCCAACGTGTTCATCCTCGCGCACCTGCGCGCAGCCGGCACCGCCGCTCCCACCAGCGGCGGTGCCGGTGTCCTGGGCGTGTTCGACGACGGCGTCCTGGCAGGTGCGTGCTGGGCCGGGGCCAACCTGGTGCCCGTCCAGCTTGATCCCACCCTGGCCGGAGTGGTGGCCGCCGCCGCCAACAGGTCCGGACGCCGCTACGCATCCGCCTTCGGGCCGGCCACTGCCGTGCTTGCGCTGCACGCCGAACTGGTTGAATTGGGACACCGGGCCCATGAAGTCCGCCCGGACCAGCCGTTGATGACCATCAGCGAGCCGCCGTCCGCGGAGCCGAACCCGGGGCTGGCGCTGGGAAACCTCGCGGACTTCGACCGTATCCTGCCGGCCTGCGCCGCCATGTTCGAAGAAGAAGTGGGGTACTCGCCCTTCCTGGGCGGCAGGGAATTCTACAGCCGCCGCGTGGAGGGCCTGATCCGGCAGGGCCACTCCCTGGTGCATCTGAACGAAGCCCGCGAGGTGGTGTTCAAGGCCGAGCTCGGTGCCGTCACCTCCGAGGTCACGCAGATCCAGGGCGTCTGGATGAACCCGCTGTACCGGGGCCAGGGCCTGAGCGCCGGGTACATGGCATCCGTGGTGGAGCAGGCACGCAAGATTGCGCCCGTCACCAGCCTCTACGTCAACGGCTTCAACACCCGTGCGCGGGCTACTTACGAGCGGGTGGGCTTCAGCCAGGTGGGGACCTTCGCCACTGTGCTCTTCTAGGCGGCTGGGGTACCCGTGCATGCCAGGAATGTGGGAAGCACTTGTCATAGTGCGCTGCATCACATAGGTTCGATCTAGCTGCGCTGGAGTGGCGTGGGCGGTCTCACCAGTCCTCACCAGTACTTGGGCGATAACGGCGTCGAGCCACGCCCGGACGCGATGACCAGCCTCTTGGGGGGCC
Organism: Pseudarthrobacter polychromogenes; assembly: GCF_014644495.1. Classification (GTDB taxonomy): domain Bacteria; phylum Actinomycetota; class Actinomycetes; order Actinomycetales; family Micrococcaceae; genus Arthrobacter; species Arthrobacter polychromogenes. Next base: position 400,687 of record NZ_BMKU01000002.1, read on the forward strand.
AGGGGCTTTGCATGTCCGGGCGTGGCTCAACTGCGTTACGGGTCTTCTGCACCGGGTGCATGCCGGGCGGCGCCCACCAGGGAACCGGGCCGCCCGAAAGGCCCCCGCAAGCCGGTAGATTAGTACCCAGACGAAATGACCGGCTTGCTGTAGCTCCAGCACCTCCCCAGAAACGGATACCCACCCGTGGTTACAAGACTGTCCCAGCTGTTCCTGCGCACCCTGCGTGAAGATCCCGTCGACGCCGAGGTGGCAAGCCACCGGCTCCTGGTCCGCGCAGGCTACATCCGCCGCGCCGCCCCGGGCATCTACACCTGGCTGCCGCTGGGATTGAGCGTCCTGCGCAAAGTGGAAGCCATCATCCGCGAGGAGATGGCCAACATCGGGGCCCAGGAAGTCCATTTCCCGGCCCTCCTGCCCCGCGAGCCGTATGAGGCCACCAACCGCTGGACTGAATACGGCGAGGGCCTGTTCCGGCTACAGGACCGCAAGGGCGCCGACTACCTGCTGGCCCCCACCCACGAGGAAATGTTCACGCTGCTGGTCAAGGACCTGTACTCGTCTTACAAAGACCTGCCGCTGAGCCTCTACCAGATCCAGAACAAGTACCGGGATGAGGCGCGTCCCCGCGCGGGCCTCCTGCGCGGACGCGAGTTCATCATGAAGGACTCCTACTCATTCGATGTTGACGACGCCGGCCTGGACGCCAGCTACGCCGCCCACCGCGGCGCCTACCTGCGCATCTTCGAGCGCCTGGGCCTGGAAGTCATTCCCGTCACCGCGACCGCCGGTGCCATGGGCGGTTCAAAGAGCGAGGAATTCCTGCACCCCACGGACATCGGCGAGGACACGTTCGTGCGCTCCGCCGGCGGCTACGCAGCCAACGTTGAGGCCGTCACCACCGTTGTCCCGGCGGACATCGACTTCAGCGCGGCTCCCGCCGCCGAGGTCCGCGACACCCCGGACACCCCCACCATCGACACTCTGGTGGCCGCCTCCAACCAGATCGCGCCCCGCAGCGAGGCCGACGGCGGCGCGTGGACAGCCGCAGACACGCTGAAGAACGTGGTGCTCGCCGTCACCCTGCCCACCGGAGAGCGCCAGCTGGTAGTCATCGGTGTTCCAGGCGACCGCGGCGTGGACCTGAAGCGCGTTGAGGCAAACATCGGCTCGTTCCTGCCCATCGGGGGCGAGATCGGCCTGGAAGCGGCCAACGACGACGACCTCAAGAAGCAGCCGCTCATCGTCAAGGGCTACCTTGGCCCCGGCCTGTCCCTGGACGAGCCCCTGCTGGGCGCCGAAAGCTCAACGAAACTCCTGTACCTGGTGGACCCCCGCGTGGTCCGCGGCACGTCCTGGATCACCGGCGCCAATGAGGCCGGCAAGCATGTCTATGGCCTGGTGGCCGGACGCGACTTCACGTGGGACGGCGTCATCGAGTGCACCGAGGTCCGCGAAGGCGATCCCGCCCCGGACGGTTCCGGTCCTCTGGAGACCGCCCGCGGCATCGAGATGGGGCACATTTTCCAGCTCGGCCGCAAGTACGCAGAAGCCCTTGAGTTGAAGGTCCTGGACCAGAACGGCAAGCAGGTCACCGTCACTATGGGCTCTTACGGCGTCGGCGTCACCCGGGCCGTTGCGGCACTGGCTGAATCGAACCACGATGCCAGGGGAATCGTCTGGCCGCGGGCTGTTGCCCCCGCCGATGTGCATGTCGTCGCGGTGGGCAAGGGCGAGGAGATCTTCGCAACCGCCGAGCGGCTGGCAGCCGAACTTGAGGCGGCGGGGCTCGATGTCCTCCTCGACGACCGGCCCAAGGTATCGCCCGGGGTCAAGTTCGGGGACGCGGAGCTGGTGGGCGTTCCCACCATCCTGGCTGTCGGACGCGGACTGGTGGACGGTGTCGTGGAGATCAAGGACCGCCGCAGCGGCGACGCTGAGAACGTGGCGGTGGACAAGGCTGTTGACTATGTAGTCAACGCTGTCCGCACCAACTGACGCAACGGTGGAGTTCGGACTCGAATCCCTCGGGCTGGCAACTCTCCTTTTGATCGTGCTGGCCGGCTTTGCGGCCGGATGGGTTGACGCAGTGGTGGGCGGTGGCGGGCTGATCCAGCTCCCGGCCTTGCTGCTGGTCCCGGGGATCACCCCCGTCCAGGCGCTGGCCACGAACAAAATGGGGTCCATCTTCGGTACCGCCACGAGTGCCGCCACCTACTACCGTCGGGTTGGGCCGGACCTGGGGACGGCCCTGCCCATGGCCGCGATCGCCCTGGCAGGCAGCTTTGGCGGCGCCGTCCTGGCGGCAAACCTGCCCGCCAGCGTCTTCAAGCCCATCATCGTCACCGCGCTGGTCGCCGTCGCGCTTTTCACAGCCCTGAAACCAGACGTCGGCGGCATCACGGCGCTGCGCCACGACGGCCACAAGCACTACGTGGTGGCCTGCCTGATCGGCGCCATCATTGGTTTCTACGACGGCCTTATCGGGCCGGGGACGGGCTCGTTCCTTGTCATCGCCCTGGTCTCGGCCATGGGTTACGCCTTCCTCGAGGCCAGCGCCAAAGCCAAGATCGTCAACATGGCCACCAACGCGGGGGCACTGCTGTTCTTCCTGCCCCACGGGTCCATCCTGTGGGGAGTGGGCCTGCTGCTGGGGGCGGCGAACATGGCCGGCGGTTACCTGGGCGCCAGGACGGCCGTGAAGCAGGGGAGCCGGTTTGTCCGCGTGGTCTTTTTGCTGGTCGTGTCCGCACTGATCATCAAGCTCGGCTACGACGTCTGGCAGGAGAACTTCGCCTGATATTGCCCGTTATCGGGGCCTCGTGGGCGCTGGCGCTGAGGCGTAGCATGCAGGTATGTCACACGGCGACGACGAGTACGCCCGGGCCTTGGCGGCTGCGGTTCGGCACTCCACAGCCTGGTTTGGCAGCCTTCCGGACCGGCGGGTGGGACCGGTGGCGGCAGCCCACGATCTGGCAGAGGCTTTTGGCGGGCCGCTGCCCCGGGGTGGAATGCCGGCCGAGGAGGTAGTTGACCTCCTGGCCGCAACGGCGGAACCTGGGCTCATGGCAATGCCGTCCGGCCGGTTCTTCGGATGGGTGATCGGCGGGACCCTGCCTGCCGCCCTGGCCTCGGACTGGCTGGTCAGCGCCTGGGACCAGAACGCCGGGCTCCGGTATGCCACCCCGGCCATGGCGGCCATCGAGGAGAGCGCGGGCCACTGGCTCCTGGAGTTGCTGGGGCTCCCGTCCGGTGCCGACGTCGGCTTTGTTACCGGCGCCACCATGGCCAACTTCACGGGCATGGCCGCCGCCCGGTGGCGGCTGCTCGCGGATGCCGGCTGGGACCTGGACCGCGACGGGCTGTTTGGCGCTCCGCGGATCCGCTGCCTGGTGGGGCGCGAACGGCATGACACTGTGGACCTTGGCCTGCGGTACCTGGGCCTGGGCAAGCCTGCGGTGGTCGACGCCGACGCCCAGGGGCGGTTGATACCCGAAGCCCTCGACGCCGTGCTGGCTGAAGGCTCGGGCCCCGCGCTGGTCTGCCTGCAGGCGGGAAACCTCCATTCGGGCGCTTTTGATCCTTTCCCCGAAGCGATTCGCGTTGCCCGGAAGCATGGCGCATGGGTGCACATCGACGGCGCGTTCGGCCTGTGGGCAGCGGCAGCGCCCGAGCTGCGGAGCCTGACCCGCGGTTTCGAGGACGCTGATTCGTGGGGCACCGATGCCCACAAAACCCTCAACGTGCCCTACGACTGCGGCATAGCCATCGTCACGGACGCTTCAGCCCTCCGTTCGGCCATGGGCTTGCACGCCAGCTACCTCGTGCACGACGCCGAAGGTCCCGGCGATCCGTTCGAGAAGGTCCCCGAACTGTCGCGGCGCGCACGCGGCGTGCCGGTATGGGCAGCGCTGAAGAGCCTGGGCAGCGACGGCGTGGCAGCGCAGGTGCAAGGGATGCTTGCGGCTGCCGCGGACATCGCAGCAGGCCTCGGTGGAGTGGACGGCGTGGAGGTGTTGAACGACGTCGGCTACACCCAGGTGTGCCTGGCGTTCGGCGACGACGCGACCACCCGCGCAGTGACCGCGAGGATCATCGCGGATGGCAAGGTGTGGATGTCCGGCTCCCGCTGGCGGGACCGGGACATCCTGCGCGTCTCGGTCAGCAACTGGCATACCTCGGAGGACGAGGTCCGCACCGCCGTGGACGCCGTCAAGGCCGCGCTCTCCGCAGTGCGCCTCGACTGACCGCTGCGTGGTGCCCGCCGCCCGGCCTGCAGAAGGAGGCGGTGCCCGGTTGGCCGTTACGTGCCGGGCGCTTGGCCGGGCTCCGGCAGCGCATGGGCCGGCGGCAGCCCCTCGAGGGTGCGGCCGGCAAGGGTGCTGGCAACCCAGAGTGACCGCGCCAGGTCGCCGCGGTGGCCCGCCTTCCCGGCATAGTCGAGCGCGTTTGCCACCTCCCTGGCCAGGCCCCAATCCCGCGCGGCGTCGGGGTCAAGCCCGGCAGCGGCGCTGAAGTCTGCGCAGCGCTGCCGCAGGCCGGATTCAGGCTGGTTCAGCGGCAGCTCCTGCAGCCGGTTCCACAACAGCGGCGCCACGCCGAATTCCGCTTCGCCGATCATGGGCTGCGGATCGATGGCGGCGAAGGCTTCAGCCGGACTTTCAGCTGGTGCCACGGCATCCGGCCTGGCCAGGATGTTGAGGAAGTGCAGGTCCGTGTGGACCAGGACGTCCCGCCCCGAGCGGCGCCCCACCGCGCCCCGCGTCTGGCACACCTCGAGCGCCGCCTCCAGCAGCCACCGTGGAAAGGGGCGGCCGAGCTGTTCCCACTCCGCGGGGAGGTCGTCGCTCCACTGTTCGGCACGGGCGGCGATGTGCTCGAATTCCCGCCACTGCGGCCGGTCGTCGGGAACAAGGCTCAACTGCCGGACAAGTCCGCCCCACACGGCCGCGGCGTCAGCCAGGGGGACGGTACCCAGGGAGCGCCCGGCGTCGAGCCTTTCGAGGAGCATGGAACACGTGCCGGCGTCGGCCGCCAGGAGCGTGACGGCGCCGTGCCCGCCCCATAACGCCAGCGCATGCCGCTCAACGCGCGCTTCCTCGTGCGGGAAGGCGATCTTGAGGGCTGCCGGCCGGCCGTCCTCCCGGAGGACCGGTACCACTACCGCGCCGTGCCCGTTCCACGGCAGTGAGCCAGGGGCGAGATCCGGCACGAGCCGCCACCGCTCCAGCAGGCCCGCAGTGACTCCGGGCAGGGAAGCGAGCCACTCCCGTCCGGTGGCGGTGCGGGAGTAGCGCCCGGAAAGGTCCGGCGGGATGGGTACTGCCGTTGGCTGGCTCATCAGTCCCAGCCTAGGTGCATCGGGGCCCTGCCGTTTGGCCTGCACGTATCAGCGGCCGGCAGGATTCACTACACCACGCCCGTGGCGCCGAGCATGGTGCCTATGCTGAAGGTGGCAGCGAGTGCCAGGGCACCGCCCACCACCACCCGGACTGCTGCCCGGGTTTTCGACCCGCCGCCAATCCAGGCGCCCAGCGTGCCTGTCAGCGCCAGTGCCACCAGGACAGCGGCGAAGGTCAGGGGAACCCGGATCCCGGGCGGGGGGAGAAGGATCGCCAGCATCGGCAGTATGGCGCCGATGACAAAAGCCACGGCCGAGGCGAAGGCTGCGTGCCAGGGGCTCACGATGTCCGTCTCGTCGATGTTGAGTTCGGCGGAGAGGTGCGCTGCCAGGGCGTCGTGGGCTGTGAGCTCTTCGGCGACCTTACCGGCCGTTTCCGGGCTAAGGCCCTTGGCCTGGTAGATGGCGGTGAGTTCGGCGAGTTCCTCTTCCGGTTCCTCGGCCAGCTCCCGTCGTTCCTTCTCGATCAGGGCACGCTGGCTGTCGCTTTGGCTGCTCACGGAGACGTACTCGCCAAGTGCCATGGACACCGCTCCGCCCACCAGCCCGGCAGCGCCGGCGGCGAGGATGGGACCCGTTTCGGAGGTAGCTCCTGCCACGCCCACCACGATCGCCGCGACGGAGACGATGCCGTCGTTTGCGCCCAGGACACCCGCCCGGAGCCAGTTCAGCCGTTGGGCAATGTCCGTTCCATGCGGTTCGGTCTCCATGTGGCGGCGCAGTTCGGGGCTCGCAGCGTCCGTGCCTGCAGGCTGGGACTGGTCGTGTGCATCCATGCCTTCAGCAAACCATCAGAAGCCCCGCCGGGCCAGCCTTTCCGGCAGGCCGCCGCCATTGCCTGGCGGGAGGTCACGTCCCGGCGGACGCGGGTGCGGGGCTGGCCGGAAGCTCCGGGAGCTGGTCCTGGTCAAGCAGGAGGCCGGGAACCGGCCCCGCACCGCCGTTCCAGTGGGCGGCGCGCCGCGCGCCGGACTGCAGGGCAGCGATCGCCCAGCTCCGCAGCCCGCCGTCGGCCTGCGCAATGACATCCCCGTAGGCGGGCAGAGCCGCTACTTCCAGGCGGGCCAGCCCGTCGCGGGGGGCCGCGAGGAAGTCAGGGTCCAGTACGAAGCCCGGCGGCTGTGCCGGCGGGGCACTGCAGGCGGCACGGGAGTGTGCCGCGGCCTGGGCAGCGAGTTCCCGGTGCTGGCCCAGGAAGGCCTCCGCTGCTGGAGCATCGCCCGCGCCAAGCCGGGGGAGCGCCGCCTGGTAGGCGTACAGGCTTTGCTGCTCGGTGGCCACGGCTGCCGACAGTGCACTGCCCAGTACAGCAGACATGCCCGCGGCAGATGGTTCCTGCCCTGCGGCAGCGGGTGCCGGAAGGATTGACGGACAGGCTGACGCCGTAGAATCGCTCGCCAGCGCGCCCGCGGCCGGAGAAACTGCCGCACCGGCATGGGGAAGCGTATCCTCGGCGACGCCCGCGGCGGTGGCGAGGTTCTCCGCTGCGAGCAGCTGGGCGGTGCCGGCACCGGCCAGCAACCGCGCCATCCCGCCGTCGGACTTTGCCGCATCGCTAAGGCGCTGAACACCACTGGCCGAGAGCGCGGAAGCCAGCCCTGCGAGCGTGGGCTCCACCGTCATTGCGGCCGCGGCAGGGGGCCCGGAATGGCCGGACGGCAGGGGAGTGGCGGACCCCGGGGCATCCTTCTCCGGGGAAGAATCCGCCGGTGAAAGGAGGGCGCGGGCCTGCAGGGTCAGCAACGTCACAGTTTCGGCCGCGGCGGCAGGGTTTGCGTCGCCGCCTGCCGCGGCGCTGGCTGACAGCCGCCCGGCCGCAGCGCGCAGATCCAGGGAATCCTGCAGGGCGGCCACCCTGGCCTGCTCGGAGAACGGGGGATCCGCGGGCGCCGGCGGATCCGCGGGGATCAGCGAGAATCCCAGGCTGAGCACAATCAGAACTGTGAACGAAATAACGGCGTACCGGAAATAGCGCAGCTTTGGGCGGTTTTCCGGATCGTCTTCTTTCACAACAGACCATGGTGTCACGCCGCCGGGGAATCTCCGCCCCACCGGACCGGTAAAATAGCTACGCTAGTACACACAACATCACCTATAAGGGAGGCGGCGCGGCATCGTGAGCAACGCAGAAGCCACGGCTTCATCAGACCAAACCGGAACGGGCAAGGCTGAAGCCGCCCCCGCACACAACCCGGAAGCTGAACGGCTCCGCGCACTCCTTGAACCCGCGGTCCAGGCCAACCGCCTTTACCTGGAGGACGTGGTCATCGTGGCCGGTTCCCACCGGGTGGTCCACGTCGTGGTGGACCTTCCGCAGGAGGAAACAGGCGGCGTCAGCCTTGACGTCATTGCCGACATCTCCAGAATCCTCTCCGACGTCCTGGACAACGATCCCGGAGACGACGGCCGGCCCTATGACCTTGAAGTGTCCTCTCCCGGCGTCGGGCGCCCGCTGACGGAACCGCGGCACTGGCACCGCGCCAAGGGACGCATGGCCAGGATCAACGTTATCCAGGGCGAGAACGTCATGGGCCGGATCACGTCGGTGGACGGTGACGGCGTGACCATCGTCCCGGAGATCGCGGTGAAAAAGGGTATGAAGCCCAAGCAGGGCGACCCCATAAAACTTCCTTTCGACAGGATCCGCAACGGAAAAGTCGAGATCGAATTCAGCCACCTCAACGGGGATGGTCTGGAACCTGGACACAATGGACCTTCTGAGGAGGCCTGATGGATATTGACATGAGCGCACTGAGACTTCTGGAGCGTGAGCGTGAAATCCCGCTGGACCTCCTGATCCCCACCATTGAGCAGGCGCTCCTGGTGGCGTACCACAAGTCGCCCGGCGCCTTCGAAAAGGCCCGTGCCGAGCTGGACCGCAAGAGCGGCCACGTCACCATCTGGGCTGTCGAGATTGACGACGACGGCGCCCCCATCGGCGAGTTCGAGCACACTCCCGAAGGCTTCGGCCGGATCGCTGCCAGCACGGCACGCCAGATCATCCTCCAGCGCCTGCGCGACGTTGAGGACGACAACGTCCTGGGCGAGTTCAAGGGCCGCGAAGGCGAGCTGGTCTCCGGCACCATCCAGCAGGGCAACAACCCGCACATGATCCAGGTCAACCTGGGTTCCGTGGAGGCGCTGCTGCCTCCGCCGGAGCAGGTTCCCGGGGAGAAGTACATCCACGGCAACCGGCTGCGTGCGCTGGTTATCGACGTCCACCGCGGCTCAAAAGGCCCGTCCGTCACCCTGTCCCGGTCCCATCCGGGCCTCGTCCGCAAGCTCTTTGAACTCGAAGTGCCGGAGATTGCGGACCGCTCCGTCGAGATCGTTGCCCTGGCCCGTGAAGCCGGCCACCGCACCAAGATCGCGGTCAAGGCAAACGTTCCCGGCATCAACGCCAAGGGCGCCTGCATTGGCGAAATGGGATCCCGGGTCCGCGCCGTGATGACCGAATTGAACGACGAAAAGATCGACATCGTCGACTTCAGCGAGAATCCGGCCACCTTCATCGCCAGCGCGCTTTCGCCCTCGCGTGTGAATTCGGTCACCATTACGGATGAAGCCACGCGTTCGGCGCGCGTGGTGGTCCCGGACTACCAGCTGTCCCTGGCCATCGGCAAAGAGGGCCAGAACGCCCGGCTGGCGGCCAAGCTCACCGGCTGGCGGATCGACATCGTGTCCGACGCCGCGGCTGCCCGCGATAACTGAACAGTTTTCACGCCCTCCCGGCCTCGAATCGCGCGCGAAGTTTCGGGCAGACAGGCCGGGAGGGGCTAGACTAGTAAAGACCGCGCCTAACGGCCGGCAGCCGTGCGCCCTGGGCGTGCCCCATTCCGTTCACACCGGAGGAAGGCCGTCCGCGGCCAGCAGATATGAACGTCAGGAAGATGACCGTGCCAGTAACAAGCGGGAATCAGCCGGAGCGTACCTGCATCGGATGCCGGAAGAAGGGCAAGCGGAATGAGTTACTCCGGCTCGTCGCCGAAGGCAGCGGATCAAACGCTGTCCTGGTGGATGAACGACGCCGGATGGCTGGCCGGGGTGCATGGCTGCATCCCAGCGAATCGTGCCTGGCTCTGGCGTTGAAGCGGCGAGCATTCGGACGTGCCCTGCAGGGAGCGACCGGTACCGCCGCCGTCGAACGCCGGATCACGTCAGGTGCGAGCGTTGCACGCGTTCCGGCAACTGCAACACCAACCGTCCAACCTGAAAGCGGGTCAGAAAACTGATGGAAACCCGATGAGTTCCCAGCGATGAGTGCGCAACGATGACAACTTTGTTGCGCTCTGCAATGGGCCCTACTGCAGCATTTGCGGCTTGGGCCCGCAGTAAGAAGTAGACGGTTCGTGCCTGGCTCGGTGCGGACCGAGACAGGAGAAATGTGGCCAAGGTCCGCGTACATGAGCTCGCCAAAGAGCTCGGTATTACTTCCAAAGATGCAGTGACAAAACTGCAGGAACTGGGCGAATTCGTTCGCTCTGCCTCTTCAACCATTGAGGCCCCCGTTGTGCGCAAGCTGCGCAACGCCTTCCCCGACGCCGCCCCCAAGGCGGCAGCACCGGCAGCAGCGCCCAAGGCGCCCGCCCCGGCGGCAGAGGCGCGTCCCTCAACACCCGCACCCGGTCCGGCAGCACCGAAAGCCCCGGCCCCGAAGGCTGAGGCCCCCGCGGCCGCCGCTCCGGCAGCACCGGCACAGGCTGCTGCTCCGGCAGCCCCCGCTGCCAGCGCGCCCGCAGCTCCGGCTGCACCGGCCCCGGCCGCTCCGTCCACCGGAGCCAAGCCCGGCGCACGCCCGGCACCCAAGGCTGAAACGCCCGCTGCGCCTGCCCGTTCCGGCGGCTCAGGCCAGGGTGGCTCCGCTCCCCGTCCCGGCGGTCCCCGTCCGGGCAACAACCCCTTCGCCACGTCCCAGGGCATGCCCCGCGGCCGCGGCGGCGACGGCGAGCGTGCTCCCCGTCCCGGCAACAACCCGTTTGCCACCTCGCAGGGCATGCCCCGCCCGGGAGGAAGCCGCACCGACGGCGACCGTCCCGGTGGTCCGCGTCCCGCAGCAGGTGCCGGCGGTCCCCGTCCCGGTGGTGCTGGTGCTCCGCGTACCGCGGGTGGTGCAGGTGGCCCCCGTCCCGCAGCAGGTGCCGGCGGCCCGCGCCCCGGTGCACCGCGCCCCGGTGGTGCCGGTGGAAACCGTCCTACTCCCGGCATGATGCCCAACCGCACTGAGCGTCCCGCACCCGCAGGTGCAGGGCGTCCCGGTGCCGGTGGGCGTGGTCCCGGACGCCCGGGTGGCGCTCCCGGAACCGGCGGTCCCGGTGGCGGCGGCGGTGCTCCCGCCGGCGGCGGCTTCGGCAAGGGCGGCCGCGGCCGCGGCGGTACCCAGGGTGCCTTCGGCAAGGGCGGCGCCGGACGTGGCAAACAGCGCAAGTCGAAGCGTGCAAAGCGCCAGGAACTTGAGCAGATGAGTGCCCCGTCGCTGGGTGGCGTGAGCGTACCCCGCGGCGACGGCAACACTGTCATCCGGCTGCGCCGCGGCTCGTCCATCACGGACTTCGCCGACAAGATCGAGGCAAACCCCGCCGCGCTGGTGACTGTCCTCTTCCACCTCGGTGAAATGGCCACGGCCACGCAGTCGCTGGATGAAGAGACCTTTGCCCTGCTGGGCGAGGAGCTTGGCTACAAGCTCCAGGTTGTGTCCCCGGAGGACGAGGAGCGCGAGCTGCTCTCCGGGTTCGACATCGACTTCGATGCCGAACTCGAAGCCGAAGGCGACGAAGAACTTGAGGCCCGTCCTCCGGTTGTCACCGTCATGGGCCACGTGGACCACGGTAAGACCCGCCTGCTCGATGCCATCCGCAAGTCGGACGTCATGGCCGGCGAACACGGCGGCATCACCCAGCACATCGGTGCCTACCAGGTCACCCACAACCACGAGGGCGACGACCGCAAGATCACCTTCATCGATACCCCGGGCCACGAGGCGTTCACCGCCATGCGCGCCCGTGGTGCGAAGGTCACCGACATCGCCATCCTGGTGGTCGCAGCGGACGACGGCGTTATGCCGCAGACCGTTGAAGCACTCAACCACGCGCAGGCGGCCAACGTGCCGATCGTCGTGGCTGTGAACAAGATCGACAAGGAAGGCGCCAACCCGGAGAAGGTCCGCGGCCAGCTGACCGAGTACGGACTGGTTCCCGAAGAGTACGGTGGCGACACCATGTTCGTTGAGGTCTCTGCCCGCCAGAACCTCAACATCGACGAGCTGCTCGAGGCCGTCCTGCTCACCGCAGACGCTGCCCTGGACATGCGCGCCAACCCGAACAAGGACGCCCGCGGTATCGCGATCGAAGCCAACCTGGACAAGGGCCGCGGTGCGGTTGCCACCGTCCTGGTTCAGTCCGGTACCTTGCGCGTCGGCGATACGATCGTTGCAGGCACGGCCCACGGCCGCGTCCGCGCAATGTTCGACGACGACGGCAGCGCCCTGACCGAGGCCGGCCCGTCCCGCCCCGTGCAGGTGCTGGGTCTGTCCAACGTGCCGCGTGCAGGCGACACCTTCTTCGTGACCGCTGACGAGCGCACCGCCCGCCAGATCGCCGAGAAGCGTGAAGCAGCCGACCGCAACGCCGCCCTGGCCAAGCGCCGCAAGCGCATCAGCCTGGAAGACTTCGACCAGGCAGTGGCCGACGGCAAGATCGACACCCTCAACCTCATCCTCAAGGGTGACGTGTCCGGTGCCGTGGAAGCCCTCGAAGACGCCCTGCTCAAGATCGACGTCGGCGAAGGCGTGCAGCTGCGCGTCATCCACCGCGGTGTTGGTGCCATCACGCAGAACGACGTCAACCTGGCAACAGTGGACAGCGCCGTCATCATCGGCTTCAACGTCAAGCCTGCCGAGCGCGTTGCCGAACTGGCAGACCGCGAAGGCGTGGACATGCGCTTCTACTCCGTCATCTACTCCGCAATCGATGACATCGAGATGGCGCTCAAGGGCATGCTCAAGCCGGAATACGAAGAATTCCAGCTGGGCACCGCTGAGGTCCGCGAAGTCTTCCGCTCCTCCAAGTTCGGAAACATCGCAGGCTCGATCGTCCGCTCGGGCATCATCCGCCGCAACACCAAGGCACGCATCAGCCGCGACGGCAAGATCATCGGTGACAACCTCACCGTTGAGACGCTCAAGCGCTTCAAGGACGACGCCACCGAGGTCCGCACGGACTTCGAGTGTGGTATCGGCCTTGGCTCGTACAACGACATCAACGAAGGCGACATCATCGAGACCTTCGAGATGCGTGAGAAGCCGCGCGTCTAACGTGTTCGTTTAGGTGGGTGCCGTCGGAATTTCCCGGCGGCCCCGCCCCTACGCTGGGCGGCAACGGATCTGCGATCCTTTGCCGCCCAGCTCCGGCAGGCCCGATGCCACTCCCTGGCCGCCGGAAAATTCCAACGGGTCTGTTGATGACTCACGTTGGGTGCGTGGCCAAAAACCTAACGTGCGCGCAGCCTCACCAGACCGCCGTCGTACGTTCCAAAATTTTTTAGGAGTTGTTCATGGCTGATCCGGCACGTGCTGCCAAGTTGGCGCAGCGGATTAAGGTTGTTGTTGCTGAGGCCCTGGGCCGGAAGGTTAAGGATCCCCGGCTGGAGGGCATTACTGTTACCGATGCCCGGGTGACCAATGATCTGCAGCACGCCACTGTCTACTACACCGTTTTTGGTGACCAGGCTGTCCAGGCCGATGCTGCCAAGGGACTGGAGAAGGCCAAGGGTGTGCTTCGGCAGGAGGTTGGCCGGAACATTACTGTCCGGCTGACTCCCAGCCTGGAGTTCGTGGCGGACCAGATTCCCGTGGTTGCCTCCAACCTTGAGGAGCTGTTGCGCGAGGCGAAGAAGCGTGACGCTGAGGTTGCCGCACTGGCTGCCCAGGCCAAGCATGCAGGCGATGCCGATCCGTACAAGAGCGACGTAGCGGCAGAGGTGGACATCGACGAGGACGACTTCGACGAAGAGGACCTTGACCTCAGCGACGACGGGGAACTCGACGAAGACGGCCACAAGTAACCGTCAGCACAGCAGAAGGCCCGGACCGCCGATGTGGTCCGGGCCTTCTGCTGTGCCGGTAAGTGTTCCTTTCCCGTTACAGGCCTATTTTGATGACCCTTCCCTGAGTGGGATCAGCGAAACTGAAACCGGCCGTTGCATAGAGCGAGTTTCCGCGGATTTCCACTGCAGCCGGGCCGTCGATCGCGAGGAACTGTGACCTGTGGCGGCTGGAGGCATCAAACTCAATGATCTCGTTGCCGAACAGGGACGCCACGTAGACGTCGCCGTCGTCGGCAATGGCCAGGCCGGTGGGGCTCAGGATGCCTTCCGCCCACACCTTGGTGCTGCCGGTGGAAGGGTTCACGCGGAAGATGGCACCCCGGGCTCCCAGGGAAGGATTTTCAGGCCCACCCGGAAGTGACGTGACGTACAGCCGGCCGTCCGGGCCGAACTCCAGGTCCGTCGGCACAGGCTCAAAGGCGTATTCGTGCCCCACAACGCACGCAGGAACTTCTACGGTGGTCCCGGCCATGTCCACGGGGATCCTGGTCCCCGCGGGGATCACTGCAGGCCGGGGCGGCAGGACTGCCAGCGTGTCAACGTCCCCTGATTCCAGGTCCACTTCCAGGATTGCGTTTGCTCCCGCATCCGCGATGTACGCCTTATCACCCCGTATTGCCACGGCGTAGGGATTCGAGTCCAGGCCGCCCTGGTACCGGGCCGGCGGGAAGGCGGGCCACTCGGCCAGGCAGGAATCCGGTACGTCGGGTCCAAAACCGTAGTGCTGGGCGCCATCAGGGTTCTTGTCCCGTTCATGGCTGGCGAGATCGGCAAGCGTATGCACCTCTCCCTCTGGGTCGAGGGACTTCAAGTACCCTTTGAGGGCGGCCGGATCACCTTCCCCGGCGCCTGCGTTCTCCACGAAGTACCTCGTGCCATGCCGGGTTTCAACGCCTCCGACGCTCCAACCCTGTTCCCCCTGGTAGAGGGCAGTAGTGGAGCCGTCGTCGTTGACGCGGCTGAGCAGGCCGGAGAAGTTCTGGGACACCAGGACGGATTTATCGTAGGTTACGGTAAGGCTTAGAGGCGCGGTCAGGCCCTCAGCCAGCGTCCGGGGCGTTGTGTGCTCGAGGGTGGAAACCGCGGCTGCGGCCCCGGCAGGAACAACTGTCGCCGCAGCAGCGAGCAACGCGACGATCGAAAATTTAATCTTCATTGGGTACTCCGGTTTGGGGCCTTAACGTGGCGGATAAGGAGCCTCCCGGCAGGAGGCTAGAAATTCGGAACCCCCCGGCGCCAGATTATTCCTGCACAGTAAGAATGTCGCGGGGATTTCCCCCTATCAGCCCCCTAATTCCACCCCCTAATCTCAGCCCCAGTGATTAGGATCTAGCTATGACTGAGCCGAATGAGACCGACCACACCGCGAAGTACCTCGAGCAGGCCGTGGAGCTGGCCACCCGGAACGTCGGCGCAGGAGGGGGACCGTTCGGCGCGCTGGTGGTGACCGCCGACGGGCGGGTGCATGAAGGCGTCAACCGCGTAACCCTGGATAACGATCCCACCGCCCACGCCGAAGTGGTGGCCATCCGGGCCGCAGCAACGGCGATAGCCAGCTATGACCTGCAGGGAGCGGTCCTCTATGCGAGCTGCGAGCCCTGCCCGCTGTGCCTGGCGTCCGCACTGTGGGCACGGATCGACCGCGTCTACTTCGCCGCCGACCGCCACGGCGCCGCCGCCGCAGGTTTCGACGACGCAGTTTTCTACGAGTACTTCGACGGGACCCGGCCGGAACTGTTGCCCGTCACCCGAAGCGACATCCCGTCGTCGCACGCGCCCTTCCAGGCGTGGGGGGACTTTGCCGGCAGGAAGGAATACTAGGAATGGAACCTGCGCTCACCACCTGTCCAGACTGCGGAAAGACCAACAGGGTCCCCGCCCAGGCGGCAGGCCGGCCGCGCTGCGGCAACTGCAAAGCGGACCTGCCCTGGATTGTGGCCGCGGGGGATGCGGACTTCGCGGCCGTCGCCGAGCAGTCACCCGTTCCCGTGCTCGTGGACTTCTGGGCTGCCTGGTGCGGCCCATGCCGCATGGTGAGCCCGGTGCTGGACAAGCTGGCCCGGGACCGGCCCGGCCGGATCAAGCTCGTCAAGGTGGACGTGGACAAGTCTCCGGGCCTGTCGCGCAGATTCGATGTACAGGCAATTCCCACGCTGATGGTGATGGTTGACGGCAAAGTGGCAGCCCGCCAGGCTGGGGCGGCCCCCGCGGAGGTACTGCGTTCGTGGCTGGACGGTGCGCTGGCGGGAAAGGGAAACTAGCCCCGCCACGGCGGCACTAACCCTGCCGGGTCCGGCCCGGCAGCCGGCCCAGCCCCTCCACCAGGTCTTCCTGCCGTCCGCACAGGGCCACCCGGACCCACCCTTCGCCGATGGAACCGAAGGCAGTCCCCGGGGCCAGGGCAACACCCGAATCTGCGAGGAACCGGCGCACCCAGCTGCGGACGTCCCCGCCCGTTGCATGGGAGACATCCGCCCACAAATAGAAGGCTCCCTGCGCCTTGAGGTAAGGGATGCCCTTCGCGTCAAGCACGGCGGACGCCGCATCGCGGTTCGCCCGATAGTGCCCGTGAGCGTGCTGCACATAGTCTTGCGGCCCGGTCAGGGCAGCAAGTGCAGCGTACTGGGACGGTGAAGCGACGCAGGAGACAATCGCCTCCATCACGTTGTCCATCTTCTGCTTGATGCCCGGCGGGCAGATCAGCGCGCCGATGCGCAGCCCGGTGAGCCCGTAGGTCTTGGACAGGGTCAGGGAGGTGAAGACGCGCGCGTCACCCGGCGCATCGCCGTCGAACTTTGCGGGGCTGACGTGCGGCACATCGTAGGTGAAGGCCTCATAGCATTCGTCGGAGATGACCCAGAGATCGTGACGGCGGGCCAGATCCATCAGTTCCCGGGTCAGGTCCTCGCCCAGCACGGCGCCGAGCGGGTTGGAGGGGGAGTTCAGGACCAGTACCCGCGTGCGGTCAGTGACGAGCGCCTCGATGTCCGCGGGCCTGGGCTGGAAACCGTGGTCCGGGTAGAGCGGGTAGCCCACGGGGACAGCGTTCAGCAGCCGGGCGGTCATCGCAAAGGTGGGGTAGCCGGGGTTGGGGACCAGGATTTCGTCGCCGGGGGAGAGCAGCAGGCTCATGGCAAAGTGCAGGCCCTGCTGGGCGCCGTCCACCACGTACACCCGGTCGGCGCCGATGCTGTCGATGCCGCCGGGGCTGGTGCCGGCGCGTTCGCGGAACCGCGCCGCGAACGCTTCCCGCAGTGCCGGGATGCCGGCGTTCGGAGTGTAATTCGTCTCATCCCGGTCCAGGCACGCCATGGCTGCTTCGAGCACATGCCGGGGGACCGGAAAGCCCGGCTCGCCGATGCTGAGCACCAGGGCGCCGGGGGTGCGCCACGCGGCCTCGGTGATTTCGCGGATCTGGTTGACGGGCACGTCGCGGACATGGGCGGCAAGCTCAGGCATGCCTGCCATCCTAGCTGGCGCTGGAACCGCCTCCGGAGTGCCGGTGCCGAGGCGTGGGCAGGGGCCGGGACCACCGCCGATATACTGGGAGGCGTGCTTTCTGGACTGGTGATAGTGGACAAGCCGCAGGGATGGACCAGCCATGATGTGGTTGGCCGGATGCGGCGCCTCGCAGGTACCCGGAAAGTAGGGCATGCCGGAACGCTTGACCCCATGGCCACCGGCGTCCTGGTGGTGGGCATCAACAAGGCAACCCGGCTGCTCACCTACATCGTGGGCACCTCCAAGACCTACACCGCCACCATTCGCCTGGGCCAGTCCACCGTGACGGACGACGCCGAAGGCGACGTCATTGCCACGGCCGGCACGTCCGGGGTCAGCGAGCAGGCAATGTACGGCGGCGTTGCGGCCTTGACGGGCGACATCCAGCAGGTGCCCAGCAGCGTCAGCGCCATCAAGGTCAACGGGGAACGCGCCTACGCGCGGGTACGGTCCGGCGAAGACGTGAAACTGGCCGCCCGCCCTGTCACCATCCACAGGTTCGAGGTGCACGCCATCCGGCGGGACCCCGAGGCGGACGTCGTGGACCTGGACGTCACTGTGGAATGCTCCTCCGGCACGTACATCCGCGCCCTCGCCCGGGACCTGGGCAATGCACTGGGAGTGGGCGGACACCTCACCGCGCTCCGCAGGACCCACGTGGGCCCCTACTCACTGGACCAGGCGCGCACCCTGGACCAGCTGGCCGAGGAGCTCAACGTGCTGGAAATGTCGCAGGCTGCCCGGGCCCTGATGCCTAACCGCGAGCTCAGCGCAGAAGAAACCACCGAGATCTCCTTTGGCCGGCGCATCGCCGCCGGCGCCGCCCCCGGAAGCCCCGACGCTGCCACCGCCGACCACCCCGCAGCCGCTTTCGCGCCGGACGGAAGCCTGGTGGCACTCCTGGCCGATGCGGGCAGCTTCGCCAAACCCGTGCTGGTGTTCGCGCCCGGCAACGGCGCCCCCTCAGCCGGCCACACGGCGGAGGGCTGACGGTGGACGCGTATTTCTACATCATCCTGGTGGTCGGGCTCCTGTCCACGGCGGTGTGCCTTGCGGCGGGCATCCTCAAGAAGGCGCCGAACGACGTCACGATCCTGTCCGTGGCCGCGGTGGAGGTCGCCCTCCTCGTCTACCTGGTGGGATCCGTCATCCGGGTGGTTGCCGGCGAAGCCATCGCCGGCGAGGCGTGGGAGTTCTGGGGCTACCTGGTCACAGCCATGCTCCTGCCCCCGGCCGCCGTCTACTGGTCCATCCTGGAACGGACCAGGTGGAGCAACTTTGTCCTGGCCGCCGTCGGCGTTACCGCGCTGGTCATGGCTGCCCGCATGAACCAGATCTGGTACTGAAGTGGAAGAAGCACGCAACGTGAAAGACCAGCACACCACAACCGCCGGGCAGGACCACGCCGGCAGCAGCGCCTCCAACAGCCGCAACACCGGCCCCGGGCGGCTGTTGATAGCCATCTACGCGGTCTTCGCGATTTCCGCCTCGGCGCGGGCGGGCTACCAGATCCTCACCAAGTTCTCCGAGGCGCCGCTCGCGTACCTGCTCTCCGCCTTCGCCGCCGTCGTGTACGTGGTGGCCACCGTCTCGCTGGCCAAGGCCGGAAGCACCTGGTTCAAGGTATCGGTTGCCGCAGTGCTCGTGGAACTTGTCGGGGTGCTGGTGGTGGGCGCCCTGAGCCTCTTCGACCCCGTCCAGTTCCCGCATGAAACCGTCTGGTCTCTGTTTGGCCGCGGCTATGCGTTTATCCCGCTGTTGCTGCCCATTTTGGGGCTGGTGTGGCTGTACCGCCGGCGCCCGGAGGCACGGACCTCCGCCTGAGGAACTTTCCTCCCGGGCTGGAGGCCCCTTGCCGGAACACATGAAATATGCTTCACTATTTCGTGTGGAGGGGAGTATCCCCCGAATGCCTCGTCGTCAGTCCGGCCGCCCCTGAGCGGCCCGGCGGGGCAGGCTCCTGCAGGGAGCCGGGAAAGACCTCCAGTTGGTACATCTGACTGGAAGCAGGTTTCCCCTGATGAACGTTCCCCTATGGGCCTGGCTGGCCGTACTTCTTTTTATTGTCCTGATGCTTGCCCTTGACCTCTTCGCGCACCGCAAAGCCCATGTGATCAGGGTGCGGGAGGCGGCATTGTGGTCTGCAGTCTGGGTCGCCTTCGGTGTTGGCTTCGGCGTGCTGGTGTGGCAGGTTTACGGTGCGGAGTATGGCCAGCAATATTTTGCCGGCTACCTGATCGAGAAGTCCCTCGCCGTGGACAACGTCTTTATCTGGGCCATCATCTTCACCTACTTCGCGGTGCCCCGGGAGTACCAGCACCGCGTCCTCTTCTTCGGTGTCCTGGGCGCCCTGGTGTTCCGGGGCATCTTCATCGCCGCAGGCGCCGCCATCATCGCCAGCGCGGGGTGGGTGCTCTACATTTTCGCGGCGTTCCTGCTTATTACCGGCTACCGGATGATCCGGCACCGGGACGACCACCTGGATCCGGAGAAGTCCCGGGCGTTGAAGCTGTTCCGCCGGCACGTACCCATGACCAATGATTTCCACGGGCAGCGGTTCCTCATCCGGCGGCAGGGCGTCCTCCTGGCCACCCCGCTGCTGGCGGTCCTGGTCCTCGTCGAGGTCACGGACATCATCTTCGCCGTTGACTCCATCCCCGCGATCTTCGCCGTCACCGATGACGTGTTCCTGGTGTTCACCGCAAACGCGTTCGCCATCCTGGGCCTCCGGGCCATGTACTTCCTCCTGGCGGACCTTATCCACCGGTTCATCTACCTCAAGACCGGCCTGGCGCTCGTCCTGATCTGGGTGGGCATTAAGATGTTCCTGAAGATCGACATCTACTACATCCCCACGCCCGTTTCCCTGGCGGTCATTGCCATGATCCTCCTCGTATCGGTGGCAGCAAGCCTGTGGGCAACCCGGGGCCAAGGGCGCCGGCCGCTTCCCGCGCCGGAGCGTGCACCGTTCGGAACCGCATCTCCCGAGGACGTGGCCGCCCTGGAACCGTTGTGGCGCCGCCGGGCGCCAAGCAGGACCGACCATCAATGACGCCAAATACAACGGAGCATCCATGACAGCTGAAAGTTCTGCCGACAGCGGCCAGGAAGCTCCACGCCCAGGCGGGCCCGCCCGGCCCGCCTGGACGTTTCTCACCAACCACGGCCATGTCCTGCTCTCCGTGGCGAGGGACCCGGACATCCTGGTGGCAGACATCGCCGAGCGGGTGGGCATCACCACCCGGGCCGCCCTCCAGATCCTCAAGGACCTTGAAAGTGCGGGATACCTCCAGCGGGCAAGGGTGGGACGCAGGACCCACTACACCATCCGGCCGCACCAGCATTTCCGGCATCCTGCAACTGCTGCACAGGAAGTGGACGGGCTGATCCGCCTGTTTGCCGCACCGGCTCCGGGCGAGGGGCCGGCAGCGGCGGCGGAAAAGTAACCGCCCGGCCCGTGCCGTTCCCGGCGTCCGGGCGGGCCCCCGAATGCGGGTAATCTTAGAGAGTTCCGCGGCCGGTACCAGGCCCGAACATTGATACTTGCAAGCTGTTAAGGCGAGGGTGATGGTCTACATCTGGAACGATCCGTCCGAGGTCCCGGCGGACTTCGGCCCATCTGTGGTCACGATCGGGAACTTCGACGGCGTTCACCGGGGGCACCAGCAGGTGCTGTCCGAACTGATCCGCACGGCGCGGATCACAAGGTCCAAAGCCGTTGTGGTCACCTTCGACCCGCACCCGGCCCAGGTCCACCGTCCCGAGTCCGCGCCCGAGCTGATCATGGGCTTGCAGGACAAGCTGGAGGCGCTGGGGGAGTTGGGCCTGGACGCCATCCTGGTCATGAAGTATTCGCTGGACCTGGCCAGCCTCACCCCCGAGGAATTCGTGGAGCAGTACCTTGTGGACTGCCTGCATGCCGGCCATGTTGTGATCGGCCACGACGTACGCTTCGGCCGCGGCAACTCAGGGGACCTGGACACCATGAAGGAGCTCGGCCGGAAGTTCGGGTTCGAGGTGCAGGTGATCAGTGAGTTCGGCTCCGAGGGCTACCCCCTGCATGACGACGACGGCACGGACCGCCGCTGTTCCTCCACCTGGGTGCGGGAAGCCCTGCAGGAAGGGGACGTTGCAACGGCGTCCGCTGTCCTGGGACGCCCGCACCGGATGCGCGGCGAAGTTGTCCACGGCGCCGCACGCGGCCGTGCGCTCGGATTCCCCACCGCAAACCTGGCCAGCAACGCCAGCGGACTGGTTCCTGCCGACGGCATTTACGCCGGCTGGCTGGTGGACCAGGCAGGGACCCGGTGGCCCGCGGCTATCTCCGTGGGCTCAAACCCCACATTCGACGGCGTCAGCCGCCAGGTGGAAGCCCACGTGATCGACCGGCCAAAAGAGGACGTGGAAGACTTCGATCTGTACGGCCAGACAGTAGTTGTGGAATTCGTTGCCCGCCTCCGGGGCATGGTGGCCTACCGTGGGCCGGAAGCACTCGTGGAGCAGATGCGCCTGGACGTCGTCCAGGCACACGAGCTGCTGGCCCGGCGCTAGGGGCGCCCACCAGGGAAAGGCAGCACCGTGTCCGTCGAAAAGAACACCCGGAAGCTGGACAAAGGCATCGTCCGCGACTTCAGCTCACGGATGAGCTACGCCTCCTACCTCCAGCTGCCAACCCTCCTCAGTGCGCAGCAGCCGGTCAGTGAGCCCGAGCACCACGATGAAATGCTCTTCATCATCCAGCACCAGACCACCGAGCTGTGGCTCAAGCTGGTCCTGCATGAACTGCGCAGCGCGGCGGCGTGGCTCCGGGCCGATGACCTCGGATCGGCGCTGAAGGGCATTGCCCGGGTCAAACACATCCAGAAGACCCTGACCGAGCAGTGGTCGGTCCTTGCCACGCTGACCCCCACCGAGTATTCCCAGTTCCGCGGCTTCCTGGGCAACTCCTCGGGCTTCCAGTCGAGCCAGTACCGGGCCGTGGAGTTCGTGCTGGGCAACAAGAACCGCAAGATGCTCCCGGTGTTCGAGTCGGACCCGGAAGCGCACGCCATGCTGGAGGAACTGCTGGCAGCCCCCAGCATCTACGACGAATTCCTGGGCTACCTCGCGCGGCAGGGCTTCGACGTTCCGGCGTCGGTCCTCCAGCGGGACGTGACCAGGGCCCACGAGTACACACCGGAACTGGTGCCACTGTTCAAGCACATCTACGAGAACGCCGCAGCCAACTGGGGCGCGTACGAGGCCTGCGAGGAGCTGGTGGACCTTGAGGACAATTTCCAGCTGTGGCGGTTCCGGCACCTCCGGACGGTCCAGCGGACCATCGGCATGAAGGCGGGTACTGGCGGCTCGAGCGGCGCGGCGTTCCTGCAGAAAGCCCTGGAACTGACGTTCTTCCCTGAACTGTTCGCAGTCCGGACGGAAATCGGCCAATGAGCACGCACCAGGGGACGTTCCGCCCGGGCACCAACCACCAGCCCGTCCACGGAAGGCAGCCATGACTTTGCAGCAGCGCGCGGAAGAGCTGGACAGCCATGATCCGCTGGCCCACTACCGCCACCACTTCATCGGATCGGACGCCCCCGTGTCCTACCTGGACGGCAACTCCCTGGGCCGGCCCCTCAAGCGGACCGCCGACGACGTCGCCGCCTTCATCCGCGACGACTGGGGAGGCCGCCTCATCCGCGGCTGGGATGAACACTGGCTCGCGATGCCCCAGGCCATCGGTGACCAGCTGGGCCGGGCAGTGCTGGGAGCGGCTCCCGGCCAGACCATCATTGCGGACTCCACCACCGTGGTGCTGTACAAACTGATCCGTGCCGCCCTCGCCGCGGTGGCCAGCCCCGACCGCAACGAGCTGGTCCTGGACACCGAAAACTTTCCCACGGACCGCTACCTGGTGGAAGGCATAGCGCTGGAAGAGGGGCTGACCCTCCGCTGGATCCAGGCTGATCCGGCCGCCGGGGTAACCGTTGAACAGGTGCGCGAGGCAACCGGACCGCGTACCGCCGTCGTCCTCCTCAGCCAGATCGCCTACCGTTCCGGCCACCTGGCCGACCTTCCCGCCATCACGGCGGCAGTGCACGACGCCGGCGCACTGGTGGTGTGGGACCTGTGCCATTCCGCGGGGTCGGTGGAGATCGGGCTGGATGAAGCGGGCGTGGACTTCGCCGCCGGCTGCACCTACAAATACCTCAACGGGGGACCGGGGTCGCCCGCTTTTGCCTACGTGAACCACCGGCACCTGCCGTCGCTCAACCAGCCGATCTGGGGGTGGATGGGCCGCAAGGACGCCTTTGAGATGGCTGCAGGATACGAGCCGGCCGCCGGGATCCGCGGCTTCCTCAGCGGGACGCCCGCCATCTTCGGCATGATCGCCATGAAGGGCACCCTTGACCTGGTCGAGGAAGCGTCCATGGCTGCCATCCGGGAGAAATCGGAGAAGCTGACAGCCTTCGCCGTCGAGGTTTTTGACGCCCTGCTGGCTCCCCTCGGGGCGGAGCTGGCGACGCCCCGCGACCCCGCCCGGCGTGGCAGCCACATCACGGTGGACCACGCGGAGTTTACGAAGGCAACGGTGGAGGCGCTCTGGGACGGGGACGTTATTCCTGACTTCCGTGCGCCGCACGGCATCCGGGTGGGCCTCTCTCCGCTGAGCACCAGTTTCCGGGAGGTCCTGCAGGGCATGGAGGAAATGCGGAACCGCCTCCACGCATGACGCGGGCCCCTTTCGACAAGATTAGGCAGGGGCCGGTAAACTAAACGATGGATCCGGCTGCAGTCCGTGGCGGCTGGTTCCTGTTGTGTACGGCGCTGACCGGTTTCCGGTTGCCAGCCGCGGCAGCAGACCCGGCAGTGAAGTTCTGACCTGGGCCCTCACGGCACATCCCAAGGAGATATTGTGGCACTTGACGCCGCTGTAAAGCAGTCCATCATCAAGGAATACGCAACCGGCGAAGGTGACACCGGTTCACCCGAGGTCCAGGTTGCTGTCCTGACCCAGCGGATCAAGGATCTGACTGAGCACATGAAGGAGCACAAGCACGATTACCACACCCAGCGCGGTCTGCTGGCCATGGTTGGTCGTCGCAAGCGCATGCTGAGCTACCTCAAGAAGACTGACATCGCCCGCTACCGTTCGCTCATCGAGCGCCTCGGCCTGCGCCGCTAGTCACACTTTGGGGCGGCCCTTTCCCCGTGGAACGGGCCGCCTTCTTCACCTGAATAACTAAACAGGAGGATCAACCGCATCACGCATTCGCGGTCCTCGGTAGTGATCCCCGGGAACGGCTCCCTTGAAGGCAGCCCCGGCCCGTGGGTCTCGATCGATGACCGGGTGCAGGGCCAGTAGACAGATGCTGGCTGGGTTGATGCGGCTGGACTTCCGTAAAAACAGAAACGGAGGTGACTCTCTTGGAGGGTCCCGAAATCCAGTTCTCAGAAGCAGTCATTGACAACGGCCGATTCGGCAAGCGGGTTATCCGCTTTGAAACCGGCCGCCTTGCCAAGCAGGCAGCCGGCGCAGCAATGGTGTACATCGACGACGACACCGCACTGCTGTCCGCCACCACCGCCGGCAAGCACCCGCGTGAAGGCTTCGACTTCTTCCCGCTGACGGTCGACGTCGAAGAGCGCATGTACGCTGCCGGCCGCATCCCGGGCTCGTTCTTCCGCCGCGAGGGACGCCCGTCCACCGAAGCCATCCTGGCCTGCCGCCTGATGGACCGCCCGCTGCGCCCCGCCTTCATCAAGGGCCTGCGCAACGAGGTCCAGATCGTGGTGACCGTCCTGGCCATCAACCCGGACGAGCTCTACGACGTGGTGGCCATCAACGCCTCCTCCATGTCCACCCAGCTTTCCGGCCTGCCGTTCTCCGGCCCCATCGGCGGCGTCCGCGTTGCCCTGGTTGCCGACGAAAACGGTTCACAGTGGGTTGCTTTCCCCAAGCACTCCCAGCTGGAAAACTCCGTGTTCAACATGGTTGTTGCCGGCCGTATTGCCGGTGACGACGTCGCCATCATGATGGTGGAAGCCGAAGCTACCGACAACTCCTGGAACCTCATCAAGGAACAGGGCGCCACCGCTCCCACCGAAGAGGTTGTCTCCGAGGGCCTCGAGGCTGCCAAGCCGTTCATCAAGGCACTGTGCGACGCGCAGGCCGACCTCGCCGCCCGCGCAGCCAAGCCGACCGTCGAGTTCCCGGTCTTCCTGGACTACGAGGATGACGTCTACGCCGCCGTTGAGGCCGCTGCCGCTGAGAAGCTCACCGCCGTCTTCCAGATCGCTGACAAGCAGGAGCGCGACAACGCTTCCGACGCCCTGAAGGACGAGGTCACCTCTTCCCTGGCCGGCCAGTTCGAAGGCCGCGAGAAGGAGCTGTCCGCAGCGTTCCGCTCGGTCACCAAGCACGTTGTGCGCCAGCGCATCCTCAAGGACCAGATCCGCATCGACGGCCGTGGCCTGACGGACATCCGCCAGCTCACCGCCGAGGTTGAGGTCCTCCCTCGCGTCCACGGCTCGGCCATCTTCGAGCGCGGCGAGACCCAGATCATGGGTGTCACCACGCTGAACATGCTGAAGATGGAACAGCAGATCGACTCGCTGTCACCGGTCAAGACCAAGCGTTACATGCACAACTACAACTTCCCGCCGTACTCCACCGGCGAGACCGGCCGCGTCGGTTCGCCGAAGCGCCGCGAAATCGGCCACGGTGCCCTGGCAGAGCGCGCGCTCGTGCCGGTCCTGCCGTCCCGCGAGGAATTCCCGTACGCCATCCGCCAGGTGTCTGAGGCTCTCAGCTCCAACGGTTCGACGTCCATGGGTTCCGTCTGCGCCTCCACCCTGTCCATGCTGAACGCCGGTGTGCCCCTGAAGGCCGCCGTCGCCGGTATTGCCATGGGCCTGGTGTCCGACCAGGTCGACGGCCAGACCCGCTACGCGGCCCTGACCGATATCCTCGGCGCCGAAGACGCCTTCGGTGACATGGACTTCAAGGTTGCCGGCACGTCCGAGTTCGTCACGGCCATCCAGCTGGACACCAAGCTCGACGGCATCCCCGCTTCAGTGCTGGCAGCAGCCCTGAAGCAGGCACGCGAAGCCCGCCTGCACATCCTCGAGGTCATCGACTCCGCCATCGACACCCCGGACGAGCTCTCCGAGTTCGCCCCGCGCGTCATCGCCGTGAAGATCCCCGTGGACAAGATCGGCGAGGTCATCGGCCCTAAGGGCAAGATGATCAACCAGATCCAGGAAGACACCGGCGCTGACATCTCCATCGAGGACGACGGCACGGTCTACATTGGCGCCACCAACGGTCCGTCTGCCGAGGCAGCACGCTCCGCCATCAACGCCATCGCCAACCCGCAGGTCCCGGAAATCGGCGAGCGCTACCTGGGTACGGTCGTCAAGACCACCACCTTCGGTGCCTTCGTTTCGCTGACCCCGGGCAAGGACGGCCTCCTGCACATCTCCGAGCTGCGCAAGCTGGCCAACGGCAAGCGCGTGGACAACGTCGACGACGTCGTCTCTGTCGGCCAGAAGGTCCAGGTGGAAATCACCAAGATCGACGACCGTGGAAAGCTCTCGCTCGCCCCCGTAGTTGCCGAGGAAGAAGGCGCCGCGGATGAGACCGAGCGCGCCCACGCCACGGAACCTGCTGAAGGCGCTGACGTCTAGCATTCCGCCTTGCGGGCACGGCCTGCAGGTTGAAGCATGAAGCGGCGGGGCCG
>NZ_BMKU01000002.1:427442-500065 GCF_014644495.1 Pseudarthrobacter polychromogenes
CGGCCCCGCCGCTGTTACGATGGCAGCCAGATCCCGGCTGCCCCTTTTGAAAGGCCTCAATGACTGTTGTACCCCTGCCGCTCGAGCAGAACCACCCCGGCGATACCCTGGTCCATGGTTCCGACGGCGGCTCCGAAGTCCGGCGCTCGGTCCTGCCCGGGGGAGTGCGGGTACTCACCGAGGCGATGCCCGGGCAGCGGTCGGCCACCATTGGTTTCTGGGTGGGCGTCGGTTCACGGGATGAGGCTCCGGGACAGCACGGCTCCACCCACTTCCTGGAACACCTCCTGTTCAAGGGCACCAGGCGCCGTACCGCCCTGGAAATCGCTTCGGCCTTCGACGAGGTGGGCGGCGAGTCAAACGCCGCTACGGCCAAGGAAAGCACGTGCTACTTCGCGCGCGTCCTGGATTCTGACCTGCCCATGGCCATTGACGTCATCGCGGACATGATCACCGGAGCTGTCTTGGACCCCGCTGAGATGGAGCAGGAGCGCGACGTCATCCTGGAGGAAATCGCGATGGACAGCGATGACCCCACCGACGTCGCCCATGAGCACTTTGTGGCGGCCGTGCTCGGCAGCCACCCCCTGGGCCGCCCCATCGGCGGTACCCCCGACGCCATCAGGGCCGTGGCCCGCGACTCGGTGTGGGAACACTACCAGCGGTACTACCGGCCGGATGAGCTGGTCATTACCGCAGCCGGGGGACTGGACCACGACGTCGTCTGCAACCTTGTGGTGGATGCCCTCGAATCGGCCGGCTGGTCGCTGAAGTCCGACGCCGCACCGGTGGAACGCCGGTCCACCGACCGCGCCCTCATCACGGGGACGGCAGGCCTGCACGTGGTCAAGCGCGCCGTGGAGCAGGCCAACATCATCATGGGCTGCCCCACCATCGTGGCCACGGACGAGAGGCGCTACGTCATGAGCGTCCTGAATGCCGTGCTGGGCGGGGGCATGTCCTCACGCCTGTTCCAGGAGATCCGGGAGAAGCGCGGGCTCGTGTACTCCACGTACTCCTTCGCGTCCTCCTACGCGGATGCCGGCTATTTCGGCATGTACGCCGGGTGCACCCCGTCGAAGGTGCGCCAGGTCCTGGAGTTGCTGGCTGTTGAGCTGGACAAACTGGCTGAGCACGGGATCTCCGAGGACGAGCTCCGCAAGGCCGTGGGCCAGCTGGGTGGCGGAATCGTGCTGGCGCTGGAGGACACAGGTTCCCGGATGTCGCGGCTGGGCCGCGCCGAGCTCGTCTCCGGCGAATACCAGGACATTGACGAAACGCTGCGCCTGATCAAGGCTGTCACCGCCGACCAGGTCCAGGAACTTGCGGCCGAACTGGCTGCGGCACCCCGGACCGTGACCGTGGTGGGACCGTTCGAGGAGACTGAAACTTTCGGCTTCTGACTTCCGGGCCCCAGGCTTAGGATGAACCCGTGAGGGCAGGTCATTGCCCGGGTTAGGGGAGGACGAATCATGGACCGGCCCCGTACCGATCATGGACACCAGGCCCTGGCGAACCTGCTGGGCCGGTGGCAGGGGACCACACGGCTCGAGTCCGGCCCCTGGGGAGCGGAACGGACCGTGGAGGCCGAAATGACGTTCACCCTGGTTGCCGGAGGCTCGGCCGTGGTGCAGAGCTACCGTCACACAGAAACGGATGGAAGCCACTTCGAGGGCCACGGCATCTTCACGGTCGATCCCGTCCGTCGGGATGTCCTCTGGTACTACGTCGACAGCGTGAGCCCCGCCCCGGATGCCCCTGCGCGCTGCACCTGGCATGACGGGGACCTCCAGGTGGAGCGCCACGCCGGAGCGGGTTCCATCCGCCATACCCTGCGCATCACAGACGGAGTCCTCTTTGACATCGCCGAAATCCGCCGGGATGGTTCTGCTGGCGCGGATCTCCGCTACCGAAGCGCAGCTGACGGAGCAACGGCCCCATACAAACCTTTCATGACCTCCCGGTACAGGCGTGATCCGGGCGCACCGGCTGCGTGACTCCCCGCGTCCTGAACTGCAATGCCGGACACGCCCCGGCCCCTACGTTGGGGCAGCTGTCACCACATGTCCGGTTAGCGCCAGCCTCAGGTAGAACTCCCCGAACACGTCCTGCGGCAGGTCGCACTCCGCTACTCCCGTGTCTTCCGGAATCTCGAATTCCGGCAGGTCAACGAGGGGCGGATCGTCATCATCAGGCATCCCTGAACCCGCGGCATGGCCTGCTGAACCGCTGCCAGGCTCGTGGATGTCAGTCACACATGAAGAAGCCAGCCAGCCTGGCCAGTGGGGTGGTTCCCAGTCCTGGTGTTCGCTTTTGTAGTGGCGCCCGGTGGGTGAGGTCCAGCCGGGTGGTTGGTTTTTGGTGGCTGGTGTTGGTTTCCAGCCGGTGGTGTGCCGGAGTTTGTGGTGTTTTGGGCAGGGTTGTCCGAGGTTGCTGATTCCGGTGGTTCCGCCGTGGTGCCAGGCGAGGAGGTGGTCTGCCTCGTTATCCAGGGAGTTGTTGCTGCAGCCGGGGAAGGGGCATGTGCCGTCCCGCATCCGCAGCCAGTTCCGCATGGCTTTGGTGACGCGGTAGCTGGTCCGTCCGATCTCCAGCGGTGCCCCGTCCCGCGGGTCGACAAGGACGCGGTGGAACGAATCAGCACCGTTCGCGACGAGGTCCCTCGCCATGGACGGCGGGATGGGCCCGTACCCGTCCAGCATGGCGGGCTCGTCGGTCAGGCCCATCAGCGCGACCACCGGCACGGTAACGAGCACCTGCGCCCGGCTCGTCGACGACAGGGCGGCATTGGATCCGTTAGTGAGGATGGCTTCGGCGAAGTTGTCGGCCCGGATCTGGGTGAGGGTGCGGGACTCGTCGGGTCCTTGTGCGGCCCGGGCGAGGGCGTTGAGCCGGTTCCAGCCCGCCATTGCCTGATGAGCGGGGAGGCAGGCCGACAGCCAGGCCATGCCGTCCTGGTCCGGCCGGTATTCCACCCGGCGGTCTGTCACGGCCTTGGTGTGGCGTTTCTCGATGGAGTCGGTGTGGTGGCGTTCGCGCCAGGTGCGTGCTTTGTGCCGGAGGCGGTGCGCGGGGATGTCCCCGGCCGGGGCGGCGGTGGAGGGCCTGGGTGTGTCGGGGTCCAGGAAATGGCCCTCAAGGGCGGCGGCGCCGGTGGGGTCGAGGGTGGCGGCCTCGTCCGCGAGGGCCAGGGCGTGCTGCCAGGAGATGGTTCCGGATTGCAGGGCCGAGAGGGTCAGGGGCAAGGTTGTGTCCAGGGCGTGGGACGTGGCCAGGAACGTGCTTGCGGCCCGTGGCCCGATGGCCAGCACGGCCCCGATTTCCGCGGCGATGGCCATCTCCTGCGCGCGGGCCGGCATCTCCGGTGCCAGGGCGTGGGCGGTGTTGGCGTATTTCATGGCCGCGCGGGCCTTCAGGCCTGCGAGCCCGGCTTCTGCTTCCTTGGCGCCGGCGAGGATGTCCAGGTTTCCATCGGCCAGCCCGGCCAGCGGATCAGCAGCCGAGAACGGCTCCGCACCACGCCCGTCCACCTCAGCGTTGAGCACAGCAAGGGCGGCGCGGATGTCCGCAAACGCCTTCGCCACCGATTCCCTGCCCATGTACCAATCATCGGGGAAGGGTCTGACAATCAGGGCTGGGCAAATGGACCGGCCGGAAAAAGCGCTCCCTACCCCCCGGCGAAAGGAGGCAAAATATCCACCACGTCGTCCGCTTTTAGCACAACTGAGTGGTCACGCACCGCCACTTCATTAAGGAGGAAGCTGCTCCGGGAGAGAATGCGGGGCAGCGGCGGCGTGCCGGAGGGAGGTCCAGGGCGCTGCACGGCCAGGACAGCCTCCAAAAGGTCCGCAACGGTGGCGCCCTCCGCCAGGTGGAAGCTCTCTTCCTCCAGGCCGGCAGCAGCGCGTGCGGCAGCGAAGTAACGTACGTTCAAGAGATTCAGCCCCCGATGGCGCTCATGCTGCGGTCCGGCTGGACGAAGTCCGGAGCATCAAGTCCCACGTGGTCCATTCCGTGAGCCTTCGGCTTGAGCCACATTGCGTCCTGCCACCGCTGGGCGAGGGCTTCATCGCTTGCCCCGCTGCGCAGGAGGCCCAGCAGATCGAACTCCTCGCGGGAAAACAGGCAGCTCATGATTTTGCCCTCTGCGGTGATCCGGGTGCGGCGGCAGTCGGAACAGAAAGGTTCCGTCACGGAGGCGATGATTCCAACGGTTCCCAGCACCGGACCGGACCCGTGATCGGACCCTGGCGTCCGGCGTCGTACTTCAAAACGTTCTGCAGGCGCACCGTCACGGGCGCGGGAGTCGGGGCTGAGGATAAAGTCAGCGGAGAGCAGTTGGCGGATTTCGGCAGCCGTAATCATGTTCCGCCGTGTCCAGCCGTGGTCGGCATCCAGTGGCATCTGCTCGATGAAGCGAAGCTCATAGCCGCGGCCGAGCGCCCAGTCGAGCAACGATGGCGCCTCGGCGTCGTTGATTCCTCGCATCAGCACCGCGTTGAGCTTGACCGGCCCAAGGCCCGCTGCCCACGCGGCGTCCACTCCCGCCAGCACCTGGTCCAGGAACGGCCTGCGCGTCAGCTGGGTGAAGGTTTCCTCGTGCAGCGAGTCAAGGGACACATTGATCCGGGTCAGTCCGGCGCCCTTCAGGGCAGCCGCCTTCTTCGCCAGGCCAACGCCGTTGGTGGTCATGGAGATCGGCAGGTCCGGGTGGTTGCTGCGCAGGGCGGCAATGATGTCCACGAGGTCGTGCCGCACCAGCGGTTCGCCGCCGGTCAGCCGCAGCTCGCGGACTCCCAGCTGCCCAACCCCAATGCCGACGATGCGGACGATCTCCCCGGCGGTCATCACGGCCTGCTTCGAAAGCCACTCCAGGCCCTCCGCCGGCATGCAGTAGGTGCAGCGCAGGTTGCATTTGTCCGTCAGGGACAGCCTCATGTCCGTCGCCAGCCGGCCGTAACGGTCCGCGAGCCCGGCCGGCGCATCCCCGGGGCGGGCGGCTGGGACTGAGGGCAGGGGTGCGTCTGCTTCCTCCCGTGGCTGCGGCATGCCTAGCTGGACACTCATGAATTCAGGCTACGCCACCTTGGGGCGCGCATCACACCCGGGGTGGCGAACGCCGGAAACAGAAAGCCCGGGAACGGCGCCATGCGCAGTCCGCGAATCTAAGCTGGAGGTGTGAGCAGCTCCGAGCCAGGGCAGGCAAGGCACGACGGCGGGCCGCGGCAGGCTGCGCGGGCGGCAGCAGCCGCCGGCATCGTCGCAGTGGGGAGCGCCGCCGTACTGGGGGAACTGCTGGCCGGATTCTTCAGTCCATCGCTGTCACCCATGACCGCTGTCGGCGGAGCGGTTATCGACGCCGTTCCCCCGGGCGTCAAGGACTGGGCGGTAGCCGTGTTCGGCACCGCGGACAAGGCGGCCCTCCTCGTGGGCATGGGCCTGGTGATGGCTGCATTGGCCGCCCTGGCAGGAATCCTGGAATACCGGAAGCGCTTTGCCGGCGCTGCGCTGATCGGCGTCTTCGGCATGGTGGGCCTGGCCGCCGTCCTGACCCGGGCCCAGGCCAGCGCCAACGCGGCAGTGCTGGCGGTGCTCACCGCCGTCGTCGCCGTACTTCTGCTCAGGTTCCTCATTCGCACTCTCCGGGAATGGGAGACCCAAGCGCTGGAGCCTGCCCCCGGTGCCCCGCCGGCACGCCGCCGTTTCCTTCAGGCTCTGGCCGGGGGAGCGGTGTTTACGGCGGCAGGAGGCCTGCTGGCGGGACTCTGGCGTGGTGCTGCTGCCGTCGCCAGCGAGGCCCGGAGCCGCGTGACCTTGCCTGTTCCCGCATCACCTGCACCGGCCATTCCCGGGGACGCCGAGGCCGGAGTGGACGGCATGCAGCCGCTTGTCACCCCCAACAAGGACTTCTACCGCATCGACACCGCCCTGACGGTCCCCGCCGTGGACCCCGCGACCTGGGTCCTCAAAGTCACAGGACTGGTGGACCGGGAGGTGGAACTGACCTTCGCCGACCTCCTGGCCAAACCCCTGACCGAGCGCCACATCACCATCGCCTGCGTGTCCAACACCGTGGGCGGAGACCTCATCGGCAACGCCCGCTGGCTCGGCTGGCCCGTCCGCGAACTGCTGGCACTGGCCGGGCCCCAGGCCGGCGCGGACATGGTGCTGTCAAAAAGTGCCGACGGCTGGACTGCCGGCACGCCGCTTGACGTGCTCAGCGACGGCAGGGACGCACTGCTCGCCGTCGCCATGAACGGCGAGCCGCTGCCCCTCGAGCACGGCTTCCCTGTGAGGCTGGTGGTGCCCGGGCTGTACGGGTACGTCTCGGCCACCAAGTGGGTCACGGAGCTGAAAGTCACCCGGTTCGCGGACGACGTTGCCTACTGGACGCCGCGGGGCTGGTCCGAGCGTGGGCCCATCAAGACCTCTTCGAGGATCGACGTGCCCCGCCCCGGACGGCAGGTGAAGGCCGGAACCATAATGTTCGGCGGTGTCGCCTGGGCGCAGCACACAGGCATCGGCAGGGTGGAACTGCGACTGAACCGCGGACCCTGGCGCCAGGCAGACCTTGCCCAAGGTATCTCGGTGGACACCTGGTACCAATGGAAACTGGGAGTGGAGCTGACGGAGGGCCAGTATGAAGTCCAGGTCCGTGCCACGGACCTCGCGGGACGCATCCAGGACGAGCGGAGCCGGCCGGTTGTCCCGGACGGAGCCACCGGGCTCCACACGATTAGAGTGGACGTGACACCCTGAACGCTCGACCTGAAGGCGGAACCATGGCCAGCCCGCAACCGCATGGAACGCCTGCAGAGGCGGAGCACCGGACGGAGCACCAGCGGCATCACGCGAAGCACCAGGCGAGGTCCGTGGCAGACCATGCAGCAGCCGTCACTGCGTTGCTGGAGCCATTGCACTCGGTGCACAGGACGGAAACGCTGCCCCTGGCGGATGCCCTGGGCCGCGGCCTGGTAGCGGACGTGCGTGCCCCCATCAGCCTGCCGCCCTTCGCCAACTCCCAAATGGACGGGTATGCCATCCGTTCCGTGGACGTGCCCGACGGCGGTGCAGAGCTGGGCATCATGCCTCCCGTCCCAGCGGGCGCACGTCCTGCACCACTCCAACCCGGCATGGCTGCCCCCATCATGACCGGAGCGATGCTCCCCGCGGGGGCGGACGCCGTCGTCCCTATCGAGCGTGCCGTTCCGGACCGCTTCCTGCCAGCCGGCGCCCAGGCAAAGGAACACGCCACCGTATGGCTGCCGCCGGCAGCCCCGGGCACGTTCATCCGTGCCGCAGGCAGCGATGTGCAGGCCGGCGGGGCGGCCCTGGCGGCGGGCACCTTCCTTGGCCCGGCCCAGCTGGGACTCCTGGCCGCGCTGGGCATCCCGGATGTGACCGTGTGCCAGGCCGTGACGGTCCTGCTGGTCACCACCGGCGACGAAGTGGTGGAGCCGGGCCGTGAGCTCCAGCCCGGAAAGATCTTCGACTCCAACGGGACACTCCTGGAAGCCGCCATGAAACAGGCAGGACTGCACGTCCGCCGTGCAGGTATCGCCACGGACAACCCGGAC
Source organism: Pseudarthrobacter polychromogenes (assembly GCF_014644495.1). Taxonomy (GTDB): domain Bacteria; phylum Actinomycetota; class Actinomycetes; order Actinomycetales; family Micrococcaceae; genus Arthrobacter; species Arthrobacter polychromogenes. Next base: position 435,020 of record NZ_BMKU01000002.1, read on the forward strand.
GGGCTCAGGACGCTGCTGCGGGAAGAGGGCGCAGGAGTGGACCTGATCGTGACCACCGGCGGGGTCAGCCAGGGCGCGTACGAAGTGGTCCGGCAGGCCATGGCGGACCAGCCGGTCGAGTTCCTGCATGTAGCCATGCAGCCGGGCGGGCCGCAGGGGATCGGCACCTTTGAAGGCCGGCCCTTCCTCGGGTTCCCCGGCAACCCGGTCAGCTGCCTCGTCTCATTTGAAATGTTCCTCCGCCCCGTCCTCGCCCGCCTGCTGGGTGCCCCGGCGCCCCGCCTGCCGGTCCGCGCCAGGCTCAGCCAGCCGCTCACCTCGCCCGGGCACAAGCACCAGGTCCGCCGCGGAACCCTCAAAGCGGACGGAACCGTGGAACTTCAGGGCGGCGAAAGCTCACACCTGATGCACGCGCTTGCCGGCTCCAACGTGCTGGTCCATGTTCCGGAAGGAGTGGCCGCGCTCGCGGCAGGGGCGGAGGTGGAAGTATGGATGCTGTGAATGCAGAACAAACCCCGGCCGCGCTGACGCACCTGCGCCAGGACGGCAGCGCCCAGATGGTGGACGTCTCCGCCAAAGCCGAAACCACCCGTGAGGCCACCGCCACCGCTACAGTCCGCACCACAGCAGAGGTGATGGGCCTGCTCGGCTCGGGCGGCCTGCCCAAAGGTGACGCCCTGGCCGTGGCACGCGTGGCCGGGATCATGGCCGCCAAAAAGACCCCCGAACTGATTCCGCTGTGCCATCCGCTTCCCCTGTCGAAGGTCACCGTGGACTTCGAGCTGGCACCGGACTCCGTCTCCATCCTTGCCACCGTGAAGACTCGCGGCGTTACCGGCGTGGAGATGGAAGCACTTACGGCTGCCTCCGTGGCGGCGCTCAGCGTTTATGACATGGTCAAGGCGGTGGACAAGCACGCCGTCCTCACCGACATCAAGGTGCTGGCCAAAAGCGGTGGCAAGAGCGGGGACTGGACACTGTGAGCAGCCCCGGCACCCTGAACGCCCCCGAACCCCACCGCCACGGCGACGTGCAGGGCAGGAAGGCAGGCGTCGTCATTGCCTCCACCCGTGCCGCGGCCGGGATCTACGACGACGAAACCGGTCCCGTCATCACCGACTGGCTCACCGAACACGGCTTTGACGTGTTTCCCGTTATGGTCGTTCCTGACGGCGAGCCGGTAGGCGCAGCCATCCGTGCCCTCCTGACCCAGCGCACCGCCGTCGTCATCACCAGCGGCGGCACGGGCCTCAGCCCGGACGACCGGACTCCCGACGTCACCCTCCCGCTGCTGGACCGCGAAATTCCCGGCATCATGGAAGCGGTCCGCCGTGCCGGAGCCACGAAAACCCCGCTTGCGGCGCTCAGCCGCGGTTATGCCGGTGCGGCCGGCACCACGTTCATCATCAACCTGCCCGGATCACCGAAGGGAGTCATGGACGGACTGACCGTCCTTGACCCGGTCATCGGGCACCTTTGCGACCAGCTGGAAGGCGGACATGGGCACTGAGGCAGCATTCGAGGTAGTCAACGCCGTGCTGAGCGCGGAACCCATCTCCGTTGACCAGGCCATCGCCGCGGTGGAAAGTGACACCGCCGGTGCGGTGGTCAGCTTCAGCGGCGTGGTGCGCAATCACGACGGCGGCAAGGCAGTTGAGCGGCTCAGCTACAGTGCGCATCCTACCGCCCACCAGGTGATGGCCGACGTCGTGGCCCGCCTGGCGTCCGAACAGCAGGCAGCCCGCGGCAGCGGCGATGGCGACGGCGCCGCCTCTGGCCCGTCCCCGCAGCCCGTGCGGATCTGGGCAGCGCACCGGATCGGCATGCTGGACATCGGTGATCCCGCGCTGGTGTGCGCCGTGTCCGCGGCCCACCGCGGGCAGGCCTTTGCCGTGTGTTCGGAGCTGGTGGACAGGATCAAGAAGCAGGTGCCCATCTGGAAGGAACAGTTCTTCGCTGACGGCACCGTGGAATGGGTGGGTGCGGGCAGCTGACGCTGCTGTTCCGGTTCCACTGCCAGCCATAGCCAGGCCTGTTCCTGCGAGGTAACGCACAGTCCACGGTTCCCCTGCCTCCCGGCCCCGCCGGTAGGGTTAATGGCATGACCCAACAACTTTCCGATCCCAAGCTGGTGGCCGTCCTTGGCGCCAATGGCCGCATGGGCGCCGAAGCCGTAAAAGCCGTTGAAGCCGCGCCCGACATGAAACTTGTTGCGGCCCTGGGTCGGGGTGATTCGCTGGACCAGATCACCGCTGCCGGCGCCCAGTACGTCGTGGACCTGACAGTTCCCGAAAGCACCGAAGCGAACGTCCGCTTCGCCGTCGAGCATGGCATCCACGCCGTTGTGGGCACTACCGGCTGGAATGCCGACCGCCTGGCCGGGCTGGAAAGCCTGCTGGCCGGCCACCCGGAGACGGGCGTCCTGATCGCCCCGAACTTTGCGCTTGGTTCGGTGCTCGCCTCGGCCTTTGCCGCCAAGGCATCCAAGTATTTTGAATCCGTGGAGATCATCGAGCTCCACCACCCGGACAAGGTGGATGCCCCCTCCGGCACGGCAGTCCGCACCGCGCAGCTGATCGCGGCCGAACGCAAGGCCGCAGAGGTGCCGCCGAGCCCGGACGCCACCACCAGTGAGCTGGCAGGAGCGCGTGGCTGCGAGATTGACGGCATCCGGGTCCACAGCGTCCGCCTCCGCGGACTGGTGGCGCACCAGGAAGTCCTGCTGGGCGGTTCCGGCGAGCAGCTGACCCTGCGCCACGACTCCTTTGACCGCGCATCCTTCATGCCGGGCGTGCTTCTTGGCGTGCGCAACGTGGCTGCCCACCCCGGGCTGACGGTGGGCCTGGACGGCTACCTGGACCTGGGATTCTAGGCCATGGGCGGACTGCTGGCAGGGTTCCGGAAGAACCGCACCAAGATCTGGGTGGGAGCGGTAACGCTGCTGCTGGTCTTCTACCTGGTGGTGTCCTTCCAGCGTTCCATCCTGCTCCTGACGGACAGCAACCTGGCGGCCCAGGCAATCGGGGCTGCGTACCTGGTCCTGCCCGTCATTGGTGCATGGGCCCTGATCCGGGAACTGATGTTCGGGGCCCGGACCGAGCAGATGGCGAAGGTCCTGGAGGCCGAGGGCGGTCTTCCGGTCGACGAGCTGCCCCGCACTCCCGCGGGCCGGATCGTCCGCTCGGCAGCGGATGCGGAATTCGAGAAGTACAAGGCCGAGGCCGAGGCCGCTCCGGACGACTGGCGTTCCTGGTTCCGGCTGAGCTGTGCCTATGACGCCGCGGGGGACCGCAAGCGTGCCCGGGCCTCCATGCGCGACGCCGTCAGGCTTTTCCAGGGCAACGCCCCCGCCTAGGGTTCAGGAACGTCAGGCCCTTACCGGACAGCCCTGACCTGGCCCCGGCCCACCTGGTTTGCCGCGTGCCCCAGCCATTCGAGAGGGCCGCGCCACTTGAGCAGCACGAACACCATGCCCACGATCACGGCCGTGGCGGCCTGGGCAAAGTACATCCCGTCCTCGGTCCAGCCGGCGGGCAGGGGCTTGAGGTAGAACCCGGATACCACCCAGACGTGGACGGTGTAAAGGCTCAGGGTCATCGCGCCCGCGCCGCGCAGCGGCAGCAGCAGGTCCAGGTCCACCCATTCGGCCAGCCGGCCCAGCAGGAGGCAGGCCCCGATCACGGCCACGGCCACGGCCGATGTGTGCAGCAGGTCCAGGGTGGTTGCCGAGTGCGGCGCGGCAGACGCCAGCCACCACCAGGAACCCTCCTGTGGAATACCCGTCAGGTTCACCTGCAGCACGCTGTCCAGCGGATACCCGGGGGAATTCAGCACATCCTCCAGGGCAGCGCGGCCGCCCCAGCTTTCCATGGCGGTGACCCCCACGGTCTTGGCCAGGACGGCAACCAACGAACCGGCCACCAGCAGGACTACCGGGACCATCGCTCTGCCCAGCACCAGCCGGCCCACGATGAGCCCCACCAGCAGGTACGAGAGCCACTGGAACACGGGGTAATAGCCGGTGAAGAACAGGTCAGCCAGCAGCCGTGACGGGGTGGCGAGGTCCTCCCAGGACGGGTTGTGACCCAGTTTGAGTGGAGGCTCGGCCGCCAGGAGCCACGGGCGCAGGAGATACGCCATGACGGGGGAGCCCAGGATCCAGCCGCCGGCCCAGGCGCAGAGCCGCTTCAGGCCCATCCCGAGGAAGGGCAGGACGCACAGGAACAGCACCGCGTAATGGACCAGGATGATGGCAAGGTTGACTTCCAGCCCGCCCAGGGTAAGTCCGACGGCGGCAATCATCAGGGCGCGGAGCGCGATGCCGCGGCGGGCGGCGGAGAGCTCCGGGCCCTGCACCGGCTTGTGCTTTCCCGTGGACAAGGCCAGGCCCACCCCGGCCAGGACGGCGAACAGCGCCGCCGCCCTGCCCGAAAACGTGAGACCGATCCACGTGGGGGTGAGGTCGGCGGTGGATTCGAAGGTGGGAAGCAGATGGGTGGCCATCATCCCCAGCAGCGCGAGGCCACGGGCCGCGTCGATGCCGTGGAGGCGCCCCGTGGCGGGCTGCCCGCCGGATTTCCGGGACGTTCTGGCCGCATTACGGGACGTCATGACCAGATCGTCTCACACCTGCCTGTGCCGGAGTGGCTGGCCAGACCTCCTTGTATTCGAATATATGTTCGAATAAGATTGCCGCCATGTACACTCCATCATCCGGAAGCCCGGCCGACCAGTCCGGCGGTGACGGGCTCGCCAAGGCCATGAGCCCGGGGGTTGTTGACTACCTGTTCCGCCAGCTGGTGGCCGGCCGGCCGGCCGAGGATGTCCAGTGGGAGCAGGAGGGCATCAGCCTCGCCGCCCAGCCCGAGGGGGCAGAACTGGCCCGGCGCCTCGCCGAGACGGACATCGATGCCCTGACCCCTGTTGAGCTCTTCCACTACGTCAGGGCCGCCCAGCGGCTGTCGTCCTGGGCCGAGGACCTCCGCCAGGCCGCCGTCGGGCGGTATTGCCACCCGCCGGCTTACCACCCGCCGGCGGAGCCATCCCGCCCCCGGTATCCCGCCTCCTGACCGGCAGTGCACCGCACCTCCTGACCAGCCCGGCACCCCGCCTCATGACCGGCCGCAGCTCCGGCTGCTGGTTAGGTGCCGGGCCGGTGCCCGGAAGATGGTGGCGGAAGGGGGGCGCGGCGCATGTGACGGTGGTTCGGCCGGTCCGTTATTTGACGTGCATCACGCCCCTGGCATTGTCCTAACCAGCCGCGGACAGGGTAACGTTTTTTCCATGGCTGACACATCCGCGCATCTCCCTGCCCTTGGTACTCTCCTGACCGCCATGGTCACGCCGTTCACCAAGGACGGCGCAGTGGATTATGAGCAGGCTGCAGCACTGGCCAGCAAGCTGGTGGACGATGGCTGCGACGGGCTGGTAGTTACTGGAACCACAGGAGAAACCTCCACCCTCACCGACGAGGAAAACCTCGGCATGTTCCGCGCCGTTAAGGACGCGGTGGGCGGCCGGGCCGCCATCATCGCCGGCACAGGCACCAACGACACCGCCCACTCAGTCCACCTGTCCCGGCAGGCAGCAGCCCTCGGCGTCGACGGCCTCCTCCTGGTGACGCCGTACTACAACAAGCCCAGCCAGGCCGGTGTCCGCGCGCACTTCGAGACCGTTGCCAACGCCGTGGATGTTCCCGTCATGCTGTACGACATTCCTGGACGCTCTTCCATCCCCATCGAGCCCGACACCATGATCCGGCTGGCACAGCACCCGAACATCGTGGCGGTGAAGGATGCCAAGGCCGACTTCGTCGCTGCCACCCGCGTCATGGCCGAGACGGATCTCCTCTTCTATTCAGGTGACGACGGCCTGACCCTTCCGTGGATGGCCCTGGGCGCCGTCGGCCTTGTGGGCGTTACGACACACGTGGCCACGCGCCGCTTCCGCGAGCTCATCGACGCCGTCAACGCGAACGACCTCAGCACCGCCCGGAAGATTAACTTTGAACTCCTGCCCGTGGTGCGTGCCACCATGACGCGGGTCCAGGGGGCCGTTGCGGCCAAGCAGATTCTTAAATGGCAGGGAGTCCTGCCCAACTCGATTGTCCGTTTGCCCCTCGTGGAGCCGGACGAAGCCGAGATCGAAACCATCCGCGGGGATTTGGCGGAAGCGGGGCTGGTCTTTTCCTGAGGAGTAAGACCAGCACCCTTTTCCGCCTGGAAAGTAGTGCAATATGACCCAAACTGCCCTTACCGGCCTTGTCACCCCTCCCCGCCTGCCGCAGGGAACGCTCCGGATTGTTCCGCTGGGCGGACTGGGGGAGATCGGCCGGAACATGGCCGTGTTCGAGATCGACGGCAAGCTGCTGATCGTGGACTGCGGCGTCCTCTTCCCCGAGGAAACCCAGCCGGGCGTTGACCTGATCCTGCCCGATTTCTCGTACATCGAGAATCGCATGGATGACATCGTGGCCGTGGTCCTGACCCACGGGCACGAGGACCACATCGGTGCTGTTCCGTACCTGCTGCGGCTCCGAAACGACATCCCGCTGGTGGGTTCGCAGCTCACCCTCGCCCTGATTGAGGCGAAACTGCAGGAGCACCGCATCCGGCCTTACACGCTCACTGTTGAGGAAGGGCAGGTGGAGAAGTTCGGCCCCTTCGAATGTGAGTTCGTGGCCGTCAACCACTCCATCCCTGACGCCCTCGCCGTGTTCATCCGGACAGCCGGCGGCACTGTGCTGCATACCGGCGACTTCAAGATGGACCAGCTGCCGCTGGACGGGCGCATCACGGACCTCCGGCACTTCGCCAAGCTCGGCGAAGAGGGCGTGGACCTCTTTATGTCGGACTCCACCAACGCTGACGTCCCCGGCTTCACCACCGCGGAAAAGGAAATCGGCCCCACGCTGGAGCGCCTCTTCGGCCAAGCCACCAAGCGCATCATTGTCGCTTCCTTCTCGTCCCACGTCCACCGGGTCCAGCAGGTCCTGGACGCCGCCGCCAAGCACAACCGCAAAGTGGCTTTCGTTGGCCGCTCCATGGTCCGCAACATGGCGATTGCCGAAAAACTCGGCTACCTGGACGTCCCGCCGGGCCTCATCGTCGACATCAAGAACATCGACAACCTGCCGGACAACCGCGTGGTGCTGATGTCCACCGGGTCCCAGGGCGAGCCCATGGCAGCCCTGTCCCGCATGGCCAACGGAGACCACCGCGTGGTGGTGGGCGACGGCGACACCGTCATCCTGGCCTCCAGCCTTATCCCCGGCAACGAGAACGCTGTCTTCCGGATCATCAACGGATTGCTCAAGCTGGGTGCCGACGTGATCCATAAGGGCAACGCCAAGGTGCACGTCTCGGGCCACGCCGCGGCCGGCGAGCTCCTGTACTGCTACAACATCCTTGAGCCGCTGAACGCCATGCCGGTGCACGGTGAAACCCGCCACCTGATCGCCAACGGCAAGATCGCCATCGAATCCGGCGTCCCGGAAGCGAGCGTCATCCTCGCCGACAACGGCACCGTGATCGACCTTAAGGACCATCGGGCAGACGTGGTGGGCCAGGTTGAAGTCGGCTTTGTCTACGTGGATGGATCCAGCGTTGGCGAGGTCACCGAGGCCGACCTTAAGGACCGCCAGACCCTGGGCGATGAAGGCTTCATCTCCATCATCACGGTCATCCACCGCGCTACCGGCAAGGTTGTGTCCGGCCCGGAGATCCACGCCCGCGGCGTGGCAGAGGATGACTCCGTATTCGACGAGATCATCCCCAAGATCAACGCTGCGCTGGAGGAAGCTGTCCTCAACCACGCGGACCACACCAGCCACCAGCTCCAGCAGGTAGTTCGCCGGGTGGTGGGCACGTGGGTCAACCGCAAGCTGCGCCGCAAGCCCATGATCATTCCGGTGGTGCTCGAGGCCTAACACCGGCCGCCGTTACCGGCCCGCGTTCCCGTGTCCAGCGGGACCGCGGGCCGGAGGCCTTTAAGGGCCGCGAACCGGGGACCGGCGGCACCCAAATCCCCGGAAATCCGGCCCAACTCGGGTACCGTGGCTAGTATGGCCACTCGTACTACTTCCGCGCCCAATGGATCCAGCAGGGGCCGCGCCGGCAGCAAAACCGGCAGCTCCTCCGGCCGCGGCGCTGGCTCCACGGCCGCCAGAACCGGACGTGCCGGTGGCTCCACGAGCACCGCACGCACCCGCCAGCTTCCCGCCGTCGAGCACCACCAGCCGTGGCTGCTGCGCGTGGTGGGCGGGGCCTGGCTGGGCCTTGGCCACCTTGTGGGCGGAGGGGTGCGGCGCATCGGCCATGACGTCAGCGACCTGCCGGCAGAGGACCGCCGGGACGGCGCGGCCCTATTCAACCTGGCCCTCGGGATCTTCATCGCCACCTTCGCCTGGTGGGGCCTCACCGGCTGGTTCCCGGACGCCGTGTATGCCGTGGTCAACGGGACCTTCGGCTGGATATCACTCCTGCTTCCGCTCATGCTGTTTGTCTGCGCGTTCCGGCTCTTCCGCCAGCCGTCCGACGGCCGGGGCAATAACAGGGTGGGCATCGGCTTCCTGATCATGACCTTTGCCGGCTGCGGGCTTGCACACATCCTCGGCGGGCAGCCCACCGTTGCCCAGGGCTTTGACGGACTCCGCAAGGCCGGCGGCATGCTCGGATTCCTTGCAGCATCGCCCCTGGCCGCCATCCATTCCGCTGTTCCGTTGGTGCTCTACTCCCTGCTGGCGTTCGTCTCACTGCTGATCATCACCGCCACCCCGTTCACTGCAATCCCGCGCAGGCTGCACGCCGCCTACGAACACCTCATGGGCATCGACCTGCTGGATGAACAGGACCGGGACAAGCACGACCGCAGCTACCTGGAGCGCACCCCCGCCGCCGCACCATCCAGGAATGCCAGGAAGAAGAAGCGCCGCTTCTTCGGCAAGGATGAGGAGGACGGCGACGCCGGCCTGGAAGGCTACGTTGGCGACGAAGCGTTCGAGCACGCCGTGATCGACGACGACGACGCAAAGGGAGGAGCGGAGGTGCGGCCGGCCCCCGGTGTCCGCCGCCCCACCCAGGCGGAGATCGCCGTCGAAAAGATCAAGGCAGCCCAGGGACTCGGGGCAGGCGCCCCGTCTTCCCCGGGGGAGAACGCCACCGAAGCCATTCCGATGATCACCCCCGGCATGGCCCCGCCCGCCGCAAAGCCGGCAGCCGCGCCCACCGTGCCCTCCAACCCGGTGGCACCCGCGCCGCCGCCGGTTCCCATCCCGCAGCGCACCGAGCAGCTGTCCCTCGCCGGCGACGTCACCTACACGCTCCCGGCCTCGGACTACCTGACCCCCGGTTCCATCCCGAAGGAGCGCACGGAAGCGAACGACGCCGTCGTCGCTGCCCTGACCGACACCCTTCAGCAGTTCAACGTCGATGCCACGGTCACCGGCTTCAGCCGCGGCCCCACCGTGACCCGGTACGAGATCGAGCTTGCCCCGGGCACCAAGGTGGAACGCGTCACCGCACTGTCCAAGAACATCTCCTACGCTGTGGCGTCCAGCGACGTGCGCATCCTCAGCCCCATCCCGGGCAAGTCCGCCATCGGCATCGAGATCCCCAACACCGACCGCGAAACCGTCTCCCTGGGCGACGTCCTCCGCAGCCAGAACGCCCGCCGCACGGACCACCCGATGGTGATGGGCGTTGGCAAGGACGTGGAGGGCGGCTACGTGGTGGCCAACCTCGCCAAGATGCCCCACCTGCTGGTGGCTGGGGCCACCGGTGCCGGTAAATCATCCTTCGTGAACTCGATGATCACCTCCATCCTGATGCGTGCCACCCCCGACGAGGTGCGCATGGTCATGGTGGACCCCAAGCGCGTGGAGCTCACCGCCTACGAGGGCGTCCCGCACCTCATTACGCCCATCATCACCAACCCGAAGAAGGCAGCCGAGGCGCTCCAGTGGGTTGTCCGCGAGATGGACGCCCGGTACGACGACCTCGCCAACTACGGCTTCAAGCACATCGACGACTTCAACAAGGCTGTCCGCGCCGGCAAGGTGCAGCCGCCGGTGGACTCCAAGCGCGTCATCCGGCCCTACCCGTACCTGCTGGTGATCGTGGACGAGCTCGCCGACCTGATGATGGTGGCTCCCCGGGATGTTGAAGACTCGATTGTCCGCATCACCCAGCTCGCCCGTGCCGCCGGCATCCACCTGGTCCTGGCCACCCAGCGGCCGTCCGTGGACGTGGTGACCGGCCTCATCAAGGCCAACGTGCCCTCACGCATGGCGTTCGCGACCTCCTCGGTGACCGACTCGCGCGTGGTCCTGGACCAGCCGGGGGCCGAAAAGCTCATCGGCCAGGGTGACGCCCTGTTCCTGCCCATGGGTGCCTCCAAGGCCATGCGCGTCCAGGGCGCATGGGTCACCGAATCGGAAATCCACAAGGTGGTTGAGCACGTCAAGGGACAGCTCCAGGCCACCTACCGCGACGACGTTGCCGCCGAAGCGCCCAAGAAGCAGATTGACGACGACATCGGGGACGACCTCGAAGTCCTGCTGCAGGCCACCGAGCTTGTGGTCACCACGCAGTTCGGCTCCACGTCGATGCTGCAGCGCAAGCTGCGTGTCGGCTTTGCCAAGGCCGGGCGGCTGATGGACCTGCTCGAATCACGCGGAGTCGTGGGACCCTCCGAAGGCTCCAAGGCCAGGGACGTCCTGGTGAAACCGGACGATCTCGCGCCCGTCCTTGCCGCCATGAAGGGCCAGGAAGCCCCGGCAGCACCCGATTCGCAGACCGCAGCGCTGAGCGACAACGCCAACGCCAACATCGCCCAGGGCGGCTACGCCGAAGACCTGGTGGCGGCAGACCTGGACCAGCGGAAGCAGAACGTCGAATATTACGACGGCTCGGATTCCCCGCCCGGCGGCTATGACGACGAGGACGGCTCCGAAGACGCCTGGTCCCTGACCGGGCGTTAGCCCGGGGACTGTAGCCTAGAAACGTGACTAGCACCGATGCAACCGCCGCCGGCCCAGGCCGTGCCGGGGTCTGGAACCTTCCCAACATCCTGACCATGATCCGCATCGCACTGGTGCCCTTCTTTGTCTGGTTTCTCATCGCGGACGCCCCCGGGCTTCGCAGTGAGGCAGGCGTGTGGCGCTGGGCGGCGGTCCTTGCGTTCGCCGTCGCCATCTACACGGACAAGCTCGACGGCGATATCGCCAGGAGCCGGAACCTCGTAACTGACTTCGGCAAGATCGCCGATCCCATTGCGGACAAGCTCCTCATCGGTTCGGCGCTGGTTATGCTCTCGGTGCTCAGCGAACTGCCATGGTGGGTTACCGTGCTGATCCTGGTCCGTGAATGGGGCGTCACGGCCCTGCGTTTCTTCGTGATCCGCTACGGCGTTATCCCGGCCTCCCGCGGCGGCAAGCTCAAGACCGTTGTCCAGACCGCGGCCATCTTCCTTTACCTCCTGCCGCTGGGCTCTTTTGCCCCGTGGCTCGTGTGGGTGGCGTTCGCGGTGATGATGGCCGCTGTGGTGATCACGGTGTGGACCGGCGTGGAGTACGTGGTGGAAGCACTGCGAATCCGGGCCAAGGGAAAGCTGCAGGCACGCAACGATAAAGGCCAGGAGCCCGCATGACCAATCTCCACCATTTGTCCGCTGAAGCGGTCCGCAAAGCCCTCGACGCAGGGCGGACGGTGGCCACCGCCGAATCGCTGACCGCCGGCATGGTGTCCGCAGTCCTCGCGGACACCCCCGGCGCCTCCGGCATCCTGCAGGGCGGGGTGGTTGCGTACCAGAATGCTGTCAAGGAAAAGGTCCTGGATGTCTCGTCCGTGCTCCTGGCGCGCGTGGGATCCGTGGACCCGGACGTTGCCGCGGCCATGGCGGCAGGAGCCCGGACAGTCCTCAGCGCTGACATCGGCGTCTCCACAACAGGCGTTGCCGGTCCGGAGGCGCACGACGGAAAGCCCGTGGGCACCGTTTACGTCGGCATAGCCACCGCAGCCGGAACGGCGGCCTTCGAATACGCCTTCTCGGGAAGCCGTGCAGAGATCCGCGGACAGGCGTGCGGGGCGGCCCTCGAAAGGCTCCTCGAGGCCCTGTCCAGGTAGGGTCCGCACCCGGAAGTTACTGGGCGTAAAGTTGCCGGGAACAAAAGCCGGTACCGATTAGTTATTACATTGTGTCGCTTCCGGAGAGCGGAGGCGCCTAGGATGAAATGACCACGACGGTTCGCCTTAGGGCGGACCTGACCAATGAGGGAGCAAGGCGATACAGATGGTAAAGCAGCCCGTATCCGTAAACGGCGTTGTCCGCTGGAAGGATGTGGGCCTCGCCGATCAGGGCAAGAGCGAACAGAAGGAGCGCAAGATGGTTGTACTTCGTCACGAAATTGGTGATGTCCTGCGCGATGTCCGCCAGCGTCAGGGGCGTACGCTCCGTGAAGTTTCGCACAGCGCCCGTGTCTCCCTGGGTTACCTCAGTGAAGTGGAGCGCGGCCAGAAGGAAGCATCATCCGAGCTTCTGTCCTCGATCTGCTCGGCCCTGGACGTTCCTTTGTCCAGCATGCTTCGCGAGGTGAGCGACAGGGTGGCGGTTGCAGAAGGCGTTGCCGTTCCGGACACCGTTCCCCAGGAATTCTCCCAGCGTTATGGCCGCGACCTTGAGCGCGACCTCAACACTGAACTTAACGACGAACTTTCCACGGGCCTTCTTTCCGGCGCCCGGTAGGATCCCGCCGCAAGGCGGCTCCCGGAATGTAAAAAGCACAGAAGCCCCCGGCCGCGGCCGGGGGCTTCTGTGCTTTTCGGCTACTGATTTTCCACGGTGGGCGCCGGGCCATCCTTCGGGAAGCCGTCACGTTCGTAGGTGGAGTTCAGCTTGGCCATGCAGCGGGCCAGTTCCTCCAGTTCCTCAACCGGCCATTCGCCGAGCCGTTCCCGGAACACCTGCCGCCGGGCGTCCTGGACCTGGTGCATCTTTTCCTCGCCCTTGGGTGTCAGCCGGATCGCCTGCGCCCGTCCGTCCAGGGGATCAGCCTCCTTGGACACAAGCCCCAGGCTCTCCAGGAAAGCGATTTGCCGGCTGACGGACGGCTTGCCGACGCCGATGTTCATCGCCAGGTCGGTAAGGCGGATCGGCCCTTCCCTGCGGATCACCGTCAGGAGGCCGTACGCCGCCGGCTCCATGTCCGGATGGACCTCGCGGGAAAGCTGGTTGGAGATCGACCGTGCGCGCCGCCAGAAGAGACTGATCTGGTGCTCCACGTTCTGCACCGCGGCGTCCACGGTCGCCTCGTCGTGGCGGCCCTGCGGGGAGGGGACGTCAGGGGAGTTGCTCATGGCAACAATTCTAGTGCGCGGGATCGTGAGAGACTTTTCTGGTGCGAATCAGCGACTATTGGCGACTCATGGACGACGAATTCGGCGCCGGGTACTCGCGTGTCCTCAGCAGCAGCCTTGTCCTGGCAGGGGTGGGCGGGCGCACCGCGGACCAGGCGCTTGCCGCCGGCATAGAGCCCCGCAGGGTATGGCTGGCCGTCTGCGACGTGCAGGATGTTCCCGCCGAGCGGCGTCTGGGCCGGGACATCAAGCCCCGCACGGACTAGGCGGTTTCTCCTGACACGCCGCACGATTGTTCGAATACCTGTTCGGGTAAAGCTATGCTTTTCATAGCAGGTTATCCACATAGCCGCCCTCACCCGGCCGGAATGTCAGTGGGTCCCAGTAGCGTCAGAGATGACCAATAAACGGCCGCTGAGGCCACTCCAAAGCGAGAAAGCATTAGAGGTGTGAACCATGGCGGCAGCCCCGGATCGTGCAAAAGCGCTCGAAGCAGCGCTGGCCCAGATCGACAAGCAGTTCGGTAAAGGCTCGGTCATGCGGCTCGGCGATGAAGTCCGGGCCCCGATCGAGGTCATCCCCACCGGATCCATTGCCCTGGATGTTGCTTTGGGAATTGGCGGCCTTCCCCGTGGCCGCGTTGTTGAAATCTACGGGCCGGAATCGTCCGGTAAGACCACCGTGGCGCTCCACGCCGTGGCCAACGCCCAGCGCCTCGGCGGCATCGCCGCGTTCATCGACGCCGAGCACGCCCTTGACCCCGAATATGCCGCGAAGCTCGGTGTGGACACCGACGCCCTCCTCGTATGGACATGCTGGTGGGCTCCGGCTCCCTGGACGTCATCGTGATCGACTCCGTCGCAGCGCTGGTGCCGCGCGCCGAAATCGAGGGCGACATGGGTGACAGCCACGTTGGCCTCCAGGCCCGCCTTATGAGCCAGGCCCTGCGTAAGATCACCGGCCGGCTGAGCCAGACCAAGACCACGGCCATCTTCATCAACCAGCTGCGCGAGAAGATCGGCGTCTTCTTCGGCTCCCCGGAAACCACCACCGGCGGTAAGGCCCTGAAGTTCTACGCCTCCATCCGCATCGACGTCCGGCGCATCCAGACCCTGAAGGAAGGTGCCGATTCCGTTGGCAACCGGACCAAGGCGAAGATCGTCAAGAACAAGATGGCTCCGCCCTTCAAGGTGGCCGAATTCGACATCATCTACGGACAGGGCATTTCCCGTGAGGGCGGCATCATCGACATGGGTGTCGAGCACGGCATTATCAAGAAGTCCGGCTCCTGGTTCACCTACGACGGCGACCAGCTTGGTCAGGGCATGGAGAACTCCCGCAGGTTCCTCCGTGACAACCCTGAGCTTGCTGCCGAACTCGAGCGCCTGATCAAGGAAAAGCTCGGCGTGGGTGTCAAGCCTGCGGAGCCGGAGTCCAAAGACTCCCCGAAGCTGAAGGCCGTTGACGGGTTCTAGCCGTTGACCGGTTTTGACAATCCGCGTCCCCGCCGGGCGAAGACCGGCGGGCGGCGCGGAGCTTCACATGACGGCGCATTCCAGGACGGCCCGGATCCCGGCTCTTCCGTTGCCGAGGACGCAGAGCCGGATCCGGTGTCCGTTGCGCAGAACATTGTGTACCGGCAACTGACCGCGTCGGCCAAAAGCAGGCTGCAGCTCGCCCGGAAACTCGCCGAACGGAACATCCCGGAGGACGTCGCCGAGGCAGTCCTGGACCGGTTCCAGGAAGCACGCCTGATCAACGACGCCGATTTCGCGGACATGTGGGTGAGGAGCCGCTCCCAGTCGCGCAAACTGGCAAAAGGCGCGCTCCGCCGCGAACTCGCGGAGAAGGGCATCGACCAGGAAACCGCCGCCGCGGCTTTGGACCAGCTGACAGACGCGGATGAGGAAGCCGCTGCCCGGCAGCTCGTGGAGCGGAAGCTCCGGCCGGGAACGGATCTGCAGGACCGGGCCGCAAGGGACAAGGCAACCCGGCGGCTGGCCTCCATGCTGGCACGTAAGGGCTATCAGCCCTCGCAGGCGTTCCGGATTGTCAACGAGGTCCTGGACTCCTGCGCTGGAGCCGACGGTGCCAATCCGTAAAACCGGTACCCTTAACAGGTGAGTTTGACCATCCCTTCCCCCTTTTCCGGTACCGCCCCCTCTGCAGAAGCTGGAGGTGCTCCGCAATCCGGTGCCCCCAAGCCCCGCACCTACCAGGTGCGGACGTTTGGGTGCCAGATGAACGTCCACGACTCGGAGCGGATGGCCGGGATGCTGGAGGACGCCGGGTACGTACCGGCAGACGGTGAGCAGGCCGACGTCGTGGTGTTCAACACGTGCGCGGTGCGGGAAAACGCTGACAACAAGCTCTACGGCAACCTTGGCATCCTGGCTCCGGTGAAGGCAGCAAACCCCGGCATGCAGATTGCTGTGGGCGGCTGCCTTGCTCAGAAGGACAGGGAAACAATCCTCAAGAAGGCACCGTGGGTGGATGCCGTTTTCGGCACCCATAACGTTGGCGCCCTGCCTGCCCTGCTGGACCGCGCCCGGCACAACAACGAGGCACAGCTGGAAATCCTCGAGTCGCTGGATGTGTTCCCGTCCACGCTTCCCACCAAGAGGGACTCCGTCTACTCAGGCTGGGTATCCATCTCCGTTGGCTGCAACAACACCTGCACCTTCTGCATCGTGCCCGCTCTCCGCGGAAAAGAGAAAGACCGCCGGCCGGGGGACATCCTGGCGGAGATCCAGGCCCTGGTGGACGACGGCGCCATCGAAGTCACGCTCCTGGGCCAGAACGTCAACTCGTACGGTGTGGAGTTCGGCGACCGGCAGGCATTCTCCAAGCTCCTCCGGGCCTGCGGCGACATCGAAGGCCTGGAGCGTGTCCGCTTCACGAGCCCGCACCCAGCCGCCTTCACCGACGACGTCATTGACGCCATGGCCGAGACCCCCAACGTGATGCCGCAGCTGCACATGCCGCTGCAATCGGGGTCGGACAAGGTGCTTCGGGACATGCGGCGTTCCTACCGCTCCAGCAAGTTCCTGGGCATTCTGGACAAAGTCCGCGAAAAAATCCCGCAGGCAGCAATCTCCACCGACATCATTGTGGGGTTCCCCGGCGAAACCGAGGAGGACTTCCAGGCAACACTGGATGTCGTGGAGAAGTCACGCTTCGCCACCGCGTTCACGTTCCAGTACTCCAAGCGCCCCGGAACCCCTGCCGCTGACCTGCCGGACCAACTGCCCAAGGCAGTGGTCCAGGAACGGTTCGAACGCCTGACTGCCCTCCAGGACCGGATTGCGGCAGAGGAGAACGGGCGCCAGCTCGGCCGCCGCGTTGAGGTCATGGTCACGGCGCAGTCCGGACGGAAGGCAGGGGAGACGCACAGGCTGTCCGGCCGTTCGCAGGACCAACGGCTCGTACACTTCTCGGTCCCTGAGGGTGCGCCCGCTCCGCGGCCGGGAGACCTGGTCACGGTGACCATCACCGAGGCCGCCGCTTTCCACCTCGTCGCCGATCCCGCCCTGGAGGATTACAGCCTCAGGCGTTCCCGGGCCGGCGACGCCTGGGACAGGGCGCAGGCAGATTCCTGCGGAGCACCCACACCCGGGTCCGGGGCTGGCGGCAAGGGCGTTTCGCTGGGTATGCCCTCGTTGCCCGTCCGCACCCGCTGACCGGTGGGCTCACCGCCTGTTATCGCCGTCGTTGGCCCCACAGGGTCGGGCAAGTCAGACCTCGCCGTCAGCCTTGCCCTTGAACTCGGCGGCGAAGTCATCAATGCCGACGCCATGCAGTTCTACCGCGGCATGGACATCGGCACCGCAAAAATCACCGACGCTGAACGCAGGGGAGTTCCCCACCACCTGCTGGACATCCTGGAGGTAACCCAGGAAGCCAGCGTGTCGCAGTTCCAGCAGCAGGCCCGGGAGCTCATCTCGGACATCCACGCCCGCGGCAAGCGCGCCATCCTGGCCGGCGGGTCCGGCCTTTACGTGCGGGCCGCGCTGGACGTCCTTGAGTTCCCGGGGACTGATCCGCTGGTGCGGGAACGGCTGGAAGCCGAACTCGCTGCGCAGGGGACCGCGGTGCTGCTCGAACGGCTGCGTGGGGTGGACCCTGTGTCAGCCGGCAGGCTCTCAGATGACCGGCGCATCATCCGGGCCCTGGAGGTCCACCAGCTCACCGGACGGCCGTTCAGCTCCTTCATGCCGCAGCGCGAGTACTTCCAGCCTGCCGTCCAGGTAGGCCTGGCAGTGGACCGCGAGGCGCTTCGGGACCGGCTCGCCCAACGCGTCCACCGCATGGTGGACGCCGGCCTGCCCGCCGAGGTTCGACGGCTGGACGCCCGCGGGCTGAGGCAGGGAAAGACCGCCCCCCGCGCCCTGGGATACTCGCAGTTCCTGCGGGTTATCGACGGCGAATGGACCGTTCCCGAGGCCGCGGAGGACACCATCGTGGCCACCCGGCAGTTCGCCCGGCGACAGCTCACCTGGTTCCGCGCCGATCCGCGCATCCACTGGCTGGACTGGCAGGATCCGGCCCTGGTGGCCAAAGCGGCAGGGCTCTCCCGTTTTTAGGGCTGTACCGCCCGGCCGGTACCCTTGGAACCATGGACACAACCCTCGCAGAAACCACCGAGCCGGCCTTCCGCACGCTGAGCGGGCTCCGCTTTTCCAAGGGGCACGGCACCGGCAATGACTTCGTCCTGGTGGCTGATCCCGAGGGCGTCCACACCATCACTGCCGAAGCCGTGGCCGCCCTGTGCGACCGGCACCGGGGGATCGGCGGGGACGGGCTCATCCGGGCGGTCCCGTCGCGCTTCCTCCCGGAGGGCCGCGAACTGCTCGCCGCCGCCCCTGACGCTGAGTGGTTCATGGACTACCGCAACGGCGACGGCTCGCTGTCCGAAATGTGCGGCAACGGCGTCCGCGTGTTCGTCCATTTCCTCCGGACCGAGGGCCTGATCGAACTGCCCGACGGCGGCGCCCTGGCCATCGGAACCCGCGCCGGGGTCAAGACCGTGGTGCGCACGGGCGACGACTATGCCGTGGACATGGGGCCGTGGGAGTTCATCTTCCCCGGGGAAGCTACGGCCAAGGCCATGGATTCACTGGTGACCGCCGAGGGCCTGGAGGTTCCCCGCCCCGCCCTCTCCGTCAGCATGGGCAACCCGCACACCGTTGTAGCCCTCGCCGAGCTTTCCGAACTTGCCGGAACCCGCCTGTTCACCGCACCAGTCGTGGACCCCGTACCCGCCAACGGGACCAACGTGGAATTCGTCGTCCCCTCCGAGCCGCTCGTGCACGACGGCATCGGTTCGGTGACAATGCGGGTGCATGAACGCGGCGTGGGGGAGACCCAGTCCTGCGGAACGGGTGCCTGCGCCGCCGCAGTGGCCATCCGCCACTGGGCAGGAGCGGAAGCCCCGGACTCCTGGCGGGTCCACGTCCCCGGAGGCGTCGTGGGAGTAAAGTTCTTCGCTGGTCCCGCAGGCCACGAACACGTGGAGCTCAGCGGTCCGGCAGTTATTGTGGCAACCGGGACGCTTTCCTGACCTTGAGGATCCGGAACGACTTCGACGTCGCTTCCCGGCTCACGCTGAACGATTCGTCCAGCTCAGCTGCAAGCCACCGCTGAAGCGAGTCCGCCCCCAGGTTTTTCTGCACCACCAGCCATGCCGTCCCGCCCGGAGCCAGGCGGGGCAGCCACAGTCTCAGCAGGGAGTGCAGTTCGTCCTTGCCGATCCGGATGGGCGGATTGGACCAGATCGTGTCAAAGCGCAGGTCGGGGTCCACTGCGTCAGGGGTGCTGGCCGTAACGTTGGCCAGGCCCAATGCTGCGGCGTTCTCGTTTGTCAGCGCGATGCAGCGCTCGTTGACATCCACCGCGTAGACCCGGGCGGACGGCGCCTTGAGGGCCATGGTCAGGGCAATCGGACCCCAGCCGCAGCCGATATCCAGAAGGTTTCCCTGCGGCGCCGGCGCGGGCACCTCGGTGAGCAGGATGGCTGTGCCTTTGTCGATCCCGTCAGGGCTGAAGATGCCGGAGGAAGTCTGCAGCCTGCGCGTTTGCCCCGCCAGTTCAACAGTCAGGGGCTTGCGGGTGAAAGGGCCAGCGGGTGTTGCGCTGAAATAATGTGCGGACTCCATAACTGGCCAGAGTAGTTCCCCTTGCAGCGTAAAGGGAAACCGCGGGCAGGGCCCTCTGCTACGCTGGAGGGCATGTTCCTGATCTTCGAGTAACCGGCACGGGCCACGCCCGTCCCGAAGCCTGTCCTCCAGCGGCAGCATGTCCCACCCAGCGACGCAGGTCCTCCGACCCTTCCGCTGCGTGCACCGGGCCAAGCGGATATCCCTTTGTTCCGGTCGCCGGACCACACTCGAAAGTCAGCCTCCTGCTGAACTTATCGCCGTTTTCCGGCTGCCTTTTTCCGCCGCGTAAGTGTACGTGGCACGTCTGCCGGCGCCGCCATCAGCGGCGCCGGCCCAGCAAGCCAGGAGGCTTGGATGACCGCAGGCCGTCAGCCCAGCGCGAATACTTCCCCCACCACCAGCAATCGGCACTATTCTGGAACTGCCGAATCTTCAAAGGAGACCATGACCAGCCAGCCCAACACCGGATCAGATCCAGCCGCCCAGGACATGAGTCCCGAGGAAATCCAGGCTGTCATCGACCGGATTCTCTCCAAGGACGTACCTGCCAGGAACCCCAACACGCAAAGCGGCGATGGGAAGGGCGGCGACGGAAAGGCAGTGTTCGGCAAGGCCCAGGCAATTTCCCGCCTGGACGAAGAACATTCAACGTACGACGGCGACCAGCAGGACCTTGAGGAACGGCGCGCCCTGCGCCGTACCGCAGGACTGTCCACCGAACTGGAAGACGTCACCGAGGTCGAGTACCGCCAGTTGCGCCTTGAACGGGTGGTCCTGGCAGGGCTCTGGTCCGAAGGCACGCTGGCCGACGCCGAGAACTCGCTCCGGGAGCTCGCTGCCCTTGCGGAAACAGCCGGCTCCGAGGTCCTTGACGGACTGGTCCAGCGCCGGGACAAGCCGGACCCCGGAACATTCCTTGGCTCGGGCAAGGCGCTTGAGCTTCGGGACATCGTGATGTCCACCGGCGCGGACACCGTGGTGGTGGATGCCGAGCTTGCACCCTCCCAGCGCCGAGGCCTGGAGGACATCGTCAAGGTCAAGGTCATCGACCGGACAGCCCTGATCCTGGATATTTTCGCCCAGCACGCCAAGAGCCGCGAAGGCAAGGCCCAGGTGGAGCTGGCGCAGCTTGAGTACCTCCTGCCGCGCCTCCGTGGCTGGGGCGATTCGATGTCCCGCCAGGCCGGCGGCCAGGTGGGCGGCGCCGCAGCCGGCATGGGTTCGCGCGGTCCCGGTGAAACGAAAATCGAGCTGGACCGCCGTCGCATCCGCACCCGCATGGCCAAGCTGCGGCGGGAGATCGCCGCGATGAAGCCGGCCCGCGAGACCAAGCGGGCCAACCGCCGTCGTAATTCCGTGCCGTCCGTAGCGATCGCCGGGTACACCAACGCGGGCAAGTCCTCCCTGCTCAACCGCCTGACCGACGCCGGCGTCCTGGTGGAGAACGCCTTGTTCGCCACCCTGGACCCGACTGTCCGCAAGGCGGAAACCGCGGACGGGCTGGGTTACACGCTCGCGGACACCGTTGGCTTTGTCCGCTCCCTGCCGACGCAGCTGGTGGAGGCGTTCCGCTCCACGCTGGAGGAAGTTGCCGACGCCGACCTGATCCTCCACGTGGTGGACGTTTCGCACCCGGACCCTGAGGGCCAGATTGCTGCGGTCCGCAAGGTCTTCAGCGAAGTGGATGCCCGCAAGGTGCCCGAAATCATCGTGCTCAACAAAGCCGACGCCGCTGATCCCTTCGTGGTGGAACGGCTCCGGCAGCGCGAACCGCGGCATGTGGTGGTGTCCGCCCGCACGGGGCAGGGCATCGCGGAACTGCTGAAGGCCATCAGCGACGCCATTCCCAGGCCAAGCGTCAAGCTGGAACTGCTCATCCCCTACGACCGCGGAGACCTGGTCAGTAAACTCCACGAGTCCGACGCCGAGATCATCAGCGTGGACCACGTGGAGCAAGGCACGCGGGCCGTGGTGATGGTCCGTGAAGGCTTTGCGGCCGAACTGGAACCCTTCGTCAGCAATGACTGACCTCGTGGCCAAGGAAGCCACGGAGACGGCTGGCGAGCAGTTCGTGATCGAACTGCTCGACCGGGCCGTTGCCGGCATGGGCGGGCAAAGCCGTGCCGGCCAGCATGAGATGGCCAGGCAGGTGGCCCGTGCCCTGGAAACGGGGGACCACCTCCTGGTCCAAGCAGGCACAGGCACCGGAAAGTCGCTGGCCTACCTAATACCCCTCATCGCGCACGCCCTGGAAAGCAACAAGCCCGCCCTGGTCTCCACGGCCACGCTTGCGCTCCAGACGCAGATCGTGGGCAGGGACCTGCCCCGGCTGCTCAAGGCCATCACTCCCGCGCTGGACAGGCCCGTCAAGGTGGCCCTGGTCAAGGGGCGGTCCAACTACGTCTGCCGGCACAAGCTGGAAGGCGGCTTCCCGAGCGAGGAACCGGCGGAAGGCCAGCTGTTCAGCCTGGGCGAGGACACCAGCGTCCCGCACTTTGCCGCAGCCGTTGGCGGCCCTTCGTCCCAGCTCGGCAAGGAAGTGGTGCGGCTGCGGGAGTGGGCGGAGAAGACCGCCACGGGGGACCGGGATGAGCTCCTGCCGGGCGTCACGGACCGTGCCTGGCGCCAGGTGTCCGTGACGTCCATGGAGTGCCTGGGCGCCCAAAAGTGCCCCATGGCAGCAGAGTGCTTCAGTGAACTCGCCCGCCAGGACGCTGCTGAGGCCGATGTTGTGGTCACGAACCACGCCATGCTTGCAGTCAGCGCCTTTGAGGGGCTGGCGGTCCTGCCCGAGTATGACGTGGTGGTGGTGGATGAGGCGCACGAACTCCAGGACAGGGTTACCGGTGCGGTGTCCGGCCAGCTGTCGGTGGCCATGGTGCACGCCGCTGCCTCCGGCGCCCGCAAGCACACCGCCATCACCGTTGACGCGCTCAACGCCGCGGCCGCCAACCTGGAGCTTGCCCTCGCCGGCGTGCCGAACGGGCTGCTGCCCAACGGACTGAATGACGAACAGCTGGACTGTGTGGACCAGTTGCGCGACGCCTGCCGGGCCGCCCT
Source organism: Pseudarthrobacter polychromogenes (assembly GCF_014644495.1). Taxonomy (GTDB): domain Bacteria; phylum Actinomycetota; class Actinomycetes; order Actinomycetales; family Micrococcaceae; genus Arthrobacter; species Arthrobacter polychromogenes. Next base: position 457,590 of record NZ_BMKU01000002.1, read on the forward strand.
CTCGGATTCGAAGGGGGACAGTACTACAGCGCCCGACGGCGGCAGGCAGCTTGCGCGGTCCCGCCTGATGCTCATCCTGGAACTTTGCGAACGGCTCCTCGCTGCCCGGGAGAACCGCGAAGTAGTGTGGTTTTCCCGCGCCAGCTCCTTTGATCCCGCGCAAGGGTTCTCCCCGCCTGATGAGACAGCGCCGGCGTTGATCAACATTGCGCCCCTCTCCGTGGCCGGGCGGCTGCGGGAAGGCCTGTTCGCCGGACACACTGTTGTGCTGACCTCCGCCACACTGGCCATCGGTTCAGCATTTGAACCTGCCGCCGGCGGACTGGGCCTCGTGGGTGAGGGTGCTCCCCAATGGAAGGGCGTGGACGTGGGCTCGCCGTTCGACTACCCCAAACAGGGCATCCTCTATGTGGCAGGGCACCTGCCGAAGCCCGGCAGGGGCTCATCCCCGGAAGCGCTGGACGAACTCGAGGCGCTGATCCGTGCTTCCGGCGGCGGCGCACTGTGCCTGTTTTCTTCCCGGCGTGCCGCGGAGGAGGCCGCCGAGGCCCTGCGCCCAAAGCTGGACATGACGGTCCTGTGCCAGGGCGACTCCACCATGACGGCACTGGTGAAGCAGTTTGCGGACGAGCCCGACACCTGCCTGTTCGGAACCATGTCCCTGTGGCAGGGCGTGGATGTCCCGGGCGGTTCGTGCCGGCTTGTGGTGATAGACCGGATTCCTTTTCCGCGGCCGGACGATCCCCTGATGACGGCGCGCTCCCGTGCCGTGGCGCAGGCCGGCGGAAACGGCTTTATGTCGGTGTCGGCCACCCATGCCGCCATCCGGCTCGCGCAGGGCGCAGGCCGGCTGATCCGCTCCACCGGGGACAAGGGAGTGGTGGCGGTCCTTGACTCCAGGCTCGCCACGGAGCGCTACGCCGGGTTCCTTCGGGGAGCGCTGCCGCCGTTTTGGTCTACAACGGACCGGAAGACGGCAATCGCGGCACTGGAGAGGCTGGCCGGGGAAAACACCTGACGCCCTGGGCAGGGCTGGGCCTCCAGGAAGCCGGCCCTGTGCAGGGCCGGCTTGCCCAAGGGGGATCCGGCCAGCGCACTGCGCAGGGCCGGATGTGCCCTGGGCTAATGGGGCTGTGGGCTGGTTCTGCCTGGGCCAGTAGCGGGCGGTTACAGCGAGCGGAGGACTGACACGACCTTGCCCATGATGGTGGCGTGGTCCCCGAGGATGGGCTCGTACTGGGTGTTCTGGGGGAGCAGCCAGGTGTGGCCGTCGCGCTGCCGGAACGTTTTCACGGTGGCCTCGTCGTCGAGGAGGGCAGCGACGATGTCGCCGTTGGCTGCGTCCGCCTGGCGGCGGACCACCACCCAGTCGCCATCACAAATGGCTGCATCCACCATGGAATCCCCGGCCACCCTGAGCATAAACAGTTCGCCCTGGCCCACCAGCTGCCGGGGGAGCGGCATAACGTCCTCCACCTGCTGGTCGGCAAGGATGGGGCCACCAGCGGCGATGCGGCCCACGAGTGGGACCATCGCGGTGTCCAGGGCCGTGGGCAACTCCGTGACGGTGGCCCCGCCTGCGGAGATTCCTGCTGATGGCTGGCTGGCCGGCTTGGCCGCGCCGCCGTCCAGGGTCAGGGGCATGAGGACTTCCATGGCGCGCGGACGCTTAGGGTCACGGCGGAGGTAGCCGAGTTTCTCCAGCTGGGCCAACTGGTGCGTGACGCTTGAAAGGCTGGCCAGTCCCACAGTGTCACCGATCTCCCGCATGGACGGGGGGTAACCGTTCTCATTGACGGAGCGCTGGATGGTTTCGAGGATCTTTTTTTGCCGTGGCGTCAGGCCCTTGGCGGTCCTCTTCGGTTGCGCGGTTGCCCTGCCCCCGGCGGCTGCTGCTGCCATATTCGCCAATGCCTTTCGGTGTCCGCGGGGCCCCTTCCACGGCCAGGCCCTGGAGGATCCCGCCCCATAATGTCAGACCCTGCTGATCGACTGTCCGGGTGGTTGTTCTTTTGTTCAAAACTAGGCCAGCCACACTGCTTTTTCAAACATTTGTTCTAGCGAGTCTCGACAATGTTCGTTGATAGGTGCTAAAAATGAAGAAGCAAAGTTCGAACATATGTTCTACTGCGAACACGGGCCATTCGAAGATGGCGCCGGAAAGCCCCTGCCGGGGCGCGGAGCAGAACATCCGGGCAGCACAGTATGGTCCAGGAGGGCTCAGTTCATGTCAGCTACATCTGTTTCGCGGGGTTCACGTCCACAGCTGCACTCAGTGCAGCAACTTCTGTCCCGGCCTGAAGGGCGGCAGCCGGAACGGCCGGCAGCCCTTCCGCCCCTGCGGCTGACCCGCCGCGGCCGCATCGTGCTGATCGGGATTCCCCTGGTGCTGCTGGCCGCCCTGCTGCTCTCCCTGGCCGGCTTCTTCAACTCCCCGGCGAAAGCCTCCGACTCTGCTGCGAACCTAGAAACGACGTCCGCGGTCAGCGTGACGGTCCAGCCCGGCCAGTCGCTGTGGGGCATCGCGGCCACCGTGGCGCCGGAGCGCGATGCACGTGATGTTGTGGCGGATATCGTGCAGCTGAACAACCTGTCCGCAGGCACGGTCTTCCCGGGGCAGCAGCTGTTCGTACCCGCCGCTTGATTTGGCACATGCCGAGGGCGAACAGGATGCCGTCACATTTTCCGGCACCCGGCACGGGCACTAAACTGTTCAGGTGAATGACCAGCTAGAACGCCTGAACCGGCTTCCCCTCCGCAGCAACCTCCGCGGGCTTACCCCTTATGGTGCGCCACAGCTGGACGTCCCCATCCTCCTCAACGTCAACGAGAATACACATGGTGTTCCGGCGGACGTGCGGGCTGCCATCAGCGCGGCGGTGTCCGAGGCCGCCGCAGGACTGAACCGCTACCCGGACCGGGAGTTCACGGAACTGCGGAAAGCGCTGGCGGAATACCTGGGCCACGGATTGGACGAGACCAACCTCTGGGCCGCCAACGGCTCCAACGAGGTGCTCCAGCAGATCCTCCAGGCCTTCGGCGGCCCCGGACGCACAGCGCTCGGCTTTCCGCCCACGTACTCCATGTACCCGCTGCTGGCCAGCGGAACGGACACCGAATACATCGTCGGTGAGCGCGCCGAGGGCTACGGCCTCAGCGCCGAATCCGCGGCGCGGCAGGTCAAGGAACTGCAGCCCAACATCGTGTTCCTCTGCTCACCCAACAACCCCACGGGGACGGGACTGGGGCTGGACGTCGTGGAGGCCGTCTATGAGGCCGGTGAAGCAACCCAGACCATCGTCATTGTGGATGAGGCCTACCACGAGTTCGCACACGACGGGACGCCCAGTGCACTGACGTTGCTGCCCGGCCGGGAGCGGCTGATCGTGTCCAGGACCATGAGCAAGGCCTTCGCGCTGGCAGGAGCCCGCCTGGGCTACATGGCTGCAGCACCCGAAGTTGCCGATGCGCTGCGCCTGGTCCGGCTGCCGTACCACCTCTCTGCCATCACGCAGGCCACCGCACTGGCTGCCCTCCAGCACCGTGAGGCGCTGATGGCGGATGTGGAAGACATCAAGAGGCAGCGGGACCGCATCGTGTCGGAGCTGACGCGCATGGGCCTCAAACCTGCGGCGTCCGACTCCAACTACGTCTTTTTCGGCGGACTGGAGAACCCGCACCGGGTCTGGCAGCAACTGCTGGATGCGGGCGTACTGATCCGGGACGTGGGGATTCCGGGCCATCTTCGCGTCACGGCCGGAACTGAGACCGAAACCACAGCCTTCCTCGCATCCCTGGAAAGCATCCTTGCAAGCCAGGCCACGCTTCCCGCCTAGACTGGAAGCAGCGGCGCTGGACGCCCTGAACCACCCCTTCTGCCCAAAAGGACCCAACGCATGAGTACCACCGGATCGAACGTGGCTGCGGCCCGCACTGCGCGCATGGAACGTGCCACCAGTGAGTCGTCCGTGCTCGTGGAAATCAACCTGGACGGCACCGGCACCTCGGACATCGACACGTCGGTACCGTTCTACGACCACATGCTCACGGCGCTGTGCAAGCACTCGCTGATCGACATGACCGTCAAAGCCACAGGCGACATCCACATCGACGTCCACCACACGGTGGAGGACGTCGCCATCACCTTCGGAGAGGTGCTGCGCACCGCGCTGGGGAACAAAGCCGGCATCCGCCGGTTTGGCGAGGCCACCGTCCCCCTTGACGAGGCCCTGGCCCACGCCGTCGTCGATGTTTCCGGGCGTCCCTACCTGGTGCACGGCGGCGAGCCCGCAGGCCAGGAATACCACCTGATCGGCGGCCACTTCACCGGGTCACTTACCCGCCACGTATTCGAGGCCATCACGCTGCACGCGGGCATCTGCCTCCACATGAACGTCATCGCAGGCCGCGATCCGCACCACATCGTCGAGGCCCAGTTCAAGGCGTTCGCGCGGGCGCTCCGTGCTGCTGTGGAACCGGATCCCCGTGTTGAGGGGATCCCCTCCACCAAGGGTGCGCTGTGAGCGGCCAGGTCCTGCGGGACGGTGCCATCGTGGATCCCTCGGCCTCCCGGAAACTGCCCTCGCCCGAGGGCAAGCCCACCGTCACGGTCCTGGATTACGGCTCCGGGAACGTCCGCTCCGCTGTGCGGGCGCTGGAACGGGCCGGTGCAGAAGTCATCCTGAGCTCAAAGCCGGAGGACGTCCTGAACGCCGACGGCCTTGTGGTCCCCGGAGTCGGAGCCTTCGAAACCGTGATGCGCGAGCTCAAAGCCGTGGACGGCATCCGCCTCATTGGCAGGCGGGTGGCCGGCGGGCGGCCGGTCCTGGGCATCTGCGTGGGCCTCCAGGTGCTCTTTGAGGCTGGAGTGGAGCATGGCACCGAAGCTAAAGGCATGGGTGAATGGCCCGGCAAGGTGGAACTCCTGCCGGCCGACGTGGTGCCACACATGGGCTGGAACACCGTCAAGGTGCCCGAAGGGTCGAAGCTGTTTGCCGGCGTCGAAAACGAGCGGTTCTACTTTGTGCACTCCTATGGGGTCCAGGAATGGACCTTCGATGTCATCCAGCCACGGATGGCAGCGCCCCTGGTCACCTGGTCCGAGCACGGCGCTCCGTTCATTGCCGCCGTCGAGAACGGCCCGCTCTGCGCCACGCAGTTCCACCCGGAGAAATCCGGTGATGCGGGCGCGCGCCTGCTCCACAACTGGGTGGAAGCCCTCCGCAGGCCCGCTGACGGCGGCCAGTCCGACAGCAGCCAGTCGGACAGCACGCAGGCCAACAATACTTCGGCCCACGGCGGGGCGCCGGTTTCGGAAGAGGGCTCCGCCTAGATGTGGTCCGTTCTCCTGATGGGGCTTGCCGGCGTGCTCGTCGGCGGTGCACTGTCTTTCAGGCAGCAGCACAAGCCGCTCTGGACCCAGATTTCGTTTTATGTTCTTGCGGGCATGTCGCTGCTCGCCGCCTACCTGCTGACGCTGCCGGGCAACTGACCGCGGCAGGCCATCCTGCCCCCACCCTGAGGATTCACCATGACCACTTCAACTGACCTTCCCGTTCTCGAACTGCTGCCCGCCGTCGACGTCGTCAACGGCCAGGCCGTCCGGCTGGTGCAGGGCGAAGCGGGCAGTGAGACCAGCTACGGGACCCCGCTCGAAGCGGCACTCAACTGGCAGGAGCAGGGAGCTGAATGGGTTCACCTCGTGGACCTGGATGCAGCCTTCGGGCGGGGCTCAAACGCGGAGCTGCTCCGCGAAGTTGTGGGCCGGCTGGACATCAAGGTGGAACTGTCCGGCGGGCTTCGTGACGATGCGACCCTCGAAGCGGCGCTGGATCTGGGCGTTGCCCGCGTGAACCTGGGAACCGCCGCGCTGGAAAACCCCGAATGGACCCGCCGTGCCATCGAGCGCTTTGGTGACAAAATCGCCGTCGGACTCGACGTCCGCGGAACCACGCTGGCCGGCCGCGGCTGGACGAAGGAAGGCGGAGACCTCTGGGAGGTCCTGGGCCGCCTCGAGGAAGCCGGCTGCAGCCGCTACGTGGTCACGGACGTAACAAAGGACGGCACGCTGCAGGGGCCCAACGTGGAACTCCTCCGCCAGATGGTGGAGAAAACGGGCAAGCCCGTTGTCGCCTCCGGAGGCATCTCCAGCCTCGACGACCTCAAGGTCCTGCGTTCGCTTGTGCCGCTGGGCGTTGAAGGGGCGATCGTGGGCAAGGCCCTCTACGCCGGCGCCTTTACGCTGCCCGAAGCCCTCGACGTTGCCGGCCGCCGCTAAGGGCGCACGCCGGCATGGCCAGCAACGAATCAGGCACTCCGTCACCCCGCCAGTTGCCGGGGCATATCGCTGCGGCGCTGGCAGGTGCCGGCGGCTCCACGGACTCCGCAGGGCAGCCCTGGGCGGGCCGGAGCCTGGCCGGCGACGACGCCAGGATCCACAACTTCGAGAACGACGACGGGACGGCCAGCGCTGACTACCTTGCCGCCATAGCGGCACTCCGGGACGGAACCGGGGACGAGGCGGCCGTCGTCGCCTCGCTGGCCACCGCACGGGTGTTCATCCCGATCGTGGCCCAGCTCGCGGAGGAAGCGGAAGGCCAGAACGGCCTGCAGGCCGACAAGCAGGCCGACATGGCACTGGTAACGCTCAAAGCCGCTGACGGGAGGACAGCAATGCCCGCCTTCACCTCCACAGCGGCCCTGTCCGCCTGGCATCCCGGAGCCAGACCCGTTGCCGTGTACGCCGCACGCGCCGCGCTCTCTGCCGTCGCCGAAGGCGCAGAGCTCCTGGTTCTTGATCCGGGCTCTGCCTTCACGTTCGTGGTGCGGCGCCCTGCCGTGTGGGCTCTGGCCCAGCAGCAGCAGTGGACGCCTTCATACAGAGACCAGGGACTCGCTGCCGAGATGGGCAGGGCGGCCGCCGGTTTTCCCGCCGTCCGGAACCTCGAATTGGTACCAGGCAGGGGAGTGGCCGCCCGTGCCGCCGACGGGACCGTGGCAGCAGGCGGCGGCGCCGGGCCGGAACTGCAGGTGGTGCTTTACCTGGAGGACGGGCTGGATGCCGCGGGGGTCCAGGAGCTGGTGGCCGGACTCCAGGCCCAATGGTCCCGGAATGTATTGTTTGGGGAGCGCGTCGACTCGATCGACATCAAGTTGAGGCGTGCAGACCACTAGCCGGCAGCCAGCGGGGTGATCCCCAGCCACTGCGGCAGACCTAAGGATCACTCCGTGAATTTCGCTCTCTACCGGGAGTTGCTCGCCGTCCGGCCTATCCGCCGGCTGTTGCTGGTGGGCATGGTTGCCCGCATTCCCCACTCCGCTGCCGGGGTGCTGTTGACCCTGCACATCGTCCTGAGCCTGGACCAGGGGTACGCCGCCGCGGGCGCTGCCGCGGCCGTCATGACCATCGGCATTGCCGTGGGTGCACCTTGGCGCGGCAGGCGGGTTGACACCGTGGGCCTCCGGACAGCACTCATTCCCTCCGTCATCTCGGAAGCGGTCATCTGGTCCGTTGTTCCGCACGTGTCCTACCAGTGGCTCCTTCCGTTGGTGTTTGTGGGCGGCCTGCTCACGCTTCCCATTTTCAGCGTGGTGCGCCAGTCCCTGGGCGTGCTGGCCGACGGCGACCAGCGCCGTACCGCCTTCGCCCTCGACGCGATTACCACTGAGGTGGTGTTCATGATCGGTCCCGCTGCAGGCGCCATCGTTGCCACCAGCGGCTTCACGGTGCTGGGCCTCACCATAGTGGGAGTTTCCACCTCACTGGCCGGGCTGTTCCTGATGTGGTTCAACCCGCCCACCCGAAGCCCGGTGCAGGACGAGGAATGCAGCGCCGATGAGCGCCACGCCGCCGAGGCCGCCGTGGTATCCGCCGCCCCTGCCCACCTGCAGGAGGCTGCGGCTGAACTGGTACCTGCGGGCGCAACACGCAGCGGGCCGGGCCTGCGCGGCAAGGTAGCCCACAACTTCGCCTGGTTCACCGCCACCGTGGCGGCCGTCTTTGCCGTGGCGGCAGGGGCGGGCATGGTGCTGAGCGGGACCGACGTCGGCATTGTCGCCGCCCTGGAAACGGGGGGACGCCAGGCGGAAATCGGCATCGTCTTCCTCTTCTGGTGTGCCGCGTCCGTGGTGGGAGGCCTGATCTACGGGGCCATGCACCGCCCGGTCTCGCCCATCCTCCTGCTGCTCGGAATGGCTGCACTGACAATCCCGATGGGTTTCGCGCATGATACGTGGGCGCTGGCGTTCACAGCGATCCTGCCAGGACTTCTCTGCGCGCCCGTGCTGTCCTCCGCGTCGGAAAAAGTTGCGGACCTGGTGGCTGAGGAGCGCCGCGGGGAGGCCATGGGCTGGTACGGCTCGGCACTGACCGGCGGCGTGGCTCTGGGTGCACCGCTCGCGGGTGTCTTCATCGACGGCACGGGCCCATCCGGAGGCTTCGTTTCGGTGGGTGTTGCCGGCGTCGCGCTTTGCTTCGCAGGCCTTATCCTCCAGCAGCGCCGCCGGGGCAGAATCAAAGCCCAGTAATTCCCAACCCACTAGGCGGAGTTTTTGTCCAGATATGCAGGCTTCCGAGGCGCTAAAGCCTGCATATCTGGACAAAAACTCCATTAAAAGCGCGACGGCGGGACGAGCCGTGAAGGCCGTCCCGCCGTCGTCAAGTGATTGGGCTGGTTCTTTCCTAGTTCACTGCCCCGGTGTACTTCTCGCCCGGGCCCTTGCCCGGGGCATCGGGGATCAAAGACTCTTCGCGGAACGCCAGCTGCAGGGACCGCAGTCCGTCACGCAAGGGTCCGGCATGCTGGGAACCGATCTCCGGGGCGGCGGCGGTCACCAGGCCGGCCAGGGCGGTGATCAGTTTCCGGGCCTCGTCCAGGTCCTTCAGTTCTTCCGCGTTGTCCTCGGCCGCGAGCCCCAGCTTCACTGCGGCTGCACTCATCAGGTGGACGGCGGCTGTGGTGATGACCTCGATCGCCGGCACTTCGGAAATGTCGCGGATGTGCTGCGAGACGTCGCCGGCGGCACCTGCCTCATCCGCCGCAGGCTCGAAAACGTATGAATTACTGTCTGGGGTGCTCATACTGGTAAGCTTGACACAGACCGACTGGATGTCGTTATTTCAGAGATTGTTCGAAACGATCAGGGTTCCCACCGGCGCTGCACAGCGTTGACGGGAATTTTTTCTGTAAGATGGCATGCAGTTTGCAAGCGGAGTTCTCTCCCACCCGCGCCAGCCGCTGTTCCAACCTTTTGGAACTCAAGGTTGCCGGGTACCTGGTTGGGCATGGCGCCGGCATGAGCCGGAACTGTGTGCGCAGTCCCTTTCGCGGGACCTGCATCCGATCTTTTAGAGGCCTTCGATTGCTCCGGCAATTGGGGGCCTTCTCTATTTGCCGGATTCCACAACAAAAACAGGAGCTTTAACATTAGCGAGCCAAGAATCAATGAGCGTATCCGCGTCCCCGAGGTGCGGCTGGTCGGCCCTGCAGGTGAACAGGTAGGAATCGTCCGTATTGAGGATGCCCTGCGTCTGGCTGCCGAGTCCGACCTTGATCTCGTTGAAGTTGCACCTCAGGCGAAGCCTCCGGTGTGCAAGCTGATGGACTTCGGCAAGTACAAGTACGAGGCCGCGGTTAAGGCACGTGAAGCACGGAAGAACCAGACGAACACCGTTCTGAAGGAAATCCGCTTCCGCCTGAAGATCGATACCCACGACTACGAGACCAAGCGCGGGCACGCACTGCGCTTCCTCGGCGCCGGGGACAAGGTCAAGGCCATGATCCAGTTCCGTGGCCGCGAGCAGCAGCGTCCGGAAATGGGCATCCGCCTGCTCCAGCGCTTCGCCGACGACGTTGCGGAAGTTGGCGTTGTTGAGTCCAGCCCCCGCATCGACGGCCGCAACATGGTCATGGTGGTTGGCCCGCTGAAGAACAAGGCGGAGGCCAAGGCCGAAGCCCGCCGCGCTACGCAGCGAGCCGAGGCAAAGGCGGAGAACGAAGCCAAGGCTTCCGGCCGCGTTGACACCTCCGGCGATGATCAGGCGCCCCTGACCCAGTCACTCGCGGATCTGCTCCCGGAGGGGTTCGCCATCAACACCGAGCCGGAAGCCGAAGCGCCTGTGCAGGAGCCGGCCGCCGTCGTCGAACCCGCTGCTCCGAAGCAGGAGGCCCCCAAAGCCGCCGAGGCACCCAAGCAGGAAGCCCCCAAGGCCGAAGCCCCGAAACAGGAGGCCCCCAAGGCCACCGCTCCGAAGGCGGCTGCTGCTCCCAAGGCAGCAGAGCCCAAGGCGGCACCGGCACCGAAGGCCGCAGCGGCGAAGCCTGCTGCTGCTCCGGCCGCCGCGCCGAAGCCCGCAGCAGTGCCTGCTCCGCCGAAGCCGGTGGCCAGGCCCGCTGCACCGAAGCCTGCCGCACGGCCCGCCCCCAAGGCAGCGCCCAAGCCGGCCGGCAAGAAGACCACTTAGTCCACAGCTGCCGGAGGTCGCCCTCCGGCTGTCAGCAACCAGCACGCCGCCCTGAGGGGCAGCTGCGCGATAGAGCTGCAGGCCCAGCCTGCGGAACGTAAGGAGATCGGTTCCCATGCCGAAGATGAAGACCCACAGTGGTGCCAAGAAGCGCTTCAAGCTGACTGGCAGCGGCAAGCTGCGCCGCCAGCAGGCCAACCGCCGCCACTACCTCGAGCACAAGTCCTCCAGGCTGACCCGCCGCCTCGCCGGCGACAAGATCGTCTTCAAGGGCGACGCCAAGGTCATCCGGAAGATGCTCGGCATCTAGTTTCCAAGTTCTTTGACTGACCACCACCTGGTGTAAGTCACCTACCAAAAAGCCTTCTCAGGCCGCCGGGACTACCGGCAGTAGATGCTTGGGAGCAGAATTTTCGAAGGAGTACGCACGTGGCACGTGTGAAGAGGGCGGTCAACGCCCACAAGAAGCGCCGGGTTATCCTTGAACGCGCAAAGGGCTACCGTGGACAGCGTTCACGCTTGTACCGCAAAGCCAAAGAGCAGCTGCTGCACTCGTTTGTGTACAGCTACGGCGACCGCAAGAAGAAGAAGGGCGACTTCCGCCGCCTGTGGATCCAGCGCATCAACGCTGCGTCCCGCGCCAACGGACTCACCTACAACCGCCTGATCCAGGGCCTGAAGGCCGCTGAGGTTGAGGTTGACCGCCGCATGCTGGCCGAACTGGCCGTTTCCGACGCCAACGCTTTCGCAGCGCTGGTCAAGGTTGCCAAGGATTCCCTGCCTGCCGACACCTCCGCCAAGAAGGCTGTTGCCTAGCAACCGGCTGTTCCCGTCAGGGACAGTTCAAGAACCGGTGGCAGCAGCCACTAAAGTTCTTGTATGAACGAAACCGGGCGCCCGCAAGATTTTCCACTGTCCAATCCCCGAGCTGATCGGGTGAAGGACGTGGCAAAACTTGCCGGGCGCCCGGCCCGTTTAAAGCGCGGACAGTTCCTTGCCGAAGGACCCCAGGCCGTGCGCGAAGCGCTCCGGCTCCATCAGCAGCGGGTGGCCGATGGCCAGCAAGGCGTGGTCACCGAAGTGTTCGCCAGTGAAAGCTGCCTGGACCGGCATCCGGAATTCGAGGAACTGTCCCAGGGAGTCAATGCCCGCCTTGCCACCGACGAGGTCCTGGCTGCCATGGCGGACACCGTCAACCCGCAGGGGATCGTCGCCGTCTGCCGTTTCCTTGACGTGACGCTGCAGGAAGTGCTCGACGCCGGCCCCCGCCTGGTTGCCGTGCTCTGCCAGGTCCGCGACCCCGGCAACGCCGGTACGGTCCTGCGCGCGGCCGACTCGGCCGGAGCCGACGCCGTTATACTGACGGCCTCCAGCGTTGACATCTACAACCCCAAGGCCGTCAGGTCCACAGCAGGCTCGCTGTTCCACCTTCCTGTGGTGCTGGGCGCGGACATTGACGAACTTGCGGCCGCCTGCCGTGCCAGGGGGATCGGCGTCCTGGCAGCGGACGGCTATGGGACCCTCAACCTGGACACCCTGCAGGACGAGAACGCCCGGCGCCGGCTGACCGGCGAAGGTCCGGCATCCGAGTACGCCCTGGAGCAGCCAACCGCCTGGCTGTTCGGCAATGAGGCCCAGGGCTTGTCCCCGGAGGAGCTCGCGCTGGCGGACCACCGGGTTGCCGTGCCGGTGTATGGCTCCGCGGAAAGCCTCAACCTGGGGACAGCGGCTACGGTCTGCCTCTATGCCAGCGCGCGCTCCCAGCACCTCCCGGTCACGGCCTAGCATTGGACGCCCCGGCTGCCTCTGCCTCAGGCGGTGGGCGCGCGTCAGAGAGGCGGGATTAAACATTGAAGGGCTCCGGTTCACCGGAGCCCTTGCTTGTTGATGTTGTTCCTGGGAGCGGGTCAGGGTGCGCGGGTGGCCTTGCCGCGACCGGTGACAGCTCCGTAGATGCCGGCCACAACCAGGCCGCCGACGATAGCGAGAATCCAGGTGCCGAGGTCGAAGAAGGCAAGATCGCCCCTGTTGAACAGGAGGCTTCCGATCCAGCCGCCGACGATGGCGCCAACGACGCCCAGCACCAGGCTGGTTACCCAGCCGCCGCCAACCCGGCCGGGCATGACAGCCTTAACAATGGCCCCTACGATGAGGCCCAGAATAATCCAAGCAAGAAAACCCATGTCTCCTCCTTATAGTGACCGGGATCTTAAGGTCCCGATGTGGCTCAAGCTAACATACGGGCGCCCTGAAGTCAGCAGGCCTCCAGGCAGTTGACCCGGTAGGCCGGCGGGCAGGGCGGCCGGGTGCCGGGACACGAGTGAATCATCACTCCGGGGATCAGGCGGCCAGCGGCCTCTTCCGCTCCAGCAGTCCGCTGGTGATCGCGACGCCGAGCCCCAGCAGGGCGAGGACGGCACCTACCAATGCGGGGGCTGTGTAGCCCCAGCCCAAGGCGATCACCAGTCCGCCCAGGAATGCCCCGAGGGCGTTGGCGACGTTCAGCGCCGCATGGTTCAGCGATGATGCGAGGGAAGGGGCATCCGGGGACGCGTCCAGGAGCCGGGTTTGCAGTGCGGGGATCAGCATGGACCCGGAAGCACCCACCACGAACACCATGACAAATGCGGACCACGGCCATTGGACGGCCACGGCGTACACCACCAGGGCAACGGCGATGCCGGGCAGCACCTTGTAGAGGGTGCCCATCACGGACCTGTCCGCAATCCGGCCGCCCACGATGTTGCCGGCCACCATCCCCAGCCCGTACAGCGCCACTACCAGGGGAATCAGTGAGGACGGAATGCCCGCCACCATGGTCATGGTGTGGGCAATGTAGGTGTAGGTGGCAAAGAAGCCGCCAAAGCCCACGATTCCGATCAGAATGGCCAGCCACACCTGCAGGCGTTTGAGCGCGCCCAGTTCGCGCCGGATGCTCGCATCCGGGTGGGCCTTGTGGAACGGGACGAACTTCCATATCAGGGCAAGGGTCAGCAGGCCGATCAGTCCCACCAGGATAAAGAGGAGTCGCCAGCCGTAGGTCTGTCCCATCCAGGTGGCAAACGGAACTCCCACCACATTGGAAATGCTCAGGCCGGCCATCACCATTGAAATGGCCCAGCCGCGCCGCGTGGGTGGCACCAGCGAGGCGGCGATGACTGCTGCCACCCCGAAAAATGCGCCGTGCGGCAGGCCGGCGGCGAAGCGCGAAAGCAGCATTGTTCCGTAATCCGGGGCCAGGAATGACGCCAGGTTGGCCACCGTGAAGAACATCATCAGTCCGAGAGCCAGGTGCTTGCGGGGGAGTTTGGCACCTACTGCGGCCAGCAGCGGGGCTCCCACCACGACTCCCAGGGCGTAGGCGGATATGAGGTGGCCTGCTTCCGGCGTGGAAACTCCAAGGCCCTGCTCTACTTCCCTTAGCAGGCCCATCATGGTGAACTCCGTGACCCCGATGCCAACACCTCCCATGGCAAGGGCGACGATGGCCATGGCCACGTTGGTGGATCGGGCGGGGGCTGCCGTGGACGTTTGGAGGACGCTGCTCATAAGCCTGCTTTTCGAAGGATGAAAGTGGTGGTGGACTAGTGCCACGGCAGTGGGGCTGATGAAGTCCGGACCCTGCAAACAACCCGGAAAAGGGAATCAGTATTCCCGTGGCGTGAGGATATTTGCAGCTGGTCCTTTCATTGTCCCCCATAGAATGGGGCGGTGAACGGACAGATACAGGTGGTAGGCGGGGCCGTCGTGGACAGCCTGGCGGAACCCTCCATGCTGCTGGTGGCGCGGCGCAGCGCTCCGGAGCAGTTGGCAGGACTCTGGGAGTTCCCAGGCGGCAAAGTGGAACCCGGCGAGGAGCCGGAGGCGGCGCTGGCCCGCGAACTGCTTGAGGAGCTGGGGATAGGGGTCCGGCTCGGCGCTGAACTCCCCTCGCAGGTTCCGGGCGGCTGGCCACTAAACCACCGGGCCAGCATGCGGGTGTGGTTTGCGGAAATTTCCGATGGGCAGCCGAAGCCACTGGAGGACCACGATGAACTTCGGTGGGTGGCGCTGGAGAACCACAGCTGCGTCCTGGACCTGCCGTGGATTCCCGCCGACTTCCCGATAGTGCGGGCCCTGCTTGGCGCCGTCGCCGTCAAGGCAGAAGGCGCACGGTCCTAGAAGAGCGTTGCCTGTCCCTCAAAAGCTGCCTTCTTTCCGTACAGTGCCTGGCCGGGTGCTGCCGCCTGGGGGATGATGCCTGCGGGATATTCGGCTTCCTCACCCCGGGGATCGTCCTCAAGATCCCTGTGGCTGAAGCCGGACGTGTTGGTAAACCCGTGGCGGGCTTTGAAGTACCGGACTTTGCCCGCAAGCCACGAGCGGTATTCCTTGGACGCGTACGAACCTGTCCCGTAGAGCCGCCGGTAGCGGCCCGCCAGCCCGGGATGGTTGGCGGCAATCCACTTCATGAACCACTCCCTGGTCCCCGGCTTGATGTACAGGGCTCCGGCCGTGACGCCGGTTGCGCCCGCAGCCGCCAAGGACGCAAACAGCGCGTCAAGGGCCTCATCGCTGTCCGAAAGCCACGGAAGGATGGGCATGGCCATGACACCGCAGGGCAGGCCGGCTTCACGAAGGCGGGAAACGAGCTTGAGGCGCGCCCGGGGTCCGGGCGTTCCAGGTTCAATGGCCTCGGACAGGGCTTCGTCTGTCATGGCCAGGGAAATGCCAATGCCCACAGGCACCTCGGCGGCCGCGCTCTTGAGCAGGGGAATGTCGCGGGCAAGCAGGGTCCCCTTGGTAAGGATGGACAGGGGAGTGCCGGACTCGGCAAGTGCGGTGATGATGCCGGGCATGAGCTGGTAGCGGCCCTCAGCCCGCTGGTAAGGATCCGTGTTGGTACCCAAGGCAACCTGCGGACGCGTCCACGATGGCTTAGCCAGTTCCTTCCGGAGGACCTCGGCAGCGTTGACTTTCACCACCACCTGGCTGTCAAAGTCCAGCCCGGCGTCAAAATCAAGGTAGGTGTGGCTCTTGCGGGCAAAGCAATACACGCAGGCGTGGCTGCAGCCCCGGTAGGGGTTGATGGTCCACTCAAAGGGCATCCGTGAACCGGCAGGCACCTTGTTGAGCACCGATTTAGCGGTGACCTCATGGAAGGTGATGCCAGCGAACTCGGGGGTCGTGATGGAGCGGACCAGGCCGGCCAGGGGAAGCAATGCGGGGGATGGGGTTGGCGCAGCCGTCTCCGCTGGCCGGGGCATCAGTGCTTGTGCGTCCCATCTCATGCCGTCCATTCGAATCTATGTTCGAATAAAAGTCAAGCATGGAGTGCAGAAGCCGGCTGGTCCCCAGCACGGGGTACACCTAGGTGCCGGCCAGGAGTTCCCACTCCACGGTTACTGCCGCGTCCACCACGGAATTGCCGGCCTCCACGCTGAGGGATTCAACGGCAGCAGCCCGCTGCATCCGGGGCAGCGGCACCGGGCCGCGGGCCGGTCCGTCCTCCGTTACGGAAAGCACCCGTCCCAGCCGGGCAGAGGCAAGCTGCGCGTACTGCGTGGCGGTGCTGAGGGCGTCCAGCCAGGCGGCCTCCCGGGCGCGTGCCCGCACAGCCGCGTCATCGCTGAAGGTGAGTTCCACGCCGTTCAGCCGGACATCGTTTCCGCCCGCCTCAACTGCTTCCGAGATGACGGCTGAGGCGGAACCCAGGTCCCGCAGCTTCACAGTGAGGGTGCTGACTGCCACGTATCCGGTGACCCGCTGTCCTTCGCCTTCCCGCCAGGCGAGGTCCGCGCGGACGTTGAGGCCCGACGTGCGGATGTCGGAATCGGCCACCCCATGCCTGCGGAAGGAGGCCGTCACGGCGTCTGAGCCCGTTCCGGCCCGCGCGTAGGCTTGCCCGACCGAATCGGCCCGGCACTCCACCCCGATCGAAACCACCGCAAGGTCAGGCGCAGCTTCCGCCGAGCCCGCTCCCGACACTCGGACCGTGCCGGAAGAAGCGCTGCCGCGGGTGGCACCGCGACCGGCTTCATCGGCGTTGTACGCAGTGGCCATGGGTTAAACCTCCACTTCTGACGGGCGGCGGCGCGGAGGCCGGCGCCGGGTTCCGACTGCCGGGTATCCGCCGGCCTCAAGGCCGGCGTGGCGCTCGAAGATGTTGCGCGTCCCCGGGTTGCCGGAGCGCACCAGCGACCAGCCTGCGGCAAGGAAATACAGGGGAAGAAACGGCGCGCCCAGGCACCAGGCGTACTGCGTACAGTGCTTCTCCTCGTGGCCCAGCAGGGCCGGGCGGGACAATAACTCGGCGGCGGTGCACCGGCACAACACCACGTTGCCCAGGGTAAAAGCTCCGGCGAAAGGCAGCCGCGGCCTGTACCCGGACGCAAGGATCAGTCCACGGGGGCCGCTGCTGATCCGGGTGCGCGCGGCAAGGGCCACGGCCACGCCAAGGACAGTGCTGCCGTTGGCCAGGTTCGCTGCCTGCCGCAGTCTCTGCGCAGCGGTGAGGCGCTTCTGGGCTCCCGGGCGCCGCGGAACTGTCATGAGGCTATGGTAGCCGGAGCCTTCAATTAGACTGGAGGGCAGTGGCCGCCGGCTCAACCGGTGTGCCCTGACCTGGTCATTGAATGAACCGGAATGCACAGTTGGCATTGGGGACATTCATCCATGACCTGCCAGTGACGGACGCGCCGCCGGGAAACCGTGCAGGGCTGCCCCGTTCACCGGCAGCCACGACTCGTAGCTAAGAACAGTAGATGACTGAAACTTTGCCGGGCGCCGCCATCCCGAACCCCACGGATGAAGCCGCCATCACTGCCGCTGTAGACCAGGCCGTCGCCGCCATTGCCGGCGCGGGCACCCTTGATGAGCTGAAGGCGGTGCGGCTCGCCCATACCGGCGAGAAGTCCCCGCTCAGCCTCGCCAACCGTGAGATAGGCAAGCTGCCCAAGGAACAGAAGGCCCTTGCCGGAAAGCTGATGGGCGCATCTCGCGGACGGGTCAACAAGGCGCTCGCCGACCGCACGGCAGAGCTGGAAGCGGAAAACGACGCCCGCATCCTCCTGGAAGAGACCGTGGACGTCACCGCCGCGCCGCGCCGCCGTCGTGCCGGTGCACGGCACCCGCTCTCCACGCTCCAGGACCGCGTGGCGGACATTTTTGTGGGCATGGGCTGGGAAATCGCCGAGGGGCCGGAAGTCGAATCGGAATGGTTCAACTTCGACGCCCTGAACTTCAAGCCGGACCACCCCGCCCGCGAAATGCAGGACACCTTCTTCGTGGAACCGCCCGAAGCGCACCTGCTGATGCGCACGCACACCTCGCCGGTGCAGGTCCGCTCCATGCTCGAACGCGAGCTGCCTATCTACGTGCTGTGCCCGGGCAAGGTATTCCGCACTGATGAGCTGGACGCCACCCACACTCCCGTGTTCCACCAGTTCGAAGGCCTCGCCATCGACAAGCACCTGAGCATGGCGGACCTCCGCGGCACGCTCGAGCACTTCGCACGGCAGATGTTCGGCGACGAAGCCCAGATCCGGCTGCGTCCCAACTACTTCCCGTTCACGGAACCGTCAGCGGAGCTGGACATCTGGCACCCCGGCGCCAAGGGCGGCCCGCGCTGGATCGAGTGGGGCGGATGCGGCATGGTCAACCCCAGTGTGCTCCGGGCAGCCGGCATCGATCCGGACGTGTATTCAGGTTTTGCCTTCGGCATGGGCATTGAGCGCACCCTTATGTTCCGCAACGAAGTGGGGGACATGCGCGACATGATCGAAGGCGATGTACGTTTCAGCGAGCACTTCGGGATGGAGATCTAACAGTGCGTATCCCACTTTCCTGGCTGCGTGAATTCGCAGAGGTACCTGCCGGAGCAACGGCAGAAGACGTCATGACCGAGCTGGTCAAGGTCGGTTTTGAAGAAGAGGACGTCCACCGCCCCACGGACACCCTGCAGGGGCCCATCGTGGTTGGCCAGGTCCTGAGCCTGGTCAAGGAGCCCCAGACGAATGGCAAGACCATCAACTGGTGCCAGGTCCGGGTGGTTCCTGAAGGCCAGGATCAGACCCTCACCGGTGACGGCATTGACCCCTCCGGCGTGCAGGGCATCATCTGCGGCGCCCACAACTTCGTTGAGGGCGACAAGGTGGTGGTTACCCTGCCGGGCGCCGTGCTGCCGGGCAACTTCCACATCTCTGCCCGGAAGACCTACGGGCACCTGTCAGCAGGCATGATCGCCTCCGTCCGCGAACTCGGCATCGGCGAGGACCACGACGGCATCCTGGTGCTGTCCCGCATCGGGCTGGATCCGGAAATCGGCACTGATGCGATGGAGCTCCTGGGCCTCTACGACCAGGCTGCCGAGATCAACGTGACGCCGGACCGCGGCTACGCGTTCTCCATCCGCGGGGTTGCCCGCGAGTACGCCCACGCCACGGGAACCACCTTCACGGACCCCGCGTCCCGCGTTACCGCTCCTGCGGAGCTTTCCGGCGGTTACGGCGTCAAGATCAATGACGATGCCCCCATCTACGGGAAGCCCGGATGTGACAGGTTTGTAGCCCGCACCGTCCGCGGCGTGGACGCCACAAAGCCCACGCCGCCGTGGATGGTTTCCCGGCTGCGCCTTGCCGGCATCCGTTCCATCTCCCTGCCGGTGGATATTTCCAACTACGTGATGCTGGAACTCGGCCAGCCGACGCACTGCTACGACAAGGACACGCTGTCCGGGGACATCGTGGTGCGCCGGGCCCTGGCCGGTGAGAAGATCACCACCCTGGATGGCAAGGAACGCGCCCTCGACGCCGAGGATCTGCTGATCACGGACGCCTCCGGACCGATCGGCATCGCCGGGGTGATGGGCGGCGCCGCAACAGAGGTGGGGGATTCGACGTCGACCGTTCTGGTTGAAGCTGCGCACTTCGACGAGGTGTCCATTGCCCGTTCCCGGCGCCGCCACAAGCTGCCGTCTGAAGCGTCCAAGCGGTTTGAGCGCGGCGTGGACTGGCACGTGGCCGGCATCGCCGCCCAGCGGGTGGTTGACCTGCTCGTCGAGCTGGCCGGTGGAACGGCGGACCAGGCCGGTACCGATGTGGGGAACGCCCCGGGCTCCGTCAGCATCGAACTTCCGCAGGCCTTCGCTGCCGCCCGCATCGGCATCGACTTCACCGAAGAGCAGATCGTCACGTCCCTGGAGGACCTTGGCGCCGCGGTGGAAAAGAACGACGGCGGCTGGACCGTTACGGCCCCCAGCTGGCGGAACGATCTGGAAACCAAGGAGGACCTCTCCGAGGAGATTGCCCGGCTGGTGGGCTACGACAAGATTCCCGCCACGCTTCCGGTAGCGCCTCCCGGTCGCGGCCTGACGCGGGTGCAGCAACAGCGCCGCCGCCTGATCCAGGCGCTGGCGGATGCAGGCCTCACCGAAGTCCTGTCCTACCCCTTCGTGTCCAAGTCGGCCAATGACACATTCGGTGTAGCCGAACAAGGGGCGGACCGGACCGCGGTCAAGCTGGCGAACCCGATCAGCGAAGAGCAAGGCTTCCTGCGCACGTCCATCCTGCCGGGGCTCATCGAGGTGGCCAAGCGGAACCATTCGCGCGGTTTCCGCGACCTGGCACTCTTCGAATCAGGCCTGGTGTTCCTGCCCGGCGGCACGGTGGGCACTGCCTCCATCCCGCCGCTAGGGGTCAAGCCCTCCGATGAGGTGCTGGACGGACTGTACGACGGCGTCCCGGCGCAGCCGTTCCACTTCGCCGCAGTGCTCACGGGACATGATTCCCCGGCAGCGGCCGGCCATGCGCCGCGGCCCTGGGACTGGGCTGACGCGCTGGACCTTGCCCGTGTGGCCGGGGACGTGCTGGGAGTGGAGGTCCTGGTCAGCCAGGGCAGCCACCAGGCATTCCATCCCGGCCGGGCAGCACGGTTGTCACTCCGCAACGGGGAGGTGGTGGGCTACGCCGGTGAGCTGCACCCCAAGCTGCTGGCGGCATCCGACATGCCCGCACGCTCGGTGGCACTGGAGCTCAACGCCGACGCGCTGTTCGACGCTGCGCCGGACGTGATCGTGGCGCGCCACATCTCCACCTTCCCCGTAGCCACCCAGGATGTGGCGCTGGTGGTTCCTGCTGAAGTCCCCGCCGCCGACGTCCTGGCGGCCCTGCGCGAAGGTGCCGGGGAACTGCTGGAAGATGTGGCGCTTTTCGATGTCTATGCAGGCAAGGGCATCGAGGAAGGGAAGAAGTCACTCGCTTTCGGGCTTCGGTTCCGCGCCAACGACCGGACCCTCACGGCGGACGAGGCATCAGCCGCACGGGAAAGCGCGGTGGCACTCGCGGCCGAGCGCTTCGGCGCCGTCCAGCGCTAGCCACAAAAACCCATCAACAGGGAAGGTCCCCGCAGCCACAGGGCTGCGGGGACCTTCCCATATCTTCAGTTGCTGGAGCCGCGAACTGTCTCGAAACTCCAGGGTTTTGAGGCGGAGAGGTTTAGAGACACCGAAGTGGATTAGGAGAAGGGGCGGCCGCCCTCAGGCGGAACCTGAGCGGGCGCGATGCACTCGGCTAACTAATCCCTTTGGTTGACGTTTAATTCGTCCAATTCGCGGATCGTGACTCGGGCAGGTTCTGGACCCAGCACCTGTTGCGCCCGACCGTAGTTACGCCAGCAGGAAACGCTGAGGATGCTGAAAAAGATAGCACCGGCACCGCCCAGGGCGATGGACATATCGAGCAAGGAGTGTGCTTCGTCGTAGCCTGGATCGTCGAACCCGACTTCGCCAAGGGCGATCCATGCCTCGTAGGCCTGCACCCCGGAGGCAACCTTGGTCACCGTCAGGACCAATATCCACAGGAGTACTGCCCCGGCCGCGAGGTAGGTCACTTTCATGATTCGCCTCTGCCGGTTCCACGCCTTAAAGGTCTTCGGACGCAGCTCCGCCGGCATTGGACCAAGGGCTGCCGTGGAGCGTTTCCACCAGCGGTGCAGCAGGACCGACGAGAGTGCCAATGTCGCCGTCAGCACTCCAAAGGCCGCGACAAGCAGGTCTTTCGAACTCTGCAAATATTCGTAAGCCGGATGGCCGAATGCGACATCCCCTCGCAAAAGCGGCCCGGCAACGTTCAGGAGCCAAAAGCTGAGCAGGAAGAGACCCACAATCAAAGGCAGCTGGAAGACGAAAACTGCGACGCCGTAGATCAGCGTCATACGCCGACAGCGCCGCGACCACGTCGTTGTGCTTTCAGATGTCTCGGCGTGCTGAAGATCTGTCATTGAGGTCCCCCACCTAAATGGCTACTTGGCTCCAGCTTAGCCGGGGGAAGGACACCGGCGCCCCCGCCGGGGCGCTGCCTAGGCATGGTCCGGCAAGAGACCTGGACCATCGAAAGGCAGCTCGTGGCTTCCAGCAATGAACATATTCGGGTAAAACTGCCGGAAGGGTTTGATCCTGCCCGCCACACCGGAGGCTTGGCAAATAAGATCGCCGAGAAGCAAGGCGAAGGCTTCGAGTTCGACTCCATCGTCGACGGCGCATGCCAATGAGCGCGACGCGTTCAAGGGGATCCCTCCGCGGTCTGGTCGCCGAGGTTCCCGCCCCGCTCTTGGCAGAACCATGGTCCCGTTACATGCCAGCCATTCCTAGATATTGATCAACAAAGATTAATCGAAGCAAAGAATTTGGAACGGGCTGGATCACGGATTCTGATCGAACCAATCCGAAGCACTCAAAGCTCTTGCTTTTGGCCGCCCTACTCGATCAACGATCGGAGCCCAAGTCTTGTCCGGTACATCTTCTGCAAACCAATCAAAGGCCCTGATCGAAGGGTGGGCAGCGATTGCCTCCGGATCGGTACTACTCAAGGCGACTGCTTTGGAAAGCAACAATTCCTCCAGATACGGCGCCTCTAGGAGCGGACCCAACCCAGCCAGCCCTTTCATCGATCCGATCTCCAGTCGTTTGAGATGCAGAAGGCTAGCGAGCGAAGGAAGAGTCCGCACTTGAGGCAATCCGTAGAGGCTCAGCAGCCGGAGGTTAGTTTGAGCACTTAGAGCAGACAGATCATGGAGACCACGAATCTGATTGACAGCAAGATAGGTCAACTTCGAGCAACCATTGACCACGTCGATGGACGCCCCAGAACCCCCGCGGAGGTCTAACCGCTCTAGGTGCGGCAGCGACGCCAACAAGCCCGAAGGTATCTTTACCGCCCAGAGCGTCAGGCACCGGACACCCGAGAGCCAATCAACATCCGAGAGGTCGAGCGATGCGTGATCGATCCACACGTCATGCTCCGAGCGCCACTTGGCACCAGACTGAGCGGATCTTCGTTGGGCAACCATGACCCCAAGTCTCTCGCAGAACCCTAGTGTTTCGAGGCGGTTAAGTTTCGAGACGCCGGTCCCATGGGGAACCGTGTGCGGGACAGGATTGGCTCGCACACGGTCCCATCTGATGCTAGAGCCCCGTTCTCCTATCTCTTTTGGCCAAGGCGTGCTTTGCTGAATATTCAAAGTGTCGGAAGAACCATCAACGGGGGAATTATGGAACTTTGGCAATGGGTTTTAGCCCTACTTGGTGGGGCGTCAGTGGTCTTCATCTTGGGGGCCATCATCTGGGGCATTTTTGATGCCTTAGGGAACGCTCGGTTAGACCCAGCTTTCAGAATCGGCTGGGTGCTCGTGATGGCTTTCGTGCCACTTTTCGGGATAGTTGCCTGGCTCTATGCAAAGCCAAGGCTATCCCGCTCCTTCTGACGAACCATTACCGCGACATAGGCGGGTCAGCTGCAGCGGCCTCTTCTAGTCCAGGACCCTAAGTGAGCGGAGCCTCCTCAACCCTTTAAGAAAGGTCCTCGCTTCGCTCAGGCTATAGGAACCCAGGGGAGGGCGGCTACGGCTCTGGATTTGCTGTCCCGGACGTTTCGTGACGACTTTGTAGGATTGGTCCGCTTCGTCCATTTGCGAATAGGTCAGTCAGCTGGTCAGGGCGGCAGTGCGGCGCAACCACCACTCGCCGAGGGCGACGTGCATGATGAACGCAAGCCAGAAAGCGACGCCGAACATCGTGGGGTCCGGGGCGCCCGGTGTCGTCCCACCGGAGATGGCTTGCTCGATGCTCTCGAAGATCCCAACCCAGATCCTGATGGTGCCGACGGCGACACCGACGGCGAACGCGCGAATCATCCAGCGCCGGTGCTGCCGTACGTCATCATGCCGGATAGCCCGGAATGCGAGCACGAGGCAGGTCAGGAACCAGCTGCCGAACACCACCGTCGCGACGGCTTCTGGAGCGCCTCCCCAGGCGTGGGGTACGCCGAAGAGGAAGGCGAACATCCCGGAGATAAGCGCGCAGGTGAGAAGTATCCGCCCGAGCCTCCGGTGTACGTCGTAGTGGCGGGTACGGAACCGCCGCGACAGCTGCAACGGCGCTCCCAAGAGGTAGACGACTCCCGGCGCGATATGAAGGTAGGCCAGCCACGGGTGGGCGATGTACCGCTCGGCGAAGTCGTCCTCGCTCGGTGTGGTCCCAGCGATGATGTTCGGCCAGTCGACCGCAACCCGGACCGCAGCGGAGACCATCACGATGGTAAGCAGCACTCCGATCGCCACTGAGGTACGACGCACGAGCCGCGGATTCGCGGTCGGCAAATTTTGCGTCACGAGCGGATCGTCGCACCATGTAGCTCCGGTGTCAACGGCCGGCGTTGACTCATGGAAGACGCGCTGAGGAGGAATCGAAGAACTTCTTGGTGATCAGCTTTGGTCTGCTGACGTTCCTGCTCAGCAATGCCAGTTGGGCCTGAATGATCAACTCAGTGTTGCATCCAGGCATCCAGGCAGCCCGACGGGCCGGAGAGCCGCCGCCGCCGGGCCGCACGAACGTGACTGCAAACCGTACCCTGCTGGATGAATTAGGAACTCCGGAGAGGGATCGCCATATCCGTTGACAACATCATGGGGATTCCTACGGAACCAGGATGACCTTTCCGGTGGTTTTCCGCCCCTCAAGGTCGCGGTGTGCCTGGGCGGCCTGCACCAAGGGGTACCGGGCGCCGATCCGGACCTTGAGGCTCCCGTCCGCCGCGGCCGCGAACACTTCGCCGGAGCGCCAGCGCCGCTCCGCAGCGTCCCTCAGGTAGTGCCCCATGGTGGGCCTGGTCAGGAACAACGAACCGCCGGCATTCAGGCGCTGGGGATCCACGGGAGGGACCGGGCCGGAGGCAGCGCCGAAAAGCACCAGCATCCCCCTGACGCGCAAAGCGGCCAGTGAGCCGTCGAACGTGTCCTTCCCAACGCCGTCGTACACCACGTCGGCGCCGGTGCCGCTGGTGATCTCCCTGACCCGCTCCGCGAAGCCTTCATACCGCAGCACGTGGTCGGCGCCGGCGCCGCGGGCGAGCTGCTCCTTCCCGTCCGTGGAGACCGTGGTGATGACTTCCGCCCCCCGGGCCTTGAGCAGCTGGATCAGCAGCAGGCCCACGCCCCCCGCACCCGCGTGCAGCAGGACGGTGTGGCCCGGTTCCACCTTGAAGGTGGAGTTCATCAGGTAGTGGGCGGTGATGCCCTGCAGGGGAAGCGCAGCTGCCGTCAGGTCGTCCAGGCCGCGCGGGACCGGCAGGGCGGCGGCCTCATCAACGAGCGCGTAGTCCGCGTAGCAGTTGATGCCTTCCGCCGTGGCCACCCGGTCGCCGGGGACGAACCCCGTGACGTGGTCGCCCACGGCTTCAACGGTGCCGGCGGCTTCTGATCCGGGGGTAAATGGGAAGGGGACCTTGTAGGTTCCGCTGCGCTTGTACGTGTCAATGAAGTTAACGCCCGCTGCCCCCACCTTCACCAGGAGCTGGCCGGGCCCCGGGACAGGGCGTTCGATGTCCTCGTAGGTAAGGACTTCCGGTCCGCCTGCCTGACGTGCGACGATTGCGTGGGTCATTGCTCACCTTTCCCGGTCCCGGCGTTTCCGGCTCCGGCTGCTGCCACCATCCTAGGGACAGTCCGCGGAAGCCCCATAGCGGGCACCTTCCGCTGCATGCATAAATATCGGCATCAGTGAATATTTTTGCTGTATGGTGGTGGTCATGACTATTTCTGTTGCAGTGTCCGGTGCCAGCGGATACGCCGGGGGAGAGGTCCTGCGCCTCCTGGCCGGGCATCCTGGCGTCACCATTGGAGCCATCACGGCCCACAGTAATGCCGGATCCCGGCTCGGCGAACTGCAGCCCCACCTGCACGGGCTCGCAAGCCGCATCCTCGAGGACACCACCGTGGACAACCTGTCCGGCCACGACGTCGTCTTCCTGGCCCTGCCCCACGGCGCCTCCGCGGAGATAGCTGCCCAGCTGCCGGCGGGGACCGTCGTCATCGACGCCGGGGCAGACCACCGGCTGGAGGACCCGGCAGCGTGGGAAAAGTTCTACGGTTCCGCCCACGCCGGCACCTGGCCTTACGGCCTGCCGGAGCTGCCAGGCCAGCGCGAAGCCCTCAAGGGCGCCAACCGCATCGCCGTGCCCGGCTGCTACCCGACGTCGGCCCTGCTGGCCCTGGCGCCCGGGTTCACCGCCGGGCTCCTCCAGCCCGACGACGTCGTCATCGTCTCTGCCTCCGGCACCTCCGGCGCGGGCAAGGCCGCCAAAGTGAACCTCATCGGTTCGGAAGTCATGGGCTCCATGAGCCCCTACGGCGTGGGTGGCGGCCACCGCCACACCCCCGAGATCGAACAGGGGCTGTCCAACGCCGCGGGTGAGCACGTGACCGTGTCCTTCACGCCCACCCTGGCGCCCATGAGCCGGGGTATCCTCACCACGGCGACCGCGAAGGTCAAAGCCGGCACCACGGCGGAGCAGCTCCGCCAGGCCTGGACCGATGCGTACGACGACGAACCGTTCGTGCATGTTCTCCCGGAAGGCCAGTGGCCCGCCACGAAGTCCGTGCAGGGGTCGAACCATGCCGCCATGCAGCTGGCGTTCGATTCCCATACCGGCCGGGTGATCGTCACCTGCGCCATCGACAACCTCACCAAAGGGACCGCCGGCGGCGCCGTCCAGTCCATGAACATTGCCCTCGGCCTCGCGGAAACCGCCGGCCTTGACCTGCAGGGAGTTGCCCCGTGACCGTTACCGCCCCCCGTGGATTCCGGGCCGCCGGCGTCACCGCCGGACTCAAAGCCTCCGGCAAACCGGACCTTGCCCTGGTGGTTAATGACGGCCCGTCCAAGGCCGCCGCTGCCGTCTTCACCAGCAACCGCGTCGCCGCAGCGCCTGTGCACTGGTCCCGCCAGGTGGTCTCGGACGGCCGCGTGGACGCGGTGGTCCTCAACTCCGGCGGAGCGAACGCCTGCACCGGGCCAGTTGGTTTCCAGAACACGCACAGCACCGCCGAAAAGGTGGCCAAGGTCCTGGACATCTCCGCCACGGACGTGTTTGTGTGTTCCACCGGCCTGATCGGCGAGCAGCTGCCCATGGATAAGATCCTTCCCGGTGTGGAGGCTGCGGCCGCCGCGCTGAGCGCCGACGGCGGCCCCGAGGCAGCTACCGCCATCATGACCACCGACTCCGTTCCCAAGGCGGCGCTGTTTATCGGCACCGATGCGGACGGCGAGGAATTCGCCATCGGCGGGATCGCCAAGGGTGCGGGCATGCTGGCTCCGGGCCTGGCCACCATGCTGGTGGTCCTCACCACTGATGCGGCGGTGGACGCGGAACTGCTCGACGTCGTCCTCCGCGACGCCACCCGGGTCACGTTCGACCGGGCAGACTCGGACGGCTGCATGTCCACCAACGACACCGTGGTCCTGCTGTCCTCCGGTGCCTCCGGCGCCGTGCCGTCCGCCGAGGTCTTCGGTGCCGGCCTGACCCAGGTCTGCGCCGAACTTGCCCGGAAGCTGATTGGGGACGCCGAAGGTGCCAGCCACGACATCGCCATCCGCACCTTCAATGCTGCCAGCGAAGCGGACGCCGAAACCGTCAGCCGTTCCGTGGCCCGCTCCAACCTCTTCAAGGCCGCCATTTTTGGCAAGGACCCCAACTGGGGACGGGTGCTGTCCGCCGTCGGCACCACCGACGCCGTCTTCGAACCCGACCAGCTCAATGTGGCCATGAACGGCGTCCAGATCTGCCGCAACGGCAGCATCGGCGACGACCGCGGCCTGGTGGACCTGGAACCGCGGGAGGTCCTGGTGGAAATCGACCTCCAGGCCGGCGACGCCGAGGCCACCATCTGGACGAACGACCTGACCCACGACTACGTGCACGAGAACAGCGCCTACTCAAGCTGACGCACCACCTGAGCCGGCCCCTTCCGACCCCCGGCAACTCTGGAGAAACTGCCTGATGAATACCCGCACCCGCGAAACCACGTCCACGCTTGACGCCCAAAGCAAGGCCGGCACCCTGATCGAGGCGCTGCCCTGGATCCAGCGCTTTGCCGGCACCACGATGGTGATCAAGTATGGCGGCAACGCCATGGTCAACGACGAGCTGCGCCGTGCCTTCGCTGAGGACGTTGTGTTCCTGCACCACGTGGGCATCCACCCTGTGGTGGTGCACGGGGGCGGGCCCCAGATCAACTCCATGCTGGCCCGGCTTGGCATCGAGTCCGAGTTCAAGGGCGGCCTGCGGGTCACCACTCCGGAAGCCATGGACGTGGTCCGCATGGTCCTCACCGGCCAGGTGGGCCGCGAACTGGTGGGCCTGATCAACTCCCACGGCCCCTACGCCGTGGGCATGTCCGGTGAAGACGGAGGGCTGCTGCGCGCCGTGCGCACCGGCACCGTCATCGACGGCAAAGAAGTGGACCTGGGCCTGGTGGGCGAAGTAGTGGGCGTGAACCCGGAAGGCATCCTGGACATCCTCGCCGCCGGCCGCATCCCCGTGATCTCCACGGTGGCCCCGGAAATCGACGTCGATGGGTTCGCAGCAGACGGCAGCGTCCAGACCACGGGACAGGTGCTCAACGTCAACGCGGACACCGCGGCGGCAGCCCTGGCCGAAGCCCTCGGTGCCTCCAAACTGGTGATCCTCACCGACGTCGAAGGCCTGTATGCCAACTGGCCGGACAAGTCCTCGCTGATCTCCTCCCTTAAGGCATCGGACCTTCGGGCACTCCTGCCATCGCTGGAATCCGGCATGATCCCCAAGATGGAGGCCTGCCTCAAGGCGATCGACGGCGGTGTTGAGCGTGCGCACATCGTGGACGGACGCCTGGCGCACTCCATGCTGCTGGAAACCTTCACCACCGCCGGGATCGGCACCCAGGTGGTCCCCGACGAGGAGACGAACGCATGAACGAAACTGTTGACGTAAGTCCGGTCAGCGACCGGGACGCCAAAGCTTCCGCGATGACCGGCATCGGCAGCGGCCCAGAGTGGCTGGCCCGCTACTCCAGCTCCCTCATGGGCGTCTTCGGCACCCCGCAGCGCGTCCTGGTCCGCGGCGCCGGCTGCCTGGTCTGGGACGCCGACGGCAAGGAGTACCTCGACCTGCTCGGAGGCATCGCCGTCAACGCGCTGGGCCATGCCAACCCGTTCGTCACGTCGGTGATCTCCAGCCAGCTGGCCACCCTCGGCCATGTCTCCAACTTCTTCACTAGCCCCACGCAGATCGCGCTGGCCGAAAAGCTCCTGGCCCTCACCGACGCCCCTGCCGGTTCCAAGGTGTTCTTCACCAACTCCGGCACCGAGGCCAACGAGGCCGCCTTCAAGCTGGCCCGCCGCAATACGGGCGGCAGCGGCGCCAAACGGACCAAGATCATCGCCCTCGAGGGGGCCTTCCACGGCCGGACCATGGGCGCCCTTGCGCTGACCGCCAAAGAGTCCTACCGCGAGCCGTTCGAGCCGCTGCCCGCCGGCGTCGTGCACATTCCCTTCGGCGACGTGGAGGCACTGAAGGACGCCGTTGACGAGACCGTGGCCGCCGTCTTCCTGGAGCCCATCCAGGGCGAGGCGGGCGTGCGCCCCCTGCCGCCCGGATACCTTCGGGCCGCCCGCGAGCTGACCGCCAGGGTGGGAGCTCTGCTGATCCTCGACGAAGTGCAGACGGGCATCGGCCGCACCGGGAAATGGCTTGCCAGCGAGGATGCCGGGATCATGCCCGACGCCGTTACCCTGGCCAAGGGCCTGGGCGGCGGCTTCCCGATCGGTGCCCTGATCACCTATGGTCCGGAGACGTCGTCGTTGTTGGCTGCGGGCCAGCACGGCACCACGTTCGGCGGGAACCCGGTGGCGACAGCGGCCGCCCTCGCCACCCTGCACGCCATCGAGAGCCAGCACGTGCTGGCCAATGCCTCGGCCGTGGGTGGGCACCTGCGGGCCGGGCTGGCCCGCCTGCCGGGCGTCACCGAAGTCCGCGGCGAAGGCCTCCTCATCGGGTTCGACCTGGATGCGGACGTCGCCCCGGCCGTGGTGCAGGCAGGCCTTGATGCTGGGTTCATCGTCAACAGCCCTGGTCCCCGCACCATCCGCCTTGCGCCGCCGCTGGTCCTGACCACGGCGCAGGCAGACACCTTCCTCGACGCCTTCCCGGCAATCCTCCAAGCAGCTAAGGACGCCCAGTGACACCAGCAGCCAGCGCTACCCGGCACTTCCTCAAGGACACGGACCTCAGCCCCGCCGAACAGGCCGAGGTCCTCGGCCTCGCAGCCCGGATGAAGGCGGCGCCCTACAGTGTCCAGCCGTACGCCGCCGAGGGCAGCGGCCGCAAGACGGTGGCCGTGATCTTCGACAAAACCTCCACCCGGACCAGGGTCTCGTTCGCCACAGGGATCGCGGACCTGGGCGGCAACGCCCTGATCATCAACCCGGGGGAGGCCCAGATCGGGCACAAGGAATCCGTGGAGGACACCGCCAAGGTCCTGGAGCGGATGGTGTCCACCATCGTCTGGCGGACCGGCGCCCACGCCGGCCTGGTGGCCATGGCGGAGAACTCCAGGGTTCCGGTGATCAACGCCCTGTGCGACGATTACCACCCCTGCCAGCTGCTGGCGGACCTGCTGGCCGTGAAAGAGCACAAGGGCGAAATCAAGGGCCTCACCATGAGCTACCTGGGGGACGCCGCCAACAACATGGCCAATTCCTACCTGCTGGCCGGAGTCACGGCCGGAATGCACGTGCGGATCGCCGGTCCAGAAGGTTACCTGCCGGCGGCGGACATCGTGGCCGCAGCCGAGGAACGCGCTGCGGAGACGGGCGGCTCGGTGCTCATCACCACTGACGCGGCGGAGGCCTTGAAAGGGGCCGACGTCGTTGCCACGGACACGTGGGTGTCCATGGGGCAGGAGGCGGAAAAGGAAGCCCGGATGCAGCTGTTCCGGGAGTACGCCGTGGACGAGGCGGCCATGGCACAGGCCGCGGAAGACGCCGTCGTGCTTCACTGCCTGCCCGCCTACCGCGGCTACGAAATCTCTGCCGGCGTCATTGACGGACCGCAGTCCATCGTCTGGGACGAGGCCGAAAACCGGCTGCACGCCCAGAAGGCCCTGATGGCCTGGCTGATGCACCGTTCCGGCCTGGCCTTCGTTGACGGGCTCGCACCCGTTGAAGGCACCGGGGAGAGCACGTTCTAGTGTCCGCCCAATCGGCCTCGCCGGGTTCCAGCCCGGCCACCAAGACAGCCCGCCAGGCGCGCATCACCGCCATCCTGACGGGGGAGTCCGTGCGTTCCCAGGCAGAGCTGGCAGCATTGCTGGCGGACGACGGCGTGCAGGTCACCCAGGCAACGCTGTCGCGGGACCTCGTGGAACTCGGCGCGGTCCGGGTCCGCGGCAAGGAGGGCGTGCTGGTGTACGCCGTACCCGGCGAGGGTGGCGAACGGGCCGCCCGGAGCGGGGTGAGCCAGGAGATCCTGGACGCCCGGCTGGCCCGGCTGTGCAGCGAACTGCTGGTCACCGCGGAGGCCTCGGCCAACATTGCCGTGCTCCGCACACCGCCCGGGGCGGCAAACTTCCTGGCCCTGGCCATCGACCATTCGGTGATGCCGTCCATCCTGGGCACCATCGCCGGGGACGACACCGTGCTGCTGGTGGCCCGGGACCCGCAGGGCGGCCAGGACCTCGCCGCCAGGTTCCTGCAGCTGGCCGAGGAAGCCGGGCAATAAGCTTGAAGACAACATCAACAAACCCCAATCACAAGGAGCATTCGAAGTGACTGAACGCATTGTGCTCGCCTACTCGGGCGGCCTGGACACCTCAGTAGCCATCGGCTGGATCGGTGAAGCCACCGGCGCCGAGGTCATCGCCGTGGCGGTCGACGTCGGACAGGGCGGCGAGTCCCTGGAAACCATCCGCCAGCGCGCCCTCGGCTGCGGCGCCGTCGAAGCCTACGTGGCCGACGCCTCCGACGAATTCGCCAACGAATACTGCATGCCCACGCTGAAGGCCAACGGCCTCTACCAGGGCCACTACCCGCTGGTGTCCGCCATCTCCCGCCCGGTCATCGTCAAGCACCTGGTTAAGGCTGCCCGCGAATTCGGCGCCACCACCGTGGCCCACGGCTGCACCGGCAAGGGCAACGACCAGGTCCGCTTCGAAGTGGGCATCCAGACCCTCGGCCCGGACCTGAAGTGCATCGCCCCGGTCCGCGACCTGGCGCTCACCCGCGACAAGGCCATCGCCTTCGCCGAGGAAAAGGGCTTGCCGATCGAGACCACCAAGAAAAACCCGTACTCCATTGACCAGAACGTCTGGGGCCGCGCCGTGGAAACCGGCTACCTCGAGGACATCTGGAACGCCCCCACCAAGGACATCTACGACTACACCGCCACCCCGGAGTTCCCCCCGGCACCGGACGAGGTTGTCATTTCCTTCGAAGCCGGCGTTCCGGTGGCGATCGACGGCGTCAAGGTCACCCCGCTGCAGGCCATCAAGGAGCTCAACCGCCGTGCCGGCGCCCAGGGCGTGGGCCGCATCGACGTCGTTGAGGACCGCCTGGTGGGCATCAAGTCCCGCGAAATCTACGAGGCTCCGGGCGCGATGGCGTTGATCACAGCGCACAAGCACCTCGAGGACATCACCGTTGAGCGCGAGCAGGCCCGCTTCAAGGCCACCGTTGGCCAGCGCTGGTCCGAGCTGGTGTACGACGGCCAGTGGTTCTCCCCGCTGAAGCGCTCCCTGGACGCGTTCATCGAGGACACCCAGAAGTACGTCTCCGGCGACATCCGCATGACGCTGCACGGAGGCCAGGCCATCGTCAACGGCCGCCGGTCCGACACCTCGCTCTACGACTTCAACCTCGCCACCTACGACACCGGCGACACCTTCGACCAGTCCATGGCGCGCGGCTTCATCGAGCTGTGGGGCATGTCCGCCAAGGTGGCCTCCGGCCGCGACATCCGGGTCGCGGGTCAGTAAGTGTTGTCCGCTACAAACGAAGGCGCACTGTGGGGCGGCCGGTTTGCCGGCGGCCCCGCGGATGCCCTGGCGGCGCTGAGCAAGTCCACCCACTTTGACTGGCGGCTTGCCCGCTACGACATTGCCGGATCCAAGGCGCATGCCCGCGTGCTGCACAAGGCCGGCCTGCTGGACGACGCTGAACTGGAAGGCATGCTGGCCGCCCTGACGCAGCTGGATGAGGACGTGGCTTCCGGCGCCTACCTGCCGGCTGAGTCAGACGAGGACGTGCACGGTTCGCTGGAACGCGGCCTGATCGAGCGCGCCGGAACCCAGCTGGGCGGCAAGCTCCGCGCCGGCCGTTCCCGCAACGACCAGGTGGCCACCCTTGGCCGCATGTTCCTGCGGGACCACGCCCGGATCATCGCCCGCGGCGTGCTGGCCACGATCGATGCACTCGTGGAGCAGGCCAAGGCGCACCACGGTGTTGCCATGCCCGGCCGCACCCACCTGCAGCACGCCCAGCCGGTGCTGCTCAGCCACCACCTGCTGGCCCACGCCTGGGCGCTCCTGCGCGACGTGCAGAGGCTCCAGGACTGGGACAAGCGGGCCGGCGTTTCGCCCTACGGTTCGGGTGCGTTGGCCGGATCCTCGCTGGGCCTCGACCCGGAGGCGGTGGCCGCGGACCTGGGCTTCTTCTCCGCCTCCCACAACTCGATCGACGGCACCGCCTCGCGCGACGTCTTCGCCGAGTTCGCCTGGGTGTGCTCCATGATCGGCGTGGACCTGTCCCGCATCTCCGAGGAAGTCATCCTCTGGGCCACCAAGGAGTTCTCCTTCGCCACGCTGGATGACTCCTACTCCACGGGGTCGTCCATCATGCCGCAGAAGAAAAACCCGGATGTGGCGGAACTGGCCCGCGGCAAGGCAGGCCGCCTGATCGGCAATTTGACCGGGCTGCTGGCCACGCTCAAGGGCCTGCCGCTGGCGTACAACCGCGACCTGCAGGAGGACAAGGAGCCGGTGTTCGACGCCGCCGACACCCTGGAGCTCCTGCTTCCGGCGGTCTCCGGCATGATCGCCACCCTGAAGTTCAACACCGAACGGATGGAGTCGCTGGCACCGCAGGGCTTCGCGCTGGCCACTGACATTGCTGAGTGGCTCGTCCGGCAGGGCGTCCCGTTCCGGGAAGCGCACGAGCTGTCCGGCGCGGCCGTGAAGCAGGCCGAATCCCGCGGCGTGGAGCTGTGGGACCTGACGGACGGGGAATACGCGGCCATCTCGGAGCACCTGACGCCGGAGGTCCGCACGGTCCTGTCCACGGAGGGCTCGCTGAACAGCCGCAACTCCCAGGGCGGAACTGCGCCCGCCGCCGTCGAACGCCAGCTGGTTGCGCTGGAGGCGGAGCTGAAGGAAGCGCGGCACTACGCCGGGTAAAACGCTCTCTCACTTAATGCAAGGTTTCCCGCAACGCTCCTGCACCGGGTGCAGGAGCGTTGCCGGTTTTCATGCATCAAATGAGAGAGCGTTGGGGGTTAACCGCCGGACGCTCCCCGCTAGCATGGTGCCATGAGCGAACCGTTCCGCAGGCTACTCCGCGCGCTACCCGATTTCCCGGACACGCTGCCGGACTTTGACCCGGAGGGCGCCCCCACGGATCCCGCTGAGCTGTTCAGGCACTGGCTGGGCGAGGCGCTGGCGGAGGGGGAGCGGCAGCCGCATGCGTGCAGCCTGGCCACGGCGGGTGGAGACGGCAAACCGTCGTCCAGGATGCTGATCCTGAAGAACATTGACGACGACGGCTGGCACTTCGCGACGTCCCGCACTTCACGCAAGGGCAGGGAACTGGGCGCCAACCCGCATGCTGCCATGACCTTCTACTGGCCCACCCAGGGCCGGCAGGTCCGCGTGGCCGGGGCCGTCGTCGAACTGTCCGCCGAGGCCTCCGCGCAGGACTGGGCGGAGCGGCCCCGGGCCGACGGCAGCACCAACCCGCACTGGCAGCTCTACGCCCTTCGGCCCGCCGAGATCGAGTTCTGGCAGGCGAGCCACGACGGCAACCATGTCCGGCACCGCGTCGGTCCCGACGGCTCACCCCTGGGTTAGGCTGTCGCCATGACAGCTCCCGCACCAGACGAACTGCTCCCTGCGCTCCACAAAGCCGCGGATAACGTTGCCGCCGACGCTGCCCGGTTCAGCGATGAAGACGCGAAGGCGCCCTCCGCCCTGCCCGGCTGGACCCGGGGGCACGTGCTGGCCCATCTGACCGGAATTTCCAACGCCATGGCCCGGCAGCTTGAGTACGCGGCGCGCGGAGAGGCCGTGGAGCTTTACGACGGCGGCATGGAAGGCCGGAACAAGGCCATCGACATGGCAGCTGGCCACGACGCCGCCACCCACCGCGCGGACCTCACCGCCGCGCTGGACCGGGCACTCAGGGCCTTCGACGCACTGCCCGGCGTCAAGGATTCTTCGGCGAACCGCACCGGCTGGTACGCCCCCATCACCTTTCGCGGGGGCGTGGTCCTGGACGGCGGGCTGGCGCTGTGGCGGGAACTGGTCATCCACGCGTCGGACCTGCTGGCGGGCAGGGGTCCGGAAACCTGGAGCCGGCCGTTCTGCGAGCACCTCTTCGATTTTCTGGCGGCCAGGGTCCAGCCCGACGACAAGCTGGTGCTGCAGCCACTGGGACTCCAGCCGGTCAGCATTGGCAGCGGCAACCGGTCCACTGTCATCAGCGGCATGATCACCGATATCGCAGCCTGGCTCGCCGGCCGCGAGCCGACGCTGGGCAGCCTGAGGGCCTCGGCCGCAGCTGACGGCGTGAACCTGCCCGAGCTGCTGCCGTGGCCTTCCGGAACCCCTGTCGCCGGCAGGACAGGCTCGAAGGCCTAAGCGGCTTCGCGCGCCAGCAGGCTCTGCTTGATGGGAAGCCCCCAGCGGAAACCGCCCAGGGAGCCGTCCGTCCGGATCACCCTGTGGCAGGGCACAAACAGCGCGGCGGCATTGAAGGCGCAGGCGCTGGCGGCTGCCCGCACCGCTTTGGGGTTGCCGGCGAGCTCCGCGTACTGGGTATAGGTGACGGGCTGTCCCGGCCGCACCAGCCGCAGGACGTCCCAGGCGTGGACCCGGAAAGGTCCTGACAGCTGCCGCACGGGAACGCTTATCGCCGGCGCCGGGTCACCGGCGTAGAAGGCTTCGACGGCGGAGGAGATTTCCCCCAGCCCGCTGACTGGTTCCAGCGTTCCGGGCCGTAGGGACGGATGGATCTGCCCGGTCAGCTCGCCAGGGTTGTCTGTCCAGCCGCTGGAGAGCACGACGCCGTCCTGGGCAATGACGGTGAACGGGCCGTCCGGGGTGGTCATCTGAAGCAGCTGGGCCTTCATCGGTTCGCTTCCTCTGCTGGTCTGGTGCCTTGGTTTGTGTGTGCTGCTGTGCTCCTGCGGGTACCGGACGCAGGCCGGGCTGCCGCCCGCCACAGGTGCATGGTGGCGTACGAGCGCCAGGGGCTGGCTTCCCGGAAGTCCGCGGTGGATGCCGCGGTACCCTCCCCGAGAGCACGGATCCCGTTCCGTACCGCTGCGTCGTTGGCCAGGAAAACGTCCGGGGCGCCAAGGATGCGCATGGCCAGGTATCCCGTGGTCCATGGTCCCACGCCGGGAAGCGGAAGCAGTTTGGCGGCCAGGCTTTCCGGGCTGTCGCCATAGCCAAAGTCGAGTCCGCCGTCCGCCATCGCAGCAGCTGCCGCGAGGAGGGCGGCGATCCGCCGTTGCGGTCCGCGCAGGACCGCGGAGCCGCCGCCGGCGACTTCGGCCGGGGTGGGAAACATCCGCTCCAGGCCCTCGCCGGGGCTTAGGCTTGGACGTCCGACGGCGGCCAGCTGGGTGAGTGCGGTCCGCGCCGCTGCCACGGTGATCTGCTGCCCGGCCATGGCCCGGACCAGCATTTCCGCCGGATCCATGGCACCGGGCATCCTGATCCCGGGAGTGCCCGCCACTGCGGCAGCGAGCGTGGCATCCCCTGCCAGTGCACTGTCGATCGCCACAGGATCCGCATCGAGGTCAAAGAGCCGCCGTACCCGGCTCAACAGGGACGGCAGGTCCCTAAGGTCCACCGCGCCGATAGTGAGGGTCAGCGGCCGGCCCGGAGCACCGGCGTCGTAATCCACCCGGAACCTCGCATCACCCTGGGGCAGCCGCAGCGTTCGGGCGTAGGACGTGGGCGTTCCCGCTTCGATCCCGGGGATGGCCCGGACGGCCAGGAAGGTGAAGATTCCGGGATCGAAAGGTTCACGGTAGGGGAGGTTGAGGGTGAGAGCGGTGGAGCCGGCGGGGGCCTTCGGATGCCTCGCTGTGCGGAGCGCCGTGGGCGTCATGCCAAAAACCTCCGCCATGGTGTCGTTGAACTGGCGGACGCTGCTGAACCCGGCCGCAAAGGCGACGTCGGCGAGCTTCATGGAGGTGGAGACCAGCAGGGTCCGGGCAGTCTGCGCGCGGCCGGCACGTGCAAGCGAGAGGGGCCCCGCGCCCAGTTCCTGGCTGAGGATGCGGTTGAGCTGGCGGGAGGAATAGCCCAGGCGGGCCGCCAGGCCGTCGACGCCGTCCCTGGTGACCACGCCGTCACTGATCAGCCGCATGGCGCGCCCGGCAATATCCTGGCGAAGGTTCCAGGCGGGTGTGCCGGGAACCGCTTCCGGCAGGCAGCGCTTGCAGGCCCTGTAGCCGGCGTCGTGCGCTGCCGCGGAGGTTTCATAGAAGGTGACGTTGGAGGCCTTTGGAGTCCTGGCCGGGCAGGACGGACGGCAGTAGATGCCCGTGGTCCGGACGGCAGTGTAGAACTGTCCGTCGAACCGGATGTCCCGGGCGTCGATCGCCCGGTAGCGCTGCCAGAAGTCCATTCCTCCATCGTGCCAGCCCTCCGGTGCGCCGGCTAGCGGAAATCGGACACGGCCGTGGGGCGTCAAATATGTGAGGGGCGGCGCCGGCGTTGGATAGAGTCTGGCCATGAGCAGAAATCCGCTGACGGCCGGCCAGCCGCTGCGGGAGTTCCTTTCCGGAGACGCCCGCCAGCTGGCGCCCCTGCTGCTGGGCGCCGTCCTGACCCATGACTCCAGGGATGGTGCAGTATCGGTGCGGCTTACCGAAGTGGAGGCCTACCTGGGGCCAGAGGATTCCCTGCACCCGGATCCAGGATCACATACCTACCGCGGTCCCACACCCCGCAACGCCCCCATGTTCGGCCCGGCCGGCCACCTGTACGTCTACTTCACCTACGGGATGCACCACTGCACGAACATCGTGTGCGGGCCGGAAGGAACGGCGTCGGCCCTGCTGCTGAGGGCAGGGGAGATCGTGGACGGTGTTGAACTCGCCCGGCACCGGCGGACCACCTCCAAAAGCCCCGCCGACCTGGCAAGGGGGCCTGCCCGGCTGGCCAAGGCCCTGGGACTAACGACGGCGGACAGCGGCCGTGATGCGCTCGCGCCGCCGTTCGGGCTGGTCCTTCCCTCCCGGCCGGCAGTGCCGGTGAGCTCCGGGCCAAGGGTTGGGGTCTCCGGCGCAGGAGGGGCGGACCGGTACGCATGGCGCTTCTGGATCACCGGCGACCCCACAGTCTCCCAGTACAAGCCGGCCAAACCCAGGGGAGCCAAACCGGATCCGGCAACGTTTCACGGGCGTTAACGGAAATGGTTGTAGAATGGTAGGTCTGTCTTTTGCGATAGGGGAACGTTAAATGCTTGACGCCGATTTGGCCCATGAACGCGACTATGTAGCCGGCCTGTACGCACGGCTGGAAGAGCTGCGCGAGGAAAAGCGCCGCCAGCTGGCGCAGGTCCGCCGGGCCGGGGCTGTGGGCACCATGCAGAACGTCTCCGAGCGCGACGCGTTCGCTGCTCTCTACGAGGACCGGCTTGCCCAGCTGGACGCGGTGGACGACCGGCTGGTCTTCGGCCGGCTGGACCTGGACTCCGGCGAAGCCCAGTACATTGGCCGCATCGGCCTCACCACCGAGGACCTGCAGCGGCTCATGGTGGACTGGCGTGCGCCCGAGGCCGGCCACTTCTACCAGGCCACGGCCTTTGACCGGCAGGGTGTGCGCCGCCGCCGGCACCTGATCCTGCAGGGCCGTGAGGTCAAGGCCATCGAGGATGACGTCCTTGACGCCGGGATGCTGGCGGACAACGACTCGCTGCAGGGGGAAGGCGCCCTGCTCGCCGCCCTGAATTCCAAGCGCACCGGCCGGATGTCCGACATTGTCAGCACCATCCAGTCCGAGCAGGACCGCATCATCCGGTCATCCATCTCCGGGGCGCTCGTGGTGCAGGGCGGACCCGGCACCGGAAAGACCGCCGTGGCCCTCCACCGGGCTGCCTACCTGCTCTACACCCACCGCGACCGCCTCAAGACCGCAGGCGTGCTGCTCGTGGGCCCGTCGTCGTCGTCGTTCATGAAGTACATCGAAAGGGTGCTGCCCTCCCTGGGCGAGACCGGCGTGGTGATGGCCAGCGTGGGCCGCCTGATGCCCGGCATCCACGCCGTGCCGGAACCGGACGCCGACGTCGCGGCCATCAAGGGCCGCCTGGACATGGCCACCGTGGTGGCCAACGCTGTGGCCAACCGCCAACGGATTCCCGCTGAAGACCGGATCCTGGAGGTGGACGGCCGCAGGCTGGTGCTGACGCCGCGCCAGGTCCGCCGTGCCCGCGAGCGTGCCCGCTCCACCGGCAAGCCGCACAACGAGGCGCGTGTGACGTTCGTCAAAATCCTGCTCCGCGAACTCACGGAACAGATGACCGAACTGGTTGAAGCCGGGAACATCGGCAACAACGCAGACCGCTCCTACCTTGCCGAGGATGTCCGTTCCGCACGCGATGTACGGATCGCCCTGAACCTCTGCTGGATGCCCATGACGCCGGAGAAGCTGATCTCCGAGCTTTTCAGCAAGCCGGCCATCCTGGAATTCTGTACCCCCACCATGTCTCCGGCTGAACGGGCGCTCCTGCAGCGCCCGGCCGACGCCCCCTGGACCGAGTCGGATGTGCCGCTGCTGGACGAGGCCGCCGAGCTGCTCGGCGAACTGGACCCGGCCGCCGGACGCGGGCTCGCCCAGCAGGAGCACGACCGTGCCCGCGACCTTGCCAACGCCAAGCAGACCCTGGTGAACATGCAGGCGGCAGGGGTGGATCCCCTGATGTCTGCCGAGGAACTGGCCGAGCAGAACCAGGAACAGGAAACGCGGCAAACTGCCGCAGAGCGCGCCACCAGCGACCGCACATGGGCCTTCGGCCACATCGTGGTGGATGAGGCGCAGGAGCTTTCCCCCATGCAGTGGCGCCTGCTGGTCCGCCGCTGCCCCCTGAAGTCCTTCACCATCGTGGGGGATATCGCGCAGACCAGTTCGGTGGCCGGTGCCAACTCCTGGCAGGGCGCGCTCGCACCCATGTTCGGGGACCGCTGGCAGTTGGAGGAGCTGACGGTGAACTACCGCACGCCGTCCCAGATCGCCGAAGCCGCCGTCCGGATGGCCAACGCGGCCGGATTGGTGGTCTCGGCGCCCAAGGCTGTCCGCGAAGGACGCTGGTCGCCGGTCATCGACGAGGTGGATCCCGGCCAGGTGGTCAGCCGCCTGGTTGAGGTCCTGCCGGAGGAACTGGACGCGCTCGACGGCGGCCTGCTCGCCGTCATTGCCGACGGACACTTCCTGCCGGAAGCCACCGCCGCCTTGCGAGCCGCCCATGGACGCCGGGTGGGCACGGGTGCCGGCAGCTACGAGCAGGACATCGTGGTGATCAGCCCCCGTGAAGCCAAGGGCCTGGAGTTCGACGGCGTGGTGGTGCTTGAGCCGTCCATGATGCTGAACCATGAGCACGGCAAAGTGGGGGACCTGTACGTCGCGATGACCCGGGCCACCCAGAGGCTCCGGCTGATTGCTTCAGAACCGGTGCCGGCAGGGATCAAGCGCTGATCAGGCGCGCCGCATACTGCTAACTTAGAAGGCGTGCCAGAACTCATCAGCCTCGAATCGCAGCAGAACGACCCCACTTTTGCCAACATTTGGCAGGAACTGAAGTGGCGTGGCCTGGTCCACGTCTCCACCGACGAGGCGGAGCTTGAAAAACTCCTCGCCGGCGGACCGGTGACGTACTATTGCGGGTTCGATCCCACCGCGCCGAGCCTGCACCTGGGTAACTTGGTCCAGCTGCTCGTGATGCGGCGGCTGCAGCTGGCCGGCCACAAGCCCCTCGGACTGGTGGGTGGGTCAACCGGTATGATCGGCGACCCCCGTCCCACGGCCGAGCGCACGCTGAACACCAAGGACACCGTGGCCGAGTGGGTGGGCTA
The DNA here is from genome assembly GCF_014644495.1 of Pseudarthrobacter polychromogenes. Taxonomy (GTDB): domain Bacteria; phylum Actinomycetota; class Actinomycetes; order Actinomycetales; family Micrococcaceae; genus Arthrobacter; species Arthrobacter polychromogenes. Next base: position 498,693 of record NZ_BMKU01000002.1, read on the forward strand.
CCTCCAGGCGCAGGTCCGCCGTTTCCTCAGCTTCGAGGGCGGCAACGCAGCGCAGATGGTCAACAACCTTGACTGGACGGCGCCGCTGAGCGCCATCGATTTCCTGCGTGACGTTGGGAAGCACTTCCGTGTGGGAACCATGCTGCGCAAGGACGCCGTGGCCTCACGGCTGAGCTCGGATGAGGGCATCAGCTACACCGAGTTCAGCTACCAGATCCTGCAGGGGATGGATTACCTCCAGCTCTACCGTGATTACGGCTGCGTGCTGCAGACCGGCGGCTCGGACCAGTGGGGCAACCTCACCAGCGGTACGGAATTGATCCGCAAGGTGGAGGGCAAGAGCGTCCACGCCCTGGGGACCCCATTGATTACCAATGCGGACGGGACGAAGTTCGGCAAGAGCGAGGGCAACGCCATCTGGCTGGACGCCGGCATGTGCAGCCCCTACGCCTTTTACCAGTTCTGGGTCAACACGGCGGATGCCGACGTTGTGGACCGGCTGAAGGTCTTCACCTTCCTTACCAAGGCGGAGATCGAGGAGCTTTCCGTTGCTGTGGCTGAACGGCCGTTCGCCCGTGAAGGCCAGCGGAAGCTTGCCTACGAAGTGACGTCCCTTGTTCACGGTGTGGAAGCCACGGAGAAGGTCATTGCGGCATCCGCCGCACTTTTCGGGAACGGTGACTTGACCGCCCTGGACAAGCCCACGCTCCAGGCGGCAACTTCCGAGCTTCCCTTCGCCACTGTGCAGGTGGACGAGATGGGGATCGTGGACCTGCTCGTTGCTTCCGGGCTGTCCGACAGCAAGTCGGCGGCCAGGCGCACCGTTGGTGAAGGCGGTGCCTACGTCAACAACGAGAAGGTGTCCGACCCCGAGGCAGTCATTCCGGAGTCCGAACTGCTGCATGGGCAGTACCTGCTCCTGCGCCGCGGAAAGAAGAACCTGGCAACCGTGGAGGTCCTGGTTCCCTAGGCTCTTCCGCCGCTTCATGGAGCCCTCTGCACGCTCCTCCGCAGCCGATTTGCACGGCCGCGGGGGAGCGTGTAATGTTTTCTGAGTCGCCGCCGCTGAAGCGGAAAAATAGCGACAAACCCCCACCAAAAAGTGAAGCAACTTCACCATGTGCGGAAGCGCAGAACGAAGAAATGCTTCATTTTATGATGGGCGGATTCATTCCACCGAGTGAATTCCGGGAAAACAACCGGATTTGCAAAGTGAAAATGAATGAAATAAGATTGAAACATCGCAGCGAAGAAATACGGAATAAGAATTCATGGAAATGAATTGTTTCGGGAATATTCGAATGTGTCTGTTGTTTGAGAACTCAATAGTGTGCCAAGTTTGTTGATACCAATTGTTTTAGTGATTGGTTGAA
>NZ_BMKU01000003.1:0-120644 GCF_014644495.1 Pseudarthrobacter polychromogenes
TCTTTGGAGTACATGGAGGTCACTCTTGTTGACGCGCTGGGGCGTCAGCATTACCTGTCTGGCGGTGGGGGCTTCTCGGGAACCTTGTCGACCACTGTTGATGATTGGTGGGCCCCGGGGGCGGTTGAGATTGACCGCATTCTTGTTAAGAATGCGACTTCGAGTGTTTATTACGATGCGGACGGCGGTGTTCATCCGAATCCTCCGGGGATGGAGGCTCCCCGTCCGTTCAGCCTAGATGTTCAAGCAACACGGTTCGCAGTTGAAGCTTGGAGGACTACGCCAAAGGGCGTGACATTCGCTGACGAGGATGGCACTGCTGAGGATACGTTCACGGTTCCGGTCTCTGAAGGTGTTGAGTATCTGGTCGGTGACACGGTGACTGCTGCTGGGACGTATCCAGGGTCGGGGACAGTGAGCGTGACGGCCCGCGCTGTGACGGATTACGTGCTCGCGCCAGGCGCGTCGGCTGAGTGGTCGCACTCATTCAAGGAGACGCCGTATCAGGTGATTCCTGCCGTGGTCGTCTTCACGGACGAGGATGGCACTGTTAGGGACACGTTCACGGTTCCGGTCTCTGAAGGTGTTGAGTATCTGGTCGGGGACAAGTTGACCGCGGCCGGAACGTATCCAGGCTCGGGGACAATCGCAGTGACCGCCCGGGCGAAGACGGATTACGTGCTGGCTCCGGGTGCGTCGGCTGAGTGGTCGCACTCATTCAAGGAGACGCCGTATCAGGTGATTCCTGCCGTGGTCGTCTTCACGGACGAGGATGGCACTGTTAGGGACACGTTCACGGTTCCGGTCTCTGAAGGTGTTGAGTATCTGGTCGGGGACAAGTTGACCGCGGCCGGAACGTATCCAGGCTCGGGGACAATCGCAGTGACCGCCCGGGCGAAGACGGATTACGTGCTGGCTCCGGGTGCGGCGGCTGAGTGGTCGCACTCATTCAAGGAGACGCCGTATCAGGTAACGCCGGACGCCGTGTCGTTCACTGAGAAGGACGGCACTGCTGGGGACACGTTCACGATTCCGGTCACTGAGGGTGTTGAGTATTTGGTCGGGGACAAGGTGATGGTTGCCGGGACGTATCCGGGGTCGGGGACAATCGCAGTGATCGCCCATGCCAAGGCTGACTATGTCCTCGCTGAAGGCGCGTCGGCTGAGTGGTCGCACGAGTTCAAGGCGACCCCGTATCCGGTGACTCCTGCCGCGGTCGTCTTCATGGACGAGGACGGCACTGCTGGGGATAAGTTCACGGTTCCTGTCACTGAGGGTGTTGAGTACCTGGTCGGCGACAAGGTGACTGCTGCCGGGACGTATCCGGGGTCGGGGACAATCGCAGTGATCGCCCGTGCCAAGGCTGACTATGTCCTCGCTGAAGGCGCGTCGGCTGAGTGGTCGCATGAGTTCAAGGCGACCCCGTATGCGGTGACGCCTGCAGCCGTGGTCTTCACGGATGAGGATGGCACCGCGAAGGATACGTACACCGTTCCGGCGACGGAGGGTGTGGAGTATGTGGTCGGTGACGAGGTCACTGCCGCTGGCACCTACCCGGGATCCGGGAAGGTCGTAGTGCGAGCTCGTGCTTTGGACGACTATGTCCTGGCTGAGGGTGCGGCTGCTGAGTGGTCGCACGAGTTCAAGGTGACCCCGTATGCGGTGACGCCTGCAGCCGTGGTCTTCACGGATGAGGATGGCACCGCGAAGGATACGTACACCGTTCCGGCGACCGAAGGCGTGGAGTACGTGGTCGGTGACAACGCCACTGCCGCTGGCACGTACCCGGGTACAGGGACCGTGCAGGTCACAGCGCGTGCCTTGGCTGATTTCGTCCTGGCTCAGGGTGCTGCCGCCGAGTGGTCGCACGAGTTCAAGGTAACCCCGCATAAGGTGACAGCTGCCGGCGTCGTGTTTAGCGATCTGGACGGAACGAAGGATGACAGCTTCACCGTCCCGGTGTCTGAAGGGGTGGAATATCTTGTGGGCGGCGAGGTGACTGCTCCCGGAGCGTACCGCGGGTCCGGGACGGTCACTGTGACGGCCCGCGCTGTGACGGATTACGTGCTCGCGCCAGGCGCGGCGGCTGAGTGGTCGCATGAGTTCAAGGCGACGCCGTACCAGGTGACACCTGCCGCCGTGATCTTCACGGATGAGGACGGCACTGCGCAGGATACGTACACGGTTCCGGCGACGGAGGGTGTGGAGTACCTGGTTGGGGACAAGTCCACTGCCGCCGGAACCTATCCGGGGTCGGGGACAGTGACTGTGACGGCTCGGGCGAAGACGGATTACGTGCTGGCTCCGGGCGCGTCGGCTGAGTGGTCGCGCGAGTTCAAAGCAACGCCGTACCAGGTGACACCTGCCGCCGTCATCTTCAGTGATAAGGACGGCACTGCGCAGGATACGTACACGGTTCCGGTCACTGAAGGCGTTGAGTACCTGGTTGGGGACAAGGTGACTGCCGCCGGAACCTATCCGGGGTCGGGGACAGTGACTGTGACGGCTCGGGCGAAGACGGATTACGTGCTGGCTCCGGGCGCGTCGGCTGAGTGGTCGCGCGAGTTCAAAGCAACGCCGTACCAGGTGACACCTGCCGCCGTCATCTTCAGTGATAAGGACGGCACTACGCAGGATACGTACACGGTTCCGGTCACTGAAGGCGTTGAGTACCTGGTTGGGGACAAGGTGACTGCCGCCGGAACCTATCCGGGGTCGGGGACAGTGACTGTGACGGCTCGGGCGAAGACGGATTACGTGCTGGCTCCGGGCGCGTCGGCTGAGTGGTCGCACGAGTTCAAAGCGACTCCGTTTCCGGTAACACCGGCCGCCGTGGTGTTCATGGACAAGGACGGCACCGCCGAGGACACGTTCACGGTTCCGGTCACTGAGGGTGTGGAGTACCTGGTTGGGGACAAGTCCACTGCCGCCGGAACCTATCCGGGGTCGGGGACAGTGACTGTGACGGCTCGGGCGAAGACGGATTACGTGCTGGCTCCGGGCGCGTCGGCTGAGTGGTCGCACGAGTTCAAAGCGACTCCGTTTCCGGTAACACCGGCCGCCGTGGTGTTCATGGACAAGGACAGCACCGCCGAGGACACGTTCACGGTTCCGGTGACTGAGGGTGTTGAGTACCTGGTTGGGGACAAGGTGACTGCCGCCGGAACCTATCCGGGGTCGGGGACAGTGACTGTGACGGCTCGGGCGAAGACGGATTACGTGCTGGCCCCAGGCGCCTCCGCGGAGTGGTTGCACGAATTCAAAGCGACTCCGTATCCGGTAGATCCTGCCGCCGTCGTGTTCACGGACCAGGATGGGACGAAGGATGACACCTTCACGGTTCCGGTCACTGAGGGTGTTGAGTACCTGGTCGGGGACAAGGTGACCGCCGCCGGCACCTATCCGGGCACGGGGACAATCGCAGTGACCGCCCGTGCCAAGACTGACTATGTCCTCGCTGAAGGCGCCGTGACGGAGTGGAGTTACACGTTCAAGACCACGTCTGCAGCCTACGTCCCGCCGGCCGTTTCGCCTTTTGTAGATGTGTCCACGGGACAGCAGTTCTACAGGGAGATGGCGTGGCTGGCTGAGCGAAAGATCTCGACTGGCTGGGACGAGGGCAACGGGGTCCGGGCGTACCGTCCGCTGCAGGCGATTAATCGTGATGCGATGGCCGCGTTCCTGTACCGGATGGCTGGCTCGCCCGAGTACGCCGCGCCGGCCGTTTCGCCTTTCGAGGATGTGTCCACCGGACAGCAGTTCTACAAGGAGATGGCGTGGCTGGCTGAGCAAAAGATCTCGACCGGCTGGGATGAAGGTAACGGCGTCAGGACGTACCGTCCCTTGCAGGCGATAAACCGTGATGCGATGGCCGCGTTCCTGTACCGGATGGCTGGCTCGCCTGAGTACGCCGTTCCTGCCGTGTCGCCGTTCGCGGACGTGTCCACCGGACAGCAGTTCTACAAGGAGATGGCGTGGCTGGCTGAGCAAAAAATCTCAACTGGCTGGGACGAGGGTAACAGCGTCCGGACGTATCGGCCCTTGCAGGCGATTAATCGGGACGCGATGGCGGCCTTCCTGTTCCGCTTGGACGGACTTACCGCCTAATCCAGTGAGGCATCCGATCTAGGGGCCCCGGCACGAAAGTGCCGGGGCCTTTCGCGTCCATAACGCCTGTACCCCAAGCTGAAAGGTGAGCAGTACGACGGCGGCCGTATGCCGCCGTCGTACGCCTTTCTCTTGAGCCTGGCTGGGGCAGCGCTTTTTGGCCGAGTTCGTTGAAGCCAAAAGACCTAAAAAATGCTCCCTGAATTGCTTCCCGCGATCTACACTTTGCCGGCATCCGGTGACCCATTTTGTTTCACATCCAGAATTTGTGAGCAATGCGATACGATTCGCCTATTGCGCGTAGCGCCCGGCCAGAGTGCGGTGATTGCACGCTCGCCGCTATCCAGCGTTCACTTTTCTATCTTGGGGGAAACTATGCTTCGGACTTGGGCCTTTCACGCCCTCACGCGGGTCCTGCCGGCACTAATTCTGGCCGTGACGATGTCCCTGTTTGGCGCTCCTGCACAAGCAGAAGCGGAAGGGACAGGTTCCATTAGTGGCACCGTCACCACCAGTGCCGGTATCAGCGTCGATTGGCTTCCTGTGACGGTAATTGGTGCCGCTGATGGCGAGCACTGGGGCTGGACCCGAACGGCGGCCGATGGTTCCTATAAGGTCACCGGATTGCCGGCAGGCTCCTACGTGGTCCGGGTCAGCGGCGTCAGCAGCGGCGGGCATGACACCTGGTATGGCGGAATTACACGCGAACTCGCTACACCCGTGCAATTAGCTTCAGCCCAGGATGCTATTGGGATAGACATCGAACTCCCCCTAGGCGGAACAATCTCCGGAAAGGTGACCGTCCCGGGAGGATTCACTTTCGATAAGATCACCGTGCACAGTTACCGGCTGGAATCCAACCAAAACGGCCCCTTCGCATGGGTGGACGCCCAGGGTAATTACCTGATAAAGGGATTGGCCCCAGGAACCTACACCCTCTACTTTTATCCCCAAAATCCCGACCTTCAACCCGTCGACTACGGCCGGGAACCGTCGAAGCTGCCCACACCGTTTACGATATCCGGACCCGAAGCAGTGACAGGCATTGACGCATATCTTCCCAAAGCGTCTGTGATTGAAGGGACACTGACACTGCCTGAAGGCGCCACCATGGATGGCGTGCGCGTCACGGCAAGAAGCCTGGACAACAACCTGGTGGGTCACGGCACGGTGGGACCGGGCTCTTCGTACCGCATCACCGCTCTGCTCCCGGGCAGCTACCGGATCAAAGTATCCGCAGGAGCCAGCGGCATGGTTGATCAGTGGTTCACAGACGGGAGCTCGGCAGGCTCCGCCACCAGCGTTTCTGTCGGGTCAGAGGAAACAACCCGCGGCATCAACATGTCCTTGAAAGTAGCGCCGGCTTTTTCTGATGTCGCCGACGGTCTCCAGTTCTCTGAAGACATACGGTGGCTGGCAGCGCGGGGAGTGACTGAAGGTTTTCCGGACAATACCTACAAGCCCCTGGAAACCATTCACCGCGACGCGATGGCAGCTTTCCTGTACAGGGCAGCCGGCAGGCCGGAGTTTGTGCCTCCGGCCCAGTCACCTTTCCACGATGTGACCCCTAATACGGCGTTCTACAAGGAAATCACTTGGTTCCATGCGGCAGGTATCACCAGGGGTTACGACGACGGCACCTTCCGTCCCCAGAACGCGGTGAACCGGGACGCGATGGCGGCCTTCCTTCGTAGGTACAGCAACAACGTTTCCTGTATCCGGCCCAGGGAAGAAGTACCGGTCTTCACGGATAATCCTGCCACCGCGCAATTTGCTGAGGACATCGCCTGGATGTCCTGCTTCGGCATCTCCACAGGGTTCCCGGACGGAACCTACCGGCCCACTGAGCCGGTGCGACGGGACGCAATGGCGGCATTCCTTAAGCGCTGGTCGGAGAAGGCCGTACATGCATCGGGACTGAGCTAGGCGCGAAAGGATGGGACGCAGCCCCGGTCTCCGGGCTGCGGAACTCGAAGCGGCCGCTCCTGACTGCGCCTCGCCCCTCGTCCGGAGTTTTTGTCCAGATATGCAGGCTTCCGACCACAGAAAGCCTGCGTATCTGGACAAAAATTCACGCTGGTAAGCGGAAGGTGACCAGTACGATGGCGGCCGCGCGCCGCCGTCGTACGCGTGAGACAAGCCTTGTCAGCCTGGCTGGCCCCCGGCTCCTACTGCCGAGCAGAACACGGAGACGGATTGGACACTCACGGTGTACTCCCTGCCGTCTTTCAGCTTGATGTCCACTTGGCCGCCTCCGCTGATAAAGCCTCGGTGATTTCGGCCCAGGTAGCGGTAGCCGTATCCTCCGCTTGGAAAATAGGAATCAGTCACTGAGGCAATGTCCTGCAGCGGAAAGTGTGCCCGAATTCCGGATGTTGAGAGGGTGACCTGGGCAGGCCCCACCTTGGCAGTTGTCCTGAGCCATCTGGGACCCCAAAAGACCAATAAGGCACCCAGAGCTGCCGTCATGGCCGCGGCGAGGTACACCCATGATCCTCCCGCGCCTGCCGCCGGCGGCTCCGGGGTTAGCAGGCAACCCAGCAGCGCGGAGCCCAGCGCCAGGATCCCGGCGCCCCGGATGATCACCTTCGCAGTGGAGTCCGCTTCGACAACCGAGATGTAGGGCTGGTGCGGCGGTGATGTGTTGCTGTCCCCTTGGCCAGCGTCATGACGAGTCATGGACCGTTCCCCCTTTAGCGTGGCGGCTACTGACAAGGCCGGCTGCGCTCCCTGTCCCAATCTAAACGCATTGACCTCCCGCCCTTAACCCGAGGGGCAGGAAGGAAGCTGCCGTCGCCCGTGCCCGGCCTCCCGGGAACTCCAAGCAGTGCTGGGTACAATCGACCACTAAACGAACACTGCTTTTGCCGGAGGTACGGAGAAACAATGCAGGAATGGCTCGAAGTCGGCGCTGACAACTATGTGCTGGTCACCGAAGGATCGCTGCTCAACACCGGGCTGGTGGTGGGGTCCGAGCGGGCCATGGTGATCGATACCGGCTGCGGGCCCCGGCAGGGGCGGGAGATCCTGGACGCCGTGCGGGAAAAAACCCAGCTGCCGCTCGTGGTGGTGAACACCCACGCCCATTACGACCACTTCTTCGGCAACGCGGTGTTCGCCGAAGCCGGCGTCACCGAGTTCTGGGCGCACCAGAACTGCGCCACCGAAATCGAGGAGCGCGGGGACCTTCAGCGCCGCTTCGTGGGGACGTTGGAACCGGAAATGTCCGTAGGCGAAGGCCAGAACGTGGAACTCGTAGTCCCCAACGCAATCGTCAAAGACCAGCCTGTGCTGGTGGACCTGGGCGGGATGACCGCCACCCTGTTCTACCTGGGCCGCGGCCACACCGACGGCGACCTGGTGGTGGGCACCCCCACCACCCTGTTCGTTGGCGATCTCGTGGAGCAGGGCGCCCACCCGTCCTTCGAGGACTCCTACCCTGAGGAGTGGGCGGATGCGCTCCGGCACATCTCAGCGCTGCGCCACCGCTACGAGTTCCTGATCCCCGGGCACGGCAAGCCCTGCAGCGACGAGTTCGTCAAGACCATGGCGAACACACTGAGCACCGCGGTCCGCCAGGCACGCCAGTCCATCCGGGACACCCCGGACGATGCCACCAAGGCCATCCCCGTCCTGCCGTACGGGCCGGAACAGTCCCGCTGGTTCATCAAGCGGCTGCAGGAGACCCGCCGGGAGCAGTAGCCGGGGACGTGCGCTCAATCATCGAAGTGCGTGCGCACGTTGCGGCTCCCCGAGACGCCTGCCACCACTTCCTCGGCAACCGCAGCCAGTTTCTGGTTGCGGTTGCTGGACACCGCCATGAGGATCTTCATGGCCTCATCCTGCGTGCACCGGTTCTGTCCCATGATGATGCCCGCGGCCAGGTCAATGACGGTCCGCTTTTCCATGGCAGCCCGCAGGTCATTGGTCAGCTCGTCCTTGGCCGCCATCCTCACCGCCAGAGCCATCGCGTGGCCCGCCGATTCAGCGAAGACTGTGGCCCGGGGGACCATCCGTTCGGTGATGGGGCCGGCGGGGGAGGCAAAAAAGTTCAGCGCCGCCGCCGCGTTTTCTCCGGGATCCAGCGGAACACCCAGGCAGCTGCCGCATCCGGCCGCCGCCAGCGCCTTGCTGTACGTGGGCCAGCGGGAGTCGGTGGAGACGTCCGCCAGCAGCACCGGCCTGCCGATCCGCAAGGCCTCAATACACGGCCCGCCGCCAACAGCCTGCTCAATCTCGTCCAGGCGAACGGCAAGCTCGCTGCTGCCTGCGATGGTGACCGGGCGTTTCTGCCTGAGCAAGGTGACCGCACACTCAACGCTTGCGCCCGCCGCTTCCGTCATCACCCCGGACGCGAGGCGGGTCAGGCCGTCCAGGAAACTCTTGAGGTCCCCAACCCCGGACAGGAGCCCCTGGAGCTGATCGTAATCGCTCTGAACTTGGTTGAAGGCCATGGGAACACCATAGGAATCTGGCCACCTGGAAGCAATGAGTGCTGCTGCACTGGATAGGGTGTGTAAGCGGCGCCCCAGTGGTGGGGATTAGTAAAACGAGTAGCGATTACTCGGGCCCTCAGCTCCTGCTGCTGCCTAGGTTCGATGCATGGCAGAAGTTATCAACCGCAAGCACGGCCGCCGCAGGATGGCCAAGGAACCCAAACGCGGCATCCAGCCGTACGTGATCGTCAACGTTGTCCTGGCGGTTGGCCTGGCCATCGCCGCGTTCGCCCTGACTCGGTAGGCGGAGCGGGGCTTTGGGCCCATCTTTTGGCAGCGCCGGAGTGGCAGGATAACCCCCAGGTGGGCGGTACTGCGGCCGTCCTCCCGGGAGGCAGGAATTGATGGCGGCTGACAATCCCCGGAAACGGCCCCGCACAAGCGGGCGCCGAGCCGGGCCCGCAACCGGGCCCGCATTCGGGCGCCGGCCCGTTTCAATCACGCTGGCCTGCATCACGGCGGTTCTCCTTGCAGCGTGCCAGTCCGCTCCAAGCCCGGCACCCGGCCCACCGGCCTCCGGGACTGCAGACGGTAAGTTCGCGGACGGAAAACTGGGGCACGTCTTTGTGATCAACCTCGAGAACAAGTCCTACGCCAAGGTGTGGGGCCAGGAGTCGCCGGCGCCGTACCTCTCCAGGACCCTGCGGGCCCAGGGGGCGCTGCTGACGGAGTACTACGCAATCGGCCATGCGTCCCTGCCCAACTACATCGCGCAGCTCTCCGGGCAGGGCCCCAACCCGGTGACCAGCAGCGACTGCCACACCTACGAGGCCTTCACCGTCACCGGGACGGCCAGCCCGGGCCAGGTGCAGGGCAGCGGCTGCGTCTACCCGGATTCGGTGCCCACCCTGGCCGGCCAGCTCAGCGCGGCAGGGAAGTCCTGGAAGGGCTACATGGAGGACATGGGAACACCGTGCCGGCACCCCGAAATCGGCGCGAAGGACCCCAACCAGAACGCCAGCGCCGAGACCCAGTACGCCACCCGGCACAATCCGTTCGTGTACTTCACAGCCATCACGTCCTCGCCCGAATGCCAGGAGAACGTGGTGGACTTCAGCAACCTGGACGCTGACCTCACCTCCCTGGACACCACGCCCAACCTGTCCTACATCAGCCCCAACCTGTGCAACGACGGCCATGACGATCCCTGCCACGACGGGTCAAAGGGCGGCCTGCCCCGGGCCGACGCATGGCTGAAGAAGCACGTCCCGGACATCCTGGCCTCCGCGGCGTTCAAGAAGGACGGGGTCCTGGTCATCACGTTCGACGAGGCCAAAGGCAAGGAAAGCGCCGCGTCCTCGCTGCCCGGAGGGGCCGGCGGCGGCCGCGTGGGTGCGCTGGTCCTGTCCCCGCAGGTCAAGGGCGGCACAACATCACAGCGGGCCTACAACCACTACAGCCTGCTGGGAAGCATCGAGGACATCTTCGGCCTGCCCCACCTCGGCTACGCCGCCGCCCCGGGGCTGAACCGCTTCAGCGCCGACGTCTACACCAACCGTTCCTGACTGTTCGGCACCACAATCGCGCGGCACCACAGGTGACCAGTACGACGGCGGCCGCGCGCCGCCGTCGTACGCCTTCCCTCTCGCAGGGCGCACCGTCCGCCCCGCACGTGCTGAGGCGGCGTACTCAGGGAGTTCCCAGCCCGCCCGGCCTAGGATGTTCCCCATGATGCTTGCCCAAGAGGCGAAGTCCGCTGCCGTGGTGATCAACGCCGGGGCGCGCCTGGGAGCGGCGGGGCCGGTGCTGGCAGTGGATACCCTGCGCAGTGCGGGCCTGCCCATCTCCGCCGTCCACCAGATCCTGTCCGGCACCGAGCTCGCCGGGACCCTGGACCGGGTGGTTGCCGAGGGGCACGACCTCGTGGTTGTTGGCGGCGGTGACGGGACGGTGTCCTTCGCCGCCGGCCGGCTCGCCGGGACACGAATCGTGCTGGGGGTCCTTCCGCTGGGGACGGCGAACGACCTTGCCCGCACCCTGGAGATCCCGGCCGATCTTCCCGGGGCGTGCGCTGCCCTGGCCAGCGGGAAGGTGGTTGACATCGACATGGGGCGCGTGAACGGCCAGCCGTTCCTGAACGTTGCGTCCGTGGGCCTCTCGGTGGGTGTCACCGAAACCCTCAGCCCACGCCTGAAGCGGTATCTCGGCCCGGTGGCCTACGCCGTTGCCGCCGTGCGCGCCTATGCCCGGCACCAGCCGTTCCGTGCCCGCCTCGAGTTCCCGGACGGGGACCACGAAACGCTGGAACTGGACAACCTGCTGCAGGTGGCGGTTGGCAACGGCCGGCACTACGGCGGCGGCAACGCGGTCTCACCCACGGCCGGCATCGACGACCACCTGCTGGATGTCTACGCCATCCCCGGGGCGCCGCTCCGGGAGCACATCAGGATCGCCCGGATGCTCAAGAACGGCAGCTTTGTGGAGCGCGACGGCGTGTACCACCTGACCTGCCAGCGCGTCCGGCTGGTCACCGAGCCGCCCATGCCGGTGAACCTCGACGGCGAGATCGCCACCGCCACGCCCGCCGACTTCACCATCGAGCGCAACGCCGTGCACGTGGTGGTGCCGCACGGCAGCACCAGCGCCCGGTTCGACGGGTAATTCCCTGGTGAGCGCACGACGGCGGCCGCGCGCCGCCGTCGTACGCTTCAGTCCTGGAGGTGGTCAGGCGCCCATGCTTCCCGCCGGCATCTTCTCCTGCTCCTTGACGGAGGTGCCGCTGCTGCCCGCGGACTTCTTGGCGTCACCGTCCTGTGAACCGCCGTCCATGCTCCCGTCCGGCATGGAAGCGGCGGCGGGCTGCTGATGGCCGTTATGGGTGACGCTCTCCTCCATGGCGCCGGCCGGCATCTCCACTTTCTGCCCGAGGGCACCGGCGGTGTCCCCGCCGCCCTCCCCGGTCATGGAAGCGGCGCCGGACGCCCCTGTGGACTCCTCGGTCAGGAACGGCCTGGTCTGCCACTTGTGCCAGAGGGCGTTGTCCGTGCCACGGACAAAGACTTCCAGGCGGCCGTCGGCGTTGGTGCCCACCGCGATGTTGGACGTGAGGATGCCGCCCAGGGAATGCCAGTCGGACCAGCCGCTGTTCGGTGCGGTCTGCCATTTGTGCCAGAGCGCGTTGTCGGTGCCCCGGACGAAGACCTCCAGGCGGCCGCTCGCGTTCCTGCCCGCGGCGATGTCCGACGTCAGCAGCCCGCCCAGGGAGCGCCAGTCGGACCAGCCGCTGTTGGGTGCGGTCTGCCATTTGTGCCAGAGGGCGTTGTCTGTGCCGCGGACGAAGACCTCCAGGCGGCCGTCGGCGTTGCTGCCGGTGGTGATGTTGGAGGTGAGGATGCCGCCCAGGGAGCGCCAGTCGGACCAGTTGCCGTTGGGTGCGGTCTGCCATTTGTGCCAGAGGGCGTTGTCCGTGCCCCTGGCGAAAATCTCCAGCCGGCCGTCCGCGTTCCTGCCCACCGCAATCTCGGAGGTGATCACCCCGCCCAGGGAGCGCCAGCCGGCCCAGTTGCCGTTCGGCGCGGTCTGCCAGCGGTGCCACACGGCGCCGTCGTTGCCCCTGGCGAAAACTTCCAGCCGGCCGTCCGCATTGCGCCCGGCCGCCGCGGGCCCGGTGATGCCGCCGCCCAGGGAGTTCCAGCCCGCCCAGTTACCGTTGGGTGCGGTCTGCCACCGGTGCCAGAGGGCGTTGTCCGTGCCGCGGGCAAAGATCTCCAGCCGGCCGTCCTGGTTGTTGGCCGCGGCGATCTCGGAGGTGATCACCCCGCCCAGGGAGTTCCAGCCGGACCAGTCGCCGCTGGGGGTGGTCTGCCAGCGGTGCCACACGGCGCCATCGGTTCCCCGGGCGAAGGCCTCCATCCGGCCGTCCTTGTTGTTGGCCACGGTCACGTCCGAGGTGATGACGCCGCCCAGGGAGTTCCAGCCGGACCAGGCCGCGGGGGCAGCCGGATACAGGGCCCTGAAACCGTCAATGTCGTCCTGGGTGAGGGCACGTTTGGTGAAGTTGGAGGATACGGTGGGGGCCATCACGGCGTTCGCCACGCTGGTGTGCGCGAGCCCCACAATGTGGCCGAACTCGTGCAGAGCCACCGTCTCGATGTCGAAGGCGCTGGCCACGGCGCCGACACTCCACACGTGCTCGCTGTCATCGAAGTGGACCGGCTTGGGCAGCGTGGTGGTGATGACGCTGCAGCCCGGCGGGAAATCCGCGTGGGCCAGGACGCCGCCCACCATGGAATGGTCCGGGTCCGCGGCCGGCCGCCACCCGATGCGGATGTCCGGGCTGGAACCCACGGCCACCTCGGTGAAGGTCAGCCCGCCCACGGCCTGCCAGGTCTGGATGGCGCGCCGGATCGCGTCGAACTCGGCGTTGCCGGCGACGTCGTCCGTGCCGGTGTCAAAGGCGTACGTCAGTGTCCTGTCCGCCCACGCACACGTGGTGGAAAAGGCGAGTTCGCCCGGCCGCACGTCCGGAAGCCCGCAGCGTGGCCGCATCATGGCTTCGCGGGTGGCGTCGTCGAAATTTCCCGTGACCGGCAGGTGGAAGAACTCCTGGAAACTCCGGAGGGCGCCTTCGGTGGGGTCGTCCAGGACGCCCAGTTCCCGGGGCGTGGCCGGCCCCAGGTAGCCGAACCGCTCGAGGTACGTCTGCACTTTGCTGAAGCCGGCATGGCGCTCGCCGGGGGAGGTGTTTTCGACGGCGGCCAGGTACGGGGCGCCGCGGTACTGCTCTTCAGGCATTGGATTCTCCTTGATCTGTTCTGATGCTTCGCAGGATCTGCAGGGCGACGTCCCGTTGGGCGTCGGCAGGCAGATGGACGACGGCGGTGGCGCGGCCAGGGATGGTGGCGGCAACGGTGCGGGTGCCGCCTTCCTCGAACACGACAAAGTCAGCGATGCTGCTGCCTACGGTTTCCCGCCAGTGTTCATAGCCGGGTTTGGCTGCATAGCGGGTGAGGGGATCGGCGAAGAGGCTCGCATCAACGGTCAGGCGCATGCCGGCACCTTCCAGGACAGCGGCGCTGCCCTCGATGCCGCGCTCAGGCGAGGGGGCCAGCGCGCTGGGAACGTCCAGCGCCAGGCCCGCCACCCGGAGGGAACTCCACCCCTGTTCCATGACCCCGTCCTCACATGCGAGGGAACACAGGATCGAGTTGACCAGACGCGCGTTACTGCGCCGTTACTGCCTTACCGGTGCCGGGACCAAAAGGTGCTGGCGGGCCAGCCGGAGCTTCGCGGCGCGTTCAACCAGGATGGGGATGTAGTCCCGGACGCGGCCCTCATCAAACAGGCTGTGTTCATGGGCAACCACGTCCTCGATCACGGAGCGCGGCTGGCCGGGGAAGTGCGCGGCGAGCCGGTCCACCACGTCCGTGAGTGCCTGCGTTTCGGTCTTCTTGAGCATCATCACCGTTCCTGCTGGAAGGAGAACTGGCTACCACCTGTACGTTCCTGGGCCGGACGTGCATGGATGAATCATACGAACGCGGGTCCCCGAGGGAAACCACTAATTGGAAGTCTGCGGATATCCGCAGCCAGCTTTGGTGCCGGCCCGCGGAAGCCAGTAGCGGACTCTCAGGGGACAAGTAGGGATTACGCGGGCGCCTGTGTACGGGGCTCCGTAGAGTCGGCGCATGGCAGATGCAATGAACCGGAAGCACGGCCGCAGAAGAGGGCCGGGGCCCGCGAAGGGCAGCAGGCGGCAGCTTGCCGTCCTTGGCATCTTTGTCCTGGTGGTCCTGGCGGTGGCCGCCTTCGCCCTGACGCGGTAGGCAGGTGTGGCACACGCCGGCGGCTGACCTGCGATGATGCTGCGGCTGCCCGGGCGGAGTGTTCCCTCGTTTAGGATGTTCTCATCCTTTAAGTTTCCGGGCCGGGGGAAGCCAGGACAGAGCACACCGAATGGCCCGCAGTGACATCCAGCAATAATTCCCCCGCACTTTCGTCAGCAAGAATGCCCCACGATGACTTTCTGGACTGTCCCACGGGACTTGTCGAGTACTACTTCGCAGAGGGCATCTTCCACTGGTCGGAAGGCCTGTACCGCATCTATGGATACGAACGCGGCGACGTTGTCCCTTCCATGGACATGGCCTTCGCCCACATCGAGCCTGCAGACCGGCCCGCTGTCCAGGCCTACTGGGACCGCGTCGCAGCGGTCGGCGGCCCGTCGTCCATCTATGTGTCCATCCGCGACCGCAAGGACCGTCAGCACAAACTGCTTTACTCTGCGGACTACATCCTTGAGGGTGGCGCGCCTGTGGGCGTGTGGGGCGTGGTGGTTGACCTCACCCAGTCAATCCATTCCGACCGCCACCAGCTCGCAACCGAGGCCGTGGCTGCGTCGGCTATCAACCGGGCCGTCATCGAACAGGCCAAGGGCGTCCTGATGGGACGCCTGGGTGTCACGGCAGACGAGGCCTATGAACTGATGAGCCAGCAAAGCCAGGAGACAAACAGGAAGGTTTACGCAATCGCCCACGAGATCGTGGAACGCGCCACCCGCCGATAAGGTGGCGGGCTTCGGCTGCACCTGCTGGGACCAGGCCCAGGCCAAAGGTGAGGCGTACGACGGCGGCAAGCGCCGCCGTCGTACGTCTCACCTACGCAGCGACTCGCGCAGGAGGGGCAGGAGCTTGTCCCCGTCGGCGCCCCGCAGAACAGGCACGCCGTTGACGGAGTCCGCTTCCTGGCCGTTCCGGGCCGGCCGGACCTGGCGCAGGGCGATGGCCGCTACGCGGTGGGGGTGGGCCTTGGCCAGGTCGCTGTAGATTGTTGGGTCGTGTTCCCCGTCGTCTCCGACGAGTACCCACGTCACATGGGGCATGTCCTCCATCAGGCGGGCAAGGGAGGACGACTTATGTTCCCGCCCGTCGCGGAACCATCGCTGTGGAGTGACGCCCCAGTCGGTCATCAGCACCGCGCCGGCCGGAAAGTCATGCCGTTCGAGGAACCGGGATACCGGACCAACAAAGTTCCACGGTCCGTTGCTCAGATATACCACTCCAGGATGGTCCTGGCCCTCGACGGCGGTCTGCAGGAGGCGCGCCATGCCGGGCACTGACTGCCTGGTTGAACTGGAGCCGCTGAGGGTGCGCCAGACCGCGCGGGCCGGATGGGCGATGCCGGTGACCCACACCGTGTCATCGATATCGCAGACCAGGCCGCGCACCGGTTCGGCGCTCATGACATGCACATTCGCAGGAACCGGGCTGCGGCCATCCACATGCAACTGAGCTTGCGTGAGTCCGGGCTCCAGGGGACTGTCCAGAGGGAGCCGTGCGTCGACGATGCCTGCGGAGTCACTCGAGACGGTGGTGGTAGTGCCACCGAGCTCGATCTTCACTTCGGTTCCGGGACTTTCCAAGGTGAGCAGGCGCCGCCATCCGGGGATGCCGCGGGCGGCAGCGGGGTCCACTGACGCCGGGGCGAGGACCACCCGCCCCAGCACTCGGGCCTGGTGTGCGCTGGCGTATCCGGAATACGGAATCACCGCTGGGGTCCACCCTTGAGCCGCTGCTCGGCGGGCCAGCAGGTCCCGGACGCCCGTTTCCGTCCTGTAGGCGACGGAAACGGCACTTTGGGAGAAGCGGCTCGCTAAAAACTTGGGTAGGCGCATCCGGACATGCTATCCGCAGGAGACGGGCTCCTCCAGGCATCTGGAGCCGGAAGCCGCAACTGCGTACGACGGCGGCACGCGCCGCCGCCGTGCGCGTTGCCTTGGGTGCGTGGAGCTTACGTCCAGCTACCGCCCAGCGCAGTTACCGAAACGTTATATATGCTGGATGGGTGGTTTTTAGGTCAAGCAGTGGAAATATGTCAGCTCCGGAACGCCCGGCCGCGCCCGGCGGCGGGCTCATCTCCGGACGAAAGCACGCCCTGGACGGGCTCCGGACCATCGCCGTGGCGGGGGTCTTCTTCTTCCATACCGTCACCGAACTGGTCCCGGGCGGATCCATCGGCGTGGACGTGTTCTTCACCCTCAGCGGCTTTGTGATCACCCTCCTGATCATGAAGGAGTACCTGGCCACGGGGCGGCTGCGGCTGGGGATCTTCTACGCCAAGCGGCTGGCCAGGCTCTGGCCGGCGCTGCTGGCGCTTTGCGGCGTGATCGTCACGGTGGGAGTGGTGTTCCCGGCGTCCAAGTGGGCCGGCCAGGAAGGCTATGTCCTCCCGGCCGCCGGCTACGTGATGAACCTGGTGCGGATCGGGCTGTTCGGCGAGTCCATCGCCGGTGAAACCCTCGGCCCCGCCTGGACCCTGGCCGTCGAGGAGCAGTTCTACCTGGTGTGGCCGGTGCTCCTGCTGGTGCTGCTGCGGTTCTGGAAGGTCCCGACAGTCGCCTGGATCACCGCCGGGCTGGCTGTGGCGTTCCTGCTGGAACGGTTCTTCCTGGTGCTGCTCGGGGCCCCGCTGAACCGCCTCTACAACGGCCCGGACACCCGGGCCGACGAGCTGCTGATCGGGTGCACCCTGGCCCTCGCCTTCACCACCGTCACCCCCGGATCCCGGCCCCACGAATCCCTCCGGAACGCTGCGCGGTGGGCCGGGCCGCTTGCCGGAACCGCCCTCCTGGCCGCCGTGTTCCTGCTGAAGGAACCGGACACCCCCGGCCTCTGGTTCAGCGCCTTCTGGACGGCCGGGCCCACGGTGCTGTCCCTGCTGTCCGCAGTGCTGATCGGATCGCTCGTCCTGCAGCCGGCCGGGTTTGCGGGACGGGTCCTCAGTCACCCGTGGCTTGCCGGGCCGGGCCGGGACCTGTCCTACGCGATCTACCTCTGGCACCTGCCGGTCTACCTGCTGCTGATGCCGCTCTTTCCCTCGCTGTGGCTCCGGGTGGCGCTGGCTGCGGCGCTGACGGTGCTGCTGGCCTGCGCGTCCCACCGCCTGGTGGAAACGCCCGTCCGCCGCTGGGCCAACGCAAGGCTGGAGCCCGCCGTCGTGCCTTCTTCCCCCGGACGCGCCGCTGTAGGCTCCGCGGAACGCACCGGCGAACGCTCCTCGGAACGCGGGCGTGACCTTGTGGCAGCCGGCCACCCGCCCGCCGGTGACCAGGCATGACAGTGCGGGTGGATGGGTTGGGTAATTTACTTGGCCCGAACCCCTTTACTTGACGGAACCCAGTTACTAAAGTCAGTTCTTGTCATAGTCCGGATGGGCGCCAGGGGGCGTCCGGGAAGGGGGAGTGCATCACCGCTGACCTAGACCGAAAGACAATTGACCACTACGTTGAAGGCCCCTCCTAGGAGGGGCTTTCCCTTTGTCCGGCGTAGAGCTGGCCGGCCAGGCCGGAGAGCAGGATGGCGAGCCCCTGGTCCAGTTCGGCGGCGCCGTCGTAGTCGGCAAGGACCGGGCCGAGCGCCCGGAGGTGCGGAAAGCTTTTCGCGGGCAGGCGGTGCAGGCCAAGGCGGAGGATGGCCTCATTTTCCTCCGGGTCTACGATGTATTCCTGCAGTTCGTTCAGGATGTGGCCGTACAGGAAGCCGTAGTAGGCGCGGTAGACGTGCAGGGCCGCGGCCGGCGAGAAGCCTGCCTCGATCAGCAGTGCAAGGATCTGCTCCAGGGGGCGCAGTGTTCCCAGCGGCCGCAGTCCAAGGGGTGTGGAGAGCGGGCGGGTAACCAGCAGCGGCACCACGTTGGGGTGCCGCAGTGCCAGGAGTCGCAGATCGTGGGCGATTTTGCGGAGCTGGGCCTGCCAGTCCGGATCGTCAGGGAAGATCGCCAGCTCGTCCAGGACCAGTTCGGAAACGCCGTCCAGCAGGGCCGCGCGGTTGGCCGCGTAGCGGTACAGGCTCATCGGATCCCGGTCCAGCTCCTGCCCCAGGCGCCGCATGGTCAGGGCATCCAGGCCTTCAGCGTCCACCAGGGCAAGTGCCGTTGAGAGCACAAGCTCTTTGCTGAGGGGCGCCTTCCGGGAACCTGTTTGATTGCCGGCACTGTCGGCCATAAGAAATCCCTTCCGCTGGGCGCCGGGCGGTCCCTGGGTGGACGATTCCTCAGCTTGCTTATCATCTAGTCTACGCATAAAGTCTACAGCGTAGAGAATGTGTCAACATGGTTTCAGAAGAGGGATCAGAGTTTGCATGGCCGCCACGGCCGCTCACGCCATCCCGGGATCCTGGCGCTGCACCTTGCCGGTGCTGCGCAAACATCATCCCGTTCCCCCTTTTTTGTTTGCACCCTCGTTGAGAAGAGCCACCATGGCAGCAGCACACTCTACCGTTTGCCCAGGGACGCCAGCTCGCATGCCGCGGCCTGACGCTGTGACCACTCCCGCCGCCACCAGTTACGTGCCCCGGGAAATGCACCAGCCGCGCGGAAAGCGCCCCTGGTGCGCAAACTGCGATACCGACCTCCACCTGGTGGTCGAGTTCCCCGGCATTACCGGCAGGAAGGCCGGCTCGATCGCCGTCGCCGTCCACTGCTCGCAGTGCAGCATCTCGCGGGTCCTGGACACCACCCTGGACCACGTCGCAGCCCTTCCCTCCCGGTTGTACCCGGCCCCGCCCAGTGAAGCCAAGACCGGCGCAGCGGAGGACGCGGCCGGCGCAGCGGAGGGCACGGCCGCCGGCATCAGGGCACTGGCCGCCGGCTGAGCAGAGCGAGCTCAGCCGGAGGCAGCGGCCGCGCGATGAGGTACCCCTGGGCGGTGTCGCAGCGCAGCTCGCGCAGGACCGCCAGCTGCGTTTCCCGCTCCACGCCCTCGGCGGTGGTTCGAAGGCCCAGGGCCCTGGCGGACGCCATGACGTTGGCCACCAGGACAGCCGAGGTGGGATCGGTGTCGATGGTGTCGATAAAGGACTTGTCCAGCTTCAGCCCGGTGAGGGGAAGCTCCCTGAGCAGTGAGAGGGACGAATACGCCGTCCCGTAGTCGTCCAGGGCCACCCCAATGCCCGCCCCGATCAGCGTGCGCAGCTGGGCCGCCGCAGATGAAAGATCCACGATGGCGGCGCTCTCCGTGATCTCGACGTTCAGCAGCGAGGGCGGTACCCCGTGCCGTTGCAGGGATCTGTGGATGACCGTGGCCAGGTTTCCGGCGGCCAGCTGCAACGGCGAAATATTTACCGAAATGGCCCGCGGCGTGCCGGCGTCCGCCCATAGCCGGGCCTGCGCGCAGGCCTGGTCTATCACCCACTGGCCCAACGCGTGGATCATGCCGGTGTGCTCGGCCACGTGGATGAACTCGGTGGGGGAGACGGCGCCCAGTTCAGGGTCGTGCCAGCGCAGCAGAGCCTCCACCGCGGGGCAGTCGCCGGTGGGAATGTCCATCAGCGGCTGGTAGTGGAGGCTGAACGCTGCGCTGCTGAGCGCGTGGGGCAGCCGGCGGCGAATCAGGGCCTGGCGGGCGAAGCGGCTTTCCGGCCGGGAGGGATCGATGCGGCCCAGCCTGCGCTTGCCCTCGTGCTTGGCCTGCAGCATCGCCGCATCCGCCTGGCGCAGCAGGTCTTCGAGCTGCGTCCCGGGCGCCCGCCCGCCGGCCCTGACACTTGCCCCGCCGTCGCGTGCCCCCGTATCGCGTGCCCCAGTATCGCCTGCCCCGACATCCGCGGCCATGGCCAGACCCAGGGTGGCGGAGACGTGGAGCAGGTGTCCGTCATGGACGAACGGCTCATCCAGGACACGGAGGATCCGGTCCGCGAGGGCGCGGGCACTGGCTTCATCGACGTCGGCCAGCAGCACGGCGAACTCGTCCCCGCCCAGCCGGGCCACCCTGTCCGCAGCCCTGGTGCAGGCCTTAAGCCGCGCCGCGAAGGCCGTGAGCACACCGTCCCCGGCCCTGTGCCCGAACGTGTTGTTGATGACCTTGAAATCGTCCAGGTCCACGTAAAGCGCCGCCGTCCGGGCAGAACCGGAGCCGGCCAGCAGGGCCTGCCCCGACTCTTCCAGTCCCAGCCTGTTGGCCAGGCCCGTGAGCGGGTCATGGAACGCGGCATGCCGGAACACATCCGAAAGGCCCTCCAGGACCTGCGAGACGGGCACCACGCGCGGGGTCCCCGAGGCGGGAATCACGAGCACATCCTGGTACCTGCTCTCCTCAGGCCGGTCCAGCAGCGCGGCGGCGGCCGCCCGAAGGTCCAGGGACGGCGGCAGGGTGAAGGTGGTGCAGGGCACCAGCGCCTCGGCCGTCACGCGGGCGTTCAGCGCGCGCCCGTAGCCCAGCCGCCCGGTCAACTGGTGGTCCAGCTGGTCCCGCGTCAGCAGGGCGGGGATTCCCCGGACCTCAACCACCACGGCCCGGAGCCCGCGGTCCTCACGGAACAGCGCCTCGATCTCTCCCGAGGGCGTATCGCCGCTCAGGACCATCGCCTCGGAACCGAGGTCACCCAGCGTGGGCGTGGACGGCTTCACAGCGGAGACGGGACGGAGGGGAGGAGGCCACGCGTCCTGCATATCAAGCGAAAGCTAACGGAAGGTGAACATTAAGGCGAGGTGTACGACGGCGGCGCGCACCGCCGTCGTGCATTCCCGCCTGGAGTCCGTGGCAGGGAACTGCACAGATCTTGACCAAACACGCGGGCGATCCTGCACGCAATCCTGAGCATCCGGGCATAGTTTGGGCACCCAGGCAGTACGGAAGGGGAGTGGAGACAATGACCATCACCGAATACGTTGCAGCCCTTGGCGGGATGCTGGCCTCTCTTGGCGGAGCGGGCCTCCTGGCGGCGGGACTGATCCGGTTCAGGGCGCGCCACTAGTCGGGCGGCCGCGGGCGGCTGCTCAGTCCGCGGGCGGCTGCTCAGTCCGCGTCTGCGGGCCGGAAAATCATGCCACCGTCCGTGGACACCATGACCCCGTCCGCCGTGGCCGCCCAGATCCAGGGGCGGCCGTCCTCGCCCTTGAGGGCGGCGATTGCCATGACTTCGGCGTCGATGCGGCCGTGTTCGGTCCACGTTTCGCCCGCGTCTGCGGAGTAGTGGACAGTGCCGTCCGGCTCTACACCCACGGCTTCCGCCGGGTGGGCGAACGCAGCGAACTGGATCACCGGGCCGTTCTCCAGCTGGGTCCAGGTGTTGCCTGAGTCCGTTGAGCGCTGGATCCCGTCCTGGGTGGTGGCCAGGACGGTGGTGCTGTCAGGGTGACTGGCGAGGACGGCCGGGGCGAAGTCTGCGGCGACGGTGGTCCAGGTTTTGCCGTCCGGGCTGGTCCGCAGTACACCGTCGAAGGCAACGATTCCCGACTGGGTGGCGGTCAGTGCGTGGAAGTCGGATTCGCCCTGCCGTGAGAGCGGCTCCCAGGTTTTGCCGCCGTCGGACGTTTTCAGCAGGCCCAGCGGGTTGGGGAGGTCCGAGCCCGGTCCGGGGTGGCCGGAGGCGTAGAAGACGCCGTCTGAGGGGCCGGGGGTGAAGCCCATGAGGTCGTTGGTTCCGCCGATTTTGGTGGCCGGGGCGGTGGTGACGTCGAACAGTCCGTCGTGGGTGGCCAGGAGCACCTGGCTGGTTTCGCCGCTGACTGCGATCCCATGGACGTGGGAGCCGGGCAGCGGGCTAGGGGCGCTGCCAGTGCCAGTGCCAGTGGCAGTGCCGTTGGTGTCCGGTGCCGGGCTTGAGGCGGGAGCGCAGCCTGCAAGGGCGAGCAGCGCGGCCGCCGCGGCGGAGAGCACTGCACTATGTTTGGTACTGCTGGCGTGCTTACGGGCCATTACTGGATCAGGTAGTGGCGTTCTTCAGCTTTGGGAGTCTTCGGGAAGAAGGACTGGCCCAGCGCCTTCAGGCCGATCGCGGGCAGCAGGACCAGCGCCACGCTGACGGAGAGAGCGGTCCAGCCCAGGTCCTCGAGCGGGCCAAGGGTGCTCCCCTGGGGAGAAGTAGTGTTCACGACTGCGCCTTATGTGAGACCGATGGGAAACGGATGCCTGCCCTGGTGCCCGGACAGAACCCTCCCAGGTGTGTGTCCGCCAGCGAAGCAGGAATCCCTACAAGGTTACGGCACCCGTGCGGACCCGCGGAAATGGCGGGCGCCGCCGGCGTCGCCCGGCTGCCTCCGCGCCGTCACAAACGCTGCCTTCTCCGGGAAAGCAGGTCATCTACCGCGGGCACCGTTCACCTGCTTCCTGCTTATCGCTAGAATCGCCGAGGGGGGTCAGTCCGGTGATTCCCGGCTGACCGCGCCAGCTTCGAGTGCATGGCGCCTGTCCTTAAAGGAAGCCCGCCAATGACCCACCACTTCCGGCCCTTCGCCGCCGTCGCCATTTCCTTGGCCGCTGTCCTGGCGAGCACAACCCTGGCAGCTCTCCCCGCCCAGGCCGATGACCACCTGGACGATATCCGGAGGACGCCGCCGCGGGCGGCTGCTCCTGCGGTGGCCCCCGCTACAGACCAGTTCATTGTTGGGATTAAGGGCGGTCCCGGTATTGCGTCCGAGGCGGCGGCCACCTCCGAGGCTGCCGGCAAGGCCGCGGGCAAGCTGGGCATCGCGGCGCGGAACATCAAGGGCACCGCCGCCGGCGGGCAGGTGGTGAAAACCAGCCGGGCCCTGCCGGCCGCCGAAGCCGCTGCTTTCCTGGCCTCGCTGCGCTCCAGCCCCGGCGTGGCCTACGCCGAGCCGGACATTATTATGTACCCGTCCTCCGTCGCTCCCAACGATCCCTGGTACCCCGCGCAGTGGAACCTCTGGGAGGAAACCGCGGGGATCCGTGCCCCGCAAGCCTGGGAAATCAACCGCGGTGAAGGCGCAGTGGTGGCGGTGGTGGACACGGGAATCACCAGCCACTCGGAGTTGAACTCCCGGGTCCTGCCCGGTTATGACATGGTCTCCGACGTTGAAACGGCCAGGGACGGTAACGGACGCGACGCCAACCCGCAGGACGAAGGGGACTGGTGCGTCGGCGAGAACCCGTTCTCTTCCTGGCACGGAACCCACGTGGCGGGAACAATCGCGGCCGTCGGCAACAACAACAACGGCATCATCGGTGTGGCCCCGGAAGCCAAATTGCTCCCCGTCCGCGCCATCGGTGCCTGCGGCGGCTACGCATCAGATGTGGCCGATTCGATCATCTGGGCGGCCGGCGGGCAGGTTGCCGGCACGCCGGTGAACCCCAACCCCGCGCGTGTGATCAACGTCAGTGTCGGCGGCGAAGAGCCCATGTGCTCCGTCACGCAGCAGAACGCCATCAACTTCGCCCACAAGGCGGGCGCGGCCGTGGTGGTTGCCGCCGGAAACTCCGGCGAAGATGCAGCCGGCACAAGCCCAGCGAACTGCCAGAACGTCATCACGGTGGCTGCCGCCGACCGCGACGGCGGCCGTGCGTCCTACTCAAACTACGGGAATGCCGTGGACGTGACTGCCCCGGGCGGCGACACAAGCAACCAAGGCGACATACCCAACCCATACGCCGAAGGCATCCTTTCCACCTCCAACTTTGGCTCCGCCGGCCCGGAACAGGAAGCCTATGCACTACTCGAGGGCACATCCATGGCGGCACCCCACATAGCTGGGGTCGCCGCCCTGCTGATGTCCCAGAAGGGCAGCACCTACACACCCGACATGGTGGAGGAACGGCTCAAGGCCACAGCCCGGCCGCTGCCTGTAGCCTGCGCCGAGGGCTGTGGTGCGGGAGTGGTGGATGCAGCAACAGCCCTGACGTCCGCCGCCTACACGCCGCCTTCGGTCTCGGCCTTCCATGACGTTTCCACCGGGCAGCAGTTTTACCGGGAGATGGCGTGGCTTGCCCAACGGGGCATTTCGACGGGCTGGGTGGAGGATGGCCGCCGGCTGTACCGGCCGCTGCAGTCGATCAACCGTGACGCGATGGCCGCGTTCCTGTACCGGATGGCAGGGTCGCCAGAGTATACGGCGCCCGCTAAATCGCCTTTTGCTGATGTTGTGACCGGGCAGCAGTTCTACAAGGAGATGGCCTGGCTCGCCGAGAGCGGCATTTCGAAGGGCTGGGTGGAGGATGGACGCCGGCTATACCGGCCGCTGCAGTCGATCAGCCGTGACGCGATGGCCGCGTTCCTGTACCGGATGGCAGGGTCACCGGACTATACGGCCCCCGCTGGGTCCCCTTTTGCTGATGTTGTGACCGGGCAGCAGTTCTACAAGGAGATGGCGTGGCTCGCGGACAAGGGTATTTCGACGGGCTGGGTGGAGGAAGGCCGCCGGCTGTACCGGCCGCTGCAGGCAATCAGCCGTGATGCGATGGCAGCCTTCCTGTTCCGCCTGAACATCGTTATGGAGTGACGCCGGTTCCAGAACCCCTACCGCGAGATCCGCGTTCGGAAGCGCTCGGCGGCCGCCTGCAACGGCGTCCGGCTGAGCAGCTTCTGACCGGACCGGGCCATCCCGGCGATGCTTCCCCCAAGACGGGCCGGCCGGGCGTTCAGCTCACCCTGCAGCCATTCGGTGTGCTGAGCGAGGTTACCGATGGCTATCTCGTTGCTGGCGTTCAGACGGGCGGCTTCCGGGCTTTCGGCCTGTTCCAGGATCAGCGACGGGTTGCTGTCCACCACAGGAAGAGGGATAAGCGGTCCGGGTGTGGATCCTGCGTCCAGGACGGCCGCCACCGCATCCCACCAGCCCTCATGGAAGGCGTTCAGCGTCTTCCCCTGCTGCTGGAGGTGGTCCCGGATCTCCGTCCGTTGTCCGATGACGGACGTGACCCACTTGGCGTCGTCTCCGTCCCCCAGGTGGCGCAGTGAGCGCAGCAGGCGCCGCAAGCCCCAGCTTTCCAGCGCTCCGCCGATCCGCACTTCACCGTAGTAGTCAACGGCAACGGGCAGCACAGGGACGCCGGCGGAAAGACCAAAAATAACGGGGTGGTAGCGGCTGGAGATGACCAGTTCAGCGTTGGCCGTCAGGGCCGCCGTTTCCTCAGCCGACCTTTGGTCCAGCACCCTGACATCCGGTGCCGTGGAGAGACGTGCAATAGCGGCATGGCACTCCTGGTCCCCGTCCTGTGCTCCGAAGGTGGAGACGTGGGGGAGAAGCAGGATGGGAAGCTGCAGCTGCTCATAGGCGAGGTCGAGCAAGCGTGCCATGTGCCGGTGGTAATCGTTGCGGGGCATGGCGCCCGAGCCTGGAGCAAACGTGGCAGCAATATAGCCGGACGGCGGCAGCGCCGAGGCGTCCAAGCCAACGCCCTGGGCGAGGAACGCTGCATCGTCCAAAACCAGGACCGACTCCACATCCATGGATGTCAGCAGGTCATGCGTGTGCCGCTCGCGGGAACCGACTACATTGCACAGGCGCAGTGCTTCCGCGGCTTCGGCACGGTCCGGTCCTGTGAGGACCGGACCTACGGTTTGCCCGGACACCGCCACTTTGAGGCCCATGGAGTGGGCCACCCGGATGGCGGCCAGGCGCTCAAAAAGGAGTCCGCCGTACTGCGACGTGAGGTTGCCTCCGCCAGCCAGGAGCAGGGTGCTGCAGCCACTGAAGGCGTCCTGGAATAAACGGACAACGTCCGCGGCGCGGTCGGTGGCCGGCCCGCCGTCGAGAAAGTGTTTGACCTCCTGCAGGAGCTGGTGCCTTTCGAAGGGGTTCCACGGGACCTCCGGCCTTGGGGCAGCTGGCAGGCCATACAGGCCGGACGTCTGCCCGGCGTCATGCGTCAGCACCACAAAGTTTTCGTAGCCGCGCTTCCGGAGGGCTGCGATGGCCGCGTGCGTCATCGCCTCATCACCCACGTGGTACTCGGGCTGGCCTACGTCACCGAAGACGGCAACGCGTTGGTCCTTGCCGAGGGACGCCGGGGAATGTACGACGGCGTGCTGCCGCGACGCGTGCAGTTCCAGCGAGCGCTGGCGCTCTTCCCGTTCCCGCAGCCGCCGGCGGACCGAGCGGAGAGCACGGAGGGGCAGCGGCTGGGATGCGGCCCGGACGTTGCGTTGGATCTGCTCGACGTCCCCCACCAGCCGGGCCAGTTGCTCCGTCCCCTCGGCCTGCTGGCGGCTGATCTCCTCCAGCCGGTGGTGGAGGCGGCCCGTTTCCACTGCAAGGAGTTCACGCTGGTACAGGAGGGGGCCGAGTCCAAACTCCCGGGCATGTTCGCGGACCAGGCGGTCCCGGATCTTCAAGGAAAAAAGCTGGTGCTCCTCCGTGCGTGCTATGAAGCTGTTGGCCTCGCTGCTGAGGGCAGACCGGCGCTGGTTCCAGAAAGCGAGGGGCCGCCCCTTGATCAGGCCGATGTGGTGGTGCACTAGGAAACGGAGGTGGAACTCCCAGTCACCCACCACTGGAAGGTTCTCGTCGAAACCTCCCAGTTCGTTGTACACCGAGCGGCGGAAGAGGAAGGAGATGGGGACGAACCGGTTGTAGTGGAGCAGGTCCACCAGCGTAATCTCGCGCAGATCCGGCTCGAAGATGACGCGGTCTTCAATGTCCCGGCCCTCGGCGGTGAGGCGCTCGTAGACAATTTCCGTTTCAACGCTTACGCCGCCGTCACCGGGATGCTGTTCCAAGTGGGCGACAGTGATGGCCAGGAAGTCAGGAGCCCACTCATCGTCGTCATCATGGACAACAATGAACTCAGAGTCCACGGCCCTGATACCAAGGTTGGAAGCCGCTTCCATGCCCAGGCTGGCCTGGTTGTCGAGCCGCAGAAGCCTGTCCCCGAAGTCTGCAATGCGCGGTTCCAGCGCTTCATCCACCTGTGCCCGGCTCCCGCCGTCGTTGACAAGGACGATCCGCCAGTCGGTGTAGGTCTGGGCGAGGACGCTGTCCAAAGCCCGGCCGAGCAGCCGCCCCCGGTCCTTGGTACGAATGATGACGGCGACGCGGGAAAACAAGGTGAAGACTCCTTGAATGACTTACAGACTCAATAGGGCGCTGGGCTTGGCGGCGGGCCGAGACACCCCTCCATAGTAGGGGTACCGGGCGTCCCATGCCGTCCGTAGCCCGCCCGGCAGTGTTCGGGAACGCAAAAGGCTGCTCCCCGGAATTCGAACGGAATCCGTCCAAATTCCGGGGAGCAGCCCGGTAAGGCAGGTGCTAGATGAAGTCCAGCTTTTCGTTGAACCGGTACATGAACGCTGCCATCGCATCACGGTTCACCGGCTGCAGGGCCCGGTAGGTCTTGCTGCCGTCCTCTTCTGTCCACCCTTCGGAGATTCCTTGGGCGGCCAGCCACGTGATCTCCTTGTAGAAGGCTGTGCCGGGAAGAACATCGGTGAAGGGGGACGCGACGGGCGGAGTGAAGGATGGCTCGCCGGCAAGGCGGTACATGAATGCTGCCATCGCGTCACGGTTCACGGGTGAAAGCGGCCGGAAGGTCCGGATGCCGTTGCCCTCATCCCACCCTGTGGAGATCTCCTGGGCAGCCAGCCAGTTGATTTCCTTGTAGTAGGCGGTCCCGGGAGGAACGTCAGTGAAGGGCGACACTGCCGGCGGAGTATAGGCAGGCTCGCCGGCAAGGCGGTACATGAATGCTGCCATCGCATCACGGTTTACCGGCTCAAGCGCCCGGTAGGTCCTGGTGCCGTTTTCTGTCCAGCCGGTGGAGATCTCATTCTCGAAGAGCCAGCAGATTTCCTTGTAGAACTGCTGTGTTGTCACCACATCAGCGAAGGGTGAAACTGCCGGCGGTACATACTCGCCACCGTCATCGCCGTCACCCTCGATGCCAAAGTCAGCGAACCAGTAGCGCTTGTCGTCGTCGTCGCTGGCCAGGACCACCATGCCGCTCTTGCTGGTAACAGGCTGCTTGCTGGTGGTCACGTTGTTGACGCTGGGGGTGGAGTCCTGGATAACGGGGGTGCCGCGGCCGGCGGCGAAAACGGGGTCATCCATGGAAGCCGTCTTTTGGTAAATGGCGCCGGACGTCCCGCTGTAGGGGCAACCCGACACCGTTGTTGCCGGACCCGACTGGAAGGCATGGATCTTGTTGTTTTCCGGGTCGAGCACAATCTGCGGACGGGTGTGGCAGTCGCCGATCGTGGAGATGGTGAACTTGTCGAAGGCTCCCGTGGCCGGCTTGAACACCAGCAGCTGCAACTGCGGGTCCGACTTCTTTGCCGTGGAGTTCATGTCGAAGCTCGTCTTGACCGCGGCGAAGACGCGGCCGGTGGTGTCTGCCTGCAGCGACTTGATGTTGAGGTGGTCGTCAGCCTGGTTTGGCCCGCGGACGGCGGACTGGACCTTCCACGAGGTGGGGGACTGGCCGTCGGTGCGGCTGGCCCACCAGACGGAACCCGTTACATGGTCAGACCACATGACGCCAATCTTGTTCTTGCCAAAGGCAACGAGGGACGAAATGTCATCCGGAGCAACGGTGGCGTCCACACCAGTCAGGGACTGCGGCGTGCCCCAAGACTTTCCGCCCTCTGACGAGTTGTTGACCATTACCTTGCTGGCGTAGCCACCGGTCTGGACTCCGGACACCTGGGTCCAGGTGGCCCAGATTGCGCCGGTGCTGTCCTTGTCGATGGTCATCGATTCGCTGCTGTTCGTGGTGATAGTGGTGGGAAACCCGCTGCTCCGCGTGTATTTTCCGTCGGCATAGCTGTAGCGGTACAGCCTGGCCGGGGAATCCGGGCGGGACGCCTTTGGCCCGTCTTCAGTAGAGATGGTGACCACATGGTGGGCTATGTAGAGGTAGGTGCCGTCCCAGAGGGTGTCCGCAGACGTGTTGGCACGGTTGTCCACCCCCACGCCGGTATCCACCCACTTTTTGGCGGCCCTGTCCAGCTTGTGGATCTTCCAACCTCCTGAGGTCCACATATCGGCCCACCAGGCGCCATCGTTCCACCACAGCTTGCTCTGCGGCTTGTCGGCGGTGGGGGGATTTCCCACACCTGTGTAATCGGAGCCGGCGGTGCCAAAAATTGGCGCTGGCGGCGGCGGGGGCGGTGGCGGCACCGTGGCGCTCGCAGGTCCCCCAAATGCTCCTAGCCCGGCGACGACAAGGACTGTTGCCAGCCCTTGGCCCAGGGCTCGTTTGATCGATTTCTTCACGGTACTCCTTAAACGTTCCGCCCCAACGCTGTCGCGTCCAGGTCCCTGAGGAAGCTGGTGCCCCCGCTGATTTATTAACCTCTTGTGCAACACATGCCGCCCGAGTACCCGTTACTCGCCTTTGCCAGGTAGGGCACTGAGATCATGCTTCCGGTACTCACGTCAGACCGCCGGAACGCCGTGGGATTTCCATAGCGGGGCGGGCATGTGGTTTTCGGCGGGAATACCCGGTTGCGGGCACTCAGCACAACGTGCGCTGGCAACAAGCGTGCCGGCGTCGTCCTTGTGAAAGTGAGTCACGTGATGGGTAGTCCTGCCGCATGCGGGGCAGAAGCTCTGGCTCTGTTTGGTCCACATGGAGGAATCCTATGGAGAGCCGCTCCCCAAAAAAGGCAAAACACTGGAAATATGTGGGTGCCCGCAGGCATTATGTGCCAATCCCTGTCCGGAGCGATTCGGGACCGCGGCTGAGATGGACCCTGCCGCGCTGCCGACCATTTGCGCGGGTCCGGGATATTTGCCGCTGCCCCTTCTTCCCCCTCCTGCTTGTGGCTAGAATCGGGGCGGGGGTGAGTCTGTCCGCGCGCCGGCACCCAGCGCTTGGCGCCTGTCCTTGAAGGATGCCCGCCCATGACCCACCGCTTCAGCCCCCGCACCGCCGTCGCCCTCGCCGTGGCTGCTGTCCTGGCGAACACAACCCTGGCCCTTCCTGCCCGGGCCGACGGCGGACTGGACAACATCCGGCCAACCCCGCAGCGTGCGGCGCCTGCTGCGTCCCCCGCCACCGACCAGTTCATTGTGGGGATCCAGGGCGGTCCAGGCATCGGGTCCGAAGCCGCGGCAACCTCCGAGGCCGCGCGGACGGCAGCGGGCCGGGTGGGCATCGCTGCCCAAAACGTCAAAGGCACCGCCGCCGGCGCGCAGGTGGTGAAAACCAGCCGCCCCCTTCCGGGCGCCGAAGCCGAGGCTTTCCTGGCAGCACTGCGATCCGCCCCGGGCGTGGCCTACGCTGAGCCGGACATCATCATGCACCCGGCAGCCGAGGCCCCCAACGATCCCGGGTACCCGGTCCAGTGGAACCTGTGGGATGACGCCGCCGGCATCCGGCTCCCCGGCGCCTGGGACGTGAACCGCGGCGAGGGGACAGTGGTGGCTGTGGTGGACACCGGAATCACCAGCCATTCCGAACTGAATTCCCGGGTGCTGCCCGGCTACGACATGATCGTTGACGCCGCCAACGCGCGGGACGGCGACGGGCGTGACGCCAACCCGCAGGACGAGGGGGACTGGTTCGCCGGGGAACTGTGCGGCATCGGCGGCGAGAGCGGTACGTCCTCCTGGCACGGGACCCACGTGGCCGGGACCATCGCCGCCGTAGCCAACAACAAGGACGGCGTCGCTGGAGTGGCGCCCGAAGCAAGGCTGCTTCCCGTCCGCGCCCTCGGGGCCTGCGGCGGCTACGAATCGGACGTGGCCGATTCCATCATCTGGGCCGCCGGCGGGCAGGTGGCCGGCCTGCCGGTCAACCCCAACCCCGCCCGCGTGATCAACCTCAGCGTGGGCGGGGACGGCCCCTGCTCCGTCACGCTGCAGAACGCCATCAACCTCGCCCATAAGGCCGGCGCCGCAGTGGTGGTGGCCGCCGGAAACTCAAACCGCCCGGCCTCCGGCATGAGTCCGGCAAACTGCAAGAAGGTCATTACGGTGGCTGCCTCCGGACGCACCGGCGCCCGCGCCTCCTACTCAAACTACGGAGACGACGTCGATGTAACGGCACCGGGCGGCGACATCACCAGCCAGTTCACCGAAGGCATCCTCTCCACCTCCAACTTCGGTGCCACCACCCCCGGGCTCGAGGCCTACGCCTTTATGCAGGGCACGTCCATGGCGGCCCCCCACGTTTCCGGGATCGCCGCCCTGCTGATGTCCGAGGTGGGCAGCAGCTACACGCCCGAGATGGTGGAGAAGAGGCTCGAGGCTACGGCCCGGCCGCTGGCCGTTGACTGCCCCGAAGGCTGCGGCCACGGACTGGTGGACGCAGCGGAGGCCCTGGACCTCTCCAATGAGGATTTGCCGGCCGGCGTTGTGCTGCCCAAAGCCGTGAAGTTCACGGACAAGGACGGTACCAAGAAGGACACCTTCACCGTCCCATCCTCCAGGGGCGTTGAATACGTGCGGGACGGAGCAGCCGTCAAGGCCGGCGAGTATCAAGGCTCCGGCACAGTCGCTGTTTCCGCGCGTGCCCTTCCCAAGTACTCGCTGGCGGCGGGGGCCACCAACCAGTGGACGTACACGTTCTCACCGGACAGCGCACCTGCGGGATAGGCTACGCCTGGGCCGGCGGATCGAGCCGCGCTGCGGGGGCGCCGGCGGCCAGTGACTTCACCACGTTCTCGGCAACGCTGCGCACCTTCAGGTTCCGCTGGCGTGACGCGCCCGCCAGCTTGCTGAACGCCTCGGCATAAGTGCAGCTGTTCTGGGCCATGATCACGCCGCACGCTACATCGATGGAGGTGCGGCTCTCCAGGACGGTCTTCAGGTTGTCCCCGGCTGAGCGGACGCTGCGCACCTCGAGGGCCAGCTTCATGCTCTGGGCGGCCACTTCCGCGAACCACCGGGCCTCGGCCACCAGGTCCGGCGTCAGCCCGGTGGTGCCGCGGACAAGGAACAGCAGCGCGCAGGACGTGCGGTCCTCCAGCTCCAGCGGAAGAGCCAACGCTGCGCCGAATCCGGAAGCCGAGAGCCGCCGTCGGTATACCTGCCACCTGGTGGATGTTGTGCGGTCCACCTTCACCACTTCGGCCGTGCCGACGGTATGGGTCAGGGGCCCGTCGCCGTTCCGGTCCTCGGAGGTGGCTAGGGCCTCGGCGGCAGTGCTGTTGCCGGCAATGACGGGCGGGCTGCCGGGCCGGATCAGCAGGGCAGCGCAGTCCGCGGACCCGGCGAGGGCCTGCGCGCCGGCCTCCGCCAGCCGCCGCACCGAACCCAGGTCAGTGTCCGCACCCGTGATGAGGTCCAGCAGGAACCCCGGGCGCTCTGTCCGCATGGTTCCGTCCGCCGGTTGTAGTGCCACGCTTCGTCCCCCGTAAGCTTCGGTCCCGCCCCGCACCCGCGCGGGCTTTCCCCGAATCTATGAGTACAGCCCGCGGAGGGCACGAGTAGCCGGTACTCTACTTTTCCGGCGCGGCGGGGGGACCACTTGCTTTTGCGTTACCGGCGGGCGGCCAGTGCCTGTTTGAAGGCGTGGGCGGACGAGGTGCTGCTGTTGATCCGCCAGTCGGTTTCCTTGTTGTAGTGGAACCAGGTCACTGCGGTGATGTCCGGCTGGGCGGAGAGGTAGCTGACCAGGGCGGTGATCCAGTCTGCCTTGGAGCCGCCCTGCTCGGCCGAGGATGTTTCGGCGATGAGGATCTGCTTGCCAGGGGCCAGGGTCCGGAGCTGGGACAGGCCGTCGCCGAAGAGCTGGGACGGGGACACCCAGGAGCTCCAGGAGGCGGAGGTGCCCCAGTTGTAGCCGTCCAGCGCCACGGCATCCACGTACGCCGCGCCGGGGTACAGGCCGGCCAGCGGCACCGACCCCCAGTACGGCACGTTGGGGTTCCACACCCAGGTGATGTTGGTGGCACCGGCCGCCGTCACCACGCCGTGCACGTGCTGCCACGCGGCCACGTAGTCGCCGGACCCGTTTCCGTTGACCTGCTCCGACCATGGGTACCAGTTGCCGTTCATTTCGTGCCCGAAGCGCAGCATCACCGGGTGGCCCCAGCCGGCCAGCGCCTGGCCCCACTGGCGCAGGTAGGGGTCGAAGTCCCCGGCGGCGATCCGGTCCAGGGAGTACGCGGGCTGCGCTGTCCCGCCGCCCCACGCCCAGGGTTCCCAGGTCAGCAGGGTGAGGGCGCCGCGGGTGCGGACTGCCTCCAGTTCCGTGATGGGGGGAGCCTGGTTGAAGTCCTTGTAGGACAGGATGATGGACGGCGCCTCGCCCGCAAGGGCGGTGACCTCGTTCAGTTCGGCCGCCGCGAGCGGGCCGCCGGGAGTGCCGACGCCGAAGCGCAGGGTTGCGGGGGCGGGCGCCGCCGGGCTGGTGGGCGCGGGAGTCGGGGCCGGCTCGGCAGGTTCCTCTTCGACGATGGAGGGGGAGCTGTAGGTGACGGTGAACGGTGCGGAGGCGCTCGCCGTCGCCGTTGCGGCCCGGACGGTGACGGTGGGCTCGGCTGATTCAGGCATCACCAGTTCAGCCGTGAAGTAGCCGGAGGCGCTGGTTTTGAAAGCGGCGCTGGTGGTTCCCGCGCTGACTGTCCCAGAGGTCTTCTTGGGGAACCCGGTTCCGGTGACGGTCACGGAGGTGCCGGCAGGGCCGGTGTTCGGGCTGAGGGTGATGGCTGCCATCGCGGCGTGCGCCGGGGCCGCGCCGGCGGGCAGCGCCCAGGCCAGCAGCAGGGCGAAACACAGGATGTATCTGAACAGCTTCACTGGACCTCCAGGTGGTGTGCTGCCGCACCTTGGGTGGAAAGGGCGACGGCGGGGACGGGCGCACAAAGAAGGAGGTGACCGGAGTGATCCCCCTTTTCCAGTCTGAATGCCGCCTGGGCAGCGCAGTGGAGATTCCGGCTCAGGATCCGCCTAGTTTTGACCCACTTTTTGCGCACCAGCGTGTCCGGTGGTCCTGCGGAGGACCAGGTGGGGCGTCCGGACAACGCGCCCCGGTGGCAGCGTCCCTTCCACCCGGTCCACGGCGCGGTCAACGGCTGCGGCCGCAAGGAGCGGGGCGTCCTGGCTGATGGAGGAAAGCTGGACGTAGCTCAGCCTGGCGAAGTGGCTGTCGTCGTAGCCGAGCACGGAGATGTCCGCCGGAATGCTGATGCCCGCAGCGCGGAAGCTCTCCATGATTCCGAGGGCCGATCTGTCATTGAAGGCGATCACGGCCGTGGGCAGGTCCGCCTGGAGAACCTGCCCGGCCCGCATGCCGGTTTCCTCATCCGGGCCGCCGGGAACAATCACGGGCTCCAGGCCGTGCCGGAGCATTTCTGTGCGGTACGCCTCCCGGCGCTGGTCCGAGGACACGGCTGTGCCGCCGTCCACGTGGGTGATCCGGCAGTGGCCCAGGCTGGCCAGGTGCTCAACGGCTATCCGGATGCCGGCGTAATCGTCGCTGCTGACCGAATCCACGAGGTCGCCCACATCCTCGCGCAGGAGGCTCACCACCGGCACCCGGCGCGCGTGCAGTGCCAGGTCCTCGGGGCTGAGGGTCGGGGCGATGATGATCAGGGCTTCGGCGCCGACGTCCAGCAGTGTTTCGATGGCCCTGGCCTCGGGCCTGCCGGTGGCCACGGCGCTCAGCGCTATCTCATAACCCCTGGCCGAGGCTTCGGCGTACGCGGCATCCACAATTTCCGCATGGAAGGGCTGTGAACTGGAGAAGATGAGGCCCAGGAGCTTGGTCCGGCTGCTCCGGAGGAGCCGGGCCCGGGAGTCCGCGCGGTAGCCCAGCTCGCGGGCCGCCTCCAGGACTTTTTGCCGGGTTGATTCTGCGGCGCCGGGTGCACCCCGCATCACGATGGACACCAGGGCGCGGGAAACACCTGCCGCCTTGGCAACGTCCATCAGGGTGGGGCGGCGCTGCAGTTCCGTCATATCTCCTCCTGGGAGTAACAGTCTATAGAACGATCTAGACCTGACGTGAA
The DNA here is from genome assembly GCF_014644495.1 of Pseudarthrobacter polychromogenes. Lineage (GTDB taxonomy): Bacteria > Actinomycetota > Actinomycetes > Actinomycetales > Micrococcaceae > Arthrobacter > Arthrobacter polychromogenes. The sequence goes on from NZ_BMKU01000003.1 coordinate 35,171, forward strand.
CCGCGTGTCATCATAGTTCGACTAGAACGATCTAGACGACGACGTCAGGAGTAATTATGGGTTACCTTCAGCATCCGGTCAGTGAAGACCGTCCGGTCCGTATCGGCTTGATCGGCGCGGGCTGGATTGGAAGTTTCCATGCCGAGTCGGTAGCGCTGCGCATCCCCGGCGCCCGGCTGGAGGCAATCGCTGACCCGGCCCTGCCCGCTGTTGAAGCACTGGCTGGCCGCCTGGGCGTTGTCAAGATCAGTACGGACCCCGCAGACGTGCTGGAGGATCCCGACGTCGACGCTGTCCTGATTTCCGCGCCGGCCCGGTTTCATTCCGGGCTCATCGCGGCGGCAGCCCGGGCAGGGAAGCACGTCTTCTGCGAAAAACCGGGCGGCCGCACGGTGGAGGAGCTCGATGAGGCCCTGAAGGCAGCCGATGCCGCGGGCGTGGTGGTCCAGTTCGGCTTCAACCGGCGCTTTGCGGACGGCTTCGCCGCTGCCCGCAAGCTGATCGACGACGGCGCCGTGGGAACGCCGCAGCTGTTGCGGTCCCTGACCCGCGATCCGGGCACCGCGGACGGGATTGCCGATCCGGGGCGGATTCCGCCCGGCACCATCTTCCTGGAAACCCTCATCCACGATTTCGACACCCTCAACTGGCTCAACCCTGGCGCTGTTCCGGTCAGCGTGTATGCCGTGGCTGACGCGCTGGTGGCTCCGGGGGCAAAAGACGGTGGATTGCTGGATACCGCAGTGGTCACCGTGACGTACAGCAACGGGGCCATCGCCGTGGCCGAGGCGAACTTCAATGCGCTGTATGGCTATGACGTGCGGGGGGAAGCTTTCGGCTCCGCGGGGATGGTGACGGCGGGAGGGCCGCAGGAAACCAGCGCCACCAGCTACACCGCTGCCGGCATCGGCTCGGCCACGGTCCGGCGGAACGTGGATCTGTTCCACGACGCCTACACGGCCGAACTCGCCCACTTTGTGGACGCCGTCAAGGCCGGCCGTGACGGCACGGAGGCTCCCGCCGCCCACGCACCCGGTGGCACCGATGCCCGGAACGCCCTGGCGGTGGCCCTTGCCGCCTTCCGTTCGGCTGAAACGGGCCTGCCGGTGGACGTCGCATCCGTTGCCGTCCTCACTCCGGCAGAACCTGCACAGCACCTCGTGGGGAATAACGCATGAGCTTCCGGCTGGCCGTGTGCGCCGAGATGGTCTACGGCGAACTGCCGTTGCTCGAGCGGGTCAGGAGGATCCATGGGCAGGGGTTCGAGGTGGAGCTGTGGGATACCCGGGGCCGGGACATCGCGGCCCTGGCAGCTACGGGAGCACGGTTCTCCTCGATGACCGGCTATTTTGGCGGCAGCCTTACCGATCCCCGCAGCGCCGGCGAGGTGCTGGCGTCTGCGGAGAAGCTGATCCCTGCCGCGCTGGAACTCGGTGTCGAGAGGATGGTGGTGCATCCGGCGGAGCTCGGGGAGGGCGGCCGGGCTGTCCGCCCCGTACACCGGTCAACAGGTGACATGTGGATGACCGGCCGGAGCACCCTCGAACGCCTGGCAGTCCTGGGCGAAAAGTACGGTGTGACCTTCGCGCTGGAGAACCTGAACACCGTCCTGGACCACCCCGGCATTCCCTTGGCCCGGGCCAAAGACACCCTGGCGCTGGTCTCGGCGGTTGACCACCCCAACGCCAGGATGATGCTGGACCTCTACCATGCCCAGATCGGCGAGGGGAACCTGATCGAACTTATCCGGGCGGCACTGCCCTGGGTGGGGGAGATCCAGGTGGCCGACGTCCCGGGCCGTTGTGAGCCCGGCACCGGGGAAATCAACTACCGCGCAGTTGCAGCCGCCCTCCGCGAAGCCGGCTACACAGGAGTGGTCGGCCTCGAAGCGTCTGCCGCCGGGGGAGCGGGCCTGGAAGCGGGGGATGCCGCCCTTGCGGCTTTCCGCGCGGCCTTTGAAAGCTAGCCAGGCTCATTGCCTCTCAGGAATCAGCCGGCTGAGCCTGGGATCCTGTTAGTGCTGACCGAGTAGATGTTTTCGTGGACGCGGCTGAATCCCTCGGCGAGGAGGCGGGACGGGTCGTAGTTGTCCGGGATGAGGACGGCAGCGACCACGCCTGACACTCCCGTCCTGACGAGCTCCTGGCGGCGGACTGAGCAGCACCCCGGCTGCCAGCGCAGTGCCGATTGCGGTAATGATGATGGCTTGCCGTTTCAGAGCGCTGCCCCCTCAGGCTTTGGTGCACTGAGCCTACCCGAGCGGATGCAGCGGTTTGAACCGCCCGGCGGCGGTGCTGGCAGCCAGTGCCGCCCGGGGAGGTACTCATCCCCGGGGCGCGTAGCCAGCGCCCAGGTAAACGGGTAACAGCTACCGGCGGTTCAGAGCCTAAGCTTGATCATGGATGCGATTCCGTCCCTGGTCCTGGTCTTCGGTGTAGCTTTCGTGTGGCTGGGTTTGACGGTGATCGTCCTCCTCCGGTTGCGCCGCCGCCGGAGGGGATCGTCGCTGGTGGCCACGGCCGCCGCCCCTCCCGCCGGCAGTGCCGGCACCCACTCCCGCAAGCACTGGCGGCTCGCCCACCCGCTCACGGGCAGCGCCCCGGCAGGGCGGCACAGGGGCGGGAAGGCCCGCGGGTAGCGTTTTCCGGCCACTCACCAAACGTGCGGCGTCCGACGGCGGCGCCCGGCGCCGGGATCCTGTTACCGTGCGGCGGCGGGGGACGGGAGCGAGGCGTCCGCATCCGGAAGGGTCAGGACGGCTGTGGTCCCCTTGCCGCGGCTGCTGGACAGGATTATGGTTCCCCGATGGTTCTCGACGATGGATTTGGTGATCGCCAGCCCCAGGCCCGCACCGGGAATAACGGAGGAGTGGGCATTGGCTGCCCGGAAGAAACGGGTGAAAGCCTGGGCCAGATCATCCTCGGTCATTCCGATCCCGGTGTCAGTGACTTCGCACCTGAGGCTTTGTCCGGTGGCGCCGATCCGGACGGTGACGGTTCCGCCCTCCGGCGTGTACTTGATGGCGTTGGACACCAGGTTGTCGATCGCCTGGCCAAGGCGGTCGGGGTCGAACCGGCCTGTGGCAGGACCGGATGATTCCAGTTCAAGGGTGATGCCGGCGGCCGTGGCATGCGGCTGTGCCGCCTCGATGCTGGTGGCGGCAACGTCGTTGAGGTCCGCCGGACGGGGAGCGATGGTCAACGATCCGGACGCGATGGTCAGCAGGTCACCGACGAGGGTCAGCAGCCGCCGGGCGTTCCGTTTGGCAACGGTCAGGCACTCTTCCAGTCCAGGTTCAAGGCCGTCGTCGTCAAGGGCCAGATCCAGGTAACCCAGGATGGACGTCAGCGGCGTCCTCAGCTCGTGGGAGACGTTGGCCAGGAATTCGTCCTTCGCGGAGAGCGCCGTCACTAGGGCTGTAACGTCCGTGAACGCCAGGACCGCGCCTGAGTTCCCTCCGGCGGACGTCTTTGTGAGACGGCAGGTCACGGAGTAGGCACGCTGGGTGGTTCCGCTGCCCACCCAGACCAGTTCGTCCGTGAAAGGTTCACCCCGGGCGGCGCGCGTGCGGGGGTGCCGTTCGGGGGGAAGCCGGTGTTTCCTGTCCACGCCGTAGACAGGCAGGTCCGTCACGTTGCCGGGAGTGGGTTCACTGCCGATGGCATCCGCGAGGCGGCTGCCAAGGTGCCGGTTCACCAGTACTGCCTGGCCTTGGCCGTCGAGGGCGCACACACCCACGCTGACAGTGTCCATCACCGTGTTCAGCAGCTGTTCGCGGTCCTCACTGGCCGCCAGCAGGTCCCGGAGGTCCGCTTCCTGCTTTTGCAGCAGGCGCCGCTGCATGGCGATCCCGTTGGCAACCCCGAACGCGGTGAGCGCGATCGCCCCCAGGATGACCGGCAGGAGCACCACCCGGATGGAGGAGGCGCTGGTGAATCCGGTGCCGAGGAGGACGGGCGGCACCGCCACGCTGAGGATGGTGGCAAGAACGGCCATGGCAACACCTGTCCGGCGCAGGCCCACAGCCAGCCAGACGACCGGAAAAACAAGCAGGAAGCTCAGGACGGTGAGGTGTTGGCCGCCCGCTTCGCGGGACAACCCGATGGCAAGGCAGTCCAGGAACGGAATCACGAAGACGGCCCGTGCCGGAAGGCGTTCCCAGGGCACCACGGCGCTGGCCGTGAGCAGCACCAAGTGCGCCGCCAGGCTGTAGAGGAACGGCCCGGGCCACTCGAACCCGGGGTGCAGGAGGGCCACCAGGACCGTCACAAGCAGCACCGTGACCGATAGCGGAAGCTGGAACATCACTGTCCGGCCGCGGGGGCCCAGCGTCCGGAAGTACCGGTCCGTCGATTCGAAAAGCATGGTTCCCCCCAAGCCAATGGCCAGACTGCTGCCTGCGCCCCGTTAGTGTTCCCGGCCGCCGTCGGAATCAGCAGTTGCCAGCCACTCGCTGAACGTCTGGCGTCCGACGGCGGCACCTGGCGCCGGGACCAGCGCACCGCTGCGCATTGCCTTCCCCATCGAGCCGGGCATCACTGCCTCAAGGATCCTTTTGCGCTGGCCGGTTTTGGCGAGGTAGGCGCGGACCAGGTCCGCGAGTTGTTCGGTCCGGGGCCCGCCCAGGTCTGGGACCCTTCCCTGGGGTCCTGACTCTGCTGCGGTCACCAAGGCCTCAGCCACCTCCCGGGCAGCCACGGGCTGGGTGAACATCTTGGGAACGCTGACCACTGGACCCACAGTCCCGATCTTCACCGCCAGGGGCACGAACTCGTGGAACTGTGTGGACCGCAGCAGGGTCCATGGAATGCCGCCGTGCCGGACCTCGTCTTCCTGCACCAACTTCCCGGCGTAGAGGCCGGACGTTGAACCGTCGATCCCCACAATGGAGAGCGCCACGTGGTGCTTGACCCCCGCCTGCTTTTCGGCTGCCAGCAGGTTCTGGGTGGCGTTGGTGAAGAAGTCGACGGCCTTCTTGGTGGACGTGGTCTGGATGCCGGAGACGTCGATGACTGCTTCCACCCCCTGGAGGGCCTGGGCGAGGCCGCGGCCGTTCACCAGGTCCACGCCTTCCGCCCGGCTCATGCTGGACACCTCATGGCCGCGTGCTTTTGCCACCTCCACCACGTGGCGGCCAACAGTACCGGTTCCCCCTGCGACGGCAATCCTCATGCAGCAAATCCTATGCCCGTTAGGGGCAGGAGTTTCAGCGTGGCGTGGTACCGGTGGCTGCCGGTATGCGGCGGCCGCTGCTGAGCGCCGTCTTGATGTTGACCTTTGAGGCGTAGGAGATGGAGCCGTACTGGAAAAGCCGGACTGCCAGGAAGAACATCAGTACTGCTCCGATGTAGAGGATGGCCAGGACGATAGCTGTTTCCACTACTGACAGGGATCCCAGTCCATTGCGGAGGAGCGCGGTGACGGGGGCGGAGAACGGGAAGTAGGTGAAGACCTGCACGATCAGTGACTGCGGGTTGGAGAAAATCAGTGACACTGCGTAGAAGGGGATGAAGATCAGCGCGATCATTACGGCCATGTAGTTACCGGCCTCCTTGACCGTGGGCATAATGGCCCCGATCGCAACCAGTGTGTTGGTGAACAGGGCGAAGCCGCCCACCAGGATCAGGAAGCCGGTGATCATGGGTGCCGGTTCGAACACAAGTGCCTTGAGGTCCAGGTCCGGGATGTTGATCTGCTCGCGGAAGAAGAGGTAGCCGATGACCACCGGCGAGGCGAAGATCACCATCTGCAGCAGGCCAATGGCGAAGAGTGCAAGAACCTTGCCGCTGATGAGTGTGGTGGGCTTCAAGGTGGTCAGGATCATTTCGGTCACCCGGTTCTCCTTTTCCTCCAGCGTGGAGCTCAACATCTGCCCGCCGAGAAGAATGATCAGCCCGTAAAAAATGACCAGGAAAAACAGCGGCGGCACGGCCGAGTTGAAGCCGCCGGATTCCACGCCGTCGCGGTAGGTCTTCATATCGATGGTGGCGTCAGTGCTGGCCAGGGCGGAGAGTTCGGCGGAGCCGATGCGGGTGTTGACCGCCTGCGTCAGCATGGCCTGCGCGACGGCAGAGTACTTGTTGTTCTCGAACATGCCCTGGTCTGCCCCGTAGACCTTGACGGTGTCGCTGGCAGGGTCTGCGGGAAAGTCGAAGAAGGCATCAATGCTGCCGGACTGGACCGCGGCCACGCCCTCGTCCGCGGAAGCCGCCGTCGTTGCCCCAAACACCGCAGCCTGCCCGGGACTGATGAGCCCTGACGCGTCTGTGTAGGAGATGGTGAATTCGGCGCTTTTCTGGGCGTTGGCCGCGGTATCGGTAGCGGTGTTGGACGCAAAAAGGAGGCCGAACACCACTGCCATGATGAACGGGACGGCAAGGGTGCCGGCCCAGAAGCGCTTCTTGCCGATGGTGCGGAAGAACTCGAAGGTAACCACGGTGCTGAGGTTGTGCTGTGCCATGCCTGTTATGCCTCTGCCATCTGGAGCGCGGCCGCGTCGGCCCTGTTCTGGTCGCCGTAAACGCGGATGAAGATCTCCTCCAGGGAGATCTTGGTGGTGGTGAAGGACCGGACAGACACACCGGCGGCAACCAGTTCCCGGAGGATGTCTGCCTCGTCCGCGTCGTCGGCGATGGACAGCTCGGAGTAGTTCGTCTCATTCACGGTGACCGTATACCGCGGCGAAGAAGGGACCGGGCCGGAGTGTTTCAGCCGGACGATTCGGCCGCCGTACTGGTTCTGGATGTCGTCGATGGTTCCGTAGGCTTCGGCGGTTCCGTTCTTGAGCAGGATGACCCGGTCGCAGAGGCGTTCCACCTCCTCCATCTGGTGGGTGACCATCATCACGGTGGCACCCTTGGTCTTTTGCCCGTCGATGATGTCCATCAGGAGGCGCCTGTTGACGGGGTCAAAGCCCTTGGTGGGTTCATCCAGGATCAGCAGCTCGGGATCATTCATGATGGTGACGCCCAGCTGAACTTTCTGCTGCTGGCCGCCGGACAGCTTGTCCAGCTGTACGCCTGCCTTGTCCGCCAGGGCGACCCGCTCGAGGTACTCCAGGGACCAGGTTTTGGCAGCGTGCCGGTCCAGGCCCTTGAGCCGGCCGAAGTAGGTCATGACGTCGATGACCTTTTCCTTCTTGTACAGGCCGCGCTCCTCCGGGAGGTAGCCGAGCCGGCCTCCGTCCTCGGGCCGGAATGGCTTGCCGTCTATGTGCAGGGTTCCCGCCGTGGGCTGGTAGATGCCCAAGAGGGCCCGGATGGTGGTGGTTTTGCCAGACCCGTTGCTGCCCAGGAAGCCGAACGTCTCGCCCCGCTCCACGTCGAAGGACAGATCGCGGATGACAGTCTTGTCCCCGAAATCCATCCTGAACTGATCGATATGGACGAGTGCTTCGCTCATGGCTGTTTCCCCAAAAGTGCCGGTACGTGTCTTCCGAGTTTATCGAGGGGTACCGAATGAGGATCGCTCTCAAGGATGACACTCGGGGCAGGGATGTCGCTGCCTGGTCGGCCCCGCGGCCGGTGAGAGAGGAGGGCCGGCGGCTATTTTGCGGAACCACGCTGTTCCGCCGCCTCCGCCGCCGGCCCTGGCCTGTTGCCGGGCCCAGACCCCAGCTGCTGCTGCCTTACGCTTCAGGCCCCTCTCCCACCAGTGTGCGGCGGACGGATCAAGGACCGGCGAGGATTGCCTCAAGATCAACCAAGGACCGGCTCTGTTTCCTCGCGAAACCTGCCCCTGGGTGCGGTCCTTCGCCGTCGAATCGCAACAAAACTGAAAAATACTTCCGATAGCGGGACCGGGCGGCCGCTGGACGGACCCTCGCCCGCTTTTCCGCAATATATTGCGATTTTACGAATGGTGGGGCATCCTCTCCTAGAGGAGCGTATGAATCAGCAATATTTTGCGGAAGGAAAATGATGGACGACGTTCAGGCCATCGGAGCCAGCATCCGGCGCGCCCGTAAAGAGGCCGGCGTTACCCAGGGCACGCTGGCCGACCTGATCGGCACGTCCTCGCGCACCATCCATGCCATTGAAACCGGGACGGGCAACCCGTCACTGGGCACAGTGGCCGCCGCGGCCAACGCGGTTGGACTCCACCTCCGGGCTGCTGATGACTGAGGACCTGCAGCGCCTGAAGTTCGTCCGCGGCGCAGACGTGTACAAGGCGGGCGTCCTGGCCGGGCGCCTCTCCCGCATGGACCGCGGCAACGTGGCCTTCTCCTACACTGCCGAATACCTTGCGGCCGGCGCCGGCCCGGTGGCAACAACACTGCCCCTTGCCGGGGACCCCGTGGAGTCACCCAGCGGTGCGCTGCCGGCCTTCTTTGCGGGACTCTTGCCGGAGGGCCACCGGCTCACCGTGCTCAAGGACGCCGTGAAGACGAGCCTGGGTGATGAGCTAAGCCTCCTTCTGGCCGTAGGCGCAGACATGCCGGGCGACGTGCAGGTGGTCCCGGCCGGCGAACTCTTGGTGGAGCAGCGGCCGCTGGCGGATACGTCCCGCCCCGAAGACCTGGATTTCGCCTACCTTGCAGACGCGGTGGATCCGCACGGACTGCCGGGCGTGCAGCACAAGGCAAGCGCCTCAATGATGACCACACCGCTGGCGCTTGCCAACCGCCGCTACCTGCTCAAGCTGGATCCGCCCAGCTATCCGCATCTTGTCCTGAACGAGGCAGCCCACCTCACCGGAGCCAAGGCCCTGAAGATTCCTGTGGCCAGGCACAGCGTGGTTACCGACAAGCGCGGCATGCCCGGGCTGCTGGTGGAGCGGTTCGACCGAGCCCACTCCGACGGCCTGGTGCGCCTGGCCCTCGAGGACGGAGCGCAGGTGATGAACCTGCCGCCGGCGTCGAAATACGCCGTCAGTTCAGAGCAGCTGGTCCTGGCGCTGGCTGGACTGTGCAAGGCAAGGGCCGTGGCCGTGCGCAACCTCTACCTGCAGTTCGTTTTCGCCTGGCTCACCGGCAACGGGGACCTGCACGCCAAGAACGCCGCAGTCCTCGCCGGCCGGAACGGAAGCTGGGCCGTGGCCCCGATGTACGACATCCCCTGCACCCTGCTTTACGGTGATGACACCATGGCGCTTCCCCTCGCGGGCAAGGTCAAGGGTCTGAAGGCCAGGCACTGGCAGGAGTTCGCGGCCGCCATTGGGCTGCTTCCCCGGGCAGCGGCGGCAGCCAACGTCCTGGCCCTCACCGCCGCCGAGGGCATCCGGCTGGACGCCCTGCCCTTCACGGGATCACCCCTCAACGGCACCCGGCGGGAGCTGCGGTTCCGCCGGGACCAGCTGACGTCCTGACTTCGCCGGCGCTTCGCTTCAAAACAAGGCTCACAGCATCGATTGACTTTCGATAGGTAGTAGCTGAAACTCGATATATGAAAATAACCCGCCTGGCAGTCACCGCCCTCCGGATGGTCCTTGTGGTGGCCTTCCTCCTGCTGCTCCTGTTCCAGGTCATGTCCATCCCCGGCCAGTTCGCGCACATGGCGCAGGAGAATCCGGACCGTGCCAATCTTCAGTGGCCCCTCACCATCTTCTTCATCCTGGAGGTGGCCTGCGTCCAGGTGGTGATCGTGGGCACCTGGAAGCTGCTGACGCTGGTCAAGCACGACCGGATCTTCAGTAACGGAGCCCTGGTGTGGGTGGATGCCATTGTCTGGGCCATCGCCGCCGGCTGGACGATGCTCGCGGCGCTCTCCGCCGTCGTCGTCCTCAATGCCGATGATCCCGGACTCCCGCTCCTGCTGTTCCTGATCCTAGTGGCCGGTGCCGCCCTGGGCCTGGTGGTGGTAGTGCTGCGCGCCCTGCTCCGGCAGGCCGCCGACCTCCGGGCGGACATGGAAGCGGTGATCTGATGCCCATTGTGGTGCGCATCGACGTCGAACTGGCCAGGCAGAAGATGAGTGTGGGGGAGTTCGCCGAGCGTGTGGGCCTGACGCCCGCCAATGTGGCCGTGCTGAAAAACGGCCGCGGCAAGGCGGTACGCTTCAGCACCCTCGAAGCCATGTGCCGGGTGCTGAACTGCCAGCCCGGTGACCTCCTCGAGTTCGTGGAGGACGAACGTTAGGTGCCAGTGACCAGGCGTGCTCGTGCCGGGCAGGGGGCAAGTGGGGGAGCTGGAAACCTTGACATGGCGGGCGGTCCGGAACCTACTCTGGAAGTGCTCAGGCAGTGGGCTATCCCGGTCCCAAGGGAGCCACATGGCACACGACAAGAACCAACCCCAGGAAAGTACCGGACCTGAACCTGCGCCCGAGCGGGAACCCGAACGTGAACCCGAACCGGCGCCGGAGCAGGAGTTCGAGCCACAGCCTGAGGAGCCGGAGCCTGAGCCGGGCGAAATTCCTGCCGGCCAATGGGAGGACCCGCCCAGGCCCCCGAACCCCAGCGGCTTCAATCCTGACTACTGGCCCAAGTACTGATCAGGGTCCGCTGCCCGCCGGCGGCGCGCCACGGTTGTCCTTGCAGCCTGCGCAGCAGCCGCCGGCAACCCGACTGCTCGGCAGCCCGGCATCGGAGCCGTCCCTGGCCGGAACCGTGCAGCATACATCGCCGCGCCAGGCCCCGATGCCTTCCCGGACGGCGAGGGCGGCGATCACCAGCGCGGCGGCAGCGTCTGCCCACCACCAGCCCACCGTGGCGTTCAGCAGCAGTCCGGCCAGGAGCACGGCCGACAGGTAGGTGCAAAGCAGCGTCTGCTTGGAGTCGGCCACCGCAGTTTTGGACCCCAGTTCGCGGCCGGCCCGGCGCTGCAGCCAGGACAATACCGGCATGATGGCCAGGCTTAAGGCTGCGATGACGATGCCCGGCACTGAATGCCCGGCCCCTTCCCCGACGGCCAGGGACCGGATGGCCTCGGCGGAAACAAAGGCGGCGAGGGCAAAGAAGGACAGGGCGATGATTCTCAGTGTCAGGTGCTCGCGCCGTTCCGGATCCTTCGAGGCGAACTGCCAGGACAGCGCGACGGCGGAGGCAACCTCGATCACCGAGTCCAGGCCGAAACCGATCAGGGCTGCCGAGCCGGCCACGCCACCGGCCCAGAGGGCAACCACCGCCTCAATGACGTTGTAGGTGATGGTGGCGGCGGCGAAGAAGCGGATGCGGCGGGAGAGGACCGCGCGGCGTTCCGGGGCCGGCGAAATCTGGAGGCCCGTCACGCCTGGCATGTCCCGTCCGGTGCGCAGCACGCCGGATCGACGGCCAGCACTACGCCCAGCAGGTCGCGGATGGCGTGCCCCAGCCGTTCGTCCGCCAGTTCGTACCTGGTCCGCCTGCCGTCCGGCACTGCCACCACCAGGCCGCAGCCGCGCAGGCATGCCAGGTGGTTGGACATGCTCTGCCGGGACACGCCCAGGGCGTCGGCCAGGTCTGAAGGGTATGTGCCGCCGTCGGCCAGGGCGAGGAGGATCCGGGCACGGGTCGGGTCTGACACCGCGTAGCCGAACCGGGCCAGGACCGGTGCATGCGTGAGGGTCTCCATGGACCCCAGAGTACAGCGTCCCCTGTATTCAGGAGAAGCTGTACTTCCGGGTATGGCCCGTCATGGACTGCCAACAAACCGTGAGTGCAGCTACCCGTCTATTCGGATACAGCTGCACTCGCAGTCCGTGGACATCAGGAAGAAAGAAAAGTGTGCGGCTGGCTCCCTGGCCCGACGATTGGGCTCTTCGGGTGCCGTTGCCTGGTGCGCCTATGCGGCGATCAGTGCCGGTGCGTGTGCCCTGCGGGCAGCGGTGCGCGGAGCCAGGACGCTGATGGTGCAGGGCGCCTGCTGCGGATCGATCTTGGCCGGCAGGTGGTGCGTTTCGGATGACGCATGGAGCATTTCCAGCGCTTCCTGGTCCACCCGCGCATGCGAGATATCCAATTCCACGCCCAGGCCTTCACGTAAGGAATTGGCGCGCTTGACTACTACATACAGTGCGTTGACGCTGTGGACGGTGACATGCCCCTTTGCAATCACCTGTGCCCTGGCGTGGTCGAGATCTACACGGACAACAATGTTCAGCTTGGAATTCAAGTTGTAAAGCCTTCCCCGGCATTGGCTGCGACGCTGCAGCTTCTTGCTTATGGCCGTTTGCATCAGCCTCATCCAGAGTAGGGACTGAATGTGATCCACGCAACATGAAGGTATTTATTACACCGTTTGGGGTTCCCGAACTTCCTTTCCCCCGAGGCCGGGCGGGTGGATCATGTAGCCATGGGCAAGCGCGCAGGTGGAAGCCTTGGCGACGCCGGCGGCGTCAACGCCACGGGCCGGCGGGAACAGCCGGAGCCACCGGGCCAGCCGGACCATGTGGTGGTGTTCGTCCACGGCATGGGCCGCGCCCTCAAAGGCGGCACCCTCCAGGAATGGGCCCAGCCGCTGATGCTGAGCCTGCACGATCTCTCCCTGGACCTGGTCCCCGACACCACCCAGCCGCACCTGGTCATCACCCAGGCGAACGCGGTGGGCGACCCGCCGGAGGTGCTGGTCAAGGTCCTCCGGGGCGCCGCGGGCGGCACCCCGGACTATCTCACTGTGCTGATGACAGAGGCGTCCTGGGGCAGGGACTTCGAGCCGGCGTCGGCCGCGTCCACGTACTCCTGGGCACTGCGGACCGCCCTGCGCGTGTACCTGCGCTCCCTCCAGCTGATCAAGTGGAACCTGTATCCCGGCCGGCAAAGGAACTTCAGGTGGTTCGGGGCCTGGCTGCGGCAACTGGTCCTGACCTCGCTGGCCGCCTTTGCCGGGTTCTTCATCCTTCTGGCGGTGCTGGTGGTGCTGCTGCTGATCATCGGCCTGGCATGGATTCCGGGTCCGGGCCGGTGGATCGGCAAGCTCGTTTCCCTGTTTGCCGACTTCCTGGGCGATCCGCAGGTGTGGAAGCGCAAGCCCCTGCAGGCGGCGGCGATGCGGCAGCGGGTGGTGGACACGCTCCAGCGCTGGGACAACTGCCCGGAAACAGAGGTCACCGTGGTGGCGCACAGCCAGGGTGCCGCCATCACCGGGCAGGTCCTGTTCCAGAACCAGGCCCGCGCCACCAACTTCGTCAGCGTGGGCAGCGGGCTGGACCTGCTGGGGTACGCGCAATGGGGCGTGGGAACGGGCGAGGACCCCGTGACGGACTGGCTGGCCAACCCTCAGCGGCCGCGCTGGATCAACGTCTGGGGGAAGTTCGATTTTGTGCCTGCCGGGCCCATCTCCACCCACGCCAACGGGCCGCTTCCGGTCTTCGGCAAGATCTACGCCCGGGACAGCGAGGGTGACGGCGGCCCGGGACCCGAGGAACATCCCGTGTACAACAGGTCCGCCCTCATCTATGACCACATTGTCTACTCCAAGAACCGAGTGGAGGTGCTGGACCCGCTGGCACGGCTGATCCTGGATCCGCCGCAGCCAGCTTCCGCCGGGCTCGCCTTGAGGATGCTCGACGGCGACCGGCGGCTCCGCCCGCACCGCGTCATGGTAAAGAGCCTGGGAGTGACGCGGCTGCTGGCAGTCCTCACCTCGGGACTCAGCGCGCCGGCTGCGCTGGCCTGGCTGGGATCGCAGGAATGGGCACGGAACCTGGCCGCGTGCGGGGCGCCCGGGGAAGGTCCGGACCCGTGGTGGTCCGCCTGGCTGTGCTCCGGTCCCACCTACCATTGGGCGCACTGGCAGGACTGGGGCGTGCTGGCTGCGGCGACGGCGGTGTTTGCCGGCGTACTGGTGGGGCTCCTGAACGGGCCGGTGTGGGGAGTGCTGCACAACCGGCTCCAGCGGATGCGCCGTCCGTCCTTCACGCAATCGAGCGATCCCACCGGCAACCCGCCCGCCAACCCGTGGTGGTACGTGGCGTGGTACCTGCTGATCGTCACCGTGGTGGCCGTGGCCGTGCCCTTCCTGCTGGCATGGCCGGACCTGCCGTGGGTGGTGGTTGTTGTACTGGTGGCGGCGCTGTGGGCCTTGTGCTTCACGCGCACAAGCATCACCGGACTGCCCGCACGGACCGTTCTCCAGGAGGCGCAGCCTGTGGCACCCGCGCAGCCCGTGGCACCCGGGCCGGCGGTTGACGTCGTACGCAACTTACCGCCCGCCGTCGAACGCGGCGAACAGCCAATGGCTCACCCCACTGCTTCGGAAAGCCTTCCGGCTAACACCGTGACCGGCGCCGCTGACCAGCGCTCGCGCTCCGGCTCATAGGAGATGACGACGGCGGTGTCGCTGTCCCGGGCTTCGTCCATGGCAAGCAGTAAAGCGTCCTCCACATGCCGGGCGAATTCCAGCCGCTCCGCCAGCGAGCCCCGCAGCTCGTCGTCGTCAATAAGCACGTGGCCCTTGCCGTCCACGATGACCTTCAGCGAATAGCCCTGGTCCTCCTGGAGGGACCCGCGGGTGGATGAAATTTCGGTGACTCTGTCTGCCCGGACCAGCCCGTTGCCGAGCGTTCGGATCCACACTTCACCCATCGAATGACCTCCCCTTTCGTACGGGCGCGGATCAGCGCCCCATAAGGCGAACGCTACTCTTCCGCGGGGCGTTTGTGACCCCCGGATTTGCGTGCTCCCGAACCCGCAGCGCGGGCACGTACGGCGCTGCGTAATGACGCCCGGAGTCAGCGCGCAGCAGCAGTCCCTGCGCACTGACACGGGGCCTCAGTCCGCCGGGACGGCGTGCTGCCTTGGCGGCCGGGGACCTTCGGCACTTCCCTGCGGCGTTGGGCTGCGGCACCCTGAGCGCAGGCCGCAGGATTCAACTGTGCCGGCCGTTTACTGGCTCCGGGAGATTGCATGGCTGACAAGACGGTGACGAGCCGCGGCGGCAATGTTGGCTCTGTCCTGGTTAACGCCGCGATGATGTGGGGAATCAACTTCTGGCCGGGTTGGCAGGTGGTGCCCTTCCTGACCTCGGATATGAACCGCGTGCTCGGCATCATCAACGCGTCACTGACCGCAGGCATCGTGGCGAACCTCGTCTTCGTGGTGATCCGCAACAGGGGCGTCATGGCCTTGGGGAACCTGGTGGTCCTGGGAATAGGGCTTGCCGCCACCCTTGGCCTGTGGGAGGTCTTCCCCTTCGACTTCGGGGACAGCTGGTCGGGTTGGCCCGTGGTGGTGCGGGTGCTGCTGGGGCTGGGAATCGTGGGTTCGATCATTGGTGCGATCGTGGAAATCGCGGCCCTGTTCAGTTCCCTGTCAGGCTCCCGGCAGAGGGCCCGCAGGTAGATCCCTGCTAAGCCGAGGCAGGCTGCACCTGGCTGCTGCGCGGGGTGGACGCCGACACCGTGGACCGGACGTCGATGGCGTCACGGGCCCGGCCATAAAATAAATCTGATGACTTCCCCCGATGACCCCCAGCCCTTCAGCCTGCGCGGCATCGCGGTGGCAGCGTTCGGGCCCACGCTGCTCTACGGAATCGGCACTGGCGCCATCCTCCCGGTGGTGGCCCTGACCGCCCGGGATCTGGGAGCGTCGGTGGCTGTGGCCGCCCTGATCGTCACCCTGATCGGGCTGGGTTCCTGGTTCTTCAACCTGCCCGCCTCTCTGGTCACGCTCAAATTCGGGGAGCGCTGGTCAATCGTGGGCGCCGCCGTCGCGGCCGGCCTCGCGCTCGCGGCCGCCGGGCTGACGTCGCTGGTTCCCGACGGGCTGTGGCTGCTCGCTGCGGCGATGGCCGTCGTCGGAATGTCCGGTGCCGTGTTTGGCCTGGCCCGGCAGAAGTACCTCACCGAGGCCGTGCCCGTGGAGTTCCGGGCGCGGGCGCTGTCCACCCTGGGCGGGGTGAACCGGATCGGCGTGTTCATCGGGCCATTCCTGGGCGCGGCCGTGATGCAGTTCGCCGGCATCAGCGGCGCCTACTGGGTGGGGGTGGTGGCCATGGCGGCTGCCGCGCTGTTGTCACTCACCATTCCGGACCTGGCCGTTGCTCCAGCGCCCGACGGCGGACACAAGGGTCCGGAGCCCACGCTGCGGAGCGTCGCGGCGTCCCACGCGGGCGTATTCCTCAGCCTGGGAGTGGGCATCCTGCTGCTCAGCGCGCTGCGCTCGTCCCGGCAGGTGGTCATCCCGCTGTGGGCGGACCACCTGGGCATGGACGCCACCTCGGCCTCCCTGATCTACGGGCTTTCCGGGGCCATCGACATGTTGGTGTTCTATCCCGCGGGCAAGCTCATGGACCGGAGAGGCCGGCAGTTTGTGGCCGTCCCCTCCACGCTGATCATGGGGATAGCGCTGCTGCTGATCCCTCTCACGGGATCCTTTGTGGGGCTGCTGCTGGCTGCGCTCCTGATCGGGTTTGGCAACGGGATCAGTTCCGGGCTGGTGATGACCCTCGGGGCGGACTTTTCGCCGGACCGTGGCCGCGGTCAGTTCCTGGGGCTGTGGCGGTTCATGGCTGATGCCGGGTCCACCGCCGGTCCAGTGCTCCTCTCCGGGGTGACCGCCGTTGCCACCCTGGGCGCGGGGGTCTCAGCCACCGGCATCCTGGGCTTTGCGGCGGCGGCCGTGTTCGCCGTCGTTATTCCCCGCCTGAAGCACCGACGCAACTACTAGGGATATCCTCGACAGATGAGTGAACGGGGCGTGAGCGCTCGGACAAGTCCGTTGCGGAAAGCCATGTGGTGGCTGCAGGACTACCTATATGCCGCGGGATGGCAGGTCCGCGGAGTGTTGTCGCGGGTCCAGCCAGGATCCTTCCACCAGGGCCACCGGCGGCCTGTGGTGATCATTCCGGGTGTCTACGAAAACTGGCAGTTCATGATGCCGCTGATCCAGTGCATCCACGACGCCGGCCATCCCGTCCACGTGGTCACGGTGCTGCAGCGGAACAAACTTGAGGTGCCCGTGGCGGCGCGGATGGTGGCCCAACACATCGAGGAAGCGGGGCTGCAGGACGCTGCGATCGTGGCGCACAGCAAGGGAGGCCTGATCGGCAAGTACACCATGCTGATGCTGGACCCCGAGGAGCGGATCGACCGGATGGTCACCGTGTGCACGCCGTTTTCGGGATCGCGCTACGCCAGGTACATGCTGCTGCCCACCCTGAGGATCTTCTCGCCCCGCAACGCCCTGACGCTGGAGCTCGCCCGCGAAGAGGCCATCAACAGCCGCATCACCTCCATCTACGGCCCGTTCGATCCGCACATCCCGGAGGGCAGCGTCCTTCCCGGCGCCACCAACATCGAGCTGCCCGCTGCCGGGCACTTCATGATCTTGGGTGATCCTGAGACGGCGCGGATCATCGTTGAGCAGCTGAACCCCGACGAGCCGTGACGCCCGTGCGTGGGTGCGTTGGGGCTGCGATGTCCCGGGCAATGAATGCCGCGTCCCTGCCTACGCCGTGGACCATGGATGACGCCAGCGACTGCTGGAAGGTGGCGCCCAGGAAGTACAGCCCGGCCTGCGCCTGGGCGACGCCACGGTTGTGTACCGGCTCGCCGTCGGGGCCGAAAACAGGCAAATGAAGCCACTCCAGTTCCGGCTGGAAGCCGGTGCACCAGATCACGTTGACCACATCCAGCGTTCTGCCGTCCGCCAGCATCGGCAGGCCGTCCTTGCTGCCCTCCGTTCTAGGGACGCGTTCGACGCCGGCGTGCACCAGATCGCGGTTCTTTACTCTGACAAGTGGTCCGCTGTGGGCAAGGATCTGCGGGCGGGCTTTCCGGCCGGCAGGCGTGTTGAGGGTAAGGATGTGCGAGAAGGCGAAGAAGGCGGCGAGGGTGAGCGGGCGGGCGGCCACGGCGTCGATGGGCCAGGGGATCTCCCCGGGGTGCCTGCCGGAGAGGTAGGTCTTGCGGGCTACTGCAAGTTCCAGGGCGATGTCCGCGCCGGAGTTTCCCGCCCCGACCACCAAAACGGACCCCGGGGCAAGGTCGTTGGGGTTCTTGTAGCTTGCCGCCGTCAGTTGCCGGATGTTCGGGCTGAGAAGATCTGCGAATGACGGCACTTTGGGCCTCCGGTCCCATCCGGATGCAACTACCACGTTGTCCGCCTCAAAGACCCGACCGCCTGCGTCAATGACAAAGTTGTGCCCGTTATGGCTGAGGCTGGTGACCCGGACGCGGTTCGTTACCGGGAGCTGGAACTTCTCTGCGTAGCTGTCCAGGTAGTCAGCGAATTCTTCCCGGGACGGGTAGGACCACGGTGGTCCTGGGTAGCGGCTGCCGGGAAGGGCATCGTACCGGGCCGGAGTGAAGAGCCGGAGGGAGTCCCAGCGGCTGCGCCAGCTGTCTCCGGGCCTGGCGTTCTCATCCAGGATGACGAAGGGACGCTTCAAGCGGGACAGGTGGTAGCCCATGGCCAAACCTGCCTGGCCTCCGCCGATGACGACGGTATCGAAGTGCTCTGACATGGTGCCCTGCCCTTCCGCCCTCTGCCGCTGAGCTGCACCTCCTGCCGCGTGCCGCCTTGTTGTTCGGCAGCGCCGCGGTTCTGGGGCTTCCTGCTAGAATTCATCCGAAGAGTATTCGGATGAATTAAGGCTAGGCCTGGCGATGAGTGAAGTCAATGCCCCAGCACGCCGCTACCACTCGCCCCGGCGGCGGGAACAAGCGGCCGCAACACGTGACGCGATACTCGCCGCTGCCCACGAAATGTTCGTGACGGAGGGGTACGCCCGGACCACTGTGGCGGACATCGGCAGGAGGGCGGGCGTCGCCGTCGATACGATCTATGCCGCCGTCGGCAGGAAGCCGGACCTGCTGCGCGCAGTGGTGGAATCTGCAATTTCGGGCACGGGGCAGGCTGTGCCGGCCGAGGAGCGCGACTACGTTCGCCGCCTTCGCCGGGCGGCAACGGCGGCGGAGAAGATCAGCATCTATGCCGACGCCCTGGTCCGTATTCAGCCTCGGCTGGCTCCCGTCTATGCCGCCCTTCGGGACGCGGCGGTCACCGACGGGGACTGCGATGCGCTCTGGAAGCAGATCTCTGAGCGGCGGGCCGCCAACATGCGGAAGTTCATCGATGATCTCGCGTCGACCGGCGAGTTGCGGAACGACCGGCCGGCAGCCGAGCTCGCGGATGTGGTCTGGAGCATGAACGGGCCTGAGTACTGGCTGCTCCTGGTGGACCAGCGCGGATGGACCCCGGCGCAGTTCGCCGCATGGCTCGCGGACGCATGGGGCCGTCTGCTGCTGGAATGAATGGACGACGCGTTACGCGGACACATATGCCGGTTCTGCTGACCCCGCGGGGTTTTTCCTCGGGGAGATGCGCTCGATATCCTCGATGCAGGACCGGCCACGCCTGCCGGGATGGCCTTGTGCGGTATGCGGCAGAAGAACGGAAGGACGCATCTTTATGACGCCACGCCTGGAGGGCAACCCAGCCGTTCCGGCGGAGCCCGACCACTCACCCTCCAGCAACGCGGTGGAACGGCGGCAAAGCCGGTGGGCCACCGTCCTGGCGGTGCTGCAGCGGGTGCTGTACCTGGTGGTGACTGTCGCGGTCGGCTGGGCTATGTACTTTTTCCTTCTGTCGCGGCTCTCCCGCGGCCCTGACCAGGCGTGGGTATTCCTGCCGGTCTGGCTGATCCTGGCCTACGCGCTGCTGCCGCGCGTCCATAAAATCCTGAGCAGCCTCTACATCCCGGACTACTTCATTGGCAGGGCCAGGACGGGCGACGGCGTCCTTGGCGATCCCGTGAACCTCGCCGTGGTGGGGACGCAGGAGGAGCTGCGCCGGGCCATGCGCACCGCCGGCTGGGTGGAGGCCGACCCCATCACCCCGGCCACGGCCTGGCACACCCTCACCTCCACTGTGCTGGGCCGCAGCTATCCGGCCGCCCCCGTCAGCTCGCTCTACGTGTTCGGCAACCGGCAGGACCTCGCATTTCAGCGCGAGATCGACGGGAATCCGCGCAAGCGGCACCACGTCCGGTTCTGGAAGTGCCCGCCCGGATGGATGCTGCCCGGCGGCCTGTCCGTGGACTGGGTGGGCGCCGGAACGTACGACCGGAGCGTCGGCCTGTCCCTGTTCACCTTCCAGATCACGCACAAGATCGCCGACCGCACGGACGAGGAGCGCGATTTCATTATCGCCACGCTGCAGGCAGCCGACGCGGTGGAGTCGGTCCACGTCATCCTCAACTACTCCAGCGGATACCACCACCGCAACGGCGGCGGCGACGCCATCCGAACCGACGGGCACCTGCCCATCATTGATTTGTACGAGCCAGGGCGGCCGGGCGTGGTGGGGTCCTAGTGTGCGTCCGAATAGGACTTTCCTATTTGACCCCGAGTCACACGTTTATATGGCGTCGGCTTACGGCTTAACGCAGGCTGTGGGATAGCGCTTACCGGCGTCTGACCTGCTGCTTTATTCTTGCGCGAACCTTGATCGAATCCCTTATCAGGTCCTGAGATTTGCCTTGCAGAGTGGTCCTCAGATCCACAAACACACACGCAAAGTCTGAGGGGACACACCATGAAGAACAGCACTCTGATCAAAGGCACCGCAGCCATCGCAGTAGGCGCAGCACTGCTGCTGGGCGGCAGCGGAACTCTGGCCGCCTGGAACGACTCCGTCTCGGCTGCCCCCGGAACCATCACGGCCGGAACCTTGGATGTGGCAAAGACTGCCGCAGGAGTATGGAAGGACCGCGCCAACAACACCATCGCTGACATTAGCGCCTACCGTGTGGTCCCAGGTGACAAGCTCACCTTTACCCAGGACGTGGACGTCACGCTGACCGGCGATAAGATGGCGGCCAGCATCACGGCCCTCGGTACCGGCGAGTCCAACGGCTTTACCTCAAACAATGTGTCCATCACCGGACCGAGCCTCACGGTCGGTGGGACCGCGATCGCGAACAATCTGACCCAATCGGCAAACGTCCAGAAGGTCACTGCCACGATTACGTTCGAGTTCCTCTCAGGCACTTCGGGACAGTCTGACGTCAACAAAACCTACGACTTCGGCAACATAGGCTTTACGCTGCAGCAGGTAGTAGCAGGCGACGGACTGGTTCCAAAGCCCGCGGGCGCATAACCCGCCATCCGCCACAAAGGCAGAAGATGACCAGGAGGACTCATGCGCATCAAGCGCACACTGCAGGCGGCGGGCATTATCGGCGCGGCAGTGATCCTGGGCCTCCTGACCGTCCAGGGGACGTACGCCCTCTGGAGCGCTACCGCAGTAGCGGCGCCGGGGACCGTCTCCTCCGCTTCCTTCACGGTCAATCTCACTGCTACGCCGTCCGGGCAGGCCACCACCATGACCCTCCCGGACGGCAAGCCGGCCAACCTGATTCTGACGCCGGCCGCGGCCCTGCTGCCCGGAACCTCCGTCTACGGCGGGGTGGTTGTCACCAACAGCACCGATGCCGGCGGAACGTTCAACACGGTCGCCACGGTAGGGCAGCCCGCAGTGGCGAATCTGTCCGGCGGGACACTCTCCCAGTACGTGACCGTCAGCGGGAAGGCCGCAGCCTCGGCAGCAGACTGCAGCACCGCCAGCGGATACGCACCGTTGGGCGCCTCCGGACTCGCATCATCAGCAGTTCCCAAGTCCGGTTCCACCGTGTTGTGTTTCCAGGTGACCCTCAGCCCATCAGCCCCGTCCGCCGTGAAAGGACAAGCAGTGGCCATCACCCTTCCGCTCACCGTTCGCCAACTCTGCGGGGTCCCCGGTGGCTGCTGACCTGACTGAACGCCCGCTGGCCCACGCCGCCGCTGCGGTTCCGGACGCGCCCAAGGCTGCATCGCCGTCGTACTCGAAGAAAGGGAGCGCCGGCGCCCAGGCGCTTGCCTTTGTGGGACGCCTGGCAAGCATGGCTGCAATGCTCATTGCGCTGTTCGCGGCATTGGTCCTGATCGTGGTGCCGGTGGCGACGGGATCGCACACGTATACCGTGCTCACCAACTCCATGGCACCCAAATTTCCGCCCGGCACCTTCCTGGTGATGAAGCCGGCGCCTTTCGGGGAGCTCAAGTACGGGGACGTCATCACGTTCCAGCTCTACTCCGGAAGGCCGGAGGTGGAAACCCACCGGATTGTGGGCTTCGGGGCCACCCAGGCCGGTGAGAAGACACTTATCACCAGGGGCGACAACAACGGCGCCAACGATGCCGCTCCGGTCCGGGAGATCCAGGTCAAGGGCAAGCTGTTTTACGCCGTTCCCCAGGTGGGGTTCGTTGCCAACGCACTTGGCAACGCCGACCGTGGACTATGGACCACGCTTGCCGCCATAGGACTAATCGGGTACGGCACCATCCTGGTCTTCAAGTCTGTGCGCGGATCGCGCAAGCAGGCCGCAGTGGCTGAGGCCGGGTAATGCGGCGTTTTCTCGGCCTGCCGGGCGCGTCCGCCGCCGTAGGAGCTTTTGTAGTCACGGTGCTGCTGGGCTTTGGCGTGCCTACAGCGTCTGCGCTGTGGCAACAAAGCGCGACGGCGACCATGACCGTCACCGCGGCAGCGAACTGGCCCGGTTCTGCGTTCCAGCAGTTCGCCTGCTCAAGGATGGACAACGCGGATAAAACGGTTGCCCTCAACTATGTCCTGCCCGACGCTCCCGCGTCCCTCACCCTTTCCGCCAAGAGGCCGGACGGGTCATACGGACCGCCCTATACGGTGGCGGGCGCCGGTGCTTCGGGAAGCATCATCCTCACTGAGAACTCACAAATCATCGCGGAGAACCGTGCGATGAGCCTGCTGATGGTGAGGGCAACGGCGACCTTTTCAAACGGCACAGCGGCGTCCGCTGAAGTAGCTTTGAGGCTGGATGTCGGCACTAACAACGGCAAGATCTACTGCGCGTAGCCATCGGCGCGTCCCAGGCGGTCCTTGCCCGTAGCCATAAACACCCCCGGGGGTATACGATGGCGAAGTACCCACCAGCAGGAGCAACCGCCTGAGGAGGCACCATGAGCTACACGCACACCATCACCGTTCCGCTTGCCTGGGACGAGGCGCTGCAGCAGACCAAGGACGCCCTGGCCGAACAGGGTTTTGGCATCCTTTCGGAGATCAACGTCCGCGCCACCTTTGAGGCGAAGCTGGGTGCTGACGCGGCCGCAGCCGTTGGCGACTACATCATCCTCGGCGCCTGCAACCCCAATCTGGCCAGCCGTGCCCTCGCAGCCGAGCCGGACATGGGTGCCCTGCTGCCCTGCAACGTTGTGGTCCGCCGCAGCACCGACGCCGGCGAAACCACCATTCAGGCGATCGATCCGCAAACCATGGTGCAGCTCAGTGACAACCCGGCGGTCAAGGAAGTAGCGGACGACGCCGACACGCGTCTCCGCGCGGCCCTCGCCAGCCTTGGTGGCAGCGTCAGCGCGGGCGGCAGCGCCGGCCCGGCGAACTGAGACGCGTGACCGGCGGCGGCCAGCGAAGCGACCCCGCGGGGGAGCGCGGGCCGGCGGAACTGCAGCACCCGCGCTTCGCCCGGGCCTACGCCCGCGCTGTCGAGGAGATGAACCGCCGCGGCGCTACCGAACATCGCCGTGAGCTGCTGGCCGGGCTGCACGGGTCCGTCGTCGAAATCGGCGCCGGCGACGGTTCCGGTTTCGCGCTGTACCCGCCGGCCGTCACCCACGTGCTGGCTATCGAGCCGGACGACGACCTCAGGCGCATCGCCGCCGCCAAAGCCGTCTCGGCTCCGGTGCCCGTGACTGTCTGTGCCGGAGCAGCCGAACAGATTCCGGCAGCAGATGCCAGCGTGGATGCCGTTGTGTCCAGCCTGGTTCTGTGCAGCGTCAGCGAGCAGGCGCCGGTGCTGGCCGAGATCCGGCGCGTCCTGCGTCCCGGGGGGATCCTCGCTTTCTACGAGCACGTCCGCTCGGACAGCAGGCTGCTTGCGGCAGTGGAGGACCTGCTGGCGCCTGCATGGCAGCTGTTCGCCGGCGGATGCCATCCAAACCGGGACACAGTGGCGGCCATCGGGGAGGCTGGCTTTGTTCCGGTAGGCAGCCGCCGCTTCAATTTCGCCGTCCTTCCGTTGTCGCCCGCCTTGGCCCATGTGCTGGGCACGGCCGTCAACCCCGGGCCAACCGCCGGGGCCTGACCCGGGACAAGAGAGCGTGGAAATCCCGGCGCCGCCATTGGGGGGAAGGGCGGCGCCGGGATGTTTGAGGAGCACGCGTCCGCTTGCAGGGGGACTAAAGTGCTCGCCGTCTCACGGCCGCCAGGAGCCGGGCGAGGGGCCGTTGTTACCTGGCGGAGCCCACTTCAAGACGCCGCCAGGAGAGTGATGGGCTGCGAAGCCAATCCGGCTGGATGGCCTGCTGCTTGCCTGCTGCCGCCGCCCGTCTCCTGACAGCCACTACTATCCACCGGGCCCATCAAAATACTCACCAGTAATGCGTCAAGGTTTGGTCAAGGTTTCCCTGGCCTGCGGGGGCTCAGCGCCTTGCCGGGACACGTCGTCGTGCTGCGTACGCGAACAGGGACGTCGTGGCAACCGTGGCCAGGTAGCCGGCGATCACAATCAGGGAGATCCCGGCCCAGAAATAGTGGGTGGTGCTGGCCTCCTGCCACGGGCTCGGGGCGATGCGCGCCAGCGAGTACAACGCCACCGCGGCCGAGGCCAGTCCGATGGCAACCGGAAGCGTCAGCCAGAGCCGGGCCGAACCGATGTGCCCGCCAAACCCGTCCCACGCATTCCAGGACCCCCGCCGGATGATGAGCCAGCCCGCGGGAATCATGAAGGCACCCACCAGCAGGAATGCCGCCACCACGTCCGCCGGCCGGTGCCACTGGTTGATCAGCGTGGACACCCCGGATGCGATGGCGAACGTGCCGCCGACGAAGCCGGCCATCGGACGCCAGCGGGGCGAGGCCATCAGGAACACCGCAGCCGCCGCCGACGCCGCCAACGTGGTGTGGCCGGAGGGCAGCGAGTTCAGCTCCAGGGTGACCACCCCTTTGTCCGGGCGGGCCGGCAGGAGGTCCTTCAGCACCTGCGTGGCGATGTTCGCGCCGATGCAGGCGGCCACGGCAATCCCTGCCTCAGCCCAGTGCTTGCGGATCACGGTCACGAACAGGACCACGACGGCGGCCATCACCAGGGAGACGGTGGGCAGCAGGTCCAGGAACTTGGTGGTTGCCTTGCCGGCGGGCCCATGGAGTTCCACGGCTTCCACGAGTGCTGACTCGTCGATGAACTGGCCCGTGGTGGTCTGGACGAAGTAGTAGTAGGTGGCCACCAGCCCGGCCACACACGCCAGCGTGGCCAGCACGAACAGGAAGCCCGACCCCGTTGCGGGTCGGGCTGCGGCCCTGCTCATTGCCTGCCGTTGAAAAGTCATCGCTTAAAGGGTGTCACAGAAAGCTGGGATCCCGCCGCACGTGGCGGGCCCGGCACATCGAGGCGGCCGCGATCGCTATTCCAGGGCCTGGGCGAGTGCCTCGATGAGTTCAAACTGCTCCCGCACCCCGCCCTCCATGCCGGACTGCGCAATCATGTCCCGGACTTCCTTGCTGCCCGCATCGGTGCGGATGCTGACCAAAGTGGCGCCGCCGTCGGCATCGCTGAAGGTGACCGTATTGACCACGGCCCCTTCCTCGCTGTCCGGTCCCACACCCGCCGTCTCCATGACCTCCGTGTGGACGATGCGCTCGTTCGGCACGATCTCCCGGTACGTGCCGTGGAAGGCCACCTCAAACCCGCCGCTCGCCGCCATGACGTACCGCCAGGCGCCGCCCTCCCGGACGTCCATTTTCACCACCGTCATCTCGCCGCGGCGCCCGGCCCACCATTTCCGGACGAGGCCGGGTGTTGTCCATGCCCTGTACACAAGGTGCCGGGGCGCTTCCACGGTCCTGGTGATGAGGATTTCCCGATCCCCGGGATAGCTCACGTCCATGGTGCTTGTCTGTGTCATTGCCCTGCTCCTTCTTGCGGGGTATCTTCCTGGAGGCCGGCGAGCACGTCATCCAGCAGGCCGAAGCGCTCCGCCCAGAGGTGCTCATATCTGGAAATCCAGGTGTGGATGGGCTTGAGGGCCTGCGGATTGAGCCGGTACAGCCGCTGCCGGCCTTCATCCCGGACATCCACAACGCCCACCTCCCGCAGCACCCGCAAATGGCGCGAGACGTGCGGCTGAGCCAGGCCAAGCAGGTCCACCAGTTCGTTCACGGGCCTCTCACCAAGGCTGAGGGCGTCCAGGATCTCCCGGCGGCGGGGCTCAGCTACCGCGTTGAACGCGTCCGTGGTTGTTGCTGCCCGTGCCATGGTCGCATTGTATATCCATATGGATATGTATTGGAAGGCCGCCAGCGATTGGAGGTTCCGCGGGGTTCGCCGGCTTTCTGTTCGTCGGCTTCCTGTTCGCCGGGGCGGCGGCCCCCGCTTGTACAGTTGAATCCATGCCAACCGACCCGCCCCAGGTGCCTGCGCTCGAGGAACTGCTGGCCGGCGCGCACGTGGTGTCCCTGCCCATGCGGGTCAAGTTCCGCGGCATCACGGAGCGCGAGTCGCTGCTGCTGCAGGGCCCGGCCGGGTGGGGCGAGTTCTGCCCGTTCCCCGAGTACGGCGACGCCGAGGCGTCCCGCTGGCTTGCCGCCGCCATCGAGGCTGCCTGGGAGGGGTTCCCCGTGCCGCTGCGTTCCGATATTCCGGTGAACGCCACCGTTCCTGCCGTGCCTGCCGGACGGGTGCCGGAGGTGCTGGCGCGGTTTGGCCGGGTGGACGCCGTGAAGGTCAAGGTTGCCGAGCGCGGCCAAACCCTCGACGACGACGCCGCCCGGGTTGCCGCCGTGCGGGCCGCGCTGCCGGCCGCCGCCATCCGCGTGGATTCCAACGGGGGCTGGGACGTGCCCGGGGCGGTCTCGGCACTCACCCGGCTTGCCGGCGTCGGGCTTGAATACGCCGAGCAGCCCGTCCCCACGATCGACGGACTGGCCGAGGTCCGCCGCCGGTTGCGGGCCGCGGGCACCCCGGTGCTGATCGCTGCGGACGAGAGCGTTCGTAAGGAGTCCGACCCCCTGCGCGTGGCGCGGGCCGGTGCGGCCGACCTCCTGGTGGTCAAGGTGGCGCCGCTCGGGGGAGTGCGGCGCGCACTGGACATCGTTGCGCAGGCCGGGCTGCCCGCCGTCGTCAGCTCTGCGCTGGACACCTCTGTGGGCATCCGCGCTGGCCTGGCCTTGGCGGCCGCCCTGCCCGAGTTGCCGTACGCCTGCGGGCTGGGGACGGTGTCCCTGTTTGAATCGGACATCACCACGGATCCCCTGGTGGCCGACGACGGCGCCATCCGCCTCCGCGATGCGGCCGCCGACGCCTGGCTGCTTGAGCGGTATGCGGCTTCTCCGGAGCGCCGGGACTGGTGGCTGGCACGCCTGCGCCGCGTCCACGCGCTCCTGGCCCCCTGAAACCCTCTCTCTGTTGATGCGGCTTTTCCTGGCACCCTCTCTCTGTTGATGCGGGTTTTTGTGGCACGCTCTCTCACTTAACGCAGGCTTTCCTGAAACCCTCTCTCACGTTTCTGCAGGTCACGCGCGGTTAACCGGAATTTCACCCGGCATACTACTGCGCGTAGAAACCGGCTGAAAGGGTGGGCGGGACCTCGTAGAAATTCCTTGGAAGGCCCCCATGTCTGAAACGACTGCCCGCAAGTTCACCCTGCTGCCGATGCTCGGCCATACCAAGGGCAAGCGCAGCGCCGTCACCTGCGCGCTGAAGTGCGACAACGCCTGCGCCGGCGATGTCTGCAACACCAGCTCCAACAGCTACTTCCGTGACATCGCCTCCGCCACCATGTCCCGCCGCGCCGCCCTTGGCTTCGGCGCCGCCGGTGCGCTCGCCGTCGTCCTGGGATCCGCCGCAACCTCGCCTGAATCTGCAAACGCCGCTGGCCTGTCCAAGGCAGCGAAGGAAGGCTTCGGCAAGTCCAAGCTGCAGTTCACAGCCATCCCGTCGATCGATGCCGCCGTGGACGCCGTGACCGTCCCGGAGGGCTTCACCTGGCAGCCGGTCATCCGCTGGGGTGACCCGATCTTCAACGGCGCGCCGGAGTTTGACCTGTACAACCAGACGGCCGCCGCGCAGGAAAAGCAGTTCGGCTACAACAACGACTACACGGACATCCTGGAGATCCCGGGCAGCAAGGGCCGCCGCGCGGTGCTCTTCGCCAACCACGAGTACACCAACGAGAACATCATGTTCCCGGCCACCATGCCTGCAGATCAGATGCGCGCTGTGGGGGCTGCCGCGCACGGGCTGTCCGTGGTTGAGCTGGAGCGCAAGAACAAGAACAAGCCGTGGACCTACGTGAAGGGTGCGCCGCTCAACCGCCGCTTCCTCAACAACACGGTGTACGAACTGACCGGCCCGGCCGCGGGCTCCCCGCTTCTCAAGACTGTTGCGGACCCTGACGGCCGCTTCATCAAGGGCACGCTGGGCAACTGCGCCGGCGGCACCACCCCGTGGGGCACCATCCTCTCCGGCGAAGAAAACTTCCAGAGCTACTTCGTGGCGCCGGGAACCTCCGCCGGGGACAAGCGGTACGGCATCACCAACAAGCCGACTGCCCGCCAGTGGGAGTTGGATGAGCCGCGATGGGATACCCGCAACCCCGGTTACGAGAACGAGGCGAACCGCTTCGGCTGGATCGTGGAAGTTGACCCGTTCGACCCCACCTCCATGCCCAAGAAGCACTCCATGCTGGGCCGCTTCAAGCACGAGGGCGCCAACGTGATCATCGCCGAGTCCGGGCACGTTGTGGCCTACTCCGGCGATGACGAGCGCTTCGATTACCTGTATAAGTTCGTCTCGAAGGACAAGTACCGCGAGGGCGACCGCAAGCACAACATGACCCTGCTGTCCGCGGGCAACCTCTACGTCGCCAGGTTCACGGGCAACTCGCCGGCTGCCGACATCACCGGAACCGGGGCTGTGCCCGCCGACGGCGCCTTCGACGGCATCGGCGAGTGGCTGCCGCTGGTGGTGGACGGGGCTTCCGCCGTTCCGGGCATGACCGTCGAGGAGGTTCTGGTGTACACCCGCCTGGCCGCCGACAAGGTTGGCCCCACCAAGATGGACCGCTGTGAGGACGTGGAACCCAGCCTGCACACCGGCAAGGTCTACGTGGCCTGCACCAACAACTCCAACCGCGGCGTTGGGTCCAACGAGGGCGCCACTGAGGTCAACCCGCGCAACCAGAACCGCGACGGCCACATCGTGGAGATCACCGAAACCGGCGGCCAGACCTCCACCACCTTCGCCTGGAACCTGCTGATGGTCTGCGGCGATCCGGCCCAGGGCGATGTCACCTACTTCTCCGGCTTCCCGGTGGACAAAGTCTCGCCTATCTCCTGCCCGGACAACCTGGCATTCGACTCCGTGGGCAACCTCTGGATCTCCACGGACGGCGCCCCCTCCGGCATCGGCCGGGCGGACGGC
The DNA here is from genome assembly GCF_014644495.1 of Pseudarthrobacter polychromogenes. Taxonomy (GTDB): domain Bacteria; phylum Actinomycetota; class Actinomycetes; order Actinomycetales; family Micrococcaceae; genus Arthrobacter; species Arthrobacter polychromogenes. Next base: position 64,476 of record NZ_BMKU01000003.1, read on the forward strand.
CTGTTCAAGGTCACCCTGGACGGCGCCGAACGCGGCAAGGTGGAGCAGTTCCTGGCCGTTCCGCGCGACGCCGAGACCTGCGGCCCCATCATCCACGACGAGGAGCGTTCTGTCTTTGTTGCGGTGCAGCACCCCGGCGAGGACGGCACCTTCGACGCACAGGTTTCCTTCTTCCCGGACTACGTAGCGGAAGGCACGACGCCGGCACCCGGCCAGGCACGCGCACCGCGCCCATCCGTGATCCAGGTGTTCCGCGGCTAGCCTGCGACGCTCTCTCACTTACCGCCGGGTTTGGCCCAACGCTCTAGCACTTATCACCGGTTTTTCGGCGACGCTCTATCACCTTTACGTCCGGCTCTGGGCGGAAGGTGATAGAGCGTTCCGGTTTACCCGCATCAGCTGATAGAGCGTTCCGGTAAAACCCACATCAAATGAGAGAGCGTCCGGGGTGGCAGACTGGTTTGGTGACTTCGCTGAACGACCCTTCCCCGGACACCACGCCCGACGCCACGCCTGACACCGATTCCGGCACTACTCCGGACACCACGCCCGGCGCCACGCCTGACGGCGCCACACCTGACGCCGGGGCTGGGCTGGGTGCCTTGGCCGCGGCGCGGATCGCCGTCGGGGTGTTGGTCGACGGCGGCGTGCAGCACGTGGTGGTCTCGCCGGGATCCCGCTCGGCCCCCATGGCGTATGCCCTTGCCGAGGCGTCCGCCGAGGGCAGGGTGGACCTGCTGGTCCGGATCGACGAGCGCTCGGCCGGGTTCACGGCCCTGGGCCTGGCACTGGCCACGGGATCACCCGCCGCCGTGCTCACAACGTCCGGGACCGCCGTCGGGAACCTGATGCCCGCAGTGATGGAGGCCAACCACGCTGCGGTTCCCCTGGTGGTGCTGTCCGCCGACCGCCCCGACGAACTCCGCGGAACCGGCGCCAACCAGACCACCGTCCAGCCTGACCTCTTCGGCGAGCAGGTGCGCTTCGCCGTCGATATCGCCGCCGGCACCGACCCCCGGCGCGCCATGCAGACAGGCTTGTCCGCCGCCACCGGTGCGTTCCCCGACCTGCCGCCCGGCCCCGTCCAGCTGAACCTCGCGTTCCGCGATCCGCTGGTGCCGTCAAAGGGGGAGGAGCTGCCGCCCGCGGCCGAACGGCAGCGCTACCGGATCGGCACCGAGCCGCTCATCATGAACCTGCCGCCGGCGTCAGCCGACCTGCCTGAGCGGCGCACCGTCGTGCTCGCCGGGCACGACGCCGGGCCCGTCGCCGAGGCGTTCGCCCGGGCCCATGGCCTGCCGCTGCTGGCCGAGCCGTCCTCCAACGCCCGCTTCGGTCCCAACGCGGTTGGTCCCTACCGGCTGCTGCTGGAGCACTTTGGTCCCGGTTCGGGCATGCCGATTGAACGCGTGGTCCTATTCGGACGGCCCACCCTGTCCCGCCCCGTCGCCGCGCTTCTGGCCAGGGCTGATGTCCAGGCTGCCCTCTACCAGCCCGTGCCGGTGGCCTGGTACGAGCCCGGCCGCCGCATCGAGCTGCCGCTGGAAAGCCTCGCCGACCTGGCAGACTTTGCCGGCCGCGGTACACCGGAATGGCTGGATACCTGGCTGCTCGCGGGATCAGCTGCCCAGCATTCCCTGGACGGAATACTTTCCGCAGAGGCTGCCGCGAGTGGTCCGGCAGTGGGCTCGCTGGTGTGGAAGCACGCCCGCGGGCAGCTCCTCCTGGGCTCGTCCAACGGCATCCGGGACGTGGACCTCGCCGGCCTGCCCGCCCCGGAACCTGCCGCCACCGTGTACGCCAACCGCGGCCTCGCCGGGATCGACGGCACCATTTCCACCGCCACGGGCATCGCCATTGGCGGCCGGCAGGACACCACAGTCCTGCTGGGGGACGTCACCTTCCTCCACGACGTCGGCGGCCTACTCCTCGGCTCCGGCGAGGAGCAGCCGTCGTTGCGGATAGTCGTCCTCAACGACGCCGGCGGGGCCATCTTCGACCTGCTGGAACACGGGGCCGTGCGTGAGGCCGGAACCTACGGCGACGCCGTCGAACGGCTTTTCGGCACCCCGCACTCCGTGGACATTGCGGCACTTGCCGCAGCGTACGGCGTCGGGCATTGCACGGTCAGTACGACGGCGGCACTCGCCGAGGCGCTCGCGCGGCCGATCGAGGGGCGCAGCATTGTTGAAGTCCGCACGGACCGCCGTTCGCTGCGGCAGCTCCATAAACGCATCAGGGAAGCCGTGGCGGCCGCCGTCGGGGGAGTGCTGGCGCCGTAGGCCCCTGCGCCTTGGCCGGTCAGCGTGTTGGCGGAGTGAACTGGCTGGCGGTGAAGACCGCCCCCTGCGGGTCCTGGATCAGGGCCTCGCGGGTCCACCACGTGTCTGCATTCCTCAGGACCCGCCCGCCAAGACGCTCGGCATTAAGGGCCGTCCGGTCCCGGTCGGCGACAGCGAAGGTGACATGCCAGTGCGGCGTCCGGCCGGTTCCAATGGGCACGATCCAGGCGACGGCGTCCGCGAAGCCCGGCGGTGCCGCGAACTCGGACTGCCGTGCCCTGATCTCCGGATCGACGGTCGCTTCAAGATGGTCGCCATACCCGGGCAGGCGGACCATCAGGCCGAAGCCGGCGTCGTCCGCCCCGAAGCCCACCTTGTCCACATGCCAGCCGAACGCGCCCTGGTAGAAACCCACGGCGTCCTCGGGGCTGCGTGTATGGAGGTCGCTGAAGTTCCAGGTCCCGGGCTGGTTGACGGACTGTGCCCCGCCCTGCCGCTTCGGCTGCCAGAGACGGAATTCCACGCCCTCCGGATCAGCCAGGGCCGCGCTGCGGCCGTCCTCTCCGGCATCCGTTGCCGGTGCCCTCAGCACGGCACCGGCAGCAACCAGCCGGTCCACCGCGGCGTCCGCGTCCTCGACGGCAATGTAGGTGCTCCAGGCCGTTGTATCTTCGCGGCCGCCGGCGATACCTGCCACGTCCGCGCCGTCCAGCTGGGCCACCAGGTAGCCGTCCGCGCCGCCGCCCGGGGCTGCGTCCCTGAACGTCCAGCCAAAGAGTCCGGCATAGAAGTTTGCTGCCGCGTCGATGTCAGGCTGGGTTGTGTCGATCCAGCACGGCACCCCCGGAGGGTACGTCCGTCCGTTCATGTTCCTTTCCTGCTTTCCTTGATCGCTGCTTCGAAGGTGGGCAGGCTCCGCTCGATCATGTCCTCGTTGGCTGTCAGGGAAATCCGGAAGAACCCGGGCGTCTCGAACAGCGTGCCCGGGAAGACGAAGACGCCGCGGCGGGCGAGGGACTCGGTAAAGGCGTCATCGTCCGGGCCGGGGGTGCTGACGAACAGGTAGAACGTGCCCTCAGGCGGCAGCATGCGGTAGCCCATGCTGCCGAGCGCGTCCACCAGGCGGTCCCTGCGCCGCTCCAGCTGTCCGACGTCGATGGAGAACTTCTCCAGCTCGGGTAGCGCGTGCTGCAGCAGCGCGTTGGGGTACACCCAGCCCATCGCCACCTGCAGGCCGCTGATGGCCGGCGCCATCTCCTCCCTGCGCGGCATGGACGGCGGCAGGGCCAGATACCCCACCCGCTGGCCGGGGGAAAGGTGGGTCTTGCCATAGGAGTACGCCAGCAGCGTGTACGGGTAGTACTCCGCCGGGCTGTGGAACCGCGCGCCGTCGAACACAATGCGGTTGTAGGCCTCGTCCGAGATGAGGTAGATGCGCCGTCCAATCCTTGCAGACGCAGTTTCCAGCAGGCCGGCGAGCCGGATCAGCAGCTCCGGGGGATAGATCCGTCCGGTGGGGTTGTTGGGCGAATTGACGATCACAACCCGCGTCCGCTCCGTGATGGCCGCGTCGATTGCGGCGAGGTCCAGGTCGAACGTGGCGGTATGGACCTTTACCTTCACCGGTACCAGGCCGGCTTCGAGGATCAGCGGCTCGTACAGGAACCACGGCGGCAGGCTGTAGATTACCTCGTCGCCTGGGTCCGCCACGGTCTTGAGCGCCAGCGCAATCGCGGCAAACCCACCGGTGGTAAGGAAGATGTCCTCGGTCCTGAAGGGCACATCCAGCAGCCGTTCAAGGGATTGCGCGGCCGCTTCCTGCGCCGTCCCAACGTTGGTTTTGTAGGCAAACCACTGGTCATCACGGGGAACCAGGGCATCCCGCAAAGTGGTGACGTAGCGGTCCGGCGGCATCTGGTGGGGGTTGCCGAACGTGAAGTCGAGACGGTGCGCTGGTCCTGTCCCCCGTTGAGGTACCGCCGGATGAAGGAGTCAACGCGCTGGAACGAGGGTACTGATGCCAGCCGCGCGGCGCGTTCGGATACTGCCGCCTGCGGTGGTGGGGCCTGGAAATTCATCTCTGCGCTCCTGGGTGCGCCACCGCGCGGGACGGCGGCCGGACGGGCAGCGCGCTGCTGAGCCAGGGCTGTGATGGGACCTATTGTGTTCCCAGCCACCGCGGAAGTAAATGCTTGCACAGGAGGCGCGTGCCGCCGTCGTACGCCTCCTTCAAAAGCGAGGCGCAGATTGCCCCGTGACGCACAAAATCCCCGGCGCTGCGGAGAATCCGCAGCGCCGGGGATTGCGCGAAGTGAAAGCGAAGAGGCCCTACTCCTCGATGTCGATGTGCGTCGGATCCAGGACGCGGCGCAGGAACTCCTTGGTGCGGGGCTGCGTGGGGGAGGAGATGACCTGCTCGGCCACGCCTTCCTCCACCACAACGCCGCCGTCCATGAACACCACACGGTCCGCCACTTCGCGGGCGAAGCCCATCTCGTGGGTGACCACCAGCATGGTCATGCCCTCCTTGGCGAGGTTCCGCATGACGGAGAGGACGTCGCCCACGGTCTCGGGGTCAAGCGCGGAGGTGGGCTCGTCGAAGAGCATCAGCTCGGGGTCCATGCTGAGCGCGCGGGCGATGGCCACGCGCTGCTGCTGGCCGCCGGAGAGCTGGTCCGGGAAACGGTCCGCGAGGTGTCCGAGCCCCACACGTTCCAGGTTGTGCATGGACACCTTGTCCGCCTCGGCCTGCGAACGCTTGAGGACCTTGGTCTGGGCGATGGAGCAGTTGCGCTTGGCGTCCAGGTGCGGGAACAGGTTGAACTGCTGGAACACCATGCCCACCTTGCGGCGCATCTTGTCGATGTCCACATCGGGATCGGTGGCCTCGAAGCCGCCCACGTGGATGGTGCCCTCGTTGGGCTGCTCCAGCAGGTTGACGCAGCGCAGCAGGGTGGACTTGCCGGATCCGGACGGTCCGATCAGGCACACCACTTCGCCGGGCGCCACGTCCAGGCTGATGCCCTTGAGGACCTCGTTGGAACCGTAGGACTTGCGCAGGTCCTTGATGGCCACGCCGGCGGCCTGGATGGTGGCAGCTCCGCCGCGGGAGTTGTTTACGACGTCGTTCATGGTCTTCCCTGCCTATCGATTGTTCCGCGCGGTGCGGCTTTCGAACTTCCGGGCCAGGAAGCTCAGGGGGATGGTGATCACCAGGTAGAAGGCGCCGGCCACCAGAAGGGGCGTGAGGCCTGCGCCCAGGCTGGAGATGCCGTCGCGGCCGAACTTGGTGAGCTCGTACTGCGAGGCGGTGAGGCCCAGGACGTAGATCAGCGAGGAGTCCTTGGTGAGCAGGATGACCTCGTTGGTCAGGGGCGGCAGGACGATCTTGAAGGCCTGGGGGATAACGATGGTGATCATGGCCCGCCACTGCGGCATGCCCAGCGAGCGGGCGGCTTCCAGCTGGCCCTTGGGCACGGCCTGCAGGCCTGCGCGGAGGGTTTCGGCGATGTAGGCCGAGGCCACCATGCCCAGGGAAACCATGACGATCACGGTGATGTTCCAGGAAACGCCGAAGGCCAGCGGCACGCCGTAGCCGAAGGCGATGAACACCAGCAGCGCCGGGATGCCGCGGAAGAACTCGATGTAGCCGGAGGCGATCCAGCGGTACAGGGGGAAGCTGGAGAGCTTCATCAGGGCCAAAAGCAGGCCGCCGGAGAGGCCCACGATGAAGCCGAGGAACGTGTAGATCAGGGTGTTCGTCAGGCCGGTGACGAAGATGCCCGGGAACATGGGCCCGATCTTGCCGAAGTTGAAGACGCTGATGCCGATGGTCTCCCAGTCGGTGGCCAGTATCAGCGCGGCGATGGCCACCACAAAGATTCCGGCCTGGACATACAGGCTTACTCTGGCTCGCTGACGTGCGGTCATTGCCATGGGTTGCTCACATTCGTTGTGCGTGGCAGAGGCCCCGGACGGACTGCGGTACAGCTCGTCCGGGGCCCCGGCTGCGTAGTTCTCAGGGCCGCGGCGGGGCCGGGGCGGGGGAGCCCCGGGCCTGCACGGCGACTACTTGGCGGTTGTTGGCTACTTGGCGGTCTCGCCGAACCAGGTGGTCTTGAACGTCTCCAGGGAGCCGTCCTCGGTCAGGCGCTCAAGCGTGCCGTTGACCTTCTCCAGCATTTCGGTGTTGCCCTTCTTGACGGAGATGCCCAGCTGCTCGCCGGTTGCGAAGTCCTCAACGCTCTTGATCTTGGGCTGGTCCTTGATGGCGTAGCCAAGGACGGACTGGTTGCCCAGGGCAGCGTCGATGGTGCCGGCTTCAAGGGCCTGTACCAGGAGGCCGGTGTCCTCGAACTGCTGCGCGTCGATGCCCTGCTCCTGGGCGTAGTCGGCGCCGGTGGTGGCCTGCTGCACGCCGACCTTCTTGCCCTTGGCGTCCTCCAGGCCGGTGATGCCGGAGTCCTCGCTGGCCACCAGGGCCAGGTCGTCGTCGAGGTACGGGCTGGAGAAGTCCATGACGGACTTGCGGGTGTCCGTGATGGAGATCGAGGAGATGCCCAGGTCGCACTGGGTCAGGGCGGTGCCGGTCTCGATCGCTTCGAAGGAGCTGTCAACGATGCTCAGTTCGGCGCCGAAGTCCTTGGCGAGCTCCTTGGCGATGTCCACATCGAAGCCGACCGTCTCGCCGTCCTTCTCGAACTCGAACGGCTCGTAAGGGATGTCCGAGCAGACCGTGAGCTTGCCGGCGTTGATGAGCTGGATGCCGCCTTCGGAGGCTGCGGGGGTGGAACTGCCGCCGCAGGCCGTGAGGGTGAGGGCGCCGGCGGCGAAGACTGCTGCTGCCTTGGCGGTCATTTTGGCCGTGGCCAGGGACTTGAGCTGCATGTTTTCTTACCTTTTGTTGCGGGGAGTATGCGGTACTAAATCGGTTCATAGTGTAGCGCCGATTATGAGATGTGCATCACAGGAAACTAAGTTTCACTATTGGATAACTAAATCACAGGGGAAAGCAAGCCCGCACGGGCACAATTTGTCTCCTATCCCGGACTCCCGCCCAACTAGGTAGCGCTAAGTGTCGTTTTGAGGCCCCAAAACGACACTTAGCGCTACCTAGTTGGGGAGAGAGGAAGTCAGCTGCTGATTCCAAGCGACTCCAGCATCGGGCGGAACTTCGCCCAGGTTTCCGCGAGCTCAGCCTCGGGCTGGGAGCCGTCGACTATTCCGCATCCGGCATACAGCCGGACGGTGTCCGGGGACTCGATGACCGCTCCCCGCAGTGCGATGCCCCACTCGCCGTTCCCCGCTGCGTCCAGCCAGCCCACGGGGCCTGCATAAGGCCCCCGGTCCAGGTGTTCCAGCTTCCGGATCAGGGCCCCGGCGACCTGCGTGGGGGTTCCGCAGACGGCGGCCGTAGGGTGCAGGGCGTTGATGAGCGCCAGGCAGGTAGGCACGTGGCCCTCGATTTCGGCCAGCTCAGCCTTGACGTCCGAAGCCAGGTGCCACACATTCGGGAGTTCCAGGATGAAAGGCTCGTCGTGCGCATTCATCGCTTCCGAGAACGGCGCCAGCTGAGTGGTCAGGGACTGGATGGCGATCTCGTGCTCGTGCCTCTGCTTTTCCGAGCCGGCCAACACCCGGGTGGCGTAATCCATCGGGAGGCCGTCCTCGCCGTGGGCGTCCCGGCGGTCCAGCGTTCCGGCCAGCACGCGCGCCTGGGCTGTGCGTCCTTCCACCTGGATCAGCATCTCCGGCGTGGCCCCCACCAGCCCGTCCACCCCGTACGTCCAGCACTCCCGGTAGCGTGCGGCGAGTTCGCGCAGTACATCTGCGGCATGTACGCCAGATGGAATAGTCGCCACCACGTCCCGCGCCAGCACCAGCTTCTCCAGCGCGCCGGTCCGGATCTCGGCCACGCCCGCCTCGACGGCTGCCATCCAGGCTTCCTCGCTCAGCGACCCGGTATGCAGGGTGGCCCCTGCGGCCAGGGGGAGGGGGCGTACGACGGCGCCGCCCCCCTTCGTGGCCACGGCGCCCAAGGTGCCGTCCCCGGCAGGGTCCGCTGCCGCCGTCGTCCTTCCTGGAGGCGCTGCCGAAGGAGCCGCAACGCTCCGAAGCCATCGGTCCAGCGCGGCGCGGGCGGTGTCCTCGGTGAGGGGGCCGTCGTCGAACGTCAACTGGGTCAGCCAGACCTGCCCGTCCCGTACGCCCACCGCGATCTCCGGCACGATCAGCCGGGACTCGTGGGCGGACGTCTTGGAGAAGGCGAAGGAGCCGAAGGCCACGGGGCCCGTCCCGGGGAGCTCAACGGAATCGGCGACCTCGGCCTCAAGGACAAGGTGCCGCCACCAGATGTCTGCCTCGAGGAACCGGTCGGGGCCGGTGGCCGTGAAGCGCGCAATCTCGCCGAAGCCAGCCAGCCCGGCTTCCCTCCGGGTCCAGCAGAGGACATCGTCCCGTACCAAAAACGCAGGAAGCCCCCCGGGGAAATCTTTTCCATCCAGGGGGACTGTGAGGGTGCGGAACGTGCTCGTCATGATGAGACAACACTACTCCCGCGCGTGCACTGGCCCGGGAGCGGCCGTGGAGGTGGCTCCGACGGTGGGGCGTCGGCTCAGCGGGACCGGAGCCGTGGCTGGTCGGGACGCTCCTGAACATTTGAGACAATGACATGGTGAACCGAGCATCCTTGGATAAGCGTCCGGACGAAGTAGCCACGATGTTTGACGACGTCGCACCGAAATACGACGTCGTCAATGACGTCCTGTCCCTGTGGCAGACGCGCCGCTGGCGCAAGGTTGTGGTGGATGCCATGGAGGCCAGCAAGGGCCAACGCGTCCTGGACCTGGCCGCGGGCACCGGCACCTCCAGCGAGCCGTATGCCGATGCGGGCATAGACGTTGTGGCCTGCGACTTCTCCCTCGGGATGCTCAAGGTGGGCAAGCGCCGCCGCCCGGACATCAACTTTGTTGCCGGCGATGCCACCAACCTGCCGTTCGCTGACAACTCCTTCGACGCCACCACCATTTCCTTCGGCCTGCGGAACGTCAACGAGCCCAAGAAGGCACTGGAGGAGATGCTCCGCGTCACCAAGCCCGGCGGCCGGCTCGTCATTGCCGAGTTTTCCCAGCCCGTGGTTCCGCTCTGGCGCACCATGTACACCGAATACCTCATGCGGGCCCTGCCGGCCATTGCCACGAAGGTTGCGTCCAACCCGGACGCATACGTCTACCTCGCCGAGTCCATCCGCGCGTGGCCGGACCAGGACCACCTTGCCGCCTGGCTGCAGGAGTCCGGCTGGGAAAAGGTCACCTACCGCAACCTCACCGGCGGAATCGTGGCCGTGCACCGCGCGTTCAAAGCCGAAGAATCGACGCCGGACAGCGCCGCTGCCGCCATCGCCGCGCACAAGGGCCCCGTGGCCAAACTGCGCCGCAACATCGTCCGCTGACCTGTGAAGGTACTGATTGTCGGCGCCGGTCCCGCCGGATCCACCGCCGCGTACTACCTCGCCAGGGCCGGGCTGGATGTGACCGTCCTGGAGAAGACCAGCTTCCCGCGCGAAAAGGTCTGCGGTGACGGGCTGACCCCCCGCGCCGTACGCGAGATCCAGAAGCTCGGCCTGCCGCACCCGGAGAACGACGGCTGGCGCCGGAACAAGGGCCTGCGCCTTATTGCCGGCGGGCGCACCATCGAACTGCCCTGGCCCGAGGTTTCCGATTTCCCCCAGTACGGGCTGATCCGCACCCGGCTCGGCTTCGACGAGGAACTGGCCCGGCACGCCCAATCCGCAGGTGCCGCCATCCTTGAGCGGCACAGTGTCACGGATGCCATACGGAACGACGACGGCCGCGTCACCGGTGTCCGCGCAGCGCTCCTTGACGAGTCCGGACGCAAGACGGGGGAGACACGCGAGTTCAGCGCCGACGTCGTCCTCGCCGCCGACGGCAATTCCACGCGCACCGCTGTATCCCTCGGAATGCATAAACGCGACGACCGCCCGCTCGGCGTCGCCGTCCGCACCTACTTCACCTCGCCCCGCACGGACGACGACTGGATGGAAGGCTGGCTGGAGCTTCCCGGCCGCGACGGCAAGCTGCTTCCCGGTTACGGCTGGGTGTTCGGTGTGGGCGACGGCACCTCCAACGTGGGCCTGGGCATCCTGAACTCGTCAAAGGAGTTCGGCAAGCTCGACTACAAGCAGGTCCTGCGCGAATGGACCGCCGGCATGCCCGCCGAATGGGGCTTCACGCCGGAAAACCAGGTGGGCGAGATCCGCGGCGCGGCGCTGCCCATGGGCTTCAACCGCACGCCGCACTACTCGCCGGGCCTGCTGCTGCTGGGCGACGCCGGCGGCATGGTCTCCCCGTTCAACGGCGAGGGCATCTCCTACGCCATGGAGTCCGCGCGGTTCGCTGCCGAGTTCATCATTGACGCCTCCTCCCGCTCAGTGGCGGCCGGCGGAACGTACGACGCCGATGCGCATTTAGCGCGGTACGCGGACTATGTGCGCGAACAGTGGGGCTCCCACTTCACCCTGGGCCGGGCGTTCGCCGTGCTGATCGGCAAGCCTGCGGTCATGAAGCTCGCACTCCGGACCGGCATGCCCATCCCGGTGTTGATGCGGTTCGTGGTCCGGCTCCTGGCCAACCTCACGGACCCGTCCGCGAAGGGCTTTGAGGACCGGGTGATCCGTGTCCTGGAATCGCTGGTTCCGGCCACATCCAATACGCTGGCGGCCTCGAATCAGCGGTATCCGCAACAAAAAGTTAGGGTTAACCCGTGACCAACCCCGCAGACCACAGCTGGACGCACGCCGGACACGGCCTGCCGGACTCCGAACCCAGCCTCAATACCACCGCCATCGCAACGGGCCTGCAGCTGCCCGCGGGTTTCGCGGCCATCGCCGGAGATGCCGAACTGGGGCCGGCCATCACCACCAACCTGGCCCGGGTGGAGAAGAAACTCCGCGAAGCCATCGCCAACTCGGATCCGCTCGCTGACGCCACGTCGCGCCACCTGGTGGAAGCGGGCGGCAAGCGCATACGGCCGCTGCTGACCCTGCTCTGTGCACACCTTGGCGACGCGTCGCTGCCCGCCGTGGTGCAGGCCGCCGTCGTGGTGGAACTGACGCACCTCGCAACGCTCTATCACGATGACGTCATGGACTCGGCCCCATTCCGCCGCGGTGCACCCACCGCCCACGAGGTCTGGGGCAACTCCGTGGCGGTCCTCACCGGCGACCTGATTTTCGCCCGCGCCTCAATCCTGGTGTCCGAACTCGGTTCCCGGGCGCTCGGCATCCAGGCACGCACATTCGAGCGGCTGTGCCTGGGCCAGCTGCACGAAACCGTGGGTCCCCGTCCGGATGAGGATCCCGTGGAGCACTATCTTTCGGTGATTGCGGACAAGACGGGTTCACTCGTGGCTGCCTCCGGCCAGCTCGGCGCCATCTTCGCAGGTGCCGATCCCGCGTACGAATCCGTGCTGGTGGAGTACGGCGAAAAGGTGGGCGTGGCCTTCCAGCTTGCCGACGACGTCATCGATGTCACGGGCATCAAGGTCAAATCCGGCAAGTCACCCGGCACGGACCTGCGCGAAGGGGTTCCCACCCTGCCGGTGCTGCTCCTGCGCAAGGCCGCTGCTGACGGTGACCAGTCCGCCGTCGAACTTCTCCGGCTTATTGACGGCGACCTGACCTCCGACGAGGCCCTTGCCGAGGCCGTCGCCGGCCTGCGCGAGCATCCCGTCACGGCCGAATCCTGGGTGGTGGCACGCCGGTGGGCCGACGAGGCGATCGACGCCCTCGCGCCGCTGCCCGAAGGCGTAGTCAAGGATTCGCTGTCCAGCTTCGCGCTGGCTGTGGTGGACCGCGCCAGCTGACTCAACGTGCAGCCCGGCTCCATGCAAGGGGCCGGGCTTCTTCTTTGCGTCGATTGCTCCGTACCTGCCCTTTTGACCCGCCAAAACGACCGGTATGGAGCAGTCGATGGGTCGCGTTAAAACGGGATAGCCCCGGTCCGCAGCAACGATACGAGTCATACGTTGCTTTGAACCGAGGCTATCTCTCCGTTCGCATCAGACCCGCCGGAGGCGTTTAGCGGATCCGTGAATAGTCTATGACAGCTTTGTCACAAGATGCAACTACTAATTTACTGGTGGTGTCACGGACTTGTCGGCGCTGAGTTTCCCCACCTTTCGGCCGGGAACCGGCTGAACACCCGGCGAGTTGCCGTGACCCGCTGACAGGCAGCTCGAAAGACGGGGAAATCCAGCAGGATTTTTTGTCCACATAGGCCTTCCAGGCACTGCCTTCCCCATCGAAGATTGGGTCTGCTGGCTCCATGGACCTCACCCGCTTTCTCACGTACGCAGGCTCAGTGGCGCGCACGTCCACACTGCTGCAGGCTGGATTCACCGACCGGAGCGTTCGCAATGCGGTGGCGGTGGGTGACATCCGCCGCCTTCGGCACGGGGTGGTGGCACTGCCTGGCGCCCCGGCCGACATGACTGCGGCTGTCATGGGCAATGGCCTGCTGACCTGTGCCTCTGCGGCAGTACATCGCCGTCTTTGGTTGTTGAGGGAACCGTCAAAAGTCCACCTCCTGTGCCGGCACCGTGGCCCGGCGGACGCCGTGGTGCACCGCGGCTCCCTGATTCCTCCCGATTCACCAAAGCCGGTGGCGAGCACCACTGACGTGTTGATCCACAGCCTCCGCTGCCTGCCGGCCATGGAAGCTGCCGTCATGGTCGAGAGTGCAGCGCGGCAGGGGATAACCACCCTCGGCTACCTGCGGGGGCGGCTGCCCGGTAAGCGGAACGGTGCAGCCAGGCGCGTGCTGGAGCTCGTTGACGGTACCGCCGATTCGCCCATTGAGGTGGTTGCCCGGATTCTCTTCCGCGCGGCGGGCATTTTCACGGAGACACAGGTGGAGCTTCCCGGCATCGGCATCGTGGACTTCCTGCTGGAAGGATTCCTGATCGTCGAGCTCGACGGCGCCACCCACCTTGAGCCCCGGCAGGTAAAGAAGGACCGTGCCAGGAACAACGCCAGCACCCTCACCGGATATGCGGTACTACGCTACGGGTACGCCGATGTGGTTCATCACCCGGAAAGAATCATGGCGGAGGTGTGGCAGGTCCTCCGGGGCCGGGTTATCCGCTGAGATTCCCCAGTTTTTGCTGGCGAACCGGGGGAAACGCCGTCATCAGAGGGGGACACGCCGTCGCGCACCCCAAAAGGTGAGGAAACTCAGCGGGCGCCGGAGGATCTCGAAGCCACACTGAAACGGAAGAGAGGAAAGCCCTAGTTGTCGTCGTCCTCGAAGGCCCACTCGAACATGTCGAACACAAACTCGGAGAACGTGCCTTCCTCGGACTTCCACTGCCCGCGGGCGTTGTTGCGCCGGTACACAATGGGGTCGGGGACGCTGAGGTCGCCCACCCGGAAGCCCCAGGTGTATTCCTCTTCCTCGTCCTCGAGGAACATCAGGAAGCCTTCGTCGTCAACCTCGAGCTCGTCGGGATCCCAGAAGTAGTGGTACGCCTCCATCAGGTCCTCGCAGCCGCCAACGGCCAGGTAGAACTCGCGGAGCACCAGGGGAATCTGGAATTGGTGGTCGGCCAGGGCCTTGTCCAGCTCGTCCGGATCCAGCCCGTCCTCTGCCTGCCATTCGTCTTCGAGATACTTCGGAACAAGCGCACGGAATTTCTCGAGGAACATGTCAGTCATGCTTCATATCCTAGCTAATCCCGGGCCCTGCAAAGTGACGGCGGAGCACCACCGAAGGCGTCGTCAGGCCGCGGGATTGCTGCCCCGCCGGTGCCACCCGTGAACGGCCAGCGGCGCCTGCCAGGAGCGCCGCCATGCCAGGATGCGGAAAGTGAAAACCACAGCCGCGATGGCCGTCGCCGTCAGCACATTGAAGACGCCCAGGACCCACAGCCCGGCGGTCATCGCGGCGCCCACGAAGGCCGGCAGCGCGTAGATGTCCTTGGGGTTGAAAAGTTCAGGAACCTCGTTGGCGGTGATGTCGCGCAGCAGCCCGCCGCCCACCGCCGTGGTGACTCCCAGCAGCACCGACGCCACCGGGTTCATCCCGGCAGCCAGGGCCTTGAGCGTGCCGGTCATGCAGAACAGTGCAAGGCCGCCGGCATCGAAGAGGGTTAGCAGGGACGTATAGCGCTGGACGCTGGGGAACAGGAAGTACACCAGGAGCGTGGCCAGCACCGGCGGCACCAGGTAGGCCGGGTTGGTGAACGCCGCGGGCGGCCCGCTGTTGAGGATGATGTCCCGGATTACGCCGCCGCCGAGTCCCACAAGGGAAGCCAGCAGCAGGGAGCCCACAATATCGATGTGCTTTCGGGCCGCCAGCAGGGACCCGGACACCGCAAAGAAGAAGACGCCCAGCAGATCCAGCCACACCGGCGAGTTGTCAAAGGCGAATGTCATGGAGCGTCCCGGCAATTCAAAAGAGGGCGGACAGGGCGGCTCCAACGTTACGCTAGCCCGTATGAACAGCCCCATCATGATCGCCTGCGCCCATGGGACGTCCAACACACAGGGAGCCGCGGAGGTCAACGCCCTGCGCGCCGCCATCGCCGAACTCCGCCCCGGTCTTGACGTCCGGGAGGCCTATGTGGACGTCCAGCAGCCTGACCTGGTGGACGTGGTGGCGGGCCTGCCCGAGGGGGAGGCCGCCGTGGTGGTGCCGCTGCTGCTCAGCGTGGGTTACCACGTGAAGGTGGACATCGCGCGGGCCGTGAAGAGCAGGCCGGGCAGTGCGGCAGCCGCGCCGCTGGGGCCCGATCCGCGCCTGGCCGCGCTGCTCGACCAGCGGCTGCGCGAAGCCGGCGTGACGGACAACGACGTAATCGTGCTGGCCGCGGCAGGCTCGTCCAACCCCAATGCCGCCGTCAGCGTCGAGGAGCTGCTGGGCCAGCTCCGGGAGCTGCGGTCCAACCGGATGGTGGCCGCCTATGGTGCCTCTGCAAAACCTTCCGTGCCCGACGCCGTCGCGATGCTTCGCGAGGAGCTGGAAGGCGGTGCCGGGGCGGGTGAGTCCGCCGGGGCGGTCGACGTCGGCGGACGCGTGGTGATTGCCTCCTACCTCCTGGCGCCGGGCTTCTTCCACGACCAGCTGGCCAAGGCCGGGGCCGACGTCGTGACCGAACCGCTGCTGCCGTCCCCGGTGCTCGCCGAGATTGCGCTGGACAGGTATGACGCCGCCGTCGCAAAAGCCCGCGAAGCCGCCGCCCACGCGCCACTTGAAAAAGCCGCGCACGCGCCCGCACAGGCCCCCCAAAAGGCGCCCGCGGAACCGGGCGCAAATGCACAGCAGGGTGGCTTGTTCAAGGCTGTCCGGCGTTTCGTGACGAAATATTTCCCTAGGTGACTTAGCGTTTCCGGGCCTTTGTGACGCTCTTCGGGCGGGACCTACAGTCGATGCATGACTGATACAGCTCTAGCTGGAGCGTCGGCGGATTCCGCTGCCGCGAAGCGCCCGGCCCGCACGTCCCGTCCCGCCGCGAAGCCGCACGGGCAGTGGAAAGTGGACGGCAAAACGCCGCTGAACGCCAACGAAACCTGGAAACAGGAAGACGACGGCCTGAACGTGCGCGAGCGTATCGAGACCATCTACTCCAAGGAAGGCTTCGACGCCATTCCCGGCCAGGACCTCCACGGCCGGTTCCGCTGGTGGGGCCTCTACACCCAGCGCAAGCCCGGGATCGACGGCGGCAAGACGGCCACGCTTGAGCCGCACGAGCTCGAGGACAAGTACTTCATGCTCCGCGTCCGCATCGACGGCGGCGCCCTCACCACCGAACAGCTTCGCGTCATCGGCCAGATCTCCGTGGACTTCGCCCGCGACTCCGCCGACCTGACCGACCGCCAGAACATCCAGCTGCACTGGATCCGCGTGGAGGACATCCCCGAGATCTGGACCCGCCTGGAGGGTGTTGGCCTGTCCACCACCGAGGCCTGCGGCGACGTTCCCCGCGTGATCCTGGGATCGCCCGTGGCCGGCATTGCCAAGGACGAGATCATCGACCCCACCCCGCTCATCGAGGAGCTGGGTGAGCGGTTCATCGGCAACCCGCTGCTGTCCAACCTGCCGCGCAAGTACAAGACCGCCATCACCGGCCACCCCAGCCAGGACGTGGTCCACGAGATCAACGACTTCGCCCTGGTGGGTGTTCGCCACCCGGAACTCGGCGTCGGCTACGACCTCTGGGCCGGCGGCGCGCTGTCCACCAACCCGATGCTCGGCAAGCGCCTCGGTGCGTTCGTGACCCCTGAGCAGGCCGCCGACGTGTGGCTCGGCGTCACCAGCATCTTCCGCGACTACGGCTACCGGCGCATGCGCACCAAGGCCCGCCTGAAGTTCCTGATGGCCGACTGGGGGCCGGAGAAGTTCCGCCAGATCCTCGAGGACGAATACCTCGGCTACAAGCTGGCTGATGGCCCCGCCGCGCCCAAGCCCACCACCCCGGGAGACCACATCGGCGTGCACGAGCAGAAGGACGGCAAGTTCTTCATCGGCGCTACCCCGCTGGCCGGCCGCCTGTCCGGTGCCGCGCTGGTCAAGCTCGCGGACACCCTCGAGGCCCGCGGCTCCTACCGGCTGCGGACCACCCCGCACCAGAAGCTCGTGGTCCTGGACGTGGAGAAGGACCAGGTGGAGCCCCTCGTGGCCGAACTGGACGCACTGGGCCTGTCCGCCCGGCCGTCCGTGTTCCGCCGCGGCACCATCGCCTGCACCGGCATCGAGTACTGCAAGCTGGCCATCGTGGAGACCAAGTACACCGCCGCCACGGCAGTGGCAGAGCTGGAACGCCGCCTGGCCGACCTCGCCGGGAGCGGCCAGCTGCCCCACGCGCTGTCCCTGCACATCAACGGCTGCCCCAACTCCTGCGCCCGCATCCAGACCGCGGACATCGGCCTCAAGGGCATGATGCTGCCAACGCCCGACGGCGACCCCTCCCCGGGTTTCCAGGTCCACCTGGGCGGCGGGCTGGCTTCCAACGAGCGCGAGGAAGCAGGCCTGGGCCGCACCGTCCGCGGCCTCAAGGTCTACGTCGATGACCTCCCCGATTACGTGGAGCGCGTTGTCCGCACCTTCGTTGCCCAGCGCGCCGAGGGCCAGACCTTCGCCGAATGGGCCCACGCAGCAGACGAGGAGGCACTCCAGTGAGTAAGCACGCGCTACCGTTGGCAGGCGATGCCGCCCAGGGAGTGGCATCGGGCCTGTCGGAGCCGCGCGCTGGGCTGATCGAAGATCAGCCGCGCGGCGGAGGGGCGGGGGCGGCATCGCCTGCCAAACACGCCATGCCTGTTCCTGCTATCCGCTCGCACGAAGAGCTGAAGGCCATCGCCGAAGCCGGTGCCGCCGAACTCGGCTGGGACGCCCCCGCCCGCGACGTCATCGCCTGGGTGGAGCGCAACTTCGAGCTGCCCGCCGTCGCCGTCGCCTGCTCCATGGCCGACGCCGTCCTCCCGGCGCTGGTCGCGGACCAGATGCCCGGCGTCGACGTCCTGTTCCTGGAGACCGGCTACCACTTCCCGGAAACCTACGCCACGCGCGACGAAGTGGCCGCGAACCTCCGCGTCAACGTGGTGGACGTGCTTCCCGAGAACACCGTGGAACAGCAGGACCGGCTCCTGGGCAAGGACCTGTTCGCCCGCGACGCCGCCCAGTGCTGCGCCCTCCGCAAGGTGGCCCCGCTGCGCCGCACCCTGTCCGGCTACGAACTGTGGTTCACCGGCGTGCGCCGCGACGAGGCCCCCACCCGCACCAACACCCCGCTGGTCACCTGGGATGAGGCCAACGGCCTGGTCAAGGTGAACCCGGTGGCTGCGTGGACGTTCGACCAACTGGTCCAGTACTCGGACGACAACCTCCTGCCCGTCAACCCGCTGCTTTCCCAGGGGTACCCCTCCATTGGCTGCCAGCCCTGCACCCGGAAGGTGGCGCCGGGCGACGACCCCCGCGCCGGCCGCTGGGCAGGGACCGACAAGACAGAATGCGGACTACACGTATGAGCACTTACCTAACCGAGGAGACCACCCAGGTGACTGACGCTGCCGTTTCCACGCGCCTGAGCAGCCTGGATACCCTGGAGTCCGAGGCCATCCACATCATCCGCGAGGTTGTCGCCGAGTTCGAAAAGCCCGCCCTGCTGTTCTCCGGCGGCAAGGACTCCGTGGTGATGCTGCACCTGGCCACCAAGGCCTTCTGGCCCGGCAAGGTTCCGTTCCCCGTGCTGCACGTGGACACCGGCCACAACTTCCCCGAGGTCATCGACTTCCGGGACCGCACCGTGGAGCGCCTGGGCCTGAAGCTCGTGGTGGGCTCCGTCCAGGAATTCATCGACCGCGGCGAGCTCGCCGAGCGCGCCGACGGCACCCGCAACCCGCTGCAGACCGTCCCGTTGCTGGACGCCATCCAGCAGAACAAGTTCGACGCCGTCTTTGGCGGCGGCCGCCGCGACGAGGACAAGGCCCGCGCCAAGGAGCGCATCCTGAGCCTCCGCGACGAGTTCGGCCAGTGGGACCCGCGCAACCAGCGCCCCGAGCTGTGGAACCTTTACAACGGCCGCCACACCGTGGGCCAGCACGTCCGTGCGTTCCCCATCAGCAACTGGACCGAGCTGGACATCTGGCGCTACATCGAGCGCGAGAACATCGAGCTGCCCGGCCTGTACTACGCCCACGAGCGCCAGGTGTTTGCCCGCGACGGCATGTGGCGGGCTGTGGGCGAGGTGTCCCAGCCGCTGCCGCACGAGGATGTCATCACCAAGACCGTCCGCTACCGCACTGTGGGGGATATGTCCTGCACCGGCGCCGTCGAGTCCGACGCGTACACCGTGGCCGACGTTGTGGTTGAAGTCGCTGCCTCCACCCTGACCGAACGTGGCGCCACCCGTGCAGATGACCGCATCTCCGAGGCCGCCATGGAAGACCGCAAGAAGGACGGGTATTTCTAATGAGCACGATTTCCGAGATTTCGCCAGGCTCACTCACCGAAGGCCTGCCCACGACGCTCTTCCGGTTCGCCACCGCAGGATCGGTCGACGACGGCAAGTCCACTTTGGTAGGCCGCCTCCTTCACGATTCCAAGGCCATCCTGGCTGACACGCTCGACGCCGTTGCCCGCACCTCTGCGGACCGCGGCTTCGGCGGGGAAAAGGGCGGGATTGACCTGGCCCTGCTGACCGACGGCCTGCGTGCCGAGCGCGAGCAGGGCATCACCATCGACGTGGCCTACCGCTATTTCGCCACCGACCGCCGAAGCTTCATCCTGGCCGACTGCCCCGGGCACGTGCAGTACACCAAGAACACGGTGACAGGCGCGTCCACCGCGGATGCCGTCGTCGTACTCATTGACGCCCGCAAGGGCGTGCTGGAGCAGACCCGCCGGCACCTGTCCGTGCTGCAGCTCCTGCGCGTTGCACACGTGATCGTGGCCGTGAACAAAATCGACCTGGTGGACTTCAGCGAGGACGTGTTCCGCGAGATCGAAGCCGACGTGCAGCAGGTGGGCCGCGAACTGGGCCTGGGTTCCGATGGCATTACCGACCTGTTGGTGGTCCCCGTTTCCGCCCTCGACGGCGACAACGTGGTGGAGCGCTCCGAGCGTACCCCCTGGTACACCGGACCCGCGCTGCTCGAGGTCCTCGAGACCCTGCCCGCAGCGGATGAACTGGAAAGCCACCTGGAGAGCTTCCGCTTCCCGGTGCAGCTGGTCATCCGGCCGCAGGGCGCCCTGGCTCCGGACGCCGTCGCCGGCGGCCTGGATGTGGAGGCCTACCGTGACTACCGCGCGTACGCCGGCCAGATCACCGAAGGCTCCGTCAAGGTGGGGGACAAGGTCTCCGTCCTGACTCCCGGCCAGGACCCCCGCACCACCACGGTGGTGGGCATCGACTTCGCCGGCTCCTCGCTGGAGGAAGCCGCCGCCCCGCAGTCCGTGGCAATCCGCCTGGCCGAGGAGTTCGACGTGGCCCGCGGCGACACCATCGCCGCCGCAGGCACCGTCCGCGAAGCCTCAGCCGATTTGTACGCGTCGCTGTGCTGGCTGTCCCCGAAGCCGCTCCGGGAGGGCCAGAAGGTGCTGGTCAAGCACGGCACCCGCACCGTCCAGGCCTTGGTCCGCAACGTCGGCGGCAAGCTTGACCTTGCCTCCTTCAAGCTGGAACCGGCGTCCACCCTGGAACTCAACGACATTGGCAACGCGCAGCTCCGGCTCGCCGCGCCGCTGCCGCTGGAGAACTACCTCCACCACCGCCGCACCGGAGCGTTCCTGGTGATCGACCCGCTGGACGGCAACACCCTCGCCGCCGGACTGGTCAAGGACCACCCGGGCGACCACGAGGACGAGCGCTACAGCATCTGATTTCCCCTGATACCGCGGCTTGTTCGCAGATCCTGGCCTTGATGGTTCGGATCCGCGAACAGGCCGCGGTTTTGTTGTCTTCGGCGGTGAGTACCGGCAGCAGCCATCAGTGCTGCCCTGTTCAAATGCAAGTACTCGCTACTCGTGCGGGCGGCTGCGCCACCACGACTTAATGGTCAACGGGGGGCACGAGCTTCCTTTGGATCTGGACGCAACACCTCAGGAGGCATAATGCCGGCCATTAAAGAGTGGAAAACCCGGGCGGCTGAGCATCTCCGGCGAGACTCCGAGGACTGGAGGATCGAACCCCGCCATGAGCGGCTTCTCATACTGATCCCGTTCATCATCGCCGTGGTGGTGGCGGCAACCCTTCCGTTCAAGGACTTCTACCTCTGGCTGGTTAACGAGGACTCCGTTGTCGAATGGCTGCAGTTCGCGTGCCTGCTGGCGGCAAGCATCTTCCTGCCCCTCATCACCGTGTACCTGGTCCGTGCCAAACGCTGGGGCATGGCTGTGCTCTATGGGGTTGTCACGCTGGGGGTCTGGTTCCTGACGGGCGAGGAGATCTCCTGGGGCCAGCGAATCTTCGGCTGGGCCACACCCGAGTCCCTCAACGAGGTCAACCGCCAGGGCGAAACCACAGTGCACAACATCCGCGGCGTGCAGGAACTGGTCCCCGCGGCCATGCTCCTTGCGAGCCTCTACGGCGCCTGTGCCCCGCTGGTATGGACTGCCGTTGGAAAACGGTGGAAGCATCTGAAGAACAGGCGCCTGCTGGTCCCGCCGCTGTGCCTGGTGCCCGCCTTCGCGCTGGCCGCCGGCTACCGCCTGTTCCGCCTGCTGATCTGGCCGGAGCCCACGTTCGTCATCTCGGAGTATGCCGAGGCGATGGAGCTGTCCCTCTACCTGGGGCTCGCCATGTTCTGTTGGTACAACCTGCGCCTGCTGCGTGAGCCGCAGGCGGGGCCTGGCCGGAACCAGACCCGGGGCCTGCACCGCAAGGCGGCGTAGGGTTCCAGACCCCTCATGGCTCCAGGATGGTCTTGAGTTTCTGCAGGTCCTTGCGGGTTTCCCGGCGGATCATCGGTGCCATGAACAGCCCCGCCAGCTTCGAGAAACCCGAGGGGCTCCCGGTGTTGCCAAGCGTCATGCGCGTCCCGCCGTCGTCGTCCGTCCAGGTGTAGGTGGTCTGCATGGGGAACGGGCCCTGCGCCGTCCGCATGACGAGCCGCTCGCCGGGGACATAGTCCACGAACTCATAGGTGTAGTTGAGCTCGCGGCCCAGGAACTTTGCCGTGAAGGCCACCTTGGAGCCGGTGCCCAGCGGTCCGGCGGTCAGGCGCTGCGACCTGTGGATGTTGGCGTACCACGTGGGGGCGTTGTCCGGGTTGGCCGCATAGTCCGCCACCTCCGCGCGCGGCCTGCGGATGAGGATGCAGGTCTGGACGTTCACCATACGTGCGTCTCCTTGTCAGGGTGGACCGGCCAGGCGGTCTGCCCGGGGTTAGCCTAGGAACCACGTTAGTCCCCAGCCGTCCCGTGGGAGGCCCCGCATGGAAGCCATCAACAGCAAGCTGCTGAACTGGGCGTCGATCCTGGATGACAAGACGCGTGAGCAGGCGGTGAAGACCTCACAGCTGCCATTTATCTACCCGCACCTGGCCCTCATGCCCGACGCGCACCTGGGAAAGGGCGCCACGGTGGGCTCGGTCATCCCCACCCTGCACGCGATCATGCCGGCGGCCGTGGGGGTGGATATCGGCTGCGGCATGATCGCCGTCCGGACCCAGTACGCACTAAAGGACCTGCCCAAGGACCGGAAGAGGTTGCGCGAGGACATCGAGCGGGCCATCCCGCTGTCTGCCGGCCACAACAACAGGACGGTGCAGGCCACGGCGGAGCCGCGGATTGCCGAGCTGAAGCAGTTGGCCGCGAGAGCCGGCTTCAACCCGGCACAGTACGTGGAGAAGTGGGACCTCCAGCTGGGCTCGCTCGGATCCGGCAACCACTTCATTGAAGTCTGCGCCGATGAGGCCGACGCCGTGTGGCTGTTCCTGCATTCCGGTTCCCGCGGCATCGGCAACAAGATCGCCCAGCATCACATCGGCGTCGCGCAGCACGTGATGGCCAAGAAACAGATCCACCTGCCGGACCCGGACCTCGCCTACCTGGAGGAGGGCACGCCGCAGTTCGACCGGTACATGGCAGAGCTGCACTGGGCCCAGCACTTCGCCCTCCTGAACCGCGAAGAAATGATGGACCGCGTCAGTACCCAGTTCGGCCGCTGGGTGGGCGGGACGGTGCAGGAACTTGAGCGGGTCAACTGCCACCACAACTTCACCCGGCAGGAGGTCCACTACGGCAAGTCCGTCTGGGTGTCCCGCAAGGGCGCCATCAAAGCCGCCCACGGCGATCCCGGACTTATTCCGGGGTCCATGGGGACGTCGTCGTACGTGGTGGAAGGACTCGGCAACGCGGCGTCCCTGAACTCCTCGCCGCACGGGGCAGGCCGGGAGTACTCCCGCAACGCCGCCCGAAAAACTTTCTCCCTCGACGAACTGAAGAAGGCCATGCGGGGGATCGAGTTCCGGGCCTCGGAGGCGTTCATCGATGAGATACCCGCGGCCTACAAACCCATAGACGTCGTGATGCAGGACGCGGCGGACCTGGTCACCGTCCGGCACAAGCTGCGGCAGCTGGTCAACGTCAAGGGAAACTGAGCCGGTACCTGGAGCGCGCGCGTTCGCCGGAACGGTGCCACGGCGCCGGAGCGGAACGGCGAGCAGGTACCGTTCCGGCGACCCCGGCGAACAGTGTCCGAATATGACGCTAGATGAACCCGCGTGACCCCCCGTTTCCGCGTCATTGAACGGGTTTGGGGCACTCCCTATGGTGAAACAATGACTAGTTCCAAGCCCGGGATGACCCGCATCGTGGCAGGCGAAAGCGCGGTACCCAAGCGCAAGCGTGCCATCGAGGCTGCCCTGGCCATCGGGCTGGTCCTGCTGATCGCCGTCGGCGCCCTGGTGGCCTCCACCGTTTCACGCAACACGGAGGCGCAGGCCGCCGAACCCACCCCCGCCGCCGAGCTCAAACTGGGCTACTTCGGCAACGTCACCCACGCCCCCGCGCTGGTGGGCATCAAGCAGGGCTTTCTGGCCGAAGCCCTGGGCAGCACCGCGCTCAGCACCGAGACGTTCAATGCCGGGCCCGCGGCCATCGAGGCCTTGAACGCCGGTGCCATCGACGCCGCCTACATCGGCCCCAACCCGGCCATCAACTCCTTCGTCAAGAGCCAGGGCCAGTCCGTGCGCATCATCGCCGGCGCCGCCGCAGGCGGTGCACAGCTGGTGGTCAAGCCGGAGATCAACTCCGCCGCGGACCTCAAGGGCAGGACCCTCGCCTCCCCGCAGCTCGGCGGCACCCAGGACGTGGCCCTCCGCTCCTGGCTTGCCTCCGAGGGGTACCAGACCAACGTGGACGGCAGCGGCGACGTGGCCATCAACCCCACGGAGAACGCGCAGACGCTCAAGCTCTTCCAGGACGGAAAGCTCGACGGCGCGTGGTTGCCTGAGCCATGGGCCTCGCGGCTGGTGCTCCAGGCCGGAGCGAAGGTGCTGGTGGACGAAAAGGACCTCTGGGACGGGACCGCCACGGGCAAGCCCGGCGAGTTCCCCACCACCGTCCTGATCGTGAACCAGAAGTTCGCCGCCGACCACCCGGACACCGTCAAGGCACTCCTGGCCGGCCACGCGGAGTCGGTGGCCTGGCTGAACGAGGCCCCCGCCGCGGAAAAGGCAAGCGTCATCAACTCGGCACTGCAGGAATCGGCCGGGGCAGCCCTGGCAGATGATGTCCTGGCCCGGTCCCTGGCCAACATCACCTTCACCCTGGACCCGCTGGCCGGAAGCTACCCGCGGCTGCTCGAGGACGGCGTCGAGGCCGGCACCACCAAGCAGGCCGACATCACCGGCCTCTTCGACCTCCGGCCGCTCAACGGAGTCTCAGCAACCAAGATTTCAGCAGCCGGCCTCGGCCAGGACTGATCCACCCACCAACTTAAGGACGGCACCATGCCAGTCGTACTGGAACACCTGGGCAAGCGCTTCGGCGACGGCGCCCCGGTACTGGACGACGTCAACGCCACCATCGGGCAGGGCGAGTTCGTTGCCCTCCTCGGTGCCTCCGGCTGCGGCAAATCCACCCTGCTGAACATCATCGCGGGACTGGAGCCGCCGTCGTCGGGCGCCCTGGAGGTGCCCAGCGACGGTGCCGCCTTTATGTTCCAGGACGCCGCACTGTTCCCCTGGCTCACCGCCCGGGAGAACATCGAACTGGCACTGAAACTTCGCGGCGTGGGCAAGGCCGACCGCAAAACCAAGGCCCAGGAGCTCCTGGAACTGGTGCACCTGGGCGCGGCAGGGGACAAGCGCCCGCACGAGCTTTCCGGCGGCATGCGGCAGCGCGTGTCCCTGGCGAGGTCACTCGCGCAGGACCGGCAACTGCTCCTGATGGACGAGCCCTTCGCCGCCCTGGACGCCAT
Organism: Pseudarthrobacter polychromogenes; assembly: GCF_014644495.1. Lineage (GTDB taxonomy): Bacteria > Actinomycetota > Actinomycetes > Actinomycetales > Micrococcaceae > Arthrobacter > Arthrobacter polychromogenes. The sequence goes on from NZ_BMKU01000003.1 coordinate 89,696, forward strand.
CACCCGCGACCTGCTGCACGATGAGCTGGAGCGGATCTGGAAGGAAACCGGGCGCACCATCGTCTTTGTGACCCACAACGTCCGCGAAGCCGTCCGGCTGGGCCAGCGCGTGCTGCTGCTGTCCTCCCGCCCCGGCCGCGTGGTCCAGGAATGGGCCGTCACCGAGGAACACCGCACCGACGCCGGACTCGCCGGCCAGCTGACCGGGGTCATCACCGCCCGGCTCCGGGAGGAGATCCGCCGCCATGCCAAGTAACCCAACGCCCCTGGCTGAAGCTTCCGCCGAACCCGCCGAACCCCGGCACATCCACGCCGCACTCACCCGGACCTCCACCGGCAATGAGGACCTGCGGGAACTCGAATCCGGGCTGGACTCCCTGCAGTCCGACGCCGCACGCAAGAACCGCATCGACTGGAGCCGCATCCTGCTGCCCATCGCCGCGCTCGTAATACTGGTCCTGATCTGGCAGTTCTACGTCTCGCTCGGCCTGAAGCGCCGCGACCAGGTGCCGGGCCCGATGGACGTGCTGGGCCAAATGGGTGTCCTCTGGAGCGAGGGCAAAGTGCAGGAATCCGTATGGACGTCACTGCAGCGCGGGCTGGTTGGCTTCATCATTTCGGTGGCCATCGCCACGCCCGTGGGCCTCCTGCTGGCACAGGTCGCACCGCTGCGCCGGGCCTTTGGTCCGCTGATTTCCGGGCTTCAGGTGCTGCCGTCGGTTGCCTGGGTCCCGGCGGCCATCATCTGGTTCGGCCTCACCGATGCCACCGTGTACTTCGTGGTGTTCATGGGCGCCATCCCGTCCATCATCAACGGCCTGATCTCCGGCGTGGACCAGATCCCGCCGCAGTACCGGCGCGTTGGTACCGTCCTGGGCGCGTCCCGCCTGGAGATGGCGCTGCAGATCATCCTCCCCGCAGCGTTGCCCGGCTACCTCGGCGGCCTGAAGCAGGGGTGGGCCTTCTCCTGGCGGTCCCTCATGGCGGCGGAAATCATCGCCGTGGGCGGCACCATCGGCTTCGGCCTCGGCTCCCTGCTGGACCAGGGAAGGCAGCTGTCCGACATGGCCGTGGTGATGTCAGCGATCCTGCTGATCCTCGCCGTGGGCATCCTGATCGAACTGCTGGTCTTCGGGCCCATCGAGAAGCGCCTCCTCCGCAGCCGCGGGCTCCTGGCCGGCAGCACCCGCTAGCAGCCCCGCCTTACGCACCCCGCAAAGCCCGACGCCGCCTCCCGCCGTCGGGCTTTGCCGTGTCCGCCGCCGCAAATGCGTAACTTCTGACCGCCCGGGGCTGCCCCGCCGCGCGGTTTCGCGGGCACCATCCTGCACGAGGCCCAAAAGTTGCGCATTTGCGGCGGATCCGGGTGGTGGGGACCCGGATGGTCAGGGCCCGAGTGGCAGACTGGCCCCATGACCACCAGCTTTGTCTGCCGAACCGCGTCAGCCATGCCCCCGGAGCGGCTGTTCGACCTGGCCCGCAGCGTCGACGCCCACGTGGAGTCCCAGAAGGGCTCTGGGGAGCGGGCGGTGGCCGGGGTGACGTCAGGGCTGATCGGTGCGGGGCAGGAGGTCACCTGGCGGGCACGGCACTTCGGGATTCCGCTCACCATGACCAGCCGCGTCACCCATGTGGACATCCCCCGCAGCTTCACGGACGAGCAGGTCCGCGGCCCGTTCAGGTCCTTCCGCCACATCCACGAATTCGAGGCCACGCCCGGCGGCTGCATCATGACGGACCGGGTGGTGTTCACGGCGCCGTTCGGGCTCCTGGGCCGCGCGGCCGGGAAGCTGGTCCTGCGCCCATACCTGCAGCGGCTCATCCGCGACCGGGGGCGGTTCCTGGCGAGCCTGGAGTGACGGCCCGCAGTATGTGACGCAGCGTTACCTTACGTGAACTGGTGTTGCTGCGCCGTTGTTGGCATATGTGACGCCGCCCTACCGTTGATTCATGGCAATTCAGGATATCTACCCCACGGCGCTGCGCCTCCTTGGCCGCCCCGTGCTGGTGGTGGGCGGCGGCCCCGTTGCGGCCCGCCGCGCCAAGGGGCTGCTGGACGCCGGTGCACGGGTCACCGTCGTGGCTCCCGTTGCCTCTGCCGCGCTCAAGGAACTGGCCGACGCCGGCCTCCTCACCTGGGAGCCGCGCACCTACCTTCCCTCCGACGTCGACGGCGCCTGGTTCGTCCAGACGGCCACTGGCGATTCCGCCGTGGACGCGCAGGTATCGGCCGACGCCGAGGCGCAGCGCATCTGGTGCGTCAACGCCTCCGACCATGAAGCGTCCGCAGCCTGGACTCCCGCTGTTGCCGACGTGGACGACGTCAAGATCGCAGTGAATGCAGGGGGAGACCCGCGGCGCGCCATGGCCGTTCGCGACGCCGTTGCCACCGCCCTGGAAACGGGCGACCTTCCACTGCGCCGCCGCCGGGCCCACCGCGGTTCTGTAGCGCTGGTGGGCGGCGGACCCGGCGACACCGGCCTGATCACCGTCCGCGGCCGCCGGCTGCTGGGCCAGGCCGACGTCGTAGTGGCCGACCGTCTGGGGCCCCGTGAACTGCTCAACGAGCTGGCACCGGACGTCCGCATCATCGAAGTGGGCAAGACCCCCGGCCACCATCCCGTGCCGCAGGCCGAAATCAACCGCATCCTCGTCGAGGAAGCCCAGAACGGCCACCGCGTGGTCCGGCTCAAGGGCGGCGACCCCTACGTCCTGGGCCGCGGAGGCGAAGAGGCCGAATACTGCCGGCAGCACGGCGTAGAGGTTGAGGTGGTTTCCGGCGTCACGTCCGCAATCTCAGTCCCCGCGGCCGCAGGAATACCCGTCACGCACCGCGGCCTGGCCAAGGGCTTCAGCGTAGTGACCGGGCACGAGGAGCTCTCCGAGGTCCCCGCCCGGGCCGACCACACGATTGTCCTGCTGATGGGCGTTGGCCAGCTGCGCGAATCCGCGGCCGCCCTGGGCAAAGCCGGGCTGCCTGACGGGACGCCAGTTGGTATCGTGGAAAACGGCTATTTGCCGGACCAGCGCGTGACGATTGGCACGCTTGGTTCCATTGCGGACCAGGCGGAAGCCGCCGGCGTCGCAAATCCCGCAGTCATTGTCATCGGCGACGTTGTGCGCGTGAGCCCTTTCGCGCCGTCGCACTTCAAAACCGCTGACTACAGCACCACCACCCCGAACAGCCCCCGCACCAGCAAGCCCCGAGTCCTCACCACCTAGCCACCACCCAACTAGGTAGCGCCAAGTGTCGTTATGAGCCCCTAAAACGACACTTAGCGCTACCCAGTTGGGACGGAACGAAGAAAAAGGAACACAGCCGTGTCATCAAGCACCACCGTAGGTTCTGCCGAACGTCCGCTGCGCGTCGCCGTCGTGGGCTCCGGCCCGGCAGGCGTCTACGCCGCCGACATCCTCACCAAGAGCGAAGCCGTCAAGAGCGGCGAGCTGACCGTGAGCATCGACCTCTTTGACCGCTACCCGGCACCCTACGGCCTGATCCGCTACGGCGTGGCCCCGGACCACCCCCGCATCAAGGGCATCGTCAACGCCCTGCATAAGGTCCTGGACCGCGGCGACATCCGGTTCTTCGGCAACGTGGACTACGGCACAGACCTCACCATCGAGGACCTCCGCACCCACTACGACGCCGTCATCTTCGCCACCGGCGCCATCAAGGACGCGGACCTGAACATCCCCGGCATCGAGCTGGAAGGCTCCTTCGGCGGCGCCGACTTCGTCTCCTGGTACGACGGCCACCCGGACGTACCCCGCGAATGGCCGCTGGACGCCAAGGAAATCGCCGTAATCGGCAACGGCAACGTGGCCCTGGACGTGGCCCGTGTCCTCTCCAAGCACGCCGACGACCTGCTGGTCTCAGAAATCCCGGACAACGTCTACGCCGGCCTGAAGGCTTCGCCCGTCACGGACGTGCACGTGTTCGGCCGCCGTGGCCCCGCCCAGGTGAAGTTCACCCCGCTGGAGCTGCGCGAGCTGTCCCACTCCAAGGACGTGGACATCATCCTGTACCCGGAGGACTTCGAGTTCGACGAGGAATCCGACCGTCAGATCCAGTCCAACAACCAGACCAAGACCATGGTGGGCACGCTCACCAACTGGATCGCCGAGCAGCCCGAGGACCTCTCCGAGCTGAAGGCTTCCCGCCGCCTGCACCTGCACTTCCTGCACAGCCCGGTGGAGATCTATGACGACGCCGAGACCCCGGGCAAGGTAGCCGGCATGCGGTTTGAGCGCACTGAACTTGACGGCACCGGCAACGCCCGCGGCACCGGCGAGTTCGTGGACTACCCGGTCCAGGCCGTGTACCGCGCCATCGGCTACTTCGGTTCGGCCCTGCCGGAGATCGAATTCGACCACACCAAGGGTGTCATCCCTAACGACGGCGGCCGCGTCCTGGACGCCGCCGGCACCCACGTGCCGGGCATCTACGCCACCGGCTGGATCAAGCGCGGCCCCGTGGGCCTCATCGGCCACACCAAGGGCGACGCCCTGGAGACCGTGACGTACCTGCTGGAGGACCGTAAAAACCTGCCGGTTGCCGCTGTTCCCGACGCCGAGGCTGTGGTGGAACTCCTCGACGCCCGCGGCGTGCAGTTCACCAGCTGGGAAGGCTGGCTGGCGCTGGATGCCCACGAACTGGCCCTCGGCGCAGCCGCCACCGAGGCCGGCGGCTCGCACGGCGTTGAGGTCAAGCGTGAGCGCATCAAGGTGGTGCCGCGCGAGGACATGGTGGACATCTCCCGCGACGGCGTGGCCGCGCAGGTCTAGGCAGACTCACACCCCCGGGGCCCTGCGTGCCAGTCCTTTGATGGACCGGCACGCAGGGCCCCGGAGTGAGTTAACCCTGAGGTGGGCTTTGACACTGGGGTCTTCGTTAACCCTGCCGGGCTATTTCCCGGCCCCGCCTGCTGCCATCAGCTCGAGCCGCCGCAGGGTTTCCCGGTTCCGCACAGCGATCAGGGGATCGCGCAGGAACTTGGGCATCAGCTTTCCCGGACCGCGGACGGCGTCCTCGGAGATGGTGACCTGGCATTGCCCGCCACGGTCCTCCAGCGTGATGACGACCTTCGCCTCGCCCATCGGCCAGCCCCGGGCCACCACTTCCAGCCGGCGGCCCGGCTCGACGGCGGTCACCTGGGAGCTGTCGTCGATCACCAGCGGCCAGCCGCCCACGGAGTGGTGGAGGCGTGAGCCTGCTTCCGGCCACCGGTCGTCCACGGCACGGATCCGGGAGGTGCCCACTACCCAGCCGGAGTAGAGCCAGCCGTCGGCGATGACCCTCCACACATCGGCGGCGGGGGAGTTGAACAGCTGGGACACGGTGGACATGGTGTTCCTTTCTGTAGCGGCGAGGCTCGTCCCGCCCGGCGTATGGCCTGCGGGTGGGGATGATGCGGTTGCGGATGAGGCAGCGGCGGAATGTACGACGGCGGGAGGTGCCGGCCGCTGCGCTGCCCGGTAGGAGTGTTCCCTCAGGCGGCGGGTCCAGGCGTAGGTCTGGGCTCCCGGCGGCTGGTTCTCGAGGGGATTGAATCGAAGGGGAGTATCCGCCGGTTCCGGTTCTGCCCGCAGGCGGAGTTCGCCGCATTCGCGCCAGGGTCCCGTGGGTTTGGCCCAATAGAGGACCAGCACCCATTCCCCGGATGTGAGTGGCCCGGCCGGCAGCTCGCTGGTCCGCAGCCCCAGCAGCACCGGTCCTTTGCCGCCCCGGTACGGCATGAGTGTTGTGAAGGTGGCGCTGGCAACGTCCAGTTTCGGCTGGAGCAGGAACCTGCCGGGAAGCAGCCAGCCGGTGGAGGCAAACAGTACGTCGGTGATGACACCGGAGGACGGCGTGACGCGGAGGGCCAGGCCCAGGACGTCCGGAAGCTGCTGCGGCAGCCCAACGGATCGGGAGAACCGGGCCCTGACAGAGTCGATGCCGGGCGTATCGAGCCACTCCAGTCCGCTTGTTGCCCCGGAGCTGCCGGCCCTGGTCAGGTGTCCTGCCAGCCCGATGCCCTGCGGGTGGATGGGACGGTCCGGCCGGGCCAGCTTCAGCACCCGGAACATGGCGGCGAAGGCGCGGCCGGCCGCCTCCGTGACGGCGGGGGTTGCGTCTCCCGGTGCGGCACCATGGCCGCCGGGGGTTTGGTCTTTCGCTGCGGAGTGGGTCATGGTTCCTTCGTACCCCGAAACGGGCCGGAACTACATTCGGCCGAACCGTGACCGGATCAGGGCGAAGATTCCGTAGGCGATGAATCCGGCACCAATGGCCACCAGCAGGGTCGGGCCGAACGGGTGGTCTCGCAAAGCCTTGAGGCTGCCGTCCAGCCCGGTGGACTCCTCGGCGTTGTGCTTGGCGGCGGCGATCACGAAGAGCAGTCCGGTGAGGAACAGTGCTACCCCTTTGGCGATGTGGCCGGCAACGCCAAGGGTGTCGATCAGCCTGCCGCGCCGGGTGCCGTCAAAGTGGAAGAGCTCCTCCTTGAATCCGCGCCGGACCCCCTTGACCACAAAGTAGATGGCGATGCCGATGATGGTCAGGCCCAGGGCCACGAGTGCCCAGAGCCCCACCGGCGTCGCCATCAACGAGGCGCTGAAATCCCGGGTGCTTTCGCCGGAGTCCCCGCGCATCCCCACGGCGAAGCCCGCGAAGCTGAGCCCCACGCTGGTGTAGGCGATGGCCAGGAAGCCCGAGGAGATGAGCTTGGACAGCCGCTCCTTCCGCGGCAGCGGGCGTGCGCGGAGGGTTGCCTCGCTCGCCTGCCACAACCCCAGGCCGAAGCATGCCAGCACGCAGGACCACATCACCGCCGGGCCCCATGGGTTCGCGGCCAGCTGCTCGATGGCGCCCGTAGGTTCCGCTTCCCCGGGCTGTCCGAACGCTACGGCGATGGCGATGGCGCCGATGATCACGTGCAGCAGGGCCATGACGGCGAAGCCGGCCCGGGCCAGGACGTCCAGGGCGGGGTGGTTGGAGGCCTGCTCGACGGCGTCGGCGGCCTGGCTGATGGTGGAATCCCCGTCCGACATCCGTCAGCCGTTCATGGGCCCTTCGGCACGCAGCTTGTCAGCACCCGGTCCCTCCACGTGCACGGTGCAGCGGACCACAAGCTTGCCCGGCGCGTTGTCCAGTTCCACGAGGGAGTCGTCGGCACTGAGGACCGTAAACACCTGGGAGTCAGCCACGACGGAAACCCCTCTGGCCTTTGCGGTTTCCCGGGCATTGGCCAACGCCTCGTCCTGCAGGTTTCCTACGTATGCGTCTTCTTGTTCCCGCGCCGGATCACCAAATGCCCAGCCGAACAGCGTCCCTGTGTTTCCCATGGCCACGATATTACGCGTTCCGCCCGTGGAAGACGGGCTTTCGTAACATTAGTAAGTGTGCTTACCATAGGCGGACCATGACCTTGATGGGACACGGCAAGTGAAGTCCGCAGGCGCGGGATCTTAGGCAGCTCAACGATAGGAATGCACACCATGGCAGGAAATCTTATTGCCCGTTCAGTTCACGATCTCACGGCAGCAGCCTGGTTTGGCGGGTCCCTTATGGGCGCCGTCGGCTTGAACGGTGCGGCAGCGGAGGCGAAGGACCCGTCCGAGCGGACGCGGCTCTCCAGCGCCGGCTGGATGAAGTGGGCGCCGTTCCAGACGGCAGCATTTGCCTCGCACCTGGTGGCGGACCTCGCCATCGCCTGGGAGAACAAGGGCCGCATCGCCAAGCAGGAAGGCGTGGCGAGGGACACCGTCATCAAGACCGCGGTCACCGTGGTGGGCGCCGCGGTGACCCTGTACTCCGGCATCCTGGGCAAGAAGGTGGAGAAGCTGGCTGCCGAAGGGGCCGAGGGTGCCACTGAACCCCGGCCGGACGCTTCCGACGAACTGAAGGCCGCCCAGCAGCAGCTGAAGATGCTCCAGTGGGCCATCCCGGCCTTCGCCGGCGCCGTGATCGTCCTTGGCGCCAAGCACGGCGAGATGCAGCGGCCCAAGAACGTGTTCGCGGGCCTCCGCTCCTAACGCCGCAGGGCTGCCCCGCAGCCGAAGCAACAGACGCACGACGACGGTCCGGCACCCAGGTGCCGGACCGTCGTCGTACTCTGTCCCTGCGCTTGAGTTTTTGTCCAGATATGCAGGCCAAAACGCACTTCAACCCTGCATATCTGGACAAAAACTCCGGAGGCTAGATCGGTTTGGTGCCGGCCGGCGGGAGGTCCGGGTTCATGTCCTCGAGGTGCGGGTCTTCGGCCGTCCACACCTGGATGATGGCCCAAGTGACGGCCGCCAGTGGCACGGACAGGACCGCGCCGACGATGCCCGCCAGGATGGTGCCGGCCGTCAGGGCCATCAGGATTACCAGGGCGTGGAGCTGGAGCGACTTGCCCATGACCACCGGCTGGAGGAGGTCGCCCTCCAGCTGGTTGACCGCGATCACCACGGCCACCACGATCAGGGCCACCACGGGCCCGTTCGCCACCAGGGCCACGAGGGCGGCGAGGATGCCCGCCACCGTTGCACCCACCAGCGGAATAAAGGCGCCGAGGAAAACGATGATGGCCAGCGGGAAGGCCAGCGGCACCTGCATGATCAGCAGTGCCGTGCCAATGGCAACGGTATCCACCAGGGCCACGATGGCGGTGCCGCGGACGTAGCCGCCCAGGACCTCAAGGGTGCGGCTGCCCACCCGGCGCAGCTTCGCTTCGCGGGCACCATTGAAGGGGCGCAGGAAGAAGTTCCAGATCTTGGCCCCGTCCTTGAGGAAGAAGAACAGGATGATGACCATGAGGCTGGCGCCCGCAATGAACTCCGTGACCATGGACAGGCCGGTGATGGCGCCGGAGCGCACCTGGCTGCTGGTGGCAAAGTCGATGATCCCCTGCCGTGCCTCGGCAAGCTGCTGCTGATCGATGGGAATCGGGCCTGTCAGCAGGAACCGTTCGAACTCGTCCAGTCCCGACGACGCCTGCTGCGCCAGCTCGGCCCACTGGCTGCGGACCGAGAAGTAGATCACCGTGCCAACGCCTCCCAATACGAGCAAAAGCCCGATGAACGCGATGCCCGTGGCCAGTCCGCCGCGCATTCCCCGGCGGCGGAGCATGTTCACGAACGGGCCGATCGCGGCGGCCAGGATCAGCGCTATCAGGATGGGAATCACCAGGAGCTTGATCTGCATCAAGGCGTAAACGGAGACCACCGCCACGGTGAGGATCAGCAGTATCTGGGCCGAACGGATGCCCACCCTGCCCAGACCGTCGCCCCACAGCTGGGAGGGGGACTTGATGTCCCGCGGGACCCTGGTGGCCGGCCGCTTCGCGTGCGGAGTCCCTGCCAAGTCCGTCCCGGGTGAATCCGTTCCTGCCGGTTGCGCGGGCTCTTTGCCCAACTGGTGGTCGGTCAGGCGTGATGATCGCGCCATGGAAACTCCTCATCGTCAGCGGTGCCTGCAGCGCCGTGATGGGTGGCGCGCAGGACTACCTTCTTCAGATAGTAAGCCTACTGACCGATTAAGCCCTGAAGAAACCCCAAAGCCGCACTATCCGGCCAGCCACTCCGCGCAGGAGTTCAGGTTCCGGTCAACGGTGGCGACGGCGGCGTCCTCGTCCCGCGCTTCGATGGCATCCGCCAGGAGGTCGTGGCCCTCGTGCGGCCGGCCGTCGAAGCCGGGCCTGCGCTGCTGCTTAAGGAGGTCCTGGTGGAAGGCGCTGCCGAAACTGAGGTACAGCTCGTGCAGCAGGGGATTGCCGGAGGCCTGCGCCACCCGTTCGTGGAACCCCCAGTCCGCCCGCGCCCACGCCTCATAGTCTCCCCGCGTCCAGGCCTGGTCCCGGGCGGTGAGCAGGGCACGCAGGGCCGTGACGTCGTCGGCCGTGGCATGGCGGGCCGCCAGGCGGGCAGCCTGGGTGTCCAGGCCCAGCCGGACTTCCAGGATGTGCTGCTCGGTGTGGTCCTGGTACATGCGCCGGGCGGCGCCGGACAGTTCGCTGGTGGCACGGACATAGGTGCCGTCGCCGCGCCGCACCTCCAGCATCCCGCTGTGGGCGAGGGCCTTGATGCCTTCGCGGAGGGTGCCGCGCGAGACCCCCAGGCCGGCCATCAGCTCAGGTTCGGACGGGATGCGCTGGTGAAGGGGCCATTCGCCGGACTGCACCATGGCGCGCAGTTTGGCAGTGACCTCGTCGGCGAGCGGGGGGCGGGCGGAAGGACTCAGTGCCATGGCTGCTACTTCCTTCCCACCGCGTTGGTCATGGCCTTGCCCGTGATCAGGTGCGCCACCACGATCTGGGCCAGCGCCAGGGCAAGGAGGAGCAGGAGGGGAAGGGTCCAGCCGCCGGTGGCACTGTGCAGCAGCCCCATGCCGAACGGCCCCAGGGTGGCCAGCAGGTAGCCCGTGGACTGCGCCAGCGTGGACAGCGCCGTGGTTTCCGCGGTGCTCACCCCGCTGCGGCTGATCATCACCATCACCAGAGGGAAGATGCCCAGGCCAAACCCCAGCAGGGCGGCAGGAACAGCGGCCAGCCCCACCGGCAGGGCCAGCAGCGATGCCAGCCCGGCCACCATGGTGATGCTGACCAGGTAGAACGCAGGCCGCAGCATCCGCGGCCGGGAACCGATGGCGATCAGCACCATGCCCGCCGGGACGGAGACAAGCTGCATCAGCCCGAACATGAGCCCGCTGTCCGCGGCGCTCAGGCCCATGGTGGTCAGCATGTACGGGAACCAGCTCAGCAGGGCGTAGGCGAGCAGGGCCTGGAGCGTGAAGATCGCGGTGAGGAGCAGTCCCTTGCGGGTCCGCAGCAGCGGCCAGGGGGAGATCCGGCGCCCTGTTGCCCGGGGACTGTGCCGGTGCGCGTGCAGCGCCACGGGAAGGAAGCCCAGGAGCGCCGCCACGGCGGTGATGCCAATGGCGCCGACGGCGGCCGAGGGCGAGCCGAGTGCCTGCGCCAGGGGTACCACCGCGACGGCGGTGACGGTGGCGCCCGTGGTCATGGTCACCGTGTAGACGGCGGTCATCAGGGACGTCCGGTGGGCAAAGTGTTCCCGGATGAAGGAGGGCATGGCCACGTTGCAGACGGCCAGGCCGGACATGCCCAGCACGCTGCCGGCCACCAGCATGCCGGTGGCGGGAATGCCGCGCAGGAGGAGTCCGCCTGCCAGCATGGCAAGGGCCACCAGGATCGCCTTCTCCACACCCAGCCGGCCCGTCAGCCAGGACGTGCCTGCCCCGGCAAGCGCGAAGCACAGCGTTGGAATGGACGGGATGATGGCAGCCACCAGCGTGCCGTAACCCAGCACCGACTGCAGGTCGTGCAGCAGTGCCGACGCTCCGGTGATGCCCGCCCGCAGGTTCAGCCCGATGAGCACCAGCGCAATGACGCCGAACACGACGGCGGACCGGGGCTTGGCGTGGCCCGTTGCCAGGGCGGGGACGGGTGCTGCGGCGGCCGGGACAGGGGCCGACGGCGCTTGGGCGGCGGGAGGGTGCGGGGCGGACATCCCTCAAGCCTAAAGGTTAGACGTTTGATGTTTACAGTTCTGTGGCCAAGCTCTCCCGGCTCCGCGGCGGAGGGCAATAGACTGCCAGCGGGAGCCCGGACGCCATGGTCCGGACCCGTGCGCGGATGCGGAAGGGACAGCTTGTGAAGGCTTCGCAGGGACTTGAGATCGAAAAGAAGTACGACGTCGACGACGCCGCCGCCGTGCCCGCGCTGGACAGAGTTACCGGCGTGGCCAGGACGGGGGCACCCCACACCGCCGTCCTGGAAGCCGTGTACTTCGACACCGCCCGGCACATCCTCGCGTCCCGGCGGATCACCCTTCGCCGCCGCACGGGCGGAACCGACGCAGGCTGGCACTTGAAGCTGCCGCCGCTGGAATCCGGCGGCACCGCAACAGAACCCCAGCAGCGGCGGGAACTGCATGCCCCGCTGGGACAGCCCGGCGTGGTGCCGGACAGCCTGCTGGTCCACATCCAGGCGTACCTCCGCGGAGCGGCCGTGGCACCGGTGGTCCGGCTCGAGACCCGGCGCACCACCCACGCCCTCTACGGCGAGGACGGCGTGCACCTGGCGGACCTGGCCGATGACCGCGTGACGGCGGAGCGCCTGCACCCGGGACAAGGAGAAGGCGCCGGGCCCGGCGGGCAGCAGCAGTGGCGCGAGTGGGAACTGGAACTTGTCCACGGCGGGCCCGGGCTCTTTGCCCCGGCTGAGGAACTGCTGGTGCAGGCCGGCGCCCGCCCTGCGGGCCACGCCTCCAAGCTGGCCCGCGCCCTCGGGGGCGAAGCGGGCGGCCAAAGCACCCAGCAGGGCGGCACCCCGGACGGAAGCACCCCGGACCTTGCTGCCGGCAAGAAAGCGCCAGCGGCCGCCGTCGTCACCGTGTATGTCGCCGCGCAGATCCATGAAATCCTGGCCCAGGATCCGGGGGTCCGGCTGGAGGAACCCGAGTCCGTGCACAACATGCGCTCAGCGGTCCGGCGGATCCGTTCCGCGCTCGCGGCCTACCGCAAGCTCTACTCCGCCCGCCCGGTGCGGCATATGCGGGACGAACTGAAGTGGCTGGGCCAGGTGCTGGGCGGCCCGCGGGACGCCGAGGTCCTGCTGGACAGGCTCCGCGGGCACCTGGGTGAACTGCCGCCGTCCCATGGGGTTGCCGCCGCCAGTGACCGGGTGGAGCGCAAGGTGGGCGGCGCGTTCGACGACGGGTACCGGCATCTGCAGGAGGCACTGCGTTCGGACCGCTACTTCCGGCTTCTGGACGACCTCGAGGCCTTCCGGGACGCCCCACCGGTCCGGTCGGAGGCCGTGGCGCGGGGCCGCCGGGAGTCCGCGAAAGCAGTGGACAAGTCCGCCAGGCGGCTGCGGCGCTCGCACAAGGCGGCAACGCGTGCCAGGCGTGGGACGGACCACGAAAACGCCCTCCACCAGGTACGCAAGGATGCCAAGCGGCTCCGGCACGTGGCGGAAACGGCGGCCCTGGTCCGCGGCAAGCGCGCCCGGAAAGTGGCCAAGGCGGCGCAACGGCAGCAAAAGATCCTGGGCGACTTCCACGACGCCGTGATAGCCCGCGACCTGCTGGGCGCCATCGGTTCGGACACTGAAATGGCCGCCCCGGAGGCGGCGGCGCTGACCGCGCTGCGCACGCTCCAGGCCGAAGAGATGGCCGCGGCCGAGGCCAAGTACCTGAAAGTGCGCAGGAAATCCCGCGAGCTGCTGCGGCGCGGGGTTCTCTAGGCCCCGGGCGCTCCCGGCGCCGAGGCTACTTGCCCTGCCGCGCGCCCAGCCGGGCCACGGCCAGGGCCAGCCAGAGCTGGACCCGGTCCGTGGTGACGGCGGGGTCGTACCCGGTCAGCTCGGTGATCTGCGCCAGCCGGTAGCGGACCGTGTTCCGGTGCAGCGTGAGTTCCTCCGCGACGGCGGCCACCGAGCCGTTGTTGTTGAGGTAGCTCTCCAGAGTGGTCATCAGTTCCGAACCGTGTGCGGCATCGAAGGTACGCAGCGGGTTCAGGGACTCGTTGGCCATGTCAGCCAGCGGCACGTCCTCGCTGGCCAGCAGCAGCGACGTGAGGCTCAGCCGCTCGGGTTCGTTGACGGGCAAACCGTGGCTGGCGGCATCCCGGGCCTCGAAGTAGCTCCAGCGCAGGCCGTTCGGCTTGGTGTACGCCCCGCCGATTCCGATGGTCGCATGGAGGCCCGCCTCGGCGAGGTGGTCGCTCAGCTTGCGGGCCAGCGCAGGTGCGCCGCCGCCGTCGTCATTAATTACCAGCACCAGGTCCTTGCCCACGACGGCGGCCACGGCGTTCTCCAGTTCGCGCGGCACCGAGGTGCTCACCAGGGCTTTGTTGTGTGCGGCGGAGACGGCCAGCAGCACCACGTTCTTGCGGGTGCTGTTCACGCCCACGCCCGCCAGGCGCCGCTGGGCCTCGCTGGTTTCCAGGGCCCCGTGGATCACGTCCTCGAGGACCTGGCCGCACAATGCCCGCTGGGCCTGGCGCTGCTTGACCATGTTGTTCAGCTCCACGCTGATCAGGTTCTGGGCGTAGCCGATGATGCCTGAATCCTCGAATGGCTGGCGGACCCACAGGGTGCAGGCGTCCCGCCGGCCGGTGGGGACGGGGTAGGAGGACCAGGTGTCCGCTGAGGGAGGTTCGCTGCTGCTGTTGTAGAGCTGTGCCGTGAACTGGGTCAGGGCAACGTCGGTGCGCAGCATGCCGCCCAGGTGCTTGAGGAGTTCGGCGAGCCCGCCGCCGGTGAGCAGCGCCCGTGCCAGCACCTGGTGCCCGGCGATCAGCCGTTCAAGTTTTGCGTAGTGGTCCGCAGACTGGGCATCGGCCACGAGCTTGCCGATGGCGATGAAGGGCGTCTCGTAGGGGACCTCCACCACGGGCAGTCCCCAGCGGTTGGCTTCCGCCAGCAGGGCCGGGGGGACCGTCTCGTGGGAGAGCCCCACGCCGAAGCCGATGCCCACCGCGCCGGCCCGCTGCACCTGCCGGACAAAGCGCCGCTGTTCCGGGGCGGACCGCAGGCGCAGGCCGGTGGTGAGGATGAGTTCGCCGCCGTTGATGAAGCGGTGCGGATCCTCCAGTTCGGTCACTGCCACCCAGTTGATGTCCTGGTGCCAGGTGGTTTCCGCGAGCCCGGCTTTGGTCAGCTTCAGGGAGTTCACACCCAGGAGGGCGGCGAGGGAAATGGCCATGGATCAAGGATAAAGGGGTGCTGGGCAACCGCACTAAACAGGTTCAGGAAGGGTGTGCAGGTGGCTATTCACTGGGCAGGGGTGCTGGCATAGGCTCTAGGCAGTTCCATCCCTCCGCCCTGAATTCAGCCCGGGCGCGGACGGCCCCAACGAAAGAGGTTGCACACCGTGGTCCAAACCTTGCAGAACTTCATCAACGGGAAGTTCGTCACTCCTGCCGGCACCGCCCTGCTGGACATCGTGAACCCCACCAACGGCGAGGTCGTGGCGCAGTCGCCCGTCTCGGTGCAGGCCGATGTGGACGCTGCCATGACCGCGGCGAAGGACGCCTTCAAAACCTGGAAGCACGTCACCCCGGGCCAGCGGCAGCTCATGCTCCTCAAGCTCGCCGACGCCGTCGAGTCCAACAGCGATGAACTCGTGGAGGCCCAGCACCGCAACACCGGACAGGTGCGTTCGCTGATCGCTTCGGAGGAAGTGGCCGCCGGCGCCGACCAGCTCCGGTTCTTTGCCGGCGCGGCCCGCATCCTCGAGGGCAAGTCCGCCGGTGAATACTTCGAAGGCCACACCTCCTACGTGCGCCGCGAGCCCATCGGCGTCGTGGCCCAGGTGGCACCCTGGAACTACCCGTTCCTGATGGCCATCTGGAAGATCGGACCCGCCCTGGCCGCCGGCAACACCGTGGTGCTGAAGCCCTCGGACACCACGCCTGAATCCACCCTGGTGCTGGCCCGCCTGGCCGGTGAAATCTTCCCGGCCGGCGTCCTGAACGTAGTGCTGGGCACCGGCGAGACCGGCGCCATGATGGTGGACCACAAGGTCCCCGGCCTGGTGTCCATCACCGGCTCCGTCCGCGCCGGCATCGCGGTGGCCTCGGGGGCGGCCAAGGGCCTCAAGCGCGCGCACCTGGAGCTGGGCGGCAAGGCGCCGGCCATTGTGTTCAAGGACGCCGACATCAAGAAGAGCGCGGCGGCGATTGCCGAATTCGCGTTCTTCAACGCCGGGCAGGACTGCACTGCCATCACACGGGTGCTGGTGGAGGATTCCGTGCACGACGACGTCGTGGCGGCCATGGTGGAGCACACCAGGACCCTGCACACGGGCTCGCAGAACGACGAGGACAACTATTTCGGCCCGCTCAACAACATCAACCACTTCAACGCCGTCAGCTCCGTGGTGGAGAACCTTCCGGACAACTGCAAGATTGTCACCGGCGGCCACCGGGCGGGGGAGAAGGGCTACTTCTTCGAACCCACCATCGTCACCGGCGCCAAACAGACCGACGACATCGTGCAGAAAGAAACCTTTGGACCCGTCATCACGGTGCAGAAGTTCAGCACCGAGGAAGAGGCCGTTGAGCTGGCGAACGACGTGGACTACGCCCTGGCCTCGAGCGTCTGGACCAGCAACCACGGCACGGCCATGCGGCTCAGCCGGGACCTCGACTTCGGTGCCGTCTGGATCAACACCCACATCCTCCTCACCGCCGAGATGCCGCACGGCGGCTTCAAGCAGTCCGGCTACGGCAAGGACCTCTCCATGTACGGCGTGGAGGACTACACGCGCATCAAGCACGTGATGTCCGCCCTCGACTCCTAATTCCCCACCGCAGCAAACCCCAGGCTTCAAAGAAAGGCCTTCCCATGACCACCACAGCATCAGACATCACCTTCCGCCTGGAGCAGAAGCGCCGGGTCCAGGCTGACTTCCCCGGCCCCAAGTCCGTGGCACTGACGGAACGCCGCAAGGCAGTCGTCGCCGCCGGCGTCGCCTCCAGCGTCCCCGTCTACGTTGCGGACGCCGACGGCGGGATCATCCACGACGTCGACGGCAACTCCTTCATCGACCTCGGCTCGGGCATCGCCGTGACGAGCGTGGGCGCGTCCGATCCCGCCGTCGTCGGGGCCGTCAAGGAAGCCGTGGAGCACTTCACGCACACCTGCTTCATGGTCACCCCCTACGAGGGCTACGTGGCCGTGGCCGAGCAGCTGAACCGCCTCACCCCGGGCAGCCACGAGAAGCGCACCGTCCTCTTCAACTCCGGCGCCGAGGCCGTGGAGAACGCCGTCAAGGTGGCCCGCCTCGCCACCGGACGCGACGCCGTCGTGGCTTTCGACCACGCCTACCACGGCCGGACCAACCTCACCATGGCGCTCACCGCCAAGGCTATGCCGTACAAGACCAACTTCGGCCCGTTCGCGCCCGAGGTCTACCGCATGCCCATGAGCTACCCCTACCGCGAGGAAAACCCGGAGATCACCGGTGCCGAGGCCGCCAAGCGCGCCATCACCATGATCGAAAAGCAGATCGGCGGGGACCAGGTTGCCGCGATCATCATCGAACCCATCCAGGGCGAGGGCGGCTTCATCGTCCCGGCCGAGGGCTTCCTCCCTGCACTGGCCGCCTGGGCCAAGGAAAAGGGCATCGTCTTCATCGCGGACGAGGTCCAGTCCGGCTTCTGCCGCACCGGTGAATGGTTCGCCGTCAACCACGAGGGCGTTGTCCCGGACATCCTGACCATGGCCAAGGGCATCGCCGGCGGCATGCCGCTGTCCGCCATCACCGGCCGGGCAGACCTGCTGGACGCCGTCCACCCGGGCGGCCTGGGCGGCACCTACGGCGGCAACCCGGTTGCCTGCGCCGCTGCCCTTGCGTCCATCGGCTCCATGGAGGAGTACAACCTCAACGGGCGTGCCCGCCACATCGAGGAACTCGCCACCGGCCGGCTCCGCGAGCTCCAGTCCGAGCTCGGCGGTGCCGGCTCCTCGGTGATCGGTGACATCCGCGGCCGCGGCGCCATGCTGGCCATTGAACTGGTCCAGGCCGGCTCCAAGGAACCCAACCCGGAACTGACCAAGGCCGTTGCCGCTGCCTGCCTCAAGGAAGGCGTCATCATCCTGACCTGCGGAACCTACGGCAACGTGATCCGTCTGCTGCCGCCGCTGGTCATCACCGATGACCTGCTCAACGACGGCCTGGACGTCCTCGCCGCCGCCATCAGGGCCAACGCGTAACAGCCATAGGGAACCAGCGCCCCCGCAAGGGCGCACACAGCCCCAGGCCCCGGAGCGCATGCTTCCGGGGCCTGGGGTTTTTGTTACTCCAAAACCGATGCAAGCGGAATGTACTTCAGGTTGGACGTTGTCCCGCCGCTGTTCGCTTCGTCGTGGACCACCAGAAGTCCCTGCTCGAACTGCGGTCCTGCGTCCAGCGCCGTCACGTCCAGGCCGTCGGTTCCGGACACGCCGTCGATATCCCCGTTCCCGCCGACGTTGAACTTTTTGACGAACTTGTTGTCGCCGGAGCGCTCATAGACGGCGATGGTGGAGTCGCCCTGGCTGGACACGAAGAGGTGGCCTGATCCGCCGGGGCCGTAGCTGATGCCCATCCCCTCCACGTCTGCCACGAGCCGCCCTGCGCCTGCTTTGTCCACGGCGGTCCGTTGCTTACCAGCATCGGGTTCGGCGTTGTACTTCCACACGCCGACGTCCTCCTGCGCGACGTAGAGGTGCCCCAGCTCGTCGTCCGCCACGCAGCTTTCCGTGATGCTGCTGACCGGAAGCTCCCTGACGAGCTCCGCCTCCACCCGGCCTTCGCCGTCGTCAACCAACTCGAACTGTTGGATGGGCCCTTCCTCGTTCGGGGTGACAAAGGCGTAGAACTTGCCGCTGGCGCTGCTGCGGTACATGCAGAAGCCGTAGTTGGGCGCGAACGTCCTGATGCTGCCCGCCCCAACGGGTGTAAGTTCCCGGGTCTGTGGGTCCAGTGTCCACAGGGCCAGGGTGTCGTCCGTCCGGTTGTTCCCGCCCACCAGCACGGCCGCTTCCCCGGACAGCGGGAACCCTGTCCTCAGGTCGACGTTGCCGATCTTCCCGTCCGGACGGAAATGGATCATTGTGCCGTCCATCCCAAAGACACCGATTCCCCCGCCCGTGTCTGCCTTGTTGTCCGCGATCACCACGCTGTTGGCCGGATTGGCAGGGTCCACCCAGATGGCCGCGTCATCCGCCACGTCTCCTGACCCCGAGAAGCTGGACGTCTCTACCGCGGGTCCCCCTGCAGCCGGGGCCGGTGCCGATGTGGTGGGCGGGGAAGGTTCAGGGCTGGCAGGTCCGGGCGGCTGGTCCCCGGACGGGAGGCTGGTGATCAGTACCAGCGCCGCCAGGACGGCAAGCGCGAGGAGCGCGGCGACGGCGATCCGGATGCGAGTACGCCTGGTGTTTCCCGCGGAAGGAGATGTCATGTGCCCCGCTTTGCGCGTTTGGCCACCGAGTTCCTGCGCGCCGTCCCCAGCATGTCCACGGTCAGGACGGCCAGGGCCAGCCACACCACGCCGAACCCGATCCAGCGGTCCACGGTCATCGCTTCCCTGAACACCACGAGGGCAATGATGAACTGCAGGACGGGAGCGCAGTACTGGAGCAGGCCGATGGTGGTCATGGGCAGCCTGCGGGCGGAAGCGCCGAAGAACAGCAGCGGAACCGCGGTGATCACCCCGGACGCCACCAGGAGCCAGAAATGGCCGGGACCCTGCGTGGTGAGGGTGTCGGTTCCGGTCGCGGCCAGGAAGATCATGGTGGCCGCTGCGAAGGGGGCCAGCACCATGGTTTCCACGCTGAGGCTCGTGACGGCGTCCACCCGCGGCCCCACCCGTTTCTTGACGAAACCGTAAAGGCCAAAGCTGAACGCCAGGGTCAGTGCGATCCACGGGAGCTTGCCGTAGGAATAGGTCAGGACGCCCACCGCCACAAACCCGATGCCGACGGCGGCCCACTGCAGCGGCCGCAGCTTCTCCTTCAGGACAAACACGCCAAGCAGCACGGACACCAGAGGGTTGATGAAGTAGCCCAGGGACGCCTCAACAGCCTGTCCCGTGGTGACTCCGTAGGTGTAGGTGAGCCAGTTGACGGCGATCAGGAGGGCGGCCAGCGCCAGGGAACCGAACACGGCGCGGTTCCGGAGGGCCTGGGCCAGGGCGGACCAGGCGCGGGTAACTGTGATGAGGAGTGCGCAGAACAGCAGCGACCACACCACCCGGTTGGCCACGATCTCGACGGCGCCGGCCGGCATGAGCACAAAGAAGTACAGCGGGAGCAGCCCCCACAGCCCGTAGGCGGCGATGCCAAAGAGGACTCCCGCCGTCGTCTCCTTGTCCACTGCCTTGGGGCCCGCTGCCTTGCGGCCCACTGCCTTGGGGCCCGCTGCCGGGGAAGAAGCGCCGGCGGCAGCCGCGGGAGCCGGGGCGCTGGGGGAGGACGATCCGTCGGGAGAGGGCACGAAACCCATAACACCACCTCAGTGGCAGGTATTCCAGCCGGCAGGACATGCAATCCGGGAAATAGTCAGTAGGCTTGCTTTCATGACTTTCGTGAAGCGGCCGGGCACGGCCCTGTGAGGCTCCGCCGCAGCAACGCCGCAGGCCGGGGCTACCGCCGTGTCGCCGCCGGCAAGGGCTTCAGCTACCGGGACCTCGACGGTTCAACGCTGCCAGCCGGCCCTGTCCGGGACCGGCTGGAGAGCATTGGCATCCCGCCCGCCTGGACCGACGTCTGGATTGCCCCGTTTGAGAACGGGCACATCCAGGCCACCGGGCTGGACGCCGTGGGCCGGCGCCAGTACATCTACCATCCGGAATGGAGGGAGCGGAAGGACCGGGTCAAGTTCGACCGCGCCCTGCAGCTGGCCGAATCGCTGCCCGCCGCACGGCGCCGGGTCACCATGGACCTGCGCGGGGAGGGGTTCCCGCGCGAGCGGGTCCTCGCCGGCGCTTTCAGGATGCTGGACAGCGGGTCCCTGCGGGTGGGGTCCGAACGGTACACGAACGAGAACGGCAGCCACGGGCTGGCCACCCTGCTGTGTGCCCATGCGCAGGTACGCAAGGACCGGGTCCACCTGAGTTTCCCGGCCAAGAGCGGCAAGGACTGGGAATCGGAAATCCGCGACGCTGACCTCGCCGCCCTGCTGCGCCTGCTCAAGCGCCGCGGGGGGAACGCCAGGCTCCTGGCGTACAAGGAGGGCCGGCGCTGGCGTCCCGTCACCAGCGCGGACATCAACGCCTACGTGAAGGAGCGGACCGGCTCGGACTTCACCGCCAAGGACTTCCGGACCCTGCGCGGAACCGCGGCTGCGGCCGCCAGCTTGGCACGGACCGGCCCGCAGCGGACGGCCGCCAAGCGCAAGCGCGCCATCAGCCGGGCCATGATTGACGCGTCCGAGGTGCTGGGCAACACCCCGTCCATCGCCCGCAAGAGCTACGTGGACCCGCGCGTGCTGGACCACTACCACGAGGGCGAAACCATCGACCCCAAACGCCCGGACTCCGCCGAAGCCGAGCTCCGGGCGCTGCTGTACCGGGAAGGCGACGTGGTTCCGCTGGCGAAAAGCGGCTGAGGCCTAGAATAAGGGACTGTGCGCTACCTGTTCGGCGCGACGTCATGCATCAGATGATCAGTTCAGAAGGGCTTCCGGTGTCCAACCACAGCGAAACCACCTCTTCCCGCCCCCTCCGCGTTGCCATAGTGGGCGCGGGACCGGCGGGCGTCTACGCTGCGGATATCCTGACCAAGTCCAGCGGGGTCAAGGACGGCGACTTCGAGGTCAGCATCGACCTCTTCGAGGCCTACCCGGCGCCTTACGGCTTGATCCGTTACGGCGTGGCTCCGGACCACCCCCGCATCAAGGGCATCGTCAATGCCCTGCACAAGGTCCTGGACCGCGGCGACAACCGGTTCCTGGGCAACGTAACCTACGGCCGTGACCTCACCCTCCACGACTTCCGCGCCTTCTACGACGCCGTGATCTTCTCCACCGGCGCCATCAAGGACGCGGACCTGGACATCCCCGGCATCGACCTGCAGGGCTCGTTCGGCGGCGCGGACTTCGTCTCCTGGTATGACGGCCACCCGGACGTGCCCCGCGAATGGCCGCTGGACGCCAGGGAAATCGCCGTGATCGGCAACGGCAACGTGGCCCTGGACGTGGCGCGGATGCTGGTCAAGCACCCCGAAGAGCTGCTGAGCACCGAGATCCCGGACAACGTCTACGCCGGCCTGAAGTCTTCCCCGGTCACGGACGTGCACGTGTTCGGTCGGCGAGGCCCAGCCCAGGTGAAGTTCACGCCGCTGGAGCTGCGCGAACTGAGCCACATGAACGACGTGGACATTGTGCTCTACCCCGAAGACTTCGAATTCGACGAAGCCTCCGATGAAGCCATCCGCAGCAACAACCAGATCAAGACCATGGTGAACACCCTCACCAACTGGCTGGTTGAGGAACACACCGAGTCGGAGAACCCCTCATCCCGGCGGCTGCACCTGCATTTCCTGCACAGCCCGGTGGAAATATTTGCCGACGCCGAGGCGCCGGGCAAAGTGGGCGGCATCAAGTTCGAGCGCATGCAGCTTGACGGCACCGGCAATGTGAAAGGCACCGGGGAGTACATCGAGTACCCCGTCCAGGCGGTTTACCGGGCCATCGGCTACCACGGGTCCGCCCTGGATGAGCTGGAGTATGACGCCAAGCGGGGCGTCATCCCCAACGAAGGCGGACGCGTGCTCGACGCCGCGGGTAACCCGGTGCCGGGCATCTACGCCACCGGATGGATCAAGCGCGGACCGGTGGGCCTGATCGGCCACACCAAGGGCGACGCCCTGGAGACCATCGGCTTCCTGCTTGAGGACAGGCTTTCCCTGCCGCCGGCCCAGAATCCCGATCCCCAGGCCATCATCGACCTGCTGGAAGAGCGTGGCATCGAATACACCACGTGGGAGGGCTGGAACAGGCTGGACGCCCACGAGGCACAGCTCGGCGCGGCCTGGACCGGTCCGGAGGGCCTGGACCACGTGGTCCGGGAACGCATCAAGGTGGTGCCGCGCGAGGAGATGATCCGCATCTCGCGCGGCTGACCCACCCCGCCCCCCAGCTGGAGTTTTTGTCCACTTATGCAGGGTTAAAGGCCCTTTAACCCTGCATAAGTGGACAAAAACTCGAGGGCTAGGTGGGGGAGGGGGGCCGCGCTAGAATGGCCACCACCCCTTGGCCGGCAGCATGCGGCCATGCCCCTTGCAGACGGATTGCAGCAACCAGGAGTTCGATGACGAACCTCACCCAGCCCGGCGGCGGCGAGTCGCTGCAGCTCCGCGCCCTGGCCGCGCACGAGCAGCTCGACGGCGGCACGTTCGCCGATGCGCCTGAGCTGCCCGGCCTGCGTACACTGATCCGCGAATCCTGGCAGCGGTCGGCAGGCTTCAAGGCGAATCCGGACAACCCGGCGGCCCCGCTGGCCATGGACCTGGACGAACTGGACGACTACCGCAGGCAGCACCCCCTGGCCGCCATCATGCCGGTGATCAATAAACTCCTGGTGCAGCCAAGCCATGACAGCGGCCTGCTGGTGGCGGTGGGCGACGAAGTGGGCAGGCTGCTGTGGGTTGACGGGGACCCCGCGCTGCAGCGCCGGGCCGAGGGCATGATGTTCGTCCCGGGCGCCGACTGGTCCGAAGCCACCGTTGGCACCAGCGCGCCTGGTACCGCCCTGGCCCTGGGCCGCGGCATCCAGATTTCCGGTGCCGAGCACTACCAGCGGACGGTCCATCCGTGGAGCTGCACCGCTGTTCCCTTCCACGATCCGGATTCCGGTGCCGTCCTGGGTGTGGTGGACATTACCGGTACGGCCACGGCGGTGGCACCCCACACGTTGTCGCTCGTCGAGGCGACCGTGGCCGCCGCGCAGGCGCAGCTGCGCGTTGAACGGCTGCAGCTGGCTGCCTCGCTGGCCAGCAGGCCCGCGCGACGGCGGAGCCAGGGCAGCGCTTCCCGGTCACCGGGGGCAGGGGCGAAGGAAGGCAGCCTGTACCGCAACAGCCTCCAGCTGCTGGGCCGCGACCAGGCCCTCCTCAGCATCGAAGGCAAAACCGTGGTGCTGTCCGCCCGGCACAGCGAAATCCTCGCCCTGCTGAGCTCGCACCCCGAAGGACTGAGCGCCGAGGAACTCAGCGTCCTCCTGTACCCGGGCGACGGCTCCACCATGACCCTGCGCGCCGAGATGGTCAGGCTGCGCAAGGTCCTGCAGCAGCTCAACTCGGCCGCCGTGCCGGAGTCCCGGCCGTACAAGCTCAGCATGGACCTTGTGCCGGACAGCGGCCAGGTCCTGAACTGCCTGCAGCGCGGCGCCCACCGGATCGCACTCGAGATCTACCGCGGCGCCGTGCTGCCCAAGTCCGAGGCGCCCGGCATCATCGACCTTCGGGACAGGGTCTCGTCCCTGATGCGGGAAGCCGTCCTCACCGACGGCAGCGCCGAAACGCTGCTCAGGTACGCGGAGCTGCCGGAGGCGAGGGACGACGTCGGGGTCCGCCGTGCCGCCTTGAAACTGCTGCCTGCCCGCTCGCCCAAGCGTGCGGCCGTCGTCGCCGACCTCGAGCGGCTGGAAGCCGAACTCCGGGCCTGAGTTGTATTTGTGGTTGCGAATGTGGGCCCACGCCTGCAGGGTTCCCTGGCCGAGCTTGCGAGGTTAGGGGGCAGGTGGGGCGCAACCTGACTGCAACCTTTGCCCTCCTACGCTGAGTGCAACGGCGGACGCCATGACCCGGCCTCCGCCCCATGCACAGCAAAGGAGCTAGCAATGACTGTTTACGCCCAGCCCGGTACCGAGGGTTCGAAGGTCACCTTCAAGGACCGCTACGAGAACTGGATCGGCGGCGAGTGGGTGGCCCCCGTCAAGGGCCAGTACTTCGAAAACGTCACCCCCGTCACGGGCAAGGCCTTCTGCGAGGTGGCCCGCGGAACAGCCGAGGACATTGAACTGGCACTCGACGCCGCGCACAAGGTTGCACCGTCCTGGGGCAAGACCTCCGTGGCCGAGCGCGCCGCGATCCTGAACAAGATCGCTGACCGGATCGACGAGAACCTGGAAATGCTGGCCGTCGCCGAGTCCTGGGACAACGGCAAGCCCATCCGCGAAACCCTCAACGCCGACATGCCCCTGGCCGCGGACCACTTCCGCTACTTCGCCTCCGCCGTCCGCGCCCAGGAGGGCCGGCTCTCGCAGCTCGACGACGACACCACCGCCTACCACTACCACGAGCCGCTCGGCGTCGTCGGCCAGATCATCCCCTGGAACTTCCCCATCCTGATGGCCGTCTGGAAGCTCGCTCCCGCGCTCGCCGCAGGCAACGCCGTGGTGCTCAAGCCCGCCGAGCAGACGCCGTCGTCCATCCTGGTCCTGATGGAGCTCATCGGCGACCTGCTCCCCGCCGGCGTCCTGAACGTGGTCAACGGCTTCGGCGTCGAGGCAGGGAAGCCGCTCGCGTCCAGCCCCCGCATCCGCAAGATCGCCTTCACGGGCGAGACCACCACTGGCCGGCTGATCAGCCAGTACGCCAGCCAGAACCTGATCCCCGTCACCCTTGAACTCGGCGGCAAGAGCCCCAACATCTTCTTCAACGACGTCGCCCAGGAAAACGACGCCTTCTACGACAAGGCACAGGAAGGCTTCGCGCTGTTCGCCTTCAACCAGGGCGAGGTATGCACCTGCCCGTCCCGCGCCCTGGTCCAGGAAGACATTTACGAGTCCTTCATGGCCGACGCCGTTGCCCGCGTGGAGAAGATGGTGCAGGGCAACCCGCTGGACACCGAGACGCAGGTGGGCGCCCAGGCATCCAACGACCAGCTAGAGAAGATCCTGTCCTACATCGACATCGGAAAGCAGGAAGGCGCCAAGGTCCTGACCGGCGGCGCCCGCGCCGAACTGCCCGGCGACCTCGCGGGTGGCTTCTACGTCCAGCCCACGGTCTTCGAGGGCCACAACAAGATGCGGATCTTCCAGGAGGAGATCTTTGGCCCGGTGGTGGCCGTGACGAAGTTCAGCGACTACAACGACGCCATGGGCCTTGCCAATGACACCCTGTACGGCCTCGGCGCCGGCGTCTGGTCGCGCAACGGCAACGTCGCGTACCGGGCGGGCCGGGAAATCCAGGCCGGCCGTGTCTGGGTGAACAACTACCACGCCTATCCGGCCGGGGCCGCGTTTGGCGGCTACAAGTCCTCAGGCATCGGGCGTGAGAACCACTCCATGATGCTGGACCACTACCAGCAGACCAAGAACCTGCTGGTCAGCTACAACGAAAACAAGCTCGGCTTCTTCTAGAAGCCGCCGCTGCACCCCCGCTCCAACCCAGCTACAACGACGCAAGGATTTCGCCAATGACGACGAGAATGCAAGCAGCAGTAGTAACCGAATTCGGCCAGGACCTCCAGGTCCAGGACCTCGAGATTCCCACCCCCGGTCCGGGACAGGCACTGGTCAAGGTCCTGACCACCGGCGTCTGCCACACCGACCTCCACGCGGCAGAAGGCGACTGGCCCGTCAAGCCCTCACCGCCCTTCATCCCCGGCCACGAGGGCGTGGGAGAAGTGGTGGCCCTCGGCGAGGGCGTCACGGACCTGGCTGTCGGTGACCTGGTGGGCAACGCCTGGCTCTGGTCTGCCTGCGGCGACTGCCAGTACTGCCGCACCGGCTGGGAAACGCTGTGCGAAGCGCAGAAGAACGCCGGCTACAGCGTGGACGGCTCGTTTGGCGAGTACATGCTGGTGGACTCGCGGTTCGCCGCCCGCATACCGGCGGGATCCGACCCCGTCGAGGTGGCGCCGGTGCTGTGCGCCGGCGTCACCGTCTACAAGGGCCTGAAGATGACCGAGGCCAAGCCCGGCCAGTGGGTCACCATCTCCGGCATCGGCGGCCTGGGCCACATCGCGGTCCAGTACGCGGTGGCTATGGGCCTCCGGGTGGCGGCGGTGGACATTGCCGACGACAAGCTCGCCCTGGCGAAGGCCCACGGCGCCGAACTGACGGTCAACGCCCTGCACGAGGACCCGGTGGAAGTCATCCAACGCGAAACCGGAGGTTGCCATGGCGTCCTGGTCACGGCCGTGCACCCGTCAGCGTTCGGCCAGGCCATCGGCATGGCACGCCGTGGCGGGACGATCGTGTTCAACGGGCTGCCGCCGGGCGACTTTCCCGCACCGATCTTCGAGATTGTGCTCAAGGGCCTGACGGTCCGCGGTTCGATCGTGGGAACCCGGCAGGACATGGAGGAAGCGCTGGACTTCTACGCGCAGGGCAAGATCCACCCCACCGTGTCAGTGCGGGAACTCTCGGAAATCAACGCGGTGCTCGACGAGATGAAGCACGCCAAGATCGACGGCCGCGTGGTCCTGAGGTTCTGATGCCGGACACGCTGAAGGCCGCGGTGACGCTGCCCGGAGAGGAGTTCTCCCGGGTGGCGCTCACCCCGGCCGCCGTGCAGCTGCTGCGGAAACTGTGGCTCCAGCACGGGCCGCTCATGTTCCACCAGTCCGGCGGCTGCTGCGACGGGTCCTCGCCCATGTGCTATCCGGCGGGCGACTTCATCACCGCGGAAGCAGACGTGCTGCTGGGCCTCTTCGACCTCTCCGACGGACTGGAACCGCGGCCGCTGGAATTCTGGATGTCACGGGAACAATTCAGTTACTGGAGCCACACCCATCTCACGGTGGATGTGGTGGCGGGGCGGGGAAGCGGGTTTTCCGTGGAGGCGCCGGAGGGCAAACGGTTCCTGATCCGCTCCACCCTCATGGACTGGCCTGCCTAGTAATTCGGCCGAAGCACGCTTGGGACCCTCCAACCGGAGGGTCCCAAGTGCGTTCACCGCAACAAAGTTTGGCACATCGCGGATCTCACCATTCGGAACAATTCGTCCCGTCCATTGGATGGACACTAGCGTTAGGAGGTCTGTTTCCAGCCGAAACCAGGATTGTGATTCCCCTATGAACCTTCTCCGGACCAAATCCATCGAGCAGTCGATGGCCGACGCCGATGAGCCCGGACGCAAGCTCAAGCGCTCCCTCAGCACCTGGGACCTGATGATCATGGGCGTCGCGGTGGCTGTCGGCGCCGGCATCTTCTCCGTGGGCGCCAAAGCGGCAGCCAACTTCTCGGGACCGGCCGTGACGCTGTCCTTTGCCGTCGCCGCGGTCACGTGCGCGCTGGCCATCATGTGCTACGCCGAGTTCGCCACCGCCATCCCGGTGGCAGGCTCCGCCTACGTCTTCACCTACGCCACCATGGGCGAACTCCTCGCCTGGATCATCGGCTGGAACCTGATCCTGGAACTCTTCACCGCGGCGGCAGTCATCGCCAAGTACTGGGGCATCTACCTCAGCAAGGTGTTCGCCCTCATGGGCGCCGACATTCCGCCGGCGGTCTCCCTGGGCGGGGTTGACCTTTACTGGGGCGCCTTCCTGATCGTCGCCGTCTTCACCGTGCTGCTGGTCCTTGGCACCAAGCTGTCCGCCCGCGTAGGCAACATCTTCACCCTCATCAAGATCGGCGTCGTCCTCTTTGTGATCGTGGTGGGCTTCACCTACGTGAAGTTCGAAAACTACGCCCCGTTCGTTCCCGCCGCTGAGCCCACCGGCGGCACGGGCACCGCCGACGTCCTCAAGCAGTCGTTCTTCGGCTTCCTGACCGGGGCCGCGCCGGCCCAGTACGGCACCCTGGGCATCTTTGCCGGGGCCGCGCTGGTGTTCTTCGCGTTCATCGGATTCGACGTGGTGGCCACCTCCGCCGAGGAAGTCAAGAACCCGCAGAAGACCCTGCCGCGCGGGATCTTCGGCGGACTGGCCCTGGTGACCCTGCTCTACATCCTGGTCTCGCTGGCCCTGACCGGCATGGTGTCCTACACGCAGCTGGCCGAAGCCGAGAACCCCACCCTCACCACCGCCTTCGAAGCCGTAGGCGACACCTCGGCCGCCAAGGTCATCGCCTTCGGCTCGCTGGTGGGCCTGACCACCGTGATCATGGTCCTCCTCATGGGCCTGTCCCGCGTGGTTCTCGCCATGAGCCGCGACGGCCTCCTGCCCCGGGCGCTGTCCAGGACCAGCGAGAAGCGTTCGACGCCGGTGCGCCTCCAGGTCATCTGCGGCGCCGCCGTTGCACTGGTGGCCGGCCTGACCAACGTGGACCTGCTGGAGGAAATGATCAACATCGGAACGCTGTCCGCGTTCGTGGTGGTAAGCCTCGGCATCCTGGTGCTCCGCAAGAAGCGCCCCGACCTGAAGCCCGCCTTCCGCGTCCCCTTCGGGAAGGTCCTGCCCATCGTGTCCGCAGTGCTGTGCCTCTACCTCATGACCAACCTTGCGGTGGAGACGTGGATCTTCTTTGCCATCTGGCTGGTCATCGGCATGGCGATCTACTTCGCCTACGGCCAGCGCCACTCCCGCCTCAACGAGCGGTTCGGCGACGCCAGCAGCGCCGTCAACGGAACGGCTTCCGGCGAGGTGCGCGACGGCGACGAGCTCACCCGCGTCTGACCCCTTTCCCCGAATGCCCGCCCAGGCCTGCCCGGGCGGGCATTCGCATGCCGGCTTCTAGGATGGAGCCGCCACCTAGGATTGGACTTATGGCCCGCCCCACACGACACGAACGCAAGGCCGAGCTCCTCGCCGCCATCCTTGACTATTTGATGGACAAGACGCTGGCTGAGCTCACCTTCCGGAGCCTGGCCGACGGCCTGGGAATGAGCGCCTACGTGCTGGTGTACCACTTCGGAAGCCGCGACCAGCTCATCAACGACATCGTTGTTTCCATCGAGTCCCGGCTGGACCGGATGCGCAACACCGACGTGCGGGACATCGACCGCGCCGCCTGGCGGGACTTCCTGCTGGATTCCTGGCAGTGGACCATGGCGCAGCGCAACCGGCACCTCACGCGGCTCGAATTTGAAGCGACGGCGCAGGACATCGTTGCCGCCGAGCCGCGGGGAACGTCGCAGGAACACTTCCGGATGCTCCACCACAAGACCCGCGACTGGCTGATGGTCCAGGGGATACCGGAGGAATTCGCCGATACGGACGCGCGGCTCTTCACCTCCACCTTCTACGGACTCCAGTTCGACTTCGTGGTCATGAACGAGCCGGAGGCAGCCACGAAGGCCTTCGAACTGATGCTCACGGTCTTCTTCAACAACCTTGAGGCCCGGTTGGCGGCCAGCGGACAGGACGGCTGAGCAGCCCTGCCCTCCGGACTCCCTTGCGCCGCGACGGCGGCAGCACACTGCCGCTGGGTGTCCCTTACGCCGCCGTCTCAGAGCTGTAACAATGAGCCGTATATGGGTGGCCTGACGGTCGTACCGTGATTGAATCAGAGTAATCGAACGATTGTTCGAATGGCGAACACCAGGGCTAGGGAACGCAGAAGTTCCCAGTCATGTGCACGAAGGAGTGAACATGAAACGTCGTCTTATTTCCGTCCTCGCAGCAGCCTCCATCCTTGGACTGGCGGCCTGCGGAAGCGGCTCGCCCAGTTCCACGGGAGGCGGAACCGCGCCCGCCACCGGGGGCGGGGAAGAAGGTTTGACCAAGGTCAGCGTGGGCGTCATCCCCATTGTCGACTGCGCGCCCATCTATCTCGGTGACAAGCAGGGATTCTTCAAGGAAGAGGGCCTTGAGCTGGATATCCAGACAGCCACCGGCGGCGCGGCGATTGTCCCCGGCGTGGTCAGCGGCAGCTTCGACTTCGCCTTCTCCAACCTGATCTCGGTCATGGTGGCCAAGGACAAGGGGCTGGACCTGAAGTTCGTGGCAAACGGCGCCTCCACCACGGGTGAAGAGGGCAAGGACATCGGCGGTGTCGTTGTCCCGGCCGGATCGGACATCCAGTCCGCCAAGGACCTCGCCGGGAAAACTGTTTCCGTGAACAACCTCTCCAACATCGGCGACACCACCATCAAATCTGTCATCGAGAAGGACGGCGGCGATCCCAGCGGGGTGAAGTTCGTGGAAGTCGCCTTCCCGGACGCCCCCGCGGCGCTGGCCAACAAGCAGGTGGATGCAGCATGGATCCTCGAGCCGTTCCTGTCCAAGGCCGTGGATGAAGGCGGAACTGTGGTGTCGTCGAACTTCGTGGAGATGAGCCCGGAACTCGATATCGCCGGCTACTTCACCAAGGGCGACACCATCAGCGGTAAAGCCGACCTGACGGAAAAGTTCACCCGCGCCATGAACAAGTCCCTGGAATACGCCCAGGAGCACCCGGACGAAGTCCGCGAGATCGTGGGCACGTACACCAAGATCGACGAGGCCACGCGGGCGAAGATGATCCTCCCGCGCTACCGCGTTGAGTTCGACGAGGGCGCGTTCAAGACGCTGGGCGACGCGGCAGCCAAGTACGGCACGCTCTCCACAGCCCCCAGTGCGGACGACCTCCTCCCGTGAGTCC
>NZ_BMKU01000003.1:120689-416006 GCF_014644495.1 Pseudarthrobacter polychromogenes
CGCCGGAAGGCGGGCAAGGGGGCCTCGAAGCAGCTGCTGGGGATCCTGGGCATTATCGGATTCCTGGCGACGTGGGAGCTCATTCCCCGGCTCGGCCTGATCGATGAACGGTTCCTCCCGCCCGCCAGCGAGGTCATAGCCGCCCTGGTCGTCGACTTCGGACTGACGGCCTTCTGGGTTGCGGTGGGCGAGACCATGAAGGCGTGGTTCCTCGGCCTGCTGATGGCAGTGGCGGCAGCCGTCCTGCTGGGCTTTATCATCGGCTCCAGCGATTTCCTGCGGAAGGCCACCAATTCAACCATCGAGTTCCTTCGACCCATCCCGTCGGTTGCCCTCATCCCGTTGGCCGTGCTGCTCTTCGGCGTGAAAATCGAGTCGTCCCTGCTCCTGATTGTTTACGCCTCCTTTTGGCAGGTCCTGATCCAGGTGCTGTACGGAGTGGCCGATGTGGACATGGTTGCCAACAACACCGCCAAGACGTACGGCCTGGGCAGGATGGCCCGGATCCGGTACGTGGTCTTTCCCACCGCACTGCCCTACCTGATGACGGGCGTGCGGCTCGCCGCCGCCGTGGCGCTGGTCCTGGCCATCACCGCGGAACTCGTCATCGGATCCCCGGGACTCGGCAGGGAGATCGCCCTGGCCCAGTCCGGCGGCGCCATCTCCGGCATGTACGCCCTGGTGTTGGCCACCGGCCTGATCGGCGTCCTCATCAACATGCTGATGCGCCAGATCGAAAAAAGGATCCTGGGCTGGCACTCGTCCATCCGGTCGGAGGTGATCGTATGAGGACGGCCAGGAACATCGGCTACATCCTGGGACTGCCGGCGCTGCTGGTCCTGGTCTGGTGGGTGTCCACCCTGGGCTCAGTCAACTTCTTTGTCCCCAAGCCAGCAGACCTCGTGGAGACGTTTGGCGAGGTCTGGTTCGGTGAGCGCTTCTTTTCCGATGTCCTGCCCAGCCTGGGCCGGCTTGTGGTGGGCGTCGCCGTTGCCATCCTTATCGGGGTGGTGGGCGGTGTCCTGATCGGATCCGTCCGCTGGCTGCGGGCCCTCCTGGAACCAACGCTTGAGTTCTTCCGCGCCATCCCGCCCCCGGTCCTGGTGCCGGTCCTCATGCTGCTCATGGGAATAACCGATTCCATGAAGGTCATGGTGATCATCTCCGGCTGCGTCTGGCCGGTGCTGCTGAACACCATCGAAGGCGTCCGGGCCGTGGACCCTGTCCTTTCCGACTCCGCCCACACCTACGGCATCAGCGGCTGGGCGCGGGTCCGGTACCTGGTGCTGCCCTCCGCTAGCCCGCAGATCATGGCCGGCGTCCGCCAGTCGCTGTCCCTCGGGCTGATCCTGATGGTGATCTCCGAAATGTTTGCCTCGTCCTCCGGGCTGGGCTTTACGATCGTCCAGTTCCAGCGGTCCTTCGCCATCCCCGAGATGTGGTCCGGCATCGTGGTCCTGGGCCTGCTGGGCGTGGCCATGTCCTTCATCTTCCAGTGGGCCGAACGGAACATCCTGCGCTGGTACCACGGCCAGAAAGAGGTAGAAAATGCAGCCTGACGCCACTCAAGCAAACACGGAGGCCACGCTTTCCGTACGGGGGCTGAAGAAGGTCTACCAGACCGACGGCGGCGACGTCGAGGCTGTCCGGAACCTCACCTTCGACCTGCGCGCCGGGGAGCTGGCCTGCCTGGTGGGGCCTTCCGGGTCCGGTAAAACCACACTGCTCAAGTGCATCTCCGGACTCATGGCGCCCACCGAGGGCGAGGTGCTCCTTGACGGCAAGCGCGTGACCGGCCCACCGAAGAAGATGGCGGTGGTCTTCCAGGAATACGGGCGTTCGCTGTTCCCGTGGATGCGGGTGCGGGACAACGTGGAACTGCCACTGAAGAACCAGGGTGTCCCCAAGGGCGAACGCGACCGGCTGGTGGACAACGCACTCGAAGCAGTGGGCCTCTCCCACGTCCCGCGGTCCTACCCCTGGCAGCTCTCCGGCGGCATGCAGCAGCGCGTCGCAATCGCCCGGGCCATCGCCTACCAGCCCGAGGTCCTGCTCATGGACGAGCCGTTCGCCGCGGTGGATGCCCAGACCCGTGCCGACCTTGAGGACCTGATCCGGGTTGTCTGGAAAAAACTCGGCGTGACAGTGCTGTTCGTGACCCACGACATTGACGAATCCGTCTACCTTGGCGAGCGGGTCATCATCCTGTCGAGCTCTCCGACGGTGATCCAGGAGGACATCCAGATCGACCTCCCGGCGGACCGTGACCAGCTGAACACCCGTTCCCTGCCGCGCTTTACCGAGTTGCGCCACCACGTCTACGAACAGATCCAGCTGGCCAAGAAGGGACACCGGCCGGCTGCGGCTACCTCCGGGGGAGCAGGCACCGAATAGGGAATTCGCACAAGGGGGTACACCGCTCAAGGGGCTGCGTGCCGGCTGACCCAGTCCACCAACGGGCGCAGGTCATCCCACAGCTCCGCGATTTCATGGACCGCGCCGGGGGTGGCCAGCCAGTCCGGCATGCCCAGGCTGACGCTGGCTGAGAGGGATTTGTGCTTCAGGAGTTCCGCCCGCGGATGCTCGCGGGCGTACCCGCGCGGCACTGTTTTCAGTTTCTCGCCCTCAACAGAGAAGCCGGCTGCGGCAACGGCCTCCAGAATGTGGCGGAGAGCCTCACCGGTGCCCGAGGCGTCCACCGCGTTGCGGTAGCGGGCCAGCTGCGCAGGGGTGTGCGAGTGGCAGCCCCCGCCCACCAGCAGGCCTTCAGCGCTTATCTGCAGGTAGTAGCCAACACCCTCCTGGACGGACGCCACCGCACCCTGGGCCGTCTTGTACGGGGACTTGTCCTCGGAGAACCGGATATCCCTGTTGGGCCGGAAAAGCTTCGCCGGACCGAACCGGGGCTCCAGCTCTGCGAGCAGTGATGCCAGCGGTTCCTTGACCAGCGACTGGTACCCCGCCCGGTGTTCCTGCCACCACTCCCGGTTGTTGTTGTCCTGAAGCTCTTCGTAGAACCCAAAAGCGCCGGCCGGGATGCCCTGGAAAGATGTCATGGTGCGAGCCTAGGGGCGCCCCGCACCGGAGGACAGTGCCCGGATCCGCTATGTGCACAAGCTGCCCTATGTGGAAAAGGGGCCACCCCGCCACGGAATCCGTGACGGGGTGGCCCCTGGAGCAACCTCAGGAAAGGCTGGATTAGCCGATCTTGTTGGCTGATTCTGCGTCCGAAGCCGGCGCTGACGGGGCGTCTGCGGCACCGAGGTTGGCGCGCAGCTTGGCGCCGAGGTCGGCGTCAACGTTCGTCCAGTACTGGATGGCGCGTTCCTTGATGCCGGGGCTCTTCACGCCGCCCACGGCACCAGTGATGGTCTCGAGCAGGCGGGCCTTGGCGCCGTCGTCGAAAACCTCGCGGTACAGCGTGCCGGCCTGGACAAAGTCGCTGTCCTCAGCGTGGAGGGAGTGCGCAGCCAGCGTCAGCTCGCCGTCGTTCTCCCAGCCGCCGGCCGGGTTCTGCGGCTCCACGGCAGCCGGGCCGCCCACGGAGTTGGGGGCGTACACCGGAACGGACGGGGCGTTGAAGTGGTAACGCCCGGCGCCGTCCTGGCTGTAGTTGTTGACCTGGTTCTTCGGCTGGTTCACCGGGATCTGCGCGTGGTTGGTGCCTACGCGGTAGCGGTGCGCGTCCGCGTAGGAGAAGATGCGGGCCTGCAGCATCTTGTCCGGGGAAGCGGCGATGCCCGGAACGAAGTTCGACGGCGCGAAAGTGGCCTGCTCGATCTGTGCGAAGTAGTTCTCCGGGTTCCGGTTCAGCTCCATGGTGCCCACCTTGATCAGCGGGTAGTCGCCGTGCGGCCACACCTTGGTCAGGTCGAACGGGTTGAAGCGGTAGGTCTTGGCGTCCTCGTACGGCATGACCTGGACGTGCAGGTCCCAGGACGGGAAGTTGCCGGCTTCGATGTTCTCGGACAGGTCGCGGATGTAGTAGTCAGCGTCCGAGCCGGCCAGCTGCTCTGCCTGCTCGCTGCCCATGGAGTTCACGCCCTGGTTGGACTTGAAGTGGTACTTGACCCAGAAGCGCTCGCCCTCGGCGTTGATCCACTGGTAGGTGTGCGAGCCGTAGCCCTGCATTTCACGCCAGGAGGCGGGCAGGCCGCGGTCGCCCATCAGCCAGGTGACCTGGTGGGCGGATTCGGGGGACAAGGTCCAGAAGTCCCACTGCATGTCTGCGTCGCGCAGGTGGGTGCCCGGGAGGCGCTTCTGGGAGTGGATGAAGTCCGGGAACTTGATGCCGTCGCGGATGAAGAAGACGGGGGTGTTGTTGCCCACGAGGTCGTAGTTGCCCTCGGAGGTGTAGAACTTCACGGCGAAGCCGCGGGGATCGCGCCAGGTGTCCGGAGAGCCGCTTTCGCCTGCCACGGAGGAGAAGCGGATCAGCATCTCGGTTTCGACGCCGGGCTGGAGGAAGGCTGCCTTGGTGTACCTGGACACGTCCTCGGTGGCCTTGAACGTGCCGAATGCGCCGCCGCCCTTGGCGTGCACTACGCGCTCCGGAACCCGCTCGCGGTTGAACTGGGCGAGCTTTTCCACCAGGTAGTGGTCAGTCAGGATGATGGCACCGTCGGCACCGGTTGACTTGGAGTGCGCGTCGGACGTAACGGGGGCACCTGACTGGGTTGTTGAAATGGCAGTCATTGTTCTCCTATTTCTCTTATTTCTGTGTTTCTTCAGAGGGACGATTGGAAGGAAGTTGTTGGGACTGCTGGCAGTCCTGGCAGATGCCCTGGTACATGACATCGGCGATCTGGATGGTCATCGGCTTGGTTTCCTCATCCCAGTGGGGGGTGAGGCAGGGCGCGTGGCCCACTGCGCAGTCGACGTCCTCCACGCGGCCGCAGCTGATGCAGATGGCGTGGTGGTGGTTGTCTCCCACCCGTGTTTCGTACAGGGCGGGGGAGTGCGGGGGCTCAAACCTGCGGAGCATATGCAGGTCAGTCAGGTCGCCCAGCACCACATACACGGACTGGGCCGTCAGCTCGGGAAGCTCGGCACGGGCGGCGCTCAGGATGCTTTCGGCGGGGGAATGGGGATGGCGTTCGACGGCGGACAGGACCGCCAGCCGCTGTTTGGTCACCCTGCGGCCGTGGGCGCGCAGGGCGGCAGCCCATGCTTCGTGGCCGTCAAAGTGTTCCGTCATGACACCATTCAAGCACTTATTATGAACATCTCACAATAAGGCTGGACTAACCTCGCGGGAACCAGCAGCCACATCCGCACCACTAGGGTTGCAGGGTGGGGAAACTGCTCGCTGACATCACGCCGCTCCGGGAGAGCCCGGCGTTCCGCAGGCTCTGGCTGGGATCGGCCGTGTCCGCCGTCGGAAGCCAGCTCACGTTGGTGGCAGTCAGCCTGCAGGTCTACCGCCTGACCCAGGACAGCTTCTACGTGGGGTTGCTGGCCGTTTTCGCCCTGGTGCCGCTGGTCATTGGCGGGCTGCTGGGCGGTTCCATCGCCGACGCCCACGACCGCCGCAAGGTGGCCCTGCTCGCCACCTCTGTCCTGTGGCTCACGACAGGCGTGATTGCCCTGCAGTCCTGGCTGCAGCTGGACAATGTGTGGCTCCTGTACCTGTTGGTGGCGGCGCAGAGCGGAGCCCAGGCCATCAACCAGCCGGCCCGCAGCGCCATCCTCCCCATGCTGGTCCGCAAGGAACTCCTGCCCGCAGCCAACGCCCTCAGCATGATGTCCTTCGGCCTCGCCATGACGGCAGGTCCCCTGCTGGCCGGCGTGCTGGTCGCCTGGATAGGGTTCGCCTGGACCTACACGCTCGACTTCATCAGCTTCGCGTTCGTCCTGTGGGCGGTGTACCGGCTGCCGCCCCTCCCGCCGTCGGGAACTCCGCGCCGGCCCGGGCTCCGCTCCGTCGTCGAGGGCTTCCGCTTCCTGGGCACCCGGCCCAACCTGCGCATGACCTTCGTCAT
The DNA here is from genome assembly GCF_014644495.1 of Pseudarthrobacter polychromogenes. GTDB lineage: Bacteria > Actinomycetota > Actinomycetes > Actinomycetales > Micrococcaceae > Arthrobacter > Arthrobacter polychromogenes. The sequence continues at coordinate 126,671 of NZ_BMKU01000003.1, forward strand.
TGACCTGATCGCCATGATCCTGGCCCAGCCGCGGGCGCTCATGCCGGCCATCGGCGCGGTCATGATCGGCGGCGGCGAGGCCACCGTGGGCGTCCTCCTTGCCTCCACCGCCATCGGCGCCTTCCTGGCCGGGCTGTTCTCCGGGCCGCTCGGGAATGTGCGCCGGCAGGGGAGCGCCGTGGTTTTCTCGGTGATGGGGTGGGGCGCCTCCATCGCCGGGTTCGGGCTTGTGGTGCTGCTGGCCGGGCGCGTCCCGGACGGAGCGGTGACGCTGTGGCTGCTTCCCGCAGCACTGTGCTGCGCGCTGGCCGGAATCGCCGATTCCATCAGCGGCGTTTTCCGCCACACCATCCTGCAGGCCGCAACGCCGGACCACCTCCGCGGGCGCCTCCAGGGGGTGTTCATCGTGGTGGTGGCGGGAGGCCCCAGGATCGGTGACCTGCTGGCAGGCGGCGCAACTAAAATCGTGGCAGAGGGCTGGGTCCTGCTGATCGGCGGCTTCCTCTGCGCCGCCGGCGCCTGGGCGGCCGCAAAGCTGCAGCCCGGCTTCAGGGAATACGACGCACGGAACCCTGTTCCCTAGACAGCCGTTCCCTTAGTGAGTAAGGAGGAGACGTGCACAAACATCACAACGGCCTCAAGACGGCGGCGCTCTTCGGTGTGCTGTGGGCGGTGCTCCTTGGGCTCGGGGCGGTGATCGGCACCAGCACCCGCAGCTCCGCGCCCATCTGGATCATGGCCCTGGTGGGGGTGTTTACCACCGCCTACGGATACTGGAACAGCGACAAGATCGCCATCCGGTCCATGCAGGCCATTCCCGTGGCCGAGGCGCAGGCCCCGCAGCTCTACCAGATGGTCCGCGAGCTGTCGGCCCGGGCCAACCAGCCCATGCCGCGCATCTATCTTTCGCCCACCATGAACCCGAATGCCTTCGCCACCGGCCGGAACCCCCGCAATGCCGCGGTCTGCGTGACCCAGGGCATCCTGCAACTGTTGGACGCCCGGGAACTTCGCGGGGTCCTGGGGCATGAACTGATGCACGTCTATAACCGGGACATCCTCACCTCGTCAGTAGCCGCCGCCGTCGCAGGCGTGATCACCTCGGTGGGGCAGATGCTGCTGTTCTTCGGCGGCGGGGACCGCCGCAACTCCAATCCGCTGGCCATGATCGCCATGGCGCTGCTCGCCCCCTTCGCGGCGTCCCTGATCCAGCTCGCCATTTCCCGGACGCGGGAGTACGACGCCGACGAGGACGGTTCGCAGCTGACCGGCGATCCGTTGGCCCTCGCCTCAGCCCTGGGCAAGATCGAGCGCGGCGTCAGTATCGCCCCGCTGCCCCAGGACCAGCGCCTGGTGAACGCCTCGCACCTGATGATCGCCAATCCGTTCCGCGGCGGGGCGATGAACAAGCTGTTCGCCACGCATCCGCCCATGCGGGACAGGATTGCGCGGCTGGAGCGGATGGCCGGCCGGCCGCCAGCCTGACGTACGGCTGGCGGCCTGGATCCTGCGCGTCGAAAGCCGACGGGAAGGACTAGCTGCGGAAGTTCACAAACTGCAGGTCGGCTTCGTCGAAGTCCTTCAGCAGGGCCATGGTGGCCTGCAGGTCGTCACGGGACTTTGACGTCACGCGCAGTTCGTCGCCCTGGATCTGGGACTTGACGGACTTGGGCGCCTCGTCGCGGATGAGCTTGTTGATCTTCTTCGCCAGGTCCTGCGCGATTCCCTCCTTGATGGAGGCCTCGAGCCGGAACTCCTTGCCGGAGGGGTACGGCTCGCCGGTGTCCAGGGACTTCAGTGAGATGCCACGGCGGATCAGCTTGGACTGGAGGACGTCCAGCACCGCCAACACCCGTTCCTCCGAGTTGGCCTTCATCAGGATCTTGTCGCCGCTGAAGTCCACCTCGGCTCCCACACCCTTGAAGTCGTAGCGCTGGGCCAGTTCCTTCTGTGCCTGGTTCAGCGCGTTGGCCACTTCCTGCTTGTCCACTTTGCTTACGACGTCGAACGTTGACTCGCCTGCCATGACTCTCCTTGTGCTGGTGGGAACCCTGTGCGCGGACAGGGCTTGATCGCTGCCTAAAAGCCTAATACGGATGCCGGTGTTGGTGGGGGAGTGGGGTTCACAGTTCCCTCTCAGCGGACACCCGGAGGGAACGAAGGAGGCCGCCGCAGAGTTGGAAAAGTTGGGAAGCTGCACGAAGGGAACACCATGCACCGCAAGGCCGTCCGGTACGCCACGCGAACCACCACAGCAGCTGCTGGAGCGGTTGCCGGCGCCGCCAGCTCCGTCGCGGCCGCGGCAGTTGCTGCGGCCATCATCTTCAGTCCCGTGCCGGACGCCTCGGCCCGGATGGAAGGTGTCCACGAGGACCTGCTCCGTGCTGTCCAGCTGAACCAGATCACAGAGGAGCAGGCCGTGAAGTTCGAAGCGCGGCTCGCCGGCAGGATCCTGGGCGGGGCCTGATTCCGTCCCTTTCCCCTGGTATTGCAAGGGTTTTCGAGGCGTCCGCGGCCCGATTCGATTCTTCGGCGGAAGTTCTGTAAAGTTGTCTTGCCCGCGGTTACTGGAAGCGGAACAGCCCGGAAACGGACGGTTCGCAGACTGCATCGGCGGGTACTTCTTTTGAAGTTCGGCAGATTACCCGAGCGGCCAAAGGGGGCTGACTGTAAATCAGCTGGCAACGCCTACGGGGGTTCGAATCCCTCATCTGCCACCCAAGGAAAAGCCTCCGGAACCGAATGGTTCCGGAGGCTTTTTTGTGCCCGGGCCCCGGATCCAGCGTCTGAGTCACGGGCTTGTTCGCGAATCCTGCCCATGGAAGGTCCTGGGCCGCGAGGAAGGCCGGGAAGCCAGGCAGCGGGCCCGGCGTCGTGCGCGGAAGCCCCCTTCCGAAGCCGTGGAAAACCGCCGTCGACATCACTGGGAGCCCGGCGTAGGCTGGCAGCATCGGCGCATGTGCCCCGGTACCCTGCGTCGATATCCCCATCGATGAAGGAGGACCAATGAGTGCCGTACGTGAGTTCATGACGACGGACGCGCAGTGTATTAAGGAAAACCAGTCCCTGGTGGATGCCGCCAAGATGATGATGGACCTTGACTGCGGGTCGCTGCCCATCTGCGGTGACGACGGCAAGCTGAAGGGCATGATCACCGACCGCGACATCGTGCTCAAGTGCGTGGCAGCAGGACGCGATCCCCGCGAAATGATGGCCCGCGACCTCGCCTCGGGCAGGCCGCACTGGGTCGACGCGGACGCGAACGTTGACGCGGCGATCGAGATGATGGAAACCCACCAGGTCCGCCGGCTCCCGGTGATCGCCGACCACAAGCTGGTGGGCATCATCAGCCAGGGCGACATTGCCCGGAACTACTCCGAGCAGCGCGTGGGTGAGCTCGTGGAGCACATCTCGGAGCGCAAACCGATGAACGCGTAGGTGGGAATTCCCCCGTCAGGATTACCCGCTACCAACGCCACGGGGTCCCCTCCGTGGCGTTTCTTTGTGTCCGGTCATGGCCTTGTCCGCGGCTCCCCGCCGTCAAGGCTAGGAACCGCGGACAAGCTTGGGAAACCTGGGGGATCTTCAGCCACTCGGGCCAGGGTGCCAGTGAGGCATTCCCGTCAGTTCAGTGCAAGTCAGTTCAGCGCAATCAGGAGCATCTGGCTCGTGCCGGGGATGCAGGTCTGGAGGATCGCCCGGGGGAAACCGCCGAAGACAGCAATGACGTCGTTGGTGGTCCCCGGGTTGGGCACCTGTCCCCGTGCTGAGACGGTATAGGTTCCGTAGCCCGGGATGCTGACGGTTTCCCCTACGCCTATGCCGGAGAACCGGGCCCAGCCGCCACAGAAGTCGTGCTCAGTGATAAAGAGCGAGTAGCCGTCGTTGGGCGTGTAGTGGATGGGCCCGATGCATGCGTCCACCATGGACTGCCCGCCGGCGCCGGCCACGTAGATGGTGCGGATAGCCGGGGCGGCCGGGACGAAAGCAGGGGCGGGGGCGGGAGCTGCTGCGGGTGCGGCGGCCGCCGGTGCGGGAGCCGGTGCCGGCGCCGGCACGGGGGCGGGCACGTCCGCAGCTACGGCAACAGGCGGTCCGGTCAGCACCAGCGTCTGGCCCGGAACGATGATGCTGTAGTGGCCCAGTCCGTTCGCTGCGAGCATGGCATTCATGTCCACGCCGTGCCTGGCAGCGATGGCTCCGACCGTATCGCCCGGAACCACGGTGTACAGGTTTGGGTCACCCGCCGGAGCCGGCGCGGGTTCAGGAGCCGGAGCGAGTTCAGGAGCAGGTGCAGGTGCTGGCTCCGGCGCAGGCGGTGGCGGTGGCGCCACCGCCGCCGGGGCGGGAGCCTCGGAAACAGCCTCGGCGGCGGCCTCGACCGCGGGCGGGGCTTCGGCGGCTTCTGCGGCTGCTGCGGCGTTGGGCACTTCCGGCAACGCGGCCTCGGCAACTTGGCCCACCGTCGTCGTGCCCTGGTCCACTGACGCGGGAGGCGCCGCCAGGGCGCCGACGCCCACTGCCGCCACCACGGCGGCCGTTGCCATGCCGGCCCACAGCCTGTTGCTGATGGCCGGCCGTCCAGTGGTGATCTCGGTGCGGGGTTCATCCGTGGCGAAGCTCCTGCTGGGACCTTCGGGGGTGGAAAGGTATGGCTGGTTCATGGGTAGCCCGTCCAGGCTCGGTCCAGCCGGGCCGGAACAGTGCGCTTCGGCGGGCGGGACGGATCGAGGGGAACGCGCCAGTAGCCTCCGTTGATGCGGGGCCGCAGGAAAGGCGCGGGATGGAGGCATCCGCATACCCAGAAAATACGGAGGCTCCGCGAGGGGCGGGACCCCGGGAAGCAATTCCGGGGGACCGCCGGCACTGTGTTCGGTCCTAGGAATCCCGAGTCTAGGAAGGGCGCACCTTAGCGGCACCAGTAGGAATTACCCGAATATTTAAGTGCGGTACTTGGTGGCGCGGAACCTGCTACTCAACCGCGGAAGGCCCGGTACTTGCCGGGCAGCAGTGTTTTCCGGACAGCCGTGGGCTAGGGCGTTCGCCGTTCCTGGAGGGCCGCGATCTCACGCCGCAGCGCGGCAATTTCGGCCGCGAGGTCCGCCACTTCCGCACGGACCGGTTCCTCTGCCTCGGAGACTGCCTCAGCCGTATCCTCTACCCGCTGGACCAGCCACGAGGCGATGGACGCCGTGACCACACCCAGCACGGCGATGCCGCTCATCATCAGGGCAGCGGCAACCATCCGCCCGATCGGCGTCACCGGGTACATGTCGCCGTAACCCACGGTGGTGATGGTGGTCATGGCCCACCACAAGGCATCGCCAAAGGTGATGATCTTCGCGTCCGGGGCCGACTGCTCCACGTCCAGGACCGCCAGTGCGCCCACAAACACCAGCATGGTGGCCGAGCCCACCACATAGGTCACCACCCGGCCCCTCAGGGTGTCGCCGAGTGTCCGGTGCAGCACGGACAACAGTGTCACAAGCCGCAGGAGGCGCAGCGGCCGGAAGAACGGCAGCGCCACAATCACCAGCTCGTGCAGGTTCCGGACAAACCAGCTTCCGCGGTTGGCTGCCAGCCACAGGTTGGCCAGGTAATCCACGGCGAAGATGCCCCAGGTGGCCCACATGACAGCCTCGAGCAGGAGGGCTGCACTGCCTTCGATCCGGCCAATCACCTGCCATGCGTAGGCTCCCAGGAAGACGAGTGCCGTCACCGTCAGCGGCCAGTCCGCCAGGTCCCGGTAGCGTTGTTGCGTCATGCAGGAAATCCTACTGGCAGGGCCACGGCACGCACGGACCTCAATGTTACTGGCGGGTAGCATTGGGGAATGCACCTCCTCCTGAGAACCCTGCTGATGCTGGTCCGTTCGTCGCGCCGCCCGCCCCTGACCGTCTGGGACAGCTCCTCGCTCCCGCTGAGGGTCCTGCCCACGGACATCGACATCGCCATGCACGTCAACAACGGCATGTACCTGTCCCTCATGGACCTGGGCCGGTTCGACCTGATGGTGCGCAGCGGAGTCTGGCAGCGGATGCGCCGGCGCGGCTGGGGCCCGGTGGTGGCCGCGGAGACTATCGCCTTCCGGAAGTCCCTCCAGCTGTGGCAGCACTACACCATCGAGACCCGCATTATCGGGCTGGATGCCAAAGCCATCTTCTTTGAACAGCGCATGGTGGCCGACGGCGAGGTGTACGCCCGCGCGTACATCGCCACCCGGCTGGTCCACAAGGGGCGGCCCGTCAGCCAGGCGGACATCCTGAAGGAGTTCGGCGAACCGCCCGCGGACCTGGTGCTTCCCGACTGGATCCACGAATGGCGTGCGTCCAGCACGCTGCCCGGGAGCCGGACACCTGCCCCGCACAGCTGGAAAGCGTAGTGGCCTACGCGCCCACGTCCCGCCGCTCCAGGGCGACGGCGGCGAGCACCACGAGCGCGGCCGAGATGGCCCACAGCCATGCCGCTGCCGGCCAGTCCGCCCCGTTCGCCACCGGTGAGTTTCCGTAGGCCCAGTGGTAGGGGCTGAGGTTCAGCAGCCACTCCACGTCCTTGCTCTGCCGTCCCACCGCGTTGAACACGTAGCCGAGCACACCCACGCCGGCGCCGGCTGCCAGCCCGTACGTGCGGCGGCCGGTGACAGCGCCAACGCAGAGGGCAGCCGTTCCGCTCAGCAGTGCCAGCCCGGCGAACAGCACGGTGGCGCCCAGCAGGTGGCCCAGCTCGATGCCCAGCTGCGCCGGGCCGTTCAGCAGCCACACCAGGGAGCAGACCACGGCCGCCAGCAGAACCACGCGCAGCAGCAGGGCGAGGGCGCGTTCCAGCACCACCTGCACCCTGCGCACCCCGTGTGCCAGGGTCAGTTCCAGCTGGCCCGACTCCTCGTCCCCGCCCACGGCCGCGGCGCCCCAGGAGACCGACGCGATGGTCATCAGGAGGAAGCCGAGGAGCCCGAACAGCGTGGCCTGCGTGTAGCCCGGGCCGGTGGCTATCTGGTCATAGTTCAGCGCCTTGGTCATCTCCGGAGGGAGGGCATCGATCATGTCCTGCATCTGCGCGCTGCCCCCGATGGACGGGTACAGCGGCAGGTAGAGGAAGATGGCCGCGGCCAGGCCCAGCGCCCAGCCCAGGGTGGAGCGCCAGGTGTCAAAGAAGGCCCGGCGGAACAGTGGAAGAGCCGTCACTGTGCCTCCTCCCGCGGGGCGGCGTACATCGTCAGCACTGCTTCCTCCAGGTCCGGCTCCTCCAGGACGAGGTCGGTCAGGCGGAGGGAAGCCAGCATCCTCACCAGCGGCTGGATGTCCCCGCCAATGGTGGCGGACAGCGTCGCCGCGCCGTCGGCCTCCAGCACCTCCACGTGTCCGATGTTGGGCACCCCACTGAGCAGCGCAACGGCGTCGTGCGCTGCAATGCCGGACGTGGTGAAGCGGACGCGGCGCACGGCACCTTCGCGGAGTCCGCTGACGGATTCGACGGCGATGATCCTGCCGTCCCGAAGGATGGCCACCGTGTCCGCCGTCTGCTGGACCTCGCTCAGGACGTGAGAACTGAGGAAGATGGTTTGGCCGCGGTGCCTCGCCTCGCGCACCATGGCATGGAACTCCTGCTGGACCAGGGGGTCCAGGCCGCTGGTGGGCTCATCGAGGACCAGCAGCTCGGGCTGGTGCATGAAGGCCTGCACCAAGCCCAGTTTCTGCTTGTTGCCCTTGGACAGCTTGCGGGTATGGCGGGTGAGGTCCAGCCCCAGCCGCTCCGCCAGCTGGTCCACCCGGCCCGGCGGTACCGGCCCGCTGATTGCCTCATAGTGGGCCAGCAGCGTGCGCCCCGTTACCCGGCCCGCCAGGAACAGCTCCCCGGGAAGGTAGCCGATGCGGCGCCGCAGTTCCGGGCCACCCGCCCGCGGATCCGTCCCCAGCACCCGGATGGTTCCGCTGGTGGGGCGGATGATGTCCAGCAGGCAGCGCATGGTGGTGGTCTTTCCGGCACCGTTCGGGCCGATCACACCAAAGACGGAGCCGGCCTCCACCTCGAAATCAACGCCGTGGAGCACTTCGCGGCGCCCGAATTTTTTGGTCAGGGACTTCGCTGAGATAGCGGGTGCCATCAGACCTCCTGGGTACGCACGCGCGGCGATGACCCAAGACTAGGCGCCGCCGGCTGCCCTGTACATTGCGGCTGCCCGTGTTATTCCCGATGACGCGGGGAGCGAACAAGGGGCCGCGGGCGGGACAGGCCGGGGGAGCGACGCGTACCGTTGACCCATGGCTACCCTTGACATCACAGGAGAACAGTTCGCATCCACCATCGAAGGCAACGACATTGTCCTGGTGGATTTCTGGGCGGAATGGTGCGGGCCCTGCAAGCAGTTCGGTCCCACGTACTCGGCCGTCTCGGAGAAGCACCCGGACGTCCTCTTCACCAAGGTGGACACCGAGGCGGAGCAGCAGCTCGCCGCCGAGGCAGGCATCTCGTCCATCCCCACCCTGATGGCCTTCCGCGAAAAGGTGCTGGTGTTCTCGCAGCCCGGCGCGCTGAACGCCCAGCAGCTTGAACAGGTGGTGGACGCCGTGAAGGCCCTGGACATGGAGGAAGTCCACGCCCACGTGGCACGCCAGCGGGAAGAGGCCGCCGCCGCAGCCGGTAAACCGGCCGGTCCGCAGGACGGCACGCAGATCCCGGACGCCTAAGGCTTCTACAACGCAAAATGCGGGACCTCCCACTGGGAGGTCCCGCATTTGTTGTTAAGTCGGTTAGATCCGTTCCACCTTGACGGGCTCGGCCAGGAGCGCGCTCAGTGATTCGTTCAGGTCCTGCACGGCGATGCCCTTGGAGTGCTTGGCCAGGTCCTCCTCCGACGCCCACTGCTCCGTCAGGACCAGCTTCTCCTCGGTGGCTTCCGTCAGCTCGTACCGGATGCAGCCGGGTTCGTTCACCACCTCGTCGATGGCGATTTCGAGGGCCAGCTTGACGCGGTGGAATTCGCCGTCGTTGGGGATGAACGTTGCCTGCAGGTCAATGGGTGAAGTCATGGATTTCACAATACCGGCACCTGCGGACGGCTTGCGTTCTGTTGCGCGGACACCGCTTCCGCCGGTGCTTTCATTGCAGGTGGCCACTTGGTAGCGTGCCAGCATGCGCGCCTTCACAGCCGGGGACACTGACGTCCCGCTGCTCCATGAAACCATCGGCCGGAACTTTGAGCGGGTGGCGGCCCGTTTCCCCTTCCACGACGCGCTGATCGAGGCGGCACCTGTTCCGGGCGCCGACGCCCGCCGCTGGAGTTACACCAAGATGAACGACGACGTCGACCGGCTCGCGCGTGCGCTCCTCGCCCTGGGCGTCGCCAAGGGTGACCGGGTGGGAATCTGGAGTCCCAACTGCGCCGAATGGACCCTCCTCCAGTACGCCACCGCCAAGGCGGGGGCCATCCTGGTCAACGTCAACCCTGCCTACCGCAGCCACGAACTGGAATTCGTGGTGCGGCAGAACGGCATGCGGATGTTGGTCACCGCCCCGTCGGACACCAACAGCGACTACGTGGGGATGGCCCGGAAGGCGCTCGCGGAGTGCCCGGACTTGCGCGAGCTGGTCTTCCTGCCCGCGCCGGCGGAGGACGGGTTCGACGCCGGCGTCCCCCTCGGTGACGCGGAGCTGACGTACGCCGAGCTGCTTCGGCGGGCGGACGACGTCGGACATGCCGGACTGCAGGCCCGGATGGCTGAACTTGACCCGCACGATCCCATCAACCTGCAATACACCTCCGGGACCACGGGCTTCCCCAAAGGGGCAACGCTCACGCACCACAACATCCTCAACAACGGGTTCTCGATCGGCGAACTGCTCGGGTACACAGAGCACGACAGGGTGGTGATCCCGGTGCCGTTCTACCACTGCTTCGGGATGGTGATCGGCAACCTGAATGCCCTCAGCCGCGGCGCTGCCACCATCATCCCGGGCCGCGGATTCAGCCCGGCCGCAGCGCTGGAGGCCGTCCAGGATTTCGGTGGGACCTCCCTGTACGGAGTGCCCACCATGTTCATCGCCGAGCTGGCGCTGCCGGACTTTGCTTCCTACGACCTGTCCAGCCTGCGCACGGGTGTCATGGCCGGCTCGCTGTGCCCCATCGAGGTGATGAACCGGGTGATGTCGGAGATGAACATGGTGGATGTGGCCATCTGCTACGGCATGACCGAAACGTCGCCGGTGTCCACCATGACCCGGCTGGGGGACAGCCTGCGGCAGCGCACCGAGACGGTGGGACGCACCATGCCCCACCTGGAAAGTAAGATCGTTGATCCCGGCTCGGGGGAGATCCTGGACCGGGGCCGGATCGGGGAGCTCTGCACCCGGGGATATGCCGTGATGAAGGGGTACTGGAACCAGCCGGACAAGACCGCCGAGGCCATCGATGCCGACGGCTGGATCCATACCGGCGACCTTGCCCGGATGGACGACGACGGGTACGTCGTCATCGAGGGCCGGATCAAGGACATGGTGATCAGGGGCGGTGAAAACATCTATCCGCGGGAGATTGAGGAGTTCCTCTTCGCCCACCCGTCGATCCAGGACGTGCAGGTCATCGGGGTGCCGGATGCCCGGTACGGCGAGGAGCTGATGGCGTGCATCATCCTCAAGCCCGGCGCCCAGCCGCTGGACGCAGGCTCGCTTGCCGAGTACTGCCGGGGGAAGCTGGCCCACTACAAGGTTCCCCGCTACGTCGAGGTCCGGGAGCGGTTCCCCATGACCGTGTCCGGGAAGGTCCGCAAGGTGGAGATGCGCCAGGAGGCCGTGGCCCGGCTGGGGTTGTGACGTCAGCGGATGTTGCGGCTGATGGCTTTCACACCCACGGCAAGGCCGACGGCGGCTGTCACCGCGGCGGCAAGCAGGCCCAGGAGGGTGTCCGTCCCGACGCTGCCCGCGAATAGTTCGCGCTCGGCGTTCACCAGGTAGGTCAGGGGGTTGAACAGGCTGGCCGTCTGCATCCAGCCGGGTCCCGCCTCGATGGGAAGCATGATGCCGGAGAGGATCATCAGCGGGAACAGCAGCGTCTGCTGGACTCCCCAGAAGATCCACTCCTTGTTCTGGGAGACGAGCGCCAGCGCATACGACAGGGCTCCGAGTCCTATCCCGAAGATCCCCAGGATGACCAGCCCGGCCACCACGTGCAGCGGGTGGAACACGAAGCCGAAGGGGATGCAGACCAGAGCGATGAGGAGCCCCTGGACCACCAGCGGCGCCCACTCCTTCAATGCCCGCCCGATCATCAGCGAGGACCTGGACAGGGGCGTTGCCAGGATGCGCTCGTAGGAGCCCGTCATGAGCTCGTACTGCAGGTTTGAACCGGTCATGGATGTTCCGAAGAGGGCGATCATCACCACCACGCCCGGGAGGAACCATTGGAGCGTGGATTGTCCGCCGAACGCGGGCGCGCCCACGGCCGCGCCCAGCAACGGGCCGAACAGTCCCAGGAAGACCAGCGGCTGGAGCAGCGAGAACACCAGCGAGAACGGGTCCCTGAGCGGCAGCAGCATTTCCCGCCAGAACACGTACCTGGTGTCATGCAGGACCCTTCCCAGCCCGTGCTTTTCCCGGGTGCCGGCAATGGTGCCGTGCGCGGCCATCAGCGGTTCGCCCCTTCCCGCAGGTTGCGCCCGGTCAGTTCCAGGAACACATCGTCCAGGGTGGGCGGCTTCAGCTCCAGGGACTGGGCGGGAGCGCCGGCGTCGTGCATCTCTAGCAGCAGCCCAGGCGCCAGCCGGGCACCTTCGGGGAGCCGGAGGCGGAAGCGGACAACGCCGTCGTACGAATTCTCGCTGACCTCCCCGCCCGCCGCGGCGCGCCCCAGCAGCCCCCGCACCCCGGCCGCGGAGGCCGCCGCCACTTCGACCGCCAGCAGGTCGCCGGCGAGGTTCGCCTTCAGCCGCGCGGCGGTGTCATCGGCGATGATCCTGCCGTGGTCGATGATGATGACCCGCTCGGACATGGAATCGGCCTCGTCCATGTAGTGCGTGGTCAGCACAATGGTGGTGCCGTGTTCCTCGCGCATCCGCATGATGTGCTCCCACAGGTTGGCCCGGTTTTGCGGATCCATCCCGGTGGACGGCTCGTCCAGGAAGAGCAGCCGCGGCGAGTGCATCAGCCCCAGCGCCACGTCCATCCTTCGCCGCTGCCCGCCGGAAAGCTTGATGACCGTCCGCTTGGCGAGGTCCGCGAGGTCCAGGGATTGGAGGAGCTCCCGGGCCCGGGCAAGGGCGTCCGCGGAGTTCATGCCGTAGAAGCGGCCCTGCATCACCAGCTCATCGATCACCCGGAAACTGTGGCCGCCGCCGTTGCCCTGGCCGATGTAGCCAATCCTTGCCCGTACTCCCGCAGGATCCGCGGTGACGTCCACGCCGGCCACCCTGGCCGTCCCCGAGGTGGGCGTCAGCAGCGTGGTGAGCATCCGCAAGGTGGTGGACTTGCCTGCCCCGTTCGGGCCAAGGAAGGCCACGAGCTCGCCGGGTGCGACGTCGATGTCGACGCCCTTGACGGCGTCCACGGTTTCTTTCTTGACCGTGAACGTCTTTGCCAGTTTGTCCGTGTGGATCATGCGTGACTCCAGAGGATGCGGCGTGCCGGAGCTCTGGAACGGGCTCCCTGGCGCCACGCTATACCCATCCCCGGCACGAGTCCACGGGAAATCGTGCGCGTGCGTTGGGGGCCGTGTGCCCGGCGGGCGTCAGTGCCGGCGGTGGTCCTGGATGGTCATCCGCGGGCCGAACGTGGGTTTGCGGAAACCGCTGCTTTGGATCATCCGCACCACCCGCTGGCGGTGTCCCGTCCAGGGTTCCAGCAGCCGGAGCATGCCGGCGTCATCAGTCCGCCGGCCGGTCAGCGCAGCACCGACGTACGCGGCCAGGTGGTAATCGCCCACCGAGATCGAGTCAGGGCAGCCGTGCGTTCGCTGCACCACTTCCGCGGCAGTCCAGATGCCGATGCCGGGGATGGTCTGCATTTTTGCGGCAGCCTCCAGCGCCGGCAGCTCCGCCAGCCGTTCAAGCGCGACGGCGGAGCGCAGCGCCCGCATCACCGTTGCGGAGCGCTGCGGGCCCACCCCGGCCTTGTGCCACTCCCAGCTGGGGACCTGCAGCCACTGCGCCGCCGTGGGCGCCAGCACCAGGCCGGCGGGAGCCAACGATCCAGCCATCGGCGCGGGGGACCCGTAGCGGTGCAGGAGGTACCGGTAGCCGCGGCGGGCCTCGATGACCGTGACTTTCTGTTCCAGGATGATGGGCACGAGCTGGTCCACCATGCGGCCGCTGGAGGGAAGCCGGACGGCCAGGCTTCTCCGCCGCGCTTCGCTGACCATGCGGGGGAGCGTGGCATGGAACACCGGCTCGTCGAATGCCGACCAATCGTCGTGTGCCCCCAGGAGGCGCGGCACTGCCGCTGCCGCCGCCGCGGCGCCCGGGCCCCAGGCCTGGACGTCCACCCGGTGCTCCACCTCCGCGCTGCCTGCCGGGCTGAGCCGGATGGTGGCGGGACCCTCGGCTGTAGTGAAGGCGTTCCAGATGACGCCGCCGTCCACCGCGAACGACGGATCACTGTTGCCGCGCAGGAGCGGGCGGAGGGTCCGCGCCAGGTCGTAGGGGCCGTCCGGATACCACCGGAGGGAGGCGTCCGCAGCGGCCGCCAGCCGCGCGGGAACCTCTGCGATCGTCATGGAACCATCGTCCCACGGTGCCCCGACAATTTGCCCGCCAGCTCCGCCGTGCCGGTTCCGGGGCCGGAGTTTTTGTCCAGATATGCAGGGTTGCGCGCCCCGGAACCCTGCATAAGTGGACAAAAACTCGGCTTGTTCCCGGCCCTTATCGGGGAGCGGAAGGAAGACTAGAATCCCAGGTGTGGCGCGGGGCGTCCGTGCCCTTTCCTTCGAGATTCCAGAGATTCCAGGTGAGCGCAATGGGTGGAGTAGTGCATTTCGAAATCCCCGCGGACGATCAGGAGCGGGCCAAGAAGTTTTACCAGCAGGCCCTGGGCTGGCGGATAGAACCCGTCCCTGGAATGGACTACAACATGGTGATCACCACCCCCATGGACGAGGCCACCGGCCAGCCCACAACCGCCGGTGCGATCAACGGCGGCATGATGGCCCGGGAAGAAAAGATCGCCAACCCCGTCATTACGGTGGACGTGCCGGACATCGATGCCACGCTGAAAACCGTCGAGGAGCTGGGCGGTTCTGTTGTGATGCCCAAGAACGAGATCCCCGGGATGGGCTACTTCGCCTACTTCAAGGATCCTGAGGACAACGTCATGGGCCTGTGGGAGAACCTGCCCGCCGACCAGCAGGCCCAGTCCGCCGGGTAGCGTCAGGGCATCCCCGAGGCCAGCCACAGGGCCACCACCGCAAGCGGGACAGTCAGGGCTGCCACCACCAGCCCGGCCAGGGCAAAGCCGCTCCACTTGATCCGGACGTTCAGCGCCCGCAGCCGCTCATGCCAGAGCAGGGTGGCCAGGGACGCCCACGGAGTGACCAGCGGCCCCAGGTTGACACCGATCAGCAGGGCGGCCACCCGGGCCGGAGACCCGGCCACCGGCTCAAGGGCCAGATAGGCGGGCAGGTTGTTGGCTGCATTGGCCGCACCGGCTCCCAGCGCAGCCAGGTGCAGGAGGGCGGGCAGGCTCTCGCCCTGGCCGGCCGTGCCGGCCAGGAGCGCCGTCAACCCGTTGGCATGCAGTGCTTCAACGACCATGAACAGTCCAACCGTGAGCATCAGCGGACGCCACGGAACCATGGACCACCGCAGCACGGAGGGCCGCCGCCAGAGGAAGACCATCAGCAGGAAAGCCGCCGCCACGATGGCCGGATACTGCACGGGTACGCCGGACACCAGGGCGGGCAGCAGGACCAGCAGGGTGGCCGCTGCAATGACCAGCAGCGGGCGGTCCCGCACGGCGGGGGACCGTTGCGGCCGGTACCGTCCCCGCAGGTCCTTGCGGAACGCCAGCCACAACAGGGCCAGCGGAACAACCACCCCCACCAGGGCGGGTGCCCAGACGGTCCCTGCAAAGCCCAGGGGGCTGAGCCCCAGCGCGTCCTGGGCCAGCAGGTTCGTCAGGTTTGACACAGGCAGCAGGAGGGAGGCGGTGTTGGCGAGCCAGATGGTGGTCAAAGCGAAGGGGAGCGGCTGGATGCCGGCATGGACTGCAAGGAGGACCACCACCGGTGTCACCAGCACGGCAGTGGTGTCGAGCGACAGGAAAACAGTTGTAACCGTGGCCAGCGCCACGACAAGGAGCCACAACAGGAACACGCGGCCCCGGCCCAGTCCTGCGAGCCGGTCTGTAACAACCTTGAAGAGCCCGGCTTCGTCCAGCAGTTCAGTCAGCAGGGACATCGCGAGCACAAACGCGAGGATGGGAACGGTGCGGCCCGCCAGTGCGTCGAAAGCGGGCAGGGGCAGTGCCCCGGAGACGAGGGAGGCAACACCGGCCAGGAGCATCGCTCCGGGAAGGAGGTAGCTCCGAACTTTCGTCAACCAGGCGAACTGCTGCACTACCCCATGATCCCACCCGTGCCTGCGTGGAACCTGTTGGAAGCGGCTGCACCCGCGTGGCGTGCCCCCGGGGGGCACAGTGCAGGGAAGGTGCCTGCGGCAGGGAAGCGGTAGCTTTGTATCCATGAAGTACGCCCAGTCCATCCTGGACCTCATCGGCAATACCCCGCTCATCAAACTCAACCACGTGACCGAGGGCATCAAAGCCACCGTCCTGGTCAAACTGGAGTACCTGAACCCGGGCGGGTCCATCAAGGACCGCATTGCGGTGAAGATGATCGAGGACGCCGAGCGGGACGGCAAACTGCAGCCCGGCGGGACCATTGTTGAGCCCACGTCCGGCAACACCGGGGTGGGCCTGGCCCTGGTGGCCCAGCAAAAAGGCTACAAGTGCGTCTTTGTGGTGCCGGACAAGGTGGGTGAGGACAAGCGCGCCGTCCTGCAGGCGTACGGCGCTGAGGTAGTGGTGACGCCCACTGCCGTGCCGCCGGACAGCCCCCAAAGCTACTACGGCGTCTCGGACAGGATTGTCCGGGAGACCCCCGGTGCGTACAAGCCGGACCAGTTCTCCAACCCCGCAGCGCCCGGAAGCCACTACCAGACCACCGGCCCGGAGATCTGGCGCGATACGGAGGGCAAGATCACCCACTGCGTCATCGGTGCTGGAACCGGCGGAACCATCACCGGCACCGGCCGCTACCTGAAGGAAGCCTCGGCGGGCCGGCCGGCGTCCGACGGCGGCGTGGTCCGGATCATCGCTGCTGACCCGGAGGGCTCGGTGTACTCCGGCGGCACCGGACGCCCGTACTTCGTCGAAGGCGTGGGGGAGGACATGTGGCCGGCGAACTACGACAAGTCCGTCCCGGACCAGGTGATCGCGGTCAGCGATGCCGATTCCTTCGCCATGACCAGGCGCCTGGCCCGTGAGGAGGGCCTCCTGGTGGGCGGATCCTCGGGCATGGCCGTGGTGGCTGCGCTGAAGGCGGCGCGGGACCTCCCGGAGTCCGCTGTCGTCGTCGTGATCCTGCCGGACTCCGGCCGGGGGTACCTGGCGAAGATCTTCAACGATCAGTGGATGCGCTCCTACGGTTTCCTCTCCGGCGGCGAGGAAACCTCCGTGGGGGAGGTCATCAGCTCCAAGAACGGCGAACTGCCGGACCTGGTGCACATCCATCCCAACGAGTCCGTGCGCGATGTCATCAACATCATGAACGAGTTCGGCGTCAGCCACATCCCGGTCCTGTCCCAGGAGCCGCCGGTGGTGATGGGCGAGGTGCTCGGTGCCGTGGACGAACGCACCCTGACCGCCAAACTGTTCCGCGGTGAAGCCAAACTGACGGACAAGATCTCCGAGCACATGGGCCCCAAGCTGCCCGTCATCGGATCGCTGGAAACCATTTCCGCAGCCAGGGAACTGCTCTCGGACGTGGACACCGTGATGGTCACGTTCGTCGGCGCGCCGGTAGGCATCCTCACCCGGCACGACCTCCTGGCCTACCTCAGCAACTAAACCGCTTCACCCTGATACTGCTTCACCCAGACAAGGAGCATCATGTCCGTTCCCGGAAACCAAGGTTTCAACACCCGCGCCGTCCACGCCGGCCAGGCCTTCGAGCCCCGCACCGGCGCTGTGGTTCCGCCCCTGCACTTCAGTTCCACGTACGCCCAGGACGGCATCGGCGGGCTCCGCGAGGGCTACGAGTACGGCCGCGGCGGCAACCCCACCAGGGACGCCCTGCAGGAACAGCTCGCGGCGCTGGAAGGCGGCACCCACGCCTACAGCTTCAGCTCCGGGCTGGCCGCCGAGGATTCGCTCATCCGCGCCCTGATCCGCCCCGGCGACCACATTGTGCTGGGCAACGACGCCTACGGCGGCACCTACCGCCTCATCAGCCGGGTACTGGGCGGCTGGGGAATCGGCAACACCCCGGTGGACATGGCAGACCTCGACGCCGTCCGGGCGGCGGTGGCCGCCAACAAGACCCGGTTCGTCTGGGTGGAGACGCCGTCCAACCCGCTGATGAAGATCACGGACATCGCGGCGCTCGCAGGAATAGCGCACGACGCCGGTGCCCTCCTCGTGGTGGACAACACCTTCGCTTCCCCCTACCTGCAGAACCCGCTCGCCTTGGGTGCCGACGTCGTGGTCCACTCCACGACGAAGTACATCGGTGGGCATTCGGACGTTGTGGGTGGCGCCGTGGTGGTCAAGGATGCGGAGCTCGCGGAGAAGATCGGCTTCGTGCAGTTCGCCGTGGGCGCAGTCTCCGGTCCCATGGACGCTTTCCTCACCACCCGCGGTCTGAAGACCCTGGGGGTCCGCATGGACCGGCACAGCCTCAACGGCCAGGCCGTGGCGGAGTGGCTCCTGGAACGCCCCGAGGTGGAGGCCGTCCTGTATCCGGGCCTGCCGTCCCACCCGGGCCATGAGCTCGCCAGGAAGCAGATGCGGAGCTTCGGCGGCATGGTTTCGGTGCAGTTCAAGGGCGGCGAGGCTGCTGCCCGGAAGGTGGCTGAATCGACGTCCGTGTTCACCCTGGCGGAGTCCCTGGGCGGGATCGAATCGCTGATGAACTACCCGTCCGAAATGACGCACGCCTCGGTCAAAGGCACCGAGCTGGCGGTTCCGGTGAACCTCCTCCGCCTGTCCTGCGGCATCGAGGACGTGGAGGACCTGCTGGCGGACCTGGACCAGGCGTTCGCCGCCATCCCCTAGCCCGGCCGGTTGAACCCGGACGGCACGTCGCGGCAGTCCCCGGATTGAGGGGTTGCTGCGGCGTGCCGTCCCGCGTTAGGCAGGTTCCTACTTGACGGAACCCTCGGTGAGGCCGCCGCGCCAGAAGCGCTGAAGGACCACCATGGCGATGCTGAGCGGGATGATCGAGAGCAGCACGCCGCCGGTGGTCAGCTCGTAGAACTCAGGCAGCCGGTCCACCTGGCTCAGCCAGTTGTTCAGGCCGAGCGTGATCGGGTACAGCCCGGAGTCGGACAGCATCACGAGCGGCAGGAAGTAGTTGTTCCAGATTCCCACCAGCTGGAAGAGGAACACGGTGACCAGGGCGGGGGTGAGGACGCGCAGCCCGATGGTGTGGAAGATCCTCAGTTCGCCCGCGCCGTCCAGCCTGGCCGCCTCGATGAGTGAGGTGTCCACCGTGGCCTGCGAATAGATCCGGCACAGGAACAGCCCAAACGGCGAGACGAGGGACGGCAGCAGCACGCTCCAGTACGTGTTGGCCAGGCCGAGCTGGCTGAAGAGCAGGAAGAGCGGCAGGGCTGTGGCCGTGCCGGGTACCAGTACTCCGCCCAGGATGGTTCCAAAGACCAGGTTCCGCCCGCGGAACTCGTATTTCGCCAGCGCGTAGCCGCCCGCCGCCGCAAAGTAGGTGGCCAGGAGGGCGCCGATGCCGGCGTACAGCACCGAGTTCAGGAACCACCGGATGAAGATGCCGTTGTCATAGCTGAGAACCTGCGCAAGGTTGTCCCACAGCGCAACGGTGGGGGCGAACCAGAACCCGTTGGTGGAGAACAGGTCCTCCGTGGACTTGGTGGCAGCGACCACCACCCAGTACACGGGAATGAGGAAGTACAGGGCCACCACCACCAGCACCGCTGTGACGATGATGGTGGACGGACGGCCCTTGCTGCCGGAACGCCTGGTCCCTGCAGCGGAGGTGCGGGCCGGGGAAGCCGATGTCGACGTCGGGGTCACGGTAGCGGTCATGATGACTTCCTGTTCGTGAATTTGAGGAAGGCGAAGGACAGGACGAAGGCGGCCACGGCTATCAGCACGGCCTGCGCAGCGGCCACGTTGTAGTCGTTGTAGGCAAACGCGGTGGTGTAGGCGCTGAGGTTGGGCGTGTACTGGCTGTCGATGGTGGGGGCCACGGTCTTCAGGACCTGCGCCTCGGCAAAGAGCTGCAGGGTGCCGATAATGGAGAAGACAGTTGTCAGGACGAGGGCGGGCCGGATCAGCGGAAGCTGGATGCTGAGGGCCACCCGCCAGGTGGAGGCGCCGTCCACCTTCGCGGCCTCATACAGCTCCCCGGGTATGGCCTTCAGCTGGGCCACGATGATCAGCATGTTGTAGCCGGTGTAGCTCCAGGTGACGATGTTCGCAATCGACCATAGAACGGTGTTGGCACCCAGGAAATCCGGAGTCAGTCCCACCAGGGCCGCGACGTCGAACAGCGGACTCAGCCCGGGGACGTAGAGGAACGACCAGAGGATGGTGGCAATGACCCCCGGAACGCCGTAGGGGAGGAAGTACGCGGCACGGAAGAAGCCCGGCCATTTGGCGGACGCTGATTCGAGCATGAGGGCAAGCACCGTGCAGAGGACGATCATCACCGGGACCTGCACCACGCCGAAGAGCAGCATCCGCCCGATCGAGGCGACGAAACTCCCGTCAGCCAGGGCCTGGGCGTAGTTGCTGAACCCGGCGAACTCACTCTTGACCCCGGCCTCGCCAAAGAGCCCGCTCCGGGTCACTTTGGTAAAGCTCGAGCCAACGGCAACGAAGATCGGAAGGACGAAGGTCAGGATGAACAACGCCAGGAAGGGTGCCAGCAGGAGCCAGGGCGCGCGGGACGCAGCGCCTGTCCGGTCGCCGCGCTTGCCCGGCCGGGCGGAAGGCTGCGCGGACGCAACCTGCCCCGTCCGCGCGGTGGGTGATGTCGCTGTCATGACGCTTCCTTTCGAATGCTGAGGCCCTTGTTCCTGAAGACGGTCATGATCTGCTGTTCCGCCGCCGCCACCGAATCCACCAGGCTGGTTACTGACGCCTTCTTCCGGAAGCCGTCGCTCAGGATGTTGAAGGACTGCTGGGTGACGGGCCACCAGGACCAGTCCTTGTTCTGCTGCTGGGCCGCCGGCACGAAGATTTCCTGGTGGTAGCTTTGGCCGCCAAAGAACTCCGACGGCGCCTGCCGCGGAGTGCCGATGAAGTCCGGCGACGGCGACCAGCCGATGCCGCTGTTGGTGATTTCGGCGTCGATGCCTTCCCTGGACGTGGTCATCCAGACCGCGAACTCGAGTGCTTCGCGGGGGTGTTTGCTGTTGGCCAGGACCGCTGCGGTGGAACCGCCAAGGTAGCTTGACCCGAATCCGCTCCCGCCCCAGGTGGGCATGGGTGCCACCCGCCATTTGCCGCTGCCGCCGCTGACGCCTTCAATGAGGGCGTCTCCCCAGCTGCCGGACACCACGGAGGCAATGGTTCCCTTGGCGGCTGCAGCGAACCAGCCGGGGGAGTAGGCGCCGAACGCCGTCTGCACAAGGTCCTCATCGATGGCCTGGTCGAAGAAGCGGGCAACCTTCATGGTGGCGTCGTCGGTCATGTTAATGACCCAGCCGTCCTCCTCAGGCCGGAGCCAGCTGGCACCGGCCTGGGCCGCGAAGGCTGTGAACACGGAGGCGTCGCCCAGCGGGAAGCAGTCCAGGTAGACATCCTTTTGGCGCAGTTCGCGTGCCAGGGCTGCCCATTCGTCCCACGTGCCGGGGTTTGTGCCGCCCACCTGGTCCAGGACTGCCGGCTGGTAGAACATGGCCATGGGGCCGGAGTCCTGGGGAATGCCGTACACGCCGCCGGAGAAGCTGACCTGGCCCCACAGGGTCTGGTCGTACAGGTGCGCGTAGTCCTGGGCGCCGTACCGGGCAACATCCACCAGGCCGTTGACCAGCATGAATTCGGGGAGGGACCGCATCTCCACCTGGGCAAGGTCGGGTCCGCCGCCGGCGGCCAGGGCCGAATAGAGCTTTTGGTACCCGCCGGCGTTGCCGCCGGGAATCCACACGACCTCCACCTGGACCTGCGGATGGGAGGCGTTCCAGATATCGGCCACTTTTTGGGCGTCTTTGAGCCAGCACCAGTACGTCAGGGTGATCTTTTCCCCGCTGGCGGCCGGAGCGAGCACCGGTGCTGTGTTGACGGAGCGTATGCCTGGCGTGGCACAGCCGGACAGGAGCCCCACCGCTGCGGTGCCCAGGCCCGCACTCAGGAGCTGTCTTCGCGTGAATTGGGACATTTGCCTTCACCTCATTGTGTCGGATATGTGCCTAAAAGTGTGAAGCATGGCACTTTTTGTTCGGTTCGAGAAAGGCTAACACGAAAACTCGAGTGGTCGCTCGAGTTTTGGTTTATCGGGCGTTACGGCGGGTACACTGGCTTGCCATGAGCACCAAGGAGGGGCCTCAAACTTCCCGCCGGGGACCCTACGCGAAGTCGGCGGAGCGGCGCCGGGCCATCCTGACCGCAGCCCACGCCGTCTTCGCCGCCCATGGGTATCGCGGCAGCTCGCTGCAGGACGTGGCCAACCTCGCGGGCATGAGCCAGACGAGCCTCCTCCACTACTTCCCCTCCAAAAGCGATCTGCTCCTGGCAGTACTCAACTGGCGGGATTCCATCACGGGAGACGGTACCGCGCCGCCGGACCCGGAGGAATCACTTTCTGATGCCGTCCTCCGGCAGGCGCGCTTCAATGAAGATGTCCCGGGAGTCCTTGAGCTCTACACCGTCCTGTGCGGGGAAGCGGTCACGGAGGGGCATCCCGGGCGGGACTACTTTACGCAGCGCTTTGAGCGGCTGCGGCGGAGCTACGCGCGCCAGCTTGCGCAGCTGGCCGGGGAAGGCCGGCTGCGCCCTGGTGTGGATCCGGACACTGCCGCTGCCTCATTGATCGCTCTGTGGGACGGCATCCAGACGCAGTGGCTCCTGGCGCCCGGGAGTGTGGACATGGCCGGCTGTCTCCGCGCTTACCTGGACCTGGTCCTGGTGCCTGAGGAGAACCCGGAGCGTGCTTCAGCCGGGGCACTTCCATTGGCGCCGCTAGGCTGATCCCATGGATTCTTCCCCCGCAGCCGTCCGCCCCGCCGCCCTCATCACCGGGGCGGGCCGGCTCGCGGGCATCGGCGCCGGCATCGCCCGGCACCTCGCCGCCGAGGGCTGGGACCTGGTGCTGGCCTACTGGCAGGACTACGACGCCCGGATGCCGTGGGGGACTGAACCGGACGACGTCGTGCGTTTGACTGCCGAGCTCGAAGCCATCGGCGCCCAGGTCCACGTGCTGTCCGCGGACCTCCAGGACCCCGCCGTGCCCGACCGGCTGGTGGCGGAGTCCGTGCAGCTGGCGGGCCCGCTGCAGGGCATGGTCCTGAGCCATGCCGAGTCCGTGGACTCGGGGATCCTGGACACCAGCGTGGAATCGTTTGAGCGGCATTTTGCCGTGAATACGCGGGCCAGCTGGCAGCTGATTGCCGCGTTCGCTCGGCAGGCAACGGACGACGGCGGCGCAATCGTTGCGCTGACCAGTGACCACACAGCGTTCAACCTTCCCTACGGTGCCTCGAAGGGCGCGCTGGACAGGATCGTTATTGCCGCCGCGCGGGAGCTTGGACCGCAGGGCATTTCGGCGAACGTGCTGAACCCGGGCCCGGTGGATACCGGCTGGATGGACGACGAGGTCCGGGCAGCGCTGACGGCCCAACAGCCCACGGGACGGCTGGGAACACCCGCCGACGTTGCAGGAACCGTGGGGTTCCTGCTCTCGCCCGCCGGCCGCTGGGTCTCCGGCCAGCTCATCAAGTCCGACGGCGGCTTCTCCGCCTGACCCCAACTAGGTAGCGCTAAGTGTCGTATTGGGGCTCCAAAACGACACTTAGCGCTACCTAGTTGGGAGGGGAAGTCAGGGTCAGCGGAACGCGTTGATGCCGGTGATGTGCTGGCCAAGGACCAGGGTGTGGACTTCGTCTGTGCCCTCATAGGTGCGCACCGATTCCAGGTTGGCCGCATGGCGCAGTGGGGAGTAGTCCAGCGTGATGCCGTTTCCGCCGAGGATGGACCGTGCCTCCCGGGCCACCGTGAGGGCTTCCCTGACATTGTTCAGCTTGCCCAGTGAGATTTGCTCGGGCCGCAGGACGCCGGCGTCCTTGAGCCGTCCCAGGTGCAGCGCCAGCAGGGTCCCCTTCTGGATCTCCACCAGCATGTTGACCAGCTTCTCCTGGGTCAGCTGGTAGGCGGCCAGCGGCTTGCCGAACTGCAGCCGCTCCTGCGAGTAGGCCAGTGCTGACTGGTAGGAATCCCGGGCGGCTCCCATGGCGCCCCAAGCGATGCCGTACCGTGCCTCGTTCAAACAGGTAAATGGGCCGCGCAGGCCACGCGCCGCCGGCAACAGCGCCTCCGGACCCAGCCTGACGTCGTCGAACACCACATCGCACTGGATGGACGCGCGCATCGACAGTTTCTGCGTGATGGGGACGGCGGCGACGCCGGGGGTCCCCGCCGGCACCAGGAAGCCGTGCACGCCGTCGTCGGTCATGGCCCAGACCACCATCACCCCGGCCACCGAAGCGAGGCCGATCCAGCGTTTGGCGCCGTTCAGCACCCAGCCGGCGTTGTCCCCGGCACCGTCCCGCCGGGCGAGCGTGGCCATGGAGGAAGGATCGGAGCCGGCTGAAGGCTCGGTCAGGGCGAAACAGCCGATGACCTCGCCAGCAGCCATCCGGGGGAGCCACTCCTGTTTCTGGTCCTCGGAGCCCCACTTATGGATGGCGGTCATGGCCAGCGAGCCCTGCACCGAGACAAAGGTGCGGATCCCGGAATCGCCGGCCTCAAGTTCCATTGCGGCCAGGCCGTATTCGACGGCGGTGCGGCCGGGGCAGCCGTAGCCCTCCAGGTGCATTCCGAGCACCCCCAGCTCGCCCAGTTCCGGCGCGAGCTCCAGGGGAAACACGGCGTCGTCGTACCACCGGGCGATGTTTGGCCTGATCCTCTGGGCCGTGAAGTCCCGGACTTTCTGCTGGATTTCCTGCTCGCCGGGGGTCAGCAGGGTATCCAGGGCAAGGACGTCCGAGGGATCCGGGTTCATGGCTTCGCCAGGAAGTAACCTCGGGTTGCCGGCAGGAACCGGCAAACCACAGCCAGCACCACACCCAGGGCCAGCAGCAGCACGCCGCTGACAAATGCCCCGCCGATCCCGAAGATCTGGGTGTCGCCGTAGGCCGGGTCCCACATCTGCACCGCCGAGATGAAGAAGGCGGCCGTCAGCAGGAGCGCACCGACGAGCGGCAGGATGCCCCGGAACCACAGGTTGCGCGCCGAATGCCGGAGGGTGCCGCGGAAGTACCAGAAGCACGCGAAGCCGGTGAGCGCGTAGTAGAAGGCGATGAACAGGCTGATGGCGCTGATGGAATCGGAGAGCAGGTTCTCGCTCAGGAAACTCATGGCCACGTAATAGGCGATGGCGGCCGCCCCCATGACCTGGGTGGAGAACCCCGGAGTCTGGTTCTTCGGGTGCACCTGGCCGAACCTGGCCGGCAGGGCGCCGTGGACGCCCATGGACAGGGTGCCCCGTGCCGTGGGGAGGATGGTGGTCTGGGTGGAGGACAGGACCGAGGCAAGGACGGCGACGACGATCAGCCAGCCCCAGGGGCCCAGCACCACGTCCCGCATGGCCAGGAAGACGTCGTCCTGGTTGGCCTCGTTGCCCAGCCCAATGCCCTCCGTGCCCACCGTGGCGTACATCATCACCAGGAGCGCCACGGAGACATAGATGGCCACGAGGATGGAGGCGGAGATCACCGCGCCGCGGCCGGGGGTGGTTGAAGGGTTCTCTGTTTCCTCATTGACCGCGAGGCAGGTGTCCCAGCCCCAATAGATGAAGAGCGCCAGGAGCGCGCCGTGCACCACGGCACCGGGATCCGCGAAGGCACCCACCGGGTTGAACCATTCAAGGTCGAAGGCCTGGATAGAGGTGTCTCCGGCGGCGGAACCCGCAACGATCCGCACCACGATGGCCAGGGCAAAGATGCCCAGGGAGATGTATTGCACATAGGTCAGCACCCGCTGGACGTGTTCGCCCAGCCGGATGCCCCGGTAGTTGACCAGCGTCATCACGGCGATGAACAGGACGCCCGTTGCGGTCACCACTGCCGTGTTGTCAGCCAGGGAGCCGTCGCCCACCAGGAGCCACAGGTACTGGCCCGCCACCTGTGCCAGGTTGGCCAGGACCACGATGCCGGCGAGCGCCACGCCCCAGCCGCCCAGCCAGCCCGCCCAGGGTCCGAACGCCCGCCGGGACCAGGTGAAGGTGGTGCCGCAGTCCGGAATGGCGCTGTTCAGTTCGCGGAACGCATACGCGATGAAGAGCACGGGGATGAAGCCGAGCAGCAGGATCAGGGGAGTGTAGTTGCCGTTTACGGCCACGATGAGGCCCAGGGTTGCGGCCAGCGAGTAGACGGGTGCCGTGGAGGCCAGCCCCAGCATCACAGAGTCGCCGAGGTCCAGGATCCCGGCGCGGAGCCCCTTGGCCGGGACGGTGGCGCCCGGTGCGCCGCCCGGGCCGCCCGTCGTCGTGGTTCCTGTGCTCATGCTGTCACCGGGTTCATAGTGCGATACCTGCTTTGTTGGAGGAGGCCTCGGCCGAAAGCGGCGCCGGCGCGTCAACGGTGTTGGGCACAAAACGGCAGAAGTAGTCCGTGACCGGGCCATCCGATTCCCGGATGCCGCAGCCTACGGACTCGCCGTCCACCACCCACAGGCCCAGGACGGGATGGTTGCCGTCGAAGTCGGGCAGTTCCTGGTACTGCTGGTAGCACCAGCCCTCGCGGCCGTAGCCGCCGGGCTGCTCAAGGCTGATGCCCTGGGCATGGATTCTGATGTTGTCCCCTTCGCGGCCGTGCAGGGGCTTGGCCACCCATTCCTGGAGGGGACCCGGCTCGTTAAGGTAGGCCGGCAGCAGGTTGGGGTGCTGCGGGTACAGATGCCAGAGGGCGGCCAGGAGCGCCTTGTTGGAGAGGAGCATTTTCCAGGCGGGTTCAACCCAGCGGGGATTGTGGGCGCGTTCCAGAAGACGGTGCCCGAAGGGTTCCTTCATCATCAGCTCCCAGGGGTAGAGCTTGAAGATGGTGCTGATCATGAAGTTGTCCAGGTCCACGAACCGGTTCAGGTTGGGGTCCCAGCCGATGTCCGACATGTTGATGCCGATGGTGGTCCAGCCTGCCTGGCTGGCCACGTCCCGCATGTAGGCAGCCGTCATCCAGTCCTCGCCGGATTCCTCCACCTCCGAGTGGGCAACGTGCAGGGTGCTCATGCCGGTGCGGTACTGGACCTTTTTCCACTGCCGGATCAGGGCCTCGTGGATGCCGTTCCACTGGTCCTTTTCCGGGAAGACGTCCTGCAGCCAGAACCACTGCGCCACTGCCGCCTCGATGAGCCCGGTGGGGGTGTCCGCGTTGTATTCGAGCATCTTGGCGGGCCCGCCCTGGCCGTCATAGATGAAGTCGAAGCGGCCGTAGACGTCTACGTCCCCGGCCTGCAGGGACTCTGCAGCCAGTTCCAAAGCCTGCGGGCCGATGCCGATATCGCCCATGGCGCCGGTGGCCAGGAACTTGGCCGCTTCCACGCACATCCTGTGCATGTCCTCGGCCGCCAGCTCGAGGTCCTCCACCTCGTCCGTGGTGAATTCGTAGTACGCGGACTCGTTCCAGTACTCGATCCGCCGCCCGTCGTCCATGGTGGTGGTGGAAAAGACCAGGCCCTGTTCCTGGATCTTCTGCTTCCAGTCGGGCCTGGGCTCCGACAACAGCCGCTTCACACTCAGCCCCCCACTTTGCTGCTGCCGCCGCTTGTGCCGCTCTTCGCGGTGGTACCGAAACCGCCGCGGCTGACGGTGCCGCCCTGGGTGCTGTACCCGGTGGAGGCCTTTGCGCCGCTGGGAACGGTCCTGGTGTAGGTGGGGGCGGTTGAGCGGTTCTGCCCGACGGCGGGAACGAACGCGCCGCGGGAGAAGAAGTACCAGGCGTAGATGCCGCCGCTTCGGCCGGCAGAGCTGTTGCAGTTGGTGTCCTCCACGCGCTCGCCGGTTTCGTCGTTGAAACACACCTGGGCGTACTCGGGATCATCCTGGTTGCTGGCCACCACAGCCGTGATGGTGCCGGCGAGCAGCGCCGTCACGCCCAGGCCCACCACCACGGTGCGCCGCTGCGAGCGTTTCTTCTTGGCCGCCGCCTCGTTGAGCTGCCTCTCCCGGTCGCGGGCAAACGGGTCCACGGGAGTAACAGGCTCGCTGAGCAGTTCAGGCCGCAGCTCCGGTTTGGGTACCTGCCAGGGCGGAGGCTTCGCGCCGGCCCGGCCGTCGTCGTGCCCGCCGGCCCGGCCGCCGTCAGGCTGGTTGCCGCTTGCCCGCCCGTGCTCCGGGTCTTTGTTCGGGTCCATGGCGTCCCCTTCAGTAGTCCACGTGAATTGGGCACAGCGCTGCACCCCCAATTGCAATCCTGAACTCAGCGTAGTCCCTGCCGGTGCCGGCTGCGAGCAGCACAGCGGATAGCGCATGGGGGAGAAGTCCCCATGCCGGCAGCTGCGGCCTGCAGGGGGTCGCGGACCCTACACTGGTGCCATGGAAACCGCCTCCGTAGTTGCCGTCTGCCGTGTCCACCAGCTCCTGCCGGATACATCCAACGTGGGCGTGACGGCCATCGACAAGCGTCCGGCCGAGGGGCCGGTCAAGGTTCACCGGCTGGGCCTCCAGGGCGACATCCAGGCGAACCGGGTACATCACGGCGGTCCGGACCAGGCCCTGTATGCCTATTCGCAAGAGGACGCGGACTATTGGGCCGGGGAGCTGCAGCGGGAACTGCCGCCTGGAATCTTTGGCGAAAACCTCCGGGTGGCGGGCATCGACGCCACGGGAGCGGTGATTGGCGAACGGTGGAAGATCGGCCTCAGCCTTGAAGTCGAAGTCACCTCGCCGCGAACGCCCTGCGCCACCTTCCAGCGCCGGATGCGGGAGCCGCACTTTGTCAAGAGGTTCACCGAGGAGGGCCGCGTGGGCACCTACCTGCGCGTTATCAGGACCGGCACCATCCAAGCCGGGGACCATATCCACCGGCTGTATGTTCCGAAGCACGGCGTTACCGTGGGCAGGTGGTTCAGCGAACCGGACGGAGAGTCGATGGAAGCGTTGCGCGACGCCGACGCCGACGGCGAGATCCGCCTGCAGCAGCCCGAGTTCAAACAAAAGTTCGAGGCGCTGGAACGGCAGCTGGGCCG
Source organism: Pseudarthrobacter polychromogenes (assembly GCF_014644495.1). Taxonomy (GTDB): domain Bacteria; phylum Actinomycetota; class Actinomycetes; order Actinomycetales; family Micrococcaceae; genus Arthrobacter; species Arthrobacter polychromogenes. The sequence continues at coordinate 155,249 of NZ_BMKU01000003.1, forward strand.
GTAGCCACAGGCTGAAGCGGCTGGAAGGGAAGCGGTGTGCGCAAGCTCACCGCCGTCGTCGTACGTTCAATTTCCGCTGCGGCAGGTGCGTACCTTACACTTGAAACATCCCCCACTCCGGAAATCCCTTATTCCTGCCCAATTTTTGAGGCAGGACTGGCAAGTGTTGGGGCCCGCACAAGCGATGCGGGCATTTTCATAGGGAGAGCCGGCTAAAGAAAACGCTGTACAGACTGCTGGGATAGCAGCCAAGAGATGCAGCGGGAAGTCCTGCCACGGGATTGCGAAAGCGCCGGACTTCTGTGACCGGCCGGTCAATGTTTGCCCGGCATCCACGGCACACGTACTGCGGCTCCGCTCACCTCGGGTAGTGCCGCCTGGCCCCCTATGGATGAGGAATACTTCCCTATGCCCGAAAATCACAACGACGCCACCGCTGAAGCAGCAACTGCCAGCATCGAATTCACTGAGCCCGCTGCCCCCGCAGCCGAGGCCGCACCGGCACCCGCCGAAGCCCCCGAAGAAGCTCCCGCCGCCAAGGCTGACGAAGCCCCGGCCGCTCCCGCCGCCAAGGCTGACGACGCCCCGGCCGCTCCCGCTGTGGAAGCTCCCGCCGCTCCCGCCGCCAAGGCTGAGGAAGACGAAGAAGAAGGCATCCGTTTCGCCGACCTCGGCATCGACGGCCGAGTCCTCGCCGCACTGCAGGACGTCGGCTACGAGAAGCCGTCCCCCATCCAGGCAGCAACCATTCCGCTGCTGCTTGAAGGCCGCGACGTCGTGGGCCTGGCCCAGACCGGCACCGGTAAGACTGCAGCATTCGCAGTACCGGCACTGTCCCGCCTGGCCGAGCTCCACGACCTCAACGGCCCGTCCCGCAAGACGCAAGCCCTGGTCCTCGCTCCGACCCGCGAGCTGGCGCTCCAGGTTGCCGAGGCATTCACCTCGTACGCCAAGCACATTGACGACTTCACGGTCCTCCCGGTTTACGGCGGCTCCGCCTACGGCCCCCAGCTCGCTGGCCTGCGCCGCGGTGCCCAGGTTGTCGTCGGTACCCCCGGCCGCGTGATCGACCACATCTCGAAGGGTTCCCTGGACCTGTCCGAACTCCAGTACCTGGTGCTGGACGAGGCCGACGAGATGCTGCGCATGGGCTTCGCTGAAGACGTGGAGCAGATCTTCCAGCAGACTCCGTCTGACCGCCAGGTTGCCCTGTTCTCGGCCACCATGCCGAGCCAGATCCGCCGCATGTCCAAGCAGTACCTGAACAACCCGGCCGAGATCTCCGTCAAGTCCAAGACCACCACCGGCGCCAACACCCGCCAGCGGTACCTGCAGGTCATGGGCCCGCACAAGCTCGATGCCCTGACCCGCATCCTTGAGGTTGAAGAGTTCGACGGCGTCATCGCGTTCGTGCGCACCAAGATGGCTACCGAGGACCTGGCTGACAAGCTGAAGTCCCGCGGTTTCCAGGCCGCCGCCATCAACGGCGACATCCCGCAGCAGCAGCGCGAGCGCACTGTGGACGCACTGAAGGAAGGCCGCATCGACATCCTCGTGGCCACCGACGTCGCGGCCCGCGGCCTTGACGTGGAGCGCATCAGCCACGTCATCAACTACGACATCCCGCACGACACCGAGTCCTACGTGCACCGCATCGGCCGCACCGGCCGTGCAGGCCGTTCGGGTGACGCCATCCTGTTCATGACGCCGCGCGAGAAGTACCTGTTGCGTTCCATCGAGAAGGCCACCCGCCAGCCGGTGGAGCAGATGCACCTGCCCACGGCCGAGAGCGTGAACACGCTGCGCCTGGGCAAGTTCGCCGAGCGCATCACGGAAACCCTCGCGTCCGAGGACGTTGCTCCTTTCCGCGACCTGATCGCCTCCTACGAGGAAGAGCACAACGTTCCCGCTGCGGAGATCGCTGCAGCCCTTGCCGTCATGGCACAGGGCGGCCAGCCGCTGCTGGTGAAGGAACTGCCCGCAGCTCCCGAGTTCCAGAAGCGCGAGCGCTCCAAGGACGGTTTCGGCTCGCGTGGACCGACCCGTACGCTCACCGAGGGCAACGCTACCTACCGGATCGCCGTGGGACGCCGCCAGCGCGTCATGCCGGGCTCCATCGTGGGCGCCATTGCCAACGAGGGCGGCATCTCCTCGGCCCAGATCGGCGGCATCGACATCCGCTCGGACCACTCCCTCGTGGAGCTCCCGGCGGACCTGAGCCCCGAGCAGCTGCGCGCCCTGTCCCGCACCCGGATCGGCGGCGAGCTGATCCACCTTGAGCTGGACAACGGCCGCAAGCCCTCCGGCGACCGCGGCTCCTACCAGGGCAACCGCGGCGGTGACCGTGGAGGCAACTTCAAGGGCAACGGCGGGTTCAAGAAGGAATTCCGGAAGTCCGACGGCGAGCGTTCCTCCGCTGACCGCGGCGGCCGCTCCTACGGCGAGCGTTCCTCCTTTGGTGCTGACAGCGGCGCCAGCCGCGGCCAGGCCAGCGACTCCCGTTTTGGCGGCCACGGCGACGGCTCCCGCAAGCCGCGCCACGGCAACGAGGGCGGCCAGCGCGACTTCAACCGCAAGGGCAAGTGGTAAATCCGTCAGCTTGCTGACAAGGCGCCTGTGGGCCGGCTTTCGAGCCGGCCCACAGGCGTTTAAGGCGTGCAGTAGTGAATGTCCGACGGCGGACAGTGGCGGGGGAGTGTGAACCTCCGGCCGCCCCTTCTTCACCTGCCCCCTCCCGTGAGTTTTTGTCCAGATATGCAGACTCCGAGTGCGCCAAAGTCTGCATATCTGGACAAAAACTCGAGGGGGAGTGTGGGGATCGACACATTCTTGTTGCGGGCCCCCAGGAAAAGGCTCCGGCCCGGGCAGCCCGCGCTGGTTGCAGGGTTCCCGTTCCCCTGATTTTCCGGCATTTTTCGGCTGATAGGGCGCTCGTCAGACACCTGTTCCAGCCCCTTTCCGCCTGCCCGGACGCCGATTTGTTGGTGGGTAAATCTTCCGGTAGAGTATTTACTCGTTGCCCCCCTAGCTCAGTGGTAGAGCGCGTTCTTGGTAAGAACGAGGTCACCGGATCGATTCCGGTGGGGGGCTCTGGATGAGGGCCTGTGTCAAGGCGGTTTTGACCGGCTTGGCGCAGGTTTTTCTCATTCGTGGCGGTGTAGCTCAGTTGGTTAGAGCGCACGACTCATAATCGTGAGGTCGGGAGATCGAGCCTCCCCACCGCTACAGGCTAGGCCCCCCGGATTCGTTGGGAATCCAGGGGGCCTTTTTGGTTTAACCAAGGCCTCCTTGAGCCGTGTCTCCTATCCAAGACTGCTATGCCGTGCATTCCATTGTTCCTGCCCGGGATCTACGGTGCCATGGTTCTATACACAAGAATGCCGGCTCGGGGGGCCGCCACGTAGTCAGGAGATACACCGTTGGCCATCATCTCGGAAGCCCCGCGCACAGCGTCGCGGCACATGTGGAAGTTGTTTGTTTACAGCGGCATCGGCGCATTCATGTTTTTCGTGCCGGTGACGATAGCGGGCAAGAACACCATCATGCTGGACCACATCGTCTCGGTCCTCCAAGCGGGCATCGCCCCGGTCCTGCCGTTCTATGCGCTGGCCGTGATTATCGCCGGCGCCGCATACCCCTTCATCGCCGGAACCTGGAAAAGGTCCGCGGTTGAGGTGGTCTTCTCCCTGCTGAAAGTGGTGGGGATGGTGGTGGGCTTCATGATGGTCTTCAAGGTAGGGCCGGCGTGGCTGTTTGAACCGGGCATGGGGCCGTTCCTGTTTGAAAAGCTCGTCATTCCCGTGGGGCTGCTTGTCCCCATCGGCGCGGTGTTCCTGGCGCTCCTGGTCAGCTATGGCCTGCTGGAATTCATCGGTGTCATGGTCCAGCGCGTGATGCGCCCCATCTGGCGAACCCCTGGTCGGTCCGCCATCGACGCCGTCGCCTCCTTTGTGGGCAGCTACTCCCTGGGCCTGCTCATCACCAACCGGGTCTACAAGGAAGGCAAATACACCGCCCGCGAGTCTGCCATCATTGCCACAGGGTTCTCGACCGTGTCCGCCACGTTCATGGTGATAGTGGCCAAGACGCTTGACCTGATGGGCCAGTGGGCCGCCTACTTCTGGGTCACGTTCCTGGTCACGTTCGTTGTCACCGCCATCACCGTCAGGATCTGGCCGTTGAACAGCATCCCCGACGAGTATCACCCGGAGGCCGTGCCGCAGCCGGAGGAGGACGTTACCGGGCGCCGGCTGTCGGTCGCCTGGCGTGAGGCCCGGCAGACAGTGGAAGCAGCGCCCTCGCTCGCAGTGAACGTGTGGACCAACGTCCGGGACGGCGTGGTGATGGCCATGGCCATTCTCCCCTCAATCCTTTCCATCGGCCTGCTGGGACTGGTCCTTGCCACCTACACTCCCGTGTTCGACTGGCTGGGCTTCCTCTTCTATCCCTTCACCTGGGCGCTGCAGCTGCCGGAACCCATGCTGGTGGCCAAAGCCAGCGCCGTGGGTGTTGCAGAGATGTTCCTTCCCGCGCTCCTCGCCGCCGAAGCGGTCCCGGTGGTCAAGTTTGTTGTGGGTGTTGTTTCCGTATCAGGGATCATCTTCTTCTCCGCGCTGGTCCCGTGCATCATGGCCACGGACATCCCGATTCCGGTCTGGAAGCTGGTGGTCATCTGGTTCCAGCGGGTTGTCTTGACGCTGATCCTTGTGACCCCCATAGCGTTCCTGTTGTTTCCGTCCTAGAGCTCGGGGCTGGATTCAGCTGAAGGTCCTGGGCGGGGCCGGCGGCCTTGGCCGGCCCCGCCCTCACGTGCGTGACAACTTCCCCGTTTCGCCGTAGCTTTGCGGCAACTGAGGTTGGGGGAAAGTGCGTGGACATTCTTGACGAAATCATGGTTCCGTTCAGATGGCTCGTGTCCGTGGTTATGGTTGGCTTCCACGATGCCCTGGGTGCCATCGGCATGCCGCCAGCGGACGGCTGGACCTGGACGTTGTCCATTATTGGGCTGGTGCTGGTGATCCGGGCGGCACTGATCCCGGTGTTCCTGAAACAGCTCGATGCCCAGCGCCGGATGCGGCTACTGCAGCCGGACCTGAAGGAGCTTCAGGAAAAGTACAGGGGTAAAACCGACGCGTTATCCCGCCAGGCCATGGCCGAGGAGCAGATGGCGTTGTACGGGAAGCACGGCACCAACCCGTTCTCGGCCTGCCTTCCAGTGCTGATCCAGGTGCCGTTCTTCCTGGCCCTGTTCCTGGTCCTCTCCGGTATCAGCACGAGCGCCCGGCAGGAGCAGGGGATCGGCGCGATGTCCCATGCCCAGGTGCTGCAGTTCGATCAGTCCAGGATCTTCGACGCACCGCTGTCCGCGTCGGTGCTGCACGGAGGCGATGGCAACCAGACTGCCGTGGCTGTCCTGACCCTCCTGATGATCCTGGTGATGATCGCGGCCCAGTTCATCGCGCAAAAGCGGACCATGGCGAGAAGCGACGCCGCCGGCGCCCCGGAAAGCCCGTATATGAGGCAGCAAAAGCTGATCCTGTACATCCTGCCGCTTGTGTTTGGCGTGGGCGGCATCCTTTTTCCAATCGGGGTGCTCGTCTATTGGATGGTCACCAACCTCTGGACAATGGCCCAGCAGCTCCTCGTCCGTGACCGGCGGACATCCGGCACTGCCTAGCCCCGCCCGGAACCAGCGTGGCAGCTCTTACGCAATGCCGCAGGCGCAGGCAGAATGGGCCAATGGCTGACCTGATTTACACCGGAATCGCATCCCTGGACGGCTACCTGGCGGACAGCGACGGCAACTTCGACTGGAGCGCGCCCGATGAGGAAGTCCACGCCTTTGTCAACGATCTGGAGCGCGACGCCGGGACCTACCTTCTGGGGCGGCGCATGTACGGCGTCATGTCCGTGTGGGAAACGCTGGGAGGGCCGGACGACCCGCCTGTGATCCAGGACTACGGACGGATCTGGCGGGCGGCGGACAAGATTGTCTTCTCGGAAACCCTGGAGGAACCACCCGCTCCGCGGACGACAGTCCGGCGCTCCTTCGATCCCGCCATGGTCAGGGATTTGAAAGCGGATGCCAGCGGCAGTATCGGCGTGGGTGGCGCGACCCTTGCCGCCGCTGCGCTCCGGGCCGGGCTGGTGGACGAATGCCGGATCTTCCTCAACCCGGTGGCCGTGGGTGGCGGCCTGCGTTTCCTTCCGGACGGCCTTAACCTCCGGCTCGAACTCCTGGACGAGCGGCGGTTCGGGAACGGCGTCATGTACCTGCGCTACCGCATCGCGGGCTGACGCCGGCAGCCGCCGACGCGCCGGTGGCGTGGCATCGGCGGGCCGGGGGAGCAGAATAGGGCCATGACCCGAATCGCAATCATCGGCGGCCATGGCAAAGTGGCTCTGCACCTGTCCAGCCTCCTCACGGACGAGGGGCACAGTGTCACCTCGTTCATCCGCAACCCGGACCATGCCGGCGACGTTGCGCAAACCGGCGCAACGCCGTCGGTCCTTGACGTGGAAAATGCGACGACGGCGGAGATAGCCGTTGCGCTGAAAGGCCACGACGCCGTGGTCTGGTCCGCAGGCGCGGGTGGCGGGGACCCGGCGCGGACGTACGCGGTGGACCGCGATGCTGCCATCAGGTCGATGGATGCCGCAGCGGAGGCCGGGGTGGGGCGCTACGTGATGGTTTCCTACCTCGGAGCCGGCAGGAACCATGGCGTGCCGGAAAGCAACAGCTTCTATGCCTACGCCGAGGCCAAGGCCGCTGCCGACGATTACCTGCGCAGCACGGGCCTGGCGTGGACCATCCTGGGCCCCGGAGCCTTGACAGACAGGCCGGGGAGCGGCCTGATCGACGTCGACCCGTCACCGGAGGGCAGCCGCGAAACCTCCCGCAGCAACACCGCAAGCGTCGCCGCGGCAGTCCTGGAAATGTCGGAGACCGCGGGCAGGACCATCGAGTTCTGTGACGGCAGCCTGCCTATCGCCGCCGCACTGCAGCCGCAGGCGTAACCTGAACCGCTGTTAGGAAACGGGTTGGGCAGGCTTCGGGAACGAAGCGGGATACAGGTCCAGTGCGTGCTCTTCGACGTAGTCCAGGGCTAGGCGGATAGCTCCGATTGAAACGATGCCGTCTCCAAGGGAGGAGGCCTCCACCCGGGGCGGAGTGAAGGTAAACTTCGGCAGCTGCTCCTCGATGACGGGAATGAGCGCGCGCGCAGAGGCTGCGACGCCTCCTGCGAGGACGACGAGCTCCGGGTTTGCCAGGGTGCTCACGGAACCGATGACACGGGCCATGCGCTGTGCCATCCGGTTGAGGACGTCCTGTGCGACGTGGTCGCCGTTCTTGGCTGCGGCAAAGACCATCCCGGCCGTGAGGCGGTCCGGGGCGTTGCCGCACAGCTCACGCAGCTGCGTGTCGGCGCCTGAGGCGAGCGCTTCCTGGCCCCAAAGCGCCACATAGTGCGCAATGCCGAGGGTGTCACCGACACCTTCGACATTGTCCAGGTATCCCAGCTCGCCAAAGCCGCCAAGCTGCCCGTGCAGCAGACGCCCCGATTCCAGGACGCCGGCGCCTAGACGGCCCCCGGTGAGCATAACGACGAGGTTGTCGACGCCCTGGGCCGTGCCCCGCCAGCGTTCAGCCAGTGCCGCCAGATTGGCATCGTTCTCCAGGAGCACGTGCCAGCCGTGCCTCTCGGAGACAAGCCGGCGGACATCGAACGACTTCCAGAATTCCTGGACCGTGAGGACTTCGCCGTCGCGACTCACCGGGGCGGCGACTCCAACCGTTACAGCCAGGACAGAGTCCGCGGACACTGCCGCCTTCTCCAGGGCCTCCGCGGCAATCCGGTCCAGGACATCGGCGCGCTCGTCAGCGCTTACGTTGAAGGCCCGGAAGGGCGTGGTTACCCTGGCGAGGGCGTTTCCCCCCATGTCGGCGACGATGGTGGTGATCTTGTTGGCCCCAATATCGATGCCCAGGACGCTGGCCGCGCGGTCGTCGAAAACGAACCTGCGCGCCGGCCTGCCTTTGATATATCCCTCCGCGCCCCGTTGGGTTTCCATTTCCCGGAGCCAACCGAGCCGGACCAGCTCATCACAAATCGAGATCACCGTGGCCCGGGAAAGCCCGGTGGCAGCCATGAGGTCCGTGCCTGTCATGATGCCGGCCCCGCGCATTGCCTTGAGCATCGCACTGGCGTTGACCCTCCGCACCAACTGCGTAGACGGTGCAGTCTCAGTCCTCATTGGGCGCTCCCATTCTGGCCTGCTCACAGGACGTGAAGGCGATTCTAAATTTAGGTCATAAATATAGCCGAGGAAACAATCGCCCCAGTGCTTGACGGTGTGGCCGACACCGCGCATACTAACGATAGGAGCTAAATTTACGCCCTATATAAACTCTGCGGCGAAGTATCAGCCGTCCCCGCCGCCATGCGGCGTTCTGCCGCACCACGAAAGGACGAGGGTGTCTTTGAAATTGACGCGCACACCACGTACCGCAGTGCTGGGCCTATGCCTGGCACTGCTCGCCGGCCTCCTCTCAGGCTGCACGGGAGACTCCGGCAAGGAGACCATCCGGTTCACGTTCAGCAAGCGGGAAGCAATAGGCTTCATGACCAAGCTGGTGGCCGACTACAACGCCTCGCAGGACAGCACGGAGGTCATCCTGGACACTTCCGGGGTCGACGTCGTTTCAGCGAGCTTCGTCCGGGGCAACCCGCCGGACATCGCGCTGGCGAACTACAACATGGAAACGGCCAGGTTCGTGCAGCGCGGTGCGCTGAGTGACCTGTCCGGAACCCAGGCTGCCACCCGGGTCCGGAAGGACCTGCAGCCACTGATGGACCAGTACGGTTCGTACCCTGACCGGACCAGCGCCCTGCCGTACTCGGTCATGGCGTCCTCCGTGATTTACAACAAGGAGATCTTCGCCGCCCACGGAATTGAGGTGCCAGAGACCTGGAGTGAGCTGCTCGCAGCGTGTGACGCGCTGAAAGCCGCGGGTGTGACGCCGTTCTACGCCACGTGGAAGGACGACTGGACGGTGGCCCAGGGATGGTTTGACTACTCTGTGGGCGGCCAGCTGGACACCCTCGACTTCTTTGACAAGCTTGCCGAAGCCGGCACGGACGTCGGACCCGACTCGCCGGCGTCATTTCAAAAAGACTTTGAACAGCCTGTCGAGAAGATGCTGAAACTGGCGGGCACCTACGTCAATAAGGACGCCGCGAGCCGCGGCTACGGCGACGGGAACCTCGCGTTTTCCCAGGGCAAAGCAGCCATGTACCTGCAGGGCCCGTGGGCGTTCAGCGAGATCGCGAAGACTGCGCCCGATCTCCAGCTCGGAACCTTTCCACTGCCGATGACGGAGAACCCCGAGGACCTGCGCGTGCGGGTCAACGTCGATCTCGCGGCTTGGATTCCGGAGGAATCCAAGCACAAGGAGGCTGCGCGCGCCTTCCTGGAGTATCTCTACCAGCCGGAAATCATCGAGGCGTACAACAAGTCGCAGCTGGGCTTCACGCCCACCACCGATGCGGACGCAGCCCCGGACCCGCGTATCGAGGGGATGGTGGAGTACTACGACAAGGGCTCCGTCTATCAGGGACCGTCGGTGCTGGTACCGCGCACCATCCCCATCATGAACTACACCCAGGCGCTCGTGTTGGGCGCAGATCCTGCAGCCACCTTCCGAACACTCGACGCAGACTGGGCGCGCCTGGCGTTTCGCCAGTAGCCCAGAACAAGGGAGCCAGACACATGTCCACCACCACAGCAACCAGACGCGGGCAGGGACGCCCCGAAAGCCGCAGCAGGCGGAGGGTCGAACCGATCTTCTACTTTTTCCTCCTGCCAAGCCTCGTTCTCTTTACGCTGGCGATCACGGTTCCAGGCCTCGTTGGCATCTTCTTCAGCTTCACGGATTCCATCGGAATCGGCGACTGGGAGTTCGCAGGCCTGACCAACTACATTGCAATTTTCAGCGATCCAGCCATTCTGCAGAGCTATCTGTTCACCTTCGGCTTCTCGATCGTCACCGTGCTTGTGGTGAACGTCATCGCCTTCCTCCTCGCCGTGGGGCTCACTTCGCAGATCCGCATGAAGACAGCCCTGCGAACCATCTTTGTTATCCCCATGGTGGTCTCCGGCATCATCATCGCCTACGTTTTCAATTTCCTGTTCTCAAATTCGCTGCCCTCTGCAGGTGCGGCGGCAGGAATCTCCTGGCTGGAGACGAGCCTCCTGGCAAACCCCGACCTTGCATGGATCGCCATTGTTGTGGTCACCGCCTGGCAGGCCGTGCCCGGGGCGCTGCTGATCTATATCGCCGGCCTCGTCTCAATCCCGGGGGACGTGTATGAGGCTGCGGAGATCGACGGCGCCAGCAAGTTCCAGCAGCTCCTGAAGATCACCGCTCCGCTCGTGGCCGGCTATGTGGTCATCAACATCATCCTCGGCTTCAAGGGCTTCCTCAACGCGTACGACATCATCGTCGGACTCACGAACGGCGGCCCGGGAACCTCAACAAGAAGCATCGCGATGACCGTCATCGCCGGCTTCAACGGCGGCGACTACGCCTACCAGATGGCCAACGCCACGATCTTCTTCGTCGTCGCTGTCCTCATCTCTCTCCTGCAGCTTTCGCTGACTCGCGGACGGAACACACTCTAATGACCACACCATCCACCCTCACCGCCGAGGAACTCCACCGCACCGAACCAGTCCCCGCCGGGAGCGGACGACGACGCCCAGGTATAAAGGTCGAGCGGGTGAACTGGCCGGGGACCATCATCCTGGTCCTTTGTGCCGTCACGGTTCTGCTCCCGCTCTACGTGACCGTGTCCATGGCTTTGAAAACCCAGGGGCAGGCTGTGGACGGCAACGCCTTCTCATTCCCTGCACCGTTCAGCATCGACGGCTTTGTCCAGGCGTGGACTTTGACGAACTTCCCCGTCGGCGCCGCAATGTCGCTGCTGGTCACGGCCGGGACCGTCGTAGCGACGATCGTGCTGGCCGCATTCGCCTCGTATGCGATTGTGCGCAACTGGGAACGCAGGCTCTTCCGGTACTCCTTCTACTACCTGCTCGCAGCGATGTTCATCCCGTTTCCGGTCGTAGCCCTGCCGCAAATCCAGATGACCGGCCGCCTGGGCCTGGACAACCCGCTGGGCGTTATCCTGCTCGCCACTATGTTCCAGTTGAGCTTCAGCGTGTTGCTGTTCACGGCGTTCCTGCGGTCCATCCCCATGGAACTGGAAGAGAGCGCCCGCATTGACGGCGCCACCACCTGGCAGACCTTCTGGCAACTGATCTTCCCCCTGCTGGCGCCGATGAGCGCCACGGTCGGAATTTTTGCCTTCCTTTACGCCTGGAATGACTTCATGATGCCTTCCCTGATCATCTCCGACCCGGCACTGCAAACCCTTCCGGTCCGGCAGAACCTGTTCCAGACCCAGTTCAGCAACAACTACCACGTGTCCTTTGCGTCCTATCTGATGGCCATGGCACCGGCCATCGTGGCTTACCTCTTTACCCAGCGGTGGGTCATGGCCGGCGTCACACAGGGTGCCGTCAAGGGCTAATCGCAGCCAGACTGTAAGCCATCACTAAACCCCCGGAAAGGGGAAACCGCTTGTCCATCCTCGCCAGCCAGACGCACCATGCCGACAACGGACCCGCGGACGCCACCAACTGGTGGCGCCAGGCCGCGGTTTACCAGATCTATCCACGCAGCTTCGCCGACTCGAACGGAGACGGGATTGGGGACCTCAAGGGCATCACTGCGAAGGTGCCGTACTTGAAGGACCTGGGGATCGACGCCGTCTGGCTGAGCCCGTTTTATCCCTCGGCCCTGGCTGACGGCGGCTACGACGTTGATGACTACCGCGACGTCGATCCCAAGATCGGCAGCCTGGCAGATTTCGATGCAATGGCCGCGGCCCTGCAGGCCGCCGGTATCAAAGTGATCGTGGACATTGTTCCGAACCACTCCTCCAACCGGCACGCCTGGTTCCTGGAAGCCCTGGCCGCGCCCAAGGGGTCACCGGCCCGGCAGCGGTACCACTTCAGGGACGGGAGGGGCGAGCACGGCGAACTGCCGCCGTCGGACTGGACAGCCGCTTTCGGCGGCCCGGCCTGGTCCCGGGTGGATGACGGCCAGTGGTACCTGCACACCTTCACTCCCGAGCAGCCGGACTGGAACTGGGACAACCCCGAGGTCCGTGCGGACTTCCTCACGACGTTGCGTTTCTGGGCTGACCGCGGCGTTGACGGCTTCCGCGTGGACGTGGCCAACCTTCTGGTCAAGGACCTGCCCGCCGAGCTTCCCAGCAAGCAGGAACTGGACGCGATGGACCGCGCCTCCGGGACGCACCCGCTCATGGACCGCGATGAAGTCCATGAGATCTACGCAGAATGGCGCAAGGTATTCAACGAGTATGACCCGCCGCGGTTTGCCGTGGCGGAGGCGTGGGTGGAAACCGCCGAGCGGCGCGCCAAGTACGCCTCCCCTGAAGGACTGGGCCAGGCTTTCAGCTTCGATCTGCTCCTGGCTGACTTCAACGCTGCCCAGTTCCGCACCATCATCACGGACAACCTCGACCAGGCACGTCTCACCGGGTCCACCACCACCTGGGTCTTTTCGAACCACGACGTCACCCGCCACGCCACCCGTTACGGTCTGGAACCGCTCAACGGGCGGCCGGGGAAGCCGGGGGTGGACTGGGTCAAAGCGGGTGGTCCCCGCGAAGCACTGGACGTGGAAGGGGGCCTCCGCCGCGCCAAGGCCGCCACGTTGCTGATGCTCGCCCTTCCCGGCTCCGCGTACCTCTACCAGGGGGAGGAACTGGGCATGCACGAGGTGGCTGACATTCCCGCTGGCCGGCGCCAGGACCCGTCATTCTTCCGCGGCGCGGAGTACGACGGCCTGGGCCGGGACGGCTGCCGAGTGCCTTTGCCCTGGGAACCCTCGGGTCCATCCTTCGGCTTCGGCACAAACGGTGCCCACCTGCCCCAGCCGGACTGGTTCGCCGAATATGCAGCCAGCAGCCAGGAAGCCAGCGACACCTCAACCCTGAACTTCTACCGCCAGGCCTTGGCCCTGCGCCACGAACTCCAGGGTGCCGAGACCCTGGAATGGAGCGGCAGCGGAGATGAACAGGTGCTGCACTTCGTTCGCCCGGGCGGCTGGCACGTCGTGGCGAACTTCGGTACGGCCGCCGTCGAACTTCCTGACGGCAAGGTCCTGATCTCCAGCGGAGGCTTCCAAGGCGGCAAGCTCCCGGGAGAATCAACAGCCTGGCTCAGGGCCTGATGCGGCGTCCGGTTGGGGCAGCTAGCGGACTGTTGACCTTCCCCGCCCGGCCGGAACATACTGGTCACTAGAAAATTTAGATACTAAATAAAAGGAGTGTTGTGAGCACCACCGCCACCCTGGCAACCCTGTCCGATTCCGGCCACCTGTCCGATCCGAACTGGTGGCGGCAGGCAGCTGTCTACCAGATCTACCCGCGCAGTTTTGCCGATTCCAACGGAGACGGCATCGGCGACCTCAAGGGCATTACGTCAAAGGTGCCGTACCTGAAGTCCCTGGGTATCGACGCCGTGTGGCTGAGCCCGTTCTACCCCTCGGCGCTCGCAGACGGCGGCTACGACGTGGATGACTACCGCGACGTCGATCCCAAGCTGGGCACCCTGGATGACTTCGACGAGATGGCCAAAGCGCTGCACGGGGCCGGCATCAAGCTCATCGCGGACATCGTCCCAAACCACTCCTCAAACCGCCACGAGTGGTTCAAGGAAGCGCTGGCCTCGCCCAAGGGCTCGCCCGCCCGGGACCGATACATCTTCCGTGACGGCAAGGGCCCGGACGGCGAGTTCCCGCCGTCGGACTGGGACTCCGTGTTCGGCGGCCCCGCCTGGGAGCGCATCACCGAACCCGACGGCACTCCGGGCCAGTGGTACATGCACATCTTCGCCAAGGAGCAGCCGGACCTGAACTGGTCCAACCGCGAGGTCCGCGACGACTTCCTCAAGACCCTGCGCTTCTGGTCCGACCGCGGCGTGGACGGCTTCCGGGTGGACGTGGCGCACGCCCTCACCAAGGACCTCACCGAGCCGCTGCTGTCCAAGCTGGAACTGAGCGCCGCCAACACCGGTGTGGACGGTTTCCACGACGGGACGCACCCGTTCTGGGACCGCGACGAGGTCCACGAGGTGTACGCCGAGTGGCGTGAGGTCTTCAACGAGTACAACCCGCCGCGCACCGCCGTGGCCGAAGCCTGGGTGCACGCCACCCGCCGCGCCCGCTACGCCAGCCCGGAGGGGCTCGGCCAGGCCTTCAATTTCGACCTCCTGCAGGCCGATTTCGACGCCGACGAGTTCCGCGAGATCATCACCCGCAACCTGGCCGAGGCCGCCGCCACCGGCGCCTCCTCCACCTGGGTGTTCTCCAACCACGACGTTGTCCGGCACGCCACCCGCTACGGCCTGCCGCAGGTTTCCAGGAGCAAGGCGGGCGCCAAGGGCCAGGACGGCAAGGAGTGGCTGCTTGCCGGCGGCCCCAAGGAACAGCTGGACGTGGAGCTCGGTGAACGCCGGGCGCGCGCCGCAACTCTCCTGATGCTGGCGGTTCCGGGCTCCGCCTACCTGTATCAGGGTGAGGAACTGGGCCTGCAGGAAGTGGCGGAGATCCCCGAATCCGAACGCCAGGACCCCTCCTTCTTCCGGAACAGGGGAGTGGAGATTGGCCGGGACGGCTGCCGCGTGCCCCTGCCCTGGAAGGTGGAAGGCACCTCCTTCGGTTTTGGCGACGGCGGCGCGCACCTGCCGCAGCCGGACTGGTTCAGCAAGTACGCCGTGGAGGCGCAGGACGGCACCGAAGGCTCCACGTTGGAGCTGTACCGCACCGCCCTGAGGCTGCGCCACGAGCTCCAGGCGGATGAGGACCTGGAATGGGTGGAGAACGCCAACCCTGAGGTCCTGCACTTCCGCCGCCCGGGGGGCTGGCAGTCCGTGACCAACTTCGGGGACACCGCCGTCGACCTTCCCGAAGGGACCGTGCTTGTCAGCAGCGCACCGCTGGAAGACGGCAGGCTGCCCGGCAACACCACCGCATGGCTGCGCTGATGCCTGTACCCGTCCCGGAAGGACGGCCTGCCTGATGCAGGAACTCATTTATGGCTGCATGGGCCTGGGCGGCAGCTGGTCCGACGAGCCGCATGGCACTGAACATGTGGACCAGGCTGCGGCCGCCGTCGGGGCCGCGCTTGATGCCGGGATCACCTTGTTCGACCATGCGGACATCTACCGCAGCGGCAAGTCGGAGGCCGTGTTTGGCGAGGTCCTGGCCGCTGAGCCGGGGCTGCGCGGCCGCATCAGGCTGCAGACCAAATGCGGCATCCGGCTGAACGAGCGCGGGCTGCAGACGCATTATGACCTCAGCCGGGATGCCATCCTGGAGCGGGTCAACGGAAGCCTGCATCGGCTGCGGACCGACTATGTGGACATCCTCCTGCTCCACCGGCCGGACCCGTTGACGGACCCGGCGGAGGTGGCCGCCGCCGTCAAGCAGCTGATGGCGGAGGGCAAGGTCCGGCAACTGGGCGTGTCCAACATGTCCGGGTCGCAGATCGAGGCGCTGCAGGACCGGCTGGAAACCCCGGTGGTGGCGAACCAGCTGGAGATGAGCCTGCTCAAGCGTGCCTGGCTGGAAAGCCAGGTGCTGGTCAACCACGCCGAGCACCTGGACTACAGCTTCCCGCACGGCACCCTTGAGTACTGCGTGCGCAACTCCATCACGCTGCAGGCCTACGGTTCGCTGGCGCGCGGCCTCTACACGGGGGCGGAACCGGAAAGTCCCGCATCAGCAGATGCCGCCACCGCCGAGCTCGTGGCCCAACTGGCTGGGGAGTACGGCAGCACCGGCGAAGCTGTCCTGCTGGGATGGCTGATGAAGCATCCGGCGGGCATCGCGCCGGTGATCGGGACCGTCAATCCGGAACGGATCCGTGCGTGTGCCGACGCTGCCCGCGTGGCCCGGGAGATGACCCGGGCTGACTGGTACCGGCTCTGGGTGACGGCGCGGGGCAGCAACATCCCCTGACCCATCCCAACTAAGTCGCAGCAGGTGTCGTTTTGAGCGCTCAAAACGACACCTGCTGCTACCTACTTTCCGGCAAGGTCCGGTCATATGGGGTTTAGTTCGTATTGATCCCCACAAGCAGGCCATTTTCTTCGGCGTCGGGGTTGCGGGGCGGATACGGTAGATACATGACGTCTACCATCGCCACCGAGACCGTAAGGCCGGAACGCAATATCCCAGCAGAAATCGCCCGTTCCTGGCTTCTGGTCAATGCCATGAAGACAGAGCTGTTCGATCAGTCCGCGGTGTCGCGTGCTGACTCGATCATCCTGGATATTGAAGATGCCGTGGACCCGTCGCAGAAGGACCACGCACGGAACAACGTGGTTGACTGGCTGACCGCCGGCGGCAAGGCGTGGGTCCGCATTAACGATGCCACCAGCCGTTTCTGGGCTGATGACCTGGCAGGCCTCCGCGGCATGCCGGGGCTCCTGGGTGTCATGCTGGCCAAGACCGAGTCCGCCGACCAGGTGACGGAGAGCTTCCACCGGATGGACGGCAAGACGCCGGTCATCCCGCTGGTGGAGTCCGCGCTGGGCATCGAGGAAGCAAACAACATCGCCAAGGCACAGGGCGCCTTCCGCCTGGCGTTCGGTTCCGGCGACTTCCGCCGCGACACGGGCATGGCAGCCACGCCCGAGGCCATGGCCTACCCCCGCGCCAAGCTCGTCGTCGCCAGCCGCGTGGGCAACCTTCCCGGCCCCATCGACGGGCCCACTGTGGGCACCAACCACCCCATCCTGCGAGAGCAGACGGGCATCACCGTGATGATGGGCATGACCGGCAAGCTCTGCCTGGCCATCGACCAGACCCCTGTGATCAACGAGGTCATCAGCCCCACGCCCTCGGACGTCGCCTGGGCCACGGACTTCATGGCGGACTTCGAGGCCAACGGCCGCGTTATCCGTGACGGCTCCGACCTGCCCCGCCTGGGCCGCGCCGAAAAGATCATGAAGCTCGCGGTAGCCTTTGGGGTGCAGCCGGCGCTGTAGTCCACCGCTTTCACTTCAGGAGACCCCGTGACCGATACCCGTTATCTGGTCCACGGGGTCTTTTGGCCTGCGCCTCCGGAGGCGGCAGCGGGCGGAAGTGCCGGCCCGAGCCCGTACCTCCGCCTCCAGGCGCCGGACGGCACCTTCCGCGAGGTAACGCTCGACGCCGGGACGCGCCTGGGCTTCCGGCTCGCCGGCGAGGGGAAGCACTGCCTCGGCCACCATGTGGTGCACGGCCCCGCCCACCGGGACCACGTCCTCTGCGCCAGGCGGGCCTCCGCAGTCCGCGGACACCAGTGCGAGCGGTGCTTCGTGGTGGACGACTCCCGGCTCATCCACGACTTCCACCGGGGCGGCCGGGTCCCGCCCGGGCTGCGCAGCTACCTGATGCAGCCCCACTGGCTCTACGTCGCCACCTTCGCCAACGGTGCCAGCAAGGTGGGCACGGCCGCGGAACTCCGCAAATGGCAACGCCTCGCGGAGCAGGGAGCCGTGGCGGCGGGCTATGTTGCCCACGCCGCAGACGGCCGCGTGGTGCGGATCCTCGAGGACCTGGTCACGCGCGAGGCGGGGCTTCCGCAGCAGGTCCGGTCCGCAGCCAAGGCTGCGGCGCTGGCTTCCCCGGCCCCGGCAGGCTGGCTCAGAGGCCATAACGCGGCCCTCGCCGCTTCCGCCCGCGGAGTAGTCTCGCGGTCCGGCGCTGAAGGATTCCAAGTGGTGGAGGAGGCCTGGAGCAGGCCGGACCTGGCCGGCCTGCTGTGCTCCGCGAGCCGCCGGCACTTGTATCCGCACGCCCTCGCGGCCGGCTCCCACGGCTTCACCATAACTTCACTGTGCGGCAGCTTCGCCCTGGCGACCATCGATGGCACCGGGCTGGAGTTCGTGGTGGATCTCGGCCAGCTCAAGGGCCGGAGCATCGAACTGGGCCAGTTCACTTCCGAGGTGCCTGCCGTCCAGGAGGCGCTGTTCTGAGCCTGCGTCCCGGCGACCAGCCTGCAGCTGCCCGTGCGGCCCCCGGTAGACTGGCAGGGTGCTGAACGAATTCTGGGCCACCGCGCCAACCCGCTACAAAGTCCTGGTTTTCAGTGCGATGGGCCTGATCGCCGTCGGAATTATCCTCAACCTGGTAGGCAACACCAGCGGCAACTCAGGACTCGCCACTGCGTCCCTTCCGGTAATCGGCCTGGGCCTGGTCCTGCACATCGCCGGGATTGTGGTCCGCGGCCAGGCGATCAGGAAAGGCTACAAGCGCTAGGCGGCGTTACGGCGGACGTGGCTGCGGGCGTGTTCCACCGCGTCCCCGAGGTGCTCGAAGAGGTGCTTGTGGTGCCGCAGGGACCGGATCACTCCCACGTTCGTCACCAGCTGCAGGTGGTCCGGCCGGACACCCTTGAGTAATACGGTGATGCCCCGGAGCTCAAGCGCGGAGACCACCTCCACCAGTGCATGCGCGCCCGTGGCGTCGAGCATCCGCAGCTGGGAAAGCCTGATGATGGCCACCTGGACGTCCTTAACCTGGCTGATCTCCTGCAGGATCCGTTCGGCGGCGCCGAAGAACATGGCCCCGTCCAGCCGGAGGACGGCTATGTGCTCGTCACCCTCGGAAGGCGGTCCGGGGATCTGCTCCCGCTGCACGCTGCTCAGCGAGGCGAACGTGCGCAGGGCAAAGAGGGCCGCCGCCGCGAGCCCTATCTGGATGGCAATGATCAGGTCGAACGCCACCGTGATGATCGCCGTCAGGATGAAGACGGCGGCGTCGGACCTGGTGGAGCGGAGGATCGCCGCGACGGTCCGCCGGGACACCATCCGCACCGCAGTGACCATCAGGACCCCGCCGAGGGCTGCCAGCGGAATCCGGCTGACCATGCCTGAGGCGAGGTAGACAATCGCCAGCAGCACCACGGCGTGGACAGCGGCAGCCAGGCGGGTTTTTGCACCGGACCTGACGTTCACGGCTGTCCGTGCGATGGCCCCGGTGGCAGGCATGCCGCCGAAGAGGCCCGCAGCGATTGACGCCAGGCCCTGGCCTGTCAGCTCCCGGTCCGGGCTGTACGGTCCACTCGGTCTGCCGTCCGGCCCGGTCATTCCTGCCGCAACCCGGGCAGACAGCAACGACTCGATGGACGCAAGGCAGGCGATCGCCACCGCGGGCATGGCCAGGCTGCCCAGCAGATCCAGGTCAAAGGCGGGAACCGCCGGAGCGGGCAGGGAATGCGGCAGGGGGCCGATCCTGGGGATGTCCAGCCGGAACAGCTCGGCGGCCGCCGTGGCGAGGAGCACCGCGATCAGGCTGGCCGGCAGTGCCCTGAGCAGCTTTTGCACCAGGACCATTACGACGGCGACTCCCGCCACGACCGCGAGTGTCAGCAGGGCTGTCGGAAGAGTTGCGGCGGACGCCGCTTCAACGGCGGCGACAAGGGTGTTGTGTCCCGGGACGCCGGACGTTCCGGTGGCGAGCGGAACCTGTTGCAGGAAGATAATGGCGGCGATCCCCAGGGTGAAGCCTTCCACCACGGGCCATGGGATGAAGGCGACCGCCCGGCCCAGGCCGCTGAATCCCAGGACACAGACCAGCAGCCCCGCCATCAGTGACAACGGGGCCACGCTGCCGGCGCCGTGGACTGCCACCACGGGCGCCAGCACCACAACCATGGCACCGGTGGGGCCGGAGACCTGGACGGGTGATCCGCCCATCACGGCTGCCACCAGACCGGCGACGATCGCAGTGATGAGCCCGGCCTCCGCACCCACTCCCGAGCTGACGCCGAACGCGAGGGCCAGCGGCAGGGCCACAATGCCCACCGTGATGCCGGCCAGCAGGTCGGTCCGCCACGATGTTCCAAGTCCCGCGTAATCCAGTTTCGAGGGCAGGAATCGGTTGGGGCGCCGCCTGGCGGTGCTGACGCCCGGGTTCACGAGGCGGCCCCGCCGGCCAGGTGTTCTGCAGGCAGCTGCTGCGCCAGCCGGAGCTGTTCGTTTGAATCGGCAAGGGTGTCCAGGAGGAACGTCCGCGCGATGGCAAGCAGCTGGGAAATCCCGGGGTGCGCCAGCCGGTAGGTCACGGCATTGGCGGTACGCACAGAGGTCACCACCTTGTGCTTGCGCAACGTGGCCAGGTGCTGGGAGAGGTGCGAGGCTTCAAGCCCGGTCTCCGCCAGGAGGTAGCTCACTGCTGCGGTTTCCTGTGGCGCCGCCGCCAGCAGCTCAAGGATGCGGATCCTTGCAGGATGCGCCAGCCCCTTGAAGAGGTTGGCCTTGATCTCGTACAGCGGAGCCTGGGCGGAAGGCAGCATGGGAAGCTCCTCAACGTGACAGTGACGTGTGGACTTAGTCAGGGTGAATCAAAGCACTGTGAATTGATGGATTGATAAATTCATCATATCAGTGCTAAGCAAGCCCCCTGCCGGGTGCGCAACGATAGGCTTGAGGCCATGACTATCTATCCGGACCTGCAGGGCCGAAGCTACCCTGCCGCAGAGGTGTACGACGTTGGCCGTGAGAAGATCCGCGAGTTCGCCCGCGCCGTGAAAGCCACCCACCCCGCACACTTCGACGTCGACGCCGCCAAGGCCCTGGGCCACGGCGACCTGGTGGCTCCGCCCACCTTCGCCATCATCATTGCCCAGCGTGCCGACGCCCAGCTCATCGAGGATCCGGAAGCCGGCATCGACTTCTCCCGCGTGGTCCACGCAGACCAGCGCTTCATCCACCACCGGCCGATTTTCGCCGGAGACCGCCTCGTCGCGGAGCTCCACGTGGACGGCGTCCGGGCCATGGGCGGTGGTGCGATGATCACCACCCGGTCGGAAATCTTCGCCCTCGGCGCGGATGACTCCCGCGAACCCGTCACCACCACGTCGTCGTCCATCCTGGTCCGCGGAGAGGGACAGTAACCATGAGCCTCAGCATCCACGAACTCAGCGCCGGCCAGGAGATCGGCAGCCGCACCATCGAGGTCACGCGCACCGACCTGGTCAAGTACGCCGGCGCCTCCGGCGACTTCAACCCCATCCACTGGAACGAGGCCTTTGCCACAAGTGTGGAACTGCCGGGCGTCATCGCCCACGGCATGTTCACCATGGGCTCCTCCGTCCAGCTGGTGACCGACTGGGCAGGCGACCCGGCCGCCGTCGTCGACTTCCAGACCAGGTTCACCAAGCCCGTCCTGGTCACCGACACCACGGGCACGTCCGCCGCCGGCGCCACCATCGAGGTCAGCGGCATCATTGGAAAGCTCGACGCCGAGGCGAACACCGCTCGGGTGGACCTCACCGTCACGGCCGCCGGCCAGAAGGTCCTGATGAAGGCCCAGGCGGTCGTCAAACTGGCATAGCCCGGGGAGCCGGGAACACTTTCCCGATAGGGTGGACAGGTGACTTCCACCCTGCTCTCCCAGCTGACCACGGCCGCCGTCGGGGGCCCTGCCCACAAGTTCATCAAGGCCGGTACCGAAGCTGAGATCATCGACGCCGTCCGGGCGGCGGATGCCGCGGGGGAGCAGCTGCTGATCATCGCCGGCGGCTCCAACCTGCTGATTTCCGACGACGGGTTCCCCGGAACCGTGGTCCAGGTCGCCTCGCAGGGGTTCACCGTCAACGCGGAGGACTCCTGCGGCGGCGTGGCCGTGGTGGTGCAGGCCGGGCACAACTGGGACAAGCTGGTGGAGCACGCGGTCCGCCACGCCTGGTCCGGCGTGGAGGCCCTGGCCGGGATTCCAGGATCAACGGGTGCGACGCCGGTGCAGAACGTGGGTGCCTACGGTGCCGACGTTTCCCAGACCATCGCGGCAGTGCGCACGTGGGACCGGGAGCGGAACGCAGTAAAAACCTTCACGAACTCGGAGCTGAAGTTCGGCTACCGGGACTCCATCCTCAAGCAGACCACCGTCAACGGCTCACCCCGGTACGTGGTGCTGACCGTGGAGTTCCAGCTGCCCCTGGGGCGGATGAGTGCGCCGATCCGTTACGCGGAACTCGCCCGTGCCCTTGGCGTCGAGGTGGGCAAGCGCGCGTACTCGAACGATGTGCGCCGCGAGGTGCTCCGGCTGCGCGCCTCCAAGGGCATGGTGTGGGACCCGCAGGACCGGGACACGTACTCCACGGGATCCTTCTTCACCAACCCCATCGTTCCGGCCGAGGTGGCTGCGGCCCTGCCGGAGGGCGCACCCCGCTACCCTGCCGGCCAGGACGGGCTGGTGAAGCTGTCCGCCGCCTGGCTGATCGACCAGGCCGGCTTTGCCAAGGGTTTCGGGCTGGAACTAGGCAGCGTCAGCGGCGGGCGGGCCTCCCTGTCCACCAAGCACACACTCGCCATCACCAACCGCGGCTCAGCCACCGCACAGGACGTGGTGGCCGTGGCACGCGAGGTGCGTGCCGGCGTCGAACAGCGCTTTGGCATCCAACTGCACCCGGAACCGCTGCTTATCGGCCTGGAGCTGTAGCACCGGCAAAATCGCCCGCCATGCCCGGGGCCTTGGCGCGGACCACAGCCGCCTGGCCCAGCAGGGCGGACGACCAGCCGGCGAGCACCAGGTAGATCCCCGTGAAAAGCCATACCAGCTGGCCGGGCAACAGCGGGTTTGCGAGGCCTGACAGGATGCAGGCCGCCAGTCCGCCGATAGCGACGGCGAGGGACAGGACCCAGAGGACCTTTGCCGCGGGAGGGTGGTGCCGCCAGTCCCGGTACAGCTTCACTCCCTGGCGGCTGACGCTGATGCCCGGGAAAAGCACCGCATAGCCGCCGCCGAGGCTCAGGACGAGCGAGGGGAGCAGCAGCAGGGGATCGGACCGGCCATCTCCGAGGAAGGTGGAGAACTGGAGCAGCCCCAGGCCGGATCCTGCCAGGACGCAGACCGTGCCGCCGGCCATCCACCACCTCGTTTTAAGCGCGAGCAACTGCCACAAACTCCCCAAAGTCATGGTTCTACCCTAGCGGTCTATGACCGGCGGGCAGTGACGCGCCCTAAGATAGGGCCATGGCTGCTGGCATGGGCCGTCCCGACGGCAGGATCGTAGGCAGGCTGAGGCTTGCCTCCCAAAGGCTTGCGGGTGGAACGGACGGCGTCGGATCGGTTGCGGAATCTGTGCGCTGGATGACGGCGATGCAGGCCCAGGACCTGCAGGCCGCCATGTGGGCCGTGGGCGTGCGGGTGCCGGGATGCGGCCTCAGCGACGTCCGGTCCGCCCTGGACACCGGTGCCGTGGTCCGGTCGTGGCCCATGCGCGGCACGCTGCATCTCGTAGCCCCCGAGGACCTGCGCTGGATGCTGGACCTCACGGCTGAACGGCTCACCAAAAGCATCGCGGCCCGCCACCGGGAGCTGGGCATCACGTGGGCAGACGTTGAGAAGTGCCGGGATATTGCGCTGGAGCACATTGCCGCCGGCGGTCCCGTGAGCCGTGCCGGACTGTTCCAGGTGTTCGACGCCGCCGGGCAGCCGACGCAGGGACAGCGGGGCATCCACCTCCTGGGGACGCTGTGCCGGCACGCGTGGCTGGTGCAGGGGCCGCTGGCCAAAAACCAACAGCTGCTGGTGGCCTTCGATGACTGGATTCCGGTGTCGCGGAACCTGGAGCGGCAGGAGGCCCTGGCGGAGTTCGCGCTGCGGTACTTCCGCAGCCACGGACCGGCAACCCTGGCGGATTTCGCGTGGTGGACCCAGCTCCCGCTGACGGAGGTGCGGGCCGCGTTCGAACCAGTCCGCGGGCTCCTTGTGGAACGCAGGTTCGGGGACGCCGTGCACTGGATGTCGCCCGGGACCGCCGCCCTGCTGGATGCCGGGGTTCCGGGAGCCCGGTCCGTCCTGCTGCTGCCCGGGTTTGATGAGTTCCTGCTGGGATACAAGGACCGGACAGCCGTCCTGCCCCCGGAGCACTTTGACAGGATCGTGCCCGGCGGGAACGGCGTTTTCAAAAAGACCCTGGTGGCCGGGGGAGAGGTAATCGGCACCTGGGGCCGAGAAGGCACCAGCCGGGATGCCGCCGTCGTGCCTGAAGTCTTTGACGACACCCGCCCCCTCGGCCCCGCCACGCAGGCCGCCTTCGCCCGGGCAGCCAAGCGCTACCTCAGCTTCCTGGACCGCTGACAGGGACGCTCTCTCACTTAATGCCGGTTTTTCACGATCGCTCTTTCACTTTCACTGCTCAAGTGAAAGAGCGTCTCGGTTTAATCCGCATTAAATGAGAGAGCGTCCGGGCCAACAGGAACGGCCCTGCCCCGCACGAACGGTGCTGGGCAGGACCGTTCATGCGGGGCAGGGCCGCGGAAGCGCTGCCGAAACGGGTTACAGGTTCCCGGTGGCGATGTTGAGCATGCGGCGCAGCGGCTCGGCAGCGCCCCAAAGGAGCTGGTCGCCCACGGTGAAGGCGCTGATGTACTCCGGACCCATCTCCATCTTGCGGATGCGGCCCACGGGGATGTCCAGCGTGCCGGAGGCCGCCACCGGGGTCAGGTCCGCCATGGAGGCTTCCTTGGTGTTGGGAACCACCTTGGCCCACTGGTTGTCCTCGGCCAGGAGCTTCTCGATCTCGGCGACCGGGAGGTCCTCGCGCAGCTTGAGCGTCAGAGCCTGGGAGTGGGACCGCATGGCACCGATGCGGACGCAGAGACCGTCCATGACCACGTGGTTCTCCTCGGAGGTCCCCAGGATCTTGTTGGTTTCGACGCCGGCCTTCCATTCCTCCTTCGACTGCCCGTTGCCCAGGTCCGCGTCGATCCAGGGGATCAGCGATCCGGCCAGCGGAACGCCGAACTGGGTGGCGTCGATGCCGGTGCGCTGGTGGGCCAGGACCTTGCGGTCGATGTCCAGGATGGCCGACGCCGGATCGTCCAGTTCCGTGCTGACCTCGGCGTTGAGCGTGCCGAACTGGCTGAGCAGCTCGCGCATGTGTCGTGCCCCGCCGCCGGAGGCCGCCTGGTAGGTCATGGAGGTGCCCCACTCCACGAGGTTGTTCTTGAACAGGCCGCCGAGGCCCATGAGCATGCAGGAGACGGTGCAGTTGCCGCCGATGAAGTCCTTGGTCCCGTTGACCAGGCCCTTGTCAATGACGTCCCTGTTGATGGGGTCCAGCACGATGATGGAATCGTCGTTCATGCGCAGGGTGGAGGCGGCATCGATCCAGAGGCCGTCCCAGCCGCGGCTGCGGAGCCCGGTGTGCACGCGCTTGGTGTAGTCCCCGCCCTGGGCGGTGACGATAATGGGCAGCTTCGCCAGGGTATCGACGTCGAACGCGTCCTCGAGCTTGCCGGCGCTGCCTCCTGCTGTTCCAGCGAAAGACGGCGCGGCACCTCCCGCGTTGGAGGTGGAGAAGAACACCGGGTTGATGTTGGCGAAGTCGCCCTCATCCTGCATGCGCTGCATGAGGACGGAACCGACCATGCCGCGCCATCCGACCAGGCCGACGGAAGGGGTAGCTGCTGTAGTCATTCGTCCAGTTTAGACTTCCGTTCCGGCAGCGCGCAGTCGGTTACGTCACTGCCGGCTGGACTACCTTCTCCGCACCTTTGGCCACAGACCCGTGGTCATTGGGACACATGGCCTGCACCCGGTTCGGGGGCGCCCCGCTGTTGACGCACCTGGGCGGCACGGTGCTCGTCACGGGCCAGCCCAAAGGTGTACCAGCCGCCCAGCCCCGCCAAGGCAGCAAGGATGAGTGCCGCCCAAAACGGCGGCTCACCCTGCGCCAAGGGCATGAGCAGGATCACCCAGGAGGCAAGGAACAAAAGCCCCAAAACGGCAGTAAGGATTCCCATGCCCCACCAGGACCTCACCTGGACCTGTCCCCGGCCGGGCGAAAAGCCGATTTCGTCGCTGGGGTAACTGTGCAGCTCACCGGTATCCGTTTTTCTTAGGACGCGTTTTTCGCCCCGGGCGATGGCTGCCTTGTGTTCGGCATACACGTCGTCGTTGCGGCGTTCGCGGTCACGGTCGAATGTCATGTCAGTCCTGACGGATGGTGCGGATCTGGGCAAGGAGCGCGGCATCATCGAGCCCCGTGGTTTCGGAGATGTCTTCCTGCCCGCGGTTGGAGGTGCCGACGGTCCACGATCCCTCACCCTTCTTTACATAGAGGGTTTGGCCGGTGGCGTCCTCGCGGCGGCGCAACGTGGCGCCGCCCTGGGGGTTCTCGCGCAGGTGCTGCTTGATGACCATCAAGTTGGCTTCGGCGGCGCTAACATCGGGGCGCTGGGCCATGGCCCACCATGTGAAATAAGCGCGGGGCTGGAAGAGCAGCTGGATGTCCGGGCTTTCGACTCCGATGACGCTGTCACCACCCTCCGCGGTGAGCAACGAAATTTCCATCCGGCGGGTGGCGGACGAGAGCGCCGTGGCGACGGCGGCGGTGGGACCTGCTACGGCGAGCTTCCCGTCGGGCTCGGCTGTTGCGAGGCCACGGGCCACGAGCGATGAGGCACCGGCGCTGATCATGTCGGTGTTGTCCAGGTAGCTGTCAACCCGCAGTGCCTCGGCGCTCAATGCGGAGGCATCCCCGCGGCGGAGGCTGGCAAGGGTGGCAATTTCAGCAAAGCCAAAACCAATCGCGTCCGGTACGGCTGTTGTTTCCGTTGGAATTTCAGTCATCGTCAATGCCTCTCGTTGTGTACTCAGAACCCAAAGAAGTCACCGACCTTGTCGGCCGCCTCGCTGGCGCCTTCCCAGGCTGCCTCGGCGCCGTCGGCGATGGATCCTCCGATGGCGTTCACTGTTTCCTTGACGACCGGAACATTGTCGTAAATGGCCAGGGCGCCGGAGGCCACCATGGCTGCCGTCCCCACCGGAGGCGGCGCGAAACTTGCCACGCCCAGTCCTGCCTTAATGCCGGAGTAAACGGCACCTCCAGCGTCCCCTTCGCTGATGTTGTTGACCGTGTCCAGCAGGTCAAGGCCAACGCCAACTCCTCCGAGGACTTTGCCACCCACCTCAAAGAACGTGGCGGCCTTGCCGCCCTCGACAAGGTTCAGGGCTGTATCCCACCTGCCATCAAATAATTCCGAGGACGTGTTGAAGTACTGGCTCAGGATGTTCGAATCCTGGAATGCCCTGGCTACCTCGCGGAAGTCTTTGGAGAAGAATTCGCCGATGGAGTCCGCTTTGCCGATGAAAGCGCCAAGATCGAACAGGCCGGCCCGGAGGTTGGGCAAGGCCTTGGTCAGGTTGTAGATGTCCCAGCCGTCACGGAACGGGGAGTCCGGGTCCGCGAGCCAGTCCGGTCCCCACGGATTAGCTGCTCCCGGGCGGCCTGTGCCCTGGCCGCCGACGCTGCCCGGCACGCCCGTGCCGGGTCCGCCCGTTCCCGGCACGCCGGTCCCGCCGGGCCCAGCGGTGCTGCTGGCCTTGTCCTGTTCCTCGGCATTGGTGAGTAGAAGCTTTGATTCCTGCTTCAGGCGCGCCGCAGTCTTCTGCAGGAGTGCCCGGTGGCTGCCGTTCCAGTCCGAACGGAAGTGCTCGGCGTCCTGGCCCTTCCAGGCCGGGGTGTTGTTGATCTGGCCGCTCAGCTGCGTGGACTGCTGCAGCAGCAGGTCAGCCGTCTTGCTGAACTGCCGTGCCAGCGTGCGCAGCTGGTCAACATCGGCGCCCCACAAATTTCCTGCCACCAGGCATCCCCCAATCTTTTGAACAGCGGTCCCTGACGCTGCAGGCCCAGCCTAGTAACAAACCCGGGACGGGCGCGATGGGGTGGTCTCCCCATGCGCAGGCGCTACGTCCGATCGGAGTCCTCCAGCACGGCGGCCTTGCGTGCACGCAGCGCGAAGAAGGCGCCGAACGCGAAGACCTGCGTGACCACCACCAGCACGATGGCTCCTGCGATCTTGTTGCCGCCCAGGATCATGGTGAGCCCAACAATTGCGGAAAGGAGGGCCAGGAGCGGGAGCAGCATGTAGCCCAGCACAAAGAGGGTTTCCGGTTTCTTCAACATTCCTAGCCCTCAGTCCTTGACCATTTGGTGAATCTGTAGCGCGTGCCGTTCTCTGCCGTCAGCCAGCCGTCCGGAGGGACGGAGGCGGCCGCCTCCCAACTGGTGCCAAGCTCGGGGGCGAATGTGTCGCCGTCGGCCTCCACGTCGATGGTGGTAACCACCGCGACGTTGGCCAGCTCCGTTGACTGGCGGAAAATCTCGCCGCCGCCGAGGATCCAGACAGTGTCGCCGCCGTCCACGAACTGCGATTCCAGCAGGGCGTCGTCCAGGGAAGGAACCACGACGGCGCCCTCCGCCTCAGGCGTATCGGCCCAGCTTTTCTGGCGGGTAATGACGATATTGGTGCGTCCGGGGAGAGGACGGTACTTGTCCGGGAAGGACAGCCAAGTCTTCCGGCCCATGATGACCGGGTGCCCTGTGGTCAGCCGGGTGAAGTGCCTGAGGTCTTCGGGAAGGTGCCAGGGCATGTCCCCGTCCTTGCCGATAACGCCGTCCGGGGTCTGCGCCCAAATGAGGCCCACCCCGGTGATCGAGGCGGCAAGTTCTTCGGTGAAGGACTGTGGATCCGTGGAGTTTTCGGTGCTCATACTGCGATCGGCGCCTTGATGGTGGGGTGGTGCTTGTAACCCACCACGTCGAAGTCTTCCAGCGTGTAGTCGAAGATTGACTCGGGTTTCCGGGTGATCCTCAGCTGCGGGTACTCGTAGGGCTCGCGCTCCAGCTGCTTGAGGACCTGGTCCATGTGGTTTTCGTAGATGTGGACGTCCCCGCCGGTCCAGATGAACTCACCGGGCTCCAGCCCCACCTGCTGGGCCACCATGCAGGTGAGCAGTGCGTAGGAGGCAATGTTGAACGGCACGCCCAGGAACATGTCCGCGGAACGCTGGTACAGCTGGCAGGACAGCTTGCCGTCCGCCACGTAGAACTGGAAGAAGGCGTGGCACGGGGGCAGTGCCATGTCCTGCAGTTCGGAGACATTCCAGGCGGACACCACGTGCCGGCGTGAGTCCGGGTTGGACTTGAGGTTCTCGATCAGCTCCGCGATCTGGTCGATGTGGCCGCCATCCGGGGTGGGCCAGCTGCGCCACTGGACGCCGTAGACCGGCCCGAGGTCGCCGTCGGCGTCGGCCCATTCGTTCCAGATAGTGACGCCCTGGTCCTGCATCCACTTCACGTTGGTCTCACCGCGCAGGAACCACAGGAGCTCCACGGCCACGGACTTGAAGTGGACCCGCTTGGTGGTGATCAGCGGGAAACCCTTGGCCAGGTCAAAGCGGATCTGGCGTCCGAAAACGCTGGTGGTTCCGGTGCCCGTGCGGTCCGATTTGTGCGTGCCGGAGGCCAGGACATCGCGCAGGAGGTCTTCATAAGGCGTTGGGATGCTCACGGCTCAAGTCTACTGGGACATCACCGGGTGGCTGCTGCGTGTCCGCCTTACGTTGCGTCCCTTCCCAGCTTGCCGCGCAACACATCCAGCAGGACTTCGTCGCTCAGGTGGGCTGCCCGGCCGGCTGCGATGTAATGGTCGACGGCGGCCTGCACCGGGGCAGGGACGGGCACCGTCCCGCGGCCGCCCGGCCTTCCGGCGGCTGGTGCGGCAACGACTGTCCCGCCCCGCCGCCGGGAATCCACGAGCCCGGCAGCCTCCAGTTCCTTGTAGGCCCGGGCAACGGTGCCCGCTGCGATGCCAAGGTCGGCCGCGAGGCTGCGGACAGTAGGCAGGCGGCTCCCTGGGGCGAGCGCACCCAACGCGATCAGGGAGCTGATTTGCGAGCGTATTTGTTCGTAGGGAGGTGTTGGGGAGCGCAGGTCCACGGTGATCCCGGCACTCATGTGGCCGGTTCCTTCGCAGGGGTGCGGCCGGAGGCGGGGGTGCGGGCGAAGCTGCGCACGGGAATCACGGCAATGACGATCCCCGCGGTGCTCAACAGCACGCCGGTGAAGGGGGCCGCGTCCCAGGCCCAGGCCCAGGAGGCAGGTTCCAGGTCGAGTCCCCGCCGTATGTCCGGCCCCGCTGACAGCAGCAGCACGCCGGCCTGCACCGTGAAACAGGCCGCGAGCGTCCGGACCACCCTATGCACGGTGATGGCGCGGAGCGCGGCGTCCATCCCGGGGACCGACGTCGGAATGCTCTCCCGGCCTTTCGCGGCCGCCAGGGGGACAACTGCGAGGAGCACCACGGCAGCGCACGTCCACAAGGTGGGAGCCCACGTCGGCAGGATGCCAAGTTCCGGTTGGACGGAGGCAGTCACGACGACGGCTGCGGCCAGTACGGTGAGTGCTGCGATGCCGGTGGTGAGCAGGGCCGGGCTGACCGGCTGCCGCGGCCATCCCCGCGGCGCTTCGGGGGTTCCGTAGTTGCGCTGGATCAGCAGTTCCCCTGCGGCCGTGACCAGCAGGACGGGCGCGGCCGCCATCGCCACCACAAGGGCGGGATGCCCCGTCACGGCCCCCGGAATGATCACCGCCACCAGGACCGGGACAAAAGCGGCAAGCCCGAGGGCTGCGCCTAGGGACATGCATAGCCGGGCGGCGGGGTGGGAGGCCGCTGCCCGCTCACGGGGTTCCAGCCCGCCGCCGTCTGCCTGGACGGCTGGGAGCTTGGGCGGCGCCCACCACCACATGGCCAGCAGGATTGCGAGGTTTACCGCCCCGGCCGCGTTGATCCATCCGCCGGCAACAAGGGAAGGATCGGGCCGTGCTGCGTGGTTGCCCGCGATTGCAGCCAGGCCCGAGGCTATGGTGGCCACGGTCCGCAGCAACCTGTTCATGGCAATGGTCCTGAGGAGGTTGTTCTCCCCGGTGTCCAGCGCCTCAAGCCGGCGGCGCCGCGTGATCAGCACCAGCACCAGCCAGGTTCCCACCGCCAGGACAAGGAGGGCAGGGCCGAGGTAGGAAGCCAGTTCGATGCCGGGGACTCGGCCGTCGCCGCCATACGTCACATAGGTGTGGACGGGGTCGGGGCGGGAGCTGTAGGGGACCGGACTGTAGCCGGGAAGCGTCGCCATCCAGCCGATCTGCAGGGCGGTCCCTGCAAACACCGCAAGGACGGTCCAGGCGAGTGGCCGGGGCAGGAAGTCGCGGACCCGCCGCACTTCCAGGTCCGCCTGGCGCCGCGGGAGCCGGGGGCCGGGATAACTCAGCTGGCCGATGGCGTGCACGGCCAGGCACCCGAGAACCGGCCAGGCCAGGGCGGGCACGATCGCTGCGCTGCTGATGAGTGGCTGGGAGTCCGGATTAACGTGCAGGATGCCGGCGTTTCCGGCCGGTTGGAGGGAGCTGGCCAGCCACCCCATGATCCCCACCCAGAATGCGTGCTGGGAGGCAGTGGCCGCGGAACCGCTGCCCGGTCCCCAGATGACCCACCGAAGCAGGAGGTAGCTGCCGGCCGCCAGCAGGAAGGGCCACACCACGGCCATGGGCGGAACATTGGTGAAAAGGGCTGCATCGGTTATCGGCACGTCATCCCCCAGAATTGTGCATCAATGTACTAAGTTTTTGATACAAAGCGCCGGGGGTCAAGCGCAAACGGCAGGGCCGCTCCTAGTCGTCAAACGGCTTGAACTGCTCCACCGCCACGATCCGCCGCTTACCGCCGGGAGCCACATGGCACACCACCAGTTCGCCGGGGGACAGGTAGGGTTCCTTCCCCGGCAGGAGTGCCCTCAGGTGCGGCGGCATGTGCTCCGCGAGCTGCCCGAACACGGTGGGCAGTGCCGGGCGGTGCGTGCAGACCGCCACCGCACGCTGCTTGTCGAACAGGGCTTCAATGACGGCGGCCGTCTTCTTCGGGCTGCGGGAGTGCCGGTGCTCGGTCAGCGCCTCCGCGAGCTTCACCTTGGCACCAACCACCCTGGCGTAAGGTGCGACGGTTGCGGCGCACCGCAGCCAGGGGCTGGTCACCACCCGAAGCGGCTTCCAGGCGTGTAGGAGCCGGCTCACCGCCTGCGCCTGCCGTGTCCCCGTGGCGGCCAGCGGACGCTCGCCTTCGGCCTTGCTCCAGGAGGAGCGCGGCTTTGCCTTGGCATGGCGGAGCACCAGGAGCGGCCACGTGTCCAGGTGCCCGCGCCCGTGGGCTTCCTGCAGGTACTGCAGCGGCACGACGTCGGAGGGGTTGGACAGCAGCGAAGCGGCCTTTTCGGGGGCGCACCACATGATGCTGTCCACCTCCTTGCCGTCGGGAAGGAGCCTTGCCCCGTTGGCCTTGACGGCCCAGTAATAGACCACTTTGAGGCCGGAGGCCACGTGGTAGTGGATGGGCGGCAGCGGAATGCCCAGTTGGGCGGTGAGCCCGATTTCCTCCTGGACCTCCCTGACCGCGCACTCGGGGATTGTTTCGCCGTCGTCGATCTTGCCCTTGGGCCAGGACCAGTCGTCGTAGCGCGGCCGGTGGATCAGCAGGACCTCAAGCTTGTCCCTGACCACGCGCCACGGCACGGCGCCGGCAGCCGTAACGGCTACTGGTTCCCCCGGATGGTCTGTCTGGTCTGCTACGAGTGCATCGCTCGACAAAACAGGAGCCCTTAACGCCGGCTCAGGCTGCGCTGCCGGGGGCGGGACGCCAGCAGCCAAGACTGGACATCCTCAAGGGGCTTGCCGTCGTCGGAGAGGTGGTGCCGGGTCCAGACGCCCTCCTTGTCCAGGTGCCAGCTGGAGGCTTCGGGGGCCATGTAACGCCGCAGCAGGTCAAGGACGTAGTTGATGTCGTCGGTGCTGGACAGCTGGACCAGGGCCTCCACCCTGCGGTCAAGGTTGCGGTGCATCATGTCCGCCGAGCCGATGTACACCACGGGATCCCCGCCGTTGGCGAAGGCGAAAACCCGGGAGTGCTCCAGGAACCTGCCCAGGATGGACCGGACGGTGATGTTATCGCTGAGACCGGGCACCCCGGGGCGGAGCGAGCAGATACCGCGGACCACCACGTCAACCTCTACTCCGGCCTGCGAGGCGCGGTAGAGGGAATCGATGATGGCCTCGTCCACCATGGAGTTGACCTTGATCTGCACCCGGCCGGGGATCCCGGCGCGGGCGTTGCGGATCTCGGTCTCAATCCGGTCGATCAGCCCTGAACGGACGGAACGCGGCGCCACCAGCAGCCTCTTGAACGTGGACTTGGGCGCGTAGCCGGAGAGCTGGTTGAAGAGCTTGGACAGGTCCTCGCCCACCTGCTCATTGGCGGTCAGGAGGCCCAGGTCCTCGTAGTAGCGGGCGGTCCGGGGGTGGTAGTTACCTGTGCCGATGTGGCAGTAGCGCCGCAGCCCGTCAACCTCCTGGCGCACCACCAGCGAGAGCTTGCAGTGCGTCTTGAGGCCAACGATGCCGTAGACCACATGTACGCCGGCCTGTTCCAGCTTGCGGGCCCAGGAGATGTTCGCCTGCTCATCGAACCGGGCCTTGATCTCCACCAGGGCCAGGACCTGCTTGCCTGCCTCGGCCGCGTCGATCAGGGCGTCAACGATGGGGGAGTCGCCGGACGTGCGGTACAGGGTCTGCTTGATGGCCTGGACCTTGGGATCGGCGGCGGCCTGTTCCAGGAACGCCTGCACCGAGGTGGAAAACGAGTCATAGGGGTGGTGGAGCAGGATGTCCCGGCGGCGCATGGCGGCGAACACGTTGGCGGCCTTGGACGTCTCCGACTCGTTCAGGTACCGGGACGTGTGCGGAACGTGCTTTGGGTAGTGAAGGTCGGCGCGGTCAATGCCGGCGATCACGGAGAGTCCCCGGAGGTCCAGGGGGGCCGGGACGGAATAGACCTCGGATTCCTCGACACCGAGCTCGCGGATCAGCAGCGCGCGGATGTTCGGGTTGATGTCGTTGGTGACCTCGAGCCGGACGGGCGGGCCGAAGCGGCGGCGCAGGAGTTCCTTTTCGAGGGCCTGGAGGAGGTTTTCGGCGTCATCCTCTTCCACCTCCACGTCCTCGTTCCGCGTGACGCGGAAGCTGTGGTGCTCCAGGACCTCCATCCCGGGGAACAGTTTGTCCAGGTGGACCGCGATGACTTCCTCGAGTGCAATGAAGCGCGCCACGCGTCCGGCCACGGCGCCGGCACGGGGGCCGTCGATGGACATCAGGCGCGGGAGCTGGTCCGGCACCTTGACGCGGGCAAAGAGTTCCTTGTCGCTGATCGGGTTGCGCACCACCACGGCAAGGTTCAGCGAGAGGCCGGAAATGTAGGGGAAGGGGTGCGCCGGATCCACCGCGAGGGGCGTGAGGATGGGAAACACCTTCTCGGCGAAGATCACGCTGAGCTGCTGCTGCGCCGCGTCATCCAGCTCATCCCAGTGCATGAGGTGGATGTGCTCGTAGGCCAGGGCCGGGCGGATCTGCTCGGCCCAGACCTGCGCGTGCCGCTGCTGGAGCCGGTGGGCTTCCCCGCTGATTCTCTCCAGCACCTCAACAGGGCTCAGGCCCGCGGGGGAGGGAACTGCGAGGCCGGTGGCGATGCGCCGTTTCAGGCCTGCCACCCGGACCATGAAGAATTCGTCCAGGTTGGAAGCAAAGATCGACAGGAAGCTGACGCGCTCCAGCAGGTGGAGTGTGGGGTCCTCCGCCAGTTCCAGGACGCGGGAGTTGAAGCTGAGCCAGCTCAGTTCACGGTCCAGGAACCGGTCCGGGCGGATGTCGCCCTCCGGCTGCAGGTTTGGCGCAAACTCCGGGATGTCAATGCGGTCCTGGGTGGCGCGCGAGGCGGGGACTTCCGAGGAGCCGAAGCGGGCGCGGACCGGCACTGCGACTTCCTGGGACGTGACTGCTCCGGAAGGTTCCGGGTTCATGGCATCTCCTTTACCTGGCGGTTGATGCTGGCGCTTCCGGCCTGCGCGGGTTCTGCTTCAACCTTACAAGCAATCAGGGCGCCGAAGGCCGTGCATTTCCCGCCCGGGAGGCCGTATGTCAGCCTGCTGGACTAAACAGTAGCCACCTGTCCGTACATGACGTCCATGTCCCAGCGGGTGAACCCCAGGCTCCGGTACAGCGACACAGCAGCTGCGTTGTCGGCGTCGGTGTACAGCATGACGGCGTGCAGTCCCAGCTCCTGGAGGTGCCGGATACCGGCAACCGTGAGGGCCTTGCCCAGTCCCATACCCTGGGCTTCCGGCGCCACGCCCACCGCGTAGACCTCGCCGATAGCCGGATGCGGGCCGTGCTTCGGATGGACCTTGGTCCAGTGGAAGCCCAGCAGCTGGCCCTGCCCGTCCTCGGCCAGGAGGAAACCCGAGGGGTCGAACCAGTCCTCGGCCATCCGGGCCTCGAGGTCGGCCCGGGTGAGGCTGCCCTGTTCAGGATGGTGCGCAAAAGCGGCCCGGTTTGTTGCCAGCCACGCGTCTTCATCCTGGCCGGGCACGAAGGTCCGGAGGGACACGCCCTCCGGCAGGGCGGCCTCGGGAAGGTCCGCCCCCGCCGTCGTCATCCTCATCTTCCACAGTTCACGGACCGGGCCGAACCCATAACGGGCGGCCAGATCCGCGGCGGCCTCATGGTTGCCGTGGGACCACGCCTTCAGCCCCTCCAGCCCGCGGCTGCCCTTGAGCGCACCCACCAGGCGGTCCGCCACACCCTGGTTCCGGTAGCTGGGATGGACAGCGATCTCAAGCACGCCGGTGCCGTCGGGTTCCTCCACCACCACGGCGAATCCGGCCAGGTCCTGGCCGGTGGCCGGGTCGGAGTCCTCATCCGGGGCATACAGGGCCAGGGTCAGCGGTGACTGCCCGGCCGATCCGCCGGTGCGCATGGTCACCAGGGTCTGTTCCGAAATGGAGGGGTTGCCGTCAGATTCCTCTGCCGCTGCCAGGAGGTTCCGGCAGTCCCTCAGGAGCTGCTGGTCAACAGCGCCCCGTTCTGTATGGACGGGCCACTTCTCAGGATGCGCTGGAGTCATGAGGCAAGGCTATACGGGAAGCAGCAAGGGCGCTCAGGCCTCGGTGAGCTCGTCTTCCTGCTGCCGGACCAGGGTGAGGCGGTAGCCCACGTTGCGCACGGTGCTGATGAGGTTTTCATGGTCGGCGCCGAGCTTCGCCCGCAGGCGCCTGACGTGGACGTCCACGGTGCGGGTGCCTCCGTAGTAGTCATAGCCCCACACCTCGGTGAGCAGCTGCTGCCGGGTGAAAACGCGGCCGGGGTGCTGCGCCAGGTACTTGAGCAGCTCGAATTCCTTGAAGGTCAGGTTCAGCGGTGCGCCGTTGACGCGGGCGGTGTAGCTTGCCTCGTCGATGACGACTCCGGCTGCGCGGATCTCCGTCGGCGCGTCCTCATGGTCCGGGACGGCCCTGGCAACGGAAAGCCTGATGCGGGCCTCCACCTCGGCCGGGCCTGCCGAGTCGAGCACGATGTCATCCACGGCCCATGCGGAGGAAACGGCGGCCATGCCGCCCTCGGTCAGGATCAGGACCAGGGGAGCGCTGAGGCCGGTGGCTTTGAGCAGCTGGGTGAGCGAGCGGGCGCCCACCAGGTCTTTCCGGGCATCCAGCAGCACAATGTCGCACGGATCGGTCTCCAGCAGGGCCGTGGGCTCGGCAGGAAGGATGTGGACCCGGTGGTTCAGCAGTTCCAAGGCAGGCAGGATGTCCACCGAAGAGCCAGTGCTGTTCGTCAAGAGCAGGATGTGCGACATTGTTCCTCCATGGGCCGTCCGCGCATCATTGGGCGACTGAACCGGGTTTTCACCGGCCGGTACTGGCTTCCTGCTCCGGCGTTGGGCCAGCAGAAAAGGGCTGGCCTGCCACCTCAGCAGTGAGCTTAGCTGAGCTTTGAGTATACCCGCAGGCCTCTCCGGAGCCATGGATCCGGGCCGGATGGACGGACGTTTTGCGACATATCCCGTTCATATAAGGCAGGATTGAACCAGGGCCCCGACGCCCTCCGCGAAGGGCGGCCCCGCCCTTCCAGGTCGACGCCAGGATGGGATTGCAGCGCAGTGAGTGCAGAAACTAAGTCCAGGCCGGGCTCCGCATGACCGCGGAGCTGCAGGCGCCGGCGCGGTCGTTGGGCTCATGGACTATCGGCGTCGTGGGGATGGCCGGCCTCGCTGCGATCATCGCCGGTGTCTACACCTCCCGTGAAGTGCTCGTGGCCGTTGCTGTTGCCATGGCCGCCGCCGTCGGCATCGGGTGGCCGCATTTCCTTCGGATTCCCGCCAAGAAGACCCTGGCCGCCGTGATTGCCGTGCCAGGGGCCGGGGCAGCTGTTGCTGCCGGCCTGGCCCCTGCCCCCGGCTACCTGGACTGGACCCCGGCGTTCATTGCCCTGGGCATGATGGCCGTGTTCATTGTGCAGCTGCTCCGCGGAACCGGGCAGGCCCAGCGGCTGGAATCCACCCTGGGCTGCTGCGCGGGTGTGCTGCTCGCCTGCCTGGGTTCCGGCTGGATAGCCGGGGCACGGTTCAACGGCGTCCGGGAGATGCTCCTGGTGGCGGCCATCAGCGCCGCAGTTGCGCTGCTGGCCGGGCTGATCCGCTGGCCGGACAGCGTCGTGGCGCCCCTGGGCATTGTGCTGGCAGGCCTCGCGGGACCGCTCGCCGGGCTGGTGCTCTCGGACATCGCCGTCCTGCCGGCAGCCATCTTCGGCGTGGTGGTGGGCGCGGTGCTGGCGAGCTTCCGGCGACTGGCCACCCTGCGGGGTGCGCCCCTGAACATCCCCGCTGCGCTTAGCATGGGCCTTGCCCCTGTCTCGGCGGTGGGTTCCCTTGCCTACTTCATAGACAAACTCCTCATCTACTAACGCGTTAGGATGGCATCATGTCCGTACTTGCTTTTGAAATCTTCTTCCTTGTCCTGCTCGGCATCGCCAGCCTCGCCATGGCCTGGTTTGCCGGATTCGTGGTCTACCGCCTCTTCAAGGGCCAGAAGTAGACGCCTTTTTCCGGAGCTAGCCGATTTCCAGAGGTAGTCGCTGTGCCCATTGAGATTCCTACAGACCTGACTCCAGAACTCGTTCCGCTTTCCTGGCTCATTGGTGAGTGGGAGGGCCGCGGCCGCCTCGGCAGCGGTGACGAGGACTCGGAGCACTTCCTGCAGCACGTGTCCTTTACGCACAACGGGCTGCCGTACCTTCAGTACCGTGCGGAAAGCTGGCTGACGGACGACGACGGCACGCGCCTGCGGCCGCTTACTGTCGAGACAGGCTTTTGGGCGCTGGAGCGTAAACAGCTTGATGCCGACGGCGGCCCCGGCCTGATCCCCGCGGACATCGTTCCGGCGCTGAAGAGTGCGGACGAGGTGGAGGCCCTGCGCAACAGCGAGGGCGGGTTCGACATCTCGGTGTCCATCTCCCACCCCGGAGGCATTTCCGAGCTGTACTACGGGCAGATCAAGGGCCCGCAGATCCAGCTCACCACGGATATGGTGATGCGCGGGAGTCATTCCAAGGACTACAGCGCCGCCACCCGCATCTTCGGCCTGGTGGACGGCAACCTCCTGTGGCGCTGGGATGTTGCTGTTGGCGGCAAGGAAGGCAAAGGCCTGGAAGCGCATGCCTCGGCCTTCCTGAAAAAGGTTTCCTGACTCCTCCCGGTCCTTCGGCTTAAAGACGCAGGCGGCCCGGATCCACTCCGGCCATGAAAATCCGGAATACCGCCGAGCCCCTAGGACTTCTACTACATATGACTACTCCCAGCCCCCTGCTGTCGCGCCCTGGCGCCGTTGAGGCGGCCGGCGCGGACGCCGGCGTTGCCGCCCACTACGGTGAGCCCCTGCGCGAGCAGCGCGCCCTCGCGGCCGGAACCGCCGTCGTCGACCTCTCCCACCGCGGCGTTGTCTCGGTAACCGGTCCGGACCGCCTGGGCTGGCTCAATACCCTTTCCTCCCAGCAGGTCGCCGGCCTGCAGCCGAATGAATCCAGTGAACTCCTCCTCCTGAGCGTCCAGGGCAGGATTGATTTCGACGCGCGGGTCATTGACGACGGCACCACCACCTGGCTCCTTGTCGAGGCCGCCGAAGCGGCGCCCCTCGCGGAGTTCCTTAACAGGATGAAGTTCATGCTGCGGGTGGAGATCGCCGATGTTTCCGCGGACTGGGCTGTTGTGGGCAGCACCAAAGCTGTCCCGGAGTGGTCCGGCCTGCTGGCCTGGCAGGACCCGTGGCCGCACGTGGGGGCAGGCGGCTACTCTTATGCGACCGTCCCGGAGGCCAGCCACCCTGGCCTTGACCGCCCATGGTTCGAATACCTCGTTCCGGCCGATCACCTGGAGGAGACGGTTGCGGGGCGTCCCCTTGCGGGCGTCCTTGCCGCCGAAGCGCTGCGCGTGGCAGCCTGGCGCCCCCGGATCGGGGCGGAAACGGACGACAAGACCATCCCGCACGAACTTGACCTGCTCCGGACCGCGGTGCACCTGGCCAAGGGCTGCTACAAGGGCCAGGAAACAGTAGCCCGGGT
Source organism: Pseudarthrobacter polychromogenes (assembly GCF_014644495.1). GTDB lineage: Bacteria > Actinomycetota > Actinomycetes > Actinomycetales > Micrococcaceae > Arthrobacter > Arthrobacter polychromogenes. The sequence goes on from NZ_BMKU01000003.1 coordinate 194,677, forward strand.
ACACAACCTCGGCCACCCGCCCCGCCGCCTCGTGTTCCTCCAGTTGGACGGATCCCAGCACACCCTGCCGGAGGCCGGCAGTCCGGTCCTGGTGGGGGAACGCAAAGTGGGGGCGGTGACGTCCGTGGCCCAGCATTACGAGATGGGCCCGGTTGCACTGGCAGTCATAAAACGTTCGGTCGCCCCGGATGAAATACTGACGGTCCTGGACGGCGACGAGCCATACCCTGCCGTCCAGGAACTCATCGTTGCCCCAGATGCCGGCCAGGTGGTGGGGCGTCAGACCGGATTCCTCAGGGGGCCACGACCATGACGGACACCGTTCAGCCCGATCCAGGGCCCGACGACGACGCGCTTGCTTTGGCGCACACGCTCTTCCAGGCTGCCAGGGAGGGGGACACGGCGCTGCTCCGTGCCTACCTGGACGCCGGCGCTCCCGCCACCCTGACCAATTCGGCTGGGGATTCCCTCCTCATGCTGGCCGCCTACCACGGCCACGCGGAGACCGTGCAGCTCATACTGGAACACGGCGCCGAGCCCGGCACTGCCAATGACCGCGGCCAGACTCCGCTCGCGGGAGCGGCGTTCAAGGGCTACACCGATGTGGCCCGGGTACTGCTGGATGCCGGGGCCGACCCGGACGCCGGCGCGCCGTCGGCCCGCGCCGCTGCCCAGATGTTCGCCCGCCAGGAGATCCTGGACCTCCTGGCCTAGGCGGGACCCAGCCGTTTACCCGGTCCCGCCCGGCAGCAACCACCTGACGAAGGATGACCGTGGAAAACGTCGCAAAACCCTGGCCGGCCCTGTGGTCCCTGGTGATCGGGTTCTTTATGATCCTGGTCGACACCACCATCGTGTCCGTGGCGAACCCGCGGATCATGGAGGGCCTGGACGCTGACATCAATTCGGTCATCTGGGTCACCAGCGCCTACCTCCTGGCCTACGCGGTCCCGCTGCTCATCACCGGCAGGCTGGGCGACCGCTTCGGCCCCAAGAAGCTGTACCTCTCAGGCCTGGTGGTCTTCACCATGGCATCGCTGTGGTGCGGGCTGTCCGGCGACGTGGAGACACTCATCGCGGCCCGCGTGCTGCAGGGGCTCGGCGCCGCCATGATGACGCCGCAGACCATGGCAGTCATCACCCGCATTTTTCCGCCGGACAGGCGGGGCGCGGCCATGGCCATCTGGGGTGCCACCGCCGGCTTGGCCACCCTCGTGGGCCCTATCCTGGGCGGCGTCCTGGTGGACGGACTCGGCTGGGAATGGATCTTCTTCATCAACGTCCCCATCGGAATCGCCGGTTTTATCCTCGCCCTGCGCAACGTACCGGCCCTGAGCACCCACCCGCACCGGTTCGACATTCCCGGCGTGGTGCTGAGCGCCGTCGGACTTTTCCTCCTGGTGTTCGGCATCCAGGAGGGCGAAAGCTACAACTGGGGCACCATCGCCGGGCCTGTCACGGTGTGGGGCCTGATCATCGCCGGCCTTGCCGTGCTGGCGCTTTTTGTGGCCTGGCAGCGGTTCAACAAAGGTGAGCCGCTGCTGCCGCTGGCGCTCTTCCGGGACCGCAACTTTTCCCTGGCCAACATCGGAATCACCACCGTTGGCTTCACCGTGACCGCGTTCAGCCTGCCGCTCATCTTCTACTACCAGCTGGTCCGCGGCCTCACGCCCACCCAGTCCGCGCTGATGATGGTGCCCATGGCACTGATCTCGGGCGGCCTGGCGCCGGTAGTGGGCAAGATCATCGACAGGGTCAACCCGAAATTCATCGCCGCGGCCGGCCTGGTGCTGATGGCCGTGGCCCTGGTCTGGAACTCGGCCCTGATGCAGCCGGACACCCCCATCCTGCTGTTCCTGCTGCCCAGCGCCATCCTGGGATTCGCCAACGCAGGCATCTGGGCTCCGCTGAGCACCACCGCCACCCGCAACCTTCCCCCGCGGCAGGCCGGGGCCGGGTCCGGCGTCTACAACACCACACGGCAGATCGGCGCCGTGCTGGGCAGCGCAGCCATTGCGGTGCTGATCCAGGCGCGGCTGGCCGCGGAGCTTCCGGCCGGTGGCCCCGGTGGCCCCGGCGGGGCAGCGGGCGAGGGCATGGCCCTGTCCGGAGGCCTCCCCGAGGCCCTCCACGGCGGATTTTCGACGGCGATGGGCCAGTCCATGCTGCTGCCTGCCGGGGTCATTCTGGCAGGCGCGGCGGTGGCGCTGTTCTTTGCCAAGCCGCAGCCGGTTCAGGGCTGGGGCGTGCCGGGGTCAGCCAAGGTGGACGCTGGTCTGGATTCCGCCGGCTGACAAGCCCAGCTTCCGGGCCAGCGCCAGGGAACCTGTATTGCTGACGTCCGTCCGCCACTGGAGAGTCAGTCCCGCCGCAAGGGCCTCATGGGCGGCAATCGAGGCTGCCAGGGAGCCCAGTCCGCGCCGGCGCCACTCAGGGTCCACCAGGACGCCAAGATGCGCCAGCAGCCCTTCCCACTCCGTGTATGCCCCGCAGGCCAGGGGCACCCGGCGCCCCTCCAGTTCATGGACGATGGTGTAGCGGTTCTCCAGGTCTGAAAGGCCCACTTCGTTGACGTCGTCGGGCGGGCACCGGCCTTCAAGCTCGATCGCTTCGGCGTTGGCGTGCGAGACGGTCATTTCCTCCGGCGGCTGCCTGAGGGGCAGGTCGTCCGCAAAAAAGAGTGCGGCTGCCCCCAGGCCGTGCCCGCCGTGCTGCCTGGTGAGGGTCAGCAGTGTGACGTGCTGCGCCATTTCCTCGTCGGGAAGGTCCGCCGCGGCATCAATGACCCATGGGGGACCCACCAGCGCCGAGCTGCCGAACAGCCGGACGAACTCGACGGTCCGTGCCGACTGGTCGGCACGGACTATGCGTTCCCCGGAGGCCAGGGCGGAGCTGAAGGCGTCATCATCCAGCCCTAGGCGCCGGGCCCACGCAAGCTGGATGATGGCGGCCGAACCGGGGTCGAGTGTCATGCTCCCAGCCTAGGACGGGCAACCGGTCCCGTTGGACAGGACACATCGGACGCCGGCACTCTTCAGGGGTACAGGACGGCTCAACCGAACAGGACGGAAGCTTCGTCGTAGCGGTTCTGCGGGACGGTCTTCAGCTTGCCCAGGGCTTCCTGGAAGCCCACGTGCTCAATGTCCGTTCCCTTGAGCGCCACCATGGTGCCCCAGTAGCCCTCAACCACCGAGTCGATGGCCGCCATGCCCAGCCGGGTGGCCAGGACACGGTCGAAGGCGGACGGCACGCCGCCGCGCTGGATGTGGCCCAGGATGGTGGCCCGGGTTTCAATGCCGGTCCGGGCTTCCAGTTCAGGGGCCAGCTGGTCTGCGATGCCGCCCAGGCGGGGCCGTCCGAAGGTGTCCAGGCCGCGCTCGGAATGCGGGGTTTCCATGTGCTCGGGAACGAACCCCTCAGCCACGACCACCAGCGGCGCGCGGCCACGGGCATGGGCCTCGTTCACCCATTCGGTGATCTGCTCGATGCTGACTTTCTGTTCCGGAATGAGGATGGCGTGGGCACCTGCAGCCATGCCGGCGTGCAGGGCGATCCAGCCGACGTGCCGGCCCATGACTTCGGCGATCATGCAGCGGTGGTGCGATTCCCCGGTGGTCCGGAGCCTGTCGATGGCCTCGGTGGCGATCTGCACGGCGGTGTCGAAACCGAAGGTGTAGTCGGTGGCGTCGAGGTCGTTGTCAACGGTCTTGGGAACGCCGACGATCTTCAGGCCGGCGTCGGTAAGCCGCTTGGCTGCCGCCAGCGTGCCCTCACCGCCGATCGCGATGATGGCATCGATGCCCAGGCGCTCCATGTGGGCCTTGATGACCTCGGGGCCGCCGCCGTTTTCGAACGGGTTGGTGCGGGAGGTACCCAGGATGGTGCCGCCCTGCTTGGCAATGCCGCGGACCATGGTCCGGGGGATGTCGATGATGTCGCCCTCAACAACGCCGCGCCAGCCGTCGAGGAAACCGACGAACTCGTGGCCGTGGATGGCAATTCCCTTGAGGACTGCTCCGCGGATCACCGCATTCAGTCCGGGGCAGTCGCCACCGCTGGTAAGGATTCCAATTTTCATGTCTCGCTCAAATCCTGGGGAGAGGGTTTACAGGCAGAGCGCCACGCTGAGCTCACATAGAGTCTAGTGCGGTGTGTGCGGTACGACACAAACTGGTTACACGAAGGGCCCCGCTCCAAGGGGAGCGGGGCCCGGTGTGCCCGTTTATCATGGGCGGTTCAGTGACCGCCTGTCGAGGAACGACTGCAGCGGGATGACGTTCCGCTGGTCCGGCAGGATTACCCAGGCCACGAGGTAGAAAACGAAGGCGGGGCCGGGGAGGAGGGCAAAGAGGAGGAAGGCAATGCGGACGTAGGCCACGTCCACGTTGAGTTTTGCCGCGATCCCTCCCAGGACGCCTCCCAGGATGCGCTGGGGTCCGCGTTTCAGGCCCAGGCCCCTGACGATGCTGAAGAATTTATCCATGGTTCAAGACTTCCGTGTTGTGGTGCCGTTGTCACTTTTCCTGGCGGAGAGGAGACCTCCGACCACCAGGGCCGCTCCCGCCCCGATCATGAGGCCGATCAGGACGTAGGTCCCGTTGAGGGTGACGATTCCGAGCTGGGCGATGATGATCAGGGCTGCCAGGGCAAGTACGATCAGGCCCCATACGATGGTTCCCACCTGCGCCCCGGAGGGAGGGACGGAGTCGGTGCGTGCCGCCGCGGAGCTCCCCGGGATGTACGGGTCCGGCGCCGGTGTCTGGCTGCTCATGTCAGTTACCTTCCTTGATGGTGACGTTGCTGACGGTGCCGTCGATCTCGATGATCAGGGGGCTGCCGGGCTTGTCGGTGTTGTAGCTGCTTTCGCGTGTGGTTGTCCCGCCGCGCTGGCTTCCGCCTTCCGCGAGGTTGCCCAGGGTCATATCGGCGCGGATGTCTACGGGCACGGAGTCGGGGATCACCACCGTGACGTTGCTGGCGGTGAAATCAAGGGGGACAAGCACCTCGGACTCGAGGGGGGCGTCCAGGGCGAGCCCGGTGAGGTCAACGGTTCCGCGTCCCGCCGTGATGTTCAGCCCCTCGCTTGCCTGCTGGATGCTCGTGGGTGCCCAGTCAACTTCCTGGAATCGGACGCGCTCGCCGTTGTTGCCCACCACGTTGAAGATTCCTCCCGTGATGAGGGCTGCCACCGCAAAGAACGACAGGATGCCCGAGGTGCGGCCGCGGAAGCCCAGAATGAGGATCGCGAGGCCCAGGACCGCCGCCGCGCTGGCCCAGGCGATGGCGTTCGTGGAGTCGCCGAGGTCGATGATGTTGGTGACGTCCAGGGCCTTCAGTCCCGCGCCGACAATCAGTGCGCTGCCGGCAGCGATCGCGACGGCGGGGGCACCGGGACCTGCGGGGCGCACCTTGGGTGCCGGCGGAGGACCCTGCGGCTGCCAGGTGGTGCCGCCGCCTTTGTTGTCCCGGCCGCCGCTGCCGGAGCCACCGGTGCCGTAGGGGCTGCCGGTAAACGGGCCGGTCCCTGCAACGTCCGAGTACGGGGGCGCCGTTGCCGTGGAGGCTACGCCAGAGTGCATGGTGGTGCCGGGGTATGGGTTGCCCGGGTAGAAGGTGGCGCCGGGTGCGGCTGCGCCCGCCGCCGTGCCCACCGCTGCTTTGTTACGCTGCGCGAGGTAGTAGACCAGGTAGATGGCGCCGCCAACCCAGAAGAGGGTCCAGAGGAAGGCGCCGAAACCGTGGTTGCTCCAGCCCCAGAAGTCGCCGCCCAGTCCGCTGAAGCCCAGGATTACGGCGATCAGGGAACCGGTCATGCCGCTGGTCCACCGGCCTGCGCCGGCTTCCTGGACGTGGATCCTTCCATCGGGCTCTGGCAGGAAGGCCCATGCCAGGCCGTAGAAAAGTACACCGATGCCGGCGAAAAGGGTCATCACGATGAAGACGCCGCGGACGATCAGCGGGTCGATGCCCAGGCGCCGGGCAATGCCGCTGGAGACACCGCCGATCCAGCGGTCCTGGCCACGGGTGATCCCATGGCTGCGCACCCAGCCGAAGAAGTCGGCCTGCTGGTTGGGTGCGCCGGCATAGGGGTAGCTGCCTGCGCCCTGCCTTTCGCTGCCCGGGCCGGGGCTGCCCTGGCCGGGGTACGCTCCGGCCGGCTGCCCGGCATAAGCCGCGCCGGCGCCGTCGTACGCCGCGTCATCCCGCATGGATCCGTGAGCGGGGCCGTCCTCGTCTTCGTGCTCCGGATTCTGGTCCGACGCCGACGGGGGAGCAGGTGAGGGGGAAGACGCCGAGAGGGAGTCAGCCGGCGGGAGGGGCCTGGTGGGGTTTTCGTTTTCCCGTTTGGGGAGGGGCTCCGTCGGGTGGTCGTCGTCAGGGGTGGGGGTTTGCGAGTTCATGCTTCGATCCTTCCGCTTGAGGAGCCTCGGCTCTACTGGGGGACACCCTGAACAGCCCCTGAGAGGACCCCGGATCCGGTCGGATTGCGGGCCGGGAAACCCTGATCCGTGCTTGGATTGATCCATGACAACCGTCCCCACACGCGTCCCGCTGGTCCGCAGCAGCGACCGCTTCATCGCAGGCGTGTGTTCCGGCCTCGCCGCCCACCTGGGCGTGCCCGTGGTCCACGTGCGGGTGGCAATGGCCCTTGCCTCACTGGCCGGCGGGGCCGGCGTCGTCTTCTATGCCTGGTTGTGGATCATGGTCCCCACGGCTGACGAAAGCGCCCGTCGCCAGGCGCGCCGGCCGTCGTCGCCCATTGCACCGGCTGTCAGCCGTGAGACTGTGCCGGCCGCCGTGCCCTGGACAGTGGCGCCGGCAGGCGGGGAGATCGCTCCGCCCAGCACGCCCGATGGCGGCCTTCGGACGGATACTGCCTCGCCACGCGGCCTTGGATACCCCGCCCCGGGAGACGCCGCAGCGCCTGGGTCACAGACGGTGCGGCCACCCTGGTTCCGGTTCCGGGAGATGCGCTACGGCAAGGAGATCCTGCTTGGGGCCGGGCTGCTGCTGGTGGCAGGCATCCTGATTGCCCAACTGCTGGGCGTGGACGTGCCCCTGGGGACACTGATACCCGCAGCGGCCGTGCTGGGCGGCGCCTCCATTGCGTGGATGCAGCTGGACGAGACCCGGCGGGCCGGGCTCGTGGACAAAACCAAGGCGGACCAGGCAGGGGGCTGGGCCCGGCTTGCGGCGGGACTGGCGCTGGTGGTGGCCGGCGTCCTGGTGATGGTGTCCGGCTCCGGTTCCTGGGAACAGACCTGGTTGGCGCTGCTGGCCTCGGTGGCTGTCCTTGGTGGAGTAGTGCTGGTCCTGCTGCCGTGGGCGCTGAAGTTCTGGCGCGACCTGGAGGCGGAGCGGGCCGGCAGGATCCGGGAAACCGAGCGGGCCGAGATCGCTGCCCACCTGCACGACTCGGTGCTCCAGACGCTGGCCCTGATCCAGCGGCGGGCGGCCAGCGAGCACGACGTCATCCGGCTGGCCCGCGCCCAGGAACGTGAGCTACGGGGCTGGCTTTTCGCGGATCCCGGCAAGGACGCCGGGCAACTGTCGGACCGGATCAAGGCCGTGGCGGCCGAGGTGGAGGACCTGCTGGGCAACGCCGTCGAGGTGGTCTGTGTGGGGGACACTGCCGTCACGGAGGGCCATGAAGCGCTGATCCAGGCCAGCCGGGAGGCCATGCTCAACGCCTCCCGCCACGGTGGCGGGACCGTCTCGGTCTACCTGGAGGCATCCGGCGGCCGTGCGGAGGTCTTCATCAAGGACCGCGGCCCCGGGTTCGACCTGCAGCATGTGCCGGAGGACAGGCTCGGGGTCAGGGAATCCATCATCGGCCGCATGAACCGCCACGGCGGCACGGCGGCAATCAGCAGCAGCGGCGAGGGCACGGAGGTGCGGCTGGGCTTCCCCGCCGCCCCGCAGGACAGCACGGAAGGCAAACCATGAACACAACGCAGGGACAGGGTTCGGAACCGGCCGCCAGGTCCGCCAGGGTGGTCATTGTCGACGACCACGCGATCTTCCGCTCGGGCCTGAAAGCGGACCTGGACCCCAGTATCCACGTGGTGGGCGAGGCGGCGACGGTGGAACAGGCCATCGCCGTCATTGCGCAGCAACGCCCGGACGTGGTGCTTCTGGACGTCCACCTGCCCGGCGGCCTGGGCGGCGGGGGCCGTGAGGTCATCGCCGGTTCCGCGGCCCTGCTGCCCGCCACCAAGTTCCTGGCCCTCAGCGTCTCGGACGCGGCCGAGGACGTCGTGGCGGTCATCCGGGCGGGAGCACGCGGCTACGTCACCAAGACCATCTCGGGGACGGAAATTACCGACGCCGTGTACCGGGTTGCCGGCGGGGACGCCGTCTTCTCGCCGCGGCTTGCAGGCTTTGTCCTCGACGCTTTCGGCACCGCGCCCGCGGACATCGCCGACGACGAACTGGACAGGCTGTCCGCGCGGGAACTCGAGGTCATGCGCCTCATCGCCCGCGGCTACAGCTACAAGGAAGTGGCCAAGGAGCTGTTCATTAGCATCAAGACGGTGGAAACGCATGTATCAGCGGTGCTGCGGAAGCTGCAGCTCTCCAGCCGCCACGAGCTGACCAAGTGGGCCGCTGAGCGCCGCCTCCTCTGACCCGGTGCCCCAAACGCTCTCTCACCTGATGCGCCTTAACCCCAAACGCTCTCTCACCTGATGGGCCATAACGCCAAACGCTCTCTCACCTGATGCGCCTCAACGCCAAACGCTCTCTCACCCTCCGTGAAGGGAGTGATAGAGCGTTTGGGGAATTCCTGCGTTAGGTGAGAGAGCGTTTGGGGAATTCCTGCGTTAGGTGAGAGAGCGTCCTACTGGGCCTTGCCCAGAAAGTCCTGCAGCCGCTGCACGCCGGTCGCCAGGTCCTCGTCGCCGAGGGCGTAGGAAAGGCGCAGGTAGCCGGACGGGCCAAAGGCCTCACCCGGAACCACGGCCACCTCAACCTCGTCCAGGATCAGCGCTGCCAGCTCGGCAGAGGTCTGCGGCGATGCGGTGCCGGAGGCGGTGGGGAACTCCTTGCCCAGCAGCGCGCGGACGTCGGCGTAGACGTAAAAGGCGCCCTTCGGCGTCGGGCATTCAACGCCCTCAATCGCGTTCAGGCCCGCAACGATCGCCTTGCGGCGGCGGTCGAATGCCACCTTCATCTCATCAACAGCGGTCAGCGGGCCGGAGACCGCGGCGAGGGCCGCGATCTGCATGATGTTGGAGACGTTGGACGTGGCATGGGACTGGAGGTTGGTGGCGGCCTTGATGACGTCGGCCGGACCGATCATCCAGCCCACGCGCCAGCCGGTCATGGCATAGGTCTTGGCAACACCGTTCAGGATGACCACTTTGTCGCCCAGTTCCGGCGCCGCGGTGGCGATCGAAGTGAAGGGAACGCCGTCGTATGTCAGGTGCTCGTAGATCTCGTCCGTGACCACCCAGAGGCCCTTGGACGCTGCCCACTTGCCGATCTCCGCCACCTGCTCCGGCGAGTAGACAGAGCCGGTGGGGTTGGATGGCGACACGAACAACAGGATCTTCGTCCTGTCCGTAACGGCTGCTTCGAGCTGTTCCACAGTTACCAGGTAGTCCTGCTCAGGGCCCGCAAAGACCTCCACGGGCACACCGCCGGCCAGGCGGATGGCCTCCGGGTAGGTGGTCCAGAACGGGGTGGGGACAATAACCTCATCGCCCGGATCAACCAGGGTGGCGAAAGTGTTGTACACAGCCTGCTTGCCGCCGTTGGTCACCAGGACCTGGGAGGCCTCCACTGCATAGCCGGAGTCGCGCAGCGTCTTCTCGGCGATGGCCTTCTTCAGTTCCGGCAATCCGCCGGCAGGGGAGTAGCGGTGGTACTTCGGCTGGCCGGCAGCTTCGATGGCCGCCTGAACGATGTAGTCCGGCGTGGGGAAGTCCGGCTCGCCCGCACCAAACCCAATAACCGGCCGGCCCGCTGCCTTCAGCGCCTTCGCCTTGGCGTCAACGGCGAGGGTTGCGGATTCGGCAATTGCGGAAATGCGCTGGGAAACGCGGGCGGCAGACATGGCAGGTCCGTTCTTCGCTTGCAGCCTGGGGGCTGGAATGTGGGATTCGACGAGTTCTACTCTATGCTGTTCACCGGACCCTCCGGGTTGCCGGTTTTGATTTGTGACTGTTTCCCGGTCAAATGTCAGGCAGGCCATCGGGTGAGGGCCGGAAATGGGCCGGTTCGACGAACGCGAAGTTGTTGCGTAGACTGGTTCACCGGTGTTGAAACACGGATGATGACGTGCGCCCCAGTTCAAACTGGCGGCTCGTTGTCAGAGAGTGGAATTCACTCCATAGGGTAGTGGCGCAATTGGTAGCGCAGCGGTCTCCAAAACCGCAGGTTGCAGGTTCGAGTCCTGTCTGCCCTGCGCAAGCGCCCCGGGCGAAAATCCGGGGCAAGCGCAGCAACCATGGTTCTGTTCAGGGCCGGGTAATCCACCATTGCAAAGATGAGCGAGGACCAGGTGACCGAAACAGCTGCCAGCAGCTCCAAGGGCCGCCCAGCTAAGAAGGACGCCAAGGCAAACTTCTTCGCCCGCATTGCACTCTTCGTCCGCCAGATCATCGGCGAACTGAAGAAGGTTGTTGCACCCACCCGCAAGGAACTGATCAACTACACGCTCGTGGTGCTGGTGTTCGTGGGCATCATGATGGTCATCGTCAGCCTGCTGGACATCGGTTTTGGAACCGCCGTCGGCTGGGTCTTCGGCGGGACCGGCACCACGGACAGCTAACGCTGCACGGTCCGCAGGCCGCGTGTTCCTCCGGGATTCCCGGACGGAACGCCGGTGTGCGGAATTGAGCCATTTAAATAGGCATGTTAGGCAATGAGGAAGCAGGAGACCAAGTGTCTGAGCAGGAGCTCGAGGTAACCGAGACTGAGCTGGAAGAGTCCGCGGACGTCACGGCAGAAGCCGGTGACGAGTCTGAGTTTGATTCCTCCGCGCCCGAATCCGAGGACGCCGGTTCCGACTTTGACGCCGAGGCAGACGCCGGCTCCGAAGAGGAGTCCGATGACGCCCTCGCCGCTGCTGCCGCCAAAGCAGACGTTGACCCCGCCGAGGAGTTCAAGGCCAAGCTGCGCCGCCAGGAAGGTGACTGGTACGTCATCCACTCCTACGCCGGTTACGAAAACCGCGTGAAGGCTAACCTGGAAACCCGCATCCAGACCCTGGACATGGAAGATTACATCTTCGAAATCCAGGTGCCCATGGAAGAAGTCGTTGAGATCAAGAACGCTCAGCGCAAGGTCATCAACCGCGTCCGCATCCCCGGCTATGTGCTGGTCCGCATGGACCTGACGGACGCTTCGTGGGGCGCCGTCCGCCACACCCCGGGTGTCACAGGCTTCGTGGGCAACGCCCACAACCCAGTGCCGCTTCGCCTGGACGAGGTCTTCTCCATGCTTGCTCCCGTCTTCGAGGAAGAGCAGGCCGAGAAGGGCAAGCCGGTCAACAAGCAGAACCAGGCCCCCGTGGACGTTGACTTCGAGGTTGGCGAGTCCGTCATCGTCAAGGAAGGCCCGTTCGAGACCCTTCCCGCCACCATCTCCGAGATCAAGGTCGAATCCCAGACCCTCGTGGTGCTCGTGTCCATCTTCGAGCGCGAAACGCCGGTTACCCTGGCGTTCAACCAGGTCACCAAGATCTAGCACCACCCAAGAATTCGTCCCGGGGCTGCCCGCTTAGCAGTACCGGAACGGCCGGCCGCCTTGCCATGGCGGCCATAAACCTGAGGCACGCTCCTGTGCCCCAGGACGTTATTGAGAGAAGGACCCTACATTGGCTCCCAAGAAGAAGGTCACCGGCCTCATCAAGCTGCAGATCCAGGCAGGTGCCGCTAACCCGGCCCCGCCGATCGGTCCTGCGCTTGGCCAGCACGGTGTCAACATCATGGAATTCTGCAAGGCGTACAACGCTGCGACGGAAGCCCAGCGCGGAAACGTCATCCCCGTGGAAATCACGGTCTACGAGGACCGTTCCTTCACGTTCATCACCAAGACCCCGCCGGCTGCAGAGCTCATCAAGAAGGCTGCAGGCGTCGCCAAGGGTTCAGCAACCCCGCACACCGTCAAGGTTGCCAAGCTGACCCAGGCCCAGGTCAACGAGATCGCCTCCACCAAGATGGAAGACCTCAACGCCACGAGCCTCGAAGGCGCAGCGAAGATCATCGCCGGCACCGCCCGCTCCATGGGCATCACCGTCGAAGGCTAGCCGCTTCCGCCGCTTTGGTGTTGTGCCCGGGAATACGGGCACGACGACGGGCGGCACCGCCGGGACACCGGCACCACCAAAACTGAAATGTTGGGAAACGGGCACGGATAACGAGCCCGCCCAACTGTGGCAGGGCCCAGCGCGGTCCGCAGACCACAACTGCACAAGGAGAAATAAGCAGCATGGCAAAGCGCAGCAAAGCATATGAGGCAGCAGCCGCCAAGATCGACGCGGAGAAGTTCTACGCGCCGTTCGAGGCAGTGACCCTCGCCAAGGACACCAACCCGTCCAAGTTCGACGCCACCGTTGAGGTTGCATTCCGCCTCGGCGTCGACCCCCGCAAGGCTGACCAGATGGTCCGCGGCACCGTCAACCTGCCCCACGGCACCGGTAAGGTTTCCCGCGTCCTGGTCTTCGCTACCGGCGACAAGGCTGAGGCAGCAATCGCAGCCGGCGCCGACTTCGTTGGTTCCGACGACCTGATCGAAAAGATCGCAGCCGGCTGGACCGACTTCGACGCCGCCGTCGCCACCCCTGACCTCATGGGCAAGGTTGGCCGCCTCGGTAAGGTCCTGGGCCCGCGTAACCTGATGCCGAACCCGAAGACGGGCACCGTGACCCCCGACGTCACCAAGGCCGTCAACGACATCAAGGGTGGAAAGATCGACTTCCGCGTCGACAAGCACTCCAACCTGCACTTCATCATCGGCAAGGTCTCCTTCGACGCCGTCAAGCTGGCCGAGAACTACGCAGCAGCACTGGAAGAGGTGCTTCGCCTGAAGCCGTCCGCTTCCAAGGGCCGCTACATCCAGAAGGCCACGGTTGCCACCACCTTTGGTCCCGGCATCTCCGTCGACCCGAACGTCACCAAGGTTCTGACCGAGGCCTAAATCCTCGTCTGAAACTCCTGCAGCGGAACCTGTCCGCCGCAACAAAACCGCCCGGCACCCGTGCCGGGCGGTTTTGTCTTAAGCTGCGGAACTATGCCGGCGCCGGCACCTTTTGCCTAAGCTGTAGGAATGGCTGACCCAGAGTCGGATACTTTCCCAGGGGCCCCCGCTGCTCCCGTTATCTCTGCTGTTAAGGTGATGCCGGAACCCGGCACCAATGCCACTTCTGCAGGGCCCACAGCGGATCTCAGGGAATGCCACGCCCTGCGGGTGGGGCACGAGCTTGCACTGTGGGGCAACCTGGACCGTTGTCCCACCCTCCAGGAAACTGCCGAGTTCTGGCGGGGCAGTGAATACGAGGAGCGGCAGCTCTTCCTGGCGAGGCTGAACGGGGAGACCGTTGGTATGTGCTCCGTGGAACTGCCGCTCCGCGAGAACACCCATACCGCCGGTGTCGATGTCCTGATCGCGCCCGCCCACCGGCGCCGGGGGGTGGGCAGGACGCTGCTTTTACACGCAGAGTCGATTGCCAGGACACGGGGCCGGACCTCCCTCTACGGGTACCACGAGGTTCCGCTGGCCGCGGCGGACGGGAACCCCCTGCTCCCCGCCAAGTCCGGTGCCGGGGGCCTGCCGGTCACCGAACCTGCAGTGGCCTTCGCCGCCGCTTCCGGCTACGAGCTGGAACAGGTGGAACGGTCCAGCCGGCTCGACCTTCCCGTCGCGCCTGAGCTGCTGGACCGGCTGGAGGCAGACGCAGCAGCACGAGCAGGCGGCTACAGCATCACGGGCTGGGACGACACCTGCCCCGAAGACCTGGTGCAGGCCTACGCGCTTCTCAAAGCACGGATGAGCACGGACGTTCCCATCGCCGGGATGGATTGGGAGGGCGAGGACTGGGATGCAGCCAGGGTCCGGGAGGAGGAGCAAACGATGGCCCGCGGCGGCGTCCACTCCGCGGTGACTGCCGCACTGCACAGCGCCACGGGGGAGCTGGTTGCCTACACGGTCCTCAACTGGCGGCCCGGTGTGCCGGCATCCATCGCCCAGCAGGACACCCTGGTCACGGCAAAACACCGCGGCCGCCGCCTGGGCATGCTCATCAAGGTGGCAAATCTACGGCGCGCCCAGGGCAGATGGCCGGCGGCGCGTTCTGTGTTGACGTGGAACGCCAGTGAAAACCAACATATGCTGGCCATAAATATTGCCCTTGGATTCAGGCCGGCTGGTTATGAAGGTGAGTGGCAGAAACGGCTGGGATGATGCGCCTATGGCAAAAGACGTGAAGATCGAGCAGCTCTGGATCCCTGATTCACTCGAGGCGCCGGACGCTGCGGACTTCCTGGCCGCCGTCGAAGTGGGACGCAAAGTCCGCATGCAGACCTGGGGCAGCGACGACCTCGCCTACGGCCCCCTGGAAAAGCTCCTTGAGTTCGCGGATCCCTATGAGCGGCAGTTGATCCTCGTCGCCAAGGTGGACGGGGAGATCGTGGGCACCGTTGACATTGCCCTTCCCCTCACGGACAACCTGGACCTGGCGGAGTTCACCCTGGACATCCTGCCCGAGTTCCAGCGCCAGGGCGTCGGGAGGAGGCTGCTCCAGGCCGCCGAGCAGCTGGCCCGCAATGAAGGCCGCAGCATGATCCTGGTGGACACCAACCATCCGGGGGCGTCCCTGCACGAATTCGAACGTGCCCAGCTGGTCCCCGGATCGGGGCAGGGGTTCGTGCCGTTGGAGAGCCGCGAGGTGGAGTTCGCCCAACGAACCGGCTACACCCTGCAGCACATTGAGCAGTTCAGTTCGTGCCTGCTGCCGCTGGACTCGAAGCTGGTAGCGGACCTGCAGGCCGAAGCGGAGGACGCCAACAATGGCCGGTACCGGCTGCACCATTGGACGGACCGGTGCCCTGACCGCTGGCTGGAGGCCGTTGCCGTCCTCGAAAACCAGGCCGGGGCCGACGTCGACCCCTCGCTGCACGTGCCGGTGGAGCAGGACATGGTGTTCGACGGCGCCATCCTCCGGGAGGCCGAAGACGTTGCCATTGCGCAGGGCCGGCGGACGGTGGTCACCGCCGTCGAGCATCTCGCCACCGGGGCGCTGGTGGGCCTGACCACCATCACTGTGCTGGCCCACCGCGCCGACGTGGTTTTCCAGGACGATACCCTCGTCCTGCAGGAGCACCGCGGGAACAAACTCGGGCTCCTGATCAAGGTGGCGAACATGGAACGGCTGACGGAGCAGTTTCCTGATGCCCGGGTCATCTACACCTGGAACGCGCCGGAAAACCGTTACCTCCTGACCGTCAACCAGCAATTGGGATTCCGGACCGCGGGCGTGACGGGAATCTGGCAGAAGGAGCTTCCGCACCTTGGCACCAGCAACAGCTGACTGCCGATTTGGCGGAGCGGCGGGACCTCCCTTAGACTGGGATGACCAAAGACCGTCGGTTGTTGGAAATCCACTCCCCTGAGCATGGCTCAAATCTGCAGTTCTGCGCGGGGGAATGAAGCGGGTTTCCGGACGAAGGACCCTCAACGCAGGGCGGCCGGCGCAGGTGAACGAAGCAAAGCTCCACGGGATACCTGTGTTGAGCCAAGCCCCGTGCATCTGCGCGGGGCGTTTTTAGTTTTAGCTCATCCGAGCGGGGACCGTCGAATACCGGCACTATCCCCGGAAGGAGGGTTATGGCAACGCCTACCAAGGTTTCAGCAGTAGCTGAGATCACTAACGATTTCAAGGAATCGAACGCCGCTGTCCTGACCGAATACCGTGGGCTCACCGTTGCACAGCTCAAGCAGCTGCGTGTTTCTCTCGGCCAGGACACCAAGTTCGCGGTCGTCAAGAACACCCTGACCGCCATTGCAGCCAAGGAAGCCGGCGTTGAAGCATTCAACGACCAGCTCTCCGGCCCCACTGCAATCGCGTTCATCAAGGGTGACGCAGTTGCCGCTGCCAAGAGCCTGACGGATTTTGCCAAGACCAACAAGCAGCTGGTCATCAAGACCGGTTACTTCGAGGGCAAGGCACTGAACGCCAGCGAGGTTGCCGCACTGGCAGCTCTCGAGTCCCGCGAGCTGCAGCTCGCCAAGGTTGCAGGCGTCCTCAAGGCCCCTGCCGCCGCCGCTGCACGCATCATTGACGCTCTGCGCCTCAAGCTTGAAGAAGAGAACGGTGCACCGGCAGCTGCCGAGGCGCCCGCCGCTGAAGAAGCTCCCGCCGCAGAAGCAGCAGAGACCGAAGCTCCGGCCGAAGCCGCAGCCACCGAAGAGAACTAACTCTCTTTTAGACCAGACTCCGGTGTGAAGCACGGCCGCGTGCCGCTGAACGCCACAACAGGAAGGACGCCTACCATGGCGAAGCTCACCAACGAAGAGCTCATTGAAGCTTTCAAGGAACTGACCATCATCGAGCTCTCCGAGTTCGTCAAGCTCTTCGAAGAGACCTTCGAAGTTACCGCTGCTGCTGTTGCTGTTGCTGGCCCCGCCGGCGCTGCTGCTGAAGAGGTTGAAGAGAAGACTGACTTCGACGTCGTCCTCGAAGCTGCCGGCGACAAGAAGATCGCAGTGATCAAGGAAGTTCGCGCCATCACTTCCCTGGGCCTCAAGGAAGCCAAGGACCTCGTTGACAGCGCTCCCAAGGCTGTCCTCGAAGGTGCAACCAAGGAAGCTGCCGAGAAGGCCAAGGAGCAGCTCGAGGCTGCAGGCGCAACCGTTACCCTCAAGTAGTAACGCGCTTTTTCCTCAGGAAGCCCCGTCCACGTTTGTGGGCGGGGCTTCCTGCTTTAAAGCGGGGCTTCCTGCTTTAAAGCGGGATCGGAAATATCCGCTACAACAGCGTCCAGGGCAGCGGTCAGGGCATCCGCGTCCACGAAGGCGCTGTAGCCGTGGGCGCCCGCGCCCATCGAGATCCGGCGCCCGGTGATGGTGGCGTCCGCGTAGACCGGCCAGCTGGTGGTGCTGCCCAGCGGCGTAATGGTGCCGCGCTCATACCCAGTCGCCTCCAGGGCCATGTCCGCGGGCGGCAGCGACAGCTTGTTGACACCCACCAGGGTTCGCAGTTTGGGCCACGAGATCTGGCGGTCGCCGGGGATCAGCGCAAACAGGAAAGTACCATCCTTGTGCTTGACCACCAGCGACTTGACGATGTCCGCAGGGCTGATGCCCAGAATGCCGGCCGCCTCTTCGAGGCTCCTGGCGGCCGGCCGTTCCACGATGTCCACCGCCAGCCCGCGGGCGGAGGCGTCGGCCAGGAACCGTCCGTGTCCGGCGCCGTCCGCCCCGCTCAAAACCGGGCCCGCCATCAGTCGCGGTAGAGCAGGAGCGCTTCGCCCTGCCCGCCGCCGCCGCACAGGGACACGGCGGCCTTACCCGTTCCGCGGCGCTTCAGCTCATGCGCAGCATGGACGGCCAGCCGTGCGCCCGAGGCGCCGATGGGGTGGCCCAGCGCAATGGCGCCGCCGTGGATGTTGCACTTCTCAAGCGGGTAGTCCAGGTCCTTGAGCGACTGAACGGCCACGGATCCGAAGGCTTCGTTAATCTCAATAAAGTCCAGGTCAGCTGTGGTCCAGCCTGCCCGTCCCAAGGCATTCTGGATGGCACTGGACGGCTGTGAGTGCAACGAGTTGTCCGGTCCGGCAACCTGCCCGGGTTTTCCGACGACGGCCAGATATTCCAGGCCGTGTTCCTCGGCATAGCCGCGGGAGGCCAGCACCAGGGCTGCGGCCCCGTCCGAGAGGGGAGAGGAGTTCCCTGCGGTGATGGTCCCGTCCGTCACGAAAGCTGCGCGCAGCCCGGCGAGCGAATCCACGGAGGTGTTGGGGCGGACGCCCTCGTCAACGGAGACCACGAGTGGATCGCCCTTGCGCTGCTTGATGCTGACCGGGACGATTTCGTCGTCGAACGTTCCATTCTTGGCGGCCAGCGCTGCCCGCTGGTGGGACTGGGCGGCCACGTTGTCCTGCGATGTGCGGTCAATGCCCAGGGCCAAGTTGCGGGTCTCGGTGGACAGGCCCATGGACTGCCCGTCGAAAGCGTCCGTCAGGCCATCGTGCGCGGCAGCGTCCAGGGCCTGGATTGAACCGTAGGTCCAGCCCTGCCGCGAGCCGGGAAGCAGGTGCGGGGCCCGGGTCATGGATTCCTGGCCGCCGGCCACCACCACTGCCGCCTCGCCGCCGCGGATCATCCGGGCGGCATCGATCACCGCAGTGAGTCCTGACAGGCATACTTTGTTGATTGTCACGGCAGGGACGTCCCAGCCGATGCCGGCTCCAATTGAACTTTGCCGGGCGGGGTTCTGGCCGGCACCGGCCTGCAGCACCTGGCCCATGATGACGGCTTCCACGTCGCCGGCATCCACGCCGCTCGCGTCCAGGGCGGCCTTGATGGCGCGGGAGCCCAATTCCACGGCGGTGAAGCTTGCCAGCTGCCCATTGATCCGGCCCTGCGGGGTGCGCGCTGCTGCGAGGATGACAACGTCAGTGTTGTCACGGGAGTTGCCCATGGTTATCTCTTCCATTCCGTGTTCCGGTGTGTGCCACCAAGGCTATCGTGACCCTGGTCACCTAAGTATTCAAACGCCTGGCGCGCTATGTGCATTCCGCCGGCACGCTGAGGCGTGACCGGCACCGCAGCTTCCCGTGCAGCGGCCGCGGTGGCGGGGAGGCAGGGGAGAGGTCCCCATCCCCTGAACGTGCACGACGGCGGCGGCGTGCGTAGGGTGGACCGCGGACACTTTTGCAGGGGGAACCGCGGGTCCCTGCCCCGGGATGGTTGGAGCAGCAGCGTGAAAAAACTACTCGCCACGGCGGCAGCCGTCACCCTCGCAGCGCTCACAGCCTGTTCCGTATCCGTGCCTGACCAGGAAGCCGCCTCCGCGCCCCCATCCCAGCCGGAGCCAGGCCCCACCCGCACCAGCGGCGCCGTCGGCGGCAGCGCCGGGACGCCGTCGTCGTCCCCTGCCAGTGGCACCAAGGCAGCGTGCGAGCTCTTCAACTCCCTCTTTGAACGCTACGCGGCCGTTCCTTCCGGCAATTCCGAGGGCTACGAGGACATCTACCTGCAGGCTGAAGAGGCAAAGGGCACGGTGTCCGGCGACCTTCGCGGCCTGTTCGCATCACTGAGCCTGCTGGCCATTGACCATTCGGGTGCCGCCGGATCCGGCAGTGGGCCGGCGCAGGAGTCAGAAGACGCTGTCCGGGACGCCGTCTTTGCCAACGCCGGGACCTGCACGGACGCCGGGGTCACGCTGCGGCTGTAGTCCCGAAGAGGCGCGAAAACCGGTGCTTGCATTCCGGCCGGACATGGGGTAGACATGTAGGTTATTTTGCCGTATCGTAGATATTTGCGTCTTCCCTGTTTACCTTCAGCCTTCATATAGCGGTGGGCTTTGCCTGGCAGCTGACAATCAACGTGCCGTCAACCACGTCACAGCATGGTCAGCGCGGGCCCCGGGTCATATAGCGGAACCGGATGGTAGCACTGCGGAGCATTCCGCAGGGTGCACAGCGGGGGAGATCTGAAAACGCCTGAAGGTCTGTGGAAGGATCCCTCTTGGTCGCCTCGAGCACCTCTAATAACGAAACCGCTAACACTGCCGACAGCACTGATGGTGCCACTCGCCGGCTCTCATTCGCAAAGATTCACGAACCTCTTGACGTTCCGAATCTGCTTGCCCTGCAGACGGACAGCTTTGACTGGCTGGTCGGTAACGAACGCTGGCAGGCACGCGTAGCGAAGGCTGTCGAAGAAAACGATCTCAGCGTCGCCACCACGTCCGGCCTGTCGGACATCTTCGAAGAGATCTCCCCGATCGAGGACTTCCAGGGCACCATGTCCCTGAGCTTCTCGGATCCGGAGTTCGCTGACCCCAAGTACACCATGGCCGAGTGCAAGGACCGGGACGCTACGTACTCCGCTCCGCTGTACGTCAAGGCCGAGTTCATGAACAACAACACGGGCGAAATCAAGCAGCAGACCGTGTTCATGGGCGACTTCCCGCTGATGACCGAGAAGGGCACCTTCGTGGTCAACGGCACGGAGCGTGTCGTCGTCTCCCAGCTGGTCCGTTCCCCGGGCGCCTACTTTGAGCGTGCCGCCGACAAGACCAGCGACAAGGACATCTTCACCGCGAAGATCATCCCGTCCCGCGGCGCCTGGTTCGAGCTCGAAATCGACAAGCGCGACCAAGTCGGCGTCCGCCTCGACCGCAAGCGCAAGCAGTCCGTCACGGTCCTGCTGAAGGCCCTCGGCTGGACCGAAGGCCAGATCCTCGAAGAGTTCGGCCAGTACGACTCCATGCGCGCAACGCTGGAGAAGGACGCCACCGAGACCCGCGAAGACGCGTTGCTGGACATCTACCGGAAGCTGCGACCGGGCGAGCCGCCCACCGTCGAGGCTGCCCAGTCCCTGCTGGACAACCTGTACTTCAACTCCAAGCGCTACGATCTGGCCAAGGTTGGCCGCTACAAGATCAACCGCAAGCTTGGCATCGACCGCTCCCTTGGCGACAAGGAAGCCTCGGTCCTGCACGTTGAAGACATCGTTGCCATGATCAAGTTCCTCGTTGCGCTGCACGCCGGCGAGAAGACCATCAAGGGCACCCGCGATGGCCAGGAAGTGGACCTGCGCGTCGAAATCGACGACATCGACCACTTCGGCAACCGCCGCATCCGCGCCGTCGGCGAGCTCATCGAGAACCAGGTCCGCACCGGCCTGTCCCGCATGGAGCGCGTTGTCCGCGAGCGTATGACCACCCAGGACGTCGAGGCCATCACGCCGCAGACCCTGATCAACATCCGCCCCGTGGTTGCAGCCATCAAGGAGTTCTTCGGAACCTCCCAGCTGTCCCAGTTCATGGACCAGAACAACCCGCTCTCGGGTTTGACCCACAAGCGCCGCCTGTCGGCCCTTGGCCCGGGTGGTCTGTCCCGTGACCGCGCCGGCATGGAAGTGCGTGACGTGCACCCGTCCCACTACGGACGTATGTGCCCCATCGAAACCCCTGAAGGCCCGAACATTGGCCTGATCGGTTCGCTGGCATCCTACGGACGCATCAACCCGTTCGGCTTCATTGAGACGCCGTACCGCCTGGTCAAGAACGGCGTCGTTTCCGACGACGTCCAGTACCTGACGGCCGACGACGAGGCTGAGGTCCTGATCGCCCAGGCCAACGCGCCGCTGGACGAGAACAAGAAGTTCGCCGAAGAGACCGTCCTGGTCCGTGCCCGCGGTGGTGGAGGCGAGCCCGTCCTCGTTCCCGCCGAGGACGTCGAGTTCATGGACGTTTCCCCGCGCCAGATGGTGTCCGTGGCTACCGCCCTGATCCCGTTCCTGGAGCACGACGACGCAAACCGCGCACTCATGGGTGCCAACATGCAGCGCCAGGCCGTGCCGCTGGTCCGTTCCGAGGCCCCCTTCGTGGGCACCGGCATGGAGCGCGCCGCAGCCGTCGACGCCGGTGACGTTGTCATCGCCAAGAAGGCCGGTGTGGTCACCGAGGTTTCCGCTGAGCTCGTCATCATGCTCAACGACGACGGCACGGAGACCAACTACCGCATCAACAAGTTCGCCCGCTCCAACCAGGGCAACTGCTACAACCACCGTGTGCTGGTGAACGAAGGCCAGCGCCTGGAAGTTGGCGGCATCATCGCCGACGGCCCGGCAACGGACCAGGGCGAGCTCGCCCTCGGCAAGAACCTGCTCGTGGCATTCATGTCATGGGAAGGCCACAACTTCGAGGACGCCATCATCCTCTCGCAGCGCATTGTTGCCGAGGACGTTC
Source organism: Pseudarthrobacter polychromogenes (assembly GCF_014644495.1). Taxonomy (GTDB): domain Bacteria; phylum Actinomycetota; class Actinomycetes; order Actinomycetales; family Micrococcaceae; genus Arthrobacter; species Arthrobacter polychromogenes. Next base: position 216,599 of record NZ_BMKU01000003.1, read on the forward strand.
TTTCCTCCATCCACATCGAGGAGCACGAGATCGATGCCCGCGACACCAAGCTTGGTGCCGAGGAAATCACCCGTGACATCCCCAACGTGTCCGAGGAAGTCCTGGCAGGCCTGGACGAGCGCGGCATCATCCACATCGGTGCCGAGGTTGAAGCAGGGGACATCCTGGTCGGAAAGGTCACCCCGAAGGGTGAAACCGAGCTGACCCCGGAAGAGCGCCTGCTGCGCGCCATCTTCGGTGAGAAGTCCCGCGAAGTCCGCGACACCTCCCTGAAGGTTCCCCACGGCGAGTCCGGCACCGTCATCGGCGTGCGCGTCTTCGACCGCGACAACGACGACGAGCTTCCCCCGGGCGTGAACCAGCTGGTCCGCGTCTACGTCGCTGCCAAGCGCAAGATCACCGACGGCGACAAGCTCGCCGGCCGCCACGGCAACAAGGGTGTTATCTCCAAGATCCTCCCCGTTGAGGACATGCCCTTCCTTGCCGACGGCACCCCCGTTGATATCGTCCTGAACCCGCTGGGTGTCCCGGGCCGCATGAACGTGGGCCAGGTGCTCGAAACGCACCTCGGCTGGGTTGCCAAGACCGGCTGGAAGATCGAAGGCGAGCCCGAGTGGGTCAAGCAGCTGCCGAACCTGCCGCGCGAAAGTGGCCAGACCACTGTTGCGACGCCGGTGTTCGATGGTGCCCGCGAAGAGGAAATCACGGGCCTGCTGGACTCCACCAATGTGACCCGCGACGGCGATCGCCTGATCAACTCCTCCGGCAAGACCCGCCTGTTCGACGGCCGCTCCGGCGAGCCGTTCCCGGATCCGATCTCGGTCGGCTACATGTACATCCTGAAGCTCCACCACCTGGTGGACGACAAGATCCACGCGCGCTCCACCGGCCCGTACTCCATGATCACGCAGCAGCCGCTGGGTGGTAAGGCACAGTTCGGTGGCCAGCGCTTCGGTGAAATGGAAGTGTGGGCGCTCGAAGCTTACGGCGCCGCCTACACGCTCCAGGAACTCCTCACCATCAAGTCTGATGACATCCATGGCCGCGTGAAGGTCTACGAAGCCATCGTCAAGGGCGAGAACATCCCCGAGCCGGGCGTTCCCGAGTCCTTCAAGGTCTTGATCAAGGAAATGCAGTCGCTGTGCCTGAACGTGGAAGTTCTTTCCACGGACGGAACCACAATTGAAATGCGTGACTCTGATGACGCAGTCTTCACGGCTGCGGAAGAACTGGGCATCGATCTGTCTCGTGCAGAGCCCAGCTCCGTAGAAGAGGTCTAAGGGGTCCGACGACGGCGGGCTGAGCGTCCGCCGTCGTCCTCCTTCCCTCATCCCGCACCCAAGACTTCAGAATTTAGAGAACAAGAGAGAACAGGGACCATATGTCCAGCGAATCCTCCTTCGGCCTCATGCAGATCGGCCTCGCCACCGCGGAAGACATCCGCGGCTGGTCTTACGGCGAGGTTAAGAAGCCGGAAACCATCAACTACCGCACGCTCAAGCCCGAGAAGGACGGCCTCTTCTGCGAGAAGATCTTCGGCCCTTCACGGGACTGGGAATGCTACTGCGGCAAGTACAAGCGCGTGCGCTTCAAGGGCATCATTTGTGAGCGTTGTGGCGTCGAGGTCACCCGCGCCAAGGTCCGCCGTGAGCGCATGGGCCACATCGAGCTGGCCGCTCCCGTCACGCACATCTGGTACTTCAAGGGTGTTCCCTCACGTCTGGGCTACCTCCTTGACCTGGCACCGAAGGACCTCGAAAAGGTCATCTACTTCGCTGCCTACATGATCACCAGCGTCGACGAAGCTGCCCGCCACGAGGAACTGCCCAACCTGCAGGTTGAGCACGACATCGAGAAGAAGCAGCTGATCGACAACCGCGACTCCGACATCGCGGCGATCGCCCGTGACCTCGAAGGCGAAATTGCGCGCCTTGAGGGTGAAGGTGCAAAGGCTGCCGACAAGAAGAAGGCCCGCGACTCCGCCGACCGCCAGATGGCCAACGTGCGTAAGCGTGCCGACGCCGACATCGAGCGCCTCGAGCAGGTCTGGGACCGCTTCAAGAACCTCAAGGTCGCCGACCTCGAAGGTGACGAAGGCCTGTACCGCGAGCTGCGCGACCGCTACGGCATGTACTTCGAAGGCTCCATGGGTGCCGAAGCCATCAAGAAGCGTCTTGAAGGCTTCGACATGCAGGCCGAGTCGGACCTGCTGCGCGACATCATCGCCAACGGCAAGGGCCAGCGCAAAACCCGTGCCCTCAAGCGCCTGAAGGTGGTCAACGCGTTCCTGACCACCAACAACAGCCCGCTTGGCATGGTCCTCGACGCCGTCCCGGTGATCCCGCCGGAACTGCGCCCCATGGTCCAGCTGGACGGTGGCCGCTTTGCGACCTCCGACCTCAACGACCTGTACCGCCGCGTGATCAACCGCAACAACCGCCTTAAGCGCCTGCTTGACCTGGGCGCTCCGGAGATCATCGTCAACAACGAGAAGCGCATGCTTCAGGAAGCTGTTGACAGCCTCTTCGACAACGGCCGCCGCGGCCGTCCGGTCACCGGACCGGGCAACCGTCCGCTGAAGTCCCTGAGCGACATGCTCAAGGGCAAGCAGGGCCGTTTCCGCCAGAACCTGCTCGGCAAGCGCGTGGACTACTCCGGCCGTTCGGTCATCGTCGTCGGCCCGCAGCTGAAGCTGCACCAGTGCGGCCTGCCCAAGCAGATGGCCCTGGAGCTCTTCAAGCCGTTCGTGATGAAGCGCCTGGTTGACCTCAACCACGCCCAGAACATCAAGTCGGCAAAGCGCATGGTTGAGCGTTACCGTCCGCAGGTCTGGGACGTGCTGGAAGAGATCATCACCGAACACCCGGTGCTGCTCAACCGTGCACCTACCCTGCACCGCCTCGGCATCCAGGCGTTCGAGCCGCAGCTTGTTGAAGGCAAGGCCATCCAGCTCCACCCGCTGGTTTGTGGCGCCTTCAACGCGGACTTCGACGGCGACCAGATGGCAGTCCACCTGCCGCTGAGCCCCGAAGCCCAGGCTGAGGCCCGCATCCTGATGCTGTCCTCGAACAACATCCTGAAGCCCTCTGACGGACGTCCGGTCACCCTGCCTTCGCAGGATATGATCATCGGCCTCTACCACCTGACCACCAAGCGCAAGGGTTCAGCTGGCGAAGGCCGCATCTTCGGTTCGGTCTCGGAAGCCATCATGGCGTTCGACGCCCGCGAGCTGCACCTGAACTCGCAGGTCAAGATCCGCCTCGAAGGCTTCGTGCCGTACGCCGGGTGGGAAGCTCCGGAAGGCTGGGAGCAGGGTCAGCCCGCGCTCGTCCAGACCTCCCTGGGCCAGGTCCTCTTCAACGAGACCCTGCCCGAGGACTACCCCTGGGTTGAGGCTGTTGCCGACAAGGGCGAACTGTCCCGCATCGTCAACGACCTCGCCGAGCGCTACCCGAAGGTCGTCACCGCGGCAACGCTGGACAACCTGAAGGATGCCGGTTTCTACTGGGCCACGCGTTCAGGCGTCACCGTCGCCATCTCGGACATCGAGGTTCCGGCTGCGAAGCCGGCGATCCTCGCCGGTTACGAGGAGCGGGCCGCCAAGATCCAGGGCCAGTACGACAAGGGCCTGATCGACGACGACGAGCGTCGCCAGGAACTGATCGAGATCTGGAACAAGGCAACCAACGAGATCGCCCAGGCAATGCGCGACAGCCTGTCTCCGATGAACACCATCAACCGCATGGTGTCCTCCGGTGCACGTGGTAACTGGATGCAGGTCCGCCAGATCGCGGGTATCCGTGGCCTGGTGGCCAACCCGAAGGGTGAAATTATTCCCCGTCCCATCAAGTCCTCCTACCGCGAGGGCCTGTCGGTTCTGGAATACTTCATCGCCACGCACGGTGCCCGTAAGGGCCTGGCTGACACCGCACTGCGTACCGCCAACTCGGGTTACCTGACCCGTCGCCTGGTGGACGTCTCCCAGGATGTCATCGTCCGCGAAGAGGACTGCGGCACCGAGCGTGGCCTGGTCACGCCCATCGCCGTCGCCGATTCCAACGGTGAGCTGGTCCTGGACGAGAACGTCGAGAACAGTGCATACGCACGTACGCTCGCCGTCGACGTCGTTGACTCCGAGGGCAAGGTCCTCGCAGCCGCCGGCACCGACTGCGGTGACGTGGTGATCGATGAGCTGTTCAAGGCAGGCATCACCGAGGTCAAGGTCCGTTCCGTACTCACCTGTGAGTCCAGCGTTGGAACCTGCGCACTGTGCTACGGCCGTTCGCTGGCAACCGGCAAGACCGTGGACATCGGCGAGGCCGTAGGCATCATCGCCGCACAGTCCATCGGTGAGCCCGGTACCCAGCTGACCATGCGTACGTTCCACACCGGTGGTGCTGTATCCGCCAGCGGTGGCGACGACATCACCCAGGGTCTGCCCCGTATCCAGGAGCTCTTCGAAGCCCGTACTCCGAAGGGTGTCGCACCGATTGCTGAAGCAGCCGGCCGCATCACCATCGAAGAGTCCGAGCGCCAGATGCGCCTGGTCATCACCCCCGATGACGGAACCGAAGAGATCGCGTACCCGGTCCTGCGCCGTTCACGCCTGCTGATCGAGGACGGCGACCACGTCACCGTCGGCCAGAAGCTGATCAACGGTCCGGTGGATCCCAAGCAGGTCCTGCGCATCATGGGTCCGCGTGCGGCACAGAAGTTCCTGGTGGACGAAGTCCAGGGCGTGTACCGGAGCCAGGGCATCGGTATCCACGACAAGCACGTCGAGGTTATCGTCCGCCAGATGCTGCGCCGCGTCACGGTCATCGAGTCCGGCGAATCGGACCTGCTGCCCGGCGAGCTCGCCGAGCGCAGCCGCTTCGAGGATGCCAACCGCCGCGTTGTGTCCGAGGGAAAGACTCCGGCTTCCGGACGTCCCGAGCTCATGGGCATCACCAAGGCGTCCCTGGCAACCGAGTCCTGGCTGTCCGCAGCTTCCTTCCAGGAGACCACCCGCGTCCTGACGCAGGCGGCCATGGAAGGCAAGAGCGACCCGCTGCTCGGCCTCAAGGAAAACGTCATCATCGGTAAGCTGATCCCGGCCGGCACGGGCCTCCCGCGCTACACCGAGGTCACCGTCGAGCCCACTGAGGAAGCAAAGGCCAACCTGTTCACCGGCCCCAGCGCGTTCAGTGACTTCTCGTACGACACCCTGGGTGGGGACGGAGCCCCCGAGTTCCACGCCATCCCGCTGGATGACTACGACCTGGGCAACGACTTCCGCTAAAACCGGAAATGCCTGACGCAAGGATGGTCCTTCACCGCAAGGTGGGGGACCATCCCCGTTTAACCCCGCCGATTAAGGGGTAGGGGCCGTCCATGCTAGACTTGTTACCAATTGTTATTGTGGCAGTGGATGAGTGCGCCGGTTCCAGCTTTAGGGCTGAGCCAGAGCGACGTTTCCGGTTTGCAGGGTTCTTGTGCAACGTATGCCACATTTTTGCATGCCTAGGGGCCATTGAAGACGCGAGTCAGGTCATGCCCTACGTATGCGATCCGACTATTAAGGCTTCGCCTTCGCCGCCATGGAGACCTTCTTCAAGGCCCAGGCGGCGGGGCAACGCAAAGGAGAGTGGCTGGAAGCGGCCACTCCGGATAAAACGGAGAACACGAGAGTGCCTACGATTAACCAGCTGGTCCGCAAGGGCCGCACGCCGAAGGTCAAAAAGACCAAGGCTCCCGCGCTTAACGGCAGCCCCATGCGCCGCGGTGTCTGCACCCGCGTTTACACCACCACCCCGAAGAAGCCGAACTCGGCTCTCCGTAAGGTGGCGCGTGTGCGCCTCAACGGTGGCATTGAAGTTACCGCCTACATCCCCGGTGTTGGCCACAACCTGCAGGAGCACTCCATTGTGCTCGTCCGCGGTGGTCGCGTGAAGGACCTCCCGGGCGTCCGCTACAAGATCGTCCGTGGCGCCCTCGATACCCAGGGTGTCAAGAACCGTAAGCAGGCACGCAGCCGCTACGGCGCAAAGATGGAGAAGAAGTAATATGCCTCGCAAGGGTCCGGCCCCCAAGCGGCCGCTCGTACTAGATCCCGTTTACGGCTCCCCGCTGGTCACCCAGCTCATTAACAAGGTGCTCGTTGACGGCAAGAAGTCCACGGCAGAGCGCATCGTCTATGGTGCCCTCGAAGGCGCCCGCGCCAAGTCCGGCGGCGACCCCGTAGCAGCCCTCAAGAAGGCCATGGACAACGTCAAGCCTTCCCTCGAGGTCCGTTCACGCCGCGTCGGTGGCGCCACCTACCAGGTTCCGGTTGAGGTCAAGCCGGGCCGCTCCACGGCCCTCGCGCTGCGCTGGCTGGTTGGCTACTCAAAGGCCCGCCGCGAAAAGACGATGACCGAGCGCCTCCAGAACGAAATCCTGGATGCATCCAACGGTCTCGGTGCCGCTGTGAAGCGTCGCGAAGACACCCACAAGATGGCCGAGTCCAACAAGGCCTTCGCACACTACCGCTGGTAATACTCCCGGGCGCCGCCGGCTCAACCGAGCCGGCGGCGAACGCGTAGTCAATCCCAAAAGGAGACCCCGTGGCACAGGACGTGCTTACCGACCTTAGTAAGGTCCGCAACATCGGCATCATGGCCCACATTGATGCCGGCAAGACCACCACAACCGAGCGCATCCTGTTCTACACGGGTGTGAACCACAAGATCGGCGAAACGCACGACGGCGCTTCGACCACTGACTGGATGGAACAGGAAAAGGAACGCGGCATCACCATCACGTCTGCCGCCGTGACCTGCTTCTGGGAAAACAACCAGATCAACATCATCGACACCCCCGGCCACGTTGACTTCACCGTTGAGGTTGAGCGCTCACTGCGCGTCCTCGATGGTGCCGTCGCCGTCTTCGATGGCAAGGAAGGCGTCGAGCCGCAGTCCGAGACCGTATGGCGCCAGGCTGACAAGTACAACGTTCCGCGTATCTGCTTCGTCAACAAGATGGACAAGCTGGGCGCTGACTTCTACTTCACCGTAGACACCATCATCAGCCGCCTGGGCGCCAAGCCGCTGGTAATGCAGCTGCCCATTGGTGCAGAGAACGACTTCATCGGCGTAGTAGACCTCCTCTACATGCGTGCCCTCGTGTGGCCCGGCGATGCCAAGGGTGACGTGACCATGGGTGCGAAGTACGAGATCCGTGAGATCCCGGCTGACCTCCAGGAAAAGGCCGAGGAGTACCGTGCAGCCCTCGTTGAGGCCGTTGCAGAGTCCTCCGAAGAGCTCATGGACAAGTACCTTGAGGGCGAAGAGATCTCGATCGATGAGCTCAAGGCCGGCATCCGCAAGATGACGATCAACTCTGAGCTCTACCCCATCTTCTGTGGTTCAGCCTTCAAGAACCGTGGTGTTCAGCCGATGCTCGACGCGGTCGTGGACTACCTGCCGAACCCGCTCGACGTCCCGCCGATGATCGGTCACGATCCTCGCGACGAAGAAAAGGAACTGACCCGCAAGCCGTCCTCGGAAGAGCCGTTCTCGGCCCTCGCGTTCAAGATTGCAGCGCACCCGTTCTTCGGCCAGCTCACCTTCATCCGCGTGTACTCCGGTCACGTGGAAGCAGGCGCCCAGGTGGTCAACTCCACCAAGGGCAAGAAGGAGCGCATCGGCAAGCTGTTCCAGATGCACGCCAACAAGGAAATGCCCGTTGAGGGCGCTACCGCCGGCCACATCTACGCAGCCATCGGTCTGAAGGACACCACAACGGGTGACACCCTGTGCGACTCCGCCAACCAGATCGTTCTGGAGTCCATGAGCTTCCCCGAGCCCGTGATCTCGGTTGCCATCGAGCCCAACACCAAGGGTGACCAGGAGAAGCTCTCCACGGCCATCCAGAAGCTCTCCGCTGAGGACCCCACCTTCCAGGTGTCCCTTAACGAAGACACCGGCCAGACCATCATCGCCGGCATGGGCGAGCTCCACCTGGACATCCTGGTGGACCGCATGCGCCGCGAATTCAAGGTGGAGGCCAACGTTGGCAAGCCGCAGGTTGCCTACCGCGAGACCATCAAGCGTGCTGTAGAGCGTCACGACTACACGCACAAGAAGCAGACCGGTGGTTCGGGCCAGTTCGCAAAGATCCAGATTGCGATCGAGCCGCTGGACACCGCCGAGGGCGAGCTGTACGAGTTCGAGAACAAGGTCACCGGTGGCCGCGTTCCCCGCGAGTACATCCCGTCGGTTGACGCCGGTATCCAGGATGCGCTGAACGACGGCGTCCTGGCCGGTTACCCGGTTGTCGGCATCAAGGCCACGCTGATTGACGGCGCGTACCACGATGTTGACTCCTCGGAAATGGCGTTCAAGATCGCCGGCCGTATGGCTTTCAAGGAAGCTGCACGCAAGGCGAACCCGGTCCTGCTCGAACCGCTGATGGATGTCGAGGTCCGCACCCCTGAGGAATACATGGGTGAAGTTATCGGTGACATCAACTCCCGCCGTGGCCAGATGCAGTCCATGGAAGATGCACAGGGCGTCAAGGTCATTCGTGCGCACGTTCCGCTGTCCGGCATGTTCGGCTACATCGGTGACCTGCGCTCGAAGACCCAGGGCCGCGCCGTGTACTCCATGACGTTCAACAGCTACGCAGAGGTCCCGAAGGCAGTTGCCGACGAGATCATCCAGAAGACCCGCGGCGAATAGTCCTTTCGGACCTTCGCAGCGAACAACCTCGGGTGCGCTTTTCGATTCCGGAAAGCACAGCCGGTGCAGGTGGCCAGGCCGGTCGGATTCATCCGGCCAAGCTGGCTTGGCCGTCTGCACGAACAGGCTCAAGAGACTAGTATTAGTTCCTGAATCTGCAATTTCACCAATCCAAAGCCCCCCAAGTAGACTTACCTGAGTTTCCGCCGCGACAAGCGCGGCTGAAGGGTATGTCATTTGAAAACGTTCTAGGAGGAACCTGTGGCAAAGGCAAAGTTCGAGCGGACTAAGCCGCACGTTAACATCGGCACCATTGGTCACGTTGACCACGGTAAGACGACGTTGACGGCCGCGATTTCCAAGGTGCTGTACGACAAGTACCCGGATCTCAACGAGAAGCGCGACTTCGCGTCAATCGACTCTGCTCCCGAAGAGCGTCAGCGTGGCATTACCATCAACATCTCCCACGTGGAGTACCAGACCGAAAAGCGCCACTACGCACACGTAGACGCCCCGGGTCACGCTGACTACATCAAGAACATGATCACCGGTGCTGCCCAGATGGACGGCGCTATCCTCGTGGTCGCCGCTACTGACGGCCCCATGGCTCAGACCCGCGAGCACGTTCTGCTCGCCCGCCAGGTTGGTGTTCCCTACCTGCTGGTCGCGCTGAACAAGGCCGACATGGTTGACGATGAGGAACTGCTGGACCTCGTTGAAATGGAAGTTCGTGAGCTCCTGAGCTCGCAGGGCTTCGATGGCGACGAAGCACCCGTGGTTCGCGTTTCCGGCCTCAAGGCCCTGGAAGGCGACCCCGAGTGGGTCAAGTCCGTTGAGGACCTGATGGCCGCTGTCGACGAGTCCGTTCCGGACCCCGTACGCGACCGCGACAAGCCGTTCCTGATGCCGATCGAGGACGTCTTCACCATCACCGGCCGTGGCACCGTTGTTACGGGCCGCGCCGAGCGTGGAACCCTCGCCATCAACTCCGAGGTCGAGATCGTCGGCATCCGCCCGGTCCAGAAGACCACGGTTACCGGTATCGAGATGTTCCACAAGCAGCTCGACGAAGCATGGGCCGGCGAGAACTGTGGCCTCCTGCTCCGCGGTCTGAAGCGCGACGATGTCGAGCGTGGCCAGGTTGTCGTCAAGCCGGGTTCCATCACCCCGCACACCGACTTCGAGGCCAACGTCTACATCCTCTCCAAGGACGAAGGCGGACGTCACAACCCGTTCTACTCCAACTACCGCCCGCAGTTCTACTTCCGTACCACGGACGTAACCGGCGTTATCACCCTGCCCGAGGGCACGGAAATGGTTATGCCTGGCGACAACACTGAGATGACCGTTGCGCTCATCCAGCCGATCGCAATGGAAGAGGGCCTCGGCTTCGCAATCCGCGAAGGCGGCCGCACCGTTGGTTCAGGACGCGTTACCAAGATCATCAAGTAATTCTTGTTGAACTGAAGAACAGCCCCGCTGCTACTGCAGCGGGGCTGTTCTTTTTGGTTAATGCGTCCCTGATACTGTTGCTGGACCGAAAGGAGTTCATCATGGGCTGGCTTATTTTCCTGATCATCGCAGTTGCCGTCGTCGCGGGTGTGTTCTGGGCCAAGAAGCACTTCCGCAACGAGATCGACCGCGCCAAGCGGATCAACCGGGCAAACAAAAACCCTTAGCCACGACCGCGGCAGGCTGGAACACACGGGCTACGCGCCCTTGGCTTTCCGCGCCCGGCTGAGTGCCTGGTACCAGTAGAAGGACTGTTTTGGGGTCCTCTCCTGTGTCTCAAAGTCAACATGGATTAACCCGAATCGTTGGGAGTAGCCTGCTGCCCATTCGAAGTTGTCCATCAGGGTCCACACGTAGTAGCCGCGCAGGTCCACGCCGGCGGCGATCCCGCCGGGAGCTGTGGCGTCAAGGGCAGCGCCCAGATGCGTCGCCAGGTAAGTAACCCGTTCCTCGTCCGCCAGGGTTCCCGAGACCGTATCCGGTTCCGGGAAGCTGGCGCCGCCCTCGGTGATGTAGACCGGGGGGAGTGCCTGGCCGTAGCGGTCGTGAAGTTCCTTCAGCAGGACGCCCAGATGGTCCGGGGCCACCGGCCACCCGAACCCGGTGCTGCTGTATTCCGGATAGCCCACCTCATGGAAGGGCAGCCTTGCCACGGCTTTATGCACATCCGCGGGAATTGACGCAGACCCTCGACCGAGCGCTACCTTCACCGGGAAATAGTAGTTAAGGCCGTAGAAATCCAGGGGCTGGTGGATGGTGCGCAGGTCGGCGTCGGAGATTTTCCCGATGGACCGAAGCCAGGGTTTGGCATACAGGGGGAGGGCAGGGTACCGGCCCAGGAGCACCGGATCTGCATAGATTCTGTTCATGAGCAGGTCATAGAGGTGCGCCACCAGCCGGTCGCCGATTTTTCGGCTTGCCGGCCGGACGGGGGCATGCAGGTTGGTGACGCCGATACCGCCGGACACCCCGGCGGCGCGCAGGGCCTGCGCGCCCAGTCCGTGTGCCAGCAGCTGGTGGTGGATGGAGGGGAGGGCATCGAACATCAGCGCATGCCCGGGAGCATGGACGCCCAGGGCATAGCCGTTCAGGGTAACGGAGACCGGTTCATTCAGCGTGACCCACTGCGCAACGCGGTCCCCGAAACGCTCGCCCGCCGCACTGGCGTATTCGCCAAAGCGCTCGGCGGTCTCGCGGTTCAGCCAGCCGCCGCGGTGTTCCAGCGGCAGCGGCGTATCCCAATGGTAGAGAGTGGCCATGGGGGAGACCCCGGCTGCGAGGAGCTGATCGAGCAGCCGGTCGTAGAAGTCCAGGCCCTCCTTGTTGAAGGCCCCCCGCCCGTCGGGCTGGATCCGCGGCCAGGACAGCGAAAAGCGGTAGGAGTCCACGCCGAGGTCCTGGAGCAGCGCAACGTCCTCCGGCAGCCTGTTGTAGTGGTCGCACGCCACGGCGGGGGAGTGTCCGTCCATGATGGTCCCGGGCTTCTCGGCGAAGGCGTCCCAGCCCGAGGGGCCGCGGCCGCCGTCGGTCAGTGCTCCTTCAATCTGGAAGGCCGCTGCCGCAACCCCCAGGGTGAACGACGGCGGCATGCGGTTCGCCAGTTCGGTCGCCGATTCGGTGCTTTCCAGAGTCATTCCCCTATCATCCATTCGGAAATGTCCGTGGGCAATGGTGCTGGCAGGGCAATGGGCAGGACGTTCCAGAAGGGACCGATTCGCTTCTGGCCATAAATTCCGGCATACTAGATGAGTTGTTCAAGCGCTTCTTCGTGTCCCGATCCGGATAATGCCGGGTGTCAGGGTCCAAGTAGAAGACCAAACATAACCCACTCCCCATGGATAGCGGATTTGTATGCGTGAAAAGCGCGACACGCCCGACCGCGGGGGTCGGTTACGCCGGCAAGGTGAGGAACCCGGATTCATCCGGATTCAGTTTGTGCGGCGGGTGGTAGTTACGACTTCAAATGCTTCGGCAGCCATACAACGAGAAATGAACAGGGCAGCCCTAACCAGGGGAAGCACAGACTGAAAGAGAGTCAGGCGACATGGCGGGACAAAAAATCCGCATCCGGCTGAAGTCATACGACCACGAGGTCATTGACGTTTCAGCACGGAAGATCGTTGAGACGGTCACGCGCGCAGGCGCAACGGTAGTGGGCCCCGTGCCGCTGCCTACGGAGAAGAACGTGTACTGCGTGATCCGCTCTCCGCACAAGTACAAGGACAGCCGCGAGCACTTTGAAATGCGCACGCACAAGCGTCTTATCGACATCATCGATCCCACGCCGAAGGCTGTTGACTCGCTTATGCGTCTCGACCTGCCGGCTGACGTGAACATCGAAATCAAGCTGTAGGGAGGTGCTGAGAGACTATGACCGCAACCCGTAACGTAAAGGGCCTGCTGGGCACGAAGCTCGGCATGACCCAGGTCTGGGACGAGAACAACAAGCTCATCCCCGTCACTGTGGTCCAGGCAGATTCGAACGTCATCACCCAGCTGCGCAACGCAGAAGCTGATGGCTACGTCGCCGTTCAGATCGGCTACGGCCAGATCGATCCCCGCAAGGTCACCAAGCCGCTGGCTGGTCACTTTGAAAAGGCAGGCGTCACGCCTCGCCGCCACGTCGTCGAACTCCGTACCGCAGATGCTGCTGAGTACGAGCTGGGCCAGGAGCTCTCCGTAGAGGTCTTCGAAGCCGGCCAGAAGATCGACGTCATCGGCACCACCAAGGGTAAGGGCTTCGCCGGTGTTATGAAGCGTCACGGCTTCCACGGCGTTGGAGCTTCCCACGGTGCCCACAAGAACCACCGTAAGCCCGGTTCAATCGGTGGCGCATCCACCCCGAGCCGCGTCTTCAAGGGCATGAAAATGGCCGGCCGCATGGGCGCCGTTCGTCACACCACGCTGAACCTCACGGTCCACGCGGTTGACGTCGAGAAGTCGCTGCTCCTTATCAAGGGTGCCGTCCCCGGCGCCCGCGGCCAGGTCGTCCTCGTACGCACCGCCGTGAAGGGAGCCTAGTTCAATGGCTAACACTGTCCAGGTTGACCTGCCTGCAGAGATCTTCGACGTTCAGACCAACGTGCCGCTGCTGCACCAGGTTGTCGTTGCCCAGCTCGCTGCTGCTCGCCAGGGTACCCACAAGACCAAGACCCGCGCTGAAGTTTCCGGTGCAGGACGCAAGCCGTTCAAGCAGAAGGGCACCGGCCGCGCCCGTCAGGGTTCCATCCGTGCTCCTCACATGACCGGTGGTGGCGTTGTCCACGGTCCCACCCCGCGTGACTACAGCCAGCGCACCCCCAAGAAGATGATTGCTGCTGCATTGCGCGGCGCACTGTCTGACCGGGCGCGCAACGGACGCATCCACGTTGTCGCCGAACTGGTTGAAGGCACTAAGCCCTCCGCCAAGGCCGCACTGGCAGCGCTGCGCGGCGTTTCCGACCGCAAGAACCTGCTGGTCGTCATCGAGCGCGCCAACGATGTTGCCGCACTGTCCGTGCGCAACCTCGCCGGTGTTCACGTTCTGTACGCAGACCAGCTGAACACCTACGACGTTCTCGTCTCCGATGACGTTGTCTTCACCAAGGCTGCCTACGACGCATTCGTTGCCGGCAAGGCAGTGGCAAAGAACGAGGAGGATGCCAAGTGAGTGCAGCCACCATCAAGGATCCCCGCGACGTCGTGCTTGCACCCGTCGTGTCGGAAAAGAGCTACGGCCTGATCGACGAGGGCAAGTACACCTTCCTGGTGGACCCCCGTTCGAACAAGACCGAGATCAAGCTGGCCGTGGAGAAAATCTTCTCCGTCAAGGTCGACTCGATCAACACCATCAACCGTGCCGGTAAGCGCAAGCGCACCAAATTCGGATGGGGTACCCGCAAGAACACCAAGCGTGCGATTGTCACCCTCAAAGAAGGCACCATCGACATCTTCGGCGGTCCGCTCTCGTAGCGGAGACCACTTTAACGAGGAAATAAATTATGGGAATCCGTAAATACAAGCCGACTACCCCGGGCCGTCGTGGCTCGAGCGTAGCGGACTTCACCGAAATCACGCGGTCGACGCCGGAAAAGTCGTTGGTACGTCCGCTGCCCAAGAAGGGCGGCCGTAACAACACCGGTAAGATCACCACCCGTCACAAGGGTGGCGGACACAAGCGCCAGTACCGTCTGATCGACTTCCGTCGCCACGACAAGGACGGCGTGGACGCCCGCGTTGCTGAAATTGAGTACGATCCGAACCGTACGGCTCGCATCGCCCTCCTGCACTACGTTGATGGCACCAAGCGTTACATCATCGCCCCGAACAAGCTGTCCCAGGGTGACTTCGTAGAGGCCGGCGCCAACGCTGACATCAAGCCTGGCAACAACCTGCCCCTGCGCAACATCCCCGTGGGTACCGTTATCCACGCAGTTGAACTGCGTCCGGGTGGCGGCGCCAAGATGGGCCGCTCCGCCGGCGCATCGATCCAGCTCGTTGCAAAGGAAGGCCGTTTCGCCCAGCTGCGTCTGCCTTCCGGCGAAATCCGCAACGTTGACGTGCGCTGCCGCGCAACCGTCGGCGAGGTCGGCAACGCCGAGCAGTCGAACATCAACTGGGGCAAGGCCGGCCGCATGCGCTGGAAGGGCGTCCGCCCGACCGTCCGTGGTGTCGCCATGAACCCGGTTGACCACCCGCACGGTGGTGGTGAGGGTAAGACGTCCGGTGGACGTAACCCCGTCAACCCCAACGGTCAGCGGGAAGGCCGCACCCGCCGCCCCAACAAAGAGAGCGACAAGCTTATTGTTCGTCGCCGTCGTACTGGCAAGAACAAGCGATAGGAGCCTGGACACATGCCACGCAGCCTGAAAAAAGGTCCTTTCGTCGACCAGCACCTCTTTGTGAAGGTAGCCAGGGAAAACGAAAAGGGCACCAAGAACGTCATCAAGACCTGGTCCCGCCGTTCGATGATCATCCCCGACATGCTCGGACACACGATCGCCGTACACGACGGACGCAAGCACATCCCGGTGTTTGTCACTGAGTCGATGGTCGGGCACAAGCTCGGCGAATTCGCTCCCACGCGGACATTCCGCGGCCATGTCAAGGACGACCGTAAGGGCAAGCGCCGCTAGGCGCCTGCACTTACGTCAAAGACGAGAGAAGGAAAGCAATGGAAGCCAAGGCAATTGCGCGCCACATCCGCGTAACGCCTATGAAGGCCCGGCGCGTCGTCAACCTTGTTCGTGGATTGCAAGCGAATGAGGCTCTGGCAATTCTGAAGTTTGCCCCCCAGGCAGCTTCAGAGCCGGTATTCAAGGTAGTACAGTCGGCAATCTCCAACGCCCGGGTCCTCGCGGACCGCGACGGCGTTGCGTTTGACGAAGGTGACCTCATCATCAGCGAAGCGTTTGTTGATGAAGGCCCGACCATGAAGCGGTTCCAGCCGCGTGCCCAGGGTCGCGCATTTCAGATCAAGAAGCGCACCAGCCACATCACCGTGGTAGTCGCTACCCCGGAGAAAGAGGAGGCTCGCTAAGTGGGACAGAAAGTAAACCCGCACGGGTTCCGACTCGGCATCACCACCGATCACGTATCGCACTGGTTCGCTGACAGCACCAAGGCCGGCCAGCGGTACAAGGACTTCGTTCGCGAAGACATCCGCATCCGCCAGCTCATGTCCACGGGCATGGAGCGCGCCGGTATCGCCAAGGTTGAGATCGAGCGCACCCGTGACCGCGTCCGCGTGGACATCCACACGGCCCGTCCCGGCATCGTCATCGGCCGCCGCGGAGCAGAAGCAGACCGCATCCGCGGCGAGCTCGAAAAGCTCACCGGCAAGCAGGTCCAGCTGAACATCCTCGAGGTCAAGAACCCCGAGATGGAAGCACAGCTTGTTGCCCAGGGCGTTGCTGAGCAGCTGACTTCACGTGTGGCATTCCGCCGCGCCATGAAGAAGGCCATGCAGTCCGCGCAGCGTGCAGGTGCCAAGGGCATCCGTATCGCCTGCTCGGGTCGACTGGGTGGCGCTGAAATGTCCCGCTCGGAGTTCTACCGCGAAGGCCGTGTGCCCCTGCACACCCTCCGTGCGAACATCGACTACGGCTTCTACGAAGCCAAGACCACCTTCGGCCGCATCGGTGTGAAGGTCTGGATCTACAAGGGTGACGTCACCGCCAAGGAACTGGCCCAGCAGGCCGCTTCCGCCCCGTCCCGTGGCCGCGGTCCCAGCGACCGTCCGGGCCGCCCGGGTGGCGCTGACCGTGGTGACCGCCGCCGTCGCAACGACCGCCCGGCCGCTGACGCAGCTCCTGCTGCCGAGGCGCCGGCAGCTGAGGCTGCACCTGCTGCAGCTGTAGAAGGAGGACAGGCTTAAATGCTTATCCCACGTCGAGTCAAGCACCGTAAGCAGCACCACCCGGGTCGTTCCGGCGCTGCTACGGGCGGCACCAAGGTCTCCTTCGGTGAGTACGGCATCCAGGCCCTGAGCCCGGCATACGTCACCAACCGTCAGATCGAGTCTGCCCGTATCGCGATGACCCGCCACATCAAGCGTGGCGGTAAGGTCTGGATCAACATTTACCCGGACCGTCCCCTGACCAAGAAGCCTGCCGAAACCCGCATGGGTTCCGGTAAGGGTTCACCGGAATGGTGGGTCGCAAACGTCAAGCCGGGCCGGGTTCTCTTCGAGATCTCCGGTGTCGAGGAATCGGTAGCCCGCGAGGCACTGCGCCTGGCAATCCACAAGCTCCCGTTGAAGGCACGCATTCTGCGTCGCGAAGGTGGTGAATAGAAATGGCAGTAGGATCCAAGGATCTGGCTCCCGCACAGCTGGACGGTTTCGACAACGAGCGTCTCGTTGAAGAACTCCGCAAGGCCAAGGAAGAGCTGTTCAACCTGCGTTTCCAGTCCGCCACCGGACAGCTGGAGAACCACGGTCGTCTGCGCGCGGTAAAGAAGGACATCGCCCGCATCTACACCGTTCTCCGTGAGCGCGAGCTGGGCATTCGTGCCGAGGTTGCCGCACCGGTTGTGGAAGCCAAGGAAGAAAAGAAGTCCAAGAAGGCAGCAACCAAGAAGGCCCCCAAGGCTGAAGCCCCCAAGGCTGAAACGGTTGAGACCGAGGAGGATGCCAAGTGAGTGAAAAGGACGAGAACGTGACGGAAACTGCTACCGCAGCCACGGCTGAGCAGCGCGGTTACCGCAAGACGCGTCGCGGCTACGTGGTCTCTGACAAGATGGAAAAGACCATCGTTGTCCAGGTTGAGGACCGCGTGAAGCACGCACTGTATGGCAAGGTCATCCGCCGTACCTCCAAGGTCAAGGCACACGATGAGAACAACACCGCCGGCATCGGCGACCTGGTTGTCATCGCCGAGACCCGTCCGCTGTCCGCCACCAAGAACTGGCGGCTCGTGGAAATCCTCGAGAAGGCCAAGTAGCACCTGCTGCTTCGGTAACCGGAAACCCCTGCTCCCTTTGGGAGCGGGGGTTTCCGCGTTAACCGGGGGAGTGCGTAGTCGGGATGTCGTCCAGGGTCCGTCACGCCGGGCAGGCTCTTGCTGAAGGCACGACGGCGGCGCCGCTTCTTTGCGGGCGAGCGTCGCCTGTGGCGCGCCGAAAGGCTGCCGTGCGTGACGCCGTCGTTCCCTCCCCGGACGCTCTCTCACCTGACGTCGGCTTTTCCCGATCGCTCTCTCACCTTTCGTACAAAAGTGATAGAGCGTCGGCGGAAAAGGGCCTTTAAGTGAGAGAGCGTCCGACGGCGGCGGGGCGGGTCCGCGGGCCACGGAACCCGGGTGGGCCAGGACGCAGCGTGCCTGACGCCATCGGGGGTGCTGCAGGGGAGGTAACGAGGCTTGGGGTTGTTGCGGGGGAGGGCTGCCGGTGATATGGGGACTGGCCCGAACTGTGCTAGGATATTGAGTTTGTATGGCGCCTTTCGTGCGCCGTCATCAACCTCGTAAACAAGCGTGCCACGGCATAGTGCCCCCTTGCGCCCAGGAGCAGTCCTGGACCGGATGGGAGCAACTGCTTCTGGCACGGGAGTTTAGGCCTGGTCTGGCAAAATCCAGGCAGGTCAAGAGACACCCCGATCAACCGTTCCGCAAGGCTCATTCCGTAGGAAGATTTTCGGTCTGAGAACCGGCGCGACGCAAGGAGTAAATAGTGATTCAGCAGGAGTCGCGACTCAAGGTCGCCGACAACACGGGTGCTAAGGAAATCCTTACCATTCGCGTTCTCGGTGGATCTGGCCGTCGCTACGCAGGCATCGGTGACGTCATTGTCGCCACCGTCAAGGATGCAATCCCGGGCGGCAACGTAAAGAAGGGCGATGTTGTCAAGGCAGTCATCGTCCGTACCAAGAAGGAACGCCGCCGTGCGGATGGTTCCTACATCAAGTTTGACGAGAACGCAGCTGTGATCCTGAAGGGCGACGGTGACCCCCGCGGTACCCGTATCTTCGGACCGGTTGGTCGTGAACTCCGTGACAAGAAGTTCATGAAGATCGTTTCTCTGGCTCCGGAGGTGCTCTAGTCCATGGCTGCAAAGATCAAGAAGGGTGACCTCGTTCAGGTCATCACTGGCGCCAAGGCTGAGCGCGGCGGCGACCGCGGCAAGCAGGGCAAGGTTCTGCGCGTCTTCACTGACACCAACCGCGTGTTGGTTGAAGGCATCAACCGCGTAACCAAGCACACCAAGGTCGGTCAGTCGCAGCGCGGCACCAAGACCGGTGGCATCGAGGTTGTTGAAGCCCCGATCCACATCTCCAACGTGGCTCTGGTTGACCCGTCCACCAAGAAGCCCACCCGCGTTGGCTTCCGCACTGAAACCGTTGAGCGTAACGGCAAGAAGCGCGAAGTCCGCATCCGCGTGGCCAAGAGCTCAGGGAAGGACATCTAATGACTGAGACTCTCGAGACTCCGGCAACGAAGATCGTTCCTCGTCTGAAGACCAAGTACGCCGAATCCATCAAGAGCACGCTCATTGAGGAATTCAAGTACCAGAACGTCAACCAGGTTCCCCGCCTCGTGAAGGTCGTTGTGAACATGGGTGTTGGAGATGCCGCCAAGGACTCCAAGCTGATCGACGGCGCTGTCCGCGACCTCACCCAGATCACCGGCCAGAAGCCGCAGGTAACCAAGGCCCGCAAGTCGATCGCACAGTTCAAGCTGCGCGAAGGCATGCCCATCGGTGCACACGCTACCCTGCGTGGCGACCGCATGTGGGAATTCCTGGATCGCCTTGTCACCCTGGCACTGCCCCGTATCCGCGACTTCCGTGGACTCTCCGGCAAGCAGTTCGATGGCAACGGCAACTACACCTTCGGTCTGACCGAGCAGGTTATGTTCCACGAAATCGACCAGGACAAGATCGACCGCGTCCGCGGTATGGACATCACGGTTGTTACCACTGCCAAGACCGATGACGAAGGCCGTGCGCTGCTCAAGGCGCTTGGTTTCCCGTTCAAGGCCGAAGACTAATCTAACTACGTAAAAGGTCCGGCGGCATGGCTTCTGACTCCGGTCAGGAAAGCAGCACCGCGGAAACCGTTACGAGGAAGGGCACGAGCCCACCATGACAATGACAGATCCTGTCGCAGACATGCTTACGCGTCTGCGCAATGCAAACTCGGCATACCACGACACCGTGACCATGCCGTACAGCAAGCTCAAGGCACGCGTTGCCGACATCCTCAAGGCTGAAGGCTTCATTGCCGGCTGGAAGGAAGAGGACGCTGAGGTTGGCAAGAAGCTGACCATCGAGCTCAAGTTCGGACCGAACCGCGAGCGTTCCATCGCTGGTGTTCGCCGTATCTCCAAGCCGGGCCTGCGTGTTTACGCAAAGTCCACCAACCTGCCGCACGTGCTCGGTGGCCTGGGTGTCGCAATCCTGTCCACCTCTTCCGGCCTCCTGACTGACAAGCAGGCCGGCAAGAAGGGCGTGGGCGGCGAAGTCCTCGCGTACGTCTGGTAACGGGAAAGGAAGAGAATAATGTCACGTATTGGACGTCTCCCCATCACCGTTCCTGCCGGCGTTGAGGTCAAGGTTGACGGCTCTGTCGTCAGCGTCAAGGGCACCAAGGGCGAGCTGAACCACACTGTGGCCAGCCCGATCGAGGTAAGCCTGGATGCAGATACCCTGACCGTCGCCCGCCCGAACGACGAGCGCGCCTCCCGTTCACTCCACGGCCTGACCCGCACCCTGATCTCCAACATGATCGAGGGCGTTACCAAGGGCTACGAGAAGAAGCTTGAAATCGTTGGTACCGGTTACCGCGTTCAGGCCAAGGGATCCGACCTGGAGTTCGCTCTTGGTTACAGCCACCCGGTCAGCGTCACCGCCCCGGACGGCATCACCTTTGCAGTTGAGACCCCGACCAAGCTCTCTGTTTCAGGTATCAACAAGCAGCAGGTCGGCGAGGTTGCTGCCAACATTCGCAAGCTGCGGAAGCCGGACCCCTATAAGGGCAAGGGCATCCGTTACGCCGGCGAAGTCATCCGCCGCAAGGTCGGAAAGGCTGGTAAGTAACCATGGCCATCTCAATTAACAAGAAGCGTACGAACAAGAGCAAGTCTGCTTCGCGCAGCCGCCGCCAGCTTCGTATCCGTAAGCGCATCTCCGGTACGGCTGTACGTCCGCGTCTGGTCGTCAACCGTTCAGCACGCCACGTATTCGTCCAGGTTGTCGATGACACCAAGGGCCTGACCGTAGCGAGCGCCTCCACTCTGGAAGCCGACCTTCGTGCATTCGACGGCGACAAGACCGCCAAGGCCAAGCGCGTTGGCGAACTGGTTGCCGAGCGTGCCAAGGCTGCCGGTATCGAAGCTGTTGTCTTCGACCGCGGTGGTAACAAGTACCACGGCCGGATCGCCGCCGTCGCTGACGGTGCACGTGAAGGTGGGCTGTCACTGTGACGGAAGCAAACAAGGAAAAGGACACTGTGTCTGCAGATCAGAAGGCTACTGAAGCCACAGCTGCCGCTGAGACCACTGCCCCCGCAGCTGCCGACGACCGCCGTGGCGGCGCTCGTCGCGGCGAGCGTGGCGACCGTGGCCAGGGCCGCGGCGACCGTGGTGGCCGTGGCGGCCGCGACGGCGGCCGTGAAGCCGAGAAGAGCCAGTTCGTAGAGCGCGTCGTCACCATCAACCGCGTTTCCAAGGTGGTCAAGGGTGGTCGTCGCTTCAGCTTCACCGCCCTGGTCGTCGTCGGTGACGGTAACGGCATGGTCGGCGTTGGCTACGGCAAGGCTAAGGAAGTTCCTGCCGCAATCGCGAAGGGCGTTGAAGAAGCTAAGAAGTCCTTCTTCCGCGTTCCCCGCGTTGGCAGCACCATCCCGCACCGCGTTCAGGGTGAGGCTGCTGCCGGCGTCGTAATGCTGCGTCCGGCTTCCGCCGGTACCGGTGTTATCGCCGGTGGCCCGGTCCGTGCAGTACTGGAGTGCGTGGGTATCCACGACATCCTCTCCAAGTCGCTCGGTTCCTCAAACGCCATCAACATCGTTCACGCGACCGTTGATGCCCTGAAGCGCCTCGAAGAGCCGGCAGCAGTGGCAGCACGCCGCGGCCTGCCCCTCGACGAGATTGCTCCGCCGGCACTGGTGAAGGCCCTTCTGAACACGAAGGCAGGTGCCTAGTTATGGCTAAGAACCTGGTTCCCTCCGACGCCCAGTTGGAGATCACTCAGATCAAGTCCGCCATTGGCGGCAAGCAGAACCAGCGCGACACCCTGCGGTCCCTCGGCCTGAAGCGTATCGGACAGACTGTTGTCCGCACCGCCGATGCCGTGACCGTTGGGATGCTCAACACGGTTCCGCACCTGGTAAAGGTAGAGGAGGCGAAGTAAATGGCAGAGAACACTGCTGATAAGGCACAGGCTGCTGAGAAGCAGAACGCCCTGAAGGTTCACCACCTGCGTCCCGCCCCGGGTGCCAAGACCGCCAAGACCCGTGTTGGTCGTGGTGAAGGTTCCAAGGGTAAGACCGCTGGCCGTGGCACGAAGGGTACTGCAGCCCGTTACCAGATCAAGGCTGGCTTTGCCGGCGGCCAGCTGCCGCTGCACATGCGCCTGCCGAAGCTGCGCGGCTTCAAGAACCCGTTCCGCGTTGAGTTCCAGGTTGTAAACCTGGACAAGCTCAACGAGCTGTTCCCCGAAGGTGGCGCAGTTACCGTGGAGAACCTGGTCGAAAAAGGTGCCGTTCGCAAGAACCAGCCCGTCAAGGTGCTGGGCACCGGCGACATCACCGTCAAGGTTGACGTCACCGCCCACGCATTCTCGGCCAGCGCCGCTGAAAAGATTGCCGCAGCAGGCGGAAGCACCACCGCTCTCTAGAGCCGGTGGGCGCCAAGTCCGTTGTTGAACTCCCGGTCCTGGGGCTACCGCCCCGGGGCCGGGAGTTTTTTTCCATCCGCCCGCCGTTTTTTCGCCGCCATCCGGCGCAGCGGTGCCATCGCGGATTGTTCGCAGGGCGCATACACCCGTTAGACTCGGTTGTCGGGATTCATAGATCCCCATCACACCACTCTTCACACCACAGGAGGACGCTTGCTTAGCGCATTTGGCCGGGCCTTTCGCACGCCTGATCTGCGACGCAAGTTGTTGTTCACGCTGGGAATCATCACCATTTTCCGCTTGGGTGCTTTCATTCCCTCGCCTGGTGTGAACTACCAGAATGTCCAGCAATGCTTGCAGAACGGTCAGACGGCAGAGGGGCTGTACCAGCTCGTTAACCTGTTCAGCGGCGGCGCGTTGCTCCAGGTGTCCATCTTCGCGCTGGGCATCATGCCGTACATCACGGCCAGCATCATCGTCCAGCTGCTCCGGGTGGTCATTCCCCGGTTCCAGCAGCTCTACGAAGAGGGCGCGTCGGGCCAGTCCAAACTGACCCAGTACACCCGGTACCTCACCATCGCGCTGGGCCTGCTCAATGCCACCACGCTGGTATCCCTTGCGCGCTCCGGGCAGCTGCTTCCGGGCTGTAACCTGCCGATCATTCCTGACAGCAGCGTCATAACCACCATCCTGCTCATCATCACCCTGACGGCCGGCACCGGCCTGATCATGTGGATGGGCGAGCTCGTGACCGAAAAGGGCGTGGGCAACGGCATGTCCCTGCTCATCTTCACGTCCATCGCCGCTACGTTCCCCACCTCCCTCGGCGCCATCTGGAGCGCGCAGGGTCCCGGGACGTTCTTCATCGTCCTGGCAGTCGGCCTGCTCACAGTGGCACTGGTTGTCTTCGTTGAGCAGTCGCAGCGCAGGGTCCCGGTGCAGTACGCGAAGCGGATGATTGGCCGCCGCACCGTGGGCGGCACCAGCACCTACATCCCCATCAAGGTGAACATGGCCGGCGTTATCCCGGTGATCTTCGCCTCCTCAATGCTCTACCTGCCGGGCCTGATCTCGCAGTTCAACCAGCCCCGGGCAGGTGAACCGATCCAGCCGTGGGTTGAATGGATCAACAACAACCTGGTCCGCGGTGACCAGCCGATCTATATGGTGCTGTACTTTGCCATGATCGTGTTCTTTACCTACTTCTATGTCGCGATCACCTTCAACCCTGAAGAGGTCTCGGACAACATGAAGAAGTACGGCGGCTTCATCCCGGGTATCCGCGCGGGTAAGCCGACCGCTGACTATCTGCAGTACGTGCTCTCCAGGATTACCCTCCCCGGAGCCCTGTACTTGGGCTTCGTGGCGCTGATCCCGCTGGTTGCACTGGTGCTGATCAACGCCAACCAGAACTTCCCGTTCGGTGGCACCTCGATCCTGATCATGGTGGGCGTTGGCCTGGAGACCGTCAAGCAGATTGATGCGCAGCTACAACAACGTCACTACGAAGGGCTTTTGCGATGACGAGAATGCTGATTATTGGACCTCCCGGTTCCGGAAAAGGAACGCAGGCGGAGCGGATTTCAGAGCGCCTCGGCGTTGTGGCGATCTCCACCGGCGACATCTTCCGCGCCAACGTGAAGGGCGAGACGCCGCTTGGCATTGAAGCCAAGAAGTACATGGACAACGGCGACTTCGTTCCGGACAGCGTCACCAACAAGATGGTGCGGGACCGGCTCAGCGAGTCCGACGTCGAAACCGGCTTCCTGCTGGACGGCTACCCCCGCACCACCGCCCAGGTGGACTACCTGGACGAGATTCTCGCCAAGGGTGAGGAAAAGCTCGACGTCGTCCTGCAGCTGACTGCCGACGATGAGGAACTGGTCCACCGGCTGCTCGGCCGGGCCAAGGAAACGGGCCGGAGCGACGACAACGAAGCCGTCATCCGCCACCGCCTTGACCTCTACCACGAGCAGACCGAAGCCGTGGTGGCGAAGTACGCCGAGCGCGGCATCCTGACCCAGGTTGACGGCATCGGCGGCATCGACGAAGTCACCGACCGCGTCATGCAGGCCATCAAGGCGGCACAGGCAGCCTGATCCAGGCGAACGTATTCCGAGGCTCCTCCCGGCAACCGGGAGGAGCCTCAGCCATTTGAAAGAAGGAACACCATGGCCTTTGGCCAGCCCCGCATCGAATACAAGACCAACGCCCAGATGCGTACCATGCACGAGGCAGGCCTTGTCCTGAGCCGTGCACTGGACGCAGCCGTCGCCGCAGCAGTGCCCGGAACCACCACCAAGCACCTCGACGACGTCTTCGCCGCTGTCCTGAACGAAGCGGGCGCAAAGTCCAACTTCCTTGGCTACCACGGCTTTCCGGCCACCATCTGCACCTCGGTCAACGAGGAAGTGGTCCACGGCATCCCGGGCAGCCGGGTCCTCAACGACGGGGACATCATCTCGATCGACGGCGGCGCGATCGTGGACGGCTGGCACTCCGACTCGGCAAGGACCGTCATCGTGGGCACCGCTGACCCGGAGGACCAGCGCCTCTCGGATGTGACCCGGGCAGCGATGTGGCATGGTATTGCTGCGCTGGCCACCGGAAAGCACGTCGGCGACATCGGGGCCGCGATCGACGATTTTGTCTCGTCCGTTCCCGGCAAACCGCTGGGGATCCTCGAGGACTACGTGGGCCACGGCATCGGTTCCGAAATGCACATGGCCCCCGACGTGCTGAACTACCGCACCACCCACCGCGGCCCCAAGATCAAACCCGGGCTGTGCCTGGCGATCGAACCCATGCTGGTGCGCGGTGGCATCGAAACCGCGGTCCTGGAGGACGACTGGACAGTTGTCACCACGGACGGCAAGCGGTCCTGCCAGTGGGAGCACTCCGTGGCGGTCCATGAGAAGGGCATCTGGGTGCTGTCAGCGCCCGACGGCGGTGCGGAGCACCTTGTCCCGCTCGGCGTGACCCCGGTGCCCATCCCGTAGTCCAAAGCCAGCAGGACGGCAGGCTTGCGGACCGACGGGCCCGGCCCAGCAGCCTAGACAGAAGCGCCAGGTGTCGTTGTGATCCCACAACAACACCTGGCGCTTCTTGCGTACAGGGAAACTCAGCCGAGCTTCGGCTTGACGTCCTTTTCGTAGATGCCCTCCAGCGTCTTCTTCAGGCTGGTCATGGTGGCCTTCACGTCCGCCTGCTGGGTGAGGATCGCCGCGGCCGCCTTGGCCAGTTCCTGGTCAGCGCCCGGGAGGAACACCCGGGCGTTGTCCTGGACACGCGTCACGGCCAGCTGGTCCACGGCGGTCTGGATCTGCGGGGTCTGGGCCAGGACCGCCTCCATGTCCGCCGACTCGCGTGTGGGCATGTAGCCGGTGGCGGCCGAGAAGGCTGCGCTGTTTTCCGGCTCGGTCATGAACTTCAGGAACGTGCCGGCGGCCAGCTGCTCCTCCTTGGTGATGCCGCTGGGGATGCCCAGGCCGGCGCCGCCGGTGGGGCAGACGTTGGTCTCGGCCTTCGGTCCGCCGGGAAGGAAGCCCACGCCCACGTTGAACGGCGCGGACTTCAGCACGCCGAGGAGGGAGCCGGTGGAGGAGATCGTGGACGAGGTCAGCCCTGCGGAGAAGTCATCTGCGGCTTCCTTGGAGGAGACGCCGGCCCAGCCGTTCTTGTAGATGGAGTCCTGGGCCCACTGCAGCGCTTCGATTGCTTCGGGCGAATCGCAGGTGATTTCCCATTCCTTGGACCAGGAACCGCCCCAGCCCCACAGGTTGTTTTGCAGGGTCCAGCCCGCGTAGCCCGCCAACGCCGGGTAGATGTAGGCGTACTGCGCGCCTGAGCTGGCCTTCAGCTTGGGCGCCCACTCGCCGAACTCCTGCCAGGTTTTGGGTGCCCGGTCCGGCAGCCCGGCGGCCTGGAAGTGGTCCTTGTTGTAGTAGAACAGGGGAGTGGAGCGCCCGTAGGGGAGGGCCCATTGCTTGTCGTTGTACTTGTAGTCGTCCACGAGTGACTTCCGGAAATCGTCCAGCTTGATGTCCAGCTGCTTGACGAGGGCGTCCACCGGGATGATGCTGCCGTTGGTGAAGTAGCGGAACCACCACACATCGGAGAGGACCACGACGCCCGGGAGGCCGGATTTTGCCGCCTGCGAGGTCTGGAACTTCTGCGCGATTTCCTCGTAGTTCGCTCCGGCCGTGACCAGGTTGACCCGGATGTCCGGGAACTGGGCGTGGAACTTCTCAATGATGGCCTTTTCGACGTCCTGCGACTTGCCGGGGTGGTTGGACCAGAAGTCGATTTGCGCGGCCGGCTTCACCCCGCTGAAGTCGAGTTCCGCGGCTTCGCTGGCCACGGGGGTGCCGCTCGTGGACGGGCCGCCGCAGGCTGCCAGGGCAGCGGCCGACGCCGTGACTCCGGCGAGTCCCAGGAAGTGCCTCCGATCGAGGTGCTGAGTCATTGCAGGTCCTTTCGTTGGGTGCCACATTGAGGAGTTGGGTGCTTCTTCTGTGATGGACGACGGCGGCACGGGCTTACCCGGTGACGCTGCCCTGGGTGAGCCCGGCGACGATGTAACGCTGGAGGGCCGCAAAGACAATAAGGATGGGGACGATCACCAGGACGGCCCCGGCCATGAGGATGCCCCATCCGGAGGCGTTGCTCTCTGAGTTCTGGAGCAGCGTCAGCCCCACCGGCAGGGTCATGGTGTCCGGACGGTCCGTGATGATCAGCGGCCAGATGTACTCGTTCCACTCGCTGACGATGGTCACCAGCGCCACCGTTGCGATGGAGGGAACGGAGATGGGAACCACGATGCGCCACAGCCGGCGCCAGTGGCCGGCCCCGTCGATTTCAGCCGACTCGAGGATGGAGTTGGGCAGGGTGAGGAAATGCTGCCGCAGGAGGAAGGTGCCGAAGGCGGTTCCGAGGCCCGGCAGGATGATGCCCCACAGGGTGTTCTTCCCGCCCATCCCCGAAATCAGGATGTAGTTGGGCAGGATGGACACCTGGGGCGGCACCATCAGTGCCACCAGGATGAGCATGAAGATGGCGTTCTTGAACGGGAAGCGCACGAACACCAGGGCATAGGCCGTGAGGATGGCCAGGACCACCTTGACGCTGGCGCCGGCCGCCGTGACGATGGCACTGTTAAGGAAGAACTGGCCGAACGGCACGGTGGTCATGGCGATCTGGTAGTTCTGCAGGTTGAGGCCTTCCGGCAGGATCTCCAGATCCATGGTGATGATTTCACCGGGCTGCTTGAACGAGCTGAGCACCATCCACAGCAGCGGCAGGAAAACCACCATTGTTGCCAGGATCAGTGGGACGTACCCGCCCAGGACGGCCTGCGCCAGGTTCTGCCGGGAGAAGGGCCGGTCCCGGGGAATCACTGGGTCCGCGGCCTGCGTGGGCGGGGCTGTGGGGTCCGGGTTGACCGGTGACATTGAGCTCACGAGTAGTGCACCTTCCGTTCCACGAACCGCAGTTGGAACACGGTGATCACCAGGAGGATTGCGAACAGGATCACCGAGATGGCCGCGGAATAGCCGGCCCGGTTGAAGGCGCCGAAGGCCTGGAGGTAGGCCTCGTAGATGAGGGTGCTGGTGCCGGTTCCCAGCGGCGTCATGATCCGGATGAGGTCAAAGGCCTGCAGCGAACTCAGCAAGCTGGTGATCAGCAGGAAGAACGTGGTGGGGGACAGGAGCGGAAGCGACATGGTGATGAACCGCCGGAACCCGTTGGCGCCGTCCAGCGAGGCAGCCTCCATGACGTCCTGCGGCAGGGACTGGAGCCCTGCCAGGTACACCACCGCGCAGTACCCCAGGTTTTTCCAGACGTACACGAGGATCACCATGACCAGGGAAAGCTGGGGGTCGTTGATCCACTGCGGACTCTGCTGGCCGATGCCCCGGAGCAGCCAGGCCAGGACGCCGTAGCCGGGATCGAAAATGAAGAGCCACACAAGGCCCACGCCGACGCCGGACAGGACGTAGGGGGCGAACACCGCCGAGCGGGCGAACGTGGTTCCCCGGACTTTCGCGTTCAGCGCCAGCGCGATGAGCAGTCCCAGGATCATGGATCCGCCCACAGTGACCACCGTGAAGATCGCGGTGGTGCCCAGTACCTTGGAGGCGTCGTCGCTGGTGAAGAAGGTGACGTAGTTGTTGATGCCCACCACGGTGGCAGACGGTGACCCCAGGGTCCAGTCCAGCGTTGAGTAGTAGATGTTGCTGACCAGCGGCCGGTAGGTGAAGACGGCGATCAGTACCAGGTTGGGCAAAGCGAGGGCAAGGAACACGAAGAAGTCCCGTCGGGTTCTCTGCGTCCAGCGCCGGCGTCGCGGGGCGGCGGCCGGTCCGGGCTTCGTGGGCTTGGTGGACGGATGGGGTGCGAGTTGACGGGTCATGCGGTCTCTCACGGGATTCGTGCCTGCTCGTGGCTGGCCGTGGTCGGGGGAGTCTAGCCATTACTTCACCACATGGTCAGTAGGCAGAAAGCCGCAAGTGTCCTCGTCAAAGGACTGTTATCCGAGGCTTCGTTGCCCGTTAACGCTGTGTTGCCTGCAGTCTTGCACAAAGTTTGTTTGAAAGGCAGGGACCCGCCCGTATTCATCCGTTTGATGGCCAAAAGGGCAGAATGGGTGCCATGGGAGCAATCACTGACGTGCCGGGAATGCGGGTGGGGCACCAGCAAAAGTCCGGCGAGGGCTGGCTGACTGGTGTCACGGTGGTCCTGCCGCCGCCCGGGACCTGCGGGTCGGTCGATGTGCAGGGCGGCGGACCGGCCACCCATGAAACCGACGCCTTGGATCCCACCACGCTCGTCAGCACCGTCGACGCCGTTGTCCTCACCGGCGGCAGCGCCTACGGCCTTGCCTCCGCCGCCGGCGCCCAGCGCTGGTGCGAGGAGAACGGCCGCGGGTTTGCGGTGCCCGGGGGAGTAGTCCCGATCGTGCCGGCAGCCGCGATCTTCGACCTGGGCAGGGGCGGGGACTTTTCGGCACGTCCGACGGCGGACATGGGCTACACGGCAACCGCCGCCGCTGCGGCGCAACTGGAAGGGCACGACGTCGGACGCGGCAACGTGGGTGCCGGCACCGGCGCCGTCATGGCCCGGACGTACAAAGGCGGGATAGGCACAGCTTCGGCGACGCTCGACAACGGCGTCGTGGTCGGTGCACTTGTAGTAGTGAACGCGCTGGGACTTCCGTTTGGCACAACGACCCAGCTGACGGAGCCCGGCAGCGTGCGTCTAAGCGAGGAACGAGCGAGCACGCCGAGGGCTTCGGCTGATGGGGCGGAAGCCAGCCAAGGGACACCCCTCAACACCACCCTTGTTGTCGTGGCGACCAATGCTGTCCTTGATGTGGCCGAGTGTAAGCGGACTGCAGCTGCATCACATGCTGGTATCGCGAGAGCTCTGAATCCTTCGCACACGTTGGCTGACGGGGACACTGTTTTCTGCCTGTCTACCCAGGCCGTGGCACTCGACCGCTCGGACGAAGCTGCCCGCCAGTTCAGCCTGATCACCTTGCAAAGCGCGGCAGCCGACGTCGTACGGTTGGCCATCCTTGACGGCGTGGCCGGCGCGGAGGCCGTAAGCACTCCCGCCGGCGATTATGGTGTGTACGGCGCCCGGTAGGTTACCATTGCCGATTTAACTTTTCCGGTGATACGGAGTAGTGTTGCTTGTTGGTTGTCTGGACTGCCACGCCCTTTTGGGTCTGGAGCCGGCAATCGATCCAACCAAAACGTTCGTGGCCATGCCCGGTGCAATCCGGCAGGGCTGCGGCAACAACAGTTAGCGGAGGGTATGGCCAAGAAGGACGGGGTCATTGAGATCGAAGGCGTTGTGACCGAGGCGCTGCCTAACGCGATGTTTCGCGTTGAGCTCACCAACAAGCACATCGTTCTGGCACACATCTCTGGAAAGATGCGTCAGCACTACATCCGAATCCTCCCTGAGGACCGCGTAGTGGTGGAGCTGAGCCCGTACGACCTCACCCGTGGTCGTATCGTCTACCGCTACAAGTAAATTGCTGGGCGGCTCCAGTGCGAGCTGGCTGCCGCTCCAGTTGACCAACTGTTACACGCAAAGGAATGCCATGAAGGTCAAGCCGAGCGTCAAGCAGATCTGCGAAAAGTGCAAAGTGATCCGCCGTAATGGCCGGGTCATGGTGATCTGCGAGAACCCGCGCCACAAGCAGCGCCAGGGCTAATTCCCCTCATCGGGAAATCCTGGGTTGCTAACCCACGCAAGTAAATAAAGGCAGCACAAGCTGATCTGGAACATTTAGCTCGAAAGAGTCCGGACAGCTAACCCCCGGTCGGAGGCTGGGGCCGCACAGAACGTGCGGGTGTACTGCCTACGACCTCCGGTTTATTCAAGGAGTACTGCCACTATGGCTCGTCTCGCTGGCGTAGACATTCCCCGCGAAAAGCGGCTGGAAATTGCGCTTACTTACATCTACGGCGTGGGCAAGACCCGTGCACACGAAACCCTGGCTGCCACTGGCATCAGCGCCGACGTTCGCGTCAAGGACCTGACTGATGCACAGCTGGTTGAGCTGCGTGACTACATTGAAGGCAACTACAAGGTTGAGGGTGACCTTCGCCGCGAAGTAGCAGCGGATATCCGCCGCAAGGTTGAAATCGGCAGCTACGAAGGCCTGCGCCACCGCAAGGGCCTGCCCGTACGCGGACAGCGTACGAAGACCAACGCCCGTACCCGCAAGGGCCCGAAGCGCACCGTCGCCGGCAAGAAGAAGGCCCGTTAAAATCCCCGCCGGGATTAACGGACTTTTCCCCAATAACTTTCTGTAGGAGAAATAATGCCCCCGAAGACTCGTGGCGCGGTTCGCAAGCCGCGTAAGAAGGACAAGAAGAATATCGCGCTTGGCCAGGCGCACATCAAGAGCACGTTCAACAACACCATCGTTTCCATCACGGATCCGAACGGCGCTGTTATCTCCTGGGCTTCCTCAGGTGAGGTTGGCTTCAAGGGCTCGCGTAAGTCCACCCCGTTCGCAGCCCAGATGGCTGCCGAAGCTGCTGCCAAGCGTGCCCAGGAGCACGGCATGCGCAAGGTTGACGTTTTCGTCAAGGGCCCGGGTTCCGGACGCGAGACCGCGATCCGTTCGCTGCAGGCCGCAGGCCTCGAGGTTGGCTCCATCCAGGACGTCACCCCCGCTGCGCACAACGGCTGCCGCCCGCCGAAGCGCCGCCGCGTCTAAGGCTTTCCACGCCGCATGAGCTTGCCCGGACCGTTGATGGTCCGGGCAAGCCCAGCGCGTTAAGTCTTCAGACCGAATTTCCACCACCTGTGTTGCGTCATATAGCGGATGCTCGCCGAAAGGAAACCTAAGTGCTCATTGCACAGCGCCCCACCCTCTCCGAAGAGGTAGTCTCCGAAAACCGTTCGCGTTTCATCATTGAACCGCTGGAACCGGGCTTCGGCTACACCCTCGGAAACTCCCTCCGCCGTACCCTGCTCTCCTCCATCCCCGGTGCTGCCGTAACCAGCATCCGGATCGATGGCGTGCTGCACGAGTTCACCACGGTTCCGGGTGTCAAGGAAGATGTCACTGAGATCATCCTGAACATCAAGAGCCTCTCGGTTTCCTCCGAGCACGATGAGCCGGTTGTTGCCTACCTGCGCAAGCAGGGCCCCGGAGTCGTCACCGCCGCGGACATCGCTCCGCCGGCCGGCGTCGAATTCCACAACCCGGATCTGCACATCGCCACGCTGAACTCGAAGGGCAAGTTCGAACTCGAACTGACCATCGAGCGCGGCCGCGGCTACGTTTCGGCAGCTCAGAACAAGTCCGGCGACGCAGAGATCGGCCGTATCCCGGTCGACTCCATCTACTCGCCGGTGCTGAAGGTTACTTTCCGCGTGGAAGCAACCCGTGTTGAGCAGCGCACCGACTTCGACAAGCTGATTGTCGACGTCGAGACCAAGCAGGCCATCGCCCCGCGCGATGCCGTCGCTTCCGCAGGCACCACCCTGGTGGAACTGTTCGGTCTGGCCCGTGAGCTGAACACCGCAGCTGAAGGTATCGAGATCGGCCCGTCGCCCACCGACGCTGCCCTGGCAGCCGACATGGCACTGCCGATCGAGGATCTGGACCTCACCGTCCGTTCCTACAACTGCCTCAAGCGTGAGGGCATCCACACCGTGGGTGAACTCGTTGCCCGCTCCGAGGCTGACCTGATGGACATCCGCAACTTCGGTGCAAAGTCCATTGACGAGGTCAAGGCAAAGCTGGTTGAACTGGGCCTGTCCCTCAAGGACTCGCCTCCCGGTTTTGACCTCGCAGCACGCGCCGCAGCAATCGAAGAGGACGACGCCGCCTTCGGCGACGACGAACTCTAAACCAGACCTTGGCCGGCGGGCAGGCACCATGGTGTGCACCGCCCACGGCTTCCATTTGAGGAGAAACAATTATGCCTACCCCCACTAAGGGTCCGCGCCTCGGAGGCGGCCCGGCTCACGAGCGCCTCATGCTCGCGAACCTGGCAGCATCCCTGTTCGAGCACAAGCGGATCACCACCACGGTGACCAAGGCCAAGCGCCTGAAGCCGTACGCAGAGCGCCTGGTGACCTTCGCCAAGCGTGGTGACCTCGCTTCCCGCCGCCGGGTCCTCGGCCTGATCAGCAACAAGGGCGTCGTCCACGAGCTGTTCACCGACATCGCCCAGGCTGTGGAGAACCGCGACGGCGGCTACACCCGCATCACCAAGATCGGCAACCGCAAGGGCGACAACGCTCCCATGGCTGTCATCGAACTCGTTCTTGAGCCCGTTTCCGCCAAGCAGGCCGTTGTAGCCGAGGCTACCTCCGCTGCCAAGCGCGACGCCGACAAGAAGGAAGCCGCTGCTGCTCCGGTCGCAGAAGAGGCTCCCGAGGCTGAGGCCGCCGAGGCCCCCGCTGCTGACGAAGCTGCTGAGGCACCTGCTGCTGAAGAAGCTGCAACCGAAGAGGCCCCGGCCGCTGAGGAAGCACCTGAGGCTCCCGTAGCCGAGGAAAAGGACGCGAAGTAATTCGCTGATGTTCTTCGCATAGACTTGAGTCTATGAACGACCAAAAACCCGCGGCCCCCGTATTGGGGGGCGGCGGGTTTTTGCGTGTCCGGCTTGATGTGTCCTACGACGGCGGCCCGTTCAGCGGGTGGGCGCTGCAGCCGGGCCGGAGGACCGTCCAGGGGGTCCTGGAGGAAGCCCTGCACCTGCTGGTCCGCCGGCCTATCCGCGTGACGGTCGCCGGCCGCACCGACGCGGGGGTGCACGCCCGCGGCCAGGTGGTCCACCTGGACCTGACGGAAGCCGAGTGGCAGGGACTGCCGCGGGGGCACGAACTCGATCCCGCCGTCGCCATGCTGCGCCGCATCCGGGGCGCACTGAGCCGGATCCTTGGTGACCTGACAGGCGCAGTGGAGGTGCACCGCATTTCGCTGGCGCCGGAGGGCTTCGACGCCCGCTTCTCAGCCCTCTGGCGGCGGTACAGTTACCGGATCGCGGACGGGCCCGCCCTGTGGGACCCGCTGGAACGCTACTTCACCCTCTGGCACAAGAACCCGCTGGACGTTGTGTTGCTCAACGAGGGCTCGTCCAAGCTGCTGGGGCTCCAGAACTTCCTGTCCTTCTGCAAGCCCCGCGAGGGCGCCACCACCATCCGTGAGCTGCAGCGCTTTGAGTTCGCGCGGGGGGAGGACGGCGTCATTGTTGCTACGGTGCAGGCCGACGCGTTCTGCCACAACATGGTCCGGGCCCTGATCGGGTCTGCCCTGTACGTGGGGGAGGGCGTTGAGGAACCCGGCTGGCTGCACGAGCGGCTCCTGGCGAAGAAACGGGACGCGAAGTCGGTCCTTGCCGCGCCGCATCCGCTGGTTCTGGAAGAGGTCGCTTACCCGTCCGACGACGAGCTGCTGGCCCGGGCGGAGCTGACCCGGGCGCGGCGGGAGCACTAGTCCCCATCGATTGTTCCGTACTTGTCGTTTTCAAGCCCGAAAACGACAAGTACACAGCAATCGATTCGCTAGAACGACGGCGGAGGGCCGTCCGCGGGCAAGGTCACCGTGAACGTGCTGCCCTTTCCCTGTCCGCTCTCACAGCTGATGGTGCCGCCGTGGCCTTCCACGATCATTTTGGTGATGGAGAGCCCCAGCCCGGCCCCCGAGATTGAGGCCCGCTGGGCGGATTCCGTACGGAAGAAGCGTTTGAAGACCCTGGCGCTGTCCTCCCGGGACATTCCCATTCCGGTGTCGCTGACGCTGAGCTGGACCCAGTCCTTGCCCGCACGGGCGCTGATGCTCACCGTGCCGCCGTCGGGGGAGTATTTGATGGCGTTGGACACCAAGTTGTCCAGCGCCTGCCCGATCCGGAGCGGATCCGCGTAGGCCCACAGGGGCGAGGGCACGTCCGCGCTGAGCCGGATGTGGGCCCGCTCGGCCTGTGCCTGCGCCGACCCCAGGCTCGTCTCCACCAGGCTGGCGAGGTCAGTCCTCTTCGGGTGCACATTCAGGGCAGCCGACGCCGACGCCGTCAGGTCCGCAACCAAGGCCAGCAGCCGTTCCGCGTTCCGCTGGACCACCAGCAAACGGTGGGCCACCTGCGGCGGCAGGGCGCCGGCGTCGTCCAGCACCAGGTCGATGTTGCCGATGATGGAATTCAGGGGCGTCTTGAACTCGTGGGACACGTTCGAGACGAGCTCCTGGTTCGCGGCCAGTGCCTCCACCCAGCCTGTGACGTCGTTGTACACCACAACGGCGCCGCTGAAGCTGCCGTCCTCGCCCACCAGTGGCCGGGCCGCCGTCGATACGGCCCGCTGGTCCGCTCCCTCGCCTGCCCACACCAGGTAGTCCGCGAAGGATTCCCCGGCGATGGCCCGGCTGATGGGGCGTTTCTCGGGCGGCAGCAGGGTCCGCCGGTCCTGCCCGAAAATCAGTTGGTGCCCCTGGCCGGGGACGGCGCCCTCCGCGCCGGTGGCCTCGCGAAAATGCCGCTGCCGGCTGTTGGACACCAGGAAATGCCCGTAACGGTCGACGGCGGCAATGCCGACGTCTGTTGCGTCAAGGACCGTCTGGAGCAGCTTTTCCCGTTCCCGGCTTTCGTGCAGCAGCTTCCGGAGCTCCCCGTCCTTCTTGGCCAGTTCCTGCTGCTGGAGCCGGAGGTGCACGCTGGCGAAGCGGATGGCGAGGGAGACGGAGAGCATCATGAGGGGAAAGAGGAGCACGGTGGTGATGTCCGAGGCGGTCAGGGCGGGGAAACGGCCGGCCAGGGACGGGACCATAATGAGCATGGTGCCGAAGAAACTCAGGACCAGGCTGCTGCGGGCCAGCATGCCCGAGGCCGAGAGCCAGATCACCGGGAAGACCGCCAGGACTGCCAGTCCCGGGAGCAGGGGTGCGGCGCCGTTCCTGAGCAGCCCGATAGCCAGGAAATCCAGGATGGGGACCAGTAGGTAGGGCCGGTGGGCCAGGCGCTCCCAGGGCACCAGGAGGCAGCCGAGGAACAGGGCGCCGTGAAGGAGGATGCCGGAGAGGTAGACGAAGCTGTGCAGCAGGGTTGGCCAGGCGAAGGGAGTGGCCACGGCCAGCGCCGCCACGATCAACGTCAGCGGCAGCTGGCACAGGGCCACCTGAGCCCGTGGTCCGAGGCCACGGAAGAAGCGGGCAGGTCCGCGCTGGAACAGGTGCTCAGCCATTAGCGGGATTCAGTTCCCCGCGGTCTGGACCGGACAGCCGGTCCGCGCGTGCGCTCGAATTCCTGCTGGCCACTCCCAGGCACATCCTTTCGTCTCATAATCCACATGTCTTGTCATAGTAATTGACTTTCCAAAATGACTGCTGAAAAGGATGTGATCAGCAGGGCTTACTAGTAGCGTATAAATGGTTGGAGCGGGTATGGCATTGGCGCTGGGCTGATGGGGGGCCATGTCCGCCTGGCACAGGGATATCAATGGATGAACTTGGTGTGGCTGTAGTAATTGAAGACGATGCCGATGTCCGCAACCTCCTTGAGGGAGTGCTGACCCAGGCGGGATTCGAAGTGCATACAGCGGTGGACGGACGTGCCGGCGTGGAAGTGGTCCGCAGCAAACAGGCCAATGTTGTCACGCTGGATATCGGCCTTCCGGACATCGACGGGTTTGAAGTGTTGCGGCGGATCCGCCATTTCAGCAACGCCTACGTGGTGATGCTGACCGGCCGGACAGAGGAGCCGGACCTGTTGTCTGCCCTCAACGCGGGAGCGGACGACTACATCGCCAAACCTTTCCGGCCCAGGGAGCTCCGGGCACGGGTGGCCGCCATGATGCGCCGGCCGCGGCATGAAATTAATGGGCAAAGGCCCGCGCCGGCATGGGGAACACCTGCCACGGCGGCCGCAGCGCCGGTCAGCCACGATTCGGCTGTCCTGCAGCATAACGGCCTGACCCTGAACCACCGAACCCGGACAGTGGAGATCAAAGGCGAACCGCTTGGGCTGACCCGGAGCGAATTCGACCTGCTCCACGTGCTGCTCCGGGGCGGCGGTGCGGTGTGCACGCGGGCTGACCTTGTGCGGGCAGTGCGCGGCGAGTTCTACGACGACGACACGTACATCAGCGAAGCAGACGAACGCGCCGTCGAAGTCCATGTGGGCAACCTGCGGCGCAAGCTCAAGGAGGACCAGCTGTCCCCGCGCTGGCTGCAGACGGTCCGCGGCGTGGGCTACCGGCTGGCCCCCAGCAGGCCGTTTGAAGAGTAGGCGGGCTCAGTCGTTTTCCAGGATGTAGGTGGCCTGGAGCTCGGTGACCGTCTGCCCGCCGTCCTGGGCCACGCGTTCCATGAGCGCCTGGCCCTGGCCGAAGTCGCCCAGGCGGATCACGGACTCAAGCAGTTCCGCCAGTTTCGCCAGCCGCAGGCCGCCCACC
Source organism: Pseudarthrobacter polychromogenes (assembly GCF_014644495.1). Taxonomy (GTDB): domain Bacteria; phylum Actinomycetota; class Actinomycetes; order Actinomycetales; family Micrococcaceae; genus Arthrobacter; species Arthrobacter polychromogenes. Next base: position 254,041 of record NZ_BMKU01000003.1, read on the forward strand.
ATGGCGGAAGTGATCTTGAGGCTGATGACGGCGTCCAGGGCGGAGGCGCTGTCCTGCTCGTCCACCGCCGCAGCCAGCCGGGCGTAGCGCTGGTCCCACATGGCGGCATAGTCGCGGGCGAACCGCTGGGCGAGGCCGGAGCCGGCCAGCTCGTCTTCCAGCTCTTCAAGGACGGCTGCGTCAACGAGCGGCAAGTGACCGGCCGGTTCCTGTGGCAGCGCGGTCCCGGCAGCTGAAGCGATCCCTGGCGGCAGGGAGCCCGCAGCGGCGGCCTCGCGGCTGGTGCCGGGATCTTGACTGTGCATTGTTCAAGGCTACTTCCTGAAATTCTTCCGTTGTCCTATTTCGGGGGATCCTGTGGAAACCTTGAGCGATCTTTCAGGCGGTAGTGCGTTGGCTTTACTGTCCGCTGAAAGTCACCACGGTATTGATGACGGCCGGCCCAAGAATGGCGATAAAGAGAACCGGAAATATGAAGAAAAGCAGCGGAAACAGAATCATCACCGGGAGTTTCATCGCCTTCTCCTCAGCCCGCTGGCGCCGCTTTACCCGCATGACCTTGGCCTGCACCCGCAGCACCCGGCTGATGGCGATGCCGTAGGTGTCCGCCTGGACCACGGCCTGCACAAAGCTGCGCAGCTCCGGAATGCTGGTCCGTTCGGCCAGGGAGGTATAGGACTCACGCCGGCTGCGGCCCACCTGCATGTCCTGCAGGGTCCGCACCAGTTCTTCAGCCAGCGGGCCCTTGCCGTTTTCCCCTGCGCGGGCCATGGCGCCTTCGAAGCCGAGGCCCGCCTCCACGGAAATCAGCATCTGGTCCAGGGTGTTGGCCAGTTCCAGCTGCATGACCTTCTGGCGTTCCTGCCCCTTGCTGTAGAGCAGGAGGTCCGGGATGAAGTAGCCCAGGAACAGGACAAAAAGGCCTGAAAGCTTCATCAGCGGGGTGCTTCCGATGGCAGTCAGGTAGATGCCTACCGTGATGCCCGCAAGGCCTATCCCCAGCTTGGAACCGAGGACCTTGCCCAGCGGCATCGAGGCGGGCCGGCCGGCGAGGGCCAGCAGCCGGTCAAGGAAGGCGACATAGGCGGGGGGAGTGAGGCGCCGGCCGATGCCTTCGAACATCCCGGGTTTGCCGGAGGCGGCAACAGCCACGGGTGCGGCACCGCGGGACAGGAGATCGTTGACGGCGACGCGGCCCTGCTTGTCCACCGTCAGGACAGACCATGCCAGTCCGGCCAGGGGGACGCAGACCAGCAGGACGGAGAGGAGAACGGTCAGGTTCATGGCTTCCTCAGAACTTCAGGTCGATGATCTTGCGCATCCACAGCGCACCGATGGTCATGAGGACAAACGAGGCCCCGATCATGGCCCAGCCCAGGGGGTGGGTGAACATGGAGTTCATGTAGTTCGGACTCACCGCCAACAGCATGGCCACGATGCCGAACGGCATGGCGATGAGGATGTAGGCGGAGAACTTGCCCTCGGCCGCCAGGGCCTTGATATGGCCCTTGATTTCGGCGCGCTCGCGGATGGTTTCGTTGACCTGGTCCAGGACGTCGGCCAGGTTGCCGCCCACCTCGCGGTTGATCTGGATGGCTTGGGAGATCCAGACGAAATCTTCGTTCTTCATCCGGTCCGCGGTGTCGTTGAGGGCGGCGAGCAGGTCCCGGCCCAGGCTGGTTTCCGTGATCACGCGCCGCATTTCCTCCGACGTCGGCTTTTGGGATTCTGCCGCCGCAGCATCGATGGCGCGCAGGATGCTGTGCCCGGCGCGGAGGCCGCCGGACAGGAGCTGGAGCGTGTCGCCCAGTTGGCTGTCGAAGGTGGCCCGCCGTTTTCCGGCCAGGAATCCCAGGACGAGTTTTCCGATGAAGGGCGCCAGCAGCGCCAGGAGGAGCCCCACCAGGGGTCCCACGGTGACGGTGCCCACCAGCATCCCCACGCCGGCGCCGATTCCCACCAGCAGGAAGAATTCGGCCTGGCTGAGCCGGAGCCCGGCGTTCTCAAGCTCGGGCCGGGCAAAGAGGGAGATGTTCCGGCCGGCGAGGAGCCGCTCGAAGGACCGGACGGCGGAGAGCGCCAAACGCGTCAGGGAAGAGGAAGGTTCGGGATCAAAAGGACGACGGCGGTCCAGCGGCACGTCCGGCGCGCTGGGCAGCAGCACCGCGGCGCCGAACAGGGTCACGGCTGTGAGGAGGATGGCGGTTCCGGCAGCAAGGATCATGGCGGCCGTCACCGTCCGCCGTGGTTCTGGCCGGCCGTGGGCTGGCTTACCGCCGTCTGCGGTCCGGCGAACACGCCGGGGGAGACGTGGATGCCCAGGTCCTCGAACCGGTCGATGAAGCGTGGCCGGATGCCGGTGGCCACGGGCTTGCCGAGGAAGCGGCCGTGGGCGTCCACGCCGGCGGAGTAGTCGAAGACGAAGGCGTCCTGGAGGGTGACGATGTCCCCTTCCATGCCCTGGACTTCGGTGACGTGGGTGATGCGGCGGGAGCCGTCCCGGAGCCGGGAGATCTGGACGATGAGGTTGACGGCGGAGGCGATCTGTTCGCGGATGGCGCGCAGCGGCAGGTCCATGCCGGCCATGAGCACCAGGGTTTCGAGCCTGGCCACCGCGTCCCGGGGGGGAGTTGGAGTGGACCGTTGAGAGGGAGCCGTCGTGGCCGGTGTTCATGGCCTGGAGCATGTCCAGCGATTCCCCGCCACGGACCTCGCCCACCACGATCCGGTCCGGGCGCATGCGCAGCGAGTTCCGCAGCAGTTCGCGGATGGTGACCTCGCCCTTGCCCTCGGTGTTCGGCGGGCGGCTTTCGAGCCGGACCACGTGCTGCTGCTGGATCTGCAGTTCCACGGCGTCCTCGATGGTCACGATCCGCTCGTCCGCGGGCAGGAAGGAGGACAGCACGTTGAGAAGGGTGGTTTTGCCGGTGCCGGTACCGCCGGAGACGATGATGTTGAGCTTGGCTTTGACGCAGGCGTTGAGCAGCTCGGCCATCTCGGGGGTGAGGGTGCCGAAGTCGATCAGGTTGCGGACAGTGAGGGGGACCTTGCTGAATTTACGGATGGTCAGTGAGGAGCCGCCCACGGCCAGCGGAGGGATGACTGCGTTGACGCGTGAGCCGTCCTCGAGGCGGGCGTCCACCAGCGGGGAGGACTCGTCGATGCGGCGACCCACCTTGGAGACGATCCGCTCGATGACCTTGCGCAGGTGGTCCTCCGAGCTGAAGCGGGACTCCGTCAGGGTCAGCTTGCCCTTGCGTTCAACGTAGATCTGGTCCATCCGGTTGACCATGATCTCGGTGACGGCGGGATCGTCCAGCAGGCGCTGGAGGGGGCCGAAGCCCAGGACGTCGTCGGAAATATCCTGGACCAGCCGGGTGCGTTCCTCGGGCGTCAGCGGAACCTGTTCGGCGTCGATGATCCGCGTCAGCTCCTCCTTGGCCGTGCTCCGCAGCTCGTGCTCGGTGGCCGTCGCGTCGTTGAAGCGCGCGCCCATCCGCTCGAAAAGCGCGGTGGCCGCGCGGTGCTTCATGGCGGCGAAGACGTCCACGGACTGTGCCTTGGGCACTGCAGGAGCTGAAGGCACTGGGGAGGCACCGGCGTCGGACGTTGGAATGACGACGGCGGGAGCGGCGGTAAGGTGCCGCGGCTCGCTCTCCCCGGTCCTGGCCGGGGCAGCCGCGGGCCGCGGTGGTTCGAGCACGGCTACATTGCTGCCGGCGGACTGGTTCCGGTCCTGGACCGCGCTGATCCGTTCGGAGAGTTTCATCAGATGACCACCCTTCGGTGCAGCTTCCGCTGGGTCTGGGTGCGCCACGCCGGGTTGAAGCGTTCCACCAGCTGGCGGAGACTTTTGACGGCGGGGTCCTTTTTGGATTCCTGGAGGACGGGGATGCCGCGGTTGGTGGACAGGGCCACGGCGCGGGACCGGGGAACGCTGACGTCCACCGGGGCGCCGATGGTGGACTCGACGTCCCGGACGTTGAGGCCGGCTTTGGCGTCCGCCATGTTCAGGACCACGTGCCGGGACTCGGGCATGATCTCCAGCTGGCGGAGCACCTCAAGGCCCGAGCGCAGGCCGCGGAGGCTGGGGATGTCCATGGCGCTGACCCACACAACGTCGGTGCACTGTTCCATGGCGGCCAGGCCGATTTCGGGCATGCCGGGGGCGGTGTCCAGGACCACGTACTGGAATTCCTGGGCAAGCTGTTCCAGCAGGCGGGTGATCTGCTCCGGCGTGATGTGGTCCGCGTCCACCGGGTTCGGCGGGGCGCACAGTGCATAGATCCCGGCGGGGTGCACGGTGAGGAAGGCCTTGAGGACCAGGGAGTCCTGGGCGGCCGCGGGGGTGACGGCGTCCGTGACCGTGTGCTCGGGGTTGAGGTACAGGCCGGAGGCGACGTCGCCGAACTGCAGGTCAAGGTCCACGATGACCACGCTCATGGGGGCGATCTGGCCCAGGCCGATAGCGATGTTCGTGGCGAGGGTGGTTTTGCCGACGCCGCCCTTGGGCGAGAAGACACCGATCACCAGGCCCTTGCCGCCGTTGTCCGCCGCCTGTGTTTCGGGGCTCCGGTGCCGGGTGGCGAAGGACTGGCAGGCCCGCTCCAGCAGCACGCGGATCTCGGCGGCGTCCGCCTGCGGGCTGAGGATGTCCCGGATGCCGGCGCGCATGGCGTGGACCAGGAAGGACGGGTCGATGTCGCTGACCAGCACCAGGCTGAGGCCCGGGAGCTGGACGTCGAAGACCTTGGCGAACCGCAGCGCCTCCTCGTAGGGGACGTCCGGGCCGATGATCAGGACTTCGGGCTGCTCCTGGTTGAGGAGGGCGAACAGTTCGGCGGGGCCCGCGGGGAGGATGTCCGAGGCGATGGTCTGGACGGAGCCGCGGAGGCCGTGGGCGACGGCGGCGCGCAGTTTCTGGTCAAACTCGGCGCTGGGGGAGAGGAGGACGAACCGGCTCACTTGTAGACCACTTCCTTGCGTTCGATCCGGGGTCCGTTGTCCTGGGCGTCTAGGGGTTCCTTGGTGAGCCACAGCCTGCCGAACTCGGAGGCGAAAACGATCTTGCCGGCGTCGACATCGTTGACTGCGACGGTGAGCATGAGCGAGCCCTCCGGGAGGGTGGTGTCCGCAGGATCCGAGCCGTCAGCCGGTTTCTCCGCGCTCGCGGCCTGGGGCGCGCGCTGGACAGCGGTAACGAGGACTTTGCGGACTGTCATCTGGGTGGTGGGGTCGTCGGTCTTGGCCTTGTAGGCGCCAGCGTCGAAGGTGAGGAAGATGCCTACGTGGTCCCCGACGTCGATCCTGCCGCCCACTACCCGCTTGGGCTCGACTTCAAAGGAGACTTCCTGAAGTCCGGCGGGGACCTCTACGGCGCCCTGTGCCTTGACGTCTGCGGGAGCGACAAGCCGCTCGTTCAGGAGCTGTTCGCCCGGGACAAGGTCCACTGCGCTGACGGTGTTGGCCTTGCCCTCCAGGGTGCTGAGGGCACTGTCGGACTTTCCTGCTGCCGGGACCTTCTCGACGACCAAAGAGGCGGCCATGTCGTTGACCGGGGTGCCTGCCGGGATGGCGGTCTTGACCACCAGGACGTCCACGGGTTCGGTGGATGCGAGGGCGCGCTGATCGGCGCCGTTCGCGTAGAAGAGGATGAGGAGGGCTCCCACGAGCGCCAGGGCAACCGCGGCCGTTCCGGCGAGCAGGCGAGACTTCACTTTCAGCTCCTGAATATTTGGTGTGGCTAGAGGGTGGGGCGGGCGATGGTGGCGCCGTATTCGTCCACGGGTCCAAGGGTGTAGCCGTCGGCGAGGGAGACGTACTTGACGAAGCTGCCGATGACGCCGCGGCACTCACCCCGGCATTCCGTGGCGGTGGTGACGCCCGTCGTCGTAGAAGCCCTGTTTTGGAAGGTGTAGGGGAGGGATGATTCGCCGCTGAATTTCCAGCCGGTGACTTTGAAAGCTGCGAAGGAGACGAGCCCGTAGACGGCACCGTTTCCTGTTCCGGTGACCTTGTTGAACACCGGAAGGAGGACGATGACTTCACGGCCGGCGGTGATGTCGCTGGCCCAGCGGTTGAGTTCGGTGGTGCAGTTGCCGGGAGCGTTGTTGCCGGGGTCGCTGCCGCCTTCGCTGACGGCGAGGTCGATGGTGCCGCCGCACTTTCCGGCGTCCTGGACCAGCCAGCCGAAGCCGCCCTCCACTGCGGCGCCGGACGGGCCGTAGTTGCAGTCAGCGTTGACGTTCTTTCCGTGTTCCTGGAGGCGCTGGAGGCTGGCGCCGATGTTGTCCTTGACCTGGCAGACGGAGAATGCCAGGGGGAATGCGGTGCGGCCGGCCTTGGGGCTTCCCCAGATGGCCGATGCCCGGGCGCCCACTTCTTTGGTGGGAACGCCGAGGACGTCCGCGAAAAAGAGGGAGACGGAGTTGTCGGTGCCGCCTGGTTCCTTGGCGGAGGTGGTGACGCTGACTTTCCGGGCGGTGGTGTCGAGCTCGATGGTGTGCACTTTGCTCATGCCGTCCAGCGCGTTCTGGTTGGCCAGGCTGGTGGCGAGGGTGGATGTTGTGGAACACACCGGATCCGCTGCATTGCGTGCGCACTTCTGCGCGAGGGCAATGGCCGAGGCGTCGGCGCCGTTCTGCAGCTGTGCGCGCTCCGAGTAGATCATCCCGACGTCCACGGCGATGGCCACGAAGCCGAGGAGGGTCACCATGAGGATGGCGACGATGACGCTGATGGCGCCATTTTCGTTTGCTTTGTCCTCGGTCAGCCTCCGCACAGCATGACCCCCTTGCCGGTCATCGGGAAGGGGCCGGCAATGCCCGTGATGGTGGAGAGGTTGTACTTGATGGTGAGGGTCACTTGGGCGCCCGTGCTGCACGCGTTGGTGCTGAGCGTGATGTCCGTGGCGAGGATGCTGGTGCTGACGGATGCCGCGGCGTTCTTGGCGGCGGTCTTGGCTCCGGCCGGATCGTTGCCGATGGCCATCACTCGGACGCCGTCGCGGGCGGCGTTGGTGAGGGTGATCTGGGCGTTGTAGGCGCGGCCGAATTCGATGGTGCCCAGGACAAGCATCAAGAGGAGGGGCAGCAGGATCGCGAATTCGACGGCGGCTGCACCGCGTTCCGAATCGTTTGACACCTGCTGCACCTCCTCTTGAATGACTCGTGTTCTGTGCCTGCTTCTTTGAGGCGGTGCGGTTCCAATATGGGGGGCCGGAACCGGACGGTCCTAAGGGACGGTGGGAACGGTAGTGGTCTGCGGGTTGGCGATGTCGGTTGAGACGCCGCTGAACATAGTTCCGAGCTGCCCACCGAGGGTGCTGACGGCAACAATAATGACGACGGCGATGAGGGCGACCATGATGCCGTATTCAACAGCGGTTGCGCCCTTCTCTTCGCTGCGGAGGCGGATCATGAGGTTGGTGTAAAGAGAAAGCATTTTGTACTCCTGAGCGAGACGGATGGCTGGCCCTGCACCAGCACTGAAACGAAGTTAGCAACCCGTTTTGCCACTAATCCCGGATCTTGGAGCATCCTGCGTAAAGGCTTTACAGGGTGTATTTCTCCTGCGCTATTGATGGGTCCTCGCTGCGCTAACGCTGGATTTCGCGGGGCCCTAGCACACAAGCGGACCCCCTCGGTTCTGGGTGCCGAGGGGGTCCGGTATGTGGGGCGCCTGGCGGCGCGATTTCATGGAGAGGCTAAGGGATGCCTAAAGCTGCTCGTAGTGCCGTGGCAAGGCTTTGGTAGTGAAGGTTGAGCGCTTGACCGAAAGCCGTGACGCCGATGACCAAGGCCAGTGCCAGGAATGAAACAAGCATTCCGTATTCCGTTGCCGTGGACCCGCGTTGTTCCGTAATGACCTTCGTGACCGCCCTGCGAAGACGATCCTGGCTCAGAATGTTATGTAGATTCATGCTGCACCTACGAGAACACCGACATGATCTGAAGCACGGCTGGCCCCAGCAGAACGATGAACAGAGTGGGAAGAATGAAGAAGATGAGCGGGAACAGCATTTTGACTGGCATCTTCATCGCGTGTTCTTCCGCAAGCTGCCGGCGTTTGATCCTCATATCCTTCGCTTGTGTCTTGAGGACACCGGCGATGGCAATGCCGTAGGTGTCGGCCTGGACCACAGCCCGAACGAATGTGCGGACTGACGGCACATCCACTCGTTCAGCAAGAGCCAGATATGCCTCCTTGCGCGAGCGTCCGACCTGAATATCCTGCAGCGTCCTGATGAGTTCATCCGCCAATGGCCCTCGCCCGTTCTCGCCAGCCCGGCCCATTGCTGACTCAAACCCGAGGCCGGCCTGGACGGATATGAGCATCTGATCCAAGGCATTGGGGAGTTCAAGCCGGATTTCTTCCCGCCGCTTTTGGGCCCGGTTGCGGATAAGAAGGTCGGGAATGAAGTATGCCAGTGCCACGATGACTACCGCGATCGCGAACCTGCCGGCGGAGGGTGCGCCCATGAAGACCAGGAGGCCAAGAATTGCGCCACCAAAAGCGAGTAGGGGCTTGACCATGAGAATCCGGGCAAGCGGCCACTGCTTTGGCCGACCCGCACCCGCCAACTGCTTGTCCAGCCAGGCCTCGTAGCTCCTGGGCGTGATGCGCTTTGACAGATCCGTTAACTGCTGGCTGATGTTGACGGATTGCACGGCTTGGCTGGGGCGGCCGCCGAGGTTGGCTCTTATTCGACGCATTCCTGCGCGATCTCCCGTGAAAGACAGCCAGACCATGCCGGAGATAGGAACGATAATTGCCAAGATTGCTGCTAAAGCGATGGGTTGCATGTCGTGTCCCCTAGTACTTTGGCTTGATGATGCGGCTGAGCCAAAGCCCGCCGGTAGAGAGAAGTGCGATAGCGGCGGCCAGCATGACAAATCCGATGAAGGTCGTCGTGAACACCCGCGCGTACGTCGGGTTGAACGTCACCAGTCCAATGAACATCAGGATAGGCAATGCCATGAGAACCATGGCGGAGATTCTTCCTTCCGCGCTCAGGGCCCTAACCTGGCCTTTTACCTGGTTTCGGTCGCGGATCGTCTCTCCGACGTGGTCCAGTACCTCCGCCAGATCGCCACCCACTTCGCGGTGAATTTCTATGGCTTGAGCAATCCAATAGAAGTCCTCGCTGGCCGTCCTCCGCGAAACATCTGCCATGGACTCACCCAGATCGCGGCCGATCCTGGTTTCGTTGACGATACGGCTAAGCTCTTCGGCCATTGGTCCATCGTTTTCCTGCGCGGCTGCATCGATGGCACGTAGCAAGCTGTGGCCTGCACGAAGACCGCCGGAGAACATTTGCAGCGTGTCCGGTACTTGCGAGTCGAACGTCTTTCGGCGCCTGGAGATGAGGAAGTTGAGGACAACGTAAAGGAGGATCGGAGCCATGATAAACGCGAGGATGCTTATTCCAAGGCCGCCAAGGAAGAAGCCCAGCACCGTCGCCACCAATGTGATGGCCCCCGCCATCAATAAATAATCTCCCGGATCCTTGTTCAGACCGGCCTGCTCCAGCTTTTCCCTGTTGAAGATACCGGTAGGCCGCTTCTTGAGACCCCGGTTCAGGACCCCTACGGCCTGGTTGGTCAAGCGGGACAGGCTGGAAGAGTGCTGGACAACGTCCGGGCGTCTCCGCGAGAGGGGGACGCCGGACCTCCCTCTCCACACAACTACGAATACCAGGGCCAGTGAAACGTAGACCAGGAACAGGCCAGCCATGAACATTGCAACAGGAGTGTCGACTGCCACTGTCATCGACCCCTAATCTGGTCGGCCCCAAAAATGTGGGGTGAGACGTGGATCCCTAGCTCAATAAACCGGTCTGTGAACCGTGGGCGAACGCCTGTCGGAATGGGCTTCCCCAGGAAACGTCCGCTTGCATCTACGCCGGCTGAGTAGTCAAAGACGAAAGCGTCCTGGAGGGTTACGATCTCGCCCTCCATGCCTTGAACCTCCGTGATGTGAGTGACTCGCCGGGTTCCATCACGAAGCCTGGAAATGTGGACGATGAGGTTCACGGCTGAAGCCACTTGCTCCCTTACTGCCCGAAGCGGCAGGTCCATACCGGCCATCAGAACCAGAGTCTCCAGGCGGGCGATCGCGTCCCGGGGTGAGTTGGCATGGACGGTCGACAGGGAACCGTCGTGCCCGGTGTTCATGGCCTGCAACATATCGAGACATTCACCGCCACGGACTTCGCCTACTACGATTCGGTCAGGCCGCATGCGTAGTGAGTTCCTGACGAGGTCGCGGATTGCAACCTCCCCCTTGCCCTCAATGTTTGCCGGCCGGCTCTCCAACCTGACCACATGGTCCTGCTGGAGCTGGAGCTCCACCGCGTCCTCGATGGTGACGATCCTGTCCGAAGCCGGGATAAAGGACGAAAGTGCATTAAGCAAAGTAGTTTTGCCGGTGCCCGTGCCGCCAGAAACGATGATGTTCATCCGCGCCAGCACGCAGGCCTGGAGAAGTTCTGCCATTTCAGGAGACAGGCTGCCAAACCCAATCAGCTTTTGTACTGTGAGCGCATCGCCTCCGAACTTTCGGATGGTCAATGCCGGTCCGTTGACCGCAAGCGGCGGGATGATTGCGTTGACGCGGGAGCCATCAGCCAAACGCGCATCCACCAAGGGAGAAGACTCGTCAATACGGCGTCCAACCTTGGAGACAATACGTTCGATCACCCGACGCAGTGCGTCGTCGGATGCAAACTTCGTGTCGGTGAGTGTCAGCTTGCCAGCGCGCTCCACGTAGACCTGGTCAAAACGGTTCACCATGACTTCGGAAATAGACGGATCATCCAGGAAGCGCTGGATGGGGCCGTGGCCAAGAACGTCGTCAATGATCTCCCGGATCAGCCGCTGCCGTTCGGTGGATGTGAGGGGGACCTGCTCTTCGTCGACTACGATTTTCAGCTCGTCTTTTACATATTGATGGAGCTCTGCCTCCTCAAGCGATGAGTCAGTGATGCGCGCTCCGAGTCGCTCGTAAAGCGCCTGACTAGCACGTTCCTTCAATGCGCTGAGGGCGCCGCTGGCCACAGCAGCCGTCGGGGTTAGCTCAACAACTTCGGCTATTTCCGCGGATTTCGCCTCATGTATCCGCCCAAGAGTGGCCGGTTCAAGAGTGCCCGTTGCGGACATGAACGCGTTTTGCAGCTCAGCTTCAGCTGCTGGTGCGGTTGACTCAGTACCGCGCACCTTTTCCAGCCTGCGTGAGAGGTTCACTGGACAACCGCCCTTCTGTGCAACTTCTTGTGTGGTCGTTCTTCCCAATTGGGCTTAAAGCGCTCAACGAGCTGCCGAAGGCCCTTAATGGCAGGATCCCTGGTGCCGTCCTGAAGCAGCGGTACACCCTTGTTGGTTGAGAATGGCAAGGTCCTCGAACGGGGGAGTACGACATCCACCGGCGCGCCGATGGTTGCTTCGACATCCTGAAGGGTCAGTCCGCTTCTGCGGTCAGCCATGTTGAGCACCACGTGCCGCCGTTCAGGCAGCAGGTTCAGCTCCGCAAGAATCTGGTTGCCAGTGCGGAGTCCGCGAATACTGGGAACGTCCATGCCGCAAATCCATACGGCGTCGGAGGCCATGTCCAGCGTGGCCAGAACGTGCTCCCCGAGTCCAGGTGCAGTGTCAACGACCACGTACTGGAATTCCTGGCGCAGCTGGGACAGTAGATGACTGACATTTTCTCCGCTGATCCTGTCCATTTCGACCGGGTTCTTTGGCGCGCACAGCGCGTAGATTCCCCCTGGATGAACTGTCAGGTAGGTCTTTAGAACCATGGAATCCTGGCTGGCAGCGCCCACAACAGCATCCGTAATGGTGTGCTCAGGCTCCAGCATGAGCCCGCTCGCAACGTCGCCAAACTGGAGGTCGAGGTCGACGATGACTACACCCATTGGTGCAACCTTCCCCAGTCCTATCGCAATGTTCGTTGCCACGGTTGTTTTGCCAACGCCTCCTTTGGGAGAGATGACGGCGATAATGCGCCCGCCGGCGGAGTGTTCGTGGTGCTCGGAGCTGCTTGGTGCCAGGCCCCGCCTGCGGCCGGCTGAGGCCAGACTGGCTCGTTCCACGATGACCCGGATGTGGTCCACTTCGGCCGTCGGATCCAGAAGGTCGCGAACGCCCGCCCGCATGGCCTGAATCGCGACTTCTGATGACTCTCCAGCGACCAGGATCATGCTGATCTCCGGATACTGCAAGTCCATGACAGCGGCGAACTTCAGGGCGTCGTCCGCCGGTAGGCCCGGACCGAGGATGAATACCTCGGGAGGTTCCCCCAGCAGCTGCCTGAGAACTTCTTCAGGGCCCTGCGGGAGGTAGTCGGCTTGGAAGTACTGGAGCGAGCCAGGCATGCCGACTGTTGCCATCCGAACCCGGCGTTCAAAATCCGTATTTGCGGTTATGAGTACAAAGCGGCTCATCGGAATACCTTCGTCTTGTCCACGACACCGGTGTTACCCTCGGTGGCTTCGGCTGGTTCCTTGGAAAGGTAGATCCTGCCGAATTCGGCAGCGTATACGAGGCGCTCGGCTTCTACGGAGTTGCGGGCAACAGTGATGAGGTACGTGCCGTCACTCTGATTCTCGCTGGAGCTGAGGGCGCCGTCAGATTCCCCTTCTTTTGCTGCATCAGGCTGAGCTGGGCTCCCGTTGCTGAACTGGGCGGCGGTGACGAGCACTTTATGGAAAGTCAGCTGGGTACCAGCTGACTCAGTGGCACTCTCGCCGTCTCCGGTTGAGTCCGTCAGGGAAATGAAGACACCGACGGTGTCGCCGGCCGTTATCTTTCCGCCCACTACCCGTTCAATCGGCAGTTTGAGCGAGATCTCCTGCATACCTTCGGGTACGGCAACCCTGGACGGTCCCAGGAAAGATTCCGGCTCTACCAACCGGCTGGACAACAGCTGCTCTCCGGGGACCAGGGACACACCTGTTACTTTCGAGCCCAGTTCCGCAAGATCGGTAACGCTGTCTCCAGTAACTGCTGACTTAGGCAGCGGCTTCTTTACGACCGCCCCGCCTATTTCACTTGCCGGAGTTCCTGCAGCTATGTCGGCTTGAACGACGAAGACTTCTTGGGTCTCGGTGCCAGCCATGGCACGGGCGTCCGCGGATTGTACGTAGGTAATAAGAAGGACTGTGCCGGTTATTGCGATAACTAGCGCGGCGATGCCTCCCAGTAGGCGTGCTTTCACTGTCTTCCCCTTTGATGATTCTTACTTGATCAGCCCAAGGACAACGACGTTGCCCGTGGGGGTGGTGGTGCCTCCGGTGAAGAGGGCCGGATCGGCGGAGTAGCCGACGAAAGTCCCATAGAGACCTTTCTCGCTTCCACCGAATACGTTGGTCGGGTCGTATTTCGCTTGACCAGAAAAGTTCCAGGCCTGGATTTTGAATCCCGCCCACTTCTCAATGAAGTACTGAACGGAGCTTCCGTTGCAGGTGCCGAACTGCGCTGCGGGCATTCCATCGCAGGTGTACTTGTAAACGGGTAGTGCCACGGTCGAATTTGCCAGAGAGGGATTCAGGGACGGGTTGAAGAGATCTATGCAGCCGTTGGGAACAGCAGCTCCAGCGCTCGTCTCGCTCCACTCGCCGACTTCCGCAGTGACATTGCATCCCGTGGAGCCGTCAGGTTTGAGCCATGCGAAACCGCCGGGAATGATCTGGTTCGACGGGTTGAGCCCATTGCAGTCCTGGGCTCCGCTGCCGCCGCCTTGGGTGAGAATTTTGTGGGGGAGTCCGTCCTCCTTGAACTCGCATGGGGCGAACGTTATGGGTAGGACGGTGACACCCTTTGTGGGGTAGAGCCACTTGGCCGTTGCGGTCGCACCGACTGTAACGGGAGGTGCGTTCAACGCGCTGGCAAACATCTTGCTGAGGAAGCCGGCGCCTGTGTTTCCGTTCTTCGTCGAAGTAGTTACGGTAACCTGGCCGGCAACTGAAAGGTCAACGGACTGAACCGTGGTCTTGTTGTCGTTAGAGTTGCTGTCGGCCAAGGCCTCCGCAACTGCATTGGCGTCAGCTTGCGTGCAGCCACCGGCTACAGAGCAGATATCCACGCCTGCAAGGGCCCCCGCGTCCGCTGCGTTCTGCAACTGCGCCCGTTCGGCGTATATCTGCCCCGTGTCGACAGCCAGGGCGCCGGCGCCGATGAGTACCACCATCATCGCCGCCACCATGACTCCGGCAGCTCCACGCTCTTTGTGATCGGAATCTTTAGCTATCCATTGCATCGCATCGCTCCTACTCCGGTGAGGGTTACTGAGCTGCCAAAGAGTCCCGTTAAGGTGGCAGCCGGGTAACTGATAGTCACCTTGGCTGTGGCATTGGGAGTGCAGGTTGCGGGACTGAAGGAGTACGCGAACGCTGAGGAGTTGATTCCCGGCGCCCCATCAGCGGCTGCCGCTTTGGCATCGGATTGACTGTTCTTAATGGCCATCGTGCGGGCAGCCTCACGCGCTGCTTGGGTAACTGAGATTTGAGCGTTGTAGGCATTGGCAAACTCGACGATGCCGGTGACGAGGGCCAGCAACACGGGGGCCACCAGTGCGAACTCCACGGCAATGGCACCACGACTCTTGTGCTCCCTATTTTCTTTGCGGGTCTTCTTCAACGGATCCCCCGAGGATTTATCGGATCGACAGGAGTGTGCCGCTTCCACTGCAGGTGGGGCGGCACACTCCTCGGATGCGGGTTACCAGCCGCCGACAGTGGTGCCGAGATTGGTGAACCAGGTATTGAGTGCACCGCCAAACGCGGTAACGCCGACAATGATGAGCAGAGCGATAAACGCAACCAAGAGCGAGTACTCGGTGGCGGTGGCGCCCTTTTCTGTAGCGAATCGTTCTCTGATACCAGCAACATAGGCGAGTATTGAGACCATAGATGGAGTCATTTCTGTTCCTTTGTCAGCGATCTGCCGTCGCAGTAGCGGCGACTGATCTCCCCAATCGATTTGTTGGTTGAAGCCTTAGACGGATGACCCGTGTAAACCGCCGGTGGATGCAGGTGCGCCACGTCACAGGAACCCGCTGGTCGTGGCGCACCTGCATCGGGGCAGGGTCTACCAACCGCCGACCCGAGTGCCGAGGTTGGTGAACCAGGTGTTCAGCGCGCCGCCGAAGGCAGTAACGCCGACGATGATGAGCAAGGCGATGAATGCGACCAGCAGCGAGTACTCCGTGGCCGTTGCGCCCTTTTCGGATTCGAACCGATCCTTGATGCCGGCGACGAGAGCCATCATCGAGACCATAAGTGCAGTCATTGTAATTTCCTTTAATTCGGTGAAATGGATTTAGTTAATTTCAACGAATTTCCAGCTGCCCCCATAATTCCTTAGCGGCTGGACTTCGCTAAGAAAAGATTGTCAGTGAGGGGCATGGGCAACAATGCGTAGTTGTACTCGAATTTTCGAGGAGACGTGAAAAGTACGTACTTGAAAACACCGGGTAGTACTCAGGGGGTCAGGCGAGTACGCGGCGTACTACTTGGTTGGCCTGTCACGAGCCCAAATAGGTGGTGCCGGGTTTTGCCAAGTGCGGCTAGGCGGAAAGTAGCGCCATTGCTGCTGTGGCAGCGATCATTGAAGGCCCATGAGGTACTTCTGCGGCTTGTTTTCGCCCTTTTCGACCCAAGTAGAACAAGGTGACCACTCCGTTGAGAAGAAAGCCGAGCAAGCCCCCATATAGCAACTGGCTCCACCCTAGGTACCCGAGGTACAGGCCGACAGGAGCGGCGAGCTTTACGTCGCCCATTCCGATGGCGCCCGGGGAAATAAGGCCCAAAATGAGGTAGCCAACGAACAGAATCAGGGCTCCGAGCGCCCCACGAAGCAGGTCATCGGCCTGCATATTAAGCAGCCCTGGCATCAGCAAGAGAAAGAAGCCGCCGGCAAGCAGTATTAGTACGAGCGGGTTGGGCAGCAAATGCAGGGCGATGTCGATCCGCGACAGCTGCACGCCGAGAATTGCCAGGAACAGGAAAGCCGGCAGGGCAAACCCCAAGCCGAACCGCAAACTAAAGGCGACGCAAAGAACGGCCGTAATTGCCGCCGTCGAAATTCTGACAGGGACAGTAGGAAGGCCGCCCAGCCGGGGAAGTCGCTTGGCGATGAGGCTCTCGGCAAGGGGGGAGAGAACTAGCCCTAAGAGGGCGGCTGCGGCGACCAGCAGCCACGCGATGGAACCGTCTATACCCGATGCAACCACGCGACCCCCCCTGCGTCTGTCAGGCCAGGAGCGCTTGGGCAACCTCCGGCTACCCCATTTTGACCCTGAACCCCTTAACGCGCTAATCTTGGGAGTCGTTGTGCGTGTCCTATTCCGATGGTGCGTGCCCGCTTGAGAATCCGGTTGCAGGATAACTACTCAACGTGCACATTCGGAACCACAGGATGACTGGTTACATAGAGCCCTCACCTCTGTTCCGGTAGCGCGCAGATAGTAGGTGCACGAGCTAGTGACACCTAAAAAAGAACGCCAGAACAAGAACGAGGCAAACACCGTGCGTACGTACACCCCGAAGCCCGGCGATATCAACCGCCAGTGGCACGTCATTGACGCCACAGACGTTGTCCTTGGTCGTCTCGCGAGCCAGACCGCAATCCTGCTGCGCGGCAAGCACAAGGCCACCTTTGCGTCCCACATGGACATGGGCGACTTCGTCATCATCATCAACGCTGAAAAGGTTGCCCTCACCGGCGCCAAGCTGGAGCAGAAGCGCGCATACCGCCACTCCGGCTACCCGGGCGGCCTGACCTCCGTCAACTACGCGGAACTCCTGGAATCCAACCCGGTCCGCGCCGTTGAGAAGGCCATCAAGGGCATGCTCCCCAAGAACTCCCTCGCTGCACAGCAGCTGGGCAAGCTGAAGGTTTACCGCGGTGCTGAGCACCCGCACGCCGCCCAGCAGCCCAAGACTTTCGAAATCACCCAGGTCGCCCAGTAGTCCTGGCCACCAAACAACTTATCTATACAAGGAGAACCGTGGCTCAGAACGAAGAGACCACCGAAGCCGTTGAGGCTGAGGAAACCCTGACCAGCTACACCTCTGAAAGCTCAGCTGCTGACGCCGCTGCGCCGAAGAAGGAGCGCCCGGCCCTGACCGTTGCCGGCGCAGCTGTTGGCCGCCGCAAGGAAGCCGTTGCACGCGTCCGCGTTGTGCCCGGCTCCGGCAAATGGACCATCAACGGCCGTGCGCTGGACAACTACTTCCCGAACAAGCTGCACCAGCAGGACGTCAACGAGCCCTTCAAGATCCTTGATCTCGAAGGCGCCTACGACGTCATCGCCCGCATCCACGGCGGCGGCATCTCCGGCCAGGCCGGTGCACTGCGCCTCGGCATCGCCCGTTCGCTGAACGAGATCGACGTCGAGAACAACCGCGCCACCCTGAAGAAGGCCGGTTACCTGTCTCGCGACGCCCGCGTTATCGAGCGCAAGAAGGCCGGCCTCAAGAAGGCCCGCAAGGCTCAGCAGTACTCCAAGCGCTAAATCCGCTTACACAGAAGCCCGTCCCGCCGCATGGTGGGGCGGGCTTCTGTTTTCGGTTGTTTAGTTTGTCGTCAGCCGGTACACCGTCGTGTTGTCGAGCACTTCTGAGGAGAAATTCTCCTCAACCCAGCTTGAGATTGCCGTTGACTCGCTGTCGGTTGCCTGTACTTCGAGGAAGGCCTCCTGCTGAATGAAGAAACAGATCTCTCCAGCCCCTACTTTCTCTTTGAAGCTCTCCAAAGTGGGGGTGGGGTCGCTCCCAGAAAAGCCTCCCAGCGGCATGACGGCGCGACTAGATTCCAGCTGGAGTCTAGCTGCCGTTTGACTGGCGTAAGTAGCCGCTGCCCAAGTGCAGTCACTGGTGCTGGCTAAAGTCTCAACGACCTTGGGGTCAGGGGTGCGACCGAAAGCAATGTCATGTCCCCAGGCGAGTTCTCCTTTTCGTAGCGAAGCCATTAGGTGGCTGATGCTCGCGGGATTCTTGGAGAGCACTCCCGAAAGCGGATTTGACCCATTGAAACCAACAGTCACGTTGGTAACAGACGTGATGACGGGGCCAATCAACATCGCTATAGCAAGAAGCGCCGCGGCGCCGCGCTCGATTCTGATTGCCGGGGGTTTGACGACGAGTACCGCAACTGCAGCGAGTCCAACGCCAAGGACAATTGGTGGTATCCAATTTGGCCACTCGGCGCTTCCAAGCACCAGCCAGGCTGTTAGCAGGGCAACGATAGCTATGACAGCCCCACCAAGACGAGTAAGCAACGAATTCCGCTTGGCGATTAGGGTGTTTAGCGTAAGCCCCAGTACCAAGGCCAATGGCGGTCCCAAGGCCGCGGTGTAATAGGTGTGGATCTGCTCTCCCATAAAGCTCAGCAGAAAAAATGCTGTGAAAAGCCAAGCTCCTGACAGTAAGGCCAGAGGGCGAATAGTCCCGGACCGGGAGAGACTCCTCCAGTGAATTGCCAATAAACCGATACCGAGCAGCGCGCTAATCAATAGCCAGGATGCCTCCTGATTGTAATTTGCGTTCAGCAGTCTCAAGAGTCCTGCATCGCTGTCGACGGTGCGGAAGCGGGCCGGGACCTGCATGGCTTCGGGCATCGCGCCGTTGCTGATAATTCGATCAACACCGTTGTAGGCAAACGTAAGTTGTAGAACACTGTTGGAGGGCGAACCTCCCACATACGGTCTGTGATCACCGGGAATCAGGTCCACCGTCGTCATCCAAAGACCCCCAGTGACCAGCAGTGCGGTGATACCGCCGACTGTCGTTGCTAGCCGTTTCGGCCACGCTTGTGGGCTGAACAGGACGAAGGCCAGGCCAAGGGCCGGTACATTTAGTAGTCCCTGCAACTGCTTGGTCATGAAGGCTAAACCTAATAAGGCGCCCGCCATAATGAAGAAGCGCCCACGTCCGGTTTCAATGCTGCGGAGCACGCACCACGCAGCGGCCACCATTAGCAGCAACAGTAGCGGGTCGGGGTTGTTGTACCGGGACATCAGCGTGACGATTGGAGTGGTGAAGTAGACCACTGCGCCGAAGAGTGCAGCCATGCTGGAGACACAGCGTTTCAAGATTAGGTAGACGAGTAGAGTCGTTAGGACCCCCATAAACACCTGAGGAATCAGCATGGCTGTGGGATTGAAACCCAGCAAGCGGACAGAAAGTCCCATGATCCAAAGGCTGAGGGGCGGCTTGTCCACCGTAATCGAGTTGCCCCAGTCTGAAGAACCGAAGAAGAACGCTTTGGCGTCAATCGCGCCGGCTTGCACGGCGGCGCTGTAGAAGTAGTTGGCCCATCCATTAATGCTCAAATTCCAGCTGTATAGAACTGCATTGAACGCCAGGAGAAAAACTAGGGCGGGGCGCTCCCATGAGGGGTCCTGGGCGGGGCCGCGCCAGAATCGTTGGAGTTCAGCGGTCAACCGGAAACCCCAACGGCTCTTCCAACGCGGCGTAATATCTCCCGGCTTTGGTCCGGAAATCGTTGAAATGGACAACGTCGATTGCCTTCTTCCTCAGTTGATCGAGCTGGTGGGGGAGCCGTATATAAACGAACGGAAGTCTTGTGCTTCACCAGTTGCGGGTATTTGGAAAGGTCGCCTTACGGCTGCACCTGAACGCCACCGTTGGAACCAGGGCCTAGGCCAAGCAGTCAGTTCAGAGAATGCGACCGCTTGGTGCCAAGGTTGAAGCAACGGAGACCTTGAGGCGCTCGTCGCTACGCCTCACCCGGAACACCCAGAGCCGGAGGAGGACAAACCGCATCAGAGTGGCAAAGATATTGGCGGCTGTCAGCGTCAAAAGTTCCAGATTTGGGGCCGCGTCAGGGCTCGCTGCATGGAGAATCAGCAACGACGAGGACGTTATGGTCCAAGCGAGTAGAAAAACAATAAAGCCCTGAAACTGTTGTGTGAACAACTTCGCGGGACCACTGATCCCGAAGGTGAACCTGCGGTTAGCGGCAGTATTGCCGACAGCCGTCAGAAGGAGGGCCAGGAAGTTTGCCTCCTGCGCCCCGAAAGGACCCTGGAGAACGAGGTAAAGCAAGGCGAAAGTAAGCGTGGAGACAGCCCCCACCAGTCCAAAACGAAGAACCTGGCCAAAGAAGCTGGGTCGGCCCGACGGCACTATTGGACGGCGACCCAATTCGGCGTATATCGCCGCTACCGGAATTACCCCTTTCACCAGGGAACCGGCGACACGCACCATGCCCCGCAAATCGTCGAGAGCGGTCTGCTTAATGTCAACACGGCTGTCCGGGTCATCCACCCAATCGACAGGAATTTCATGTATGCGCAGTCCAGAGCGCTCGGCGATGATCAGGAGCTCAGTGTCGAAGAACCACCCGTTGTCCTCCACATGGGGGAGGAGGCGCTTCGCAACGTCTGCGCGGATCGCTTTGAAGCCGCACTGGGCATCCGAGAAACGCACCTGCATGGTCCGCCGGAGAAGGAAGTTGTAGGACCTTGAAATGAATTCGCGTTTGGGACCCCTGCTTACACGGGAACTTTGGCCCAGACGAGTGCCAATAGAAATGTCGGAATGCCCGGACAACAACGGAGCGACCAAGGGCAGCAGCGCGGCCAGATCTGTGGAAAGGTCCACGTCCAGATAAGCGAGGACCTTCGCGTCGGAAGCGCCCCAGGCATCCCTCAGGGCGTATCCGCGCCCTTTGACGTCAAGGCGGCGATACTCAACATTCGGCATGTGCTCGCTGAGTCGAGCGGCAATCACCGGAGTCCGATCGGTGCTTGCATTATCGGCGATGGTTATTTTCCACGTCGACGGCATTTCGTGCGTCAAGTATTCGGCGAGCCTTGTGATGCTGTTTTCGAGTACCGCTTCCTCGTTAAAGACCGGTACAACAATTTCGAGCGCCAAGCCCCCATAGCTAGGTGTCATGCATTGGATCGTAGGGGTGCCGAAATAGCCATGGCGAGGCTTTTGGGGAAAGACAGGTAACAACGAAAAGAACCAAGTAGTCCCAGTAATTGCCCTTGCTGGAACGCAGGTACTCACCAAGTAGAAGCAGTCTGGACTGCCGGGCTACGCAGGTGCTGCGCTGCCCATCCTCTAGACTTGACCGGTGTCTAGATTATTTGGAACTGATGGTGTCCGGGGCCTGGCGAACGGTCTGTTGACTGCAGAGCTGGCGATGCAACTGGCCCAGGCGGCCGCCGTCGTGCTTGGCCACGACCGCAACTCCAATGGAACGCGGCCGCGCGCCGTGGTGGCCCGCGACCCGCGTGCCAGCGGCGAGTTCATCGCTGCCGCGGTGGAGGCCGGGCTCTCCAGCTCAGGCATTGACGTGTACGACGCCGGCGTCCTCCCCACGCCCGCGGCGGCCTACCTGGTTGCTGACCTGGACGCGGACTTCGGCGTGATGATCTCCGCCTCCCACAACCCTGCACCGGACAACGGCATCAAGTTCTTCGCCCGCGGCGGCCAGAAACTTCCTGACGACGTCGAGGACGCCATCGAGGCCCAGATGTCCAAGGAGGCGGTGCGCCCGGTCGGCGCGGACGTGGGCCGCATCCAGCGCTTCTCCGACGCCGAGGACCGCTACATCGTCCACCTTCTGGGCACCCTCCCGCACAACCTGGAGGGCATCAAAGTGGTCCTGGACTGCGCCCACGGCGCCGCCAGCGGCTGCTCACCCCAGGTGTTCAAGGACGCCGGCGCGCAGGTGGTCCTCATCGGGGCTGAACCGGACGGCCACAACATCAACGACGGCGTCGGCTCCACCCACCTTGGCCCGCTCAAGGAAGCTGTGCTTAAGTACGGCGCCAACCTGGGAATCGCCCACGACGGCGACGCCGACCGTTGCCTTGCCGTCGACCACGAGGGCAACGTAGTGGACGGCGACCAGATCATGGCCATCCTCGCCGTGGCGCTCAAAGAGTCCGGAAAGCTCAAGGACGACGTCCTGGTGGCCACCGTCATGAGCAACCTCGGCCTCAAGATCGCCCTCCGCCAGGCCGGCATCAGCATCCGCGAAACGGCAGTGGGGGACCGCTACGTCCTGGAAGAAATGCGCGACGGCGGCTTCAACCTTGGCGGCGAGCAGTCCGGCCACGTGATCTTCGCTGACTATGCCACCACCGGCGACGGCGTCCTCACCGGGCTGCAGCTCGCTGCCCAGATCGCACTGACCGGGAAACCGCTGAAGGAACTCGCCACGGTGATGACCAAGCTTCCCCAGGTCCTCATCAACGTCAAGGGCGTGGACCGCACCAGGGTGGGCAGCAACGAGGTCCTCGCCCAGGCTGTGGCGGCAGCGGAAGCCGCGCTTGGCGATACCGGCCGTGTCCTGCTCCGCCCCTCCGGTACGGAACCCGTAGTGCGCGTGATGGTGGAGGCCGCGGACGAAGAAACCGCCCACTCCATCGCTGAGCACCTGGCCCAGGTGGTCCGCGCCGAACTCGCCCTGGAACTGGTCAGCGAGTAACAGGCAGGCAAAACAGAAGCGGCCCGTTTCCGGGAAGGAAACGGGCCACTTTCGGCAATAAGAGCTTAGGAACGGCTCTTCAGCGCATCCCGGATCTCGGTGAGCAGGGCGATCTGCGGATCTTCGTCCGCCTCTTCCTTTACGTCCTGGCCGATCCCCAGCCTGCGGTTGCGGCGTTCGATCATGTGGTTCATGGGCATGATGACCACGAAGTAGATCGCGGCGGCGATCAGCACAAACGAGATGATGGACGAGATGACCTGCCCATACAGGAACCCCTCCCACTGCATCTCCTCGATGCCCTTGGCCTGGAAAAGGAGCCCGATCAGTGGTGTGAGCAGGCCCTCGACGATGGAGGTCACGACGGCGCCGAAAGCGGCACCCATCACGACGGCGACGGCAAGGTCTACGACGTTGCCCTTCATGATGAAATTCTTGAATCCTGTCAACATACGGACCAATCTAGCGCACCCATGTGAGCCGCACATGAAAGCAAAGTAAATTACTTGCCCGTGTCGGGAACTAAGCCGGTCTGCCGATCGTACCGCCGGGGCGTCCGCACATCCCTACGGATACCCCGGAGCCGCCGCCACGCCGAAGTACTCCTCCAAGGTGAATATCCCGCGGTTCATCATGTCCGTGGCCGCCTCCACTCCGATGTACCGCAGGTGCCATGGCTCGTAGTAGTACCCCGTGATGGGGTGGAACATCCACGGGTACCGCACCACAAACCCGAACCGGTGCCCATTCGCCTTGGCCCAGACGGCCGCGGGCTGGTCCGCGAAGCACGGCTGGAAGCCGCAGACGCCGTTGCCGTCGGCGATGTCGAACGCCCAGCCGGTCTGGTGCTCCGAGTAGCCGGGCCTGGCGCTTGCTGTGTCCGCATCGGCCTGGCCGCGGGAGGCCACATAGCCGTTGTACGTCGCCACCTGGGTGGCGTACGAGCGGTACCCGCTGGCCAGGACCATCGAGACGCCGTCCTGCGCGGCCGCACCGAACATCGCCTCCGCAGCAGCCGCCGTCGTGCTGTTCAACAGCGACGCCTCACCGGATGCGGTCATGGCGACGGCGGGACGTACCAGGTCGGCCGGGACGTAGTCCGCCGGCACCAGGGGGCGGTGCTTGTTCACGATCAGCCAGGGGCTGGCCGGATCAGTGAGGGAGAACTGCCGCGGAAGCGCAGCCGAGGGCGACGGCGTGGGGGACGGCGCGGCCGGTGCCGCAGCCTCAGTGGTGGGCGCCGCCGTCGTAATTTCCAGGGTGGGCGTGGCGGTTACCGCAGCCGGTGAGGAAGCGGGGGTAGGAGCCGACGACGGCGGCACGGCGCTGGGTGCCTCCGGTGTGCAGGCTGCCAGGACAGTGAGTCCGGCGCCCGCCGCGAGGAATCGCGTGAAGCTGCGCCGGCTCGCCGCCTGCCCGGAAACAGGGGAGCTGTCCTGGCACACCTGTGTTAAACCTTCCGGAGGAGCATGCGGCGGATCGAATGGTCCGCCTCCTTGGTGAGCACCAGCTGCGCACGTCCCCGGGTGGGAAGGACGTTCTCCTCAAGGTTGGGCTCGTTGATGCGCTTCCAGATGTCCCGCGCCGTAGTCTCCGCCTCGTCATCGGACAGGGTGGCGTAGCGGTGAAAGTAGGACTCCGGCTGCGCGAACGCGGTGCTCCGCAGCTTGCGGAACCGGTCCACGTACCATTCCTCGATGTAGGAGGTCTTGGCATCCACGTAGATGGAGAAGTCGAAGAAGTCGCTCAGCGCCAGGCCCTGCCGCCCGTCGTGCCGCGGACGCGCCGGAGCCAGGACGTTCAGGCCCTCCACGATCAAAACGTCAGGCCGGCGGACCACCACTTCCTTGCCTGGAACGATGTCATACGTCACATGCGAGTACCAGGGGGCGCGCACTTCCTCGGCGCCGCTCTTGATCTCGCTCACGAAACGGAGCAGCGCCCGGCGGTCATAGGACTCCGGAAAGCCCTTGCGCTCCAGCAGCTGGCGCCGCTTGAGCTCAGCCAGGGGATAGAGGAAGCCGTCCGTGGTGATGAGTTCCACATTGGGGGTGCCGGGCCAGCGCCGCAGCATTTCACGGAGCACGCGGGCAATGGTGGACTTGCCCACGGCTACAGACCCCGCCACGCCGATCACGAACGGCGTGCGCTGGGTGTGTTCACCCAGGAACGTGGTGGTGGCGGCGTGCAGCTGCCCGGCGGCCTCCACATACAGGTGCAGGAGCCTGGAGAGCGGAAGGTAGACCTCGCGGATCTCCCTCATGTCCAGGGGGTCCCCGAGGCCACGGAGACGGATGATGTCCTCTTGGTTGAGAGGCTGCTCCATCTCATCTGCGAGCCTGGACCAGGTCTGCCGGTCCAGCTCAACGAACGGGGAGACACCCTCCCCGTTCGCCTCGTTGCGTTGCAAAGTCACTCTAGAGATTCTGCCCCGCGGCCGGCACATAGCGAAATGGAGCACGGCCTGCGCGCGGCGGCAGCCGCAATATTCTGCTCCTGCGGGGGCCCTGCCGGTTTAGATCTGGGGTGCCCCTGCCGATAGTCTTGAGGCTATGTGTGGAATCGTGGGATATGTGGGCCGTTCAGTCGACGGCGGAATTGCCGGTCACAGCGCGCTGGATGTTGTTCTTGAGGGACTGCGCCGCCTGGAGTACCGGGGCTACGACTCCGCCGGGGTCGCCGTGGTGTCCAAGGGTGCGATCGAGTCGCGGAAGAAGTCGGGGAAGCTGAGCAACCTGATTGCCGAGCTGGAGGCGCATCCTTTGCCGGAGACGGTGACGGGGATCGGCCATACCCGGTGGGCAACGCATGGCGGGCCGACGGACCGTAACGCGCACCCGCACCTGGCCGACGGCGGCAAGCTCGCGGTGATCCACAACGGCATCATTGAAAACTTTGCCGAGCTCAAGCTTGAGCTGCTGGACAAGGGCGTGACCTTCCTGTCCGAGACGGACACCGAGGTGGCCGCGGCGCTGCTGGCGGACATTTACCGGAACAAGCTCGCCGGGGACACCTCCGGCGGCCGCCTGACCCGGGCGATGGAACTGGCCTGCCAGCGGCTGGAGGGCGCCTTCACGCTCCTGGCCGTCCACGCCGACCAGCCCGACGTTGTGGTGGCCGCCCGCCGCAACTCACCCCTGGTGGTGGGCCTGGGCGAGGGCGAGAACTTCCTGGGCTCGGACGTGTCCGGGTTCATCGACTACACCCGCCGTGCTGTGGAGCTGGGGCAGGACCAGATCGTCACCATCACCGCGGACACCGTGGAGATCACCGACTTCTTCGGCAACCCGGCCGCGGGCAAGGAATACCACGTGGACTGGGACCCGGCCTCGGCGGAAAAGGGCGGCTTCAGCTCGTTCATGGAGAAGGAAATCCATGACCAGCCTGATGCCGTGGCGCAGACCCTGCTGGGCCGCTCCGACATCAACGGCAAACTGACTCTGGACGAGCTCCGGATCGATCCTGAGCTGTTGAAGCAGGTCAACAAGATTATTGTGCTGGCCTGCGGCACCGCCGCGTATGCGGGCATGGTGGCGAAGTACGCGATCGAGAACTGGTGCCGGATCCCCACCGAGGTGGAGCTCGCGCACGAGTTCCGCTACCGGGACCCGATCCTGGATGCGAACACCCTGGTGGTGTCCATCAGCCAGTCCGGGGAGACCATGGACACCCTGATGGCTGTCCGCTACGCCCGGGAACAGGGCGCCAAGACCATCTCCATCTGCAACACCAACGGCTCCACCATCCCGCGCGAGTCCGACGCCGTGCTGTACACCCACGCGGGCCCGGAGATCGCGGTGGCCTCCACCAAGGCGTTCCTGGCGCAGATCACCGCCGCGTACCTGCTGGGCCTGTATTTGGCACAGCTGCGCGGAAACATCTTCTCGGGCCAGATCAAGGACGTCCTCGCGGACCTGAACAAGATCCCGGCGAAGATCCAGAAAATCCTGGACAACGCCGGACCCTTGCGGGAACTGGCCCGCAGCATGGCGAATGAGAAGTCGGTGCTGTTCCTGGGCCGCCACGTGGGATTCCCGGTGGCGCTGGAGGGCGCGCTGAAGCTGAAGGAAATCGCGTACATCCACGCCGAGGGTTTCGCTGCCGGCGAGCTCAAGCACGGCCCCATCGCCCTGATCGATGACGGCCAGCCGGTGTTCGTGGTGGTCCCGTCCCCGCGCGGCCGCGATTCCCTGCACGCCAAGGTGGTCTCCAACATCCAGGAAGTCCGCGCCCGCGGCGCCCGGACCCTGGTCATCGCCGAGGAAGGCGACGAAGCCGTGAAGGCCTACGCCGAGTACGTCTTCTACGTCCCCGAAACCCCCACGCTGCTCATGCCCCTGCTGACCACCGTCCCGCTGCAGATCTTCGCCGCGGAATTGGCCCAGGCCAAGGGCTACGACGTGGACCAGCCCCGCAACCTCGCCAAGAGCGTCACGGTCGAGTAGCGGACTCCGGTACTGATTCAGGAAGCCTTGGGCCCGGCGCCCAGGGCTTCCTTCGTCTCCGCCGGCTGCCACGCGCGTGCTGCGCACAGCGGGCCGGGGCCGTCGACGTAGAGTAGTGCCATGATTGTTGGCATTGGCGTAGACGTTGTAGACATCGAGCGGTTCGGCCGCCAGCTTGAACGCACCCCCGGCCTCCGGGACCGGCTGTTCGTTCCCGCTGAGCGTGAGCTGAACACCCGGTCACTGGCTGCGCGGTTTGCCGCCAAGGAAGCTGTTGCCAAGGTCCTCGGTGCGCCCGCCGGCATGAACTGGCAGGACTGCTGGATCGGCCTGGACCAGAACGGACCCACCGTGCAGGTCAAGGGCACCGTGCTGGCTGTGGCCGAGGCCAAGGGCGTCAAGCGCTGGCATCTCTCCATGAGCCACGACGGCGGGATCGCCACCGCCACCGTCCTGGCCGAAGGCTGAACCTGCTCCGGCACCCACGGGAACTGACGCCGTGATCAGCGCCTACACCGGAACCCAGGTCCGGCAGGCTGAGGAGCCGCTCCTCGCCTCCGGGCTGGGGGACGTCCTCATGCAGCGCGCAGCCCACGGCCTGGCCAACGCCGTCATCAGGGAACGCCGTTCCCGTGGCATGGGCATCTACGGCGCCAGCGTTTCCGTCCTCACCGGCAAGGGCAACAACGGCGGCGACGGCCTGTACGCCGCTTCCTTCCTGGCGGCACGCGGCATGCGAACGACGGCGGTGCTCACCGGAGCCAGCGCCCACCCGCAGGCGCTGGCTGCTTTCGAGCGCGCCGGCGGCCGGGTGCACCGTCTCGACGGGACGGCACCCGCCGCACTTGCCGCAGAAGCGGCGCGGGCCGACGTCGTCATCGATGCTGTGCTGGGCACAGGCGCCAACGGCGGGCTGCGGGGGAGTGCTGCAGACCTGGTTTCCGCCGTCTCCGAGCTTCTGAGAAGTGGTGGCGGACAGGCGCTCGTGGTGGCCTGCGACCTGCCCAGCGGTGTTGACGCTGATACCGGCGACGTTTTCCAGCCGGTGCTGCCGGCGGACCTGACCGTCACCTTCGGCGGTGCCAAGAGCGGCCTGCTCGCGGACCCCGGCGCCGATTACGCCGGCCGGGTGCTGGTGGTGCCCATCGGTATCGAGGAGCACCTGCCGCAGCCTTCGCTCCGCCGGCTCGACGAGGCGGACCTGGCCCGGCTGCTGCCGCACCCTGCCCGGCGTGCGCACAAGTACTCCCGCGGCGTCCTGGGCGTGGTCGCCGGCTCCGTGGACTATCCCGGTGCCGCTGTCCTGGCCTGCCGGGGCGCCCTGGCAGCGGGCGTAGGGATGGTCCGGTACCTTGGCCCGCCACAAGTCGCGGACCTTGTGAGGCAGGCGTGCCCTGAGGTGGTCTGCAGTACCGGCTCTGTAGCGGACAACCGCGTGCAGGCCTGGCTGGTGGGCTCCGGCATGGGCCCGGAGCACCACGAGCAGCTCCAGCGGGCCCGCGACGCCGTCGGATCCGGGCTGCCCGTTGTGGCAGACGCCGGCGCCCTCCCCGCTCTTCCCGAAACCCTTGGCCCGCATATTGTCCTCACCCCCCACGCCGGGGAGCTGGCCTCGCTGCTGCAACGCCTGGGCGGATCAGAGGACCGGGACGCGGTGGAAGCCGGAACCCTGGCCGCGGTGCGCCGTGCCTCGGAACTGACCGGTGCCACCGTGCTCCTCAAGGGCGCCACCACCCTGGTCGCCGCACCCTCCGGTGACGTGTTCAGCCAGGCAGACGGGACCCCCTGGCTGGCGACTGCCGGCAGCGGGGACGTCCTGGCCGGCGTCATCGGTGCGCTGCTCGCCCAGGCGGGGAACGACGTCGGCCGCTTCAGCAACGAGGGTGTGGAACCGGACGTGCGCTGGGCCGCCATTGCCGCCCTGGGAGCCGCCGTGCACGGCAAAGCCGGACGGGCGGCGTCGGAGGTTCTCAGCGGCGGCCCGATCGCTGCTGGCAGAATTGCAGACTCCATACCGTATACCTGGGGTAAAGTAAGCACGCTTAGTAACGATGGGTTGGGAAACGTAACAGTCACACCCAGCAGTTACGGTAGGCATTAGTTCGCACCGGCAATGGGGGGCATTTTGCTTCCCGCTGCTGAATCACAAAGGAGCATTATGGAAGTCTGGCCTGGAACTGCCTACCCGCTGGGAGCCACGTACAACGGAACCGGCACTAACTTCGCCCTGTTCAGCGAACAGGCGGAACGGGTGGAGCTTTGCCTCCTGGACGACGACCTGGCCGAGACCCGGATCGAGCTGACCGAAGTGGACGGCTACGTCTGGCACTGCTACCTGCCGCACATCCAGCCTGGCCAGAAGTACGGTTACCGGGTCTACGGGCCGTACGATCCTGCGAACGGGAGCCGCTTTAATCCGAACAAGCTACTGATGGACCCCTACGCCAAGGCTGTCCAAGGACAAATCGACTGGGACCCGGCGCTCTTCTCCTACGAATTTGGCGATCCCGATTCCCGCAACGATGCCGATTCGGCGCCGCACACCATGCACGGCGTCGTCATCAACCCGTTCTTCGAATGGGACGGCGACCGCCAGCTGCGGATCCCCTACCACGAGTCGGTCATCTACGAAGCACACGTCAAGGGCCTGACCGAGCTGCACCCGGAGATTCCCGAAGAGCAGCGCGGCACATACGCCGGTGTGGCCCACCCAGCCGTCATCGACCACCTCAAGAAGCTTGGTGTCACGGCCATTGAGCTCATGCCGGTGCACCAGTTCGTCAACGATGGCACCCTGGTGGAGAAGGGCCTCAGTAACTACTGGGGCTACAACACCATTGGCTTCTTCGCGCCGCAGAACACCTACAGCTCCACGGGGGACGTGGGGCACCAGGTGCAGGAATTCAAGGCCATGGTGCGCGACCTCCACCGCGCAGGCATCGAGGTGATCCTCGACGTCGTCTACAACCACACCGCCGAAGGCAACCACCTGGGCCCCACGCTGTCCTTCAAGGGGATCGACAACCAGGCCTACTACCGCCTGGTGGATAACGACCTCAAGCACTACATGGACTACACCGGCACCGGCAACTCGCTCAATGTACGCCACCCCCACTCCCTGCAACTGCTCATGGACTCCCTCCGCTACTGGGTCACCGAGATGCACGTGGATGGCTTCCGTTTCGATCTCGCCTCCACCCTGGCCCGTGAGTTCTACGACGTGGACAAGCTCTCCACCTTCTTCGAACTCATCCAGCAGGACCCGGTTGTTTCCCAGGTCAAGCTGATCGCAGAGCCGTGGGATGTCGGCCCCGGCGGTTACCAGGTGGGCAATTTTCCGCCGCAGTGGACGGAATGGAACGGCAAGTACCGTGACACCGTCCGCGACTTCTGGCGCGGCGAGCCCGCCACCCTGGGCGAATTCGCTTCACGCCTGACCGGCTCCGCTGACCTTTACGAGAGCTCCGCGCGCCGCCCCGTGGCCTCAATCAACTTCGTCACCGCCCACGACGGCTTCACCATGCGGGACCTGGTCTCCTACAACGAAAAGCACAACGAAGCCAACGGTGAAGGCAACAACGACGGCGAATCGCACAACCGGTCCTGGAACTGCGGCGAAGAAGGCGACACCGACGACGAGAAGGTGCTGACTCTCCGTGCCCGCCAGCAGCGGAACTTCATCGCCACCCTGCTGCTTTCCCAGGGCGTGCCGATGGTCCTGCACGGCGACGAGCTGGGACGCACCCAGCAGGGAAACAACAACACCTACTGCCAGGACTCCGAGCTCAGCTGGATTCACTGGGACGCCATGGACCAGCCCCTGGTGGAGTTCACCGCTTTCGTGAACAAGCTCCGCCGCGACCACCCCACGTTCCGGCGCAGCCGCTTCTTCGACGGCCGCCCCGTGCGCCGCGGTGAAGGTGAAAAGCTGCCGGATATCGTCTGGCTGAAGACCGACGGCACCGAGATGCTGCCGGAGGACTGGGGGAGCGGCTTCGGCCGGACCATCGGCGTCTTCTACAACGGCGACGGCATCCAGGAACAGGATTCACGCGGCCGGCGCATCACCGATGACAGCTTCATCATGGCTTTCAACGCGCACGACGACGCCGTGGACTTCTGCCTTCCCTCTGAGGAGTACTCGCAGTACTGGGAGGTCATGATTGACACGGCGGCCCAGGCCGACGCGTACGACCCACTCAAGGCGAAAGCGACGCTGACGCTGGACGCCAAGTCCATGGTGGTACTGCGTGCCTACTCGGGCCCAGAGGCTGAGGTGGACACCTCCGCAGCCGCTTCGCTGGCCTCCATGGCAGAGCATGAGGAAGCCCAAGAGGAGATGGTGGAAGCCCAGACCAAGGCTGCGGAAGCAAGCGAGGAAAGGGCAACGAAGGCATGAGGACTCCGGCCTCCACCTACCGCCTGCAGATCCGCAGCAGCTTCACCCTGTTCGATGCCGCCGAAAAGGTCCCGTACCTCAAGGAGCTCGGTGTTGACTGGGTCTACCTCTCGCCCATCCTCACCGCGGAGCAGGGCTCGGACCACGGCTATGACGTGACCGACCCCTCCGCTGTGGACCCGGAGCGGGGCGGCCCCGAGGGCCTGCTGGCCCTGTCCAAGGCTGCCCGCGAGCACGGCATGGGTGTCCTGGTGGACATCGTCCCCAACCACGTGGGCGTCGCCACGCCCTCGCAGAACCCCTGGTGGTGGTCCCTGCTGAAGGAAGGGCAGGGTTCGCCCTACGCCGAAGCCTTCGACGTCGACTGGGACCTGGCAGGCGGGAAGGTCCGGCTGCCCATGCTTGGCTCCGACGAGGACCTGGACAAGCTGGAAATCACGGACGGCGAGCTCCGCTACTACGACCACCGGTTCCCGCTGGCTTCCGGAAGCTACTCTGAGGGCGACACCCCCCAGGAGGTGCACAGCCGCCAGCACTATGAGCTGATGGACTGGCGCCGGGCGGACGCGGAACTGAACTACCGGCGCTTCTTCGCTGTGACCACGCTGGCCGGGATCCGGGTTGAAACCCCCAGGGTGTTCGAAGAGGCACATGCCGAGGTTGGCCGATGGTTCAAGGAAGGCCTGGTGGACGGCCTGCGGGTGGACCACCCGGACGGCCTGGCCGACCCCGCCGGTTACCTGCGCTGGCTGAAGGACCTCAGCGGCGGAGCCTACGTCCTGGTGGAAAAGATCCTGGAGCCGGGTGAAACCCTGCCGCAGGACTTCGCCACCGAGGGAACCACCGGATACGACGCCCTCGCGGACGTGGACCGGGTGTTCGTGGACCCCGCAGGCCAGCAGGCGCTGGACGAGCTGGACGCGAAGCTTCGCGGCTCCAGCACCCCTGCGGACTATGCAGAGATGATCCGGGGCACCAAGCGGATGATCGCGGACGGCATCCTGCGGTCCGAGGTCCTTCGCCTGGCCCGCCTGGTTCCGGAGTCTTATGGGCTGCCGATGGAGCAGGCAGCAGATGCCATTGCCGAGATCATCGCTGCTTTCCCGGTCTACCGGACGTACCTGCCCACCGGCGCCGAGATCCTCAAGGAAGCGTGCGAATCAGCGGCGGCACACCGGCCCGACCTCGAGGTAGCCGTGGGCACCCTGCTGCCGCTGCTACTTGACCCCGCCAATGCGATTTCCGTGCGGTTCCAGCAGACATCCGGCATGGTGATGGCCAAGGGCGTGGAAGACACCGCGTTCTACCGCTACACCCGGCTGGGTACCCTGACAGAGGTGGGCGCCGAACCGACGGAATTTTCTGTTTCCGCGGCCGAGTTCCACCAGCGGATAGCCCGGCGCCAGCAGGAACTGCCCCTGTCCATGACCACCATGTCCACGCATGACACCAAACGCAGCGAGGACGCCCGGGCCCGGATCTCGGTCATCGCCGAGCTGCCGGAGGAGTGGGCGGACACCCTGGCCACGCTCCGCGGACTCGCCCCGATTCCGGACGGCCCCTACGAGAACCTGCTGTGGCAGGCTGTGGTGGGAGCGTGGCCCGCGAGCAGGGAACGGCTGCAGGGATACGCCGAGAAGGCTGCCCGGGAAGCCGGCAACTCCACCACCTGGACCAGCCCCGACGAGGACTTCGAATCCGCCGTCAAGGCCGCGGTGGACGCCGCGTTCGACGACGGCCGGGTCACCAAAGCGGTGGAGGACTTCGTGGCACGGATCGATTCGTACGCCGCGTCCAACTCGGTGTCCGCCAAGCTGGTCCAGCTGACCATGCCCGGAGTGCCGGACGTCTACCAGGGCAGCGAGTTCTGGGAACGGTCCCTGACCGACCCCGACAACCGGCGGCCGGTGGACTTTGAGGTCCGCCGGCAGGAGCTTGCAAAGCTCGACGCCGGCACCCTGCCCGCCGCGGACACGGAAACCAGCAAGCTCCTGGTCACCTCCCGCGCGCTCCGGCTCCGCCGCGACCGGCCCGAACTGTTCCAGGGCTACAGCCCCGTAACGGCCACAGGTCCTGCGGCGGATCACGTGCTGGCGTTCCACCGCGGAGGTGACGGCGCCCTGGGCGCCCTGACCCTTGCCACCCGGCTTCCCGCCGGACTGGCGGCAGACGGCGGATGGCGGGACACCGCCGTCGAACTTCCCGTTGCGGTGCGCGACGAACTCACCGGCAACGGTCACGGACCCGGGTCCGTTCCGGTGGCCGACGTCCTGGGCACCTACCCCGTGGCTTTGCTCGTACCGGCGGATGGAGAAAAGGCATGACCCTCGTCAATGACGGCCCCGGGCGCTTCGACGTCTGGGCTCCGGAGGCCGCATCCGTGGTCCTGCTGGCCGGCGGCCGGCAGTACCCCATGGCCGCAAAGGACACGGCGCCGGGCTCTGAGGGCTGGTGGACAGCCCCCGACGCTCCGGCGGACGGCGAGATGGACTACGGCTACCTGCTGGACGGAGACAGCCACCCCATTCCCGATCCGCGCTCCCGCCGCCTGCCCGCCGGCGTCCATGAGCTCTCCCGTACGTTCGACCCCGCAGCCCATGCCTGGCAGGACTCCGGGTGGAAAGGCAAGGACCTGAAGGGTTCGGTAATCTACGAACTCCACATCGGCACCTTCACCCCTGAGGGAACCCTGGACGCGGCGGTTGGGAAGCTCGGGTACCTGGCGGACCTGGGCATCGACTTCGTGGAGCTGCTCCCGGTCAATGGCTTCAACGGGACCCACAACTGGGGCTACGACGGCGTCCAGTGGTACGCGGTCCATGAAGGCTACGGCGGGCCCGCGGCCTACCAACGCTTTGTGGACGCTGCCCACGCCGCCGGCCTGGGCGTCATCCAGGACGTGGTGTACAACCACCTCGGCCCAAGCGGGAACTACCTGTCCAAGTTCGGGCCCTACCTGAAGCAGGGGGATGCCAACACCTGGGGAGACTCGGTGAACCTGGACGGTCCCGGCTCCGACGTGGTGCGGGAATACATCCTGGACAACCTTGCCCTCTGGCTCCGGGACTACCACGTGGACGGCCTCCGCCTGGATGCCGTGCACGCGCTGAAGGACGAGCGCGCCGTGCACATCCTCGAGGAGTTCGGTGCCCTGGGCGATGCCGTCTCAGCGGAGACCGGGCTGCCGAAGACCCTGATCGCCGAATCGGACCTGAACAACCCGCGCCTGCTGTACCCGCGGGACGCCAACGGGTACGGGCTGGCCGGGCAGTGGAGCGACGACTTCCACCACGCGGTCCACGTCAGCGTCAGCGGCGAGACCACCGGATACTACGAGGACTTCCAGTCCCTGGCGGTCCTGGCGAAGGTCCTGAAGGACGGCTTCCTGCACGACGGCAGCTACTCCAGCTTCCGCGGACGGCACCACGGCCGGCCCATCAATGCTTCGCTGGTGCACCCGGCGGCGCTGGTGGTCTGCAACCAGAACCACGACCAGATCGGCAACCGCGCCACGGGGGACAGGCTCTCCCAGTCGCTGTCCCACGGACAGCTGGCGATGGCCGCCGTGCTCACGCTGACGTCCCCGTTCACGCCCATGCTGTTCATGGGCGAGGAGTTTGCGGCGAGCACCCCCTGGCAGTTCTTCACCTCCCACCCGGAGCCGGAGCTGGGCAAGGCCACCGCGGAAGGCCGGATCAAGGAGTTCGAGCGCATGGGGTGGGATCCCGCCGTCGTGCCCGACCCCCAGGACCCGGAAACCTTCCGCCGGTCCAAGCTGAACTGGGACGAAGCCTCGAGTGGGGACCACGCCCGGCTCCTGGAACTCTACCGTGCCCTCACGGCGCTGCGCCGCGAACACCCGGAGCTTGCCGGGCTCGGCTTTACCGAGACGGATGTGACGTTCGACGACGACGCCGGCTGGCTGCGGTTCCGCCGCGGAAGTGTTGAGGTACTGCTGAACCTCTCGGACGCCAAGGTGCGGCTGGAGGACGTTGCCGGGACTGTCCTGCTGGCAACGGACGAGGGGACCGGCCTTGACGGCGAGGCCCTCGCCCTGGCGCCCTGGAGTGCGGCAATCGTCAAGTCCTGACGCTCCATTCGGGCAGTGTTGCGCCGCGGGCTGATGTCAGCCCGCGGCGTAACTTTCCCGCCCTGGCCTGTTGCGCGGATCACAGCTGGCAGGATGGAACACATGACTTATTCCGCGGCGGAAGACCGCTACGAATCCATGCCCTACCGCCGCGTCGGCCGCAGCGGGCTCAAGCTCCCCGCCATCTCGCTTGGCCTGTGGCACAACTTCGGCGATGACAAGCGCTTCGACGAACAGCGGGCCATCCTGCGCCGCGCGTTTGATCTCGGCGTCAACCACTTCGACCTCGCCAACAACTACGGCCCGCCGGACGGGTCCGCTGAAACGAACTTCGGCCGGCACCTCCAGGACGACTTCAAGCCCTACCGGGACGAACTCGTCATCTCCACGAAGGCCGGCTACTACATGTGGCCCGGCCCGTACGGCGAGTGGGGCTCCCGCAAGTACCTCATCTCCAGCCTGGACCAGTCGCTGCAGCGTATGGGCCTGGACTACGTGGACATCTTCTACAGCCACCGGCCGGACCCGGAAACGCCAATGGAAGAAACCATGGGCGCCCTGGACTACGCCGTCCGTTCAGGCAAGGCACTGTACGCGGGCATCTCCTCCTACACCCCGGAGCAGACCCTTGAGGCCGCGCGGATCCTGAAGGACCTGGGGACGCCGCTGCTCATCCACCAGCCCAGCTACTCGATGCTCAACCGGTGGACCGAGAACGGTTCGCCCAACCTCTATGAAGCGCTGGACCAGGTGGGCGCAGGCTCCATCGCCTTCTCCCCGCTCGCCCAGGGCATGCTCACCGACCGGTACCTCAACGGCATCCCCGCAGACTCCCGGGCCGCCAAGGACCGATTCCTCTCCGAGAACGCCATCACCGAGGAGAAGCTGGACCGGATCCGGGGGCTCAACAGGATCGCCGAAGGACGCGGACAGTCCCTCGCCCAGATGGCCGTCGCCTGGATCCTGCGCGACCAGCCCAAGGGTTTGCCCGTCACCTCGGCCCTGGTGGGCGCCTCCAGTGTGCGCCAGTTGGAGGATACGCTGTCCGCCATCAACAACCTCGCGTTCACCGCCGACGAACTGAACGCCATCGACGAATTCGCGGTGGAGTCGGACATCAACCTGTGGAAGCAGCCGGCCTGATTCCGTTACGGTGATTCCGCAGAGTGGGACAAGGGAACAACCCCGGGTCCCACTCTGTTGGTTACTATGAAAAGGCGCCGTTTTGGCGCAGAGCCTGCCGCACCGCCGTCGTCCCCTCCCGGACGCGGCACCGGCGGGCTGACGTTTGTCCTCAAAGGAGTTCCGTGTCTTCACATCCGATTCGTGTTGCAATCGTCGGCGTAGGAAACTGTGCCGCTTCGCTGGTCCAGGGCGTCCACTACTACAAGGATGCAGACCCCAAGGCCACGATCCCGGGCCTGATGCACGTTGAGTTCGGCCAGTACCACGTGGGTGACGTTGAGTTCGTTGCCGCGTTTGACGTTGATGGCAAGAAGGTCGGCGTTGACCTTGCAGATGCCATCCTGGCGAGCGAAAACAACACCATCAAGATCGCCGACGTGCCGCCCACCGGCGTCACCGTCCAGCGCGGCCACACCCTCGACGGCCTCGGCAAGTACTACCTCGAGACCATCGAGCAGTCCACCGAAGAGCCCGTGGACGTTGTGCAGGCGCTCAAGGACGCCAAGGTTGACGTGATGGTCTGCTACCTGCCCGTTGGATCCCAGGCAGCAGCCGAGTTCTACGCCCAGGCAGCAATTGACGCCGGCGTGGGCTTCGTGAACGCCCTGCCCGTCTTCATCGCCGGCACCAAGGAGTGGGCTGACAAGTTCACCGCCGCCGGCGTCCCGATCGTGGGCGACGACATCAAGAGCCAGATCGGCGCCACCATCACGCACCGCGTCATGGCCAAGCTCTTCGAGGACCGCGGCGTCACCCTGGACCGCACGTACCAGCTGAACGTCGGCGGCAACATGGACTTCAAGAACATGCTGGAGCGCGACCGCCTGGAGTCCAAGAAGATCTCCAAGACCCAGGCCGTCACCTCCAACGTCGAGGCCGAACTGGCTGCCAAGGACGTCCACATCGGCCCGTCCGATTACGTCCAGTGGCTCGACGACCGCAAGTGGGCCTTCGTCCGCCTCGAGGGCCGCAACTTCGGCGACGCCCCCGTCTCGCTCGAGTACAAGCTGGAAGTCTGGGACTCCCCGAACTCCGCCGGCGTGATCATCGATGCCATCCGTGCCGCCAAGATCGGCCTGGACCGCGGCATCGGCGGCCCGCTGCTCTCCGCATCGAGCTACTTCATGAAGTCCCCGCCGGAGCAGTTCAACGACGACCTCGCCCGCGAAAAGGTGGAAGCCTTCATCCGCGGCGACCTCGAGCGTTAGGCCTTAAGTCCGGTTCCCCACCCCCTGGGACGCTCTCTCACATAACGTCGGTTTCCGGGCGATCCTCTCTCACATGATGCGGGTTTTCACGCGGCGCTCTCTCACATCGGTGGGGGAGCGCCGGCCCTTTAACCGTGATAGCGGCGGATGGCGTGGCTGGCCTGGGCGAGTGCCAGGAGTTTAAGGAGAAGCTGGCTGTGCATATGCATGCCGACGGCGGCAGTGAGGATGAGCCTGTCGGTGCTCTCCGGGGCGGTCGTTGCGGCAATGTCGAGTCCGGCCACGTCGTCCATCGCCTTGCTGTACGCCTCCAGCACTGTCTCAGATACAGGAATCTTGAGGCCCGCCATCAGCTCCAGGTGGGCAGTGAGGGCGTTCCGGGCGTCACTTGCGGAATCCGGCCAACCGCGAAATCGTACGACGGCGTCAGTCGCCTCTGCCGCTTCCCCGCCGACCGACGTGGTGTAGTTTCCAAGATCCAGAACCACCCGCTGGACCGCAGCAAGGAGATCGAGGCGGGGCACGCCGTCGTCGGCCATTTTCACGAGGCCGCGGATCTGCCCGATGTTCAGGCCCACGACCTGCCGGAGCGCCTGGATCAATTCGAGCCGCTCGAGATGCCCGGCTGAATACTCGGCACGGGTTGCGTGAACGGCCTCACCCGGCGGCAGCAGGCCTTCGCGCAGGTAGTACTTGATGCTTGCGGGTGTGACTCCTGACCGCTGACTCAGTTCATTGAGTTGCATCCCGATCTCCTTACCTGCCCGTCTCTATGGATAGTGAATCCAGGCCCGGCTATCCTGATGTACACGCATGGATAGTGGCTCTATCCTAAGGCTATGGAGCCTTGGAATGTTCTACTTGCCAGCCACGTGGTTGCCGCCCTTTTTGTGCTGGCCATCGGGCCCTTGCAGATACTGCGCCGACGGCGAGACCGTATCCACCGCACCATGGGCTATTTCTGGGTGACTGCCATGTACTACGTCTGCTTCAGCAGTTTCTGGATTGTGTCCGACGGGCATTTCAGCTGGCTGCACGGGCTCTCGGCCTTCACTATCGTGACCGTTACCCTGGGCCTGGTCAGTGCCGTTCTCGGCAACATCGCCTCGCATAGGGGAAACATGATTGGCAGCTACATCGGCATCGCCGTGGCCTTCATCTTCGCAGCGACTGTGCCGGGCCGTGCCATTCCTGATCTGCTCGCCACCGACCGCTCCTCCGTGGCGTTCGTCTGCGGACTCGTGGTGCTGAGCACGGCGGTGATCTTCGTTTCAGTGAAGCGGGGAGGCCGCGTGGGCGGGACGTCGCGGACCGTTGTGACCGTAAAAGCGGCGTCCGCACGGGTCCCTGAATCGCGGGAAGTGAGAGAGCGTCGCCGGAAAGCCGACATCAGGTGAGAGAGCGTCGCCGGAAAGCCGACATCAGGTGAGAGAGCGTCCGTAGAAAGCCCGCATCAAGTGAGAGGGGGTCGCAGGGGTCAGGCGAGGCCCACCGGGTTGCCGTCGCCGTCCACGTCCATGCGCATCGCGGCCGGGGCAACGGGCAGCCCTGGCATGGTCATCACCGCTCCGGTCAGGGCAACGATGAAGCCGGCACCGGTCTTGGGCAGGAGGTCGCGGACGTGAATGGTGAATCCCTTCGGGGCGCCCAGGCGCGAGGCGTCGTCCGTGAAGGAGTACTGGGTCTTGGCCATGCAGACAGGGAGGCCGCCCCAGCCGTTCCGCTCGATATCGGCCAGCCGCTTCAGGGCCGGCACGGAGAAGTCCACGCCGTCCGCCCCGTAGATTTCCTGGGCGATGGTCCGGATCTTGTCCTCCACCGGCAGCCCCAGCGCGTACAGGTGCCGGAAATTGTTTGGACCCGCCACCGTCTTGGCCACGAGGGCCGCAAGTTCATCCCCGCCGTCACCACCGCCGCCGCGTCCCCACACATCGGCGACGGCGGCCGGCACTCCCTCCGCCGCACACCACGCCAGCAGCCAGTCGAGTTCCTCCGCGGAATCGGAGGAGAACCTGTTGATGGCCACGACAGGCGGCACACCGAATTTCTCCACGTTCCGGACGTGCCGGTGCAGGTTGGCCACCCCCGCCTCCAGGGCGGCGATGTTCGGTTCGGTGAGCTGATTCTTTGCCACTCCGCCCTGCATCTTGAGGGCCCGCACCGTTGCCACCACCACCACCGCCGAGGGTGCCAGGCCGCCGGTCCGTGCCTTGATGTCCATAAACTTTTCAGCACCCAGGTCGGCGCCGAAACCCGCCTCCGTGACCACGATGTCCGCCAGCCGACGGGCCGTCTGGGTTGCAATCAGCGAATTGCAGCCGTGGGCGATGTTGGCGAACGGGCCGCCATGGACCAGGGCCGGGGTGCCGGCGATGGTCTGCACCAGGTTGGGCTTGACGGCCTCCTTCAGCAGCAGCGTCAGCGCCCCCTGCACGCCGAGGTCCGCCACGGTCACCGGCGCCCGGTCAAAGGTGTAGCCGAACGTGATCCGGCCGAGCCGAGAGCGGAGGTCGGCCAGGTCCGTGGCCAGGCAGAAGACCGCCATGATCTCGGACGCCACGGTGATGTCGAAGCCGTCCTGGCGCGGGACGCCCTGGGTGGGCCCGCCCAAACCGATGACCACCTCCCGCAGGGCGCGGTCGTTCATGTCCAGCACCCGCTTGAACGTCAGGCGCCGGGGGTCGATGTTGAGCTGGTTGCCCTGGTAGATGTGGTTGTCCACCAGGGCCATCAGCGCGTTGTTCGCCGCTGTGACGGCGTGGAAGTCGCCGGTGAAGTGGAGGTTGATTTCGTCCATGGGCAGCACCTGGGAGTAGCCGCCGCCGGTGGCGCCGCCCTTCATGCCCAGCACCGGGCCCAGCGAGGGCTCACGCAGGGCGATCATCACCTTGTGGCCCGCCCGCGCCAGGGAATCGGCGAGCCCCACGGTGGTGGTGGACTTCCCCTCGCCGGCCGGCGTGGGGGACATCGCCGAGACCAGCACCACCTTCCCGGCAGGGGCGGGAGCCTGCAGCCGGGCGGGATCGATCTTGGCTTTGTACCGCCCGTACTGCTCGAGCGCGTCCGCGTTGATCCCCGCGGCCGCCGCAATCTCCTCGATGGGCCGGATCCGTGCCGCTCTGGCAATCTCAAGGTCACTGGGGGTGGGAGACATCGTTGTCCTTCGATCGGCGGAATGGCTGGCAGGTCAGATTGGCGGTTTCAGGCACGCCGGCCGTCAGGACGCGGGAAAGGCCTGCACGAGACGGGTCCCCACGTGGTTGTCGACGGCGGCATGGTAGCTTTCGAGCGTGATCGCAGCAGTGCGGGCCCATCCCGAGTTCTGGGCCCTGATGGCGGCGGCCCGTCCCATGTTCTCGCGGGTGGCGGGATCGTCGTACAGGGCCTCAAGCGCGTCGGCCCAGTCGGCGGCATGGTGGCCGTCCACCAGCAAACCGGTCCTGCCGTGGAAGATGGCCCGCGACAGCCCGCCAACACGCGTGGCCACCACCGGTGTGCCGCAGGCCTGGGCTTCGAGCGCCACCAGCCCAAAGGACTCGCTGAAGGAGGGCATCACCACCACGTCCGCCGCGCGGAACCAGGCCGCAAGCTCAGGCGCTTTGACTGGGGGAAGCTGCGTGACGACGTCGTCCATCTCCGCTTCCGAAATTAGCCGCCGGAGGTTGAATTCCTTGTTGCCGCTCAGCGAGCCCAGGATGGTGACACGGAGGTCGATGTCCGGCCGCCGTTTCCGCAGCAGGGCCGCGGCCTTGACCAGGACCTG
The DNA here is from genome assembly GCF_014644495.1 of Pseudarthrobacter polychromogenes. Taxonomy (GTDB): domain Bacteria; phylum Actinomycetota; class Actinomycetes; order Actinomycetales; family Micrococcaceae; genus Arthrobacter; species Arthrobacter polychromogenes. Next base: position 295,603 of record NZ_BMKU01000003.1, read on the forward strand.
CGGCCCCTTCAGCCGCTGGATGCGCCCGGCGAAGACCAGGTGGAACGTCCCGGGGTTGATGCCCCGCTCTGCCCTGGACCGTGCCCGGAAGGCAGGCGTGAAGGTGCCCAGGTCCACTCCGGGCGGGGCAATGTCGATCCGGTCGTAGGTGGCGCCGTAGTGCGAGACAAGTTCGGCGGCCTCCGCGCTGGTATTGGCGATCAGCCGGGCGGCGCCGTCCACAATGTGGTGCTCGCCCAGTTCACGCCGCCGCGGCTCCGGCTGCTCACCGGATTCCAGCAGCAGGTTCTTGACCTTGGCCATGGTGTGCATCGTGTGGACCAGCGGCACGCCCCAGAGCTCGGACAGCTCCAGCCCCGCGATCCCGGACACCCAGTAGTGGGAATGGATCACGTCGTAGCGGCCGTGCGGCTGCCGGCGGCGGATCTGCTCGATTTCCGCCACCATGCTGTGCAGCAGGCCCGGCAGCTCTTCCTTGGGGATCTTCTTCAGCGGCCCGGCCAGGACGTTGTGCACGCAGACGCCGGGATCGGGGTGTTCGACGGCGGGCTGGTGGGCCGAGGTGGACCGGGTGAAGATCTCCACCTCGACGCCCGCTTCCGCCAGGGCCGATGCCAGTTCGCGGATGTACACGTTCATCCCGCCCGCGTCCCCGGAACCGGGCTGCTCCATGGGGGAGGTGTGGAGGGAGAGCAAAGCAACCCTGCGGATCAGTGCCACGGGACCTCCTTCCGGCCACCGGCGTGTACGGGCAGCGCCGGTAGAGTGCGCATCCGATAAAACACTACTCCTCCCTCACCGGACACCTGGGCGCCACAGGTCCAGGAGGGCGGGGAACTCGCGCTCGTAGCCGTCCAGCAGGGCCTGGGCCAGGTCCTCCGGGTCCACCAGCGGATGCCGGGCGAACGCCGCGAGCGCGGCTTCGCGGTCACCCTCGACGGCGGCCCGCACGGTGAGCCGCTCCACCTCCTTGACCTGCCGGAGCAGTCCCAGCTGAGGTTCCGGTGGGGCCAGTTGGGGCAGCGGCAGCGCGCCGTCGGCCGTCACCGTGCAGGGAACTTCGACGACGGCATCCGCCGGCAGCCCCGGAATGGCCGGTTCAGCGGCGGCCGGCAGGGCCGTGGCTGGGCTGGGAGCGGCGTCCGGTACGGCCGCGCGGGAGTTGCGGGTGTTCAGGATCAGCTGTGTGTCACCGGTTCCGGACAGGGCACGCATGGCGGCGAGGGCCACCCGCTCGTAGCCGCCGCCGGCCAGGTCGGCCTCGTCCCGCTGGGCGCCCTGGGTGCGTGCCTCGGCCAGGTAGCCCTCCTCGCGGGACCGGCGCGCCTCCTCCCAGAGCCGGAACGCACCGGCACCGGCGGCGGCCAGCCGCGGGTACAGCTCTTCCTGCTGGCTGTGGATGGTTTCGCCGCGGGTTCGGGCCATGGCGCGCATAGCCTCACGGGCGGCGTCCTGCCGGTAGTAGTAATAAAGGTATTCGTTCGGCAGTGCGCCGAGGCGGGCCAGGAATTTCTGGGGGAAGAGCCGGCCCTCCTCGAACGTGGCCAGGGCATCCGGGTCCGTGAGCAGCCGCGGCAGCACGTCCTGCCCTCCGGACTCCAGCCGGTAGAGCCAGCCCAGATGGTTCAGGCCGTAGTAGCCCACGCCGTCGAGCCTTCCCTCCGGCAGCGGCACGCCTGCCGCCCGTGCGGCCCGCTGCACCAGGCCCCCCGCGGAGTCGCAGATGCCGATCACTTTCCTGCCCAGCACGGGCAGCAGGGCCTCTGTGACCATGCCTGCGGGGTTGGTGAAGTTGACCAGCCAGGCCTCCGGACAGTGCTCCTTCATGAGCTGTGCCAGGTTGAGCATGTGCGGGATGGTCCGCAGGGCGTAGGAGATCCCGCCCGCGCCGGTTGTTTCCTGACCCAGCAGGCCGAGGTCCTGCGCCACTTTTTCGTCCGCCACCCGTCCTGCCGTTCCGCCGGGCCGGATGGCCGCGAACACCATCCCGGCACCCGCCAGCGCCTGCGGCAGGTTGGTGGTGGCGTGCACCGGAACCCGGCCATCAGGACCGCCCGGCATGCTGTGCAGGATGGCGGTGACTGCCTGGAGTCGGGCGGGGTCGACGTCGTACAGCACCAGCTCGCTGACCACCCCCGCAAAGCGGCCGGAGGCCAGCGCCCGGTATATCAGCGGCACCCGGAAACCCCCGCCGCCGGCAATGAGAAGCCGCATAACCAGCAGTCTAGGCCCGCGCCCGGCAGGCCCCTACCGGATGTCCGTGGCAGGGCGTAGTGTGCGGACATGGACGCGATCCCAGCCCGCCCCTACGACCCCCTGGCAGCCGTCCGCCCGCCCTCCACTCCCGGATTCGACCTGCTGCTGGCCGGGACGGTTTTCCAGGACATCATTTTCACAGGGCTTCCGCACGCGCCGGAGCCCGGCACCGAAATCTGGAGCGACGGCATGGGCAGCTGCCCCGGCGGGGTTGCCAACCAGGCCATCGCCGCGGCGCGGCTGGGGCTGAAGACAGGACTGGCTGCCGCGTTCGGCGACGACGGCTACGGGGACTTCAACTGGAAGATCCTGTCCGGCCAGGAGCACGTGGATCTCTCGCTGTCGCAGAAAGTCCCCGGTTGGCACTCGCCGGTCACCGTCTCCCTCTGCGTGGAGAAGGACCGGTCCATGGTGACCCATGGCCACGCCGCCCCCATCACGTCGTCCGAACTCATAGGAGACCCGCCGCCCGCGCTCGCAGGCATCGCGGAAGTGGGCAGGGAGATCGAGCCGTGGGCAAAGGCAGCGCACCACGCGGGGGTCAAGCTGTTCGGCGATGTCGGCTGGGACCCCAGCGGAGAATGGGCGCCTGCCCGGCTGGACAACCTGCAGTACTTCCATGCCTTCCTCCCCAACCAGCGCGAGGCCATGGCCTTCACCGGGAAGGACGATCCCTGGACTGCCCTGTACGCGCTGGCAGACCGCGTTCCGGTGGCCGTGGTGACGCTCGGCGCGCAGGGGGCCATGGCGGTGGATTCCGAGACGGGGGAGGAGGAGTGGGTGCCCTCGCTTCCGGTGAAGGCCTACGACCCCACGGGCGCAGGTGACTGTTTCGACGCCGCGTTCATCGTTGGCAGCCTGGCCGGCTGGCCGCTGGGGGACAGGCTCCGCTTTGCGAACCTTTGCGCCTCGCTGGCGGTGCAGGAGGTAGGCGGTTCCCTGGCGGCCCCCGGGTGGGGGGACATTGCGGACTGGTGGAAGCGCGCCAACGCACGGCCGGAGCGGCAGACTAGCCAGTGGCTGCGGCGCTTCGGTTTCCTGGCCGATATCATCCAGGACGTCCCGCTCGCCGCGCAGCGCAGGGCCGCAGCCACCATCGCCCACCTCTCGGACGCCTGACGATTATTCGGCCGGAAGCGCCAGCACTAGAATCACTAAGGTGACTTACCCCGCAACAACCGGCGAATTCAGTGCTGCCCCGGGACACGGCTCCCGCTATGAACGGTCCGCCGTGATCGACCTGGACGCCATCCGGCACAACGTCCGCCGCCTCGCCGCTGCCGCATCCCCCGCGAAAGTCATGGCCGTGGTCAAGGCAGACGCCTACGGGCACGGCGCCGTGCCGGTGGCGCGGGCGGCCCTGGAGGCCGGAGCGTCCTGGCTGGGCGTGGCCCACATCTCGGAGGCCCTGGCGCTCCGGGCTGCCGGCATTGACGCGCCGCTGCTGGCCTGGCTGCACACCACGGAAAGCAACTTCGGCGCTGCCGTGGCTGCCGGCGTGGACATTGGCTGCTCCGGCTGGGAACTGGACCGCATTGTGGCCGCAGCCCGGGAACAGGAGCGCCCGGCCCGCGTCCACCTGAAAGTGGACACCGGACTGGGACGCAACGGCGCGGCCCTGGACAGCTGGGACCAGCTGGTGGGCGAGGCGATGGACTACCAGGACCAGGGCCTGCTGCGCGTGGTGGGCATCTTCTCCCACCTCGCCGTCGCCGACGAGCCGGAGCGTCCCGAAACCGACCAGCAGCTGGCCACGTTCCGGGAAGTCCTGGCCGTGGCGGAGGACGCCGGCGTGGACCCGGAGGTCCGCCACCTGGCCAACACCCCCGCCACGCTGTCCCGGCCCGATACCCACTTCGACCTGGTCCGCGTTGGCCTGGGCATCTACGGGCTGTCCCCGTTCGCCGGGCAGAGTTCCGCGGAACTGGGGCTCCGCCCGGCCATGGCCCTGCGGACCCTGGTGTCACAGTGCAAGGAGGTGCCGCACGGGCAGGGCGTCTCCTACGGCCTCCACTACCGCACCCGGGGGGACAGCACGCTGGGCCTGATCCCGGTGGGTTACGCGGACGGGGTGCCGCGGTCCGCCACCGGCGGTCCCGTGCGGTTGGGCGGCCGGACCTACCCGGTGGTGGGCCGGATTGCCATGGACCAGATGGTCATCGACCTCGGCGGCATCGGCGGAGCGGGTGCGGACCTGCTGGGTGCCGAGGCGGAGCTGTTCGGGGACGGAGCCGACGGCGGCCCCACGGCCGATGACTGGGCGCGCGCCGCCGGAACCATCAACTACGAGATCGTCACCAGGATCAGCCCCAGGGTGCCGCGGCGCTTCATCAACGAAGAGGACCGGAGCTCCGCGTCCAGTCAGGAGAAGCTCTCGTGACCACCAACGGCCAGGCTCCCCGGCCCAACTGGGAAATGACATTAACAGCGACGACGGCGGAGCAGACCCATGCGCTGGCCCTCTGTCTCGCGGCGGTCCTGCAGGCCGGGGATCTGCTGGTGCTCAGCGGCGAGCTGGGTGCCGGGAAGACCACGTTCACGCAGGGCCTGGGGGAGGGGCTGGGTGTCCGGGAAGGCATTATTTCCCCCACGTTCGTCCTGGTCCGCATCCACCCCAACCTGCCTGCGGGGCCGCGGCCCGGCGGCCCGGACCTGGTGCACGTGGATGCCTACCGGTTGGACTCGGCCGCGGAGATTGACGACATCGACCTGGAAAACACCATGGACTCCTCCGTGACGGTGGTGGAGTGGGGCCGGGACCGGGTGGAGCACCTCAGCGAGAGCAGGCTCGAGATCGATTTGCACCGCGCAGTTGGACTTGACGACGGGCTGCCCTCCGCCGGCCTGGACTTCGACACCGGGGATGCGGACGAGCCCCGCACCATCGTGATGCGCGGCTACGGCCCGCGGTGGCCCGAAGCCCCGGAACTCGGTGCGGCCACGGAAGGGGTCCGCTGATGCTGATCCTGGCCATTGACACCTCCGCCGTTGCCAGCGCCGCCCTGGTGTCCTCTGAGGCGCCGGGCTCCGTGGTGGCCAGCTTCTCCACCGAGGACACCCGGAGCCATGCCGAGGTGCTTGCCCCGGGGATCGAGGAGATGCTCGCAGGCGCCGGCGTGACCGGGAAGGACATCGACGCCCTGGTGGTGGGTGTGGGTCCCGGACCGTTCACCGGATTGCGGTCCGGAATCGCCACCGCGCGGACCCTGGCTTTTGTCTGGGGCAAACCCCTCCACGGGCTGGTCAGCCTGGACGCCATGGCCCTGGAAGTGGCGGAGTCCGCCGCGGCCGTCCCCGAGTTCCTGGTGGCGACGGACGCGCGCCGCAAAGAGGTCTACTGGGCGCGCTACAGCCTCGCCGACGGCCGGCTTCCCGTCCTGGAGGACGGCCCGCACGTCAGCTTCGCCGCCGACCTCCCGGACCTGCCCGCCTTCGGTGCCGGTGCCGGTCTTTACGCTGATGCGCTGAAGGCCCACCCCGACTTTGCGCAGGAACAGCCGGATGCCCTGTACCTGGGCAAGTTCGCGCTGGCACGGCTCGAGGCGGGCAACGGCCTCCTCGACTCCACGCCGTTGTACCTGCGGGAGTCCGACGCCCAGGTCCCCGGACCGCGGAAGAGGGCCCTGTGAACCGCACACCCGGCCACCCCGGTGCTGGCGTGACCCTCCGCGATATGACGCTGGACGATGTCCCCGCGGTCAGCGCCCTGGAACAGCGGCTTTTCCCGGTGGACGCCTGGCCCCTCCAGATGTTCCTCGACGAACTCTCCCAGCCGGAAACCCGCCGCTACCTCGTGGCGCAGGGCAGCGACGGCATCGTGGGCTATGCGGGCCTGATGTGCATCGAGCCCATCGCGGATGTCCAAACCATCGCCGTCGTCCCCGAATATGAGGGCCGGGGCATCGGCACCACGCTGCTCACCGCCCTCATTGACGAGGCCCGGCGCAGGCGGGCTGCGGACGTCCTGCTGGAGGTCCGGGCGGACAACCCGCGGGCGCAGCAGCTGTACGTCCGGTTTGGCTTCGAGCAGATCCACGTCCGCCCCCGCTATTACCGCGACGGCGTCGACGCCCTCATCATGCGCCTCCAGCTCGCGGGTGAAGGCACGGGCGGCGGCAAATCAACGGAAGGACCCCAGCCATGAACCGCACGCAACCACTGGTGCTGGGCATCGAGTCGTCCTGCGACGAGACCGGAGTGGGAATCGTGCGCGGAACCACGCTGCTGACCAACACCGTGTCATCCTCCATGGACGAGCACGTCCGGTTCGGCGGCGTCATCCCCGAGATCGCCTCCCGCGCGCACCTGGACGCCTTCGTCCCCACGCTGGAGCAGGCATTGTCCGACGCCGGCGTGGTCCTCGATGACGTTGACGCCATCGCGGTCACCTCGGGACCGGGCCTGGCCGGCGCCCTCATGGTGGGCGTCTGCGCCGCCAAAGCACTGGCCGTGGCCACCGGCAAGCCGCTGTACGCCATCAACCACCTTGTGGCCCACGTCGGCGTGGGGCTGCTGGACGGGGCAGGCGGCGGCCAGCACAACGGCACAGCCCCGCAGCTCCCGGAGAACCTCGGCGCGCTGCTGGTCTCCGGCGGCCACACCGAGATCCTGCGGATCAACAGCATCACCGACGACGTGCAGCTCCTGGGCTCCACCATCGACGACGCCGCCGGCGAAGCCTACGACAAGGTGGCCCGCATCCTGGGCCTCGGCTACCCGGGCGGGCCGGCCATCGACATGGTGGCCCGCACCGGCAACCCGAAGTCCATTCGCTTCCCCCGCGGCCTGAGCCAGCCCAAGTACATGGGGACCGCCGAGGAACCGGGCAGGCACCGGTACGACTGGTCCTTCAGCGGCCTCAAGACCGCGGTGGCCCGGTGCGTGGAGCAGTTCGAGGCGCGAGGGGAGGAGATTCCGGTGGCTGACATTGCGGCGGCGTTCCAGGAAGCCGTGGTGGACATCATTTCCTCGAAGGCTGTGCTGGCCTGCCGGGAACACGGCATCAAGGACGTGCTCCTGGGCGGCGGAGTGGCGGCCAACTCACGGCTTCGCGAGCTGACCGGACAGCGGTGTGCCTCGGCCGGGATCAGGCTGCACGTGCCGCCGCTGGATCTGTGCACGGACAACGGCGCCATGGTGGCCGCCCTGGGCGCGCAGCTGGTAATGGCCGGAGTGGAACCCAGCGGCATCCGCTTCGCCCCTGATTCCTCGATGCCGGTCACGTCGGTCTCGCTCCCCGCCTGAGGCCGGCCGGACTCTCGAACACCCCGCGAACCGTCGCGGCGCACTTTGGGGGCCCCGTCGTCGTACATCACGACGGCGGCGGGCGAGTCCGTGCCGAAGTGCCCCGTTTCGGGCGGTAACTGGCCCGGGCCGGCCAGGTCAGGCGGTGGGGCCGTTGCGCATCTGCTTGACCAGGTCCAGCACCACGGCCTGCAGGTCCCCGCCGTGTTCAGCCGCGACGCGGCGCTGGCGCTGGTAGCCGGCACCGCGGCGGATGATCTTCTCGACGTCGGCAAGCTCGTCCGTGCAGCGCAGCTTGGCGGCCACGGGCTCGAGCCGGTTAAGGGTTTCCAGCAGGTGCTCGGTGACCAGCTGCTCCTTGCCCGCGGCGTCCAGGATGATGATGGCGTCCATCCCGTAGCGGGCAGCGCGCCACTTGTTTTCCTGGACATGCCATGGCGGCATGGTGGGGATGGTCCCGCCGTTGTCCAGGGTGGTGGAGAACTCGTCCACCAGGCACTGGGTGAGGGCTGCGATGGCGCCCACCTCCTCCAGGGTGGCCAGGCCGTCGCAGATCCGCATCTCGATGGTGCCCAGGTTTGGGACCGGCCGGATGTCCCAGCGGATCTCCGAGAGCATGTCGATCACCCCGGTGGTGAACATGTCCTGCACATAGGACTCGTATTCCTCCCAGGAGTGGAACTGGAAAGGCAAGCCGGCGGTGGGGAGCTGCTGGAACATCAGGGCACGCTGGGACGCGTAGCCGGTGTCCTCGCCGCCCCAGAACGGGCTGGACGCGGAGAGCGCCTGGAAGTGCGGGAAGTAGTTGACCAGCCCGTCCAGCACGGGCAGCACCTTGTCCCGGCGGTCCAGCCCCACGTGGACGTGCACGCCATAGATGACCATCTGCCGGCCCCACCACTGCGTACGGTCAATGAGTTTTGCGTAGCGCGCCTTGTCCGTGACCGGCTGCAGCTGCGGCGGGCTGAACGGGTGGCTTCCGGCGCAGAACAGTTCCACGCCCATGGGATCGGTGATCTCGCGCACGGCGGCCAGCGAACGGCTGAGGTCTTCCTTGGCTTCGGCCGCGGTTTCGCAGATACCCGTGACCAGTTCCACCGTGTTCAGCAGGAGTTCCTGCTTGATGTGCGGGTGCTCGTCGTCCTCGTTCAGCTCGGGGTGGCGGGACGCGACGCCGCGGAGCACCTCATTGGCCACGGATGCGAGTTCGCCCGTCCGGCCGTCCACCAGCGCGAGTTCCCATTCAACACCAAGGGTTGACTGCCTTGATGTAGCGAAATCGATCTTCACGCATTTCCTAACTGTCCTGTTTGCCGCTGGCTCACGCCGTCACTGACAGTCTGCTGCCGGCAGGCGAACGGGTGGTTCAAGTCTAGTGCAGGGGTAGCATCGTATTGATGGCCTTGTTCCGACCCCTGCGTGACAGTCTTCACACATTCCTCCCCTTCATCGCGGCAGCCTCCGCCGCAGTAGCCCTGGCTTCCTGCACGGCAGCGCCGGGCCCTGCCCCGTCGTCGTTGGCCCCATCTGCCCTGCCCGCCCCTTCTGTTACTGCCACGCCAAGCACGACGACGGCGCCCGCCACGCCCTCCCCATCACCCGATCCGGGTACCCGGCCACTGGGGTGGGGGCCCCAACAGCGCGACCAGGACGCGGCAGCTGCGGCGGTGGCGGCGATGAACACCGAGGAGAAGGCCGGGCAGGTCCTCCTTCCGTTCTTCAAGGGCAAGGAGGTGGAGGCCCACGCAGCCGCCATCGAGCGGCTGCACCTTGCCGGGTCCATCATCATGGGCGACAACGTTCCCCTGGATCCGCAGGGCAGGATGGACGTGCACGGAATGGCTGCCATCAACCAGCGGTTGTCTGCCGCCGCCGGGGGACGGCCGTGGCCCGGGATCATTGCGGTGGACCAGGAAGGCGGCCAGGTTGCACGCCTGGGACTGCCCCTGACCGAATGGCCCACTCCCATGAGCTACGGCGCAGCCGGCAGCGTGCCGCTGGCCCGGGAAGCGGGGCAGGGCCTGGCCGCGGAACTGGTGCCCCTCGGGTTCAACCTGGATTTCGCTCCCGGCACCGACGTCACCATCGGGCCCGCCGATCCCACCATTGGCGCCAGGTCCATGTCCGCGGACCCCGACGCTGCCGCCGCGCTGGGCGTGGCGTTCTCGCAGGGAATGCTCGCCGCGGGAGTGCTGCCGGCCGTGAAGCACTTTCCGGGGCACGGCTCCGTGACGGTCGACTCCCACCACAACCTCCCGGCGCAGCCCTCCACGGTGGCGGAGCTCGGCGCCCGCGACTGGAAGCCGTTCCGGGCCGCCATCGACGCCGGAACTCCGATGGTGATGGCCGGGCACATTGCCGTCCCGGCACTGGAACCCGGCGTCCCGGCGTCGCTCTCCGGCCCTGCCTACGCGGCACTGCGGGGGCTCGGGTTCAAGGGGGTGGCGGTGACGGATGCCCTGAACATGGGCGCCGTGACCAAGCAGTACCCCGGCGGCACCGCCGCGGTGATGGCCCTCGCCGCCGGCGCGGACCTCCTGCTGATGCCCGCCGACGTAGCCCAGGCCCACGCCGCGATCGTCCAGGCCGTGGCCTCCGGCGCCCTGCCCCCGGAGCGGCTGGACGAGGCAGCCCGCCGGGTGGCCACCATGATGGTTTGGCACGGCCGGACAGCCGCGGCAGCCGGCGCCCCGGCAGGCGGCGGCGGAGCCCTGTCAGCCCACGTCTCCGCCTCAGCGGTCACCATGCTCTCCGGACCCTGCACCGGCCCGCTGGTTCCTGGCGCGGTACGGGTGGACGGCGGCTCGCCGGCGGACAGGGCACGCTTCGAGGCAGCCGCAGCCAGGGCCGGGCTGGCCCTGGGCTCCGGACCCCTGGTCAGCCTCATCGGCTACGGCGGCCGGGGCGCGGGAGGGGACATTGCCGTGGCACTGGATGCCCCCTGGCCGCTGCGGGACTCGACGGCGCCGGTGAAGGTGGCCCTCTACGGCCGGAGCGATGGTGCCTTCGATGCCCTCGCCGCTGTCCTGGCAGGGAAGGCGGGCGCACCGGGTAAGCTGCCGGCCGCCGTCGGAAACTACCCGGCGGGAACCGGCTGCCCCTGATCCCAAGTAGGTAGCGCGAAGTGTCGTTTTGAACCCTCAAAACGACACTTAGCGCTACCTAGTTGGGAATCCCGTTTAATGGTCAGGTGCCCATTCTCAATAAAGACATGACCCTCTGCATCTCGCTCTCGGCGCGGCCCAGCAACAACGGGACCCGCTTCCACAACCACCTGTACGAGCAGCTGAACCTCAACTGGATTTACAAGGCGTTCGCCCCCACGAACCTCGAACAGGCCATCGCGGGCGTCCGCGGCCTGGGCATCCGCGGCTGTGCCATCTCCATGCCGTACAAGGAGGATGTGATTGCGCTGGTGGACGAGATGGATCCCTCAGCCAAGGCCATCGACTCCGTCAACACCATTGTGAACACGGACGGGCAGTTGAAGGCCTACAACACCGACTACACCGCCATCGAGCAGCTCCTGTCCACCAACAAGGTGCCCACCAGCTATTCGGTCTTGGTCCAGGGAGCGGGCGGCATGGCCAAGGCCACCGTCGCGGCGCTCCGCGACGCCGGCTTCACGGACGTCACGGTCATCGCCCGGAACGAGGTTGCCGGGCGGGCGCTGGCGGACCAGTACGGCTTCAGGTGGCAGGAAGCGCTCGACGGCGGGACGGCGGACTTGATCATTAACGTCACCCCCATCGGTATGGCAGGAGGGATGGCAGGCGGGGCGGAAGCCGACGCGCTCGCCTTCCCGCAGGAGGCCATCGACGCCGCCCGGGTGGTTTTCGACGTCGTGGCGCTGCCGGCCGAAACCCCGCTGATCAAGGCCGCACGGGCCGCGGGAAAGCCGGTCATCACCGGTGCGGAGGTTGCCACCATCCAGGCCCTGGAACAGTTTGTCCTCTACACCGGCGTGCGGCCCACCGCTGAGCAGGTGCGCGCTGCCGAGGAGTTCATGCGGGCCCAGTAGCAGTTTCTTCGCGAGCAGTGCCCTGCGCCGGCTCCACCACAATGGCCACCCGGTCCTCCCCGATGCGGGTCAGGACCAGGGTGGCTGTTTTGGTTCCGGCTTTTTTCCCGCCAGTGTTCTTTCCGCTTGGGAGGAGCTGCTTGCGGAGTTCCTCGGGCGTGACGGCGGTACCGCGCTTCTTGATGTCCAGCACGCCGATGCCGTTGTCCTTCACCCAGGCCTTGAGCGCCTTGACGTTGTAGGGCATCACCTCCAGGACCTTGTAGGCGCGCGCAAACGGCGTATCCACCAGTTCCGGCGCGCACACATAAGCGATGTGCTCATCCACCAGGTGTCCGCCCAGCTGCAGCGCCACGTCCGCCACCAGCCCTGCACGGATCACCGCACCGTCCGGTTCGTAGAGGTAGCCTTCCACCGGGCCCACCGGAGCCGTGGGACCGGCGCCGAACTCTTCTCCGCTGGTCAGCTCAGCGGCACCCTGGGCGCCGAGCACCAGCGCTGCCCGGCGGACTCCCGGCCGGCGCACTGCGTTGAACCACAGGGCCACCTCCGTCACATCCCCGGCCACGGAGACCCACTGCGCTTCGCAGCTTGCCGGAACGGAATCGTGCGGCATGCCCGGCCCCATCTTGACCCCCACGGCCAGGCCGGAGGCCGCCAGGTCCTCAACGAAGGACAAGGGCGGGGAAAAAGCCTCGGGGTCCCAGATCCGCTTGGTGCCCGACGTGGAAGTGACACGTCGCGCCGGGTCCAGCCAGACGCCGTCGACCCCGTCCAGCGGCACGGCCGTGGCGTCCGCATGGACCACGGTGGCGTTGGGGAACGGGATCAGGTTGACGGTGGCGCAGGCTGCCGTGGTCTCGTCCATCTCCACGGCGGTGACGTTGATGTCCATGGAAGCCAGCGCCAGGGAGTCCGCGGCCAGCCCGCAGCCCAGGTCTGCAACGTGGCTGATTCCGGCCTCCGCGAACCGCTGCGCGTGGCGTGCGGCAACGTTGAGCCGGGTTGCCTGTTCCAGTCCGGCCTGGGTGAACAGCATGCTCCGGGCAAACTCGCCGAACTTTGCGGCCGCCCTGGTGCGGAGCCTGGACTGGGTCAGGACGGCGGAGACCAGTTCAGGGGAGTGGCCGGCCTTGCGGAGGGCCGAGTTCAGCTCGAAGGATTTCTCCTCCTGGTAAGGGCCCAGGGACGCCAGAAGCTCCCAGCCTTCCGGGGTGAGCAGTGGTGCAATCTGGTCCTGGGGAGCTTGAGCCATGGGTTCCAGCCTAGTGGAGGAGCGGCATGCCGGCGGGCCGATAGTGTTGAAGCCATGAAAGACAGTGCAGGTACCCCGCAGTCCCGCCAGCACCACCCCGGGGGCCTGGCGCGGTTCGCCCGCCCGGCACTGATTGCCAGCGCCGTGGTTGCCGTGGTGTGTATCGCGCTTCTGGTGATCATCTTCTTCCTGGATGCCTTCAACGCCACCGTCTATTCGGTGGGCGGCAGCAGCATCCAGGACGACACGCAGGAGGCCCAGGACATCCGCGGGCTGTACGCCGGAGCCCGCGCGGGCAGCATCTTCTTCCTGGTTGTATCGCTCATGGTGGCCGCGGCTGCCGCGGTGCTGCTTTACCGCGGGCGGAACTCGGCCGGAGAGGGCGACGGCGGAGAGGACGTCGACTTTGAGGACCTGGGCCGCTGAGGTGCTGTGCCGCCGGTACTGGTCAGCAGGACCCCTGAAATAACCAAGATGCCGCCCATGACCTGGGGGACCGTGATGGGCTGGCCCAGGACGACCGTGATGATGGCGGTAAACACGGCGATGAGGTTGAGGTAGTTCCCGGCGTTTGCAGCGGTGGTGCGTTTGAGCGCCAGGTTCCACAGCAGGTAGGAACCCAGCGAGGGGAAGAGGACGATGTAGGCCAGCGACCAGCTTTCGGAGGCCGTGGCTGGAAGCCCGGCCCCCGTGGCCATTGCAAAGGGGACCAGGACAACAGCCGCCATGGCCACCTGAACCGCGGTGGACGTGATCGCCGGGACGGACAGCCTGCGGGCCGTGATCGTGTAGAAGCCCCACACGGTGATGGCCGCGACGATCAGCAGCTCACCGGCATTGATCGAGAAGGTCAGCAGCCGCTGTAGGTCGCCTCCGGTGAGCACCAGCAGGACTCCGCAGAGGCCCAGGGCAATCCCTGCCCAACCCAGCGGGCGCGGCCTGTCCCGGAGCAGGACCACGGCCAGGACCGTGATTAGGGCGGGGTTCGCTGCGGTCACCAGCGAAGCGTTCAGGGCCGAGGTGTGCCCCAGCGCGCTGTACAGCAGCAGGGTGTAGGCGCTCATGCCCAGGCAGCTCAGAAGCAGGAGCACCGGCCAATGGCTCAGCACGGCGCGCCAGTCCGGTTTTTCCACCAGCTGCGCCAGGACCAGCAGCGGCACAGCGGCCAGGGCCCACCGCCAGAACGTCAGCTGCAGCGGCTGCATGGTCTCCATGGCAGCCTGTCCTACAACAAAGTTGCCCGCCCAGAAGAGGGTGGCAAGAATCAGGTAAACGGCGGCTCGCACCCGGCAAATCTACACGTCCCCATGTTCCGCCCACGACGAAACTCTGGCACTCGCCTTGACCGAGTGCTAACCCTTGCATACAGTCTGTATTAGCACTCTCCCTAGGAGGGTGCTAATACATGAAGAGCTGCCAGCCAGGCTGCTGCCGGCACCGCGACGACGGTTTGCCAGCCACGGCGGAAAGCTTTCCAGTCCACGAATTTGCTGACGAAGAAGGAGAGGTCCGAGTGTCGGTCTCTATTAAGCCTCTTGAGGATCGTATTGTTGTCCGCCCGCTCGAAGCCGAGCAGACCACGGCTTCCGGCCTGGTGATCCCGGACTCCGCACAGGAGAAGCCGCAGGAAGGCGAAGTTGTTGCAGTAGGCCCCGGCCGCTTCGAAGACGGCAACCGCGTTCCCGTCGACGTAGCCGTTGGCGACGTCGTCATCTACTCCAAGTACGGCGGAACCGAAGTCAAGACCGGCGGCACCGAGTACCTCGTGCTCTCCGCCCGCGACGTCCTGGCGATCGTCGTAAAGTAACTCTCCGGATCCCCGTGCCGCTGGTCATGCTCTCTGCTGGTCAGCTGCGCGGGGTTCTGTCTTGAAAGGACAAAACCATGGCAAAGCAGCTTGCGTTTAACGACGCTGCCCGCCGGTCTCTTGAAGCCGGCATCGATAAGCTCGCCAACACCGTCAAGGTGACGCTCGGCCCCCGCGGCCGCAACGTCGTCCTGGACAAGAAGTGGGGCGCTCCCACTATCACGAACGACGGCGTCACCATCGCCCGCGAAGTGGAACTTGACGACCCCTACGAGAACCTTGGCGCGCAGCTGGCCAAGGAAGTAGCCACCAAGACCAACGATGTTGCCGGTGACGGCACCACCACCGCAACCGTCCTGGCGCAGGCGCTGGTCAAGGAAGGCCTGCGCAACGTAGCGGCAGGCGCCGCCCCCGGCCAGATCAAGCGCGGCATCGAGGTTTCCGTTGAAGCCGTCGCCGCCCGCCTGCTCGAGAACGCCCGCCCCGTTGAAGGCACCCAGGTGGCCAACGTTGCAGCGATTTCCGCCCAGAGCGACGAGGTTGGCGAACTTCTCGCCGAGGCCTTCGGCAAGGTTGGCAAGGATGGTGTGATCACCATCGAGGAATCCTCCACCACGCAGACCGAACTGGTCCTGACCGAGGGCATGCAGTTCGACAAGGGCTACCTGTCCCCGTACTTCGTCACCGACGCGGAACGCCAGGAAGCAGTCCTTGAGGACGCCCTCATCCTGATCAACCAGGGCAAGATCTCCAACATCCAGGAATTCCTGCCGCTGCTGGAGAAGGCGCTGCAGAGCTCCAAGCCGCTCTTCATCATCGCCGAAGACGTTGACGGCGAGGCTTTGTCCACGCTGATCGTCAACCGCATCCGCGGCACCCTGAACGTTGTTGCCGTCAAGGCTCCGGGCTTCGGCGACCGCCGCAAGGCCATGCTGCAGGACATTGCCACCCTCACCGGTGCACAGGTTGTTTCCCCGGAACTGGGCCTGAGCCTGGACACTGTTGGCCTTGAGGTGCTGGGCACCGCCCGCCGCATCACGGTCACCAAGGACAACACCACCATCGTTGACGGCGCAGGTTCGGCCGAAGACGTGGCAGCACGCGTAGCCCAGCTCCGCGCCGAGCTGACCCGCACCGATTCCGACTGGGACCGTGAAAAGCTCCAGGAGCGCCTGGCCAAGCTGGCCGGCGGCATTGGTGTCATCAAGGTTGGCGCCGCCACCGAGGTTGAGCTGAAGGAAAAGAAGCACCGCATCGAGGACGCTGTGTCCTCCACCCGCGCTGCCCTTGAAGAAGGCATCGTTGCCGGCGGCGGTTCCGCCCTGATCCACGCCCTGAAGGCACTGGATGAGGACCCCTCCGTCAAGGCACTCGAAGGCGACGCCGCCGCTGCCGTGGGCATCGTCCGCCGCGCCCTGGTCCAGCCGCTGCGCTGGATCGCCCAGAACGCGGGCTTCGACGGCTACGTTGTGACGTCCAAGGTTGCCGACCTGGAAACCAACAACGGCTTCAACGCCAAGTCAGGCGAGTACGAGGATCTGATCGCTGCCGGTGTCATCGACCCCGTCAAGGTCACCCGTGCGGCCCTCCGCAACGCGGCCTCCATCGCTGCCCTGGTTCTCACCACCGAGACCCTCGTGGTGGAGAAGCCGGCCGAAGAGGACGAGCACGCAGGCCACAGCCACTAATCCCCACCGGCTCCCAAGTCTCGCTTCGCTCGACTTGGGTCCCTCGCCGGCGTGGGCCAAGCCTGTCACCACAAGAAACCGGTCCAGCATCCGCTGGACCGGTTTTTTGCGCCTTGCAGACTAGGTTCCCGGCATGTTCTGCGTCTCCACGTCGCCCGCGCGCTCGTAGACCAGCGACACCGCCCCCTTCGGGAAGCTGCGGGCCGGCTCCGCCAGGCGGTAGGAGGCGGGGACGGTCCCTGCGTCGAAGAGGCGCTTGCCCTGGCCGAGGACCACCGGATAGAGCCAGAGATGGAGGCGGTCGAGCATGTTTGCTGCGAGCAGCGAACGGATGAGAACGCCGCTGCCGAACATGTGCACCTGCCCGTACCCGTCGCGGAGCCTGCCCGCGGCCGTGGCATCCGGCAGCACCGACGTGCCTGCCCAGGCGGGATCCGCCAGGCTGCTCGAGACGACGAACTTGGGCACCCGGTTGAGTATCCCGCCGATGTCCCCGGACTGGTGTGGCCAGTAGCCCGCGAAGATGTCGTAGGTTTTCCGGCCGAGCAGCAGGGCGTCCATGTGGCTGACTTCGGACTCGATGGCCGCCTCAGCCTCCTCGTCGGAGACCGGCGCCTGCCAGCCACCAAAGGCGAAGCCGCCCTCCGTGTCTTCTTCGCTGCCGCCGGGCCCCTGGTAGACGCCGTCCAGGGTAAGGAACAGGTTCGCAACGATGAGTCCCATCCGTCCAGTCTGGGACAGTGCTCCAGCGCTGTCCAGCAATCCGGAACTGCCCGGGCAGGCGGGCGTGGCAGACTGATGCCATGCTGCTCGACGAGCTTGTGAAAACCACGGATAAGGTCGCATCCACGCGCTCCCGGCTCGCGAAGGTGGACGCGCTGGCAGACCTGTTGCGCCGGCTGGAGCCCGGGGAGATCGCCACCGCCGTCGGCTTGCTCACCGCCAGGCCGCGCCAGGGCCGGGTGGGGGTGGGCTGGCGCGGGATGTCCGCGGCCATGGGGGAGCCCGCCGCGGAACCCCGCCTTACCGTCGCCGACCTTGACGCGGCTTTGGACCGGCTGCTTGCCACCGGCGGCGCCGGGTCTGCGGCGGAGCGCGCCGCCACCCTCCGGACGCTCACGGCGGCAGCCACCGAACGCGAGCAGGCTTTCATCGCCGGCGTCATGCTCGGGGAGCTGCGCACGGGTGCGCTTGAGGGGGTGCTGACGGATGCCGTTGCCCGGGCCTCTGACCGGCCTGTCGACTCCGTGCGCCGCGCAGCGATGCTCTCCGGTGACCTCGGCGAAACAGCCCTGCTGGCCATCACGGGCACGGCAGCCCAGCTCGACGCCGTCGGCCTCGTGGTGGGCCGGCCCGTCCAGCCGATGCTTGCCTCCACCGCGGCCAACGCCGGCGCCGCGCTTGAGGCGACGGGCGAAGCGTCCGTGGAGTACAAGCTCGACGGCGCCCGCATCCAGGTGCACCGCTCCGGCGACGACGTGGGCATCTACACACGCACCTTGGCCGACGTGACCCACCGGCTGCCCGAGGTGGTGGAGGTGGTGCGCGCGCTGCCGGTGCGCAACGTGATCCTGGACGGCGAGACCCTGGCCCTCGACGAGGACGGCGGCCCCCGGCCGTTCCAGGAGACCATGTCCCGGTTCGGGGCGGACGCGGCACGGACCACGGTGCTGCATCCCTGGTTCTTCGACGTGCTGCACATCGACGGGCGCGACCTCCTGGACGAACCGCTGTCCACGCGCATCGGCGTGCTGGAGCGGATCGCCCCGGAGCACCGGATTCCGGGGGAGATCACGGCGGACCCGGGTGTTGCGGAAAGGGTCTCGCGCGATGCGCTCGCCGCGGGCCACGAGGGCGTGGTGGTGAAGGCGGTGGGATCGGCCTACACCGCCGGCAGGCGCGGTTCCAACTGGATCAAGGTGAAGCCGGTGCTGACCTACGATCTCGTGGTCCTTGCCTGCGAGTGGGGGTCGGGCCGCCGCACAGGACTGCTCTCCAACCTGCATCTCGGAGCCCTCGATCCGGCCGGCGAGTTCGGTGAACCCGGCGGCTGCGTCATGGTGGGCAAGACCTTCAAAGGCCTCACCGATGCGCTGCTGCACTGGCAGACGGAGAGGTTCCAGGAGCTTGAGGTCCGGCGCACGGCCGGTACGGTCTGGATGGAACCCGTCACCGTGGTGGAGATCGCCATCGACGGTGTGCAGCAGTCCCCGCGCTATCCCGGCGGGATAGCGCTCCGGTTCGCCCGCGTCAAGCGGTACCGCGAGGACAAAACGGCCGCGGAAGCGGACACCATACAGACGCTGCGCGGACTGCTTCGTTAGCAGTTGTGCCGGTTCGTCTGCGGGCGTACCGTGACGCTTAAGTACCTCAGCGTCCAGCGCGCGGCCGTATACGGACGGCTGGACGGATGGTGTCCGAGGAGGCCGGAGTGTCAACTGAAACGGGCATTGACGAAGGGCGGTCCGCGTTCCGGGAACATCGCTGGACTGACGCTTCCAGGAGCTACGCCGACGCGGACAGGCGCGGCGGACTCCCCGCAGCCGACCTTGAGCGGCTGGCAACGGCCGAAATCCTGACCGGCAACACCACCACGGGCCTGGACACCCTCACCCGCGCGCACGAGGAATACCTGATTGTCGGCGATGTCACCGGTGCGATGCGGTGCGCGGTGTGGTTGGGTATGCACCTGCTGAACCTTGGCGAAACGGCCAGGAGCGCGGGCTGGTTTGCGCGGGGTAAGACGCTGGTGGATGAGCTTGATGAACCGGGTCCGGTGGCGGGCTTGCTGCTGTTTCCCGTCGCGCTGGGAAAACTCTACGGCGGTGACGCCGCAGGCGCGCTGCAGCTTTTCACCGAAGCGGGCTCTTTCGCCCGGCAGTTCCAGGACAGGGACCTGGCCGCGCTGGCCCTTCTCGGAACCGGACAGGCAACGCTGATGCTGGGACGTGCGGAGGAGGGCCTGGGGATGTTCGATGAAGTCATGGTGGCCGTTACCGCGGGGGAGCTGTCCCCGGTACCTTCAGGAATCATCTATTGTGCGGTGATTGGCAATTGCCACCTGGCCTTTGACCTGGAGAGGGCGCTTCAGTGGACGGTGGCGCTGGACCGCTGGTGCAGGGCACGGCCCGACATGGTGGCGTTCAGCGGCCAGTGCCAGTCCCACCGCGCCGAGCTCTTCCGGCTGCACGGGGCATGGGCCGAAGCGCTCAAGGCAGCTGCCGCGGCTCAGGGACTTGCCGCCACGGGTGATCCCCAAGCACTTTTCGGCGGTTTCTACCAGCAGGGCGAAGTGGAGCGCCTCGCCGGGAAGCTGGACGCTGCGGAGGAATGCTACCGGCAGGCTGCCCGAAGCGGGTGGGAACCGCAGCCAGGCCTGGCACTCCTCCTGCTGGCCCGCGGAGAGGCGCGGCAGGCGCAGTCGATGATCCGACGGGCGGAGAAGATTGCGGATGCGGCCACCCGCTGCCACCTGCTGCCGGCGCTGGTGGAAATCGAGCTGGCCGCGGGCGATCCCGAGGCGGCGCGGCGGAGTGCGGACGAGCTGGAAAGCATTGCCAGGGACCACCCCAAACCCATGCTCCAGGCCGTCGCCGACCAGGCTGACGGGGCGGTCCGGCTCACCGAAGGTGATGCCGCCGGCGCCTCGCAATCCCTGCGGAAAGCCTGGAGGGTGTGGCAGCACCTGGGCGTTCCCTACGAGGCAGCCCGCTGCCGGGCACTGATCGGGCGTACGTGCCGCGACCTGGGAGATGAGCCTTCGGCGCTGATGGACTTCGAAGCTGCACATGCGGAATTCCTGGAGCTGGGGGCAGCGCCCGCCGCCGCCTGGGCGGCCTCCCTGATGCGGGCAGGCACCGACGAAGGGGCAGGCACCGCCGGGCCGTTGACCCCGAGGGAAAATGAAGTGCTCCGGCTGGTGGCGTCAGGAAAAGGGAACCGCGCCATAGCCGCGGAGCTCTACCTCAGTGAAAAGACCGTGGCGCGCCACATCAGCAATATCTTCCTCAAGCTGGGCCTGTCCTCCAGGGCAGCCGCAACCAGCTACGCCTATGAGCACGGGCTGGCCGGGTAGGCTGCCTGCAGATAAATACCCACGACCCGTCCGGAGCGGGTTACATACTTCGGCCGACGCGGAGGGGAAGGCTGCGCCCGTAGCCTCGAAACATGAACCTTCCCGTGCTCGCCGGAACCGTCTCGACGGTGCTCTTTGCCGTCGGTATGCTGCCGATGCTTTTGAAGGCTGCCCGCACCAAGGACCTTGCGTCATACAGCCTGGGCAATTTGGTGCTGAGCAACGTGGCCAACGCAGTGCACTCGATCTACGTTTTCAACCTTCCTGCAGGTCCCATCTGGGTCCTCCACCTGGCCTACGTCCTGGCATCCGCCCTGATGCTGGCATGGTGGCTGCGCTACAGGGAAACGGGGCACGAAACAGCAGCCAGCACCGCAGCTGCCGGCATCACAGCAGAAAGTGCGTCGGCCGGCAGCCCAGCGGGAGGGTTCAGCCTTAAGAATCCACTTGCTATAAAAGGAGCGCGGCCATGAGCAACGACAATCGGGCCGGCATGCTGGACACCATCATCATCGGCGGCGGGCAGGCCGGACTTGCCATGGGCTATTTCATGAAAGGCCAGAAACGGAAGTTCCTGATTCTGGATGCGTGCCAAAGAACCGGCGATTCCTGGCGGCAGCGGTGGGATTCGCTCCGGGTGTTCACGCCCGCCAAGTACGACGGACTGCCCGGCGCACCGTTCCCGGCGGACCGGCTGTCCTTCCCCACCAAGGATGAAGTGGCGGATTACCTCGAATGGTATGCAGCGGAATTTGAACTGCCGGTCAGCCACGGCATCCGCGTGGAGCGCCTCTGGCGGGAGGGGGACCACTACGTGGCCACCGCCAACGGCCACCGGTGGGAAGCGCGCAACGTTGTGGTGGCCACAGGCTCCACCCAGACGCCCGAGGTGCCAGGCTTTGCAGCTGAACTGGCCCCTTCCATCAGGCAAGTGCATTCCAGCCAGTACCGGAACCCGCAGCAGCTCCAGGAAGGTCCGGTCCTGGTTGTGGGGCTGGGGAACTCCGGGGCGGAGATCGGCCTCGAAGTTTCCGGGACCCGGCCGGCGCTGGTGGCCGGCAAGCCCACAGGCGAGATCCCGGTGAAGCACGGCAAAGCCGCGGCACGTTACGCGTTCCCTGTGGTGCGCTTCCTTGGCCTGCACGTGTTGACGCTTGGTTCACCGATTGGCCGCAAAGTGGCGCCGGCAATGAAAGCGCACGCCGAACCACTGATCAGGACGAAGACGAAGGACCTCGCGGCCGCCGGGGTGCAGGTCGTGCCGAGGGTCACCGGGGTGGCTGAAGGGATGCCTGTGCTGGCGGACGGGACCCGCCTGGAGGTCTCCAACGTGGTCTGGTGCACCGGATTCCGGGAGGACTTCAGCTGGATCGACCCGGCCCTGCTCGACGCCGGCGCAATGCCCCGGCAGTGGCGCGGTGTGGCTCTGGATTCGCCAGGCCTGTTCTTCCTGGGGCAGCGGTTCCTGTACGCGGAAGTATCGGACACCCTTCCCGGCCTCGGCCGCGACGCGCGTTACCTGGCGGCCAGGATTCCGGCCCCCGCCACTCACGGATCCGCGGTGGCCGCCGCCTGAGCCAAGCCGCCTCCCCGTTCGTGCGCCGCCTCTCTCGTCGCCCGTACCCGGCCGTGATCCCCGTTACCTTTCCCGGAACATCCGCCATGCCTCGGTAGAATTGATGTTTTGTCCGCCGCTGGAAGGTCTTTTGTGTCGATAGCGAGAACCGTGGCTGCCTCCCGCCCGGTGCCCGAAGCAGCCGCCAAAAGCCGGAAGCCGACCTTCCGGCCGGAGGTCCAGGGGCTCCGTGCGCTCGCCGTGCTGATGGTGGTGGCCTACCACGTGTGGCTGGGCAGGGTGTCCGGGGGAGTGGACATCTTCCTGCTCATCTCCGCGTTCCTGCTGACCCTGTCCTTCGTCCGGAAAGCAGAGGCAGGGCGGCCCTTCGGCCTGCTGGCCCACTGGCTGCACCTGTTCAAGCGGCTGCTGCCCGCCGCCGTCGTGGTCATCCTGGGAGTCCTCGCCGGAACGTGGCTGATCCTGCCCCAGAGCCGCTGGCCTCAGGTGCTGGACCAGGCGTGGGCGTCCCTGCTGTACAGCCAGAACTGGCTGCTCGCGGACACCGCCGTTGACTACTATGCCCAGGACCACGCCGGAGCCAGCCCGCTCCAGCACTTCTGGTCGTTGTCCATCCAAGGCCAGGTGTTCATCCTCTGGCCCCTCATCTTCGCCGGCACCGCGGCGCTGCTGGTGCTGTTGCGCCGGGTTCCCGCGCTCACCCGGGTCACCTACCGCGGGCTGCTGGCCCTGGTCTTCGGCACAGTCTTCGCCGTGTCCCTCGCCTACTCCGTGGAGCAGACCGCCGGCAACCAGGCGTACGCCTACTTCGACACCCGGACCCGGCTCTGGGAATTCGCGCTGGGCTCGCTCCTGGCGCTGGCCCTGCCCTACCTCAAACCGGCCCGGGGGCTCCGTGTGGTCCTGGGCTGGGCAGGCCTCGCGGCCATGGTCTCCTGCGGCCTGCTGCTCACGGTGGACCGCTCGTTCCCCGGCTTCGTGGCGCTGTGGCCCACCCTGGCGGCCGCCGCCATCATCGTCGCGGGACAGTCCGGCAGCCGCTTCGGCGTGGACAGGTTCCTCAGCAGCAAGCCCCTGGTCGGGCTGGGAGACAATTCCTACGCCCTGTACCTCTGGCACTGGCCGGTCCTGGTACTCGCGCTTGCCGCCACCGGCGTGGAGGCACCCAACCTGGCCCAGGGCCTGGGCATTGTGGGCGCTTCCATCGTGCTTGCCGTCCTCACCACGCGCTTCGTTGAAAAGCCGCTGCGCGACTGGCACTGGCCGCAGCGCCGGGCCTGGCGCACCGCCGTCGTTATTGCTGCCTGCGGCGCGCTGCTGGCCGGACCCGTGGCCGTCTGGCAGACCACGCTCACCGCAGAGGAAAGCGCGACGGCGGCCCAGCCGCGGGAGCTCACGCCGGGGGCCGCCGCGCTCAACCCGGAGAACGCCGCCGTCCCCGCCCCGGAGGCCAGGATCATCCCCGGCCCCTCGGCGCTGGACAACGACTGGGCCGGAATCCACGCCCCCTGCACCGGGGCCAACGCCACCAGCAACCCCATCCTCGAAGGATGCCGGCAGGAAGTTCCGGACGGTGAGGTAACCAAGCGCATCGTGGTCCTGGGCGACTCCCACTCCCAGCAGTACCTGGGGGCACTGGCGCCGATTGCCGCCGCGCGGGGCTGGGAACTGGTGACGCTGCTGATGCCGGCGTGCCGCTTCGGGGCGGAGTCCCTGGAACGGAATGCGGAGTGCAACGCCTACAATCAGGCCAGCGCCGCCTACGTCCTGGAACATCAGCCGGACGCAGTGTTCACCGTGGCATCGCTGACGCATGAGGAAGCCCCGTTCGAGACCGAGGTCCCGAGTTACCTGGAGGGGGTCCGGCCGTTCGCGGAGGCCGGGATCGAGATCATCGGCATCCGGGACAACCCGCGTTTTACGTTCAACATGCCTGAATGCATCCAGCGCAACGGCCCGGACGCACCGGAGTGCAGTGTGTCCCTGGAGGAATCCCTGGTGGAACCCTCCCCGCTGGAAAGCTACCGGGGAAAACTGGACGGACTGCACCTGATGGATCTCAGCGACTTCATCTGCGCGCGGGGCATCTGTCCCGGTGTGGTGGGCAACGTCTACGTCTACAAGGACGACAACCACCTCACGCGGACCTACGTGGAAAGCATGATCCCCATGTTCGAACAGCGGCTGCTGGCCGCTACGGGCTGGAGCTGAACGCAGCCAACAGCAGCAGCTTGTGGCAAGGAGCGTGCGGTTGCTCACATTCCACGCGTGGAATAGGGGGATCGGCGCTGAGGTTCTAATATTTACTCAATACTTTCCGGCCTCCGGGTCCCCGCCTGCCGCGGCGGTCCTGGAACATTTCCTGCACAGGCCAGTCCCGTAATGACGGGCTGGTCATCGGCTGCAACCCCTACCCGTCCAGCAACCAAGGTAAGAGGCGCACTCATGACCGAGCCCGAACACAACCCCTTTGGCTTCATTGGCCTGACCTACGACGACGTCCTGCTCCTGCCTGGACACACCGAGGTCATCCCGTCGGAGGCTGACACGTCCTCGCGGATTTCCAAGCGGATTTCGGTTCACACGCCGCTGCTGTCCGCGGCCATGGACACTGTCACCGAATCACGGATGGCCATCGCCATGGCACGCCAGGGCGGCCTGGGCGTCATCCACCGCAACCTGTCCATCCAGGACCAGGCGGACCAGGTGGACCGGGTAAAGCGCAGCGAGTCAGGGATGATTACCAACCCGCTGACCATCGGCCCGCAGGCCACGCTTGCTGAGCTGGATGAGATCTGCTCGCAGTACCGCGTCTCCGGCCTGCCGGTGGTCGACGAGGACATGCGCCTGCTCGGCATCGTCACCAACCGCGACACCCGCTTTGTCCCCGAGTCCGACTTCCCGCTGCGGCTGGTCAGCGACGTCATGACCAAAATGCCGCTCGTCACCGGACACGTGGGGATCAGCCGCGAGGAAGCCTCGCACAAGCTGGCCACCAACAAGATCGAGAAGCTCCCCCTGGTGGATGAGCAGGGCCGGCTCAAGGGCCTGATCACCACCAAGGACTTCACCAAGGCCGAGCAGTACCCGCTGGCCACCAAGGACGACGAAGGCCGGCTCCGCGTGGGTGCAGCCATCGGCTTCTTCGGGGACGGCTGGGAGCGCGCCATGGCACTGGTGGACGCCGGCGTCGATGCGCTGTTCGTGGACACCGCCAACGGCCACTCGCAGGGCGTGCTGGACATGATCCGCCGCCTCAAGTCCGATCCCGTGGCGGCGCACGTGGACGTCATCGGCGGCCAGGCAGCAACCCGGGAAGGCGCCCAGGCCCTGATCGACGCCGGCGCCGACGGCATCAAGGTGGGCGTGGGACCGGGCTCCATCTGCACCACCCGCGTGGTGGCCGGTGTGGGCGTCCCGCAGATCACTGCCATCTATGAATCCGCCAAGGCAGCCATTCCCGCCGGCGTGCCGCTCATTGCCGACGGCGGCCTGCAGTACTCCGGCGACATCGGCAAGGCCCTCGTGGCCGGTGCCGACACCGTGATGCTTGGCTCCCTGCTGGCCGGCTGCGACGAATCGCCGGGCGAGCTGATCTTCGTCAACGGCAAGCAGTTCAAGTCCTACCGTGGGATGGGCTCCCTGGGCGCCATGCAGTCCCGCGGCAAGAACACGTCCTACTCGAAGGACCGGTACTTCCAGGCCGACGTCTCCGGCGATGACAAGCTCATTCCCGAAGGCATCGAGGGACGTGTGGCCTACCGCGGTCCGCTGTCCTCGGTGGCCTACCAGCTGGTGGGCGGCCTGCGCCAGACCATGTTCTACACCGGCGCGCCCACCGTGGCCGAGCTGAAGGCCCGCGGCAAGTTCGTCCGGATCACCCCGGCCGGCCTGAAGGAATCGCACCCGCACGATATCCAGATGACCGTCGAAGCGCCGAACTACGGTTCCCGCTGACAACGCCTCCTGAACGGGTGAACACCCCTGCGAAGGGCCAGCCGCCACGGCGGCTGGCCCTTCGTCCGTATGCCCGGGCCGTAGCCCAGGTGCTGAGGGTCAGTTTCCGGGCCTCGCCGGGCGCCGTGGTCATGAAGGTGCTCGGCTCGCTGATCTCGGCCGTGCTTCCGCTGGTCACCACCTACTTCGCCGCCCTGACCACCACGGCGCTGGCCGCCGCCTATGCCGGTGACGCCGACGCCGGCCAGCGGGCGATCGTCTACGTCATCATCACCGCCGCCCTGGGGCTCTTCTGGGGCGCGTTCAGCAGCGTGGACCGCTACATCCAGCAGCTGATGAGCTTCAAGGTGGGGGCCATCGTGGGGGACCAGATGTACGAGCGGTTCCTGGCCCTGGAATTCTGGCGGTACGACGACAAAGAAACCGTAGACCTTTACGACCGCGCGAAGCGGTTCTCCGACTCCTACGCCCGCGTCCTGGACCGCATCGCCGCCATCTTCACCCAGCTCGTGTCGGTGATCCTCGCCGTCGGGGCGCTGCTGCTGGTGAGCTGGTGGATTGCCGTGATCGTCCTGGTGGCCATCGTCCCCAGCGTCTACCTCCAGTTCAAACTTTCGCGGGAGCAGATCGCCCACTGGAACACCCAGGTGGACTCACGCCGCCAGCGCCGCATGATCGAGACCAACCTCCTCCGGCCGCAGCACATCGCCGAGATGCGGCTGTACGGGATCGTGGGCTACCTGATGGAATTCAGGTCCCGGCTGCGGGACGCGGACGAGCGCCGGCGGCTGGACTTCCAGAAGCGGTACATCCCCAAGCAGCTCGCCGCCGATGCGCTCCAATACGGCGCTGAAGTGGTGTCCCTGGTCTGGGTGGTGGGGCAGATCATCGCCCGCGCGCAGCCCGTGGGCCAGTTCCTCTACGTGCAGCAGATCGTCAGCCGGGCGCTGTCCACGGCGAACAACCTGGTGTCCTCCCTCAGCTCCATCGACGAGGACCTGGCCAACCTCAAGGACTACGAGCTCTTCATGGCCATGCCCGTGCATTCGGAGCACGCCCCGCCGCTGCTGCAGGCACCGAAGACCGTCGAGCTGAAGGACATCCGCTTCACCTACACGGGCAGCGACATCGAGGTGATCCGCGGGATCAGCCTGACCATCCGAGAGGGCCAGCACATCGCCATCGTGGGGGAAAACGGCGCCGGAAAGTCCACGCTGATCAGGATCCTGGCAGGGCTCTACCGCCCGGATTCCGGGCAGGTGCTGCTGGACGGCGTGGACCTCGCCGCCGTCGACGTCACCTCGTGGCACCGGCACCTCGCGGTGCTGAGCCAGGAATTCCTCAAGTACGAGTTCGCCACGGCCGCGGAAAACATCTACTTCGGGGACGTCGACTCGCCCCGCGACGACGCCCGCATCCGCAAGGCTGCCGCGGACGCGGAGGCGCTGGACTTCATCAACAAACTGCCCAACGGCCTGGACAACCACGTCAGCAACTGGATGGAGGACCCGCGCGGGCGTAAGGGCAGCGGACTCTCGGGCGGGCAGTGGCAGCGACTGGCCATGGCCCGGAACTTCTACCGGGACGCCTCGTTCATGGTGATGGACGAGCCAACCTCGGCCATCGACGCCCTGGCCGAGCACCGGATCTTCAGCCGCCTCTTCGCGGACCGCAGCAGCACCATCATCGCCATCAGCCACCGGCTCGCCACCATCGAGAAGGCGGACACCGTGTTCATGCTGGAGGACGGCAGGATCGTTGAGCAGGGGACGCACAAGGAACTCGTCGCGCTTCGCGGCCGCTACTTCAGGATGTTCGAATCCCAGCTCACAGGAGCAAGCCCGGAACAGGCGGAGTCTAAAACTCCGCCACCGTTGTGCGGACCCGCGCAATGCCCGGACGCGGCGGGACGCTGCTGAACCCGAACGTCACGGCGGGGCGGACCGGCGCCAGCGCGCCGGCGTCAACGCCGTTCCAGCTCACGACGGCGGCTGTGATGGAGTGCAGGTCGCTCACCCCGTAATACTCCCGCCGGCCGCTGCCCGCGGTGCCGGAGGTCCGGGAGCCGTTGCTGAGGATCCCGGCGACAGGACTGATGGCGTGCAGCCAGCCGGGGTGCACGGCAAGGCGCCGGGGGACTGCCCGCAGCACCCTGCCCAGGAGGGCCCGCCCGCCCAGGCGTGCGCTGATCGCCAGGGGACCGGCGTCGACCTCCAGCGTCCCGTGGCCAAGCTGCGCCGACAGATCAACCTCCGTGACGTCGTCGAACGTGTACGTGGCGGCGATGAAGTCCGCCACGTCCGGGCCGGGGGCCAGGAGCTGCCGGTGGCCGGAGGGCTGCTGGACCATGACGTCGGCAAAGGGCCCGAAGGGCGACTCCTGCCAGATGCCCACCACGGCGCGAAGGCCTGAGGCCGTGCCTATGCCGGCAATGTGGCCGTCGAATACCCACCGTGAACCCATAAGGCAACTGTAGCCAACCGGGCTCCGGCCGGTGCCTGCAGGCCGGGGTGGCGGAATTGCAGCCCGCCCCCGGGCGCTCAGAGTGGGCCGTAGCCTGCGTTGCCGTGGGGATCGCGCCAGACGGCCAGGTCCTGTTCCACAGCGCTGCGGAGTTCCGGGTTCGCCTGGACCCGCTGCCGGAACGACTGCCGGGAGCGGCCCATCACTGCCGACGGGACCACAATGCAGGCCACCAGGAGAGCCAGGAGGAGCACGAAGGACCCCACCAGTGTTGCGGCCGTGCCGTCGTCTTTTGCGAGGGCAGAGGGCAGGTACAGGGACAGGATGCCGCCCAGGGCAACCGCCAGTACCGACACCATGGTGATGCCGCCACGGGCGGAGCCCGGGCCGCGGCTGATCAGAATCCGGCTGGTATTGGGCAGCCGGGCACGGACCCGCTTCCACGAGGAGATTCCCAGCAGCATCAGGACGGCCCCCAGAGGGGCGAGGACCAGCACGGCGGCCGGATTTCCTGACATGGCCGAAAAGAACGCCCCTGCCAGGGCGAGGACGGGTCCGCCGGCGATCGCGCTGCTCCAGCCGGCCGCCAGGGTTCCTTGAGTATCGGCCAGCTGCCGCAGCCGGGACGGAGCGTTCGGCGGGCTGACCCTGGCCAGTTCAGGGGAGAGCCAGTGGTCCAGGGAATGCGCAGGCGCGCCGGCGGGGAAAGGAATGTGATGAGTCATGCCGGCAGCAGGCCCAGTCCCTGGCGCAGCCGGTCTTCGAGGTCTTCCGGCCGCAGCGCTGCAGGGGCGGGCTGTGCGTCGTCGCCGGTGACAATCTCCAGGGACCCGTCCGGCGCCACCTTGATATGGACGGAGTGGAAGGTGCCGTCGGGAAGATGCCGGCGGACCGTCCCCGCCGCCGGGCGTCCGTCCGGTGCGGTTCCGAGGTAGAAGGTGACCATCTCGACGGCGGTGGTGAACATGCCGTCGGCATCGGTCAGGGGACGCAGCTCGTGGACGCCGTATTTGCTGAGGCTGAGGACCAACGCGCCGGTGCCTGAGCCGAACAGGAAGTAGACGTGTTCGGCTTTGGGAGTGACCAGGGCGACCTCCAGCCAGGCATCCGAGTCCGCCAGGACACCTGCAACGCCGGTGGCAGGCCCGGCCGGCACGAGGCTCTCCCCCTCGACCGTCATGAGCCCGCGTTCCAGGAGGGTGGCCACACCTGCCTGCTCGAGGGGGGCGCCGGCGGCGTGGTCCAGCCGGAACAAACTCTGGCATTTGAGCGCCCCCGTGGTTCCCGCCAGGGCGATCAGGGCAATGAGTTCGTGTTCGGTGATGAGCAGTGGTGCGTCTTCTTGAATGGTCACGGCAGCCTTTGGGTCGACAGGTCTCAGGAATGATTCTAGGGAAGCCGGGGTGTCAGGTGAGCCAGCCCCAGACCTTCTTGGCGCCGTCGGCTACGGCATCCACGGTCTTTTGAGCACCGTCGGCCACGGCGTCGGCGGTTTTCTTGGCCGCATCTGCGACCATTTCGGAGGCCGAACCGTAACCGAGGTTCGAGGCCAGCAGGCCCATTCCGCCCCAGGCAATCCCGGCTACTGCAAAAAATGGGCCGGCCCCGGGGATGAAGCTTCCGGCCGCAAGGACGGCGGAGACGCCGCCGTCGATCGCCATCCCGGTATTGCCTGTATGGACGCTATGGGCGATTTGCAATCCGCCGGTGATGATTCCCAGGCCGCCGGACAGGCGTCCCAGCATGGACGTGCCGTTGAGGAGCTGTGTTCCGCGTACATACCCAACCCCCGGAACCTGGGCGTACTGCGCGCTCAGCCAGGGCCATTTTGTGAGCTTTGTGAGGAGCCCGCCATTGGCCATGGTGGCCAGGAGGTTATCCGTGTAAAGACCTGCCGCGGTCACTGCGGCATTGGCGCCCCACCAGCCGGGGCTGCCGGCAACGGCAAGGACAGCGTCGAGCGGGCCGGGCGCGGTGTCACCCGGTCCTCCAGGCGCTGTGGGGGTGGCCGGCCCCCCGGAGCCCGGGCCTGCGCCGCTGGTGGTGCTGGCTGTTTCCTGCTCGTCAGCCTGCGTGAGGAGCAACTTTGAGGCGTCGAGCAGTGACTGCGAAGACTGCTTCATCATGGGGCGCCACGTGTCGCTCCATTCGCGGCGGAAGCGACCGCCGTCGTTGCCCCTCCAGTCAATGCCCGCTACCAGGCTCGTAATTTGGCGCTCGGTTTCCATCAGGCGCAACCCCGAACGGTCCATGGATTTGGACAAGGACCGCAACTGCTCAATGTCGGCACCGTAGAGGCCAGGGGCCATGGTTGGTTCTCCTTGGAGATGGGCACGGGAGCGTTCACCGAAGCCCCCGGGCCCTAGGCTACGGACTTCTTCGGTTCCCCGCCATGGGCACCGCTGCCCATCCCGGCCGGTGCCTAACCCCTCACGTCCGTCCCAGACAAGGACAACACGGCCGCTGGGATAACCTAGAGCAGTGACTTACGAGATCGAGATCGGCCGTGGCAAGCGTGGGCGTCGTGCCTACTCCCTGGATGACATAGCAATCGTCCCTAACCGTCGTACCCGCGACCCCAAGGACGTCTCCGTCTCCTGGCAGATTGACGCCTACAAGTTCGACATGCCCGTCATTGCGGCGCCCATGGACTCGGCCATGTCCCCGCAGACTGCCATTGCACTGGGCAGGCTCGGCGGCCTCGGCGTCCTGGACCTTGAAGGCCTGTGGACCCGGTACGAGGACCCGCAGCCCATCCTGGACGAGATCGGCGCGCTGGAGGATGAAACCAACAGCCCGGCTGTGACCGGCCGCATGCAGGAGCTGTACAAGGCGCCCATCCAGCCTGAGCTGATCACGTCCCGCCTGGCGGAGATCCGCGAGGCCGGCGTGACGGTGGCGGGATCCCTGACCCCGCAGCGCACCCAGGAGCACTACAAGACCGTGGTGGCCGCCGGCGTCGACATTTTTGTCATCCGTGGCACCACCGTGTCCGCCGAGCATGTCTCCAAGGACGACGAACCCCTGAACCTCAAGCAGTTCATCTACGAGCTGGATGTTCCCGTGATCGTGGGCGGTGCGGCCGGCTACACGCCCGCGCTGCACCTCATGCGCACCGGTGCCGCCGGTGTGCTGGTGGGCTTCGGCGGGGGCGCCACCACCACCACCCGCCGGGCGCTGGGCATCCATTCGCCCATGGCATCCGCCATTTCCGACGTCGCTGCCGCCCGCCGCGACTACATGGACGAGTCCGGTGGGCGTTACGTCCATGTCATCGCCGACGGCGGCATGGGCTCCTCGGGAGACATCGTCAAGGCGATTGCCATGGGAGCCGACGCCGTGATGTTGGGCAGCGCCCTGGCGCGGGCCGAAGAGGCGCCGGGCAAGGGATGGCACTGGGGCCAGGAAGCCCACCACCTCGAACTTCCCCGTGGCGACCGCGCCAACGTGGGCACCGTGGGACCGCTGGAGGAAGTGCTCTTCGGGCCGGGCCACCACACCAACGGAACCTCCAACCTCATTGGCGCCCTGCGCCGCTCCATGGCGACCACCGGCTACTCGGACCTGAAGGAATTCCAGCGGGTCGACGTCGTGGTTTCCCCGTACTCCGGAAACTGACGCTCTCCCCTTGGAACCAGGAGGGCGGCTGCGGCGGCATCCAGCCGCTGCCCTCCTGCCCAAGCGTGCCGCAAGCAAGTAGGGTGGTTTTACTACCGGCACTTGAGGCACTGGAGGCGTTCAATGAAGAATTTTCCTGTTAACGGCGGGGCCCTTGGCCCGGAAGCCAGGGAAGCATCCATCCAACGGCTGCGCGCCACGGCGGACCCCGGCCAGGAACTGGACATCCTCATCGTCGGCGGCGGCATCGTTGGCACCGGGGCAGCACTGGACGCCGTCACCCGCGGCCTCAGCGTCGGCATCGTTGAAGCGAACGACTGGGCTGCCGGTACGTCCTCCCGGTCATCGAAACTCATCCACGGCGGCCTCCGCTACCTGGAGATGCTCGATTTCGGCCTCGTAAAGGAAGCGCTGCAGGAGCGGGGACTGCTGCTCTCCGAACTGGCGCCGCACCTGGCCCGGCCCGTGCCCTTCCTGTATCCGCTGACCAAGCCCTTCCTCGAACGGCCCTACGTCGGCGCCGGAATCGCGCTCTACGACGTCCTGTCGGTGTCCGGCGGCCACAGCCGGGGAGTGCCGTTCCACAAGCACCTCAGCAAACGGGGCACCCTGCGTGCTGCCCCCAGCCTCAAGAACGACGCCTTCGTGGGCTCCATCCGCTACTACGACGGCCAGGTGGATGACGCGAAGTACTGCGCCAACCTGGTCCGGACCGCCGCCTACTATGGCGCCCATGCCGTCAACCAGATGAAGGTGGTGGATTTCCTCCGCGAAGGCGAACGGGTGGTGGGCGCAAAGGTCGTCAACCATGAGGACGGGACCGAGTTCAACATCCGCGCCAAGCAGGTCATCAACGCCACCGGGGTGTGGACGGACGAAACCCAGGCCATGGTGACCGACCGCGGCCAGTTGAAGGTCCGTGCCTCCAAGGGCATCCACCTGGTGGTACCGCGGGACCGTTTCCAGTCCACTGTCGGCCTGATCCTGCGCACCGAAAAGTCCGTGCTGTTCGTCATTCCATGGGGCCGGCACTGGATCATCGGCACCACGGACACCGACTGGAACCTGGACAAAGCCCATCCGGCTGCCTCCAGCAAGGACATCGACTACATCCTGGACCACGTCAACAAGGTCCTTAAGCGGCCGCTGACCCGCGAAGATGTTGAGGGCGTCTACGCCGGCCTGCGCCCGCTGCTCGCCGGGGAAAACGACTCCACTGCCAAGCTGTCCCGTGAACACGTGGTGGCCCATCCCGTTCCCGGCCTGGTGGTGGTGGCCGGCGGAAAGTGGACCACCTACCGGGTCATGGCCAAGGACGCGGTGGACGAGGCCACCCGCACCATGGACGAGCGGGTCCCGCCCAGCTGCACGGAAACCATTCCGCTGCTGGGCGCCAGCGGTTTCAGGGCAGCCTGGAACCGCCGCAACCGGACCGCCGAGGAGTCCGGCGTGCATGTTGCGCGGGTTGAGCACTTGCTGAACCGCTATGGATCCATGACCTCCGAGGTCCTGTCCATCATCGAGGAGAATCCGGCCCTCGCGGAGCCCCTTCCGGGCGCCGACGACTACCTCCAGGCCGAGGCCGTCTACGCCGCAACCCATGAGGGCGCCCGCCACGTCCATGATGTGCTGACCCGAAGGACACGGATTTCCATCGAAGCCTGGGACCGCGGAGTGTCCGCTGTTCCTGTTGTCGCTAAACTAATGGGTGACGTCCTTGGCTGGAGTGACGCCCAGCGTGAAAACGAAGTGCGGCACTACATTGCACGGGTGGAGGCCGAACGCCTCAGCCAACAACAGCCGGACGACGAATCCGCAGACGCCGCCCGCCTGGGCGTGGAAGACATCGTGCCCCTGCGCTGAGGGATTCACGGCACCAGCAACGCTGACTGAAGGGATACGCCTTGGCGGAACCACTTGACCGGTACGATGCCGAGCTCACCACGCCCGATATGGTGATTTTGGAATTGGAGGCTAAGGACAAGGTCGACGCCGCTACCCAGCTCGCCAAGCGGCTGCATGCCGCCGGGCGTATCTCGGACCTGGACGGGTTCCTCAAGCATGTGAACGCCCGGGAACACCAGCTGGCTACGGGACTGCCGGGCGGCATCGGCCTGCCGCACGCCCGCAGCGAGTTCGTCTCCCGCACCTCGATCGCGGTAGGAATCACCAAATACGGGCACGCCCTCGATTTCGGTGCCGCGGACGGTCCGGCAACGGTGATCCTGCTGATTGCCACCCCGGCGAGTTCGTTCTCCGACCACCTTGAGGTCCTGGCAACGCTGGCCCGGTCCCTCTCCAAGGAATCGTTCCGGGAGTCGCTGCGCCGGGCCTACGATCCCGACATGATCGCCGAACTCATCAACTCGAGCCTGGTGTTCTTCGATCACTGACCCGACTGCGGCACCGGTCCGGCGAGGAGCCAGGACCCCGGCTCTGGCCTCGCGTTTAGTTGTTCTACAGCGCTACGAAGTACGGTTAAGACGTGTGGAAAACAGCCCTTAAGCCCCGATGGATCGCCGGTTTTGTCTTCGCGATCGCTGTTTCCGGGGTCTTCGTGTTGCTGAGCCAGTGGCAGTTCGGGCGCTCCACCCAGCCTGAAGTGCCCACGAACCCGGCCACCGAGCAGGTCCAGCCGCTAACGGACACCCTCCAGCCGGGCGAGTTCTTCCACGGAACCGACGCGGACCAGATGGTCTCGGCGCAGGGATCCTATGACCCCGCAAAACAGCTCCTGGTACCGGGGCGGCTGCATGACGGCAAGACAGGCTACTGGGTGGTGTCCGCGTTCGCCGTCGACGGGGCACCGGCCCTGACCGGCGCCGCAGCCTCACCGCAGACCTGGATCCCGGTGGCCCGCGGCTGGGTGGCGGAACCCGGCGATGCCCCAGCACCGCCGTCGGGCACCCTTGAACTGATCGGGCGGCTGCTGCCGTCCGAGGCGCCCGTCCCGGGAACGGCACCCAATCCAGGTGAGGCGACGGCGGTGTCCGTGGCAGAGCTGATCAACTACTGGGAGGTCAGCAGCTACCCCGGATTCGTGGCCGCCACCGCCGAAGTAGCCGACGGCGTGGACCTCAGCGCCGCCGCGGTGCCGGGCGAACTCCTTCCCCTGGACATCGGCCCGCAGCCGCCCGCCCAGCAGATCAACTGGCTCAACCTCTTCTACTCGCTCGAGTGGGTGGTCTTCGCCGGCTTCGCCCTCTTCATCTGGTGGCGGCTCGTGAAGGACGACTACCACCGCGACCTTGAGGAAAGCCTCGAGGACAGCGATGAAGACAACCAGCACCCAGAACACAACGAGCAAAAGGTACAGCCATGATTGACCCTAAACCGGCAAACCCAGCAGCCGCCGCAGGCACTGACGCAGGCATAAATGCAGGCCCTAAAGCGGGCGGCAAGAAGCGCCGTTTTGGCGGAACCGAGGCCCAGATCCGCTCGGCCCTGAAGTTCTACAAGGTGCTGGCCTACCTCACCGGTGGCATGCTGCTGCTGCTGTGCGCCGAACTGGTTGCCCGCTACGGGTTCGGGCAGTACCTCTTCGCCGGGGGAACCAATGCCGTCACTGGCCAGCCCTTCGGGTTCGGCTTCGCAGATGCCGAACCTCCGGGAGTCCTGGGCGGCGTCAACCTGTCCGTAGCTGTCCTGATTGTTCACGGCTGGATGTACGTGGTGTACCTGATGTCCAACTTCCGGCTCTGGGCGCTGATGCGCTGGCCGTTCCTCAAGCTGATCCTGCTGGCCCTCGGCGGCGTGGTCCCTTTCCTCTCCTTCATCGTTGAAAAGAAGTTCCACGCCGAGGTGGAAGCCGAGCTCGCGGCGAACCCCCAGGCACCCCAGCGCTACTGACCGGTTGTCAGGCGGGAATGCGGGCGCTGACAGTTCGCTCCGTCACAGCCCGGCTTCTCAAGATGCGCCGGTGCAACGGCGCCCAGTAGGCTAGTACGGTGACTACTCCCACTGCATCCCAGACTTCCCAGAAGCCGGTGCTGGTTGTTGACTACGGTGCCCAGTACGCGCAGCTTATTGCCCGCCGCGTCCGGGAAGCGAATGTGTATTCGGAAGTGGTTCCGCATACCTACACAACCGAGCAGCTCCTGGCCAAGAACCCCGCCGCCATCATCCTTTCGGGCGGCCCCTCGAGTGTCTACGCCGACGGCGCCCCCCGCGTCGGTGCCGACCTCTTCGAAGCCGGCGTCCCCGTCTTCGGCATCTGCTACGGCTTCCAGGCAATGGCCAACGCCCTCGGGGGCAAGGTGGACAGGACCGGGCTGCGGGAGTACGGCTCCACTGAAACCACCATCCTTGGCGAGGGCCGTTCCGTGCTGGAGGGCATGCCCCAGCACCAGAACACCTGGATGAGCCACGGCGATTCCGTCCACGAGGCGCCGGAGGGCTTCGAGGTCCTTGCGACGACGGCGGGCGCCGAAGTGGCTGCCTTCGCCAACGAGGAAAAAGGCCTGTTCGGAGTGCAGTGGCACCCCGAAGTGAAGCACTCCGCTTACGGTCAGCAGGTCCTGGAGAACTTCCTCTTCAAGGGCGCCAAGCTGGAACCCAACTGGACCACGGGCAACATCCTCGACGAGCAGGTGGAGCGGATCCGGAAGCAGGTCGGCGACGCCCGGGTCATCTGCGGCCTCTCCGGGGGAGTGGACTCCGCTGTCGCCGCCGCACTTGTCCAGCGCGCCGTCGGGGACCAGCTCACCTGTGTGTTCGTGGACCACGGCCTGCTGCGCGAGGGCGAAGCCGAACAGGTGGAGCGCGACTTCGTGGCGGCCACCGGCGTGAAGCTGTATGTCGCCAACGAACAGGAACGCTTCCTGTCCGCCCTGGCCGGCGTGAGCGATCCCGAAACCAAGCGCAAGATCATCGGCCGCGAATTCATCCGCGCCTTCGAAGAAGCTGAACTTGCCATCATCGCCGAGGCTGCAGCCCACGGTGAGAAGATCAAGTTCCTGGTCCAGGGCACCCTCTACCCGGACGTCGTCGAATCCGGGGGCGGCGAAGGTGCGGCGAACATCAAGAGCCACCACAACGTGGGCGGCCTTCCCGAGGACCTGCAGTTCGAACTCGTTGAACCCCTGCGTGCACTCTTCAAGGACGAGGTCCGCGCCGTCGGAGCCCAGCTTGGCCTGCCGCAGGAGATCGTTGGCCGCCAGCCCTTCCCCGGCCCCGGCCTCGGCATCCGCATCGTCGGCGAGGTCACCAAGGAACGGCTCGACCTGCTGCGCAAGGCCGACGCAATCGCCCGCGCCGAGCTCACCGCAGCCGGCCTGGACAGCGAAGTCTGGCAGATGCCGGTCGTCCTGCTGGCGGATGTCCGCAGCGTGGGCGTCATGGGTGACGGCCGCACCTACGGCCACCCGATCGTGCTCCGTCCGGTCTCCTCCGAGGACGCCATGACGGCGGACTGGTCACGGCTCCCGTACGAGCTGCTGGCCCGGATCTCCAATCGGATCACCAACGAGGTGGAGGGCGTGAACCGTGTGGTGCTGGACGTCACCAGCAAGCCGCCGGGAACCATCGAGTGGGAATAGCATCCTGAGTGGCCGGCTTCCGCCAAGGGAGCCGGCCACTGGTGTTCCCGGGGCAAAAACCTCCGCAAATTAGGCCCATCACGTGTTGCGGTCTCTCAGTCCCGCCGTCTTAGCGGCTACGCTCGAACGTATGCCGGTATGGTCCAGGACGTCACGTGCAAACGCAGAAAAGAAGGCAGAAGTGTCAGTTGGTCAAGGCCACCCGGAGGGCTCCGAGGAGCTCCGCAAATGGCTGTCCGGGCTCAAGCCCGTTACCGGGGCAGACACGATGCTGCGCTTCACCAAAACGCCTGAAGGCTCCATCGACCTGACGCACGCGCACCCGTCCGGCCTGGCCCAGCTGATGGCCGGGCGCAAGACGCGCCTCTCCACCCTGATCCGGGACCGGCAGCAGTACGTGGTGGCAGCCCGGGCTTCCCGGAACATCCGCTCGAAGATTTTCGAGCTGGCCAACGACCGCGGCATCGACGCCGGCTACCTCTCTGCCGGCACCGTTGTGTGGACGTCCGCCGTGGGCGGCAAACCGCAGCGCATCTCGGCGCCGGTCATGCTCACCGCCATTTCGCTGACCGTCCGGCCCGGGGAGGACGACTACGAACTCCAGCTGACGGAGCAGGCGCATATCAACCCCGCGCTGGTGCGGCACCTGAAGAACATCCACGGCATCGTCTTCGACGTCAACGCCGTCACCCGGCTGGCCTACAGCACTGCCCGTTTCGATCCGCAGCCCGTCCTGGACCGGCTGGGCACCCTGATCAGGCCCATCCATGGCGCCGAGGCCCAGCACAACCTGCTGGTCTCCACCTTCGCCGACCTCTCCGGCAACCTGGACGACCCCTGGATCAACGACTCCAACCCGCTTATTTCCGCCCTGGCCACTGCGGGCGGCGGCGAAATGGTGGACGTGGAGCAGCCGGACCCCTCCCGCTTCCCTTCCCTGGACACCAGGCACCCCAAGGACGAGCTGCTTCTGCTGGACGCGGACACCGACCAGCAGTACGTCATTGATGCTGCCCGTGCCGGCGACTCGCTGGTTGTCAGCAGCCCGCCGGGTACCGGCCAGACGCAGACTGCCATCAACACCATCGGTGCGCTGGTGGATGCCGGAAAGACTGTCCTGGTGGTCGGGGACCGCCGTGCCAGCCTCAACGAAGTGTCCGGCCAGCTGGAAGGCCTGGGCCTGGAGTCCATCCTGTTCCAGCTGTCAGGGAACGTCACCGCCCAGCAGCTCAAGGCCCAGCTGGTCCGTGCGATTGTCCGCAACGAAAAGTCGCTGGAACCCCAGCTCGGAAACCTCCACACCACGTTGACCGAGCACCGCCACGCCCTGATGGACCATGTGGCCTCGCTCCACAACGTCCGCCAGCGGTGGGGATGCTCGCCGTACCAGGCCATGCAGTCGCTGGCGGAGCTGACGTCAATCCACCCGGCGCCGGCCACCACGGTGCGGCTGAAGCGGAGCGTCCTGGACAACATCCGGGACCGTGAGGAGCTTGCCAGCCGGCTCAAGCGTGCGGCGGAGCTGGGCAGCTTCAGCAAGGCATCAACCGCCAGCCCGTGGCACGGCGCCCGGCTGCTGACGCGGAAGGAGACCGAGGAAGCCCAGGAGCTGGTCCGCTCCGTGGAGAAGAGCCTGCCCGTCCTCCGCGACCGCATGAAGGCAGTAGCCGAGCACGCGGAGATCCGGCTCGGTACCTCCTTCGCCGAGTGGGGCGAGCAGCTCGAGCTCCTGGTGGCGGTACGCGGAAGCCTGGACAAGTTCACCCCGGACATCTTCGACCGTCCGGTCACCGACCTCATTTCGGCTACCGCGCCCTCATCCTGGCGCAAGGAACGCGGCATCGACATGACGTCCATGCAGCGCTCAAGGCTGCGCAGGGTGGCGAAGGAGTACGTCAGGCCCGGAGTCCACATCGCCGACCTTCACACGTCGCTGCTCCTGGTCCAGGAGCAGCGGGCGCTGTGGGCAGGCTATGCCACCACGCAGCGGCATCCCGCCGTTCCGTCGGGGCTCGCCGAAATGAATGCG
Source organism: Pseudarthrobacter polychromogenes (assembly GCF_014644495.1). Taxonomy (GTDB): domain Bacteria; phylum Actinomycetota; class Actinomycetes; order Actinomycetales; family Micrococcaceae; genus Arthrobacter; species Arthrobacter polychromogenes. The sequence goes on from NZ_BMKU01000003.1 coordinate 335,129, forward strand.
ATGTACAGGTCCCTGGACAGCGACCTGTCCCGCCTGGGGGAGGCCCTTCGGCACACGGCGGCGGGCGGCTCGCTCGCCACGGTCCGGTACGAGGAGCTGATGGAGCGCCTTGAACGGCTGGTGGCGGACACCGACACCCTGAAGACACTTCCGGAGCGCACGCTTCTGGTGGAGAACATGCGTGAGCACGGCCTGGGCGAGCTCCTCGCCGACCTCGCGGAGCGGGAAGTTCCGGCCGGCTCGGTTGCCGCCGAGCTTGAACTCGCGTGGTGGCAGTCGGCGCTCGAGGCAATGATCAGCGGCGACGACTACCTGGCAATGTCCGACGGCGACGCCCTCCGCAGGCTGGAGGCCGAGTACCGCCTGGCTGACAACGCCCATATCGCCAGCGGTGCCGCGCGCCTTCGCTGGGACCTCGCAGAGCGCTGGCGCAGCGCCCTCGCCGCCCACCCCCGCCAGGCGGATCTCCTCCGGAGCCTGCTCAAGGACGGCCGGGTATCCCTGCCGTCGCTGACGGCCCAGGCACCGGAACTGATCGGCACGCTGGTCCCGGTCTGGTCCGTCAGCCCCTACCTGATGACCGGCCTGCTGCCGGCGGAACAGCGCTTCGACGCCGTCGTCATCCTGGACGCAGAAGCGACGTCCCTCCAGGCTGTGCTGCCGTCCGTGGCCCGGGCCAAACAAGTCATCGCGTTCGGTGATGCGCGGATCGCCAGCCCCCGGACTTTCACGGTGGGAGTGGAAAGGCTCGCACCCGGAGAATCAGCGCACCACCGCGTGGACAGTGCTTTCAGCGCACTGTCGCAGGTGCTTCCTGTGTGGCGGCTCAACTTCGTGTACCGTGCGGTGGACGAAGACCTTGTGCTGCAGCTCAGCAAGAATTTTTACGACGGCGGCCTGCGGCGGCTGCCGGAAGGCCAGTCCGCCACCGGGCTGGACCGTTCCCTCCTGGTTGAATACCTTCCCGACGGAACCGGGTTGCCGAGCGCCGACCACGAAGGCGTCGAATCCGTGGTGGCGGAAGTCAACCGCGTTGTCCAGTTGGTCTTCGAGCACGCAAGACTCCGCCCGCGTACGTCCCTGGCCGTGGTCACGGCGAGCCTCCGCCATGCGGCCAGGATCGGGGAGTCCATCCGGCTGCAGCTGCCCAACTACCCTGGCCTGGCCGGGTTCTTTGGCGCCGGTCCCGAGTCCTTCCGGGTGGTTGACCTGGAACGGGCGCAGGGACTGGTGCGCGATCACGTCATCTTCTCGCCCGGTTTTGGCCGCACCCCGCACGGCCGCGCCCTGCACAATTTCGGGCCGCTTTCCGCCGAGGGCGGCCGGGAGAAGTTTGCCTTGGCCATGACACGGGCACGCCGGTCCATGCACGTCCTCACCTGTTTCCGGCCCGAGGACCTGGACCACACCAGGCTGAGCCACGGAGCCGTGGACCTGTACTCGCTGCTGGACCGCGAAATTGCGGGAAATACTGATCTTGGAACTCCTGCATCACGGGCTGCGGCCAGCGAGCAGGCGCTGGGGGCGGATCCCCTGGTTGCCGACCTCGGGGACCGCCTGCGTGCCCGCGGCGCACGGGTGTGGCACCAGTATGACGGCGCCATCGACGTGGTTGCCGCCGCTGATCCCCTCAGCACCATGGGTCAGGAGCACGCGGACCTGCCGTGGCCGGTTGCGATTGAATCGGACGGCACGGAGCAGTACCGGACCATGAGCGTGCGGGAGCGCAGCCGGCTGCGCCCGCAGCTGCTGGAGCGCCTGGGATGGCGCTACATGCCGCTGTGGACCATCGAGGTGTTCACCGATCCCTCCGCCTGCGCCGACAGGATTGCCGGGTACCTGGGACTCGAGAAAATGGCCCTTTCCGGCCGTGCCGCCGCGTCCGTCGCCTTCCTCGACGACGACGTGGACCAGGCGCTCAACGGGATCGACGCCGAAAGCCAGGGCGAGCGGGAACGGCTGGCCATGGCTGATGCCGGCCAGGGCGACTCCGTGCCAGCCCGCGAAGGCCTGCCAACTGCGCAGAGCGACGATCCCGCACCGGCCGGAGACCAGGACAGCAAGGAGGCGGGCACCATGCCCCAGGACCACGAAGAAGACAACGCTCCGGACGCCGGGCAGCCCGCCGAAGCTGAAGCCGGGCAGGACCAGGACGGTACACCCGGCACCGGGCCCAACAGTTCTGCGATGCCTGCGGGGCCGGCCGTGCCCAACAAGGCCTCCGAGGACGACCCCCGTGCGTGGGGTGACCGGGAAGACGACGACCACGACGCCTGGCTGAAGGAGCAGAAACCGCCGCACTGGGGCTGAGGTCCTCACGGCCCCACCAGCACGAAGAACAGCTTGCCCTGGGTGGAGGCGCCTGCGAGCCGGGCTGCCTGTTCCGCGGTTGCGGCCACAACTATCAGGCCGTCTGTCTCGGCGGTACCCAGCCACTGTCCAGTCTGGCCACCGTGGCCTGAGGTCCACAGCACGGGCACGCCGGAGGCCAGGATCTGGGGCGGGTCCTGCTGGTCGAAGCCGTTGGCCGAGGTGAGGACCACGTTCACCAGCTGCCCCGGGGAGACAAGCTGGATGGACGACGGATCTGCCATCCGAAGGGGGACGGCAGCAGATCCCGGGGGAGTGCCGGCCAGGAGGCCTGGACCGACAAGCTGGGCATCCGTGAGCAGCTGCCCCTTGCGCAGGGGCGCCGCGAGCTGCTTGCCTGCCGCTTCACCAGGTTCCTTGAGGAATCCGCTGGCCATCATGCCGGGTGGAACCTGTGCAGCGGCGAGGTCTGCCTCCGATAGTGCGGCGCCGGCGGGGATATCCCTCGCGGCGGCCAGCGCCGTCACCGTGTAGACGGGGGCGGGGGTGAGCTGGTGCACCGTGATGGCGGCCGCGGCGCAGAGCAGCAGCGCCACAGCGAGGCGCCTGTTGCGGTTCAGCCAGCCCGCGAATCGCGCGGGAGGACGCCTGCCTGTAACGCGGCCGGAGCCGCGGACCCTGCCGGGGCGGCGCAGCACTCGTGGTTTCCGGAAGTGTCCGGGATGTGGCGCGCTTGAGGTGTTCCGGCTGGACTGGCGGTATGCAGGCATGTGCCTACGCTAGGGGCGGCGCAAAGAGATCTGGCAGTGCCCTTAGCGGTATGTGGACAACCTTGCCCAACCGCCAGGCGGGCTTTGAGTCGAGGACCGTCCGTCAGCTGGCAGCGGCGGGGGCCGAAGCGGCCGGCGCGGATGCCGGCGCTGCGGCAGGAGCGGCGGGAGCAGCCGAAACCGTGCTGCCCTTGGCGTCCCGGGAGTCCGTGCGGTAGAAGCCGGAACCCTTGAAGACGACGCCCACGCTGTTGAACTTCTTGCGCAGGGCACCCTGGCACTCGGGGCAGGACGTCAGAGAGCTGTCCGAGAACGACTGGACGATGTCAAAGGCATGGCCGCAATCCTTGCAGGCGTACGCATACGTTGGCACTGGTGCTCCTCCTCTTGGGCAAACGAGAGGTCCCGGACTGCCGCTTGGTGATCCAACTGGATGTCCCATTAGCAGTCACAGGGCCTGAGTGCTAATCCTAGCATTCCCCTGCGCCATCACTTTGCGGTCAGGCGGCGTTCGCCAGGTCCCTGAATCCGGAAGGAAGCACGACGCCAGGCACGGGACGGTCGAATTCCTCCACCGGAATCGCGCCGGCGGGCAGTAATTCCCCGTCATAAAGAACTGCGGCAAGGGGAATGTGCTTCCCGGCAGACGCAAGATGGCCCAGGAACTTGTCATAGTAGCCGCCGCCCTGGCCGATCCTGCTGCCTGCGAGGTCGACGGCCGTGGCAGGGATGAACAGCGCAGCGGCTTCCCCGGCAACCTCAATCTCATGCCGGGTCCCGACCGGTTCAAGGATGGGGGCGAACCTGCTGCGCGCGAGTTCAATACCCGGGGTCCAAAAAACCCATCCCAGTTCACGCCCCGGTTCGCAGACGGGGAGCAGAACCCTGTGGCCGTCGTCGTGAAGCGCTGCGATCAGTGGCAGCGTGGGCGGTTCCGCGCCGACGCCCAGGTAGACGCACACCGTGGCCTCCTCTGCCGGCATCACCGAAGCCGCCCACGCCGCGCCGTGCTTGGCCAGGGCGGTTCCGGCCTCCCCGCGTTCCAGGGATGTCATCGCAGCCCTTCGGCGGCGGTGGGCAGCACGGATCAGGTCCTTGGCTGCTTTCGTTTCCTCGAGCGTCATGTGTTTCCTCCATAACTGCCGCGCGCGGCCGGTTACCAGTGTTGTCCATCTGTCCGGCGCCATCATGTATCACTGGCTCCGTTGTTTACTGAATGCTTGACGCTGACGTTAGATTAGTCCGGTGACTACCAGTAACCCGAGAGTTCGCAAAGCCGTCATTCCTGCCGCCGGACTCGGTACCAGGTTCCTGCCGGCAACCAAGGCGATGCCCAAGGAAATGCTTCCCGTCGTGGACAAGCCTGCCATCCAGTACGTGGTTGAGGAAGCCGTGAACGTCGGCCTCCACGACCTCCTTATGATCACCGGGCGCAACAAACGGGCACTGGAAGACCACTTCGACCGGGTGCCGTCCCTCGAGTCCACCCTTGAGGGCAAGGGGGACACCGAGAAACTCGCATCAGTCCAGGCCGCCAGCAAGCTGGGCGATATCCACTACGTCCGGCAGGGAGACCCGCACGGTCTGGGCCACGCCGTGCTGCGCGCGAAGCAGCACGTTGGTGATGAAGCCTTTGCCGTGCTGCTGGGCGATGACCTCATCGATGCCCGGGACGAACTGCTGGGCACCATGATCGACGTGCAGGCGAAAACGGGAGGGTCCGTCATCGCGCTCATCGAAGTGGAACCGTCCGAGATCAGCGCCTACGGCTGCGCTGACGTCCAGCCGATCGACGGCGAATCTTACGTTCGCGTCAACCGCCTGGTGGAGAAGCCAAGCACGGAAGAGGCGCCCTCCAACCTTGCGCTGATCGGCCGCTACGTCCTCCACCCTGCCGTCTTTGAGGTCCTGGAACGCACCGCCCCCGGGCGCGGAGACGAAATCCAGCTGACGGACGCCCTCCAGGAGCTGGCGACCGGCGAAGGCGAGGGGTACGGAGTGTACGGCGTTGTGTTCCGCGGGCGCCGCTACGACACCGGGGACAAGCTCAGCTATCTCAAGGCCTGCGTCCAGCTCGCCATTGACAGCGAGGACCTGGGGCCGGGCTTGCGGGAGTGGCTGCCGGGGTTCACCGCCGGCCTGTCCAAGTAGCGCCGTGCGCGCTGGTCCCATTTGGCCCGTAACCCTGGAGTGCGGGGATCTGGTCCTGCGGCCCATCCGGTACCGGGACAAGAAGGAGTGGACCGAGGTCAGGTCCCGCAACAGTGAGTGGCTTGCTCCGTGGGAAGCTTCCAACCCGGATCCTGCCGGAGGCCTCCCGGACTACCGGCAAATGGTCCGGTCATTGAAGTCGCAGGCAGCGCAGGCTACTGCATTGCCCTTCGTTATCACCGAGCGGATTGCCACCGCCGGGAGCCCCGCCATTATTGGCCAGTTGACCGTTTCATCGATCGTGTGGGGATCAGCGATGATGGCGACCCTCGGCTACTGGGTGGACCGGGGCCGTGCGGGCCATGGCATTGCACCCACTGCCGTGGCCATGGTTACGGACCACTGCTTCCGGACACTTGGCCTGCACCGGATGGAAATTAACATCCGGCCGGAGAACGGACCAAGCCTCCGCGTGGTGGAAAAGCTGGGCTTCCGGGACGAGGGATACCGGCCCCGCTACCTGCACATCAACGGGGAGTGGGCTGACCACCGGTCGTTCGCGTTGACCGCGGAAGAGGTCCCGGACGGGCTGCTCCGGCCCTGGCTCGCCTTGCGGCCGTCATAAATCCATTGATTTGCCGGCTGCGCCACGACACACCGCAGCTAATGCTGCCGCAGCGGACAGGATACTCATACGGTTTTGAGTGTGGACTTCCCCCTTAGCAGCTCAGTGATCCTTGTGGTTGCCGTCGTGCTCTGGATTGTGTGGGTTGCGCCCTACGTCCTCCGGTACCGCAGGCACCAGTTCCAGCCAGCCGGCGATTTCCTGGCGGAGCCCGCAGCAGATGAAACACCGGAACCGCCAGCCGCTTTGGTATTGAACGTCGCCGCCCAGCAGGAGAAAGCCATGGACACCAGGAAGAGTGCCGGACCCGCGACCGCCACTGCCGGCTCCCCAACCGGGGGTACGTTCCGGATTCGCTACGGACGCAGCGGCATTGCCCTGGTTGGGCTGCTGTCGCTGGTCACCGCGTTCGTTTCAGGTGTGCTTTCGCTCTTCGGGCTGGGCGCTCCTGCCCTTCCCCTGACGTGCCTGGCGCTCACCGCCGGATCCGTTGTCCTCCTGCGCTGGCTGGCCGTTCGGGACAGGAGGGCAAAGGTCAACGCAGCCTTTCGGGCCGCCATGACCGCACCGGCCCGGCAGCCCAAACCCGCTGCCAGCGTCCCGCCACGGCCGGAAGCAGCTCCGGCGAAGCAGGACAACCCCCTTTTCGACGCCGAGGCACACGAGCCCAGGATCAGGCCGCTGACTGCCATGGAACTGCGTGAGGCCGCCCTTGCTGTGGCGGTTGCCGCAGGCGATTCAAGCGCGGAAGCTGCCGGCTCCGCAGCCAGTGCAGCTGCTCCGTCCACGTGGGAACCGGTGGAGGTTCCCAAACCCGTCTATGTTGAGGCAGCCAAGGCCGAGCGCCCGGCACCTGAGCCGCTGGAGCTCCCGGAGGCACCGAAAGCCACGGGCAAGCCGTCCCTGAAGCAGGGCGTTTCCGCCGCGCCGCCTGCTGCGCCGGCAGCCGCCGAGGGCCAGGAACTGTCCAAGGCGCAGAGTGCGCTCAGTAACCTCGACGACGTCCTGCAGCGCCGCCGCGCCTGACAGGTTAGTGCCGTGAGGCTATTCCATGCGTCTCCTACGGAACGCTGGTGCGGGGTTCGAGGCTGCAGTTTGGCATTAAGCCGGGAAAATTTGTAGCCTAGGGTCACCGGTGCCGCTCCTGCAGGGGCGGATCCCTCCGGGGCTATAGCTCAGTTGGTAGAGCGCTTCGTTCGCATCGAAGAGGTCAGGAGTTCGAATCTCCTTAGCTCCACAAAATACCCTGCCCCCAGCAGGGGGCGGCCTGAAACCCGGTTCGTCAAGTGGCCAAATGATCACTGGGGCCGCCCTGGAACTCCCGCACCTCCACCGGCAGCATGGTGGCATCCGCCAGTTTCTTCCCCCACTCGAGCGCGGAAGCCAGATCACGGGCCAGGATGATGGAGAGCCCGCCGAGGTGCTCGTTCCCCTGGAAGTAGGGGCCCTGTGTGATGGTCACTTGGCCGGCCCTGCTGCGTGCCACCACGGCCCCGGCTGGTTGATCCAGACCTCCTGCGAAGACCCACGCCCCGGCGGACTTCAGTTCGCTGTTGAAGGCGTCCACCTTACGCATGACGGGTTCAAGGATCTCCGGCGGCGCAGCACCGCCGTCGGGCTGTTGGATACTGAGCAGAAAGTGCTTCATAGTGTGATGCCTCCACTGTGGATGGGCCCCGTCGGTGGCGCAGTCCTCGCGCGGCTCACAACGGCAGGCAGGCCGGCGCACTCATTCCTGACACGCCCTCCAGGGAACTACTTCATCTTATCCGGCGGCCGGCGTGCGCGGACGCGCCGAACGGCCCGTTGTCCACGCGGTCCACCCCAGAACCCAATGACCTACCTAACGTCTTATCGGGGGCATGGTTGGCTTTCTGGCGGCAGCAGAGAATGCCAGACTTAACACCCACTCATGCACGACTCCAAGAAGGTCTGTGATGGCGGTTCACGGCCACCGGCTGCGGGATTGGGCGGCCCGGCACGACATTGCGCTTTACCTTGGGCTGGCGTACGTCATTTCCTGGTCCATCTGGCCGCTGGTGCTCCTGAACCCGGAGAGCAGTCCACTGGTGCCCTTCGGGCCGGGGCTGGCGGCGGTCCTGGTTGCTTTCCTGGTGGGAGGCCGCCCTGAGTTGCTGGGCCTTCTTCGCCAGTTTGGACGCTGGCGGGCCAACCCTGCGTGGTACGGCGTGGCACTGGGTATGCCGCTGGTTGCCCCCGGCCTTGCCCTGTGGGCTGCGGTGGCCGCAGGGGCACCGGTCCCACGCTGGGAGCCGGCTGACTTGCTGCAGGTTGCCGGTTCGATCGTGGTCACGGTCTTTATGGTCGGCATCTTTGAGGAGCTCGGCTGGCGCGGGTTTCTGCTGCCGCGGCTGCAACGGGATTACAGCGCGTTGCGGGCCGCCTTGATCATTGGTCTGGCGTGGTTTCCCTGGCACCTTCCGGAACTGGTGTCGGACCCGGGCCAGCGTCCATTGACGCCCTTTGCGGTGTATATCCTTGCGCAGTCGGTGCTGCTCGCCTGGCTGTACAACAGCACGCAGGCGTGCCTGCCGGTTGTGGTCCTTTTCCATGCCGCCTTCAACAGCTTCACGAAGTTTTTCCTCGCCGACCTGCAGGGCAGTCCCTACCCCTACCTCGTGGCGTGGTGTGTTTTGGCCGGAGTGGTTGCCGTCCTCGCCGTGGCAGCGGTCGTTTACGCCGGCAGCCGCGACCTGGTGAAGGGTGGGCTCAGGCCCGCGCACTAACTCCCTGACACGCCCTCCACGGCAACAGTTTCGTCGGACTCCACCCGCTTCAGCTTCGCAAGTAGCCGGGCGGTCTCCGCCAGTGCGGAACGAAGCCGCGCGTCATCCGCAGACACGGACGCGGCACCCCAGTCCATGGGGGCGGTACCAACCACGAACAGGGTTGTTCCGCGGGCCGCCGCTGCCGCAAGTGCGGCAGCAAAGAGCTCCCATGCTTCCGCCCGTGGACCGGCGTCCGATGGCTCAGGCGGCGGAACACCATCAATGACCCACAGCTCCGCCCCTGCTGCGAGGAAGGAGTAGTCCTCCCTGGACCCACCCGGCGCGCACAGCTCGTCAAAGCTGATCCACAGCAGTTCCGGTTCGCAGGCCTTGGCGGCAAAAACGTGGGACCCGGCATGTGCCGCCCGGTGCCGGCCGGGTGGCGGCGGGAAGAGGCCGTATACCGCCAGTTGCCGGCTGCTGCCGGGCACCAGGATGCGGCCCCCGGGGAGGGCCGGAGGCCCCGGCTCGGCGGCCATGGCCTACAGCCAGCCCTTCTTCTTGAAGATTCCGTACATGAGGGCCGCCATCGCGATCATGAGACCGATAGACAACGGGTAGCCCAGTTCCCAGTGGAGCTCAGGCATGTGGTCAAAGTTCATCCCGTACACGCCGGCAACGAAAGACGGCGCGAAGAAGATCGCGGCCCAGGAAGAGATCTTCTTCACCTGCTCGTTCTGTTCGGCGCTGGCCTCGTTCTGCCGGTTCGCGGTGAGGGTGCCGTCCAGGGTGAGCGCGTTCTGCAGCAGGTCCCGGAAGGAGTCCGCCCGGGAGATCACGCGCTCTACGTGGTCTTCGACGTCGCGGAGGCTGTGCCGCAGGTCCGTTTCCACGCCGTACTTCTCGAATCCACGCTCAAGTTGGTGCAACATGTCCGGCAGTGGATGGATTGCCCGCTGGAACTGGATGACTTCCCGGGCCAGTTCGTAGATCCTGCGGGACACCGTGGTGTCGCCGCTGAAAAGCTGGTCCTCGATCTCGTCGATGTCGTTTTCGAGTCCGGCCACCACAGGCGCGTAGTCATCCACCACGCGGTCCAGCAGGGCGTACAGGACAGCTTCGGGCCCGTGGCGCAAAAGGTCGGGCCGGGCCTCCATGCGGCGCCGCACCCGGGCCACGCCGGCCATCTCTGCATGGCGGACCGTGACCACATAGTTTTTGCCGGTGAAGATGTGGAGTTCGCCGAACTCCACGCTTTCGGAGTCGTCAACGTACCGGGCGGGCCGGAGGACGGTGAACAGGCTGTCGTCGTAGCGCTCCAGTTTGGGGCGCTGGTGCGCGGAGATGGCGTCTTCCACCGCAAGATCGTGGAGGCCAAACTCGCTTGCCACCGCCGCCATTTCCTCCGGCGTGGGCCGGTACAGCCCGATCCAGGCCATTCCGCCGTGGTGCGCAAGCATGTCAAAGGTCTGCTCGAGGCTCTCGGGTTCCACGTGGCGCACGCCGTCCACATAGACGGCATTGTCGATGATGGTCATGGGCGCCGGGCCCCGGGCGAGGGGCGTGCGGCCATCAGGACATTCCTCCGATGATCGCACCGGAGACCGCCATCGCCACCAGGTCGTGGCCGGAATCGATGAGGGTGACGGCTGCGGGGCGTCCTGCAAAGCCGTTGTGGATGACGTGGCCGCCTGCGCGGAAGACCAGGCCCATAACCAGGGCGAACAGGCCGCCGGCCAGGGCGTTGTCCAGCCCAAGCCTGGCGATCAGGACAGCCAGCAGGATCGCCGTCAGTGCCGCAGCCACCATCATGGGCAGCCAGATGCCGGCGCCGCCGCTCATGTTCTTCAGGTCGTCCTCCGTCTTGCCGATCGCGGCCATCCAGCGCTTGCCGAGCACTGCAGGCATGTACCAGACAAAGCCGATGGCCATGCTTGCGACGAAGGCGAGCAGCACGGCGAGCCAGTTGATCTGTGAAACGTATGAGAGCCAATCCATTCTGGAAATCCTAGCCGCCCGGCCATGGCGTCAGCTGTTGGACGCCTTGGCGAGGCCGCTGATGAGGGGCTCGGTGCGGTAGGGGATATGGGTGTGCAGTGCCAGGACCGTTTCGGTCCGGATCACGCCCTTGATCCTCAGGACCTGCCGGAGGGAGGACTGGAGGTTGTGGGTGTCTGTGGCAACCACCCGGCACCAGACATCCCCACGGCCCGAGATCTCGTGGACCTCCAGGACCTGGGGAATCAGCCGGAGCGCAGCGACCACGCCGTCCAGTTCGCGGTGGGAGACCTCGATGGTCACAAAGGCCACCACGTCATAGCCCACCGCTTCCAGGTCCACCTCGCGGCCGCCGGGCCGCAGCACGCCCGCCCGGAGGAGGCGCCGGACCCGGGTCTGGGCCGTGTTCCTGGCGATGCCCAGCGATTCGGCCAGTTCGCCGATCTGGATCCGGGGATCGCGGATCATTGCCAGGAGAATTTTGAGGTCGGTGGGGTCCAACTGGTTCATATAGTCACTCTCAGTCACATACGGACGGCAATATTGATGATCCTGCGTAATTCTTCCATGGAAATCCGGTCAAAGGGGCAGAAGTAGCGCACTCTTGAGGCATCGGATATCCACCCCGCGCCGGACTCCCACAAGGATCTCCACCGCGGTATGAACCAGAGGCGGCACACGATGACGGTCTTCAGTGAACTCCGCATGCGCCCGGCCCCGGCTGCTGCGTCCGCCGGGTGGGATGCGTCCACCACAACCCGGCTGGTAATGGCGGGAACCGTAATTTTCAGCCTCCTGGTGGGCGCCAACCTGGCGACACCGTTGTATCCCCTCCTGCAGGCCGAACTTGGGCTGTCCACGCTGGGAGTCACCGCCGCGTTCGCCAGCTACGTCCTGTCCCTGGTTGCCACGCTGATGCTGGCCGGACACTGGTCTGACCACATCGGCCGGCGGGCGGCGCTCATCCTGGCCGTCCTTGCAGGACTGGCCGGCGGGTGGCTCTTCTCCGAAGCAGAGACGCTCGCCGCGCTGTGTGCCGGCAGGGCACTGCAGGGGACAGCGGTTGCGCTGGCCACGGGTGCCAGTGCCGCAGCCCTGCGCGAACTCCTTCCGTCCCGCCCGGAGTGGGCCTCCCGCTTCACGTTGCTGGCCTCATCCGGGGGAGTGGCGGCGGGGCCGGTCATTGGGGGACTGCTGTCACTCCTCCCGGGCGCCACCACAGCCCCGTACTATGTCCATTCACTGATCCTGGCCGGGCTCCTTGTGCCGCTGTTCCTGCTGCGTGCCCGCCCCGCGATCAGCCTCCCCGAGCCTTCCCGGCCGCTGAAGGCCCTCGCGCCGCGCCTCCCTTCCGTGTCCCGAGAGGCGAGGGGCGCCTTCTGGCTCGCCGCCGGCGTCGGATTCCTCAGCTTTGCGGTCTTCGGGTTCTGCCTGTCGCTTGCTCCCGGCTACTTTGCGCAGGTGCTGCACACCGATTCCCGCCCCCTGGTGGGCGTCCTGGCCGGCCTCGCCCTGGCGTCCTCCGCGCTGAGCCAGCTGCTGACCCTCCGCGGCCGCTACACGGTTCCGGCCGGACTGGCGGTCCTGGGCGTGTCCGTCCTGCTCCTGGGGGCGGCGGGAGCGTGGCACAGTCCCGTGCTGCTGGTGGCCGCCGCCCTTGCCGCCGGTGTGGGCCAGGGAATCGCGTTCCGCACCGTCTTCAACGACGTTGCGGCCAGGGTGGAGGCATCGCGGCACGCGCAGATTGTCAGCACCGTCTACGTCATCACCTACCTGGGCAGCGCGGTGCCGGTCCTCGGCCTCGGCTGGGCCGCCGGCGTATTCGGCCTGCCCGCTGCCGTGGCCGGGTTCGTGGGGCTGTGCGGCGGTGCGGCACTGATCCTGTCGGCCGTGACGCTCCGGCTCGCGCTCATCGGCCAGCGCCGGTAGCCTGCCCAGGCACGTTCCTGGGCAGCTGCTTAGAGCAGCCCTGCTAATCCGGCAGCGGACCGTGGTTCCCCTGGATGTGTTCGAACACCAGCGTTGTTTCGGTGTGCCCCACCACGGGGTCCGTCGCCAGGTTGTCCAGAACCCAGTCCCGCAGGTCCTCGGTGGTAGCGACGGCAATATGCAGCAGGTAGTCCACCGAGCCCGAGGTGTGGAAGGTGGACAGCACGGCAGGCAGGTGCGGCACCCTGCCCGTGAAACGGTCAATCTGGTCGCGGTCATGGGCCCGGAGCCGCACGGCAACCAGCGCCTGTACGGACCGGCCGATCGCGGACAGGTTGAGCTTAGCCTCGTAGCCCTGGACGATTCCCCGCTCTGACAGGGCGCGGGTGCGCATCAGGGCGGTGGAAGGGGCGATTCCCACCAGTTCCGCGAGCTGCTTGTTGGAGATCCGGGCATCGGCCACCAGGGCCGCCAGGAGCCGCTCGTCAATCGCGTCCAACGGTTCCAGATGCGCTCCCGGCCTGGCGTTCCTGGCATTCGTGCTCACTGCAGCTCCTCGTGACGGTCCTGGGTTTCATCCTAGCCGCGCCCGGCTGCGGTACCAGGTACTTTGCGGGCAGGCCGCCGAATTTCGCGTTGCCGCTTTCCGCGGGCAGAGCAGGATCTTCACGGGAGCACCCTGGTTGGCGGAACCACAGTGCCGCCGGGTTCTAGGCCGCGGCGCGTTCCTTACCGGGATGGACGACGGCGACAGCCGCCGCCGTGAGGCAGGCAAGGACCATGACTGCCGCGGCCAGGGCATTCCAGCCAAGGGACTGGAACACCAGGCCGCCGGCCCAGCCGATGATGCTGGACCCGAGGTAGTAGGCCAGGTTGTACAGCGAGGCGGCCTGGGCCCGGCCGGTGCTGGCAAGGGCACCGGTCCAGCCCGCCCCGATGCTGTGGGCGGCGAAGAAACCGCCGGTGAACACCACCAGGCCGGCCAGGATCAGGGCAAGGGACTGCGTCAGCGTCAGGGCAAGGCCGGCCGTGGACAACGCCAGGCCTGCGAGCAGGACAGCCCGGCGGCCAAAGCGAAGGGTCAGCCCCGCCGACCAACGCGACGTGACGGTCCCCGACAGGTAGGCCAGGAAGATCAGGCTGATCAGTGTTCCCGGAAGGCCGAAGGGTTCGCCGGAAAGCCGGAATCCCAGGTAGTTGTACACCGCCACGAACCCGCCCATCATCAGGAAGGCCTGGCCATAAAGGACCAGCAGCCGGACATTCCGCAAGTGGCCGCCGAGGGTCCGGAAAGCCCCGCGCAGCCCGGCGGCAGGGGCGGTGACAAAACCCTGGGCCTTCGGCACCAGGATGAGGAAGGCGACGGCGGCGAGGGTGGCCAGGATGGAGACCGCCAGTGCCGCCGCGCGCCAGCCCCACAGTTCGCCGGCCGGACCGGCCACCAGCCGTCCGGCGAGCCCGCCCAGTGTGGTGCCGGCGACGTAGCTTCCGGCCGCCAGGGCTGCGTGGGCTTTGGTGACTTCCTCGTTGAGGTAGGCAATGGCGATGGCCGGGATGCCGCCCAGCGCCATTCCTTCCAGGAGCCGCAGGGTAAGCAGCATGCCAAAGCTGGTGGACAGCGGAACCAGCAGGCCAAGGACTGTGGCTATCGAAATGCCCCATGCCATGGCCCGGACCCGGCCGATCCGGTCCGCCAGGAAAGACCACGGAATCACAGTCACCGCAAGGCCCACCGTGGCCAGGGAGATGGTCAGGGCGGCCTCCGCCGCACTGACCTGGAGGTCTGAGGCCAGGATCGGCAGTACGGCCTGGGTGGAGTAAAGCTGGGCGAAGGTGGCCACACCGGCGAAGGACAGGCCGGCGAGGATCCTGACGTACGCCGTCGAGCCCTTTGCATGTCCGTTCCAGCGCGGGAACGGAGCGCTGGTGGGGCGGACGATGTGTGCCATGCCGCCAGCGTAGCTTTTCCGCATAGATGCATCCAATGCATGCATCGTGTAAAACTGATAGCAATTTCGCATGCGTCTCCAAACTCGGCGGCTTTTTCCCAACTAGGTAGCGCTAAGTGTCATTATGAGCCGTCAAAACGACACTTAGCGCTACCTAGTTGGGCCGGTGGGGAGCAGGAAAGTGGGAGAACAAGCACATGGAGCCAGACCACAAACAGCTGGTGCAGCTGCTGCCGCTCCTGCCCGTGCTCGCTGAGCTGGGGCGCACCGAGCACGTCACGGAAACCGCGGAACTGCTCGGAGTACCCCAGTCCACGGTGAGCCGCGCTTTGGCCCGGGCGAGCGCCGTCGTCGGTACCGAACTCCTGGTCCGGGACGGCAGGGGAGTCCGGCTGACACCCGCCGCCCGCACCCTGCTGCCGTACATCGAGCAGGCCCTCACGGCGTTCCAGGCGGGATTGGACCTCGTCCGCGACGAGTCGGACGTGGTGCGGGGAAGGATTTCCCTCTCTTTCCAGCACACGTTCGGCGAGGCAGTCCTGCCGCTCCTGATCAGTGCCTTCCGGACCCGTCATCCCGGCGCTGCCTTCACACTGAGCCAGGGCGCCCGGAACGCCTGCCTTGACGAACTGGCCTCGGGTGGGTCGGACCTGGCACTGACGGCTCCCGTGGCGCCGCCCGGCCGGAACCTGTCCTCGGCGCCGCTGTACCGTGAGCCGCTCCGCCTGGTGGTGCACCACAGCCATCCCCTCGCCGCACAGCCCTCCGCCCGGCTCGCCGACATCAGGGCAGACCCCTTCGTGGCGCTCGGGCCCGGGTACGGCATGCGTTCGCTCACCGATGCGTTGTTCCGCGAGGCCGGCTACCGGCCGCGCATCGCGTTCGAAAGCCAGGACTCGCACACGGTCCGGGGACTGGTCTCCGCGGGCCTGGGCGTCAGCATCCTGCCGCCGGGAGGTGATGCCCCGGGCCGTACCGTCAGCCCCGAAACCGGGAACCTGGGCTGGGTCGAAGTTCCCCTGGACTCCGGCCTGGCGTTCCGCGAGGTGGGCCTGTCCTGGCGGCGGCGGAAACCTGGCGCGGAGCCGGTGCCGGTACGGCTGTTCCGGGACATGGTGGTGACGGAGGGGCCCGGGCTGCTGGCCGGGCTGGTGCGGCGGCGGTCCCGTTGACTGATGCCGGGAAATGCGGGGATGGGCCTTCCGCCGCCCCCGCACCATTACCCTTGTGACGTGACCAACACCGAAAATTCCTCCGCGCTCCCCGCCGCCCCCCAGGTTCCCGAATCAACTCCGCCCGGCGGTGTCATCATCGGGCTGGACATCGGTGGCACCAAGACCCACGGGGTCCGCTTCGAGGACGGGGTGCCGGTTGCGGATGAGTCCGCCGGTAGCTCCAACGTGCAGAACGTGAGCCGCGACGAGGCGGCCGCCAACCTTGCCCACCTCTTCTCGCGCATTGGCGGAGGGCAGGTGTCCCAGGTTTACGCGGGCTCGGGCGGCATCGACACCGAAGACGACGCCGCAGCCCTGGCGTCCCTGATCCAGCCGCACGTGCCCGGTGCACGGGTGACGGTGGTGCATGATTCACGCCTGCTGCTGGCCGCCGGGCACGCGAGCACGGGAGTCGCGGTGATTGCGGGCACCGGCTCGGCCGCCTGGGGCAGGAATGCCGACGGCGGCGAGGCCAGGGCAGGCGGCTGGGGCTACCTCCTGGGCGACGAAGGCAGCGGTTACTGGCTTGGCCGCGAAGCGGTCCGGCACAGCCTGGGCCGGATGAACCGGGGACTGCCCGCCGACGAACTCACCACGGCCCTGCTGCAGTCCTGCGGAGTGGGCGACCCCAACCGCCTCATCGCGCTGTTCCATTCACCGAAGACCGGCCGGCGCTTCTGGGCCCAGCAGGCCCGGTATGTGGTGGAGGCCGCGGCGGGCGGCCACCCTGAAAGCCAGGCGCTGCTGGACCAGGCCGGGAAGGACCTTGCCGGCCTGGCGCTGCAGGTGCTGCAGCAGCTGGGTATTACCGGCCCCGTGATCCTGGGCGGCGGCCTGGGTATGAACGTGGCACCGCTGCAGCACTCGTTCCGCCGCCATCTGACGGACGCCGGCGTGACCGATATCCGCGTGCTGGACCAGGAACCCGTGTTCGGTGTGCTGCAGTTGGTGGCAGAGCAGGCCTGACCCGCGCTGGCCTTTTTAGAGCCGCTTCCGGGGCGTCAGCCGCACGCCGGGCAGGGGAGGGGCGGGAATGCGTCCAGCCTCTGGCCCCGCGTCCGGACCGTGGCCGGGAACCAGGCCATACCGTGCCGCCGCCGTTTCCGTGTCCGGGAGGCCGGCCTGCGCCTCCCAGTCGCTTCTGGCCTGCTCCACTTCGTCGTGGGTGCGGCCCACAAAGTTCCACCACATCAGCAGCTCTTCCTGGAAGGGCTCGCCGCCGATGAGGAGGAAGCGCGTCCCGGGGAGCGCCTGCACCTGCAGCTCCGCACGGCCGGTGCCCAGGTAGCCCAGCGGGCCCGGTGGAACCTCCTGCCCGTCCACCGCGAGGCCGCCGTCGAGCACCAGGATGCCGTGCTCAAACCCCGCGTTCAGCGGCAGCACGGCGGCGCCTTCACACAAAATGTCCGCACCCACGATTGGTGAGTACATGGTGGCGGCGGAAGTTGCGCCGGCAAATTCGCCCACCATCACCGTGGCGGTGAAACCCTTACCGCTGACCTGGGGAAGTTCGCGGTGCTGTTCGAAGGCCGGCTCCCGGTGCCGTTCACCGCCGGGCAGGGCAACCCAGAGCTGCAGCCCGCGCTGCACCGGCAGGGCTTCCCCGGCTGGCGGAAGCACGGCGAACTCGGAATGGGAGACGCCGTGGCCCGCCGTCATGATGTTCAGTTCACCCGGCCGGACCACAACATCGCTGCCCACGCTGTCCCGGTGGCGGATGCGGCCGGCCAGCGGCCAGGTCACTGTCTGCAGGCCGGTGTGGGGGTGGGGAAGCACGGACATGGCAGTCCGGTCCGGGCCGAAGCTGTCCAGGAAACACCATGCCCCGATGGTGGGGAGGCCACGCTGCGGAAGCGTCCGCTGGACGTTCATGGCGCGGACTCCGCCGAGCGGCACTTCGCGTTGCGGCCACAGCTGCAGGCAGGGTCCGGAACTGCTTTCAGGGGCCGCCGGCGGACAGAGTTCCTGCTGCGGTGCTATTTCCAAATTGGTCACCCCACCACTTTAGGCCGGTCTTCCCGCGGCGGAACAGCGCCCAGAGCCATGATGGTTCCCGGCCGGAAGGACGGTTCCCATCCGGCACGCCCGCGGCTCCGAATGGTTACAGTAGGGATTCCTTTGCCCGGATTCGGGGCGCTGCAGGTGTTGCCGGCCCCGGTTTGGGTTACCGTAACTATCAGCGTGCTGATGACAATGTCGCGGTGCTTCCAGAGGCCGTCCCAGAGAACAGGTGAGTCCGCGCCATGGACCAGGCCATGATCGAGTTTCAGAGCGTTACCAAGCAGTTCCAGGGCGGGCAGCCGGCCGTGGACAACCTTTCCATGTCCATCGCCAAGGGCTCCATTACCGTCTTCGTGGGCCCGTCAGGCTGCGGCAAGACAACCTCGCTGCGGATGATCAACCGGATGGTGGAACCTACCTCCGGGACCATCACGGTGGACGGCAAGGATGTCACCTCCGTGCCGGCGCCCGAACTCCGCCGCTCCATGGGGTACGTGATGCAGTCGGCCGGGCTGCTGCCCCACCGC
Organism: Pseudarthrobacter polychromogenes; assembly: GCF_014644495.1. Lineage (GTDB taxonomy): Bacteria > Actinomycetota > Actinomycetes > Actinomycetales > Micrococcaceae > Arthrobacter > Arthrobacter polychromogenes. The sequence continues at coordinate 353,332 of NZ_BMKU01000003.1, forward strand.
TCCGTGCTGGACAACATTGCCACCGTTCCCCGGCTGAACGGCGTGTCCAAGGCGGATGCCCGCCGCCGCGCGGAGGAGCTCCTGGACGTTGTGGGCCTGGCCCGGCCGCTCGCCAAGCGTTACCCGTCCCAACTCTCCGGCGGCCAGCAGCAGCGCGTAGGGGTAGCCCGCGCGCTCGCCGCCGATCCACCCATTTTGCTCATGGATGAGCCGTTCAGCGCCGTGGATCCCGTGGTCCGGGACGAGCTCCAGCAGGAGCTGCTGCGGCTCCAGAAGGACCTGGCCAAGACCATCGTCTTCGTCACGCACGACATCGATGAAGCCACCGTGCTGGGCGACAGGGTGGCCGTCTTCGCGGTGGGCGGAAAACTGGCGCAGTACGCCACGCCGGAGGAAATCCTCCGTGCCCCCGCGAACGACTTCGTGGCCTCCTTCGTGGGACGGGACCGGGGGTTCCGGCACCTTGGCTTTACCGCTTCCGACGGCGTGACCCTCCACTCGGTGCCGACAATCGTCCGCGGCCGCAGCGGCTCCGGAACCGATCCGGACGCAACAAGCGGCTGGCAGCTGGTGGTGGACGAAGGGATGCGCCCGCTGGGCTGGTCCACGCCCGGCACTTCCACCGGCCTCATTCCGGGAGGTTCGTTGTTCCGCCCCGGGGAAAGCCTCCGCCGCGCACTGGACGCTGCGCTGTCCTCGCCGTCGGGCCTCGGCGTCGCAGTGGATACGGAGGGCCGGGTGCAGGGTGTCATCCGGGGCGGCGAAGTACTGGCCCTCATCGAGGAAGCACGCCAGCTCCGTCAGGCTGCACTCTGATGGAGTGGTTCCTGGCCAACATCGACATGGTCCTGGAACGGTCCGGCCAGCACCTGGTGCTTGCCCTGGTCCCCATGGTCCTGGGACTGGTCATCTCCCTTCCTCTGGCGCAGCTGGCCCGGCAGAACCGGGCCCTCCGCTCGGTGGTGCTGACCGCCTCCTCGCTTCTGTACACCATTCCGTCACTCGCACTCTTCATCATCCTTCCCACCATCCTGGGCACCAGGATCCTGGACCCGCTCAACGTGGTGGTGGCCCTGACCATCTACGCGGTTGCGCTCCTGGTCCGTGCCGCACTGGACGCTTTCGACTCGGTGAGCGAGGACGTGGGACAGGCCGCTGTGGCCATGGGATACAAACCGCTGGCCCGGTTCCTGCGGGTGGACCTGCCGCTGTCCCTGCCGGTCATGTTCGCAGGGCTCCGGGTGGTGTCCGTCAGCAACATCTCCCTGGTCAGCGTGGCAGCGCTGCTTGGCATCGGAAACCTGGGCATGCTGTTCACATCAGGACTGCAGCGGGGCTTCATAACGGAAATCGTGGTGGGGATTATTGCCATCCTTGTCCTCGCCCTGCTGATGGACGCTTTGCTTGTCCTGCTGGAACGGCTCCTCACGCCGTGGGAGCGGGCCGGAAAGATCCGCCCGGGACTGGTGCCGGCCGCTGAGGGGGACCGGGCATGAGCAACGTTTTCACCGACACCTTCGCCTGGCTGGCCGATCCGCTGCACTGGACCGGCGCCGCAGGAATACCCGCCCGGCTGGGAGAGCACCTCCAGTACACCGGCCTGGTCATGCTGATCGCTGTTGCCATTGCCGTCCCCGTTGGCATGTACGTGGGCCACACGGGCAGGGGAAGGGTTGCCGTGGTGGCGCTCGCCGGTGCGCTGCGCGCCTTGCCCACCCTGGGCCTGCTGACACTCTTCGTGCTGCTCGCCGGGATCGGGCTGATGCCGCCCATCTGGGCGCTCGTTATCCTCACGGTTCCCCCGCTGCTGGCCGGCACCTATGCCGGTATTTCCAGCGTGGACCGCAACGTGGTGGATGCCGCCCGCGCCATGGGCATGACCGAACTGCAGGTCCTGTTCCGGGCTGAACTGCCCAACGCCCTCACCGTCATGTTTGGCGGCTTCCGGACCGGCGTGCTGCAGGTCATCGCCACGGTCTCCGTGGTGGCCTACATCAACCTTGGCGGTTTGGGCCGCTACCTTTTCGACGGCCTGGTCCTCAGCGACTTCCCCCAGATGCTCGGTGGGTCCCTGCTCATCGCAGCGCTGGCCATCGCCGTCGACCTCGTCCTGTCCCTTTTCCAGAGGCTGTTCCTGGCAACAGGCGCCTCCGGCCAGTCCCGCCGCAGCCAGCAGGCTGCGGCCGATCTCACAGACCCCGTCCTCACGGAGGCTGTGGTACAAGGAGGTAAATCATGAAGGAAAGCCGTCCACACCACCTCGGCAGGCGGGCATTCAGCGGGCTCGCCGCCGGGCTCGGCCTGGCCATGGCATTGTCCGCGTGCGGAGGGTCCTCCGATCCGCTGAGCAACGCGCCGGCCACCACCGGAGCAGCCTCCGGGGAAGCAACGTCCCTCGTCGTCGGCTCGGCTGACTTCCCGGAAAGCCAGATCGTGGCGGAACTCTACGCAGGAGCCCTGACCGCCGCCGGCATCACCGCCACCACCAAGCCGAACATCGGCTCCCGCGAGGTGTACATCAAGGCCGTCCAGGACGGATCGGTGGATGTGGTTCCGGACTACACGGGCAACCTCCTGCTGCACGTGGACAAGGAAGCGTCCGAGGAGTCGGCGGAGGACATCGCGGCGGCCCTGCCGGAGAAGCTGCCGGACGGACTGGCGGTGCTGGAACCCTCCAAGGCCGAGAACAAGGATGCCATGGTGGTCACCAAGGCCACGGCCGAGAAGTACCAGCTGAAGTCCCTCGAGGACCTGGCCAAGGTGTGCAGCGAGATCGTGGTGGGCGCCCCCGCCACCTTCGCCGAGCGGGCCTACGGGCTGCCCGGCCTGAAGGAGAACTACAACTGCGAGCCGAAGAAACTGGAGCCCTTCAGTGACGGCGGCGGTCCCGTGACGCTCAAGGCGCTCCTGGAGGACCAGGTGCAGGTGGCGGACATCTACACCACAACCCCGTCCATCGCCGACAACGATCTTGTGGTCCTTGAAGACCCCAAGAACAACTTCATCGCCCAGCAGGTGGTTCCGCTGTACAACGAGGCGAAGATGACCGACACGGCCAGGGAGGCCCTCAACTCGGTGTCCCGCATCCTGACCACCGAGGACCTCATTAACCTGAACCGTGCCGTCAGCGGCAGCCAGAAGCAGGGTGCCAAGGAAGCGGCGGACGCCTGGCTCAAGGAAAAGGGCATCATCAAGTAGGGCTTCCTTCCTGACCACAAGCAGTACGACGGCGGCTGCCGGACTTCCAGAAGTCCGGCAGCCGCCGTCGTCCGCTCCGGGTGGCGGCGCGCGCACCCTGTGGCTAAGTCTCAACGGCCGTCCATCCTTCCTGTGGCATATTTGAGGAATGGCAGAATTCAGGCAGTCCACCAAGCTCAACAACGTCCTTTATGACATTCGTGGGCCGATCCTCCAGGCTGCCCAGCAGATGGAAGCGGAGGGGCACCGGATCCTCAAGCTGAACATCGGAAATCCCGCGCCGTTTGGCTTTGAAGCGCCGGACGCCATCCTCGTGGACATGATCCGCCACCTGCCGCACGCCCAGGGCTACAGCGATTCCCGGGGCATCTTCTCCGCACGGACCGCCGTCTCGCAGTACTACCAGACCCGGGACATCCAGAACATCCACGTGGATGACATCTACCTGGGCAACGGCGTCAGCGAACTCATCACCATGTCCCTGATGGCCCTGCTCAATGACGGTGACGAAGTCCTGATCCCCACTCCGGACTACCCGCTGTGGACCGCGTCCGTGGCGCTCGCCGGCGGCAGGCCCGTCCACTACCTCTGCGACGAGGAAACGGGCTGGCAGCCGGACCTTGAGGACATGGAAGCCAAGATCACGCCGCGCACCAAGGGACTCGTGGTCATCAATCCGAACAACCCCACCGGCGCGGTCTACCCGGAAGAGACGCTGAAGAAGATCGTTGCCCTCGCTGAGAAGCACGGCCTGGTGGTCTTCGCCGACGAGATCTACGAAAAGATCCTGTACGAGGACGCAGTCCACATCAATCTGGCCAAACTGACCGGCGACGACGTCCTGTGCCTGACGTTCAGCGGCCTGTCCAAGGCGTACCGGGTATGCGGCTACCGGGCCGGCTGGATGGCCATCTCAGGCCCCAAGAAGGACGCGGCGGACTACCTCGAAGGCATCAGCCTCCTGGCCAACATGCGCCTGTGCGCCAACGTTCCGGCCCAGCATGCCATCCAGACGGCGCTGGGCGGGTACCAGAGCATCAACGACCTGATCCTGCCCGGCGGGCGCCTGCTGGAGCAGCGCAACAAGGCCTACGACATGCTCAACGCCATCCCCGGCGTGAGCACCCAGCAGGCGCGGGGCGCACTCTACCTCTTCCCGAAGCTGGACCCCGAGGTCTACCACATCCGCGACGACGAGAAGTTCGTCCTGGACCTGCTCAGGGAACAAAAGATCCTGGTGTCCCACGGCAGGGCCTTCAACTGGGTCCGCCCGGACCACTTCCGCATGGTCACCCTGCCCAACGTCAAGGACATCGAAGAAGCGGTGGGCCGGATGGGGGACTTCCTCAGCAGGTACCAGGGCAACTAGCCTGTGCTCACGGGCGCTTCGATCCCGTGGAACTTCGCGAAAGGATTTCCCATGTCCGCCGCCACAGGCTTTGATCAGCACCCCTCTGAGACCCTGCGGGCAGGAAAGGGTTTTTCGCTGGCCGGCGTGGACCCTGATTCCACGCCGGGCTTCAAGGGCACCAAGGAGGACGGCCAGGCCCTGCTGGCGGAACTCGACGACGGGCTGGCGGAACTGCAGGAAAAGCTGTTCGCCGAGTCCCGGTTCGGCGGCCGCAAGCGTCTCCTGCTGATCCTCCAGGCCATGGACACCGCGGGCAAGGGCGGCATCGTCAACCATGTGATGGCCGCTATGGATCCCCAAGGTGTGCAGTTCAAGGCCTTCAAGGCTCCCACGGATGAAGAAAAATCCTACGATTTCCTGTGGCGGATCGAAAAGGAAGTACCCGCCGCCGGGATGGTGGGGGTGTTCGACCGTTCCCACTACGAGGACGTCCTGATCCACCGCGTCCACCGCTGGGCCAGCCCGGAGGAGATCAAGCGCCGGTACGTGGCCATCAACGAGTTCGAGGCCAGGCTCAGCAGTTCCGGAACCACGGTGGTCAAGGTGATGCTCCACATCAGTGGAGACGAGCAGAAGGAGCGGCTGCTGGCCCGGCTGGACAACCCGGCCAAGCACTGGAAGTACAGCCGCGGCGACCTTGACGAGCGGGCTTTCTGGGAGGACTACATGAGCGCCTACCAGGCTGCCATCGATGAAACCAACACCCCGAATGCGCCCTGGCACGTGGTCCCTGCCAACAAGAAGTGGTTCGCCCGGATCGCCGTGCAGCAGCTGCTGCTCGGTGCCCTCAACGGCATGGACCTTCAATGGCCCAAGGCCGAGTTCGACGTCGCCCTGGAACGCGAGCTGGTAGTGCGGTCCTGACGCTTCCTTTCAGCCCGCGGCGGGCCTAGAGCGGCTGGTCGCGGGCAGCTGCCAGCCGCTTCCGGGCGCCTTCCAGCCATTCCTCGCACCGTGCGGCCAGGGCCTCGCCGCGTTCCCACAGGGCCAGGGATTCTTCAAGACTGGCGCCGCCGGCCTCAAGTTTTCCCACCACAGCGATGAGCTGCTCACGGGCCTCCTCATAGCTCAGTGCCTGGATGTCGGCCGCTGGTTTCTGCTCAGTCATTCAGTTCTCCGGTTTCGGTAATGGGCTGTTCAAGTGTCCCGGTGGAGGTTGCGCCGAATCGGCCTTCAGCCACGCGGATGGACAGGGGCGAGCCGGGCGGAGCTTCGGCCGGGCGGCGCACCACGGCATGGCCGGCGGTGCCGGCTTCTTCCGCCCGCTTTCCGGCGAGTTCGACGACGGCGTACCCCCGGTCCAGCGTCTTCTGCGGCGACAGCGCCCGCACCTGGGCTTTCAGGTGCTCCAGCTGGTCGGCCGCGCGGACCACGGAGGAGCTGACGGCGGCGGAGGACCTCCGGAGCAGCCGCTCAATTTCCTCGGACCGGATGGTCACGAGTCCTTCCGGCGCTGCCAGCACGGGCCGTGAGTGGAGGGACGCCAGGCGGTCCGATTCCCTGTCCACCAGGCGTTCCATGCACCGGCGCAGCTGCACCCTTGCCTGGCGGACCCCTGCCAGTTCCTCGGATACTTCCGGGACTATCCGCTTGGCGGCGTCCGTGGGCGTGGAAGCCCTTAGGTCAGCGACGTCGTCCAGCAGCGGACGGTCCGCCTCGTGGCCGATGGCGCTGACCACCGGGGTGGCGGCGGCGGCCACGGCACGGATCAGTTCTTCGCTGTTGAAGGGCAGGAGGTCTTCCAGGGCTCCGCCGCCGCGGGCGATCACGATGACATCCACTTCGGGCAGGGCGTCCAGGTCGCGGAGGGCGCGGACCACCTGGGCCACCGCGGTGTTCCCCTGCACTGCCACCTCCCGGATTTCGAACTCGACTGCCGGCCAGCGCAGGGCTGCGTTGCGCAGGATGTCCTTCTTGGCGTCGGAATCGCGGCCGGTAATGAGGCCGATGCGGTGCGGCAGCAGGGGCAGGGGCTTCTTGCGGGAGTCCGCGAAGAGCCCTTCGGCGGAGAGCGCCTGGCGCAGCCGCTCGATCCGGGCCAGGAGATCGCCCAGGCCCACCGGCCTGATGTCCCTGACCAACATGTTCAGCCGGCCGGTCTTGAGCCAGAATTCCGGCTTCAGCAAGGCAACCACGCGGGAGCCCCGCTCCAGCGGCAGGTTCTGGCGCTCCAGCACCTTGGTCCACACGGACGCAGGCAGCGACACCTCGGCGTCGACATCCCGCAGGGTGAGGTAGGCGTTGGTGCCCCGGCGGTTCAGCTCAATAACCTGCCCTTCAACCCAAGCAGACGGCGTACGGTCGATATGGGCTTTGAGCTTCTGTGACAGCAGCTGGAGCGGCCACGGATTGTCCGGGCTGGTCTCGGCAGCAGTGGCAGGCAGGGTGGTGGGCGGCTCGAGCTGCTGGCCGGGGACCGGAAGCGACGCCTGTTCAGACATGCGGACGCTCGTGGCGGGCTGGAGCTGCGGGCATGGGGTCCTTCGTCCGTTGGTCGGCTGGTTGTTTCGGAGCGCTCGTTGCAATAAAAGCTGGTTGAAATAAAAGCTGGCGGTGTCCGGCGGTCATTCAACCTTATCCATAAGCTCTACCACCACGGACTGACAAGGGTGCCGCCCGGGGCCCGCCTAGGATGGGGTGACCCCTGCCAACATGAAGGATCCTCCGTGCGAAGTTTTGTTTCCGCTGCCGCCGCCGTACTGGCTGTGCTGCTGGCCGCCGTCGCAATCCCCGCCATCTGGCTTGACCGCAACATCGTCCAGGAGCAGGGCTTCGTTGAGCTGGCCGCTCCGCTCGGAAGGAACCCCGGGTTCCAGCAGCAGCTGGCCGTGGCAGCGGTGGCAACCATCGACACCAGCGCCGTTCCAGGTTTCCTCTCGGATCTGGTCCAACCGGTGCTGGAGGACGCCGCGTCCGCACTGACCGCCCTGCCGGAGTATCCGGCCGCGTGGGAGGAAACGCTGCGCAAGAGCCACCGTCTCAGCTTTGCCGGCCCGGCAACGGACGACGGCGGATCAGCCCCTGCGTCGTCCCTCACCCTGGACGTCGCTCCCTTGGTGTCGCTGGGTGCCGGGGAAATTTCACGCACCACCGGGTTGCCCCTGGACCCGCCGGACCAGACCCTCATCAACGTGGGCCAGCCTGAGCACAAGGAATGGACTGAGAGGCTCACCACGTATGCCCCCGCCGGCTACCTGCTGGCCGGAGGTGCAGCCATTGCACTGCTCCTGGCCCTGGTGGCTGCGAACCGGCGCTGGACAGTGGTTGCCGGAGCAGGAGCAGGCGCGCTTCTGCTGGCGGCTGCGTGGACCGTCGGTGCCGGGATTGCCTCCGCTGCTGCTGTGTCCGCGGACAGCGGAAATGAGGTTGCCAACATGTTCAGGGATGAATTCGTGCCTGCCGCTGCAGCAGATTTCCAGGGCTGGACCATGGCAGCGGCCGCTGGAGGCGGTGTGCTGTTGCTGATGGGCCTGGTGGCCGGGTTCGCCACGCGAAAGCGGGCCCGGGCAAGCCGGTAGCATGGAGTAATGACCCCCTCAGCTGTTTCCCTTTCGATGCCCACCATCCCGCGTAGGCGCCGCTCACCTGAGGAAGTAGCTGCCGCAGCCCCCGTCTCCGGAACCAAGAAGGTGCTGCTCGCTGCTCCCCGCGGTTACTGTGCCGGCGTTGACCGTGCGGTCATCGCCGTCGAGAAGGCCCTGGAACACTACGGTCCTCCGGTGTACGTGCGGAAGCAGATCGTCCACAACGTGCACGTGGTCAGCTCCCTGGAGGAACAGGGTGCCATCTTCGTCGACGAAACGGACGAAGTGCCCGAAGGTGCCCTGGTCATCTTCTCGGCCCACGGCGTATCGCCTGCAGTGGTCCAGTCCGCCGAGGACCGCGGCCTGCGCACCATCGATGCCACCTGCCCCCTGGTGACCAAGGTCCACAAGGAGGCCGTCCGGTTTGCCAAGGACGATTTCGACATCCTGCTGATCGGCCACGACGGCCATGAGGAAGTCGAGGGCACGGCGGGGGAAGCGCCGGAACACATCCAGATCATCAACGGCCCGCACGAGGTGGACAAGGTAACCGTCCGGGACCCGGAGAAGGTGATCTGGCTTTCCCAGACCACCCTCAGCGTCGACGAAACCATGGAAACGGTCCGCCTGCTCAAGCAGCGGTTCCCCACCCTGCAGGATCCGCCCAGCGACGACATCTGCTACGCCACCACCAACCGCCAGGTGGCCATCAAGAAGATCTCGCCGCAGGCAGACCTGGTGATCGTGGTGGGCTCAGCGAACTCCTCCAACTCTGTCCGCCTGGTGGAAGTGGCTCTGGAGTACGGGGCGAAGGCGTCCTACCGCGTAGATTTCGCGAACGAGGTTGATGAAGCCTGGTTTGAAGGCGTCGCCACTGTCGGCGTGACTTCCGGGGCATCAGTCCCGGAAGTCCTGGTCCAGGACGTCCTGCGCCTGCTGGCCGATTACGGCTACGGCACCGTGGAGGAAGTTGTTACGGCAGAGGAAGACCTGCTCTTCTCACTGCCCAAGGAACTCCGGGCAACACTCAAGCAGGCCGGCGACGTCAGCCGTGCCCTGGGCGGACGCCGCTCGCGGGACTGACCAGCGCACGGCCGGGACTGCGCAGCCCGCAGTGCGCGCAGCCAGTGACCACGCATCTGATCTTTGTGGAAGTGGGCCCGGCAACTGCCGGGCCCACTTTTTTGCCTCTTGGCGTTTCTGTCAGGCTGCTTCGTGGTCGCTTTGCAGCTCAGGTGCCGCCAGGGCCCGCGGCGTGACCTCGACGACCGGAGGGGCAGCAAGTCCGGACTCCTCAAGCGAGTTCAGCTTCCGCGCCGTGGGAAGGACGCGGGCTTCCAGGGTCCCCACCATGGCGTTGTAGCGGTCCACTGACGATTTCAGGGACGAGCCCAGCTTGGTGACGTTCTCGCCCAGGGTCCCCATCCGGTCGTACAGCTGCCGCGCCAGTTCGAACAACTCCCTGGCGCTGTCCGTGAGGACGTCCTGCCGCCAGGTGAAGGCCACAGACTTCAGAACGGCCAGCAGCGTGCTGGGTGACGCCAGGACCACGTTCTTCGACAGTGCGTGGTCGAGGAGCCCGGCGTCGGCCATGAGCGCGGCGGCCAGGATGGACTCGGCAGGAATGAAGCAGATCACGAGTTCGGGGGAGTTGCCCGGAATGTCCCAGTACTTCTTGCTGCTCAGGGAATCAACGTGTGCCCTCAGTGCCTTGGCATGGGCGGCCAGCAGCGCCTGCTGGTTTCGGCGGTCGCTCCCGGACAGCGGTCCGGTGTGCCGGGCGCTGGAATCCTCGGCCGGGCGGAGGTCCTGCGACGCACCCAGTTCCTGGGCTTCCAAGTAGGAGGAAAGCGGTACTTTTGCGTCCACCACCAGCTGCTTTTCGCCCGGCAGCTGTACCACCAGGTCCGGCCTTATGCCCGTATCATGACCGGCGCTGTGGACCTGCTCCACGAAATCGACGTGCCGCAGCATGCCCGATGCTTCCACCACCCGGCGGAGCTGGACTTCGCCCCACTGGCCCCGGGCACTGTTGGACCTCAGGGCAGACTCCAGGGCGTGGGTGGAACGGATGAGCTGTTCATCGGAGAGCCGAGCTTCCTGCAGTTGCTGGGCGAGCTGGCCGTACTGCTCCACCCGGTCCCGTTCCAGCAGCGCCACCTGCTGCTGGACAGCCGTCAGTTTTTCCGCCACCGGGGCAAGTGCGCGCAGCACGCTGCCGTCCTGCGTCCTGGCCTCACCCAGCTCGCGGTTCTGTGCCGCCAAAAGCCTTCGCTCGGCGTCGGCCGCGGCAAACTGCGCGCTGACCTCTGAAAGCCGTGACGACACGGCGTCGAAGTCCTCTTCCAGGCCGCGGGTGTTTTTCCGCAGCACGAAGAACACGGCGGCAGCACCCGCAAAGGCACCCAGCAGCAGCATGAACAAAGCAAGAATCAACGCGAAACCATCCATGCCCTCACTGTCGCATGGGGCTGTGACATTTTGCCGAAGCGACATTTTCCCGGACCGGCGCCGGACCCCGGGCCGCCGGCTGCGGGTAGAATAAATCCTCGTGGCTCTTACTATTGGCATCGTCGGACTGCCCAACGTCGGCAAATCAACTCTCTTCAACGCACTCACCCGCAACCAGGTCCTGGCCGCGAACTACCCGTTCGCCACCATCGAACCCAACGTCGGCGTCGTGAACCTGCCCGACCCCCGGCTTCAGAAGCTGGCTGAGATCTTCGGATCGCAGCGCCTCCTGCCCGCGCCGGTGTCGTTCGTGGACATCGCCGGCATCGTCAAGGGCGCCTCTGAAGGAGAAGGCCTGGGCAACAAGTTCCTGGCCAACATCCGCGAAGCCGAAGCCATTGCCCAGGTGGTGCGGGTGTTCGATGACCCCGATGTCATCCACGTCGACGGCAAGGTGGACCCCCAGTCCGACATGGAAACCATCAACACCGAGCTCATCCTGGCCGACCTGCAGACTATCGAGAACGCCATTCCGCGGATCGAAAAGGAAGTCAAGATCAAGAAGCGGGAAGCTGCGGAGCTTGCCGCCATCAAGGCAGCCCAGGTGGTCCTGGAGCGCGGCGACACCATCTTCTCTTCCATCAAGAGCGACAAGCTCGAAATGGAACACCTCAAGGAGCTTGGCCTCCTGACGGCCAAGCCCTTCATCTACGTCTTCAACGCCGATGAAGGCATCCTGGGCAGTCCCGAAAAGCAGGAGGAACTGCGGGCCATGGTTGCCCCGGCGGACGCCGTTTTCCTTGATGCCAAGCTCGAAGCCGACCTCGTGGAACTGGACGAGGAAGAAGCCCGCGAGATGCTGGAAATGAACGGCCAGGACGAATCCGGGCTGGACCAGCTGGCGCGCGTCGGCTTCCACACGCTGGGGCTGCAGACCTACCTGACCGCCGGCCCCAAGGAAACCCGCGCCTGGACCATCCGCCAAGGTGATACTGCACCGCAGGCCGCCGGGGTAATCCACTCCGACTTCCAGCGCGGCTTCATCAAGGCCGAGGTGGTGTCCTTCAACGACCTGGTGGAAGCCGGTTCCATGGCGGAGGCCAAATCACGCGGCAAGGTCCGTATTGAGGGCAAGGAATACGTGATGGCCGACGGCGACGTGGTGGAGTTCCGCTTCAACGTCTAGCCCACAGGATTTTCGGGCACGTGACCTAGGATCTACCCATGACGACTCTTCAGGGTGCGGTTGTTTTGGTAGTCGGCGCCACTGGCGGACTCGGTTCGCGCATCGCCGCCCAGCTGGAAAGTAAGGGCGCCATCGTCGCCCGGTCGTCTAAGTCTGCTGGGCACGATCTGCGCGCACCCTCCGTGATCCAGGAGGTCTTGGATGAGACGAATGCGCAGTACGGACGCCTCGACGGGCTAGTGGTTGCGTCCGGGGTCGTCGCCTTCGGCGCCGCATCAGACCTTGAACCCGCCACGGTGGACGAACTTTTCGCTGTGAATACGACCAGTCCGATCCAGCTCATTACCCAGAGCCAGCCCTACCTCGCGGCCTCGGCACGTGAGGGCCGGGAGCCCTTCGTTGTCACACTGAGCGGCGTTGTCGCCGAGGCGCCTGTCGCTGGTCTGGCAGCATACTCGGCGTCGAAGGCTGGGCTTGCGGCCTTCGTTGTCGCAGCGGCGCGCGAATATCGCCGCGCGGGCATCCGAATCGTGGACGCCCGCCCGGGCCACACTGGCACGGCGCTGTCCGAACATCCGATCGCCGGGTCAGCGCCGAGATTCGGCGCGGGGCTGGATCCAGACCTGGTTGCATCGCGGATTGTCACTGCGATCGTCGATGGCGAGAAGGATCTGCCCAGCACCGCCTTCTAGGTTCGGCCGAGGCCCTGCAACTGAGCGCCAAAGAAGCTAATGGACCCCGAAGCGGGTTCATTGGTGGCGGCGGAGGCGTCCAATCCATCTAGGGTGGGGGAATGACGTCCGGCCCGCCTCTGCGCCTGGTTCTGCCGCATCAGTTGTTCAGGGAGCACTTCGATGCGGCAGACGGTACCGTGTTTGTGCTGATCGAGCATGACCTGCTCTTTCGCCAGTACTCGTTCCACTCCCACAAGCTGGTCCTGCACCGGGCGTCCATGAACCGTTTCGCCCGCCGCCTCGGCGGGACGGGCCACGAGGTCGTCGTCCTCCGCAGTGACGCCGGCCGCAGCTCCCGCCAGCAGCTCGCAGACCTGTTGCGCCACCGCCGCCCGGCCCAGGTGACGTGGTTCGACGTGGTGGACGACTGGCTTGAACAGGACCTGTATTCCGGCCTGGCCGACGGCGGCTACCGGATGCGCGGCGAAGACGTGCTGGAGACGCCGAACTTCCTCACCGACCGCGGCCAGATTGACGCTTGGTTTGCCGCCAACGCTGCCCGCATGCACGACTTCTACGTGTGGCAGCGGCGCCGGCTCGGCGTCCTTGTCGACGGCGGCGGGAAGCCGGCCGGCGGGAAATGGTCCTTTGACGCAGACAACCGGAAGAAACTTCCCCGGGGGTACTCACCCCGCACGGTGGGCAGGTTTGCGCGCCACCCCATCCATCAGCTGGAGGGGACCTTCGATTTTGAAGCCCTCACCGGACAAGAAGCCGCTGCCGGAGACGAACCGCCCGACGACGAACCGCCCGACGACGTCGACCAGGCGATTGCCTGGGTGGCGGAGGAGTTTCCGGATGCTCCGGGCGATCCCGCCCTCTTTGCCTGGCCCACGAGCGCGGACGAGGCACGCAGGCACCTGCACGAGTTCGTCCGCGAGCGGCTGGAGGACTTCGGCCCCTACGAGGATGCAATTTCCACCACGCATCCGTTTATCGCCCATGGCCTGCTCACGCCGGCGTTGAACATCGGGCTGCTGGACCCGCGGGAGATCCTGGAGGCCGTGCTAGAGAATGCAGGCCCAAATACTCCCCTTGCCTCCCTGGAGGGTTTCGTCCGGCAGGTGATTGGCTGGCGTGAATACGTGCGCGCCACCTACCGGACCCGCGGCCGGCAGATGCGCACTGCCAACCGGTTGAACCACAGCAATGGGCTGGGGGACGGGTGGTGGGACGCGGGCACCGGGCTGGCTCCGGTGGACATGGTGATCTCGCGGGTACTTGCTACGGGGTATGCCCACCACATTGAGCGGTTGATGGTCCTGGGCAACGCCATGTCCCTGCTGCGGATCCATCCCGACGACGTCTACGAATGGTTTATGGAACTCTTCGTCGACGCGTACGACTGGGTGATGGTCCCCAACGTGTACGCCATGAGCCAGTTCGCGGCGGGGGAGGAGATCACCACGAAACCGTACGTTTCGGGCAGCAACTACCTCCGCAGGATGTCGGACCTGCCTGCCGGGGAATGGATGACTGACTGGGACGGGCTGTACTGGACCTTCGTCGATGACCATCGGGAGGTCTTCGAAAGGAATCCCCGCTCGCGGATGGCGGTCTCCCTGTTGGACAACATGGACCCGGACAAGCGGCGGGAGCACCGCCGTCGTGCTAAAGCCCTGCTCGGCGTAGGACGGGAAGCAACACGGCTGCTGCGGACGGCACCGCCAATCGAGGGCCCGGACGCCTTATCCTGAGTACAGGGCGTGATCCTGGCGATTCCAGGAGCCCCTCCCGCAGAAGGAAAACAAGGAGGCGGCATGCCGTTCAGGCGTCTGGTGCGCTACATCACCGCGGCGGTGGCTTCCGCCCTGGTCCTGTCGGGGTGCTCGGGCAACGGCGGCACCACCCCTGTGGTGGTGGGGGAGGCCGAGCGCGGCGGCAGCGTGAGCGTCGCGGAGGTCAACGCGTTCTCGTCCTTCAACCCGTACAGCGCGGACGGCAACACCGATATCAACTCCAAGATCGGTTACATCACCCACTCGGGTTTCTACTACCTGGATGACGCCGCAAAAGTGGTGCGGAACGAAAAATTCGGGCGCTATGAGAAGGTCTCGGACCAGCCGCTGAAGGTCAGATACACCGTCAACGAGGGCGTCAAATGGTCCGACGGCGAGGCGGTCGACGCCGGCGACCTCCTCCTGAGCTGGGCGGCCGGGTCAGGGTATTTTGACGACGCCGACGCCCTGGCGGGGACAGGCAGCAAATACTTTGCGGTAGCCTCCGACACCAGCGGCCTTGCCGGCACCGTGCTGCCGGAAATCGGGGCAGACGGCCGTTCCATCACCCTGGAATACGCTGTGCCCTACGCTGACTGGGAAGTGGCGTTCGACGTCGGCCTGCCGGCACACGTGGTGGCAGCGAAAGGCGGCCTGAACGACGAAGAGGACCTGATCGACCTGATCCGGGACTCGCCCCGCGGCAATGAGGAGGAGCCTGCAGTCAACGAACCCCTCAAGCAGGTCAGCGACTTCTGGAACTCCGGGTTTGACTCCAAAAGCCTGCCCGATGACCCGTCCGTGTTCCTCTCCAGCGGCCCGTACATCGTCCGCGACATCGTCCCCGAAGTCTCCATGACCCTCGTCCGGAACCGCGACTACGTGTGGGGCCAGGAGCCCTGGCTGGATGAAATAACCGTCCGCTTCACAGGTTCCGTGCCCACGGCAGTCGAAGCGCTCCGCAACGGCCAAGCGGACATCATCTCGCCACAGCCCTCCGCCGAGACCGGGGAACTCCTGGCAGAACTCGCGGACCAGGGCAACACCGTCGAGTGGTACAACCAGTCAGGCTACGACCACCTGGACCTCAACTTCTCCGGGCCGTTCGCCGACGAGGACGTCCGCCAGGCATTCCTCAAGGCGGTACCCCGCCAGGCCATCATGGACGCCGTGGTGGGCGACAGGCAGCCCGATGCGGCGCCGCTGGATTCGCACGTCTTCCTTCCCGCCCAGCCGAAATATAACGACACCGCCAAGAACAACGGCTCGTCGGACTACGCGGAGGTGGACATCGACGGGGCAAAGGCGCTCCTGGATGGTGACACCCCCACCATCCGGATCCTCTACAACCGGGACAACCCCAACCGCGCCATAGCGTTTTCCCTGATTCGGGATTCCGCCGCGCTCGCAGGGTTCGACGTGGTCGATGCAGGGCAGGGGAGTGCTGACTGGGCCCGGGCACTCGGTGGCGGAGGCTACGACGCCGCGCTGCTGGGATGGATTGGCACCGCCGCTGGGGTCAGCCGCGTCCCCCAGATTTTCCGCACCGGAGCCGGCAGCAACTTCAACGGCTTTTCCGACGGCGACGCCGACAGGCTGATGGAACAGCTTGCCGGCACCACGGACCTGGGCAAGCAGGATGAGCTCCTGGCCGAGATCGACAAACAGATCTGGGAAAACGCCTATGGCCTACCGCTGTACCAGACCATTGGCGCCACAGCCTTCAGCGCCCGGGTGGCCGGGGTCAAGACGAGCGCCGGCCCCTTGGGTGTCTGGTGGAACGTGTGGGACTGGCGCCTGGCGCAGCCGGCGTCGTCCTGAAATTTCTGGGCAAAACCTTCCCTCCTGCCCGATTCGCCGTAGGGGCTACCGGCGAGTAGCATGTGACTTGCACAACTTCCGTTGACCGACTAGGCGTTCAGTTGAAGCCGGTCACGGTTTGGCAACGGAGTACCAGTATCTGGACTTCGTGCGGTTAGGCTACTCGTATATGTAGGTTGCGTCACAGTCGAAAGCTGCGTCTCGCCTGCGGGGAACCACCAGATTCCCCCCTCGTTATCTCCCACAACTCATAGGAGGCGGAATGCGTTTTACGCGCACTTCCAAAGCACTGGGCATGGTGGCAATCGCCGCCCTCGCCCTGACCGGCTGCGGCGCTGGAGGCGGCAGCAATGAAGGGGCAAGCGACGCCGCAGGCGATCCGGCCAAGATCATCACGGCTTACAGCAACGAACCCCAGAACCCGTTGCTGCCGGCAAACACCAACGAGGTCTATGGCGGCCGCGTTGTTGAGCTTCTCTTTGAGGGCTTGACCAGCTACAGCCCCAGTGGTGAGTCGGTCAACGCGCTGGCTGAGTCCATCGAATCCCCGGATGGCCAGAACTACACCATCAAGGTCAAGAGCGGCACCAAGTTCACCAACGGCGAGGAAGTCACCGCCAAGAGCTTCGTTGACGCATGGAACTTCGCCGCGCTGAGCACCAACGCCCAGGCGAACAGCAGCTTCTTCGAATCCATCGAGGGCTACGACGCCGTCAGCGCCACCAAGAAGGAAGGCGAAACGGAAGTCCCCGCCCCAACGGCAGAGACCCTCTCCGGCCTGGTCCTCAAGGATGACTCCACCATCGAGGTCAAGCTGACTCAGCCGGAGGCCGACTGGCCGCTGCGCCTTGGCTACACGGCCTTTATGCCGCTTCCCTCCGAGGCCATCGCTGATCCCAAGGCTTACGGCGAGAACCCGGTGGGCAACGGCCCGTACAAGATGGCCAAGGAAGGCGCCTGGCAGCACGACAGCCAGATTGAACTCGTCAAGAACGAGGACTACGCCGGCACCCGCGAAGCCAAGAACGGCGGCGTGACCTTCAAGTTCTACACGGACCCGGCTCCCGCCTACACCGACATCCAGGCCAACAACCTGGACGTCACGGATGTCCTTCCCACCAACGCCCTGAAGACCTACACCATGGACTTCCCGGACAACCACCTCAACAAGCCGTACGCAGGCAACTCCACCCTGAACATCCCGGGCTACCTGCCCGAGTTCCAGGGCGAAGCAGGCAAGCTGCGCCGCCAGGCCATCTCCATGGCCATCAACCGTGACGAGATCACCAAGGTCATCTTCAGCGGCACCCGCATCCCGGCCAAGGACTTCACCTCCCCGGCCGTGGACGGCTACAACGAGAACGTCGAGGGATCCGACGTCCTGAAGTTCGATGCCGCCAAGGCCAAGGAAACCTGGGAAAAGGCCAATGCCATCAGCCCGTGGCCGGCAGACAAGACCCTCCAGCTCGGCTACAACACCGATGGCGGCAACAAGGAATGGATCGACGCTGTTGCCAACAACCTGAAGAACAACCTCGGCATCCAGGCTGAAGGCCAGCCCTTCGCCAAGTTTGCTGAACTTCTGGACCTGCGCAAGTCCCAGACGCTTCCCGGCTTCGCCCGGGCCGGCTGGCAGGCAGACTACCCGTCGCTCTACAACTTCCTCGGCCCGCTGCTGCGGACCGGTGCCAGCGCCAACTACGAGGGCTACTCGAACCCCGAGTTCGACAAGCTCCTCGACGAAGGCCTGGGCTCCAAGTCCACCGACGACGCCAACGCGAAGTTCACCGAGGCCCAGGAAATCCTGTTCCAGGACCTGCCCAACCTCCCGCTGTGGTACTCCGCACGCCAGGTCGTGTGGAGCCAGAACGTCACCAACGTGGACAGCGGCTGGAACGGTGTCATCCAGTACTACAACATCACCGCAAAGTAGTCCTGAGACCGTCCAACTCAAATAGCTAGTGGGGGTCCGGCACCAGCCGGGCCCCCATAGCCTTGATACCGGCAGGAAGCTGTCCTACATGAAATTCCCCCCATCTCCACAAGCCCCGGAGGGTCAGCTGTGATCCAGTTCATTTTCCGGCGCCTGCTCCAAGTCATCCCCGTGTTCCTGGGCACCACCCTGCTGGTCTACTTCATGGTGTTTGCCCTCCCCGGGGACCCCATCAGGGCGCTCTTCGGAGACCGTCCGCCCAGCGAAGCCGTCATCGCGGCCCTTCGCCAGCAGTACAACCTGGACCAGCCGTTCTGGGTCCAGTACGGCTTGTTCCTCAAGAATCTCTTTACGTTCAACCTGGGTGTCGATTTCACCGGCCAGCCCATCGCCGCCACGCTCGGCCGCGTCTTCCCCGTCACCGTAATGCTGGCCGTCGAAGCGCTCGTCATCCAGGCAGTGTTCGGCATCGGTTTCGGACTCATCGCCGGCCTCCGCAAGGGAAAGATCTTCGACTCGACGGTCCTGCTCGCCTCGCTCGTCGTCATCGCCATCCCCATCTTTGTCCTCGGCTTCGTCCTGCAGTTGGTTTTCGGTGTGTACCTGGGCTGGGCCAAACCCACCGTGGGCACGGACGTCAGCTGGAGCACGCTGCTGCTTCCGGCGTTCGCGCTTGCGCTGGTCTCGTTCGCCTACGTGCTTCGCCTCACCCGCGCGTCCGTGATTGAAAACTCAACGGCCGATTACGTCCGTACCGCCACTGCGAAGGGACTGTCCCGGCCCCGCGTGGTCATGGCGCATATCCTCCGCAACTCGATGATTCCCGTTGTCACCTACCTGGGCGCCAGCCTCGGCGGATTGATGGGTGGCGCCATCGTCACTGAAGGCATCTTCAACGTCCCCGGTGTGGGGCAGAAGCTCTACCAGGCGATTCTCCGCAGCGAAGGACCCACCGTCGTCGCGATCGTGAGTGTGCTGGTGCTGGTCTTCGTTATCGCCAACCTGCTGGTTGATTTGCTGTACGCCTGGCTTGATCCGAGGATTCGCTATGAAAAGTAACCAAGACACCACGCACTTCGTTGCCCCCATCGAGGAGACCCCTCTGCTGGCAACGGATGCGGTGAAGACTGACCAGGCCCCGCTGAGCCTGTGGGCTGACGCCTGGCGGAAGCTCCGCCGTCGTCCGCTGTTCATCGTCTCGGCAGTGATGATCCTGGTCATCCTGATTGTCGCGTTCTTCCCGGGCCTGTTCACCCAGACTCCACCGAACGACAACTGCCAGCTGGCAAATTCGGACGGCGCCCCTTCGGCCGGCCATCCGTTCGGGTTCACCTTCCAGGGCTGCGACGTGTACGCCCGCGTCATTTACGGCACACAGGCCTCCGTCATGGTTGGCGTGTTCGCCGTCATCGGCGTGCTCATCATCGGCGTGACCCTGGGCGCGCTGGCCGGCTTCTACGGCGGCTGGATCGATGCCGTGATCGCCCGCCTCGGCGACATCTTCTTTGCCCTGCCGCTGGTGCTCGGTGCGCTGGTGGTCACCCAGCTGCCGTTCTTCCGCGAGAACAAGAGTGTGTGGACGGTCATCATGATCATCGTGCTGCTTGCGTGGCCGCAGATGGCAAGGTTGACCCGCGGCGCGGTGATAGAGGTCCGCAACGCCGATTTCATCACGGCGGCCCGGTCGCTGGGGGTGTCCAGGATCCAGAGCCTCATCAAGCATGTGCTGCCCAACGCCCTCGCCCCCATCATCGTGCTGGCCACGATGGAGCTGGGTGTGTTCATCGTGCTGGAGGCGACGTTGTCGTTCCTTGGCATCGGCCTTCCAGGAAGCATCATGTCCTGGGGGAATGACATTTCCGCGGCGCAGTCGTCCATCCGCACCAACCCCGCCGTGCTCCTCTACCCGGCTGCCGCACTGTCCATCACCGTCCTGAGCTTCATCATGCTGGGCGACGCCCTGCGCGATGCTCTTGACCCGAAGAGCCGCCAGCGATGAAGGAGGCACACGTGACTGCATCAGATGTCACCATTACTGAAGCCGGAACACCCGCAAACCGGCCGCTCCTGGAAATCCGGGACCTCGCCATCACGTTCAACACCAGCAACGGCGAGGTGAACGCTGTCCGGAATGCCCACCTGACCATCATGCCGGGTGAGACCGTGGCGATCGTGGGAGAATCCGGCTCGGGCAAATCAACAACCGCCCTCGCAGCCATTGGGTTGCTGCCGGCAAACGGCCGGGTCTCCGGCGGACAGATCCTGCTGGACGGCGAAGACATCTCGGATGCGCCGGAAAAGCGGATGATCGAGCTGCGCGGCAACACCATCGGCATGGTGCCCCAGGACCCCATGTCCAACCTCAACCCGGTCTGGAAGATCGGGTACCAGGTCAAGGAGACCCTGCGCGCCAACGGCAGGCCCAGCGGACCGGACGACATCGCGAAGGTTTTGGCCGAGGCTGGCCTTCCGGACGCCCACCGGCGCGCGAAGCAGTACCCGCACGAGTTCTCCGGCGGTATGCGCCAGCGGGCCCTGATCGCCATCGGCCTGTCCTGCCAGCCCCGGCTGCTGATCGCGGATGAGCCCACGTCAGCGCTGGATGTCACGGTGCAGCGGCAGATCCTGGACCACCTTGAAGGCATGACGTCCGAGCTCGGCACGGCTGTCCTGCTGATCACCCACGACCTTGGCCTTGCCGCCGAACGGGCAGACAAGGTGGTGGTCATGTACCGGGGTCAGGTGGTCGAATCGGGGCCGTCGCTTGAGCTGCTGCAGAACCCGCAGCATCCCTACACCAGGCGGCTCGTGGAGTCGGCGCCGTCCCTGGCCAGCCGCAGGATCCAGGTTGCCAAGGAACAGGGCGTGGAGGCGGCGGACCTCCTCGCCCCGGCCGCTGAGGCGCGTGCCGCTGACAACGTCCTGCAGATCCAGGACCTGAGGAAGGTGTACAAGCTTCGGCAGGGCCTGGGGAAATCGTCGGACTTTGCGGCGGTGGACGGCGTAAGCTTCGAGGTCCTTCGGGGAACCACGACGGCGATCGTGGGGGAGTCGGGTTCCGGCAAGTCCACAGTGGCCAAGATGGTGCTCCAGCTGGAGAAGCCGACCGACGGCAAGATACTTTTCGACAGCGTGGACACCTCACTGCTGAAGCCCTCGGAACTGTTCAAGTTCCGGCGCCGGGTGCAGCCCATCTTCCAGGACCCCTATGGATCCCTGGACCCGATGTACAACATCTACCGGACCATTGAGGAGCCCTTGCGGGTCCACAAGATCGGGAACAAGGCCAGCCGCGAGAAGAAGGTCCGGGAGCTGCTGGACCAGGTGGCGCTGCCGCAATCCACCATGCAGCGGTACCCGAACGAGCTCTCGGGCGGGCAGCGGCAGCGCGTTGCCATTGCCCGTGCGCTGGCGTTGGATCCCGAAGTCATCATCTGTGACGAGGCGGTGTCCGCCCTGGACGTGCTGGTCCAGGCCCAGGTGCTGAACCTCCTGGCGGACCTGCAGTCCAACCTCGGCCTGACCTACCTCTTTATCACCCACGACCTTGCGGTGGTCCGCCAGATCGCCGACCATGTCTGCGTGATGGAGAAGGGGCGCCTGGTGGAGACAGGTTCCACAGACGACGTCTTCGACGCACCGCAGCAGGAGTACACGCAGGCGCTGCTCAACGCCATCCCGGGGGCCAAGCTAATGCTTCCGCCGGAAGTTGCATAAGCGGGCTGCCCGCACAACAAGAACGGCTGGAGCCGGGGCCTTCGGGCCTCGGCTCCAGCCGTCTGCATTTCAGTCCTGGCCCGGGCCGTCGTCCATGGTGCCTGAGGCCCGCAGCGGCTGCTGGTCCGCCGTCGGCTTGCGGTCCAGGCCCAGGTCATGGAGGCGGTCCTCGAGGAGGGTTCCCAATTTCTGGCGGCCAGCGGGGTTCATGTGCACTGTGTCCGCGAGGTCCTTGACCAGGCCGTACCGTGTCAACCAGTCACCCACGGATACGAAGGGGAGGTCATGGGACGCTGCCACCGACCCCAACAGGGCATCGACTTCGGTTCGCCGCCCGCCGCCGTGGGCTTCCCCACGGGCAAGCGTTCCGATCATCGCCATGCGCGTGCCGGGGTAGCGCTCCCGGAGCTCGGCGATGAGGCGTTCGGCATTGGCGGCTATCTGGCTGTCACTAGCTGCACCGGCGGCGTCATTGCCGCCGCCCTGAATGACAATGAGCGCCGGCGTGCCGGACGGGAGCAGCCAGTCGCCGCGCAGCAGGGCATCGATGTAGTTGCCCGTTGCACCGTTCGACGAGACAAAGCCGGTCCCGCCCCGGCCGCAGAAGTACACCTTGTACCCCGCCGCAGCCAGGCCCAGCCGTGGCCAGCCGTCCAGGGGTTCCGACTGTGAATCACCAATCAGCAGGACAGTCCTGCTGATCTCGGGGACAACGGCCTCGAGCCGCCCGTTGGCCGGGTTCAGGACGCGGGCACCGGCAGCTACTCCAACAGGATTCCCGGGTGCCCCTTGGGATCCCGCCGCCACTGCCGCCGCCGCAACTGGACGGGCGGATTTTTCGGGGGACGGGGCGGGCAGGCTGCAGCCGGAGAGGCCGGCAAACAAGGCAATAACGGCAGCGACGCCGGACGCGGCACAACGGGTCCAGGCCTTGGCGGCCGGGGATTTTCGCATCTGGTGTCTTTCGGGCTTGCACGGTCTGTCAGAGCAATCATGTGGCATGCCGATCCTTATGGCCAGTGATATTGCCCACAATTTTCCGTCGCGTCTCAGGGCCGGGGCCACGGAGTGCCCGCACGCCGCCGGAGAATTTAGGCCAATAAATGGCACTGGCGCTAGAATGGAGGAAGGCGCCCTGTGCTAAGGGCCTGATCCGTCGTGCGTTCCGGTTGGAAATGTCGCGATACAACAGCTGACTTTCACCACTGAATCGAGCCATTACGCATGTCTGAAACCACCACCAACACCGCGGTAGCCACTGCATCACGCAGTGACCTCCGCAACGTCGCGATTGTGGCCCACGTTGACCACGGCAAGACCACCCTGGTCGACGCCATGCTCAAGCAGACCAACTCCTTTGCCGAGCACAACCACCTTGAAGACCGCGTGATGGACTCCGGTGACCTGGAGCGCGAAAAAGGCATCACCATCCTGGCCAAGAACACCACCGTGGCCTACAACGGACCGTCCTCCAACGGCGAGACCATCACCATCAACGTCATCGACACCCCCGGCCACGCCGACTTCGGCGGCGAGGTGGAGCGCGGCCTGTCCATGGTCGACGGCGTCGTTCTCCTCGTTGACGCTTCCGAGGGCCCGCTGCCCCAGACCCGCTTCGTGCTGCGCAAGGCCCTTGCCGCACACCTGCCCGTCATCCTGCTGGTCAACAAGACCGACCGTCCCGACGCCCGCATCGAGGAAGTCGTCCACGAGTCCATGGACCTCCTCCTGGGCCTTGCCTCGGACTTGGCGGACGAAGTTCCGGACCTGGACCTGGACAAGATCCTCGAAGTTCCCGTTGTCTACGCAGCCGCCAAGGTTGGCCGCGCTTCCCTCGACCAGCCCGCTGACGGCACCGCTCCGGAGAACGAAGACCTGGAGCCGCTGTTCAAGACCATCATCGAGCACATCCCGGCACCCACTTACAACCCGGAGGGTGTGCTGCAGGCGCACGTCACCAACCTGGACGCATCCCCGTTCCTGGGCCGTCTCGCCCTGCTGCGCATCTACAACGGCACCCTGCGCAAGGGCCAGACCGTTGCCTGGGCCCGCGCCAACGGTGAGCTCAAGAACGTCAAGATCACCGAACTGCTGGCCACCAAGGCCCTGGACCGCGTTCCCGCAGAGTCCGCAGGCCCGGGTGAGATTGTCGCCGTCGCCGGCATCGAGGACATCACCATCGGTGAGACCCTGACCGACGCCGAGAACCCGCAGCCGCTGCCGCTGATCACCGTGGACGATCCCGCGATCTCCATGACCATCGGTATCAACACCTCGCCGCTGGCCGGCAAGGTCAAGGGCGCCAAGGTCACCGCGCGCCAGGTGAAGGATCGCCTGGACAAGGAACTGATCGGTAACGTCTCCATCAAGGTTCTCCCCACCGAGCGTCCCGACGCCTGGGAAGTCCAGGGCCGTGGCGAGCTGGCGCTGGCCATCCTGGTGGAGCAGATGCGCCGTGAAGGCTTCGAACTGACCGTGGGCAAGCCGCAGGTTGTCACCAGGACCATCGACGGCAAGATCCACGAGCCGATGGAGCACATGACCATCGACGTCCCCGAGGAGTACCTCGGCGCCGTGACCCAGCTGATGGCAGCCCGCAAGGGCCGCATGACCAACATGGCCAACCACGGCACCGGCTGGTGCCGGATGGAATTCATCGTTCCCGCCCGTGGCCTGATCGGCTTCCGCACCAAGTTCCTCACGGACACCCGCGGCGCCGGCATCGCAGCGTCCATCTCCGAGGGCTACGAGCCGTGGGCCGGCCCCATCGAGTACCGCACCAACGGCTCGATGATCGCTGACCGCGCCGGTGTTGTCACGCCGTTCGCCATGATCAACCTGCAGGAGCGCGGCTCGTTCTTCGTCAAGCCCACCTCCGAGGTCTACGAAGGCATGATCGTGGGCGAGAACTCCCGCGCCGACGACATGGACGTCAACATCACCAAGGAAAAGAAGCTCACCAACATGCGTGCAGCCTCCTCCGACACCTTCGAGAACCTGACGCCCCCGCGCGATCTGACCCTCGAAGAGTCCCTCGAATTCGCCCGCGAGGACGAGTGTGTGGAAGTGACCCCGGAAGCCATCCGCATCCGCAAGGTCATCCTGGACACCAACGAGCGCGCCAAGGCCAACCGCGCCCGCGCCAAGGTCTAGTCACCCAGGCCCGTAACTGAAACTGCCGGTACGGCGGTGGGTAATTCCCGCCGTCGTACCGGCTTTTTCTTTGTCCTACGGGGCGGCGCGGTCTGCGCAGTAATACCCGGGTTCGTTGCGCCGGAACGCTCCCTGCGCAAGGAACGGCCCCTTCAACGCGCCCGGGCCTTTTCCACATAGCCGATCTTCACCGCTGTGTCTGAGCCCGAGGGCAGGCAGCATGCTCTCATGCGGACTGTTACTGCGGCGCTGGCCGCACTTGGGGGAGTTGCCAGCACCACTTCACTGCAGCGGGCCGGAGTATCCCGGCGAAGTATTGAAGCCGGTGTGCTTGACGCCGCTGTCCAAAGAGTGGCGCGGGGCGTGTATGCGCTGCCGAACTCAGATCCCTTGCTGGTCCACGCCGGCCGCCATCATGCGGTTCCGGGCTGCGTCACGGCTGCCTCCGCAGCGGGGCTATGGGTCATCAGAACGCCCGGTAAACCGCATCTGACTGCGCGGCATGGCAGGCCGGTCAGTGGTTGCGTGGTGCACCGGGGCCCCGTCCCACCGACGCATCTGGACATTGTGTGTCAGGCCCTGCGCTGCCTGCCGCCCCTTGAAGGACTGACAATTGCGGAATCTGCAGTCAAAAAGGGGCTGGTTCAGCTCCCGGCGCTGCGGGACCGGTTTCCGGCGGCACGGGAAAAGGCGATTGTTCGCTTGGTGGCCAGAATCCGCCCGCAATCCGGGTCCATCATCGAGACGATGGCCCGGTACCTGCTGGAAGAGGCAGGGCTGACCGTCGAGTTGCAGGTCCAGATTCCCGGCATGGGTCACCTGGATCTGCTGGTTGACGGTCTGCTGGGCGTTGAGGCAGATGGGTACGCCCATCACGCCAGCAGGGAAGCGTACCGGGAGGACAGGCGGCGATGGAACGTGACCGTTATCCGGGGTGTTCCCACCCTTCGCGTGACCTACGAAATGCTGCTCAGCGAGCCCCAGGAGTTCGTGCGCCTGGTGCGCCAGGCCCTCGCAACGTACCGGTCTGCGCAGTGACCCGCGGGTTCGATCCGCTGCGGCAGTTCCTGCGCAGTGTGGGCCGCGCCTACTGCGCGGGCCGGCGCCGCTCGGGTGCCGGCGGGACTTCCTTGGCGGCCACTACCGCTGACAGCTGGATAACGACGTCGGCCTTCCGCGTCCGGATGGTGCACGCACCGGCGTCGCATTCCACCAGATGGCCCAAGGCATCCGTCAGGCCGCCCTCGATGCGGTAGCGCACCACCACCCGCATTCCGGGTGTTGCGCCGGAGAGGAACCCGGCGGGGGTAGGAACAGGCTGACTCACCAGTTCATACTAGGGTGTCCGGCTAGGTTCGCGGGAACGGGCTGGGAGATAATAGGCTCAGATGTCAAGGGTCCGGCCGCAGCGCCGGATGCAAGTGCCGGCGGGTTGCCGGAACCAACGTGGAGAGGCCAGGGACGTGACGTACGTAATCGCGCAGCCGTGTGTAGATGTCAAGGACAAGGCATGTATCGAGGAATGCCCCGTCGACTGCATCTATGAGGGTGAGCGTTCGCTGTACATCCATCCGGACGAGTGCGTGGACTGCGGTGCCTGTGAACCGGTGTGCCCTGTTGAAGCCATTTACTACGAGGATGACACCCCGGAGGAATGGGCGGACTACTACAAGGCCAACGTTGAGTTCTTCGACGACCTCGGTTCGCCCGGCGGAGCAGCGAAGGTCGGCAACACCGGCAAGGACCACCCGATGATCGCCGCACTGCCGCCGCAGAACCAAGACCACTGACGCGGGAAGATACCGTGACCGCAGCAGCGAGGACGTTTGGCCTGGACCTGCCCGACTACCCGTGGGAAGCCATGGCGCCGTATGCCGCCAAGGCGGCGCAGCACCCGGGCGGGGCCGTTAATCTGTCCATCGGGACCCCGGTGGATCCTACGCCGGCCCTGATCCAGGACGCGCTCAAGGCCGCGGCGGACGCCCCCGGGTACCCCACCGTGCACGGCACAGCGGCCTTGCGTGAAGCCATCGCAGGGTGGTTCGAAAGGCGCCGCGGCGTGGCAGGGCTCGATCCCCGCAACGTCATGCCCACCGTGGGCTCCAAGGAACTGGTGGCCTGGCTGCCGCTCCTCTTGGGACTCAAGCCGGGAGACGTCGTCGTCCGCCCCAAGGTTGCGTACCCCACGTACGACATCGGCGCCACCCTCGCTGGCGTGACGTCCGTGGCAACGGACAATCTGGACGAACTGGATGACGCCACCCGTGCTCGCGTCCGGCTGATCTGGGTTAATTCCCCGGGGAACCCGACCGGCAGCGTCCGGGGTGTCGAATCCCTGAAGGCGCTGGTGCAGCAGGCAAGGGAACTGGGCGCCGTGGTGGCCTCCGACGAGTGCTACGCAGAACTTGGCTGGGGCGACTGGGATGTCCAGCGAGGCGGCCAAGCCGTTCCCAGCATCCTCGATCCGCGCGTAGCCGGCGGATCCCATCAGGGCCTGCTGGCTGTCTACTCCCTGAGCAAGCAGTCCAACGTGGCGGGCTACCGGGCAGCATTCGTGGCGGGCGACCCCGGCCTCATGCCCAACCTGGTGAACAGCCGCAAGCACGCGGGCATGATCGTGCCCTATCCGGTGCAGGAGGCCATGCGCGTGGCGCTCGGCGACGACGCCCACGTGGAGGCGCAGAAGGACCTGTACCGGGGGCGGCGCGAGCGGCTGGTTCCGGCGCTGCTGGACTTCGGCCTCGAGATCAAGGATTCCGACGCCGGACTGTACCTGTGGTCCACCGCCGGGGAAAGCACCTGGGACACGGTGGCCCGGCTGGCGGACCGCGGGATTGTGGTGGGCCCCGGGGTTTTCTATGGCGAGGCGGGCAACGGGTATATCCGCGTGGCGCTGACCGGAACGGACGAGCGTGTCGACGCAGCAGTGTCCCGGCTCGTTGCGGCACCGTAACAATACTGTGACTCGCGCCACAACGGCCCGGTTTTAGGGGCTTCCGGACCGTCTCGGATTAGTGGCACCCGCCAAGGGGCGGTACTTTTTAAGTGACTATCAATGGTGGCTTTCTACAAGAAGGCAGCCCGGGTGTTGGAACCTGTGTTCTCAGGCTTCGTGCGCGGCTCACCTGATGTTGGATCAAGCTTTCGACAGAGGCCCAGAAGCCTCATGAAGGGGACTCCATGACTGAGACCAACAATGCGGCCACCCTGCACCACGCAGGAGGCGAGCTCAAGCTGCCGCGCATCCAGGTTGTTGAAGGAAACGAGGGCTACGACGTTTCCAAACTGCTGAAGCAGACGGGCGCAGTCACCTTTGACCCCGGCTTCATGAACACGGCAGCCACGACTTCGGCCATCACCTACATCGACGGCGATGCTGGCATCCTGCGCTACCGCGGGTACCCCATCGAGCAGCTGGCCCAGCACTCCAGCTTCCTCGAGGTGTCCTACCTTTTGATCTACGGCAACCTGCCCAGCCCCACGGAGCTGGAAGAGTTCGACCAGAAGATCCGCCGCCACACCCTGCTGCATGAAGAGCTCAAGGGCTTCTTCAGCGGCTTCCCGCGCGACGCGCACCCCATGCCCGTGCTGTCCTCGGCGGTGTCCGCGCTGTCCACGTTCTACCAGGACTCGCTGGACCCGTTCAACGCCGAGCAGGTGGAGGTTTCCACGATCCGCCTGATGGCCAAGATGCCGGTGATCGCGGCGTACGCGCACAAGAAGTCCATCGGCCAGCCCATGCTGTACCCGGACAACTCCCACAACCTCGTGGAAAACTTCATGCGCCTGAGCTTCGGCCTGCCGGCCGAGCAGTACGAAGTCGACCCGGTCATTGCCAAGGCGCTGGACCTGCTGCTGATCCTGCACGCGGACCACGAACAGAACTGTTCAACGTCCACCGTGCGCCTGGTGGGCTCGTCCAACGCCAACCTGTTCGCATCGGTGTCCGCCGGCATTAACGCGCTCTTCGGTCCCGCCCACGGTGGCGCCAACGAGGCTGTGCTCAAGATGCTCCGCCAGATCCAGGCCGACGGCACGAAGCCCGAGGACTACATGGAGAAGGTGAAGAACAAGGAAGACGGCGTCCGCCTCATGGGCTTCGGGCACCGCGTCTACAAGAACTACGATCCGCGCGCGAAGATCGTCAAGGCCACGGCCCACGAGATCCTCAGCAAGCTTGGCGGCAACGACGAACTACTGGACATCGCCCTGCGCCTGGAAGAGAAGGCGCTCAACGATGACTACTTCATCCAGCGCAAGCTCTACCCGAACGTGGACTTCTACACCGGCCTGATCTACAAGGCCATGGGCTTCCCCGAGAAGATGTTCACGGTACTGTTCGCCATCGGCCGCCTCCCCGGCTGGATCGCCCAGTGGCGCGAAATGATCAGCGACCCGAACACCAAGATCGGCCGCCCGCGCCAGCTCTACATCGGCGAGCCGGAACGGGACTACCCGGTCCGCTAACTCCCCGGATCAATCCCTGCAATTACGACGGCGGCCGCCCACCTTCCAAAGATGGGCGGCCGACGTCGTTAATCACCATCGATTGCTCCGTAGGTGTCGTTTTGGGTCGTCAAAACGACACCTACGGAGCAATCGATGGGGGAGATCAGGAGGTGTAGCCCTGCGGGTTGTTCTTCTGCCAGCGCCAGTGGTCCTCGCACATCTGGTCAACGGTTTTGGTGGTGGACCAGCTGAGGTCCGCCAGCGCGGAGGTGGCGTCAGCCCAGAAGGCGGGTAGGTCGCCGGCGCGGCGGCCGGTGATCTCGTAGGGGATCGGCTGCCCGACGGCCTTCTCGAAGGACCGGAGCACCTCCAGGACGGAGGAGCCCTTGCCCGAGCCCAGGTTCCAGCGGAAGACGCCGGTGCGGTCCGCAACGTAGTTCAGCGCGGCCACATGCCCCTCGGCAAGGTCCACAACGTGGATGTAGTCGCGCAGGCAGGTGCCGTCCGGGGTGTCGTAGTCGCCGCCGAAGACCATCAGCTTCTCGCGGCGGCCGACTGCCACCTGGGCGATGAAGGGAACCAGGTTGTTGGGAATGCCCTGGGGGTCCTCGCCGATCCGGCCGGAGGGGTGGGCGCCGACCGGGTTGAAATAGCGCAGCAGGGCTATGTGCCAGCGAGTGTCAGCGGCACCCAGGTCCGAGAGGATGTCCTCGATCTGCTCCTTGGTGCGGCCGTACGGGTTGTTGGCCCCGATCTCCATCTTCTCCACATAGGGAATGGGGTTGTGCTCGCCGTAGACGGTGGCCGAGGAACTGAAGACGATGGACCGGACGTCGTGGCGGTCCATGACCCGGATGAGGTTCAGGGTCCCCACCAGGTTGTTGTGGTAGTACTTGAGCGGCTCACGGACGGATTCGCCAACGGCTTTCAGCCCGGCAAAGTGGATCACCGCGTCAATGGGGCTGGCGGCGAAGACACGCTCGACGGCGGCCTCATCCACCAGGTCCACGTGGTGGAAGTCCGCGGTCTTGCAGCTGAGTTCGGCAACCCGGCGGAGCGATTCCTCGCTGGAGTTGACCAGGTTGTCGATAACCACCACATCATGGCCGGCTTCCTGCAGGGATAGAACAGTGTGGGAACCAATGTAGCCGGTGCCCCCGGTGACCAGAATTTTCATGCCTCTAACGCTATCCCAAGGACACCGGCTGCCGCCGCCGTGTTCCGGATGCCGGGCAGGGCCCACCTGAACCACGGTGAGGCGCAGCAGGTCACGGCGGCGGCGCGGCATGCCGGACCGTCCAATGGAGCACATCCGTGCTAAATAGGAGGAGTGCCAAAAATCGTAGATGCCGAAGCCCGGCGCCAGGACGTTGTTGAAGCAGTCCTACGCATCATCGCCGGTGACGGGCTGGAACGGGCTTCCCTCAGGGAAACGGCGGACGAAGCCGGGCTGGCTGTGGGTTCTGTCCGCCACTATTTCGCGGGTAGTGAGGAATTGCTGGCATTCGCCTTCGCCTCTGTGGTGGACCGCATCGTGCGCCGCCTGGAGGCATCCATGCCTGACGTGCACGCGGCGGAACCCGGTACCCCTGAGCATCGCGCGGCCATATTAACCCTCCTGTGCGGGCTGCTGCCCCTGGACGGGCCCCGGGCGCTTGAGGTGTGCGCCTGGATGGCGTTCCGGAATGCCGCGAGGGTCCGCCCGTTCCTTGCCGCTGAGGCAGACCGTAGCCACCGGGAGGTGGCCGTCATCGTGGGCAGGGTCATCAGCGCCCTGAGGCCCGAGTACGAGCCGAAGGAAAGCCTGGTGGTGGAAGCCGAGCGGCTGCTCGCGACCCTGGACGGGCTGTGCATGCACGCCCTGCTGCAGCCCGGATGGATGACCCGGGAAATGTGCGTGGACGTCCTGGAACAGCACCTCGACGGGATGTGATGACTGCCACTAACGTGGGCGTCAGGGGGAATAGACTGGGAGCCGGGGGCGCTACCGGATCGCCCCTCCCGGCAAGGGCACGCGACGGAAGGACGTCGGATGTATCAGACAAGCGGTACCAGGTGGCAAATCACCGCGGACACGTCGGGGCCAATGATGATAGCCCTGTTCGTCCGGGATACTGCGGGGCTCGACGGCGCAGGGCACCCCGCGCTGTCCCACGCAGCGCCCAAGGTACGCAGCGCCGATCATTCACACTTGACCGCGGACGTCGGCGGCCTGAGTGCCCTCAAGACAGAGTGGGAGGCATGGTGGGAGCAACTGCTCAAGGCACATCCCCAGACGTCTCCCGAGCTGTCGCCGCCGGACTTCGACGCCTTTGGCAATTCTCCTGCCCTGCAGCGCGTGCTCCAGGCCCACTTCGGGTCCGCCCTCACCTGGGCCCGGGAGCGCAGGAGCGAATACGCGGAAATTGAGGCGGAGCGTGCTGCCAGCGGCGCGGACCAGCTGCTGGAGGACTTGGTGGACGACAGGCTGATGGAGGTTGGCCGCGATTCCCGTGACTTCAAGCTGACCATCATCGAGCTTCCGCTGAACGAGCAGCGGGCCTGGTACCTGGAGCCGGACAAGATCATTATGAGCAACCGGCTGATGGCCGAGCCTGAGCTCTTCCGCAGTTACGTGCAGCCGGTGGTTGAGATCCTCGTCTAGGGACCTCCATCCGGCAGCAGGCCGCCGGCAGCCACGGGGCAGTATTCCTGCGGCAGCCGTTCAGCTGCCGGTCCCGTCCGCCGCCACCGTGATCCGAACCTGTCCGTCCGTGGCCGCAGAGGCCTGCCACCCGTCCCGGGCCTCCCGGTTCCAGCTCCGGCCGGCGACGTCCACCTGCGTGACCTCGAAGCCTTTGGCGTTGGCAACCGCCCATTGCGCCACGGACCAGGCCTGGCTGCCGGCAGCGTCCACCACCAGCGTTTCACCCTCAACAGCCGTCCCCAGCGGCCCGTAGGCCTGGCTGAGTTCCGCTGACAACGCGGCGGTATCCCCGCCGGTGCCGGGCGCGCGGAGGGTGCACCGGACGGCTTCGGGCGTCTGGCCGGTCAGCCCGGAAGCAAAGGTTCGCCCCATCTCCTCGTGCTGGGCATAGGCGGTGGGGTAGGCGGAGCGCTGGACGCGCTGGGCTGCGTCCGTGATCTCAAGTGACTCGTAGCCTGGAACTTTGACCAAGGCGTCGTAGAAGGCGTTCGCGGCGTAGTAGGGATCCATGATCTGTGCTTCGGTTCCCCATCCCTGGGAGGGGCGCTGCTGGAACAGCCCGCGGGAGTCCGGGCCGGCCTTGTCCCCGTGATCAATGTTCCGGAGTTTGGACTCCTGCATGGCGGTGGCGAGGGCGATGCTGGCAGCCCGCGGTGGAAGCCCGCGCTGCACCGCCACGGCGGTGATCAGGGAAGCGTTGACGGCCTGGTCCGGGGCGAGTTCCGAGGTTCGCTCGCCAATAACGGCCCTGCAGCGCTCCGAAACGAGTGTTTCGGAGCGCTGCAGGAAAAAGACGGCCGAGTAAACGCCGCCTGCCACCAGTGCCAAGGCCAGCACCAGTACTGTGAGGCGGCGCAGTCCGCGTCTTCGTGCCATGGAATGATCAGTTGGCGTGGAGGGCGTCGTTCAGCTCCACGGTCTGGCCCTGGCGGGGGAGGACCTCCACCGCGCCCGTGGTGGAATTGCGGCGGAACAGCAGGTTGGGCACACCGGACAGTTCGGCAGCCTTAACGATCTTTGTGGTGTCCTCGCCCACCTCGTCCTTGGGCCCGGGCACGCGGACCCGGGTTCCGGCCGTGACGTACAGGCCTGCCTCCACCACGGAGTCGTCGCCGATGCTGATGCCCACGCCGGAGTTCGCCCCCAGCAGCACCCGCTCGCCGATGGTGATCTTTTCCTTGCCGCCGCCGGACAGCGTGCCCATGATGGAGGCGCCGCCGCCCACGTCGCTGCCGTCGCCGGTGACCACGCCCGCAGAGATGCGGCCTTCCACCATCGACGTACCCAGGGTGCCGGCGTTGAAGTTCACGAACCCTTCGTGCATCACGGTGGTTCCTTCGGCCAGGTGCGCACCCAGCCGCACCCGGTCGGCGTCGGCAATCCTCACTCCGGAAGGCACAACGTAGTCCACCATGCGCGGGAACTTGTCGATGCCGTAGACGGTGACGGCACCGCGGCGCCGCAGCCGCGCACGGGTGAGCTCAAAGCCTTCCACTGCGGCGGGGCCGAAGTTTGTCCACACAACGTTGGGCAGCTTGCCGAAGATGCCGTCAAGGTTGATGGTATTGGGCCGGACCAGGCGATGCGAGAGGAGGTGCAGGCGCAGGTAGGCATCGGCGGTGTCGGCCGGGGCTTCATCGAGGTGGATCTGGGCAAAAACCACCTTCTGCTCGGTGCCGCGGTCCTGGTCCGCACCATTCTCGGCGATGCTGGTCAGCGATGCATCCGCGTTCTCGACGGAACGAAGGTTTTCGGCGGCGACACCAAGCGCCGGAGCGGGAAACCATACATCCAGGACGCTGGCATCAGCGGTGGAAACGGTGGCCACGCCGAAGCCGTAGGCGGAGCGGTGGTCGGTGGATGCATGCGAGGTTTCGGGCACGGCAGAAGAAGCAGTCTCAGTCATGGCCCCAGTCTATCGACGGGCGGGGACAGGGTCCGAACTAGACTGGCTTCGTGACTGCCGAAACCACACCCCAGCCTTCCACCCTGCAGCTCGACCTCCGCCAGGATGTTGCGTG
The DNA here is from genome assembly GCF_014644495.1 of Pseudarthrobacter polychromogenes. Classification (GTDB taxonomy): domain Bacteria; phylum Actinomycetota; class Actinomycetes; order Actinomycetales; family Micrococcaceae; genus Arthrobacter; species Arthrobacter polychromogenes. The sequence continues at coordinate 387,334 of NZ_BMKU01000003.1, forward strand.
CCTCACCGCCGCCATTATGGACATCAACAGCGTGTCCGGCCACGAAAAGGAACTTGCGGACGCCGTTGAAGCGGCCCTGTTGGCAGTTCCCCAGCTGAGCGTTCTCCGGGACGGCGATTCGATCATCGCCCGCACCGATCTGGGCCTTCCCGAACGCGTCATCCTGGCAGGACACCTCGACACCGTGCCGCTGCCCCTGGCAGGTGATGCGAAAGGGACCGTTCCCTCCAGCTGGGAGTCGGGCGTTCCGGGGGAGGGCATCCTGTACGGCCGTGGCGCTACCGACATGAAGGGCGGCGTTGCGGTGCAGCTTGCCCTGGCGGCCACAATGTTCGACGACGGCGCCTCGCCAAAGCGGGACGTCACCTTTGTGTTCTACGACCACGAGGAAGTGGAAGCCGTCAAGAGCGGTCTGGGCCGCCTGGTCCGCAACCACGGCCACCTGCTCCGCGGTGACTTCGCCATCCTGCTGGAACCGACGCACGGCACGGTGGAGGGCGGCTGCAACGGCACCAGCAGGTTTGAGGTGACCACGGTGGGGGAGGCAGCCCACTCCGCCCGTGCGTGGATGGGCAGCAACGCCATCCACGCCGCGGCACCGATCCTGGCCAGGCTGGCCAGCTACGAACCGCAGACCATCACCGTGGACGGACTCGAGTACCGCGAGAGCCTCAATGCCGTGAAGATCAATGGCGGGACGGCCGGGAACGTGATCCCGGACCGGTGCGTGGTGGAAATCAACTACCGGTTCGCCCCGGATAAAACCCCCGACCAGGCCGAGGCCGTCGTTCGGGACCTGCTGTCAGATTTCAACGTTGTCCGCACCGATGCTGCCGCCGGCGCCCGGCCCGGTCTGCACCATCCGGCCGCCGCGTCCTTCGTTTCCGCCGTGGGAGCCGAGCCGAAGCCCAAATACGGCTGGACCGACGTCGCCCGTTTCAGCGAACTGGGCATCCCGGCGGTGAACTTCGGTCCGGGTGATCCCTTGCTGGCACACAAGGACAACGAACACGTGCACGCAGACGCCATCCGCACGTGCCTGGCGGCGCTGCGGAAGTGGTTGGCAACCTGAACTTAAGAACGACGGCCCGGACCAGTTGGTCCGGGCCATCGTCATTTAGGGAGGACTATCAGGGAACGGGTGCTTCGGCAGCTTCGGGTTCGGCCTTGGCCACACCGCCGGCTGCCTTCTTGGATCCGCGCCTCTCGATCCACACCGCGATCCTCGAAACGAGGATGTTGATGGCGATGTAGATGGCTGCCGCCACGAAGAAGATCGGGAACAGGAACTGCGTTCCCAGGAAGTCTGCCATGACCTGCACGGCGCGAAGGAGCTCGCCGTACGCCACGATGTAGCCGAGCGAGGTGTCCTTGAGGAGCACCACCATCTGCGCCACCAGGGACGGCATCATGCGCCGGACCGCCTGCGGAAGCTCGATCAGCATGCGTGACTTGAAGCTGGTGAGGCCGATGGCAAGCCCGGCCTCGCGCTGCCCCTTGGGCAGCGACTGGATACCGGCACGGATGATTTCGGCAAACACTGCCGAGTTGTACAGCACCAGGCCGGTAACAACAGCAATGAAGGGCGACGTGCCAAAGCCCAGCAGGACGAACAGCATCATCAGGACAACCGGCATGCCGCGGAGGAATTCCAGCACCACCCGGGTGGGGATCCGGATGAAGGCTGCATCCGAGATGCGCAGCAGGCAGAGCAGCAGACCCAGGGGGAAGGCGATGACAGCCGCGAGGGCTGCAGCGCTGAGGGTTGCGCCCAGGCCATTGCCCAGGAGCATCCACACATCGGCCCGGGTGAAGATCTGCCAGCGGCGCCCTTCAAAGATGCCCTGCTGCGCGAACGTCATGATGATCCAGGCCAGCAGGCCCAGGATCAGCAGCGAACCCACGATGGATCCGATCAGGGAGATGCGCCGGGCTTTGGGGCCTGGCACGTCGTAGAGGACTGAGCTCATCGGGCAATCGCCACCTTTCGTTCCACCGTGCTGGCCAGGATGCCCAGCGGAACGGTGAGGAGCAGATAGAAGAATGCAACGCCCAGCAGGACGGGGATGACGGCGTCACCGTTGGCGTTTGCCAGCTGCCGGCCGTAGCCGAACAGCTCCAGGACGAAGAATGCGCCGGCAACCGAGGAGTTCTTGACCAGGGCGATCAGGATGTTGATGAGCGGCGGGACCACCGTCCGCAGGGCCTGCGGCAGGATGATGAGGTTCAGGACTTGCCCGAAGTTCATGCCAATGCTGCGGGCCGCTTCGGCCTGGCCCACCGGGACGCTGTTGACACCGGAGCGGACAGCTTCGGCGATGAACGCTGCGGTGTAGGTGCTGAGTGCAATGATGGCGGCAATTTCGAACTGCTCGAACTTCACTCCGAGCCGGGGAAGGACAATCGCCGCGAAGAAGAAGGCAATGGTCAGGGGAGTGTTCCGGAGGACCTCCACGTAAACCGTGCTGAATCCGCGGAGCGCTGCCACGGGGGAAACCCTGGCTGCCGCGAGGAGGGTGCCGAGTACCAGTGCGATGACGCCGGAAACGGCGGAGAGGAAAAGCGTGCGAAGAAAACCGTTCCAGTAGAGGGGAAGGTTCTCAAGAATGACGTCCATAGGATCCTTTGGATGTGGGCGTGGACGGAAGCGGAGACGGCGGTTGCCGGGGCCGCGGAGCAGCCCCGGCAACCACTGGGGTTACTTAGTAACGGTCAATCTCGGGCAGCTCGGGGGCAGTCTTGATGACGGAGCCCGCAGTGTCTTCCCATGCCTTCTTGTACGACCCGTCCTCTTCGAAGGATTCCAGCTGGTCGTTGATCCAGTTGCGGAACTCGGTGTCGTCCTTCTTCAGGCCGATGCCGTAGGGCTCCTTGGTGAAGGTCTCATCGGAGGCGAGCTTGAAGGCTTCCGGTTCCTTGTCCACGAAGCCGGCCAGGATCACGTTGTCCGTGGTAACGGCCTCTACCTGCTTGTTGCGCAGCGGCTCAAGGCAGGCGGAGTAGGTTGCAGCCGGAACGAGTTCCGCTCCGTACTGGTCCACGATGGTGGCTGCGGGGGTGGAGCCGGTTACTGAGCAGACCTTCTTGCCGCGGACGTCCTCGGGGGTCTTGATGGTGTCATTGTCTGCGTTGACCATCAGCGCCTGGCCGGCCTCGTAGTACGGCCCTGCGAAGCTGACAACCTGCTTGCGCTTGTCGTTGATGGTGTAGGTGGCGATGACCAGGTCGACCTTGCCCTGTTCGATGAACGGCTCGCGGTTGGCGGAAACGGTCTCGGACCATTCGATCTTGTCAGCCGGGATGCCCAGCTTGGCCGCGATGAGCTTGCCGATCTCCACGTCGAAGCCGATGGGCTTGCCGTCCAGGCCCACCTGGCCGAAGAGGGGCTGGTCGTACTTGGTGCCGATCTTGATGGTGCCGGCCGAGGCGAGCTTTTCCATGGTGGTGCCGGCAGCGAAGGTGGGCTCTGCAGCAACCGAGGGATCGCCTCCGGCATCGGTGCCGCCTCCGCCGCAGGCGCTCAGGGACAGGGCGAGGGCGGCGGTAGCCGCCACGAAGAATGACTTCCGCCGGGTCATAAATGCCTTCATGACATTCCTTTCATTGCGGCCGTGGGTCACGGCCTGGGTGCGAACTTGGATGTTTGTCCGGGTGGATCAGTGGGTGAGGAGCTTGGACAGGAAGTCCTTGGCGCGGTCGCTCTTCGGATTGGTGAAGAACTCCTCCGGGGTGGCGTCCTCAACGATCTGGCCGTCCGCCATGAAGACGACGCGGTCCGCAGCCTTGCGGGCGAAGCCCATCTCGTGGGTGACCACGATCATGGTCATGCCCTCCTTGGCCAGCTGGATCATGACGTCCAGGACCTCATTGATCATTTCCGGGTCGAGCGCCGAGGTGGGCTCGTCAAAGAGCATGACCTTGGGCTTCATGGCCAGCGCCCGGGCGATCGCGACGCGCTGCTGCTGGCCGCCGGACAGCTGTGCCGGAAGCTTTGGGGCCTGGTGCCCCACGCCAACGCGTTCGAGGAGCGCCATTGCGTCCTTGTCCGCGGTTGCCTTCGGGACGTTCTTGACCTTGATGGGCCCGAGGGTCACGTTTTCGAGGATGGTTTTGTGGGCGAAGAGGTTGAAAGACTGGAAGACCATTCCGACGTCGGCACGCAGCTGCGCCAGCTCCTTGCCTTCCTCGGGGAGGACCTTTCCATCGATGCTGATGGTCCCGCCCTCGATGGTTTCCAGGCGGTTGATGGCGCGGCAAAGGGTGGACTTACCGGAGCCTGAAGGTCCGATGACCACAACAACCTCGCCCTTGCGGACCTGGAGGTTGATGTCTTTCAGTACGTGCAGCTGGCCGTAATGCTTGTTTACGGCGTTCAGGGAGACGAGGGCATCGCCGGGCACATGAGTAGTCATAGGAAGAATCTAGCGAACAACACCGGCTTATGACGCGAATCACCCCATGTTCCTGCGGATCGTGATTCAAGAGATACCTCCCGCCGGCAGGTTAGCCTAGGGGAATGAGCATCAGTGCAGATCCGGCAAGAAATTCCCAGCCACGCCGCAAGGGGCCCCTTGAGCTGCGCCGCAAACAGGCGGCCGTGGAGATGTCGGACCAGCATCTGCTCGACACCAAGGGCCCCGGGCAGTTCGTCCACACCGATCCCTGGCGGGTCCTGCGCATCCAGAGCGAGTTCGTGGAAGGGTTTGGTGCCCTGGCGGACATCGGCAAGGCCGTGAGCGTCTTCGGTTCAGCACGCACCAAGCCCGGCAGCCCCTACTACGAGATGGGCGTGGAGGTGGGGCGGAAACTGGCGGAGGCCGGTGTTGCCGTCATCACCGGCGGCGGTCCCGGATCCATGGAGGCTGCCAACCGCGGCACCGTGGAAGGCAACGGCGTGTCCGTGGGCCTGGGGATCGAGCTGCCGTTCGAGCAGGGCCTGAACCAGTGGGTGGACCTGGGCATCAACTTCCGGTACTTTTTCGCCCGCAAGACCATGTTCGTCAAATACGCCCAGGGGTTCATCGTCCTGCCCGGCGGGCTGGGAACACTCGATGAGCTGTTCGAGGCCATGGTGCTGGTCCAGACGCGGAAGGTGACATCGTTCCCGATTGTCCTCCTCGGCGTTGACTTCTGGGGTCCCATGATCGAGTGGATCAGGGGCACCCTCGTGGCTGAGGGCATGGTCTCCGAGAAGGACCTGGACCTGATCCAGGTGGTTGACGATCCCGCCGAGGCCGTGGACCGCGTGCTCCACGGGGCCGTTACTCCCTCCTTCAAGGGAGAGCAGCGGCCGGAGTAACCGGCCGCGCGGGTGTCCGGACTGGCAGCAGCCACCCGGTCTGGCACGATGGAATGGTGAGTTTCTTTCTGGTTTTCCTGGCCATAGGGCTGGTCGGGGCGGTTTTCTGGGTGGGCCTTGGCCTGCGTTCCGGCAGGACAGGCAATGGTCCGTTGCCTGTCCTGCTGGACGGCGGCTTCGAGCAGCCGCCTGCCAACCTTCCCCCTGTCCTGCTGCCCGCCCAGGCCGCGCCGGAGGATGTGGACCGTGTGCGCTTCTCCCTTGGCCTCCGTGGCTACAGGATGGACCAGGTGGACCAGGTTTTGGATGAGCTGCGGGACCAGTTCGCCTCCAAACAGGAGGAGATTGACGCCTTGCGGGCTGAGCTGCGGGCCCTGCGGGAAGCCGGCACTGCTGAACCCGGCGGGACCGCGTCCGCTGGAAAGAACACGCTGTGAGCACAGTGGCTCGTCGCCGCCCAGGCCTGCTCCCGTCGCTTCAAGGGGTGGCCGGGCGGGCGGGAACGGCTCTTCGGGGCTGGCCGTGGTGGCTACAGGCCACCGCCGTCTATATGGCTGCCCGCCTTGTCAGCGCCTGCATTTTCATGGCCGCTGCCCTCCACCAGGGTCCCAATCCCTGGTTTCCGGCAAAGCCTGATTACTGGAATTTCATCAACATCTGGGACGCGCGCTGGTACGCCCAGGTGATTGCCGGGGGCTACCCCTCCGTGCTGCCGACTGATGCGGCAGGCAATGTCCAGGAAAACACGTGGGCCTTCTATCCCTTGTTTCCAGCGTTGGCCGGAGGACTCAGCGGCCTCACCGGCATGGCCCCCACGGCGGCCCTGACCCTCATCGCCATGCTTGCGGGCTGGGGAGCGGCGCTGGTTGTCTACGTCCTGTTCCGGCACGAGGCTTCCCACGCACCGGCGCTTTGGGGCGTGGTTTTCTTCGCTACCTTCCCTGTCGCTGCCGTCCTGCAGGTGCCGTATGCTGAACCGCTGTCCTTGCTGCTCCTCGCGGCAGCGTTGCTGCTGGTGGTCCGGAGACAGTACCTCTGGGCCGTTCCGGTGGTGGTGCTCCTGTGCCTGTCCCGTCCAGTAGGCGTTCCCTTTGCGGCCATGCTGGGGCTGCTTCTCCTGCACCGTCTCTGGGTGCGCTTCGGCAAAGGTCGGTTCGGTAATGCCGCATTCGGTGCCGCCATATCGGATGCCGGGACGCGGGAAGGAGCCCATTCAGCCCGTGACCTCGCGGCCCTTGCTGTCCTGACCTGCGTCGGAGGCGCGATGGCGCTCGCCTGGCCCGCGGCGGCGTGGGCGGCCACCGGAGACATCCAGGCCTACACAAGAACCGAAACAGCCTGGCGCGGCCACGACCTGGTGCCGTTCAAGCCCTGGTTCGACACGGGCATCAACCTTTTCGGACCGGTACTGGGGGTGCTGGCGCCCTTCATTTTCGTGGCACTCTTCGCCGCCATGCTTTTCCTTCCCCCCGTACGGCAGATCGGCGTCGAACTCCGCCTGTGGTGTGCCTGCTACATGGGGTACCTGGTGGTGTTCCTGCACCCGCAGACCAGTACTTTCCGCATGCTGCTGCCGCTGTTTCCGCTGGCACTGGGAGCTGCCCTGGTTTCCAGGTCGCGGGCTTACCGGGGGACGGTGGTCCTCATGTTCCTGCTGCTGCAGATCGTCTGGATCGTGTGGCTGTGGGCATGGGCGCAATTGCCCGGCGGTGGGGATTATCCACCCTAGCCTTTGGGGCTTTCGCGCAGGTCAGGGCTGAAATACCACGACGCCGGAAATGTCCATCGATTAGCTACGTGCGGGTAATTCCGCGATAATAGTAAGTAAGCAAGGACAAAAAGCATTCAGAATACGCGCAGCCCGGGCGGTGACCAACCACTCCGCCGTGGCAGCTTGATCTACATGCGGACACAGCCCGCCCGGGCTGATCAGTCCTGGGACTAAATGGAGGGGAATTCCTCATGGCGGCTATGAAACCACGCACCGGCGACGGCCCAATGGAAGTCACCAAGGAGGGCCGCAGCCTGATCATGCGCGTCCCGCTCGAAGGCGGCGGGCGACTGGTGGTCGAGCTGAACGCTGCTGAGGCAGCCAACCTCAAGGAATGCCTGGTCGGCGTTACCGAATAATCGTGACAAGGCAGGGCCCGCAGCCACCAGGCTGCGGGCCCTGCCTTTTTCGAATCGCTACTTCTTCACGGCCACCAGCAGGCCATCGCCGGTGGGAAGCATGGCTGAAGCAAGCCTGTCGTCGTCGCGTATGGCCTTGCCCACCTGGCGCAGGACCACGGTGGTGGCTTCGCGGCTTGCCGGGTTGGCCACCTTGTCCTTGTCCAGCGCGTCATTCACGATCAGCAGCCCTGCGGGCTTCAGGAGCCGGATTGCCTGTTCCACATATCCGGGAAGTCCGGGCTTGTCGGCGTCAATGAAGACGAGGTCGTAGGCGCGGTCCGTCAGCCGGGGGAGGACGTCGCCCGCCCGCCCGGAAATGGTCCTGGTGCGGTTGGCCGGGCTGCCCGCCTCGGAGAATGCCTCCCGCGCCGCCCGAAGGTGTTCTACGTCCACGTCAATGGTGGTGAGCACGGACTGTGGGCCAAGGCCGCGGAGCAGGCACACACCTGACACTCCAGCCCCGGTCCCGATCTCGACGGCGGTCTGGGCCTTGGACGCGGCAGCCAGCACGGTGAGGACTGCTCCCACTCCCGGGCCAATGGGCGTCACACCGAGCTCGAAGGAGCGCTCCCTGGCCCGAAGCATGACCTCATCCTCAGCAGGAAGATCTTCTGCATAGGACCAGCTGGTGGACTTGTCGGCGCTCATGGGTTTCGCTTTCTGGGCGGCAGGGAATGTCCTCTACAGCCTACTGTGTCCGATGGCAACGGCAGGGGAGGCAGGCGGTTGCGCCTATGGCTGAACTTTTCCACAATCAGGAAATTCCCAGACAAGTTTGAAATGATTAATATCCGCTCATCCAAAAGGTGACCGGCGCCGAATCAGAGATGTCAACAGTATCCGGGCGTTAGTATTCCACGAGGGGAGTGGACGATGTCATCTTCAGTTGTGGCACCTGTCCCTGCAACAAACCATCCTGAGGCCGAGTGGGTGCGTCCCACCTGGGAAGAAGTGGTCACCAACCACTCGGCGAAGGTTTACCGGCTGGCCTACCGCCTGACGGGCAACAAGTACGACGCCGAGGACCTCACCCAGGAGGTGTTTGTCCGCGTCTTCCGCTCGCTGGAGAACTTCAAGCCGGGCACGCTGGACGGCTGGCTGCACCGGATCACCACCAACCTCTTCCTGGACCAGGCACGGCGGAAAACCCGGATCAGGTTCGATGCCCTCGCCGAGGATGCCGAATCCCGGCTTCCCGGACGTGAACCGGGTCCGGAACAGAGCTTCGAGCTCAACAACCTCGACGTGGATGTCCAGGCTGCGCTGGAGGAACTACCGCCGGACTTCCGCGCCGCCGTCGTCCTCTGCGACCTCGAAGGCCTGTCCTACGACGAAGTGGCGGAAGCGCTCGGCGTCAAGCTGGGCACTGTCCGCTCCCGGATCCACCGCGGACGGACCATGCTTCGGGAGAAGCTGGCACACCGGGATCCGCGTCCCCAGCAGTCGCGCCGCAAACTGTCCATGCCGCGTATCGCCGGTATCCTCTGAACGGCGCATGAGGTCCCGGACTCCATTCGGACGCAGGCACCAGCGCACGCGCAGCCATCTCCAGTCCTGCCACGAATGCTCTGCAGCGTTGCGGCGGGAACGCCAGTATTTGGAGCGGCTCCGCGATGCCCCCATCCCTCCCGCCAGCGATGACCTGACGGCCCGTCTGCTGGCACGGACGCAGGAACTGGCTGCCGTCCCGCACCGTCCCGCCCAGCGGCCTGCATCGCCGCGCACGGCTGTCCGGGTCCTGGCGCTGGCCGCCGGGGGCAGCACGGCCGCTGCGGCGGTCCTGGCTGCAGGTGCCTTTGCGGCTGCAGGGGACCCCCTGCCCGGGGATGCCACCGGAAACCCCGCCGCCTTCTCGCAGGTGTCATCCCAGACGCCGGCGGACGGCAGGCTGCTGAACGCTGAACAGCTCACCCGGCTGCGTTCCGAAGGCTGGGCCTGCCCGGAACTTGAAGCGATGGGCTTCCACCTTGAATCGGCAAAGGCCACGGTGCTCAACGGGCATCCGGCGGTTGAGCTGAGGCTGACCGACGGGGCCCACTACGCCACTGTGACTGAACAGCGGCTCCCCAAACAGGTCGGTGACGGTCAGGATACCGGCGGACAGAAGGGTGCTGCGGACGGGGAAGCCGGTGCGGCCGGGAACAACCTGCGCGTGTGGCAGTCTTCGCCGTGGTCTGCAACCTACCTGACGCCAGGGCACAGCTTTACTTACGAGTCCGACCTGCCGGCGGAACGGGCCGATGACGCCGTTCCCATCCTGCAGCGCATGGGCACCAGGGCTGAAGAAGGCGTTGCCGCCGGAATCCCGCCTTCTGCCGAAGCGGGCGGGGAACCGCTCACGACGCGGCTGCAGCGCGGGGCCAACCGGATCGTGGCCTTTTTCGTCCCCTAGCGCAGGCAGTTCTCCCGGGCCCCGGGTTGAAATCGTCACTGGCAGCCCGGAGAGGGTAATCTTCCTAAAGTGTTTGGAATCAACGGCCCGGAGTTCTTTCTTCTGCTGATCATTGGCGTTCTGGTGATCGGCCCCCAGCGGCTGCCCGAATACACCCAGAAGCTTGCGAACCTGGTCAAGGAAGTCCGGCGCATGGCGTCCGGTGCCCGCGAGCAGATCAAGGAAGAAGTCGGCATCGACATCGATGATGTCGACTGGAAGAAATACGACCCCCGGCAGTACGACCCCCGCCGCATCATCAAAGAGGCGCTCCTCGACGACGACTCCAAACCCGTCAGCGCCGGCGCGCCGGCCGCTGTGGCGGCAGTATCCGGGGCCGCCGCCGTGGCAGCGGATGCCGCGCCGAGGCGGCCGGAACGGGTGCTCCAGTCACTGCCGCCGGGCGAGGCTGCACCTTTCGACACCGAAGCCACCTAGCAGCGGCTGCGCGCACAGCAGCTCCCCGACAGTTGCTCTTTCTGCACCCTTCCCGGCTGCCGCCGGCTCAGCGCGGCTGAAGGCCCAGTTTCATCCCGGCCAGTCCACGGGGTTTTGCCGCCAGTTGTCCGGCGATACCTGACAGCGCCGCCGCGGCCGGTGTGCCGGCCTGGCCGAGGACGATTGGCACGCCGGTGTCCCCGCCTTCACGCAGCTGGATGTCCAGCGGAATCTGGCCCAGGAGCGGCACCTCTGCCCCCACCGTTGCCGTCAGCCGCTCGGCGAGGACCTGCCCGCCGCCGCTGCCGAACAATTCCATCCTGCCGCCGTCGGGCATTTCCAGGTAAGACATGTTCTCGATGACGCCCGCCACCTTCTGGCCCGTTTGCGTGGCGATGGCTCCCGCGCGCTCGGCGACGTCCGCGGCAGCAGCCTGCGGCGTAGTGACCACCAGGATTTCCGCCTTCGGAAGCAGCTGGGCCACGGAGATAGCAATGTCACCGGTGCCGGGCGGCAGGTCGAGGAACAGGGCATCCAGATCGCCAAAATAGACGTCGGTGAGGAACTGTTCAAGGGCGCGGTGCAGCATGGGTCCGCGCCAGGCCACAGGCTGGTTTCCGCTGACGAACATCCCGATGGAGATCACCTTCACCCCGTAGGCGACCGGGGGGAGGATCATGTCGTCCACCCGCGTGGGCTGCTGCGTGATGCCCATCAGTCCCGGGACGGAGAAGCCGTAGACGTCCGCGTCCACGATGCCGACGCGCAGGCCCTGCGCTGCAAGGGCACAGGCCAGGTTGACGGTCACCGAGGACTTCCCGACCCCACCCTTGCCGCTTGCCACCGCGTAGACCCTGGTCAGGGAACCAGGCTCGTTGAAGGGGATGCCGCGCTGGCCTCCTTGGCCGCGGAGCAGCTCCTTGAGGGCATCGCGCTGTTCCTGGGTCATCACCTTGAGTTCAACGTCGACGGCGGCCACTCCCGGAACTGCCAGCAGCGCGTTCGTGGCATCTGCCGTAATGGTCTCCCGCAGGGGGCAGCCGGAGATGGTGAGCAGGACAACCAGGCTGGCCCGGCCGGCGTCGTCCACGGCGACAGACTCCACCATGCCCAGTTCGGTGATGGGGCGGCGGAGCTCGGGGTCGATGACCGTGGCCAGGGCAGCGTTGACTGCCTCAGCCAACGCAGTGTTGGCAATGGGTTCGCTCATTAACGGTCCTGGGTGGAATGGCCGGGCTTGACCCGGGGGATCTGCTGGGTGCGGGGGTTCCGTTGCCGGTCGCGCTGTTCCTTGAGTTTTTCCTTGACCTTGTCGCGGGGGGATTCATGCTGCCCCTGGCCGGAGGGATCATGGGTCCGGAGCTCCTCCTGGGCCTCCAGCATGTCCTCAAGCAGCGAACGGAGCTCGGCACGGACGTAGTCACGTGTGGCAACCTCGCGCAGCGCAATCCGCAGGGAGGCGAGTTCCCGCGTGAGGTACTCAGTGTCGGACAGGTTGCGCTCGGCGCGCTGGCGGTCCTGCTGGAGCGACACGCGGTCGCGGTCGTCCTGCCGGTTCTGGGCCAGCAGCAGCAGCGGCGCGGCGTAGGAGGCCTGCAGGGACAGCATCAGCGTCAGCAGGGTAAAACCGAGCGCGCGGGAATCGAACTGCCACTCGAGCGGTGCCCAAGTATTCCACGCCAGCCAGATGACCACGAAGACCGTCATGTAGACCAGGAACTGCGGCGTGCCCATGAACCGCGCAAAGCCCTCCGTGGCGTGGCCGAAGGCATCGGGATCCGGCGAGAACTTGGGCAGGATCCGCTGGCGGCCGCTCAGCGGCGTGTCCAGGCTGCCCTTGTCCGCCGTCTTCCTGGCGGGAGTCCGCTGGTTCGGATTTTTTGGTGCGCTGCTCTCAGCCAATACGGCCACCAAGCCTTCTTATCGGGGCTTCGCCATCATGGGCGCGCCAATCATCCGGCAACAGATGATCCAAAACGTCATCAACAGTCACCGCCCCCACAAGCCGGCCGGCGTCATTGACCACGGGGAGGGAGTTCAAATTGTAGGTAGCCAGCGTCCGCGCCACTTCGCTGATGTGTGCCTGGTCCGACAGGGGTTCCAGGTTCTTGTCCACCAGGTTGCCGAGCGGCTCGAACGGCGGGAACCGGAGCAGCTGCTGGATGTGGACAACACCCAGGAAACGGCCGGTGGGCGTTTCCAGCGGCGGCCTGGCGATGAAGATGGAGGAGGCAAGCGCCGGGGACAGTTCCTCCCTGCGCACGTGGGCCAGGGCCTCGGCAACCGTGGCCTCGGGAGGAAGGATCACCGGCACCGGGGTCATGAGACCACCGGCGGTGTCCTCGTCGTACTCCAGCAGGCGCCGGACATCCTCTGCGCCCTCCGGCTCCATCAGCTGAAGCAGCTCCTCCGCCTGGGCGGAGGGCAGCTCGCCGAGGAGGTCGGCGGCGTCGTCGGGATCCATCTCCTCCAGCACGTCGGCTGCGCGCTGCACGTCAAGGGCGGAGAGGATCTCCACCTGGTCGTCCTCCGGGAGCTCCTGGAGGACGTCGGCCAGCCGTTCGTCCTGCAGCTCGCTGGCCACCTCGAAACGGCGTTTGTCGCTCATCTCCTGCAGTGCTTCTGCGAAGTCTGCTGGTTTGAGGTCCTCATGGTTGGCCACGAACTGGGTGGCGGCCTGCGGCTCCGTGCGCGGACCCTGGAGGGCGTCGGCCCAGTCGATGATCAGGGTTTCGTTGCGGCGGAGCCGGCTGAGCGGGGAGAGGGAATGGCCGCGCCGGACAAAGAGCTTGCTGACGAACCAGTCGCGGGAGCGGTGCTGGTCCATGGCGATGTCCTCGATGGTGGCGTCGCCGCTGCCGTCCCGCAGGGTGACACGGCGGTCGAACATCTCGGCCACAACCAGTGTTTCGGCGCCGCGCTGCTCGAAGCGGCGCAGGTTCACCAGCCCGGTGCAGATGATCTGGGTCTGGTCGATGGAGGTAATGCGCGTCATGGGCACGAAGACGCGCTTCTTGCCGGGGACTTCGACGACGATACCCACCACGTGCGGTGCGCCCTGCGTTCCCCGGGACAGCACAACAACATCGCGCAGCCGGCCCAGCCGGTCGCCCAGCGGGTCGAAGACGTCGAGGCCCAAAAGGCGCGCCACGAAGACGCGGGTAGGAGTTGTGCTCACTCCTACAGGCTACCGAGTCTGCTCTCTTTTAGCTGAATTTACAGGCAGCACACATGCTCATGGGCAAGAATGGGGGTATGGCAAACATATTTGGTGCTCCCAAGGCCGGCGGGCCCGGCGGGATGGATGAAGCCCGGGCCGTTCCCACCGGCGATACCGTGGGTTCCTACACGTCCTACCTGGATGCCCAGAAGGCCGTGGACTACCTTGCGGACCAGCAGTTCCCCGTCCACATGGTGTCCATCGTAGGCAACGAGCTGAAGATGGTGGAGCGGGTGACCGGCCGTTTGAGCTACCCCAGGGTGGCACTCTCCGGAGCGCTGAGCGGCATGTGGTTCGGCCTGTTCGTGGGTGTCATGCTGTCCTTCTTCGCACCGTCGCCAGGGTACTTCTCCATCCTTACCTCGGTGCTGATGGGCGCAGCGTTCTTTATGCTCTTCGGCATCGTCACCTACGCCATGCAGCGCGGCAAGCGCGACTTCACCTCCACCAACCAGGTGGTGGCCACCAGCTACGACGTCGTGGTGTCGCCCGAGGCCGCCCACGAGGCACGGCGCCTGCTCCAGCAGCTGCCGATGACCCGCTCGGATGCGGCCGCCGGCGGTGGTCCCTACACCCAGCGCGACTACCAGAGCCAGCCCTACCAGCAGAACCAGCCCGGCCAGGGTCCGGCCCGTCCCTCGGGCTGGAACGATCCTTACGGCCAGCAGTCTTCCGGGTCCTCCGCCCAGGCACATCCTGTCCAGGAGGACCAGGGCCCGGCTGCTGCGCAGCAGCCGGAGCAGCCCGCCCCGGCCCGGGCCGTACGGTACCCGGACCTGCCGGACGGCCGGCCGCAGTACGGAGTCCGGCTGCCCCAGGAGCCCACCGCTGACGCAGGCCACCCGGACGCCGGCCAGCAGGCCACGCAGGGGCAGCGGGTTGACGGCCAGCCGGATGCACCTGGGCACGCTCCTGAGCAGCACCCGGGCGAGCCGCGGCAATAGCCCGCAGCGGCCTGACGGGCAAACAAAAGCGGGGCTGCCGGAACATGTGTTCCGGCAGCCCCGCTTTTTCGTCTTTGCTTACGCTTCCGGGGCTCCGTCGGCTTCGCGGTAGATGCCCGCCATCCAGTCCTGCACGTCCTCGGCCTTGCGCGGCAGGGCAGCGCTCAGGTTGACCGGGCCGTCGGCGGTCATCAGGACGTCGTCCTCAATCCTGACGCCGATTCCGCGGTATTCCTCCGGGATCGCCAGGTCCTCGGCCTTGAAGTACAGGCCGGGTTCGATGGTGAAGACCATTCCTTCGGTGAGGATGCCGTCCAGGTAAAGTTCCCGTTTGGCCTGGGCACAGTCGTGGACGTCCAGACCCAGGTGGTGGCTGGTGCCGTGCGGCATCCACCGGCGGTGCTGCTGGCCCTCGGGACTGATGGCCTCCTCCACCGTCACCGGGAGGAGCCCCCACTCCGCAAGCCGCTCGGCCAGGACGGTGGTAGCTGCGGTGTGGATGTCGCGGAACTTCGCCCCGGGCTGCGCGGCGGCGAACCCGGCGTCGGCCGCGTCAAGCACCGCTTCGTACACTTTGCGCTGGATGTCGGTGAACACGCCGCCGGCGGGAAGGGTGCGGGTAATGTCCGCCGTGTAGAGGGAATCCGCTTCCACGCCGGCGTCCAGCAGGAGGAGCTCTCCGGCGTGGATCTTCCCCGTATTGCGGGTCCAGTGCAGCACCGTGGCGTTGTTGCCGGAGGCCGCGATGGTGTCGTATCCCAGCTCGTTCCCCACCTCGCGTGCCCGGGCGAAGAAGGCGCCTTCCACCACGCGTTCGCCGCGGGAATGCGTGAGGGCGCGCGGCAGGACTTTCACCACCTCCTCGAAGCCTTCAACGGTGGCAGCCACGGCGAGCTTCATTTGCTCGATCTCCCAGTCGTCCTTGAGCAGGCGCAGTTCGGAGAGGGCTTCGCTCAGCTTTTCGTCCAGGGCATCGAGGACGGCGAGGTCCAGGTTGTCCGGGTCCTTGGCCGTGTTGTAGCGGGCGGTGTCCACCAGCGCGTCGATGTTCTCATCCACCTTGCGGACCAGGCGGATGGAGATGCCGCCAATTTCCGGGGCGCCCACGTCCTTGGTGATGGCTGTCTCCAGCTGGTCGATGTGTGCCGTTGCCAGGCCAAGGCGTGCCTCGAACTCGGCCAGGGTGGGACGCGCGCCGATCCAGAACTCGCCGGCCCGGGAGTCTGCGTAGAACTGTTCCGTGTCCCGCCCTGCCAGCGGCCGGAAGTAGAGCGTCGCCCGGTGGTGGCCGCCGTCGTCGCCCTTTCCTTCCCCGACCGGTTCAAGGATGAGGACGGCATCAGGCTCGTGGTCGAGGCCGAGCCCGGTGAGGTGCGCGAATCCGGAGTGGGGGCGGAAACGGTAGTCGCAATCGTTGGAGCGGACTTTCAGCGGGCCGGCGGGGATCACCAGGCGTTCGCCCTTGAACTGTCCGGAGATTGCCCTGCGCCGGGCCGAGGCGTAGCCGGCTACGTCGTCACGTGCCGGGAGCTCCTGGCTCGCGGGCGCCCAGTTGCCGGCCATGAAGGCCCTGAAAGCGTCGGAACTGGGCCGCTGCGAGCGGTTGTTGACGCGCTCCTCCAACGGCTGGGAAGCAGAGGTGGGGGTGTTTTCGGCATCTTTCACCGCACCATCGTCTCACCAGCTCCGCGGCTGCGCGAATAGGCGGAGCCCCGTGTGGGCGCGGCCGGTACCGGGGAGTTGCGGCCGGGCATACGCAGGGTGAACGCCGGGTCAACTAGTCTGGACAGGTGAGGATCGACCTGCATGCCCACTCCAATGTCTCGGACGGCACCGAGAATCCCGCAGACGTCATGGCTTCCGCCGCCCGCGCGGGCCTGGACGTCATAGCGCTGACGGACCACGATTCCACGGCAGGCTGGGATGCGGCCTCTGCTGCGGCCGTTGAGCACGGAGTAGCCCTGGTCCCCGGGATGGAGGTTTCCTGCCGGACGGAGGAGGGCATCAGCGTCCACCTCCTGAGCTACCTGCACGACCCGAAGCATCCGGGACTACTGGAGGAAATCACCAAGGCCAAGGACGCGCGGCATACCCGTGCCGAGCGCATGGTCACCCTGCTTGCGGAGGACTACCCCCTCACCTGGGACGACGTCATCCACCATGTCGCCCCCGGCGCGACCCTCGGCCGGCCCCACATCGCGGACGCCCTCGTAGCCGCCGGGGTGGTGGAGGACCGCTCCGAGGCCTTTGCCTCTATCCTCACCTCACGCTCGCGCTACTTCATCCAGCACTACGCACCCGCGCCGGCCATCGCCGTCGAACTGGTCCGTGCCGCTGGCGGGGTCCCTGTCTTCGCCCACCCCGTGGCGTCCTCCCGCGGCAGGATCGTAGGTGAGCGGGTGTACCAGGAGATGATCGACGCCGGCCTGGCGGGCCTGGAGATCAACCATCGTGACAATCCGGAAGAAGGGCGCCGGTTCCTGCGGCGGCTCGCCGGCAAGCACGACCTCCTGGTTACCGGATCATCGGACTACCACGGCACCGGCAAACCGAACCTGCTGGGGGAGAACCTCACCGAGCCGGACGTCCTGGCGCGGATCGAGGAACTGGGGTCAGGGACCTCCGTCATCCGTCCGTTCTGACCCAACTAAGTAGCGCTAAGTGTCGTTTTCAGGGCTCAAAACGACACTTAGCGCTACCTACTTGGGCGGGAACGACGTGAATTGGGCGTGGGCACCCAGGCGCTGGGCCATGATGTCGATGGCCGGCTGGTTCTGGTCCACACACACAAACCTGCGGTTCATCTTTGCGGCCACCGCACCCAGGGTTCCGGAACCGGCGAAGAAGTCCAGGCACCAGTCACCGGGCCGGCTGGACGCCGCCACAACCCGGCGGATGAGGCCCTCCGGCTTTTGCGTCGGGTACCCGGTCTTTTCCTTGCCGGTGGGCGAGACGATGGTATGCCACCAGACGTCCGTGGGCAGTTTGCCAAGTTCGCGTTTGGCAGGCGTGACAAGGCCCGGTGCCATGTACGGTTCACGGTCCACCTCGGCGCTGTTGAAGTGGTACTTCGCGGGATTCTTGACGTACACCAGGATGTTGTCGTGCTTGGTGGGCCAGCGGTTCTTGGCCCGGGCGCCGTAGTCGTAGGCCCAGATAATCTCGTTCAGGAAGCATTCACGGCCGAAGATCGCATCCAGCATCACTTTGGCGTAGTGCACCTCGCGGTAATCGAGGTGCAGGTACAGGGTGCCGTCCTCCGCCAGCAGCCGCCACGCCTCCACGAGCCGCGGCTCCAGGAAGGACCAGTAGTCGCTGAAGGCATCGTCGTAGCGGTGGAGCGCGCCTTTGATGGTGTCGTAGGAGCGCCCCTTGAAGCCGACGCGGTCGCCGGTGCCGTCTGCGTTGGCCACCATGGTGGTCTGCTGCCGCCGCTGGGTCCGGCCCGTGTTGAACGGGGGGTCCACGTAGATAAGTGTGAAGGCGCCGTCCGGCAGCGAGGGGAGGAAGTCCGCGTTGTCCGCGTGGACCACCAGGCTGCTGCCGTCCGGCGCCCAGACAGTGTCAGTCATGAAGGGTGTTAGGCCTCGGTGCTGCCGGACTGTGCGGCGTTCCCGCCGCCCACCACTTCACCGTTGCGGCGCCGGGTGCGGGTGCGGGGGCGCCGGGTGCGTGAGGGCTGCTCGGCCTCGGTTGCTGCCGGAGCGTCACCGGCAGCAACGGGTGCTGCGGCTGCCTCGGGCGTGCGACGGCGGCGCTCGCCGGAGCGGGCAGCGGAGTCGCCGCTGCGGCCGCCTTCCCGCTTGGCCCCGCGGTCACGGCTGTCGCGGGAACTGCCGGCTTCGCGGCCCCCGCGGTCGCGGGAACCGCCGGCGTCGCGGCCTCCGCGGGCGTTCTTCTTGCCTGTTTCGCCCAGGTCCTCCAGCACCTCGGCGTCAACACCGGCGAGGGTGCGCTTGTCGCGCGGAAGCCGGCCCTTGGTGCCTGCGGGAATGTCCAGGTCCTCAAAAAGATGCGGAGAAGAGGAGTAGGTTTCAATGGGCTCCGGCACGCTCAGGCCCAGGGCTTTGTTGATCAGTCCCCAGCGCGGCATGTCGTCCCAGTCCACGAAGGTCACGGCGGTGCCCTTGTTGCCGGCACGGCCGGTGCGGCCCACCCGGTGCAGGTAGATCTTTTCGTCTTCCACGCACTGGTAGTTGATGACGTGGGTGACGTCGTCCACGTCGATGCCGCGGGCGGCGACGTCGGTTGCCACCAGGACATCCACCTTGTTGTTGCGGAAGGCCCGGAGCGCCTGCTCGCGTGCTCCCTGCCCGAGGTCGCCGTGGATCGCGGCGGCGGCAAAACCGCGGTCCACCAGTTCCTCCGCGACCTTGGCCGCGGTGCGCTTGGTCTTGGTGAAGATAATGGTCCGGCCGCGGCCCTTGGCCTGGAGGATGCGGGCCACCACCTCGATCTTGTCCATGCTGTGCGCACGGTAGATCAGCTGGCGGATATCCCGCTTGGTGAGGCCTTCGTCATCCGGATCAGCAGCACGGATGTGGGTGGGCTGGGTCATGTAGCGGCGGGCCATGGCAATGACGGGGCCCGGCATGGTGGCGGAGAACAGCAGGGTCTGGCGGACCGCCGGCGTGGCTGCGATCAGGGTTTCGACGTCGGGCAGGAAGCCGAGGTCAAGCATTTCGTCAGCCTCGTCCAGGATGACGACCTTGACGTTTTTCAGGCTCAGGTGCTTCTGCTTGTAGAGGTCGATGAGGCGCCCGGGGGTTCCCACCACAACCTCCACGCCATTCTTCAGGGCTTCCACCTGGGGCTCGTAGGCCCGGCCGCCGTAGATGGTGGCGATGCGTGCGTTCCTCTTGCGGGAGGCCGTCTGCAGGTCGTTGGCCACCTGCACCGCCAGTTCACGGGTGGGGACGATGACCAGGGCCTGCGGCGCGCCGGGAACAGCGAGCTTTTCGTAGCCGGCGTCGTCCCGGCCCACCACCCGCTGCAGGGCGGGAATGCCGAAGCCCAGGGTCTTGCCGGTGCCGGTCTTCGCCTGGCCGATGATGTCGTGGCCAGAGAGGGCCACCGGCAGGGTCATGGCCTGGATGGGGAAGGGATGGGTGATTCCGGCGTCCGCCAGGGATTCCACGATGTCGGCGCGGACGTTGAAGTCCGCGAAGGACTTCTCCTCAATCTCATGCGGCTTCTCGTCGGAGATGATGGTCTCTTCCGGCTCGATCGTTTCGGTGCCGGAGTCGTCCGTCAGAAGCTGGTGGGTATGCAATTCACTCACGTGGAGTTTCCTTATTCATTTGGGCATTGGCGCTGCCTGCTCAACGGGCCGGCCCAAGGCCGTTCCGGAGCACGCTCAGGCGCGCAAGCAATTCCAGTGGAAGCCGATCGCGGGCTATCTAAAATGCTGGCACTGGTGACCAGCGGGTGTATCTCAAGATCGCGTAGGGGCGGGCTTGTTGGTTTCAAATCAAGGAAATCAACGACCGGGCATCCATTTCTACCTCTTCAGTCTAGCCGCACGGGAACGGAAACCCGGCTTTGGCCCGGTGTGCCTGCCAACCCGCAGGAGAAACCGCCCCTCTCAGGACAGGGAGGGGACCAGCTCGAAATGCACTTCCCGGGTGGCAATGTCAGAGGACACGAGGCGCACCCGGACCTTGGTTCCGGCCACCAGTTCGCCGGCACAACGGGCCGTGACGGCGGGTTCGGCAATCTGGATGATGCCGGAGCCGCCGTTGCCGTTGCCGTTCCTTCCGTTGCCGCCGTTCCCGTTTTCCTTCTGGGGCTTGGATCCGGAGATCACGATCGCGTCGAACTCCTGTCCGATGTGGTTCACCAGGAGCGCTGCCTCCACTGTGTCCAGGGCCAATCGTTCCATCCGGGACGCCAACTGGTCCGAGCCGGCCATGATCTCGGGAAGCGACGGCAGCGCCTCACGGACCCAGCCGGGCACCTCGCCGCCGTTGCACAGGGCCTCGCAGGTCACCAGGACAAAGCGGTCCACCAGGCGGCGCAGCGGTGCGGTGGTGTGGGCGTAGGCGGCCCCGATGGCGGACTGCACGGCGTCCTCGGGGACCGTGCCGTCGAACGCCGTATACGCCGCACCCCGGAAGAGCATTCCCGCCGAATGCATAATGGCCAGCTGGCGGGGATCGGTGGGATCCAGGCTGCGGAGGTATTCGCCGTAGCTGACCTCACCGTCCCAGGGCTTCCCAAGTGCCTCCGTCTGGAGCCGGAAATGGTGCAGGGAACGCTCGTCCGGTGAAGGCATGGTGCGGAGGATGCCCACTTTGCCGGCCAGCATGAGCTGCGCCGCCGCCATTCCCGTCATGAGCGAGATCTGGGCGTTCCAGTCCTCCACCGGAAGCTGCGGGGCCGCGGCAATCCGGTAGCCGCCGTCAGGAAGCTGGACAATCTCCTGGTCCGGCATGTTCAGGCTGGCACCCTCCCTGGCACGCTCCAGCTCCACGCGCTTGAGCCCCACCTCTTTGAGGAGGACCAGGACGTCTGAAGGGCTGCCGCCGTCCAGTTCCGCCTGGGCGCCCTTGTAGCTGAGCTTGGCGCGGCTGCGCATCCGGGCCCGCCTGACCGTCACGGTTGTGACCTCGGCGCGGGCATCAAGGCGGAAGTCCCACACAAACGCGGAACAGTCCTGCCCCGGCAGGAGGCTTCCGGCGCCCTCGCTGATGACCTCCGGGTGCAGCGGAATGCGGCCGTCCGGGGTGTAGAAGGTCTGGCCGCGGCGCCGCGTCTCGGCATCCAGCGGACCGCCGGGAGCCACGAATGAGGGCACGTCGGCGATGGCGTAGAGCACGCGGTAGCTGCTGCCGTCCCGTTCAATGTGGAGCGCCTGGTCAAGGTCCGTGGACGACGCCGGATCGATGGTGATGAAGTCGATGCCCGTCAGGTCATGGGACGGCAGCCGCAGTGCCGACACCGCGGCCTCGGCGTCCTCCACGGCATCTTCCGGGTAGTTGCCCGGCAGCTCAAGCTCCGTCCGCAGGGCGCTGAGGGCAGCCTCGAGGGCGTTGGTGTGCTCGTGGACACTGGGGGCCAGCCGATGATGTGACACGAAAATCAGCGTAGCCCGAATTCCGCGAATAGTGCAGGGAACCGCCCGCGGGATGCGCCGCAGATCCGGCGCCGCGTCACGGGCGGGCGGCGTCCAGCGCGTCGAGCAGCGATGCGGCTGCGGCTGCCGGGTCATCGGCTTCCGTAATGGCCCGGACCACCACGATCCTGCTGGCCCCGGCTTCCACCACCTGTTCCACGTTGCCGTGGTCAATCCCGCCGATCGCGAACCAGGGCACGCCGCCGTCGGACTGTCCCTGCCCTTGCGCCGCTGCTGCCGCGGCCGCATATTTCACCAGGCCCAGCCCGACGGCGGCGCGGCCGGGCTTGGTGGGTGTTGCCCACAGCGGCCCCACGCAGAAGTAGTCGAGCGCCGCCGGGCCGGCGGCCGCGGCCAGGGCGGCATCCACCTGTTCAGGGCTGTGGCTGGACAGGCCGATGGCGGCGTTCCCGTCCAGCAGCGTCCGGGCTGCCTCAAGGGGAAGGTCTTTCTGCCCGATGTGGAACACCGGCGCTCCGGACAGCACGGCAATGTCGGCGCGGTCGTTTACTGCCCACAGCCTGCCGTGGCGGACCGCCGCCTCCTTCAGGATGGCCAGAAGTTCCAGCTCCTCGGCTGCCTCTATGGACTTGTCCCGGAGCTGGATGATGTCCACGCCGCCCGCGAACGCGGCATCCACGAACTGCTCGAAGTCGCCCCTGCTGCGGCGCGCGTCCGTGCAGAGGTACAGGCGCGCATCGTGCAGCCCGGCACTCCCTTCCGCGTTGATAAAGGCGTCGGTACCGGACGGACGGGAAGCGGCGGCAGGGGGGTGGGACACATTCATGGGAGCCAGCCTAATTCCTTTACACTGGGCTCGTACTGCGGGAGCCGCGGCAGCTGTCACAAAGCGCCGGGCTGAGAGGGCGTCAGAGCCGACCGCTTGACCTGATCCGGTTAATACCGGCGTAGGGAAGGAGACAATCGATGCCAGATGTGCATGGCGTAACCGGCACCCCTTCTTTCGGCTCAACAATCAGAGCCGATGTGGCGGTGATCGGCGGAGGAGCCATAGGCCACGGCATCGCCTGGGAGGCGACGCGTTCGGGCCGTTCGGTGGTGGTGATCGACGATGCCCCCGGCTCCGGAGCCAGCCGGGCGGCCGCAGGGATGCTTGCGCCGGTGAACGAACTGCATTACCAGGAGGAGGACCTCCTGGAACTCATGCTCGAAGCCTCCGTACGCTGGCCCGGTTTCGCTGCTGACCTCGCTGCGGCCGCGGGCTCGGATCCCGGATATCTTACGACGCCGACCCTCGCCGTGGGTGCCGACGCCGCGGACCGGCAGTCGCTGCTGGACCTGCGTGCCGTCCAGCTGGCCAACGGGCTCGCGGTTGAACCGCTCACCATCCGCGAGGCCCGCCGCCGGGAGCCGCTGTTGAGCCCGGGCATTGCCTGTGCGCTTGATACGCCGGCGGACCACCAAGTGGACCCCCGGCTGCTGGTGGCCTGCCTCCGCCGGGCCCTCGCCGGGGATGCCGGCGTGGCCGGAAGCGGCGTAGCCGGCGCCGCCGACGGATTCGCCGTGCCGGACAAGGCATCAGGCCTGCTCTGGCGGGACGGTGCCGTAGCCGGAGTAGCCCTGGAAGGCGGAGGGACCGTACTGGCCGGGGAGACCGTGATGGCCAACGGACTGCACGCCCCGGAACTCACCGGACTGCCGGTGGACCTTCACCTGCCGCTGCGGCCGGTCCATGGGGACATCCTGCGGCTCGCGGTACCGGTGCATCTCAGGCCCCTGGTGACCTCGACAGTCCGCGGACTGGTGCGCGGGGTCCCCGTATATATCGTTCCGAGGCAGGACGGAACCGTGGTGATCGGGGCAACCCAGCGTGAGGACGCACTGGGCAGGGGCGCCGTCTCCAGCGCCGGTGCGGTGTCGGCAGGGGGCGTGTACCAGCTTCTCCGCGATGCCCAGGTGCTGGTGCCCGCCGTCGCTGAGCTTGAGCTGCTCGAGTGCACGGCCCGCGCCCGGCCCGGTACACCGGACAACGCCCCGCTGCTCGGAAGGGTGCCGCTACTAGAAGAACCCGCGGGCAGGCAGCCCGCCCCCGGAAGGCCCGGCGCTCAAGGGTCCCGCCACGTACGGGGGCTCATCATTGCCACCGGATTCTTCCGCCACGGCATCCTGCTCACCCCGGCTGCGGCCGCAATCTGCCGCGAACTCATGGACGGCATCGAGGACCCCCGCTGGGCCCCGTTCAACCCCGGCCGGTTTTCCGCTGCTCCCTCCCACCTGGTTGAAGCGGCTGCAACCCCACCCAACACCCAGGAGACAGCATGAACATCACCCTGAACGGAACCGGCCGCAGCGTGGCCGACGACGCTTCCATCACCGCGCTCGTCAGCGAGGTCACGGGCCGTCCACTGGCCGCGGACGGCCGGGCCACGGACGGGCGGAAGCTGGGCGTGGCCGTAGCCCGCAACGCCCAGGTGGTGCCCCGCAGTCTGTGGTCCGCCACGGCGCTCGCCGAAGGCGACGACGTCGAACTTGTCACGGCAGTACAGGGAGGCTGACCACCATGACCGGAACCACCATCACCAACAGCCAGCTCTCCGGCGTCCAGGACCCCCTGGTGATCGAGGGCGTCCCACTGGCATCCCGGCTCATCATGGGCACCGGCGGCGCGCCCAGCCTGGACGGCCTGGGCGCCGCACTCCTGGCGTCCGGGACTTCACTGACCACCGTGGCCATGCGCCGCTATTCGCCAAACGAGGCGGGCTCGCTCTTCCAGCTGCTGGTGGACCACGGCATCCGGGTCCTGCCCAACACCGCAGGGTGTTTTACGGCGCGGGACGCGGTCCTCACGGCTGAACTGGCCCGGGAAGCCCTGGAGACCGATTGGGTGAAGCTCGAGGTCATCGCGGATGAACACACCCTCCTGCCGGACGCCGTTGAGCTTGTGGACGCCACGGAGCAGCTGGTCAACAGGGGATTCAAGGTTTTCGCGTACACCAATGACGATCCCGTCCTGGCCCTGCGGCTCGAAAACCTCGGAGCTACCGCTGTGATGCCGCTCGGCTCGCCCATCGGGACGGGCCTGGGCATCCTTAATCCGCACAACATCGAGCTCATCGTGTCCCGGGCCTCGGTACCAGTGGTGCTGGACGCGGGCATCGGCACGGCCTCCGACGCCGCCCTCGCCATGGAACTGGGCTGCGACGCCGTGCTCCTGGCCACGGCGGTGACCCGGGCGCAGAACCCCGCCCTGATGGGGGAGGCCTTCAAGCACGCCGTCATCGCCGGTAGGCTGGCGAAAGCGGCTGGTCGCATACCCCGCCGTGAACACGCGCTGGCGTCGTCGGCAATGGAAGGCCGGGCCGAGTTCCTGTAGGGCCCGCATTCTGCCGGGTGGCGCTGGCGCCCTGATGCAAGGAGCAGCAGTGGCCGGCAACGACGCCCTTTCCCCGGAACGCATCGACGAAGCCCTGGCTGAACTGCCTGACTGGCGGGCCGGCAACGGCGGGCTGGTCACCGTCTTCAAGATGCCGACGGCGGCTGCCGCACTTGAGCTGATTGCCGCCGTCGGACGCCTGGCCGAGGAACAGAACCACCACCCGGACCTTGACTGGCGTTACAACCGCGTCTTTATCCGCTACACGTCCCACGACGCCGGGGGACAGGTGACCGGCCGGGACCTCGCGGCAGCCGCAGGAGCAAGTGAAGCAGCGGCAGCTGCGGGCGCCAAGGCAGAGCCGGCGAAGTATGTGCAGGGGCAATAGCTGCCGGCACAGCGTTAGTTGCCCCCAGCAGAACAGGCGGGTCGCTGAGCGCCCGCGCCAACAGCCCCTGTGTTCTTAACGGGCAGTGGCCGCCACCCATAGGGGTGGCGGCCACTGCCGGCTGGCTTGGAGTGCGCTGCACGAGGTGCTCCGCAGGCCTCAGGCCCGAAGGATTGTAGTCAGCCGTTGGGTATCCTGACGCGCACGTGAACGGCCGAGGTAGATGGCGGCCGCCGTTGCGGACGCGGCTCCGAGCACGATCGGCAGGACCCAGGGAATCCAGGTGCGTCCCGGCAGGTATCCGAATCCGGCGGCCATCAGGATGATCCATGCCAAGGCTGCCACGGCCACGGAAACCCCGGCAGGCACGCCGGCCCCGTACTTGGCATGCCGCTTGTCGTTTGCCCAGACAATAAAGCCTGCTGCGGCGGCGGCCAGTACAACTATGGTCAGCGAAAGCATGGTCCTCCTTGGGCTACGGGTGGTTCGTCGGCAGGCCCTAGAACTGGCCGAAACCTACGCGCCGTGCCTCTTCGGCTCCGATCTCCACGTAGCCCAGGGCGTTTCCGGGAACAATGATCAGGCGTCCCTTGTCATCCTTCAGGCGGAGTTCGCTGCCCTTGGTGATGGCATCCTCAACAATCTTGGCTACCGAATCCGCATCCTCGTTTGATTCCAGGACAATTTCGCGGCCGATATTCTGAACGCCGATCTTAATTTCCACAGGGGCCTCCCAGCCATTCACGTTCGTTGGTTATGTCTTATTTGTAGTCTAGGACTCTTTGGGGAAGCGAGAGATTCCGCGCCAAGCTAAACGGTAGATGAGGTCGCTGGCTACATCGAGGTCCAGGTTGCCGTCCGTTTCAAGCCAGTAGCGGGCACTGACCTGCGCCATTCCGGCGAGCCCCCGGCCCAGGAGCTGCGCCTCGAGATGGGGGAGCTTGGTGTCCTCGGCGATAACGCGTGCGATGGCGTCGGCAAACGTCCTGTTGAAGGTTTCCAGGCGTGCGCTGACGTCCGGATCATTGACCAGGTCCGACTCAAACACCAGCCGGTGCGCCTGGTCATCGTTGGCGATGAACTGGAAGTAGGCCCGCATGACGGCCTGCACGCGCTCGTCATTGTCCGTCGTGGAGTTCAGGGCCCCCAGCATGAGGTCCGTCAGGGACGCAAGGTGGCTCTCCAGCAGGGCCAGGTACAGCTCCCGTTTTGAGGGAAAGTGCTGGTAGAGCACCGGCTTGCTGACGTGGGCCGTCTCGGCGATTTCATCCATGGCTGCACCGTGGTAACCGTTGGCCACGAAGACTTCCTGGGCTGCCATGAGGAGCTGGGCGCGCCGCTCGTCCCGGGGAAGCCTGGCTGACCGTTGGCCTGCAGGACGCGAGGGAGCTTGCGGTTCGGCGGCCGGCGGGCGGTTAGCCCGTGCTTCATGGACCACGGTTGTCCTTCTTTCGTTGCAGTTACCTCCACTTTACTGCGGGGTAATATGACCGGGCGGTATCCCGGGGCATACATTGAAGTATGGCTTCGACAATCAGCGCAAATGTTTCACCTGTGTCCCTGGATCCGCTGGTGGAACCGGCAGCCGACCTCACCGCCGCAGAGGTGGAACGCTACTCGAGGCATCTCATCATCCCCGAGATCGGCGCCCTCGGGCAGCGGCGGCTCAAGAACGCAAAGGTGCTGGTGATCGGTGCCGGCGGACTCGGGTCCCCTGCGCTCCTGTACCTTGCCGCCGCCGGCGTAGGCACGCTGGGAATCATCGACGACGACCACGTTGACCTTAGCAACCTGCAGCGCCAGGTCATTCATGGGGTGGCGGACGTTGGCCGCCCCAAGATCGAGTCGGCACGCGATGCCATCGCCGCGTTGAACCCCCTGGTGGACGTCCGGCTGCACAATATCCGCCTTGATGCCACCAACGCACTGGAACTGTTCGCGGGCTACGACCTCATCCTCGACGGCGCTGACAATTTCGCCACCCGCTACCTGGTAAATGACGCAGCGGCCATCCTGGGCAAACCCTACGTCTGGGGCTCCATCTTCCGTTTTGACGGACAGGTCAGCGTGTTCTGGGAAAAGCACGGGCCCACCTACCGGGACCTCTACCCTGAGGCGCCCCCCGCGGGCTCTGTGCCCTCCTGCGGTGAGGGCGGCGTGTTCGGCATGCTGTGCGCGGCCGTGGGGTCGCTGATGGTGACCGAAGCGGTCAAGCTGATTACCGGCGTCGGACGTTCCCTGCTGGGGCGGGTGGCCCTGTTTGATGCGCTGGGCGGAAGCTGGCGGGAGATCCGCGTATCCAAGGACCCGGCCGCGGAACCGATCACGGAGCTGACGGACTATGAGGCCTTTTGCGGGATTGCGCCGGCCGAACAGGCGGACACGGAACATTCCGTCACGGCCGCGCAGCTCGCCACCATGCTGGCCTCGCGGAAGGCAGGACTCAAGGACTTTGACCTGGTGGACGTGCGGGAACCGGGCGAGCACGATATTGTCCGCATCGACGGCGCTGTGCTGATCCCGCAGGGCAGGATCCTCGCGGGGGAGGCCTGGGAGGAGCTCCCGCAGGACCGGGACATCGTGTTCCACTGCAAGGCCGGCACGCGGTCGGCCAACGTCCTCGCCGCGGCCAGGAAAGCGGGCTACCAGCGGGTCAGCCATCTCGACGGCGGGATCCTCGCCTGGGTGCGTGAGGTGGAACCCAACAAACCCGTCTACTAGGACGCTCTCTCATGTGAAGTGGGTTAAATCGAAACGTTCTCTCACCTAGCGCAGGAAAACCCGAAACCCTCTCTCACCTGCCAGCAGAGGGTGAGAGTGTCCCTATGTTTTTCGTCAAGCTGCTGTTGGTGTTTGGGCTTGGTAGAGGCTGCCGTCGCGGAGCATGGCGTAGAGGGTGTCGCAGCGGCGTCGGGCGAGGGCGAGGAGTGCTTGGTTGTGGTGTTTGCCTTCGGCGCGTTTCCGATCGTAGTAGGCGCGTGAGAGCGGGTCTTTGAGGGCCGCGAACGCCGAGAGGTAAAGGGTGCGTTTGAGGACTTTGTTGCCTCTTCGGGAGGCGCGGTCGCCGCGGATGGAGGATCCGGAGCGCCAGGTGACCGGGGTCAGGCCTGCGTAGGAGGCCAGGTGCCCGGCGGTGGGGAAGTCTTTGCCGGCGACTTCGGTGAGGATCCGTGCTGCGGTCCTGATGCCGACCGCCGGCAAAGACATCAGGACCTGGTGAAGAGGGTGGGCCTCCACGAGGGCTCCGACCTGGGCATAGACGGTGGCGCGCCCCTCATGGATCCTGGCGAGCATGCCCGCCAGTTCGGGCAGGACGATGGTCGCGGCGTTCGT
>NZ_BMKU01000004.1:0-1005 GCF_014644495.1 Pseudarthrobacter polychromogenes
TGCATCATCCACTCATCAAAGTCCCCGGTCGTCCACTTCCACGGCCACTCGCCGGTGAAGCGATGGAAATCGCGGACTCGAGCCAAGCCGGCGGCCACGGACTTCGCCTTCAGATTCCGGCCTCCCCGCTGCTGCATCGCCCAGCCATCCAGCATGCCCTGGAAGACCGCTCCCTCCTCGTCCAGAAAAGAAATACCTGAAGCGAGATACAGAGACGCAGAGCCCATAGGGATACCCGAACCCCGCACTTGCCCTCCCATTCGTTGCACTATTCATGCATTCAATGCGAATCAGGGCCTTCAAGCAAGTCTTGTCCGCGAGATTACGGGGAGTCGCAAGCACTCACCCAGGCAAAAGAGCGCGCGCCGCGGCGGCTAAATTCGCATTTAACGGAAAAGCGCATATTAGACATGGTGCAGGCACCTGGTGGCCACGCCCCAGATGGTCAGCTCCGAGAGGGCGGGCACTCTGATGTCCGGATACTTTGGATTTTCCGCCTGCAGCACCACTCCCGTGGCAGTCAGGCGCAGGCGCTTCACGGTCAGTTCCCCGTCCAGCACGGCGATGACCACCGACCCGTCCTTCGGTTCCAGCGCCCTGTTGACGATCAGCTCATCACCGTCGCTGATGCCGGCGCGCTCCATGGAGTCTCCCGTCACCCGGACAACAAAGGTGCTGGTGATGTCCTTGATGAGGTGGGCGTTCAGGTCGATCCGGCCGTCAAAGTAGTCCTGCGCCGGCGAAGGGAACCCCGCGGCGACGGGCACCGGCGAGATCAGCACCGAGAACAATGAGGCGCCCGCATCTATCACGCGGGGACCGATAATAACGCCCACAACACACCCTTATTCGAATATATGTTCGATTACTTCAGTGTAGTCCCTGCCTCTGACAAAGCCATCCCTGCCGTATTGCAGGCTGGAAAACCGTGCTGACCGCCGCCGTCGTACCTTGGCAGGCAGCAGCGCTGCCGCACCTGACGGAGGCGGACCCTTTAAATACAGG
>NZ_BMKU01000004.1:1025-80145 GCF_014644495.1 Pseudarthrobacter polychromogenes
GGGACAGCACCACTCCTGCTTCCAGCCGATTCCTGTCAGCCGGCGACGGCGGGCCGCGACTCCCGCACCAAGGACGGCGTGAACTTGGCCCCGGTATCGGGGAAGGAGGGCACCTGGATGCGGGCGTGGGTGTGGACTTCCTGAACCGTCCGGCGGGTGTGCTCCGCGATCTCCTCCATGGTGGCCACCCACATGCCGTCCATCCCCTTCACCCGTTCAATCAGCCGTTCCAACGCCACGGCCTTGGAGGGCCGGCCGGAGATGAACGGATGGTTGGTGAGGACAAAGCAGCTGCCCTGCGCGTGGTGTGCCTCCGCCTCCAGCGTCCACATCTCCAGGACCTTCGCCGGGCTTTCGATGACGCCGCTGCCGGTGACGCCGGGGTAGAACGCGTACTGCTCCCAGTCGTCCAGCGCCCAGTCCACGGGAATCTCCACGATGTCCCGGGAGTCGCCCGGGGCGACGCTGAAGCGGTAGGGGGCATCGCCGTCGAGCAGGCTCGAATCGTAGAGGAATCCGCGGTCCGCCAGAAGGGCCGGGGAATGCCAGTTCAGTTCCCACCACGGCGCCCGGTAGCCCACCGGCTCCACCCCAGCTGCCTTGGCCAGCGCCTCCAGGCCGCGGTCCATGTAGCGCGCCTCCGTCTCAGCGTCGATACCCTGCATGGGCTCGTGCAGGTAGCCGTGGTGCGCCACCTCGTGCCCGGCATCCACGATGCGCCGGACGGTGTCCGGATAGCACTCGGCCGTGAAGCCGGGGACGAAGAACGTGGCGCGGATGTCCTGCCGCTGGAGGATCTGCAGCAGCCGGGGGACTGCCACCTTGGGCCCGTAGGACTGGTGGGTCATCAGGGACATCCGGCTGGTGCTCTTGGGATCGTGCGCGATGGTGCATGATTCGGCGTCGACGTCGAAGGTGAACGAGGCTGCCGCCTGCTTGCCCTCGGGCCAGGTGATCGGGTGGGCGGAGTCCGGGAATGCTTCAAAGGTCATGGCGGAAAGTCCTAGGGCTTAGAGGGCTGCAGGCTGGGCGGGGACGCTGGCCACGGCTGCAGATGGCTGGGCGTCGGCAGTGGCGGCCGGGGCGGATTCGAGGAACTTGCGGTGAACCCTCGGACCCAGGATGGCGTAGCTCGTGGCGCTCGCCAGCCCGCCAGCCAGCCAGGACAGGTCCAAGCCGCCCATGGCCACGGCGAAGGGGCCCTGCATGGCGGGAACGAGGCCGTACATAAACAGCCAGGTGGCGAAGATGCCTACCAGGAGGGAGGTGACTCCCGCCCAGTTGACGCCGGGCAGCCGCTTGGTGCCCACACTGTCGAACAGCCGTGCGGGGTTGCCGGGCCAGCGCTTCTCGATCCAAAAGTAATGCACCAGCATGACGCCGCCCCAGGCGGCCACCCAGGCCACCAGGCCGATGAGCCAGGCGTCCAGGACCGCCGCGAAGTCCTCCTGGAAGATGAAGAAGACGACGGCGATCAGCGAGAAGACGCCGACGAACAGGTTCAGCTTGCGGCGGCTGATGGTGATATCCAGCGACTGGGTGGCCACCGAGAAGGTGTAGATGTTCAGGATGTTGGTGGCGATGGGGCCGTGCAGCACCATCAGCAGGACGGGCAGCGCGAGGACGCCGAAGTTCTGGACGATGAGCTTTCCGGGGTCGATTTCACCGCTGTTGGTAGCCAGGCTCGCACCCAGGACGCCGAGCCAGACGACCGGGATGAACTGGCCCAGGACGGAGGCCAGGTAGACCTTCTTCTTGGGAACCTCGGTGCTGACGAAGCGGGAGTAGTCGGCGGCGTATGTGAACCAGGTGATGCCCCAGCCGATGCCGATTGCCGTCATCACGGCACTCATGGCCGCGATCCGCTCGGAGCCTTCCAGGATGTTGCCCGCGGGGCCGGCATAGGCCCAGTCGATCTTCATGCCGAACCAGGCCACAGCGGACATGACGGCCAGGATGATGATGGTGGGCGGGACGGTCCACTTTTCAAAGGCGGCGATTGCCTTGTAGCCGAACCAGGCGATGGCCACCTGGGTGGCCATGATCCCTGTGGCCACAGCAATCTTCCAGGCATAGTTCTGTGCCGTGGGATCCACCCAGCCGAGCGTTCCGAACAGCGCCATCACCAGGTCCAGGATGATCCAGGTGTTGACGGCGCACCAGCCGATCACCAGGAGGGCCTGGATGCTTGCGGGGAGGTAGTTTCCGCGCCGGCCGAAGGCAGCCCGGGCCAGGACCATGCCGGTGGCGCCGGTCTTCTGGCCCAGCAGGACGAAGCAGCCAAAGAGCAGCATGCCAATCAGGTTGCCCAGGACCAGGACGGTGACGGTGTCCGCGAAACCCAACCCCAGGTGGATTCCGAGGGCACCCAGCACCCAGTTGATGGGGGCGAGGTTGGCGCCGGCCCAGATCCAGAACTGGCCTGAAACCTTGTGCGTGCGCTGGGACTCTGGAATGGGCTGGAGCCAGGCTTCGCAGTCTTCGGCCGGCGCCATTGCCGGCCCAGACTGCTTCGTGGAGAGGTTGTCTTGCATGGGGAAAGCCTCCAGTAAGTGAAAGGGATAGATCCAGATTATGTGGCTCATGCCACAACCACCACATACAATGTGTCGTGAAGATTTGCCTTCTACTTGACGGAGTGTCATGCCAATACGGCTGCAGGATGTTTTGAAACATTCCACCCTCACACCCGCGGATCCAGTAATCCGCGCAGCGGCGGCGATTGCGGCCCAAACGCAGCTGCGCTGGATCCACTCGAGTGAGGTCTTGGACATCGCACCGTTACTTGGCGGCGGAGAACTGCTGCTCACCGGCGGCCAGGCGCTGGCCGCGGCGACGGATAAGCGGCGTATCGGCTACATCTGGGAGCTGGCGGAACGTGGAGTGGCCGCACTGGCCATCGAGACAGGTACCGCCCTGCCGTCCATTCCTTCGTCCATGGTGGGAGCGGCTGAAGCTGCCGGACTTCCGTTGATAGAGCTGCGCAAAAGGGTGCCGTTCGTGGGCGTCATGGAAGCCATCAATTCGTTGCTGGTGAGCGAGTCGGCTGCGCACCTGCAGCTGGCTGACCGGGCAAGCCATGCCATGGCGGTGGAGCTGGCCCACGGCGGCAGCCTTGACCGGATCCTGGCTGTCCTTGCTGACGCTACCGGCGCGGAAGTTGCCCTGACATCCAACGCGGGGGCTCCGCTGGCGAGTGCACTGCCTGCCGACTATGCCGGGGGCGGCGGCCCGGCCCCATCGGTGGAGACCGACCAGGACAGGGCACGCACCACCAATATTGACGTGTCCGTGCGGGGCATCCCTTCAGCGCGTCTGAGCCTCCGCACGTTGGAGGGAGGAGACGTGAACCTGGCAAGGATTGCCGGGAACCGCTCGGTGGACATTCTGGTACTGGCCCTGCTGCAGCGCATGCCGCCCGGCCTGAAGGAGATGGCGGGTGCCGCACTGATCCGCGCCGTTGATGCCGGTACGCAAAACTGGCGGCTCCAGCAGCTCGCCCCGGCTGCGGGGATTCCTCCGGCCGCGCAGCTGGTGGCGGTTGTGGTCCGTTCTCCTGGCTCCCGGCAGTTGCGAACCTCAGTGGAGCAGCTGCTGGACCGGGTGGGCCGGCACAGTGCCAGCTATGCGGATAACGAGGAACTGCTGGCGCTCGCGGCGTTGCGGACCGGAAAAGCGCAGGAGGACCGGAGCGAGATCCTGGCCGGGCTCCGGACGCTCGAACTGCCCGAGGGCAGCATCAGCGCGGTAGGCCCCGTGGCATCGGGGATTTCGTCGGCACCCTGGTCGCTGGCCGAGGCGCGGCTGACCCTGGATATTGGAGCCCGTAATGAACTGCGCCCGTCCGGGGCGCGGCTCACCACTGGGGCGCTCGACGCGGAGGCGTTTGCGGTGGAACGGATGGCCTTCCATTCCTTGGATGCGGCCAGGCGCGAGGATTTTGTGCGCCAGCAGTTGGGATTCGTCCTTGACTACGATGCGCAGCGCCGCTCGCAGCTGGCCGAAACGCTGCGGGTGTGGCTGGACTCCGGTTGCAATACCGCCCAGGCTGCGCGGGAACTGCACCTGGAGCGGCAGTCCATGCACCAGCGTTTGCAACGGATCTTCTCCCTTTGCGGCGGCGACCCCCGCAGTACCGGCCGCCTTGCCGCACTCCACTTGGCCAGCCGCCTCGCTGCCATGCACTCCGACTAGGACGCTCTCTCACTTGATGCCCCTTTTTTGGCGACGCTCTCGCACTTAACGTCGGCTTCCGGGAAACCCTCTCGCAGTTAACGCGCGTTTTGGGCGGACCCTCTCTCACCCCTCGGAGGCCCAACCGCAGGGCCTGTGGATAACTTCTGCAGCCTCCAGCCGTATCGGGGCACAATGCCAGCATGCAAAAGCAGGATTCCCTGCCCCTGCCGTTGGCAGCGGCTCCCTTCACCTTCGGCTCAGCCCTGGCTGCCGGAGTCCCGTTAGGCAGGCTTCGCCGCAGGGATGTGATTAATGTGGGCCGCGGACTCTACCGTCCGGTGGGCTGGAATTTTGACCTGGAAGGCGCGGCCAGGGCGTTGTCCGCGGCGTCACCAGGAGCCTGGATCTCACACGTGACCGCGGCCCGGCTTCGATGCCAAGTACTGCCACCGTGGCTGGCGGATTCGTCAGAGCTGCATTTGAGCAAGCCGCGATCGCTGCCATCGGTCCGCCGGAAGGGCGTGTTCGGCCATACCGTGCTGGCACGTGAGGATGAGGTTGAACTTGTCGATGGCATCCGTCTGAGCACCCGGTCCCGCACGTGGCTTGATGTGGCACGGATCCTGCCGCTCCAGGACCTGGTGAGCATGGGGGACCAACTCATCCGCATTCCACGAGTAGATTTCGAGGGAAGGACGCAGCCTTACGACACCATTGCGGGCCTTCGCGCACTTGTAGCGCGCCACCCGAACCTCCAGGGTATCGTGCGCGCCCGTGAAGCGCTGGATCTGATGCGGGTGGGGGCTGACTCAGCGCCCGAATCGCTCCTTCGCTTGGCAATCGCCGACGCCGGGCTGCCGGAGCCCGAACTCCAGGTGCCGTTGCGCGCCGGAGACGTGCGGTCGCCGTCGGCCGATCTCGGCTATCGCAATGGCCGCCTTGCGATCCAGTACGACGGCGGGCATCACCTGGGTGAGGCACAGATCTTCAGCGACAGGAGGCGGAATAAGGCCTTCGAGTCGGCCGGCTGGACGGTCCTTGTCTTCGACAAAGACGATCACGCTGACGACTTTCGCCGAGCCGTGGAACAAATCAAAAGAGCGCTCCGGAACGGTTGGCTTGACCACCCCCAGGCGTCTGGGTTCGCCAGCGGGGCCTGAGCATCAAAGGACTCTTGTGCAATGACGACGGCGGCGCTTAAGGCCGTGACGCTCCCTC
The DNA here is from genome assembly GCF_014644495.1 of Pseudarthrobacter polychromogenes. GTDB lineage: Bacteria > Actinomycetota > Actinomycetes > Actinomycetales > Micrococcaceae > Arthrobacter > Arthrobacter polychromogenes. Next base: position 6,420 of record NZ_BMKU01000004.1, read on the forward strand.
ACCAATTCAAGGGGTGAGGGAGCGTCACAGGAAAACCCTCATCAAATGAGAGAGGATCACCGGAAAACGCACATCAGGTGAGAGAGCGTCATGCAAAAGCCTGCGTTAAGTGAGAGAGCGTCGCAGGGGGTTACCGGAGGACCACCGTGCGGTTGCCCTGCAGGATGACCCGGCCCTCGCAGTGCCAGCGCACCGCGTTGGACAGGGCCTTGCACTCGGTGTCGCGGCCGGCGGCCACCAGGTCCTCGGGCCCGTAGGTGTGGTCCACCTCCACGGTCTGCTGCGAGATGATCGGGCCCTCGTCCAGCTCGCTGTTGACGTAGTGGGCGGTGGCACCCACGGTCTTGACTCCGCGCGCGTAGGCCTGGTGGTACGGCTTGGCGCCCTTGAAGCTGGGCAGGAACGAGTGGTGGATGTTGATCGCCTTCCCGTCCAGCTTGCGGGTCAGGTTGTCGCTGAGCACCTGCATGTAGCGGGCCAGCACCACGAGCTCCACGTCGAACTCGTCCACCAGTTCCAGTAGCCGCGCCTCGGCCGCAGGCTTGGTGTCAGCGGTGACCGGCACGTGGAAGAACGGGATTCCGTGCCACTCCACCAGTGCCTGGTGGTCGGTGTGGTTGGAGACCACGGCCACCACGTCCACGGGCAGTTCGCCGATCCGCGCGCGGAACAGCAGGTCGTTGAGGCAGTGCCCGAACTTGGACACCATGATCAGCACCCGCCGCTTCGAGCCGTGCGGCTCCAGGCGCCAGCGCATCCCGAACCGCTCGGCAACGGGACCGAAAGCGGCCCGCAGCGTGTCCGCGGTGGAGGCATCGCCGTCGGACGCGAAATGCACCCGCATAAAGAAGTGCCCTTCGGAACGTTCGCCGAACTGCTGGTTGTCGATGATGTCGCAGCCGTGCTCCAGCAGGAAGCCGGACACGGCGTGGACGATGCCCGGCGACTCGCTGCAGTCCAGCGTGAGGACATGCTCCACGGTGGTCACTGGCGCGGACAGGGAAGTTTCAGTCTCAATGGCGGTCATGGTTCAGCACTCGATCACATTCACGGCGAGTCCTCCTCGGGAGGTTTCCTTGTACTTGGTTTTCATGTCGGCTCCGGTTTCACGCATCGTCTTGATGGCTTTGTCCAGGGATACCTTGTGGCTGCCGTCGCCGTGCAGGGCAAGACGGGCGGCGTTAATGGCCTTGACGCTGGCGATCGCGTTGCGCTCGATGCAGGGGATCTGCACCAGCCCGCCCACGGGGTCGCACGTGAGGCCCAGGTTGTGTTCAATGCCCACCTCGGCGGCGTTCTCCACCTGGGCCGGCGTGCCGTCCAGCACCTCGCAGAGCCCGGCGGCGGCCATGGAGCAGGCGGAACCCACTTCACCCTGGCAGCCCACCTCGGCGCCGGAGATGGAGGCGTTGATCTTGAACAGGATGCCGACGGCGGCCGCCGCCAGCAGGAAGCGGACCACGCCGTCGTCGTTGGCGCCGGGGACAAACTCCACGTAGTAGTGCAGCACCGCGGGAACGATCCCCGCGGCGCCGTTGGTGGGGGCGGTGACGATGCGCCCGCCGGCGGCGTTTTCCTCGTTCACGGCCAGCGCGAACAGGTTCACCCATTCCATCGCCCGGAGCGGATCGGTCACGCCGGTGTCCGCCGTGAGGGTCTGGAACAACGACGGCGCGCGGCGGCGGACGTTGAGTCCGCCGGGCAGGATGCCTTCCGCGGCGCAGCCGTTGTCCACGCATTCGCGCATCACCGCCCACAGCCCCAGCAGCTTCTCCCGGAGCTCCGCTTCGGTCCGCCAGGTGAGTTCATTGGCGAGCATGACGTCGGAAATGGACATCCCCTCGCGTTTGCAGATCTCCAGGAGCTCGTCGGCTGTGCTGAACGGGTAGGGCAGGACGGTGGAGTCCGCCACCACCCTGTCGCCGGCGTTGGCGTCCCCGTCAACAACGAAGCCGCCCCCAATCGAATAGAAGCTCCGTTCGCTGAGGACTGCCCCGGCGTGGTCCAGGGCGCGGAAGGTCATGCCGTTGGGGTGGGCCGGGAGGGACTTGCGCCGGTGCAGCAGCACGTCCTCGTCCCAGTTGAAGTCCACCCGGTGGTCCCCGCCGATCCACAGTTCGGCGTCCAGGGCAGCTGCGGCAACCTGGTCGTCGGCCGTGAAGGTGTCCACGGTTTCGGGGTCCAGCCCCTTGAGGCCCAGGACCACGGCCTTGTCCGAGCCGTGGCCCCGGCCGGTGGCGCCGAGGGAGCCGAACAGTTCAGCCTGTACGCGCCGGGTGGAGCTTAAGTGTCCATCGCCCTTGAGCCCGTCGGCGAACAGCTTTGCTGCCCGCATCGGGCCGACCGTGTGTGACGACGACGGCCCGATGCCAACGGAGAACAGGTCCAGGACGCTGAGGGCCATTTAGGGGACCTCAGGCGAGGCGTACTCGCGCATTGCGTCGAGGAGCCAGCGGCCCAGGAAATCGGCGAACGATGCGCGGGGAAAGAGCCGGAACGTTTCCTCGCCGGTCTTCCAGAGCACCACGGGGATGTTGCCCACCTCCGTGGAGAGCGCCGTGCCGGCTTTCAGCACGCGGGGGTGCAGGTCCAGTGAGCAGCCCTTCTCCAGGACAGCGCGGGCCCGAGGGCCGGTGAGTTCGAACGTGGTGCGGTTGGCGGAGAGGTCCACCATCTGGCCGGCACCGTCGCCCAGGGCTTCGCGGAGAGCCTGGAGCAGGCCGCCGCCCAAGGATTCGTGGGCTTCCCGCGGTGCCACCACCAGGAACTCTTCCGGGCCGAGCCACAGCACGGATGTCTCACCGCTGCCGGCCACGCCGCCGCATGCGGCGGGAAGCCCGCCGGTGACGGCAGCGATGCGCTGTCCGGCGTCGCTGTCCCGGTTGACCCGGAGGCCCACCATGGTCAGGAAGGCCACCTCGGACAGTTCCACTACGCCCCGGACGGAGCCGGTTTCAAAATCTGCGCGGAGCTGGGCGGCGGGGCTGACACGGAGTGAGAGGTTCTTCTCGTAGGAGGTTGCGGGTGCTGCTGTTTCAGCCATCTTTGCGGGTCCCTTCGGGGTCAAAAAGTACGGTTTCGGCGACGACGACGTCCACCAGCTGGTCGCCGGCGGCAGCAGTCAGGGTTTCGCCGATGCGGTTGCGGCCGTTCTTGATCAGGGCCAGGCCAAAGGACCTGCCGAGTGCCGCGCTGTGGTAGCTGGAGGTGACGAAGCCTTCCATCGGCACCGGCCCGTAGGCAGGGTTGGTGGAACGGCCCTTCTCCACGAGCTGGGTGCCTTCCGGCAACCGCAGCGTCCCGTCCACCGGAAGCACGCTCACCAGGTGCTTGCGGTCCTCGCGCTGGCCGTCGGCCCGGGAGTAGGAGCGCTTGCCAATGAAGTCCTTGGCCTTGGAGACGATCCATTCCATGCCGGCGTCCTGCGGGGTGACGGTGCCGTCCGTGTCCTGGCCGACGATCGGGTAGCCCTTCTCGGCGCGGAGCACGTGCATGGTTTCGGTGCCGTACGGGGTGATGTTGAATTCGGCGCCGGCGGCTGCCACGGCCTCCCAGGTGTTCAGCCCGTACCAGGACGGCACGTTGATCTCGTAGGCCAATTCACCGGAGAAGGAGATCCGGCAGACCCGGGCGCGGACGCCGGAGGCGAGGGTGGTTTCGCGGAAGGTCATGAACGGGAAGGCTTCGGCTTCCAGCCCGCCGTTGGCGGCCAGTTCCGGTGCCACCTTGGCCAGGACCGCGCGGGATTTGGGCCCGACGACGGCGATGGTGCTCCACTGTTCGGTCACCGAGGTGCAGTGCACGTCCAGCTCCGGCCATTCGGTCTGCAGCCATTCCTCCAGCCAGTCCAGCACCTTCGCGGCGCCGCCGGTGGTGGTGGTCATGAAGTAGGTGTCGTCGTCGAGGCGCAGGGTCACGCCGTCGTCGAAGATCATGCCGTCCGCCATGCACATCACGCCGTAGCGGGCCGAACCCGGGGCGAGCTTCTTGAAGGCGTTGGTGTAGATCCGGTTGAGGAACTCACCGGCATCCTTGCCGCGGATTTCGATCTTGCCCAGCGTGGTGGCGTCCATGAAGCCCACGGAGTCGCGGACGGCGGCGCATTCGCGCAGCACCGCAGCGTCCATGTCCTCCCCGGCCTGCGGGTAGTACCAGGGCCGCTTCCACTGCCCGACGTCTTCGAACAGCGCGCCCTTGGCCACGTGCCACGGGTGGATGGAGGTCTTGCGGGCGGGGTCGAACAGCTCGCCGCGCTGGCGTCCGGCCAGTGCCGCGAAGGCCACTGGCGTGAAGGGTGCGCGGTAGGTGGTGGTGCCAATGTCGCCGATGCCGCGGGAGGCTTCTCCTGCGGTGCGCAGCGCTGCGGCGATGACGCCGATCGCGTTGACGCCGGAGGTCTTGCCCTGGTCGTTGGCGGTGCTGATGGAGGTGTACCGCTTGATGTGTTCCACCGAACGCATGCCGGCTCCGGTGGAGCGCAGCACGTCGGCCACCGACTGGTCACGCTGGAAGTCCACGTAGTGCTGGTGCCAGTCGTCAGGGGTGCCCTGCTCGCCGGGAACCAGCCACAGCTGGCGGGTGGGGGCGGAGGCCTTCGGCTCGGAGAGCGGTACGGGCGTTGTGCCGGACGCAAAGCCTGCTGCGATGGCCGCCGAAGCCCCGGCGGAGATGCCCTCGGCCAGGCAGTCGGCCAGGTCGAAGCTGCCGCGGCCCGAGCCGATGGTCTGCTGGTTGGGGACCACGGTGCTCGGCACGAAGGCGGCCAGCTCGTCGTCCCAGCGCAATTTGCCCTGCCGCTGGGAGTGCAGGTGCACCAGCGGGCTCCAGCCGCCGGAGACAGCCAGCAGGTCGCAGGCGATCTGTTCGACGCCCGAGGTGAGCTCGCCGTCGTCGTTAATGCTGCGGACGGTGACGCCGTCCACGCGGCCGTCTGCTGACTGGGAGGACGTGTTGGCCACGGCGCTGCCGATCAGCACCCGGGTGCCGGCTTCGACGGCGGCAGCGGCCACCGCGGTGAGCTGCGGGCGGGCGTCCACCACGGCGGCCACCTTGACGCCCGCTGCGCGGAGGTCCGCGGCCACGGCGTAGGCGCTGTCATTGGTGGTGCTGATGACCACGCGCTGGCCGGCGGCCACCCCGTAGCGGTTCAGGTAGCTGCGGACGGCCGAGGCGAGGATGATGCCGGGGCGGTCGTTGTTCTCGAACACCAGGGGACGCTCGTGGGCGCCCGGTGCCAGGACAACCTGGTTGGCACGGATGTGCCAAATCCGCTGCCGGGACACTCCGGACGCGGCGGGGGAGGACAGGTGGTCCGTGCGGTTCTGGACGGCGATCACGTAGTTGGCGTCGTAGGCGCCGAAGGCCGTGGTGCGGTTCAGGACGGTGGACTCGGCACCGGAGACGAGCTCGGCTTCGACGTCCGCCACCCATTCCAGGGCCGGCTTGCCTTCGATGGTCTCAGCCAGTTCCGATGCCGTTGACCCGGACAGGAGCGAGCCACCCAGTTCGGGCTGGTCGTCCAGGAGCATCACGCGGGCGCCGGTGCGGACGGCTTCGCGGGCTGCGGCCAGGCCGGCGGGGCCGCCGCCGACCACCAGGACGTCGGTGTGGACGTACTTCTTGTCGTACTCGGCGCGGTCCTCCTCGGGATCCAGCTTGCCCAGGCCGCTGAGCAGTTCGGCCTTCAGGCCGTCAACCAGGGTGACCGTGGTGGCGGGGAGCATGGATTCGGCGACGTCGCCGGGGAAGCGGGCGGCGACCTTCACCATCGCGTTGGATTCCTCCACGCCGGCGGACATGATGCCGCGGGGCCGGTCCTCGTAGAGCGAGTTGCCGGCGTTGATGCGGCCGTTGGCGATCAGGGCCGAGGCGAGGGTGTCGCCGGGGTGGCCCGTGAATTCCTCGCCGTCCACGGTGAAACGCCAGGAGATGGTGCGGTCGATCCGTCCTCCGGAAGCGAGGCGGGCGTTCTGGGAAGTCACTTGGTTGCTCCTTCCGGGGCGGTGGTGCTGGCGGGTGTGGTGCCGGTCGTAGCGGTGCTGGTCCCCGAGATGTCCGGTGCGGCGGTCCCGGTGGTGGTGCTGTCAGCGGCGGTGCTGGCGGTGCCGGTGTCCGGGGTTGTCCGGCCGGCGGCGTCCGGGCGGGGCGTGCCCATCGGGTAGATGGCCTGGATTTCGTAGGTGACGGTGTCGCGGAGCATGTTGAACCACTGGCGGCAGCCGGTGCTGTGGAGCCAGCGCTCGGCGAAGGCGCCCTTGGTGTTGTCCCGGTAGAAGAGGAACTCGGCCCACTGGCGGTCGTTCAGCTCGTTGGGGTTTTTCGGGTAGGGGACGTGGGCCTGGCCGCCGTAGTGGAACTCGGTCTCGTCGCGGGAGCCGCAGTTGGGGCAGGAGATGAGCAGCATGTGCGTCTTCTTTCTTAAGTGCAGTGTTCGCTGGCGGCTAGTGGGCCACGGCGGCGGCGCCGTGTTCGTCGATCAGCGCGCCGGTTTCGAAGCGTTCCAGCGCAAACGGCTTGTTCAGCTTGTGCGGGGAGCCCGTGGCGATGTTGTGCGCGAACGTGAGGCCTGCCGCGGGGGTGGCCTTGAAGCCGCCGGTGCCCCAGCCGCAGTTCACGAACATGTTGTCCACCGGGGTGTTGCCCACGATCGGGGAGGCATCCAGCGTGGTGTCCACGATGCCGCCCCAGGTCCGGAGCACGTGGGCCCGGGCGAAGATGGGGAAGAGCTCGACGGCGGCGGCCATCTGGTGCTCGATCACATGGAAGGAGCCGCGCTGGCCGTAGCCGTTGTAGGAGTCCACGCCGGCGCCCATGACCAGCTCGCCCTTGTGGGCCTGGGAGACGTAGACGTGCACGTGGTTGGACATGACCACCGTGGGGTGGACCGGCTCGTGCAGTTCGGAGACCAGGGCCTGCAGCGGGTGGGACTGGATGGGGAGCCGGAAACCGGCCATCTCGGCCAGGACCGAGCTGTGCCCGGCGGCGGCCAGGCCAACCTTTTCGGTGTTGATGGTGCCGCGGTTGGTCTTGACGCCCACCACGCGGTTGCCGTCCTTGACGAAGCCGGTAACTTCGCAGTTCTGGATGATGTCCACGCCCATTTCGTCGCACTTGCGGGCGAAAGCCCAGGCAACGTGGTCGTGCTTGGCGATGCCGGCCCGGGGCTGGTAGGTGGCGCCCATGACCGGGTAGCGGATGTTGTCGCTGATGTTCAGGATGGGGCAGAGTTCCTTGACCTGCTTGGGGTCCAGCCACTCCGCGTCCACGCCGTTGAGCTTGTTCGCTCCCACGCGCCGCATGCTTTCACGGACGTCACCCAGGGTGTGGGCAAGGTTCATCACACCGCGCTGGCTGAACAGGAAGTCGTACTCGAGCTCCTCGGGCAGGATCTCCCAGAGTTTGAGGGCATGCTCGTAAATGGCCGCGCTCTCGTCCCAGAGGTAGTTGGAGCGGATGATGGTGGTGTTCCGGGCCATGTTGCCGCCAGCCAGCCAGCCCTTTTCCAGGACGGCGATGTTGGTCATGCCGTGGTTCTTGGCCAGGAAGTACGCGGTGGCCAGGCCGTGCCCGCCGCCGCCCACAATCACGGCGTCGTAGGAGGACTTGGGCTCCGGGTTGCGCCAGAGGAAGTCGGGGTGCTCGGGGAGGAGGTCTGCGCTCACTGGGCTGCTCCAATCAGGTCTGCTTCGAACGCGGCAACTTCCGTGCCGCCGTCGTTCTGGGAAAGGTGGGGGTAGAGGGGGAACTTTTCCGCCAGGGCGGTAACGCGGGCACGGAGTTCGACGGCGGTGCTGTCGCCCAGGGACGTGGTCCCGGAGGCGACGCTGCCTGCCGAGGCGATGAGCGCTGCCGCGATAATGTCTGCGACCTCCGTAAATTCCTCGGCGCCGAAGCCACGGGTGGCGAGGGCGGGCGTACCGATCCGAAGGCCGGAGGACACCATCGGCGGGCGGGGGTCAAAGGGGACGGCGTTGCGGTTCACGGTGATGCCGATGCGGTGCAGGGCGTCTTCGGCCTGCTGTCCGTCCAGCTCGGAGTTGCGGAGGTCCACGAGGACCAGGTGGACGTCGGTGCCGCCGTTGACCACGGAGATTCCGGCCGCGGCAACGTCGTCGCGGAGGAGCCGTTCGGCGAGGAGCTTGGATCCCTCAAGGACGCGCTCCTGGCGTTCCTTGAATTCGGGGGAGGCGGCGAGCTTGAAGGCCACGGCCTTGGCGGCGATCACGTGCTCCAGCGGCCCGCCCTGCTGGCCGGGGAACACCGCGCTGTTGATCTTCTTGCCGTACTGCTCCTTGGCAAGGATGACGCCGCCGCGCGGGCCGCCGAGGGTCTTGTGCGTGGTAGTGGTGACGACGTCGGCGTACGGCACCGGGTTCGGGTGCAGGCCGGCGGCCACCAGGCCTGCGAAGTGGGCCATGTCCACCATGAGGTACGCGCCCACCAGGTCGGCGATGCGGCGGAACTCGGCGAAGTCCAGCTGGCGGGAGTAGGCGGACCAGCCGGCAACGATCAGCTTGGGCCGGTGCTCCAGGGCGAGCGCCTCAACCTCGGCCATATCGATGCGGAGGTCCGATTCGCTCACGTGGTACGGGACCACGTTGTAGAGCTTGCCGGAGAAGTTGATCTTCATGCCGTGCGTCAGGTGGCCGCCGTGGGCCAGGCTCAGACCCATGATGGTGTCGCCCGGGTTCAGCAGGGCGAACATGGCGGCAGCGTTGGCCTGCGCGCCGGAGTGCGGCTGGACATTGGCGAATTCTGCGCCGAACAGGGCCTTGACCCGGTCGATGGCGAGTTGCTCCACAACATCCACGTGCTCGCAGCCGCCGTAGTAGCGCTTGCCCGGGTACCCCTCGGCGTACTTGTTGGTCAGGACCGAGCCCTGGGCCTCCATGACCGCGGACGGGGCAAAGTTCTCGGAGGCGATCATTTCCAGCGTCGACTGCTGGCGGCCCAGCTCACTGGCAATGGCCTGCTGGACTTCGGGATCGACGACCGAAAGTCGCTCGTTCAACTGCTCAACCACGGATGCTCCTTTGAAATACCACTTGCTTACTAACTGATATATCAGTGTGAGGTCAATGGTATGATCGGGATCACAGCAGAGTCAATAGCTGGACGAAAGTGACGCGAAGCCCGGCACGGGCAGCCTCGTCACGTCAGCGAAGAACGGAGCGGCGCGTTGAATGCACTTCTTGCCCTGCCTCAGGCGGAGGACGAGGCACCGTCCCAGGCGGAGGCCGCCTACCGGCAGCTGCGGGACAAACTGATCATGCTGGAAATCCGCCCGGGCGAGCCGATCAACGAGGGCCAGGTGGCGGTTGAACTCGGGCTCGGGCGCACCCCCGTGCGGGAGGCCATCAAGCGCCTGGAGGTTGACCATCTGGTCATCTCCTATGCGCGCCGTGGCACCTTCGCCACGAATGTGGACTTCACGGAGCTGGCGGATGTCTCGGAAATCCGGGAACTCCTGGAACCGCTGGCCGCACGCCGGGCGGCCAAAAGGGCCAGTGAAAGCATGCGCCGCGAACTGCTGCAGGTGGCCGATGCCATCGCGGAGCTGGGGCCTGGCCAGGCCGAATCGCGCGAACTCATGCGCTATGACCTGATGGTGCACCGGCTGATCTACAAGGCGGCCGCCAACCCGCACCTGGAAAGCACCCTGATCCGCTACGACAACCTGGCCACCCGCATCTGGTGCGTGGTGCTGGATAAGGTGCCGTCTGTCAGCGGCCACATCACCGAGCATGTGGACCTGCTCAAGGCGGTGGCCGCCGGCGACGCCGACAAAGCCGCCGAGCTCGCCCTGCACCACGTCACGAGCTTCGAGGAAACCATCCGTAAGGTGCTGTAGCCCCCGGGGACGCTCTCTCACTTACTGTCGGTTTTACCGCGACCCTCTCGCACTCTTAAAAGGATGGAAGAACGCAACGATGCCCGCTGCCACCCGGAATGCACAGGACCGCACTGCCAGGTTCGGCTTCGCTTTCATCGGCGTCCTGCTCATTGCAGTCAACCTTCGGGTGTCCTTTGTCAGCGTGGGGCCGGTCCTGTCCAACATCAGCTCCGACCTGGGCCTGTCCAGCGCTGCAGCGGGGTTCCTGACGGGCCTTCCGCTCATTGCTTTTGCCGTCTTCTCACCCGTGGCGCCCGGCTTCGCTTCCCGCCTGGGCCTCGACCGTGCGCTGTGGATGTCGCTGCTGTTCCTGGCCTCGGGCATTGCGCTCCGCTCCTTGCCTGTCCCCGGATTCATCTGGGTAGGCACAGCACTCATTGGCCTCGCGATCGCGTTCCTCAATGTCCTGGTCCCCTCCCTGGTCAAGCGTGACTTTCCCACGAGGGTCAGCCAGCTCACCGGAAGCTACACCGCCACCCAGGCTGCTTTCGCCGCCATGGGGGCCGCCGTCGTCGTACCCGTTGCCCAGACTTCCACCGCCGGATGGCGGCTTGCCCTCGGTATCTGGGTGGGACTTGCCCTCATCGCCATGGCAGTGCTCCTGCCCTGGCTGCGACGGCACAGCTCCGGCACCATGAATACCGCCACGCCGGAAGCCTCCCACCAGTCGCCTTGGACCTCGGCCCTGGGCTGGCAGGTGACCATTTTCATGGGGCTGCAGTCGATAGCCTTCTACGTCCTGATGGCGTGGCTGCCTACCATCGAACAAAGCCGCGGGGTCCCGGCGACTACCGCCGGCATTCACCTGTCTGTCTTCCTGCTGGTCAGCGTCTTCGCCAGCCTTGTGGCAGGGGGCATCCTTCACCGCGGTTCGGACCAGCAGCTCGTTTCCTTCGCCAGCGGCGCGGTGATGGTTGTGACGTTCCTGGGCCTGGCGCTCGCGCCGGACCTCATCCTGCTGTGGGTCCTCCTGGGGGCAATCGGGTGCGGAAGCCTCATCGTCATTGCCCTGTCGCTGTTCAGCCTCCGGACCGTGAACTATCCGCAGGCGGCCTCATTGTCCGGCATGGCGCAGTCGGTGGGCTACGGCCTGGCTGCTGCGGGGCCGGTGATGTTCGGTGCCCTTCGCGATCTGAGCGGAGACTGGACGCTTCCGCTCCTGGTGACCGCGGGCATCATGGCGGTCCTTGCCGTGACGGGTGTGCTCGCGGGGCGGAACCGGGTGATCAGCGCACCGGCATGACCACCCGCCGTCGTACTTCTATCCAGGTCAGGCCCGCGCCTGCGCCTTTACCGAGGTCCGTTCCACCGCGGGGCAGTTGATCTTGGCCACCCCGCCCGAGCCGGTTCCGGGTGCAGTATCGAGCCCGAGGAGCATCCGCACACCCGCCGCGCCCAGTTCGTAGTGGGGGAGGGACACCGTGGACAGCGGGGGCCGCAGGTGGGCGGCAATGACCTCCTGGTTGTCGAACCCCACCACGGCCATGTCGTCGGGGATGGACAGGCCGTGCTCGCGCAGGCCGTCGTAGAGGCCCATGGCCATCCGGTCGTTGTAGCAGTAAACCGCGGTCACGCCACGCGTCAGGAGATCGGAGGTGGCCCCGTAGCCTCCCTCCTGGTCCGGATAGGCTTCCAGCACCAGCTCGGGATCAAACGGGATACCGGCCTTCTCCAGTGCTTCCCGGTACCCCCGGAGCCGTCCGTCCTTGGCCGGCGCCGGAATGGTGGCGTTGATGAAGGCGATCTTCCGGTGCCCGTGCCCCAGCAGGATGTCCGTGGCTGAGCGGCCGCCCTGCACCTCGTCGGGCACCACGGCCCGGGTGCCCGGCTCGTTGGAGAAACAGTTGACCAGGACAAAGTCGGCTTCCCGGAGCTGCACCGGAATGTCCGTCTGGCGGTGGAACCACGTGGAGTAGAGGATGCCGCGGACCTTGTATTCGAGCATCATCTGGATGGCGTCCTGCTCAAGCTCGCCGTTGCCTTCGGTGTTGGCGATGAGGAGGGCGTAGCCGTGCTTCCACGCCTCGTCCTGGGCTCCGTGGATGATCTGGCCGGCGAAGGGAGTGGTGGCAACGCCGTCCGCCACCAGCCCGATGAACCGGGACGTGCCGCTGACCAGGGTTTTTGCCATCGCGTTGGGCCGGTAGCCCAGGGTCCGGATGGCGTCCTGCACCCGCCGGCGGGTTTCCTCGGCGATCCGGGCGGCCTTCTTCTTGTTGACCACGAGCGACACTGTTGCTGTGGAAACACCGGCTACTTCCGCCACGTCGCGAAGGGTGACGGGGTGCACGCGCTCCGGGGTTTTCGGCGCCCTGCCGGCAGGTGCCGGCGCCTCCGCACCATTCTCCATTGAACTCATCTGCCCTCCTTGAGGAGTATATCCATCCGCTGTTGCCGTCATCCCTTCGTCGCCCCGCTTTCAAGTCCCTGGATCATGGCCTTGTTGAGCACCAGGAACACCAGCAGCAGGGGGGTGATGGTCACGCACACGGCGGCGAACGTTGCCGTCCAGTCCACCTTGCCCATGGCGCCGATGTAGTTCTGCAGGCCCAGCGGAATGGTCTTCAGGTCCTCGGACAGGACGAAGGTGTTGGCGAAAATGAAGTCGTTCCAGATGAAGATGCTGTTCACCAGGACCACAGTCACCACGGTGTTCAGGGACAGCGGCATGGTGATCAGCCCGAAGATCCGGTACGGACCCGCGCCGTCCAGGGACGCTGCCTCGTACGTTTCCTTGGGGATGTACTCGTAGAACGAGCAGAACAGGTAGATGGCCATGGGCAGCGAGAACCCCGCCAGCGGGATGATCATGGACAGGTAGGTGTCCAGCAGGTTCACCGCAGCGTAATCGATGAACAGCGGGACCAGGGCGATCTGCACCGGGACGATGATGCCGATCAGGAACAGCCCGCGGACCAGCTTGCTGAGCCGGAACCCCAGCACCTGGATGGCGTAGGCGGCCATCATGCCCAGCAGGACGATCAGGATGTTCGCCCCCATGGTGACGATGAAGCTGTTCAGGATGTTCCGCCCCAGGTCGCCCGTTTCGAAGGCCCTGGCATAGTTCTCCCACGTCAGGGAGCTGGGCAGGGCAAAGGGATCTCCGGTGGCAAAGTCCTGTTCCGTACGGAGGCTGGTCAGGAACAGCCACGCCAGCGGGTAAACCTGCACGATCACGATGAGCATGATCAGCACGCGGGACAGCGTCCGGAACAGGTCGGGCCTGCGCCGGCGGCGCTTTCCGGACGGCCGGACAGGTACGACGGCGGCGGGCGGGGTGGGCGGGGCTGTTTGGGTGATCATGCGTCTGCCTTCCGCTTCAGCAGGAAAAGGATGAGGCCGACGGCGACGAGGCACTCCACCACGATGAACACCGAGATGGTGCTGGCGTAGCCGAAGTCCGTGCTGGTGAACGCCGTCTTGTACATGTACGTGGTGAGCAGTTCCGAGGACTGCCCGGGGCCGCCGTTGGTCATCAGGTAGGGGATGTCGAAGCCGCGCAGGCCGTAGGTGGTGGCCATGATGGTGGTGGTGATCCACACCGGGCGGATGTACGGGAAGCGGATCTTGGTGAACAGCGTCCACCGGGACGCGCCATCCAGGACGGCGGCCTCCTCAAGCTCCTTGGGCACCGCGAGCAGGGCCGCGTAGATGATGAGCATGTACAGCCCGGTGAAACGCCAGCCCTCCGGCGCGGACACCGCCGCAAGGACCGTGTTGACGTCCGAGAGCCACGGCCGCTCCAGGCTGCCGAGGCCCATCCAGTGGAACAGCTGGTTGAGCAGGCCCACGGGCTCCAGGGAGTAGATCCGCACGAAGAGGAAGGCGATGGCCACGGTGGAGATGACAGCCGGCAGCAGGTAGAGGGTCTTGATCAGCTCACGTCCGCGGCGGAGCGAGGTGAGGAGGCTGGCCACCACCAGGGCGCCGCCGAGCTGCAGGACCAGGCAGATGGCCAGGTAGACGAGGGCGTTCAGGAACGCCCGCCAGAAGATATCGTCGGCGACGAACATCCGAACATAGTTGTCCACGCCCACGAACTCCATGTCGCTGATGCCGTTCCAGGAAAAGAAGCTCAGGAACAGGGACTGGAGGATGGGAAAGAGGACTGCTGCGCCGTAAAGGAGCAGCGGTGGAAGCAGGAAGACCAGGACCGAGGTCCGTGACCTGTTGGGCAGCATCCTGTTGGATTGCATGGCGGGGCCTTTCGGGGCCTTGCGGGCGGGGGAGCGCTTTCGCTTGTGCGCTCCCCCGCCGCGTTGGTTTCGTGGGGAAGCAGTGCCTACTTGAAGAACTTGGGGGCGTTCTGCGCGATGGCCTTGTCCATGGTTTCGGTGAACTGCTCAGGCGTGATGTTGCCCTGCACCAGCAGCACCAGCTCCTGCTGCAGCCGTCCGTTGGTGGTCGGGTCCAGCTGCGTGTCCCACGGCATGGCCTGCTTGGAACCGAGGCCGTCGGCCTGGTCCAGGGCCTTCTGGTACAGCGGCGTGGCATTGGCCGGAACAACGGTTTCGACGTCGGTGGTGGGGGACAGTGCCCCGGTGGCGGCATATTCAGCGGGGTACTTTTCCAGGGCGAACTTGAGGAAGTCGCTCACCAGGGGATCGTAGGTTGTGGCGTTCACGGCCATGCCGATGCCGGACGGGGACACGAACTCGTTGGCCGCCGTCACGGACCCCGCGGTGGTGGGAAGGGTGAAGAAGTCGATGTCGTTGCGGACAGCCGGGTCCAGCTTGTCCGTGGCCAGGCTGGGCAGTTCCCACGTGCCGATGTTGTACATGGCTGCCTGTCCGGAGGTGAACTGGTTTTGCGCGTCCGAGTAGCCCTGGGCGGAGAAGCCGTCCTGGAAGCACTTGGCCTTGCCCAGTTCCGCCATCCAGTTCAGGGTCTTCTGGCCGGCGGGATCGCTGAACTTCGCTTCGCCCTTCTTCAGTTTCTGGACGAACTCGGGGCCTGCTTCGCGGAACGGCTGGTAGGCGATGTAGCGCTCCAGGGGCCACTGGTCCTGGCCGTCGATGGCAATGGGGGTGATGCCGGCGCTGCGCAGGGCGGTGCACATGGCCGGGATGTCATCGAGCGATGTTGGCACCGCCACGCCGGCCTTCTCCAGCAGTGCCTTGTTGTACCAGATGAATTCCAGCTCGAACTGGAAGGGGATCATGTACAGGGACCCGTCGTCGAAGCGCTGGTAGTCCAGCGCGCCCGGACGGTAGTTGTCGTAGATATCCAGTGACTCCAGCAGCTTCTCGGCGTCCACCATCTTGCCCTGCTTGGCCAACTGCTGGGCGAAGGGCGTTGCGTCCGTATCGAACAGTTCCGGCAGCTTGTTGGCTGCCGCCAGGGTCTCGAGTTTCTGGATGTAGGAGGGCCGGTCCGGGGTGGTGATCAGGTTGAGCTCAAAGCCCGGGTGGTCCTTGGCGTAGTCGTCGGCGAGCTTCTTCATGATGTTGATGACCGCGCCGTCGGCAGGGCGGGAGAGCAGCCACGAGATCTCGCGGGCCTTGATCTCGCCGGTGGGGCTGACGTTGGACGGGTCGGTGGAACTCGCGCCCCCGCAGGCTGTCAGGGCCAGGGCGGTAACGGCTGCGGCTGCGGCAGCGCGGAACATGTTCTTCATATGGGTCAATCTCCCTTGATTGGAACGGAGGATGGGTGTTGGGGGTATTCAGTTGTCGGTGCGCTTGCGTACTTCGAAATCCGTGACGGTCACGGTGCCCTCGCCGGCGAACACGCCTATTCCGCCGGCGGGGAGGTCGTAGATGCGGGTGCTGAGGGCCACCTGGCGGTCCACGACGGCGACGCACAGGTCGCCGTCCACCACCACTTCCAGCGTGTGGCTGCCGGGGGAGAGGTCGCAGGGGCGTTCCAGTTCGACGGCGTAGGGAACGTCGCCCGAGACATGCCACTGGGCTTCCCCGGTGATGGTCCGGGGCCACCGGTCGAACACCAGGCGTCCGCGCTTCGGTTCGAGGCGGAGGACGTAGGAGTGGTCGCCGTCCGGGCTGGAGCGCAGCAGGAGCCCGCATTCCGTGGTGCCCGGCTGGATGTCCAGCACCGCTTTGGCATAGAACTGCGTGGGCAGGTCGTGTGCTGCGACGGCGGCGCTGTAGGAGTCCGGTACGTCCAGCCGGATGGGCAGCGGGCTCTCCAGTTCCAGCGGGATACCGTCCCAAAAGCTGTCCACAAGCTCGTCCGCGAGGCCGAATGCCAACGTCCCGTCGGGGTTCTGCCGTGCCTCCAGGACGGACATGGTGCCCGCCCACTGCCACGCGCCGTCGTCGCGATTGCCTTCCTTGCTGGCAATCCAGCCGAAGAAGAACCGCCGGCCGTCCCGCTCCGCCGTCTTGGAGGCGTAGAACGCGCGCCCGTCGATGCTGTCCAGGTCCGGAACTGTCCACGGCCCCGTGGGGCTCTTGGCCATCCGGTACCGGGTGGTGAACGTTTCGGAAAACTCGGAGTAGACCATGTACCACCAGCCGCCCCACTCGAACACGTCAGGGCATTCATGCGTGATGTACCTGCGGGGATCCCAGAACGGGTCCGTGTGCTCCCACGTCATCAGGTCAGTGGAAACGCACTGGGCGATGACCCCGCGGCGGCGTTCGGGACCGTCGGAGTGCCGGGCCGCCAGGAGCATCCGCCACAGGCCGGCCGCCTCGTCACCGAAGACGAAGGGGTCCCGCCAGTCCGCTGACTCGTAGCCGTCCGGTGCGCCGAAGGTAAGCTCCGGGTGCTTGACCCATGTGTTCATGCCGTCCGTGCTGGTGGCGTGCATGACCAGTTGCAGGGGCAGGCCGTCCGTCCCGAGGTTGCCCGGGTTCTGCCCCGTGTAGAACAGGTGGTGGACGCCTGAGTCGTCAGCAACGACGCTGCCTGTGTAGCAGTTGAAGTCCAGGTCTTCCGTGGTTCCGTGGGGGAGGGCCACCCCGTGGTCCTGGAACTGGGTGAGGTCCTTGGTGGTCACCAGGTTCCAGGCTGTTCCGGGCTTCGGGTCGGCGCGGACCTCGTGAAGGTAGAAAAGCCAGAACTCCCCGTCCTTCTGGAAAGGGATAAGGTCGCCAACCCATGCATCGGCGGGCTGGAAGAAGACTGGGTAGCTCATCGGCGTTGATGTCCATTTCTGCTAAAGCGTTTGATCACCATGAAGCTAGCGTGAAATGGATCACTGATCAAGCGTTTTAGCAAAAATTATTCCGAACGTTCTTTTCGTTGGTTTGAGGCGTGAACCACTTTCGCTGAAACGCTTGACCGCAGGATTATGGCTCGGTATGTTCTTCTGCTAAAGCGCTTAAGCAGCCGGTGATCCGATCAGCGAACCACCGAAGGTTCCGTCACCCCGGGCGCCAGGCGGAGCAGCCGCCCCCTGAGAGGAAGTCAACGATGACACATGCCTTTTCCCGTCGCCACGTCCTGCAAGGCACCGGAGCAGGAGCACTCGCCCTGTTCGCGTGCGGCGCCGGCGCCAGCGCCGCATCGGCCGCACCGGCCCGGGCGGCGCAGGGCTCACAGCGGGCCGTCTACCACATGACGCCGCCGTCCGGCTGGCTGTGCGACCCGCAACGTCCGGTATTCCTTGACGGCAAGTACCACCTCTACTACCTGCACTCCACGCAGAACAACGGCCAGGGCGGCTGGGACCACGCCACCACGGCAGATGGCGTGGCGTTCGCCCATCACGGCGATGCCCTGCCGCTGCAGCCCGACTTCCCCGTGTGGTCCGGATCGGCGGTGGTGGACACCTCCAACACGGCGGGCTTCGGCGCGGGGGCGGTCGTGGTCCTTGCCACGCAGCCCACTGGCGGCATCCGCAAGTACCAGGAGCAGTACCTGTACTGGTCAACAGACGGCGGCTACACGTTTACTGCGCTGCCGGACCCGGTCATCGTGAACACGGACGGCAGGGCCGCCACCACGCAGGCGGAAATCGACAACGCCGAATGGTTCCGGGACCCGAAAATCCACTGGGATGCCGTGCGCAACGAGTGGGTCTGCGTGATCGGCCGGGCCCGGTATGCGGCCTTCTATACGTCCGCAAACCTGCGCGACTGGCACCTGAAGCGCAACTTCGACTTCCCCAACCCCGCGCTGGGCGGCATCGAATGCCCCGACCTCTTTGAGATGACGGCCGACGACGGCACCAGCCACTGGGTGCTCGGTGCCAGCATGGACGCCTACAGCATCGGGCTGCCCATGACTTACGCCTACTGGACGGGCACCTGGGACGGGGAGCAGTTCCTCGCTGACGACGTCAGCAATCCGCAGTGGCTGGACTGGGGCTGGGACTGGTACGGAGCGGTGACATGGCCGGCTGCAGAGGCGCCCGCAACGCGGCGGTACGCGATTGGCTGGATGAACAACTGGAAGTACGCCGCCCGCGAGGTGCCCACCGACGCGTCCGACGGGTACAACGGGCAGAACTCGATCGTGCGGGAGCTGCGCCTGGAGCGCCAGGGCGGCGGCTGGTACAGCTTGCTCAGCAGTCCCGTCACGGCGCTCTCGAACTACGCCGGCTCCACCACCGCGTTCCCGGACCGGACGGTTAACGGCAGCGATGTCCTGCCGTGGCGCGGCCGCGCCTACGAGCTGGAGCTCGACATCTCCTGGGATGCCGCCGCGAACATCGGAGTCTCGGTGGGCCGCTCCGCCGACGGCGCCCGGCACACAAACATTGGTAAGTACGGCAGCGAGCTGTACGTGGACCGTGCGCCCTCGGACCTTGCCGGCTACTCGCTGGTCCCGTATACCCGCGCGGCAGCGCCCATCGACGCCGCCGCACGATCGGTCCACCTGCGCATTCTCGTTGATACCCAAAGCATCGAGGTGTTCGTCAACGCCGGCCACACTGTGCTCTCGCAGCAGGTGCACTTCGCCGACGGCGACACCGGGATCTCCTTCTACACCGACGGAGGGCCTGCAACCTTTTCCGGCATCACCATCCGGTCCTTCCAGTAGCCGGCCACGCGAAGCGGCGGCCCCCATGCATCGGTGGGGGCCGCCGTCGGCATTATTCAGCAGCCGGCGGTGAAATCAGCGGCCGGCAGGAAGGATCAGATGATGGCAGTCTTCAGTTCCTTGGCCGCCAGGGCGGGGTCCTTGGCGCTGTAGATGGAACCGCCCACAACGGCCACGTCCGCGCCGGCGCGCTGCACGGCCCCGATGGTGGAGATGTTCACGCCGCCGGCCACGGAGAAGGGCACGCGTGCTTTTTCTCCGGCGCCCAGCAGGACGTCCAGGTTGTAGCCGGGCAGCGCCTGCTCGTCCAGGCCGGCATGGAACTCGATGAACTGGGCACCCAGCGCCCGGGCTTCCTTGGCGCGGGACACCTTGTCCGCAACGCCGATCAGGTCCACCACCACGCCCTTGTTGTGCGCGTTGGCGGCTTTGACGGCACCGGCGATGGTGGAGTCGTCCGCGCTGCCCAGGACGGACACGAGGTCCGCGCCCGCGTTGAAGGCGATTTCGGCCTCGAGTTCGCCGGCGTCCATGGTCTTCATGTCCGCGAAGACAATCTTGTCCGGGTGGGCGGTCTTGATGGCGGTTACGGCGGAGAGCCCCGCGTTCTTGATCAGCGGGGTGCCGAGTTCGATGATGTCCACGGACTCGGCAACCTTGCCGGCCAGGTCCAGTGCGGCCTCGAGGGTGAGGACATCCATGGCTACTTGCAGTTTCATGTGGGGGTCGCTTTCTGTTGTTTCCTGCGTTTTATGGTGGGGAAGGGAGCGGGCAACTTACTCGAGGTTTGCGTGCCGCAGCCAGAGGTCCTCGGCGGCGGATGTGTCCTCGTCCCACAGGCTTTGGAACACCGCCTCGGTGGTTGCGAACAGCACCTGTTCGAAGAGGCTGCCCGAGTACTGCCGCGTGAGCGCCGAGCCGTGATCCGTCTTCCGGGCGGCAGGGATGATCACGACGGCGGCAGCAGCGGCCGCCAGCGGGGAACCTTTCGCGGTGGTGTAGGCAGCCACGCGGGCACCGTGGGCGGCTGCGGTTTCCGCGGCTTTGACGACGCCGGCGGTGCTGCCGGAGCCGGAGGCTGCGAGGAGCAGGTCGCCGGCGCGGATGGCCGGCGCCGTTGTCTCGCCGACCACATGGACCGTCAGTCCCAGGTGCATGAGCCGCATGGCCGCCATCTTCAGGACCAGGCCGCTGCGGCCGGCGCCGGCCACGAATATCCGGTCCGCCAGCCGAAGTTCGGTCACCAGTGCGGCCACCTCCAACGGGTCAACCTGCTCCAATGCTGAGCCGATCTCGCCCAGGACCAGGCCCCGGTTGTGGTGGAAAGCCCGTGCTGTTCCCGTCAGGGCGGCAGGGCCTACTTCTGTGGTGGCGTTCATGCGTGTACCTCCTTGGACGCTGGTGCCCTTTCATCCTCGCCCGCCCAGGGGGTGGGTGAAACGGCATGATGGGACGGTCCAACCCACCCGAAAGGGTAGGTGCATCCTGGCGGCTCACCTACACTGGACACGTGGATCACCAAGACGCATCCCTGCTCCGGTCAATTGCTGCCCTGGCAACGGCACCCCTGTTGGACATAGCGCACCGGCTGCGCGAGGCTGCCGCCCCGTACATCACGTCCGGCGCGCTGGTGATTTTCACGGAGGACTGCACCGGCCGGCCGCAGAAGAAAGCCGGTGACGAGGCCGTCATCAGCCGGGTGTCCATAGCGGAGCTGGATGCCATCCGGGCAACGCTCGTGGAAGCGGGCGACGCCGGCACCTGGAGCGGGGACGCCACGTTCGGCGGCGGCGTTCGCCCGGTCCTCGCGGTGTCCTCCCCGAGCAACGCGCTCCTGGTCCTCTCGGACCCCCAGCCCGCCGGGCCGGAGGCGCAGTGGATCCTGCACTACCTCTGGACCCTCGCAGCTGAACGGATCCGCGAAAAGGTGGCTGATGCGCCGCCGTCGTACCTCATCGAATCACGCGCCGCCTCGGCGGAACGCCTGCGGGTGACCGCTGAACTGGTGGACCAGCACTCCACCACCCTCGAAACGCTGCTCGCGGCGCTGAGGTCGCCTTCGCTGGAGGACGCCGCGGCCCGGACTGCGGCAACGGATGTCGCGGCCAGGGCATTAGTGGGCCTCCGCACCCTCAGCGACCGCACCACCGGCCTCGTGGAGGAACCGGTCGCCTCCGCTTTCCAGCGCCTTCGCGAGGACCTCCGGCCGCTGATGGGCTTCAGCGGCATCGACGTCCAGTTCATCGAACCGCCAGTGAACGGCCGCGCGCTTCCCGGCGAGGTGGCACATGCCGCCAGGGCGATTGTCCGCGGCCTGGTCCTCGCCATGGTGGACCAGCAGGGCGTCCGCCGGATCCGCACGCAATGGGATTGCGACGGCGTGAACCTCCTCATCAACGTGCGCGACGACGGCCCGGGCGAGCTTTCCGCGTCGGCGCCTGCCATGGCGCGCCTGGTCCAGCGAGTTGAAGCGCTGGACGGGAGCATGGGCGTGGACGTGATGCCCGGCTGGGGCGCCGACGTGGCCGTGGCAATTCCGCTGGACCCGCCCGCCCGGCCGCTGGCCGACGTCGCCCAGTGGAACCTGGGGGAGCGCGAGGTGGAGGTCCTCCAGTTGTTGGCCGCCGGCCAGCGGAACCGGGGGATTGCCGCGAAACTCCACATCAGCGAGAACACCGTGAAGTTCCACCTGCGCAACCTCTACCGGAAGATCGGCGCATCCTCGCGTACTGAGGCGATGGCGCTCGCCCACAGCAACGGCCTGCGCTGATTTCATCAGCCGGTGATTTCGGGCGCCGTTGATTTCATGCGGCGCTTGCTAGTTGAGAGTATTAGTCATGGCTTCGAACAATGAGCGCGAACCCGACGTCGATGGTGAAGCGGGCCACGGCGGCGTCCAGTCCGTGGACCGTGCCCTCGCGGTCCTTGAGATCCTGGCACGGGACGGCCACGCCGGCGTGAGCGACATTGCCGAGGAAATGGGCATCCATAAATCCACTGTTTCGCGGCTGCTCGGGTCATTGGTGAGCCGGGAAATGGTCCACCAGAACAGTGAGCGCGGAAAGTACCAGCTGGGCTTCGGCATCCTCCGGCTGGCAAGCTCCATCCCCGGACGCCTGAGCCTGGTGCGGGAGGCCCGGCCGGTCATGGAGGCCCTGGCCGACCAGTTCAAGGAGACGGTGAACCTCGCGGTGCTGCGCTCCAACTACGCGGTGAACGTGGACCAGGCGATGGGGCCGTCAACCCTGGCCACGTACGACTGGGTGGGCAGCCTGACCCCGCTGCACGCCACCTCGAGCGGCAAAGTCCTGCTGGCGGCACTCACCGCGGATGACCGGGACCGGATCCTGAAGGAGACGGGGCTTCCTGCACGCACGCCCCGCACCATCACCAGCCGCAAAGAGCTCGAAACCGAGCTGATCAAAGTGGCCCGGGACGGCTACGCCGTCACCCGGGAGGAATTCGAAATCGGGATCAACGCCATGTCCGTGCCGGTGTACAGCCACCTGGGAACGGTCATCGGCGCCATCAGCATCTCCGGCCCGGCCTTCCGCTTCGATCCGGAGAAGGAACCGGGGCTGGCAGGGGACCTCAAGGAGGCAGGCCTCCAGGTGAGCGCCAAGATGGGTTACACCCAGCGCTGATGCGCTGGCGTCCGCGTGCCGTCGGCGCTCACAGATCCTCTTCGAGGCGGGCGGTAAGGATCCGGTTGGCGTTGACCTGCAGGATGCGGAGCGACTCCTGGATCAGGGGTGAGGCGATGCTGCCCCTGCGCACCGCGGCGACGATGCGGCGCGTGGGTTTCGCCCTGCCGGTGATACGTAGCCGAACCACGTTCTCAGCACCATGCAAAGGTGCCAGCCGGGGCAGCAGGCCGACGCCCAGCCCCGCACCCACGAATGCGATGTGGGTCTCCCATTCAACGGCTTCATGGGCAATCCGCGGTGTCACCCCGACTGCCGTGAACGCCGCGGTGAAGAGGGAATGGTAGGCGGAACCGGCGGCCTCCGTGATCCAGGGTTCCGACGCCAGCTCTTCAAGCGTCGCCGTTTGCCGTGACGCCAGCGGATGGTCGCCGGGAATGATCACGTCCAGTGGATCGTCGAGCAGGACTCGCTGCTCGAAGCGCGGGTCGTCCTCGCCATAAGTGTCGGACTGCATGGCGACTATGACCGCAAGGTCGATTCGTTCGGCAATCAACAAGTCGAAGCAGCGGGCGGGTTCAGCCTCAAGGACCTGCACCTCCAGCAGGGGGTGCGTTGAGCGCAACGTGGCGGCCAGCGGCGCGAGCAGGTGGGCTGCTGCAGAGGAGAACCCGCCGAGGCCAAAATGGGCCTGCACCTGGTCGCCGGCCTCCATGGCCGCGGCGCGCAGGCTCTCCCACTGGGCAATGAGGGGATCCGAGCCCGCCACGAGAAAGCGTCCCGTGGCGGTGAGCCGCACGCCCCGGCCGTCTTTCGCCAGCAGCTGCATTCCAAGCACGCGCTGGAGCTCCCGCAATTGCGCGGAGACGGCGGAGGGGGAATAGCCCGTGAGCTCCGCGGTCGCCCCGATGGTGCCGCACCGGGCGAAGACGCGGAGCGTGATGAGGCGCGCATCGATCATGCACCTATTGTGCAGGGTAATCTTCAGAATTTTGCGCTTTTATTGTAGCGCTTGTGACCCTAATCTCATCACAACAAGTCCTTCGATCATTGCCGCTGCCAACCGCGCACCCGTGGTCACCACGCAACACCCACTATCCATGCCTCCCGGGAGGAAACCCATGACTGCTTCAGTGAACGTGCCCCTCAATTCACGCGGAAAACTCGCTGCATCATTGCCTGCCGAGCAGCTGGCGGAGATCACCGCGTTGTTTGAATTCCGGCGGGCCGGCTACTCCCTCGATGCCCCCTTCTACACCGATCGCTCCATTTTCAACATCGACATGGAGGCCATTTTCGGCCAGCACTGGATCTTTGCCGCCAGCACCGCGGAACTGCCGGAGCCGGGCGACTACGTCACCGTCGACTACGGGCCGTACTCCCTGATTGTGCTGCGCAACGACGACGGCGGCGTGAACGTCCTGCACAACGTATGCCGCCACCGCGGCGCCCGCGTCCTGACCGAAGCTGCCGGGTCGACCGGAAACCTGGTCTGCGGCTACCACTCCTGGACCTACTCCCCGGAGGGCAATTTGATCCACGCCTCCGCGCCGGGGGAGACGAAGTTCGACAAGAGCTGCTTTGGCCTCAAGCGCGCCCACGGCCGCGAGGTCGCCGGACTCATCTTCGTCTGCATTGCGGAGGAACCGCCAGCGGACTTCGATGAAACCGCGAAGATCTTTGAGCCCTACCTGGCGCCCCACGATCTCTCGAAGACAAAAATCGCTTACCAGCAAAACATCATCGAAGAGGGCAACTGGAAGCTCGTCATGGAGAACAACCGTGAGTGCTACCACTGCGACGGCCACCCTGAGCTCGCCTGCTCCCTCTTCCCCACCTGGGGCCTGACGGAGGGCCTGGTCCCGCCCCACCTGGAGGAAGTGTGGGACCGGAACAAGGAGGCCCAGTCCTCCCTCGAGGAGCGTTGCCGCCGCTACGGCCTTCCCTACGAGGTGGTCGAGCAGCTTGACACGCGCATCGCGGGAATCCGCATCTCACGGGAATCACTCGATGGAGAGGGCGAATCGTTCTCCGCCGACGGGCGCAGGCTTTCCAAGAAGCTGCTCGGCGACTTGCCCGACTTCCGCCTTGGCCGCTGCTCCATGCACCTGCAGCCCAACAGCTGGTTCCATTTCCTCGGCGACCACGTCATCACGTTCGGTGTGTTCCCCATCAACGAACACCAGAGCCTCGTACGCACCACGTGGCTGGTGGCTGACGACGCCGTGGAAGGCGTGGACTACGACCTGGAGAAGCTCACCTACACCTGGAAGCAGACCAACCTGCAGGACAAGGCGTTCGTGGAGCTCTGCCAGCAGGGTGCCGGCAGCCCCGCTTACGAGCCCGGTCCCTACATGAAGAGCGAATACCAGGTCGAGGCATTCATCAACTGGTACGTGCAGCGCGTGCAGGAGCACTTGGCATGATTGAAGTCCTCACTGAAACGGCGATCCAGGAACCGCAGCGTATCCGGGGTCTGGAGATGCCGTGGAACAGGGTGATGGGAAGCACCGAGACACCCGCCCGGGCCGCCCGTGCACTGGGCCCATGGCATCCGCAGGAGTTTATGGCCGAATGCGTCGAGACCGTTCCCGAGGCCGGCGGCATGATGACCTTTGTGTTCCGCCGCTGCGACGGTGCGCCCCTGGCGTTCCGTGCCGGCCAGTACGTGAACGTCGCATTCCCCGTGAATGGCGAGGATCAGGAACCGGTGGACCGCAGCTACTCGCTTTCAAGTTCGCCCACCGAGCCGTGGACCTTCAACATCACCGTCAAGTGTGACCCCACGGGGCTGGTCTCGCCGTGGGTGCACGATAACGTCAAGCCCGGCACCGTTCTTGAGATGCTGGGACCGGTGGGAGCATTCCACCTGCCCGATGCCGACCGGCGGGCACGCTATCTCTTGCTTGCCGCCGGCGCAGGCATCACTCCCATCATGTCCATGGTGCGGACCATCCATTCCCTCCCCGGACACGCCGACGTTGTGGTGCTCTACCACGGCTCGGATGCTGGGGGCTTTGCCTTCCACCGGGAACTGGCCTACATCGCCTCCGTGGACTCACGCATCAAGATCCACTACTCCCTGGGCGACCGCAGTGTGCCGGAGGGATGGGAAGGGCTCAGCGGAAGACTGACGGCAGCCATGCTCGAGGAGGTGGCCCCGGATGCCAACGGCCGCCAGGTGTACGCATGTGGTCCTGAAGGTTACCTGAACACCGCCGCCGAGCTCCTCAAGAAGGTCGGCGTCGACGACACGTCCATCTACATGGAGTTCTTCTCCGGAGACCGCCAGACGCTCCTTGAATACCAGGCGGAGGTGGCGCTTGCAGCCGACGTCGCGGAGGAGATCGCCGAGGAGATCGCCGAATCCGCCGAGGACTACTTCGAAAGCCAACCGGCCGCGTTCGGCCTTTACGAGCCTGGTTACGACGCCGACGGAACCCTGCAGGCCTCCGGGATGCCGCTGGAAGTCGTCGACCCGGAGGCGCCCGGCTTCGACTCCTCCGCCGACAGCCCCGGCGGGGAGCCGGACGCCGGTTCCCCTGACGCCTCAAGCTTCGACACGGTGGGAACAGGCAGCCTCACCATGTCCTTCACGCGCACCGGCATCAATGTGCGGATCGACCCCACCGAGCGCATCCTCGAGGTGGCCCAGCGTGCCGGTGTCAGGATTGGCGCGAACTGCAAGGAAGGCATGTGCGGCTCCTGTAAGGTCGTCAAGCTTTCAGGGGATGTCGAGATGAACCACCAGGGCGGAATCCGGGCTCGGGAAATCTCTGCAGGCAAGTTCCTGCCCTGCTGCTCCACCGCGCAGACGGACCTGGTGATCGATGCCTGATCCTGTTCCGGGACCACTGTCAAGGTGACACCGAAAACGCTGAAACAGGGCTTAAGAAACCGAAAAAACCTTGACACGCGGTTATGGCCAACGCCACGCTGTTGCTTATTACGAGACGCGTTGATCCTTGCGGAACAACTGAACCGCCAAAAACAAAATCTGCTCACTGAATGCCAAGAAGCTAGACCTTCCGACCGGCCTGGGGACGCCGGAGTACAACGCCCAATGAATTCAAACCAAAGGACCTGCCATGGCTTTGAACAGCGACATCCGCCCGGATGCCCAAACCCCTCTTGAGCTCAAGGATCCCCAACCCATTCCTGCACCGGAGAACTCTCCGTCCGCCCATGATTCACACGTCGCGGAGGACACCCAGCAGATCATGCAGGAACTCCGCCAGACCAAGGCCGAGCAGGCTGTCGCGGAGCGGCGGAACCGTAAGCTCACCCTCGACAAGGCCACCTTCGGCATCACCGGCATCTTGGCCCTGGCGTTCGTGGCCTGGGGCTTCCTGGGCCGGGACAGCCTGGCCGCAACCTCAACCGTCGCGCTGGACTGGGTGATGGAGTATACCGGCTGGCTCTTTATGGTGCTGGCCTCGCTGTTCGTCGTATTCGTCCTCTGGCTGGCCCTCGGAAAATGGGGCAACATCCCGCTGGGCAAGGACGGGGAACGGCCCGAATTCCGGACGGTCTCATGGATCGCCATGATGTTCGCCGCCGGCATGGGCATCGGCCTGATGTTCTACGGCGTGGCCGAGCCGCTGTACCACTACATCGCCCCACCGCCCGGCACCGTGGACGGCCGGACGCCCGCTGCCATCCAGGCGGCCATGGCCACGTCCATCTTCCACTGGACCCTGCATCCCTGGGCGATGTACGCCGTCGTCGGAATCGCCATGGCCTACGGCACCTACCGCCTGGGGCGCAAGCAACTGATCTCCGCGGCCTTTACGTCCCTGTTCGGCATCAGGACGGTGGAGGGGCCGGTAGGAAAGTTCATCAACATCCTGGCAATCTTCGCCACGCTGTTCGGCACGGCGGCCTCCCTGGGACTCGGCGCCCTGCAGATCGGCAGCGGACTGAGCTCAAACGGCTGGATGGGCGAGGTGGGTACGCCCGTGCTCGTGGCCATTGTGGCCGTCCTGACCGCCTGCTTTGTGGCCTCGGCAGTGTCCGGCATCAGCCGCGGCATCCAGTGGCTGTCCAACATCAACATGGTCCTGGCCGTGGTCCTGGCGCTCATCGTCTTCATCGCCGGGCCAACGCTGTTCATCCTCAACCTCATCCCTGCCGCAGTGGGGGACTACGCCCGGGACCTCGCCGAAATGTCCTCCCGCACCGAGGCAGTCGGTGACGAGGCCCTTCGCACCTGGATGTCCGGCTGGACCATCTTCTACTGGGCATGGTGGGTGTCCTGGACGCCTTTCGTAGGCATGTTCATCGCCCGGATCAGCCGCGGCCGCACCATCCGGCAGTTCGTCACCGGCGTCCTGCTGGTCCCCAGCGTTGTCAGTGTCATCTGGTTCGGCATCTTCGGCGGTGCCGCGTTCAAGGTGCAGGAGAAAGCGGACCAGGCGGGCCAGCCGGGACTGGTGGCCATGACTGACGGAGCTCCGTCCATCGACTTCGACGGAGCACTGTTCGACCTCGTCAACAACCTGGCCATGCCGGGCTGGCTGACCGGAGCAGTCATTGTCCTGGCCATGGTCCTGGTGGGAATCTTCTTTGTCACCGGCGCCGACTCGGCGTCCCTGGTGATGTCCTCCCTGAGCTCCAACGGTTCAGCCGAACCAAAACGCGGACTGGTCATCTTCTGGGGCCTGCTCACCGGTGCCGTGGCGGCAGTGATGCTGCTCGCCGGAGGCGACAAGCCCTCGGAGGCGCTGTCCGGGCTGCAACGCATCACCATCGTCGCGGCCCTGCCGTTCGTGCTGGTCATGCTGCTGCTCTGCTTCGCCCTGGTCAAGGACCTGCGCCGGGATCCGCTGTCCCTGCGGCGGCGGCTGGCTGACTCAGTGGTGGAACGCGCCATCCGGACCGGCGTGGACCAGCACGGCGGCGTCCAGTTCGATCTCGTGACCCAGCATCAATGTGACCAGCGCTGTTCGGAGGACGGCCCCTGCGCCGCTTCCCCCGCTGACACCCAAGCCCCCGCAAAGAACCAGGAGTAGACCATGACCACAGTCCTCGAGGGCCGCCCCACCGCCAACGCGACGGCGGAAGCCGGCGCCGTCCCCAGTGTCCGCAGTACCGGCACCGCACAGTACGTCCTCACGCTTGCGTGCCCGGAGCGCCCCGGAATCGTCCGGGCGATCACCGCATTCCTCGCTGACCGCGGCTTCGACATCGTTGAACACCAGCAGTTCGATGACCATATGAGCGGCAAGCTCTACCTGCGCACGGCCTTCACCCCGGGAGACAAGGAAGTTTCCGCGGAAGGCCTCAGCGCAGAGTTCGCTGCCACTGCCGATGAGTTCGGCATGGAGTTCGCCATCCACGACGGCAGCCCCCAGCGCGTGCTGGTAATGGTCTCGAAGTTCGGCCACTGCCTCAACGACCTCATCTTCCGGTGGCGCGCCGGAAGCCTGGGTGCGGAGATCGCCGTCGTGGTGTCCAACCACGAGGACCTCCGCCCCATGGCGGAAGCCGCCGGCCTGCCGTTCATCCACGTCCCGGTCACGGCGGACACCAAGCCGCAGGCCGAGGCGCGCCTGCTGGAACTGGTCGAGGAGTACCAGGCAGACCTGGTGGTCCTGGCCCGCTACATGCAGGTACTCTCGGACGGCCTCAGCAAGACCCTTCGCGGCCGCGCCATCAACATCCACCATTCCTTCCTGCCCGGTTTCAAGGGGGCCAAGCCTTACCACCAGGCCTACGACCGCGGCGTGAAGCTCATCGGAGCCACCGCACACTACGTCACCGCAGACCTGGACGAGGGCCCGATCATCGAGCAGGAAGTGTTCCGGGTGGACCACAGCCTGGACCCGAATGCACTGGTCACTGTAGGCAGGGACGCCGAATCGCAGGCACTGTCCCGCGCAGTCAGGTGGCACTGCCAGCACAGGGTCCTGCTCAACAACACCCGCACCGTCGTCTTCCGCTAACGCGAACGCCCGCCACGCAAAACAGGAGAACTACTTATGAGCGCATCACCACGCGTTGTCATCATCGGCGCCGGCATCGTCGGAACCAACCTTGCCGACGAACTCGCCACCCGGGGCTGGACCAACATCACGGTGGTGGAACAGGGCCCGCTGGAACTCGCCGGCGGCTCCACCTCGCACGCGCCGGGCCTGGTGTTCCAGAACAACCCGTCACGGACCATGACCGAATTCGCCACGTACACGGTGAACAAGCTGCTCGCCCTGAGCAAGGACGGCGAGTCCTGCTTTAACCAGGTGGGCGGCCTGGAGCTGGCAACCACCCCCGAGCGCCTGGCTGACCTCAAGCGCAAAATGGGCGTCATGACCTCCTGGGGAGTCGAAAGCCGGATCGTCGACGCCGACGAATGCGAAAAGATCTACCCCCTCCTGAACACCGGAAAGCTCACTGGCGGCCGTGAAGTCCTGGGTGGCCTGCTCATCCCCACGGACGGCCTGGCCCTGGCCGCCCGTGCGGTGCAACTGCTGATGGAGCGCTCCAGCGAGCGTGGCGTGACGTACCAGGGCGACACCACGGTCACCGGCATCGCCCAGGAGGGCGGCCGGGTGACCGGCGTCGAAACCGGCAACGGACTGATCCCGGCGGACATCGTGGTGTCATGTGCAGGTTTCTGGGGCCGTGAACTCGGCAAGATGGTGGGCCTGGAGGTGCCGCTGCTGCCACTGGCCCACCAGTACGCCATCAGCAACCCGCTGCCCGAACTCGAGGGCGTCAACGAGCTCCCCAAGGGCGCCAGCAAGCCCATCCTGCGCTACCAGGACAAGGACCTGTACTACCGTGAGTGGGGCGACCGCATCGGCATCGGCAGCTACGCGCACCGTCCCATGCCGGTGGACATGTCCGCCCTGCCGAAGGTCTCCGCAGAGGAGATGTCGGACCACCGCATGCCCTCCCGCCTCGATTTCACCCTGGAAGACTTCCTGCCCGCGTGGGAGGACAGCCAGGATCTCCTGCCGGCGCTGCGCAACTCCGGGATCCAGGACGGCTTCAACGGCATCTTCTCCTTCACCCCGGATGGCGGCCCGCTCATGGGCGAGGCTCCCGACCTCCAAGGCCTGTTTGTGGCCGAAGCCGTCTGGGTGACACACTCCGCCGGTGTTGCCAAGGCAATGGCGGAGCTGCTGGTTGACGGCCACCCGCAGACGGACCTGCACGGCTGCGAGCTCACCCGCTTTGAAAAGGTGCAGACCTCCGACGCGTACGTCAGCGAAACTTCCCAGCAGAACTTCGTGGAGATCTACGACATCCTGCACCCGCTGCAGCCCAAGGAATCTCCGCGGGACCTGCGCGTCAGCCCGTTCAACGTCCGGCAGAAGGAACTGGGGGCCTTCTTCCTGGAGTCCGCCGGCTGGGAGCGTCCGCACTGGTTCGAGGCCAACCGCGGCCTGCTGGAGGAGCTTCCCGCAGAGTGGCAGGCGCCGGAACGCGACGAGTGGTCCGCCATGTTCTCTTCCCCCATCTCTGCGGCCGAGGCGTGGAAGACGCGTACCGCCGTCGGACTTTTCGACATGACGCCCCTGAAGCGGCTCTCCGTGGTGGGTCCCGGCGCGCAGGCGCTGCTGCACCGGCTCAGCACGGGCAACATCGCCAAGAAGCCGGGTGCCGTGACGTACTGCCTGCTCCTCGAGCACGACGGCGGCATCCGCAGTGACGTGACGGTGGCGCGGCTGGCGGAGGAAGACTTCCAGCTGGGCGTCAACAGCAACGTGGACTTCGACTACCTGCGGGTGGAGGCCCGGAAGCAGTCGTCTGCCGATCCCGCCCAGTGGGTGCATGTTTCCGACGTCACCGGCAGCACCTGCTGCATCGGGCTGTGGGGTCCGCTGGCCCGCGAAGTCATCGGCAAGGTCAGCTCCGACGACCTGACCAACGACGGACTCAAATACTTCCGCACCAAGGAAATATCCGTTGGCGGCATCCCCGTCACGGCCATGCGGCTCTCCTACGTGGGCGAGCTCGGCTGGGAGCTGTACACCACCGCCGAATACGGCCTGAAGCTGTGGGACCTGCTGTTTGAGGCGGGCCGGGAACACGGCATCATCGCCGCCGGCCGCGGCGCGTTCAACAGCATGCGGCTCGAGAAGGGCTACCGGCTGTGGGGCACGGACATGACCTCGGAACACCACCCGTACCAGGCCGGCCTGGGCTTCTCAATTGCCAAGGACAAGACCGGGTTCGTGGGGTGTGAGGCCCTTGCGGCGCGCAAGGAGCAGCCTTCCGCGCGGGAGCTGCGGTGCCTGACGGTCGACGACGGCACGTCCCTCGTGCTGGGCAAGGAACCGGTGTACGTGGACGGTTCCGCAGTTGGGTACGTCACGAGTGCCGCCTACGGTTACTCCGTGCGGAAGCCGATCGCGTACGCGTGGCTGCCCGCCTCGGTGTCCGTCGGTGATTCGGTGGAGGTTGAGTACTTCGGCAAGCGCATCGCCGCCACGGTCTCTGCCGAGCCGCTGTTCGATCCGGGCATGGAGCGCCTCCGGGGCTAGACCCGGAACCTGTCCGGACCTGTCGTCGGGAAACGGGGGTCGCCGAAGAGGCGGCTCCCGTTTTTCGTGTGCTGGCTCGGTTCCCGCCTCATTGTCAGACCCCCTTGCCATGATTGGTTTATGGGCAGCGAAGCGGTGGTGAAGGCGTTTGCGGATATCAGGGCCGCCCTTGCTGTGCTCAATGCGGAGGTGGACGGGTGTGGCGCGGAGCCGTTCTCGGCTGCCGATCCGTTGGCCGGGCTGGCGGACGGGAGCCTGGACATCCTTGCCGGCACCAGGGAGGCGGAAGCCTGGCTCGCAGGCCTGAAGGCCCGCGCTGCCATGAAATACGCCGACACCGCCCATACCCTGGCCCCTCCCGGGACGCCGGCCCGCGCGCAGGAAATGGCCGTCGCCGCGGAGATCGGGTGCGTGCTGGCCATGGGGCCGCGGGCCGCCAGCGCGTTCCTGGCCGTATCCCACGCCCTGACCACCACCTTGCCCCTGACACTTTCCGCCCTGCAGGCCGGCACGCTCTCGTGGCAGCACGCCCGGGGCATGGCGGACGAGGCAGCCACCCTCGATGCCGCCGGCGCCGCCGCCCTCGAAGCCCACTTCCTCGACCCCGACACCCCCAGGCCCGCCACCGCGGCCACGATCGGGGAGATGCCCGCGCACCGGTTCAAGCACAAAGCACGCACCTGGCGGGAACGCCACCATCCCGAATCGATCGAGAAGCGCCACGCCAAGGGTCTGGCGGACCGGCGCGTCGACTACCGGCCGGACCAGGACGGCATGGCCTGGCTGTCGGCCTGCCTCCCCGCTCATCAGGCAATGGCGGGATGGAACCGCCTCAACGCCCTCGCCCGGGCCGCGCAAGGACCCGACGAGCTCCGCACCCTCACCCAGATCCGGGCCGACGAATTCGCCTCAGCGATCCTCACCAGCGGCACCAGTACAAACTCCAATGCAGGCAACAGCGCCGTGGCAGGCGCAGGAACGGATCCCACCCCGTCGTCGACGATCCGGGCGCAGGTGCTCGTCACCGTGCCCGTATTGGCCTTCATGGGAGTGACCGACGAGCCCGCCATGCTGGACGGGTTCGGGCCCATCCCGCCGTCCATGGCCCGGAAACTTGTCGCGAACGGAGCTGACTCCTTCCACCGTGTGCTCGTTGATCCCAGGGACGGGGCGCCGCTGGAAATCGGCCGGACCAGCTACCGGGTCACCAAAGCCATGCGGAACTGGCTGCGGATGCGGGACGGCACATGCCCCTTCCCCGGCTGCAGCAACAGCTCCCTGGATAACGAGGCAGACCACCTCCTCGCCTGGCACAATGGCGGGACCACCGGGATCAGCAACCTCGGACAACCCTGCCCAAAGCATCACAAACTTCGGCACTCCACCGGGTGGACACCAACACCGGCCACCAAGAACGAACCACCCGGCTGGACCTCACCCACCGGCCGGCACTACAAAAGCGAACACCAGGACTGGGAACCACCCCACTGGCCCAGCCGGCTCAAGCTTGGTACGGCGGATTTCCTGCACACCGCGCAGTCACCGGGAGAGGACGCCCTGGAGCGTTTCCTCCGCGTCCGCGCCTGACGACGCATCCGCGCTCCCGTTCGGATGAAACAGCGACGGCGACAACCGGCACCTGCCGCATGTCGCCGTCGTCGTCCTGCCTAGGGAAGCACCGGAAGAAACTATCCTGCCGCTGCTGTCTCCAGCTCTCCCTCAGCTTCAACGTCAGTGGTTTCTGCGAGGTGCGGCACGAACCGGACGAACATGGCCTTGAAACCTGGTGTGTTGGATTCCCGGGCCACGTTTTCCTTGTGGACGAGGGCGTTTGCTTCGGGGAAGTACGCGGCGGCGCAGCCCTTGGCGGTGGGGTAGGCGATCAGGCGGAACTTGTCGGCCTGCCGGTCGTGGCCACGGAAGGTGCTGACCACGTCCACCAGGTCGCGGTCTTTGAAGCCAAGCTCCACCAGGTCTTCGGGGTGGACCAGGATCACGCGGCGGCCGCCGGAGATGCCCCGGTAGCGGTCGTCCTGGCCGTAGAAGGTGGTGTTGTACTGGTCGTGGCTGCGGATGGTCTGGAGCACCAGGTGTCCGCTTGGCGGGGTGAGGTATTCCAGCGGGCTCACGGTGAACCGGCCCCGGCCGATGTCGGTTTTGAAGGACCGGGTATCGCGCGGCGGGTTGGGCAGGACGAACCCGTTCTTGGTCCGGATCCTGGCGTTAAAGTCCTCGAAGCCGGGCAGCACGCGGGCGATGTGGTCGCGGATCACGTCGTAGTCCTCGGCCATGGCCTTCCAGTCCACGGGGTGGTCCGGGCCGAACGTCGCCTCGGCCATCCGTGCCACGATGACGGGTTCGGCGAGCAGGTGCTCGGAGACCGGCGTGAGCCTGCCCTGGGTGGAGTGGACCACGGACATTGAGTCCTCCACGGAGAGGAACTGTGCGCCGTTGGGGTGCTTGTCGTCCTTGTCCGTCCGGCCCAGGGTGGGCAGGATCAGCGAGGTGCGCCCGTGCACCACGTGGGAGCGGTTGGGCTTGGTGGAGATGTGCACGGTCAGGCCGATCCGCTGCATGCCGGCTTCCAGGGTTTCTGTGTCGGAGCAGGCCAGGGAGAAGTTGCCGCCCATGGACACGAACACGTCCACCTCGTTGCGTTCGAACGCCTCCATCGCTTCCACGGCGTCATACCCGTGGTGGCGCGGAGAGGTGATCCCGAACTCGGTGTCCAGCGCTTCCAGCAGCCATTCCTTGGGTTTTTCCCAGATGCCCATGGTCCGGTCGCCCTGGACGTTGGAGTGCCCACGGACCGGGCAGGCGCCGGCGCCGGGCTTGCCGAAGTTGCCCTGCAGCAGCAGGACATTGACCATCTCCTTGATGGTGTCCACTGAGTGCGGCTGCTGGGTGACGCCCAGGGCCCAGCAGAAGATGGTGGCTTTGGACTTGATGAGCATCCCGGCCACGGTCTCGATCTGATCCCGGGACAGCCCGGTGGCCTTCTCGGTTTCGGCCCAGTCCAGGCTGCCGCGGGCCTCGCGGTACGCGGCGAACCCGTCTGTCTGCGCCTCGATGAAGGAATGGTCGACGACGGTGCCCGGGTTCCGCTCTTCCTCCGCCAGGAGCAGGTGGCCAAGGGCCTGGAACAGTGCCAGGTCGCCGCCCACCTTGATCTGCAGGTACTCGTCGGCAAGCGGGGTGCCGCCGCCCACCACACCGGAGACGGTCTGCGGGTCCCTGAAATTGAACAGCCCGGCCTCGGGCAGCGGGTTGACCGCCACCACCTTGCCGCCCTTGTCCTTGCATTCCTTCAGCGCGGACAGCATCCGCGGATGGTTGGTCCCGGGATTCTGCCCCACCACGAAGATCAGCTCGGAATCATGGATATCGTCCA
The DNA here is from genome assembly GCF_014644495.1 of Pseudarthrobacter polychromogenes. Taxonomy (GTDB): domain Bacteria; phylum Actinomycetota; class Actinomycetes; order Actinomycetales; family Micrococcaceae; genus Arthrobacter; species Arthrobacter polychromogenes. Next base: position 41,787 of record NZ_BMKU01000004.1, read on the forward strand.
GGGACACGGTGCCCTTGCCGATCCCGATGGTCGGGTTCAGCGCAGAGCCCGAGGATTCGTGGCACATGTTGGAGCAGTCCGGCAGGTTGTTGGTGCCCAGCGCCCGCGCGAACAGCTGGTACATGAACGCCGTCTCGTTCGCGGTGCGCCCGGAAGTGTAGAAGACGCAGCGGTCGGCCGTTGTCGCCTTGACATGTTCGCCGATCAGGTCGAAGGCATCACCCCAGGAGATCGGCGAATAGTGGGTTTCGCCTGCCCGGATCACCACGGGTTCACTCAGCCGGCCCTGGTTGCCCAGCCAGTACTCGGTCTTCGTCGAGAGCTCGGCGATCGAGTGCTTCGCCCAGAACTCGGCGCCCACGGTCCGGAGGGTGTTCTCCTCCGCCACCGCCTTGGCACCGTTCTCGCAGAACTCCGCGGTCTTGCGCTTCTTGTCCGACTCCGGCCACGCGCAGCCCGGGCAGTCGAAACCGCCCCGCTGGTTCAGCCGCAGCAGCGAGTGCGCGGTGCGGGCCACCCCGGCCTGCGCCACCGCGCGTTCCAGCGCCACCATCACGGCCTTTACACCGGCCGCCTCGGCCTTGGGCTTATGGACTTCGAGGTTGTCCTCGTCGATGTCCGCTACGGGGGCGGGCTGCTTACCGAACTTCATTGTTCCAACTTCCTTACCGGCATGCGTGGTGTTTGTACTGTGTGTTGGCCTTGGCGCCATGAAGGCGCGGTTGCCTCTGGCGCCGCGAAGGCGCGCCGGGCATTCCCGGCGCGCCCCGCGCGATTCTCTTGGACCCGCCGCCGGCTACTGCGAAACCTTCGCCAGCGTTTCCGTTTCCGCCGCGATGGTGGTGTTGTCCCCGTGGCCGGTGCGGACCACAGTCTCGGGCGGGAGGGTGAGCAGGCGTTCCCGGATGGAGGCCAGGATGGTGGGGTAGTCGCTGTAGGACCGGCCGGTGGCACCCGGGCCGCCGTTGAACAGCGTGTCCCCGGTGAAGACCGTTCCCTCGCTTTCCAGGTAGAAGCAGGTGGAGCCCGGGGAATGGCCGGGGGTGTGGATGGCCTTCAGTGTTGCACCGCCCACCTCGAACACGTCGCCGTCGGCCAGTTCCCGGTCCGGGCTCGCGTCCGGGTAGACCTGCTGCCAGAGGACCAGGTCCTCGGGGTTCAGGTAGATGGGGGCGTCCACGGCGTCGGCAACCTCACGCGCAGCGCCAATATGGTCGTTGTGCGCGTGGGTCTGGAGGATGGCAAGGACCTTCCGGCCCCGGACCTGGCTGATGATCGCGGCGGCGTCGTGCGGGGAGTCGATAATCACGCACTCCTCGTCATTGCCTACGATCCAGACGTTGTTGTCCACGTCCCAGGTGCCGCCGTCGAGCGAAAATGTGCCCGAAGTGACCAGGTTCTCGATGGCGACCATTAGAGTTCCACCACCGAACGCAGGACCTTGCCCTCGTGCATCTTGTCGAGGGCCTCCTCCACCTGGTCGATGGTGATCCGTTCGGTCACGAACGCGTCCAGGTCCAGGTTGCCCTGTTTGTAGTGCGCCACCAGCATGGGGAAGTCGCGGGAGGGCAGGCAGTCGCCGTACCAGGAGGACTTGAGCGAGCCGCCACGGCCGAAGACGTCCAGCAGCGGCAGCTCAAGCTGCATCTCCGGGGTGGGGACGCCCACTAGCACTACGCGGCCGGCGAGGTCGCGGGCGTAGAACGCCTGCTTGTAGGTTTCAGGACGGCCGACGGCGTCAATCACCACGTCCGCTCCGTTGCCTCCGGTGAGGGCGCGGATGGCCTCGATGGGGTCCTCTTTGCTGGAGTCGATGCCGTGCGTGGCGCCAAGGGATTTGGCCATGTCCACCTTGTTGGCATCGATATCCACGGCGATGATCGTGGTGGCGCCGGCGAGCTTGGCGCCGGCGATCGCGGCGATGCCCACGCCGCCGCAGCCGATCACCGCGACGGACTCGCCGCGCTTAACGTCGCCGGTGTTGATGGCGGCGCCGATGCCGGCCATGATGCCGCAGCCCAGCAGGCCGACGGCGGCAGCATCAGCCTCGGGGTCCACCTTGGTGCACTGCCCTGCAGCGACGAGGGTTTTCTCGGCAAAAGCCCCGATGCCCAGGGCGGGGGAGAGTTCCGTGCCGTCTTCCAGGGTCATCTTCTGGGTGGCGTTGGCGGTGTTGAAACAGTACTGCGGCTGTCCCTTGGCGCACGCGCGGCATTCACCGCACACGGCACGCCAGTTCAGGATCACGCGGTCGCCGGGGGCGACGGAGGTAACACCGTCGCCGACAGCGCTGACAACACCGGTGGCTTCATGGCCCAGCAGGAAGGGGAAGTCATCGTTGATGGCGCCCTGCTTGTAGTGCAGGTCCGTGTGGCAGACACCGCACGTCAAAATGTCAACGAGGGCCTCGCCCGGGCCCGGATCCGGCACCAGGATAGTTTCCACTGACACCGGAGCGTTCTTTTCCCTGGCGACGACTGCCTTGACTTTATGAACCATGATTCTGTGTTCCTTTCGTTGGCCGGACAAAGATCCCGGCCCGACTATCAAGTCTAGAAGCTGCGGCGCCTCCGGGCGGCTACCCAAAAGGGTGGGTGGCGAGCACCGAAAGGGTGGCCGTTCCGCTCAAGGCCATCCGCCCAGCCCCTCTCTAATTGCGTAATGCACAACACGGTGCGTATAGCGCTTACTCGAAATATGTCAGCCGCCATAGGGGGTGTCAATAGACCGGCCCCGGGCTACGTGCCTCAACGCCAAGCGATTGGGGTCGGTGTGCAGTCCGTCCGCAACTCTATTGCATCTCGAGCAACTCCTGGTCCTATGTCTCCATGCCTGTCCGTGACGCCCAAGTGCTGGTGGCGACCCCCGGTTCTGCTGATCCTTTCATCTCGACTAATTAACTCCCCACCTCGAAACCATTGACTGTGGCGGCCATCACGCCCTAGTCTGTTGCAACAGCGTTGCGCTGAATGCAACCACAACACTTTGGTGGATACATGAGTAACGAAACTTCCTCCCCGGGCAGCATCGTGAGCGATCCGCGTCCCGCACCTGCCGACAGTGCCGTCAGCAAGGAAACGCGGCGCCGGGTCATCGCTGCCAGCTTCATCGGCAACTTCGTTGAATGGTTCGACTACGCCGTCTACGGCTACCTGGCCGTCACCATCGCAACGGTCTTCTTCCCGGAATCCGATCCGCAGACCGGGCTGCTGCTGACCTTCGCCCTCTTTGCCATCTCGTTCCTGGTCCGCCCGCTCGGCGGATTCATCTGGGGCCACATCGGCGACAGGGTGGGCCGGCGGACAGCCCTCTCCCTGTCAATCCTCATCATGTCCGGAGCCACGTTCTGCATAGCCCTGATTCCGGGCTACGACACGATCGGCATCTGGGCGCCCGTCCTGCTCCTGATCATCAGGGTGGTCCAGGGCTTCTCCGCCTCCGGTGAATACGCGGGAGCCTCGGCCTTCCTGGTGGAGTATGCCCCCGCCAACCGGCGTGGCCTGTACGCCGCCGTCGTCCCCGCGAGCACCGCCGCCGGCCTGCTCCTGGGTTCACTCATGGCCGGACTGCTGACCACCCTGCTCTCCACCGAGGCGATGCAGAGCTGGGGCTGGCGGCTGCCTTTCCTGCTGGCAGCACCCATGGGCCTGATCGGCCGGTACATCCGGACCAAGCTCGAGGACACCCCCGTGTTCCGCGAGCTGGCCGCCGAGGACAACGCCGTCAAGGCCCCTGTCTCCAGCCTCTTCCGCAACCACTGGCGGCAGCTGCTGCAGGCCGTCGGCGCCGTGCTGCTCAACGCCGTCGGCTTCTACGTAATCCTCAGCTACATGCCCACCTACCTGTCCTCGGAACTGGGCCTGGGCGAAACCGAATCATTCCTTGCCACCACCATCGCGCTGGTCACCTACATCGGCTTTATCTTCCTCACCGGCATGCTCTCGGACCGGTACGGGCGCAAGAAGGTGCTGATCAGCGCATCGGTTGCCTTTATTGTCCTGACCGTTCCCGCCTTCGCACTGCTCGGCACCGGCAACTTCCTGGTCATCGTCCTGGTCCAGATCCTGCTGGGCGCGATGCTCACCCTCAACGACGGCACCCTCCCCAGCTTCCTGGCGGAAATGTTCCCCACCCGGGTCCGCTACAGCGGCTTTGCGGTCAGCTTCAACCTTTCCAACGCCCTGTTCGGCGGCACCGCCCCGTTCATGGCGACACTCCTCATCGCCGCAACCGCCAGCGACCTGGCTCCGGCCTGGTACCTGGTGGCTGCCGCCGTCGTCTCCCTCATTGCCGTGTCGCTCTCCAGGGAAACCTGCAAAGAGCCCCTGCGGCACGAATAGCTTCCCTCCCAAAACCAAACCAGCTGCACCTCAACAAATGCACGAGAGAAAGGCATCGTCACGATGACCATCACCACCGAAAACGCCACCACTGTCGCCGAACTCGAGCGCACCAAGATCCTCAAGAACGGCGAGAAGGTAAGCCTCACGTTCTCCGACACCGAGTTCGAGCGCCGCCTGGCCGGCCTGCGCCGCATCATGGCGGAGAAGGACCTGGACGCCGTGGTCCTCACCAGCTACCACTCCATCAAGTACTACTCCGATTTCCTCTTCACCACCTTCGGCCGCTCTTACGGCATGGTGGTCACCAAGGAAGACACCGTCACCGTCACCGCCAATATCGACGCCGGAATGCCTTGGCGCCGCAGCTACGGCGACAACATCGTCTACACGGACTGGCGCCGCGACAACTACATCTTCGCCATCCAGGAAGTCCTGCGGACCCGCGGCATCAACCCGCGCCGCCTCGGCGTCGAGGACGACTCGCTGCCGCTGGACAACCGCAACAAGATCCAGGCAGCCTTCCCGTCCGCCACCCTGGTGGACGTGGCCCAGGCAGCCATGCGCCAGCGCATGATCAAGTCCGCCGAGGAAATCGAGGTCATCAAGCATGGCGCCCGCATCGGCGACCTGGGCGGCGAAGCCATCCGCAACGCCATCACCGCCGGGATCACCGAGTACGAGGTCGCGCTGATCGGCACCGAGGCCATGGTCCACGAAATCGCCAGGACCTTCCCCGACTCCGAAATCCGCGACACCTGGGTGTGGTTCCAGTCCGGCATCAACACCGACGGCGCCCACAACTGGGCCACCACCCGCAAGATCCAGGAACACGACATCCTGTCCCTGAACTGCTTCCCCATGACCTCCGGCTACTACACAGCCCTTGAGCGCACCCTGTTCTACGGCGAACCGGATGCCCGTTCACTGGAGCTGTGGAACATCAACGTGGAAGTCCACAAGCGCGGCCTGGAACTCATCAAGCCCGGCGCCGTCTGCAAGGACATCGCCGCCGAGCTCAACGAGATCTACGTGGGCTACGGGCTCCTGGCCAACCGCACCTTCGGCTACGGGCACTCCTTCGGCGTCCTGAGCCACTACTACGGCCGTGAAGCCGGACTCGAGCTCCGCGAGGACATCGACACGGTGCTGGAACCGGGCATGGTGGTCTCCATGGAACCGATGATCACCGTCCTCGAGGGCCAGCCGGGTGCCGGCGGCTACCGTGAGCACGACATCCTGGTGGTGGGCGAGGACGGCGCGGAGAACATCACCAAGTTCCCGTTCGGACCCGAGTACAACATCATCAGCGCATAACGCCCCAACGGGCTACCCCAGGCCCAACGAACACCCGGAAGCGGCGTCATCCCCATGGCGCCGCTTCCGGCCCTCCCTTAGGGAATGATGGGTAACACCATGAGTGCAACAGAACCCGAGACCACAGGCAACGGCGACAGCAAGGGCGCTTCCGTCATCGTCAACGCGATTGCGGTCCTCCGGACTTTCTCGGCGGACGAGCCCCTGCTTGGCGTCACCGAGATCGCCAACCGCGTGGGGCTGCACAAGAGCACGGTCTCACGGATCCTGGCCACCTTCGAGCAGGAGCACCTGGTGGAGCGGGACGCCGAAACGCGGCGGTTCCGGCTCGGGCTGGGGCTGATTGCCGTGGCCGGGCCGCTCCTCGCCGAGCTTGAGGAGCGCCGCGTTGCCTATCCCGTACTCCGCGAACTCTCGGAGCAGACCGGCGAAACAAGCGCACTGATGGTGTGGAGCGGCGATGAATCCATCTGCGTGGAGCAGATTGCCAGCCACCACCAGATTAAGCACACCACCCCGCTGGGGGCACGGTACAACGACGCCCTCAGCGCCTCGGTGCAGGTCTTCCTGGCTCGCGAACCTGAACCCCGGGTCCGGTCCCTGCTCAGCAGCGGGGCCATCAGCTACCCGGGCCTGGACGACTCCAGCCTGGACGCCTACCTGGTCCGGCTCAAAGACGACATCCGGCGCGGCTGGGCCGTCAACTACGGCGAAACCTCCATCGATGAAGTGGGACTGGCAGCACCCGTCTTCGACCACCGGGGCGAGGTGGTGGCCGCCGTCCTGATCCCCGCACCCCGGTTCCGGGTATCCCAGGACAGGCTGCAGGCCTTGGGGGAGGCCTGCGCCGCCGCCGCAGCGAAGGTGAGCGCCCGGCTGGGCGGAGGGTCCCGGCGGGCCGGCCCGGGAGCGGCAAAAGACACAAAGTGAATCCGGGCCTGCCTGTACCGAGTTTCCAGCGCATCCGGAGAGCAAGGCTGATCCGTCAGGCACGTTCTACCGGGAGCCACAATTCGCAGCTTGCTGTGCTGAAGTCGGCGCTGCGATCCAGGACTGCCACCATCGAGGGGCCAGGGCGCAGCCGCCACGGGTTCGACGGGAACCAGTCGGTGGCTGTGGATGCCCACGTGGACTGCAGAACCGCGGGGTACGCCCCTTCTGCGCGGAACACCGCCCAGGTGCCTGCGGGGACTTCGATCACGTCGAGCTCCCCAGGCGCCGGCGTCGTGGGGGTGACGGCGACGCCATGGAGGTAGGTTAGCTCGCTGCCTTCCGCGTAGTCCGGGTCGACGTCGGCGCTCACCTGGAGCAGGCCCTCGGGCTCGGTGTTGCCCAGTGCTTTGAGCCGGGCGTGCTCTGCCCCCGGCAGTGAGGCGATGTGCGCTTGGATGTGCGGGTTCGGGCCGTGGTGGATAAGTGGCACACGGGCCGAACGGCCGATGAGCCGGAATGCCGGCCGATCTGCGATGCGAGTGTCCATCGGGGTGTTCCCTTCTACGGTCAGGCGGAACCTGAGCTGGGGTTGCGTGCGAAGGGGCCCGCCGTCCCGGCGCGCGTCGCTGGGTCCGGCGCCGTGCACTGACCGGAATGCCCGGCTGAAAGCCTCGGTAGAGCCGTAGCCATACCGCACCGCGATTGCCAGCAGCTCGCCGCCTTCGAGAACGTCCGTTGCCGCCACCGTCATGCGGCGCCGGCGGACGTACTCGGAGAGCGGCATGCCGGCCAGTGATGAGAACATGCGGCGGAGGTGGTACTCCGTCATGCCGAGACTGACCGCCAGGTCGTCAACGTCGATCTCCTCAGTGAGGTGACCGTCGATGTAATCGACGAGTTGGTTGAGCGCTGAGATCACGGTTCCCCCTTCACCTACAAGCCTGCGCGCATGTGTCACCCCGCACCCTACTATCGCGGTTCGATTCGATCGCGCTCACCGCGGGAGCGCCTTAAACCGGTCCCAGCAGGGTTTTCCGGCGCATCCCGCAACGTAGACTGGCAGGATGCGGTTGGTAGCAAGCGATATAGACGGAACGATCCTCGGCCACGATGGCAAAATCAGCGACCGCACCGTCCGGGCCTTCCACGCCTGCCGGGATGCCGGCGTCCAACTCGTTTTCGTCACCGGACGCCCGCCGCGCTGGCTGCACCCCCTGCAGGACCAGCTGGGCCACACCGGAACCGTCATCTGCTCCAACGGAGCCGTGGTCTGGGACCTTGAGGCCGAAAAGCTGGTCTCCGCCCGGACGCTGACCCTCGACGCTGTCCTGGAAGTACGCCGCGTCATCAAACGGCTGCGTCCCGCCGCGATGTTCGCCGCCGAAACGCTCGGGGGGTTCCACCTTGAACCCGGCTTCATCGAAAACGGCTCCAGTGAGCTGCTTTCCGAATTCACGCCGGCGCCGCTGGCCGAAACGCTGGTAACGGACGACGCCGTGGTGAAGTTCCTGGCCATCGTCCGCGAAGGCACTGCCGACGACTTCCTCGCCGAGGTGGCCCCCGCCGTCGAACATCTCGCCTCCGTCACGCATTCCTCGCCGGGGGTGTCGATGCTCGAGCTCGCCCTGCCCGGGGTCAACAAAGCCGTCACCCTGGCCGAATACGCCGCCGCCCTGGGCATCGGCGCCGAGGACGTGGTGGCATTCGGGGATATGCCCAACGACATCGAGATGCTCCGCTGGGCCGGGCACGGCTACGCCATGGCCAGCGGGCACCCGGAAGCGATCCGCGCGGCCGGGCAGCAGGCACCACATTTTGACGACGACGGCGTGGCCCAGGTTTTGGAGTCCCGGCTGGCCTCGCTGGGCGTACAGATTTCCTGATTCCCGGCGCCGGATGTCCTCCCCGGCCCGCTGTGGACGCAGCGCCGTTTTCACAGCTGGCGCTCACCTTGCGTTCATCTTCGCTCCCTAACGTTGGCGATGGAGGGCCCAACCCCTCCATTCCGGCTCCGGGTAACAGGCTCAAGGGGTAGCAATGGCAAGAAAAGTGAAGCTTGGAACCGCCGACGCGCCTCCGCGCCAGGCAACGCCCGCACCGCACTGGAAAAAGCTCACGCCGGGCGACCGTGTCCGCGTGCTCCTCGCCCCGGGATTCGAAGCCGGAGGCCTGGTTGACGCAGTCACTGCCGACCACTCCGCGGTGTGGATCGATTTCGACGGCGGACGCGGCCGGACGCTGCTGCACTGCAGCGACGGCGTGGACATCGTGCTCCAGGAAGACGCCGTTGCGTACAAGGGCTGACGCTGCCTGACCGGGGCCGGCGCTCCGGGAGTACGCTCGCAGTGTGACACTCCCGTTCTTCGACCATGCCGCCGCGGACGGGTCCCCGATGCCCATCGCGATGGCGCATCGCGGCTTTTCCCGGGACGGCCTGGAAAACTCCATGGCCGCGTTTCGCGCCGCCGTCGACCTCGGCTACCGCTACCTTGAGACCGACGTCCACACCACAGCCGACGGCGTGGTGCTCCTCTTCCACGATGAAACGCTGGACCGGGTGACCGACGGCAGCGGCCGGGTGTCCGAGCTCCCCGCCCATGCGGTGGCCAAGGCGCGGATCGGCGGGCGTGAGCCTATCCCGCGGTGGGACGAGCTGCTTGCGGAGTTGCCCGGGGTCCGGCTCAACGTGGACGTCAAGGACTGGAACTCGGTCCGCAGTATCGCAGCGGGAATCGAAGAGCACCAGGTGCACCACAGGGTACTGCTGACCAGTTTCTCGGACCGCCGGCGGCGGGCGGTGCTGAAGTTGCTGAGCCAGCCCGTGGCGGCGTCGGCCGGTGTTGTGTCGGTGGGTTTGTTCACTGTGCTGGGCCGCCTGCTCCCCGGTCCGGTCTTCAGGTGGAGCATGCGCTGGAACCTTCGCGGAGTCCACGCGCTGCAGGTTCCGGTGCGCTATGGCAGGGTGCGCGTGGTGACGCCGGGCTTTGTCCGGCGCGCGCACTCCCTGGGCCTCGTGGTGCATGTCTGGACCATCAACGACCCGGACGAGATGCGCCAGCTCCTGGAGTTGGGCGTGGGCGGGCTGGTCACGGACCGCGCGGACCTGCTCCGCGAGGTGCTGCGTGAGCGCGGGGAATGGCCGCACGGCTGACTGTGCCGGCGGCTGCTCCCCGGATCCCGGGCGGCTCCTAGCCGCGGCCCGTGCTGGTGGACGGGTCCTGGTCGCCTTCGGAAGGGTCGGCCCGCAACTCGTCCGGGTTGGACTCCGGAAGGCCGCCTGGCCCGGGGAAACCGCGTTGGGACGCAGGCGATCCATCCGCCGGTGCGGACGCGTCGCCAGCCAGCCCGCCGTCGTCGTCCGCCTCGTCCGATTCCAGGTCCCCGCCAAAGGGGGATTCCGAGGCAGGGCCCGGAGCTGCCTCGGTTGCGGGGCCCGGGGCTTTTTGCTTCTCCGCCTCCATGGCATTGGAGCCCTCACTGATGGAGGAGTGGACTTCCACGTCGTCGTTCGGGTCGGTGGGCTCAGGAACATGCGCTGCCTCTGTGGGTTTTGTTGTCCCCGCCAGATCCTCCATGGCGTTTTCTGCTGCCTTGCCGATGCTGTCGCCGATACCCATGTGACTGCTCCTTCCGACCTCGCGTGCCGGGCACCCCAGCGGATGCCCGGAGCATTACCCTTCCAGAATTATCAGCATGCTTACAATTAGTCCAGAGCCGGGGCAAGGAACCGCGGCCGGGCAGGAAGGACGCAAGCACCATGAGCAGCTACCATCCCGAAAATGATCCGGCGAACCCGGACCAGCCGGGCAAGACCCCGCCCGCCGACGCCGGGGAAGGCGCTGGCCAGCCCGCTGCCGGCCAGCCGGGCGACGCCGGGCAAGGTGCGAAAGACTCTGCCGGCTCGTCGAATCCGGATCCCGCCGAAGGCAACATCACGGGGCTGGAACCGGGCGGTGGAGTGCCTCCGGGCGAGACGCCGCCTGCGGAAGACCAGATGAGCGGCGACCAGGGCCACAGCGAATAGCACCCTTGGGCGGGCGGTCCTTCGGATGTTGTCCGGAGGGCCCCGGCCCCGCCGCCGGCCGGGTCAGTGCTGTTCGCTGGCGACCTGAGACTCCCCGGCCTGCTCCCGTACGGCAAGGTGGCGGTTGAGCCCGTCCACGTCCAGGCGGCCGTTCCAGCCGGCCCAGTCCTTGGGCCGGACAGAGGGCCGGCCCAGCAGGTAGCCCTGCCCGGCGCTGATTCCGAGTTCGGTCAGGACCTTGAGTTCGCCTACAGTCTCGACGCCCTCAGCCACCAGCGTGGTGCCGATCTGTTCCGCGAAATCCACCAGGCAGGCGGCCAGGGCGCGCTGGATGCCGTCCTTGTCCACATCGCCGATCACATTCCGGCCCAGCTTCAGGAAGTCCGGCCGCAGGTGCACCATCCGGCTCAGCGCTCCCGCCCCGGAGTGGGTGTCGTCCACAGCGATCCTCAGTCCCCTGTCCCGCAGCGGATTGATGGCGGAAATGAACTGCGGGTACTCCTCATCCTTGACGGTCTCCGTCATTTCGAGCACCACGCGGTTGATGGGGAGATCAATGTGATCGAACAATTCAGGCAGCCGGGGGTCCAGGCAGGAGGCGGGCGAAATGTTGAGGGACACGAACAGGTTTCCGGGAAGCGACTTCGCCGCAGCGGCGGCAGATCCCAGGGCGGCAAATTCCAGGTTCGCGCCCAAACCGACGGCGGCGGCCTCGGCAAACCACAGTTCCGCGGCAGCTCCGTCATCGCTGACGAAGCGGGACAATGCCTCGACTCCCACCACGCTCTTTTCCTCCAGCCCGTAGATTGGCTGGAAGGCGGTCATCAGCATCTGGTTTTCGAGCAGCGCGCTGATGCGCGACATGCTGCGGATCGCGTCGATTTGCTCCGCCACTTTCGGCGGGACTGCGGGGGTAAGCCGCATTTCCCGGGCGCTCTCCAGCGTTTCCACGGTATTGGCGTCACTGCGCCGCGTATCCAGGAGATACTCGAGCAGCGCCCGTTCCGGCACTCCCGGATTCTCATCCAGGCTGTTGCTCAGCCGCTGCCGGACAGCCGCTCCGGACGGATCCGTATCTGCCAGTACAGCGGCAATAATTCCCCATGCCTGTATTCGAACCGACATTAGCTACGCCCCCAGTTGACGAAGTAATGACCCATTGGCCCCGATGTTGTTCAATTTCCAAACGCCTTTTAATTCCGGTGTCCATGCTGAAACCTGATTTTCGCGGCGACGAAAACCAGACACCGCACGATGATCGTATATCGCGGGAAACAAAAGCGCAGTACTTTACCCTTGCCGGGCTGCGCTTTCCGCCTGGCCCGCCAACAATTCCGGAATTTGTTCAGGCGGGACCGGCCTGCTGAAGAAATAGCCCTGTGCGCTGAGGCAGCCCAGTCCGCGCAGCAGCTCGGCCTGCTCTGCGGTTTCCACGCCTTCCCACACGGCTTCCAGCCCGCAGGCCCGGATGAGCTGCAGGACCGCTGCCACCAGTGCCGGCTGCGTGGGGTCGGTGCCCAGCCCGGTGATGAGCGACCGGTCCACCTTGACCCGGTCTACGGGCAGCCGGCGCAGATAACTGATGGACGAGTAACCGGTGCCGAAGTCATCGATCTCGATTCCCACGCCCAGGCCCCGCAAACCGCCCAGCGAGTAGCGGTCCAGCTCGTTCCCTCTGACGATTGCCACTTCCGTGAGCTCCAGGACCACCTGTTCCGGCCTGACGCCGGTTTCCTTCAGGACGTTCCTGACGTCCTCGATGAACTGCAGGCTCTGCAGGTCTGTGGCCGAGATATTGATCCGGACGGAGAACCGGCTGTCCACCAGCGACGCGTTGATCCAGTCGCGCAGCTGGTGCACCGCGGCCCGGAGCACCCACAGCCCCAGCTCGGAGATCAGGCCGGCCTCTTCGGCGAGGGGAATGAACTCATCGGGCATGATGAAGCCGCGGGTCGGGTGGTTCCAGCGGACCAGGGCCTCCACGCCTTCGATCCGTCCCGTGGCGAGCTCCACCACGGGCTGGTAGTGGAGCGTGAGGCCTCCGTCCTTGAGGGTGGCACGCAGGTCCTCCACCAGCTGGCTGCGGAGCCTGCGGACCAGCAGGAGCCCGGGTTCGAAGCGGTGCAGCCGGTTCTGGCCTTCGGCCTTCGAGGCGTACATGGCGACGTCGGCTTCCATCAGCATGTCCTCGGGGGTCTTGCCGGCGCCGCCGGCGCTGAGCCCGATGCTCGCGCCGCAGCGCACGCTGCGGCCCGGCAGCTCCACCGGCTGGCCCAGGGCCGCCAGGATGCGGTGCCCCACGATGCCTGCCTGGTCCGGGGACGCCGCAGGCAGCACGATGGCGAACTCGTCACCACCCAGGCGGGCAACGACGTCGGACTCGCGGACGGCGCTGCGGATCCTTTCGCCCACGCTCACCAGGACATGGTCGCCGGCGGTGTGGCCCAGGCTGTCGTTGATGGATTTGAAGGCGTCCAGGTCCATCAGCAGGAGGGCCGGGCCCTCCCCGGCAGGGGTCGCGGCGTCCGGCTCCAGCGCATCCTTGAGTGCGTCGATCAGGGCGGAGCGGTTTGCCAGGCCCGTGAGCGGGTCCTGCATGGCCATCTTCTGCATTTCCAGGTGGGCTTCATGCAGGAGCTGGGTCCGCACCTGCACGCGCTGCTCAAGTTCCTCGTAAATGATCTGCAGGTCCTCGGCCAGCAGGTTGGTGCCCATGATGATCGCGTCGAGCTCGTCGCGCGCGGGGGACACCTCGATCCGGGAAGTGAGGTCGCCGGACGCCAGCCGCACAATGCCTTCCAGGAGCTGGGAGAGCCGCGGGTCGTTATCCGCAAACATCGTGTTCCTGCATTGTGCTCAGTTTTCCTGGCTGCGGGTATCAAGGGGCAGGCTGACGGTGACCGTGGTGCCGCTGCCCAGGGTGGAGGACACGTCGATCCGGCCGCCGTGGCGGGACACGATGTCCTTGGTGATCGCCAGCCCCAGGCCGGTTCCGGGAATGGCACCGGTCATGGCGTTGGAGGCGCGGTAGAAACGGGTGAAGACGTGGTCGATCTCGTCGCTCGAAATGCCGATGCCGGTGTCCGCGACGCTGACGGTGGCCCAGCGGGAGCCGTCCGAGGCAGCGTGCGACTCGCTGCCCACCTCGATCCGACCACCGCTCGGGGTGAACTTGATGGCGTTGGAGACCAGATTCGTGAAGACCTGTTGCAGCTGCACCTCATCGGCGAGGATCTCCGGGTCCTCCGGAACCGGGTCCACGGCGATGGTGACGTTTTGCTGCGTGGCCAGGGGCCTGAGTGCTGCCGCGACCAGGTCCAGGGTTTGTCCCAGCCGCACGGGGGTGAGGTGCATCAGGCTGTCATCAAGGCCATTGCGGGAGACGCTCAGCATGTCCTCGATCAGTATCCGGAGCCGTTCCGTGTTGCGGACCACGATGTCCAGCATCTGGTGGACCTCGGGGGAGACAGGCTGCTCGGTGCTCTCCTGGATCATGTCCAGGTACGCCATGATGGACGTCAGCGGCGTCCGCAGCTCATGGTTCACCGTGGCCAGGAAATCGGTTTTGGCCTTGTCGAGCTGCTGCAGCTGCTTCACCACCTGCTGCTGGCTGCTGATCAGGTGGCTCTGGATGAGTCCGTGCGCCGCATTGCCGGCCACGTGCTGCATGAGCCCGAGTTCGGTACCGGACCATGTCCGCGGTCCGTCAAGCATCGCAATCCAGATGATGCCCAGCGATGAACTTCCCTCGCCCATGGGCACCGCCAGCGAGGAGACCGCGTTGGCGATTCCCGGAGCAGGGGCATCACCCGCCGCCGGCTCCTCCGTCCCGGCGGTGGACATTGTCTCGGCACCGGCCCACAGCCGGTCCGCCGTCTGCCGCGAGTACTGTTCATCCGGAAGCGCCTGTTCGGGGAGGGGTTCCAGCCCCGGCCTGCTCCAGGAAGCATTGATGCGGGGAACCCGGCTGTCCTCAAAGGTGGCCAGCCAGACATGGTCAGCCTTGAACGTCCGGCCGAAGCCGGCCACCACGTGGCGGGCTATTTCCTCCGGATCGTTTGTTGCCCGAACAGCGGCGGATACCTCCCGGAGCTGTTCCCGGAGGGTTTCGGTTTCCTGCCGCGCGGCCTTGCGGCGGGCCACCTGGTCGATCAGGGCGGTGGCGCGGTGGACCAGCTCCCTGGGAGGCGGCGGTTTGGCGATGCAGTCGTGGACGCCGGAGGGCATCATGGCTGCGAGTTCCGCCGGATTGTCCAGGTCCACCACCACCAGGACCGGTGCGGCCGTCTCCACGGCGGAGAGCGAAGCATCGACGACCACCACGGAGGGCTGGCGGGAATCCACTGAGGCGGCGAGTTCGTCAGCGTTCCCCGCACACAGGACGCTGTAGCCGGCGTCCCGCAACGTCCTGGCGTACGATTCCAGCCGCCCGCCGTCGGGATCTGCCACGACGGCGGTGCGCGGCGCGCGCAGGTCACTCGGCGATTCAGCCGCCACAGTGCCCCCTTCCCTCCCAGTTGAGTACATTGTATGGCGACGCCGGGCGGGCGGCTCGGTGAATGGGGCAGGTTAAGCGGGCGATGGGCTTGCCCCACCCCTGCACGGCGGGGGAAGTGCCGGAGTTGCGGACGTGCAGGCTGCAACAATCCGGCAGGTCGCGTCCGAAAGAGGCAGGGCACCTATATTTGTTCCGTGTCCTCCCCAGCAAAGTCCCCTGCCGCAAAGTCCGTGCGTTCCGCCCTCCAGAAGTACCTGATGCTCCCCAAGCTCATCAGGCTGTCCCGCTCTGCCCCCAAGGACCGGCCGGTTGCATGGGACACGTACTGGGCGGGCATCCGGGGGAGGGGGGCCGGCACCGAAATTCTTTGGGATCCGGGTACCGACGATGAATTCCTCGGCTACAGGGACGTCCTGCTCCGATACCTGGACCGGGAACTTCCCGTCATTGACGTGGGCTGCGGGCATGGCCGTTTCACCAGGGCATTGGCTGGCGTCTTCACCGAGGCTGTGGGCGTGGACGTGTCCGGCCACGCCGTAGCCCATGCCGATGGGCACAACCGGGCCGACGGCGTGGCAGCCAGGGTCCGTTACCAGGCCCTGGACATGACCGGGGCCGGCGCGGCCGGCGCACTGGCTGTCCAGGGCGACGCGAACGTCTTCATCCGGGGCGTCCTGCACGTCCTGGACGCGGCGGACCAGTCGGCGATGGTCGACAACCTGCGGCTGCTGGCCGGCAGCACCGGCACGGTGTTCCTGGCGGAGACGAATTTCCAGGGCAACCCGGTGCAGTACGTCTCCCATCTCGGCGCTACAACCCGCAACATCCCGGCGCCGCTGGAACGGGCCATCCGCGGGCTGCCCATGCCCGGCCACTTCGGCCCGGAGGAGCGCTCGCGGGCCTTTCCGCCGGAGGCCTGGGAACTGCTGGCGGATGGTGAGGTGGCCATCGAGACGAACCCGATGACCGGGGTGGACGGACAAAGCCGGGTCCCGGGCTATTTCGCGGTGCTGCGGCCACGGGGTTAGCCGGTGCCGACTTCCGGCGGCCGTTGGTGATCCCGGATGGTGATCCCCACAGTTGTTCCACAACAGAGATCCAAAGCCCTTGACACAAGGGAGGGTCGGGAGGCTACATGGTAAGTAGTCTTACTAGTTATAGCTTCCGGGGGAAAGGCTGGCTACCGTGGCACAGGTCAAGGGCAACAAGGGCAAGGGCAACAGTATCGGCGGCGCCGGATGGTGCCGGAACGGGGACGGCCCGGGTGCCGGCCCCAGCGGCGGCAGGGCCCGCAGCGGTCCGCTCTTCCGCCCGAAAAACGCCGGCCGCGACGACGCCTAAGCCACCTCCCTCCCGCCGCGTACAGCCCGGCACCGGCTTTCCGCGCCGGCGCCGTTCCGCCAACGGCGGCCCCAGAACCTACAGGAACCACGATGCGCAAATTCATTCCCTCCGGCGGCCTTCGGGGGATGCTGCTGCCGCCAACCTACGGCCAGCACGTCACCCACCGCACGGAGTTCACCATCCTTTCGGTCGAGGTCTGGGCCACCGGGCTAGTGGTCAACATCCAGTTGGCCTCCGCCGACGGTCCCGAGCCGCACCTAATCCTGCAGGACCACTTCGGTACCGAGTACTCCTTCCGGGACTCGGCCACGGTGGAGTCCCGGAACCTGCAGACCTTCACCCCTTCCGTGCCCCCGGGAACCAGGAGCTTGACCATCCGGTCCGCCGATGATCCGGAGGGCCGCCCGGTGGTGACGTTCGCAGTCCCGCTGATGGCCGTACCGGAAGAGCCGGACTCTCCGCAGAACGGCCAGTACCCGCCGTCGCCGGAGCTCCGCCGCCCGGCCTGACCCGCTGGGATCATCTCCTGTTGGAGGCTTCGTCCACCGAGTGCCCACCACTGAATGCTCCACGCTTTCGGTGCGTGACCGACTGAAAGGCTGCCGCCATGCATGACACCACAGGATTCACTCCACGTACCGCCATCGTGACCGGATCGGACTCCGGAATAGGCAAGGCTGCCGCCGTCGCCCTTGCCCGCGCAGGAATGGATGTCGGCGTCACCTGGCACTCGGACAAGGCCGGCGCCGAGGACACTGCGGAGGAGATCCGCCGTCTGGGCCGCAAGGCCGTGGTGCGGCAGCTGGATACCACTGACCTGCGTGCCGCAGCGGCCGTCGTCGACGAACTGGCGGACGGGCTGGGCGGAGTGGACGTGTTCGTCAACAACGCCGGAACCGGCGATGGGACTAGGTTCCTGGACCTCGACGTCGACACTTGGATGCGCACCCTGGACACCAACCTCAACGGCGCGTTTGTGTGCCTCCAGGCCGCTGCCCGCCGGATGGTGAAGGCAGGCAGGGGCGGGCGCCTCATTGCCGTCACCAGCGTCCATGAATTCCAGCCGAGAGTAGGTGCGTCCGCCTATGACGCGTCCAAGCACGGCCTCGGCGGACTCATGAAGACGCTGGCCCTTGAGCTTGCCGAGCATGGCATCACCGCCAACAGTGTGGCTCCGGGGGAGATCGCCACGCCGATGACCGGACAGGAAGATGAGGACCCCACCACCAAGGACAGGCCTGGCGTCCCCTTGGGCAGGCCCGGTGACGCGCGGGAAGTTGCTGCCGTTATTGCCTTCCTTGCCTCGCCCGCTTCCAGCTACGTCAACGGCGCCTCCTGGGCGGTGGACGGCGGAATGCTGCAGATGGGGCCGCAGGCCGGATCCCACATCACCAGCCAGGAGTGGCGCCAAGGGTAGGCCGGGCGGCCGCGATGCGGCGGGGAGGCTGTCCGGATGACGGATTCGGCAAGCGCTTTCCCGGCGACTGCTGGCATGATGGAGCGCATGCGCATTCTTATTGCTCCGGACAAGTTCAAGGGTTCCCTGACAGCGGCTGAAGCCGCTGCTGCCATCGCGGAAGGCGCGCTGCGCGTATACCCGGAGGCCGTTGCCACCCAGTTCCCCATCGCTGACGGCGGCGAGGGAACACTGGAGGCGGCAGTGGCCGCCGGCTTCGAGGAACGGCTCAATGCCGTGGTCGGTCCCATCCTGGCCCCCCTCGGAGCCGCCTGGGCCATCAACAAGGCCCACGACGGCAAGGTCACCGCCGTCATCGAAACGGCCCAGGCCTCCGGCCTAGCGGACATGGAACCCACCCCGGCCAACGCGCTCCGGGCCCACAGCTACGGCTGTGGACAGCTCATTGCGGCGGCCCTGGACGCCGGAGCCACCGAAATAGTGCTGGGCCTGGGCGGATCGGCCATGACGGACGGCGGCAGCGGCGCCCTGCGCGCACTGGGCCTCAAGCCGCTCGACTCGGCCGGAAACGTGGTGCCCCTGGGGGGCGGGTCGCTTGCCGACGTCGCGGCACTGGACACCAGCGGGCTGGACCCCCGGCTTGCCGCCACCACCTTCAGGATCGCCGTGGACGTCAGGAATCCGCTCTTTGGAACGTCCGGCGCCGCGCACGTTTTCTCGCCGCAGAAGGGCGCGGACGAGGACACCGTGGAACTGCTCGACGCCGGCCTCCGCAACTGGGCATCCATCCTCCGTGAGGCCACCGGCCGGGACGTGAACGTCCCTGGCGCCGGCGCCGCCGGCGGCTTCCCGGCGTCGTTCCTTGCCTTCACCGGCGCAACGCTGGAAGGCGGCTTCGCCTTGGTGGCGGGACTCACCGGCCTGGCCGGGCAGTTGGGCGACGCGGACCTGGTGATCACTGGGGAAGGGTCCATGGACTCGCAGTCCCTGACCGGAAAAGCGCCCATCGCGCTGGCGGACGCGGCACGGGAGCGCGGAATTCCCGTGATCGTGGTGGCCGGCCGCATCCTGGTGACGCCCGAGGAGCTTGCTGAACATGGCGTGGTGGCCGCCGCGCAACTGCTGGACGTGGCTCCGAGCCCCCAGGACGCCGTCGCACACGCGGCCAAGTACCTGGCGTGGGCCACAAGCCAGGTCCTTGAAGGCGCTTAGGGGCACAGGTGGGCCCTTTATCGCGCAGGCTACTCCCCGTGCGGGCCGGGCGATCCCTGCCCTGCGGCGGCGCGCCTGTTGAGGTGGATAGGGACGTAGACCAGCAGGACCACCATCACTGCCATCAGCGCTCCGCCGGCAGTGAGGCCGGCCGTACGTCCCGCGGTCACGTCGAAAACCAGTGCCGCGGTACCGGCGCTCAACAGCGCGATTCCGGCGAGGGTGATTTTTGCGATGGTGTCCCCGCTGGCTACCAGTGTTTCCTTGAGCCGCTTCCGGAAGAGCCGCCGGTGCACGCTTACCGGCAGGAGGATGAGCGCGGTGGTGAGCGCCGCAATCACCACGTTGGTGAGGTAGAGGCCAACCTGGAAATCGTCAAGGGTCTCAAAGCGTTCCTGGAAGGGGAGCGTCAGCAGGAAGCCGGCCAGGATCTGGACGCCCATCTGCAGCACCCGCATCTCCTGCAGCAGTTCGGCCCAGTTGCGGTCCAGCTGCTCCTCACGGGTTTCGTTCCTGCCTGTCCTGCCCGTGTAATCCTCCACCTCGGACATTGCCCTTCCTCCCTCCACCTGCCTGCTCCCTTTCGGCTCTTCCGGCGCCGGGAAACACGGCAGGCGTTGCACGCGACCTACATTTGATAAGTTTACTGATTATTTGCTCCGATCGGTGGACTTTGTTCCTCCGGCCGGGATAGCTTCGAAGAGCAGGTGCACGGCGGAGCTCTTCGAAAACCGACACAGTGAGCAGGCGGACTATGAGCGACACAGACAAGC
This sequence comes from Pseudarthrobacter polychromogenes, assembly GCF_014644495.1. Lineage (GTDB taxonomy): Bacteria > Actinomycetota > Actinomycetes > Actinomycetales > Micrococcaceae > Arthrobacter > Arthrobacter polychromogenes. Next base: position 61,645 of record NZ_BMKU01000004.1, read on the forward strand.
AGAGGGACCAGCCAAAGGATCCCCGGGGCGGCTACCACTCCGGACCGTTCCCGGAGCAGGAGCAGAAGCAGCCCGGGCTCACGGCGCCGATGGACCCGAAGCCCGACCACGGGGAACTGAGTTACGAAGGGCACGGCAAACTCCAGGGCAAGGCCGCGCTCATCACGGGCGGCGATTCCGGAATCGGCAAGGCCGCCGCCATCGCCTTCGCGCGTGAGGGCGCCGACGTCGCCATCTCCTACCTTCCGGAAGAGGAAGAGGACGCGCAGGACACCGCGGATTGGATCCGCAAGGCCGGCCAGCGCGTCCTGCTGTTTGCGGGAGACGGCCGGGAAGAGGGCTTCAGCACCCGCATCGTTGAGGAAACCGCGTCCGGATTCGGCCGGCTGGACGTGGTGGTCCTGAATGCCGCTTACCAGAAGAACCGCGAAAGCCTGGAGTCGCTGCCCACCGAGGAATTCGACCGGGTCTTCAAAACCAACCTCTACTCGCTGCTGTGGACGGCACGGGCCGCGGTACCCCATTTGAAGCCGGGCGCGTCCATCATCACCACCGCATCGATCCAGGCTTTCAACCCGTCCCCGGCGCTGATCGACTACGCCATGACCAAGGCCGCCCAGGTGGCGTTCACCAAAGCACTGGCGCAGGAACTCGGGCCCAAGGGCATCAGGGTCAACGCTGTGGCCCCCGGGCCCATCTGGACCCCGCTGATCCCCGCAACGGAATGGCCGGACAAACTCCCAACGTTCGGCCAGGACACGCCCCTGGAACGGGCCGGCCAGCCGGCCGAGCTCGCGGCCGCCTATGTGCTGCTGGCCTCAGAGGACGGTTCGTACATTTCCGGGGCGGTGCTGCCGGTAACCGGCGGCAAGGGCCTCTAGGGCTGCACCCACGCCAGCAGAACACCTTCATCCGAACCCACAACAGGAGGAAACCATGACGCAGGAAAACCAGCACGCCCAGCCCGAATCGGACCCGGGCGGCTACGGCACTCCCACCGCTGAGCAGGAAATGGGCGGATCCCAGGCACCAGTGGATGGTTCCGGACCGGGCACGGGCAGCGCCGACACCAACGCGCCGCAGTCCGATCCGGAGGCGGATCCGGTGCCCCGCGACGTCGACCTTCCCTCCAGCGCCGCCGAGATTGATGAGTCCAACGACGACTCGCAGGGTTCGGCCCCGGTCTCGTCCGAGTCCGGACAGGAAGCCGCCGGCCTTCCGGACGGCAGCGGCAACGACCTGCCCGAGGAGAAGTCACCGAACGACGACGGCGGCGAGAGCTTCGACGCCGGGTAACGGCCTGGGTGCCGCTCCATTGGGGCGGTGACCGCCTTCCCTTGGAGGCCTCCGCCCCGTGGTTCCCTGCGAACCCCGGGCGGGGGCCTTCGGCATGTCCGGTGTGCGTTGTCCACGGCGTCGTGTCTGCGGGGTGAACCCTGCAGGCTGACGCGCACTGCCCCTCCCTTGAAACGCGCGGGGGACGTATTCTTAGAAAGAGGTTTTGCAGTAGGCCGGAGCGCTTCAACCAAGGCGTAAATCATGGCGGCTGAACCCGCAGCGCAGCTCGGCTGGGGACCCCTTCCAGTACCCCCGGAACAGGTCTTCGACAGCAAGGACGTCGAAACGTACCTCTGGGAAGTCACCCGTGACTTCATGGCTGACATCAAGGGCGAGCAGCGCGGCATCAGCTGGGCGGCCACACTCTTCCGCCTGGGACAGGCACGCACTGTCGCCGCCAGCACCGAGAAAGCACTCGAAGCAAACCAGGAACAGTGCTCCTTCGCTGACGGGCCGGCCCTGGAAGCCCTCCGAACCGGCGAATTCGTACTGCTGTCCGACGTCAGCCGGGACCGGCGCTGGCCCGGGTACGCCAGCGCGGCCGCCGGCCACGGGGTCCAGTCACTCCTGTCCATGCCCATCGCCTCCGAGGGCGGGACGAGCGCCGCCATCAACCTCTACGCCGCGCTCCCGCACGCCTTCAGCAGCGACGACCTGCTCCGGAGCCGCAGCTACGCGCACCAGGTGGCCCGGGCCCTGCGTGTTGTGGTGCGGACGGCCGAACGCGCCGAGGCCAAAGCAGGCATCGCCGTCGTGCAAAGCTCCCTTGTCCTGGTGGACCTGGCGGTGCGCAGTCTCATGGACGAGTACGGCCTCAGCCGCGAGGGGGCACTGCGGTTCCTGCAGACACAGGCGCTGCACCACGAACTCGACCTGCGCGATGCCGCGCTGAACGTTGTTGCGCCGGGTCCCGGGAGGGAGCACCCCGGGCCCGGGGAGCCCGGCAGGGAGCCTGCCGGGCTCAGGCAGGGAACGCCCGACGGCGTCGCGGACTTCCGCCTGCTGCCCCCAGCCGAGCTGGAGCAGGAGGAACAGCCCCGCCGGCGTAAAGCCGGGCGGGGCAAGGGCCCATCGCACACCGCGGAAGGGAGGACGGCATGACAACGCCGAAGCAGGAACGGTCACCCGGCCGGCCAGTTGGCCTGGATTTGGCACGCCCGGCGGAACGGGCTCCCGCATTAGGGGAGCACCCCTGGCACCGCTATGTGGCCCTCGGCGACTCCTTCACTGAGGGGGTGGGGGACCCCGAGCCCAAGAATCAGGGCGGACTGCGGGGCTGGGCTGACCGGGTCGCCGAGGAGCTCAGCGCGGGACAGCCTGATTTTGCCTACGCCAACCTCGCGATCCGGGGCCTGCGGCTGCAGCAGATCCTGGATCAGCAGGTGGGCCCGGCGCTGGCCGCACAGCCTGACCTGGTGACGCTGTCCGCCGGCGGCAACGACATCGTGTTCCGCCGCAGCGATCCGGACAAGCTGGCCGAGAAAATTGACGCCGGCGTGGAGCAGCTCACCCGCTCCGGGGCCACCGTTGTCCTCTTCGCCGGCCCCGACTGGGGCGCAACCCCGGTCTTCGGCCAAATACGCGGCAAGGTGGCCATCCTCAACGAAAACCTCCACGTCGTGGCGGCCCGGCACAACGCTGTGATGGTTGACCTGTGGTGCCTGCGCGACCTCACCAGGCCCGGCATGTGGGACCCTGACCGCCTGCACTTCTCGCCGCTGGGCCACCACACCATCGCCTTGGGAGTGCTGCAGGCCCTGGCCATTCCCCACAGCCTTGAACCGTTGCAGCCCAAGGCGCTTCCGCCGCGCAACTGGAAGGAAGCCCGGACGGAAGACTTGGTGTGGGCCCGGGAATACCTCGTACCCTGGGCGATCCGCCAGGTCAGGCACCCCGCGGAGGCTCCGCTGGTTCCCAAACGTCCCCGTCCCGGCCCCGTCTTCGGGCACGGGCATCTCCCGGCAGTCCATCCGGTAGGCCTGCCCGGGGAGCCCTTGTCCCTGAAGGAGGCCTAGCGCTTTTTCGGGGCGCGCCTGGCGGCAGTGTTCCCCGCTGCCCTGGCCTGGGGAGGCAGCCCCGCCTGCTCGGTTTCGGGCTCGGCTGCGGTGCCCCGGGCCTTCGCGATGGCCTTCATGCCGTGGTAGATCACCAGGGCCGCGGCTGATCCCAGTGCGATCCCGGTGAACGTCAGGTCACCGATGGTCCAGGTGTAGTCCGCGATGCCGATGATGAGGGCCACGGCGGCGGTGGTCAGGTTCACCGGGTTCGAGAAGTTCACCTTGTTCTGAACCCAGATCTTCACGCCGAGGATACCGATCATGCCGTACAGCATGGTGGCCGCGCCGCCCAGCACTCCGGCCGGGACGGTGGCGATGAGCTCGCCGAACTTGGGGGAGAAGCTCAGGACGATGGCGAAGACGCCTGCCACCCAGTAGGCCGCCGTCGAATAGACCTTGGTGGCCGCCATGACGCCGATGTTTTCGGCGTAGGTGGTGGTGCCGGAGCCGCCGCCGAAGCCGGCCAGGACGGTGGCGGCGCCGTCCGCCATCAGCGCCCGGCCGGACACGCCGTCGAGGTTCTGGCCGGTCATGGCGGCTACGGACTTTACGTGGCCGATGTTCTCCGCCACCAGGACCAGCACCACGGGCACGAACAAGCCAAGGACGCCCACATGGAACTCGGGAGTCTGGAACTGTGGCAGGCCCACCCAGGCCGCGGCCTCCATCTTTTCGTAGCTCACCTCGCCGCGCAGCATCGCCACAAGGTAGCCCACCACCACGCCCACCAGGATGCTGAGGCGGCCCAGGATCCCCCGGAACAGCACGCTGACCAGGATGATGGTGGCCAGCGTGACCACGGCGGTGACGGGGGCGGCGTCGAAATTCTGCTTGGCTGCCGGTGCGAGGTTCAGCCCGATCAGCGCCACGATGGCGCCGGTGACGATGGGCGGCATCAGCCGGTTGATCCAGCCAGCGCCGAACTTCTGGACGATGGCACCCACCAGGGCCAGGGCCGCGCCGGCCAAGACCACGCCGCCCAGGGCTCCTGGCACGCCGAACTGCTGCTGGGACGCCATGATGGGCGCGATGAACGCGAAACTTGAGCCGAGGTAGCTGGGAACCCGGCCCTTGGTGATCACCAGGAAGAGCAGCGTTCCGATGCCGGAGAAGAACAGCGTGGTGGCAGGCGGCATTCCGGTGATGATGGGCACCAGGAACGTGGCGCCGAACATGGCCACCACATGCTGCATACCCACGCCGATGGTCAGTGGCCAGGCCAGGCGCTCATCGGGGGCTACCACGTGCCCCGGCTTGATGGACTTGCCTGTGCCGTGCAGCTTCCATTTGATTCCGAGCATGCTCATGGGCGGAGGCCTTTCGGGGGCTTTCGGGGGGATGCCGCGGAGGGCGGAGATTAACTGGGACAAGGATACCGCCCGCGCCCCGCCCACGGACTGTTGTGTCCGATGTCACGGGCCGTCACGGGAAGAGGACACTGCTGGTTGAAGTTGCAACCATGGAAAGCAACGACGCCGGCCCCGACGCAAACGGGGAGGCACAGCGAAAGGTACGCCAATGACCATTGCCCATGAAGAAGCGGTTATCGATCCGGCCGCCGTCGACGCTATTTTCGCGCAGGCCCGCACCGCCAACTCGTTCACGGGCGAGGTGACCGACGAGCAGGCGCAGGCCATCTACGAGCTCACCAAGTTCGGCCCCACGGCTTTCAACTCCCAGCCGTTGCGCGTCACCTATGTCCGCTCGGACGAAGCCCGCGCCAAGCTGGTTGGCGCACTCATGGCAGGCAACCGCGCCAAGACCGCCTCCGCCCCGCTGGTGGCCATCCTCAGCTACGACACCAACTGGGCGGGCCAGTGGGACACCTTCCTCCCCGGCTACAACGCCCCCAAGGCCATGTACGACGCCAACCCGGAACTCGCCGCCGCCACGGGCAACAACAACGCGCACCTGCAGGCCGGCTACTTCATCCTGGCCGTCCGCTCCCTCGGGTTCTCCGCGGGCCCCATGACCGGAGCCGACTTCGGTGCCATCGATGAGGCGTTCTTCCCCGCGGGCGGCCAGAAGAGCTTCCTGGTGGTCAACATCGGCCAGCCCGCCGCAGACGCCTGGGGCGAAGCCAAGCCCAAGTTCTCCTACGAGGACGTCGTCCGCACCGTCTAACCCCCAACCCCGGGACGCTCTCTCACTCAATGCACCTTTTCGGCCATCGCTCTCTCATGCGCGAGAGAGCGTTGGCGGTTAAGCCGCATTAAATGAGAGAGCGTTGGACCGAGCAGGGTTAGTCGGGGGAGTGGCACACTGGGCGGATGCGGAACTTCGTCCTCGTGGCGTTTGTGGAGCCGGTCGCTGAAGGCCAGGTCTTCCCGCGGACGCAGTGGCCCCTGCACATCACCCTGTTGAGGTTCGACGTCGATGACGCCGTTGCCGAACAAGTTGCGGCGCTCGCCGGGCCACCTGCGGACAAGGCACTGGGCGCCGCGCTGACGGTGGGGGAGGACGCGGGATTCGGCCGGAACGGCTCCGTGCCGGTCAGCCTTGTCCAGCGGCAGCCGGACCTGCAGGCCCTGCACGAGCAGTTGGCCACGGCAGTCGAAAGCGCAGGTGGCAGGATCCTCACACCGGCCCACACCAGGTCCGGCTACCGGCCGCACATCTCCCACCTGCACGGCCGCCGCCTGAGCCCGGGCGACACCCTGGTGCTTGACCGGGTGGCGCTGGTGGACATGGCGCCGGACGGTGACCGCACCGTCCGGCGCATCCTGCAGCTCTGGAGCCTGCCGGAAACCGGGGCAGCTAGGCGATAACGCTGTCCACCAGTGCCTTGGCTTCCGCCTGGACCTGCTTGAGGTGCTCCTCGCCCTTGAAGGACTCGGCGTAGATCTTGTAGACGTCCTCGGTACCGGACGGGCGGGCGGCGAACCAGGCGTTCTCGGTGACCACCTTGAGCCCGCCAATCGATGCGCCGTTGCCGGGCGCCTCGGTTAGTTTGGCCAGGATGGGTTCCCCGGCCAGGCTTGTGGCGGTGACGTCCGACGGCGACAGCTTGCCGAGTGCCGACTTCTGCTCCCGCGTGGCTGCTGCATCAATGCGCGCGTAGACGGGGGCGCCGAACTGGTCCGTCAGGCCCTTGTAGAGCTGGGACGGGGACTTGCCGGTGACCGCCGTGATTTCCGAGGCGAGCAGGGCCAGCAGGATGCCGTCCTTGTCCGTGGTCCAGACGCTGCCGTCCAGCTTGTTGAAGGAAGCGCCGGCCGATTCCTCGCCGCCGAAGGCGCCCTCCCCGGAGAGCAGGCCCGGCACGAACCACTTGAAGCCGACCGGAACCTCCACGAGCTTCCGGCCCAGGCTCTGGGCTACCCGGTCGATGATGGAGGACGACACCAGGGTCTTTCCCACCACGGAGGCCGGGTTCCAGCCGCTGCGGTTGCGGTAGAGGTAATCGATGGCGACGGCGAGGTAGTGGTTGGGGTTCATCAGGCCGCCGTCTGGGGTGACGATGCCGTGCCGGTCCGCGTCGGCATCGTTGCCGGTGGCGACGTCGTATGCTGCGGTCCCGTCCGCACCGGCAGCCATCCGCTGGATCAGCGAGGCCATGGCGGCCGGGGAGGAGCAGTCCATCCGGATCTTCTCGTCCCAGTCCAGGGTCATGAAGGCCCATTGCGGATCCACGGTGGGGTTCACCACGGTGAGATCCAGGTGGTGGCGCTCGCCGATCTCGCCCCAGTAGTCCACGGATGCACCGCCCATGGGGTCGGCGCCGATGCGCACGCCCGCGTTGCGGATGGCATCCAGGTTCAGGACGGAGGGAAGGTCGTCCACGTAGCTGCTGAGGAAGTCGAACTTGCCGGTGCTGTCCGCTGCCTGGGCATCGGCCAGCGGAATCCGCTTCACCCCGCGCAGGCCGTTCTCCAGAAGCTCGTTGGCGCGGTTGGCGATCCAGCCGGTAGCGTCCGAATCGGCCGGCCCGCCGTGCGGCGGGTTGTACTTGAAGCCGCCGTCTGCCGGCGGGTTGTGGCTCGGCGTGACAACGATGCCGTCTGCCTGCGGGGCGCCGGCGCCGGCGTTCCGGTTGTAGGTGAGGATTGCGTGGCTGAGCGCCGGTGTGGGGGTGTAGCCGTGGCGGGCGTCAACGAGGACCTGGACGCCGTTGGCTGCCAGGACCTCGAGTGCGGAGTTCTGCGCGGGCTCGCTGAGGGCGTGCGTGTCCTTGGCCAGGAACAGCGGCCCGGTGATGCCCTGCCCCGCCCGGTACTCCACGATGGCCTGGGTGATGGCAACGATGTGTTGCTCGTTGAATGACGCCTTCAGGCTGGAGCCGCGGTGCCCGGACGTGCCGAACGCCACGCGCTGGCCGGGATCACCCAGATCGGGCGTGATGTCGTAATACGCGTCAAGGAGCGCAGTGATGTCAACAAGGTCCTGGGGTTGGGCAACTGTGCCCGCGCGGCTAGCCATGCCACCAGCATGCCAGACAGGGACCTGAGTCAAAACGATCCGTCCGGAATGCGGCCACTGTGTCCGGCCTGTGACGGAAGATCGTCATCAAACGAGTAGTCACCCTGAGTACAGACCCCACCAAAGTACTTATATACCGGCCGCTGCACGCCCTGTTACTTTCGAAAAAGTCGGGGAATTCATCCGAGAGCAAGGCACGACGGCGGCCCCCCGCCGTCGTCCTTCCGGCAGGGAAGCAGGGGCGGCCATGGGGGCAGGAGACGGGAAAGCCGAGCAGTCCAGACTGGCCGCCGAAAGGGTGGCCAGGCTTAAGCGCCGGCTGGACGAGGCCGAAGGCGCCACGAAGCCCTGGGACGCGGATGCTGTCAGCGAGAAGATGGTGGCGGAGAAGCTGGGCGAGCTGGTCCCGCGCGGCTGGTACGTGCTCCATGACGTGCACTGGCCCGGCCGGCCGAAAGCCAACCTGGACCACGTCCTCGTGGGGCCTGGCGGAGTGGTGGTGGTCGACTGCAAGAACTGGACCGGCGAGGTCCGGGTGTTGTCCGGGGTGCTCTGGCAGGGGCGGTACGCACGGACGCAGGCTGTGGAAGGTGCGCTGGCCCAATGCGCCGCGGTGTCGTCCGTGGTGTCCCCTCCGTACCGGCGGCTGGTCCGCCCCCTGATCTGTATGGCCGCCCAGCCGGACCTGTTTGGGGTGACAGCCTCGGATGTGGCGGTGGCCGGTACGCAGCGTGTGGTGGGTGCCATCGAGGCCCTGCCGCAGGTGCTGGACCAGCGGACTGTGGCGGGACTGTACGCGCAGCTCGGCCAGGACCTCACCCATGAACAGGAGCCGGGCATCATGGCGTTCCGGCACGTCCGCCCGGGCACGGTGGTTCCGCCCGCGGCGCCACCCACGAATGCCGGAGCTCCCGCCGCCAGGTCGGGTTCGTCAGCGCGTCCGGTGGTCCGGGGCAACTCTTCGGCCGCCGGGGCCGGGGAAGGCCACCGTCCAGCGGGTCGCCGCGCGGCTCCAAAGGCCCGCCAGCACGGTACCGGCGGCGCCGGACGCTTGGCCCTGCTGGCGGCGTTCGTCATCTTTGCGGTGTACATATTGCCCTATTGGGGGCAATAGATCAGCCCCTGTGCGGGGGTAGGCTGGGATCAAGATTCCTAGGGGGAACCATGTCTGACCAGCCCAGCCAGCGGCCCGATACCGGGCAACCCGACTCCAGCACGCCGTCCGGCCTTGAACCGCCCCGGTTCGCGCCGCCCTACGGCAGCCAGTCGCCGTCCGCGCCGCCCTACGGACAGGGCAGCTACGGGCAGGGCGCGTACGGTGAACCCGGCCAGTATGGCGGGGCCTATGGCCAGCCGCCGAGCCCGTACAACCAGCAACCCTCCCCTTATGGCCAGCCGGCCGGACCGTACGCCCAGCAGGGGTACTACGGCATGCAGGCGGAGCCGAAGACGCTGAGCATCGCCAGCATGGTGTGCGGCATCGCCTCGGTGATTATGGGCTGGCTCCTGCTCCCGCAGATTGCAGCAATCATCACCGGCCATATGGCGCTCAAACGAGAACCGTCCGGCAGGGGCATGTCCATTGCCGGGCTGGTCCTGGGCTACCTGTGCCTCCTGGGCTACGGCGCGTTCTGGCTGTTGGCCATCATCGGCCTTGCGATTGCCAGTTCCACCAGCGGTTCGACGTACACGTTCTAAACGGGCCTGACGCTAATCCACCTGAACGCTGTGCCGGCGGCCCGCGCCTGCGGCGTGCCGCCGTCGTGCATTCCACCCGGGCTCCTCACCCCATCACATGGGCGCCTGCGTTGGCGGGATGTTGTGGTTGAGGCGGAAGAGGTTGTGCGGATCGTAGCGGTCCTTGAGGGCCGCCAGGCGCCGGAACTTCTCCGGTCCGTACGCTGCGCGGGCGGCGTCCACGCCCCTCGGCCCCACCTCGGCGCCAAGGAAGTTGACGTACTCGCCGTGCTCCGCGAACGGCCGCATGAGCCCGTAGGCTTTCCGGGCGAACGCGGTCAGCCGCTCGTCCTCGGAGGGGTCCCGCCAGAAGCCGTAGACATTGAGCCAGTAGCGGGCAGAACGGTTGGGGAACGCCGTTGCATCCTCCGGTACCCGCCCGAACGCCCCCTCCATGTGGTGGATGTCAATGCCGGTACCCTCCCATGCCAGCTCGGAGGCGAAACTCAGCAGGACATCCACTGACTCCGCGTCCAGCCGCGAAAAGGAGACGTTCTTCCAGTAGCCGCGCGAACCCTTGGGAAACACGCTGTCCATGGCGCTCTGCCAGTCAAGCCAGGAGGTAGGGCCGACTTCCTCTTCGTCAGGAGGGGCGGCGGCCCGGAGCTGGTCAACCAGCGCAAGCCCTGCCTGCTGGTCCTCCGCCACCCACACGAACCCGATGATCATCCACGGGTCGCTGCCCATCCCGAACTCCGCCGGGAAGACCAGGAACGAGGTGATCGGGTTCATCCCGTCCGGCAGGTCCCGGGTCCAGGCGGCAAAAGCCGGGAGGGCGTTGCGCCAGTGTTCCGGGCGGTAGAACAGGTTCCCTCCCAGCGGCTGGGGCGGCAGGGGGCGGGCGCGGAAGGTAAAGGAGGACGCCACCCCGAAGTTTCCGCCGCCGCCGCGCAGCCCCCAGAACAGCTCCGGATTCTCCTGCCCGCTGGCGTGCAGGTGCTCTCCCGAAGCGGTGGTCACGTCCATGGATTCCAGGTTGTCCAGGGTCAGGCCGTTGGAGCGCGTCAGCCAGCCCACGCCGCCGCCGAGGGTGAGCCCCGCCACGCCTGTTCCGCTGATCACTCCCAGCGGGACGGCAAGGTTGTGCGCGGCAGTTGCGTGGTCGACGTCGGCAAGGGTGGCTCCGGGTTCCACAGTCACCAGCCTGCTCCCGGCATCCACCTGGACGTGCCTCAGCGGTCCCAGGTCCAGCACCAGCCCGCCGTCAACACTGCCGTGTCCGGCAATGTTGTGCCCGCCGCCACGGACGGCCAGCGCCATGCCGCTTCGCCGGACGGCGTCCAGCACGGCGTCGATGTCGGCTATCGCCCCGGCGCGGACGACGGCGCGTGGCCGGAGATCGACCATGCCGTTCCATACCCGCCGGGCTTCTTCGTACAACGGATCATCAGGCTCGATCAGGGATCCCGACAGCCTGGCGCGCAGCCCGCGCAGCGCCCGCTGTATTTCCAGTTCCCGGTTGGTGTCATGGACTGTGGACATCATCAGTGCTCCCGCTAAGGGTCTAAGCCCTGTGCAATATGAGGGGAAGTGAGAGGCGCCTGGGGGCACCTCGACGGAAGGAATGCCTGCGAACACCATGGGGGCAGGCTCATGCGATGTCCAGATCTTAGGATCGCCGAAAGGCCCGGTCAACAGCTTTTTGGCGGCCTGGCCCGTTGACCGCGCTGCCGCCCGCCAGGTCAATACAGTTAGCGGAGCAGCTCCACGTCCGAGACCAGCTCGATGTGGGCCGGCATGGCCTCCGCCGCCCCCTCGGTGTCCCGGCGCCGGATGGCATCGGCGATGCGGAGGAGCTGCGGCTGCCGCTGCTCACCCTGGCTTCGCTTTTCAGGACTGGACCGGGCGGCGCCGCACTGCTTCCGGCGGCGCGCCGCTACTTCCGTTGCCGCAGCCGTGCGCGGTGGGCGTTCCTGCGGAGTTGGAGGATGCGGGCGCCACCTGCCATGGCAACCAGGACCCCACCGGTCACGCTGGCTATAAACAACGCCATGCCCAGCGGCACAAGTCCTTCCAGGCCGAAGTACCGCACTGCCACCTGGTCCTGGTTCTGGAGGATGAAGATGATCAACAGGATCAGGAGCACCAGGGCCGCTACGACGGCTGCCCACACCACCCCTGCCCGGGTCACCCTTGGCTGGTCCGCAGCGGACGACGGCTGTGGTGCAGGCGTGCCGGTGCCGGCCGGCCGGTGCTCATCCGGACGGGTCAGTGCGGAGTCCGCAGTGGAGTCCACGGGGGAGGGCGTGCGGGCCGGTGCCGGGGGGACGCCGGCATGGTTCCCGGTTCCCGGTTCCGGCTGTCCTGCGGATGGGTAGTTTCCGGTACTCATGCTGGTTCCCTTCGTCGCGTGCGGATAATAAGCATGCTTATGGTTCAACCATAGTGGGAGGGTTTGCCGCAGCACAATGCGGGGCGCGCGCCGCTCCGGCCCGCCGCCAGCCTGGGAACAGCGGAAGGGCCTTCGGTGAAGACCCTTCCGTTGACCTTGGCGCGGCCTCAGACCCTCTCCTTGCTCCGTTCAGCTGAAGGGGTGCCCGGCGTCCGCGTCTTCCGCCAGCCCGGAAATGCCCAGAATGTGAATTCCTGCGCCTTGACCGGCTTCTCCGGAGTTTCCGCCGGGGCTTCGTGCTTTGCCTCGGTCTTGCTCTCGGCTTCTTTCCTGATGCCCCACCCGAAGTCCTTGCTGGATGAATAGCACATCACAGACCTCCTCACAGTGACTGCCCTTTAATCGTCCTCCTGATTCGCGGTGGAGTCGACACTTTTGCGCAAGGCCCTGGCCCGGCTTCCGGCGCTGGTGCCCTCCAGCGCGGTCACCCGCCGGCGGCGACGTCGTCGGCTTCCTGCGGGCGGTGGAACTCGCACGCTCCATGGTGCCGGAGCGGCAGGAGGCAGGTCCGTCCGGTGGGGAGATGGACCAGGGCGCAGCGGCCCTGCCCGGCCAGGTCCTCCCTGACAGTGGCGTTGCTGAGGTCCGGCCTGGCTCCGTCCGGTAGAGGGCGCACCTCGCCGGCAGTCGTGCTGGGATTTTCAGCTTTCATAAGGGAACTCCTCGTCGAGCAGTGGCTGGCGGAAGGGTGCCGCGGCCTGGCACGTCCACAAGTTTGCTCCCCACGGGTTACAGGCGCATTAAGCCGGCGTTAGGAGGAGGTCAATAGTGGCGCCGCGTGCAACATGGTCAGAACCCCAGCTGGCGCGCCACCTGCAGCAGGAGGGATTCTGATCCCGGAGGTCCCACAAGCTGTATTCCCATCGGCAGCCCCTGCCCTGGGGCCCCGCCGGTCCAATGCACAGGGATCGTGATGGCAGGCAGTCCGCAGACGTTCACCATGGAGGACCAGGGCGCGTATTCGCATTGTTTGCGGTAATCGCCGTCAGCATCTCCAGGCCACTGCGCCGAGGGCCACCGGTCAGTGCCGTGCATGGCGCCGGTAAACCAGCCCACAGGGCGCGGTGCCTGGGCGAGTGACGGCATGAGCATCAGGTCCCACTGCGCGTACTGCGCCGCGGTGTCATGCTGGAACTGGCGCAGGAATGCCAGGGACTCGGCGAGCTTGGCCGGGCTCCGCTGCTGGGCGCGGCGCCGGAAGGTGCGGGTGAGGGGCGCCAGCAGGGCTTCCCGGTGGGGGCTGATCCTGGCCGCGCCCACGGCTGCCGTCCATGCCGAGGTGAAGGCGTCCGGGTACCGGTTGTCGTACCGGATGGAAGCTTCGCTGAGGGCATGCCCGGAGGGCATCCAGCGCCTCCTGCTCCGGGACGAACGGGAAGGTGCCGGACCACGGGCTGTCCAGGTTGATGCCGATCCGCAGCCGCGGGGGCTCCAGGCCCACCGCTGCAAGGTAGCCACCGGCCGGCCTGCCCGCCGTGTCAGGTGCCGCCAGGGCGTCCATCATGAGCGCCGCATCCACGGAGTCCCGGGCAATCGGACCGGCCACCACCAGCCGCGCGGCATCACCAACGCTTTCACCGGCCGGAACCACGCCGCGGCCCGGCTTGAGCCCCAGCAGCCCGCAGGCGGCTGCGGGGATCCGGACCGAGCCGCCGCCGTCGGTGCCCGGGGCGAAAGGCAGCAGTCCCGCGGCCACGGCCGCAGCGCTGCCGCCGGAGGAGCCGCCTGAGCTCCTGCTCAGGGCGTGGGGATTGCGCGACGGCGGCGCGATCCGGTTTTCGCTGTAGGCCGTCAGTCCGAATTCGGGAACCTGGGTCTTGCCCAGCGGGGTCACGCCCGCTTCCCTAAGCAGGGCAACCAATGGACCGTCCGCGGGCGCAGGCTTGTGGTCCAGCGCCGCGCTGCCGTGGGTGGTCACCACGCCTGCCACGTCGGTGAGGTCCTTGAACGCCAGGGGCATGCCGTGGAGCATAGGCAGTTCCCCGGAGGGGATGCTGGAACGCACTGAGTCGGCGGTGCGGGCGTCAGTCATCGCCTGTTCCGCCGTTACCGTAATGAAGGCGCCCAGCAGCGGGTTCTGCTGTTCGATCCGGGCGAGGAAATGCGCCGCGGCCTCCGCTGCTGACACGCGCCCCTCCCGCAGGAGGTCCCGAAGGGCGACGGCCGGCAGTTCGTGGAGTTCAGTCAAGGCCGCACGGATCCATGCCAGTGCAGTGCTCAGGGCAGTGCCGGGGCGGGAATCTTCGGCTTCCTGCGGTGGCCAGTGCGGGCTGCTCAGGGAACAACGGTTCCTCCTAGGGTCACTCAGAAGCTTAACGTGGACCTGGCCTGCCGCCAGGTGGAGGCGAAAGCACTAGGCTTTAATCCGACACCGATCCGCGAAGGCAGGACCCTCCATGAGCGATTTCGACAACGTCCCCGTCGGCGACATCCCCGATGACGCCGTCATCCTTGACGTCCGCGAGGACTATGAGTGGGTGGCGGGCCATGCAGATGGTGCCCGCCACATTCCCATGGACCAGCTCCCGGCGAGGCTGGATGAACTCGATCCGGACGAGGATGTCTACGTCATCTGCCGCACCGGCGGGCGCTCGTTCCGCGCTGCCCAGTGGCTCACCGGCCAGGGCTACACCGCAATCAACGTTTCCGGCGGGATGGATATGTGGCTGGAAGCCGGCAAACCGCTCGTCTCGGACAACGGCCTGAAGCCGATGGTGCTCTAGCAGGGACGCCTGGAGCCGGGCATGTAGCGGCTGCAGCTTCTGCCGCCGGCTCCCGTCGGCGCTTACCGATAAAGGAATGTGTATGTCCGCGTCATCCTCCACCTACGCCTTCCTGGGGCCACGGGGTACCTTCACCGAGGCGGCCCTCCTGCAGGTGCCGGACGCTGCGCAGGCCACCCGGGTCCCGGCGTCGAACGTTAACGCTGCACTGGACTGGGTGCGCGACGGATCAGTCCACGCCGCGATGGTCCCGATCGAAAACTCCGTTGAAGGAGGCGTCACCGCCACCCTCGACGCGATCGCCGGAGGTGGCGAGCTGCGGATCATCCGCGAAGTCCTGGTGCCCATCAGCTTCGTGCTGGTCGCAGGGCCCGGAGTCCGCCTGGCCGACGTGCGGCGGGTCTCAACCCACGGCCATGCCTGGGCCCAGTGCCGCCTGTGGATGGATGCGAACATTCCGTCAGCCGAATACGTACCTGGCCCATCCACGGCTGCCTCGGCACTGGGGCTCCTTGGGGAAGACTGCCTTTACGACGCCGCCATCTGCGCTCCGCTGGTGGCCCGGGAGCAGCCCGGACTGTCGGTTCTGGCTGAGGATATCGGTGACAATCCGGACGCCGTGACCCGCTTTATCCTGGTCAGCCGGCCGGGTGTCCTGCCCCCACGCACAGGTGCGGACAAAACCACGCTGGTGGTCCCTCTCCCCGAAGACCGGCCCGGCGCCCTGATGGAAATCCTCGACCAGTTCGCCAGCCGCGGGGTGAACCTCAGCCGCATTGAGTCCCGGCCCACCGGACAGTACCTGGGAGACTACTTCTTCAGCATCGACGCCGACGGGCACGTGGGCGACGAACGGATGGCCGACGCCCTGGCCGGGATCCACCGCATCAGTCCCGCCACCCGCTTCCTGGGGTCATATCCCCGGGCCGACATGCAGGCAGCGCCGGTAGAGCCGCACACTGCTGACCAGGCCTTCCAGGCAGCACGGGCCTGGGTGGCTGGCATTCTCCCGCCCGCAGCTGAGCCCGCCGAAAGCGGTTCCCCCGCTTCGCCCAAAGCGTAGGTGAATGCCGTTCCAAGTACTTCCGCGGGTTGTGGACAATGCGTATGCTTACTTGATCCACACGGGGGATGGCCCCTAACGAAGGGAGCGCGTCATGACTGCCAGCGGCACCGAAAACGACGGCCAGGGGATGATCGTCAACCCCCGGCCCACTGCCGACAACCAGGACTGGGACGGGGACGACGCCGACCGTGCTGACCGCCTGCGGTTTGAAGAAGAGCAGGCCATGATCCGTGAGCAGTCCGAGGCCCACGCTGCGGCGAAGGCGGCCGAGGAGAAGAAGCGCAAAAGCGAGTAGCCTCTAATCCTGGCCCTTGACCCGGATCAGCAGGGACCGCGGCTCCACCTGGACGGTGAGCCTGGTGGCTTCACCGGCCGTGTCTCCGTCCAGCTGGATGGCCATCGGTTCGGGGCATTTGATGACCACCCTCCCGGACCGGTAGACGGTCATGACGGGCAGTTTCCCGCTGTGCTTGAACATGATCTTGACGTACATCAGCAGCCAGCCGATGGCGCTGCGGGGGCTCATGACCACCACGTCCAGCATGCCGTCGTCAATCATGGCCTGCGGAATGAAGTCGATGCCGCCCGGGATCAGGCCGCAGTTCGCGAACAAGACGCTGCGGATGTTCCGGACCTGCTCCGGGCTGCCGTCCAGGGAGATCGAAACCTTCTTCCGGCGTCCGGGCAAGTGCCGCATGCCTGCCTCGGTATATGCCAGCCAGCCCACCGCTTTTTTCAGGCCGTCGTTGGTGTCGGCGAGGATCTCTGCGTCCATGCCTATGCCGGCGATCACCAGGAACACGTGCTCGGAGGAGCTGCCGGTGCGTGAGTTTTCGATGCCCATCCGGGCGGTGTCGATATGGCGCTGACGGCCGAACAGGGCGGTGTTGACGTTGGCATGCAGGTCGTTGAGGTCCAGGTCCACGTTCCGTGCCAGGAGGTTGCCGGTGCCCAGCGGAATCAGCCCCATAGCCACGTTGGTGTGCACGAGGGACTCGGCCACCACGCGGACGGTCCCGTCGCCGCCGCCCACCAGGACGACGTCGGGCCTGTACGCGAGGGCGGCCGCCACCTGTGAGTAGCCGGGGTCCTCCGCCGTGGTCTCGAAAAAGACGGGATCTTCCCAGCCTGCCGCCAGGCAGCCGCGCTGGATGAGGCGTTTCGCTTCGTCCGACTGTGCCTTGATGGGGTTGAGGATCACCGCGACACGCTGTTCCGCGAGGCCCGGATCCTGGGCATCCCCGCCCACGGTACTGCGGATATGCAGGGCCTTGAGCCTGCGGACGCCCCACCAGCTGGAGATGGCGAACGCAAGGGCCACCCCGGTCAGCAGGTACAGGATCCAGTCGCTCATGGTGCCTCAACAGTAGCCCGGCGGAAGCCAGGCGGGCCCCGCACGTCCGCTGCCGCCCGCCGTCGTGCGCGGGATTGGATACCCTTGTGTGGTGATCGACGTAAAAGACCTCAGCGAAAACCCTGATAAATACCGTGCCAGCCAGCGTGCCCGCCGCGCGGACGAGTCAGTGGTGGACGCGATCATCTCCGCGGATGCGGCCCGCCGTGCGGCGCTGATCCGCTTCGAGAACCTCCGGGCCGAGCAGAACGCGTTCGGCAAGAAGGTGGCCCAGGCGAAGGGCGACGAGAAGAAGGCCCTGCTGGCCGAGGTGAAGGAGCTGGCCAACGCAGTCAAGGCCGCCTCCGCCGAGGCCGACGCCGCACAGACCAAGCAGGATGAGCTGCTGCGCACCATCCCCAACGTCATTGAGGACGGCGTTCCCGAGGGCGGCGAGGACGACTACGTGGTGGTCAAGACGGTGGGCACGCCGCGTGAATTCCCCGACTTTGAGCCCAAAGACCACCTGGAAATCGGCGAACTGATCGGCGCCATCGACATGGAGCGCGGCGCGAAGGTTTCCGGCGCCCGCTTCTACTTCCTCCGCGGCGTTGGTGCCCGGCTGGAAATGGCGCTGCTGCAGATGGCCATGGACCAGGCCATTCAAGCCGGCTTCGTCCCGATGATTACGCCCACGCTGGTGCGCCCGGAGACCATGCAGGGCACGGGCTTCGATGTAAAGCACGACGCCGAGATCTACCGGCTTGCCGAAGACGACCTTTACCTGGTGGGCACCTCGGAAGTTGCGCTGGCCGGGTACCACGCGGACGAGATCCTGGACTTCTCTGCCGGCCCCATCCGCTACGCGGGGCAGAGCTCCTGCTACCGCCGCGAAGCCGGCTCGCACGGCAAGGACACCCGCGGCATCATCCGGGTCCACCAGTTCAACAAGGTGGAAATGTTCATTTACACCACGGTGGAAGAGGCCGCCGCCGAGCACCAGCGGCTGCTGGCGTGGGAAGAGGAAATGCTGGCCAAGTGCGAGCTGCCCTACCGGGTGATCGACACTGCTGCCGGCGACCTAGGCACCTCCGCGGCACGGAAATACGACTGCGAGGCCTGGGTCCCCACCCAGGGCGCGTACCGCGAGCTGACCTCCACCTCCAACTGCACCACCTTCCAAGCCCGCCGCCTGAACATCCGCGAACGAGCGGTGAATCAGGAGGGGGTAGCCAAGGGCACCCGCGCTGTGGCCACCCTGAACGGCACGCTGGCCACCACCCGCTGGATTGTTGCGCTGCTGGAGCACCACCAGAACGCGGACGGTTCGGTCAACGTGCCCAAGGCGCTGCAGAAGTACCTGGGCGGCCTTGAGGTCCTCCCGGTCCTGTAGCTCCCGCTCCTCCTGCGCCCCGGGTTGCACCCGCTTATGGACG
>NZ_BMKU01000004.1:80186-89277 GCF_014644495.1 Pseudarthrobacter polychromogenes
TCCTGTATCTCTGGGGCTGTTCGATAAGCCCGCTTGCCGCAGGCATGCTTCAAACCGCGCGGGATCAGACGCTGTGGCCCAGTCCCACCGGACTACCCGAAACCCCGCCGCCCGGAGTTTGTCCTCGCGCTTCTTCTCCGCCAGGACGGCCTGGCGCGCCGTGTGAACTCCGAGGTACTCGTCGCGCAGATACTTGGCGTCGCCGTCGAACTCCCCAATCAGCCGGTGGCGGGGCCAGAAGAAGTCAGTTCGAGCGATGAAAACCCCTCCCACATGCACTCTTGCCTGCAGAAGGGGAGCCGGGAACCCGAGAACGTGTATTTGTGCCCTGCTCAGTGACTCGCCCGGGGACTCCGCGTCTGTCCCCGCGAAATCGAGGACCTGCGTGACCCATCTGCGCCTTGCCTCCGAAGTGAGCAGGGAGGCCTGCTTGAGCAGATCCTCTTTGCCCAGGCGGGGGCCGGAAGCGTACCGCCGGCTCATGGAGTGGTCCGCCAGGACCACTCCGGCAGCGAAGTTTTCCTTGGCAATGACGCCCACCACTGTCTCCGGTAAAGGCGTCACCAGGAAATTCTTGTGGCGTACCGCTGCTGTTGGTCCGGGGTGCCGGCGGACGCCGTAGGAGGTGATCCGTTCCAGTCCGGTTTCACCCGATGATAGTCGTGCGGCGGAAGTTGTTGGCACGCTGCGGCCGACGTGGCCTCTCGATGCTCCTGACAGGTGCACGAAGCCCGGCACTTCCAGGAGATTCAGGTCCCACACAACAGCAGCCGTATGCAGGCAGAACGTTGACAGCGGCAGTTCAAGGTCCACAGCCAGGACTGTCTGGCGGTACCTTTCCCACGGCGGCAGCGAAATCCACTCTTCTTTCGATGCATAGACGCCCTTCCTGACGCGGACCAGCTCGCCGCGGGCATAGCGGCGGCTGAGCGAGCGGACGTCTCCAGTGCTGCGGCGGACGTTGCCGGCATGAATCAACTGCATGGGACTATCGTCAGGCTGCCCGCAGGACGGTTGAACCGTGGAACGGGTGAATGTGGATAACTGCAAATAGCGGTGCGCACCCCGGAGCAGTCAACGCACCAGCGAACTCCGGGGTGCACTGTCCGTCAGATGGTGTCCCGCAAGGCGGTACCCACATGGTTGCAGCCAAACAACAAGTGTTAATGCGGAGTTCAACATATCTGTGGCCTGCGTCCTAGCGCCGCCGGGGGTCCTCTGGTTCACTATGTGAATGACAACGCTGACTGAAACCTCAGTCGCCGGCAACGATGACCGGCGAGACAACGAAAACATCAACGGGCAGAAGCTGATGGTCGCCCTGGACGTGGATGGCACGCTGGTTGACCACGACGGCCACATGTCCCCGGGCGTCCGCGAATCGGCGCAGGCAGTGGTGGCTGCCGGGCACGAGGTCATGATCGCCACCGGCCGGTCCCTCAACGCCACACTGCCCATCATCGAGAAGATCGGGATCGAGCGCGGCTACGCTGTCTGCTGCAACGGCGGTGTCACCCTCCGCCTGCACCCCGGGCTGGACGGCGGCTACGAGGTCATCCACAAAGCCACCTTCGACCCCGGACCCGCCCTCAGGGCGCTCCGGGAACGGCTTCCCTCGGCCAAGTACGCGCTGGAGGATGCTGACGGGAACTTCCTGTCCACCGAGCGCTTCCAGGATCCGAGTTTTGGCGTCGAGGCTGTCGGCGTCGATTTCCACACCATGCTCGAAGCCACGGCCGTGCGCGTGGTGGTCTTCAGCACGGAGAACACCCCGGAAGAGTTCAACGAGGCGATCGAGCACATCGGCCTCGCCGGAGTCACGTACTCCGTGGGCTGGACGGCCTGGCTGGACATCGCTGCGGCCGGAGTGACCAAAGCGAGTGCGCTGGAGAACCTCCGTGGGAGGCTCGGCATTGAACAGCACCTCACGGTGGCCATCGGCGACGGCCGCAACGACATCGAGATGCTCACCTGGGCCGGGCGGGGAGTGGCCATGGGGCAGGCGCCCGAGGAAGTCATCGCCGCTGCGGACGAGGTCACCCACTCAGTGTTCGACGACGGTGCCGCCCACGTGCTGCGCAGCTTGCTCTAACGCAGTACAAGGCAGAATGGACAGCATGACCCTCACGACGTTCGCCCTCATCCGCCACGGCCAGACAGACTGGAACGCCCAGCGCCGGTTGCAGGGATCCACCGACATTCCCTTGAACGACGTCGGCCGGGCCCAGGCGCGCGACGCCGTCGCTGTGCTGTCCGCTTACCAATGGGACGCGATCGCGTCCTCGCCCCTGAGCAGGGCCGCCGAAACCGCGGACCTGATCGCGGCCGGGCTGGGCCTCAGCGATGTCCGCCGCGTCCCGGAACTGACGGAGCGCAGCTTTGGCCCGGCCGAGGGCATGCAGGCGGGTCCTGAACTGGAGGCGTTGCGCATTCCCGGCGGCTTCCGCGGCGCCGAAAGCGAGGACGAGGCAGCGGACCGGGGACTGGCCGCGCTGGAGGCACTCGCCGAGGAATTCCGCGGCAGCCGGCTCCTCGTCGTCGCGCACGGGACGCTCCTGCGGGTCAGCCTCAGCCGCGCCGTGGGGAGCACCCTGACCAGCATCGACAACGCGGTCCTGAACCTGGCGCACCACCATGCCATCGACGGCTGGCAGCTGGAATACTTCAACGGCGAACCGGTGATGGCCGCAACGCAGCGCTAAGGCAGGCCGCCGCTAGCGCACCTCAAGGATCAGGGCCAGCAGCCGTGCCGCCGCAGGCCGGGCCGCGTGCTCCTCATTCCACTGCGCCCGCGCCACCGCCTTGCTGACGGCCTGCGTGGTGATGCCCAGCTCCTGGGCCACCGCCTTCTGCTGGCCGCGGACGCCGGGGGTCATCAGGTCCAGCACCCGCCACTCGGCCCCGGACCGGTCCCGCACAATATGCCCCAGCAGCCGCAGCACGGCCTCGGCGTCGTGGGCTATGTCCGCCAGCGGCCCCTCCACCGCTACGGGCACCCGCTCCTTGCTGTTGCGGAGCCGGTCCACGGCACGCCGCGCGTACACCAGCCCGTGGCCTGAGGCGTCCTTGATCTGGTTGGGCAGCGGCTCGTTGACGGGCCCGACGCCGATCCCCACGTACCAGGAACCGCACCGCAGCGCGATCATCGCTGCCTCCACCGCCTGGTGCGGACAGTCCACGATGCCCTGGACCTCGTCCTCCACCGACCGGTCGAAGTCGAGGCGCGCAGGAATATGCCGCAGGTCCTTGAGGAGCTGCGGCACCCGGTCGCCATCGCGCCGGCTATCCGTCTGGTTGATTGTCAGCGTGAACATCTGAATCCAAAGACTACCGGTTGGTAGCAGCCCCAGGGCAAGCGGGGTTGCCTCGCGCTGGCCCATCTGGTGCGATGGGGGAACGGCCGCACCTGCCTCATGGCGACAGCGGGGAACACGCTACGTGAGGACGGTTATGACCAGCAGCATGGGGCACGACGAACTTGAGCTTGTGGACCGCTGGTGGCGCGCCGCCAACTACCTGTCCGTCGGGCAGATCTATCTCCGCTCCAACCCGCTGCTGCGCGAACCGCTGAAAGCCGAGCACACGAAGTCCCGGCTGCTTGGCCACTGGGGCACCACCCCCGGCCTGAATTTCGTCTATGCCCACCTGAACCGCGTCATCCGCCGCGACTCCGCCGAGATGCTCTTCGTGGCAGGTCCCGGCCATGGCGGCCCCGCCGTCGTCGCAAACGCCTGGCTGGAAGGCACCTACTCCGAGATCTATGGGCACGTGGGCAACGACGCCGACGGCATGGCCGAGCTCTTCCGGCAGTTTTCCTACCCGGGCGGCATCCCCAGCCACGCCGCTCCCGAGACCCCCGGCTCCATCAGCGAAGGTGGTGAACTCGGGTACTCCCTGGCCCACGCCTACGGATCGGTGCTGGACAATCCCCAGCTGGTCACCGCCGTCGTCATTGGCGACGGGGAAGCCGAAACCGGCCCGCTCGCCGCCAGCTGGCACTCCCACAACTTCCTGGACCCTGCCGCGGACGGTGCCGTGCTGCCCATCCTGCACCTGAACGGCTACAAGATCGCCAACCCCACCATCCTGGCGCGCATGCCCGAAGAGCAGCTGGAACAACTCCTGCGCGGGTACGGCCATGAGCCGTATTTCGTCACGGTGAAGGACCCGGACAACACCGAACAGGCGCACAGGGACTTCGCCGAAGCGCTGGACCGCAGCCTTGCCGGCATCCGCGCCATCCAGGAGTCCCGCCGTGCGCCGGAGGCCGGAACGGACGAGCTGGACGGTGCCCCGCGCTGGCCCATGATCGTCCTGCGCTCGCCGAAGGGGTGGACGGGACCCCGCGTGGTGGACGGGCTGCAGGTGGAAGGGACGTGGCGGAGCCACCAGGTTCCGCTCTCTGAGGTCCGCACCAACGGGGAGCATCTGAAGCAGCTGGAAGAGTGGCTGCAGTCCTATGGGCCTGCGGAATTGTTCGACGGCGACGGCCGGCTCCGGCCCGACGTCGCCGTGGCCGCCCCCACCGGCTCCCTGAGGATGAGCGCCACGCCGCATGCCAACGGCGGCCTGCTCCGCAAGGCGCTGAAGCTGCCCGCGTACCGGGACCACGCCGTCGAGGTCCCTGAGCCCGGGACGGACCGCGTCAGCCCGATGATCACGCTCGGCTCGTGGATGCGGGACGTCATCTCGCTGAACATGGAGACCTTCCGGCTCTTCGGCCCGGACGAGACCGCATCCAACCGCCTGCAGAACGTCTACGAAGTCACCGACAAGGTATGGCAGTACCGGATTGACGACGTCGACGAGCACCTCGCGCGGTCCGGCAGGGTGATGGAGGTGCTCAGCGAACACCTGTGCCAGGGCTGGCTGGAGGGCTACCTCCTCACCGGCCGGCACGGCGTCTTCAGCTGCTACGAGGCCTTCATCCATATTGTCGACTCCATGTTCAACCAGCACGCCAAGTGGCTGAAGGTGCACCGGCAGTTGCCGTGGCGCCAGCCGGTGCCCTCGCTGAACTACCTGCTGTCCTCCCACGTCTGGCAGCAGGACCACAACGGGTTCTCGCACCAGGACCCCGGGTTCATTGACCACGCCGTGAACAAAAAGGCAGAGGTCATCCGGGTGTACCTGCCGGCCGACGCCAACACCCTGCTGTGCGTTATGGCCCACTGCCTGGCCTCCACGGACTACGTGAACATCGTGGTCAGCGGCAAACAGCCCTCGCCCACGTGGCTGGGCCCGGCCGACGCCGCCAACCACTGCCGCAGGGGGCTGGGCATCTGGGACTTCGCGGGGTCCGAGGTGCCCGGCGAGGAGCCCGACGTCGTGATGGCCTGCGCGGGCGACGTCCCCACCGTGGAGACCGTAGCCGCGGCGGAACTGCTGAAAGAGGGCGCGCCCGGGCTGAAAGTCCGGGTGGTGAACGTTGTGGACCTGATGCGGCTGCAGGACGAGAGCGAGCACCCCCACGGGCTTCCGGCGCGGGACTTCGACGGGATCTTCACGGCGGACAAGCCCATCATCTTCGCCTACCACGGCTATCCCGCGCTGATCCACCGGCTTGCCTACCGCCGCAACAACCAGGACGGGCTGCACGTGCGGGGCTACAAGGAAGAGGGAACCACCACCACGCCGTTCGACATGGCGATGCTGAACGGTATTGACCGGTTCCAGCTGGCCATCGACGCCATCGACCGCGTGCCCGGGCTGGCCGAGCGGCATTCATCCCTCCGCCAAAGCCTCCAGGACCGGCGGATGCGGGCGCGCGAACACACCCGCACGCACGGCGAGGACCCGGAGGAGATCCGGAACTGGACCCTCGGCTAGCCCCCCCTTGGAGTTTTTGTCCAGATATGCAGGGTTCCGCAGTGGCAAAGCCTGCATATCTGGACAAAAACTCCTCTAGTCGACCAGTCCGTCGAGGCCGCAGGACGGCAGGTGGATCCAGCCCTCGGTGCGGGCGGCCGCGGCGTGCGCCCCGTCAGGACCGGTCGTCAGCCCGAGGGCAACGGCCCGGGCCGTGAGCGAGGCGATGACGGCGTCGAACATGTCGTCCGAGGCGGCCAACCGGTCCCCGTAGCCGTCCAGGTCCAGCCAGGGAGCCTGCTCCCTCAGGATGCCGAGGAGCGCGGCAAGCCGTTCCGCCTCGGAGCTGCCGCGTCCCTTGTAGCCCCGGGCGTTCAGGCCCCAGACTTTCAGCGACGCGGCCGGATAGACCTCCGCAAGGCGTCCGGAACCGTCCCTGAGCTGCGGCCCATGGAGCGCTGCGATCTTTGCCTGGATCACGGCGCACCGCATGGCGGGATGCGCCAGCCTGTCAGCGGAAACACTGAGCGGAATCAGGCCCGTCCGCCCCGTGACGAAGCGGTCCGTGTCCCGGTAGGCCAGCAGCCGCCGTCCCTCTATCCCGTCGTGCTCCAGCACGGGTCCGGCGTCGAAGGCCAGGTGCCCGGCCAGGAATGGAATGAGGGCGTCCGGCCAGCCAACCGGGCAGTCCACGCCGGTCATGTCGCTGGCGCCGAAGAGGGAAACGATCTCCTGGTCCTGCACGTCCAGGCCGAGGTGCACCAGCCGGGCTGATCCGCGGCTCCACTCGATGACGGCCACGGCCGTCTTTTTGGCAGCCGCGGCCAGGTCCACTCCGAGCGTCTTCACGTGACCAGACTCTACCGCCGGCCGCCCTGGCCTGTACCGGCGTGCGCCAGCCGGTACTGGACAGCGGATGACGCCCCGCCTGGGTTCTGCAAGGCTGGGGCGTGGTGGGCCACCCCGGCTGACCAGGCCTGAAAGAGAATATACCCATGCCCTGGCTCGATCTTCTCGGCAACGACATCCACTACACGGACTCCGGCCGCGGCCGGCCGGTGGTGCTGCTGCATGGCCATGCCTCGGCGGCGGCGTGCTGGGAACCGATCATCCAGGACCTCGAACGGGACTTCCGGGTCCTGGCATACGACACCTATGATCACGGCTGGTCATCGAACTCTCCGCGGCAGGGACCCCTGGTTGACCGGGCTGCGGAGCTGGAGCACTTCATAGGCTCCCTGGGCCTGGAAGACCCGGTCATTGTGGGGCAGTCCATGGGCGGCATGACCACGCTGCGCTGGGCCGTCCGCCACCCCGGCAGCGCGGCTGCCCTGGTGGTCTGCGGGATGGGGTGGCCACTTGTGGTGCCGCCTCCCGGGCAGGCAGGCCAGCCGGAAAAGTTCGAGGTGTTCAGCTCCCTCGACCAGGACGAGCGGATCTGGCTTGGCGTGGGAAACTCCTTCACGGAGCAGTGGATCGCGGACAACCCGAAGGACTTTGCCCGCTATCTCAGGGTCCGTTCAACCGCCACCGCCATTGAAGCGGCCAGGTACCCGCGGAGCCTCGAACAAAGCCAGGGCGAGTTTCTCAGCGCTGACCCACGGGACGTCGAAGCCTTCCAGCAGGGACTGGAATCAGTAACCAGCCCGCTGGTGGTGCTGATCGGAGAGGAAGAAAGGCCACGCATCCGCCGCGGGGCAGAGCACGTTGCCGCCACGGTGCCCGGCGCCCGTCTCCTGGTTGTCGGGGATGCCGGCCACAATGCCTACTTCCAGCGCCAGGACATCCTGGTGGACGCTGTACGCAGCACGGTTTCCACCACCCGGGGACGCCGGCGGGGCTGATGAGGCCGCTCCGAGGTGTAATCCAGGGCGCCCGGGATGCCGCCCTTTTCGCCAAGGCTGTCACCGCGCGCAAAACGTGACCACAGTGTCCGGAGTTCCCGCCCCACGGCGTCCACGTCCTCCCAGCCGGCACCGGCAACCAGTCCTGCTCCCTCCCACGTGTTCCGGTTCCCGAAGAGCAGCGGCAAATCGATGGTGTGCGCGGCGCCGAGGACGTTCCCCGGGGCATGCCAGTTCAGAACGTAACGGTGTGCGCTGCCGCCGGCCTGGACATGACGGCGTGCGAACTTACGGGCTGCCCGGCCATAAACGGTCTCCGTGACCACCCAGTTGATGGCCCGGAGGAGGGTGGGGCCGGCGACGGGAACACTGTCCAGGCGGCTGAGGTAGGGGCTCCGGGGGAGGAACAGCCTGGCTTCCTCGGAGGTGTGGCCGATCAGGATCTCGACGCCGGGTGCGGAGCGGTTCCAGGCGGCCTCGATCCCGGCTTCCTCCGGCAGCGGCGCGTGCCCATACTGCGTTCCGAACGGCATCGCGGCCAGCATCCCGAACTTCCGGGCCACCTGCGCCACATGGTCCTCCCGCTCCACCACCTCCATGGCGGGAGTCTCTTCGGTCACAGCCTCGGCCGCGATCCCCATGGCATGGTTCATTTTTGCCCGGCCCCGGGAGATGCCCAAAGGGGCGCTCTGGATTATGGCGCGCTGGAACAGTGCCGGCGCGTCGGGGGTCGCCATTAAGTGGGCGATCGCGTCACCGCCTGCGGACTGGCCGAAAGCAGTCACCCGGCCGGGATCGCCGCCAAATGCGGAGATGTTGCGCTGCACCCAGCGGAAAGCCTCGAGCTGGTCCAGCAGGCCCAGGTTGGCAGGCCGGCCCGAGCGGGTTGCCAGGAAGCCGAACAGCCCCAGCCGGTAGGTCACCGAGACCACCACCACGCGGTTCTCGGCCACCAGCACCGCAGGATCGAAGATGGCGAGGTCACCGGAGCCGGTGGTGTAGGAACCGCCATGGATCCACACAAGCACGGGCAGCCGCGCGCTTTCCGGGCTGGACAGGTCAATGTCCGCGGGCATGGTGATGGACAGGTTCTGGCAGTCCTCGCTCCCTGGAAGTTCGCCGTACCTGGTACCCAGGATGTCGTCCAGGAAGGGCACGGGCCCTTGCGGGCAGGCGGGGGCGGGCGAGGTTGCGGCGTACGGCGCGGTCCAGTCAGGGGCCGGAGCCGGTGGCTGGAAACGTCCGGCGGTGGCGTACGGAATCCCGGTGGCGCGGAGGACGTCGCCGTCCCGCCAGCCTGTGACGGGACCGCAGGGGGGACTAAACAGGGGCTCGGAACTCACAGGGCAACGATTCCACAAATTCCTGGGAGTTTTTGTCCACTTATGCAGGCTTCGAGGGCGGTGAAGCCTGCATATCTGGACAAAAACTCCAGGAAT
>NZ_BMKU01000004.1:89316-114333 GCF_014644495.1 Pseudarthrobacter polychromogenes
GAACCGCACCACCCGCCGTCGCGCGTTAGCCCGTGGGTGGGCCCACGCTGGCAGGGTTCCCTGACCGAGCGAAGCGAGGTAAGGGAGACGGCGGGGACTAGTGGCCCGTGGGGACGTACCGCTTGATGGAGGCTTCCAGTTCGGCCTCGGCGGCGGCGCGGTCGCCCCAGCCCTCGGCCTTGACCCACTTGCCCGGCTCCAGGTCCTTGTAGCGGGTGAAGAAGTGCTCGATTTCCTTGATCAGGAAGTCGCTGACGTCGGTGACTTCCTGGATGTGGTCAAAGCGGGCATCCACGGGGACGCAGAGGATCTTGGCATCTCCGCCGCCGTCGTCGGTCATGTTGAAAACGCCGATGGGGCGGGATTCAACGATGACGCCGGGGTGCAGGTCGAAGTCCTGGAGGAGCACCAGCGCGTCCAACGGGTCGCCGTCTTCACCGAGGGTGTTCTCGAAGTATCCGTAGTGCGTGGGGTACTGCATGGAGGTGAAGAGGACGCGGTCCAGGCGGACGCGGCCGGTCTCGTGGTCGACTTCGTACTTGACGCGCGATCCCTTGGGGATCTCGATGGTCACGTCATGCTTCATGGAATGCTCCTCGGCAAGTCAGGGGGTTCGCGGCACTTCTGACGGGCAACAAAAAGGACTGTCAGTGCCGCCGACTATTATCGAGGATATAGCGAGAGGCCCTGGAATCAGGAACTTGTGGGGAAATTTCAGGACTTGAGGACCGGCACGGGCATGACCAAAACACGCAGTACGGATCAGCGGCTTGGCCGTGCCCGGCAGGCGGCGGGGAGCGGCGCCGGTGGCGTGCGAAGGTCCTGGCAGTTGGTCCTGCTCTCTGCGCTTCTGGTGGCCCTCGCCGTCCCGGCCGCACTGCTGGTGGCGCCGGGCTTCCTCGGTCCCGAACCGCCAGCCCCCGCTCCGCCTGCGCCTGCCTGGCAGCAGGTTCCAACCGCGCTTTCTACCGTGCCGGGGCTCGCCCCGCCGGACGGCTCCGCTCCCGTTCCGCTCCCGTCCGCCGTCAGTGCCCAGCTGGAACCGCTGCTGACGGCCGACGGCGGCGGAACTTTCACCGCCGTGGTGCAGGATGCGCTCACCGGCCAGGTCCTGTTTGACCGCGGCGGTTCGGAAGGCCGGGTGCCGGCGTCCAACATGAAGCTGCTGGCGGCCGTCGCCGCCCTGCGGGTCCTCGGCCCCGAGCACAGGTTCGCCACCCGGGCTGTCGCCGGGCCGGAGCCGGGCCAGGTGGTGCTGTTTGGCGGCGGCGACGTCCTTCTTGGACCCGGAGGGTCCGCCCCGGACCAGGTGATGGGCCACGCAGGCCTGGCAACCCTGGCGGCCCAGGCCGCGGAGGCCCTGCAAAAGGGCGGTGCCACAGGGGAGATCAAGGTCCTGGTGGACGATTCCCTCTTCTCGGGCCCCGCCCTGAACCCGGCGTGGGGGCCAGGGGACGTGGCCGCCGGTGAAGTCGCTCCCGTATACCCCCTGGCATTGAACTCCGCCCGCTATGATCCCGCCGTCACCACCGGCCCCCGCCCGCAGGACGCGGCAATGACGGCGGCGGAGGAATTCGCCGCCCGGCTGCGCACGGCAGGCGCCGCCGCGGGACTCACCGTGGCAGCCGCCGTCGAACGCCTGCCCGCGGGGGCAGCCGGCACGACGGCCCCAGCACGCACGACGGCCCCGGCACGCCCGGAGGGGGAGGGGGCCAGCCAGCCGGTGGTGCTGGGCGAAGTCCAGTCCGCCACTGTTGCGGAGCAGGTGAACCTGATGCTCCAGGACTCAGACAACTACCTGGCGGAAGCATTGGGGCGGCTGACAGCGCTGGCCGACGGGCTGCCGGGAAGTAACGACGGCGCCACGGCGGCGGTGGGCGCGCAGCTGGCCGCTGCCGGACTGGCTGCGGAGGGGATGAAACTGGTGGACGTGTGCGGCCTGGCCATGGGCAACCAGGTCCCGGCCCGGCAGTTTTCCGAGGTGGTGCGGGCCATCACGTCTGGAACGGACACCAGGCTCCGGTCGGCGCTGGACGGCTTCCCGGTGGCGGGCCTCTCCGGAACCCTGGATACCCGGTACCGTGATGCCGCCACCGCGCGGGGTGCGGGACTGGTGCGCGCCAAAACCGGCACCCTGAACACAGTGCTGGCCCTGAGCGGCTACGTGGTGGACGCGGACGGCCGGCTCCTGGTCTTTTCCTTCATCGGAAACGGACTGACCCCCGGTGCCGCGGGGAACAAGGAGGCGCTGGACCGGGCCGCCACAGCGCTCGCCGGCTGCGGCTGCCGCTGAGCGTCGGGCCAGGGCGGTCCTGCCCTGCACGAAAGGTGCCGCGCCAGCACCGCCCATGCGGCCCTGGCCTGCACCGCGGCGCGGCCCGTACATGGCGGGCAAAGGTTCGCCGGTGAGCGAACTTAAGGACTATCCCAAGCATGCTGTGTTCTGATGGGAACCATGGAGCCCACTGCACGCGAGTCGTCAGCCCAGACGTTGTCCGCCACGGCACAGTCCCTGATCAACTGGGACCTCGCCGCCTCCACCGCCGCGCGCCTGGCCCCGGCCGGGCCTGTGCTGGACCAGGCTGCCATCAGCGAGGCCGTGGACAGCCTGCGGCGCCTGGCGGATGCGTCCGTTGACCATGTCCACGAGATCACCGGGCTGGAAGCAGCGCGCGACCTCCGCGACTCCTCCGTGCTGGTGGTGGACCGCGCATCCTGGGCCAAAGCCAACACGCAGAGCTTCGCCGTGATGCTCAAACCCGCCATGGAAAAGATGCTGGAAAACAGGCAGGGCACGCTGAGCCCGGGCGCCGCCAGCGTCAGCGGGGCCATCACCGGAAGCCAGCTCGGCGCAGTCCTGGCTTTCCTGGCCAGCAAGGTCCTTGGCCAGTACGATCCCTTCGCTGCCCTTGCGGAAGGGTCCACCGCGCCGCCGGCCGGCAGGCTCCTGCTCGTGGCCCCCAATATTGTGGCGGTGGAGCGCGAACTCAACGTCACCCCGGAGGATTTCCGGCTCTGGGTGTGCCTGCACGAACAGACCCACCGCGTGCAGTTTGCCGCGGCCCCGTGGCTCCGGCACCACATGCTCGAACAGATCGACCAGCTCAGCGTGCACCTGCTGGGCAACGTCGATTCCCTGATGGAGCGTGCCACC
The DNA here is from genome assembly GCF_014644495.1 of Pseudarthrobacter polychromogenes. Taxonomy (GTDB): domain Bacteria; phylum Actinomycetota; class Actinomycetes; order Actinomycetales; family Micrococcaceae; genus Arthrobacter; species Arthrobacter polychromogenes. The sequence goes on from NZ_BMKU01000004.1 coordinate 92,471, forward strand.
GCTGCTGCCCGCTCGCTTAAGGACCGTACCGCCTCGGGGAACACTCCCGGCCGGGGCGCCATCCTGGACCTCCTCCAGGACCCGGAGGAGAAGGCCGCCATCTCGCACCTCACGGCCGTGATGAGCCTCCTGGAAGGCCACGCCAACGTGGTGATGGACGCCGTGGACGCCAGCATCATCCCGTCCGTGAAGACCATCCGGCAGCGGTTCAACGATCGCGGCAAGGACCGCGGCGTGATCGAAAAATTCATCCGCAGCCTCCTGGGCCTGGACGCGAAGATGCGCCAGTATTCGGACGGCGCCAGGTTTGTCCGCGCCGTGGTGGACGCCGCCGGCATGGAAGGCTTCAACAGGGTCTGGGAGTCCGCGGACCACCTGCCCACCGAACCCGAGATCCACGACGCCAAGCTGTGGCTTGAGCGGATGGGACTCTGATTGCCAAGCAGCCAGCCACCTGAGGCCGCTTCCGCCGCCGAACCCACCGCCGGAGGCTCCACTGCGGGCACCGCCGCGGGTGCCATGAGCGGCAGTTTCAGCAGCGGACGACGACGGCCCGGCAGGCTGGCGCCCGTCGTCGGCACAGCGCGCAAGGCGCTGGGGGACGCCCTGGCCAAGGCCGGCTATCCGCACCACGTCCTGGTTGCCTGCAGCGGGGGCCCGGACTCCCTGGCCCTGGCAGCCGTGGCCGCGTACTTTGCCCGGCGCGGGCATGTGGACGGCCACCCTGTGACGGTCGGGGCGGCAGTGGTTGACCACCAGTTGCAGGAAGGGTCCGCGCAGGTCGCCGCCAGGACCGCGGAGATGCTGGAGGAGCTGGGCCTGTCCCCGGTGCAAGTCCGGCCCGTAACGGTGGACGGCACCGGCATGGGGCCCGAGGCCGCAGCCCGCGAAGCCCGGCACGCCGCACTGGAAGCGGCAGCGGCAAGCCAGGGAGCGGCGGCAATCCTGCTGGGCCACACCCTGGACGACCAGGCCGAACAGGTGCTCCTGGGCCTGGCGCGCGGCTCAGGCACGCGCTCGCTGGCCGGCATGAGGCCGGCGAGGGGTGCCCTGCTGCGGCCGTTCCTGGGGCTTCGCCGGGCCGACACGGAAGAGATCTGCGAGGTGGAGGAACTCCAGCCGTGGCACGACCCCACCAACTCGGACCCGTCCTATGCCCGCTCCCGGACGCGCGTGGAGGTACTGCCGCACCTGGAGGAAAAACTCGGTCCCGGCGTCGCGGAATCCCTCGCCCGGACCGCCTCCATCCTGCAGCTTGACGCCGACTACCTCGAGGATGTGGCGGAAGCCACCTTCGCATCCCTCGTGGAGCGGAACGGCCCGGAGCTGAGCCTTCCGGAGGAGGCGTTGCGCGCCCTGCCCCCTGCCATCAGGTACCGCGTGATCGCCAAGGCCGCGGCCGACGTCGGCGGGCAGCAGCCCAGCTACCAGCGCCTTTTGGCGGCGGAGGCGCTGCTGCGGCGGCACGGCTCGGCAGGGCCGGTGGAACTCCCCGGCGGAGTGAGCGCCTACCGCCTGTCCCTCGCGCAGCTGGCCGGCGCGGAAGCCGCGGACAGCCCGGCTGCCGGCAGTAAAGCCAAACCCGTTCCCCGCGAAGCCGCACGCTGTGGGAAGCTAGTACTCCGGCTTCAAAAGCCGCCCGCAAAATAGTCGCACCCCGCATCTACACAGGAGCCATTGGTGGATTCAAACGACGTCCAGGCAGACCTCAAGCACGTTCTCTACACCAAGGAGCAGATCCAGCAGCGGATCACCGAACTCGCTGCCCAGATCGACAAGGACTACGAGGGCCGCGAAATCCTCATCGTGGGCGTGCTCAAGGGTGCGGTGATGGTCATGGCTGACCTGGCCCGGGCGCTGCACAGCCACATTTCCATGGACTGGATGGCTGTGTCCTCCTACGGATCCGGCACCCAGTCCTCCGGGGTTGTCCGCATCCTCAAGGACCTGGATACGGACCTTATGGGCAAGGACGTGCTGATTGTCGAGGACATCATCGACTCCGGCCTCACCCTGTCCTGGCTCAAGACCAACCTGGAATCGCGCGGCACGGCATCGGTGGAGATCTGCACCGCCTTCCGCAAGCCCACTGCCGCCAAGGTGGAGATCGACGTCAAGTACGTGGGATACGACATCCCCAACGAATTCGTGGTCGGCTACGGCCTGGACTACGCCGAGAAGTACCGCAACCTGGACTTCGTGGGCACCCTGGCCCCGCACGTTTACGAGTAGGCTGCCCCTCCCGGACCGCCGCCGCGCCGCCGTCGGCATTGACCTGCAATACCCCGCCCTGAGGCAGGCCCGCCGCCGCCCTGGCACCGCTACGCCCACAGGGAACTTTTGCCGTCCATCATGCGTGATCTACTCCGGACGGTGTATAGCTAGAAGCTGACGCAGCACCATCACGCGCGCAGACTACTCGCCGTGCAGCACTACCAGAAGGGACGGGGTTAGCCCCCGAACAGATGAAAGCTAAGAACTTCTTCAAAGGCCCGGGCATCTGGATCGTCGTCGTGGTCGGTCTGCTCCTGGTGGCCTTTGCAACGCTTGCCCCCGGTGGTGCGGCACGGATTGACACGGACAAGGGCCTTGAACTGCTCTCCGGGGACCAGGTGGAGCAGGCCAAGATCTTCGACGGCGAAAACCGCGTTGACCTGACTTTGAAGGACAACCTGCAGCTGGACGGGCAGGACAAGGGCAAGAGCGTCCAGTTCTTCTTCGTGGACGCCCGCGCCGAGGACGTGGTCAAGGCCGTCACGGACTCCAATCCGGCCCAGGGCTACACGGACCAGCCGATTGAGAGCAACTGGTTCTCCGGCCTGCTCTCCCTGCTGATTCCCGTCATCCTCCTGGGCGCCCTTTTCTGGTTCCTCATGACCCGCATGCAGGGCGGCGGCTCCAAGATCATGCAGTTCGGCAAGTCCAAGGCCAAGATGGTCAGCAAGGACATGCCGCAGGTAACCTTCGCCGACGTCGCCGGATCCGACGAAGCCGTCGAAGAGCTCCAGGAGATCAAGGAATTCCTCCAGGAGCCCGCCAAGTTCCAGGCCGTGGGCGCCAAGATCCCCAAGGGCGTGCTGCTGTACGGCCCTCCGGGTACCGGTAAAACCCTCCTGGCCCGCGCCGTCGCAGGCGAGGCGGGCGTCCCCTTCTTCTCCATCTCCGGCTCCGACTTCGTGGAAATGTTCGTGGGTGTGGGTGCCTCACGCGTCCGCGACCTGTTCGAGCAGGCCAAGGCCAACTCCCCGGCCATCATCTTCGTGGACGAGATCGACGCCGTTGGCCGCCACCGCGGTGCCGGCATCGGCGGCGGCAACGACGAACGCGAGCAGACGCTCAACCAGCTCCTGGTGGAGATGGACGGCTTCGACGTCAAGACCAACGTCATCCTGATCGCCGCCACCAACCGTCCCGACGTGCTGGACCCCGCACTGCTCCGCCCCGGCCGCTTCGACCGGCAGATCGGCGTGGAAGCACCGGACCTGATCGGCCGCGACCAGATCCTGCAGGTGCATGCCAAGGGCAAGCCGATGGCACCCGGAGTGGACCTCAAGGCCGTGGCCAAGAAGACTCCCGGATACACCGGCGCAGACCTGGCCAACGTCCTGAACGAGGCAGCGCTGCTTACAGCGCGCTCCAACGCGAACCTCATCGACGACCGTGCACTGGACGAGGCCATTGACCGTGTCATGGCCGGACCCCAGAAGCGCAGCCGCGTGATGAAGGAGCACGAACGAAAGATCACCGCCTACCACGAAGGCGGCCACGCCCTGGTGGCGGCAGCGCTGCGGAACTCCAGCCCGGTCACCAAGATCACCATCCTGCCCCGCGGCCGTGCCCTGGGCTACACCATGGTGGTCCCGGACAACGACAAGTACTCCGTGACCCGCAACGAACTGCTGGACCAGATGGCCTACGCCATGGGCGGCCGCGTTGCAGAAGAAATCGTGTTCCACGACCCGTCCACCGGCGCGTCCAACGACATCGAAAAGGCCACCGGCACCGCACGCAAGATGGTCACCGAATACGGTATGAGCGAGCGCGTCGGCGCGGTCCGACTGGGCCAGGGCGGCGGAGAGCCCTTCCTGGGCCGCGACGCCGGGCACGAGCGCAACTACTCTGACCAGATCGCCTACGTGGTGGACGAGGAAGTGCGCCGGCTCATCGACCAGGCCCACGACGAGGCCTACGCCATCCTCACCGAAAACCGCGACGTCCTGGACCGGCTGGCCCTCGAGCTGCTGGAACGCGAAACCCTGAACCAGGCCGAGATCGCCGACATCTTCCGCGACATCCGCAAACGCGATTTCCGCGAAGTGTGGCTGTCCAAGGAGTCCCGTCCGGTCCAGATGGCGGGCCCGGTGGAGTCGCGCCAGGAGAGGGCGGAGCGCGAGGCCCAGGAGGAGGCAAAGCAGGCGCGCCTGGATGAGCCGCTCGACGCCCAGCCGCCGCACCCGCAGGGTGTTCCGGAGGATGCTCCGTTCCAGGGCGGCGTCACCGACGCGGGCCCGGACACCCTTCGCGGCTAAGCTTTCTACGTGACCCACTTCGACGACGACGACGTTCCCGCCTCCGCCGGATATCCGGCGGAGGGCGGATCCCACCACTCAAAGCACCACAAGGTGGACCGGCCCCGGATTGAGGCGGCCGTCCGTGAGATTCTCATTGCCATCGGAGAGGACCCGGACCGCGGCGGCCTCATCGACACCCCCAAGCGCGTGGCCAAGGCCTACGCCGAGGTGTTTGCCGGGCTGCACCACGATCCCGCGGATGTCCTGTCCACCACCTTTGACCTTGACCATGAGGAACTCGTCCTGGTCAAGGACATCCCCTTCTATTCCACCTGCGAGCACCACCTGGTGCCGTTCCACGGGGTGGCCCACGTGGGTTACATCCCGTCTCACGAGGGCAAGGTGACGGGCCTGAGCAAGCTGGCCCGGCTCGTGGACATTTACGCCCGCCGCCCACAGGTGCAGGAGCGGCTCACCACTGAGATCGTCGAGGCGATGGTCCGCTACCTCAAACCCCGTGGCGCCATCGTCGTTGTTGAATGCGAACACATGTGCATGTCAATGCGCGGTATCCGCAAGCCCGGAGCGAAGACCGTCACCAGCGCGGTCCGCGGGCAGCTTCATGACCCGGCCACCCGTGCCGAAGCCATGAGCCTCATTCTCGGAAGGTAAACCCCAGACCATGGACTCACTCGCTGCAGCGCCGGGAACCGGCCCCGCAACATCCCCCCTGCCCATCCTTCGCAAACCGCGACCGGCGGCCCGGTTCGAAGACCTCCCCACGGACCGCACGCTGGTCATGGGCATCCTGAACGTCACCCCGGATTCGTTCAGCGACGGCGGCCGGCATGCCACTGCGGACACCGCCATCGCGGCAGGGCTCCGGATGTTCTACGCCGGTGCGGACATTATCGACGTCGGCGGCGAATCCACCCGGCCAGGCGCCGAGGACGTCACCCCGGAAGAAGAACAGCAGCGCGTCATCCCCGTCATCCAGGCACTGGTGAAGGCAGGGGCGCTCGTCAGCATCGACACCACGCACGCCTCCACGGCCGCCGCTGCGGTGGAAGCCGGTGCTGCCATTGTCAATGACATCTCAGGCCTCAGCATCGAACCGGAAATGGCGGAGTTCGTGGCGGCCGCCAAGGTGCCGTACATCCTTACCCACCGCCGCGGAGACGCGCGCACCATGAATTCCCTCGCCGACTACAAGGACGTGGCGGGGGAAGTGGTGGCCGAACTCGCAGGCGTGCGGGACAAGCTGTACGCCGCCGGTGTCACCGCGGAAAAGATCATCGTGGACCCGGGCCTGGGGTTCGCCAAGAACGACGCCCAGAACTGGGAGATCCTGCAGAACCTGGACCAGCTGGACAGCCTGGGCCACCGCGTCCTGGTGGGCGCCTCACGCAAGCGGTTCCTCGGCACCCTGCTCACGGTGGCCGGCAAGGCCGCCGCCCCGGAGGAGCGCGACGCCGCCACCGCTGCCATCACCGCCATCAGCGCCTACCGCGGTGCCTGGGCCGTCCGCGTGCACGACGTCGGCCCCAGCCTTGACGCCGTCAAGGTTGCCGCGCGCATGGCCGCACCCCGCGCCGACAGCTAAGCCGCGCGCCATGGACAGGATTACGCTGAGCGGGGTGACCGCCGTCGGCCATCACGGCGTGTTTGATTTTGAACGCCGCGAGGGCCAGCCTTTTGTTGTGGACGCAGTGCTATACCTGGATTTCGCCAAGGCGGCGGAGTCCGACGACGTCCGGGACACCGCGCACTACGGCGAGGTGGCGCAGCGTATTACCGAGTGGATCTCCGGCGAGCCGCTGAACCTGATCGAAGCCCTGGCTGTGCGGATCGCTGACGGCCTGCTGTCCGAGTTCCAGCTGGAGGCCGTGGACATCACCGTCCACAAGCCGCAGGCGCCCATCGAGGTTCCCTTCGGCGACGTGGCGGTCAGTGTGCACCGCGACCGGCGCGTTGGGGAAAAGCGCGATGGGGAAAAGCAAGCCCGGGGGGAGGGGCAATGAACAGCGGCTATACCAAGGCGGTCCTGGCGCTCGGCAGCAACCTGGGCGAGCGCAACGACACCCTGTCCGAGGCTGTGGCGGACCTCGTTGATCCGCCGGAGGTGCGGCTGCTCGCCGTGTCGCCGGTTGTGCAGACGAAGGCGGTGGGCGGTCCCCCCAACCAGCCGGACTTCCTCAACATGGTCATCACCGTGGAAACCAGCCTGGCCCCGCACGAGCTGCTGGACCACTGCCAGGCCGTAGAGAACAAGCACCACCGCGTGCGGGAGGTGCGCTGGGGGCCGCGGACGCTCGACGTCGACATCATCACCTACGGCGACGTCCGCAGCGACGACCCCACCCTGACCCTGCCCCACCCCCGCGCCGCCGTCCGCGCCTTTGTCCTCTACCCGTGGTCGCTCATCGAGCCTGCTGCCACCCTGGACGGGGAACGGATCAGCGCCCTTGCCGCCCGGGCTGACGATTTTGGCGACCTTGCACCTTTCGACGGCTTCGGTGACTTCGACGGCGTGCCCACGGCCGGGGCGGTGGAAGAACGATGAAGCCCATCAATCCGCTTCGCCTGCTGCTGATCGGTTTCATCCTGGCCGTTGCGGGCTGGTCCGCCACGGTGGTGACCAGCCGCTTCGGCATGTCCACGCCCGTCCTCCCGGCCACCGCCCTGGCCACCATGGGCGTGATCGTGGCCATCACCCTGATCCTGGGCATCCGGGTGCTGACGTGGCGCAACAGCCTCGACGGCGCCGGTGCCAGGACTGGTGCGAAGAACGGAACCCGGGAAAGGCCCGTGCTTGACCCGCTCCTCGCCGCGCGGACCCTGGTCCTGGCCCAGGCCTGCGCCTACGCCGGAACCGTGCTCCTGGGCTGGCATGTGGGCATCTTCCTGGACCAGCTCCGCATCTGGAGCCTGCGCAGCAACCAGGGCATCACCTGGCTGGCACTTGCCATGGCCGGCGGGGGACTGGTGATGATCGTGGTGGGCCTGCTTGTGGAGCGGTTCTGCAAGATCCCGCCGGAGGACGGCGACACCAAGGGCATCGAGGGAAAACCCGGCCGTACCGTGCATGGTGAAGCCGCCGGGGAAGGCGAATATGCGTACCGAGGCGATTGACCCTCCCGGCATCACCTGGCAGCGCGTGTCCCCGAAGTACGTCACCGTCAGGATGGTGCAGTGGGCCCTGGCCAACGTGGCCACCGTGCTGGTCCTGGCCCTGCCGCTGGTGCTTGTCCTCGCGGGCGTGTGGAACTGGCCACCGCTGTGGCTGGCAGTTGCCGTGCCCGCGGTGGCATTGGTGTCGGCCCTCTGGCGGCTGGCGCTCATCCCGCGGCAGGTCCGTGCCATCGGTTATGCCGAACGCGATGACGACCTCCTGGTCAGGACCGGCATCTTCTTCCAGCGCACCATGGCCGTCCCCTACGGGCGCATGCAGTATGTGGACATCGGCGTGGGCCCGGTGGAGCGCGGACTGGGCCTGTGCACGCTCAAGCTCCACACCGCATCACCCGGCACCAACGCCCAGATCCCGGGCCTGCCCGCCGCTGAAGGTGCCCGGCTGCGCGAGCAGCTGGCGGCGCGGGGCGAAGCCAGGCTGGCAGGGCTGTGACTGCGGAGGAACCGCGTCCCGGGCCCGCCGCCCCCCTCCCTGACGCAGGCGGCACCCCGGCTGCAGCGCAGCCAGCCACAGCGCAGCCAGCCAACGCGTCCGACGGCGAGTGGCTGCGCGTGCACCCGGCGTCGCCCTTTATCCGTGGCTGGGTGGCCCTGGCCGCCATAGCCTTCTTCTTCGGCCGTGACATCTTCGAACGCTCGCTGCAGGGCAGGCCGGTCTTCGAGGAAGAGCTCGCCGGCCGGGCTTCCTGGCTGCTGGCGGGCGGCGGCATGGTGCTGCTGGTCTCGGTGCTGGGCTTCCTCCTCACCTGGTACTTCACCAAATACCAGGTGTCCGGCGGCTACGTCAGGGTCAATACCGGTTTCCTTTTTCGGCAGCAGCGCCAGGCGAGGCTGGACCGGGTCCAGGCCATCGACATCGTGCAGCCCCTGCTGGCCCGGATCTTCGGCCTCGCCGAACTCAAGTTCGAGGTGGCCGACGCAGGAGAGTCGGCGGTGCGGCTGGCCTACCTGAAGATCGACGACGCCCGGCAGCTCCGCGCCACCATCCTGGCCCGTGCCGCAGGCGTGGCCGTTGACCCCGCCCACCCGGAGAAGCCCTCACCCGAGGCGCCCGAATTCCAGGTCCTGTCCGTGCCGCCGCAGCGCCTTGTGGGTTCCCTGCTGCTCAGCGAGCAGAGCTTCTTCGTGGTGGTGGGCGGCATTGCCTCCGTGGTGCTCGCAGCCGCCACGGACAGCCAGGCGTTCTACTTCTACCTCATTCCTGCGGGCCTTGGCCTGGCAGCCAGCTACTGGGGACTGTTCAACAAGGGCTACAACTTCACCGCCGCGATCTCCCCGGACGGCATCCGGCTCCGCTACGGCCTGCTGGACACCCAGGCGCAGACCCTTCCGCCCGGACGGATCCAGGCCCTGAAGGTCACGCAGCCGCCGCTGTGGCGTCCGCTGGGCTGGTACCGGATGCAGGTCAACGTGGCAGGCTACGGTGTGGTGGAGAACGCGGGAGAAGGCTCCGCCCGGACCACCCTCCTGCCGGTCGGCACGCTGTCGGACGTGATGGGCATGCTCGCACTGGTGCTGCCGGACCCTGGAACCCCGCAGCCCGCCGTCGTCTTCGGTGCGGGGCTGACCGGGCTGGATTCCGACGGCGGATTCGTCACCACGCCGCGGAGGGCCCGCTGGCTCGCCCCCCTGGGCTGGCGGCGGAACGGGTTCGCGGCCACGGACACCGCCCTGCTGTTCCGCTCGGGGCGCTGGTGGCGGCAGCTTGTGGTGGTTCCGCACCAGCGCACGCAGTCCATCGCCCTGCACCAGGGTCCGCTGGCACGCCGGTTCCGCGTCGCCGACCTGGTGCTCCACACCACCCCCGGACCCGTGGTGCCGCGGCTGGCCCAGGCCACTACTGAGGTGGCCCTGTCCTTGTTCGACGAACAGTCTGCGCGCGCCCGGCTGGCCAGGAAGCGGCAAACAACCGAACAATGGCTCCGGCAGGTGGTGCCTGGTGACGCGGCGGCCGGCACTGGACCAGTGGCCGGGCCCCTGGAAGTCCCAACCCCCCTGGAAACCCCCACCCCACAGCAACAGGAAGGCGGGCAGCATGGCTAAGCCGGGACGCCTCGGCGTTGGAATCATCGGCGCGGGCAAAGTGGGGGCGGTCCTTGGCGCCGCCCTGCGCGCCGCGGAACATGCCGTCGTCGGTGTTTCGGCGGTGTCCGAGGCGAGCCGTGAGCGCGCAGAAACGTTACTCCCCGGCGTGCCCGTCCTGGAAGTGCAGGAGATCGTTGAGCGGGCGGAGCTGGTCCTGCTGGCCGTCCCGGACGACGCCCTCCCGGGCCTGGTGGACGGGCTCGCGAAGCTGGGCGCCTGGCAGCCGGGCCAGCTGGTTGCGCACACCTCCGGCCGGTTTGGCGTGGGCGTCCTGCACCCGGTCAGGGCCGCCGGAGCCGTCCCGCTGGCGCTGCACCCCGCCATGACGTTCACGGGGATGAGCCTGGACCTCACCCGGCTGCTGGACTGCACCTTCGGCGTCACGGCCGATGCCGCCATGCTTCCCATCGCGCAGGCACTGGTGGTGGAGATGGGCGCCGAACCGGTGGCCATTGCCGAGGCGGACCGGACGCTGTACCACGCAGCCCTGGCGCACGGCTCCAACCACCTGGTCACCCTCGTTGCGCAGGCGTCCGAGCTGTTGCGCTCGGTGGGAGTGGAGCTGCCGGAACGCATGCTGGGCCCGCTCCTGCGGGCCACGCTGGAGAATGCGCTGGCGTCAGGGGAGTCCGCCCTGACCGGTCCGGTAGCGCGCTGTGACGTCGGCACGGTTGCGGCACACGCGGAGGCGCTGCGGGAGTTCGACGGCGGCGGGCACGGCGATGTGCTGGCCGCCTACCTTGCCATGGCACGCGCCACCGCCCTGCGGGCAGAGGGGCGCGGACTGCTGAAGCCGGACCAGCTGGAGGGGCTGCGCCAGGCCCTCGATCCCAAGGAGGACTGACGATGCCCATCAAACTTGCCACCACGGTGGCCGGCCTCAGAACCGAAGGCGCGCGGCTGCTGGGCTCCGGGCAGGGCAGATCCCAGGGGCTTGTGCCCACCATGGGTGCGCTCCACGAGGGCCATGCTGCCCTGGCGCGTGCCGCCGTCGAACAGAACGACGTTGTGGTGGCCACCATCTTCGTCAACCCGCTGCAGTTCGGCGACGCCGTGGACCTGGACCGCTACCCGCGAACGCTGGACGCCGACCTTGCACTGCTGGAAGACCAGGGCGTGGACCTGGTCTTCGCGCCGCCGGTGGAGGAGGTCTATCCCGGCGGCGAACCGCTGGTGCGCATCACCTCGGGCCGGCTGGGCGAAAAATGGGAGGGCGCCTCCCGGCCGGGCCACTTTGACGGCGCCCTGACGGTGGTGGCCAAGCTCCTCCACTACGGGTTGCCCGCCGCGGGGCTGCCTGCCGCCGGCGCGGCACCGGGAGGCCTGCCCGCCTACCGGGCATACTTTGGCCAGAAGGACGCGCAGCAGCTGGCCCTGGTCCGGCGCATGGTGGCAGACCTCAACTTCCCGGTGGAGATCGTGGGCGTACCAACGGTGCGTGCCGTCGACGGGCTGGCGCTGTCCAGCCGCAACCGCTTCCTGTCCGGCGAAGAGCGGGAGGCTGCCCTGGTGCTGTCGCGGGCCCTCCGGCTGCTGGAGGAACGCGCGGACGCGCGGCAGCCGCTGGACCTTGACTCAGCACGTGCCCTGGTGGAGTCCCAGCCGCTGGTGGGGCTGGATTACTTCGAGGTGGTGGACCCGGAGACCCTGGAGCCGCTTGCCGAGAACTGCCGGCAGACGCCGTTCAGCGGTGAAGCCCTGGCGCTCATCGCCGCCAAAGTGGGGCCGGTGCGGCTGATCGACAACGCACCGCTGAGATCCTGACGCCAGGCCGCTAGATGCGGGGCTCTTCCCGGTTGATCATCAGTTGTTCGAGCAGCGCGCGCTCCGGCCTGCCGGGGTGCTTGGCGACGCAGCGGCGCAGGCGTGCCCTGGCGAGCTCTTCACCGGGTTCGCGGCTGCAGAGAACTTCATCGATGATTTCCTGGGCCTGCCACCGGAGGGACTCAATGGCGAACTCCCGGATCTCGGACGGGGTGTCTTCGGCCATCCAGGGATCAGGGTCTGAGGGAACGCTCTGGAACATCCGCTCTGCTGACATCGGGGCCTCCTTGCACCAGTCCGAGAGGGCCCGGCTGGGGGCCTCCACGGCGTCGAAGCACTGCGCTACGGGAAACATTACAGGTGGGAAGACCGGTCTGTCTTCCCCCGGAGTAGACTGATTTTGCGATGAATCCAGAGGCTAAAGTCCCGGCGTTCCCCGAAGCTGCCGCGGTGGCGGAATCCGGTCCTGCCCATTCGGTGGACAGGATCCTGGCTGTTGCCTACGAGCTGTTTTCCACGCGCGGCGTGCGGGACGTTGGCGTCAACGAGCTCATTGAGCGGTCCGGGGTCGCCAAAGCCACCTTCTACCGGCATTTTCCGTCCAAGGATTCCCTGGTGTTCGCATTCCTGGAGCAGCGGGACAAGCAGTGGACCATGGACGGGATCCTCTCCGAGGCGCGGCGCCGGGGCAGCACTCCCCAGGAGCAGCTGCTGGCCATCTTCGACGTCTTCGGGGACTGGTTCCGGCGGGAGGACTTCGAGGCCTGTTCGTTTGTGAGGGTCATGCTGGAGATGGGGCCCGCCCATCCGTTGGGGAAGGCCAGCATCGATTACCTGGCAAAGATCCGCGGCCACGTCCGGGCCGTGGCGGAAGAGGCCGGGCTGGTGCGCCCCGAAGAGTTCGCCCGCTCGCTGCTGATCCTGATGAAGGGCTCCGTGATCCAGGCCGTGGAGGGTGACACGCTGGCCGCCGACCGTGCCCGGCAGATGGCGGTCTGGCTGATCGGGCACCACAGCGGCTGACTGCAGGCCGCCCTCAGGCAGCCGCTGTTTGGAAACCAGGCACTGATCAGGAGCCGGAGTGCCCGGCAGGGATGCGGGGAGCGGACGTGCTGGAGCGGACCACCAGCCGGGTCTCCATCAGCTCGTCCGCCGGACCAGCGGCGCCGCCGTCGTCCTGCACCAGCGCCAGCAGGCGCTCAACGGCCCGCGTGCCCTGGTTTCGCGGAAACTGGTCGATGGTGGTCAGCCCCAGGATTTCGCCCATTTCGTGGCCGTCCACCCCTATGACGGACAGCTCCTCGGGGATCCGCAGTCCGAGGTCGCGGGCCGCCAGTATTGCGCCGAAGGCCATCTCGTCGGACGCGCAGAAGATAGCGGTGGGCCGTTCCTCTGCGTCCGCCAGCAGCTGCTTCGTCTCCTTGTACGCATCGTTCGCCGAATAGTCGGAAATGAGGGACCACGCCTCGCGCAGGGGCAGGCCCGCCTCCGCCATCGCTTCCTCATATCCGGCGCGGCGACCGCTGGAAATCTCGAAGTTCCGTCCAAGCTCGTGTTCGCCGCCTAGGTGCGCCACCCGTGAATGCCCCAGGCTGATCAGGTGGTTGGTGGCGCGCCGGCCCACCTCCACATCGTCAATCCGGAGCGTGGGGATCCCCGGCAGCGGGCCGCCCACACCGACCACCGGAATTCCGGCCGCGAGGATCTGTTCGGTCTCGTGCGCGTTGAGCTGGAGCGAGACGGCCAGGACGCCGTCGAGCCGCTTGCGCAGGAGGAAGTCCCCCAGTACCGATTCCCGGTACCGGTCGCCCTGGAAGTCGTACAGGGTGAGGTCGTAGCCGGCGTCCATCAGCGCGGAATTGGCGCCCTCGAGCAGCGTGGCGAAGTACCACCTGTTGACGAAGGGGAGGACCACCCCGATGTTGTGGCTGCGCCCGCTCGCCAGGCTGGAGGCGTGGTAGGACATGACAAAGCCGAGTTCGCTGGCCGCGGCGGCCACGGCCTCCCTGGCCCGGGCCGAAACACTGCCCTTACCGCTCAGAGCCCGCGACGCCGTCGCCTGCGAAACACCCGCCAAACGGGCTACATCCCTGATTCCTGCCACTGACCCTCTGATGTTCCGCTTGGCCCCATGCGCAGCCAGATGCACTGCGCAGGTCCCAGTTTACGCTGGGCGGCTGCGTCCCCGTCCGTGCTGAGCAGGATCTCCAGGCCGGGCAGGCCAACCGGCTCGTCACCCATGTTCATCATCACCAGGACTCCGTTGTTTACGAACGTCACGCAGTCCGAGGCGGAGGACCCTTCAAGCCAGTCCAGGGAGCCGGCTCCGAGCTTCATGGCGCGGCGAAGCCCCAGCGCCCGGCGATACAGGGACAGGACAGAGGACCCGTCCCGGTCCTGCACGTCCCTGGACAGCGTTGCCCATTCCTCCGGCTGCGGCAGCCAGGACTCGCCGGTGCTGTTGAAGCCGAAAGCCGGCGCTGCCGCCTCCCAGGGCAGGGGCACCCGGCAGCCGTCACGGCCGATGCGTTCTCCCGCGGTGCGCTGGAACGAGGGGTCCTGGCGGAACGTGTGGTCCATGGTGGTGTGATCGGGGAGGCCCAGTTCTTCGCCCTGGTACAGGTACACGCCGCCCGGCAGGGCGAGCATGAGCATCGAGGCTGCGGCGGCACGTTGCAGGCCCAACTCCGCGTCTGGCTGGACATCCTCGGCACCCAGGCCGTCGCCGGGGCGGGCCGCGGGTTCCACGATGCCGAAGCGCGTCGCGTGCCGGACGACGTCGTGGTTTGAAAGGACCCAGGTGGTGGGGGCCCCGACCGAATCGAACATCCGCAGCGAACTTTCGATGACTGCGCGCAACCGGGCAGGGTCCCATGGGGTGCCCAGGTACGCGAAGTTGAACGCCTGGTGCATCTGGTCCGGCAGGACCCAGTTGGTCAGCCGGGACAGGGGATCGATGCTCGCCTCGGCACAAAGGATGCGGTCGCCGTCGAACTCGGCCAGGACCTCGCGCCACCTGCGGTAGATGTCATGGATTTCGGGCTGCCCGAACATCGGCGCAAGGTGGCCGGGGAAGTCATCGGTGCTGATGCCGTCGGGCCGGCCGTGCCAGTCCGGCAGTCCATCGGCCTTGACCAGGGCGTGGGCCACGTCCACCCGGAAGCCGGCAACACCACGCTGGAGCCAGAAGCGGAGGACGCGTTCGAACTCGGCGTGCACGGCAGGGTTGTCCCAGTTGAAATCCGGCTGCGAGGAATCGAAAAGGTGGACGTACCACTGGCCGGGCTCGCCGGAGGGCTCGGTAATGCGGGTCCAGGCCGGGCCGCCGAAGTGTGACTGCCAGTTGTTGGGCGGGAGCTCCCCGGATTCCCCGCGGCCGTCCCGGAAGATGAACATCTCCCGTTCGGGGCTTCCCGGCCCTGCCTGGAGTGCGGCCTGGAACAGGGCGTGGTCCGAGGAGCAGTGGTTCGGCACCAGATCGATGATTACCCGGATGCCCAGCGAATCTGCCCGGGCAACCAGTGCGTCAAAGTCCGCCAGGGTGCCGAACACGGGATCGACGTCGCAGTAGTCGGCGACGTCGTACCCGCCGTCCCGCTGCGGCGAAACATAGAAGGGTGAGAGCCACACGGCGTCGACGTCAAGCGCCGCCAGCTGGTGCAGCTCGGCCGTAATGCCGGGCAGGTCGCCCTGGCCGTCGCCGTTGAGGTCCCGGAAGGAACGGGGATAGATCTGGTAGATCACCGAGGACCGCCACCATTCAGTGCCGTGGTCGGCGGGGTGGACCGGCACCAGTTGGAGGGCGGAGACGTCGGACTCGTCGAGCATGAGTGTGTTGGTCATCCGGTTATGCTAGCGGTATTTGCGCCAAAAATGGAACAGCTTCCATCCAGTATTCGCAAGGAAAGCTTTAATTTGCGGATCGTGTGGACGTTCTCCATGGAATCGCTTACAGTTGTGACTTGTCTCACCGCCGGGGTTGGCACCTGACAGCCGATATCTCCCAGGGCGGGCATTTCTTCCACCGGGCATTTGCCCAATTCATGAAGGAGGCGCATCGGTGCGCACAGCTCTTACCAGGCCCTTGGTCCGCAAGGCCAGGCTTTCACTCACGACGGCGGCCGCCGTCTCCCTGATGCTTCTCGCCTCAGGCTGCTCCGGCGGGCAGGCCCCGGCAGGCGGCGCATCAGGCGCTGCCTCCGAAAGTGCGGCAGCTGCCCCCTCCGGCGAGGCACCCGCACGCGGGGACGCCGACCTTGTCATCTGGGCCAACGGCCCCGTTGTCCAGGCGCTGCAGCCCATCGCCGATAAATTCGGCGATGAGAACGGCATCACGGTGGAAGTCCAGACCGTGGCCACCGAACTGCAGACCAACTTCGTCACGGCCAACGCATCAGGCAACGGCCCGGACATTGTGATGGGAGCCCACGACTGGATCGGGAACCTGGTCCAGAACGGCGCCATCGATCCCGTCCAGATCACGGCTGAGCAGAAGGCGGACCTCCTGCCTGTCGCCACGGACGCCGTCACCTACAACGGCCAGACCTACGGCATGCCCGCTTCCGTGGAATCCCTGGTTCTCATCCGCAACAAGGCGCTTGCGCCCGAGGCGCCCGCTTCCTTCGAGGAGCTGCTCACCGCCGGCAATGCCGCTGTTGCCGCCGGAACCGCAGAACGGGCGCTGAACCTGCAGGTGGGCCCCAAGGGTGACGCCTACTTCATGCAGCCCCTCTACTCCTCAGCCGGCGGCTACCTCTTCGGCAAGAAGGCCGATGGCAGCTTCGACACCGCTGACCTCGGGGTTGGCAAGGAAGGCTCCATCGCAGCTGCGCAAAAGATCGCTGAGCTGGGTGAAAAGGGCTCCAAGGTCCTCAGCAGCTCCGTCAGCGCCGACAACTCCATTGCGCTGTTCAACCAGGGTAAGACAGCCTTCATGGTGAACGGCCCCTGGGCTCTTGGCGACGTGAAGAAAGCCGGGATTGACTACGGCCTGAGCGCCGTTCCGGGCTTCGCCGGCATGCAGCCCGCCCAGCCCTTCACCGGCGTGCAGTCGTTCTACGTCGCGTCCAAGGGCAAGAACAAGTCCTTCGCCGAAACCTTCGTCCAGACGGCCGCATCGCAGAAGGAAACCCAGCGCGCGCTGTACGAGGCAGTCCGCATCCCGCCGGCGATCGCATCCCTGGTGGAGGAAGTGGCACAGACCGATCCGGACACCAAGATCGCCGCCGATGCCGCGGCTGCAGGCATCCCCATGCCTTCGCTGCCCCAGATGGCTGCCGTGTGGGCCCCGCTGGGCCAGGCAGAAGCTGCCATTGCCGGTGGCGCAGACCCGGCGGCCACCATGGAGCAGGCCGGCCAGACAATCGCCGGTGCGCTGAAGTAACACCGGCGATGACCACCCGAATCAAGAATTCCTCGGGGAAGGCGGTGGGGCCTGGACTTTCGCTGGGCTCCACCGCGTCGGTCCCCGCACTGCTGGCCAAGATCCTTGGGCTCGGCGCCGTGCTGGGGGCTGCCGTCTCCCTGACGCCGCTGCTGATTGCCGGCGGCGAGTGGGCCATGCTCATCGGACTGTGGCTCGGTGCGGCCGGGCTCCTGGCCGTCTATTCCACCAGCCGCCTGGTGCCGCTGAAGTACCTGCTGCCGGGCACCCTGCTCCTCACGGTCTTCGTCCTCCTGCCGATTCTTTCCACCGTGCAGCTTTCCTTCACCAACTCAGGCGACGGAACCCGCGGGTCCAAGGAGGATGCGGTATCCACCATCGTCCGCAACTCCGTGACCCAATTGCCCGAATCCAGGACCTTCAACCTCACGGTGGGCACCGAAGGGTCTGCCGCCGATGGCCCCTTCACGTTCTTCCTGGTGGAAACGCCGTCGAACGGTGTTTTTGCCGGTGACGGGCAGGGCCTGCGCCCCCTTGCAGGGGAGGACGTGACGGTCGACGGCGGCTACGTCCGCGCTGCGGACGGCTACCAGATCCTCACCGGAAAGGAAGTCAACGCCGCCGGGGCGAAGATCAGCGGACTGACTGTTCCCACGGACAAGGGGGCCATCCGCGCCCAGGGCATCAACCGCGCCTTTGAAGGCGTCCAGACACTGACCTACGACGCCGGAACGGACAGCATCACCGATTCGGTGTCCGGGAAGGTCTTCACCGTCCAGCAGTTCGGAGACCGGGAATACTTTGCCGATGCCAACGGCAGCAAGGGATTCGACCAGAGCTGGGAAAAGAACGTCGGCTTCGCCAACTACGTCCGGCTCTTTACCGACCCCCAGGTCCGTGACGCCCTCCTGGGCTCCTTCGTGTGGACGCTCGTCTTCGCAGTCGGCTCGGTGGCCACCACCTTCGTCGTCGGACTCCTCCTCGCCAGCGCCCTCAATGACCCACGCATCCGCGGACTCAAGCTCTACCGGGCCGTCATCATCGTTCCGTACGCCATCCCGGTGTTCATCTCCTTCATCGTGTGGCAGAGCTTCTACAACAAGGACTTCGGGCTCATCAATTCGATGCTCGGCGGAGCCAAGATCGACTGGCTGGGCGACCCTTTCCTTGCCAAGGTGGCCGTGCTGCTGACCAATCTTTGGGTGGGCTTCCCCTACATGTTCCTGATTGCCACAGGTGCGCTGCAGGCGCTGCCGCAGGATATTGCGGAGGCCGCGAAAATCGACGGTGCCAGCTCCTGGACAACCTTCACCAAGGTGCAGTTCCCGCTGCTGCTGGTGGCCGTTGCGCCGCTGCTGGTGTCGTCTTTCGCGTTCAATTTCAACAACTTCAACGTCATCCAGCTGGTCACCGGCGGCGGCCCCTTCCCCGCCAGCGGCGGACAGATCGGCGCCACGGACATCCTGATCAGCGGCGCCTACCGCATAGCGTTCGGCGGTGCAGGCGCAGAGTTCGGTTTCGCCTCGGCAATTTCCGTAGTCCTGTTCATTGTCACGGCAGTGCTTGCAGGCATCCAGTTCCGCTACACCAAAGCCTTGGAGGATGTGCGATGACCAATCTGCTCACGGAAGCTCCGGCAGAAAAAGGCGCGCCGTCCCGCCGGACGAACATGCTGGTCCGCAAGGACGGGCTTGAGCTGCCCCGCGGCAGGCGGTGGTGGCGGGAAGTGGGCTGGCGGCACATGGTGGGCCTGGCGGGCGTCGCCTTCGCGGGTTTCCCCGTGCTCTACATCATTTCCGCGGCATTCAATCCGCTGGGAAGCGTGGCCACCACGGAACTGATTCCCACCACGTTCAGCCTGGTCAATTTCGAGACGCTGCTGGGCGGTTCCAAGGGCCCGTACGGAACCTGGTACCTGAACACCCTGGTCCTGTGCACTGTGGTTTCCGTGGCGCAGGTCCTCCTGAGCACGCTTGCGGCCTACGCGTTTTCCCGCTTCCGCTTCTACGGGCGCCGCGGCGGGCTGCTGGCGCTGCTCCTGGTCCAGATGTTCCCGCAGTTCCTGGCCATCGTGGCCCTGTTCCTCATGATCGCGAAGTTCGGCGAGGTGGTGCCGGCCATCGGGCTGAACACGCTGGCGGGTTACGCGCTGGTGCTGATGGGCGGGGCACTGGGCCAGGTCTGGCTGATCAAGGGGTTCTTCGATTCCATTCCGCATGAGCTGGACGAGGCGGCGCGGATTGACGGGGCGGGACACTTCCGGACGTTCACCAGTGTGATCCTTCCGCTGATCACTCCCGTGCTGGCCGTGACCGGACTGCTGGCGTTCGTGGCCGTTATTGGCGAGTACATCCTGGCGAGCATCTTCCTGACGGACAACGGCGTCAAGACGCTGGCGGTGGGCATGTTCGGCATCATCGCAGGGGACCGCAGCAACAACCTGGGCGTCTTCGCTGCCGGCTCGGTGATGATCGCGCTGCCGGTGCTCATCCTGTTCCTCTACCTGCAGAAGTTCATTGTGGGCGGGCTGACGGCCGGCTCGGTCAAGTAGGGAAGGGCACCCGGAATAGTCAGCTTGCTTATGACTTTTCTTCTTCCTAGGCTGGAAGCTGTCCGGCAAGCAAACTTTCGAGCGGCGGCCGGCGCCTTTTACCAGGTGCCGGCCCCCGCTCAGGCCAGGAGGAAAAAATGTCAGAACACAGCATCGCAGGTAAGAAGGTCGCATTCCTGCTGACGGACGGCGTGGAGCAGATTGAGCTCACCAGTCCCTGGCAGGCAGTGAAGGACGCCGGCGGCCAGCCCACCCTGGTGGCACCCACGAGCGGCAAGCTGCAGGGTTATAACGGCACGGAAAAAGGCGACACGTTCGACGTCGACCTCACCGTCACGGAGGCAAATGCCTCCGACTACGACGCCCTGGTCCTTCCCGGCGGCGTCGTCAACGCTGACCATCTCCGCGTGGACAAGGACGCCCAGAGCTTCACCCGGAGCTTCTTCGAGCAGCACAAGCCGGTGGCCTCCATCTGCCACGGACCCTGGCTCCTCATCGAAGCCGGTGTGCTGGCCGGAAGGAACGTCACGTCCTACCACACCCTGCAGACCGACCTGAAGAATGCGGGCGCCAACTGGACTGACGAGGAAGTGGTGGTGGACCAGGGACTGGTGACCAGCCGCACCCCGGACGACCTCCCCGCTTTCAACAGCAAGCTGGTGGAGGAAATCTCGGAAGGCCGGCACGCCGGCCAGACGGCCTAGAACCGCCGGGGGCTGCCCCGCAGCGCAGCCCCCATGTGTTCCCTCAGGGTTTGGGAAATGTTCCGGTTCCGGGAATTAGTCCAACCGGTAGAGTGTTGGCATCTGCAGCGGCCATCTCCGCGCATCACTCAAATCACGCCCTGAGGGAACACCCATGTCTACCGAAGTCTCGCCGAACGCCAGCGGCCAGTCCGTCAACACTGAAGGAACCAGGCCCGCCGCGCCGGAGAAGATGTCCCGCGAATCGGTGACCATCATCAGCACGCTGCTGGTGGCAACGTTCGTGGTGATCCTCAACGAGACCATCATGAACGTTGCCCTGCAGCGGCTCATGGTGGACCTGCAGGTGGACGCGCCCACCGTCCAGTGGCTTTCCACCGGCTTCATGCTCACCATGGCCGTGGTCATCCCGACCACCGGATTCATCCTGCAGAGCCTGTCCACCCGGGCCGTCTTTATGCTGGCCATGGGCCTTTTCGCCGGCGGAACGGCCCTTGCCGCCGTGGCTCCCGGGTTCGAGCTGCTCCTGCTGGCCCGCATCATCCAGGCGGGCGGCACCGCGATCATGCTGCCGCTGCTGATGACCACCATCCTCACCCTGGTCCCGCTGGCCAGGCGCGGCGCCGTGATGGGCAACGTCAGCATCGCCATCTCCGTCGCACCCGCCATGGGGCCCACCGTCTCCGGGCTGATCCTTGAGCACTTCACCTGGCGCTTCATGTTCGTGTTCGTCCTTCCGGTCGCCCTTGCGGCCTTGGCGATCGGCGCCAAGTACCTGACCAACATCGGCCAGGCGGAGAAAACCAGGCTCGACTTCCCCTCGGTTATCCTCACCGTCCCGGCCTTCGGCGGACTGGTCTACGGCCTCAGCCAGATCGGCGGCGGCCACGGCGGCCAGGCCGGCCCCGGAACCACGGCCATCGCGGCACTGGTGATCGGCGTGGCCAGCCTCGCGGTCTTCGTCCTCCGGCAGGTGCGGCTGCAGAAGGCCGAAGCTCCGCTGCTGGACCTGCGCGCCTTCAACTTCCGGATGTTCACGGTCTCCGTGCTGCTGATGGTGGTGGCCATGATGGCGCTGTTCGGCGGCGTTATCCTGCTCCCGCTCTACCTGCAGGAGGTCCGCGGCCTGGGCTCCCTCGAAACCGGCCTCGCGCTGCTCCCGGGCGGCCTGGCCATGGGCCTGCTGGGTCCGGTCATCGGCCGGCTGTTCGACAAGGTAGGGCCGCTGCCGCTCACCGTCTCCGGGTCCATCCTGATGGTGCTGTCCCTCTGGCAGTTTTCAATGCTCGACGCCGGCACGTCCGTGGCATGGATCGTCACCCTGCACGTGGGGCTGAGTTTCGGCCTGGCGCTGTTGTTCACCCCGGCGTTCACCACCGGCCTGAACCCGTTGCCGCCGCACCTTTACTCCCACGGTTCGGCCATCATGAGCACCGCCCAGCAGGTGGCCGGCGCGGCCGGCACCGCGCTGCTGGTGTCCATCTTCGCCGTGGTGTCCGCGGCGTCGGGACTCGTTGCGGGGATGAGCGCCGCCTTCCTGACGGCAACCGTGATCTCCCTTGCCGCCGTCGTGCTCTCCGCGATGATGCGCAAGACCGAAGGTGCCGTCCCGGCCCACGCGGCCCACTGACCGGCCCCCGGCCTGCCCAACTGAGTAGCGCCAAGTGTCGTTT
>NZ_BMKU01000004.1:114376-277442 GCF_014644495.1 Pseudarthrobacter polychromogenes
TCAGTTGGGCTCAGCCGGCGTAGAAGTCAGCCAGTTCCTTGATCAGCTTGTCCGGGGCCTTGATGACGCCGTCGTGGCCGTAGCCGGGGAGGATGGTGTAGCTGGAGCCGGAGAGCACGTCGTGGATCTGGCCGCAGGCAATACCGAAGTACGCCGGGCTCTTCTCGCCCACCACAATCAGTGTCTCCAGCGGCAGCGCCAGGAACGGCTCGGCAGGCATGTCCGCGGCGATGATCGCCTTGATCTCCCGGACGCCGGTGCGCATCATCTCCCGCTGCTGCTTGCCCTCCGAGGTGCCGGCGGTCAGCTTGTTGGCCAGGGTCAGCATGGAGAGCGGCATGCGGGACGAAAACGCGCCGCCGGCCTCAAGACCGCGCTGCAGCACGGCCAGGGCGCGGTCGTCGTCGCCGGCAGCGGCGGCACGCTCGTACTCCGCCGTCCAGTCCGCCTTGACGCTGTGGTTCACGGAGACGGCGGGATCGTACACGGCCAGCCGTTCAACGGGCAGCGTCCGGGCCGCATGCAGCGCAACGGCACCGCCGAAGCTGTGGCCGAACACGTCCGTGCTGGATGTATGTTTCATGACCGTCTGCAGATCGCGGATGTCCACGTCCAGCGTGTAATCCTCGGGCTGGGGCGACGACGAACCGCGGCCGCGCCTGTTGAACGTGTGCACCGGCCGGCCCAGCGCCGCGCTGAGCTTCTGCGCGAACCTGGTGTAATCCGCAGCGGTGACCATGGAAGGCGGGACAATAACAACGCCCGAACCGGCGGAAGCGAGTTCGGCACCCGTGGAGAAGAGCTCCAGCGTGCCGCCGTCGGGGGTCCTGATGTTCTCACGCGTCATGTTCCGAGCCTAGCTGAGCAACCTGATTGCAGGCACCACGCTGCGCCGGGAAACAGCGGCCGCAGCCGGCGGCGGTCAGCCGAGGCGTGCGATGAGCGCCGCGCCCTGTTCCCGGATGGCGGGCAGTTCAGCGGCCAGTCCGCACAGGATGAGTCCTGCGTCCGCAGCCTGCAGCGCCGATTCGGGGGTTGCCATGCCGTCCGCGCGCAGGTTGATCAGCGATTCCACCAGGCGGAACGCCAGGTCTCCCGGGCTGGACTGCCAGCTGGCCGCTGTGCCGGCGGGGGACAGGGCCGCGCCCAGCTCCCGGTACAGGTTGCGCAGTTCCTGCCTGTCGGCCAGAAACCTGGCGAAACGGCCGCTGCGAGCTTCCGGCAGGTGGTAGAGGATTCCAAGGTTCCAGCGGGCGCTGCACAGTTGAGTTCCGTCGTAGAGCGCGACGGCGTGTAGCCGGCTTCCTGCCTCCCCTTCGGCTGGGGGCAGGGCGGCCACCGCCCGGGCAAACTCCAGCCCTGCCAGGACGGTGCCCTCCAGCAGGTCCCCGAGGATGTCGTCCTTGGTCTTGAAGTGGTGGTACAGCGAGGACTGCCTGACCCCCACCGCATCCGCAATGGACCGGGTGGACGTGGTGGCGAACCCCTGCGTGGTGAACAGCTCGGCGGCTGCGTCCAGGATTTCGTCCCGTGCTGTGGCCCCTGGCCTGGAGGGTTCTTGGCTGCGAGGTCGTCCCGGTCCGGCTGAAGTCACCGCATCATTCTTGCATTCTCTCGCCACGGATGCGGCGCCCAGTCCCGCGCCCGGATCCGCGGTGAGGGAACGGAAATACTGCCGAAACAAGATGTCTATCCGCCTTTTACAGAGGTGAAACTCCCCGGGGACATCCCGCTGGAAAACTATCAAGTGACCGGTATTCCGCAGCTTTCGGCCGAGTGCTGCGGTACCGGCGGCCCCCGCCACGCATTCCAGCCCCCCCCGGAGAATCTGATGACCTCAACCGTTCTTCCCACCGTCCATGCGGACGATGCGGACCTGACGTCCCTGGGCTACCAGCCCACCCTCCACCGCAAACTCGGCCGCTACGCCTCCTTCGCGGCCGGCTTTTCCTTCGTGTCCATCCTGACCACCATTTTTCAGCTCTTCGCGTTCGGCTACTCGTTTGCCGGTCCGGCCTTCTTCTGGACGTGGCCGGTGGTCCTGGTGGGCCAGCTGCTGGTGGCCCTGAACTTCGCGGAGCTCGCTGCCCGCTACCCGCTGTCCGGAGCCGTGTACCAGTGGGCGCGCCGGGTGGGCGGGGAAGGCGTGGGCTGGTTCGCAGGCTGGTTCATGGCCATCGCCCAGGTTGTCACGGCCGCAGCCGCCGCCATCGCCCTCCAGGTGGTACTGCCCCAGCTCTGGGACGGCTTCCAGGTGGTGGGCGGCGATCCTGCTTTGAACACCGTCACCGGCGCTGCCAACGCAGTGATCCTCGGAGCCGTCCTCCTGGTGGCCACCACCATCATCAACTCGCTCGGCGTCAAGCTCATGGCCCACGTGAACTCGGTTGGCGTCACCTGCGAGATCGTCGGCGTCGTCGCCGTGATCCTGGCCCTCATCAGCGCCGCCCAGCGCGGACCGGACGTGGTGGCGGACACCACCGTGCTTCAGACATCCGACCTCGGCGCGGTGGGAGCCTTCCTGGTTTCGGGCCTGATGGCCGCTTACGTGATGGTGGGCTTCAACTCCGCCGGCGAACTTTCGGAAGAAACCAAGGACCCCCGCCGCACCGCCCCGCGCACCATCCTTTCCGCCCTGCTCATCTCGGGTATCGGCGGGGCGCTCATGATCATCACGGCCCTGATGGCAGCGCCGAGCCTCGACGACGGCCGGCTCGCCACCGAGGGCCTGCCCTACGTCCTCACCGCCGTCCTGGGCACCTTCTGGGGCAAGGTCCTGCTGGTGGATGTTGCCATCGCCATCTTCGTCTGCACCCTTGCCATCCAGACCGCCGGTTCCCGCCTGGTGTTCTCCATGGCACGGGACGGCAAGCTCCCCGCGTCCGCCCTGCTCTCCACGGTCCACCCCACCCGCGGCACCCCCATGTGGCCGTCGATCGTCATCGGCGCCCTGGCCGTGGGCGTCCTCGCCATCAACGTGGGCAACGCGGCACTGTTCACCACCCTCTGCAGCGTCTGCATCGTGATGGTCTACCTGGCCTACCTCCTGGTCACCGTGCCGCAGCTCATCAACCGACTTCGCGGCGACTGGGACCGGGTGGGGCAGACCCTGCCGGCCGGCCTCTTCTCCCTGGGCCGCTGGGGCCTCCCCGTCAACATCCTCGCCGTCCTCTACGGTGCCGTAATGGTGGTCAACCTCGCCTGGCCGCGGCCCGAGGTCTACGACCCCTCCGGTGAAAACGGGATCCTCCTCTACTCGGCACCGCTGATGGTCACCGTGGTCCTGCTCCTGGGCATCTGGGTGCGGCGCCGGAACCTCGCGGCCAACACCTGAGCCAGTCCCGACCCGTTCACACAGCCCTTCCCCGAACCAGCACAGGATCGACATGACACAAGTAACCGAAAACCCGGCAACCGGAACCGCCACCACCGCAGGCGCCCGCGCGCACGCCAGGAAGCAGCATGGCAGGACCGTGGAAACCATGCGGTTCGTGCCCGCCGCCACGGCCCCGGCGCACCTGACGGAAGGACTGCCCGACGGCGCGTCCCCCACCTGGGCCGAATCCCTCGCCTTTGGCCGCTACACCACCATGTCCCTGGCCCGGGGCACCCGGATCAGGCTCACCGACACCAGCGGTGACGCCTGCGTCCACACCCTCCTTTACCGCGCCGGAGCCTTCCACGAGCGGCTCAACGTGGCGGACACCGTCAAGGTCCCCTGGCAGGCATACCCGGGCACGGGCCACCCGCTGCTCTCCGACGCCGGACGCCTGATGGCCACCATCGTGGCGGACACCTCCTCCCGGCACGACGCCCTGACCGGCGCCACCACCCTGGAAGGAAACACGGCCCGGTTTGGTGCCGGAACCGCCCACAGCGCATCCCCCGCCGCCCGCGAACTGCTCACTCTTGGCGCACTCAAGAGCGGGCTGGGGCCCGCCGACGTGGCGCCGTCGTTGTCCTTCTTCAAGGGCATCAGCGTGGACCCTGCCGGCAGCATCACCTTCACCGGAAGTGCCGGTCCGGGAGCCGACGTCGAACTCCTGCTCCAGATGGACGCAGTCCTGGTGGTGGCCAACACCGCGCACCCGCTGGACCCCCGCCCGGACTTCACCGGCACGGCAGTGGACATCGCCGCCTGGCACGCACCGCAGGACCTTGCGGCCCTGGAGGCGGGCACCCTCACCGGCGCCCTGCCCCCTGAACACCTGCAGGCACTGCAGAACACCGAACACGATCTCACCGCGAGGAACGCCCGATGAACACTGCCACCTACGCCACTCCCGCCGCCGATGCCCGTGAAGCAGCCCTTGCCGCCGGAGACGTTGTCCTTGACGAATACGTCGAGGCACGCGGCCCCTGGTCCGCCGTCGTGGCAGCCGGCGACGTGCTGACCATCGTTGACCTGGAAGGCAACCAGGCCGTGGACTGCCTGCTCTATGCAGCAGGGGACACCACCGTGCGCTACTCGGCCGCCGTCACCATCGCACGGCAGCACTCGATCGTCCTCACCACGGGGTCGGTCCTGCGCGCGGAAACCGGCGCGCCGCTCATGACCGTGGTGGCAGACGAGGTGGGCGTGCACGACACCATCGGCGGCGCCTGCTCGCAGGAGTCCAATACCCTCCGCTACGGCCAGCACACCCGGGAACAGCACGCCTGCGTGGAGAACTTCCTGATCGAGGGCTCACGCTGGGGCCTCGGGAAGCGGGACCTGGTGTCCAACATCAACTGGTTCATGAACGTCCCCGTGGACCCGGACGGCGCCCTGGGCATTGTGGACGGCCTTTCCGCTCCCGGGAAGCGCGTGGCGCTCAGGGCGGAGGTGGACACCCTGGTCCTGGTGTCCAACTGCCCGCAGATCCACAACCCGTGCAACGGCTTCAACCCCACCCCTGTCCGCATGATCGTCACCCGGCCGGAGGCTGCACTGTGAGTACTTTCGACACCCTTTTAGTTGCCAACCGCGGCGAAATCGCCTGCCGCATCATCGAATCCGCCCGGAAGCTGGGACTGCGGACCGTTGCCGTCTTCTCCGAGGCGGACAGGGGAGCAAAGCACGTCCGGCTGGCCGACGAAGCCGTGCTCCTGGGACCCGCCCCGGCGAAGGAGTCCTACCTTCGCGTGGACGCCCTGCTTGATGCGGCCAGGTCCACCGGGGCCGGTGCCATCCACCCCGGCTACGGATTCCTTTCCGAGGACGCCGCGTTTGCCGAAGCCGTTGAGGCAGCCGGCCTGGTGTTCGTAGGGCCCACCGCCGAACAGCTGCGCATCTTCGGCACCAAGCACACGGCACGCGACGCCGCCAAAGCCGCCGGAGTGCCCATGATCGCCGGATCCGGGCTGCTGGCAAACGTTGACGACGCCGTTGCTGCCGGTTCCGCTATCGGCTTCCCGCTCATGCTCAAAGCCACCGGCGGCGGCGGGGGCATCGGCATGACGGTCTGCCGCGACGAAGCCGAACTCGCGGAAAGCTTCCCCCGCGTGGCCCGGCTGGCCGGGGCAAGCTTCGGCACCGCAGGCGTGTTCGCCGAGCGGTACGTCGAGAACGCCCGGCATATCGAGGTGCAGATTTTCGGCGACGGCGACGGCCGGGTGGTCAGCCTGGGGGACCGGGACTGCTCCCTCCAGCGCCGCCACCAGAAGGTCCTCGAAGAGGCGCCCGCCCCGGACCTGCCGGAGGGGCTGCGCGAAGAACTGCACCGCAGCTCCCGCGCGCTGTGCGCGTCCCTTAACTACCGTTCCGCCGGGACCGTGGAGTTCGTCTACGATTCCGCCCGCCGCGAAGCGTCCTTCCTTGAGGTCAACGCACGCCTCCAGGTGGAGCACCCCGTCACCGAGGCCGTCACCGGCGTGGACTTGGTGGAATGGATGCTCCGCCTGGCCCAGGGCGGCACTGAAGCGGAAGCGGTCCTGGCGGACCGGCCGGACAGCCTGCCCGTGTCCGGCCATGCCGTTGAGGCGCGCGTCTATGCCGAGGACCCGGCCCGCGGTTTCCAGCCCAGCGCCGGCACCGTGACCAACGCCGTCTACCCCGCCTCCGCCGATGTCCGCGTGGACGCCTGGGCGGAAACCGGCACCGAAGTTTCCACCAACTACGATCCCCTCCTGGGCAAGATCATCACGTCCGGCCGGGACCGGGCCGAGGCCCTCGACCGGCTGGCCGCCGCGCTCGCCGGCACCCGGATCGACGGGATCGAGACCAACCTGGGGATGCTCCGCGCGGCCACCGGCCTGGACGTGGTCCGCAGCGTGCAGCACTCCACCAGCACGCTGGACAACGTCGGCGACCCCGAACCCCGCATCACCGTGGGCCGCCCCGGCCTCCAGACCAGCGTCCAGGACTGGCCGGGCCGCACCGGCCTGTGGCAGATCGGCGTGCCGCCGAGCGGCCCCATGGACGACCTGTCCTTCAGGCTCGGAAACACCGCGCTGGGCAACCCCGAAGGCGCCCCGGGCCTGGAGTTCACCATGACCGGGCCCTCCCTGACCTTCACGCACGCCACCACGGTCTGCGTCACCGGCGCGGAAGTAACGGTCAGCGTGGACGGAAAAGAGGTGCCCGCGTGGACGCCGGTGACCGTCCCGGCAGGCGGAACGCTCGACGCCGGCACAGCCTCCGGCGCCGGGCTTCGCGGCTATATCCTGTTCCAGGGCGGCCTGGACATCCCGCAGTACCTGGGCAGCGCCTCCACCTTCACCCTGGGCCAGTTCGGCGGCCATGCCGGGCGCGTCCTGCGCGCCGGCGACGTCCTCCGCACAGCAGCGCCTGCCGCTGGCGGCGGCAGCGAAAAAATGACGGCGGCGGCAGTCCCCGTGGACAGCCGGCCCGCCCTGGCCTCGACCTGGGAGCTTGCCGTGACGGAGGGGCCGCACGGTGCCCCCGAGTTTTTCCGGCGCGAGGATATCGACGAGCTCTACGCGTCCGAGTACGAGGTCCACTTCAACTCCGCCCGCACCGGTGTGCGGCTCATCGGCCCCAAGCCGCGCTGGGCACGCACCGACGGCGGCGAGGCTGGACTGCACCCGTCCAACATCCACGACACTGCCTATTCAGTCGGCGCGCTGGACTTCACCGGTGACACGCCCATCCTGCTCGGACCGGACGGTCCCAGCCTCGGCGGGTTCGTCTGCCCGGTCACCGTGGTGACGGCCGAGCGCTGGAAGCTGGGCCAGCTTCGGCCAGGCGACAAAGTCAGGTTCGTTCCCGTCAGTGTCAGCCAGGCGCCGTCGGCCAGTGACCTTGGCCCGGGCCGCCAGCTGGTCCTGCCCGGCGACGCCGGATGGTCCGGCAATTTCCCAACGAGCCTTCCAGCAGCCGCGCCTGCACCGGGCGCCGGCCGTCCCGAACGTACGGCGCGGGGAGACGGCGACGACGGCGTGCTGGGCCGGGTGCCGGAAGGCCCAGGAAGGCCTGCGGTCACCTACCGGCGGTCCGGCGATGACAACCTGCTGGTGGAATACGGGGAGATGGTCCTGGACCTCGGCCTCCGTGCCAGGGTGCACGCCCTGCACCAGCACATTGAGCAGCTCCGCGTGCCCGGGATCGTGGACCTGACCCCGGGAATCCGTTCCCTGCAGATCAAGGTGGACCCGTCGGTCCTCGCCACGAGGAAACTGCTGGGACTCGTCCAGGAGATCGAGGCAGCCCTGCCGGCGAGCTCGGAGCTCGTGGTTCCGAGCCGCACCGTCCGCCTGCCGCTGTCCTGGGACGACCCCGCCACCCGGGAAGCGATTGAACGCTACATGGCGGGCGTCCGGGACGACGCCCCCTGGTGCCCCTGGAACATCGAGTTCATCCGGCGGATCAACGGCCTGGAATCGGTCAACGACGTGTTCGACACCGTCTTCAACGCCGAATACCTGGTCCTCGGTCTGGGAGACGTGTACCTTGGTGCCCCCGTTGCAACCCCGCTGGATCCGCGCCACCGCCTGGTCACCACCAAGTACAACCCCGCCCGCACCTGGACACCCGAGAACGCGGTGGGCATTGGCGGCGCGTACATGTGCATCTACGGCATGGAGGGCCCGGGCGGCTACCAGTTCGTTGGCCGCACCACCCAGGTGTGGTCGCGCTACGCGGACTCCGCCCCGTTCGAACCGGGTTCGCCGTGGCTCCTGCGCTTCTTCGACCGCATCTCCTGGTACCCGGTCAGCCCGGAGGAACTCCTGGACCTGCGGGCGGACATGGCCGCCGGGAGGGGCCGCGGCGTCGAGATCGAGGACGGCACCTTCTCGCTGGCCGAGCACGAGGTGTTCCTTGAGGAAAACCGCGAATCGATCACCGCCTTCCGGGACAAGCAGGGTGCGGCGTTCGCGGTGGAACGGCAGGCATGGGCCGACGCCGGCGAGTTCGACCGCGCGGAGGCTCTTGCCGCCGTCGTATCGCCGGTTGTGGACGACGTGGCGGTCCCGGACGGCGGATCCCTCGTGGCCGCACCGTTTGCGGCGAGCGTCTGGAAGGTCGACGTCAAGGCCGGGGACCGGGTGGTGCAGGGCCAGCCGCTGGTGTCCCTCGAGGCGATGAAGATGGAAACCGTGCTGGAAGCGCCGTGCGACGGCGTGGTGGTGCGGGTCCTGCCAGCCGCGGGCTCGCAGGTTGTTGCGGGCGAGGCCGTTGTGGTCCTCGGCAGCGAGGACGCGGAAACACAGAACCCGGAAACGCAGGAAGTGGAAGCCCCCGAACTGGAAGAGGCAACAGTATGACCGGCACAACCACCGGTAAGGCCGCCGCACGGGTCCGGGCCGCGCTCGCCGCAGTGGATGCGGTGGACCGGCCGGAAATCTGGATCACCCTCCGCGGGGTGGATGAGCTGCTCACCGAAGCCGCTGCCATCGACACCGCCGCTGCTGGGGGCGCGGACCTGCCCCTCGCCGGGCTCCTGCTCGCCGTCAAGAACAACGTTGACGTGGCAGGCATCCCCACCACGGCGGCCTGCCCCGGCTTTGCGTACACGCCGGAACAGGACGCCGGCGCCGTGGCCCGGCTCCGTGCTGCCGGTGCTCTGGTCCTGGGCGCCACCAACCTGGACCAGTTCGCCACCGGGCTCGTCGGCACACGGAGCCCGCACGGTGCAGTCCGCGATTCCCGCCGCCCGGACTTCATCTC
Organism: Pseudarthrobacter polychromogenes; assembly: GCF_014644495.1. Lineage (GTDB taxonomy): Bacteria > Actinomycetota > Actinomycetes > Actinomycetales > Micrococcaceae > Arthrobacter > Arthrobacter polychromogenes. Next base: position 123,486 of record NZ_BMKU01000004.1, read on the forward strand.
CGGCGGTTCCAGCTCCGGCTCCGCGGTTGCCGTGGCGCTGGGCCTGGTGGACATCGCCATCGGGACGGACACGGCCGGCTCGGGCCGGGTGCCCGCCGGGCTGCAGGGAATCGTGGGCATCAAACCGACGCTGCACGTGGTCTCCACGGAGGGGGTAGTGCCGGCCTGCCGGTCCTGGGACGCGGTCACCATCTTTGCCCGCCACCTGTCCACGGCAGAACTCGCCATGGGGGTCATGGCTGGAGGTGCGCGGCCCTGGCCGGCGAATATCCGGCTGGCTGCGCCGGAGCGGCCACGTGTTGCGTACCCGGCAAGCCTTCCGGCGCTGCCGGCATCCTGGGCAGCGGAGTTCCACCGGAACATTAACCGGCTGCGGGAGCTGGGCGTGGAAGCCGAAGCCATCGCCTTCGATGCCTTCCTCGACGCTGCCCGGCTGCTGTACGACGGCGGGCTGGTGGCCGAGCGCTATGCCGCCGTCGGCGAATTCCTTGAAGGTGAATTCCTTGAAGGCGAATACCTTGACAAGGGCGGCGACGGCGCTGGCACCCGAGCGGGCATCGACCCCACCGTGGAGGGCATCATCCGGGCGGCGGGTACAGTGCCTGCCCACCGGTACGTGGCTGATGCGGCCAGGCTGGAAGCGCTGAAGGACAAAGCGATGGCCCAGCTGGAAGGGTTTGATGCGCTGCTGATCCCCACCGCCCCGTTCCACCCCACCCTTGCCGAGGTGGCCGCGGATCCGGTGGGCGTGAACTCGCTGATGGGGACCTACACGAACTTCTGCAACCTGTTCGACCTGTGCGCCGTGGCGGTGCCTGCCGGTGAAGTGGACGGTGCCCAGTTCGGCCTGACCGTGGTGGGCCGGACCTTCGACGACGCCGTCGCCGCCGATATTGCGCGCCTGCTGGAGTCAACCCCGGTTCCGAAGCTTTTTGCCGGGGGCGCGGCGCCGGCGGACGAACCCGCCAACCCGTCGTCGTCCGTTCCCTGGCCGCTGGCCGCAGGCGCCAAGGCCGTGCCGCTCGTTGTGGTGGGCGCGCACCGAAAGGGCCAGCCGCTGGCGCCGCAGCTGGAAGAACTGGGCGCCGCCTGGGACGGCCTGGTGCGGACCGCGGCGCGCTACCGCATGGTGTCCCTGGACACCGTGCCGCCCAAGCCGGGGGTGTACCGCTCGGACCACGGCGGCGCAGAGCTGGTGGGTGAACGGTGGCTGGTGTCCCCGGCGGGGCTCGGCGCGTTCCTGGCTGCCCTGCCCGAGCCCATGCTGCTCGGATCCATCGAACTCGCGGACGGGTCGACGGCGGTCGGGTTCGCCTGCGACGCTGTGGCTGCCGCGGGCGGGGAGGACATCACCCGCTACGGTGACTGGCTGGCAGATCGCAGCGCGGAGCGCCAGCCCAAGAGCGTCTGGCAGAACCTGGGAGACGCGGCCCTGGCCGGCTTCAGCAGGGGGGAGCGCACCTGACCCCCTCCCGACCATGGAGTTTTTGTCCAGATGTGCAGGCTTCAAGGCACCTTAACCCTGCACATCTGGACAAAAACTCGGGGCCGTGGCCGTGACTAGCCCTTGAAGTACTCCGAGATGTCCGTCACTAGCTCATCAACGGCGGCAGGGATGGAACCGTGGAAGCCTTTGGGGGAGAGCTCGTACGTGCTGCCGGGGACGGCGGCGTGCAGGCGCTCCGCCGTGGCCTTGTAGTAGCTGGGGCTCTTGCCGCCCGCCATGAAGTGGGTGTTGGCGGGAAGCACGCTGAAGTCCCTGGCATGGTCCGCCTCCTTGTAGGCAGCCCGCAGCTCGCCTACGCCGCTGGGCATAACCTCGCGGAACATCTTGTTCACCTTGGTCCGGGACAGCACGGCCATCAGCCCGGCAAGGACCGGCTCGGGGATCTTGGACATCGCCGAGCCGGCGCTGGTGGCCTTCTTCATGTGGGCCAGGGCATGCCCCACCCTGCCGTTGTTCACGGCGTCCTCGAACCCGGACAGCCAGGAGGTGTCGATGCTGCCGTCAATGTTCACGGCGGGGTCGTACACCGCCAATTTGTCCGGCACGTACGTGGTACCGGTGAACTCCTGGACGGCGTTCAACGCCACGGAACCGCCCAGGCTGTGGCCCAGGATGTTCCGGGCGCCGGTAGCATCCAGGACGGTGCGGACGTCCGCGATCTCAGTAGCCATGGAGTAGTCGGCGGGCTGCTCGGAGGAGCTGCCGCGGCCGCGGCGGTCGTACACGTCCACGGCCCAACCTTCGCCCAGGCCCTTTGCCAGCGCCTCGGAAAACGGACGGTAGATCAGGGCAGTCAGGAAGGCGCCCCCGATCACCAGCACACGGCGCTCTCCCGGCGCATCCTCGGTGCCGTAGCTGTACAAAGCCAGCCGGCCGCCGTCGTGCGTTGGAAGTACCTGTTCTTTCACCACCCCATCCTAGGCAGGACTGCGCAGCTGCCCAGGCACGCCCGGGACCGGGCGGGTTGCGCCCGAATCCTGCGTCCCCGAAGTCCCGGTAAACTTGGGGATTGTGACTTCCCAAAACACCCCCGCGCCCAAGAACGCCCCAGAGCCGCTCGACGCCAGCGAGCAGATGCGGATCCGCATGGAGAAGCGCGCCAAACTCATCGAGCGCGGCTCCGAGGCGTACCCGGTAGGTGTGGAGCGGACGCACTCCCTCGCCGAGGTCCGCGAAAAGTACGGCCACCTCGAGGCGGACGACACCACCGGCGACATCGTCGGCGTCACCGGACGCGTCGTTTTTGTCCGCAACACCGGAAAGCTGTGCTTCGCCACCCTCCAGGAAGGCGGAACCGACGGCAAGGGTACCCGGCTGCAGGCCATGCTCAGCCTCGCCAATGTGGGTGAGGAAGCGCTCGCCGACTGGAAGGCGCTGGTTGACCTCGGGGACCACGTGTTCATCAAGGGCGAGGTCATCTCCTCCCGTCGCGGCGAGCTCTCGGTCATGGCGGAATCCTGGTCCATGGCATCCAAGGCCCTCCGCCCCCTGCCGGTGCTGCACGCCGAACTGAACGAGGAAACCCGTGTCCGCCAGCGCTACGTGGACCTGATGGTCCGCGACGAAGCCCGCGAGATGGTCTACACCCGCGCAGCCATCACCCGCTCCATCCGCGAGACGCTTTTCCGCCACCGCTACGTGGAGGTGGAAACCCCCATCCTGAACCTGGTCCACGGCGGTGCCCTGGCCCGCCCGTTCGAGACCCACATGAACGCCTTTGACCAGAAGATGACCCTGCGCATCGCCACCGAGCTCTACCTCAAGCGTGCCGTGGTGGGCGGGATCGACCGCGTCTACGACATGGGCCGCGTGTTCCGCAACGAGGGCGTGGACTCCACCCACAGCCCAGAGTTCACCACCCTTGAGTGCTATGAGGCGTGGGCTGACCAGTTCGTCATGGCTGAGCGCATCAAGGAGATCATCCTCGACGCCGCTGACGCAGTGGGTGCCGGACGTATCCTCCAGACCGAGGCAGGGGAGATCAACCTCGACGGCGATTGGGCATGGCTTGCCGTCTACCCGGGCCTTTCCGACGCCGTTGGCCAGGAAGTCACGCCGGAGACGCCGCTTGAGGTGCTTCGCGGGATTGCCGAAAAGCACGAGGTCAAGGTGGACCCGAAGTGGGACGCCGAGAAGCTCGCTGTTGAGCTGTTCGGCGAGATCGTTGAGCCAACGCTGCTGAACCCCACCTTCGTTTACGACTACCCGCCCTCCGCCCAGCCGCTGGCCCGCCCGCACCGGGAGGACGGCCGGCTGATCGAGGCCTGGGACCTCATCATCGGCGGCATGGAGCGCGGCACGGCCTTCTCCGAGCTGATCGACCCCGTCATCCAGCGTGAACGGCTTACCGAGCAGTCGCGCCACGCCGCGGCCGGTGACGTCGAGGCCATGCAGCTGGACGAGGACTTCCTGCGCGCACTCGAGTACGGCGCTCCTCCCATGGGTGGAATCGGTCTGGGGATTGACCGCCTGGTCATGCTGTTCACCGGTGCCGGAATCCGCGAAACCATCCTCTTCCCGCTCCTCAAGCCGGAAGGGCACTGACCATGGAGTACGTGGCCGTCCTCCTCCCGTCCATTGTGGTGGGCCTGCTTTTCTGGTTCGCCATGAAATCGATCTTCAACGCGGACAAGGCCGAGCGGCAGGCCGAAGCCCAGGCCCAGGCAGAAGCTGAAACCCGGACTGCGGCACCCGTTGACCGGCCTGACCCTGAATCGAATAGATAAAACCCCACACTTTCCCCCTAATATCCACAGGAACCATTCGGCGCTTTGACGCGTTGCCATAAAAAGAGTCATACTTTTTAGGAAACATCCTGCTTTTCTGAAAACCGAACCCTTTCCAAAGGAAGTCTTTTAAATGGCACAGAAAGTAAACATCATCCTCGTTGATGATCTGGATGGGGGATCCGCAGACGAGAATGTAAAGTTTGGCCTTGACGGGGTCAACTACGAGATTGACCTTTCGGCGTCAAACGCCGCCGAGCTCCGCTCTTCGCTTGAGCGGTTTGTTGCAGCCGCACGGAAGTCCTCCGGCGGCGGCCGGGCCGTCCGAACCAAAGCAGCAGCCAGCGGCCGCAGCCACGATTCTGCCCAAATACGGCAGTGGGCGCGTGAAAACGGCTACACGGTTAACAGCCGCGGCCGAATTCAGGCCGAAATCCAGGAAGCCTACCAAAAGGCAAATTCCTAGTTCCGGATCACCTGCTGCCCTTTTTGCCCTGCCTCCGCCTGAGTGCGAAGGCAGGGCTTTTTCATGCGAGCGGAGCACGTACCGCCACGGCTAAGACGATTCCGTCCCGAATGGTCCAGCGGCCCTTCCAGCTCAGCAATGTCAAATCGCCGGGCTGGCTTTCACAAAGGCGAATGAAACGTTCTATGCCGATTCTTCGCCACAGCACGGGACTGCGCTTTTACAGCCTTGGCGTTACCGTCACCACTGCCCAAGAGCGGCCCAAGCGACGCTAAGTGCAACAACGCCAGCCAGAGACAACCAAGTGCGGTGCAGATTCCAGCGCGTCCACCTGATTTCATAAGTACGTCTCTCGCTGCAGCGTCTCCCAGCCTGGCGGCCACCGCGAGTTGGTTGTTCAGGGGAATGTTGACGCAGAAGGTGATTGCCATGGTGGCTGTGTAGCAGGCCAGGGCGACGGAGACGGGCGCGGCGCTGTCAAGCCCATTGCCCCACGAAAACGCCGACGCGGCAGCCAGGGAAAGGAATGCTCCGAAGAAGCTCAGCGCGAAGACGGGGGTCTGGATCGCCGAATTGATCTGGGACATCGCGCTGACGAATGTCGCATCATCCGTAGAGCGCAGGCCCGGCATCACTGAGCATGCATAGGAATAGTAGAGCCCGCCGATTCCGGCGAGGGTAACGGTCGCAGCGCTGAGAAGCAGCGTGATGGTAAGCATGGCTCCGGTCCTGTGGTGGTGGCCCGGCCGGTATCAGCGGGCCGGGAGGGAGAACCCAGACTCGACGCTACCCCCGTTACGGCAAGCAGCCGGCATGAAAGGCCCGCCTGATACGGAATCGCATGAAGGTGAGCGGGGCGGGTATGTCGGGCTGTTAGTGCTGTTGGTTGGGTTGACGTATGGAAGACAACGAGCCCATTGAGGCGACCACACAGGCAAACGACGGCACTACCCTGGTCATCGACGGCACCGGCAAGACTGGCCGGAGGGTGGCTGAGCGGCTCGCGGGCCCGAGGAATATCTGTCCGCATCGGGTCCCGCTCAGGGTTTTCCGCCTTCGACTGGGATGGCGAATCCACGTGGGACGCTGCGCTCCGCGGCGTTGACAAGGCCTACGTCACCTCCTATCCCGACCAAGCCCACAGGAATACCGGCGTCGCAAACCGAAAACCACGGGCCTCACGCCAGCTGGCGGCTAGCCTGGCCAGCCCTGGGCAATGGCTCCGGTTTCCCCTGTGGCGAACACGCTCCCCAAGTCTGGGTCAGCCACGTAGCATCAAAGTACGTCGTAGCTAGGAGTGTGGCGAAATGTTTGAGCGATTTACGGACCGTGCCCGTCGCGTAGTTGTGCTTGCCCAAGAAGAGGCACGCATGCTGAACCACAATTACATCGGTACCGAACACATCCTCTTGGGTCTGATCCATGAGGGTGAGGGTGTTGCCGCCAAAGCTCTTGAGTCCTTGAGCATTTCGCTCGACGGCGTTCGCGAGCAGGTGCAGGAGATCATCGGGCAGGGCCAGCAGGCGCCGTCCGGCCACATCCCCTTCACCCCCCGTGCCAAGAAGGTGCTGGAGCTCTCGCTGCGCGAAGCCCTCCAGCTGGGCCATAACTACATCGGCACGGAGCACATCCTGCTGGGACTCATCCGCGAGGGTGAGGGCGTTGCCGCCCAGGTGCTGGTCAAGCTCGGCGCCGACCTGAACAGGGTCCGCCAGCAGGTCATCCAGCTCCTTTCGGGCTACCAGGGCAAGGAGACCACCGGCGCAGGCGTCGGCTCCGGCCAGCCCGAGGGCGCACCTGCAGGATCCGTCGTCCTGGACCAGTTCGGCCGCAACCTCACCCAGGCTGCGCGCGAGAACAAGCTGGACCCGGTCATCGGGCGCGAGCAGGAGATGGAACGCGTCATGCAGGTCCTCTCCCGCCGTACCAAGAACAACCCGGTCCTGATCGGCGAGCCGGGCGTCGGCAAGACGGCCGTCGTCGAGGGCCTGGCCCAGGCGATTGTCCGCGGCGACGTCCCCGAGACCATCAAGGACAAGCAGCTCTACACCCTGGACCTCGGTTCGCTGGTGGCAGGCTCTCGCTACCGCGGTGACTTCGAAGAGCGCCTGAAGAAGGTCCTCAAGGAAATCCGCACCCGCGGGGACATCATCCTCTTCATCGACGAGATCCACACCCTCGTCGGTGCCGGTGCCGCCGAAGGCGCAATCGATGCTGCCTCCATCCTGAAGCCCATGCTGGCCCGCGGTGAGCTGCAGACCATCGGTGCCACCACGCTGGATGAGTACCGCAAGCACATCGAAAAGGATGCTGCCCTGGAGCGCCGCTTCCAGCCGATCCAGGTCAAGGAACCCTCCGTGGCGCACGCCATCGAGATCCTCAAGGGCCTGCGTGACCGCTACGAGGCGCACCACCGAGTCACTATCACCGACGGCGCCCTGGCCTCTGCTGCCAGCCTCGCCGAGCGCTACATCTCTGACCGCTTCCTGCCGGACAAGGCGATCGACCTGATCGACGAGGCCGGCGCCCGGCTGCGCATCCGCCGCATGACCGCTCCGCCGGAGCTCAAGGCCATGGACGAGCGCATCGCCAAGCTGAAGATGGAAAAGGAGTCCGCGATTGACGCGCAGGACTTCGAAGGTGCAGCTGCGCTCCGTGACAAGGAGCAGAAGATGATCACCGAGCGCGCTGAGAAGGAACGCCACTGGAAGTCCGGCGGCATGGACGACATCTCCGAGGTGGATGAGGACCTCATCGCCGAGGTGCTGGCCAACTCCACCGGCATCCCCGTGTTCAAGCTGACCGAGGAAGAATCCTCGCGCCTGCTGAAGATGGAAGACGAACTGCACAAGCGCGTCGTCGGCCAGAACGAGGCCATCAAGGCCCTGTCCCAGGCCATCCGCCGCACCCGTGCAGGGCTCAAGGACCCCAAGCGTCCCGGCGGCTCGTTCATCTTCGCCGGCCCCACCGGCGTCGGCAAGACCGAACTCGCCAAGGCACTCGCGGAGTTCCTGTTCGGTGAAGAGGACGCCCTCATCACGCTGGACATGTCCGAGTACTCCGAGAAGCACACCGTCTCACGGCTCTTCGGTGCCCCTCCGGGCTACGTCGGCTACGAGGAAGGCGGCCAGCTGACCGAGAAGGTCCGGCGCCGTCCGTTCTCCGTGGTGCTGTTCGACGAAGTGGAGAAGGCCCACGCGGACCTCTTCAACTCGCTGCTGCAGATCCTGGAAGACGGCCGCCTGACCGACTCCCAGGGCCGCGTGGTGGACTTCAAGAACACCGTGATCATCATGACCACCAACCTCGGCACCCGGGACATCTCCAAGAGTGTGGCCACCGGCTTCCAGTCCGGCACCGACACGCAGACCGGCTACAACCGCATGCGCGCCCGTGTCACTGAGGAACTCAAGCAGCACTTCCGCCCCGAGTTCCTGAACCGTGTGGATGACGTTGTGGTGTTCCCGCAGCTCACCCAGGACGAGATCATCGAGATCGTGGACCTCTTCGTCACCCGACTGGAGAAGCGCCTCAAGGACAAGGACATGGGCATTGAGCTCACGCCTGCGGCCAAGGTGCTCCTCGCAACCCGCGGCTACGATCCCGCCATGGGTGCCCGGCCGCTGCGCCGCACCATCCAGCGCGAGATCGAGGACCAGCTCTCCGAGAAGATCCTGTTCGGCGAGATCCACGCCGGCGACATCGTCGTAGTGGACGTGGAAGGCGAAGGCGACGACGCGAAGTTCACGTTCGCCGGCAACGCCAAGCCGCGCATCCCGGAAATCGCCCCGAGCGTCTAGTTTCCACAGCCAAAGCCCCGCCACTCCGCAAGGAGCGGCGGGGTTTTCGCTTTGCCCCCCGTCCCGTCAAAGCGTTGGCATCCGCGTCCACGGGTTACGACGCTGCGGACGGCTTCGGTGCCGGGCATCAGAGATTTCCCGGCGCCTGCTCCTTCGTCGCTTTGACGGCGCCTACATAAATCCCTGATGCCCGGCACCTCGTGCGCGGCGGCACTTAGCGCAGGCGCCGGGGTCATTTGTGTAGCTTGCGTCAAAGCGAGGAACGAGCAGCAAGCGGCAAATGGCGCCGGTGGCGGCGCGGCCCTGCCACACGCCGCTCGGGGGTAATCGTCCAGGGTGGCCGGGTGCAGTCGCGGGGGAGCTTGGTGGGCGTCGCCGCCGCCTATTTTGTGATGTGGGACACGGTCGGGTTGAATCGGGGGCATGGCTAACTTGGAACCGGCGATCCCGGATGAGCAACCTTTGACCCCTTTTCATGATCTGGACCATTACCTGTCAATCCCGCGGGTAAGCGGGCTGGCTTTGAGCCCCGACGGCCGGCGGCTGGTCACTACCGTGGCCACCCTGAACGGCACGGGCACCGAATTCGCCACGGCGCTGTGGGAGCTTGATCCCGCAGGGCAGAAGCAGGCGCGTAGGATTACCCGCAGTGCCAAAGGCGAGGCCGGGGCGGCATTCGCAGCCAACGGCGATGTCTACTTCACCTCGGCCCGGCCGGACCCGGACAGTCCGGAAGGCGACCCCGTGAACGCCCTGTGGCTGCTTCCTGCGGATGGCGGCGAGGCCCGGGTGGTGCTGAACCGGCCCGGCGGGGTGGGTGCCGTGATGACGGCCAGAGCGGCGGACGCCACGTTTGTTGTTGCGGAGGTCCTGGCAGGTTCGGCCGATGAAGACGACGACGCCGAACGCCGCAAGTCCCGCAAGGACAACAAAGTCTCCGCCATCCTGCACAGCGAGTACCCGGTCCGTTACTGGGATGCTGACCTTGGCCCGGGCCAGCCGCGTATTTTCGCCGTTGAACAGGGACCCGACAAAGCACACGGCAAGCCGGGCACCGTGGACGCCGCAGCGCCGCTCGTCCTGCGAAACCTCACCCCGGGCGCTGGGCCCAGGCTCCGCGAAGCAGAGACCGCCGTCAGCCCCGACGGCAAGACCATCTACGCGAGCTACACGAAGCCGCTGGCCAAGGCGGACAGCCGGTCCATCCTGGTGGCCGTGGACGTGGCGTCCGGCAGCACCAAGGTGCTCCTGGATGAAGAAGGCATGAGCTACTTCCCCGGGCCCGTCAGCCCGGACGGCAGCACCCTGGCAGTGGTCAGCGAGAGCGACACCACGCCGCACCAGGCACCGCAGGTCAAGCTCCATCTGCTGGATGTCTCCGGGGCTGACGGCGACACTCCGGGCGGCCTCACCCCCATAGCGCACGACTGGGACCGGTGGCCCAGGCCCGCAGCCTGGCTTCCTGACGGGTCCGCCCTCCTGGCCACAGCGGACGACGACGGCGCGTCGCCGGTTTTCCGGATCAGCGTCCCCGCCGCTTCGGCTGAAGTTGGGGTCACCCGGGTGACGGAGGACGCCGCGGCATATACCGACGTCGTGGTTTCTCCGGACGGACGCAGCGCCTATGCACTCCGGAGCTCGTACGAGTTCCCGCCCGAACCGGTCCGCATCGACCTCCAGACCGGCGAGACCACGCGCCTGCCCGCCCCGGCGGAGCGTCCCTTCCGCCCCGGCAGGCTGGAACGCATCGCGGCGACGGCGGCTGACGGTTCCCGTGTCCCGGCCTACCTTGCGCTGCCGGAGGGCGCATCCGCGGAGTCCCCGGCGCCGATGCTGCTGTGGATCCACGGCGGGCCGCTGGGCTCGTGGAATGCCTGGACCTGGCGCTGGAACCCCTGGCTGCTGACGGCCAAGGGCTACGCGGTGCTGCTCCCTGACCCGGCCCTCTCCACCGGCTACGGCCAGGCCCACATCCAGCGCGGCTGGGGAACATGGGGCAGGGCTCCGTTCACCGACCTCATGGCGGTGACCGACGCCGCCGTCGAACGCCCTGACATTGACGCTGACCGCACCGCTGCCATGGGCGGCTCCTTTGGCGGCTATATGGCCAACTGGGTGGCAGGACAGACAGGCAGGTTCAAAGCCATCGTGACCCATGCCAGCCTATGGGCCCTGGACCAGTTCGGCCCCACGACGGATGCCTCGCAGTACTGGCTGAAGGAAATGACCGAGGACATGGCGCTGGAGAACTCGCCGCACCGCCATGTGGAAAACATCAGCACGCCCATGCTGGTGATCCACGGGGACAAGGACTACCGGGTACCCATTGGTGAGGGATTGCGCCTCTGGTACGAGCTGCTGTCCACATCGAAACTGGCCGCGGACCAGGACGGGCAGACGCCGCACCGGTTCCTGTACTTCCCGGACGAGAACCACTGGGTCCTCCAGCCGCAGCATGCAAAAGTCTGGTACCAGGTGGTGGAGCAGTTCCTGGCCAAGAATGTCCTGGACCAGGAGCTGCCCCTGCCGGCTGAACTGGGACTCTGAGCTCCTGGCCACCTCGTAGGATGGCTCTGTGACTGAGTCCTTCCATATCCGCCCTGCCCGTACCAGCGATGTCTCCGCCATCAAGAAACTGGTGGCGCCGCTGGCGGACCAGCGGATATTGATGGCCAAGGAAACTGTGGCCTACTACGAAAGCCTGCAGGAATTCCGCATCGCAGAGTCCAGCGACGGCCAGGTCATCGGCTGTGGAGCGCTGCACGTGATGTGGGAGGACCTCGCGGAAGTCCGCACCCTGGCCGCGTCCGGGGACTGGCGCGGCAAGGGCGTGGGGCACGTGCTGGTGGAGAGCCTGCTCGAGGAAGCGCGCGCCCTGGGCGTGGCCCGCGTCTTCTGCCTGACGTTCGAGGTGGACTTTTTCAGGCGCCACGGCTTCGAAGTGATGGCTGACCAGTCCGCAGTGGACCCCGTGGTGTACTCCGAGCTCCTGCGCTCGCATGACGAGGGCGTCGCCGAGTTCCTGGACCTTGCCAGGGTCAAGCCCAACACCCTTGGCAACACCCGGATGATCCGGGTGCTCTAAGGGCGCACACAAAAACCGACTACAGCCGCCTGACCTGCGCATACTTGTTTTATTCGAATTGATGGATAAACTATGTGTGGCCGGGTTGGGGGCCCACAGGGAAGGGACAGTCATTGGGGGCTGTCCCTTTTCTGCGTCTAAGGACGGACCGCCGGGCGGCCTCCGGGAACCTACCGCTGCCGGGCCTGCCGGTAGTAGGGTCAAGGTGACATCCTCCAGGAAGCAGAGCCAGGAGCACCGCCATGAAAAAACTCATCAATAACCCACGGGCCGTCGTCGAAGAATCAGTACAGGGCTTCGGCCTGGCCTACCCCAATCTGGTTACCGTCAGCACAGACCCCACCTTCATCACCCGCAAGGACGCGCCGGTGAGCGGCAAGGTGGGGCTGGTCTCCGGAGGAGGCAGCGGGCATGAACCGCTGCACGCCGGCTTCGTGGGGGTGGGAATGCTCGACGCCGCTGTGCCGGGGGCGGTGTTCACCTCACCGACGCCGGACCAGATCCTTCCGGCGACCCTCGCGGCCAACTCAGGAGCCGGCGTCGTCCACATCGTGAAGAACTACACCGGTGACGTTTTGAACTTTGAAACGGCAGCCGAACTCGCGGAGGCTGAGGGCGTCAGCGTCCGCACCGTCCTGGTCAACGACGACGTCGCCGTTGAGGACTCCCTGTACACCGCCGGGCGCCGCGGCGTGGGCGGAACCGTGCTGGTGGAGAAGATTGCCGGCGCCGCCGCGGAGAGGGGCGATGACCTGGACGCGGTGGCGGCCGTCGGTGAACGCGTCAACGCCAACGTCCGCACCATGGGTGTGGCGCTGTCCGCATGCACCGTCCCGCACGCAGGCACCCCCAGCTTCGACCTGGCCGAGGACGAGATCGAGATCGGCATCGGCATTCACGGTGAGCCTGGCCGGCACCGGATCCCCATGGAAAACGCCGACGGCATCACGGACCGCCTGCTGGAACCTGTCCTGGCCGATCTGGGAATCACGTCCGGGGACAGGGTCCTCCTGTTCGTCAACGGCATGGGCGGCACGCCGCTGAGCGAGCTGTACATCGTCTTCCGGCGGGCGTCGCAGGTCCTCGCGGACCGTGGTGCCACCGTGGACCGTTCACTGGTGGGCAACTACATCACCGCCCTGGAAATGCAGGGGTGCTCCATTTCGGTCCTGAGGCTGGATGATGAGCTCACGGAACTGTGGGACGCGCCGGTGCACACGGCCGCGCTCCGCTGGGGCGTGTAACCGTGGCGCTTGATGTCACCTGGGCGGTGAAATGGCTGACCCTGTCCGCCCAGGCTATGGCCGAGCACCGGGTGGAGCTGATCGAACTGGACCGGGCCATCGGGGATTCGGACCACGGGGAAAACATGGACCGGGGCTTCCAGGCTGTCCTGGACAAGCTGGCTGAGGCCCCGCCGCAGACCCCCGGTGCCGCCCTGAAGCTCACAGCCATGACCCTGATGTCAAAGGTCGGCGGGGCAGCCGGGCCGCTCTACGGCACAGCTTTCCTCCGTGCGGCAACATCCCTGGGTGACGCGGCCGAAATAGAACCCGCAGCCTGGGCGGGCGCCCTTGCCGCTGCCCGCGACGGCATCGTGGCCCGCGGGAAGGCCGAGTCCGGGGACAAGACAATGGTGGATGCCTGGACGCCGGCCGTGGACGCTGCCCGGGAAGCCGCGCTGGACGGCAACGGGGACGTCCTCACCGTCCTGGTGGCGGCGGCCGAGGCTGCCGAGGCGGGCGCCGTTGCCACCGACCCCATGGTGGCGCGGAAGGGCCGCGCAAGCTACCTCGGGGAGCGCAGCGCAGGGCACAGGGACCCCGGCGCAGCCTCTTCCGCCCTGATTCTCCGCGCAGCCGTGGGGGCCGCTGCGTGACCGTCAGCCTCGTGGTGGTATCCCATAGCGAAAAAATTGCCGACGGCGCCGCGGAGCTTGCCGCACAAATGGCGCCCGACGTCCTGGTCCTGACGGCCGGTGGCACCACCGACGGAAGGATCGGCACCAGCCTGGAGAAAGTCCTGGCCGCCCTGGACAAGGCGGGCAGCGGCGGCACCGTCATCCTCACTGACCTGGGGTCGGCCGTGATGACCGCCGAATCCGCACTCGAGTTCGCCGAAGACCCGGAGGCCATGGTGCTGGCGGACGCGCCGCTGGTGGAGGGCCTGGTGGCAGCCGCAGTCGCAGCGCAGGGCGGCGCGGACATGCAGGCGGTGAAGCGGGCAGCCGAGTCCGTGGGCGGTCCCGTCCGCCATACGGATGACTCCCCGCTGGGGGCTGTGGGCGAAGGGCCGGCCACCGGAAGTGGGCCGGACTTCACGGGCGACTTTGAGCTGGTCAACCAGGCCGGGATGCACGCCCGCCCGGCTGCGAAGATAGCCGGCGGGCTGTCCGGGCTCGATGCGGAAGTGACGGTCAACGGGGTGGACGGGGCGTCCATGACGGGACTGATGACGCTCGCTGCCGGCAAGGGGTCCGTGCTGCATGTGGAAGCCTGGGGTGCCGACGCGGAACGGGCCGTGAACTACGTGGGCGGGCTGGTACAGGCAGGATTCGGGGAGCCGTAGCCTTCGTTCGGTGTCCGGCGGTGTGTTCCCCGGGGCAGCGGCCCATCCTGCGAATAAGCTCGATGCCATGGAACGGCCCCAGCTCGAAGACAGCCCCGCAGAAATTGAAGTACTGGAAGGTCAAACGTCCGTGGAGGATCTGCTGGCTGATCTTGGGTTCGAATGGCGGCACAGCACTCCGGCACACGATGCTGCACCCGCGACCGCCGGCGGCGACGCTTTCGGGCAGCCCGCGCTGTTCTGAACCACACTGTCCTGAACCGCATCAACGTGTCAGTCCTGCTGGCGCAGCCCTTCGGCGTCGAGTACCACCCCTGCGGTGATAAACCGGCCGCACTGCTCGCCAAACGGATAGTCCCCCCGCGGACGGAATTCGACGCTGCGGACGGGCAGTGCCGTCCCGTCCGGCGCCGTTCCTGACGCCGTGACCGTCATGGGGGATTCGGTGAGCACCTGCAGCATCAACACAGCGTCCTTGCTGCCGTTCGGAGATGCCGTGGCTGAGCAGACGCCGTTGGTGCAGCCCTGGTCGATGGACGAGCTTCCCGGCCGGAGGTCCACGCTGTCCTCCGTGCATTCGCCGTCCTGGCAGGCCATCAGGTGCAGTCCGGCGACCTGCTGGGCGTAGCTGGCAGGGATCGTGACCGAGACGGCGGTGGCCTGGGCGATGGCAGGGCAGGGGACCGCGCCGGGGCCGGGACCGCAGGCCGTGGCGAGTCCCGCCGTCGTCATCAAAGCCAAAAGCAGCCCGTGCCTGCGCATACTTCAGCGTAGGGCGACGTGGCCGGAGCGTCCCGGGCCCAACTCAACTGATGCCCGCATTGTTATGGCCGGGGCAGCTGTGACGGCCAAACGGAGACCGGTATGAAAATAGGCAGGTCCTCGCTTCAGTCCACAGGGAAAATGCTGATGAACCACAGGGAAGCGAGGGCGAAAACCGCGAAGAAGGGGACGATGCACCCCAGCGTTGACCGGGGCTTGGAGGAAACCTGCCGCGACTCGTTGGGATTGGCGGGGTTGTAGGCCACCTCGATTGGGGCGCCCGGCACCGGTTGGCTGGCGAAGGGGACCTCTGATTCGCCGGCAAACAATGTTCCCTGCGGGTCCGTGAACTGGTACATGGGAAAGAAGCGCCGGCTCCGGCTGGATCCGCCGCCGCCATTGGTCCAACCCGCCACGCTGCCGGTGACGGTGGCCTGCACCCTGGTCCATGATGCGGCCTGCTGCTCGTCCTGCTTCGTGGTGCGGACGGCCCGGACTACTGCGAACACCGCTGCGATGACGAACAGCACCCACACGATGTACAGGATCATCTTCATGGCTTCCCCCTGGTTCCCGTTACGAGAAAAGTATGCCAGTCAAAGCATACTTTCTTGTGCTCACGCAGGAAGCCGGTAGCCGCCGTCGTGCATCTCCGCCAAACCGTCGGCAAGCAGGCCAGTCAGCGCCCGCTCCAGCTGTTCCGGCGCCGAGTTGAGCCGGTGCAGGGCGGCCAGCGGCACGCCGATTCCCGTCGGTGCAAAACCCAGGTCCGCTGGCTCGTGGAAGAACATGTCCGGCGGCACCGGAGTTTCGGCCTGCCGCAGCACGGCTACCACGGCGCCCCGGACCTGGCGGTCCGTGCCGTGCCACGCCTGCCCCTTGGGGACGTACGACGGCGGCGGCTCGCCTGCCGCGCGCCAGGCGCAGAGGTCGTTGACCGGACAGGCGGCGCACTTGGGTGCCCGGGCAGTGCACACGAGCGCCCCCAGCTCCATGACCGCAGCGTTCCAGCGCACGGAAGAAGCGTCGTCGGCCGGAAGGAGAGAAGCGGCCAGCCGCATCTCCGCCGCGGTCAGGGCAGGGGCCGGCAGTGCAGTACCGGAAATCAGGCGGGCGTGGACCCTCCTGATATTGGTGTCCACCACGGTCTCCCGCCGGCCGTAGGCGAAGGAAGCCACGGCGGCCGCCGTATAGCCGCCCACGCCGGGGAGCGCCAGCAGTTCGGGGTACGTGTCCGGGACCTTGCCGCTATGGTCCTGGGTAATGGCTGCTGCAGCAGCGTGCAGCCTCAGTGCCCTGCGCGGATATCCCAGCCGGCCCCAGGCGCGTACTGCTTCCCCGGCGGGTTCTCCAGCCAGGGCCGCGGGGGTGGGCCAGCGTTTCAGCCATTCGTGCCATACCGGCAGCACCCGGACAACGGGCGTTTGCTGGAGCATGATCTCGCTGACCAGGATGCCCCAGGGCGAACAGGCGGGCTCGCGCCAGGGCAGGTCGCGGGCTGTTTCGCTGAACCAGCCGTTGATTCGCTCGTGCAGACGGTTAAGGTCGGCTGCGGTCCCGGCAGCCCATGCAGGACCCGCAGGGTGCGGGGAAACGGCGGTGGAGGATTCAGTGTCGATGCCAACACTGTAATGGATGTGTTTGGGAGGGCTGAAACGGGATGTGACCAGAGCGTCGGCGGCACGGCGGCGTGGTGGGTGAACAGAAACGGGCCGGGTCTCTAGCCTAGGAGGATGGGCAGGCAAGGCGAATCATCACCACATGGCAGGGCACCGGCATCCGGTTCCACTGCCGTCCGCAAGCCGAGCGCGGCAGTCTACCGCCGTCGTCGGCTGTTCCTTGGCGGGGCGCTCCTGTTGATCATTGCGCTGGTCAGCAGCTTCGCCGTCGCCGGCGCCTTCAGTGGCAAGTCGGAGCAGGCCTCGTCCACGGCGACCACGGCATCAGCAGAACCTACGGCAGCGGCTTCAGCGTCGCCGTCGGCGTCCGAACCTGCGCCGACGCCCACACCGTCAGCCACCCCCGGCTGCAACCAGAACCTGGTGACCGTTTCCGGGTCCACTGACAAGGCGGCGTATGGGCCTGGCGAAAACCCCATGCTGACGCTCAAGGTGACCAACGGCGGCACCATGCCCTGCGAAGTCAACATCGGAACATCTCAGATGGAGTTCCTGGTGACGAGTGGAGCGGACCGGATCTTCTCCTCACGGGACTGCCAGGCCAAGAGCGAGGACCTGGTGAAGGTCATTGCGCCCGGAGCCAGCGAGACCGCCAACTTCCCCTGGTCCCGCACCCGGAGCGTGGAGGGCTGCCAGCCTATCGAAGCCAAACCGGGCGGTGGCGGTGCGTACTACATTTTCACGGCGAAGCTCGGGTCCAAGGCCAGCCCCAAGGCTGTCTTCCAGCTCAATTAGCATCGATTGCTCCGTAAACGCCGTTTTCAGCCTCCAAAACGGCGTTTACGGAGCAATCGATGGGGCTAGAGGAAGCGGTCCAGCAGGCTTGCTTCCGCCATCCGGCTCAGGCCCTCACGGACCGTGCGGGCGCGCTGGTCGCCGATCCCGTCAACGGTCATCAGGTCATCGATGGTGGCGGCCATCAGGAACTGCAGCCCGCCAAAGTGGTCCACCAGGCGGTCCGCAACTGCCTTGGGGACTGCCTTCAGCCCGGACAGCAGGCGGTAGCCGCGCGGCTGCACCACGGCATCGAGGTTGGCCTCGCCGCCTGCGAACCCGACAATGCCGGAAATCTTTCCAAGGTCGATCAGCTCCGTGGGGCCAAGGCTGACCAGTGCGCTGACGGCGTTCTCGATGTCCTCCGGGGTGGCGTCCGGAGCGCCGTAATCGCGGATGATGACGTCGCTGCCGGGTCCCCGGCCAACCGTGAGCTCATCGAGCTGGAGGGAGAGGAGGCGGCCGTCCTCACCGAGTTCCAGGACGTACTGGGCTATTTCCTCGGAGATCCGGCGGACCATTTCCTGCCGCTGCAGGGTCACAGCCACGTCCCGCACGGTCACCATGGCCTCGATTTCCAGGGCCGAGAGTGAACTGGTGACCTGGTCCAGGCGCGAGCGGTAGCGCTCCAGCGTTGCGAGGGCCTGGTTGGCGCGGGCAAGGACTTTTTCCGAGCCCTCCAGGACGTGCCTTAGGCCGTTGACGTACAGGGCGATGATCTGCATGGACTGGCTGACTGAAATGACCGGCACCCCGGTCTGGATGGCAACGCGCTCGGCGGTGCGGTGCCGGGTGCCGGACTCCTGGGTTTCAATGCTGGAGTCCGGGACAAGCTGGACGGCCGCGCGGAGGATGTTGCCGGCGTCCTTGTCGCAGATAATGGCGCCGTCCATCTTGGCGAGTTCGCGGAGCCGGGTGGGGGAGAAGTCGATGCCGATGTCGAAGCCGCCGGAGCAGATGGAGTCGATGGTCCGGTCCGAGCCAAGGACGATCAGCGCACCGGTGCGGCCCCGCAGGATCCGCTCCAGGCCGTCACGAAGCGGGGTTCCGGGAGCCACTCTGCCCAGGGTAGCCCTGAGTGATTCTTCGGGGCTCCGCGCCATAGTGTTCCCTTCAAAGGTGCGGACCGCCGCCCGCAGGATTGCCGGCTTCAGCAGGTTGCCGGCAGGACCAGAAAATGCTCTGTTTCCCGCAAGCTCAATGATAGGGGCAAGAAACAGCGTCTTCCGCACGGGCAAGCCCTAAAGTGCCTCATTAGGGAGTGCGGGAACAGGGGTCCGGAACGCGTCCGACGACGGATGGCAGGGCGGGCATTTCAGTCCGCCTGCCGGCAGGCTGATACGGCGGTTTGACCTGCCTGCCCTAGGACGGGTTCGAAAGCGAAGCCAGCGTCCTGGTGTTGCTGTCCCAGAGGCGGGCTTCCGTGCAGCGGCCCGCCAAACGCAGGTCCAGCAGGTCCATTGCCGTCCCGAGCTGGTGGGCGGGGACGCGGCGGGCAAGGGTGACATGGGGTGTCCAGGCGTCCGGCAGAGTAAGCGGCAGGGCCCCGGAGATGCCCTCATGGAGGAGGCGGTGCAGTTCCAGGAGCTGGCGGGTCACCACCACGGAGCGGGCCAGGACGTACATTCCCGTCCGCGCGGGAAAAATATGGACGCCCGAAAAGCTGATGTCCAGCGGCAGCCGCTGCCAGGGGTCTTGCAGGTAGTCCGGCAAATTCATGTCCGCACCGGCTGCAAGGGTGATGTGGGGACTGTTGCTGGGCGAGGTATGTCCTGCCAGGCTTGGGATTCCGGCTTCCGCGAGCCTCGCCCAGTCAGCCCTGATGGCGGAATCAGTGGAGTCCCCGAAGGTCAGCTCGATGCTTTGCATCCACCCATCATGCCGCCCGGCGGGCGAGGGGCTGCGTCAGCCGGGTCAGCACACCGCACCTCAGCCGGGCCCTGCTGCGCCCGGCGGGAGCCGGGTCAGCGCATCCGTTCCCGCAGCATCCGTTCCAGGTCCTTGCTGACTTTCGTCAGCGACGCCGCCCTGAGCGCTTTCTGCTCTGCGGGTGTCTGGGTTCCCCGGCGGGGCTCGGCTGCCGGACGGGCCTGGTCACGGCCTCCGGCTGCGGCCAGGCCCGTGGCCAGGGGATCGAAGAAGAGATTGCCGGAAAAGGAGATGCCCTGCACGGTTCAGGTCCTTTCCATGCGCCGGCAGAAGCCGTCCCGCGCCGGGTTGTCTTTGGTCATCATGCGGACACGCTAACGGGAGGTCGTTTCACGGCCTTGAACGCCCGGTTTCGCGGGTGTTAAGCGGGCGCCGCCGCCGGTTTGCCGCCCTGCGATAAACTGGAACTTGGCCGTTTGCCAGCCCGTTTCCCCGGCCCAACGCCGCAGTGCCTCACAGGCAGCGCCCGGGTAGTCCCAACCGCAGCGAAAGTAGCACCGTGTCCCAAGATGTCCTGACCCCCGCCCGGATCTCCGGTATTCATAAAGAGGCGGGCCGCCGCAGGACCTTTGCTGTCATTTCGCACCCTGACGCAGGCAAGTCCACCCTGACCGAAGCGCTCGCCTTGCACGCCAAGGTGATCGGCACTGCCGGTGCCTCCAGCGGCAAGGCCAACCGCAAGGAAACCGTGTCCGACTGGATGCAGATGGAGAAGGACCGCGGCATTTCCATCAGCTCCGCGGCGCTCCAGTTCTCCTACCGGGACACCGTCATCAACCTGCTGGACACGCCCGGCCACGCCGATTTCTCCGAGGACACCTACCGGGTGCTGGCCGCCGTCGACTGCGCCGTGATGCTCGTGGACGCGGCCAAGGGCCTGGAAACGCAGACCATGAAGCTGTTCGAGGTCTGCAAGCAGCGCAACCTTCCCATCATCACCGTCATCAACAAGTGGGACCGCCCCGGCCTGGACGCGCTGGCCCTGATGGACGAAATCACCGAACGCACCGGCCTTCAGCCCATGCCCCTGACCTGGGCCGTGGGCATCTCCGGCGACTTCCGCGGCGTCTGGGACCTCCGCAACGACCGTTTCGCCCGGTTCCAGCGCAACAACGCCGGCGCGCAGATCGCCCTCACCGAGTACTTCACGCCCGAGGAAGCAGCCGAGAGCCAGGGCAGCAACTGGACGGACGCCGTGGACGAGGCCGGACTGGTGATCGAATCGAACCTGGAGTTCGACGTCGAGGCGTTCCATGCAGGCAAGGCCACCCCCATCCTGTTCAGCTCCGCCGCGCTCAACTTCGGCGTCAAGGAACTGTTGGACGCACTGGTGGATTTCGCTCCGCCTGCAGCCCCGCGCCCGGATGTGGACGGCAACCCGCGTCCGGTGGAATCGCCCTTCTCCGGCTTCGTGTTCAAAGTGCAGGCCGGCATGAACAAGGCCCACCGCGACCATGTGGCCTTCATCCGGGTGTGTTCCGGCGTCTTCGAGCGCGGAATGGTGGTCACGCAGACCCGCACCGGTAAATCCTTCGCCACCAAGTACGCGCAGCAGGTGTTCGGCCGGGAACGCGAAGTAATTGACGAGGCCTACCCCGGCGACGTCGTGGGCCTCGTCAACGCGTCCTCTCTTCGAGTGGGGGACAGCCTCTTCCTCGAAGGGCCGGTGGAATACCCCGCCATCCCACTGTTCGCCCCCGAGCACTTCCAGGTGGCCCGCTCCAAGGACCCCAGCAAGTTCAAGCAGTTCCGCCGGGGCATCGAACAGCTCGAACACGAGGGCGTCATCCAGGTGCTCCGCTCCGACGTCCGCGGCGACCAGGCGCCGGTGCTTGCCGCCGTCGGGCCCATGCAGTTCGAGGTGGTGGAGGACCGCATGGCGCATGACTTCAGCGCCCCCATGCGGCTGGAACGCCTGCCCTACTCCCTCGCCAGGATCTCGACGGCGGACGCCATGCCGGCACTCGCCAACGTCATCGGCGCCGAGGTGCTTTTGCGGTCCGACGGCGAGTACCTCGCCCTGTTCAACGACGTCTGGGCCCTGCGCCGCATTGAAAAGAACCACCCGGACCTCACCCTCGTGCCCATCGGCACCCACAACCCCGCAAAGTAGGAACCGTGAACGCAGGCCCCAACAGCGCAGTTCAGCCCCGCGCCATCATCACCGGCTCCGGAACCATTAATCCCGTGGGTTCCACGGTCTCCGAGACCTGGGCCGGCCTGGTCGCGGGGAAATCCGGCATCGCCGCGCTTGGGGATACCTGGACGGAGCAGCTGCCCGTGAAGATCGCCGGGCAGGTCACCGCGGATCTCTCGGAGCACCTGAGCACCCGCGAGATGAAGCGGATGGATCGGTGCGGGCAGCTGGCGCTTATTGCTGCCCGGGAGGCATGGGCCCAGGCGGGTGCCCCGGACGTGGACCCGGAGCGTTTCGCCGTGGTGATCGGATCAGCGTACGGCGGGCTGGGTTCCACGCTGGAGCAGGACCGGACCCTGGCAGCCTCGGGCCCCCGCAAGGTCTCGCCGCACACCCTGACCCGGTTGATGGTCAACGGCCCGGCGGCCTGGGTGTCCATCGACCTCGGCGCCCGCGGCGGCGCCCGAACGCCTGTCAGCGCGTGCGCCTCCGGGGCTGAGGCGATTGTCCAGGGAGCCGAGATGATCCGCTCAGGAGCGGCCGACGTCGTTATTGCCGGCGGCGTTGACGCCTCCGTGAACGACCTCGTGATCACGGGTTTCTCCCAAATCCGCGCGCTGTCCACCCGTAACGATGACCCGCAGCGCGCATCACGTCCGTTCGACGGCGGCCGCGACGGCTTTGTCCTCGCCGAGGGCGCTGCCGTGGTGGTGCTGGAGAGCGAAGAGCACGCCCGCGCCCGCGGTGCCGGGGTGCTGGGGGCCGTTGCCGGCGGAGCGGTGACGTCCGACGCCAACGACATCGTGGCAGCCGATCCCGCCATGCAGCGGCGGGTCATGCAGAAGGCCCTCGAATCCGCGGGCCTGGCTGCGGAAGACATCGGCTTTATCCACGCCCACGCCACCTCCACGCCGGTGGGGGACAAGCTTGAAGGCCAGGCCATCAACGCGATCTTCGGAGCGGATGTGCCGGTCACGTCCACCAAGGGCCACACCGGCCACCTCCTCGGCGGCGCCGGCTCCCTGGCCGCCGTGGTGGTTGTCGAGGCGCTGCGGACCGGCCTGCTGCCCGGGACCCTGAACGTCCAGGAGCTGGACCCCGAGGTGGACCTCAACGTTGTTACCGAAGACGCCCACCGCCTCCAGCCGGGCTACCGTCCGGCCGGGCTGGTGAACGCCTTCGGCTTTGGCGGGCACAGTGTTGCCCTGGTGATCACCGGCGCCTGACCCCTTCGCCCGGGCGGTCACCCGTCGCGACGTACAACGCACCCGCATCTGGACAACGCACCCGGGCGCTCGCGGGTGCAAGGACCAGTAGTGGGTGCCACCCTGCTAGGGGTCGGCGCGGACCTGCTCAGCCAGCGCATCGAAAACCGGCAGTTGCCCCTTCACCAGCTTGAGCCGGGCTTCCGGTTCGGGGAACCAGCGGGCGTCGTCGACTTCCGGGTAGTCCTGGATCCGGCCTGAACCCTTGGGCCACTCCAGCGGAAACGTGTTGCTGACGATCCGTTCCGGCTGGAAGTCCTGCTCCGCGGCGAAGACGGTGATGACCTTGCCGGAGGGCTGCCTGAACTTCCCGAGGAGCCGGTAGTCCGCAGCCGGAGCCGGGGTTCCCATTTCCTCGGCGAACTCGCGCAGCGCCGCGGCCAGGGGATCCTCGTCCTCCCCGTATTCACCCTTGGGGATGGACCAGGCATGGGCGTCCTTGCGGGCCCAGAACGGGCCGCCCATGTGGGCTATCCACACCTCGAAGCCGCCTGGA
The DNA here is from genome assembly GCF_014644495.1 of Pseudarthrobacter polychromogenes. Lineage (GTDB taxonomy): Bacteria > Actinomycetota > Actinomycetes > Actinomycetales > Micrococcaceae > Arthrobacter > Arthrobacter polychromogenes. The sequence continues at coordinate 146,680 of NZ_BMKU01000004.1, forward strand.
TCCACCCTCCGGTACAGCAGGATTCCGGCGCTTAGAACGGGCATCTTTCCTCCGGTGGGTGGATGTTTGAAAACAGACGGAAGTTGCCGTCCAACGTTAACCCGCAGTTCACGGTGCTGCTTTAGGTTATTCCTTCAGGCACTCTGCTCGAAGGGACCCGTCATGGCCAGTATTGCCGAGGTGTTGGGACGTCTGACGCCGGAAGAACTTGATGAGCTTCACAGCCTTGGTCCACAGGGCCACCTGCCGCGGTACCTGGTTGACGCCCTGGACCGGGCGGCCGGCGGTCCCGGCTCCGGCCGCGGCTATTACGTGCCCACCGGCAACGTGAACAGCAACGGCGGGCCGCTGCTGGTGCTCCGCAGTGATGTGTCCGGCTGGCTGCTCAACTCCCGGCGTGAAGACCCCGACTCGCTGCCGCGCCACAACAGCTGACGCCGGCATCACAGGCACGGACATCCACGGCGCACAGCTGTCAGTAACAGCCGCCAGCGGCCGGCAACGGCTAGCCAATCAGCAGGCTCAAGGCCTCGGTAAGATGCTCCACTTCCCGTACGGAAAAACCGGCCGGGATGGGCCCCGGGCCTGCATGGCTGGCCGGAACAACGGCGTGCGTAAACCCGAGCCGGTGCGCTTCCTGGATGCGCTGGTTGATGCCGGGCACCGGCCGGACCTCGCCGGCCAAGCCCACCTCGCCAAAAGCGATGAGCCGGATGGGGAGCGGCTTGCGCGCCTTTGCTGAGGCCACTGCAAGGGCCACGGCCAGGTCCGTTGCCGGCTCGCTGAGCTTCACGCCGCCCACGGTGGCCACATACGAATCATCCTTGTGCAGCAACGTTCCCGCGCGCTGTTGCAGGACGGCCAGCAGCATGGAAACCCGCGAGGAGTCCAGGCCGCTGGTGGCACGCCTCGGCTGGGAATTGGGGCTCTCCGCCAGCAGGGACTGCACCTCGGCCAGCAGAGGGCGCCGGCCCTCCATGGTGACCGTGATGCAGGTGCCGGACACGGGTTCCTTGGTGCGGCTGACAAAGAGCCCGCTGGGATCAGCCAGGCCCTGGATGCCGTCCTCGTTCAGGTCGAAGCAGCCGACATCGTCCGTGGGCCCGTAGCGGTTCTTGACGGCACGGAGCAGCCGGAGCCGCGAATGCCGCTCGCCCTCGAACTGGCACACTACGTCCACCAGGTGCTCCAGCAGCCGCGGCCCGGCAATGGAGCCGTCCTTGGTCACGTGGCCCACCAGGAGGGTGGTCATGTTCCGCCGCTTGGCCGCAGCGATAATGGACGCTGCCACTTCGCGGACCTGCGAAACGCCGCCGGCGCTGCCATCAACGTCGGCGCTGCTGAGGGTCTGCACCGAGTCCACGATCAGCAGCCGCGGCTCAATCTTCTCCACTTGCCCCAGCGCCTGGCCCAGGTCCGTTTCCGCGGAGAGGTAGAGCGATTCGGCCACGGCGTCGATTCGCTCGGCGCGGAGCTTCACCTGGGCCGCGGATTCCTCCCCGGTCACGTACAACACGTCCTGTGCGGTCCGGGCGAACTTCGCCGCAACGTCCAGCAGCAGGGTGGACTTGCCCACCCCGGGTTCACCGGCCAGCAGGATCACGGCGCCCGGAACCAGGCCGCCGCCCAGCACCCGGTCCAGCTCATCAACGCCCGTGGGCAGGAAGGCGGCCGTGGTGGCATCCACCTCGGCAATCCGGCGGGCCGGCTCCAGGACTGTTGTGGCCGCCGTCGTACGCGCAACAGCGGCGCCGGTCTCCTCAACGGTGCCCCACGCCTGGCACTCGCCGCACCGGCCCACCCATTTGACCGTGGTCCAGCCGCACTCAGCACATTTGTAGGCGGGCGCCTTGGAGGCCCGGGAAGTTTTTGTTGCCATGAATTCCACCCTAGTGGCGGGCACTGACAATCACCGGCAAAGCACTTGCCTGTGATCCATGCCATCTGTATAGTCGAACCTCGAAGGCAATTTCGCCTACAGGATTGTTACCCGTGAATGGGGCAAGACCTGAGAAGCACACTCTGTGCGTCTCGGGTCTTTTTTTGTGCCCAAAAATAGACAGAGAGGTCTGATATGGCAACTGTGGACTACCGGTCGCTGGCCGGAGACATCCTCCAGGGGGTGGGCGGTGAAAGGAACATCGCCAGCGCCACCCACTGCGCAACCAGGCTCCGGCTCAAGCTGCGCGACGACAGCAAGGCGGACCAGGCCGCAATCGAAAAACTTCCCGGCGTGATCACGGTGATGAAGGCCGGCGGACAGTTCCAGGTTGTCATCGGCAACAACGTTCCCACGGTCTACGCCGAGCTCGGCAAGATCACCAAGCTCACCGATGACGACGCGGGAAGCGATGAACCCGTTGCACACGGCAACCTCTTCAACCGCTTCATAGACCTGATCTCCTCGATCTTCTCACCAGTCATCTGGCCGCTGGCCGCAGCCGGCCTGCTCAAGGCATTCCTGAGCATGGCCACCCAGTTCGGCTGGCTTGACCCCGCGTCCCAGACGAACGTGATCCTGGCGGCCACCGCGGACGCCATCTTCTACTTCCTGCCCGTTTTCCTCGCAGTCACCGCCGCGAAACGGTTCAGGACGAACCAGTTCACCTCCATGGCCATCGGCGGTGCCCTGGTCTACCCGAGCATCGTGGCCCTCGCGGCGCAGGCCGAACCCGTCAACTTTGCCGGCATCCCGGTGGTGATGATGAACTACACCAGCTCGGTCCTGCCCATCATCGTGGCCGTCTGGCTGCAGGGCTACGTGGAGCGCTTCCTGACGCGCGTGCTGCCTTCGGCGATCCGGAACTTCACCACGCCGCTGCTGACGCTCCTGGTCATGGTGCCGCTGGTCCTGATGACTGTGGGGCCAGTCACAACCTTCGCCTCGCAGGGCCTGTCCGCTGGCATCAATGCGGCCTTCACGTTCGCTCCGTGGCTGGCCGGTGCCGTCATGGGCGGCTTCTGGCAGGTCTTCGTCCTCTTCGGCTTGCACTGGGGCCTGGTTCCGGGCATGCTCAACGAGCTTTCCACGCAGGGTTATTCCCTGCTGATGGGTCCGCTGGTGGCTGCAGTCCTCAGCCAGGCTGCGGCGACCCTCGCAGTCTTGTTCCGCACCCGGAACAAGGCGCGCCGCACTGTGGCCGGCCCCGCAGCCCTGTCCGGATTCCTTGCCGGCATCACCGAGCCTGCCATCTACGGCGTCAACCTTCCGCTGAAGAAACCGTTCTACTTCGGTATCGCGGGCGGCGTTGTTGGCGGGGCGATAGCCGCTGCCGGCGGCAGCGGTGCCACGTCGTTTGTCTTCGCATCGCTCTTGGCTTTGCCCGCATACGCGTCGGTTGGCAGCTTTGCCCTTCAGCTGATCGGAACGGCAGTTGCCGTGGTTATCGCCTTCACCCTGACCTTTATCTTCGGCCCGCGTGAGGAGGCGGCAGCTGCAGGGGCCGACGCCGGCACCTCGGTTCCCGAGGCAGTTTCCGTTGCGCCGGCGGCAGCTTTGGCCGTGCCCGCTTCGTCGGCCGTCCCCGCCACAGCAGCAGGTACCGCGGCCACCACGGTGGCCGGCATCGTTGACATTGTTGCCCCGGTTGCGGGCAGCGCGGTTGCTTTGGCTGATGTCCAGGACAAGGTGTTCGCATCCGGTGCCATGGGCAAGGGCCTGGGCATCATCCCGGCGGACGGGCACATCTACTCACCCATCACCGGAACCATCAAGGCCGCCATGAAGACCGGCCACGCGTTCGGCATCAAGTCCGAGGACGGCGTTGAGGTCCTGGTCCACATCGGCATCGACACTGTCCAGCTGCAGGGGCGCGGCTTTGAAGCCGCTGTCACGCGGGGCGAGCAGGTCCGCGCGGGAGACCTGCTCGCCGTCGTCGACCTGGATGTGGTGACCGAAGCCGGTTACGACACCACCACCCTGGTGATGGTCACCAACACCGCCCAGCTTGGCAGCGTGGAACCGGTGGCCGGCGGCACGCTCGCCCACGGGGACACTGCCATCACTGTCCGCGTCTAAGCCTTCACATATCCGGTGCCGCCAAACCCTGGCACCCGCCCCCAGTCCCGCTGGCATTTTCCAGACCCACTGACAAAGGAATGATCAACTGTGACCACCACTTTCCCCGAAGGATTCCTCTGGGGCGGAGCAACTGCCGCCAACCAGATCGAAGGCGCCTACAACGAGGGCGGCAAAGGCCTGTCCATCCAGGATGTGATGCCCAAGGGCATCACGGAGATTCCCACGGAGGGGCCGACTCCGGAGAACCTCAAGCAGGTGGCGATTGATTTCTACCACCGCTATGCGGAGGACATCGCCCTTTTCGCGGACATGGGGTTCAAAGTGTTCCGGTTCTCCATCGCCTGGAGCCGGATCTTCCCGCTGGGCGACGAAGAGACCCCCAGCGCCGAAGGCCTGGCCTTCTACTCCCGTGTCCTGGATGAACTTGAGAAGCACGGCATCGAGCCGCTGGTGACCATCAGCCACTACGAGACTCCGCTGCACCTGGCCAGGAAGTACAACGGCTGGACTAACAGGGAGCTGATCGGCTTCTATGAGCGCTACTGCAGCGCCCTGTTCGAGCACTTCGGGGGCCGGGTGAAGTACTGGCTCACATTCAATGAGATCAACTCCGTGATCCACGAGCCGTTTATGTCCGGCGGAATTCCCACCCCCAAGGACCAGCTCACCAAGCAGGACCTCTACCAGGCGATCCACCACGAGCTGGTGGCCTCCGCGCGGGCCTCGAAACTGGCCCGAGAGCTGATGCCCGGCGCGCAGGTGGGCTGCATGATCCTTGCGCTGCCCACCTACCCGCTCACGCCGGACCCCTCGGACGTGGTGGCGGCCATGCTCACTGCCCAGGACAGCTACGCGTTCGGTGACATCCACTGCCGCGGCGAGTACCCCGGTTACCTGCTGCGGTACTTCAGGGACAACGGGATCGAGCTGGAGATCACCGCCCAGGACCGCGAAGATCTGAAAAACACCGTGGATTTCGTGTCCTTCAGCTACTACATGAGCATCTGCGAGACCGCCGATCCCGCCAAGAAGACCAAGGGGCCCGGCAACATCATGGGCGGAGTTCCCAACCCCACACTCAAGGCGTCCGAGTGGGGCTGGCAGATCGACCCCCAGGGGCTGCGCGTGGCACTCAATGATTACTGGGACCGCTGGCAGAAACCGCTCTTCATCGTGGAGAACGGGCTGGGCGCGGTGGACAAGCTGGTGGAGGTCGACGGCGAAAAGACCGTCGTTGACGACTACCGCATCGGCTACCTCAACGACCACCTGGTGCAGGCCCGGGAGGCGGTTGCAGATGGCGTCCAGCTGATGGGTTACACCTCCTGGGGCTGCATCGACCTGGTCAGTGCCTCCACCGCCCAGATGAGCAAGCGTTACGGCTTCATCTACGTGGACAGGAACGACGACGGCACGGGCTCCATGGAGCGCTACCCCAAGAAGTCCTACGGTTGGTACAAGGAAGTCATCGCCACCAACGGTGCCAGCCTGACAGACTAACGCCACCCGGAACGACAAACACCAGCCGGACAGCAAGAGCCAGGAGAGTTTTTGTCCAGATATGCAGGGTAGAAAGGCCTTAAACCCGGCATATCTGGACAAAAACTCCCTCTCCGGGGGTATCCCGCTTCAACGATGAAAGGAGGACGGCGTGGAGGTCCTGCGCGTATTCAACAACAACGTCGTCCTCGCCCGGGCCGCGGACAGGGGAGAGGTCATCCTCACCGGCCGCGGCCTGGGGTTCCAGGCAAAGCCCGGCCAGCAGGTGGATGAGGCCAAGGTGGTCCGCGTCTTCGTCCCCGAGGACGGCCGCAACGCTGACAACTTCGGCGCGCTGGTGGCGGCCATCCCGCCCGAACACCTCGCACTGGCAGACCAGGCGCTGGACATTGCCCGCGGCGGACTGCGCGGGCCACTGAACTCCACCACAGTGGTGGCCCTGGCGGACCACCTGAGCTTCGCCATCAAACGCCTGCGGCAGGGCCTGAACATCGAGTACCCGCTGCGGGCCGAGGTGGCCCACCTCTACCCGGACGAGCTGCACATGGCACAGCAGATCGTGGACTTCGTCAACGCCCGGCTCGAGGAAGCCCTGCCCCGCGACGAGGCTGTAGCCGTTGCACTGCACCTGGTCAACGCGGGCTTCGCCAGCGGCGACCTCTCCTACACCTACCAGATGACCGGCGTCTTCGCGCAGCTGTTCGAAGTCCTGGAACAGGCCTACGGCCGCTCCTTCGATCGGGAGACCGTCAACGCCGCACGCTTCATCACCCATTTGCGGTACTTTTTCGTCCGCGCCCATACCGGACGGCAGCTGGCCGAGGGGGCAACAGGGCTGGGGTCCGCCATCCGGGAGGCGTACCCGGAAGCATTCGGCACCGCACTGAAACTGCAGGCCGTCCTGGAACTCCGGCTCGGCCAGCCCCTCACCGACGACGAAGTCACCTACCTCACCCTGCACGTCGCCCGCATGGCCGATGACCTGCGGCTGAGCCAGAACGCAGAAACTCCTTCCTGACCAGCGCCGTCCCAGCGGCGGCGAGATGATCATGAACTACGAGAGAGCGCTCTCTTGACAGTGATCCGCGCCACGCCTACAGTTGAGGAACTTGCCAGAGAGCGCTCTCTCAGCGCCGGAAGTTCCCACAAAGGAGTGACGTTGAAATTCGTACGCCGACACACAGTGACCGCTATCGCGGGCGTGGCAGCCATGGCCCTGATGGCCACAGGCTGCAGCAGCAGTTCGGAACAAGCAGCAAGCGCTGACAATCCTGTAGAGCTCACGGTCACCACTTTCGGGACCTTCGGCTACGACGATCTCTACGCCGAATACGAGGAAGCCAATCCCGGCGTCAAGGTCAAGGCCACCAATATCGACCGCGGGTCCAATGCCCGAACTGACGCCTTCACCAAGCTGGCCGCAGGATCCGGGCTCAGCGATGTCGTGGCCATCGAGGAGGGCTGGCTGGGTTCCATCATGGAAGTTTCGGACCAGTTCGTGGACCTCAACGAGCACGGTGCAGCTGACATCAAGGACAACTGGGTGGACTGGAAGTTCAAGCAGGGCACGGATCCGGACGGCCGCGTCATCGGCTACGGAACCGACATCGGTCCGCAGGGGCTCTGCTACAACGGCAAGCTCTTCGAAGCTGCGGGAATGCCCAGCGACCGCGAATCGGTGGCCGAGCTCTTTGGTGGCGGGGACGCCACCTGGGAAACCTACTTCAAGCTCGGGGAGCAGTACAAGGCAGCCACCGGCAAGGCCTGGTATGACCAGTCCGGCTTCGTCTGGAACTCCATGGTGAACCAGATGGAAGAGGGCTACTACACCAAGGACGGGGAGCTGAACATCGAAGGCAACCCCGAGATGAAGGACAAATTCGAAATGCTTGCGGCCGGCACGGCGGCCGGTCTGTCCGCCAACCAGACCCAGTGGGACTGGGGTAACGGCAAGGCATTCGTTGACGGCTCCTTCGCCACTTTCGTCTGCCCCGGCTGGATGCTCGGCACCATCAAGGGCCAGCTGGAATCTGCGGGCGGCGGCACGGAGAGCGGCTGGGACTTCGCCGACGTATTCCCGGGTGGAGCCTCCAACTGGGGCGGAGCTTTCCTGTCAGTACCCACGACGTCAGAGCACCCTGCCGAAGCCGCAAAGCTGGCAGCCTGGCTGACCGCTCCCGAGCAGCAGGTCAAGCAGTCGGCTGCCGCGAACAACTTCCCCAGCACGCTCAAAGCGCAGGAGAAGCTGGTGGCCGATGCCACTCCGAACGTGGTGTTCAACGACGCCCCCACCGGCGTCATCCTTGCCAACCGCGCTAAGGGTGTGGTGGCCCAGTTCAAGGGACCGGATGATTCCGTGATCCAGGAAAACGTGTTTGGTCCGGCGCTCAAAATGCTCGACGCCGGAACGGCCGACGCTGACAAGGCCTGGTCCGAAGCGCTGACCCTCCTCAACGACCTGGTCGTAAACAACTAGCAACACCCGCTGTGGGGCCTCCCGGAAGGGAGGCCCCCCGATGGAGGGCTAAAGCCCAATGACAACCACCCTGAACCGCCCCGCCAAACCCGTGGCGGCCATCAAACCCAAACCCACCTTCAAACAGAGGCTCAACGTCTTCGACGTCAAAGCATCGCCCTACCTCTACATCGCACCGTTCTTTATCCTCTTCGCACTCGTGGGGCTGTTCCCGCTGGTCTACACCTTCGTGGTCAGCCTCTTCGACTGGCACCTCCTCAAAGGCCAGGGCGACTTCGTTGGCCTGCAAAACTTCACGGAAGTCCTCCAGGACCGCTTCTTCTGGAACTCCCTGTTCAACACGGTCAGCATCTTCCTGCTGTCCGCCATCCCGCAGCTTGCCGTGGCGCTTTTCCTGGCAGCCGTGCTGGACCAGAACCTCCGCGCCAAAACCTTCTGGCGGATGAGCGTGCTCCTGCCCTACATCGTCACCCCGGTGGCGGTGGCCATGATCTTCACCAACATGTTCGGTGAGCAGTACGGCCTCATCAACAACGTCCTGGGAAATTTTGGCCTGGATCCGGTCATGTGGAAGAGCGAGACCCTGCCCAGCCACATTGCCATCGCCACCATGGTGAACTGGCGCTGGACCGGCTATAACGCCCTCATCCTGCTGGCCGCAATGCAGGCCGTTCCCCGCGACCTGTACGAGTCCGCGGCGCTGGACGGCGCCGGAGCCCTCCGCCGCTTCTTCAGCATCACCCTGCCGAGCATCAGGCCCACCATGGTGTTTGTTGTCATTACCTCCACCATCGGCGGCCTGCAGATCTTCACCGAACCCCGGCTGTTCGATCCCGCAACCGCAGGCGGCTCGCAGCGGCAGTTCCAGACCACCGTGCTGTACCTCTGGGAAATGGCCTTCCAGCGCCAGAACTTCGGCAAGGCGTCCACCATCGCCTGGCTCCTCTTCCTGATCATCGTGCTGTTCGGTGTTATCAATTACCTGATCTCACGTCGCATCGCCACCGCCGATGCCGCAAAGCCCTCCCGGTCAACAAGGAGAGCACGCAAACGCGCTGAAAGGACTACGCGATGAGCACCATCGAAGGGTCGCCCCATGCGGCCACCGGCGTCTTGCCTACAGAAAAGAAGCCTTCCGGCCGCCCCGCGCCCCTCCGCAAGCGTTTTGTAGGCTCCGGCGAAAAACCCGGGTTCCTGACCTACGGATTGCTCCTCGCCTTCCTGGTGTCCTCGGCCTACCCACTGTGGTGGTCCGCCGTCATTGGCAGCCGCTCCAACGAGGCCCTCGGCGAAACCTGGCCGCCCCTGCTGCCCGGAGGGAACTTCTGGACCAACGTGGGCGAGGTCTTTGACACCATTCCGTTCTGGCTCGCCCTGGGCAACAGTGTCCTGATCTCATGCATCATCACCCTGTCCGTGGTTGGCTTTTCCACACTGGCCGGCTACGCCTTTGCGAAACTGCGCTTCAAAGGCCGCAACGGGCTCATGCTGATGGTGGTGGCCACCATGGCCATCCCAACGCAGCTTGGCATCATCCCGCTCTTCATGGTGATGAGAACCTTGGGCTGGACCGGCGAAATCGGAGCTGTGGTGGTGCCCACGCTGGTAACCGCGTTCGGCGTCTTCTTTATGCGGCAATACCTGGTGGACGTCATCCCGGATGAGCTCATCGAATCCGCACGGATGGACGGGGCGAGCATGATTTCCACCTTCTGGCATGTAGCCATGCCGGCAGCACGGCCTGCCATGGCCATCCTGGGGCTGTTCACGTTCATGACGGCCTGGACGGATTTCCTGTGGCCGCTGCTGGTGCTCGACGCCGGCAACCCCACGTTGCAGACGGCGCTGAGCCAGCTGCAGTCAGCCCGCTACGTGGACTACTCCGTGGTCCTCGCAGGAGCGGTGCTGGCAACCCTGCCGCTTTTGGTGCTTTTCGCACTCGCGGGCAAACAACTCATCTCAGGAATTATGCAAGGAGCAGTGAAGGGCTAATGCAGCACCCGACGTACCAGCGGCAGTGGCCCGAGGGCTTTATCTGGGGATCAGCGACGGCGGCGGCCCAGATAGAGGGCGCCGGCCGCGAGGGCGGCAAGGAAGACTCCATCTGGGACCACTTTGCGCGGATTCCAGGGGCAATAGCCAACGGCGAGAACCTTGACCAGGCCGTGGACCACTACCACCGAATGCCACAGGACGTCCGGCTGATGAAAGAGCTGGGGCTGGACTCGTACCGCTTTTCCACCAGTTGGGCGCGGGTGCGTCCCGGGGACAGGGCCGTCAACCGTGAGGGCCTGGACTTCTACTCCAGGCTGGTGGATGAGCTCCTTGAAGCCGGCATCCTGCCCTGGCTCACCCTCTACCACTGGGACCTGCCGCAGGCCCTGGAGGAAAAAGGCGGCTGGGCCAACCGCGACACCGCCTACAGGTTCGCGGAGTACGCCAATGACGTGTACTCGGCGCTGGGGGACCGGGTCCAGCACTGGACCACCTTCAATGAGCCGTTCTGTTCGTCGCTCCTGGGCTACGGCTCCGGCGTGCACGCCCCCGGCCGGCAGGAGCCCGCGGCGGCCATCGCCGCCGTGCACCACCAGCACCTGGCCCACGGGCTGGCAGTGAATGCGCTGCGGGAACGCGGCGCCCAGCACCTGGGCATCACCCTGAACCTGAGCAATTCGATTCCGCGGAACAGCCAGGACCCTGTGGACCTCGACGCCGCCCGCCGTTTCGACTCGTTGCAGAACCGGATCTTCCTCGATCCCATCCTGCGGGGGGCCTACCCGGAAGACTCACTGCGGGACCTCGGCCCGTTCGGCCTGCCGGACGTGATTCTTCCAGGCGACCTGGAGCTCATCAGCGCGCCCCTGGAGTTCCTGGGCGTGAACCACTACCACGACGACCTCATCAGCGGACACGCTGACGACGCCGGAAGCGACGGCCACTCCGGTGGTGCAGAGCGGGCCTCCGCCTCACCCTGGATCGGCTCGGAAGACATCGCCTTTCCCAGCCGCGGCCTGCCACGGACGGCGATGGGCTGGGAAGTGAATCCGGACGGGCTCCGCAAGCTACTGGTCCGGCTGGGGGAGGAATACCCGTCGCTGCCGCCGCTGTACATCACCGAAAACGGAGCCGCGTACGAGGACACTGTCAGCCCCGACGGTGCCGTGCACGATGTGGAACGTACCCGGTTCATCCTGGACCATGTGGCTTCAGTGGGTGAAGCAATAGACCAGGGCGCCGACGTCCGCGGCTACTTTGTCTGGTCCCTCCTGGACAACTTCGAATGGTCCTGGGGCTATGGAAAGCGCTTCGGGATTGTCCGCGTCGATTACGGCACGCTGGAACGCACCGTCAAGGACAGCGGCAAGGCCTATGCCGGGCTGATAGCAGCGGCACAGCGGAGCACTTCCCGCCTCGCTCCGGCACTGCCCGCCTAAACTGAAATTCCCGGCACCTGTGCCAGCCAGACCACGGAGCGAACATTGTGAAGCAAGACACCAGCGGAAGCCGGCCGACGCCCACCCTGGAAATGGTGGCCGCGCTGGCCGGCGTCTCCCGTGCCACCGTGTCCCGCGTGGTCAATGACGTGCCGAGCGTGGATGAGGACATCGCCGCCAAGGTGCGCCAGGCGATTCTCGCCGTCAACTACACACCCAACCGGGCTGCCCGTTCGCTGGCAAGCAGGCGCCCCAACTCCGTGACGCTCATTGTGCCCGAGTCCACCTCCAAGGTCTTCGCGGACCCGTTCTTCGCATCAGTGGTCCAGGGCGTGGCGCTGTACCTGGCGGACACGGATTACACCCTGAACATGGTCATCGCCTCCGAAGCCAAGCCGGAGAAAACCAGGGCCTTCCTGCTTGGCGGGAACGTGGCCGGTGCCCTGGTGGTGTCCCACCACGCAGGGGACCGGTCCTGGACCCACCTCAGCGATTACATCCCCATGGTGTTCGCGGGCAGGCCACTGGGCGAAAGCGCCAGCTACTACGTGGATGTGGACAACGAGGCTGCGGCGGCAGGAGCCACCAGGGTGCTGATTGAGAGCGGGCGAACCAATATCGCCACCATCGCCGGCCCCCAGGACATGCCGCCGGGCATCGACCGCGTCAACGGGTGGAGGGCGGCCATGGCGGAGGCCGGGCTGGATGATTCCCGGGTTGAGTACGGTGACTTCACCCTGGCCTCCGGGGCCAAGGCGATGCGCCGCCTCCTCGGCAGCGGGAAGCCGGTTGACGGTGTGTTCGTGGCCAACGACCAGATGGCCGCCGGTGCCTACACAGTGCTGCAGGAACGGGGGCTGCGCATACCCGAGGATGTGGCCGTGGTTGGCTTCGACGACGATTCGTTCGCCACTTCAGTCAATCCCCAGCTGACCACGGTGCACCACCCGATTATCGAGATGGGCAAGAAGATGGCAGAAATCCTGGTGGACCTCATCGAGGGGAAAGACACAGCACGCGTCACGCAGATTCCTACGTCACTCGTGATCCGGGAGTCCGTCTGATGGAGTACACCAACCCGGGCGGGCAGGCGCCGCAGAGTGGCCGGACCCTCCGCTGGGGCATTGTGGCCACAGGGCGGATCGCGCATAAGGTCACCCGTGACCTCGCCCGCCTTGAAGATGCCCAACTCCAGGCAGTGAGTTCGCGCAGCCAGGGCTCAGCCCGGGCATTCGCGGAAGAACACGGCTTCGCGGCCAGCTACCATGACGGTCCCTCCGGATCCGGGTACCAGCAGCTCTTTGCCGATCCCGGCGTGGACGTGGTGTATGTTGCCACGCCCCATGCGCAGCACTTCGAGGTTGTCCGTGCCGCGCTGGAAGCCGGAAAACACGTCCTCTGCGAGAAGCCCTTCACGATCAACGCCAGCGAAGCCCGGGAACTGGTCCAGCTGGCAGGGGAGCGCAACCTGTTCCTGATGGAGGCCGTCTGGACGCGCTTCCTGCCCGCAACCCGCCGTGCCCTGGAGCTGATCCGCGGCGGCACCATTGGAACGGTGCGCTGGGTCCAGGCTGATCTGGGCTTTCCCGCAGCCTATGATCCTGCGGACAGGCTATGGGACCCTGCGGCCGGCGGCGGTGCACTCCTGGACCTCGCGGTCTACCCGTTGACCTGGGCAGTTGCGGCACTTGGCTTCCCCCAAAGGCTCACGGCCCAAGGCCACCTGAACCAGGACGGCGTAGATGTCCAAAACACCCTCACACTCGAGTACCCGGAGGGGGCTGCAGCCCAGCTCACTTCCTCGCTCCGGGCTGCCGGTCCCGGCATGGCAACCATCAGTGGAACAGGAGGCTGGATACGGACCGGGTCCCCGCTCTATAACCCGCGCACGCTGGAGATCTGCGGACTGGACGGCAGGATCGAGGTGGAGGACTTCCACGAAGAAGCCGAGGGCTTCATCCACGAACTGCGCGAAACAGCCCGCTGCATCCGCGCCGGCCTGCAGGAAAGCCCGCTGATGCCCTGGACCGAAACCGTGCAGGTGATGGAGCTGCTGGACCAGGCCCGGGAACAGTTGGGCCTGCGCTATGCGAACGATGTGCGGGAGGCCAGCACCTAGAGCGCGGGCAGCACGTCCCGGGCTTCGCGGGCATCCATCCCCGTGGCCTCCAGCAGGTCCACCATCAGCGGCCGGTACAGCATCACCACCGTCTCGCCCTCAAGCCGCTGCACCTCCAGCAGCTTGGGATGCAGGCGCAGGGCGATCTCGCTCAGGTCCTGGCGGGCGCTCCGCAGGTGGGCGCGGCGGACGCCGTCGTGCGTTTCTGCCAGCCCCAGCGAAAGCTCATCAATGGCGGCAGCGGTCTCCTGCAGCACCTCCGCGATGTTTTCTGTTGCCTCGTCCGACAACGCCGCGTGGTTGATAGCGCTGGTCAGGCGGCGGGCGAACACCCGGCTGTTCCGCAGCGCCAGGTCAATGAAGTCGAGCGACTGTTTGAGCCGGTCCAGCTCGTACCGGTGCCTCCTGTAGGCGGGCGCCAGGGTGGCCACCTCTCCCGAAGCCCGCAGGGACTGGCGCATCCCGTCCACCAGCGGCTGGCAGTTCCTGCCCCGGATGAGGGCGTGCCACGCCTGGGTGGAGTCGCTGTTGACGAGTGCGCCGGCGCACTCGCGCAGCACCTCGGCCAGCTCATGCAGCAGCTTCTGGACGTCCTTGCGGGGTTCACGGCGGGGGTCCTTGGGGGCCAGGATGGTCACCAGCAGGGCGAAGAGTCCGCCCACTACGGCATCGATGCTCCTGGTAAACGGACCACCCGACGGTGCGGGCAGCAGCACCACCAGCAGCGACTGCAGGGCCAGTTGGGTGGTGAAGATGTTCCCGCTGTCCAGGAACCTGGCGAGCAGGATGGAAAACAAAAGGACGACGGCGGCCTGCCAGATTCCGGCGCCCAGCCAGTGCAGGAGCAGGTCGCCCACCGCGATGCCGATGGTGCAGCCCAGGCCCACCTCCAGTACCCGCCGCAGGCGGGGTTCCCGGGAGAAACCAAGCGCGATCAGCGATGATGTAGCCGCGAAGAGGGGGCCGGAGTGGCCCAGGACGTATTCAGCGAAGGCGTACGCGCCTACGGCACAGACCGTCATCTGGATGGCCGGAACCAGCGAGTTACGGCTCCGGATCATGCCGGTGCGGAAGCGGCCGCGCAGGAACCGCCTGCCTGCTGAAAGTCCTGCTGCGGGAGCCATGCCGTCCAGTCTATTGCTGGCAGGCACATTTCCCTTGGCGCCCTCTCTGGCGCCGCTGCACTACGGCCGGACATGTGATCTGCGCAATGGTGACCGGGCATTTGTCAGCCAATATCCCGCCGTCGTTAATCCTCCGTTCACTTTGGTCCGCCCATCCCGTTACCTGCGGGGCTTAACTTCGTTGAAGGTACAAAACCTACGCATCGCGCAGCAGGGTTCTCCGTCCTGCAGCGCACCTGAATATCCCTGGAAGGGGTACATCTAGTGAAGGCACTCCGCTTCGGCCGCCACGCGGCTATCGCTGTTCTTGCAGTCGGCGCACTCGCGCTTACGTCCTGCGGTTCAGACAACGCCACGGGGACCGCTCCGGCAGGCACCCAGACTTCAGGTTCCAATGTCACCGGCACGCTGACCGGCATCGGCTCCTCCGCGCAGGGCGCGGCCATGGACGCCTGGAAGACCGAGTTTGCCGCCGCAAACTCCGGCGCCACCGTGCAGTATTCACCGGATGGCTCCGGTGCAGGCCGCAAGGCGCTGCTGGATGGTTCCGCACAGTTCGGCGGTTCCGACGCCTACCTGAAGGACGAGGAATACGCGCAGTCCCAGGAGACGTGCGGGCCTGATGGCGCCCTCAATATCCCGGTCTACATCTCACCGATCGCCATCGCGTTCAACCTGCCCGGCATCACCGAGCTGAAGCTGGATGCGGCCACCGTGGCCAAGATCTTCCGCGGCGAGATTGCCAATTGGAACGACCCCGCCATCGCAGCGCTCAACGAAGGTGTCAGCCTTCCGGACCTCAAGGTCACCCCCGTGAGCCGCTCCGACGATTCCGGCACCACCACCAACTTCACCGACTACCTGGCTGCTGCTGCACCCGAGGCCTGGACTGACAAGGCATCCGGTGTATGGCCTGCATCCCTGCAGGGCGAGAACGCCAAGGGTACGTCCGGTGTGGTCAAGACCGTCACTGACACCCCCGGTGCAATCACCTACGCGGACGACTCTGCGGTCAGCGGAACCCTCGGCGTTGCACAGATCAAGGTGGGCGAAAGCTTCACCGAGATTTCGGCAGAAGCCGCAGCCAAGGCAGTGGATGCGGGCACGCCGGTTGAAGGACGCTCCGCCAACGACTTGTCCATCAAGCTGGACCGCAAGACCACCTCTGAGGGCGCGTACCCGATCGTCCTGGTCTCCTTCCACGTCGTGTGCTCAACCTACGAAAGCCAGGAAACCGTTGACCTGGTCAAGGCCTTCGAAACCTATGTAGTCTCCGAGGAAGGCCAGCAGGCCGCCGCAGATTCGGCAAAGTCTGCTCCGCTGTCCTCTGACCTGGCAGAGAAGGCAACCAAGGCCATCGAGTCCATCAAGGTCAAGTCCTAAGTACCGCACCGAACCCGGGTTCCCCGCCTGCCGAGAGGCAGTGCGGGGAACTTCGGTTTGAACGCAGCATCTTTCAGTGTCAGTAAACGATCGAAGGGCCGTCGAATGACCGCCACCACCTTGACTGGTAACCAGGGCGCTGGCCGCGCCGGGGACAAGATTTTTTCCGGTGCCGCCATGGCCGCCGGTTGCCTTATCCTTGCCGTCCTCTTCGGCGTCGCACTCTTCCTGGTAGTCCAGGCCATCCCGGCACTCACCGCACCCGCCGCCGAGATCCAGGGCGGGGAAGGCTTCTTTGCCTACATCTGGCCTATCGTCATCGGCACGCTCATCGCAGCAGCCATTGCACTGGTGATCGCGACCCCGATCGCGATCGGCGTGGCTCTTTTCATCTCCCACTTCGCGCCCCGCGGACTGGCCGCCGGACTGGGATACCTTGTGGACCTCCTCGCAGCTATTCCGTCCGTGGTCTACGGCGCGTGGGGAGCTGCCTTCCTGGCAAAGGAAATCTCGCCGGCCTACAACTGGCTCGCCGCGAACATGGGCTGGCTGCCTATCTTCCAGGGACCTGCCTCCGCGACGGGCAAGACCATCCTTACCGCGGGCATCGTGCTCTCCGTCATGGTGCTTCCCATCATCACCTCACTTTCCCGGGAAATCTTCCTGCAGACCCCAAAACTGCATGAGGAAGCGGCGCTCGCGCTGGGTGCCACCCGCTGGGAAATGATCAAGATGTCCGTCCTGCCCTTCGCACGCCCCGGCATCATCAGCGCCGTCATGCTTGGCCTGGGCCGGGCCCTGGGCGAGACCATGGCCGTGGCCCTGGTGCTCTCCTCCGGCGCCCTCACGGCCAGCCTGATCCAGTCCGGAAACCAGACCATCGCCGCTGAGATCGCCCTGAACTTCCCGGAGGCCAGCGGGCTCAAGGTCAGCACCCTGATCGCCGCAGGCCTGGTCCTGTTCGTCATCACCCTGGCCGTGAACATGATCGCGCGCTGGATCATCACCCGGCACAAAGAATTCTCGGGAGCCAACTAAATGACCTCCACGCTTACCCCCGTGCGCAGCAAGCGCTCGGCACTCACCAAGGGGCAACTGCCCAAGTACGCCCCCTACGTGGTCCTGGCCGCAGCGTTGATCGCCGGCGCAGCGATCCTGGCGCTGGTGGGCTTCAACGCATTCGGCTGGGGAATCGTCTCGGCGATCCTTTTCGCCGTCGGACTGGTGTCCTGGAGCGCCGCCGTCGAAGGCTCCCGCAAAGCCAAGGACAAGCTGGCCACCTGCCTGGTGGTGGGCTCCTTCCTCATTGCACTGCTCCCGCTCTTCTCGGTGATCTGGACTGTCCTGGTCAACGGAATCCCCGGCCTTCTGGCACCCGGATTCATGACCACCTCCATGAACGGCGTCACCGGAGTCTTCGACAACCGTGCAGTTGAGGATGGCGCACCGGTCATCGGCGGCATCTACCACGCGCTGCTGGGAACCATCCAGATCACCCTGCTGGCCACCATTATCTCCGTGCCGGTGGGGCTGCTGACCGCCATTTACCTGGTGGAATACGGCAACGACGGACGCCTGGCCCGCGCCATCACGTTCTTCGTGGACGTCATGACCGGCATCCCCTCCATCGTGGCGGGCCTCTTCGCGGCGGCCTTCTTCTTCGCCGTGGTGGGCCCGGGAACCAAAACCGGCGCCGTGGCCGCCGTCGCGCTTTCCGTGCTGATGATCCCGGTGGTAGTGCGTTCCAGCGAGGAAATGCTGAAGATCGTCCCCAACGAACTGCGCGAAGCGGCGTACGCCCTGGGCGTGCGCAAGTGGCGCACCATCCTCAAGGTGGTGATTCCGACGGCGATCTCCGGCATCGCGTCGGGCGTCACCTTGGCGATCGCCCGCGTTATTGGCGAGACGGCGCCCATCCTGGTCACCGCAGGGTTTGCCACCAGCATCAACTCGAACGTGTTCAGCGGCTGGATGGCGTCGCTGCCCACCTTCATCTACACCCAGATCCTGAACCCCACCTCGCCGGCGAACCCCGACCCGTCGTCGCAGCGCGCCTGGGGCGCCGCTTTGGTGCTGATCATCCTGGTGATGGTCCTCAACCTCGCGGCACGGCTCATTGCCAGGATCTTCGCCCCCAAGACCGGCCGCTGACGGCCGGGCTTCCCCGCCCCCTTCCGGTCCCGCGGTCCGGATGCCAGACTTCAATTCATACCCAGTTAGTGAAGGAACACCATGTCTAAGCGCATCGACGTCAAGGACCTGAATGTCTACTACGGCGATTTCCTTGCCGTGGAGGACGTCACCATCAACATCGAGGCCAAGTCCGTTACTGCTTTCATCGGCCCCTCGGGCTGCGGTAAGTCCACGTTCCTGCGGACACTGAACCGCATGCATGAGGTCCTCCCCGGTGCCCGTGTGGAAGGCGAGGTCATGCTGGACGGGGACAACCTCTACGGCCCTGGCGTGGACCCCGTCACCGTCCGCTCGCAGATCGGCATGGTGTTCCAGCGGCCCAACCCGTTCCCCACCATGTCCATCCGCGACAACGTGCTGGCGGGCGTGAAGCTGAACAACAAGAAGATCTCCAAGGGTGAGGCCGATGTCCTGGTGGAACGCTCCCTGAAGGGTGCCAACCTGTGGAACGAGGTCAAGGACCGCCTGGAGAAGCCCGGCTCCGGCCTCTCCGGCGGCCAGCAGCAGCGGCTTTGCATTGCCCGGGCCATCGCCGTGGAACCGCAGGTGATCCTCATGGATGAGCCGTGTTCTGCCCTGGACCCCATCTCCACGCTGGCCATTGAAGACCTCATCAATGAGCTCAAGGACCAGTACACCGTGGTGATCGTCACCCACAACATGCAGCAGGCAGCCCGGGTTTCGGACCGCACCGCCTTCTTCAACATCGCAGGCACCGGCAAGCCCGGCAAGCTCATTGAGGTGGGGGACACCCAGACCATCTTCAGCAACCCCGTCCAGAAGGCCACTGAGGACTACGTCTCCGGCCGGTTCGGGTAAAGCCACAGATGCAGGTGGCCCTCGGGGAGGGGCACGGGCCCGCTGCGGTGCAGATTCAAGGTTCGAAAAAGGCTGCTGGCCAGAAGCCCAAGCATTTAGTACGCTGAACTAGATACTTTGGAAACTAGTAAATAGCATGCTTAGGAGTTTTCCCTTGACGCAGATGGCAACCGGCCGCAGAGGCCGCCAGCTTGGAGTTTCCAGGCCCGGGACCGCGGATGCCGTCCAGAAGAACGATCCCCTTGAGCATCTGTACACCGCTGCCCCTGTGTCTCTCGAGGGCACGGGGGCTCCGGTTTCTTCCGGCGACGCCGGGCTGGCCGCAGCTCCTGCGTCTCTCGCCGGATCCGCCGTTGCGGCCGGTGAGGACTACGTTTCCGCGGTATGGCGCACCAGCTCGTACCTGGAAACCGTCCAGTGGGAGCTCGACGTCGCCCACGAGTCGCTCAGGCAGGCCATCCGGCAGGCGGCGAGCCACGGGGTGGACCAGGGTGCGCTGCTCCAGGCGGCGAACATGACGCCGGAGGAGCTGGCAACAGCCCTGCTGGACAGCCCTCCTGTGTTTCCCGCAGTCACGTAGGTCATGCTGCGGAGGCGTGCTGCTACTCCGGGACTTCCAGCTGGAAGCCGCACCGGCACCGCAGGACCCGCGTTGGCAGGCAGACCATGTTCAGGCTGCCGCCGTTGTTGCTGCTCCGGTAGCAAAGCCTTTCGATTTCCAGCCCCGCCTCCTTCAGCGGGAATCCACAGTGGATGTAGTCATCGCCGAACATGATGACCTTGGCCATCCAGCGGACCTGGTGGAGGGCCGCGGCAACATCCCCCGCGTAGGCGAGGTGCTCGCTGAACAGCCCGCAGTCGTTGCAGGTGTATGAGACGGTGACCAGGTCCCCGTTGGCTGCCCCCATCGCCCTGATTGCATGGATGGTCAGCTGGTGCTCCGTACCGCAGGTTTCGCAGCGCAGCTGGCGTGGCTGGGGTGGGGAGTGCCGGGGATTCGAAGTAGACACTATGCCTGCTCTTTTCCACAGTGTGCGTCCTGGCCGCCGATATGCTGCAGCGGCGTTGTCCGCGGCCGTGCACCCGGCGGCGGATGTTTGTCCCCTACTGCTGTTGTGGCTTCGGAATTGCTGGGGACCCACTTTCGAATCTACGTCACGGGACTTCGGCTGTACAAGGAAGTGGAGGCAACCGTAGTGAACCCGTAACCCGGGGCCGGTCCCGTGGACCTAGCGTGCGAACGGGGTCATCGCCAGCGCCAGCACAAACGCCAGTGCGGCCGTGGCCAGCGGGGTCAGCAACCAGAGCCCCACGATCCGGATCACCAGCTTCCGGTTCGTCACGGAGAAATGCTGGTTCTCGCCTGCGCCCAGGACCGCCGCGGTCACCGTGTGCGTGGTGGACAGCGGCCAGTGGAGCCCGATGGCGCCCACGAAGAGCATCACCGCGCTGAAGATCTGGGCCACCGAGCCCCGCAGGGGATCGATCCGGGTGATCTTGTACGCGATGGTGTGCGAGATCCGCCAGCCGCCGAACAAGGTCCCGGCAGCCATCATGACGGCGGACAGCAGTACCACCCACAGGGGTATGGTGCCGGGGTCGGCATACCCTGCCGCCAGCAGGGCCAGCAGCAGCACTGCGCTCACCCTCTGCCCGTCCTGCAGGCCATGCCCGAAAGCGACGGCCCCGGCAGCGATGGCCTGGCTCCGGCGGAAGCGGTGGTTGACCACGTTGGGCTGTGTGTGGCGCGCCGCCCACGTGGCCGGATACACCAGCATGAAGGCGCCGCTGTAGGCAACGAGCGGGGAGAGTACCAGCGGCAGCACCACCTGGAACAGCAGGGACTGGTCCACACCACCGACGCCGGTGCCGCCCACCGCCAGGCTGGCCAGTCCCGCCCCGGCCAGGCCGCCCACCAGGGCGTGCGTGGAGGAGGCAGGAATGCCCCGCCACCACAACAGGATTCCCCACGCGCAGGCGCTCGCCAGGCCGGCCACCAGGATGCTCAGGCCCCCGTTGCCCGGTGGAAGGCTGATCCAGGCCTGGCTGACGGCCACGGCCAGGCCTGCGCTGAGCAGGGCGCCCACAAAGTTGAAGAAGGCCGCCAGCAGCACCGCCACGCTGGGGGTGAGTGCCCGGGTCCGCACCGCAAGCGCCACGGAGGTGGAAGCATCACGGAAGCCATTGAGGAACGTAAACGCCGCGGCCAGCAGGACCACGAATCCGAAGATGACCGGAGTCACCTCAGGATTCCTTGACGATGATGCTGCCCACCTGGGTGGCGATACGCCGCATGTCCTTGGTGACTTCCACCAGCTGGTTGGCGATGTCCCGGTTACGGGAGTACTGGGCCCACTTCATGTCCTTGATCATGTCTGCCACCCACACCCGGTGCGTCCTCTCGGCGCGCTGGGCAAGGCGGAGGATTTCGATCCAGTAGTCCTCGAGATCGTCCAGGTTGTTGAGCCGGCGCATGGCATCCACTGTCAGTTCGGCCTGCCGGCTGATGATCTCCAGCTGGTCGGCCGCACGTTTGGGCAGCCGCTCCAGCTTGTACAGGGCCACCAGTTCGGCGGCCGCGTCCATCTTTTCCATTGCCTCGTTGAGGTACCGGGAGAGCGCATACATGTCCTCGCGGGGGAGGGGGTTCACGAAACTGGTGCGCATGTGCGTCAGGAGGGCGAAGTGCAGTTCAGCGGACTTGGCCTCGTGGTTGTGCATGTCCTCCACGAGCTTGCCGTGCTCGGCGGCGGGGACACCAAGGATTTCCGCCAGGGTGGCGCTGGCCAGCACGATCTGCTGGGCCAGCTGCGAAAGGAGGTTCAGCCCGGCGGGCTCCTGGGGAAAAAGGCGCAGCTTCACGTGTTTACCGGTCTCCGGGAAAAGTACAGGGCGGGAGGTTGCTGCCGTGTGACTTGACCCCGGCGGGCAACTGAGCCCAACTCTACCGGCCCGCGGCTGGGCACCTGTAAACAGCACTGCGAGGCCTCGGAAAAATGTGCCGGGAACCGGCCTGGGAGGTGCGGGAGGGGGAACCGGGCCGGGCGCCGGGCATGAAAATGGTGCCGAACCGGATACGCCTCTCGGCGGTAGGCCGCTCTAGGCGGCTAATTGTTGAAGCCCGGGGGTTTCGCGGCTCGGCACCGGTTTCAGTTTTCTACTTTGGCTGGCGCAAGTCAATCTTGACAGATGGGGCAAGGGCGGGGCAGCCGCCTGGTTCAGTCGAGTTCTCCCAGCCGCCACGCATTCGCGGCGTGCTCAAGGTCCTCTGCGGTCTTCACCAGCTGGTGCGAGTTCCGCGTGAGTTTGCTGGCGTGCGCCTCGTTGCCATGCTCGGCACCATCGGCGATGGTTGCCTGGCCGAGCGCGACAACCCGGCAAAACGCAGCGGAACGTTCCAGCGCAACGTCGAATTCGCCGTCGAACGCTCCGGAAAGGATGGCGTCCGCCATGCTCCGCATCTCATCGGCGCCCGGCGGCTCGGCCGCCCCGGCCACCACGTTGGATACCTGCGCGGTGTCCTTGCCGGCCCGGAAGTACACCGAGATGCGCTCCGGGTCCTGGACCGTGGCCGCGCGCAGGGCGTACAGGCGCCACAGGGCGCCGGGCAGTGAACGCGCCGGACTCTCCGCCCACATTTCCGCAATGGCTTCCAGCCCCTGCTCATCGGCAAGTTTCACCAGGCGCTCGGTGACCACGGGATCGTCGCTGTCACGGCCGTGGCGGACCAGTGCCTGGGCGGCAAGGTGGGCGGCCTCCGAGATGCGCGCGGGATCCGCGCCCCCGGCAAAGGGCTCGAAGTCGATGGGAGCGAAGGGCTTTGGCTTATGGTGCCGGTTCGCGCCGCCGTACTGGCTGGATCCTGCTTGCTCACTCATGCCCCCACGCTACTCCTGTGCCAAGGGGGAAATCGAGCGTCCGCCCTCCCCGCCGCCGCTGGATTCCGCGGCGGGCGGCTGACCGGGAGCTCCGTCCGAACCCGCCGGAACCATGGGTTAGAGTATTAACGTCCAGAAATGGATTGGGCCGGGTGGCCCGCACATACGCTGCGAACCCATCCGGCAGGGGCCTTTAGCTCAGTTGGTAGAGCATCGGACTTTTAATCCGTGGGTCGTGGGTTCGAGCCCCACAGGGCCCACTCTTTGAGAGAAGAGTGGTACGTCCCCGGCATCCTGGCGACAGGACGCCGGGGACGTTTTCTTTTCCCTGTCCCGCATCCGCAAACAAGCCAGGATCTCCAGTGTCCAGGCCAACCAGGGTATCCGGGCCAACCGGCGGGCAGAATGGGCACATGGCAAAAAGCAGCAAGGGGCGGATGCCGCGCCTGGAAGACGTGGCGGACCGGGCAGGCGTCTCCCACCAGACCGTCTCCCGGGTGATCAACAACCACCCTAACGTCAGCGCAGCGACGCGCGCCAAGGTTGAGGCGGCCATCGCCGAACTGGGGTACCGGCGCAACACCGCTGCCCGGAGCCTGGTGACAAGGCGCTCGCAGACCATCGGTGTCCTGGCCAGCGAACTGTCACAGTACGGGCCGGCCAACACCCTCCTGGGCGTGGAACAGGCGGCGCGGAACGCCGGCTACTTCGTCAGCATCGCCGCCCTGCGCGAGGTCAGCCGGGATGCCATTGCCGACGCCGTGAGCCACTTCATGGACCAGGCCGTGGACGGGATTGCGGTACTGGTGCCGCACTCGGACACCCTGCTTGCCCTGGATGAGATGCGGCTGCCTGTGCCCGTGGTGGCCGTGGGGTCCCTTGGCAACAGCAACGTCAGCGGGGCCATGGTGGACCAGCGCGGCGGCGCCCGGCTCGCCGTCGAACACCTTATCGGGCAGGGGCACCGCCGGATCGGGCACCTGGCAGGGCCCCCGGACTGGATCGACGGTTCGGAGCGTGCGGAGGGCTGGCGCGAGGCCCTCCTGGGTGCCGGGCTTAAGGACGACCTCCTGCTGCAGGGCGACTGGAGTGCCGGCAGCGGGTATGCCGCCGGCCGGAAGCTCGCCGCCGATCGCCGTGCCACGGCACTCTTCGTGGGGAACGACCAGATGGCCCTGGGCATGCTGCGCGCGTTCGCCGAAGCGGGGGTCAGGGTGCCCGACGACGTCTCCGTGGTGGGCTTTGATGACCAGCCGGAATCGGGGTACTTCACCCCGCCGCTCACCACGGTGAGGCAGGACTTCGAGGAACTGGGCCGCCGCTGCATGGACATCATGCTCAAGGAGATCGAGGCCGGTGCCGCGGCGAGCTCCACCGTGGTCACGCCGGAACTGGTCCTCCGCGCCAGCACTGCCCCGCCTGTGGAGGCCGCCCCGTAACCGCGGTCATGACGGGTGCCGGTGTCCGCCCCGGGGTCCGGCGCAAAAAAGTTTAAAAGAATTTCCATGCAAGTGCATCCAACTCCGATGCTGCGCCGGTAGTAGAGGTGTAAGCAAAAAATGCCCGCGAGGCGGGCCGATCAATGGAGATAGACATGCGCAACAGGATTTTCACAGCAGGCGCCGGTGCAGCGGCAATCGCAGCAGCCATCGCTCTCGCCGGCCCGGCCCAGGCTGCGGAGGGGGACGCCCAGCTGTCCGTCCTCCACGGTGTCCCCGGCCTGACCGTCGACGTCTGGGTCAACGGTGACCGGACCCTCGATGACTTCACCCCCGGCAGCCTGGCCGGCCCGCTGGCACTGCCGGCAGGAGCCTACGAACTCGCCATCACCGCCTCGGATGCCGCCGACGCTTCCGCGGCCGTCATCGGCCCCGTCAGTGTCACACTGGCCGCCAACGGCAACTACACCGCCGTTGCCAACCTCGATGCAGCCGGCAACCCCACTGCCAACCTCTTCACCAATGACGTCTCCCAGATCGAGGCAGGCAAGGGCAAGCTGACCGTCCGGCACACCGCTGCCGCTCCCGCCGTCGATGTCCTGGCAGGCGGTACCCCCGTCATTACCAACCTCGCCAACCCGAACGAGCAGACGCTGACGCTGGACCCCGGCACCGTTCCGGCAGCGGTTGCCGCCACCGGGACCACTGACCCGGTCATCGGCCCGGCCGACGTCACGATCGCCGAAGGCACGCACACCATCGTGTACGCCTGGGGCAGCCTCGCGGACTCGAACCTGCAGCTCGCCGTGCAGACCATCGAGGGCCTGCACTCCGCTCCGGGTTCAGTACCGGGTGCCCTTGACGGCTCCACCGTTGCCGCTCCGGCGGACTCCACCGCCCTCATGGTCGGCTTCGGCGCCGCAGCCCTGGCACTGCTCCTCGGCGGCGTGGGCGTAGCCCGCACCGTTTCCGCCCGCCGGGCAGAGTAGCACCACTGGCAGCCGCCCGGCGAGTGCCGGGCGGCTGCCGCTTTTCCCACCCCTGATGCAGGTCCCTTCCAAGGCCTGCCGAAAGAAAGGCCGGGCACAATGAAAGCCGGACACATGGAAACAGGTACGACGACGGCAGGGGAGTCCCGCCGTCGGTCCTCCGTTTTCCCGGGCGCGGGAGTCCTGCTTGCCGGGGCCCTGATGCTTTCCTCGTGCGCGGCCGCCCCTTCCCTGCCGGCATCATCCCCAGCCCCCCCTGCCAGCCAGGCAGCTGCCGCGCAGCCCGCCCAACCCGAAAGCCCGGCCCCGGAAAGCCCGGCGCCGGCAGCTGCAACGGCGCCCACCAGCCCGGCGGCAATCCCCGACATTCCCGTGCGTGCCGCCACCCCGGCTGCGGTGGTTGCGGCGCCGGTCCCGGTCTCCCTCGCTGTTGCCGGCACCCTCATCGACATGCCGGTGGTGCCGGTGGGGGTCTCCGATGGTGGAGCGATGGAAATTCCTGATGCGTTCGACCGGGCCGGCTGGTACCGTTTCGGCCCCGCGCCGGGTGCAGCGGCCGGCACCTCCGTGATCGCGGGGCATATCGACACGAAGTCGGACAATGCGCCGTTCTCCGCACTGAAGTCCGTGGCCGCGGGAACGCTGGTGCAGGTGGGCCGCGAGGGCGCGCCCGCCTTGAATTACCGCGTGGTGAGCGTTGAGCTGATGGCCAAGGACCGGTTCGACGGAAGCTCGGTGTTCCGGCGGTCCGGACCCCACGAACTTAAAGTCATTACGTGCGGCGGCGAGTGGCTGGACGAACGAATGGACTACAGCGACAATGTGATTGTCACCGCGGTCCTGGAGTGAGCGGTGATCCTGCCATGATTGTCGCCACCGACGCCGCGAAGGAGCCCCGTTTGGTACCTCCCGACCAGGCTCCGCCGGGGTGGGAAGACGGCCTGACGCCGTCCTTCCTGGCAGGCGATGAACATGCCCTGGCGGCCGCTTACCGGGAGTTTGCCCCGCTGGTCCACACCCTGGCGCTGCGTTCCCTGCCGGACCGTTCCGCGGCCGACGACGTCACGCAGGAGGTCTTCATCCGGGTGTGGCGCTCCCGGAGCACGTTCAATCCCCAGGTGGCCCGGCTGCCGGCGTGGATTGTCGGCATCACCCGGAACGTCATCTCGGACACCCTGTCGGCCTCGGCACGGGAAGTCAGGAAAGCCGTGGCTGTGGCCGGGGCCGGCATGGCCGACGAAGCGGGTACCGGCCATGAAGACGCCGAGCTCCTGGCTGACAGGCTTCTCCTGGACGGTGAGCTGGACCGGCTCGGCGAGCCCCAGGGTTCCATCATGAAGCTGGCCTTCTACGATGACCTGACGCACGAACAGATTTCAAGAAAACTCGGCCTGCCCCTTGGTACGGTCAAAAGCCATATCCGCCGCAGCTTGTCCCACCTGAGAAACAGATTGGAGGTAAACCATGCCGCATCCTGATCCGGAAGAGTTAAGCCTCCTCGCGCTGTACAAGGACTGGGAGGACGGCAATACCAGGGATCACCTGCAGGTTTGCCCTGAATGCGCGGCGGACTTTGCGGCACTGCGCCGCACCGTAGAGGCGGTCAAAACACCGCCCGAAACCGGCCGTCTTGAAGTGCCGGGCCCTGGTGTGTGGGCCGGGATCCACCGGGAGCTGGGGCTTTCCGAATCCGTGCACGACGATCCCCTGGCCGGCATCAGGGAACACTACGGCACTGTCCGGCCGGGATGGGCGCCGGGGGAAGCCGCTGCGGGTGACGTCGCAGGGGATGCCAGGAGCGGCGGGCAGGATGTGCGGCAGGCGGAACCCGCCGCGGAACGCGAAAGCCTCGCCGAGCCTGTGTCGCTGCAGGACAGGGCGGCGTCCCGTCCGGCCAAGCGGCGGTCCGCCGCATGGTGGCAGCGTCCAGGGCCGTGGATGGCCGCTGCCGCAGCTGCGGTCCTGGTGACTGCCGGAGCGGTGTGGTCCCTCAACCAGGCGCCCCGACCGCTGGCCGAGGCCGACCTGGCGCCGCTGCCCAAGTACTCCGCCGCCGGTTCGGCAAGGGTGGTGGAAGCCGCGGACGGCTCCCGTGCGTTGGAGGTCCGGCTCAGCAAGGACGAGGCGCAGGGCTACCAGGAGGTGTGGCTGATCGCGCCCGACCTCTCGCGCCTGGTCAGCCTGGGGGTCATGAACTCCGACTCCGGAACTTTCCAGTTGCCGGCCGGCCTGGAGATCTCGGAGTACCCGATTGTGGATGTCTCCGATGAACCTGTCGACGGCAACCCCGCCCACTCAAGCGTCAGCATCGCCAGGGGCACGCTCGCCACCTGACCTGCGTCTCCGCCGCATCACGGAAACCACCCTGGTCCATTGCGTGGTCACAGCTGCGGCTGCCAGCGCCGCGGCAACATGAAAGTGCAGCATCAGGTGCAGCGAGTGGGCGGCGCCTGAAGCCTCCGCGGTGGGCACGCCGGCATTAGGTGTTTCCGGGACAGGCGCCCCGCCGTGGTGGTCCGGGAGGGCGAAGCCGCTGGCAGTGGAAAACGAGGCAAAGGCCAGGTGGAGCAGCTGCTGCGCCACGCCGGCCGCCACCAGCACGGCCCATCCGGGAAAGCGGCGCCGCCCGGCCATCGCAGCGGCCATGCCCAGCAGGGCGGCCACAGCGATAAGGATGAGGATCGCTGGCGCCTGGCCGCCGGCGGCCAGATGGGCTGCCAGGCCCAGGCCCGTGGACACGGGGCCGGCTACCCACACGGGAAAGGGGTGCTGGGCTCCTGGCGCGGGAGTTTCCGTGTCCGCGGCTGCGCGTACGCCCTCCATGGTTTCCCCTCCCGTCGCAGCTTCTTCCAGTCTTCTTGCCCTTACCCAGGTTGGCGGCGGCCCAGTCGTTTGCAAATTGTCCAGTCTCCGGCGGGCTCTGCCCGAAGCTTGGCTGCCATCATTCCCGCCGCCTCCGTCCGGGCGCCGACATGGCTGTTGACTTCCATCTTGTTAGCGCTCACAATTAAGTGCAGGCCGCGAAGTGGCGGCAGCTATGGAGGAAGTTTCTTATGGACGCAGTGGACGCTCCGGACTCGTTTGTCATCGGCGTGGATTATGGAACACTGTCGGGCCGCGCCGTGGTGGTGCGGGTGCGCGACGGCAAGGAGCTCGGCAGCGGTGTGTACGACTACCCGCACGCCGTGGTGACTGATGTCCTGCCGGAAGATGTGGCAGGCCGGGGTGCCGACGGCCAAGCCGTCCGCCTCCCTGGGGAATGGGCCCTTCAGGTGCCGAACGACTACCGCGGCGTCCTGCGCCACGCGGTTCCCGCCGCCCTGGCGGAGGCGGGGATCGACTCGGCCGCCGTCGTCGGAATTGCCACGGACTTCACCGCCTGCACCATGGTGCCGGTCACGTCCGACGGCACCCCGCTGAGCGAGCTGGACCGCTTCCGGAACCGCCCCCACGCGTACGTCAAGCTCTGGCGCCACCACGCGGCGCAGCCGCAGGCCGACCGGATCAACCAGCTGGCAGCCGAACGCGCCGAAAATTGGCTGCCGCGGTACGGAGGGCTCATTTCCTCCGAGTGGGAGTTCGCCAAGGGCCTGCAGCTGCTTGAGGAAGACCCCGAGGCCTACGCCGAGATGGACCACTGGGTTGAGGCTGCCGACTGGATTGTCTGGCAGCTGTGCGGCCGGTACGTCCGCAACGCCTGCACGGCCGGGTACAAAGGCATTTACCAGGACGGCCGTTACCCCTCCCAGGACTTCCTGGCTGCACTGAACCCGCAGTTCAAGGACTTCGTCAGCGCCAAGCTCGAGCACACCATTGGCCGGCTCGGTGACGCCGCCGGGTACCTCACCGCCGAGGCCGCCGCCTGGACCGGACTGCCGGAGGGCATCGCCGTGGCTGTGGGCAACGTGGACGCCCACGTCACCGCGCCGGCGGCAAAGGCAGTCGATCCCGGCCAGCTGGTGGCCATCATGGGTACCTCCACCTGCCACGTCATGAACGGCACCGAGCTGCGCGAAGTGCCCGGCATGTGCGGTGTGGTGGACGGCGGGATCGTGGACGGGCTCTGGGGTTATGAAGCCGGCCAGTCCGGCGTCGGCGACATCTTCGGCTGGTTCACCAAGTATGGCGTGCCCCCCGAATATCACCGTGCCGCCGGGGAAGCCGGCCTGGGCATCCACGAATACCTCACCGACCTGGCATCCCGCCAGGCTATCGGCCAGCACGGACTCATCGCCCTGGACTGGCACTCGGGCAACCGCTCCGTGCTGGTGGACCACGAGCTGTCCGGGATCGTGGTGGGGCAGACGCTGGCCACCCGTCCCGAGGACACCTACCGCGCCCTGCTCGAAGCCACGGCCTTCGGCACCCGCACCATCGTGGACGCCTTCCGCAGCTCCGGCGTCCCCGTAAAAGAGTTCATCGTGGCCGGCGGCCTGCTCAAGAACCCGCTCCTGATGCAGATCTACGCGGACGCCACGGGCCTGCAGCTCTCAACCATCGGCTCTGCCCAGGGACCGGCGCTCGGCTCGGCCATCCACGCGGCCGTCGCCGCCGGAAAGTACACGGACATCCGGGAGGCCGCTGCCGCCATGGGTTCCGAACCCGGCGAGGTGTACACCCCCATCCCGGAAAACGTGGCCGCCTACGAGGAGCTCTTCCAGGAATACAAGACGCTCCACGACTACTTCGGCCGCGGCAGCAACGATGTGATGCACCGGCTCAAGGCCATTCAGCGCAGGGCTGCCGGAGCAGTGCTTCCCGGAACCACGGCAGGATCCACGGTCCGCGCCACGGCAGGGGTGCCCGCGTGAGCGCCGGAGCAGTAATCCTGGAAACCATCGCCCGCGTCAGGGAAGAAGTGTGCGCCCTGCACGCCGAGCTGACACGCTACGAACTGGTGGTGTGGACCGCCGGCAACGTCTCGGCCAGGGTTCCCGGCCACGACCTCATGGTCATCAAGCCCTCCGGCGTCTCCTACCAGGACCTGACGCCGGAACAGATGGTGGTCACCGATCTCTACGGCGTGCCCGTGGACGGCGACGCAACAGGTGAGTGGGGCAACCCGGAGCTGTCGCCGTCGTCGGACACGGCGGCGCATGCCTACGTCTACCGGCACATGCACGAGGTGGGCGGGGTGGTGCACACGCACTCCACCTACGCCACCGCCTGGGCCGCCCGCGGCGAAGCCATCCCGTGCGTGCTCACCATGATGAGCGACGAGTTCGGCGGCAGCATCCCGGTGGGTCCGTTTGCGCTGATCGGCGACGACTCGATAGGCCACGGCATCGTGGAGACGCTCAAGAATTCCCATTCGCCGGCCGTGCTGATGCAGAACCACGGGCCGTTCACCATCGGCAAGGACGCAAAGTCCGCGGTGAAGGCAGCCGTGATGTGCGAGGAAGTGGCACGCACCGTCCACATCGCCCGGCAGCTTGGCGAACCCCTTGCCATCGACCAGGGCCACATCGACTCCCTCTACGCCCGCTACCAGAACGTCTACGGCCAGTAGTCGGCCGCAGCACCTTCCCAGAACTTTCGCAGGAGAAAAACCATGAGCACCGCAGCAAACACTTCCCTTGACGGCTACGAGGTCTGGTTCCTCACCGGCAGCCAGCACCTCTACGGCGAGGATGTCCTCAAGCAGGTGGCCGCCCAGTCCCAGGAGATCGCCAACCACCTCAACGCTTCTTCCGCCGTTCCCGTCAGGATCGTCTGGAAGCCGGTGCTGACGGACTCCGACGCCATCCGCCGCACCGCGCTTGAGGCCAACTCGGATGATTCCGTCATCGGCGTCACCGCCTGGATGCACACCTTCTCTCCGGCCAAGATGTGGATCTCCGGCCTGGACCTGCTCCGCAAGCCGCTGCTGCACCTGCACACGCAGGCAAACGTGGAGCTGCCCTGGGCGGACATTGACTTCGACTTCATGAACCTCAACCAGGCCGCCCACGGCGACCGCGAGTTCGGCTACATCCAGTCCCGCCTGGGCATTGCCCGGAAGACCGTGGTGGGGCACGTCTCCAACCCCGAGGTGGCCCGCCAGGTGGGTTCCTGGCAGCGCGCCGCCGCGGGCTGGGCCGCCGTCCGGACCCTGAAGCTGACCCGCTTCGGGGACAACATGCGCAACGTCGCCGTCACCGAAGGCGACAAGACCGAGGCGGAGCTGCGCTTCGGCGTCGCGGTTAACACCTGGTCGGTCAACGAGCTCGCCGACGCCGTGCACGGCGCTGCCGAGTCCGACGTCGACACGCTTGTTGCCGAGTACCAGGACCTTTACGACGTGGTTCCGGAGCTCCGCGCAGGCGCCGCCAGGCACGATTCCCTCCGCTACGGCGCCCGGATCGAACTGGGACTGCGCAGCTTCCTGGAAGCCAACGGCTCCGCCGCGTTTACCACTTCCTTCGAGGACTTGGGTGCGCTCCGCCAGCTCCCCGGCCTGGCCGTCCAGCGCCTGATGGCGGCCGGTTACGGCTTCGGTGCGGAGGGCGACTGGAAGACCGCCATCCTGGTCCGCGCCGCGAAGGTGATGGGTGCCGGGCTGCCCGGCGGCGCGTCCCTGATGGAGGACTACACTTACCACCTGGCGCCGGGCGCCGAGAAGATCCTGGGCGCGCACATGCTGGAGGTCTGCCCCTCGCTGACGGCCACGAAGCCCCGGCTGGAGATCCACCCGCTGGGAATCGGCGGCAAGGAAGACCCCGTCCGCCTGGTGTTCGACGCCGATGCCTCCCCGGGCGTCGTCGTGGCCCTTTCGGACATGCGGGACCGCTTCCGCCTGGTGGCCAACGCCGTCGACGTGGTCCCCCTGGACCAGCCGCTGCCCAACCTTCCCGTCGCCCGCGCGCTTTGGGAGCCCAAGCCTGACTTCGCCACCTCCGCCGCAGCCTGGCTTACCGCGGGCGCCGCGCACCATACCGTCCTGTCCACGCAGGTGGGCATGGACGTGTTCGATGATTTCGCGGAAATCGCCAAGACCGAACTGCTGACCATCGACGAGGGCACCACCATCCGGCAGTTCAAGAAGGACCTGAACTGGAACGCCGCCTACTACAAGCTGGCAGGCGGGATCTAGCCAACCCTAGGAGTTTTTGTCCAGATATGCCGACCTAATTGCCTCTCAAGCCTGCACATCTGGACAAAAACTCCAGGGTGGGGTGTTGGCCGAAGTCCGTGTTCAGTGCCCGAAGTGTGCGCGGGGCGGCCCTTCGGGCAGCTTGTCCAGGATGTCCTCGGCCACCCTGCGCACCTTGATGTTGCGGTGGCTTGACGCCTTGGCCAGGATGGAAAAAGCCTCGTGGTAGGAGCACCTGTTCTGGGCCATGATCACTCCGCAGGCGACATTGATGGAGGTCCGGCTGTCCAGGGCTGAGCGCAGGTCCGTGGCCGTGGACCTGGCTGAATGCAGGTTGACGGCCACTTCCAGGCTCTTTGCCGCCAGCCCGGCAAAGCCGCGGGCCTCCGCGATGACCTGCAGCGGGAAAGCCTTGGCGTCCTGGGCAAAAAAGGCCAGGGCGGCAGGTGTGTCAGCCGCGCCGGTTCCGTCGCCGTCGGCATCGGTTGCAACGCGAAGCCTGATCCCCATCGCGCTGCCGAACCCTGCCAGCTGCAGCTGCGTGGAATACCGCGGCCAGCGGAAATCCCCATTGCGCTGGAGCACGGCTACCGGATGGTGGCCGGCCAGCACCTCGTGCAGGGGGCCCTCCTCAGCGTGCTGCTCCCACTCCAGGAGCTCCACAACGTCGTTCGATGTGCCTGTGACGGCCGAATTCCTCTTCGCCTGGTGCACCACCACGCCGCATTCAATCTGCAGGCCCGTGGCCCTGACAATGGTCCGGACGGCTGCGGCGGCAAGCACATCCAGGGACTCGCGCAGGCTGTGCGTCCCGCTCACCAGATCGAGGAGGAGTCCGTCCTGGGTGCCGCTGTCCGCATGCCCGGCCTCGTCTGCCGTGGCGGGAGCTGACGGTCCGGGCTGGGCCGGACGATGGCCCGCGCCCTTCCGCACATGTAGAGGGCCGGCGACGGCTGGGGGAGAGGCCTTGGTCTCAAAGGCCTCCTCGTCGCCGGCCCCGTTTAGTACCCGTGCCCTGCGGGCCGGGAAAGCCGAACTTATGTTTTGTGCGTGCATTGCAGTCTCACACCCCCCTCGTGAGACAAGTACTACGAGTCAGACGACATCTTGTCTCTGAGAAGAACTTAGTTCGGCGATTCACCCCGGAGAATGCGTAAGGAGTACCCGACTTTCAGATTAGGTACTACTTGGAATCCGGCCGGCGTCCCCTTTTTCCTGTTGCCGCAGGTGGGCTGCGAATAGAACCGCGCAGTTCCCGGGCCTGCGTCCACTTCCGGTTTGCGTCCGGACCCTTGACTCCTGCCGCGGTAGCCCCAAGAATGTTTTCTATAACGTTGTACAAAATGAGAAACGAGGATGTTTTCGTGACCGCTGCAGAACCAGCCACCGCCAGGATCACCATGGACCCCGCCTTTACGGTGGGGCCGGTCCGGCGGCGCACTTTCGGTGCCTTCGTGGAGCACCTTGGCCGTTGTGTGTACACCGGAATCTTCGAGCCGGAGCACCCGACGGCCGACGAGGACGGCTTCCGGAGCGACGTGCTGGAACTGACCCGTGAACTCGGAGTGTCCACAGTCCGATATCCCGGCGGCAACTTCGTCTCCGGCTACCGCTGGGAGGACGGAGTTGGTCCCGCCGACAAACGTCCGGTACGGCTGGACCTCGCCTGGCACTCTACCGATCCCAACCTTGTGGGCGTGGACGAATTCGCCAAGTGGTCCGCCAAGGCCGGTGTCGAGCCCATGATGGCCGTGAACCTGGGCACCCGGGGCACGCAGGAAGCGCTTGATCTGCTCGAGTACTGCAACATTGACGGCGGCACGGCTTTCTCGGACCAGCGCCGGTCCAACGGTGCCGAGGAGGGCTACGGCATCAAGATGTGGTGCCTGGGCAACGAAATGGACGGCCCGTGGCAGATCGGCCACAAGAACGCCCTTGAATACGGGCGGTTGGCGGCAGACACCGCCCGCGGCATGCGGATGATCGAACCGGACCTGGAACTCGTGGCGTGCGGCAGTTCGGGGCCCACCATGGACACCTTCGGTGAGTGGGAGCGTGTTGTCCTCTCCGAGACCTACGAGCTGGTGGACCTGATCTCCGCCCACCAGTACTTCGAGGACTTCGGCGACCTGCAGGAACACCTCTCCGCCGGGCACCGGATGGAAACCTTCATCCACGACATCGTCAGCCACATCGACCACGTGAAGTCGGTGAAGAAGTCCACCAGGCAGGTCAACATCTCCTTCGACGAGTGGAACGTGTGGCACATGAGCCGCGACGAGTCCCGCGCACCCACCGGGAAGGACTGGCCGGTAGCCCCGGTCCTCCTCGAGGACACCTACACCGTGGCGGACGCCGTCGTCGTCGGGGACCTGCTGATCACCCTGCTCAAGAACACGGACCGCGTCCACTCAGCCAGCCTGGCCCAGCTCGTGAACGTGATCGCGCCCATCATGACCGAGCCCGGCGGCCGCGCCTGGAAGCAGACCACCTTCCACCCGTTCGCCCTCACGTCCCGCCACGCCTCCGGGACGGTGCTTCAGCTCGCCGTCGAATCCCCGCTGGCCAGCGGCGGCAAGACCACAGACTTCGCCGCCGTGTCCGCCGTCGCAACGTACGACGCCGGCAAGGGTGAAGCCGTGGTTTTTGCCGTCAACCGCTCCGCCGCGGATGCGCTGGGCCTGGACGCCGTGGTGTCCGGCCTGGGCAGCGTACGGGTACTCGAAGCGGTCACCTACGCCAACAAGGACCCGTACTGGCAGGCAACCGCTGATGATTCGACGTCGGTCCTGCCCACGGAAAACGTCACGGTCAAAACTGACGGCGGCAGGCTCACCGCGGACCTGCCGGCCGTGTCCTGGTCCATGATCCGGCTGGCAGTCAACCAGTAGCCCCGTCCCGGAGTTTTTGTCCAGATATGCCGAGATAAACGGCCCACAACCCTGCATATCTGGACAAAAACTCCCCCGGGGAGGGGAGGGTATGACGACGGCGGTCCTCCTCTGGGAGGATGGGCGGCATGGAACTGCACATCACGGGCGATCCCGCCGCGGACAAGTTGTTGAGCGAGGACGCCTTCGCGCTGCTGACAGGCATGCTGCTGGACCAGCAGGTGACCATGGAATCGGCCTTCGCCGGTCCGGAGAAAATCAGGACCAGGATCGGATCCGTGGAGCCCGGGGCCATCGCGTCCCAGGATCCACACGCTTTCGTGGAGATGTTCAAGGAACGGCCGGCCGTCCACCGCTTCCCCGGCTCGATGGCTGCCCGCGTGCAGGCGCTCGCCGAAACCGTGCAGAACGAGTGGGACGGCGACGCCACCGCCATCTGGACCAGGGGCAACCCGGACGGCGCCGAGGTGCTGCGCCGGCTGAAAGCCCTGCCCGGCTTCGGCGAGCAGAAAGCCAGGATCTTCCTTGCCCTGCTCGGCAAGCAGTGCGGACTGCAGGCGCCGGGGTGGCGTGAAGCCGCCGGCCACTACGGTGAGGACGGGTCGTATCTCTCCGTGGCCGACATTGTGGACCCGGAATCCCTCGCCAAGGTGCGGGCCAGCAAACAGGCAGCCAAGGCAGCCGCGAAAGCGGCGAAGGGCTGACCCGCAGTTTTTAGGTCTTTCCGCCGCGGGCGTGTGTGACCGGCGGTTTGCGGCATGGCCGCCAACGTCTGCAACGATGTATGGCAGGAACTGGCGGAACCACCTAAAGGAGCCACGATGGCGGTCACCATGAATGACGTTGCGCGGGCGGCGGGGGTGTCGCTCAAGACTGTCTCCAACGTGCTCAATGACTACGAGTTCATTCGCCCTGCCACCAAGAAACGGGTCCAGGACGCCATCGCAGAGCTGGGCTACGAGGCGAACCTGACAGCCCGGAGCCTGCGCTCAGGGAAGACCAGGATGCTGGGCCTGGTACTGTCCGACCTCTCAGCCCCGTACTACGCCGAACTTGCCTCCAGGCTGATGAAGGCCGCCTCCCGTCGTGGCTACCGGGTCCTGGTGGAACAGTCGGACGCGGTGGGTGAGGTGGAACTGAACGCACTGCAGGGCCCGTTCCGGCAGCTCACCGACGGCCTGCTGTTCACCCCGCTGGTCATCGACGCGGACGCCATCGCCGACCGCCTGGGCAAGAAACCCCTGGTCCTGCTGGGTGAACACATCCTGGACCCCCGGTTCGACTTGGTCACCATGAAGAACGGCGAGGCCGCTGCCGACCTGACCGCCCACCTGTTGGCGGGAGGCCGCCGCCGGATTGCCGTTATCGGTGCGCATCCGGAGGAGTCCGCCGGCAGCGCAGGCCTGCGGCTTAACGGTTACCGCAAGGCCCTTGATGAGGCCGGGGTCACTTTCAACCCGGAACTGATCGCCCCCTGCGAGTGGCGCCGTGACAACGGCGCCGCCGCCGTGGCCGGGTTG
This sequence comes from Pseudarthrobacter polychromogenes, assembly GCF_014644495.1. Lineage (GTDB taxonomy): Bacteria > Actinomycetota > Actinomycetes > Actinomycetales > Micrococcaceae > Arthrobacter > Arthrobacter polychromogenes. The sequence continues at coordinate 183,538 of NZ_BMKU01000004.1, forward strand.
CTGGACGGCGGTGTGGAGTTCGACGCCGTGTTCGGCCTGAACGATGTCCTGGCGCTGGGTGCCATGCACGAACTGCTGATCCGCGGGTTCCGGGTGCCCCAGGATGTGGCGGTGGCGGGTTTCGACGACATCGACGAGGCCCGGTTCGCATCGCCTTCGCTGACCACCGTTTCCCCAGGCATGGAGGAGATCGCGGAACGCTCCATCGGCCTGCTGATCGACCGGATCGAGGGGCGCGAGGCGGGGGACCAGGCAGCGCACATCGAAGCCGGGTTCCAGCTGAAGGTCCGCGAGTCCGCACCCTAGGTTTCGCCCGCCGCTGGCTTTGAAGGGTCCCGCCGCTGAGTCTCCCCACCTTTTGGTGCGGACGACGGCGTGTCCCGGCGACGCGCCGTCGTCCTCCTGGGGCAGGGATATAAACCTGGGGAAATTCAGCGGCCCGCACCGGCGCCCGGTGAGTGGAGAGCCGGGCATAACAAACCTGAAACGTGGCGGAAACGTCCGCAACCTACTGTGGGTCCCACGCCGCCGCAAGCGGCCAGTTGAAGGGACCCAACATGCATCTGATGCCGCGTGAGCAGGAAAAACTCTTGATCGTGGTGGCCGCCGACCTCGCGCGGCGCCGCCAGGCCCGCGGCCTCAAGCTCAACTACCCCGAGGCCGTGGCCATCATCAGCTACGAACTGATCGAGGGTGCCCGCGACGGCCGCACCGTTGCCGACCTCATGAGCTACGGCACCACGCTGCTCACGCGCGGGGACGTCATGGAAGGCGTGCCCGAAATGATCCACGACGTGCAGATCGAGGCAACCTTCCCTGACGGCACCAAGCTCGTCACCGTCCACGATCCCATCCGCTGAGAGGGCAGGCCATGATTCCAGGAGAGTACGTCCTCCGGTCCGAGCCGGTGACGGCCAATGCGGGGCGTGAGGCCAGCGAGGTTGCGGTCACCAACACCGGCGACCGGCCCGTGCAGGTGGGCTCGCACTTCCACTTTGCCGAGGCCAACGCTGCGCTGGACTTTGACCGGGACGCCGCGTACGGGCGGCGCCTGGATATTCCCGCAGGAACCGCGGCACGGTTTGAACCGGGGGATTCACGGACCGTGCGGCTGATCGAACTGGCCGGAACCCGCGAGGTGTACGGGCTCAGCAACGCTGTCAACGGAAAGCTCGACGGCGGGACCCGCCCGGAAGGGGACGTCCAGTGAGTTTCGAGATTCCCCGCCGGCAGTACGCGGACCTGTACGGCCCGACGACGGGTGACGCCATCCGCCTGGCGGACACCGACCTGTTCCTGGAGATCGAGAAGGACCTCACCGTCCACGGCGAGGAAGTGGTGTTCGGCGGCGGCAAGGTGATCCGTGAAGGCATGGGCCAGAACGGCCAGGTCACCCGGGATGAGGACATCCCGGACACCGTCATCACGAATGCCGTCATCCTGGACTACACCGGCATCTACAAGGCCGATGTCGCCATCAGGGACGGACACATCTTCAAGATCGGCAAGGCCGGCAACCCGCAGATCACCGACGGCGTGGACATCGTGATCGGCGCCAGCACCGAGATCATTGCCGGCGAGCACAAGATCCTCACGGCCGGGGGAGTGGACACCCACATCCACTTCATCTCCCCGGACCAGATCCCCACGGCGCTGACCAGCGGCATCACCACCATGATCGGTGGCGGCACCGGCCCGGCAGAAGGCACCAAAGCCACCACCGTGACACCCGGGAAGTGGCACATCCAGCGTATGCTGCAGGCCGCCGAAGGCTTCCCCATGAACATCGGGCTCTTCGGCAAGGGCCATGCATCCGCCGTCGAACCCCTGGCTGAGCAGATCCGCGCCGGCGCCATCGGGCTGAAGGTGCATGAGGACTGGGGCTCCACCACCTCCTCCATCGACACCTCCCTCACCGTGGCCGACGAGTACGACGTGCAGGTGGCCATCCACACGGACACCCTCAACGAGTGCGGCTTCGTGGAGGACACCATCCGCGCCATCAACGGCCGTGTCATCCACACCTTCCACACCGAGGGTGCCGGAGGCGGGCACGCACCGGACATCATCAAGATCGCCGGGATGCCCAACGTCCTGCCGGCGTCCACCAACCCCACGCTTCCCTACACGCGCAACACCATTGAAGAGCACCTGGACATGCTCATGGTGTGCCACCACCTCAACCCCGACATCCCCGAGGACGTGGCCTTCGCCGATTCCCGCATCCGCGCCGAGACCATTGCCGCGGAGGATGTCCTGCAGGACCTGGGGATCTTCTCCATCACGTCCTCGGACTCCCAGGCGATGGGCCGGGTGGGCGAGGTGATCACCCGCACGTGGCAGGTGGCGGACAAGATGAAGAAGCAGCGCGGTGTGCTGGCAGATCCCGCGGATACGGCAGATGACGACGGCGGTGTCCACGGCAGTGCGGGCAGCGACAACTTCCGCCTCAAGCGCTACGTGGCCAAATACACCATTAACCCGGCCATCGCGCAGGGCATCGCGGACTTCGTCGGCTCCGTGGAGGTGGGCAAGTTCGCGGACCTGGTCCTCTGGGATCCTGCCTTCTTCGGCGTGAAGCCGGAGCTGGTGCTCAAAGGCGGGCAGATCGCCTACGCGCTGATGGGGGATGCCAACGCCTCCATCCCCACCCCGCAGCCGCGCACCATGCGGCCCATGTTCGCCGCGTTCGGGAAAGCCGTGCAGCAGTCATCCATCACGTTCCTGTCCCAGGCGGCGATAGACGCCGGTGTTCCCGCCGAGCTTGGGCTGGAAAAGGTCATCCGGCCCGTTTCCGGCATCCGCTCCCTCACCAAGGCAGACCTGAAATACAACGACGCCACGCCGGACATCCAGGTGGATCCGGAAACGTACCAGGTAAAGGTCGACGGCGAAGACGTCACCTGCGAGCCGTCCGACGTCCTGCCCATGGCCCAGCGCTACTTCCTCTTCTGAATTCTTCCAAGCCCCCGGAGAACCCCGTGATCATCGAAAAAGTCCTCGGCAACCTGCACGAACTCCCCGACCCGGACACCTATGCCAACCTGCACCAGGAGAAAGTGGTGCTTCCCAGTGCCCAGCTGGTCAAGCGGATCCAACGCGCCACCACGGACCACGGCAAGGAAATCGGCATCCGGCTCCCTTCCGGCTCCGGCGACCTGCGCGACGGCGACATCCTGCACGTCGAGGACGCCAACATGATCGTGGTGTCCGTGCTGCCCACCGACGTCCTGGTGATCGCACCCCGGACCATCCACGAGATGGGCGTCGTGGCACACTCCCTCGGCAACCGGCACCTCCAGGCCCAGTTCTTCGACGGTGCTTCGGAGTACGGGGCCGAGGTCATGGTGTGCGCCTACGACCACACCGTCGAGGACTACCTCCGAAGCGTCGGTGCGCCCTACACCCGCCAGGAACGCGTCATGCCTGTGCCTTTCCGCCATGCTGAACACAGTCACTGACTACCAGCTGGCGCTGCAGCAGCTTGTCGACTCCGCGCTTCCTACTGGGGCCTTTGCTCACTCTCTTGGTTTTGAGACCTATGTCGACGCCGGTGTGGTCCGTGATGAGGCTTCTTTTGGAGTGTGGTTGTCCGCGTTCATCTCCCAGTCGCTTTCCAACTCTGACGGGCTGGGCATCCGGTTCCTGTACGAGGGGTGGGACGTTGGGGAACTGGATGAGCTGCTGTCCGCTTCGCTGCTGCCGCGGCAGGTCCGGGAGGCCAGCGTCAAGATGGGCCTGCGCCTGCTCGAGATCGGGGCGGAGGTCTTCCCGTCGCCGGGGCTGGAACTGTACCGGGACCTGGTGACCACCGGCCTGGCCGCGGGGCACCAGCCACTGGCCTTCGCCGTCGTCGCCCGCTCTTTGGGGGTGCCGCTGCCGGAAGCGCTCGCCGCCTACCTTTTCGCCACCGTCACCTCTTTGACGCAGAATGCCGTCCGCGCCATCCCGCTCGGCCAGAACGCCGGGCAGCGGCTGCTTCGCCAGGCGGCCGATGGCGTTGCTGCCGCCGTCGAACGGATACCGCACCTGACGCCGGACGACTTCGGGGCCGTCACCCCCGGACTGGAAATTTCACAAATGCGGCACGAACGCCAACGTGCCCGGATGTTCATGAGCTGACTGTGCTTGTAAATACCGGCCTATAAATTCAGGAGGAACCTTGGCTGAACCCATCAAAATCGGCATCGGCGGACCCGTCGGGGCGGGCAAGACGCAGCTCGTGGAGCGCCTCACCCGTCACATGAGCGGTGAGATCTCCATGGCCGCCATCACCAACGACATTTACACCATCGAGGACGCCAAGATCCTCGCCGCCAACGGGATCCTCCCCGTGGACCGCATCATCGGCGTCGAAACCGGCGGCTGCCCGCACACCGCCATCCGCGAAGACACCTCCATGAACACCGCCGCCATCGAGGAACTCAAAGCCCGCCACCCCGACCTGCAGGTCATCTTCGTGGAGTCAGGCGGCGACAACCTCTCCGCCACCTTCAGCCCCGAGCTCGTGGACTTCTCCATCTACATCATCGACGTGGCCCAGGGCGAAAAGATCCCCCGCAAAGCCGGCCAGGGCATGATCAAGTCCGACCTTTTCATCATCAACAAAACCGACCTCGCACCCCACGTCGGTGCCGACCTCGCAGTCATGGAAAGGGACTCCCGCGAGTTCAGGGGCGAGAAGCCCTTCTGCTTCACCAACCTCAAGACAGACGAAGGGCTGGAAGCTGTCATCGAATGGGTGCGGCGCGACGTCCTGATGCTCGACCTCGCGTCATGACTCCGAGCAGTTCCGTCATCTCGCCGTGGGCGGCGCCCGCGGATGAAGGGGGCCGTGCCCGCTCCGCGGTGCCCGCTCCGCGGTGCCCGCCACGCCGCGGCCCCCTTCATCCGCGACCGCTCATCGCCCAGTGAGAGGGCGGCTGGAGCTTGTCCTCAGCGAGCGGGGCGGCAGGACCATTGCCCGGAACCAGTTTCATGAGGGTGCTCTTCGCGTGCTTCGCCCTCACTATCTTGATGACTCCGGGCAGGTTTGTTATGTGGTCGTGAATCCTGGCGGGGCATATCTGGGGGCTGATCTGTTTCTGATCGATGTCGAAGTCCAGGACGGGGCTGACCTGCTTCTTACCACCCAGTCGGCCACGAAGGTGTACCGGACTCCCGGGTCCTTTGCCGAGCAGCGGATGGCTGTCCGGCTGGGGGAGGGGGCCCGGCTGGAGCTCATGCCGGACCAGCTGATCGCCTACCGGGAGGCCAGCTACCGGCAGCACACGCACATCACTGTGCGGCCGTCGTCGTCCCTGGTCATGGCTGAGGTGGTGACTCCGGGATGGTCGCCGGACGGGGCAGCCTTCCGTTACGAGGAGGTCCGGCTGCGCACCAGCGTCCGGGTGGAGGGACGGCACGGAAGCCGGCTCCTGGCCCTGGACAACCTCCTGATCCGGCCGCCGGCCGGAGATGTCACGGGCATGGGGTTCATGGAGGGCTTCAGCCACGTGGGCTCGCTGCTGGTGGTGGACCCCCGGGTGGACCAGGCGCTCGCCGACCACCTGCACGTCCTGGCCCAGGACCACGATGCGCGCGCAGGCGTCTCCCTGACGCGCACGGCCCTGGGGACAACCGGACTGGTGCTGCGCGCCCTGTCCAACAGCACGGGGGAACTGAACCACCTGCTTGCTGCCTGCACCTCCCTCCTCCGGAAACGGTGGCACGGGCAGGAACCGCTGAACCTGAGGAAGCACTGATGACAGCCATCACGAACATCACCACGCTGTACCGCCGGCGGGAATCACTGCCGCTGCGGACCCGCCTGCTGTTCACCTTCGGTGCCGTGGCCGCACTGCACGCGGCCGCCGTCGTGCTCCTGGTGGCCGGCAACGCCGCCGGATCCGGTGCGGAGCCGCTCATGTGGGGGCTCGTGCTTACGGCCTACCTGGCAGGCGTCAAGCACAGCTACGACTGGGACCACCTCGCCGCGATCGACAACTCCACACGCAAGTTCGTGGCACAGCGCCAGGACCCGGTGAGCGTGGGCTTCGCCTTCAGCCTCGGGCACAGTTCGGTGGTGACGCTGGCGGGGATCCTGGTGATTGCCGGCGCCGGCATGGCGGGCCAATTCATGCAGGACGGAACCACGGGCAACCTGGTGCTCGGGCTGATCGGCAGCGGCGTCTCCGGGCTGTTCCTGCTGGCCATGGGCCTGTTCAACGGTTCGGCCTTCGCGCGTTCGGCGCGGGCATACCACCGGGCCCGTGCCGGGGCGGCGGTGGACCCCGGCGACCTTGAGCCCCGGGGACTGGTGGCCCGGCTGCTGGCGCGGCCGCTGTCCAGGGTGCGGCGGCCGAGGAACATCTACGTGATTGGGTTCCTGTTCGGGCTGGGGTTCGATACTGCCACCACCATCGGGCTGCTGATGATGACGACGGCGGCCTCGCTGGCGGGGGTGCCGCCGTTCGCGCTCCTCGCGCTGCCGCTGGCGTTCACGGCCGCGATGACCCTTTGCGATTCGCTGAACGGCGTGGCCATGATGCGCATGTACCGTTCTGCCCTGGACAACCCGCAGCGGCGGCTGGGCTTCAACGCCGTGGTCACCGGCATCTCAGCGGTGTCCGCCCTGTTTATCGCGGTGATCACGCTGGGCGGGTTCGCCAACGCCGCCTTCGAGCTGGAGGATCCCCTGACGGTGTGGCTGGGATCCATCGACCTGGGCGACGCCGGCTTGCTGCTGGTGGCGCTGCTGCTGGCCGTGTGGGGAGCGGCGGGACTGAAGGGACGCCTGGCGGGCAGCCCCAGGCACTGAGCGGGCATTGCGCGGGCACTGGGCGCAACAGGCCGTCTCGGCTCAGGCGGCCACGCGGCCCCTGCTTGGCCGGTGCTGCCTGCCCTTCCCCTGGGCCCGGCGCGGCGCGCGCGAGCCCGCGAGGACCTGCCCGCCGTCCGGAACGGCGGAGTCCGCGTGGACCTGGACTCCGTGTTCGATCAGGACCCCGGAGCCGATCCGCGAATGGCTGCCGATGTTCACCCGGTTTCCGATCACCGTTCCCCGGCCGATGCGTACGCCGTCGCCAATAATGGCACGCTCGCCGATTGTGGCGTCGCGGTCAATCCAGCTGCCGTGGCCGATCCGGCAACCGGAACCCACCTTGGCACCCTGCTCCACATACGTCATGGGGCCGATGCGGGTATTCTCGGGGACCGAGGCTCCGGGGGCAACAAGCCCGCCGCCGTTGGCATGCCGGACGTACCGGGTGACCTTCCCGGCGTCGTCTTCCACTGAAACAAACTTCGCGTTCATTCAATCCCTCGTTAACGGCGCGGCACGTCAGCCGCACATTCAGTTAACGGTTCACAACTCAAAGGGATTCCCGAACGGCGCCGGGGACCCTCGTCCGCTACGGTGAGACCTCCCCGTGCTCCACGCCTTCCTCCTCGCCGGGGGCGGCGTCCTCCTCTGTCAGCAGCAGTGCCGTCCCCTGGAAGGCAGGCAGTTCGAGGAAGAAGCTGTGCAGGTCGTCAACCTGGCCAACCGATGCGCCGCTGAACAGGTCGTGCACGGCGGACCCGGGGACCAGGTGGCTGGACTGGATGCTGCCGGCAATATCCTGGTCGGAGAAATTCAGCACGGTCACCTCCAGCGCTCCGCTGCCCAGCTGGATGACCATCACCAGCAGGCCGCGGTGCGAAACGCCCGGCACATCCAGCAGCGACCCTGTGGCGATGCCGTGTTCCTCCCGGACAGCCAGGATCTGCTGGAGCCGCCTGGCGTAGGAGCCGGGGTCCTGCAGCTGGTCGGGGAGCGGGCCGTAGAGGCTGCGGGCCCGCGGCATGCCGGAGGAGGAGTATTTTGCATCCGGGCTGGTGCCCATGATGTCGTGCGCCCCGCGGTTGATCCAGCGGGTGTCACCCTGGGCCGTGAGTTCCTCGACGCTCTTGCGGTCCAGCGCTGTGATGCCGGCAAGGTCCCAGCCGGACAGGGCAAAGACGCCCGGCTGCAGGGCGTTGTACATGGAGAGGAGGATGTGCACATCCAGGATCTGCGCCTCCTGCTCCGGAGTGATCGCGTCAGGGTCCTGGACCCCCAGGGCGGCCATGATGAAGCTGACCGTTGTGCAGGCGATCCCGTTGGTGGTGAACACCGCGTTGTAGGGGGCGTTCTCCCCGGTCAGGCGCTCCCGCATGGTCTGCTGGACCTGCTCCGCGAGCTGAGCCCCCGTGAGCTCCTGGCCGGCGAGCTCGAACATCTCGTCCCGGTGTCCGGCAGCGAAGTGCATCAGCTCATAGGTCAGTTCGTCATGGTTTTGCAGCGCATGGACCAGTGACGCCTGGTCGACGCCGATCTCCATGGACAGGCGGAGCGCCAGGCGCAGCAGCTCGGTATCGGCGGTGACCAGCGCGTAGTGGTACGCCGGCCGCGTGATGAAGTCGTAGGAAAGGTCCGGGCCTGCTTCCGAGGTGGCTTTGATGTCGTCGATGGTCAGGTTCAGCTCCTGGAAGGAGAACCCGCCCACCTTGCGGATCATGGACCCGATGAGCTGGTTGGCTGCCTCGGACAGCGGGTGCCCCTCTGACCAGCCCGGCTGCTCTTCGGCGCTTTTCTCCACGCCCAGGAAGCCGTTCGCATCGAGCCTGAGCGCCCCGGTGCCAAGGTCAACCAGGGAATGCAGCGCGTCGCCGACCACCAGACGCATTCCGGCGAAGGTTGGATCCAGCCAGTTGATGGAAGGCTGGCCGGCCTTGAAGTAGTGGAGGTAGACCCAGCGGCGGGTTTTCCCTGTGGTGTCAACGATCGCCCGGGTGGCGCTCCAGTTCGTTTCCTTGACGCCGGGCTCGTAGAAGATGACCCGCTGCAGCCGGCCGATGATGTAGCCGGCCTTCTGCAGGGCCTGTTCGGAGTCGGGACTCAGGTTCACCGAGTCCTGCCCTTCCGGCACGTCCGGCAGCAGGTGCCAGTCCTCCTCAGGGATATCAATCATGTGGTAGATCCCGGGGTAGTCCCGGAAGTTCATTTCGGCGAGGCGGAAATCGGCACCCTTGCCGGTGTGCCCGGGAACAATGTCATCGATAATCGTTCCGCCGTGGTCCGCGGCCACCTGGCACATGGAACGGAACTCGTCCTCCGTGCCAAACACCGGATCGATGGCCATGCTGATCCGGTCGAAGTGCCCGTCAACGCTGGGCGTCTGGGACCAGCCGCTGATGCCGCCCGCGAGCTTGACCGGGCCCGTGTGGATGGCCCGGATCCCGATTTCGCTGAAGGCTTCCCACATGGCCGGATCACCCAGGGCGGAGAGGAAGGACTGGCTGGACCTGGTGATGAAGGACAGGGGGTATGCGGTGAACCACACCGGTGCGCGCTCGACGGCGGCCCGGGGGTTGGGGTGCGCGTAGGAGTTCTGCCACATGCTGGCCTGCCCGGACAGCTGCCGGGCCAGTGCGTTCGCATCTCCCAGCATCGCCTGGTTCCGAAGCCATTCGACGTAGGCCGCGTTCCGCCCATCGAATTCGAAGGACGGCCTGGTGGCGTAGTACTGGCGGCGGCGCGCTGTCGGCCTCAGCGCCTTGGGCCGGGCAGGATAGAGATGTTCGTCGAAATTGACGTCCGGTTCCACCAAGGGCTCAGCTGCTGCCGAACCTGCTTCCTGCTCATCACCTGCAACGGTCTCCGGTTCAAAGACACCGTCGCTGGCCATAGGTTCCCGCATGAGTCCTCTTTCTACAAGTTGTTTCCGCGGTCCCAAGGCGTGCTGCCTGGCCGCCCTGTCCATAATCCCTGTACCCGGAGGGGCCAAGACTATTCGGGGCGAACTACGAAACTACCAAGAAACGGCTGGGCCACGAGGTTTGCGGCCGCCGTGTCCATAGCCGGGGGCTGTGTTTGCGGGCGGCCTGTTCCTACACTGGGGTGATGATCACAGTCGCTGGAAGCGTGGAAACCACATTGTCCGCCGAGAAGGCCTTTGCCTTTTTGAGTCAGTTCGAGAACACCCCCAAGTGGGATCCCAACACTCCTGTCATGGATAAAGTCACGCCGGGGCCGGTGGCCGTGGGACACAAATACCACGCCGAAGCCGAGTTCCGGGGTAAGCGGCAAAGCCTGGTCTACGAGGTCATCGAGCTGACGGACAACCACATCAAGCTGCGCGGCGAGAACAAAACCGTCACCTCTTTCGATTCCATCGACGTCAGCCCCAATGGCGCCGGCTCGGTGGTGAAGTACACGGCCGAATTCAGCATCAAAGGACCCGCCAAGATCATCCAGCCGCTCCTGAAGCCGGCCTTCATGTCGCTCCGTGACCCGGCACTGAACGGAATCCGGGACACGCTCAACTCGCTGGCCGCAGCCTGACGGCGTCAAAGAACTCCCGCAGCTCCCGGCGGGGGTCGGCGTCCACACGGGGCGTCTCGTCCAGGATCATCGTGGCCCGCTGCGGTCCATACTCCGGCCACTCCAGCCCGGGCATTCGTGGAGTTCCGGCCTGCGCGAAAGCCGCCCACGCGCCGCTCATGGCGTTGCTGATTGACGTTGGCGCCTTACCGCGAGTGAGGAAGGCTGCCTGTGGGCTGTCCGCGTGCCGGAACACGAACGGGATCTCCAGCGCGTGGCAGGCCCCCAGCTTTCCGCCCATGGCAGGGCTGCGCCAGGTGAAAAGGTAGGAGAATGTCCTTCCTGCGGCTCCACTCCGCGCGTCGAGGAGCCTGTTGCTGGGCTGCCGGTAGACGGAGTCGGCAATGGCGGCCTCCAGGAGTTCCTTGCCTGCCGGTTCCCTGCCCAACAGCCGGGTGAGCGCCTCCGCATAGCCGGAGGCAGCCGCCCGCGGGACCCCGGCGCCGGACAGCACGGCTGCGGCACGGTCCGGGTAGTCCGGGTCCGCTGCAGTGCCAGGACGCATCTCGACGGCGAATGAGCCCTCGTTCAGGTTCGTTCCGAGCAGCAGGTCCACCCCGGTGTTGAGCCCGCCGCGCACCGCGTCCAGGGGCGGCAGCGGAAGCGACGGTGTCCCGACTGTGGGCTGGAAAGGCAACGGAACTGCGAAGGTCGCTTCCCCAGCGCGCCGCACCAGTTCTTCCTGCGCTGTGAGGATCCGCTCAACGGGCAGGGTAAGGACCTCCCGGGCTCGGGCCCTGTCCAGGCCGCACAGCGCCAGGAACTCCTCACAGATGCGGGTGGACTCCAGCTGGCTGCGGTAGCGTTCCGCGGTACCGCTTTGCATGATGGCCCGCCTGAAAAGGCCGGACGACGACGGCATGCCCAGGAGGGTGCCGACAGCGGCCGCCCCTGCCGACTCCCCAAACAGCGTGACGTTGCCAGGGTCGCCGCCGAAAGCCCCAATGTTGCCCTGGATCCAGCGCAGCGCTTCCACCAGGTCCAGAAGACCAAGGTGGGAGGAGTCCTCATAGCCGCTGCCCAGCACGTCCCCCAGATGCAGGAAGCCCAGGGCGCCCAGCCGGTAATTGACCGTCACCACTACGGTGCCGGAAGCAGCGGCGAGGCCGCCGCCGTCGTACATGGCGTCACTGTTGGAGCCGGAGAGGTAGGCGCCGCCGTGAACCCACACCATGACCGGCCTGGCGGCGTCCTCCACAGCGGGCGTCCAGATGTTCAGGTTGAGGCAGTCATGCTCGCTCCATGTCCGTGGTTCCGTGCCCGGCGGCGCGTGGGACTCGGGGTTCTGCGGCGCTGCGGGGCCCTGCGTTGTGCAGTCACGCACCTCTTGCCGGCGCGCGGCCGGGGCTGGCGGGCGGAAGCGCCGGGAGCCTGACGGCGGCTCGGCGTAGGGGATTCCCAGGAATCGGTGGACCGGTGTTCCTTCCACGCTGACCGTGGTGCCGCGGACGGCTCCCGAAGGCGGTTTGGCGTCTGTCATGGTTGTCGCTTTAGGGCCTTCCCGGGACGTAGCGGCGGGAACGGTCCTTGATGAGGACGTCGAGGTCGGTGGTCGCGATGTCCCGCAAGTGCTGATCCACCGCTGACGCTGCCTTGGCCAGGAAAATATTAGCGGACCGTGCCTGGAAGCTGTCGGGCTCTTCCAGTACTTCGTCGAGCAAGCCGTCCTGGAACATAGCCGAAGCACTTACTCTTTGCTGCTGGGCCATGGCTCCCGCATGGCGGGTGTTTCCGTGGACAATGGCACTGGCCCCTTCGGGTAGCAGCGGTGCGAGCCAGCTGTTGCTGAAGGCGACGATTCGGTCTGTGGGAAACAGGGCCAGGGCTCCGCCACCTGCCCCTTGGCCCAGGAGCAGCGTCATGGTGGGGACACGCAGATCGAGCAGCTTTGCCAGAGTGAGGGCGATTTCCTGTCCGAGGCCGCCCTCTTCCGCTTCTTTTGACAGTTCTGCGCCCGGGGTGTCGATGACGGTGAGCAGCGGCAGCCCCAGAGCCTCAGCCAGGTCCATCCCGCGCCGGGCCTCCCGCAGCTCTGCGGGGCCAAAGGTGGCTCCGCCGTCGGCCCCTTTGCGGTCGAGCCCGACGACGACTGTTCCCCGGCCCCCGATGGTTGCCAAAGCGATCGCAAGGGTTTTGGGGCTTTCTCCGGCGGTTCCGCCTAAGGGGACCAGGTCCCCCGCGGCCACGCGAAGGAAGTCGCGCAGGCCGGGGCGCAGCGGGAGCCGCGAGGCCGTGACGGCAGGCCATGATTGGGTTTCCCTGGCCCCGGTGTCCGCATCATCAACAGCTGGCGCAGAGTCCGGGTGGTTCCCTGTCCGCAACTCATCGGGATTGGCATTGAGTACGGTGAGGATGCCAATGATGAATTTTCGCAGGTGGCGGGGGTGGGTGACCGCATCGATTTTCCCGTGGCGGTGAAGGTTCTCGGATTGCTGGACCCCGGCCGGGAATTCCTTGCCAAAGAGCGCTTTGTACACTTTCGGTCCCAGGAACCCGATCATCGCCTGCGGTTGGGCAGCAGTGACGTGTCCCAGCGATCCCCAGGACGCGAACACCCCGCCTGTGGTGGGGTGCCGAAGGTAGACCAGGTACGGGAGGCGGGCCCGCTTGTGCGCGTTGACCGCGGCGGTGATCCGGGCCATCTGGACAAAGGCTGCCGTCCCTTCCTGCATCCTGGTTCCGCCCGATACAGGGGAGGCCAGCAGCGGTAGACCCAGGTGTGTTGCCTTTTCAATCGCCTCGGTTATCCGGGTTGCTGCGCTAACGCCTATGGAGCCGCCCAGGAAGGTGAACTCGCTGAGGATGACGGCCACCCGCCGGCCCTCGATGCTTCCTTCGCCGGTGATGATCGATTCATCGCGCCCGGACTTGGCTTTCGCGGCGGCCAGTTCCTCGGCGTAGCCCTCTTCGATGGCCAGCCGGGGGAGTGGCCGATCCCAGGTACGGAAGCTCCCGGGGTCGAGGGCCAGGGCAATGAGTTCTTCAGGGCTGATGCGGCCCGGCGTAGCCTGCTGGGTCATACAGTCACCGTCTGGCCCAGCCACTGCATGACGGATGCCCGGTGCTGGCCCAGCAGCGGCGGAGCCTCATGATCCCGCTTGGTGGTTTCAACGCCCGCGTGATCGAAGAACCGCAGGGGCGGGCCGGGGAGCTCGATGGGTCCGAGGGTTGGATGTTCGACCCCAACCGCCAGCCCTTGGGACCTGGTCTGGTCCCATGCGTACACTTCGTCGATGGTCCGGACTTTCCCCGCCGGTATGCCGGCCGCCTTCATGGCAGTGAGCAGGTCTTCGGCCTTATGGGCTGCAAAGTGTGCTTCGATCGCAGCAACGAGCCGGGCGTGGTTGCCCACGCGGGCCGCATTCGACGCAAATGCCTGGTCCTCAGGATCCAACCCGGCGAACGCTGCGAACCGTGACCACAGACCCTCCGAACCGACGGCGATCTGCACGGCCCCGTCCGCACACCGGAACAGGCCGTACGGGGCGATGGACGGGTGATGGTTTCCCTGCGCCGCACCGGTCTCGCCGGCCACAGTCCAGCGGGTGCCCTGGAACGCGTGGACTCCAACGAGGGACGCGAGCAACGAGGTGCGCACCACCTGCCCCCGGCCGGTGTGCTCCCGCTCAAGCAAGGCCGCCAGCACCCCGTACGCTCCGTACATCCCGGCCAGCAAGTCACCAATTGGAACCCCCACCCGCTGCGGATCGTCAGGCCCGGATCCGGTGAGGGACATCAGGCCGCTTTCCCCCTGCGCGATCTGGTCGTAGCCGGCCCGTCCGCCTTCGGGCCCGTCGTGGCCAAATCCGGAAATGGAAAGGATGACCGTGCGGGGATTGAGCTCCTCCACCGCTTCCGGACGGAAGCCGAGGCGGTCCAGGGCTCCGGGCCGGAAGTTCTCCACCAGCACATCAGCGTTCCGGATCAGACGGCGCAAAGTCTCCGCGCCGTCGTCGCTCTTTAAATCGACGGTGATGGATTCCTTGTTCCGGTTGCAGGACAGGAAATACGTGGACTGGCGCTCATCCGCATCCCCCACAAAAGGTGGCCCCCAGCCCCGGGTGTCATCGCCGCCGTCGGGGGATTCGACCTTAATGACGCGGGCGCCCAGGTCAGCCATCATCATGGTGGCGTGGGGACCGGCCAAGGCGCGGGTGAGGTCGACGACGGTAATGCCGTCCAGTGGTCCGGGCATGGAAGAAAGCCTTTCGGGATGTACAGGTGCTGGGGACGGAAGTGCGCGACGGCGGTTAGGCCGGTTGGGGTGCCCTGCCGGCCCCGGAAGCAGGTGCCTGGGCTGGGTGGTCCAGGCCGGTGTGTTCCTGGTCTGTATGCACCTGTGCCTGGCTGCCCAGCCAGCGTGCGCTTTCCTTGGGGGTCCGGTCCTGGGTTTCCCGGTCCACGGCGATGAGGCCGAACTTGGGTCCGTAGCCGAATACCCATTCGTAGTTGTCGAAGGCCGTCCACGCAATGTAGCCGCGGACGTCGATGCCGTCCGCCAGGCAGGATGTCACGCGGTCGACGGCGACGCGCAGGTATTCGACCCGCTGCCTGTCATCCTCGGTGGCCAGGCCGTTTTCGGTGACAATCACCGGGATGCCGGCAACGCGGTGGGCTTCCCGGATAGTGGCCTCGAGGGCCTGCGGGTAGATTTCTTCACCCATCTGGTTGGTTGCCGCGCCGTCCGGTGCCGGCGCGTGGCCATCCGGGCCGTAGACAGTGCGGCCGTAGGTCTGGATCCCCACGAAGTCGTCGCCGCGGGAGGCCTCCAGGAAACGCTCGTTGACGTTGCGGCGCACGCGGTCAGCGATTTCCTGGCCGCCCTCGATGGACTGGATGTCAGAGTTCGCGAGCGTCCAGCCCACCAGGAGGTCGGGGCGGTGGGCCTTGATGGCAGCAGTGGCGGCCCGGTGTGCCGCCAGCTTCACGTCGAATCCGGCCTCTGTGGAGCAGAACTGGAAGGGTGCAACGGTGCTGGCGTCCACGCCGAGGCGCTGGGCTGCTGCGGCCCACACCGGCACGGAGCCGCGGTTTTCCGGGGCTTCGCCGCCGATGCCGAAGGACTCCAGGAGCCAGGGGAGGTTGGGTTCATTCAGGGTGCAGGCGACGCCGATGAGGTCCCCCAGATGCGCCATCACGCGGTCGCAGTAGCGGGCAAAGAGCTCCGCCGTCCGGGCGCCTTCCCACCCACCGAGGGCCAGGAGCCAGCGCGGGGACGTGAAGTGGTGGAACGTGACCACGGGGGTGAGGCCGTGCTCGTGGCAGGCCTCGAGCATGCGGCGGTAGTGGTCGAGCTCGGCCGTGGAGAACAGCCCTTCTTCCGGCTCGATGCGTGCCCACTCGATGGAGAAGCGGTAGGTGGTGAAACCGAGGCTGGCGATCAGGGCAATGTCCTCGCGGTAGCGGTGGTAGTGGTCCACTGCGTCTCCGGACGGTTCGGAGAACATGCTGCCGGGGAGGTGCTCCAGGAACCAAGTGTCGCTGTTGACGTTGTTCCCTTCCACCTGGTGGCCGGCGCTGGCGACGCCCCAGAGGAAGTCCTGCGGGAATGGTGATGCCGTGGTCATATGGTTCCTTTCGGGTCTGCGCCGACGAACAGCGCACGGGGCCGCTCTGCCCTGGCTTCCAATCCTTTCCCGTCGCGTGACCGGGACCACAATACCTTTTCAATCAATGACATTCTCATGTGAGTGCCCAGTGCGCCCGGCCGATGCTTGTGGAGAGCCGGCGAGCAGCCAGCCCCCCACACCGTTCTTCTCCGATGTCACATCAGAATGCAAAGGCGCACTACATGAAACTCCTGAACTCCACTGCCCGTGCGAGCTCCGCCGTTCTGGCTGGCGCGCTCCTGCTGGGATCGTTGACCGCCTGCGGCGGCGGATCCAGCCAGGCCACTGCCACAGTGGACACCCGCACCCTGACCCTCGCTGTCGACAGCGACTCGGCCTCGTTCGGCTTCGACCCGCTGCGCGTCTCGGCTGCCCAGCGGCAGTTCTTTGAGGGCCTCTACGAAAGCCTGATGGCTTTGCAGCCGGACGGTTCCGCAGGTCCGGGCCTGGCCAAGGAGTTCAGCTACAACGCAGACAACACCGTCCTGACGCTCACCCTCAAGGACGATGTGACCTTCACGGACGGCTCAAAGCTCGACGCCGGGCTGGTCAAAGCGAACCTGGACCGCCGGTCGGACCCCGCATTGAGCGCGTACTCGGCAGTAGCCAAGGGCGGCGCCCAGGAAATCACCTCCGTTGACGTGGTCAGCCCCACCCAAGTCGCCCTGACCTTCGCCAAGCCCCAGCCGGGATTCGAGAAGAACCTGGCATCCACCACCGGCATGATCGTGGGCAAGAACGGCGTCACCGACTCCGCCAGCCTCGCCGCGACCCCGGCAGGCTCCGGCCCCTACACGCTGGATCCCTCCACCGTGAAGGGCAACAAGTACGTCCTGGTGAAGAAGGAGGACAACCCGGAAGCGTCCAAGTACGCCTTCGACAAGGTCATCTTCAGCGTGGTCCAGGATCCCCAGGCCCGGGCAAACGCTTTGGTGTCCGGCCAGGCGGATGTGGCAATGCTGACCTCAAACACCGTTGACTTCGCAAAGTCCAAGGGCGTAGGTGTGTCCCAGATCGGCGGCACGGTCAACACCATGATCTCCTTTGACAAGATCGGCAAGACCGCCCCGGCGTTCGCTGAGGAGAAGGTCCGCCAGGCGATTCAGTACGCAATCAACCGCCAGGCCCTCGTGGATGCCCTGCACAAGGGTGACATCCCCGCCTGGAACGCCCTGCCCAAGGACTCCGCCGGCTTCACCAATGACCTCGAAACCACGTTCGCCTACAACCCGGAAAAGGCCAAGAGCCTGCTGGCCGAGGCCGGCTACCCGGACGGCTTCGACTTCACAATCATCGCCAGCGCCCAGACCCAGACGGACCTGCAGGCCGTCCAGAAGGACCTCGCCGCCGTCGGAATCACCATGAACGTGAAGATGGCCTCCTCCACTGACGAAGCCTTCGCCGCCGTCGCCACAACCCCGCTGGGCTACGCGCCGCTGAACTGGGACAACCCCGTTGGCGTCATGTACGGAGCAGTCCTCAACGGCTTCACCAACGTCCAGAAGGCCACCGACGAGCAGCTCAGCGCCGCTACGGGCGAGCTGGCCGCCGCCAAGGACGACGCCGCCGTCAAGGCAGCAGCCACCAAGCTGAACACGCGGCTGGTGGAATCGGGCTGGATGATCCCGCTGTATGAGGCACTGACCAACCAGGGCTACAACACCAAGAAGGTGGCCCCGGTGGAGTTCGCCGGGACCAACGCCTACCCGCTCCTCTCGTCCTACACGCCGGCCAGCTAATTCCCGCTCCGGCCGGGCGGGCTCGCATAAAGAGTCCGCCCGGCGGGGGCCTGACCGATGGAGGTCACCATGGCACTATTCATCACCAAGCGCCTGTTGATGGCGCTGGCCACCGTGCTGGTAGTTGCGGTACTGGCATTTCTGCTGGTGCACGCAATGCCCGGCAGTCCCGGAGCCGTATCCCTCGGTGCCGGGGCCAGCCAGGAAGCGATCGCTGAAGTCAACCAGCGCCTCGGCTGGAACGATCCGCTCCTGGCCCAGTTCTTCACGTGGCTCGGCGCCGCCGTCCAGGGCGACTTCGGAATCTCCCTCATTGACGGACGGTCGGTCAGTGCGGACCTTGCGAGCAGACTCCCTGTCACAGCATCGCTTGCTGCCGGAGCCACGCTGCTCAGTGCTGTCCTTGGGATTGGACTGGGCGTCACCGCCGCCGTCCGCGGCGGCATGGCGGACCGCGTCATCGGCGGTGTCTGCGGCATGGCGGTGGCGCTCCCGGCCTTCTGGATCGGCATCATTTTTGTCTACCTCCTGGCGGTCCAGTCCTCCGTTTTCCCGGCCACCGGCTATGTTCCGTTCGAGGCCTCGCCGCAGGACTGGGCGCTGTCCCTGGCCCTGCCCGTGATCACGCTGGCCGTGGGCGGGGCAGCATTCATCGCCCGCCAGACCAGGGCCTCCATGCTCGAGGCGCTGCAGCAGGAACACATCCGGACCCTCCGCGCCACGGCCACGCCCACCTGGAAGATCCTGTACGTCCACGCCCTGCGCTACGCCAGCCTGCCCATCGTGGCCGGCATCGCGCTGCAGTTCATCCAGCTGTTCGGCGGCTCCGTCATCGCCGAGCAGCTGTTCGCCATGCCCGGACTGGGCCAAGCCGTCCAGAACTCCGTCAGCACCCATGACGCCCCGTCCGTGCAGGGCGTGGTGGTGATCGCCACCGTGGTGGTGGTCGCCGTGAACCTGGTGCTGGAACTCGCCACCAAGTTCCTCGACCCGAAGTTGCGTGCCTCATGATTCCCAACGTTGCCCCCGCACCGGCAGACTCAGCGGAGCCGACGGCGGCTGCCGTCCTTCCCAAGGCACTCCGCCAAAGCGCGGTGAAGAAATTCTCCGGCAGCAAGCTGTTCGCCTCACCGGCAAGCGTTGCCGGGGTCATCTGGCTGGCCGTACTGGTGGCCGCCTCGCTGACCGCGCCGCTCTGGCTGCCCTACAAGACCGAGGACCAGGACTTCACCGCTGTCCTGTCCGGACCCACCGCCGCGCACTGGCTCGGCACCGACGAACTTGGCCGGGACATCCTGAGCCGCATCTTCGCGTCCGCCGCCGGCACGTTGGGGACGTCCATGATCACGGTGATGGTCGCCGTCGGACTTGGCACCACCCTGGCCATGCTGGCGGCAGCCGCCGGTGACCGCGTGGAAACGGTGATCAGCCGCGTCACAGAAGTCATGATGTCCCTGCCCGGCACCGTGATCATCCTTGCCGTCATCGGAGCAGTGGGAACCAACATTCCGCTGATCATGGCCATCCTCGGCGTGCTGATCTCCGCAGGCATGTACCGGGTGATGCTGGGCCAGGCCAAGTCCCTGCAGTCCCAGCTCTACGTGGACGCAGCCAAGGTGGACGGCGTCAGCACCCTGGGCATCAGCCTTCGGCATGTCCTGCCCGGCCTGGCGAACACCATCGTGGTGCAAAGCGCCCTGATCTTCGCCGTCGGCATGCTCATCCAGGCCGGGCTGGCGTTCATCGGTTTTGGTCCGCCCATTCCCGAACCGAGCTGGGGCGGCATGATCCAGGGCGCATCCCAGAACGTCTATAACGCTCCATGGCTGATGGTTCCCACCGGTGCTGTGCTGGCGCTCACCGTCCTGTCCGCCAACGCGATCGGCAACGCCCTCGGCAAGGCACCTAACGCAACTGCGTCGCACCTGCCTTCGGCCGCGGCACGGCGCCGCCGGGCAAAAGCGGTGGCCGCAATCGCTGCAGCAGCCCCCGCCCCCAACGATTCAGCCAAGAACACGCTCAGCGTCTGCAACCTCTCGGTCGGCGTGGACTCTGACGGTGCAGGCCACGGCGTCCGCCTGGTCACCGACGTCTCCTTCGACGTCGAACCCGGCACCGTGCTGGGCCTCGTGGGGGAGTCAGGCTGCGGAAAGACCATGACCGCGCTGTCCCTCCTGGGGCTTCTGCCCTCCGGCGTTTCCGTGACCGGCGGCCAGATCCTCTGGAACGGCAGGAACCTGGCCGCGGCAACAGACAAGGACATGGAAGGCGTCCGGGGCCGCGAAGTCGCCCTGATCTCGCAGGAACCCATGCGTGCCCTGGACCCGATGTTCACCGTGGGCTACCAGCTCACCGCGGCCATCCGGCGCCTCCGCGGAATGGGCAGGGCCGAGGCGAAGGCCGAAGCCCTGGGCCTGCTGGAGAAGGTGGGCATCGTGGACGCCGCCCGCATCCTCAAAACCTACCCGCACCAGATCAGCGGCGGCATGGCCCAGCGCGTGGCCATTGCCCTGGCACTCTCCGGGCGGCCCCGGCTGCTCGTGGCGGATGAACCCACCACAGCGCTGGATGTCACGGTGCAGGCCGAAATCCTCTCGTTGCTGCGCGGCCTGGTGAAGGACACCGGGATGTCCGTGGTGATGGTCACCCACGACCTTGGCGTCGTGGCCGACCTCTGCGACCAGGTGGCCGTGATGTACGCCGGCGAGGTGGTGGAGAACGGCCGGACGGACAGCATCCTGGACAACCCGCGGCACCCCTACACCCTGGCCCTGCTGGCGGCGGACCCGCATGCCAACCATGCTGCGGACATGCCCGAGCGACTGGCAACCATCAGCGGCCAGGTTCCCCAGCCCAAGGACTGGCCAAGCACCTGCCGGTTCGCCGCCCGCTGCCAGTTCGCCGGCTCTGCCTGCATGGTGCCCGTCCCGCTGCTTCCCTCCGGAACCGGGGACGGACTGGTGCGCTGCGTCAAGGCGGACGAACTCGCCGTCGAGGGCCTGGACTGGGTGGCCACCGACGTGCCCAGCCACCACGTCCTGAACCTGGTTGAAGCCGGAACCGCCCCGGCCGGACCCGCCAAAGCACCTGCCGGACTGGAACGCCGGACTGTAGAAAAGGACCACGCATGAGCACCACAACCTCAGTCCGCCCTGACGCGCAGCGGCCGGCTGCCGCCCAGCCGCTGCTGGACGTCAAGGACCTGGTGGTCCGCTACGGCCGCGGACGCAAGGCAGCCGCGGCCCCCGCCGCCGTCGACCGCGTCAACTTCAGCATCGCGCCCGGGGAAACCGTGGGCCTGGTGGGGGAATCCGGTTCGGGCAAATCCACCATCGGCAAGGCCATCCTGGGACTTCAGAAGGTCTCAGGCGGGACCATCACCTATGAGGGCAAGGACATCACGTCCGCCGGCGTATCCCAGCGCAGGGCCCTGGGCAGCGAACTGCGGGCCGTCTTCCAGGACCCCAACTCCTCGCTGAATCCGCGGAACACGGTGGGCTCTTCGCTGGCAGAGCCGCTCCGGCTCCGCGGCGTGGGCGCTGCCGACGCCCGGCAGCGCGCGGAGGACATGCTGGAACGCGTGGGGCTCCCGAGGGACGCCGTGGACCGGTACCCCAGCCAGTTCTCCGGCGGCCAGCGGCAGCGCATTTCCGTGGCACGCGCCCTGATCTGCGACCCCAAACTCGTGGTCTGCGATGAAGCCGTCAGCGCCCTGGACCTCTCCACCCAGGCGCAGGTGCTGAACCTCCTGGCCGACCTGCGCGACGAGCGGGGCCTGGGCTACCTCTTCATCGCCCACGACATCGCCGTGGTCCAGTTCCTGGCCCAGCGCGTGGTGGTCCTCTACCGGGGGCAGGTCATGGAAAGCGGGCCCGCGGCCGCCGTCACCGAGAACCCCAGACACCCCTTCACGCAGGCGCTCGTGGCAGCGTCACCCGTGCCGCGCCCTGCCGAGCAGGCTGCGCGCCGGGAAGCCCGGGAGTCGCTCGGTGTCCGCACGGGAGCGGCCGCCGTGCCAGCGCCCGGCGGCTGCCCCTTCCGGCTCCGCTGCCCGCTGGCCACGGACCTTTGCGCCACCGAACGCCCAGCCCTCCGCACGGTGGGCGGATCCGCCGTCGCCTGCCACTACGCCTAGACAACTTTTCGCCAACATCAGAACGGACCGCTCCTTCCATGACACCCACCCCTTGGCTCGCTGCCATGATCTCGCCCGAGCAGGACTTCGACGGCGCCCCACTCCTGCGAAAGGAATTCCAGCTTGCGGAGGGACACGGCGGTGTTGTCCGAGCCACGCTGCGTGCCACCGCCTTTGGCGTCTATGAGGCGTTCATCAATGGAGCGCCGGTGGGCGAGGACGTCCTGAGCCCAGGTTGGAGCTCCTACGAGTGGCGGGTCCGCTACCGCAGCTATGACGTCACGGCCCTGCTGGGGCCCACCACGGTGATCGGGGTGTCCCTGGGCAACGGCTGGTACCGCGGACGCCTGGCCTGGCACGGCATGTCCAACCTCTACGGCAGCGAGCTGGGCTTCTTCGGGCAGCTGGACATCGAGTTCGAGGACGGGCACATCCAGTCCGTGGGCTCGGATACCACCTGGCAGTCCGGTCCCTCCGCAACCACCTTCAACGACCTCTACGACGGGCAGACCATCGACGCCCGCCGGAACCAGGACGGCTGGGCCGAACCGGGCTTCGACGCCGGGACCTGGGCCGGAGTGCGCGCGCTGGAGTTCGACGCCGGCCGGCTGGCTGAGCCGGCCAGCCCGCCGGTGGTGCGCACCGGCGTCGTCAATCCTGTGAAGGTGTTCACCTCGCCCAGCGGCAAAACACTGGTTGACTTCGGCCAGAACCTGGTGGGCTGGCTCCGGTTCACCCTCCAGGGCGAGGCAGGGCAGACCATCACCGTGCGCCATGCGGAGGTGCTGGAGGACGGCGAGCTGGGCGTGCGTCCGCTCCGCTCTGCCAAGGCCACGGACACGTTCATTCTCTCCGGCGGCGAGGACTTCTTCGAACCGACCAAGACGTTCCACGGCTTCCGCTACGCAGAAATCTCCGGCTGGCCTGGCACGCTCACTGAGGATTCGCTGGAGGCAGTGGTGGTCCACTCGGACCTTGAGCGCACCGGCACCTTCGAGTGCTCCAACGAACTGGTGAACAAGCTGCACCGCAACATCGTCTGGGGCCTGCGGGGCAACTTCCTGGACCTGCCCACGGACTGCCCCCAACGGGACGAACGGCTCGGCTGGACAGGCGACATCGCTGTCTTCGCGCCCACCGCGGCCTTCCTCTACGACGTCAAGGGCTTCCTGCAGGACTGGCTCCTTGACCTTGCCGCCGAGCAGAAAGCGGCCGACGGCCTGGTACCCATCACCGTCCCGGACGCCCTGAAGTACTGCCCGCAGCCGCCCGAGTTCCCAAAGCTGGAATCCTCCGCGCTCTGGAGCGAGGCGTCGGTGTGGGTTCCCTGGGCACTGTGGGAGGCTTACGGCGACACCACCGTCCTGGAGAACCAGTACGAATCCATGGCCTCGCACACGCGCCGGGTGGAGGGCCTGCTCTCGGACACCGGACTCTGGGATACGGGTTTCCAGTTCGGCGACTGGCTGGACCCCGACGCCGAGCCGGACAAGCCGTGGGACGCGAAGGCGGACAAAGGCGTCGTAGCCACCGCCTGCATGTTCCGTACCGCCTCCATCACTGCCCAAACGGCGCGGCTGCTGGGCCACCATCAGGACGCCGAATACTTCGAGCAGCTTGCCGCGCGTGTCCAGGCCTCCTTCCTGGAGCACTACGTGTCCGCAGACGGCACCATCCACAGTGACTGCAGCACGGTCTACGCGCTGGCGATTGCCTTCGGGATCCTTTCCGGCAGCGGACTCCGTGATTTCGCCGGTGACCGCCTCGCCGAACTGGTCCGGAAGAACGATTACCGCGTCTCCACGGGGTTCGCCGGAACCCCGTTCATCACCCACGCCCTCACCGAGACCGGACATGCGGATGAGGCCTACCGCCTGCTCCTGGAGGAGGGCTGCCCGTCCTGGCTCTACCCCGTGACCATGGGCGCCACCACCGTCTGGGAACGCTGGGACTCGATGCTGCCGGACGGCACCATCAACCCGGGCGAGATGACCAGTTTCAACCACTACGCCCTGGGCGCGGTGGCGGACTGGATGCACAAGACGGTGGGCGGTATCAAACCGTTGGCGCCGGGACATGCCAAGGTCCTCATCGCACCCGTACCTGGGCAGGGCATCGACTGGGCCAAGACCTCGCTGAAGACCCCGCACGGAACCATCCGCGTGGAATGGAGGCTCGACGGCGGCGCGTTCCACCTCGAGGCGACCGTACCTGAAGGGGTGGAGGCCGACGTCGTACTTCCGGACGGTGAGCCCCGCACCGTCCAGGGCGGCACCCACAGCTTTGATCACCGTATGGTGGCCGCCAACCTGGACAACCAGGGAAGCCGCTGATGGGCCGGAGCGGCCAGCCGAAGACCATTCAACAACTGCGCCTCGGAGAGATCCGGATGCGCGACCCGTTCATACTCGAGACGGTTCCAGGTGAGTTTGTCCTGTTCGGGACCAGCGACGAGAACGTCTGGGGCGGACCAGCGACTGGCTTCGACTGCTACACCAGTAGGGACCTCGATCATTGGGATGAACCCATCGCCGCGTTCCGCCCACCACCGGGCTTTTGGGCGGATACCCAGTTCTGGGCGCCGGAGGTTCATGCTCTGGAAGGACGGTTCTTTATGTTCGCCACCTTCGCTACCTCCACCGGTGCGCGCCCCCGTGGAGTCGCAGTCCTTGTCTCGGACCATGCCACTGGCCCCTACCAGCCATGGAGTGACGGGCCGGTGACACCGGCAAACGAATCGTGCCTGGACGGAACCCTTTACGTCGATGATGACTCCACGCGCTGGCTTGTCTACAGTCGCGGGACGGAAGGGACATCCGACAGCCTGGGGATCGCCGACGGTGAAATGTACGCCCTCCGGCTGTCACAGGACCTGCGCGCCGGCGTTGGTGAGCCGATCCTGTTGTTCGCCGCCTCCTCGGCGGGCTGGACCCGGCCGCTGCGGTTTCCAGAAGGGGTGGAACCTCCGAAGGGCCTGCACCTTGCCAAAGATCCCCTGTTCACCGACGGGCCCTTCCTGCTCCGCTCAAACGAGGGGACTCTGCTGATGCTTTGGTCGAGCCATGGTGAGGCTGGGTACGCGATGGGCATCGCCGAGTCGGGGGGCGGAACCATCACGGGGCCCTGGATTCAGCACGAGGACCCCCTGTGGTCCAGCAACGGAGGTCACGGCATGGTTCTCCGCGCGTCCACCGGGCGAGACTACCTGGCCTTCCACTGGCCGAACAACACCCCGGACGAACGCGTCCAGCTCACCGAGGTCCACATCAACGGGGCCACCATAAAGATCCTGTGATCAAGGCCCCGTACTGAAGCCAGGCATGTCCGGATCCCGGCAGGCAGGCTCCACGCCACACCGCTTTCCCGATGAGGAGACGCCCACCCTATGTACTCCAACCCCATCCTTCCCGGCTTTAACCCGGATCCGAGCATCGTCAGAACGCCGGACGGCTACTACGTTGTCACGTCCTCCTTCGAGTACCTTCCCGCACTTCCCATCTATCACAGCATGGACCTGGAAAGCTGGCGGCTTGTCGGCCACGTGGCCACGCGTGAGCACCAGGTCCAGCTTGCGAACGTACCCACGCCGGGAGGTGTCTGGGCACCAACACTGCGGCACCGCGATGGTGTGTTCTACCTGATCGTCTCTGTGTTCCTCGGCGGCCGCGGGTGCGTCCTGTTCACGTCCACCGACCCCGCCGGGCCTTGGAGCGACGGAACGGTCATCGCGTCCGTCGACGGCATCGACCCCGATCTCGCCTGGGACGATGAGGGAACCGCGTATGTGACGTTCGCCCGGCACCCTGATGCGATCCAGCAGGTCCGGGTGGACCTCGCCACCGGTGAAGCGCTGGAAGCGCCACGTCCCTTGTGGCCCGGCAGCGGGCTCTATGCGCCCGAAGGCCCGCACCTCCACCGGCGCGGCGAGTGGTGGTACCTGCTCGCGGCTGAAGGCGGGACCGACCGCGGCCATGCCGTCACAGTCGCCCGCTCACGCCGGCCGGAAGGCCCCTTCGAACCGGCACCGAACAACCCGATCCTCACTGCGGCGGGGACAGGATCACCGGTGCAGAACACCGGACACGCGGACCTTTTTGAACTTCCCGACGGCGGAACAGGCATGACCCTGCTGGGCGTCCGTCCGGTAGGGCTCACGCAGGCATTCTCACCCCTGGGCCGGGAGACCTTCCTGACCACGGTGGAGTGGATCGACGGCTGGCCCCATGCCCGCCTCCCGCACGTTGCCGGCACAGGCCCGGAACAGATCGAGTACGACTTCGCCAACGGCGCAGGCCTGGAAGATCCTGCCTGGATGGCCGTCCGCAGGATGCCCTCAGAATTCGCTCACCCCACACCCCACGGCCTGGTTGTCCGGGGCGAAGGGAACACGCTGGACGCACCCCGGCCCAGCTTCCTCGCCCAGCGGCAGCGCCACCTCGGCATCGAATGCAGGGTGGTGCTCGATGTCAGTGCCGGCACTGGCGGCCTCGCCGTGCGCAACGCCGAGGATAACTGGTTCGGCATTGAAGCTGCACGGGAAGGCGAAGCCATCAGGGTCACGGCCCGCGCGGTCGTGGCGAGCTTCGAACGCTCCTGGGAGGCCGAGGTGCCGGATGGGGACCTTGAGTTGGCAATTCTGACAAGCCCGCCACGGCGGGATTTCAGCGCGGGTGCCGTAGGCGGCGACAGAATCCGCCTGCTCGTCCGTTCCTCAGCGCCCCACTCCAGCACAGAGGAGGTGCTGCTCACCGAACTCGACGGCAGGCACTGGTCCTTTGAAACCGCCAAGGCGTTCACGGGTAGGGCCTTCGGTGTTTTCGCCATCGAAGGCGAAGTCCTGGTACGGCGGCTGGACTACTGCGGCGCAGACTGACCAGCCCGGACAACCGGGGCCAGCGCATCCTACCCCTGGGAGTGGGTCCGCACGTCGGGGCTGACCTCCGCGTGGTGGCCCAGGTTCCTCGAGACGGCGCGTGCCGTGGCGCGGACTGCCGGGGCCAGGACGTTCGGGGGAGTAGACCCGTCCGGGACCACAATGGACAGCGCGGCCACCACCGAACCCTGGGCGTCGAATACGGGCGAGGCAACCGAAACGGTCCGGGAGGGCAGGCTGCGGCGGATCATCGCGATCCCCGTGCGCCGAACATCGGAGAGCGTGCGGCGCACCTGGCCCTCGGGCATGTCCGGAACTCCGGGCTCGTTTTCGGGCGGCTTCCGCAGGATGGCCTCCTGGAATTGTTGGTCAGCGCCTGCCAGCAGGACCAGGCCGACGGCGGTGGACCGCAGCGGAGCCCGGCCGCCCACCCGGTACGCCACCTCGGTTGCGTCCTTGGAGGACAGCCGTTCGATCAGCACCGCCTCTTCGTTGTCACGGACGGCCAGCAGGACGTGGTGCCTGGTCACCTCGAAAAGGTCCTCCAGGTAAGGGAGCGCGATTTCCCGCACGCCATGTCCGCGCGGCGACAGCGACGCGACCTCCCACAGCCGGACCCCCACAACGTACCGGCCGTCGTCGAGCCTTTCCAGGGCGCCCCAGGCAACCAGCCGGGCAATCAGCCGCAGCGCGGTAGGTGCGGGCATGCCGGCGTAACGGGCCATCTCGGACAACGTCAGGGCGCGACGGCGGTCGGAGAAGACTGCGAGCAGGCTGAGGGCGCGGTCCACCACCGGTTCGCCCTGCTTGGGCCGCTTTCCGCGGGCGGGGGTGGTTTCGGTGTCCGGCTGGACGGTCATGGCCTTGCTTCCTTGCGATGCGGGTACGTGAGCTACCCCACAATACTATTCCAACCAATGAAAGTCGGCTGTGGGGTGCAGGGGCCCGCGCAGGAAGCTGTAACAGTTACCGCCATATGTTCAGGAGCCCGCCCGCAATGACCTCCACCAGCCGCGACGCCGACGTCGACACTTCGCTCCGCGCGCGGCCTGCACCCACCCGGCTCCGCGTTGAACACCTGAAAGAGGCCTTTGGAATCACGGTAAGTGCACCGCGGATGTGCTGGGCCCCGCCGGCCGGCACGGTGCTGCAGACGGCATACCAGATCACGGCGGACAACGGCTGGGACACGGGAAAGGTCACCTCTGCCCGGCACCAGTTGATCCCCTACACCGGCCCGGCGCTGCAGTCCCGCAGCCGGTTCGAGTGGCGGGTGCGGACGTGGAACACAGACGCCGACGGCTCAGAAACCGAAAGCGCATGGTCCGATCCGATGGCAGTAGAGCTGGGACTCCTGCACGCCTCTGACTGGACGGCGCAATGGATCGGCCCGGAAGAACCGGACGTTCCGGCCCCCGAAGAACGCCCCGGTTACGCCCTCCACAAGGCCTTTACCCTGGACGCGGCCCCGGAGATTGCCCGCGCCTACGCCACCGCCCACGGCGTCTACGAGCTGTTCCTGAACGGCGGACGGGTGGGCGACCAGCAGCTCACCCCCGGCTCCACCAGCTACAACACCACCCTCCAGGTCCAGGCCTACGACATCACCGCACTGCTGCGGCCCGGCACCAACATCATCAGGGCCGTCCTCACCGACGGCTGGTACCGCGGAACCTTCGGATACATGCGCGACGCCGACATGTACGGCAGCAGCACGGCCCTCCTTGCGCAGCTGGAGATACAGTCCGGGGACAGCAGGACCGTCATCGGCACCGACGGGTCGTGGCGGGTGTCCCGGACGGAGATCCTCAGCGCTGACCTGATGGCAGGGCAGCGGACGGACTTCCGCTCGCTGGAGGGCAGGGCCGACGACGGCGCACCTTGCGCAAGTGCCGCGGCGGAGGCCGGTGCCGCCGTCGTCCTTAACTGCAGCTACGGAACACTGACCGGCCCGGTGGCCCCGCCCACCCGAATCGTGGAGGAATTCCCGCCGGTCTCCGTCACCAGGCTGGCCAGCGGCCGCCAGGTGGTGGACTTCGGCCAAAACATCCACGGCTGGGTGCGGCTCTCCAGGCTGGGCGGGCCGGGCGAGGCGGTAACTCTCGTGTACGGCGAAGCTCTTGATGCCACAGGCGACGTTACCCAGGACCACCTGCGCCCGCACGACTTCCAGCGCCCCGGCCAGTTCCTGCCTGCCGGCCAGGTTGACGTGGTGACCGCCTCGGGCGCTCCGGGGGAAGTGTTCGAACCCCGCCACACCACCCACGGATTCCAGTACGTGTCCGTCCAGGGCCTCACCACGGACTTGGCGGCGGAAGACATCACCGCCTGTTTGGTCCACACGGACCTGGAACCCGTAGGCAGCTTCACCTGCAGCGACCCGCGGCTCAACAAGCTTCATGACATCGTCCAATGGAGCTTCCGGGACAACGCCTGCGAGGTTCCCACCGACTGCCCGCAACGCGAAAAGGCCGGCTGGACCGGGGACTGGCAGCTGTTTGTGCCCACCGCCGCGTACCTCTACGACGTCACCGGTTTCTCGCGGAAATGGCTCCGGGATGTCCGCGCCGACCAGTGGGAAAACGGCGTCATCGCGAACATCTCACCGTCGGCTGGGCCGGGGTTCACTTCGGCTGAGTTCATGGCGTTCACGAACGGGTCCTGCGGCTGGGGCGACGCGATCGCGATGGTGCCGTGGGAGCTGTACCTGGCTACCGGTGACGCCGGTCTCCTGGCTGGAAACTGGGACGCGATGAACCGTTGGCTTGGCTTTGTCCGGACCACTGCGGAAACCCAGCGGCACCCGTCAGTCACCGCTGCCGGCGCGGTTCCAGCGCCGCACGAAAAGTACCTGTGGGACACCGGCTTCCACTTCGGCGAATGGATGGAGCCGGACGGTGCGGAACCGGACCTGTTCGCCGCCCGCTCCGCAGACCACGGCATCGTGGCCACCGCATATTACCGGAACACCACTGCGGTCATGGCCCACGCTGCTGCGGTCATGGGCAGGCCGGAGGAAGCGCGGGCGCTGGCAAACCTTTCGGAAAACATCCGGCAGGCGTGGGAAAAGGAATACCTGGACCCGGCTGGCCAGGTAACCCAGCCAAGCCAGGCGAACTGTGTCCGGGCGCTCGCCTTTGACCTGGTCAGCCCGCAGCACCGTTCCAGCGTTACCGCCCAGCTGGTTTCACTCATCCGGGAAGCCGGCACCCACGTGGGCACAGGCTTCCTGGCCACGCCCTACCTGCTGCCCGTCCTGGCGGACAACGGCCAGCTGGGCCTGGCCTACGAGCTCCTGATGCAGGACACGGAACCTTCCTGGCTGACCATGGTGGACCGCGGCGCCACCACCATGTGGGAGCTCTGGAACGGCCTCGACGCCGACGGCACCGCGCACCAGTCGCTCAACCACTACAGCAAGGGCGCCGTGGTCTCCTTCCTGCACCGTTACACGGCCGGGCTCCGCCAGGCTCCCGGGAGTGCGGGGTATCAACGGATCATCATCGAGCCGCGCCCCGGCGCAGGCCTGGCCTCCGCTGCGACGTCCCACATCGGGCCGCAGGGACGCATTGACGTGGCATGGGAGATCGACGACGGCGTGCTGGCACTTCGCGCCACGGTACCTTCCGGAACCACGGCCGAAATCCGGCTTCCCGGTGAACCTGTGGCCATCGTCGGCCCGGGGAAACACTCCTTTGTTGCCGCCGCGGGCGGCTCCACACCACACTTCCACCAAGCAAGGAGCACACTATGACCGTGGATGCAGCCAACCACACCACCGGCACCACCGGGACAGGACAGCGGACTGAACAACCGGCCCCTGCCCGCCCGGATGGCACGGACGTCCCGCCCTTTCCCGTCTTCGACGCGCCGGGTGTTCCCGAAAACGTCTCGGACGTGTCCGCGGTACACCGGGAAGTCACGTACACCCGGGCCATTGGCTTCCGGCCGTTGAAGATGGACATCTGGCTGCCCCGGCAGGCAGCCGGCCCCGTTCCACTGGTGGTGTGGGTGCACGGCGGTGCGTTCCAACTGGGCGACCGCCGCGAACTGCCGCCCACCTTTGCCCCCAACTCCGTGTTCCGGCTGCTCAACGAGGCCGGCATCGCCTGCGCCACGGTTGACTACCGGCACTGCCTGGAAGCACCGTTCCCGGCGCAGCTGCACGACCTCAAAGCGGCTGTCCGCTACCTGCGGGAATACGCGGATCACCTCAACATCCATCCGGACCAGTTCGGAGCCTGGGGTGAGTCTGCCGGCGGCCACCTCGTGGCCATGCTTGGGCTGACAGGGAACCGGGAGGACCTTGACGGCGGCCTGGGTGCGCAGGGGCACCCAAGCGGCGTCAGCGCCGTCGTCGACTTTTATGGCGTCTCCTCACTGGTGGATATCCCGCCCATGGACACTCCGGACGGACTCTTTCCGCCAGCTTTGACGGCAGCGGTTCCGGCAGGGATGTCCCTGCAGCCTGGACCGATGCTGGTGGGCGGCTCCGACAGCCCGGACCTGCTGGCCGCCGCCAGCCCGGTCAGCTACGTGGCCCCCGGCGCGCCGCCGTTCCTGCTGGTCCATGGCGACAGTGACGGCCTGGTGCCGCACTTCCAGACAGACCTTCTTGCGGCCGCGCTCGCAGACGCGGGAGTGGAGCATCAGGTGGTCACCATCAAAGGCGGCGACCACTGCTTCTTCGGTGCGGAGGACCAGCTGGACCACATCCTTGACGCCGCCGTCGGCTACTTCTCCCGGAAACTGGGCACACCATGACACCACGAACAGAACCAACAGCCGTTTCCCCTGAGGCTGCACCGGCCGGGACGCCCGGACAAATCGCCGCCGGTTTCGCCGAATACCTTGCCAGTCCCGACGGACCGCAGTTCCTCAACCCGGACGCGGTCCGGACCCCGGGACCCGATGTCTCCATCCGCACCGTCACTGCCGACGGGCGGCATGGGCCGGTGGCCGTCCGGATTTATGGCGAACCGGCCGGCACGGACAGTCCCGCCCTCGTGTGGTTGCACGGCGGCGGATTTGTCAGCGGCAGCGTGGACATCCCCGAATCGGATTACCTGGCACGGGTACTGGCGGACCAGGGCACGCCGGTGCTGTCCGTGGACTACCGGCTGGCCCGCGACGGTGTGTCCTTCCCCATCCCGCACGACGACGCGTTGGCAGGGTGGTTCTGGGCGCGGGAGAATTCCGAATCCCTGGGGCTGAATCCTCGTCTCCTGTGCCTGGGCGGTGCTGGTGCCGGCGGCAACCTGGCCGTGGGTGCCGCGCTGTATCTGATTGACGCCGGCAAGCCCCTGCCTGCCAAGCTCCTGCTGGCCTATCCCTTCCTGCATGCCGAGCTCCCGCCCCCGGCCGGCGGACTGGACGAGGCGGTCATGGCGGAGCTTCCGCGCCACCTGCGGTTCACCCTGGAGGACTGCATCCGGACGGCGGAGAATTACGTTGGCGGCCCGGTCAGCATGGCGCCGTCCTACGCGATGCCCGGCTACGCCGACCCCGCCGGGCTTCCGCCCACGGCTTTGCTGGCCTGCGAATACGACGACGCACGCGGCTCCTCTGAGCTGTTTGCCTCGGCTTTGGAGCGGGCAGGGGTTCCGGTTTCCTACTTCCTCGCCCAGGGCGCGGTCCACGGCCATCTCAACCACACCGCTGGCCTGCCGGAAGGGCAGCCGGCCCTGGACTTCCTGGCTAGGGAACTGGCTGCGGCCACGGCAGTGTGATGCTGTTTCATTCAGTGAAACCGCCCACGCGGACACCAGCAGCCGTGCCCCACAGTTGAGTGAAGACGCGGTCCGCAGCAGCGGCCGGCGGGGATAGAAACGGCGCGGCACAACATGGAGTCAACGATGACGGCAGGGCAGGTCCTGAAGGGGATCGAGTTTTTCCACCCCGGGGGTGCAACCCCGTTGCTGCTGGACCTGTACCTGCCCGCCGGTTCCGATGCCGGCTGCGATACCGGCGCCGACGCCGGCGAATCCGGGTTCCCCGCCGTCATCCACTTCCACGGGGGCGGCTGGCGGATGGGGGAGCGGTCATCGCTCGGACCCACCGTGGACGGTTTCGGCCTGAGCCCCATCGAGCAGCTGGTGGAGGCCGGCTTCGTGGTGGCATCCGCCGACTACCGCCTGACAGATGCTGCCACATTCCCGGCCCAGCTGCTGGACGCCAAGGCCGCTGTCCGCTGGCTGCGCGCCCATGCTGCCGATTACGGGGTGGATCCGGGTCGTATCTACGCGTGGGGAGACTCGGCAGGCGGCCACCTGGCCAGCCTGGTGGGACTGACTGCGCGTGCCGCCACGGACGGTGCAACCGACGACGACGTCGCCGCCGTCGCTGCCTGGTATCCGCCCACGGATCTGAACCGCATGGGGGAACAGGCCCGGCCCGACGCCGTCGCCCGCGCGGATGACCCCGGCTCCCGTGAAGCGCTGTTGATCGGCGCCCAGCCCGCCGACGCCCCGGACAAGGCCAAGGCGGCCAGCCCCCTCACCTATGTACATCCGGACGCGCCGCCGTTCCTCCTCGTCCACGGAACGGCGGACCGGTTCGTCCCGGTGGCCCAGTCCGCCAGCCTGACCGAAGCGCTGGAAAGTGCCGGTGCCGCCGTCGAACTTCTCCTGATTGAGGACGCGGACCATATGTGGCAGCTGCCGGACGGGACCCAGGCTGCCGCACGGCAGGCCACCGCCGCCACCATCGATTTTTTCCGCCGCCAAGCGCAGAAGCACTGATCTTCCCGCAATCCGCCGGCGCGATCGCGCCCGGCAAGACCTGAAAGGCCCCTCCATGCAGTTCATCGGCATCACTCACAACGGCGAACCCTGGGCAGCCGCCCTCGTGGACTCCCGGGTTTTCCCGCTCGCCCCTGTCAGCGACTTCTGGTCCGACCCCAGCGGCTGGCAGGACAAAGCAGAGTCGCTGGCACCTGACGCGTCCGCTTCCAAGGGGTCCCTTTCCGGCGCGTCCGACGCCGGCAGTTGGCTGGAGCGGACCAGCATCACCGAAGTGCCGCTCGTCCCCGCCTCCGCACGGGTCATCTGCGTTGGCCTGAACTACAAGGCCCACGCAGCGGAGGGCAGCTACAAGGACCAGGAGCTGCCGCCCTACCCCACCCTTTTCGGCCGCTGGACGGCGTCCCTGTCCGTAGGCAACGTGCCCGTCCCGGTACCCGCCGGCGAGGCCGGCCTGGACTGGGAAGGCGAAGTAGCCGCGTACATCGGGCAGCGGGTGGAATCCGCGGATGAGGCAACCGCGGCAGAAGCCGTCTTCGGCTACTCGACCTTCAACGACATCACCTCCCGCACCGCGCAGAAACTCACCTCGCAGTGGACGCTGGGCAAGAACGGCGACTTCAGCGGACCCCTCGGACCGCTGGTCAGCCGCGACGAGGTGGGAGACCTCCGCGACGGGCTACAGGTCCGGACCCGGGTCAACGGCGTCGAGGCTCAGAACGGGAACACCCGGGACATGATCTTCTCCGTTCCGGAAATCATTGCGCTGATCAGCCAGACCTTCACCCTCCATCCCGGTGATGTGATCGCCACAGGCACCCCTGAAGGCGTGGGCTATGCCCGCACCCCGCAGTGGTTGCTCCAGCCGGGCGACACCGTCGAGGTGGACATCGACAGGCTCGGCACCCTGGTCACCCCCGTGGGAGACGTCTCGCTCCGGAGCCGTGCCTGATGGGAACCCTGCCCGTCACGTCACCAGAGCACGTCCCGGGGGAGGCGCAGGTCCTGGTCTCCGGCGGCGGACCGAGCGGCCTGTTCCTCGCCCTGGACCTGGCCGCGCGCGGGATCCCCAGCACCGTGATTGAACCCCGCAGCTCCGTGGACCACACTAGGCCGCGGGCCAAGACCACCAACGCACGCACCATGACCCATCTCCGCCGGCTGGGCCTGGCGGACGCCCTGCGCGCAGCGGCTCCGCTCCCGGTGGACTATGCGCAGGACGTTATTTTTTGCACCCACCTCGCGGGCCCAGCGGCCCATGAGCTGCGCCGGTTCCGGAACGCCTTCCAGCTGGTCCCCGGCCGATATGGCCCGCAGCCCGAATGCGGCCAGCAGGTCCCGCAGCCGGTCCTCGAGGAGGTGCTCCGCGCCGCCGCAGCCCGCAACCCGCTGGTCACCTTCATCACCGGGTGGAGCGTGGTGGACGTGCAGGAACTGCAGGACCAGGAACTTCAGCGTGCAGAAGGCCAGGACACGGCAGGCCAGGGCACCGCGCCGCTGTACGCCGCCGTCGTCCAGGACGCATCCGGCAGCACGGCGACCATCCGGAGCAGCTATGTGGTGGGTGCCGACGGCGGTTCCTCCGCGGTGCGCCGCAGCCTGGGGATCCGCCTGGAAGGCGGTTCCGCTGCACTGTCCAATATCAGCATCCTGTTCCGCTCGAAGCAGCTGGGCCAGGCCATCACCCTGAACTCCGCCGTCCAGTACTGGGTGGTTGGGTCGGAGGCCGCCGGCATGGTGGGACGGATGGACCTGGCCGACACCTGGTGGGCCATCATCCAGGGCGTGGACCCCACCAAGGAGGTAGCCCCCGGTGACGCCGCGGCCCTGGTCCGCTCCCTGGTGGGGACGGACGCGGCGGATATTGACGTCGATGTGGTGGCCACGGATCCCTGGACGGCGCGCATGCTCCTGGCCCCGCAGTACAGCCGGGGAAACATCTTCCTGGTGGGGGACGCCGCGCACCTGAATCCGCCCTGGGGCGGGCATGGCTTCAACACGTGCGTTGGCGACGCCGCCAACCTCGCCTGGAAGCTTGCGGCCGATATCCAGGGCTGGGCTGGGCCGGAGATCCTGGACAGCTACGGCCATGAGCGCCGCCCGGTGGCAGCGCGGACCATCCGCGACGCCGCCGCAAACGGCAAGGCCCTGGCGTACCACTTCGCCGATCCCCGGCTGGACCACGACGGCCCCGACGGCGGGGCGGCACGTCGGGCGGTGCACGAAGCGCTTGCCGTTAAGCAGAGCGAGTTTGATTCGCTGGGCCTGGTGCTGGGCTACACATATGCTGATTCCCCGGCCGTGGTGCCGGACGGGTCCCCGGTCCCTGCCGAGGATCCCATCCGCTACGTTCCTTCCGCCACCCCAGGCGCGCTGCTCCCGCACGCTTGGCTGCAGGATTCCACTTCTTTGTACGACCGGCTGGGCGGCGGCTTCACCCTTCTGGCCGACGGCGGAGCGCTGGGCGGGGTGCGGGGAGAGCACGCCTTCGCCGAGGTGCTGGACGCCGGTGCCCGGCAGGGCATCCCGGTGGCAGTTGCCGAGGTTGGGCCCACCGGTGACGGCACCCCGCTGTCCGAGCTGTGGGGCGCCCCCGCGGTGCTGGTTCGTCCCGACCAGCACGTGGCGTGGCGTGGCAGTTCGGCGGAGGCCGCAGCGGCAGCTTTGGCCGTTGCTGCCGGGTTCGCCCCAGCCGGGGTATCACCGGGAACATCACCGCAGGGCACATCATTCAGCGTCCAGGACGAAACAAGGAGCAACCGTGTCGACGCCGTCATTCCGTGATTACCTCTTTGCCACCGATCATCCCCGCGTCGCGGACATCCGGGGCCTGGATGCCCGTGGGTACGCCGAGGCAGCCAAGCAGGACTCCTTCGCCGGCCCCATGATCGAGGGATGGAAGAAGCTGTACCCGCAGCCGTTCGTGGGGATCACCAGCGACGGCGTGCGGCGTGAGGGGCTGTTTCCGCTGGCGCCGGTCCGGCCCGGCGAGGAGGCGCCCACCGCGGAGATGGTGGCGGCAGCCCGGAAGCTCCTGGGAGTGGTGGGGCAGGAACAGGCGAAGAAGCTCACCTACGCCGTGGACGCCCCGGAGTGGCAGAGCTGGGCGAACCCGGAATTCATGCAGCACGATACCGGCCTCCGGCTGGATGAGCTGGAAACGCCGGTCCGCGATGCTGCCCTGGCCGTGGTGGAGGCATCCCTGAGTGCCGAGGGTTTTGAGCTGGTCCGCAACCTGATGCGCATCAACGGGTTCCTGGGGGGCCTGGTGGAGCTGCCCCTGCTGATGAACGAGTTCAGCTACAACTTCGCGCTGTACGGCGACCCTTCCGAAACGGAACCGTGGGGGTGGCAGATCTTCGGCCACCATGCGGCGCTCAACTGTCTGGTGGCGGGAACCCAGCTGGTGGTCTCGCCGGTATTTATGGGTGCCGAGCCGGACATGATCGACGACGGCCCGTACAAGGGCGTCCGGGTGTTCAAGGAGCGGATCGCCCTGGCCCGCGAACTGATGGCAGCGCTGCCGGCGGACCTGCGCGCAGCGGCCACCGTCTACGCGTCGATGGTGGACCCCGCCATGCCCGAAGGCCGCATCCACGCCGGCGATGAACGCCACCTTGGCGGGTGTTTCCAGGACAACCGGGTGATCCCGTACGAGGGCATCCGGGTGGCGGATATGCCGGCAGAAGCCCGCGGCCTCCTCGACGCGGTGGTGGACGACTTTATTGCCTACTTGCCCGCCGGCCCCCGCGCCGCCCGACGCCGGGAGATCCATGAGCAGTACGGCGAGAGCTTCTTCAGCTGGATCGGCGGCTGGGATGGCCAGGAAGCGTTCTACTTCCGGCTGCAGAGTCCTGTGGTGGTGCTGGAACTCGACCACCACACCGGGGTTTTCCTGGACAACGACGAGCCCGCGCCGTTCCACATGCACACCGTGGTCCGAACGCCCAACGGGAACGACTACGGCCGCGAACTGGTGAAGCAATACCCATCCATTGCTCCCTAACTGCCGTTTTCGACGTCCATAACGGCATCTACTCAGCAGTCGACGGTCCATAAAAGCCAAATGACCCGGACTTCCTTTCGGAGGTCCGGGCCATGGGTTCTGAATTCGGGGTATCTGGAGGCGCTAGGAGATCTCCAGGGCTGCGCGGCGCTGCGGCGGCGGGCCCACCACGGTGAGGTCCATCTCTGCCTGGGCGCGCCCGAAGCCCTCCATGTCCATGTAGGGGGTCCCGCCTTCGGTGTACATGTAGTCCTCGGTGGGCTTGTTGAAGTACTCGAAGAACCCGTTGAAGACCGACGGCGTGAGGAACCCGAGCATCTGGGTGTTGTGCGAGTCCAGGGCGAAGGAGTGGACAGTGCCTGCAGGGGCGTGCAGGAAGTCGCCCTTGGTCAGCAGCACCTCGCGGCCGTTGGCGTACAGCCACATCCGGCCTTCCGTGCAGATGAAGTTTTCCGTGTGTTCGGAATGGAAGTGCAGCGGGATGTAGGGCGTCTTGGCTCCCTTGGTGTGCACGGCGAAGTAGTTCGAGCCGGTGTTGGCCGGCCGGGACAGGTAGGTGAACATCGTCTGGTAGCTGGCCAGCCGCTCGCCCTCGTGGGCGCTGAGGAAGTAGGGGATCTGCGTGGGCGGCAGGCCGGCGTCGTGCTTGAAGGAAGGATCCACGCGCTCGACGTCCGGGAAGGTCATCCCGAACTCCGCCCCCACTTCAGCCTGTTCCTGGAGGCCGGCCGTGCCGCCTGCACGGATTGGGGGCACGTGCGAATCGACGGGGGTGCCCACCCGCTCGTAGTAAACCTCAGCCCCGCCCGGCGTCATCCAGTTCAGGAAGCGGGTGTAGTGGCTGGCCATCCGGTACGCGTGCGGGGTGTTGGGGGGAATGACCACGGAGTCTCCCGGGGTGAGGATGCGGCTTTCGCCGGGCAGCCAGACGTGCAGGATCCCGTCGAAAACGTAGAGCGTCTTGTGCTCCACTTTGTGGCTGACGAATGGCGACTCTGCCCCCATGCCGCCCGAGATGTAGGCAGCGCTGAAGATGCCGCCGGTATCGGCTGCACGGGCGATGACCGTCACCAGCTGGCCGTTGATTTCGTAGCGTGCGCCTTCGCCCGAGGCCATGTAGTAGGGGACAGCTTCGCCGGGCAGCGCGTTGGCAACCGGCAGCTGCTTGTTCATTTCCTCAACGCTGAGGGACATGGGTTCCTTCTTTCCAGTCGGCCGGCCATCGCCGGAGCGTGACCTACATCATGGCTGCCTGGAGCCTCCTGTCACGAGTCGGGATTCCAATGAGTGAAAGCTGAACTTGGCACTACGGGCGGCGGGGGAAGCGGCACAGTACCGCTTCCGCAAGGCTGCCGACCTAGGACTCACACTCCTTGCAGTACTTCCTGCCGTCCTTTTCCCTGGCGAGCTGGCTGCGGTGGTGCACCAGGAAGCAGGACATACAGGTGAATTCGTCGGCCTGGACCGGCACCACCTGGATGAGCAGCTCCTCGTTGGACAGGTCCGCCCCGGGCAGTTCGAAGCTGTCCGCGAGCTCGGTCTCGTCGACGTCGGCGATGGCCTCCCTTCGGCCTGACTTCTCGGTTTTCAGCTCCTCGAAGCCGCTGTTCGGCTCTTCCTCGGGCGTCACCCGGGGAGCGTCATAGTCCACTGACATTGGTGCGTTCTCCTGTCGGCTGGATGCAGTTCGTCCTGAACAGTGCAACAACAGAGCATGGGCGGCGGATATTCCCGACCTGTTTTGTAGGTAGACTGACCTACCTACTATCACCCATAAAAGGAGTCCCCTTTGGCCGCTCGGGATACCGGTGCGCAGACCGCTGCGCACACGCCTATGCCGCCGAAGCGTCCGGCCCGCGCGCTGCTGCTTCAGGCTGCGGCGCGGCTCTTCTATGCACAGGGCGTGGCTGCCACCGGCATTGACACCATCACCACCGAAGCCGGGGTGGCCAAGAAGAGCCTCTACAACAACTTTGCTTCCAAGGCCGAGTTGGTAGCGGCGTACCTCGAGGCCCGGCATGCGGAATGGCTGGGGCTGTACAGCCGGCGACTGGAGGATGCCAGGAATCCGCGCGAGCGGGTGCTGGCCGTTTTTGACGCCTATACGGACCATGCCAACGCCGCCTACCTCAACGGGTTTCGTGGATGCGGACTGCTCAATGCGGCAGCGGAACTGCCAGCAGGTGCGCCGGGGCGGCTGGCGGTCCGGAAGCACAAGGAAGAGGTTGAGGGACTGTTGGCACGGCACGTGGCCGAGGTGCTTCCGGCAGGTCATGGCCGCGCCGCCGGACTCGCCCGGCATCTGGCCTTTCTTTTAGAGGGTGCCATGGCCCGGGCCGGACTCGAGGGCAATGACGCGTGCCTGAAAGAGTGCCGGACCATCGCTGCCCGGCTGCTGGCGGACGTTTGAAAACGGCGGCCGGTTCGGCCAATGCGCCGCTCTGGGGCGCTTTGTGCGTGGTGGCGGCCTCCGTGTTGTGGGGCACCACGGGCACCGCTGCCACGTTCGCGCCGTCCGTGAGTCCGCTGGCCATCGGTGCGGTGGCCATGGGAATCGGAGGCCTGCTGCAGGCGCTGTACGCAGCCAACGCGATCACTGGCCAGTGGCCGGGCCTGCTGGACCGCTGGCGCTTGGTGACCCTCGGCGCGGCGGCGGTGGCCGTCTATCCGCTGGCCTTTTACAGTTCCATGCGGCTCTCCGGCGTGGCGGTGGGAACGGTGGTGTCCATCGGTTCCGCGCCGGTGGCGGCCGCGCTCATTGAGCGTTTTGCCGACGGTAAACACCTGACCCGCCGGTGGATGGCGGGACCACTACTGGGCGTCTCGGGCGCAGCCCTGCTGTCCTTCGCCGGGCATGCGCCGGCCGGTTCCCCTGGCAATTCCTGGAAATCGCTGGCCGGGATAGCCCTGGGCCTGCTGGCCGGCGCCACCTATGCCCTCTATTCCTGGGCAGCGCACCGCCTGATCACCGGCGGGCTGTCGTCGCGGGCGGCCATGGGGGCCGTCTTTGGGCTCGGCGGACTGCTGTTGATGCCCGTGCTGGCAGTCACCGGCCGGCCCCTGGTTGAGTCATGGGTCAATTTCTCGGTGGGCGCCTACATGGCACTGGTGCCGATGTTTGCCGGGTACGTCCTGTTTGGATGGGGCCTGGCCAGGATCCGGGCCAGCACCGCCACCGGGATTTCCCTGCTTGAAACCGTGGTGGCCGCTGGGCTGGCGGTCTTGGTGGTGGGTGAGCGGTTGCCGCCGCATGGCTGGCTTGGCGCCGCCGTCGTCATTTTCAGTCTCTTTGTCCTGACGCCGCGGCAGTCAGCCAACGGGCCGCTCCGGCCGCCCTCTCCGCCCGGGAAAAGGTTTGCCCAGCAGCAGGCCGGTGCCCAGCCCCACGAGTGAAAGCCCCAGCACCACCAGCACAACGATCTGGCCGCTGACGCCGGCGATCAGCAGTACAAGCCCGGCCAGGCCGGCGAGTGCGCCGAAAAAGAGGTCCAAACGGAACCTGGGCGCGGGGTAGCCGGAGAGCAGCTCCATGGCCAGGTGGGGGTCGTCGGCGATCAGCCCCAGCTCCAGCTCCTTGAGCAGCCGCCGTTCCTCTTCGGACATTGGCACGGGATGCCCCCGGTTTTCGGCTAAACGGGATATCGGTATCGACGCTAAAACTCCCGTGCCGCTGCGTCAAGAGGCCCGGCTGCATAGCTGCAAGCATCAATCCAGGACGTCGTACCGCAGCACATTCCCCAGGACCCTCACGCCCTGGGTAGGGACGTGCGGGGTGGACTTGGCCGGCGGCATCAGGTGTGCAACGGGCAGCCCGGCGAGAAGGAGGCAATGGTCCGCGATGAGTCTGCGGTGGCACCGCCACCATACGGTTTCGCTGCACATAATGGCCGTCTGTCCGATCTTTGCCGCAGCAATGAGCTCTTCCGCTGCAGCGGTGAAATCCGTGGTGCGCATATAGGCGGCGTAGGCACGGAACGACTCATTGCGCAGGGCCGTATCGGGGGAATCGGGAGGAAGCTCGCGGAAGCCACCCAGCTGCTTTTCCCAGCGGTAGCTGATTCCCGCTTCCGGCAGCCACTCTGCCATGCTGTCCTTGCCAAAGTGGGGGTGCTTCCTGCTGCCCGGCCCGATCCGGACATCCACCAGCGACGCCACACCGGCGGCCTGCAGCCGCGAGGCGAACTCGGCCCGGGAAGCGGTCCCGTGGCCTACGGTGAAAAGGGCCCTCACGCAAGCAATGATAAGCACGGCGACAGGGGTCGCGGCGGACGTCCTGCCGCGGCATCCATCGCACCAGGGGAGGGCATCCGCGAAAAGGCGGCTACCGCCGTCGTCCATTTGCGGCGTCCGCCCTGCGTCCGCCCGGTGAGCCAACCCGAACCGGATTTAACGGAGCGAGCCTGCAACAGGAAGCGCCCTTTCAGGCGCAGCCTGTTGCAGGCTGAGGGAAGAAGTGGCAACGTCCGTTAGGAGACGCCTTCCACAACGTATTCGAAGCGCCCGGGTCCGACGTCCGCCGGCGCGTGCCCGGGCAGTTCCACCCGGGCGTTGGTTCCGGTGGGGACCTCGATTTCCACGCTGTGTCCGCGTCCGTCGCGCTTCCAGGAGATGGCTGCCCGGCCGTACGGCGTCTCGTGGGCTGCGGAAGCGGAGCTGAGCCCGCCACCCGGCTGGGGACGGAAGAGAATCCGCCGGTATCCCGGCTCAAGGGGAGCCAGGCCGGCCACGGAGCGGTGCATCCAGTCCGCCACGGCGCCCAGTGCGTAGTGGTTGAAGGAGGTCATCTCCCCGGGGTTGACCGTTCCGTCCGGAAGCAGCGAATCCCAGCGTTCCCAGATGGTGGTCCCGCCCTGCCCCACGGAGTAGAGCCAGGACGGGCACTCCTTCTCCAGGAGCAGGTCGTAGGCCGTCTCCAGTTCACCAACGCTTGTGAGCGCGTCGGCAATGACCGGAGTCCCCGCAAAACCGGTGGCGATGCGGTTGCCGGCCTCCCGGACAAGTTCGGCGAGGCGTTTACCGGCCAGTTGGCGGAGCTCCGCGCTCGGGAAGAGGTCAAAAACGATGGCAAGTGCGTAGGCGGTCTGCGCGTCGCTGGTCATGCGTCCATCCGGAAGGATGTATTCCTTGGCGAAAGCTGCCGAGGCCGCACGGGCAAGTTCCAGGTAGCGAAGCTCGTCGTCGGCCTTGCCCAGTACACCGGCCATCTTTGCCAGGTGCCGTGCCGACCAGGCGAAGTAGGCGCTCGCGACGAGGTGGCGGTCGGTCTTGGCCTCACTCGGCTTCTCTGGCGGGGCGCTGGGGTCAAGCCAGTCGCCAAGCTGGAAGCCTGTGTTCCACAGATGGCTTCCGCCGGCGAGCGAGTCCAGCAGGTCCACCCAGGCCTTGGCGCTCTGGTACTGGTCGGCCAGGACCTTCGCATCATTAAACCGCTCGTAAAGCACCCAGGGCGTCAGGACGGCGACGTCACCCCAGACCGCCCCCGGCCGTACGGGCGTCCAGTAGTCACCGCCGGGGATCACCGGCACGTACCAGGGCACTGTCCCGTCCGGCGCCTGTTCCGCCGCCACGTCCTTGAGCCAGGAAGAGAGCATGCCTGAACAGTCATAGAGGAAGGTGGCGGTGGGGGCAAAGACCTGCAGGTCACCGGTCCAGCCCAGGCGCTCATCCCGCTGGGGGCAGTCCGTGGGGATGTCCACAAAGTTGCCCTTCATGCTCCATCGGACGTTCTCATGCAGCCGGTTAAGGTCCGGGTCTGAGCATTCAAACCATCCGGTGCGGGCCATGTCGGTGTGGTAAACCCGGGCCAGGACGTGGTCCGCCACTTCCCCGCCGGTCCAGCCGCTGATCTCGGCGTAACGGAACCCGTGGAGGGTGAAGCGGGGCTCCCACGTTTCGCTTGGACCGCCAGCCAGCGTGTACACGTCTGTGGCGGCCGCACCCCGCAAAGGACGGGTGTAAAGCTCACCGTCCTGGAGGACCTCGGCATGGCGGATGGTGATAGTCGTCCCGGCTTCGCCCTGGACGTTGACCTGCAGCCGCCCCACGAGGTTTTGCCCGAAGTCCAGGATCAGTTTCCCCGACGGAGACGTGGTTACGTTCACCGGCCGCACTTCGTCGGTGCACCGGACGGGCGGACCTTCGGGGGCCACCAGTGTGGCGGGGTCGCGGTGGACTTCGACGACGGGATGCCATCCGCCGTCGTCGAATTCCGGCAGGCTCCAACCGGCCTGCAGCAGCCTGGCGTCGTACTCCTCACCCTCGTAAAGACCCGTGAACAGAATGGGTCCGAAGGAGGCTTTCCACTGCCCATCCGTACCCACCACGGTGACGGACCCGTCGTCGTGCGTTACCCGAAGCTGCGCAAGGAGGGCGACCTTGTCACCGTAGAGGTTGCGGTACCCGCCGTTGAATCCAAAGCGGCCGCGGTACCAGCCGTCCGCCAGCCAGGCCCCCATCGCGTTTTCGCCTTGGCCAAGGTGCCCGGTGACGTCGTAGGTGTAATAGCGCAGTCGCTCGCCGTAAACGGTCCAGCCTGGCGAGAACGCGTCGGTTCCAATCCTGCTCCCGTTGACTTCCATCTCATACAGCCCGTGCGCGGTGACGTAGAGGCGGGCTGACGCCACCGGCCGGGGAAGCTCGAAAGTGCGCCGCAGCAGCGGCGGGCGCCGGTCAGAGTCGCGGTCCTCGTCCCAGGCAGGGCTGATGGGGGAGGCCACCCAGTCTTCCGGGGAAAGGAGGCCGGTTTCGACGGCGGCTGCCGGGCTCCAGCCGCTTGGTTCCGTGGCTGCCGTTCCCCAGACCCGGACACTTACGTCCGCCCGCTGGCCGGAGCCCAGTGCTTGGGCAGGCCAGGGCTGGAGAACCGATTCTTCGGACTCGAACCGTTCGCTGGTCCAGCGTCCTGCCTCCGTGGTGATGGAGAGCTGGTAGGCGCTCTGCACCCAACCGGGTTCGGCGCGCGTTTTCCAGGAGATCCGTGGTGTTCCGGTTCCGATGCCCAGCGCACCGGGAAGGTGTTCGAAGGTCACGGGTTGGACGATGGCTGTCATGAAAGTGCCCTCTTCCTTGCAGGGTTGATGGACGGGCGGCGGGTGGCCCGTAAAAGAAGTGATGTGTTGGGCGCCGGGTTCTAGCCCTTGACGGCGCCGGCGGTCATGCCGGCCACGATCTGGCGGTTGAAGAACAGGTACATGACCAGCGGCGGGATGGT
This sequence comes from Pseudarthrobacter polychromogenes, assembly GCF_014644495.1. GTDB lineage: Bacteria > Actinomycetota > Actinomycetes > Actinomycetales > Micrococcaceae > Arthrobacter > Arthrobacter polychromogenes. The sequence goes on from NZ_BMKU01000004.1 coordinate 228,234, forward strand.
GATCAGCAGGATGTTCATGAAGAGCAGGTTGTAGGCAGTGGTGAACTGGCTCTGGAAATTGAACAGGGTGAGCTGGACCGTGGCATTGGCGTCGCCAGGAAGGAAGTACAGCGGGTTCTGGAAGGTGTTGAAGATGCTCACCGACTGGACCACGATCACTGTGACAATGACGGACTTCAGCAGCGGGAAGACCACGCGGAAGAACAGCCGGATGGGTCCGCACCCGTCGATGACCGCGGCTTCGTCGAGCTCTTTCGGGATGGAGGAGATGAAGGCCCGGAAAAGCAGGATGCAGAAGGAAATGCCGAAGGCGACTTCGATGAAGATCAGTCCGGTGAGGGTCTTGAACAAGCCCAGGCCCTGGAGCACCCAGATGGTGGGGATGACCGCCGGCGGGATGATCAGGCCGGCGAGGATGAGGAAGTTGATCAGCGGATTCCAGCGGCTGCGGCGGCGCTGCAGCACCCAGGCGACCATGGCGGCGAGGATCACCAGGATGGCCACGCTGACTACCGTGAGGATTGTGCTGTTGATGAAGGCCGTGACCAGCATGAACTTCCTGGCCGAGAGGACTTCCTGGAAATTCTCGACGAAGGAGAAATTGGTGGGCCAGGAGAATTCCAGCCGGTTCGCTTCGCGGCGGTCCTTCACGGCGATGAGGGCCATGAAGAGAAGCGGGACCACGAAGACAACGAAGGTGACGGCTATGGCCAGGATTCCCACACCATAGCGTTTGATGGCGGCGGTCATGCTTCAACTTCCTTGCGGTTCAGGAACATGGACAGGGGCACGATGACGGCGGTGACGATCAGGAAAAGGACGACGTTGCCTGCTGTTGAAAGGCCGTAGAAGCCGGCCTGGTACTGCTTGAAGATGACCGAGGCGATCACATCCGAGGTGAAGCCCGGACCGCCCTTGGTCATCGCCCAGATCAGATCGAAGGACCGTAGCCCGCCAATGAGGGAGAGGATGATGACGGTTGCGGTAGCGGGGCGTGCGAGCGGGAGGGTGATGTTGAAGAAGCACTTGACCGGGCTGGCGCCGTCCATCTTGGCTGCCTCGAAGTACTCGGAGGGGATGGAGACGATCCCTGCGATAAAGATGACGGTGGCCAGTCCCACGCCCTTCCACACGTCGACGAAAGCGACGGACATCAGTGCCCAGGCGGGGTCGGTCAGCCAGGCAGGGCCGTCGATGCCGACGACGGCCAGGGCTTTGTTGATGAGTCCTGTGGAAGGGTCCATCAGGACGGTGAAGACGATGCCTACGCCGATGCTGCTGAGCAGTACCGGGAAGAAGATGATGGAGCGCAGGTATCCGCGGGCGATGATCTGGGAGGTCAGCAGCACCGCGAGCAGCATGCCGAGGACTACCTTGAGGACCGAGGTAACGACGCCGTAGATAAACGTGTTGGTCAGGCCTTTGAGCAGGGCTTCCTCGGAGAAGAACTGGACGAAGTTGTCCATGCCTATCCACGTGAACTCTGTGAGGTTCCAGCGGGTGAAGCTGAAGAAGAACGACGCGAAGGTGGGAACCAGGAACAGCGTTGCGTAAATCAGGGCGGCCGGAAGGTAGAACCAGTAGGGGTAGGCGGACTGGCCGGAGCGGCGTTTTGGCTTTGCCGGGTCGGTACGGCGGGCAGCCCGCGTGGGTGCTGTGGTGGTATTCGTGGTCATGTCAGTGGCTCCAGGATGCCGCCCGGGCCTGGCAGGGCCCGGCCCGGACGGCGGATGGTTTCGGAGGTCAGTTCCAGCCGGGCAGGTTCAGCTGCTTGGCCTGTTTGGTGACGTCAGCGTCGTAGAGGGCGGCGCCGTCCTTTGCGGAGCGGATGCCGGAGCCCACCTCAACAGTGATCTGTTCGAGCGCCGGGCCCTTGACGGGGGAGAGGAACTCGAGCGCGGGGCTGTTCCTGGTTTCGTCATCGAAGAACGGCAGCATGTCCTTCACCGCGGTGGGAACGTCGTCGGGGAGGTCGCAGCCTTCCACGAGGTAGGGGCCGTTGGCTCCCACGGCTTCGGTCTGGGAATCGCAGCCTTCAGTGCTCGCGATGAAGGCCAGGAACTTCTTGGCCTCCTCGACGTTTTCCGTGGATTTGGGCAGGTACACGCCGCCGGGCAGCCAGATGGTCAGCGGGTTCTTCGCCGGGTCATCGCCCGGCAGCGGGAAGAGTCCGATGTCGTTGAGCTGGTCCGGGTAGCTCACCTTCAGCTCCGGCAGGGCGAAGCTGAGGATGGGGTACTGCGCACCATCGCCGTTGGCCAGCTTCTCCAAAGCCTGCGGGTATGTAGTGGAGGCGAAATCCTCGTTGAACAGGCCGGCTTTGTAAGCCTCTTCAAGGTGCTCGAAGCCCTTGATGGCTGCGGGGTCCGTGGCGTACTTGACCTTGTTGGCGGTGTAGTCCTCAGCGAACGTGGGGTTGGCGGCGGCCACGTTTGCAAAGTCGCCCAGGACGAAGAGCTGCGAGGTCCACGTGGTCTGGTACGACTGGATGATCGCTGCAGTACCGGAATCCTTGATCTTGCGGCTGTTCTCCATGAACTCCTCCCACGTCTTGGGGACTGAGAGGCCGAGTTCCTCGAACACCTTCTTGTTGTAGAGGACGGCCCCGGCCGAACCCGTTCCGACGGGCACGCCGTACACATCGTCGCCGGCAGCCACTACGGGCTTGAAGGAGTCGGAGACGTTGTCCATGTAGGGCTCGCCGGTGAGCGGAACGAGGTTCTGCTCCGGGTTGATCTGCTGGAAGAGCGATCCGGTGTTGTAGGAGAACACGTCCGCCATGTCTCCGGTTGCCAGCCTCGTCTTCACGATATTGTCCCCGTCGCCGCCCTGTGGGCGGGTTTCGATTTCAACTCTGATGTCAGGGTTCGCCGCGTTGAAGTCCTCGGCGAGCTTCTCGGCGTAGGTGATGGTGTTTTCAGTGTTGTCGACGAGCCACGTGATGGTCTTCGCGTCACTGTTCCCGCCTCCTCCGGCGGAGCATCCGGTGAGGACCAATGCCGCTGCGGTAACGCTTCCGGCGATGGCCGGCCAGCGCCGCTTGGGGGTGAATATCATCTTTACCTCCTCGTAAAGCCGCAGGTCCTAATGGTCCTGTGGAACGTTTCAAAGCGAATTTTTCCGGGAGGGGAATCGCGGAAAGTGGCTTATGTAGATCGGTCTACGTTTTTACTGTAAGGGAACTCACAATAGGAATCAAGGATTTTCTGTAGATCAGTCTACAATTACTTCTGGGGCAACCAGAGAGGCTGGGGATGTGAACAAACATCCGAAGAGGACGACCATCAGCGACGTCGCGGAACACGCAGGAGTCTCGCGCGCGGCGGTGTCAAAAGTACTTCGCGGGGCATACGGCGTTAGCGACATCATGAAGGCGCGGGTCGAGGCCTCCATGGACGTCCTTGGGTACCGCCCCTCGGCCCTGGCGCGGGGCATGCGCGGCAGGAGTTTCACCCTCGGGGTGTTTGTGGTGGACCTTTCGAACACATTCGTTACTGTGCTGATCGAGGGAATCCGGGCAGAGGCGGGCAGCCGCGGTTATCAAGTGTTCATCGGCGAGGCGAACATGGGTCTCGCGCAGCAGAAGCAGATGATCGAGGCCATGATTGACCGGAAAATGGACGGCCTGGTCCTCATTGCGCCGTTCGGCCCGGACGAGGAGTTGGAGAAGATCGGGCGGATCACGCCCACGGTCGTCCTTGGGCGTCACGGGCCGGGACAGGATTATGACACCGTAGCCAGCGATGATTTGGCGGGCAGCGCCCTGATTGTCGATCATCTGGTGTCCTTGGGGCACCGGCGGATTTCGCACCTGAAGCACGTGGGCACAGAGAAAAACGAAGCAACTATGCCCCAGGTTGTCCGTGCTGACGGATACGTCAAGGCCATGGTCCACCATGGCTTGGATGATGAGATCGACGTCATCGAAACCAGGTGGAACCACCAGGGTGGTGCGGACGCTGTCGACCTCATGCTGGATCGGGATCTCCCTCCTACCGCCGTACACACCGGAACGGACATGGCCGGCTTTGGCGTGCTCTCCCGATTCCATGAGTTGGCGGTTCCGGTGCCGGAGGCTTTCTCCGTGGTGGGCTATGACAACGCGTTTGCGGCTTCGCTTCCTCAGATTTCCCTCACCACTGTGGACCAGTCGGGGTTCGAAATGGGCTCGCTGGCTTCGCGGCTGTTGGTGGAGCGCATCGAGGGCCGCATGGAACCCGTTTCCACCCTGGTCAAGCCCACATTGATGGTCCGCAATACCACCGGCCCCGTACCGGCTGGGAGCCGAGTGAAGCCCGAACTCCTACGAAACGTGGCGCAAGGGTAAGGCGGTCCCCGCATGTGACCAGGCCATAATCCAGGCCTTGGTTTCGTCTCTGCGCCGCCCTGCAATAATCTGAACCAATCGGTTGTGCGCGGGGGTGCAGGCGCCCGGTGCAACAGGCAGCACTGTAAGTTCGGGCGACATCACACCAGACGAGGCGGACCCGCATGACGGCTTCAGACCAGCAGCACCCACAGCGCACAGGGATGCCAACAGACCCTCCGGGGCTTTCGCCCGCGGCGGGCGGGGCTGCTACCGGCGTGGCCGTGGACCCCCATTTGCTCCAGAAACTGGCCGATGCGCATGGCGTGGGCACCTCGTTCCAGGGCTGGGACGGACTGCCGCACAGTGTGGCGGAAGGGACGCTGGTCAAGGTCCTGGCGGCCTTGGGGGTGCGGGCGGACACGAACCAGGCCATCGAGGCCGCATTGGCGGAAGCCGAACTGGCGCCCTGGCGGCGTATGCTGCCTCCCGCCGTCGTCATCCAGCAGGGTGAGCCCGCGCTGGTCCCGGTCCATGTGCGCGATGGCGCCGCAGTGCAGCTGGGCATCGCCCTGGAAGGCGGGGCCGGCTTTGTTGACGCGGTCCAGGAAGACGTCCGGGAACAGCCGCGGGATGTCGACGGCGTGGCCACCCGCCGCATGACCTTCGCCCTCCCGCAGGACCTGCCCTTCGGCTGGCATACCCTGAACGCCCAGGCCGGCGGCGCCAGCGCGTCGGCGACCCTGGTGGTGACGCCGCGCCAGCTCACCACCGCGCAGCCGCTCGAACAGCGCCGTGGCTGGGGGCTGGCCACACAGCTGTACTCCGTCCGGTCCAGGCGCTCCTGGGGGATCGGTGACTTCACCGACCTCGCCGATCTTGCCGCCATCAGCGGCCAACGCGGGGCCGACTATGTGCTGGTCAACCCGCTGCACGCAGCCGAACCCGTGCCGCCGGTGCAGCCGTCGCCGTACTCGCCGTCCACGCGCCGGTTCTTCAACCCGCTCTACATCCGCATCGAAGCTGTTCCCGAGCTGGCGTACCTGAAGCCGCGCCGGCGCGCCGCGGTGGAGAAGCTCCGGGAGGAAGTGTCCGGGCTGAACAAGGATGGCGCGCGGCTGGACCGGAACGCCGTCTACGCGGCCAAACTCCAGGCCCTGGAGATGCTCTACCACGCTCGCCGCTCCCCGGCCCGGCAGGCTGCCTTCGATGAGTTCTGCCGGATCTCCGGGCAGGGACTGGACGATTTCGCGCTGTGGTCCGCCATCCGGGAGGACCTCGCGCCGGATGACCCACTGTGGACCGATCCCGCCTGCGCGCTGGGCACCCCGGAGGCCGAGGCGCTGCGGGAAAAGCTGGGGGACCGGATCGGATTCCACCGGTGGCTGCAGTGGATCTGCGACGAGCAGCTCGAAGAGGCCCAGAGGGCTGCGCTGCGTTCCGGCATGAGGCTTGGGGTGGTTCACGACCTCGCCGTAGGCGTGGACCACAGCAGCGCCGACGCCTGGACACTGCGCGGCGTGCTGGCTCCCGCCACCAGCGTGGGCGCCCCGCCGGACATGTACAACCAGCAGGGCCAGGACTGGGGACAGCCCCCATGGCATCCGGCGCGCCTGGCCGAGGCCGGCTACATCCCGTTCCGGAACATGCTGGCGACGGTCCTGCGGCATGCGGGCGGGATCCGGGTGGACCACATCCTGGGCCTGTTCCGGCTCTGGTGGATCCCGGTGGGTAATGCTCCGGGCGACGGCGCGTACGTGCGCTACGACCATGAGGCGCTGATCGGCATCCTCGCCCTGGAGGCACAGCGTGCCGGGGCCGTAGTGATCGGCGAGGACCTGGGCACCTTCGAGCCATGGGTGCGGGACTACCTCGCTGCCCGCGGCATCCTGGGCACGTCCATCCTCTGGTTCGAGTACGACGGCGACTCCCCCCTTGCGCCCGAAAAGTACCGGACGCAGGCCCTCGCCAGCGTCAACACCCACGACCTTCCGCCTACAGCCGGTTACCTCGCCGGGGACCATGTGGCGCTGCGCAGCGGCCTGGGTTTGCTGGAGCGGTCCGAGGCGGAGGAACGCGCGGATCACAACGCGTCCCTGGAGAAGATGCTCGCCCTGGTCCGGGAACGTGGCTACCTGCCCGGGACAACCGCGGGCGGGCAAGCGGAGACGGAAGAGCAGACCATCGAGGCGCTGCACCTCCTGCTCACCCAGACGCCGTCGGTCCTCCTGGGTGTTGCCCTCGTGGACGCGGTGGGGGAGCGGCGGGTCCAGAACCAGCCCGGCACCACCGAAGCGCTGTATCCAAACTGGCAGGTCCCGCTGGGCGGGCCGGACGGTAAACCGGTGTTCCTTGACGACCTTCCCGGCAACCAGCGCTTCAACACGCTGTTGGCAGCGGTTGAAGGGGCCCTGCGCAGCTAACTGTCCGCCAGCAGCCTGTTGCCGCACACAGCTTGTTGCCGCATTGGCTGTTCGTGAAACGGGTTCCGCTAACCGGCCGTGATCACGTGGGTGAAGTGGTCGTAGCGGAAGGTGGCCGGACCGCCGTCGTGCTCGAACACGATGTTGGCACCCGGCGACGCACCGCCCGCGCCGTAGCTGACATTCCAGGACCGGTCCAGGGCGGCCTTGAATTCATAGGTGCCGGCGGGCAGGGCCGGTGCGGACAGCTTCCACACGAGGTCAGCCGGATCAAGCACGAGCTGTGCCTGGTCGCAGGCCGGCTCCCAGTCGGTGGCGCAGCCAAGCTCACTGTTCATGCTCCCGGCAGCCGCTACGGCACCGGGCTGCTGGGAGGCGTAGACGGCGCTGAGAAGGCGGGTGCTGTTGTCATAGCGGAACGTCACCGGGCCGCCGGGATGGTCCAGCGTGATGTTCGGCCCGTCGAGCGCACCGCCGGAACCGTAGTTTTCTTCCCAGCCGCCGTTCAGCGCTGCCTTGTATTCGTACTGTCCCTCAGGAAGATCCACCGTGAGCCGCCAGATCTTGTCCGCGGGGTCGAGTGCCATCATTGCCTGGGAACATGCCGGGTCCCAGGGTTCGGCGCAACCCATTGCCTGGTTCAGGGAACCGGCCACCGTCACGGAATCGGGCTGCGGTGCTTCGCCCACCGTCACGGTCCGGGTTTCGCTAACCACGCTGAAGCCGGGGCCGCTCAAGGAGGCCCGGTAGGCCACCCTGGTGCCGTCATCGAGCCCGGAGACGTCGTCCTTTGCCGAGTACACGGGCGAGGAATCATCCGTGGCCACCTCGGTCCAGGCGGCGTCCGCCACGCTCCGTTCGAAGGTAACTGTGTGGCTTGCCTTCTCGGGGTCCACGGTGGCACTCAGCTCCACCTCGCCTTCGGCGCTGCTGCCCTCCGCAGGCTTATCCAGCGTCACGATGGGAGCCGCCACGCTCGCCGTGCGTGGCTGCGAGGTGGCGGTGTGCCCGCCATTGTCCAGCACGGTGGCGCGGTACTCCACGGGCGTGCCGGCGTCCAGCGCGGCCACGTCATGGAACACCTGGTACGGGGCGGTGTCGTCAGTGCCGATGGGCACCCACCCGCCGCCTGCTGTCCTGGCCTCAAAGGTGACCTCGTAGAACGAAGAACCGCCGACGTCGGCCGTCACCTTAAGGCGCCCGTTGTCACCGGGAGCCGCTGCCGGGTCCTGGAGGACGACGGCGGGCGCGGCCTTGGAGTGCGGGATCCGTCCGGAGGACTGGTAGACCACGGCGGAGAGCGGCGGGACCGTAACCGTCAGCGTGCCGGACTCCGACGTCTTGGTTTCAGCCGCCGCCTCGCCGTAGATGCGGGTGTAGTTGCGCTTGCCGATGTAGGTGGGCACCTCCGCGGTCTGCGCCTGTTCGCTGTTGTTCAGGGCCACCACGTACTCGCGCTGGTCCCCGGCGTCCGTTCGGGAGAAGGCGTAGATACCCGGGCCTTCGGAGGCGTACCGGTGCTGGTGTGCGCCGTCGCGCAGGGCCGGGTGCTCCCTGGTGAGGGCGGCCAGCTCGCTGATCTTGCGGTACAGCGGGTGCGCGGTGTTGAAGTTGTCGGTGGCGTGCGTGGCATCCGTGCCCAGAAGGTCGTCGTCGAGGTACTCCGGCACCTGGCTGGCGAACAGCGTCTGGCGGGCGTCCTGGTCCCCGCCGGGGCCGGTGAAGCCCTGCTCGTCACCGTAGTAGATGACCGGGTTGCCGCGGGAGAAGTACATCAGCTCGTGGGCGAGCTGGTCGCGGGCCACCTGTTCGGCGTCGGACGATCCGGGGTTGTCCGCGGCGATAAAGCTGCCGATGCGGCCCATGTCGTGGTTCCCGAGGAACGTTGGCAACTGGTAGACGTTCGAGTCCGCGTCCGTGTACCAGTCGTCTCCGGCGAAGAACGTCTCCAGCGTGCGGGCGTCCTGGCTCTTGGAGGCGAAGCTGCGGGCGGCGTCCTGGAAGGGGAAGTCCAGGACGGCCTGCATCTGGTTCCGGGTTGTGTACTGGGAGGTGAAGCTCTTGGTGGTGTCGAAGACCTCGCCGAACATGAAGAACTCGTCCTTGCCCTGGGCTTTGGCGTAACTGAGGACGTCCGGGCCGAACTCCTGCCAGAACTCGTTGTTGACGTGCTTCATGGTGTCGATGCGGAAACCGTCAACGCCGAAGTCGCCGATCCAGGTCTTGTAGATGTCCTTCATGCCGTCCACCACGGTGGGGTGTTCGGTGAACAGGTCGTCCAGGCCGAAGAAGTCGCCGTAGTATGCGTCCTCGCCGACGAAGGTTGTGTCGCCCCGGTTGTGGTACAGCGTGGGGTCGTTCAGCCAGGCGGGAACCTTCAGGTCCGCCTCGCCGTCCTCCAGGACCGGGATGTAGGGGAAGGAGGTCTCCGGGTCGAGTTCCGGAAAGCTCTCAGAGCCGGCGTAGTCGCGGTCGTCGAACACCTCGCCGTCCGCGGTCCTGTACGGCACCTCGTCCTTGGAGGTGTATCCCTTGCGGACGTCTTTCCCCTCGCTGTCCTTATAGCCGATGACATCCGCCGTGTGGTTGGTGATGATGTCGAAGTAGACCTTCATGCCACGGGAGTGGGCCTCGTCGATGAGGGCCTTCAGCTCATCATTGGTGCCGAGGTGCGGATCGATTTGGGTGAAGTCGGTGATCCAGTACCCGTGGTACCCGGCCGACTTATCCTCGGGCTGGACCGCCTTGTTCTTAAAGCTGGGGGTGAGCCAGATGGACGTGGTTCCCAGCCCCTGGATGTAGTCGATTTTGTCCAGCAGGCCGGCCAGGTCTCCGCCGTTGTAGAACCCCTTTTTGGTGGGGTCGAAGCCGGAAACCATGGGGTCGCCGCCCAGTCCGCCGTCGTCATTTGCGGTGGTCCCGTTGCTGAAGCGGTCAGCCATGACGAAGTAGAAGTTCTCGTCCGTGACGGGAGCGCGAAGTGAATGGAAGGCCGACGCCGTGCCGGGGTCCTTGGGGCCAGGTGCGGCGTGGGCGGGGAGGACTGCCGCTGCAACGGCGACGGCGGCGGCCAGCAGCCCGGCGGCTGAACGGAAGGCGGTGGTCTGAAGGGAAGTGCGGGCAGCCGGTGGAGGAGCGGATTGGCGGGGGCGCGCGGACACGCTGGGATGGGTGCGGAGTGACAAGGTGTGAGACCTTCCTGGGAGCGTCGCTGCTGTTCAGGCTTGCCGAGGGAAAACAGGCGGCAAGGAGGAGTGCGGTTCACAGGAAAGCCAGCCTTTCCGTGAGGCACGTCACAACTGTAAGCGCTTGCACCGAATAACTCCAGCGATTGTGCGGGACCATCCCAGCCCAGATGGTACTTCTCCCGCCCGCGCACGCCGGCCCCCCGCCGACCCGCCCGGAATGCGGCAGCGCTTGGCAGCCGCCTGCCCGGGGCCCTAGCCTGCAGGCACCAGGGCGGTGGGCGAGGGGGTCTGGAGATCGTGGACTACTTCTCCCGGGCAGCCCGTGAGGGCATCCAGCGCAAAGGTGGCCACGTTGTCGGACCGCTCATGGGCCACATGGAGCCAGTTACCCCTCACCAGGTGGTGACGCGGCCAGTTTCCACCGCTGGGTGTGTCCTTGACGGGAACCAGTTCCGTCCCGCCGGCACCAACCTCGAGCACGCTGATGATGTTGGAGCCACGCACGCCCACATACGCATAGGAACCTTGGAAGCCGAGGCAGATTTCCGCTCCGGAGTCGTCCGGGAGGCTGCCGCCCGAGGTTGCCGGACCGCGGAAGACCAGCTCGAATGTCCCCGCCTCCGGCCTCACGATGAACACTTCAACGGAGTACTCGGACACCACGAACACGTTTCCGTCATGGTGCTGCACCAGGTGCCGGGGGCCACTGCCGAAGGGGAGGGCAACTTCGTGGTCGGCCACCAGGCCCGTCCCCGGCACGTAGTTCCACACCCGAAGGGTGTCGTGGCCCAGATCCGTCGTCATGATGCGCCCGTCTGCCAGCATCAGGCTTGCGTGGGCGCGGCTCTGCCGGGGCTCACCCGGATTCAGGCTTGCGTGGGGATCCGCCGACGGCGCAGCAGGGAAACGGCCGGTCATCCCGCCGTCGGCATCCAATTCGAAGAGCAGGACGTGGCCGTCGCCCCAGCAGGCTACCGTGACGAACCGGCCCTGCCGGTCCACAGCGACATGGCACGTTGCTTCTCCGGCAGGTTGCGGATCGCCCAGGGGCTCCAGCCCGAAGTCGCCTGAGCGGCGGAAAGCCCGGACCATTTTGCGCTGTTCGGCCACTGCGTACACCACAGGCAGGGTGGGATGAACGGCAACGAACGACGGCGAGTCCGTCTTCGTCGCAGTCCCCAGCCATCCGAGGCGTCCGTCAGGGTTAGCGGCCAGGGCGCCGATTCCGTCAGCACGGCCTCCTCCGTCGGGGGTGTAGGTACCGGTCCAAATAACGGGGTGCTGGGCAGGCAAAGTCATGGGTCCATCCTGCCAACAAATGGATGCTTTGCGGTGCACTTGCCCACTAACATGGGCCTCCAGCCACGCCATTGGCTGCAGGCCCTTGAGAAGGGATGATGATGCGAACTTACGATGCGACTGCCGTGCCCCATACCCTTGCTCCCATTGTGTCCGCCCTGCGGGCAGCGGGCTGCGTTTTCGCGGAAGACGAAGCGCAGTTGCTGGTAGCCGAGGCGCCGGACTCCGAAGCGCTCGCCGAATGGGTGGACCTCCGCGTTTCCGGCATGCCACTGGAACACATTCTTGGGTGGGCGGACTTCTGCGGGGAACGGATCGCCGTGGACCCGGGAGTTTTTGTGCCACGGCGCAGGACAGAACTGCTGGTTCACCAGGCAATATGCCTGCTGCCGGACCGGGTATCTTCACCGCCCCCGATTGTTGTGGACCTTTGCTGCGGGTCGGGCGCGGTGGGTACGGTTATTGCCCGGCTGTACCCGGAGGCGGAACTGCACTCAGCCGATATTGATCCTGCCGCCGTGAACTGTGCCCGCCGCAATGTGGACGCGGTGGGTGGCCGCGTGTATCAGGGTGACCTGTTCGCAGCACTGCCGCCGGGACTTCAAGGACGGGTGCGGATCCTCGCCGTCAACGCGCCTTATGTCCCCACCGAGGCGATAAAAACAATGCCGCCCGAAGCGCGCCTCTATGAATCACGGGCAGCGCTGGACGGTGGCGACGATGGGTTGGACTTCCATCGCCGTGTGGCAGCAGAGGCACTCAAATGGCTCTTGCCTGAAGGGCACCTGCTGATCGAGACCAGTGGACAGCAGTCCGGGCGGACAGCCGGGATTGTGGCTGGGGCAGGGTTCACCGTCCGTACCGTTCATTCTGATGGGCTGGACGGGACCGTGGTGGTTGGTGCGCCGCTTTGTGGCAAACGCTCCCGGTGGGTTCCAGGGCGCCGTGCGCCGTCTTACTGATCAATCCAGGTCCTTAGCCGGTGGCAGGCCGAGTTGCGCCGCCTTAGACCCGCGACCGGAGGATGGGCAAGCCGGGGCCGGCAAGCTCGTCCAGGTAAGGCTTGCGGCCGGCCATGCCCATTACCAGGGCGAGGGTTGAACCGGTGACCATCGGGCCGGAGCCCGCGGCGAACGATCCATCATCAGCGCGTAACTGCAGGCCGGCCGCAATTGTGCCGCTTTCCACGGTGAAGTTTCGTCCAGCAAAAAAATCGGCCACGACGGTCAAAGCCTCAACGCTCGGCCTCCGGGGAAGCCCCAGCGGTTGGCGGATGTCTTGGGCATGCACGACGACTTCGCCGAGGTAGGCCGCAGTGTGGCTTGAGGGCGCCGTGGTACTTCCGATTACCGCGCGGAAGCGCTCGAGGGTCTCGGCAGGTGTCCTGCCGCGGTGCTCGGCCAGCCTGCGCTGGTTGTGGACATCGGGCCGGAAACGCGCGCCCAGTATGCTGCGGAACCACTGCCACTGGTTCAGGCTGGCTGCGGCCGTGAGATGGGCGAGAACCTGCTCAACGTCCCACTGCCCACAGAGACTGCGATGCTGCCATTGCTCCGGGCTGAGCCCAGAGAGGTCTTTTGCCAGCGCGGCCCGCTCAGTGTGGGCCAGCGCCCACAAGTGCTCGCTCGTCGGTGTCGTCATGGAACCCTTTCGGCCGGCGTGAATTGGTGGCGCTCATACGAAGCCGACGTGCCAGCGGCTGCCCGGATGAGACGGGAGGCGCCGCTGCCGTCGAGTCTCTTTCGGCGGCGTGCGCGTGAACCCGGCAACCTCCGTGAAGGCGCTGAGTGTGTCGTTGGGAGGAATACCGAGAAAGACAATATCGGGAATCACGCATCTTCGCCGCCTGGCGTATAGAACAAATCATGGCTTGGAGTCTTCTCACTCCCGCTGTGTTCGCGGGGGCGGGGGTGGCCTGAAGTAGTCGTTTTGTTGGGCCTTTTGGTGGGGGTCGATGTGTTTCGGGGGTGTGTACCAGGGTGTGCCGTGGCGGGTGGTGATGGTCCATTGTTCTTTGTGGATGAGGTGGTGGTGCGCTGAGCAGAGAAGTGCGCCGTTGCTGGTGGATGTGGGTCCGCCGTCTGACCAGTAGGTGATGTGGTGGGCTTCGCACCACGGTGCGGGAATGGTGCAGTTGGGGAAGGTGCAACCTTGGTCGCGGGCAGTGAGGGCGAGCCGCTGGGCCGGGGTAAAGAGGCGGGTTTTGCGTCCGAGGTCCAGGATTTCTCCGTGGCTGCCCAGGACAGCGGGGATGATGTCGGCGTCGCAGGCCATTTTGCGCAGGGTAGCGACGGCCACTGGCCCGGTAAAGACGAAGTTCCCCGACGCGGAACCGGGTGCTGTTCCGGTCGCAGTGTTTAGGTCCGTGCGGGTCCCAGTGCCGCTGCCGACGCCCGCAACTGTGTGCATGCTTGCGTCGATACCGGTGGCTGCGCGTGCGCCTGGGTTCATACCGGTGCCCGCGCCTGCGTCCATGCTTGGGTCCATAACGCTGCCGGTGCCGGTGCCTGCGCTACCCTCGCCTGCGCCGCGCGGGCCTGATTCCAGACCGCCGGAGGGGTCGCGGCGGTGGGGGAAAAGGTCCTTGTAGTTGATGGTGGCAATGATCTGGGGCCGGTTGCCGCCGGTGATTGGCAGGGCATTGGTGGTGAGCCCTGCTTTGACGGCGCTGATAATGCCATCCAGTTGTTTTTGGGGGCGGGTGCGGCGTTCCAGGTCCCAGCCGGACCCAGAGCCGGCGTCGTGCCAGGCAGAGTCCTGCGCGGACCCACTTCCGTCTCCGCTAACGGCGCCGATGACTATGTCCCTTGTACTGCAACTTGCCCTGCCCCTGCCGCCGCCGGCGTCGGAGTCTGTCCCGGTCCCTGTACCGGAACCGGCGTTGGTGTCGGCGCAAGCGCCGTTGGGTACGCCGGCGCCGTTGGGGACGGACGTGCGGGGGTTTGTGGCGGCGTTCATGACCGTGAGGAGGTGTTCGTACTGGTCGGTGGTGGCGAAGATTTCGAGGCGGTGCAGGCCGTGGCGGGGTTTGCGGATGAACGCGCCCTGGGTGTGGCGGAGGGCTTCCTCGGTGGGTTCGGTGCCGTCGGCATCGATAGTCTCGGTCCAGCGCTGGGCCAACCGGGCTACGAAGTCGGGATCGGCGGCGGCCGCGGCGGCGGTGAGATCGTGTTCAATCCGGTCCAGGACATCCGGAGTGGTGTGATGCCGGATCCGGTCCAGCGCAGCGGTGATGATTGTCCCGGCGTAAGAGGACACCGCTGGTGCTGAAGCCCGCTCCGGCGAGACCCCCTTCAGGCCCTCGTCCGTACCTTCGTTCGCGTCTTTGCCCGTATCCGCGCCTGTTTCCTCAGGAGTTGCTGCGCCATCGGCTGGCCCGGCCGTGAGTGGGGTGGCTGCCGGGGAAAGGGCGCTTGCGAGGTGTGGCCGGGCCGGTGGGAGGGGTTCGCCCGTGAGGCTGGTCCCGGGCAGGGCCTGGTCAGCGAGTGCGAGGCGGCGGCGGGCCTCGCGCAGGGGGATCCGGAGCCTGAGACGGAGGAACTCCGCAGTGTTCCTGCACCCGTCGTCGGCCGGCGAAGTCACGACCGGCACTACGCCACTGGTCCCGGTTTCCGCAGCGGGAACGGCTATACCTCCAGCCGCAGTGGCTGCCCTGGGCGTCGGGTCGCTGGGTGCGGGGCGGTTAGATTTCGAGTCGCTGGGGTCCGCGTCGCCCGTTGTGGCCCTGCGCGGCCAGTCGGCGTCTGTCTCCTTGAGTGTTTCAACGCCGTTGTCCCACCCGGTGACCCAGCCCCGGGACCGGGTGGACCGGGCGGCAGCCGCTGCGATGATCGCTTCGCTTCGGGTCCGGTCCACAGCCCCGGCAGCGAGTAGCTGCAGGCATTCAATACTCCGGGCGAGGTCCTCAACCTGGCCGGCGAAGTCGGAAGCCTGGACGTAGCCGGCCGCCGCAAGGGTATCCGGGGCAGCCATCGCCGCAGCATTGAGGAGGTCCCCAATTCCTGCCAGCCCGGCTTGTGGCTGCCCAGCTGCTTCCCCGGCACGTCCGGAGGCGCCATCAACAGCCAATGCCGGGAGCGAATCAGTCCCGGCAGCAGTTTTTGCTGCACTTTTGCCAGCCACTGCAGAGAGGTGGCCCGGGATCACAGGCCGGGTGCCTGACGCAGGTGGAGGTAAGGAACATGCATTGCGGAGCAGGGCGGCATAACCGCCGGACTCTGCAAGCTGGATTCCCATCACCTTCATGGGACAACTCTGCCAACGACCACTGACAAAATGGTCGGCCAAAGCGGCTATGTGGATAACCCGCGAAGCCGGTACCAGCTTGAGCGGGTTATCCACATAGCCGCGGAGCCGTCTGGCAAGTAGCTGTCGAGGTGAATACCCGCTTCAGTGGTCAAGACGCCGCTGGCCGCCGCGTCCCCCAAGGATCGCGACGGCCAGCAAAGCCATTCAGTTGTAGCACAGGCAGGCGTCTATTGCGTTGTCAAGCGGAATCCGCTCTGCCGCAAGCCGCCGGAGCTGCCTGTTTAGGACTTCGAATCAGTTTCGTCCGAGGTGCCGAGGTTCTGGGTTTCCGGGTGCGTACTGTGCGCGGGGATGTGGCCCTCGCCAAGGTCGTCGTCGCCCGGGGTACCGGCAACACGAGTGCCGGTAGTTCCAGCAGCGCCGACTCCGCCCGAAGTACCCGCAGCGCTGGTGCCGGAAGCGCCGGCTGGGGTGGCGTCGTCGGACGTTGGTGACTTCTTCTCACCCGGGGCGCCCTCGCGGTGCATCGCCGAGCCGATGACCGTGCCTGCCCGGCGGGCGGCCTCACTCAACTGGTCCGCGACTTCAGGAGCCTTTTCCTTGATGGTCTCCGTAGCTACGGCAACCTTGTCCTGCACAGGCTTGCTGTCCCAGATGCCGGCGGCCCGGGCCTTGAGTTTGTCGTACGCTGCCCGGCCCGACCGCGATCCGAGTACGTATCCGGCGGCAATTCCTACGCCCAAAAGAAGTTTGTTTTTCATAATGAAATCCTGCTCCCTGAAAAGATTCAGTTCCGGCCAGAGAGGCCGGGAGATAGGAAAACCGGCCTGGGGATGTTGTCCCCAGGCCGGTTTCCCTGGCTGGCGCGGCAGTTAGCTGCGTGCGCCACGCTTGGTGATCATGCCGTATACCAGCAGCACGATAAGTGCGCCGCCGATGGCCAGCAGCCACGTCTGCAGTGAGAAGAACTCCTGCAGTCCTGTGCCGAAGATCATTCCACCGAGCCAGCCGCCGAGGAGTGCTCCGACGACGCCCAGGACCAGGGTGATGATCCAGCCGCCGTCCTGACGGCCCGGGAGGATCGCCTTGGCGATCGCGCCAGCAATAAGGCCGAGAATTAGAAATGCAATGAATCCCATTTTTTGTTCCTCTTCCTAAGTAAAGGAGGCCTCCGGATCCCGGGGGCACTTCATCCTTCTGCCTCAATAGTAATCATGCTTACTATCTATTTGCCAACCCCGGATTGAAGAAAAAGCCCATTTCAGGGCCATTTAGTGCCCTGTGACGTCGGAATCGTTGCCCGCGCCGGGCCCTTCGTCAAGGATAGCCAATTCCGCTAGATCCTGCGGGTCCAGGGCGAAATCGAAGATATCCAGGTTTTCCCTCATCCGCTCCGGATTGGCTGTTTTAGGAATCGTTACAATTCCGTGCTGAACGTGCCACCGAAGGACCAGTTGGCCGGGCGTTTTGCCGTACTTTTCACCGAGCTGGGAGAGGATGGGTGCTGCGAGCAGACCCGCCCCGGAGCCGCCCAGCGGGCTGTAGGACTCCGTGACGATGCCGTGCTTTTCATGGAATTCCCGCTCAGTGGCGCGCGTTATTGCCGGGGACAGTTGGATCTGGTTGAGGGCCGGAACAATGTCCGTTTCAGCCATCAGCCGCTCCAGGTGGGAAGGCTTGAAGTTGGAGACCCCGATGGATCGCACTTTCCCCTCCGCCTGGAGGCGTTCAAAGGTCCTCCAGGTGGAGATGTACTCGTCCCGCGCCGGCAGGGGCCAGTGGATCAACAGCAGGTCCACATGATCCAGCCCCAGCCGTTCCAGCGACCCCTCCAGTCCTTCCACCGCCCTGTCCTTGCCCTGGAACTGGCCGTCCAGCTTGGTGGTGATGAAGAGCTCATCGCGGTCCACGCCGCTGGCCCGGATGCCGTTGCCCACACCCTGCTCGTTGCCATACTTCACGGCCGTGTCGATGTGCCGGTACCCGGCTTCCAGGGCTTGTACGACG
Source organism: Pseudarthrobacter polychromogenes (assembly GCF_014644495.1). GTDB lineage: Bacteria > Actinomycetota > Actinomycetes > Actinomycetales > Micrococcaceae > Arthrobacter > Arthrobacter polychromogenes. The sequence goes on from NZ_BMKU01000004.1 coordinate 245,705, forward strand.
GCGGTGGCCGCCTGGTCATCGTCCAGCGGCCAGGTGCCGAGACCCACCTGCGGAATGGAGTGGCCGTCATTGAGTGTGATCAGCGGTGCACGTGTCATTGGAACAGTCTCTCCCGGATTGTTCTGTCCTAGCCCTTGAACGCCCGAAGAATATTGTCGGCGTTGTACTGGAGGGACACGCGGGCGGTATCGGATACAGCATCAGGTCCCTTCTGCTGCGACAGGAAGTCCACAAGGCGCTGGATGGACTTCGCGGCCTTCGCGGCGTCGCCGTCTTCAACAGCAGCCGCGGCCTGCTTGATGCTGGCTGCCAGCTGGCTGGCCACGGGTCCGGACACGTCCCCGGACTCCACCAGGTCTTCAAGCACGTGCTGCAGGGCCTTCACGTTGCCGGGGAGCCAGGCTGCGCGCAGGGGCACTCCGGCGAAGTCCATGTCTGAGGCAAAGTAGAAGTCCGTGTAGGACGGCTGGTTGTAGGTGGTGTTCTGCCGGGCAACCTCGGCACGGTACTGGGGATCGTGCATCAGGGAGTAGAGCTTGTGGTTGGTCACCTCGGTGCTCAGGTACATGCGCAGCGCCGAGCTGTCGGCCGTCCGCACCAGCATTTCCTCGCGCCAGTCACCCACTACGTCTGCCACCAGGCTGGGTGTGCCCTTGGTGCCGTTGTTGGTGCGGGTGCCTTCAGCGGTCAGCAGCCGGCCCCGCTTCCAGTCGTCAATGGTGGGCGTCTGCTCGCCTGCGCCATTAACGATCTGCGTGGTCATGTCCGCGGCCCACTTGATGCTCATGTTGGTGCCGGGAGTGGCGGTGGACAGCTTGTCGCCGTCGGCCGACTGCATCCCGATGGCCCAGTTCTCGATGCCGGGGACGGAGGGGTCCACGTCGCCGATCATGCCGCGTCCGGTGTCCTTGCCGGAGTAGGCGCCGAAGATCACTTCGCCGGTGGCGGCGTCGCGCATGGCGTACCCATATGGCGCGTAGGTGCCGCCCTCATGCACCGTAAAGATTTCCTTGCCCGGACGGGCGGGGTCGATGTCCGTCACGTGCATGGCGTCGCCGTGGCCGAGGCGCGCTTCCTCGCCCGGTGTGGCGCTGCCGTCAGGCATCGTGTCGAAGGAGCTGTACAGCAGGGAGCCGTCGTCGTCGATGGTGGCGGAGCCGTACACGATCTCCTGTTTGCCGTCGCCGTCCACGTCGGACGCACTGAGCGAGTGGAATCCCTGCGTCGTGAGCGTGCCGAACTCCGGGTCGGTGCCGTCCCGGCCGTGGGGACCGTCGTTGAACGGGTTGGTCATGGGCGTCCAGCCGGAGTCGACGTTCCACACGGGCGCGAGGTTTGACCCGTCCCAGGTGTAGGCGGCCAGCGTGCTTCGGGTGTAGTAGCCGCGGGCGAACACGGCAGCCGGCCTCTTGCCGTCAAGGTAGGCGACGCCGGCAAGGAACCGGTCCACCCTGTTGCCCGGCTCGATGCGGGCCATGGCGTAATCGCCCCACATGAGTCCGTCGTCGTGCCTTCCCGGCTCATAGGCGACGGTCTTCAGTTCCTTGCCCGTGGCACCTTCGAACACCGTCAGGTATTCGGGGCCGGACACGATGAAGCCCTCGAAGGCCCGCAGGTTATTCCTGGCGCTGCGCGAAGGGGCGTACACGTCCATGAAGTAGTCGGCCAGTGCCTCCGCGTCAGTCTGGGACAGGGGGTACTGGTACTTCGGCGCGGTACCAAACGCTTCCTCCAGCGTGGCGGGCCAGTTGCCGGCCTTGACCTCCGGATGTTCCGTCCAGCCCTGGAACGTCTGCACCATGTGCCGGTAGTAGTCCGCGGCGCTCATGCGGTAGTCGTCCGAGTTGGAGTAGCCTGCTTCGATGTCCTGCTGCAGCAGCGGGATGAAGTTTTCGGAAGCGACGCTGCCGTCGGCCTTGAAGCTGGTGCTCTTGGTTCCCGGGGCCGTCTTCATCATCATCTCGGCACGGCCGTCGCCGTCGAAATCGTTGACCAGCATCTGAGTGTAATGGGCGCCCGAGCGGATGTTGACGCCCAGGTCGATGCGGTGCAGCAGCGTGCCGTCCGATTTGTAGGTGTCCACGAAGGTGTTGCCGGTGTAGCCCACCTGGGAGACGTCCTTGGAGTTGTTAGGGTCCCACTTCACGATGAACTCGTACTGCCCGTCGCCGTCGACGTCCCCCACGGACGCGTCATTCGCGGCGTAGGTGAAGGCCTGCCCGGTTGGGGTGACGCCGTCCGCCGGCTTCTTCAGCGGGATGTCCTTGAAGTTGCCACCCCACGGCGTTGCGGTTGCGCTGCTGTCCACCTCCACGCCTCCGACGACGGCCCGCACCTGGTACCCGGAGGCGGCGGTCCCGCCGGCGTCCTGGAAGTTGGTGCTGTCTGTGACCGTGGCCAGTTTCTCGCCGTCCCGGTAGACGTTGAAGTCCGTCCCGGTAAGGCCGGTGGCGGAGGAGCCGGAGGCTTCGTGGCCCAGGAACCGCCAGCTCAGGAAGACGCCTTCGGACGTCTTGGCGGCCACAAGGCCGCGGTCAAGGTGGTCCAGCTGGACGTCCGGCGTGAGGGACTTGGGGGAACGTTCGACGGCGGACGCGGGGCCGGCGAGGCAGCCTACAGTGAGGGCAATGCCGACGGCGGCGACGGACAGGAGGCGTGCGGGAGTACGGTTCGGACTCATCAGTGAATCCTTTCAATTCGAGAATGGGAAAACGCTTCCCCGATAACCTAGTGGGGGAGTGCTGCAGAAAACAAGCCTTGCCACCTGGCCGCAAGGAAGTTATTTAGAACGTTGTAGAAAATTCGGAAGGCACGGCCTCAGGCGCCGCTGCGCACCCAGGCGATGAGCCGGTCGCTGAGGGCCATGTAGTCCTGGTCCACAGTCTGCAGCTGCGGGTTCGCGTCAAACCACTGCACGATTTGCCGGGCGCCGTCAGCGAACGGAATGGTGGCGCGGTAGCCGGGTACCAGGGACTTGATCTTGGTGTTGTCGAAGACCACAGAGTGTGAGCGGTCGCCCAGGAGGTTGGCTCCGAGCTCGGCGCTGTGGGCGGCGATGGTTTCCGACGACACGTGGACCAGTTCCGGCTCCGGAACGCCCGCGGCCCGCGCGAACAGCTGGTAGATCTGGTTCCACGGCAAGTACTCGTCCGACGTGATGGTGTAGCTTTCGCCCACCGCCTGCGGCCGGCCCAGCAGGCCCACGAAGGCTTTGGCAAAGTCCTGGCTGTGGGTCAGGGTCCACAGCGACGTCCCGTCGCCGTGCACCATGACCGGCAGTCCCGAGCGCATCCGGTGGATGTCCGTCCAGCCGCCCACCATGGCGATCTTGGTGCGGTCATAGGTGTGCGAAGGGCGGACCACGGTCAGTGGGAAGTCCTGCTCGCGGTATGCCTTGTAGAACAGTTCCTCACAGGCAATCTTGTCCCGGGAGTACTGCCAGAACGGATTCTTCAGCGGAGTGGACTCGAGGATTGGCAGCCTGGTGGGCGGCTTCTGGTAGGCGGACGCGGAGCTGATGAACACGTACTGCCCGGTGCGGCCGGCGAACAGGTCCAGGCCGGCCTGCGCCTGGTCTGCCGTAAAGGTAATAAAGTCCGCCACGGCGTCGAACTCGCGCCCGGCGAGCGCCGCACGGACCGAGGATGCGTCGCGAACGTCGGCCGTGAGGATTTCCGCCCCCTCCGGGACCGGCCTTGTGGACCGGCCCCGGTTGAGGATGGTGAGCCGGTGTCCCAGCGCGACGGCGCGTTCTGCCGCCGCCGCACTGATGACTCCGGTGCCGCCGATGAAAAGGATGTTTCTCGGCGCCACAGTGTCGGCGTCAGGGTTTAGTGGGTTCACCACGCGTAGTCTTCCGGCGCAGTGCGGTGCCCTGGGAAGATGTCATCCAGCCGCTTGAGGGCATCGGCGTCCAGGGTGACGTCGAGGGCACGCACGGCCGCGTCGAGCTGTTCCTGGGTCCGCGGTCCCACGATGGGTGCCGTGACGGCGGGCTGGTGCAGGAGCCAGGCAAGGGCAACGTCGCCGGGCTCGTGGCCGAGCTCATCCGCGAAATCCTCATACTGGCGGATCTGGTCCTCGTGCTTCTTGAGCGTTTCCGCCGCACGGCCCTCGGTGCGCCGGACGCCGTCGCGCTCCTTCTTCAATACCCCGCCCAGGAGCCCGCCCTGCAAAGGCGACCAGGGGATGAGGCCCAGCCCGTACTGCTGTGCGGCCGGAATGACCTCCAGCTCCACCTGGCGCATGAAGAGGTTGTAGATGGACTGCTCGCTCACCAGGCCGGTGTAGTTGCGGCGGCGGGCCGCTTCCTGCGCCTGGGCAATGTGCCAGCCGGCGAAGTTGCTGCTGCCGGAGTACAGGATCTTGCCCTGCTGGACGGCCACCTCGATGGCCTGCCAGATTTCGTCCCACGGGGTGTCACGGTCAATGTGGTGGAACTGGTAGACGTCAATGTAGTCGGTCTGCAGGCGTTTCAGGCTGGCGTCCAGGGCCCGGCGGATGTTCAAAGCGGAGAGCTTGGATTCGTTGGGCCGGTCCGTCATGGTGCCGTACAGCTTGGTGGCCAGCACCGTGTGTTCGCGGCGCTCGCCGCCCTTCGCGAACCAGCGGCCAATGATCTCTTCCGTCCAGCCGCGGTGGCCGGCGCCGCCGTAGACGTTGGCGGTGTCGAAGAAGTTGATGCCCTGCTCATGTGCCGAATCCATGATGAAGTGGGCATCCGCTTCTTCCGTCTGCGGACCGAAGTTCATGGTGCCGAGGCAGAGGCGGGAGACTGAGAGGCCGGAGCGGCCCAAGTGGGTGTACTGCATGGGTTGTCCTTTCGGGGACGGGTTCAGGGAGTCGGCCTACAGCTGGGTGAAGGCGGCGACGGCGGGATCTGACCCGATCCGGGCGCCGGACTCCAGGGCGGTGATGGCGGACAGTTCGTCCTCCGTGAGCTTCAGGGAGGACGCGGCGAAGTTCTCCCGCATGCGTCCCGGATCCACGGACTTGGGGATCACGATGTTGCCTGTTGCCAGGTGCCAGGCGAGCACCACTTGTGCCGTGGTGGCGCTGTGGGCATTGGCGATGGCGGTGACGGCGTTTCCGTTCAGGTCGCCGCCCTGGCCGAGCGGGCTGTAGGCCTCGACGCCGATGCCCAGGTCCCGGCACTTGGCCGCGAGGGCCGCCTGCTGGTAGCTGGGGTGGAGCTCGATCTGGTTGACGGCGGGAACGATCTCCGCAGACTCCAGCAGGTTGTCCAGGTGTTCGGCCAGGAAGTTGGAGACGCCGATGGCGCGGATCTGCTTGTTCTCGTACAGCCGCTCCATCTCCTTCCAGGCCTGGACGTAGAGCCCCTGGGAGGGGGCCGGCCAGTGGATCAGGTAGAGGTCCACAAACTCCAGCCCCAGTGCTTTGCGGCTGTTCTGGAAGGCTTCCTGCGCGCGGCCCTGTTCGCCGTTCCGGAGCTTGGTGGTGACGAAGATGTCCTCGCGCGGAATCCCCGTGGCTGCAATCGCCGCGCCCACTCCGGCCTCGTTGCGGTACCCGGCTGCGGTATCGATGTGGCGGTAGCCGGCCTCGAAGGCGTCCTCCACAATCCGCTGCGTGTCTTCGGGCGGGACCTGGAAAACGCCGAGGCCAAGCTGGGGGATAGTTACGCCGTTGTTCAGTGTCAGCTCTGACATGGGGGCTCCTTGATGCGCTGGTGCGGTAGTGGGATGCCGTGGGCTCGACAGGAAGAAAGCGGTTTCCGCTGGCTCCCTCCTGAGCCTATGCACTTTTCGCCGGTAAGTCAGCAGGACTGCCTGATTCTGTTTTTCCTAGGACTGCCAGTCCTACCTTCGTTGTAGAACAGAACCAGCGTGCCGGGCACAATGGTCTGCATGGGTCAAAGCGCCGAGTTCGGAAAATTCCTCAAAGCCATGCGGTCCCGCCTGAGCCCTGAGGACGCCGGTGCGGGGCCGGCTTCCGGTGCCCGCAGGGTTCCCGGCTTGCGCCGCGAGGAAGTCGCCCGCCTGGCCGGAGTCAGCACTGACTACTACGTCCGCCTTGAGCAGGGCCGGAACATCCACCCTTCGCGCACTGTCCTGGACGCAGTGTCGCGCGCCCTCAGGCTGGACACCGGCGAGCATGCGCACATGCTGGACCTGCTGGAAAACTGCGCCGGGTCCGCCCGGTCCAGCGTCCCGGCCGCCCAGGGTGTCCGCCCCGGGCTTCGCCAACTCCTTGAGGCTGTGGGGGACGTGCCGGCCATGGTGCTGGGGCGGCGCAGTGATGTCCTTGCCGGAAACCGGATGGCCTTCCTGCTGTTCACGGACTTTCCTGCGCTGCCGGCCGCCGAACGGAACCTGACCCGCTGGCTCATTCTTGATCCCGGGGCCCGGGAGCTTTTCCGGGACTGGAAAACCGTTGCGGCAGAAGCGGCAGGCGCCCTGCGGGTGGACGTCGGCCGGCATCCCAACGACGCCCAGGCCAACCAGCTGGTGGGCGAACTGGCGGTCCACAGCGAGCACTTCCGGCAGTGGTGGGCAGGGCACCGGGTGGCCACGCGGTCGGCGGGCAGCGTTCGGCTGCATCATCCCGCCGTCGGGGACCTGGAACTGAACTTTGAAAACCTGGTCCTCCCGGACGATCCCGACCAGACGCTCCGGGTGTATTCCGCCAAGGCGGGCTCGCCGTCGGCCGATGCCCTTGCGCTGCTGGGGAGCCTGGGTGCCGCTGAACCCGCCCCGGAGCCTGCGACCCGCGACGCCGCTCCGGCTGTTGCAGAGAACCGGGAGTAAAGCAGCCGGAAACATTGTGCTTTTGGCCAGTCGGGGCGGGCGATTCTGGCCACGAGCCCATTGGGGAAGAACGGCGCGCTTCCTAGGCTGGAGCTACACGCTTTCTCCACCAAGGATGGTCTCAACGATGAAACGCATCGCACTGCTCAAGGAACGCAAGGGTGCCACGGCCGGCGTTCCTTCCACTGCCACGGGCTCACACTGCCCGGTGTCCGGTCTCTGGAGTCCGGACCATGACCCGCACACCGTGCTGTCCTTCTTCGAAGGCCACGTGTTCCCCGCGTTCGACGGCGTTCCAACAGTATGGCGGCGGCGCTCAGCCGGTACCGTCTCGGCAAACTAGTTAAAGCCAAACTGGCCCGCACCTGACGTCCCCCAAACGGGTTTTTTCGACGTAGGTGCGGGCCAGCTTGGGTTTGTGCCGCTACTCTTCGAGGCGGAAACCGATCTTGATGGTGACCTGCCAGTCGGCGATCTTGCCCTCTTCCAGGTGGCCCCGGATTTCCTTCACCTCGAACCAGTCCAGGTTGCGGAGGGTCTGTGAGGCCTTCGCGATGCCATTGCGGACGGCTTCGTCCACACCCTGGTCCGACGTGCCGACAATTTCCGAAATGCTGTACGTGTGGTTGGACAACTTCGCTCCTAGTGATCGCCTTGGGGCTCCCGGTTGCGGGCCGTTCTTGAAGACTAGTAGCACCCCCGGAGCATTGGCCAGACCTTATCCGCCCAGCCCTATACGGACGTGCCGTTGAGCCGGATCAGTTCAGCAGGCCTGAGCCTGCTCCCCGCTCAACCCGTTCCGCTGCGGCCGGAGCAGGTTCAATGCGCAAATGGGGGCCGGGCGTGCCGGATACTTCCGGGGCCAGGGCCTGGTCCGGATTAGCCGAGTTGTAGGCGTCCAGTACGCTGGCGCGCCGTCCGTTGACCCAGGTTCCCTCTTCATCGATTCCTGTGCCGCCAAAGTCTCCGATGATTTGAGCAGGGAAGATGCCCGGCGCCAGCTCAAAGGTGTTGTTCCTTGCGATGATGCTGGACTCCACGCCAACGCCCCAGGAGTACTGGTAGTGATCGGGGTTGCTCACCCGGTACAGGTTGTTATAGACGTGTGCCTGCCCGAACCGGACCCGGGGCGCGCGTTGCTCAAGATCAACCAATTCGTTGTGGTGCAGCGTTACGCGAAGCCGCCCCCGATCCGCTGTGACACCGTCTCCATTGCCCCACAGCAGGGATTTGTCATGCCCCACCATCCTGCTCCACGAGATGGTCACCAGGTCCGCCTGGCGCACGACGTCCAAGAGGCCGTCGTGCCGCAGGAAGGGCTGGCCGAAATACTTGGGCTGTTCGGCGTCGACTGTCCCGCCGTCATCAAGTGTCAGGTGGTCCAGCCACACATGGGTGGATCCCGACACCACCAGGTTGTCCCACTCGGTTTTCCACGTGTCCCCGTTCCAGCCGGGGAAGCAGTCATAGGCATCGGAGAGGCGGAGATTGCGGACAATCACGTTGTCCACCCGATCAATGTTCAACGTAAAGCCCGTGAGCTGGACGTCACCCAAGCCAACGATGGTGGTGTTGGCGCCGACGTCGATCCGGATTTGCTTCCGCTGGTTCGCGCTTGACGCCTTGCGGGCATCTTCAAGGGGGCCGGATGCCTGCCCCGTCCAGTGCGCCGGGTCGAATGCCGCGAGGTAAGCGTCCAGGGAGTAGCCGTCCACCGCGTAGTCTTCGCAGGCGATCGGAGTGCCGTCGGAGGCGGTATTTGCGTCGATGTGCTGCTTCACGTACACGATCTTGGGCTCGCTTCCGGCCACTGCGGCGGCGAGTTCATCCCTCGATGAAACCTCGTGCACGTCTTCCGGTATTGCACTGGTGCCGCCGGTTGTTCCGCCATCAGCAGACGCCCATCCGTCGCCCACGGCAAGGACCTGCCTCCCCAGGTCCGTGGATACCGGGATGCCTTCAGCACCTTGCGGCGCTGGTGCGGGAACTGACGCCGTGAGGGCAAGACCAGTGGCCATTACGATGGACAGGGGTATGGACATCATCCTTGGCTCTCCTTGGAGTGTTGGTTGCCGGCCATCTCAACCACGTCCTGCCGGGGTCCAGTCGCCAAGGAACGCTTCCTTGGTGAACTTCGGAGCATCTGCCGCCGTGAGCTGGGGATGGAACTCGTTCACATAGGCGCCCGGTCCGCTGTTGTTGTATTCGGCGAACCTGCCTTCGCTCCACGCGTGGCCGCTCATGTCTGCCCAGCCGCGGACCGCGATATGGCTGCCCAGGGTGGAGTCGCGGATGACGGCCATCGGGTGCGCATCAGGATCGCTGCTGGCGAACCAGGGCCGGCCCAGGCTCACCGTTCCTGGAGCAGCGTCGGAGGTGAGCTTGCTGTCCACGATCAGGAAGCCGTACGGGTTGGAGTTCTTGGTGCTGGGGGCAACGACGTAGCCGTTGTTGGTTGCGCTGCCGCGGTCCAGGGAATGGATGGTGCAGCCGTCCAGGACAGCGGTGCCCCGGCCGTAGATGAAGTCCACGTCGCCTTCGATGTAGCAGTTCTTGAGGTAGGTACGGGCGGTGGCGTCGCGGCCGGTGGTGTCCGCGAGGTAGGTGTCCTGGTTGCCCAGGAAGCGGGTGCCGTCGAAGGCCACCTTATCTCCCACGGACCGGACAGCGAGCGCCTGGCTGCCGCCGTTCGCGGCTTCGTCGTAGGCGTTTTCCACGGTGAGGTTCCGCACGGTGGTTCCTTCAGCCAGGACGTTGAGGGTGGCGCTTCCGCCCGCTCCCCACGTTCCGCCGTAGAACTTTGCGCCGTTGGCCGGCAGGTCGTAGCTGATGACGACGTCGGCCGGGTTGGCTGTTGCGCCCTGAATGGTGAGGTTCGGGCGGTCCGCCCAGACGTTTACGGATTCGCGGTAGGTGCCGGGCTTGACGGTGATGGTTCGGGGCATGGTGCTGCCGCTGGGGATGGATCCGATTGCAGCTTGCAGGCTGCCGAAGTCGCCTGTGCCGTCGAGGGCCACGGTGATCCGGGTGGCGTTGTTGGGCGCGCTGTTCTCCCTGGGGCCGGCCCCGGCGGCAACGATGTCCGGAACGCGGGCGGCGTCGTCTTTCTGGTAGGCGTAGTTCTGGGCGGGGTCAAACGCGGCGCCCACGTTATCCCTGCGGCCGCGGGTGCCGTTGAAAACGTTGTCCCGGCTAACCACCTCGGTGCCGGGGTCCTTGGCGACAATAGGGTCCTGCACGGCTGTGAAGGTGTTGCCCTCCAGCACCACCTTGGCGGCGTTGCGGCCCATCATGCCGTACTGCCCCACGTCCTGCAGGTAGTTGTTGTAGACGTGTGCGGCTGCGGTGTTGTCCAGGCTGAAGTTTCGCTGGGTGGTGTTGCGGATCCAGTTGTGGTGGATGGTCATCCTGGTCACGGCGTTGGAGGTCCAGCCCACGCCCAGGGCCTTGTTGTTGTCCGCAAAGATGTTCCAGGAGTAGGTAACGAGGTCTGAGTCCTTGCGGGTGTCTATCAGGCCGTCGCCCATGCGCTGGATCTTCATGTGGTCCACCCAGACGTGGTGCGTGGTATCCAGCTGGATGCCGTCGCGGTCGTTATCCGGGCGCTTTCCGTCCCAGTCGCCCGGGATGTAGGAGTCCCGGATGGTGAAGTTCCGGAAAATGACATTGGAGGTATTGATGAGCTTGAAGCCTGCGTTCACCACCTCGGCACCGGCTCCCGTGCCGATGAAGCTCTTGTTGGCGGCGACGGGGATTTTGACATAGTCCGTGGCGGCCAGGCTGCCCCGGATGAAGATCACGAGCGGTTCCGTGGCTGCCGCATAGTCCTTAAGTTCCCCGATGGTGGACGCGGTGACCGTCCGGCCCGCCTGGCCGCCGGTGGTTCCGGCCAGACCGTACCCCGGGAGGGATGCGAAGCCGTCAGGCGTTTGCTTCCACATTGCTTCCGGGGTGTTGTCCGCTGTCGGTGCCAAGGTGGCAGGCGCTGCGGCGGCCTGCCCGGTGGTCCCGGCGGGGGCGGCTGTTGCGGCCGGGACTGCCGCCAGGCTTCCCAGCATGACGACGGCGGTGGCCGCGCCAAGTAGACGTCGCAAACTCATGCAAAACTCCTTTGTTGCGTGCCCGGGCAGCCTCCAGCCCGGGCACGGGCATTCTGGGTTGGGTTGAGTTGGTGATGCGTGACGGAGCGTGCGGGCCCTGTTTAGGGCTGGGCTACTTCAGTCCTGTTGTGGCGATGCCGTTGATGAGGTACTTCTGGCCTGCGATGAAAAAGCCGATGATGGGCGCAATGGACACCACGGACATGGCGAACATGGGACCCCACATGCTTTGGCCTTCTGAATCCATGAAGGCCCGCAGCGCAAGGGGCACGGTGTAGAGGTCCTGGTTCTGGATGTAGAGCAGGGGACCGAAGAACTCGTTCCAGGTGGAGATGAACGTGAAGATGGCCGTGGTGGCCATCGCCGGAACGCAGAGGGGCATGATGACCCGCAGGAACGTCCGGAACGGGCCGCAGCCGTCGATCTGGGCGGCGTCGTCCAGTTCCTGGGGCAGTGCCTTCATGAACTGGACCATCAGGAAGATGAAGAACGCGTTGGTGGCCATGAAGTTGGGCACGATCAGCGGCAGGTAGGTGTCCAGCCAGCCCAGCTGCGAGAAGATGATGTACTGCGGCACCAGGAGCACATGGCCGGGGAGCATCAGCGTTCCCAGCATCAAGGCAAAGAACAGTTTCCGGCCAGTGAACTCCATCCGTGCGAAGGCATAGGCAGCCAGCGCACAGGAGAAGATGTTCCCCACAATGGAGAACACCACCACGATCAGGGAATTGACCAGGTAGACGTGGAAGGGCTGGTTCAGGGCGGTCCAGCCCTGGGCATAGTTGCTGAAGTCCCAGTTTTCTGGCCACAGCCCCAGCTGCCGGAAGATGTCGTTGCTGGGCTTGAACGAGCTGGACAGCAGCCATAGCAGCGGATACAGCATCACCAGGCCCACCAGGCAAAGGATCAGGTGCCGTGAGAAGCGGGTGCCCGGGGTGCCTGTCAGCGCGTCCTCGGCAGGCGGTGCTTCCTTCTTTTGCTTGTTTTTCAGGGGTAGATCGAGGAGAGCCATAGCGGTGCCTTAATTGTCGTAGAAGACCCAGAACTTGGATGCGATGAAGTTGATGGCGGTGAAAATCGCGATGATCATCAACAGCAGCCACGCCATGGCGGAGGCATAGCCCATCTCGAACTCGGTGAAGCCCTTCTGGTAGAGGTACAGGTTGTAGAACAGCGTGGAATCAGCCGGCCCGCCGGTGCCGCCGCTCATCACATAGCCCTGGGTGAACGTCTGGAAAGACCCGATCAGCTGCATGATGAGGTTGAAGAAGATGATGGGGCTGATCAGCGGCAGGGTGATGCTGCGGAACTGCCGCCACCGGGACGCTCCGTCGATGGACGCCGCCTCGTAGTACATTGCGGGCACCTGCCGCAGGCCGGCGAGGAAGATCACCATGGGCGAGCCGAACGTCCACACATTCAGGACGATCAGCGTGCTCAATGCGAACTCCGGGTCCGTTACCCATGCCGGGCCCTGGATTCCCAGAAGTCCCAGGGCACTGTTGACGATGCCATCGTTGCCGAAGATGTAGCGCCACAGCATGACGATCGCGACGCTGCCGCCCAGCAGGGAGGGCAGGTAGTACACGGACCGGTAGATTGCCAGGCCCTGCAGGCCGCGGTTCAGCACTATGGCGATCAGCAGCGCGACGGCAAGCGAGATCGGGACTGAGACGAAGGTGTAGATGAACGTGACCTTCAGGGACTGCAGAAGGCGCGGATCCTCAAACATCACCTGGAAGTTCGCCAAGCCCACGAAGTTCGGTTCGGTAAAGAGGTTGTAGTCCGTAAACGCCAGGTAGAGGGATGCGAAGAACGGGATGATCGTGAACAGCATTCCGAGGAACCATGGCAGCAGGAAAAGGTAACCCGAACGCTGGTTCTTGCGCTTGGGGCGGCCCCTGCCCGGTTTCCCGCCCGGCGCGGCCAGGGTGGCAGCCGCGCCGGGGGCTTGCTTGGTCAGCACTGACATGCGTCAGGCTCCTATCTGGATATGGGGATAACTGGACGCGCGCCGGCTACTTGTTGATGGCGGCATTGCTCTTCTCCAGGAAGGTCGTGGCAGCATCAGCGGGGGTGACGCGGCCAAACTCGACTTCCGTTGCCAGCTGCTTGAGGGTGTCCGCCACAACGCTTGCACCCTTGGGGTACACATACGCAGGGGCCAGGTCGTCTTCCTGGATGGCGGCCACCATGTCCACGAAGGCAATGTCGTCCTTGCTGAGTTTTGGCTTGATGGCGTCAGCAACTTCCGGATTGATGGGCACCCCGCGCTGGGTGAGCGTTTCCGCGGCTCCGTCTGCATCGTTGATCAGGAAGTTCAGCAGTTGTGCAGCTTCCTTGGGATGCTTCGACTTGGCAGCAATGGACCAGAGCATGCTGGGATCCGCTGAGTACCCGCGGCGTTCCTCCGTGGTCTCACCGGGCATCCGGAGCAGGACCACGTTGCCGCCGGCAGCCTCGTTGTAGGCCTTGTAGTTGTTGATCGGAATGATCTGCGAGGCAACCGTTCCCTTGGCGAGGTACGACTGGGCGGCTGAGCCGCCGATCTGCTCGAAGAAGCCTGCCGGCGGATAGCCTCCGCTCGTTCGCAGGTCGACGCTGTACTGGAACCACTCCCGGATGGTCTCCTCGCTGACGCCGAGCTTGTTGTCCTTGGTGTAGAAGTCCTCGCCGCGCTGCCTGGCGAACAGGATGGGACCGGTTTCGGTGGCAACGTCGTAACCGGCCCCGTAGACCTTGCCCCCGGTTTTCTGCGTGACTTCGGTGGCAAACTTGGCGTAGTCCTCCCAGCTCCAGGTCTTGTCGTCCGGGATGGTGACGCCGGCCTGGTCCGTAATGGTTTTGTTGACCACCATGCCGATAGTGGTGACGCCCGTGGCCAGGCCGTAGAGCTTGCCATCCACTTCACCCCGACTTTGGATGGTGTCCGGGATGTCCGCCAGGTCGAGTCCCTGCATGGACCTGAGGTCTGCGAGCGTGCCGCGCTGCGCATATTCGAGCAGGCTGCGGTTTGCCATGTTCAGCACGTCCGGAGGATTCCCCCCGGCGAAGCGGGTCGCCAGCTTGTCCGCGTAAGGGCCGCTGTCCTGGTACTCGCTCTTGACGGTGATGCCTGGGTTCTTTTCCTCGAAGATCTTGATTGCCGCGTCGGTCATCTTGGCCCTGGTGGCATCTCCCCAGTAGACGAAGTTCAGCTCCACGTTTCCGCCGCCGGCGGCAGGTGCTGACCCGCCGCCACAGCCGCTCAGGGCCAGCCCCGCGGCGGTGACGGCTGCGCCCAGGACCAGCCTGCGGGAGATGGGGCTGCTGAATGTCTTCTTCATTGAATGACGCCTCTCGGGGTTGCGCTCCACGGTCCGGTGCAGCGGATTGTTGGAATTTGAACAGAAAGTTTCTGAGTGCCAAACGCTCGTAGAACCGCTCTTCGGTGCGGTACCGAAGCAGCAAGGGCGCAGAACTGAAAATCTGAGTAAACGATTTCTAGCAAACATAGCTTGTGACTGTCAACACATATTTTTACGATGAGTTGCATTTCTAAAAGAAAGTTTCTGTAGATGTTGCCTATCTATTTCTGTTCTGGCTAAGCTGATCCCCACGTTGTGGAAGTGTCATCACCGGAGGTTTTGTTTGGCTACTCACACCATCCCTGCTGCCGGGGGGCGCGTTTCCGGCGGGGGGCATCCCCTCGCTGTCCACAACACGGATCTGCGGCAGCCCGCCACCCTTGCGCCCCGCCCCTATCTCCATCCGGTGCGGTCGCTCGCCGGTACCGTGACCACCCAGTCAGTGCCGGCCGACCATCGGCACCACCTGGGCCTGTCCATAGCGTTCCCGGATGTCAACGGAACCAACTTTTGGGGTGGTTCCACCTACACGCCCGCCAGCGGACCCGTACTCCTGGACAATCACGGAGTTCAGCGTGCGCACGGCTGGCAGTCAACGCCGGACGCCGAATGCGGGGGCGTTTCCTGGCTTTCCCAATCCGGCGGGTACCTCGCAGCGGAACAGCGGCGCATCGAATACCTTCACCACCCCGAACCTGCCAGCTGGTCCCTTTCGCTGTTCTCGGTGATAGTCCCGGCGGAGGGCATACCGCGGCTGGAGGTGTCGTCGTCGGCCGTCAAAGGCAGGAAAGGTGCCGGATACGGCGGCATATTTTGGCGCTTTCCCGAAGTCACCGGCCGGCCGGTAGTTCTTTCCGAGGCGGGACGCGGCGCCGATGCCGCCCACGGCTCGGTGTCACCCTGGCTCTCGGTCAGCATGGTGATCGACGAAGCGCCGGTGTCTGTGCTCCTCGCCCAGGAGCCGGACCAGCTGCTTCCCTGGTTCATCAGGGCCGAAGACTACCTGGGCGCAGGCCCGGCAGTTTCATGGACGCAACCGGCCGTGGTGGACCACAACAATCCGCTGAGGCTGGCCCTCCACGCAGTCGTCCATGACGGTGCGGTTACCACGCCCGCCCAGGCACTCGAGCTTCTCCAGCAGCACCCCTTCGCCAGCCGCAGTTCACCCGACAGGACATCATGACCACCCGCCTTCCCGCCCCCGTCTATCAGAACCCCATCCTCAATGCCGACTGGCCGGACCCTGACGCTGTCCAGGTGGACGGCGTCTATTACCTCATTGCCTCAAGCTTCAACCGCGTCCCCGGACTGCCTATCCTTCGCTCCCGGAACCTGGTGGACTGGGAGCACGCCGGCCACGCGCTGTGTGCGCTGCCCCAGGGCAGCCACTACTCGCTGGTGCGCCACGGCAGCGGCGTGTGGGCTCCTTCGCTGCGGCACCACGACGGGCGTTTCTGGATTTTCTATCCTGACCCTGACCACGGCATCTTTGTGCTGAGTGCGGAAAAGGCAGAGGGGCCGTGGACCGCTCCCCACCTCTTGTATCCCGGCCGCGGCCTCATCGACCCCTGCCCTTTGTGGGACGACGACGGCCAGGCCTACCTTGTGCACGGCTGGGCCAAGAGCAGGATCGGCGTGAAGAACCGGCTTACGGTCCACCGGATGAGCCTGGATGCAACCAGGCTCCTGGACCGCGGAACCCACGTGATCGACGGAGCGGACCTTCCGGGTTACACAACCCTGGAGGGTCCGAAGTTCTACAAAAGGGAGGGCTGGTACTGGATCTTTGCACCCGCCGGCGGGGTGGCTACAGGCTGGCAGTCGGTGTTCCGGTCCAAGTCCCCGTTCGGGCCATATGAGGAGCGGCGCGTCCTGGAACAGGGGAACACCCAGGTCAATGGTCCGCACCAGGGTGCCTGGGTTACAAGCCCGCGTGGCGAGGACTGGTTCCTGCACTTCCAGGACCGCGGCCCCTATGGCCGCGTGGTCCACCTGCAGCCGATGGGCTGGACCGCGGATGGCTGGCCCTGGATGGGGCACCAGTCTGCCGACGGGGGACCGGGATCACCGGTGCCCACCCACTCCTATCCTGCGGGTACCTTCGCGGACCAAGCGGTCCTGCCGGCCAGTGACGACTTCTCCTCGCCCCGGCTGGGACCGCAGTGGCATTGGCAGGCGAATCCCCGGGATGACTGGGCACACCAGTGCGGGGGAGGGCACCTGGTTCTCACGCCGAAGGCCAATGACCCGGTAAACCTTCGCGAACTTCCCAATGTGCTGGGGCAGGTCCTGCCCGGTACCCCGTCAACCTTCACCACGTCGGTGGAGCTGCAGGATGTGCCGGTGGGGACGCGGGCAGGCGTGGTGGTATTAGGCCGGCAGTACGCGTGGCTGGGCATCGTCAGGACAGAAGAAGGATATGTCCTGGGCGACGGGACCGGCGGGGATGTCCCGCACGAGCAGCGGCTGGGCCGGAAAATGGCGCTGCCGGGGCCGCGCATAGAACTGCAGATCCGTACCGACGGAACCCCCCGGTCCACCTTTGCGTGGCGTTCCGGGCCGGGGAAGCCCTGGGAGGTGCAGGGCTGGAACTTTGAGGTGGTGAAGGGGCAATGGATCGGAGCTGAGCTGGGGATCTTTGCCACGTCACCCCTGGGTTCGGAGGAAGGAGGCAGTGTTATCGTGGGACCCGTGCGCGTGGATGTTGCGCCCGCGCGCCGTCCCACCGCACCGCTCCTCGCCGCCGCAACCACATGACCCCAAGGACCGCCCCTGTGACCGCCACTCCGCGTCCCAAGATAGCTGACGTTGCGGCCGCGGCAGGCGTATCCGTGCCCACGGTGTCCAAAGTGCTCAACGGCCGGATCCACGTGTCCGCCGCCACCCGCGCCAAGGTCCAGCAGGCGCTCGAAGAGCTTGATTATTCCAAACGGGCGGCTGCTGCCAGCCAGCCCGGCTTCCTGCAGCTGGTGGTCAACAACTTCGATTCACCATGGGTCCTGGAAACCATGGCAGGAGTTGAGGCGGCCGCGGACCGGCTGGGTTATGCCGTGGCCTATGCGCGCGCAGAACATGCCACCGTTGAACGTTGGCGAAAGCTGCGCGAACCCTCGGTGAACCGGCTGGACGGAGTGCTGCTGCTGGCTCCGCGGAAGGGCTCAAGCCTGGTGACCACGTTGCGGACCCTGAAGATTCCCGCCGTCGCAATCGACCCGGAAGGAACCGAAGGGCTGCCAATTCCCAGCGTGAGCCCGGCGTCATTCTCCGGCGCCCTTGCCGCCGTCAGCCACCTGCTGGGCCAGGGCCACCGCCGGATCGCTATCATCACCGGCCGGAAGCACAGCCCCGGACATGGCCGTGCCCGTTACGCCGCCTATGCCGCTGCGCTGCACGAGGCAGGGCTGCCCGTCCTGCCCGAGCTCGTCAAGGACGGCGATTTCAGTATCGAATCCGGCATGCGGCTGGGCGGGGAACTGCTTGACCTGCCAGAGCCGCCCACGGCGATCTTCACGGGCAGTGACCTTCAGGCCCTGGGCGTGATGAACGCGGCCGGGCAGCGCTCGCTGCATGTACCGAAGGATCTGAGCATTGTGGGGTTTGACGACATTGCCCAGGCGGCGTTGACGTCGCCGCCGCTCACCACGGTCCGCCAGCCCCTGGCCCAGCTCGCCTCCATGGCGGTGGGCATGCTCACGGAGCAGCAGGACCTGCCGGGTGCGGCAGTCCCCACGGCCCTGGAAGTTGCCACGGAACTGGTTGTCCGCGGAACCACCGCCCCGCCGGCGCGCTGACGCCCTGATCCCAAGGAAAAGCCGGCTTACTTCGCCTCGAGCACAAGGTTCTTGAGGTCGTCCAGGGTCTGCTGCATGTGGTTATCCATGGCCTGCCGGGACAGCACGGGGTCACGGGATTCCAGCGCCTCGGCGATTTTCTGGTGGTGCCCGATTGCGTGCTCCTGGATTTCCCGGACAGCGGACGTCTGGGTGCGGCGCTTCTGCAGCACCTGGTGCAGCGGTTCGAAAAGGACGGACACAAAGACGTTCTCGGAGGCATGCAGGATCAGGTCGTGGAATGCCAGGTCCGCTTCCACGAAGGCGGCAACATCGTTGACCTCGTGGGCGGCGCGCATGCTGTCCACGTGCCTGTGGAGCGTCTGGATATCCTCATCGCGTATCCGCCCGGCCGCCAGTTCGCAGGCGCCTGTTTCCAGCATCCGCCGGAGCTCGATGAGCTGGACCGAGGTCTCTGCCTCGTTCTTCCCCTCCGACGCCGCACGCAGGACCGCCTCAAGCGACGCCCAGCGGTTGAGGGGGTTCACGAACGTGCCGCGGCCGCGTTCAACACTGAGGATCCGCTGTGCCTGCAGTGTTTTCATGGCCTCGCGCACCGTCATCCGGCTGACCTCGTGCCGGGCACTCAGTTCGTGTTCTCCCGGCACGGTGGCGCCGGGCGGGAACTCACCGGTGATGATGCGGTCCAGCAGTTCATCCGCCACCTGGCCCACCAGTGATTGCCTCGCCATTGTGCCCCCGTTGATTCCTTCACTGCATATGTCGGACAAGTCTACTTGCGCGTCTCTATGTGGTGTGCCACACTAATCGAAATGCAAGATGTCTGACATCTTACAGTTACCGGGATCTGCCGCCCCGGATTCATACAACGTATTCATACACAATGGAGTGCACCGTGACGCTTGAAGCAGACGTTCTGGCCGCCTACCCGGCCGAGGTCCGGATTCCCGCCGAACTGGTGGCCAGCACCCTGGCCGCCTCCAATGCGGAGACCCCGCGGGTCCTGGTAGTGCTCGACGACGACCCCACCGGAACCCAGTCGGTTTCGGATTTGCCCGTGCTCACCCAGTGGGAAGTAGCGGACTTCATCTGGGCCTTCAGCCAGTCCAAGCCTGCCGTATACGTCCTCACGAACACCCGCAGCCTGGACCCGGCCGAGGCCGCCGCCCGCAATGAGGAAGTGGTGCGCAACGCCCTGGCAGCAGCAGGGTCACCCCAGGAACTGCGCCTCGGGTTTGTCAGCCGCAGCGATTCCACCCTCCGCGGCCACTACCCCCTGGAGCCGGACGTTATCGCCGCAACGGTGGCGGACGTCAGCGGAGAAAAGACCGACGGCGTGGTCCTGGTTCCAGCCTTCCCCGACGCCGGACGGGTCACCATCGGCGGCGTCCACTACATGCGCGGCACGGGCGCGGAGGCCGGCACGCTCACCCCCGTGTCCGAGACGGAATTCGCCAAGGACGCCACCTTCGGCTTCAGCACCTCCGTCATGGCCGACTACGTTGAAGAGAAGTCGCAGGGCCGCTTCGCAGCCGGCTCCGTGATCGTCCTGGACCTGAACATCATCCGCGCCTCCACCGATCCGCAAGCCACTGCCAATGCCATCGCCGACGCCATTGATGCGGCCACCGATTCCACCCCCATCGTGGCGGACATCGTCACCGAAAACGACCTCCGCGCCCTGTCCCTCGGCCTCGAAGAAGCCGAACGGCGCGGCAAGAAGCTCCTCTACCGCGTGGGCCCCCCGTTCGGTCGTGCCCGGATCGGCCAGGAGATCCGCACCGAACTCAGCGGCGCCGAGGCCTACGCAGGCAACACACCCTCCGAGGCAGGGGGCCTGATCGTTGTCGGGTCCCACGTGGGAGTCACCACGCGCCAGCTCAAGGCCCTCACCGACCAGCACAGCGCGGCACGGATCGTGGAGATCGACGTCGAAAAGCTCCTCGGTGCCCCTGGCGACGCCGAAGCGCACCTGGACCGGACCGTGGACACCGTCGTCGAAGCCCTCCGCGGCGGCGACGTCATTGTCCACACCAGCCGCCTGCTGATCAAGGCAGACGACCCCGCCGAAAGCCTGCGGATCGCCCGCACGGTGTCCGCCGCCGTCGTCGCCGTGGTCAACCGGACACTCAAGACCTTCCCGCCCCGGTTCGTCATCGCCAAGGGCGGCATCACTTCCTCGGACGTGGCCGCCCACGGCCTTGAGATCCGCCACGCCATTGTCCGCGGCCCCATGCTGCCGGGCATCGTCTCCCTCTGGGAGCCCGTGGATGGCCCCGCCAAGGGCATCCCGTACATCGTCTTCGCTGGCAACGTGGGCGACGACCAGTCCCTCGCTGACGTGACCCGCAAACTCAGCAACACTTTCTAACCACCAGCGCCAGCCCGCAGAAATTTCAATGGAGAACACCATGACCAGCAACTACACCGTCACCGTCCTGGGCCTCGGCGCCATGGGCCTGCCCATGGCCACCCGCCTGGCGTCCCAGCTGACCGTCAACGGCTTCGACATCGCCGAACCCCGCCTGAAGCTCGCCGAAGAAGCCGGCATCGCCACGTTCGCCACCGCCCGCGAGGCCGCCAAGGGCGCTGACGCCGTCCTCCTGGCCGTCCGCAACGGCGAGCAGCTCAATGATGTCCTGTTCGGCCAGAACGGCGTGGCCTCGGTACTGGAGCCGGGCGCCGTCGTCATTCTCGGCAGCACCGTTGGCACCGAAGCCATCCCCGCAACGGTCGCGAAGCTGGCCGAATACGGCGTCGAGCTTGTTGACGCACCGCTGTCCGGCGGCCCGAAGCGCGCCGGCGAAGGCGACCTGCTGATCGTCGTCGGCGCTTCCCCGGAAGCCCGCCAAAAAGCGGCCCCCGCGCTGGAACTGCTGGCCTCAACCCTGACCGTGGTGGGCGACAAGCCCGGCGACGGACAGGCCCTCAAGACCGTCAACCAGCTGCTCTGCGGCGTCCACATTGCCGCTGCCGCAGAAGCCATGGCCCTCGCCGACGCGCTGGGACTGGACCAGGCCAAGACCCTCGCCGCACTCGAGGCCGGCGCCGCAGGTTCGTTCATGCTCTCCAACCGCGGCCCCCGCATTCTTGAGGCGTACACCGAGGAAGGCGCCGAGGTCCTGTCCCGCCTGGACATCTTCGTCAAGGACATGGGCATCGTGGGCAAGGCTACCCGCGCCGCGGGCCTGGCAGCCCCGGTGGCCGCCGCCGCCGAGCAGCTCTACCTCCTGGGCCAGGCCCAGGGCCTCGCCGCTGCCGATGACTCCGCCGTCATCAAAGTCGTCGCACCCACCAAGCGCACAAAGTAGCCCCACCTTCCTGGAGTTTTTGTCCAGATAAGCCGACCTAAAGGCCTTTTGAGCCTGCATATCTGGACAAAAACTCCCCAAACGTGCGACGGCGGCGGTCCCCCCTCCGCCGTCGTCGCACCCTCCCTGCCGTTCCCCAGCATTCCCCTAGCATTCCCCCAAGAAAAACCAGCTCGCCAGTCTTAACTGGCGATGTCAAAGGAGACACACGATGAGCGCATTAGCTCTCCTGGCCATAGCAGCAGCGGGCGTCGCCCTGTTGCTCGTGGCCGTCATCAAGTTCAAAATCCCCGCCTTCCTCGCCCTTCTGGTGGTCAGCGTCGCCGTTGCCCTGGTGGCGGGCATTCCGCTGCCGGACATCATCAAAACCGTCACGGAAGGCATGGGCGGAACCCTTGGGTCCGTGGCCATCCTGGTTGGCCTTGGAGCCATGCTCGGCAAGATGATCGAGATTTCCGGCGGCGCACAGTCGCTGGCGGGCAAGTTCACGCAGCTGCTCGGCCCCCGCCGGGTCATCGCCGCATTGACTGCCGCAGCCTTCCTGCTGGCCATCCCCGTCTTCTTCGACGTCGGATTCATCATCCTGATTCCCATCATCTACGGCTTCGCAAAGGCCGCCGGCGTCAACCCCGTCAAGATCGGCCTTCCGGTGGGCGCCATCATGCTCGCCATCCACGTTGTTGTCCCGCCACACCCCGGCGTGGTGGGCGGCGCCGGCATCCTCGGCGCGGATATCGGCTGGACCACCATCCTGGGCCTCGTACTGTGCGTTCCCGTCGGCGTCCTGGGCTACTTCGTTGCCCGCAGGCTGAACCGCCGCGATTTCTCCATGCTTCCCGCCACCGCCGAGCAGTTCCGCCTCTTTGGCACCGGCACGTCCCAGGTTGAACAGGAAGCCGCCCAGGGGACCTCCTCCGTGGCTGTCAGGAACCAGGTGAAGACGGCCCCCAGCCCGGCCATGATCATCACGCTCATCGTCCTGCCCATCCTGATGATCATGGTTGGCACCGTCGGCGCGGTCGTCCTGCCCAAGGACTCCTTCCCCGCCCAGCTCGCCGCCTTCGTTGGCGCCCCGCTGATCGCCCTGCTCACGGCCCTCGGCCTGGCGTACTACTTCCTGGGAATCCGCCGCGGCTGGTCCTCCCAGCACACCGGTGAAGTCATGGACTCAGCCTTGGCTCCCACCGCCATCGTCATCCTTGTCACCGGTGCGGGCGGCGTCTTCGGCAAGGTCCTTACTGTCTCCGGCATCGGCAAGGCCCTCGCCGAAGGGCTGCAGACCGCAGGCCTTCCGGTCATCGTGATGGCGTTCATCCTCGCCGCCATCCTGCGCGCTTCCCAGGGTTCCGCCACCGTTGCGATCATCACCACCTCCGGCCTGCTGGCAGCATCCGTTGCGGACGGCGGGTTCTCACCCATCCAGACGGCCCTGATCCTGATTGCCATCGGGTTCGGCGCGTTCGGACTCAGCCACGTCAACGACTCCGGCTTCTGGATCGTGACCCGGTACCTGGGGCTGTCCGTGGCTGACGGCCTGAAGACCTGGACCGTGCTCACCACCATCCTGGGCCTGGCCGGATTCGCGCTGACCTTCCTGGCCTGGATCCTCGTGGGAGGCCTGGGCGTCTGATGCGCACCCGACTCGACCACCTGGTCACCTCAGCCCTCCAGCGAGGCTCCGCCGTCCCGGCCTTCACCTGCTACGACTTCACCACGGCCATGGCAGTGGTGGCCGCAGCGGAGGAGGCGGGCCGCGGCGCCATCCTGCTGGTGGCTCCCAAGACTGCAGCCACGCCCAACGGCCTGCGCCTCATCGGAGCCCTCCGTGGCCTCGCTGATGCTGCATCCGTGCCCGTGGCTGTGCAGCTTGACCACGCAACGGACCTTCAGGTGATGGCCGACGCCGTCGCGGCAGGGGCGGACTCCGTTCTCGCCGACGGCTCCGCGTTGCCTTACGAGGACAACATCGCGCTGGTCCGTGGTGCCCGGGCGTTGCTGGGCCCGGACGTTGTGCTTGAAGCCGAGCTTGGCGGCCTCGCCGGAGACGAGGACCGCGCCTTTGGTGCGGACCAGTCCGGTGTGGCCGTGGCCGGGCTGACGGATTCGGCGCTGGTGGAGGACTTTGTGTCCCGGACCGGCGCGGAACTGCTCGCCGTGGCGGTGGGGAACGTGCATGGCAAGTACAAGGGGGAGCCGCAGCTGCGCTGGGACGTCCTGCAGGACATCGCGGTGCGGACCCACATTCCGCTGGTGCTGCATGGTGCCTCGGGGATTCCCGCGGAGGAGCTGGTGAAGGCAGCGGCCATGAATGTTGGCAAGGTCAACTTCAACACCGAGCTCCGCACCGGGGTGCTGGCCACGCTGCAGGACCAGTTGCCGGGGCACCGGTCCGACGGTGAAAACCTGCAGGGGCTCCTGGGCCACTGGAACAGCTCGGCCCGCACCTTCGCCGCCAAAACGCTGGCGACGCTCACGCGCTGACGTTCACTCGAGTTTTTGTCCAGCTGTGCAGGGTTGAACCCGCCTGAGGCCTGCATACGTGGACAAAAACTCCGGGAGAGGGAGGCTAGGATCAAACCCATGATCCTGGCCTCCCTCTTTTTTGCCCTCCTGGCTGGTGCCCTCCACGTCTATATCTTCACCATGGAGTCCGTCACCTGGACCAGGCCAGCCACCTGGAAGCGCTTCGGTGTGGCCACCCAGGCCGACGCGGAGACCACCAGGCCACTTGCCTATAACCAGGGTTTCTATAATCTGTTCCTGGCGTTGGGAGCTTTTGTGGGAGCAGGGTTCGTGGCGCTGGCACCAGAGGACCCGGTCCTTGCAACGGCAGGCTGGACCCTAATCTTCAGTTGCTGCGGCTCCATGCTGCTGGCCGCGCTTGTCCTGGCCCTGACCGGCAGGAAGTACCTCCGCGCTGCCGCAACCCAGGGGGCCACGCCGCTGCTCGCCGTCGCGCTGGGGGCCGCTGCACTCGCTGTCTAGCCTCGACGGGCCCTCCCGGACCACTCCCTAACCTGCGCCCATGGCGTTCCCGCGCGGGGGTGCGGCGCCCCTTCCGCCCGGACGGCTCCACGGCCATTAAATGACAGCGGGGGAAGAGGCATTGCCAGCCGAGTGAAGTAGTGCCACTGTCGAACCATGACCGAGAACATGACGTCCACCGAAGACCAGTTCAGCCCTGACGTTTCACTGGCACGCAACGATGCAGACCACCGGTATGAGCTGCGGGTGGACGGGAAACTGGCTGTCCAGACGTTCTTCAAGGACAAGCCCGGCCACATCGACTTCAGCCACACGGAAACCACGGAGGGGTTCGAAGGGCAGGGCCTGGGGAAGGTGCTTGCACACTTCGCCCTCGACGACGTGGTGGCCACCGGCAAACGGATCATTCCCCATTGCCCCTTCATCGCAGCGTACTTACGGAAGCATGAGGGGTACGAACAGTTTGTTGACTGGCCGGACAGCTGACCCGCGGACTGCACAGGCAGCCTTCTGAGCAGTTGCCCACACCGAACGTGGCGGCAATAGATCCTGCCGCGGCTTGCTATGGCAGCAGTCAGCTGGCCAGGGCGTGCCCGCTGAGGACGGGTGCGTCGATGGTGAAACCACAAGCGCACCGGTAGGTCTCCACGTGCTCGGACACCGGGCCGCTACCCACCGGGCCCACCGTGGTTCCGTCCACGTGGACGGGCAGCCGGACAGGCATTTCTGCCGGATCCACCCGCTGCATCGGAGCACGGCAATGCATGCGGGAGCTAAGCGTGAGCAGCAGCCCCATGTCCGCGGGCGCGGTGGCGTCCAGCGGAATATCTGCCCGTACGCCAGTCACGTCGGGCGCCGTAAGCTGGTGGTCTGCAACGGTGGTCATGATGGGTCATCCTTGGGCTTCTTCACGGAACCGCCGGCGTTGGCAGCCCCGCCGCGAACTGCTTGCGGAGGTTCATTTACCCCAATACCTAAGCATGCTTACTAATATCCGGGCAAATCCGCGTGTGGTCCAGTGCATCCTGCTGCCGCTCGGTGCGCCCGGACTGGCGGGTCCCGCCGGTTGTGAATGCGCCCCTTAGTGACGCCGGCGCTGCCACTGCAGCGCATGCCAGAACAACAGGCAGATCAGCGCCGCAAGGCCTGCGAAAATCGCGTAGGGGGCAAAGGTGAAAACAAGGAAAGAAGTTGGCATTCCTCCCGCGGAGGGGCCCACCATGGCGTTCGCGTTGAGGAACACCCAGGCGCCGCCGCCGATGAGGGCGATCGTGAGGATCCACAGGGCGGCAATGAAGGGGTTGATGGCCAGGCTGCGGCCCCTGCCATAGTCTTCCTCGCTCGTATCGGTGGCTTCACCCCGGACGGGGTTCCCGTCCCGGTCCACTTCCCTGAAGCCGATTGCGCCTGCTGGTCCCTGCTCCATGCTTCCCCCTGATTGCCGCGCAGCCCGGTCCGGCCGCCCCTGTGCCAAGCCTAGGCCCGGTGGGTCATGCCCGTCTTGTCATGCGACCGGACCGACGGCAGGCAATTTTGCAGCAGATTTACCCCTCGCCGCCAGTCAATGGCGGCTCCAGAGGTGCAAAATACGGCGCAGTCCCACATTTTGGGGAAATACATCACAGAAGTTTGATTAAAAGGGTTGCCTAAGTAAGGCTGTCCTTTGTGATTTTCCGTGATTCCCGACAGAAGGACGACCAGTGCCGCTGATGCCCCGCCTTGACGAGACAGATTTGGATAAGCCAGCCAACCCCGCGGCAGGACCGGGCCCACTGGCGCCGGGCCAGGACTTTGGCTCCCGCGTTGAACTGGCCCTGGCCGCCACAAACCACCTCCTCAACGCCCGCAACGCACCCCGCTATGTCGCCCAGGTGCTGCAGGGCGTCACGGCCGTGGCCACCAAACTGGAGCGGACCGCCCAGCCGTTCACCGGCGTCGACCCTGCCGGCATGAAGGCCCGGGTGGGCGCCGTAGACCTGGACGCCCCGCTGCCGGACACGGCAGCCGCGCTGCAGGAACTCGAGGACGTGTACCTGCGCGATGCCATCTACTTCCACGATCCCAAGTACGCGGCGCACCTGAACTGCCCCGTGGTGATTCCGGCCCTGGTGGGGGAGGCTGTCCTGTCGGCGGTGAATTCCTCCCTGGACACGTGGGACCAAAGTGCCGGCGCCACCATGATCGAGCGCCGGCTCATCGACTGGGCGGCCGAACGGCTGCACCTCGGCGGCGGTGCGGACGGCATCTTCACCTCCGGCGGCAGCCAGTCCAACCTCCAGGCACTGCTGATCGCCCGGAACCACGCAGTGGCCGGCCTCCGGCAGGACCCGGCACGCGCGGGCCTCCGCCTGCCGGCGCTGCTGGACTCCCTGCGGATCTTCACCTCGGCGGACAGCCACTTCAGCATCCAAAAGTCGGCCGCCATGCTGGGCCTGGGGTTCGACGCCGTCATTTCCGTGCGGTGCACGCCTGACCACCGGATGGATCCCGCGGCCCTCGCCGAGGCAATGGCGGACGCACGCGGCGCCGGCCTGGTTCCCATGGCAGTGGTGGCCACCGCCGGAACCACGGACTTCGGCGCGGTGGACCCGCTCACGGAAACCGCCGCCCTCGCCAGGGCATACGGTGCGTGGTTCCACATCGACGCCGCCTACGGGGGCGGGCTGATGGTCTCCGGCCGGTACCGCCGCCTCCTCGACGGGACGCGGCTGGCGGACTCGGTCACCGTGGACTTCCATAAGACCTTCTTCCAGCCGGTCAGTTCCAGCGCGCTGCTGGTTCGGGACCGCGCCATGCTGCGCCACATCACCTACTACGCGGATTACCTGAACCCGGAAAGCGCAGCCCTGGCCGAGATCCCCAACCAGGTGGACAAAAGCATCCAGACCACCCGCCGGTTCGACGCCCTGAAACTCTGGCTCACCCTGCGGATCATGGGAGCGGACGCCATTGGCGCCCTGTTTGACGAAGCCATCGACCTGGCCGCCCGCGTGGGCTCGCTCCTCGCTGCCGACGACGACTTTGACCTGGCCGCACCGCCGCAGCTCAGCACCCTCGTGTTCCGCTACCGGCCGCGCCTGGAAAGCGGGGAGCGGCTGTCCGAGGACGCTGCCGATGCCCTCAACCCGGCCATCCGCGCCGCCGTCTTCGCCTCCGGAGAGGCGGTTGTGGCGGGAACAAAGGTAGGTGGCCGCCACTACCTGAAATTC
Source organism: Pseudarthrobacter polychromogenes (assembly GCF_014644495.1). GTDB lineage: Bacteria > Actinomycetota > Actinomycetes > Actinomycetales > Micrococcaceae > Arthrobacter > Arthrobacter polychromogenes. The sequence continues at coordinate 273,215 of NZ_BMKU01000004.1, forward strand.
ACCCTGCTCAACGCAGAAGCCACGCTGGAGGACATCGCCGGAATCATCGGGCTCCTCCGCACCACCGGCGCCGGACTGCTGCAGAGCGAGGTATCCGCATGAGCACCACCTACAAGCGAAAGGCAGGCAACGGCAGGATCCATGACTTCGCGGCGATCGGCGTCGGGCCCTTCAACCTGGGCCTCGCGGCACTGGCCGCGCCGGTGGAAGGCCTAGACGGCATCTTCGTGGAACGGCGGGACTCCTTTGACTGGCACCCCGGAATGATGCTGGAACCGGCCCACCTCCAGGTGCCCTTCATGGCGGACCTGGTCACCCTGGCGGACCCCACCTCGCCCTACTCCTTCTTGAACTTCCTTAAGCAGACCGGGCGGCTGTACCGCTTCTACATCCGCGAAAACTTCTACCCGCTGCGGGCCGAATACAACCAGTACTGCCAGTGGGTTGCCGGGCAGCTGCCCGCCGTCCGTTTTGGCACGGCTGTGCTGGATGTGGCGTACGACGACGGCGTGTACCGGCTGGCCGTCTCCGGTCCGGGCGGGCAGGAGGTGCTGTACGCGCGGCGGCTGGTGCTGGGCACCGGCACCTCTCCCTACGTACCGGAGGCCGCCGCGGGCATCATTGCGGAGGCTGCCGCGGGCAGCGGGGGAGTGGCCTTCCACAACGCCGACTACCTGTCCCGGAAGGCTGAGCTGCAGCAGCAGCGCAGCATCACCATCCTGGGCAGCGGCCAGAGCGCGGCGGAGATCTACTATGACCTGCTGCAGGACGCGGACGCCCACGGCTACCGGTTGGACTGGGTCACCCGATCCGGCCGGTTCTTTCCCCTGGAATACACCAAGCTGACCCTGGAAATGACGTCCCCGGAATATGTTGACTACTTCCACGGCCTGCCGGAGCACCAGCGCGACCACCTGAACAAGACCCAGAAGAACCTCTACAAGGGCATCAACTCGGAGCTGATCGACGCCATCTACGACCTCCTCTACACCAGGAGCATCTCCGGCATGGTGGACACGCGGCTCCTGACCCATTCGTCACTGACCGCCGCACAGTGGAACCCCGCGGCAGGAAACCACACGCTGCACCTGATGCACGAAGAACAGGGCAGCTCCTACACCCTGGACACCGACGCCGTGGTGCTCGCCACGGGCTACAGCTACCGGGAGCCGGGATTCCTGGCAGGCGTGCGGGACCGCATTGCCCGGGACAGTGCCGGCAGGTTCGCGGTGGACCGGAACTACAGTACCGGCGTCCAGCCCGGGGAAATCTTCGTGCAGAACGCCGAACTGCATACCCACGGCTTCGCCACCCCGGACCTGGGCATGGGCGCGTACCGGAACTCCTGCATCCTCCGGGAAATCACCGGGCGGGAGGTGTACCCGGTGGAGGAGAGCATCGCCTTCCAGCAGTTCGGGGCACCCGCGGACCCGGGAGCCGGCAGTGTGGGGCATCCCCTCAGCAGGCCCGGGAACACCGCAGTTTCCGGCACCGCAGTTTCCGGCACCGCAGTTTCCGGCACGGCAGTTTCCGGCACCGCAGCCGCTGGCATCGGGGCGGGGGTGCCGGCATGAGGTTCTCCTTCCGCTGCCTCGATGCCGCAGCCGACGCCGCACTCCTGCACAGCTGGGTGGCCCGGCCCTACGCCTCGTTTTGGGGCATGCTCTCCGCCACCGTGGAAGACGTGGCCCTGGAGTACGCAAAGATCCAGTCCAGCGGCCACCACCACGCCCTGCTGGGGCTCGACCGCGGCACGCCCGCTTTCCTGATGGAGGAATACCAGCCGGCCTCCTCGCCGCTGGCAGCCGTTTATCCCGTCCTGCCCGGTGACGTGGGGATGCACCTGCTGGTGGCGCCGCCGTCGGAAGGTCCTGAACCCGGCTACACCGCAGCGGTGATGGATGCCGTCCTGGCCCGCCTGTTCAGCGTGCCCGGGGTGGAGCGCATCGTGGTGGAACCGGATGCGCGGAACACCAAAATCCATGCCCTCAACGAACGGCTGGGCTTCCAGCCTGCAGGCGTGGTGCCCCTTCCGGACAAGGAAGCGCTGTTGAGCTTCTGCTGCAGGTCCGACTACCTCGCCGCCCGCACCGCCCTGCAGGGCACCACCTTTTCCGCCATCCCGTCCCGCCCGCTGATCCCCCAGGGAGCATCACTGTGACCGTCCAGCTCGAACCAACCACCACGCCCGCCGCCGCCACCGCGCCCGTCCCGCACCTCACTGCAGAGGCCTGGGCCAGGGCGAACCGGCACCTGTTGCGCAAGGCGCTCGCCGAGTATTCCCACGAGCGGATCCTCGTCCCCGAACCGGTGAACGGACGCGGCAGCTACCGGCTTGCCAGCGGCGACGGCACGCACCAGTACCATTTCGACGCCCGGCTCCTGGAACTGGAGCACTGGTCCATCGACGCTGATTCCATCAGGCATTTCCGGGACGGCACCGAAGCGCCGCTGGACGTGCTGGAGTTCGTCACCGCGTTCCATGAAACCCTTGGCATCAACATCCAGATGCTGCCCGTCTACCTGGAGGAGATCAGCAGCACCCTGGCAAGCCACGCGTACAAGCAATGGGCTGGCCAGCCGTCGTCGGCCGAACTGGCGGCCGGCATCACCGGCGGGCGCAACCCGGCGGCAGACTTCCAGGCCATCGAGCGCAGCATGACGGAAGGCCACCCGTGCTTCGTTGCCAACAACGGGCGCCTGGGCTTCGGCATCAGCGACTACCACGCCTTCGCCCCGGAAACCGGCGCCCCGGTCCTGCTGAAATGGATCGCTGTGCACCGGAGCAGCGCCGTCTTCACCTCCGCCGAAGGACTGGACTACCGGGCCCACCTGGACGCCGAACTTGGCCCCCTCCTGGGCACCTTCCACGCCCGGCTCCACGCGATGGGCCTGGACCCGGACCTGTACTTCCTGATGCCGGTCCACCCATGGCAGTGGGAAAACAAACTGGCTGTCACCTTCGCCGCGGAGATTGCCCTGCAGCGCATTGTGCAGGTGGGAACCGGGACTGACAGCTACCAGGCACAGCAGTCCATCCGCACGTTCTTCAATGTCACTGTGCCGGAGCGGACCTACGTCAAGACCGCAATGTCAGTGCTCAACATGGGCTTCATGCGCGGCCTGTCGCCGCAGTACATGAAAGCCACGCCGGCCATCAACGAGTGGCTGCGGAACCTGATCGAGGCGGACGGCGCACTGCAGCGGCGCGGCTTCACCATGATCGGCGAGGTGGCAGCCATCGGCTACCACAACGGTTACTACGAGGCCGGGTCCGCGCCCGGGTCCCCCTACCGCAAGATGCTCTCCGCACTCTGGCGCGAAAGCCCGCTGCCGCTTCTGGCGGACGGGCAGCAGCTGGCCACCATGGCCTCGCTCCTGCACACCGACTCCGCCGGCACGCCCATGGCGGCAGCCTTGGTGGCGCGCTCCGGCCTCAGACCGGAGGAGTGGCTGCGCCGCTACTTCGAGGCCTACCTCGTTCCGCTGGTCCACTGCCTCTACCGGTACGAACTGGCCTTCATGCCGCACGGCGAAAACGTGATCCTGGTGCTTGAGGACGGAGTCCCCATCAGGGCAATCATGAAGGACATTGCCGAGGAGATCGTGGTGATGGGGGACAGGGTGGACCTCCCAGGGGACGTTACCCGGATCAAGGCGGACATCCCGGACGGCGAGAGGGTCCTGGCCATCTTCACGGATGTCTTCGACTGCATCTTCCGCTTCCTGGCTGCCCTCCTGGAAGAGGAGGGCATCCTGCCCCAGGAGGGCTTCTGGCGGACGGCCGCGGAGGCCATCAAGGACTACCAGGCCCGGCATCCCGAACTCGCAGCCCAGTTCGCCCGCCATGACCTTTTCGCGGCGGACTTCGAACTGTCCTGCCTCAACCGGCTCCAGCTCCGCAACAACCAGCAGATGCTGGACCTCACCGACCCCTCCGGAGGGCTCCAGATGGCCGGCCGGCTGGCCAACCCCCTTGCCAGGTTCCGCGCAACGCAGGCCACGGAGGAGGGATCTGGCTAGGCTTTCCCCATGACCCCAGAAACTTCCGATGTAACAGCCAGGACCACCGCCCTCATCACCGGAGCCAGTGCCGGGCTGGGAGCCGAGTTCGCCCGGCAGCTCGCCTCGCAGGGCCACAACGTGGTGCTGGTGGCACGGAACCGGGCCCGCCTCGAGGAATCCGCGGCGGAGCTGGAGCGGCATTACGGGGTCACGGCTGAAGTAC
>NZ_BMKU01000004.1:277477-378947 GCF_014644495.1 Pseudarthrobacter polychromogenes
ACGCCTGTCCGATCCGCAGCGGCCGGTGGAAATCCTGGTGAACAACGCCGGGATCGGGCTGCTGCACAACTTCGAGGACAACCCCATCTCGGAGGAGAAAAAGCACCTGAAGCTGCACGGGGAAACGGCCATGGAGCTGACCCACGCAGCCTTGAAGGGGATGCTGGAGCGCCGCTCCGGCCGGATCATCAACGTGGCCAGCATTGCGGCCTTCCTCCCGCGGGGAACGTACTCTGCTGCCAAGGCCTGGCTGGTGAGTTTCAGCAGGTGGGCGAACCTCGCGTACGGCAGGCAGGGCATCAAGGTCACTGCCGTCTGCCCCGGCTTCACCCACACGGAGTTCCACGACCGGATGGGAATGGACAAGTCCGTGGCGCCGTCGTGGGCCTGGTTGCACGCCGGGCGGGTGGTGCGTGAGGGCCTGGCGGACAACGCGCGGGGCAGGGCAGTTTCCATCCCGTCCAGGCGATACAAGGTGGTGGCGGCCGTGGCACGGATCGCTCCGGCAAGGCTAGTGGCGGGGCCTGCGCGGAAGCCGAAGGATGCGCGCACGCCCCAGTAGGGCGGCCGGCGTCCGGGTCCCCGCCCGCCGGACAGCCACCACTACTGCGATCCCCACCAGCGCCCCCACCAGGGTCTCCACGCCGCGCTCCAGGATCAGGACCGCGGGATCAATGGGGTGGGCAAGCTGTGTCATCAGCAGGATCACGGGCGTAAAGGAAACCATGGCCAGGCCGTAGTGGCGGGTCATGAAGAGCTCGGTGGTGAACTGGAAGAGGATCACCAGGAGGGCCAGCACCACGGCCTGCCCGCCGGGGAAGAGGCCCGCCAGGGACCACGGAACGGGAAGGATGACGACGGCGGTCATCGCCAGCCCCAGGAACGTTCCCACGATGCGGTGGATGCCGCGCCGGACGCTGCTGGGGAGGTCAGCGCCCGCGAGCGGCACAGCAGCGGCCGCCATCGCCCAGTGCGGATGGCCGCTGCCGGTCAGGACGCCTGCGGTGCCGGCGGCGCCTACCGCCAGGATGTAGCGGGCGGCGTGCACCAGCAGCTCCCGGTGCCCGGCGGGGGTCACCCCGGGAGCAGCCCGGACGGCGCCGCGCTGCCAGGACCTCCGGCGGAACCAGCCGCCGAAACCCACCAGCATGGAAAACGCGGCGGAGCCCGCGGCGATGAGCATGGCAACCTGCCACGGCACCACCGTTGGTACCGAGGCGCAGGCGCCCAGTGCCAGGATCCCGAAAAACGGTCCGTTGGGCTTGAGCCGTACCCGGTCCGCAAAGACCGATCCGACGCCGGCCAGGGCGGCCTCCACGCCCACCAGCCACCACGAGTGGAGGTGGTTCACGGACAGGAACACGCCCACAGCCACGCCCGTGAGCAGGACGACGGCGGCCTGGGACTGGTGCCGGAGCCGCAGCTGATGCGTCTCGGACCGGCCGTACATGCCGGCCAGGGCACCAAAGACGGCGTAGATCATCAGGTCGGTGCGGCCCGCCGCCAGGAGCAGGAGCGATGGAACCGCCACGCTGAGGGCCACGCGCGCGGCGGCGAGATGGTCATTGTTGGCCGGCTCCAGCCGGTGGAGCGCGCGCACCTGCAGGAGGACGCGTTCCATGGCACCCACCTCCTGCTGCTTTCCTGACCGGCCATCTGGAAGTTACCACCGGCTGCCACAGCCGGTCATTTCCGGCAGGGGCCAGGGGACATGGGGCGTCATTGTGACTGGCACGCCAAAGGCCCGCCCAGCGTGCTTCCCCCAAGGAAACACGCGGGACGGGCCTTCTGAGCGGGGCTGCATGACGTGCCCCGGAAGGGTTGTGCCGCAGGCGGTGCCGCGGCAGGACCGGCTAGACGCCGGCAGCAACCTTCCCGGTGTCCCGTGAATCGGTGATGTCCTGTTCGTCGAACGGGAGTTCGTCCAGGTTGATCAGCGGGTTCTCGTCCTGCGTGGCAACAAGTTCGCGGGCCTCAGCCTGGGTATCCACGCTGGGCATGGATCCGGGCAGCGGACGCCGGGCTGACTCCTTCAGGAAGTAGATGGCAACAGCACCCACCAGCGAGGTTGCCATCAGGTAGTACGCGGGCATCATGTCGTTGCCCGTGGCGCCGATGAGGGCCGCGACGATGAACGGCGTGGTGCCGCCAAAGATCGCCACCGAGAAGTTGTAGGCAATGCCCATGGCTCCGTACCGGCTGGAGGTGGGGAACTGCGCCGGGAGGGCCGAGGCCAGGTTGGCAACGTAGAAGGTCACGGGGAACGCAATCAGCGCCAGGCCGGCCAGGGTGGACCAGATCTCACCGATGCCGATCAGCTGGAAGGCCGGAATGGCCAGGACCACCGTGCTGACTGCCCCGATCCACAGGACGGGCCTGCGGCCGATCCGGTCCGACAACTTTCCGGTGAGCGGAATGCAGAGGCTCATGACCACCAGCACGGGGATGGTCAGCAGGGTGCCGTGCACCGGATCGTAGCCCTTGGACTCGGTGAGGTAGGTGGGCATGTAGGACGTTAGGGCGTAGCCGGCAGTGTTGGCGGCGGCCACCAGGACCATGGCGACAATGATGGAGCGCCAGTAGGCCTTGACGATTCCCACCGGACCCTTGGCCGTTGCCTGGTCAGAAGCGGCAGCATTCTTCGCAAGGTCCTCCTGGGCATCCAGGGTGGCCTGGAACTGCGGGGATTCCTCGATCCTGCTCCGGAAGTAAACGGCGATCAGCCCCAGCGGGCCTGCGATCAGGAAGGGAATCCGCCAGCCCCATTCCTCCATGGCTGCCTGGCCGAGCGTCAGCTGCAGGACCGAGACGAGGGCGGCGCCGATGGCGAAGCCCATGTAGCTGCCCAGGTCCAGGAAGCTGGCAAAGAAGCCGCGGCGTTTGTCGGGGGAGTACTCGCTGACGAATGTCGTGGCGCCGGCGTACTCACCGCCGGTGGAGAAGCCCTGGATGATCTTCAGGAGCACCAGGAGCCCGGCGGCCCACAGCCCGATCTGCGCGTATCCGGGCAGGAGGCCGATGGCAAACGTGCTCGCTGCCATCAGCATCAGCGTGGCGGCAAGGACCTTCTGCCGGCCCATTTTGTCACCCAGCCAGCCGAAGATCACGCCGCCCAGGGGCCGGGCGATGAACGTGGCGGCGAAGGTACCCAGCAGGAACAAGGTCTGGGTGGTGGGATCGGACTCCGGAAGGAAGACCGGACCCATCGTGGTGATGAGGTAGCCGAACACGCCGACGTCGTACCACTCCATGGTGTTGCCCACGATGGTTCCGCCGAGGGCTTTCTTCAGCATGGGCTGGTCAACCACGTTGACGTCCGACTCCTTGAGCCGGCGCCGTGCGAGTATTTTTGGTTTCCGGGTATTCCTGGAAGCCGTCGGAGACGTCGCTCCAGGGGGTGCAGCTGGGTTGGTTCCGGAGGCGGTATTAAGGCCTGCGGAAGAGTCGTTCACGCTTCGGTCTGTGGGCATTTGGGCAACTCCTGTGGAGGTCATTTGCTTGCGACTTGTAGCTGCCCCGCTCTGGGCAGGCCTTCAATTTTACGCGAACGGCGCAGCGGACGGCCTTGTGATGCCGTAGGATCGGCCCTTTTCGGGGTCTTCCGGAAAGATGCAGCGGAGTTTCCCGGCCCCGCCGATTCCCTTGCCAGCACTGGGAAAGCCCGCCACGGGCGCACCCGCTGCCCAAGTATTTAAGTGGTATGCGCCACAGCGCCGCTTTTTGCGCCGGTTTGAGGGCTCATTGTGATGGGGGCCACGGCGTTTCCGGCCGGTCCGCGCAACCGGCGGGACGTCGTCGCCGGCCGTTTTCCGCCCCGGCAAAAAGGGGGGTTCACAGGTGCGCCGCGCCTCCCTAAGGTTGTGCCATGGGAACACTCTCTTTCATTTAGGCGGACGCCTGCGGCCCGCGCCCGGCCCGCCTCTCTTTCAGTCGTACAAGGCCCTGAGCGGCCACTCTTGGTAGCACTTCATTTCACCGCGGAAAGGAAGAACAAATGGCTGACGACAACATGGAAAAGCACATCCAACCGGAGGTGGCGAGCCACCTCGCCGAGGCAATGAACACCCCTGACATGCCTGGCGCGGAAGCACCGCTTGCCCCGATGGCGGGACCCGGGCAGCGCACCTGGCCGGACGGCAACGGAAAGCGGCGGCACCCGAAGGAGCGGGATGCAAGCCACGGCCGCATGGGGCAGGGGGCCGCAGTGACGGCCATCCACCGCACCAGCCGGCCGCAAATGCCCCACTCATCCTAGAAACCCATCCTCCGAGGATGCACACAAGGGCTGGGAACACCGGAAACCAGGTGTTCCCGGCCCTTTGAGCTGTACAGGACGTCTCCCCTGGGTCTGGTTCGCAGCCTCGGGCTCAGTCTTCGCGCACTACCTCCGACGGCTCCTTGTCCAGCCGCCAGCCGCGCCACACGGGGTGCCGGAGCCGCCCCGTCCCCGTCCACTCGCTGTACGTCACTTCGCCAACCAGTTCGGGCGAGATCCAGTGCGCATCAGCGGCATCCTCGCGCGGGACGTCCTGGAACGGCGAGGTTTTCCTGGCCAGGCGTTCAACCGTCTGGCGGAGCTCCGCCAGTTCCCGGGAGCTGAACCCGCTGCCCACCCGGCCGGCGTACTGCAACTTCCTGCCGTCCGGGATGCCCACCAGCAGGGAGCCCACGGTGTCCTCCCGGCCGCCCTTGCCGGGGCGCCAGCCGCCCACCACCACCTCCTGCGTCTGCTCCACTTTCAGTTTGGTCCAGGTGCGGGTCCGCTGCCCGCTCACGTAGCGGCTGTCCGTCCGCTTTGCCATCACCCCTTCCAGGCCCAGTTCCCGCGCGCTCTCCAGGATGTGTTCCACCTGTTCCTCCAGTACCGGGGAGAGCCCAATGGGGGAGTCGGACGGCGTGAAGAAGCCCTCCAGCCGTTCCCGGCGCGTGGCGAGCGGCAGCCGCCGGAGGTCCGTGCCGCCGTCGTTCAGGAGGTCGAACAACATCAGTTGAACGGGGATGGCAGTCCGGGCCCGTGCCACGTCCGCCGGACGGGTGAGCTTCATCCGTCCCTGGAGCAGGCCGAAGTCGGGCCGGCCGGACGGCCCGACGGCGATGATCTCGCCATCCGCCACGAACGGCTGGTCCGGCCAGCACTGCCTGTCGGCCAGTTCAGGGTAGGTCCGGGTGACGTCGTTTCCGTTGCGGCTGAAGATCCTGACTGCTTCTTCGTCGGCCACAAGGATGGCGCGCACCCCGTCCCACTTAAGTTCGAACTGCCAATTGCTGCCCTGCAGGGCAGCAACGTCGCCGGGGGTGGCCATCATGGGCCGGTAATCCTCGGGACCGGGTGCGGCGGACGTTCCCGCCTTGGTCAGCGTCCCGCCGTCTTCCTTTTCCGGTCCTGGAACTGAAGGACGGGGATGTGCCTGCCCCGGAACTGCCTGTTTCCGCCGACCGCCGTGGCGCTCCGGGTCCATCAGGTGGATGAGCCACTGCCCCTCTGGATCTTTTCCCTGGCCGCGGCCGGTGTGGATGAGCGCGAACTTCCTCGTTCCGCCCAGACCGCCTCCCTCCGAGCCGGTCAGGGTGGCGATGACTTCCCTGCCGTTGATCCACTTGTGCAGCTCATAGGTCCCGTGGTCCCAGATGGTGACCTCGCCGGCACCGTACTCGCCCTTGGGGATGGTCCCTTCGAAACCGGCGTAGTCAAGAGGATGGTCCTCGGTCTGGACAGCCAGGTGGTTCTTGCCGCTTGATTCCGGGACACCTTTTGGCAGCGCCCAGGACACCAGCACGCCCTCGTGCTCCAGCCGGAAGTCATAGTGCAGGCGGCTGGCGTGGTGCTCCTGGATCACGAATGTGTCCCCGCTGCCGGGAGCACCCGTGAAGGGCTCGGGGGTCTTGGCGGGATCGCGCATGGAGCGGTACTTGCCCAGGCGGGGGTCGCCGCCGGCGTGGACGACGACGGCGAACGGGTCCGTGCCGTCCTGCACCCGCGTCATGACCTCCTTGTAGTCCAGGTGCTTTAGTCCGGGTGAACTGATCTCCTCCCAGGTCCGGGGCGCAGCCACCATGGGCGTGGGGCGGCCGCGGAGGGAATAGGGCACGATGGTGGTTTTGGCCGCGTTATTCTGGCTCCAGTCCACCAGCACCTTGCCCTTGCGCAGGGCCTTTTTCATGTCGCTGACGGCCAGGTCCGGGTGGTCGGCTTCAAGGGCCCGCGCGAGCTCGCGGGCGAAGGCGGAGATCTGCTCCGAGGTTTGGGACCGGTCCAGGGCGGCGTACAGGTGGATGCCCTTGCTGCCACTCGTGACGGGGACCGGGTCCATGCCCACGTCCTGGAGGATGGTGCGGGCCAAGAGTGCCACTTCCACGCAGGCCTCCAGGCCTGCGCCTTCCCCGGGATCCAGGTCCAGGACCAGCCTGTCGGGGTTCAGCTGGCTCCCGTGCGAGTCCACCTGCCACTGGGGCACATGGATTTCCAGCGAGTTGATCTGGCCGAACCAGGTGAGCGTGGCGGGGTCGTTGACCATCGGGTAGTGGATGGTGCGGTCCTTGTGGGTGATGGCGGCCCGGGGGAGCCACCCCGGGGCCGAGTCCTCCAGGTTCTTCTGGAAGAACACTTCGCCGGGCTTGTCCGCGGTTCCTACGCCGTTCACCCACCGCTTCCTGGTGGCCGGCCTGTTGTACGCTGCGGGGACCAGGACGTGGGCCACGGCGGCGTAGTAGGCCAGGACGTCCGCCTTGGTGGTGCCGGTCTCCGGATAGATGACCTTGTCCAAGTTGGTGAGGGTCAGTTCCCGCCCGGCAACCCGGACACGGTCCTTAGCGGCAGGCATGGGGCTTCACCTGCGGCGTTGCGTGATGTTCACTTGATGAATGAGAGCCATTTGGAAGGGTGCCATCGCGTTCGGCCTGGTCAACGTGCCCGTGAAGGTCTACAGCGCCACTGAGGATCATGACATCAGTCTGCACCAGGTCCACAATGCGGACGGCGGCCGGATCCGCTATCAGCGCCGGTGCGAGGTCTGCAGCCAGGTCATTGATTACTCGGACATCGAGAAGGCCTTTGAGGAGGACGGCCGGACGGTGGTCCTGTCCAAAGACGAGCTCAAGGCCATTCCGGCCGAGAACAGCCACGAGATCGACGTGGTGCAGTTCGTTCCGTCGGAGCAGCTCGAGCCCATGATGTTCGAGAAGAGCTACTACCTGGAGCCGGACTCCAAGTCGCCCAAGGCCTACGTGCTGCTTCGCAGGGCGCTGGAGGACACGGACAGGGTGGCAATCGTCCAGTTCGCGCTGCGGGAGAAGACCCGGCTGGGCGCTTTGCGGATCAAGGACGATGTCCTGGTGCTCCAGTCCCTCCTCTGGCCGGACGAGGTGCGCGAGGCGAACTTCGCGTCCTTGGAGGCCGATGTCCGGATCAGCGCGCAGGAACGGGACATGTCCGCAGCGCTGGTGGAGTCCATGGCTGCGGATTTCGATCCCGCTTCCTTCACGGACGACTACCAGGTGCAGCTCCGCCAGCTCATCGAGGCGAAGCTGGAACAGGGCGAGTCGCTGGACACGGAGGAAACCTTTGGGGTGGAAGCCGGCGAGGGCAGTAAGGGCGAAGTCATCGACCTGATGGAGGCCTTGAAGCGGAGCCTCGACCGGAAACGCGGGTCCGGTTCGGCCGGCACCCCTGATGACGAGGCCGGCGGGGACTCCGGCGACGCCGCCGGGGACGGTGAAGAAGAAGCCAAGCCGGCGCGCAAGCGGTCCACGGCCGCCAAGCCCGCCGCATCCAAGTCCGATGCAGCCGAGTCCGCGGACAAACCTGCTGCCCGCAAAACCAGTGCCGCGAAATCGGCCGGGGACAAGGCTGGCGCCGCCAAGTCCTCGGAGGCCAAGGGCGCGGCAAGCAAGTCCGCGGCGTCCAAGTCCGCAGCAGCCAAGTCCACCGCCGAAAAACCTGCCGCGAAAACCGCCGCCGGCAAGGCTGCCGGCACGCGGGCGCGCAAGCCGGCGTGATGGAACGCTGACTGCGGTGCATGCTTCGTTGCTCGATGCCATGACTAAGAAACTACTAAGCTTGCTTGCTTTCCGGTAGCAGGCACCTGCTTAAGTAGCGGGGACCTGTTTAGTCCGGGTCCTTTACAGCGGCGCCCGGTGCGTCCACAATGAGTCGCATCACAGCCTCCGCTGTGGCCTCACAGCGTGCTGTCATTCACTCTGACCTGCCACCTGAGAGGGGCGCGGACATGAACGACCAGACCGGCACAGCCAAGGCGAACGGCCAGACGGATGCAGCGAAGGCGGACCGGGAACTCAAACAGAAGCACCGGGCCATGTGGGCCTCCGGCGACTACCCGGCGCTCGCAGATGAGATGCTCCTGGAACTGGGCGCCATCCTGGTGGAAGCCTGTGGCATCACATCCCGCCACAACGTGCTGGACGTTGCCGCCGGATCAGGCAACGCGGCCATTCCCGCGGCGATGATGGGGGCAAAGGTGGTGGCCAGCGATCTCACTCCTGAGCTTTTCGATGCCGGCCGCCGTGAGGCAGCCAACCGCGGAGTCAGCCTGGACTGGCAGGAGGCCGACGCGGAGGCCCTGCCCTTCGCTGACGCCGGGTTCGACGTCGTGATGTCCTGCCTCGGCGTCATGTTTGCTCCCCACCACCAGCAGGCGGCTGACGAACTCCTGAGGGTGTGCAAACCGGGCGGTACCATCGGACTACTCCACTGGACGCCGGAGGGATTCATCGGCAAGATGTTCGCCACCATGAAGCCCTTCGCCCCGCCGCCTCCCCCCGGCGCCCAGCCGGCTCCGCTGTGGGGAACCGAGGACCACGTCCGGGAACTGCTGGGGGACAGGATCACGGACACCGCAGCACGCAAGCAGACCCTGGCCGTGCGGAGCTTCCACCAGCCCGGCGACTTTGTCCGCTACTTCAAGTCCCACTACGGTCCCACCATCTCCGTCTACAAATACATCGGGGAGGACGCGGACAAAGTCAAAGCCCTGGACCAGGCACTGACGGAGCTGGCTGATTCCTTCGGTGATGCCCACGGCGACTCTCCCTTCCAGATGGAGTGGGAGTACCTGCTGTTCACGGCGAAGAAGGCCAAGTAGATCCCCCCAACCAGGTAGCAGCAAGTGTCGTTATGGACGTCCATAACGACACTTGCTGCTACCTACATGGGCAAGGGGAAGCTTAAAAGCCAGCGGCCGCCGTCGGGCGTTTCCCGGAAGGGAAGGCCCGACGGCGGCCGCTGAGGCTGGTGCGCTACTCGGCGTCGTGATCCGTTTCCAGGATCTGGACCAGGTGGTTCAGCGCATCGTCCGCGCCGTCGCCCTCTGCGCGGAGGACTACAACGTCGCCGTGCGAGGCGCCCAGGCTCATGAGGGACAGGATGCTGGCAGCATCCATGGCCTCGTCCGCCGGCTCGCCTTCACGGGCGATGGTGATGTCCAGGTCGTATTCTCCTGCGGCCTCGGCAAAGATGGCGGCGGGGCGGGCGTGCAGGCCTACTCGGCTGGCGACGGTTGCGGTGCGTTCTGGCATTGTTGCTCCTTTGTCTTGCGGCTTGCTGTAGGTCCAGTGCCGGATAGCTTGGTGGTCAGGGTCAGACCGTTGCGGGAACGGATTCCACGGTATCAGCGGTCTTGGGGGCTGCCCAGCGCTTCAGTGCCACCACGGCCAGGGCAGTGACGATGGTACCGGCAATGATCGAGAGGACGAACATCAGCACGTTGCCGATGGCGAAGAACACGAAGATGCCGCCGTGGGGTGCCTGCGATGTGACGCCGAAGGCCATGGTCAGCGCGCCGGTGAGGGCGCCGCCCAGCATGCTGGCAGGAATAACGCGCAGCGGATCGGCGGCAGCGAACGGGATGGCACCTTCGGAGATGAAGGATGCACCCAGCAGCCAGGCAGCCTTGCCGTTTTCGCGCTCAGCCAGGCTGAAGAGCTTCTTGTCCAGGACCGTGGCCAGGGCCATCGCCAGCGGCGGAACCATGCCCGCTGCCATAACGGTTGCCATGATCTGCCACGGTGCCTGGTTGTCGGCCGCGCCGGCGCTCAGGCCGGCCACGGCGAAGGCGTAGGCCACTTTGTTGACAGGGCCGCCGAGGTCGAAGCACATCATGAGGCCCAGGATGATGCCCAGGACGACGGCGGAGGCGCCGGTCATGCCGGACAGCCAGTTGTTCAGTGCTTCCGTGAGGCCGGCGATGGGTCCGCCGAGGACCAGGAACATCAGGCCGGAGGCGAAAATTGATGCGAGCAGCGGGATGATGACAACCGGCATCAGGCCGCGCAGCCAGCGGGGAACCGACCAGGTTCCGATCAGGTGTGCCATGTAGCCGGCCAGCAGGCCGCCCACGATGCCTCCCAGGAAGCCTGCACCCATGAAGCCGGAGACTGCACCGGCCACGAAGCCGGGGGCGATGCCCGGACGGTCGGCGATGGCGTAGGCGATGTAGCCGGCCAGCGCAGGGACCAGGAAGCCCATGGACAGGGCGCCGATCTTGAACAGCACGGCACCGAGGTAGATGGCGAGGCCGCCTTCGGGCAGGTTCCCGAAGTTGTTCTCCACCACCACGGTGTCCGCTACGTCGGTGATGTCGTAGCCACCCAGCAGGAAGCCGAGCGCAATCAGCAGGCCGCCGCCGGCGACGAACGGGATCATGTAGCTGACGCCGGTGAGCAGGGCCCGCTTCAGCTTCTGGCCGATGTGCTCGCCCTTCTCCTCCGCCTCGTGCTCTGCCTGTTCCTCGGCACCGAAGTGCGGGACCCGCCGGGCATTCGGGTTGTCCGCAGCGGCGAGCGCTTCCTGGACCATCTTGGCGGGTTCATCGATGCCGCGCTTGACGGGGGCGTTGATGACGGGCTTGCCGGCGAAGCGTTCCTTGCCGCGCACGTCAACGTCCACCGCGAAGATCACGGCGTCGGCAGCGGCGATCACGGCGGGGTCCAGCGGCTTGGCGCCGGAGGAACCCTGGGTTTCCACCTGCAGGTCGACGCCGGCCTCCTGGGCCGCGGCAACGAGGGAGTCAGCAGCCATGTAGGTGTGGGCGATGCCGGTGGGGCAGGCAGTGACAGCCACGAGGCGCCTGGGCCCGGAGGAGGCTGCCGGCGCGCCGGCGCCTGCCACCGCGGAAGCCCCGGCGGCGCCGGTGGCGCCACCGGCAGCAGCGGCGGCTGCAGCGTCTGAAGGAACTGCGGCTGCGTGGGCGGCGGGCTTGTCAGCCAGTGCGCCGTCCACCAGTTCCACGATCTCCTCGCGGGAGGAGGCGTTGCGCAGGGCAGCGGTGAAGTCCTTCTTGATCAGGGACCGGGCGAGCTTGGAGAGCAGCTTCAGGTGGGCCTGGTCTGCTCCGTCCGGGGCCGCGATGAAGAAAATCAGGTCCGCCGGGCCGTCCTTCGCGCCGAAGTCCACCTTGGGGTTCAGGCGGGCCATGGCCAGGGTGGGTTCCGTGACGGCGGCCGAGCGGCAGTGCGGGATGGCGATGCCGCCGGGGATGCCGGTGGCGGTTTTCTGTTCGCGGGCGAAGGCGTCGGCGAAGAGGCCTTCGACTTCTGTTGCGCGTCCGGCGGCAGCGACCTTGCTTGCCAGATGCCGGATCACCGCCTCGGGCGTGTTGCCCAGGTTCTGGTCGAGCTCGACCAGTTCCGTGGTGATGAGCTGAGTCACTGTCAATCCTTTCGAAGGGCCGTGATGGTTACGGCATCCGGGGTGGTTTGGTGTACTGCCGGAACTGTGGAACCGGGCAGGGAGGCGGCTGCGGCACCGTGGGCCACAGCCTGGCGAAGGCAGTCGGCCGGGGCGGCGCCCTGGCCGTGGGCGAGCAGGTAGCCGGCAAGCGCGGAATCCCCCGCGCCTACCGTGCTGACCGCGGCGACCGGCGGATGCGTGGCCAGCCACGCGCCGTCGGCCGTTACCAGGACAGCTCCCTTGGATCCGAGAGTTGCCAGCACAGCACCCACACCGGAACGCACGACGGCGGCAGCGGCTGCCGCGGCAGCCACCGGATCCGCTTCCAGTTCGTCAGCGGTGGCCGAGGCGAAGCCGGCTGCAGCAGCCAGTTCCGCCAGTTCTTCGGCGTTGGGTTTGAGGAGGTCCGGTTTCCCGGAACCAGTGGCGGTACCGTCAGCGCCGGCACCGTCTCCGGACATTGCCGCCGCGAGCGGGGCGCCGGAGGAGTCCACGGCGATGTGCGGGGCGCTGCCGTTTCCGGCTGCGCGGATCCGGCGGGCCACCGTGGCGTAGAAGTCTGCAGGGAACCCCGGCGGGAGTGAACCGGCCAGGACCACCCAGCTCGCACCGCGCGAGCTTTCCAGCAGCAGCTTGATGAGGGCTTCCTGCTGGTCCGCATCCAGGGCGGGCCCGGGTTCGTTGATCTTGGTGGTCACGCCGCCGGGCTCGGTGAGTGCGACGTTGGTGCGCAGCGGCTCATCGATGGGGAGCGATACGAACGGCACGCCGGTTTCGCGGAGTCCGGCGAGCACCGGATCACTGTCCGCGCCGGGAAGTACCGCTACGGATTCCAGGCCGGAGGCAACCAGTGCCCGGGAGACATTGACGCCCTTGCCTCCCGATTCCTGGCGGACGGAGACAGCACGCTGCACTTCGCCCCGTTCCAGGGGGCCGGGAAGCGCGACCGTGCGGTCCAGGCTTGGGTTGGCGGTGAAGGTGACTATCATGCGATCACCACGTCAACGCCGGCTTCTTCCAGGGCGGCTGCGAGTTCCGGGCCTGGTTCGCTGTCTGTAATCAAGGTATCCAGATCTTTCAGGGAGGCGAACTGGACCAAG
This sequence comes from Pseudarthrobacter polychromogenes, assembly GCF_014644495.1. Taxonomy (GTDB): domain Bacteria; phylum Actinomycetota; class Actinomycetes; order Actinomycetales; family Micrococcaceae; genus Arthrobacter; species Arthrobacter polychromogenes. Next base: position 290,261 of record NZ_BMKU01000004.1, read on the forward strand.
GTTTCCGTGTCCAGCTTGGAGGAATCGGCCAGCACCACAATGCGGCGGGCCGAACGGACGAAGGCTGCCTTGACGGCGGCTTCTTCAGGATCGGGAGTGCTCAGGCCAAAGCTTGCGTGGATGCCGTTGGTGCCGATGAAGGCAATGTCAGGACGGAGCCTGCCGGCGGCCTCCACGGTTCCCTGGCCTACGGCAACCTGGGTGATGCCGCGTACCCGGCCGCCCAGGACGTCAAGGGCGATCCCGGGAACGCTGGACAGTTTGCCGGCGATGGGAACGGCGTGGGTGATGGCGACCAGTTCCGCCCGCGGTTCCGTTGCGTCGGAAGGTTCGACGGCGGCGCGGCGGGCGAGCATGTCGGCCAGGACTTCGGTGGTGGTTCCGCCGTCGATCAGGACGCTTCCCGCAGAGTTCCGCGGGATGAGGGCCAGGGCGGCCTCGGCGATGCGGATCTTTTGGTCGGGCCGTTGGATGGCGCGTTCGTTGACGCTTTCCTCGGTGGTACTGAACCGGTCGGCTGCAACGGCCCCGCCGTGGACCCGGCGGACGGTGCCGGCGCTTTCGAGGGTGGCAAGGTCGCGGCGGACGGTTTCGGTGGTGATGCGGAAGCGCTCGGCCAGGAGGGTCACGCTGACCCGGCCGCTGCCGGCAACAAGCTCGGCAATCTTTTGCTGGCGCTCCTCGGCGAACACGTACCCTCCGTTGCGTAAGTTCAGTTGGTGCGGTGGTCCTGCGGTGCCCACGTGCTGCGGTGTCCAGAGCCGCGTGACTGGCATCACATGATGTTGAGTTACTTGACTTTATCTTTGCTTATGTTGGTTTGTCAATGGAAACCCACACGAAACAAAATGAGCCCGCCGCTCCCCACTGGTACCAACGGGAGTTTTTGGGCAGATATGCAGGGTTGCCGGCCCGGGAACCCTGCATATCTGCCCAAAAACTCTCCGGGGGACGAAAAAGCCGGGCCCGACCGCAATGGTCCGGCCCGGCTCGTCGGGTTCATTCGTTGTCCAGTCAGGCAGCCAGGCCAGGACCTTCCCTGGTGCTACAGCCCGCCGTCGCGGCTTTCGTTCCGGGTGATGCGTTCGCCGGTGTTGGGATCCACTACCGACCGGGTCTCGCTGACGCGGCGGCTGCGGCCGGGCGAGGCGAGGATCAGGGAGGCAATGAGGCCGATGACGCCTACGGCCATCAGGATGTAGCCGATCAGGACCTGGTCCACGGCGGGGATGAGGCCCGGAGCCACCGCCCACGCGAGGATGGCGCCGAGGGCGATAAGGAAAATGGAAGATCCGATTCTCATGAGGTGCTCCTTGTTTGGGGGCCGGGCGTGGTCATCACCCGTTGACGGTTGCTAAGCATGCTGACCGTTAAGCGTCACGCTACAGCGCGGAGTTGCCGTGTTCAACGTTTCGGGACAGTGCGTAACCCATTTGTTGCGCTGTGGCCCCTGTGAATGGTGGGGCGGCAGCTGCGTCGGTCCAGCCAGCCGCTCCCGACACCGTGCCGGGCCGACCGCGGCCGGCCCGGCACGGCGTCGGGCTTCTTCCCGGCCTGCCTCGCTAGGCTGATCCGATGGAAACTGTTGTTTGGTCCAAGCCGGAAGACCAGCGGGCGGATACCCCGCTGCTGGTCATGATGCATGGCTACGGTACGGACGAGTCCCGCATGGTGCGCCTGTTTGAATACCTGCCGTCGGAATTCACCTGCGCGGCGCTCCGTGCACCGATGCCCATCGGTGACCACTACGGCTGGTTCCTGCTCGACTACTTCCTTGCCAACGACTTCGCCGACGTCATCAAGGCTGCTGCCGCCGTCCAGGCCTGGATCAACAGCGTCAAGGGCCAGCACAGCAGCGTGAGCCTGCTCGGGTATTCCCAGGGCATGGCGATGGCCAGCACCCTGCTGCGCCTCCATCCCAAGGACTATGAGGCGGTGGTGGGGCTGTCCGGGTTCGTGCTGCAGAACGAGCTGCTGTCCCTCACCGAATCCTTTGATACCCGGCCGCCCTTTTTCTGGGGGCGGGACAAGGCGGACCTGGTCATCAATGAGGACGCCATTGCCTATACGGAGGAATGGCTGCAGGAGAACACCCTGCTCACCGCCAGGACGTACCCGGGGATGGGCCACGCCATGTCCAAGACGGAAATGGTGGACGTGAGCTCATTCCTGCGCCACTACGTGCTGCGGCCGGAAATATCAGCCAGCAACCGGCGGTGACGTTGCGGGTTGAGAAATGCGTCACATCGGTGCCCGAAGAAAAAACAGTTGCCAGCTAAATTTGTAAGCGCTTACACTCTTCTTCGGCCGTTATAGCGGCACTGAACTGGGCGAACAAGGAGAGCAGTGCGGTGCGGACGATGTACTGCAGCCGGCCACGGCCTGATGCTCTTGCCTGGCCTGCAAGGAGCCGGCCGATCCGCCGGCTTGTCTGGATGCGCCGGCATGCCCATGATGGTAGAACTGCATCGATCGGCAGCGTCAAAGCCGCCGCGTTTTCCGCGGGCGGGCACCTGCCGCACTTCCAGGTCATCCGGGCATCGTCGCCTCCACACTTCACGGCACCCTTCACTAGGGCTGCCCGCCGTCCTGAAAGGACACCCCACCACCCATGAGCGACACCACGGCAACAGGCCATGCAGCCGGCGGCCTCTCCGCCTGGGCCGGCGCGTCGGCAATCCTCTTTGACCTGGACGGGGTGCTGACCCCCACGGCAACCGTCCACGAGCGGGCCTGGCAGGAACTGTTCGAGGGCTTCCTCGCGGCCCAACCGCAGGTGCCTGGCTACAGCGAAAGCGACTACTTCGACCACATCGACGGCAAACCGCGTTTCGACGGCGTACGCGACTTCCTGGCCTCGCGCGGGATTGTGCTCCCGGAGGGGCCCACTGACGACGACCCCGCCAACACCACGGTGCAGGGCCTGGGCAACCGGAAGAACCGGATCTTCAACGACATCGTCAGCACCGGCGTCGAGCCCTTCGAAGGTTCCGTACGCTTCCTCAAAGCCGTCATGCAGCGCGGACTGAAGGTCGCCGTCGTCTCCTCCTCCCGCAACGCACCCGCCGTCCTGGCGGCGGCCGGGCTCGCGGACCGCTTCCCTGTGGTGGTGGACGGCGTGGTGGCTGCCAGCGAAGGCCTGCCCGGCAAGCCGAGCCCCGCCACCTACGAGTACGCCGCACGCCTGCTGGATCTCCCCAGCGAGGAATGCGTGGTGGTGGAGGACGCGGTCTCCGGTGTCCAGGCCGGGGAGGCCGGATCCTTCCACTCCGTTATCGGCGTGGACCGGGGCGCCGGCCGGCAGACCCTGCTCGAAGCCGGCGCCACCCTTGTGGTCAATGACCTCGAGGAACTGCTTCCCTAAGAAACCGCTGCCCTCCCCGAGGCAGTCACGCTGCCCCGGCAGCTTGTTTCAGTACCCTTCATCCCCCAAAAATCATCCCCAGGCCGGCAGCAAACCAGCTGCCCGGCCACACTTCGAAGGACCCAACACCATGGCCCTGATCTCCGCGGACCGCGAAAGATTCCCCAACAACCCCTGGCAGCTCGTGGAAACCCGCCACGAACAGGGCAACGAGGGCACCCTGGAAACCCTCTTCGCCCTGGGAAACGGCCACCTGGGAATCCGCGGCGCCCACTGGGCGGCAGCCGACTCAGACCTCCCAGGCAGCTTCATCAACGGGCTGCACGAAATCTGGGACATCAAGCACGCCGAAAACGCCTTCGGGTTCGCCCGCACCGGCCAGCGCATCCTCTACATCCCGGACGCCAACAACTTCAGCGTCGTCCTTGACGGGGAGTCCCTCAGCCTTGCGGAGTCCGAGGTGCTGGACTACCGGCGCTCCGTTGACTTTTCCACCGGCGTCTACGAATGCCGGGTCACCTGGCAGTGCCGTTCCGGCGCCGTCGTCACCACCACCGAACGGCGTGCCGTCGGATTCGCGTCCCGGGGAAGCCTTGGCATCTCGCTGGAGGTGTCCACGGACCGCGAGGTCTCCGTGGACGTGACCTCCTCCCTGGTCAACCGGCAGGACCAGCCCGTGGAGGACCACTCCGTCCACGATCCCCGCCGTGCGGGCCGGCACGCCGGACGCGTCCTGCTGCCCCTGCGCCTTGACGGCGGCGACGGGTCGCTCCGGCTGGCCTGGGAAGCCGCCGAATCAAAGCAGCGGGTGGGGGTCGCGGTGGACCACTGGACCTCAGCGGGCCATCAGCCGTTCGAGACGCTTGTGGACCAGGACTACAGCAGCGTCCGCTACGTCCTGGCGGTCAGCCCCGGCGAGCCGTTCCGCCTGGAAAAGAGCGTCAGCTATGCCGCAGGACGGGCCATCCAGGAACCGTCCGTGGACCCGGCCGCCGTCGCCGAGGAGGGCCTGCGCCCGGTCGGTGACATCTTTGCCGAGAGCAAGGCGCACTACCGGGACTACTGGGCCGCCTCGGACATCGTGGTGACCAGCCAGTCCGTGCTGCAGCAGGCCATCCGGTGGAACCTGTTCCAGCTCGCCCAGGCAACGGCCCGCGCCGACGTCGCCGGAATTCCCGCGAAGGGCGTGACGGGCTCCGGCTACGAGGGCCACTATTTCTGGGACCAGGAGGTTTACCTCCTGCCCTACCTCACCTACACCAACCCCGACGGCGCCCGAAAGGTTCTCGAGTTCCGCCACGGCATGCTCCCCGAAGCCCAGGTCCGGGCCAAGGAACTGAGCGTGGACGGCGCGCTGTTCCCGTGGCGCACCATCAACGGGCTCGAGGCCAGTGCCTACTACGCCGCAGGCACGGCCCAGTTCCACATTGCGGCCGCGATCGCCTTCGCCACCAACCGGTACGTGTGGGCCACGAAGGACGCCGGTTTCCGCGACGGGATGGGCGCCGAACTGCTCATTGAAACGGCGCGCATGTGGATCTCCCTGGGCTTCTTCGGCAAGGACGGGCTCTTCCACATCCACGGCGTCACCGGCCCTGACGAGTACACCGCCGTGGTCAACGACAACCTGTACACCAATGTGATGGCGCGGTTTAATCTGCGCGCCGCCGCGGCCCTGGAGCATGCCGGCATCAGCGACGAGGAGCGGCAGTTGTGGGAAGCGGCTGCGAACCGCATGCAGCTGCCGTTCGATGAACGGATGCAGGTGCATTCCCAGGACAACGACTTCATGCACCTGGAGCCGTGGGACTGGAACACGCCCCGGTCAAAGTACCCTTTGCTGCTGCACTTCCACCCCCTGGTGATCTACCGCCACCAGGTCCTGAAGCAGGCGGACACCGTCCTGGCGATGTTCCTGCAGTGGCAGGATTTCACGGCTGAGGAGAAACACCGGGCCTTCGACTTCTACGATCCCCTGACAACCGGCGATTCGACACTGTCCGCCTGCGTCCAGGGCATCATGGCCGCCGAGGTGGGGTACTCCCGCGAGGCGCTGGAACACTTCACCAACGCCGTGTTCATCGACCTTGACGACACCCACGGCAACACCATCGACGGCGTGCACATTGCCTCCACCGGCGGGGTGTGGAGCTCGCTGGTTTGCGGGTTTGCCGGTTTGCGGGACCAGGGCCCGGTTCCGTACTTCGATCCGCGCCTCCCGGCGGAGTGGGACGGACTGGCCTTCCACCTCAAGATCCAGGGCCGCCTGCTGCTGGTGGAACTCGAGACCGGCTCCATCACGCTGACCGTCCCCGAAGGGGAGCCGTTGGCGGTGGACGTCCGCGGCCAGCAGCTCACGGTGGGCGCAGAACCCGTCAAGGTGGCACTGGAGCCCGTGCCGCAGCCGGAACCCACGGTGTTCCCCAGCGGACATCCGACGGCGAGCATCCCGGTGGTGCGTGCCAACAGCTGAGTGCGGGGCGGCGGGGGCCTAGTCTCCCGCCGCCGTCGTGCGTTCCAGCGCAGGTTCCTGGTCCAGGGGGTGGGCCAGTTCGTCGGCGGGCATCCGCGCAATAGCCATGGCGATGACTGCCATCACAGGGCATACGCCGCCGGCCACCAGGAAGATCAGCCAGATGGGCAGCACCTCGGCGGCCGGCCCGGCCAGCGCCATGGACACCGGCATCAGGGCCAGTGAGACGAAGAAATCCAGGCTGGAGACACGGCCCAGGAGGTGCGGCGGAACCCGCCGCTGGAGCAGGGTGCCCCAGATGACCATGCCCACGCTGCCGGTGGCACCGAAGATGAACAGCGCCGCTGCGATTGCCCAGAAACTGTCCATAACGCCGACGGCGGCCAGCGGCAGGCTGCCCGCACCCCAGGACACCATCATCACCGTGAGGTAGCGGCGCGGCAGCCGGAAGGACGCGGTCAACAGCGAGCCCAGCGCGGCGCCGACCCCCATCACGGCCAGCAGGAAGCCGAACATGCGGGAATCACCCGCCAGCTGGTCGCGGACCACGAACGGCAGCAGGACCTCGATGGGGCCGATCAGGAACAGGACCGAGATGCAGGCCCACACCAGCGTCCACAACAGCCACGGGGTGCCAAGCGTGTAGATGACCCCTTCGCGCAGGTCGTGGAAGAAGGACCGCCTGCGCACCTCACCGCCCTCGGCACCGGGAGTGCCATCGGCTGCGGCGCCGCCCTCCGGCCCGCCTGCACCGTCCGCCGCTCCGTTGGCGGGAGCGGCCAGTGCGTGCTGGCCCAGGAAATTCAGGACGATGAACGCCAGGAGGTGGCACACCGCCACCGCCGTGACCGCGTGCGACGGCGAGAGGGCAGCCACCACGATTCCAGCCACGGCCGGACCGGCCGCCTGCTGGAGGACGGGACGCATGGACCCTTCCATTCCGTTGGCAGCCAGCAGGTCCTGGGCGGGAAGGATGCGCGGCAGGATTGCGGAGTAGGCAGGAAAGAAGAACGCCGCGCCGACACCCAGGACGAAGGAACCCGCCGCGACGTGCCACAGCTGGAGCAGGCCCGTCATGGCGAGTCCGCTGACGGCCGCTATCACTGCGAGGTTGGCGCCCTCCACGGCAATGATCAGCCGGCGCTGGGGGATCCGGTCGGCAGCGATGCCGCCGGCGAGGACGAACGCCACCAGGCCCACGCTGCCGGCGGCGGCCACCATGGACAGTTCCAGCGGACCGCCGCCCAAATGGATCACCTGGTAGACCATGGCCACGGCCCACATGCCGGAACCAAAGATTGAGATGGCCAGCGCTGCGATCAGTACCCTGTACTCGCGGTGGGCAAAGGGCCGCAGGGCCTTGGGGGTGGGCATAGGCTAAGTCTAGGCTTTGGGCGCGCTCCGGAGGAGCCCCGCAGGCCTGTCCCGGATGGGACGCGGCGGGTGGGTGGCCGCTCGTGCGGTGGCCTAATGTTAAGCAACCTTAGTATGAGGAATTCCGGCACAGGCGTGCCGGCGAGACAAGCAGAGGTGACCATGGCCAAGCGCAGCAATCCCGCAGTACGGATAGCGCAGGAAACTGCCCACAACGCGGTGTTCGACGCAGACGGGAAGCCCAAACCGGGCGTCCACAACATGCTCCTGAAGGCGGTGGAGATCCAGCGCCCGCTGGTGGTGGCCTACATCCGCCGGCTGCAGAGGAAGCACCCCCGGGCCACAGCCGCCCAGCTTGCCGACATCCTTGAACGCGACTACCTCCGCGCGGTCACCGGGGGCGGTGCGCTGGTAGGTGCTACCGCCGTCGTGCCCGGCGTGGGCACCGTGGCATCCCTCGGACTGTCCGCCGCCGCAACCGTCGGGTTCCTGGAAGCAACAGCCCTCTACTCCACCTCGCTGGCCGAACTGCACGGGATCCGGCTGACCAACCCCGAGAAGGCCAGCACCATGGTCATGGCCATCATGCTGGGTGAGGAAGGGACGGCGCTTTTGGGGACCCTCAGCGGCCAGGCTGCCGGCAGGGAAGTGAACGCCAACAAGGCCTGGGGCAATGCCCTGTCCAAGTCCATGGCCGTGCCGGGCTTCGGCAGCATCCGGAACAGGATCCAGAAGGCGTTCCTCAAGAACCTCCTCAAGCGGCAGGGCTCCGCGCTGTTCGGCCGGGCGCTGCCGTTCGGCATCGGCGCGGTGGTGGGCGGAGCCGGTAACCTCATGATGGGCCGTGCGGTGGTGTCCAACGCCAAGGAGGCGTTTGGGCCCATGCCGGACACCATCCCCGGAGAGCTCACAGCCGCCGCGGCGGCCCAGGACACCCCGACGCTGGAAGGCAAAACTTTTGGATCTCAACGCTGACCTTGGCGAATCATTCGGCTCCTGGCGGATGGGGGACGACGCCGCAATGTTCCAGCTGGTCACCAGTGCCAACGTGGCGTGCGGCTTCCACGCGGGGGACCCCGTCACCATGCTGGACAGCTGCCGGGCAGCCTACGAGCTCGATGTGACTGTCGGCGCCCACGTGGGGTACCGGGACCTGGCCGGTTTCGGCCGCCGCTCGCTGGACATGAGCTTCGACGAGCTCTTCGGCGACGTGCTGTACCAGCTGGGAGCGCTCGACGGCGTTGCCCACGCCGTGGGTGCCTCCGTGGACTACGTGAAGCCGCACGGGGCCCTGTACAACCGGCTGGTCCACGATGCCGAACAGGCGTCGGCCGTGGTGGCCGCGGTAAACGCGTACGATCCCGGCCTGCCCATCCTGGGGCTCCCGGATTCCGAGCTCCTGAAGCAGGCCACGGACGCCGGGCATCCGGTGTTCATCGAGGCGTTCGTGGACCGCGCCTACCGGGCGGACGGCACGCTGGTTCCGCGCTCGGAGGAGGGTGCCGTGCTGCAGGACGTCGACGCGATTGTTGAGCGGGCCGTGCGGCTGGCTGCCAAGGGCGAAGTGGTGGCCGTGGACGGAACAGTGGTCCAGGTCAGGCCCGATTCCCTGTGCATCCACGGCGATACGCCGGGCGCGGTGGGGATGGCTGCCGCCGTCCGGGCAGGACTGGAAGCGGCCGGCATTGAACTGGAGTCCTTCGCCTAGCCGAAAATCAGGTGTGCCACCGTAAAGATGGCAAGCCCGGCCAGCGCCCCCACCACGGTGCCGTTGATCCGGATGAACTGCAGGTCCTTGCCCACCTGGAGCTCGATCTTCTGCGACGTTTCCTTGGCATCCCAGCGGGCCACGGTGTCCGTGATGACCCCCGCAATGTCCGAACGGTAGGTCCGCACCAGGTAGCCCGCAGCGTCGCCGATCCACGCGTTGACCTTGCCGGCCAGTTCGGGGTCGCTGACCAGCCGGGAGCCGAAGTCCCGCACGGCCGCCTTGAACTTCACGGTCAGTTCGCTGTCGGGATCGTCCACGGCGCCCAGAAGCGCGTTCTTGACGGTGCCCCAGGTGCGGGAGGCCAGTTCGCGCACCTCGGGGTCGCCCAGCACCTGGGCCTTGATGTCCTCGGCGCGGGCGATCATCGCAGGATCATGCTGGAGGTCCTGGGCAAGGTCGTTCAGGTACTTGTCGATGGACTGCCGGACCTGGTGGTTGGGGTCTGCCTGGACAGCCCGGACGAACTTGAGGATCTCCACATAGACCTTGTCGCCCACCAGGCCGTCCACGAACTGCGGGACCCATGTGGGGGAGCGGTCGGACACCAGGTGGGTGACCGTGTCGTGGTTGTCGTCCACCCAGTCGGCGGCGCGGTCCACCAGCAGGTCCACCAGGTTGTGGTGGTGCCCGTCGCGGAAGATCCGTTCGGCCATCTTGCCCACCGGCGGCCCCCACGGCGGAGTCAGCAGGTGCTTACGCACCATTCCCTCGATGACCGCCTGGACGTCGTCGTCGTTCAGTACTTTGAACAGGCCGCGGATGACGGCGGCGCCTTCCTTGGCCACCCGCTCGGAACCGGCGGGCGTGGCAAGCCACTCGCCCGCCCTGCGGGCGATATTCACGCTGGCGAGCTTGTCCTGGACCACCTGCTCCGAGAGGAAGTTGGTCTCCACGAACTCGCCCAGCGAGGCGCCGATCTGGTCCTTCCGGCGCGGAATGATGGCAGTGTGCGGGATCTTGATGCCCATGGGGTATTTGAACAGCGCCGTGACCGCGAACCAGTCAGCCAATGCGCCCACCATGCCGCCTTCGGCCGCCGCGCGCACGTACTGGAGCCACGGATACTCCTTCTGCAGCGCGAACGCGAAGACGAAGATCACGGCCATCACCAGCAGCAGCCCCAGGGCCACCAGCTTCATTTTCCGCAGCGCTGCCGCCTTTTCGGCGTCGCCCTCACTCAGCTGGTGGCCGACGGCGGCCCGCGCCTCCGCATGGCCCCTCGAGGGCGGTGGTGTGGAAGGGGTGGGCCCGCCGGGTGATTCCCGGGTAGTTGGCTCAGAGTTCACCTGCATGTGCCAAGCCTAGTCCCGCAGCGCGGGGCCGGTCGGCTACCGTGTCTGCATGACTACTGATGAGTCAGCGCCGCAACGGCCGTTGGTCTTTGCCCACCGCGGCTCCAGCGCCGCGTTCGCCGAACACACCCGCGCCGCCTACCTGCAGGCCCTGGCAGACGGCGCCGACGGCGTGGAGTGCGACGTCCACCTCACGCGTGACCAGCACGTTGTCCTCCTGCATGACGCGAACCTGGACCGGACCTCGGACGGAACGGGACCCGTTGCTGAACGCACCCTCCGGGAACTGCGGCACCTGGATGTCTCGTCATGGAAGGGCGTCCGCATCCCGGAGGCATACGGTGCCCGGTCAGAGCAGCTCCTGACGCTGCCGGAACTCCTGGACATCCTGCGTGGTGCCGGCCGGCCGGTGAAACTGGCGATCGAGCTCAAGCACCCCAGCCCGTACCAGCTCAAACTGGAGGACCGGGTCCTCGAGGTGCTCCGCAGCGAGGGGTGGGACCCCAAAAGCTCCTCCGTGGACAACGTGGCGGTGACCTTCATGAGTTTCAGCCCGGACTCCGTCCGGCATGTGCTCAGCTCGGTTCCGCCGGAGTACATCTGCCAGTTGGTGGACGACGTGGACATCCGGGCGATCCGCGGCGGGCTGGGGTTCGGGATGATCACCGGCGGCGCAATTGCCAACCTGATGAGGGCAACCCAGGCCGAGGGCGAGAGGATCCTGGACAACGGCGATGTTGGCCTGGCCGGGCCCGGCATCGAGTATGTCCGCCGGCACCCCGCTGCCGTCCAGCGCTGGCTCGCGTCCGGCCGGCGCTTCCGGGTGTGGACGGTGGATTCGGAGCAGGACGTTGCGCTGTGTGCGGGACTGGGAATCCAGGAGATCACCACCAACGTGCCGGCCCGGGTCCTGGGCCAGCTGCAGGTTGCCTCGCCGCAGGGAAGGTAGGGGCGCATGGAGGAGGTCCCGGACGGCGTGCCTCCCCTGGGCCTGACGGTTACAGGAGCCCGCCGCGCCTGTGGTTGAGTGGAGCCATGCCTTTTCCCCGCTCCGGCCGGGCCGCCCAGACCCTCTCCGCTGCAGCCATGAGCGCACTGCTCCTGGCCAGCGCCATGAAACACTTCCGCGACCCCGCCTTCTACCGCCAGGTGGTCCCGGGCTACCTCTGCCGTGACGATGAACCCGGCCGGGATGCCGCTCCCGCGCGTCCGCTTGCCCTCCTCTCCCGGGAGGAATGGATCGCCCTGAGCGGGCTGGTGGAACTGGCAGCCGCCGTCGGAATCCTTGTCCCCGGAACGCGGAAGGTGGCCGCCACGGGCACCGCAGTGATGTTCACCGCGTTCCTGGCCGGACACGTGGATGCGCTCCAGCGGGCGTACAGACCGCGGGGAACGCGGGCGCAGCGGAAGGTGCACACCGTCCGCCTGCCGCTGCAGGCGCCGCTCATTGCGTGGGCGTGGAGCCTGCGCCGGCCGGCCGGGGGAGCGCGTCCGTGACCCTGCTGGCATCCCCGGCGGTGCGGATGGGGATCTCCATCAGCATAGCCACCGGACTGTACGGCGTATCCTTCGGGGCGCTCTCAGTGACGTCCGGGCTCGACTTCTGGCAAACGATGGCACTGAGCCTGCTCCTGTTCAGCGGCGGCTCGCAGTTCGCGTTCATCGGCGTGGTGGCCGGCGGCGGGTCCGGCATCGCGGCCATGAGCGCCGCCACCCTGCTGGGCATGCGCAACGGGATCTACGGCATGCAGCTCAACGCGCTCCTGCATCCCACCGGCTGGCGCAGGTACGTCGCAGCCCAGCTCACCATTGACGAGTCCACAGCAACCAGCTCCGGCCAGACCGATCCCGCTGAACAGCGCCGGGGGTTCTGGGCGGCGGGCATCGGCATCTACGTGCTGTGGAACCTGTTCACCGCCATCGGTGCGCTCGCCGGGAGCGGCCTGGGCGACCCCAAGCAGTGGGGGCTGGACGGTGCGGCCGTGGCCGCGTTCCTGGGGCTGCTCTGGCCGCGGCTCAAGGGACGCGAGCCGGTGGCCATTGCCGCTGTATGTGCCGTGGCCACCGTCATCGCTGTGCCGTTCGTTCCCGCGGGCGTGCCAATCCTGGTGGCGGCCGTGGTGGCGGCGGTGATCGGCTGGTTCAGCCACGGCCGGCGTGACGAAGGCCTGGAGCCGGACGTGGACCCCTTCCGGGAACGCCACCACCACGGGGCGCACCGCGCAGGGGACACCGGTCCGGGGGCCGGCAAATGAGTCTCTGGATCTGGCTGCTGATTGCCTGTGCGCTGGCCTATGCATGGAAGCTGGTGGGCTACTTCGTTCCGGCCCGGCTGCTCGAAGACCCTCGCATGTCGCGGGTGGCGGGCACCATGACCATCGGGCTGCTCGCCTCCCTGACTGTGGTGAACACGTTTGCCACAGGACAGTCGCTCGCTGCCGATGCCAGGCTGGGTGCGCTGGTGGCCGCCGCCATAGCCCTGGCGCTCCGTGCGCCGTTCCTGGTGGTGGTCCTCGCCGGCGCGGGAACGGCTGCGCTGCTGAGGATCCTTGGCTGGAACTGAGGGCGTGGCCGGGACAAGCACACGGCCCCGCCATGTGATGCCGCTCACGTTCATTGTGCTTTCCCGGTTGTACTATGAAAGCGGCTATGCAGTCGGCCGTGGAATTTCGCATGAATGGTGACCATGGAAAATCAACTGCATGCAGCCGGGGAAAGATCCGGGCGTCTTCACCACAAGAATTCGAGACGACGGGCGGGACTCCCTGCCAAGCGTTTCTTCACCCGGTTTGCCCGCCTCGCCGACGTTCCGGAGGAGGACCTGGAATTGCTTTCCCGGAGCCTGCGGACGTCGCTGGACCTGGATCCGGCATCCAACATTCCGGTACTGCAGGCACTGGTTCATCAGGAACTTCGCAGCAGGGGCGAGGCCGGCGGCACGTAGCAAACCGCATCCCGGAACCGTTATGTGGTGGACTGGCACCAGGGCCGCAAGTCCACTGCGGCGGCCACAAAGGAGGAACCGAGATGAACGATCAGTCACGTCCGGAGCAGCAGGGGAAGCCGCGGCAAGGCTATCTTGACCCGAGGGGTTCGGAATCCACCCGGGAGATGCGGGATACAGCCCGGCGCCGCCGGGATGCCGAGGAAAAGCTGCAGCAGCACCTCAATGAAGCCAAAGACCACGTCCCCAATGAGCGCGACGACCAGCCGGGGCAGCCCGGGCACAATGAGCCCGACGGCGGCGGCGACGGCGGGGAGGGCCCGTCCCGCTAGGGCTGGCGGACAGCGGCCGGACGAAAACCGGTAGCAGGAAAAGGTGGGCCGCCGGGGTGAGGTTGCCAGCTTCTGCGGGAGGTGCAGCCTGCTGGCCAGGAGAATCAGGGCCTGCTGGCTAGGCTACGCCGTGGGCTGCGCCATCGGGCGAACCGGCCCTCCGGCAGCTTTCTTCGACGGCCATCTCGTACCACGCCTCCGCCCCGAATTCGGGTTCAGGAGTATCCAGGTTCTGGTACAGGGCGTCCAGGAGGTTTGCGAGTTCTTCCGCGGTCAGCGAGGGAAGGACTTCTTCGGGACCGCGCGGATCGTTAAGGTAGCGGTTCAGTTTTGAACTGTTCATTATGCCGCTGCCAGAATGCGCCGGAATTGCCGGGATTGCTTCATGGGTCACTCCATCCCAAAAGTTGGGAGGCTGGCTGCGTAACCCCTCCTGAAGTGTATTCCACCCGCGGGACGCCCACAATGGTGCTGTCCGCGCACCAGCCCCGCTGACGGCCCCGGCAGTCGGGAGCCGTGGCTGCGCCCTGTGCAGCGCCGTTCTACTGCATGCCTTAGCCCAGGTGCGGGCTGGTGCCGGGTGTGGACGGGACCGGCACGTGGGCCGGCAGGGGGCGGGTGGGCCGCGTTGTCCGGATGGCGTCCTCAACCAGTGCCAGCGGACGGCGCCAGGCGTCGGAACCGGGCTCCATGGTGTCCACCACTCCGATGAGCATGGCGAGCAACCTGAACATGTCCGTCATGGAAATGTCCGCCCGCAGGCTTCCTTGCCCCTGCCCGCGCACCAGCAGCACGCTGATGGATTCCATGAGTGAGCCGGTAATGCCGGTCAGGAGTTCGCGCCGCCCCGCGACGGCTCCCAGCAGGTTGGCGTCAGCGCTGGCCGCGTCCATGAGTGCCTCCAGGACCCGCAGCAATCCGGCAGCCCCGTCGATGTCCGCCAGGGCGCCGTCCACCACGGGATCCACTGTGAGGCGCAGCTGCCGGTTTAGGGCGGCCAGTACCAGCTCTTCCTTGTCCGCGAAATTGCGGAAGAGGGTGGCCGGGCCAACCCCTGCGGTAGCCGCGATGGTCTGCAGCGGTACTTCGGGTCCAAATTCGCGGAAGCATTGCCGGGCCGCCGTGATGATCTTGTCCACATTCCGCGCTGCGTCGGCACGGAGGGGCTTACGGGCGACAGCGAGGCTCATGCGAAAAGGTTAGCAACGGAGCTTTCAGCGAACATCGTTACTGCGCGGTAGGGGGTTATATGACGCTCACGGGCGCCATCCTGCCCTGCCGCCGCGCGCAAGGCGTGGAAGACTGGCCTCATGTTGCTTGCGTTTTCTGTCGCCCCGTCGGGCGCCCCCAGCGAAGGTTCCCGGCCAACTGACGCGTCAGTGCACGACGCCGTTGCCGCCGCCGTCAAAATCGTCCGGGAGTCGGGCCTGCCCAACACAACGGACTCGATGTTCACCACCATCGAAGGTGAATGGGACGAGGTCTTCGACGTCGTCAAGCGGGCAACGGAGGCAGTGGGACGGTACGGCAGCCGCGTCTCCCTGGTGATTAAGGCTGATATCCGGCCGGGTTACACAGGGGAACTGACCGCAAAAGTGGACCGCCTGGAAGAAGCGCTCGCAGACGGTTCCTGACCTGCGCAGCCCCCGGCCCGCCGTCGGCCTTTCGCCGGCACCAGGTTGTCCGCCGGCACCCGCCTTCGGCCGGCACCCAACTTCTCTGGATTCCAACGCCACCCCGTGCCAAACTGTGGCAATGTTTGAGCACCATCCCCGTCCGGAGTGGATTGCGGCGGAAGAGTTCCTGTCCCGCGTTGTGGTCCATCCGGATCCTGCGCTGGAACAGGCCATCAGTTCCGCCGCCGAGGCAGGGATGCCGGCCATCGAAGTGTCTCCCAACGCAGGCAAGCTCCTCAAGCTTCTGGTCCAGCTGTCCAGGGCCCGGCGCGTGCTCGAAATTGGCACGCTCGCCGGCTTCAGCACCATTTGGATGGGCCGTGGCCTCCCTTCTGACGGGACCCTGGTCACCTGCGAATTCCTGCCCAAGCACGCGGAAGTCGCGTGGGCCAACATTGATGCCGCCGGCCTGGGCGAAAAGGTGGAGATCCGGCTGGGGCCTGCGCTGGAGACCCTGGCGGCACTTGAGGAGGAAGGCCGGGAGCCCTTCGACTTCATCTTCATTGACGCGGACAAGGAGAACAACAGCCGCTACCTGGACTGGGCCGTCCGGCTGGGAAGGCCGGGGGCCACGGTGGTCCTGGACAACGCCGTCTGGGAGGGTGCAATCCTGGACCCCGGAATGGACCCGGTCAACGCGCCGGGAATCATTGAGGCACTCAGGCTCCTGGGCGGGCACCCGCGGCTGGACGCCACCGTCATCCAGACCGTTGGCTCCAAAGGCTGGGACGGCTTCGCGCTTGCACGCATCCGGTAGCACCCGTGCCGGGGGAAACTTCCTGCCCATCAAACTGCTAAGTATGCTTAGAATCAGAATCCGGCTGGCGATCAGCCGGACCAACAGCAGCAGTGGAGGAAACTGATGAAAGCGTCACCCACCCTTGCCGGCAATCTTCAGACGGTGCTTACGGACCTCATTGAGCTGCACCTGCAGGGAAAGCAGGCGCACTGGAACCTCGTGGGCACAAACTTCCGCGACCTGCACCTGCTGCTCGACGAGATCATCGCTGCCGCCCGGCTCTTCGCGGACCAGGCCGCGGAGAGGATGCGCGCGCTCCACGCCCTTCCGGACGGCCGCAGCAGCACCGTGTCCGCCGGCACCCGGCTGGACGGGTTTCCCGAAGGCCTGACCTCCACGAAGCAGACCGTCAAACTCATCACCGCCCGGCTGGAGCGGACAGTCCAGACCATGCGGGATGTCCACGATGAGGTGGATGAGGAAGACCCCACCAGCGCCGACCTGCTCCACGCTGCCATCGAGCGGCTGGAACAGCTGGCCTGGATGGTCAATGCCGAAACCATGGCACCCACGGCCTCCGTCACCGAGCCGGCCGGCACGTAGGCGCCGCCATCACGATGCAGGAACTCTCCAAAGAACACAGCGCACCATCCGCCGGGGACGCGGTGCCCGGCACCAAGGCAGTGGTCCGGCTCTCCGCCGCCCGGGAAGGCCCGGACGGCCTGGATCCTTTGTTCCAGGCAGTCTCCGCCAGCGCCGGCAACGTGCCGGCTTTGCTCGGCCTGGCGCAGGAAGCCGGAAAAGAGTGGCCGCGGCCCGGCGAAGGGAACACCGCGCTTCTCTGGGAGCTCCTGGCCACTGTTGCCGCCCTCGACGTTGCCGCTGCCCGGGTCTTCGAACCGCACCTGGATGCCTTGGCGATCCTGGCCCAGGCAGGGCATGACCCCGCCCGTGCCAGCGGCGCCTGGGGTGTTTTTGCAGCGGAAGGACCAGGAATGCGGCTCGCTGCCGAAAGCAACGGTTCCGGGGTGCTTTTGAGCGGCGCCAAGCCGTGGTGTTCCCTCGCCCAGGTGCTTGATCACGCGGTGGTCACCGCCCACACGGACGACGGCGGCCGTGCAGCTTTCGCCGTTGACCTGCGCCACGCCGGCGTGACCTGCGAGGAACCGGAGTGGGTGGCCAGGGGGCTGCAGGAAATCCCCAGCGGAACCGTTCGGTTCGACCGGGTCCCCGCTGAGCCGTTGCAGGGAACCAACTGGTACTTCAGCCGGCCTGGCTTCGCCTGGGGCGGCATGGGGGTGGCCGCGTGCTGGCTCGGGGGAGCCGTGGGCATCGCCCGGGACTACCGGGATTCCCTCCGTGCCGGACGTCTTTCCGGCCGGGAGCCGGACCAGGTTGCGCTGGCCTCGCTGGGAGAGCTGGACCGCACCCTGACCTCCGCATTGCAGTACCTTGCAGGAACCGCGGAAGGCATCGACCGGCAGGGACAGGCGTCCACTGAACAGGTGTCCACTGAACAGGTGCCCGCTGACCAGGGGTCTCCTCAACAGTGGAATCCCGGGCGGGTTACGCCCTGGAGCGATGCGCTGCGCGTGCGCGCAACCTGTGCCGCCGCCGTCGAACGCGTGATGTCCGTAGTGGGCAGCAACCGCGGGCCGGGACCGCTGGCCTTCGACCGGACGTATGCCAAGCGGATGGCTGACCTGGCACTGTACGTCCGCCAACACCACGGCATGCGTGACGACGCCCAGCTGGGCTCCCTGACCCTGAAAGGTGACGCGCCATGGTGACCTTCCTGCACACTGACGAGGGGACTGACGAGTCGGCCTGGTCCGCCCGGGGCCTTCCGGTCATTCCTGAGCTCCCGCTCGGTCCGGAGGAGCTTGCCGCCATGCGGTTCCTGGTCCTTGCCGCCCACCCGGACGACGAGACCCTCGGAGCGGGCGGCCTGATGGCGCGGCTGCACGCCCTCGGCGCAGAGGTGCAGGTGCTGTTGTGCACTGCAGGGGAGGCCTCGCATCCCGGGTCGGAAACCGTCTCCCGGGAAGAACTGACTGCCAGGCGCCTGGCGGAGTTCGCCGCGGCCCTGGACCGCATGGGGCTGAAAGACCGCTGGCGGTACCTCGGCCTGCCGGACAGCGGCCTGGCGGAGCGCACTGCCGGCATAAGCCGTTCGGTCAGCGAAACCGCCGCAGCGCTGGCCGGTCCTGCCGGGCGGCTCGCCATTGTTGCGCCGTACCGCGCCGACGGGCATGCCGACCACGACGCCCTCGGCACCGTAGCCGCGGCTGTTGCCGCCGACAACGGTTACGCACTGCTGGAATACCCCATCTGGTACTGGCACTGGGCCACCCCCGGGCACCCCGAATGGCAATCCTGGGTGAGGCTTCCGCTGGAGCCCGCAGAACAGTCCGTCAAGGAGCGGGCCATGCAGGAGCATGCCAGCCAGACCAGGCCGCTTTCTCCGCATCCCGGTGACGAGGTCCTCCTGAGCGAGTCCTTCCTGCGGCACTTCTCCCGCCCCTTTGAAACCTTCGCCTGGACTGCCCCGCAGGAGTTCACTCCCGGAAAACCAGGTGGCCACGGAACCATGCCGCGCACCAGCAGGGAAGCACAGGGCATCTTTGACGGCATCCACAGCCGGGAGCCGGACCCCTGGAAGTACACCACCAGCTGGTATGAGCGGCGGAAGCGCGCTCTGACACTCGCAGCGCTGCCTTCCGAACACTATTCCGCGGCCCTGGAGATCGGTTGCTCCATCGGCACGCTGACGGAAGATCTTGCCCCGCGGTGCACCAGCCTGCTGGCGGTGGACGCCAGCGGTGCAGCGTTGGCGCAGGCAGCGGAACGCCTGGCCCCATTCCCGGGCGTCACCGCCAGGCAGCTGACGCTGCCCGCCGAGTGGCCTGCCGGGAACTACGACCTGGTGGTGGTGTCCGAGGTGGGGTACTACCTCGCCGCCGGTGAGCTCGATGCCGTGGTCGAAAAAATCAGGGACTCGATCCTTCCGGGCGGCACCCTGCTGCTGTGCCACTGGCGCCACCCCATTTCCGGCTGGGAGCTGGACGGCGAAGCAGTCCACACCCGCGTCCGTGACGGGTTGAAATGGCCCACCGCCGGCCTTTACCGGGAGCGGGACTTCCTGCTTGAGACCCTGATTGCGCCCAGTGCGGCGGTGCCTGCGCCTTGACTCCCGTTGACAGGGTGGCCGTGGTGATTCCGGTCCACAATGAGGAGGAACACCTAGGCCGCGCCCTCGCCGGCGTGGAGGCCGCGGCATCGACACTCCGGCAGGTCCAGCCGGGAACCGATGTCAGGGTCCTCGTGGTCCTTGACTCCTGCACGGACGGTTCTGCGGCCATCGCTTCCGCGTACACCGCCCGGAACGCCTGCTTCTCTGTCCTTGAGGTCGCCTTTCGAAGCGTGGGAAGGAGCAGGCGGGCGGGAAACTGGCAGGCCCTGGGTGCAGGGGCAGATGCAAGCCCTGGCGCCGAGGCCGGGTTGTGGCTGGCGAACACCGACGCCGACTCGGTGGTTCCGGACAACTGGCTCGTTGGACAGCTTGAATTGGCTGCGGCGGGAGCCGATGCAGTGCTCGGGTCTGTTGAGGTGGACCCTGCAGGGATGGCACCCGAACTGCTCAGCCGCTGGCAGTCGATGCACTCCTTCGGGGAAGACCATCCGCATGTTTTCGGAGCCAATCTTGGTGTCCGCGGCTCGGCGTACCTTGTGGTGGGCGGGTTCCCGCGGCACCTCTCGCATGAGGACAGGGTGCTGGCAGGGCGGCTGCGGGAACACGGGTTCGATGTAAGGGCCACTGACACAATCCGCGTGCGGACGTCCGGCCGCACGCAGGCCCGCGCGCCGAAGGGCTTTGGGGCCTATTTGCGGACGCTCGGCAGGGAGATCGCATTGGCGCCGGAAGGGCAGTCCTAGGGCGGCAGGATATGCGGGAACGTGGCTTAACGGGAAAGGGGCTGCTGCGGTTGGGCAGCAGCCCCTTTCGGCAGGACTAGTCCTTCCGGAAAGCGTCCTTGACCTTCTCGCCGGCCTGCTTCAAGTCAGCCTTGGCCTGGTCCATTTGGCCTTCGGTCCGGAGGCTTTCGTCATCAGTCGCCTTGCCGGTCGCTTCTTTGGCCTTGCCGGCCATCTTCTCGGCGGCGTTGTCGATCTTGTCGTCCAAACCCATGGCATTTCTCCCTTCGGCTGGTGACCTGCGGCGATACGCAGGTCATGCTCCCATGCTAGCCAGCCAAGGGCTGCTTCAACAGATGGCTGGTTGCAGCAGAGGAGCTGTGGCAGGAGGGAAAAACCGGGTTTGTCAGACCAGGTCGGGGGCGCTTGCGACGATGTAATCCGCTGCGGCAGGACCGGTCATGGACAGGTTGTTGCTGTCCGGGTTGATACCGTGTTCTCCCAGCGCCACCCACAGTGCTTCCGGCGGCTGAAGCTGGGCTTTATGGAGGAGGCACCAGCTGGTGTAGAGGCCATATAGCTCATCGCGTCCGAGGCCCAGCCCCGGCTCCCTGTCCGCGACGACTGCTTCGGCAAGAAAATCTTCAAAATGTGTAGCAGGCATGTTCGCTCATTCGGGCTCGACCTTGATGCCGCCGTATCTGCTTCAGCGGCCCTGCCGGCCCCGGAGGGGCTCAACAGAGTAATCATGAAGGTATGGCAGGGCGGCTCGCTTTGTCCAGTCAGGCTGCCCAGCCTGGACAGGCAATGCCAGCCGGCAGGGAACCTTGCCGGCGGGGAGGTCACAGCGGTTGATTGGGCCCGTGGGTGCAGCTGGACCGAACGGATCGAGGGGGCCGACGGCGACTGGGGGGACTGGCCTCGGTCTCAGAAGAGGCCATCTCACCGCCGGCCCCGCCTGCTCCCGGGTCCCTTGTTAAAACCCGGGAAAACTAAACAGGACCTTCAAGACAATTTTCTCCCATCTTGAAGGTCCTGCCTAGTCCCCGCGGAATGCCCTACCGGGCGTCGTTGCCGCCCCGGTCTTCGTTCCCGCCAAGGGCGCGGTCGCGTACCTTGTCCCGGACCCGGTCCCGGTGCGGTTCCCGGGGCTCGTCGGAGTCGCGGTCCCCGTCCTGGTCCCGGCCCTCGTCCGGGGACTCATCCCCGCCGTTCTCGGCACTGTACTTCTCACGGATTTCCCGCCCGTGCCGGATGTCCTCTTCCTCCTGCTTCTGCAGCTTTTCGCTCTTCTTCGTGTCCCTTGGCGGCAGCTGGATGGTTTCCTCTGCCTTGATGCCCGCCTGGAGCTGCCGGCCGCGCTCCATCTCGGCGTCGAACTCTGCACCGAAAAGCAGCGACATGTTGAGGATCCAGAGCCACAGCAGCATCACGATCACGCCGCCGAGGGCGCCGTAGGTCTTGTTGTAGTTGCCGAAGTTGCCGACGTAGAAGCCGAAACCCAGCGATGCAAGCAGGAAGATGAAGAGGGCGATGCCGGAACCCAGGCTCATCCACTTGAATTTGGGCTGCTTGACGTTGGGGGTGGCGTAGTAGAGGACGGCGATGATCACGATAATCAGTCCCACCATGACAGGCCATTTAGCGATGTCCCAGATAGCGAGGAAGACGCCGCTGAGGCCGATCAGGCCACCCACCGCTTCTGCTACCGGGCCGCTCAGGACCAGCATGCCGGCCAGGATGGCAACGATGACAACGGCCAGGAGCGTGACCACCAGCATGGTTCCGCGCAGCTTGACGAAGGGCCTGCCCTCATCCACCTCGTAGACCCGGTTCATGGCACGGCCGAACGCCCCAACATATCCTGAGGCGGACCACAGGGCCGTGGCAAGGCCAAGGACAAGGGTCAGTCCTGCGGCCGGTGCGCTGGCCAATTCTTCGACAGTCCCGCTGACGGTGTTGACCGTCTCGGCGGGGGCAAAACCGCTCACGATCTGCAGCAGGGCGCTGGTGGTTTTCTGGGGGTCGCCGAATAGCCCGATCACTGAGATGAGTGCCAGGATGGCCGGGAACAGCGACAGGACCGCGAAGTAGGTCAGGGCTGCGGCCTGGTCAGGGCACTGGTCCTTGCTGAATTCCCGAAAGGTCTTCTTGGTGATGTATTTCCAGTTCGGCTTGACGAGGTCTTTCGGACTCTCCGGCTTCCGGGAATCATCGGGTGCCGGGGCCTGGCCTGCTTTGGCGGTGCTGCTCTCGGATGCGTCATGAGTGGCCATGGGGTGTCCTCTCGATAAGGGGCGAAAAACGGACAGGCCAGCTCCGCGGTTGGCGGGGCCGGCCTGTCAGGTGGTGCTGGGTGCCTTGCGTGTGCCGCGGTGTACTGGATGCCGCTTAGGTGTTTTTGACGTTGCCTGCGGCGTCGGTGGTGCGGTCTTTGACGTCGGTGGCGGCGTGTTGGCCTTCGGCTTTGACGTTTTGGGCGGCGTCGGTGGCGGTGGCCTTGACGTTTTCCATGGCTTCCTGGGCGGGTTCCTTGAGGTCCTGGACCATGTCCTTGGCGGCGTCGGTGACCTGGGTGGCCAGGGGCTGGGCGGCGGTTTTGAGCTGGTCCGCGGCCTCGCGTTCCTTTTGGCTGGCCGGGATCAGGGAGGAGATCAGCATGCCGGCGCCGAACGCGATCAGGCCTGCGGCCAGGGGGTTGCCCTGGGTTTTGGCTTTGACCTGGTCCGGTGCGTTGGAGATCGCGGTTCCGGCGTCGCCGAGTTTGGCTGCGGCGGTGTCTTTGGCCCCGTGCAGGGTGTCCCCGGTGGAGTGCAGTGCGTTGCCGGTGTGCCCGGCGCCGGTGTGCATGGTGTCCTGGACACGGGTGGTGGTGTGGTCTGCTGCGCCCATGATTTTCTCCTTGACCCCGCTCACGGCGTCTTTTACCTTGTCGGTTTGGCGGTTCACGATGTTGGACGGGGTGACTTTGTCGGCCACGGCGTCGACGTTGGTGCCCAGGCGTGCGCGGGTGGCTTCTATGTCTGAACGGATTGCGTCCGGGTTATCGCTCATCGGTTTACCTCACCTGGTTTTAGGGTTGGGGGTATTTCGGACAGGGTTTCCCCGGTCTGGGGCAGGCCTTTGACCTGTTTGAGTTCCTTGCGGCCGATCGAGGCCAGGACCGCGGCGATGATGCCCCAGATCACGGCGACGATCAGGGCGGCCCAGCCCAGCGGCATCAGGGCGCCCAGGGCGAACATCAGGCCCAGGGACAGGAAGACCAGGACGAAGTGTCCTGCCACCCCTGCCCCGGCGAGCATGCCCGAGCCCTTGCCGGCCTTCGTGGCCGACTGCTTCAGTTCGGCCTTGGCCAGCTCGACTTCCTGGCGCATCAGCGTGGACAGGTCACGGGTCACATCCCCGAGCAGCTCACCCAGCGAGGCGTTATCCGCCTTCTGGTGCGCCGCACTCGGAGCAGGTTCTGGAATGGAACTACTCATCACAGTCCGCCAGACTGGCCATCCCTGAAACGGTCCCGGGTAAGGGGATCGCCTGCCATGGGATCGTCGGCAAGGTCGCGGTCACCCAGCGGGTCCTCGGCAATCCGGTTGCCGGACCACGGTTCTTCGACCAGTTGCGGGCTGTCCAGGGGACTGGCGGGACGCGTGGGGTCGGAATAGCTGCTGCCTGGCGCGCCGCCGTCGTATCCTGCCGTTGTGGTGGCCGGGCTGGGAAGCTGCACCGGAGGGGGCGGTACGGTGCCGCCCGCCGGCACATAGGATTCGGTGTCCCGGTCGCCGTATGGCGTACCGGAGTAGAGCCCGGTGGTGCCGGTGGTGCCGATGGAGGATGACGACTCCGGTGCCCCGGCGGTGAGGCCGCGGGTGAGCCGGCCGGCCAGGACGCCTGCGCCCGCTGCAAGCAGCAGGAAAGTGCCGGGGTTGTTGCGGGCAAACCGCTGGACTTCACCGAGAATGTCGCCCGGCTGCTTGTTTTCGAGCCAGGACGCCATTGAGGAGGTGCGCTCCGCAGCCTGCCGGACCAGGTCGCTGGCCATGCCCTGCTGGTCCGGGGCGGTGGCCATGCTGTGCAGCTGGCTGGAGATATTGCGCATGCCTTCTGCGGCCTTCTGCTGCTGGGTGCCTGCCTGGCTTGTCAGGCCCGACTTCGCCTGGTGCAGAAGATCCTGCGCACTGGACTTCGCCTCGGACGCCACATTCGCGGCTTCTTCCTTGGCGGTCTGGGCAACGTTCTGGGCTGAGCCCTTCGCCGTGCGGGCGACGTCAGCCGCTTCTTCCTTGGCCGCATCCTTGCGGGAGGTCCCCGTGCCGTCGCCGGCCTGGCCTGCACCGTACTGGGGAGTGGCGGCTGACGGGAAAGTGGCGGCGGACCGCTCACCCGGAATTCCTGTAGAGGCCGGTGGAGCCGTGGTAGCGGGATCCTCGGGCCATTGGTTCTCTGTCATCTTCGCTCTCTCTTTCCAAGAAGGCCGGTTGTTGATCAAGAACCAGCAGTACTGGCCGTAAAATAATAAGCATGATTACTAATAAAAGGTAAGTACCCTTGCTAAGCGAGTTCTAAACGGTTCCAACAGAGTCAGCCGGAAGGGCGCAGGCCGGTCCGGTCACGTCAAGTGGAAAGTGGTGGGTAGTGTGGAAACAGCTACATGGGTTTGGGTAGTCGTTGCCGTAGTTGTGGTGGTGCTGATAGTGCTGCTGTTGCTGGCCAGCGGAAGGCGCCGGAAGGCGGTCCAGCAAAAGCGTGACGACGAACACCGGGAGAAGGCTGCGGAAATCCGCCGCGAGGCCGAGGCGAAGGAACTTGACGCCCGGGAGCGTGAAGCGAAAGCGACGCGTGCCAAAGCGGATGCAGAGCAGGCCCAGGTGGACGCAGCCAGGCTGCGCCAGCAGGCTGACCAGCAGGCAATGGAGGCCAAGGCACTCCGCGACGATGTGAATGAACGGGCGCGGAAAGCGGATGAGCTCGACCCCGATGTTCACGGCGACCGCCGCGGTGATGTGAACCCGGACCGCCGGGACCGCAGCAACCGCGAGCGGGCCGGCCACGAGGGCGTGGGGGATGGCACCACTGACGCGGCCCGCGGCGCTGATGACCGGGGCGTCCGCGGGGCCGAGCCCCGGGATGGCGTCCGGGACGACGTGGCCCACGACGGCGTCCGGAAGGACGTAGCCCATGACGGCGTCCGTGACGAAGGGGTGCAGAATGACCGCCCCGGCCAGGGTGCCAACCCGGCCCGCGGCAGCCGCCGTGACCGGGAGGAACCCCGCTCGGGCATCTAGTCCACGGGCGGTACCGGTTTCCTTGGTTTGAGCACGGGGGAGGGAGCTACTCCTTCCCCCGTTCCCATGCCCTGGAGTACGGCCCGGACGGCATCCGTGGCCGGTATCGTCGGCTCCCAGCCCAGGATTCGGCGGGCCCGGTCGGTGTCCATGATGGGAGCGCCGGCGGCCATCTCCACCCATCCGGAGTCCGTGGGTTGGAGCCGCAGCCGCCACGTCAGGCCGACGATCTTGTGAAGCAGTCCCATGGGAATGGGGAGGATCCTGCGGGCGCCCAGAATGCGGGCAAGTTCCTGGGGCGTCAGTACCGGCTCTGCCGCAATATTGAAGGCTCCGGAGGCGCGCTGGTCGATCACACGCCAGTAGGCATCCGCCACGTCATCAGCGTGCACCGCCTGGAAGACCAGGTTGTCAGGGGCGGGCAGCAGCGGGATCCGAAGTTTCCCCGGCAGCAGACGCGGCAGGAGCCGGCCGAGGAAATACCTGCCGATCTCACTTCCGGCATCGGACTGGAAAATCAGCCCTGGCCGGAGCCTTGCCACCGAGATGCCCGGCTCCGCTGCCATGAACGCGTCCAGGGCTGCTTCCTGCTCCGCCTTGTGCCGGCTGTAGTGCGAGCCAGCCATGCCGCGGACCGGCCACGATTCGTCGCGTCGCTGATCCTTGGATGCCTTGCTGTAGGCGCCGACGGAAGAAGCACACACCACCTGTTTCACCCCGGCCCTGGCCGCTGCCGCGAGCACATTCCTGGTGCCCGTCACATTGGTGCGGTACAGCTCTTCCAAATCCCGGTTGGGCTGGATCTGCCAGGCCAGGTGGACCACGGAATCCACACCTTCCAGGGCGGTATCAAGCTGGGTGCGGTCACCATCCAGGCCGATATCCAGGGTGTGCCATTCAACGCCGGAGTAGGGTTCGTGGCCAGTGTCGGGAAGGCGCCTGCTGATCCCCGTCAGTTTCAGGCTTCCCGGCTTTTCGGACAGCTGGGCCTGCAGCTTGCGGAGCAGTGCTGTTCCAGCATTTCCGCTGGCACCCGTGATGGCGATGTGCATGGCAGGGACTCCTCCGCGTGGCCTCTCGGTACGGCTGACATACCGAGCCTATATCCGGGAACCATTGTTTTATAAGCAACCTTATGATTTCCTACTTCTAAGTCTTGCCGCAGGCTTTCGGACCCCTACCCGAGGGAACCAACGACAATGCCCGAATACTTTCCCGCACTTGCCGTGGATACGATGCCCGTCCACCACCACCAGCCAGAACACTTGGAAACAAGCCCTCCCGGCACCAAGTCGGGACGGCTGCACCAGACCTTCGAAAACAATTTGGTCCTCCGCTACCTGGACCTGGCTGAAGCCCTGGCCGCCCGGTTTGAGGCCCGCGGCCGCGAACGCGCGGACCTCAACCAGGTGGCCTACCTGGGGCTCGTGAAGGCTGCCCGCGGCTTTGACCAGTCCAAGGGGGAAAGCTTTCCTGCCTATGCTGCCCCCACCATCACGGGGGAACTGAAGCGGTACCTGCGCGACCGCACGTGGGTGGTCCGCCCGCCCCGGCACATCCAGGACCTACGCACCCGGATGTTCCGGGCGGAGCCGGAGCTCACCCAGTCGCTGGGAAGGAATCCCAGCGTGGCCGAGCTGGCGGGGGCCCTGGACGAAGATCCCGCCGCCGTGCAGGAAGCAATCTCGGCCTCAAGCAGCATGCACCCGGACTCGCTGGACGCCGTCAACCCGCACTCCGATGCGCCGTCGATCGGCGAGGTCCTGGCATGCCCCGAGACGCCGCTGGAACGCCTGGAGGAACTCGCCTGCCTGCGTGACGCCATCCAGGACCTGGATCCCGCGGACCGGGAGCTCCTGTACCGCCGCTACTTCTGCGAGGAGACCCAGGTGCAGCTGGGAAAGCGGCTGGGCATGTCCCAGATGCAGGTCTCGCGCCGGCTTGCCCGGGTGCTGGTGGCTCTCCAGCGCAGGCTGGAGGGCGGGGCGCTCCCGGTATCAGGGGACGAAGCGCGCGGAAACACTTCGCACGGAAAGACTGCCCGAAAGCGGGCGAGCTAGCCGACAGGCTCCCTTGGGCTCACCAATCCGCAGCACCCCGAATCCGTAGCACAGGAATCCTGGGCCTCTGCATCCCGCACCCCACTGCGAAAACCTCAAGGTAAGCACAGGCCACCACGGCCCTATCTTCCCTGTTCAGCGCCCAGGGACGAATAACAAACGACAGTCCAGAAAACCATCCGGCCCTGTTTAGGGACATCGGCAGAGGGGAACAGGGAGGGCATGGTAAGCACCGAAACATCCAGGCTCAGGGCTGTGCTGTTCGACCGGGACGGAACCCTGGTGGTCGATGTGCCGTACAACGGGGATCCGGACCTTGTCCGGCCGATGCCCGGCGCCAAAGGGGTGCTTGACGCCCTGCGTTCCGCAGGCATAGCCACCGGGGTGGTCAGCAACCAGTCCGGCATCGCCCGGGGCATGATCTCCGCCGACGACGTCGCCCGGGTGAATGCCAGGGTGGAGGAACTGCTTGGCCCCTTCGACGTATGGGAAGTGTGTCCCCACGCTGAGCAGGACGGCTGCCTGTGCCGCAAACCGGCGCCGGGCATGGTCCACAGCGCGTGCCGGAAGCTCGGCATACCGGAGTCCGGGGCTGCCCTGATCGGCGACATCGGCGCTGACGTCAGGGCTGCGGAAGCAGCCGGTGCCACGGGCGTCCTGGTCCCCACTCCCGTAACCCTTGCAGCGGAAGTGGCTGAAGCGCCGCTGGTGGCGCAGGACCTGGCCGGCGCCGTGCGCCTGCTGCAGGAGGGGCGGTGACGGGCCGCGTCCTGGTGGCGCGCCTGGACAGCATGGGCGATGTCCTGCTGGCCGGTCCTGCCGTCAGGGCCGTGGCCAACGGCCGGAGTCCGGATGGCAGGAGGCCCAACCACGTTCTGATGCTCTGCGGCAGGCAGGGGGAAGCTGCCGCAGCCATGCTGCCGGGGGCCGCAGAGGTGTACAGCTGGGACAGCCCGTGGATCATGAACCCGGCACCGGCAATGACCGGCCCGCACGCGGACAGGCTTATCGACTATGTGCGGAACTCCAGGATCACCGAAGCCGTCATCCTTACGTCCTTCCACCAGTCACCCCTTCCTCTGGCGCTGCTGCTGCGGCTGGCGGGTGTTGAGCGCATTACCGGGGCGTCCACCGATTACGCCGGGTCCCTCCTTGATGTCCGGCTGAAGCCGGGGGAGGACTTTCCCGAGGACCAGCCTGAGGCCGAACGCGCCCTGGGCATCGCGAAGGCGGCAGGGTTCAGGCTCCCGGCAGGTGACGACGGCAAGCTCCGCCTCGCCGCCGTGCCCGATGTCGCGGACCTTGTGGGGCACGGCCCGTACGTGGTGGTCCATCCCGGCGCGGCCGTCCCTGCAAGGGCCTGGCCGCCGCTGCACCACGCGGCCGCCGTCGAACTCCTCCAGGGTGCGGGGCACCGCGTGGTGGTCACCGGAGGTCCCGGCGAAACGTCCCTGACAGCCACGGTGGCGGGTCCCTCGGCGCTGGACCTGGGCGGCAGGACGGACCTCACCTCGCTGGCCGGCGTCATGGCGGGAGCCGGGGCAGTCATCACCGGCAACACCGGTCCCGCACACCTGGCGGCCGCCGTCGGCACTCCCGTTGCCTGCCTTTTCTCCCCGGTGGTGCCGGCCATCCGCTGGGCACCTTACGGGGTTCCGCTGGAACTCCTGGGGGACCAGAACGCTGCCTGCCGGATGACCCGCGCCCGCGTCTGCCCGGTTCCGGGACATCCCTGCCTGGACTCCGTCTCGCCCGAGGAAGTGGTGGCAGCAGTGGAACGGCTGATGGGCGGAGTGAGCTCTTTCAGTACCCACGTCAGTACCCGTAGAAAGGCCCGCAACAGATGAGAATCCTGCTCTGGCATGTCCACGGTTCCTGGACGGACGCCTTTGTGCGCGGCCGTCACGAGTATCTGCTCCCTGTCCTGGCCGGCGGTGGGCCGTGGGGGCTTGGCCGTGCCGGCAGGGACTGGCCCGCATCAGCGCGGGAGGTGGAGCTGGCGTCGCTGGACGCCGACGCCGTGGACGCCGTCGTCCTGCAACGCCCGGAGGAGATCGACGAAGTTGCGCGGGTCCTGGGCCGCCGGCCCGGCGCGGACCTGCCGGCCGTATACGTGGAGCACAACACCCCCAAGGGCGACTTCCCCTTCACAAGGCACCCGCTCGCGGACCAGCGCGGCATCCCGCTGGTCCACGTAACGCACTTCAACCGGCTCGCCTGGGACAACGGATCTGCGGTGTCAACGGTGGTCGAGCACGGAATACCGGACCCCGGCCAGCTCTACACTGGCGAGCTGGCGGAGCTGGGCGTGGTGGTCAATGAGCCTGTCCGCCGCGGCCGCGTCACCGGAACCGACCTGCTGCCGGCCTTCGCCTCCGTGGCGCCGCTGCAGGTCTTCGGCATGAAGACGGACGGCCTGGCTGCCGCCGCCGGCATTGACGCATCCCGGATGACCTCCCGCGGCGACCTCAGGACACAGGAACTGCACCGCGAACTGGCACGATGCCGCGTCTACGTGCACCCGATGCGCTGGACCTCGCTGGGGTTGTCCCTCCTGGAAGCCATGCACCTGGGAATGCCCGTGGTTGCCCTGGCAACCACCGAAGCGCCGCGGGCCGTGCCGCCGGAAGCGGGCGCCGTGTCCGCCGACATCGACGAGCTGCTCCGCTGTGCGCGGCGGCTGGTGGCCAATCCGGAGGAAGCACGACGACGTGGCGTCGCCGCGCGCGAGGCGGCACTTGAACGCTATGGCCTGGCCAGGTTCCAGCAACGCTGGGACGAGCTGCTGGGGGACCTGGCCGGCCATCCCCGGCGCCCGCTGGCCGCCGGCAATAACGGCCCGGACGAGCGGATCCTTGTTCCGGCGCGAGAGAGGAAGACGCCATGAGAATCTCGATGATTTCAGAACATGCCAGCCCATTGGCGGCCTTGGGCGGAGTGGACGCCGGCGGGCAGAACGTGCACGTCGCGGCACTGTCCGAAGCGCTGGCCAGGCGCGGCCACCACGTCACCGTCTACACCCGCAGGGACGCAACGGAGCTTCCCGCCCGGGTCCGGGTGGGGCACCGCCTGGAAGTGGTCCACGTGGAGGCCGGACCGGCACGCCACGTTCCGAAGGACGGGCTGCTGCCCTTCATGGGTGAACTCGCTGACGGTGTGGCCAGGGACTGGAGCCAGCGGCCCCCGGACGTGGTGCACGGCCACTTCTGGATGTCGGGCCTGGCTGCCCTGGACGCCGCCAGGCGCCCTGCCTCCGGGTACCGGATCCCGGTCATCCAGACGTTCCACGCGCTGGGAACGGTCAAGCGCCGGCACCAGGGCGCCGGGGACACCAGCCCGCAGGAACGCCGCTGGCTGGAACCCGGCGTGGGCCGGTCCGCGGACAGGATCATCGCCACCTGCTCGGACGAGGTGTTCGAGCTCAAAGCCATGGGCATCGACACCGGGAAGATTTCCATCGCCCCCTGCGGCGTGGACCTGGAATTCTTTTCCGCCGAGGGTCCCACGGCTGCGCGGACAGCAAGCCGCCGGATCCTCTCCGTGGGCCGCCTGGTGCCGCGCAAGGGTGTTGACCTGGTGATCCGGTCGCTTCCCTACCTGCGTGAGTCAGGGTTCGAAGACGTTGAGCTCCTGATCGTGGGCGGCGGCGGGGACTCCGGGGTGCTTGACGCGGACCCGGAGGTGCGCCGCCTGCTGGACCTTGCCGCCGAACTCGGTGTGGCGGACCAGGTACGGCTGCAGGGCCAGGTGTCCCGCGGCGAGATGCCCGGGATCTTCCGCAGCGCCGATGCCGTTGTCTGTGCCCCCTGGTACGAGCCCTTCGGCATTGTTCCGCTTGAAGCCATGGCCTGCGGCGTCCCCGTGGTGGCTGCCGCCGTCGGCGGTCTCCGTGACACCGTGGTGGACCATGGAACGGGGCTGCACGTGCCGCCCCGCGATCCGGAAGCCATCGCTTCCGCCCTGGCCATGCTGCTACGCAACCCGTCGCTGCGGACGGAACTGGGCAACGCGGGAAAGGTCCGCGCCCGCACCCGGTATTCCTGGGACCGGGTGGCCGCCGAAACCGAAAAGGCCTACCAGCTGGCGGTGGCAGGAGCTCCTGCCGGTGTTGCCCCAATGGAAGGAGCGGCGCTGTGACTCCGGACTGGTCCCTTCGCGACGCGGGCCTGAGGACCCTGGCCGCCCCTCCGGCGCTGCCGGCCGTCCTGCCCGGTTCCGGCTTTGTGGACCCGGCCACCGCGGACATCGTGCAGGCCCACCTGGACAACGTCCTGCCGGCGCTGGATTCGCTGCGACGCCAGTCCGGCCGCCTCGCCGCGTGGGGCGTGGACCTGGCGCACCGGCTGCTGCGCGGGCAACGCCTCCTTGCCGCAGGCAACGGCGGTTCAGCCGCGGAGGCGCAGCACCTGACTGCCGAGCTGGTGGGCAGGTTCGACGGCGAGCGTGTCCCGTTCTCCGCGATCTCCCTGCATGCCGAGTCCTCGGCCGTCACGGCGATCGCCAACGACTATGGGTACGACGACGTCTTCGCGCGCCAGGTGCGTGCCCACGGCCGCTCCGGCGACGTGCTGATGCTGCTGTCCACCAGCGGCAAGAGCCCCAACCTGCTGCGGGCCGCGGAGGTCGCGTCCCGGCTCAACATCACCACCTGGGCGCTCACCGGGGCCGGCCCCAACCCCTTATCCGACGCGTGTGACGAGGCAGTGATGATTGACGCCCTTAACGCCAACGCGCAGGAAGGGCACCTGATCGCCCTGCACGCCATGTGCCGTGCCTTCGACCTGGAAGTGGGGCGGCGCAGCACTCCCGACGCCGGACTCCAGGGACGGGGCCGGTCATGAGGATCGTGGTGGTGGGCGACGTGATGCTGGACGTGGACCTGTCCGGGGAGGCCACCCGGCTCAGCCCCGACGCGCCCGTTCCGGTGGTGGACGTCTCCGGGGTCAAACGCCGCGCCGGCGGCGCCGGCCTGGTGGCGCGGATGCTCGCGGAGGACGGCTGGCCCGTCACCCTGGTGACTGTCCTGGGCGATGACGACGCCGGGCGCCAGCTTGAAGCGCACCTCGCCGGGGTGCGGCTTGTCTCCGGCCCCAGCGGCCACGCCTCGCCGGTCAAGACCCGGGTCAGGGCGGGATCGCACCCGGTAGTGCGCTTTGACCAGGGCTGCGGCAAGGCACCCGTTCCGGATGCCAGCCCAGCCATGCTCCGCGCCGTTGAGCAGGCAGGCGTGATCATCGTGGCCGACTACGGCAGGGGACTGGCGGCAAATCCGCAGCTCAGGGACCTCCTGGCCCGGCTGGCCGGCAGTGTTCCCATCATCTGGGACCCGCATCCATCCGGGCCGGACCCCGTCCCGGGAGTGGCCGTGGTGACGCCGAACGCCGCCGAGGCGAGCAAGGCTGCGCAGGCTTGCGCCAGCTTCCAGGATCCAGTGACACACGATCCAGCGCTGCAGGACCCCGCAGCCCAGGCCGGCCGGATCCTGCTGGAACAGTGGCAGAGCCGCGCCGTCCTGGTGACCAAGGGCGAACAGGGAGCGGTCCTGCTGCGGAAGGGCAGCGGCTCCCCCCAAGCGGTGCCGGCGCCCCGGGTGGAAGCCGGTGATCCCTGCGGGGCCGGAGACCGGCTTGCAGCCAGCCTGGCGGTCCACCTCCTGGCCGGCCGCGACCTCGGCGAGGCTGCGGGGCTGGCAGTCCATGACGCGGCAGATTTCCTCGCCAACGGTGGAGTGTCCGCACTGCCGGACCACGCTTCCTCCAGTGCGCCCGCCCAGGATCCCCTGAACCAGGCCGCGCCCCACAACCAGGCAGCGCCGAGGCGCCGCCCCCGCGAACCACTGCTGCTGGCCCGCACGGTGCGGGACGCCGGCGGAACAGTGGTGGCCACCGGCGGCTGCTTCGACCTGCTGCACGCCGGCCACGTCCGGTCCCTCGCCGCAGCCCGCGAACTGGGCGACTGCCTGATCGTCTGCCTCAACTCCGACGAATCCGTCCGCCGGCTCAAGGGGCCGGACCGTCCCATCATCGGCCAGCAGGACAGGGCCGAACTGCTGCTGGCCCTGGAATGCGTGGACGCGGTGATGATCTTCGACGACGACACACCGGTCGCCGTCCTGGAGCGCCTCCGCCCTGACATCTGGGTCAAAGGCGGGGACTACAAGGGCGCCCGCCTGCCGGAGGCCGACCTCGTGGAGCGGTGGGGCGGCCGCTGCCTGACCGTACCGTTCCACCCTGCCCGTTCCACCACAGGCCTCGCCGACGCCCTCGCCAAGGTGGGCTGACCGCCGCTCCGCCCCAGGTTTTTCGTATTCCCCATTGAAAGGAACACCATGACTGCAGAAGTGAATGCGCCCGCAACCCACACCCCCGGCCGCGTGCTCGTTACCGGAGGTGCCTCCGGACTCGGGGCCGCCGTCGTCGACGCCGTCCTCAAGGCAGGCGGCACGCCGGTGGTGCTGGACCGCGATATCAGCAGCGTTTCCGCCGTGAAGGCCTTCGAAGTGGACGTCTCGGACCGCGCGGCCGTGGAAGCGGCGGTGAAGGAAGCCGCCGAGTCGCTGGGGGGACTGGAAGCCGTGGTCACCGCGGCCGGAATCGACCGCTGCGGCAAACTTGCGGACGTCGAAGCCACGGAGTGGGAAAAGGTCATCGGAGTGAACCTCATGGGCACGGTCTCTGTGGTCCGGGCTGCCCTGCCCTACCTCAAGGCCAGCCACGGCCGGGTGGTGACTGTCGCCTCCACCCTGGGGAAGCGGGCCGTCGCCGATGCCACCGCGTACTGCGCCTCCAAGTTCGGCGTGGTGGGATTCAGCCACGCGCTGGCAGCAGAAACGGGCGGGGAAATCGGTGTGACCACCATGATCCCCGGGGGCATGAAGACCCGCTTCTTCGATGACCGCACGGAGCAGTACAAGCCGCAGGACGATTCGCGCCTCAATGATCCCGCCAATACGGCGCAGGCAATCCTCTTTGCCCTGTCACAGCCCACGGGATGCGAGGTCCGGGAGATGCTGATCTGCCATGAGGAAGAGGGCTCCTGGCCCTAAAGGCAACAGACCACCAGACCGGAAACCGACGGGAGGAACACCATGCCTACTACTGCAGTCGAAACAATCACAGGCACCGAATCAGCAGAACGAGACGGGATCACCATCCGCAACCCGCGCACCGGCGACGTCCTGTGGACCGTGCCGGAGGCCGGACCGGAAACCGTAGCCCGCGCCGTGGACGTTGCCCGGAGCGCAGCTTCGGACTGGGCCTCCACCGCTCCGTCGGAGCGGGGCGCCGCGCTCCGGACCGCCGCGCGGGCGCTCGATGCCGCCGCCCGGGAACTGGCCGGGCTCAACGCCAGCGAAACGGGTCGGCCGGTGGACGAATCGCTGGCTGGGATCGCGGCCGGTGTGTCCACGCTGGAGCAGTATGCCGAGCTTGGCCCTGTCCACCGCGGCCTCAGCCTGCGGGGAAGCCAGCTCGCGTCGGACTACACCGTGGCGGAGCCCCGGGGAGTGGCAGCGCTCCTGACCCCCTGGAACGATCCCGTCGCTGTTGCCTGCGGACTGATCGGTGCCGCGCTGGTCACCGGCAACACGGTGGTGCACAAGCCCAGCGAGCGCTGCCCGCGCCTCGGCGAGGCGCTGGGGGAGGTCCTGGCCCCGGCGTTCCCGCCCGGGGTGTTCCAGACAATCACCGGGGGAGCAGGCGTCGGCGCGCTCCTGGCACAGTCTGACGTGGACGTCATCGCACACGTCGGATCCAGTGCTGCCGGTGCCCATCTTGCCCGTGCAGGGGCACAGTCCGGTGCACATGTCATCCGGGAAAACGGAGGAAACGATCCCCTGCTGGTGGACCGCGACGTCGATCCCGTATGGGCGGCAGAACAGGCCGCCATGGGCGCCTTCAGCAACAGCGGCCAGATCTGTGTGGCGGTTGAACGGATCTATGTCCATGAAGCCATCGCCGCGGAGTTTTGCGCCGCGCTGGAGGCAGAGGCAGCACTCCGGAACGGCAACGGCACGGTGGCCCCGCTGGTGGACGGGCGGATGCGGGACGCGGTCCACGCCCACGTGGCTGATGCGCTGCAGCAGGGAGCACATGCGGTGGAAGGCGGGACGCTCCCGGACGGTCCGGGCTCCTTCTACCCGGCAACGGTGCTGACCGGATGCACGGAGCGGATGGAGGTCATGACGGAGGAGACGTTCGGACCTGTTGCGCCGGTCCAGGTGGTGGCATCGTTCGACGACGGCCTGCGGCTGGCGTGCAGCGGCACGTACGGCCTCGCCGCCACGGTGCTGTCCGCCAATATCGCCCACATCCAGCAGGCAGTGGCCGCCCTCCCCGTTGGCACCGTGAAAATCAACGAGGTCTTCGGCGGGGCCCCTGGCGGGGCTGCCCAGCCGCGGGGCATCAGCGGTGCCGGCTTCGGGTACGGTCCCGAACTCCTGGATGAGTTCAGCCGGGTGAAAGTGGTGCACATTGCGGCGCCGCCGGCGGCTGCCCTGGTCAGGGACCAGCCGTGACTACGTCGCCGGAAGCGGCAGATCTTTCCCAGCAGCGTGCCCTTGCGGAGTGGCTGCCGGGACGGATCGCAGCGGAACGGCCGGCCATCCTGGTGCTGGGCGACGTCATGCTGGACGGCTGGTGGAACGGCAGCATCGAGCGGCTGTGCCGGGAGGCCCCCGCCCCGGTGGTGGACGTGCAGAGCCGCGAGTCGGTGCCCGGCGGAGCGGCCAATACAGCCATGAATTTGGCTGCCCTGGGGGCCCGTGTCTCGGTGGCGGGCATCATCGGCACCGACGACGCCGGCGTGGACCTCCGCAACCAGCTCGTGGCAGCCGGGATCGATGTCACGCACCTGCTCGACCACCCGGACATGGTCACCACCACCAAGATCCGGATCAGCAGCGGCGGCCAGGTGATGCTTCGCATCGATGACTCCGCCAGCTCCGTGCCCGCCGCAGCGCTGGCCGAACTTGCGGCGTTGGTGCGGTCCGCCGTCGAACACCAGCAGGCGGTGATGGTCTGCGACTACGGCACCGGCGTCCTGGCCGATCCCGTCCGGCGGGCCCTGGTGGACGCCCTCGCGGGCAGGGGCCGCGGGGAGCCGGGCGGGCGGCCCCTGCTGGTGGTTGACTCCCACGACCCCCGCCCGTGGGCGCCGCTCCACCCGGACCTGGTAACCCCCAACGCGCAGGAAACGGCGCGGATGCTGGACATCCGGCTCCCGGACGGCCGGGACAGGGTGGCGGAGGTGGGCAGGCACGCCGAGGCGCTGCTGGAGGCAACGGGTGCGGGGGCCGTGGTGGTCACCCTGGACCGTGACGGAACGGTGCTGCTGAGGCCCGACGGCGTGACGCACCGGACGTGGGCACGCCCGGCCGCCGAGAAGCAGGCGTCGGGAGCCGGTGACACGTTCGTGGCCGCGCTGACACTTGCGAGGTCGGCAGGCCTGCCCCTCACGGCCAGCCTGGACCTGGCGCAGTCAGCCGCCGACGTCGTGGTGCACCAGCCGGGCACGTCGGTTTGCAGTACGGCGCAGCTCAGCCGCTACCTGAAGGCGTTCGCGGACACCGCGCTGGACGCCGGCGAGCTTGAACGGCAGCTGGAGCTGCACCGCGCCCAGGACCAGCGCATCGTGCTGACCAACGGCTGCTTCGACGTCCTGCACAGCGGCCACACCCGCTACCTCAACCAGGCCAAACAGCTGGGGGACATCCTGGTGGTGGCGCTTAACAGTGACCGCTCCGTGCGGCGGCTCAAAGGTGAAGGCCGTCCCATCAATGCGGTGGCGGACCGGGCGGCCGTGGTGGCGGCGCTGAGCTGCGTGGACTACGTGACCGTTTTTGATACACCCACCGCAGCTCCGTTGATCCGGCAGTTGCGTCCCGAGGTTTACGCGAAGGGCGGGGACTACGCCCCGGAGATGCTGGCAGAGACCCCGGCCGTGGAGGAGTACGGCGGCCGCGTGGCCATCCTGGACTACGTGGCCGACCGTTCCACCACGGCTGTGGTGAACAAGATCCGGGACGGCGAAGGGGCCGTGCAGACCAACTAGGGTTGAGAGCTGGACTGGTTGGGCTGAATGAAGCGGGGCACGGGTAATGGCGAAACGCGGGAAGCCGGGAGGCCGCGGCAGCCGTGCCACGGCGGGCGTGGTGGAGGTTCCCAAAGGAACCCGGCCGGACGGCCCGGTTGAGGGCGTCTACTACATCGATACCGGCGACTGCGAGCTGATCGCGGACCAGGATAACTCCACCGGCTGGCTCCTGAAGATCAACGGCGTCATGAGCTCCCACATCGACCTCGCCGACCCGCTGTTCCTGGACTTTGAGTACATGCGGTGGATGGCGGCGCTCATCGAGTCCCGCTGGCCGCCGTCGGAAGCGTCCTCCGGGCCGAAGCTCCGCGGGCTTCACCTGGGCGGCGGAGCCTGCTCGCTGGCGCGGTACTTCCATGCTGCCTACCCGGATGCGCGGCAGGTGGTGGTGGAGCTGGACGGCAAGCTGGCTGAGTACGTCCGCGGCTGGTTCGACCTGCCCAAGGCGCCCCTGCTGCGGCTCCGTGTGGGGGAGGCCCGCGAGGTTACCGAGACCCTGACGGCGGACACCCGCGACTTCATCATCAGGGATGTGTTCGCCGGGGCCCTTACCCCGCGGCCCCTGACCACCGCGGAATTCACCCGGCACGTAAAGCGCGTCCTTGCACCCGGGGGGATTTACGTCGTGAACTCCGGTGACGCGCCGGACCTGAAGAACGCCCGGGAGGATGCCGCCACCATCGCGGCCTCCTTCAAGCACACCGTGATCATCGCGGACCCCGCCATGTTGAAGGGCCGGCGCTACGGAAACATGGTGATGGCGGGCAGCGACACCCCGTTTGGCGACGACCCGAAGCTCCACCGGCGGCTCCTGGGCGGCGCGGTCCCGGCACACCTGTGGGACGACGCCCAGGTCCGGGCTTTCGCGGCAGGGTCACCGGTGCGGCACGATCCGCCTGCAACCCCATCGATTGCTCCGTAACTGTCGTTCTCACCCCCGAAAACGACAGTTACGGAGCAGCCGGCGAGGTTTTTCCCCGGCCCAGCAGCCATTCCCGGTGTTCGGCCATCTGTTCCCGCAGCGCCTGGACCACCGCTGCCACTGCCGGACGGCGCAGCGAATCCGGCCGCA
The DNA here is from genome assembly GCF_014644495.1 of Pseudarthrobacter polychromogenes. Classification (GTDB taxonomy): domain Bacteria; phylum Actinomycetota; class Actinomycetes; order Actinomycetales; family Micrococcaceae; genus Arthrobacter; species Arthrobacter polychromogenes. The sequence goes on from NZ_BMKU01000004.1 coordinate 328,647, forward strand.
GCACCATCCAGTAGGGCAGCAGTTCGGCGATTTCGGCCGGCAGCAGGCGGACCAGGTCAGGGTGGAGGTCGCCCATGAAACAGGGCAGGAAGCCGATCCCCGCTCCGGCGCGTGTTGCCTCCACGTGGACAAAGACGTTGGTTGAGGTGAGGCCGTCGCGCATGGCGGGCACCAGCCGGCGGGGTGCGTCCAGGTCATCCACCTGCAGCATCGAATCCACGAAATAGACCAGCGGATGGTCATTGAGCTCGGCCACCGTGGCTGGCGTGCCGTGCTCGGCCAGGTAGGCGCGCGAGGCGTACATCCCCAGCATGTATTCGCCCAGCCGCATGGCCTCGGCGCGGTGCACCTGCGGTTCGCCCACCACCACTTCAATGTCCAGGCCGGAGCGCTGCTGCAGCGCCCGCCGCGTCATGGTCACCACCTCAACGCTCAGTCCGGGATGGTCCCGCCGCAGCCGCGCCACGGCGGGTGCGGCGATATAGGCACTGAAGCCGTCCGTTGCAGTCATGCGTACGACGCCGGTAATTGGGTCGGGTGCCCGTCCGGCGGGTCCGAGGGCGCCCACCACCGCTTCGACCTGTTCAGCGGCCTGGACGGCCTGGGCTCCGAGGTCGGTCAGCTCCCAGCCTCCGGGGGCGCGGGCCAGGACCCTTCCGCCGAGTGCCTTCTCCAGGGAGGCGATCCGGCGTGAGACGGTGGTGTGGTTCAGGCCCAGTGCCTGCGCGGCGGCCGTGAATTTGGCGGTGCGGGACACCGCCAGGAGTACCAGCAGGTCATCCGGATTGACGTTCATATCTGCAATTCTGCACACAGTGCGTGCTGCTTTGGTTATTGAAGGCGCATGTCCGTGCAGTAAGACTCAGTGGAGCCATTAGTGCTGGAGATCACAGCGCGTGTCGCCGTGGACACGGAGGAGAAACCCATGAGCGCTGGACAGCGCCCGGCAGATAGTGCTGCCGGACCTGCCCCGGTAGGCGCTGCGCTGCATGAGCGACCGGAAAATCTGTTAGAAAGCCCGAGGGGACTGCCATGGAAAACACGTTAAACGGCCGCAAGGCACTGATTACCGGTGGAGCCGGCGGGATCGGGGCCGCCAGCGCGCGGGCCCTCGCCGCCCGGGGTGCCAAGGTGGTGATCGCGGACGTGGACGCGGCCGCTGCGGAAGCACTTGCGGATGAAGTGGGCGGCACCACCTGGGCCGTTGACCTGCTGGACGTGGAATCGCTCGCCACCCTGAGCCTTGACTGCGACATCCTGGTGAACAACGCCGGGATCCAGCGCATCAGTCCCATCGAGGACTTCGAGCCAGCCGATTTCCGCCGGCTGGTCACCCTCATGCTGGAAGCGCCGTTCCTGCTGATCCGGGCCGCGCTGCCGCACATGTATGCGAACAATTTCGGCCGGATCATCAACCTCTCCTCGGTGCACGGGATCCGGGCTTCTCCCTTCAAGAGCGCCTACGTTTCCGCCAAGCACGGCCTGGAGGGGCTGAGCAAGGTGACGGCGCTGGAGGGCGGGGAGCACGGCGTTACCTCCAACTGCATCAACCCCGGCTATGTGCGCACGCCGCTGGTGGAGTCGCAGATCGCGGACCAGGCCAAGGTCCACGGAATCCCGGAATCGGAGGTCCTGGCCAAAATCATGCTGACCGAGTCCGCCGTGAAACGCTTGGTGGAGCCCGAAGAGGTGGCCTCACTTGTGGCATGGCTCGCGTCGGACCACGCGGGCATGGTGACCGGCGCCAGCTACACCATGGATGGCGGCTGGTCGGCCCGCTAGCCGCCCGGCACAGGAGTTTTTGTCCAGATATGCAGGCGTCCGCGGCCTTCAGCCCTGCATATCTGGACAAAAACTCAATCCAGCTGTTTGATTTGCCGGTGGTCGTAGAAGAACACGCCGTGGACGGTATCCACGCCCACTGATGTTCCCTGCTGGAAAACCACCAATCCCTCGCGGCGGCCCTTGAAAGGGTCATCCGCCACCACGGCGTCGCCGATTCTATAGGGTGACCGCGGGGCGAAGGGCTTCAGCATGCGGTTCCATGTTTGGGCTGCAACCTTGGTCAGGCTGACGGGCCGGCCCATGCTCGATGGGTCCCGGACAACGGCTTTGGCCATGTGTACCAACTCCTCGGAAGCGGCGCAGGCCGCTCACTCGCGGTGCAGGTTAACCGGAATGTTCCCAGCAGAGGGCGGCCCTCCACATTCCGGCTGGCACCTTACGTAAAAGCTATGCACTATTCACACCAGTCACACCAGTAACAGGTACTCGCTTTTGCCGGACCCGCTACTTGCCTCTTGCGTCAACGAATCAACGCTGGCCGTTGACGATGTCCTCTGCGTTCTCGAAGGCCCATGCCACCAGCGGAACCAGCAGTGCGCTCAGCTCATAGCCGCGTTCGGTAAGGCTGTAATCCACGCGGGGCGGAATAACCGGCTGCGCATCCCGGCGGACCAGGCCGTCCCGTTCCAGAGTCTTGAGGGTCTGCGCCAGCATCTTTTCACTGATTCCTTCAGCCCGGCGACGCAGGTCGCTCCACCGCTGCTCGCCTTCCGAAAGCGCAAGCAGGATAAGGACGCCCCACTTGCTGGTGACGTGGTCCAGCACAGTCCGGCTGGGGCAGCCGGCCGGGAACACGCCGTCGGCAAGGTCAACCGGGAGGGGCGCCGCTTGGGGCGCACGGCTGTTGGCACTAACTTTCATGTGAGTACCTTACCTTAAAGTGCGTACTCTCTTTTAGGAAGTAATCAGGAGTGCGTGTGGTTGTGCTTCATGTCAGACACCCTACGAAAGGAATTTCATGAGCATCGTCATCACCGGAGCAACCGGCCAGCTGGGCCGCCACGTCATCGAGGCCCTGCTGGAGCGCAACGTCCCTGCCGGGGAGATTGTGGCCACGGGGCGCTCCGTGGAAAAGCTGGCAGGCCTTGCCGGGCGCGGCGTGCAGGTCAAAGCAATGGACTACGCGGACGCGTCCTCAGTGGCCGCGGCACTGAAGGGCGCCCGGAAGCTGCTCCTCATTTCCGGCAGCGAGGTGGGCCAGCGGGTGGAGCAGCACCGCACCGTGATCGAAGCCGCGAAGGCGGAAGGTGTGGAGCTGTTGGCCTACACCAGCATCGCCAACGCCGACAGCTCGGGGATGAAGCTGGCAGCCGAGCACCGGGCCACGGAGGCCATCCTGCGGGAATCGGGGGTGCCCTTCGTCCTCCTGCGCAATGGCTGGTACCTCGAGAACTACACGGACCAGCTGCCCGGGACCCTGGCCCAGGGCGCCCTGGCCGGGAGTGCAGGGGACGGACAGGTCAGCGGCGCCGCGCGTGCTGACTATGCCCATGCCGCTGCTGCCGTGCTCTTGGCGGAGGGCCAGGCGGGCACTGTGTACGAACTGGGCGGTGACGAGGCCTTCAGCATGGCGGACCTCGCAGCCGAAATCAGCTCGGCCACCGGCAAGACCATCACGTACAACGACTTGCCTGCACAGGAATACGCCGGCCTGCTGACCGGGGCCGGAGTGCCGGAGCCGTTCGCGGAGATCCTGGCGGACTCCGACCTGGGCATCGCCCGCGGGGACCTCCTGGTAAGCAGCGGGGACCTGCGCAGGTTGATAGGACGGCCTGCCACCTCGTTGGCTGAGGCTGTGCGGGCTGCTGCAGCCGCCGTATAGCGGCCGTACCGCCTGCGTTTGCACTGGGCGTGCGGGCCGGGATGACCACGGACAGCGGCGGGGTCCGTCCACAAGGCGGTCCCGCCGTCGTCCGCCCCCCTTGACTTGGTGTCGGCGTTTCCTTACGTTGGGGGCCTGCTGCCAGCGGCGGCCCAAAGGAGATCGAGCATGAAAGCCATCGTGCAGGACGTCTATGGGACCGCGGACGTGCTTGCGCTGCGGGATATCGCCCGGCCCGTAGCGGGCGACGGCGAGGTCCTGGTCAGCGTGCGGGCCGCGGGAGTGGAGCAGGGCGTGTGGCACCTGATGACCGGACAGCCCTATCTAATCCGGCTCTTTGGCTATGGCCTGAAGAAGCCCAAAGTGCCTGTGCGGGGCCGGGAAGTGGCCGGTGTGGTGGACTCCGTGGGAGCCGGCGTGACTCGTTTCAAGGCGGGTGACGAGGTCTTCGGCACGTCAGAGGGTTCTTTTGCGGAATACGTCTGCGCCAAGGAGGGCCGTCTGGCCAAGAAACCCCGGGACCTGTCCTTCGAGGAAGCGGCAGCGGCACCCATCTCCGGCGTGACGGCCTTGCAGGCTGTAAGGGACGCCGGCCAGGTTACCGTGGGCCGGAAAGTGCTGGTCATCGGGGCGGGCGGGGGAGTGGGGTCCTTCGCGGTGCAGATAGCCAAAGCTTTTGGGGCGGATGTGACGGGAGTCTGCAGCACCGGAAAAGTGGAACTGGTCCGGTCCCTCGGCGCTGACGCCGTCATCGACTACACACGGGAGGATTTTGCTGCCGCCGGGGCGCTGTACGACGTCATCCTGGACACCGCCGGCAACCGTCCGCTCTCCGTCCTCAAACGCGCCCTCGCCCCGCGGGGCACCCTGGTGCTGGTGGGAGGCGAGCGTGGCGGAAAACTGACCGGCGGCTTCGAAAGGTCATTCGCGGCGCCCTTGCTCTCACTCTTCTCCCGGCAAAAGTTCAAAGGCCTGGTGTCGAGGGAGACGCACCTTGACCTCGAGGCCCTGGCATCCCTGATCGAAGCCGGAAGCGTCAAACCCGCCCTGGACAAGGTCTTCCCGCTTGCGGAAGCACCGGCCGCCATCAGGTATCTCCGGGAGGGCCGGAGCCTCGGGAAAGTGGTGGTCAGGATCTGATCCACCCGCTGCCGAAGGGCCCTTTCCCCGAACGGGAAAATGTTCCTGGCAACGGAGTCGTGCGTCCCCCTTAAGTGGTCGGGAAGGTCAGGTCAGTTCCTCCATGCGCCGTGCCAGGATGTCGTTCATGGCCAGGAGGCCCACGAGCTGGTTGCCTTCCACCACTACAAGCCGGCTGAGGTGGTATCGGCTCATCAGGGCTGCCGCCTGCCGCACGGACAGTTCCCTCTGAATGGTGATGGCCGGGATGGTGGCGGCGTCGTAGACGTTCAGGAGGTCCACATCTCCTTCCTGGGCGACCACGGTGTCCAGGAGTTCCCGGTAGCTCAGCATGCCGTAGGCGTCGTGGGCATGCTGCCGGTCCACCACGAGGCTCTTGACCTGGCGTTCCTTCATCACGGACAGGGCTTCACGCAGCGTGCTGTAGGGGGAGATGGTGACGACCTGGGAGACCATCACGTCATTGACAATAAGCAATTTCTTCCTCCTCAAATTTGCTGGGCCTGCTCAGGCGCCCTCGCGGCGCAGATGCTCCTCAAACCTCACGACCTGCCTCATATCGATCCCCGTCAGATGCTCGATCGGAACAGCGAAAGCAAGCCCGCGCGACTCTGTTCCCTTCACCAGGATCGAGTGGAGCTCCTTCAGGATTGGTGCGCCCAAATGCGAACCAACCACCATCAGCAACACGGACTGGGTGCCTTCGAAGGTCAGGCCGAAGAACGTCTTCCTGGCTTCACCACCAATTCCCTTGCCCGGAAGAATGGTGACCCCCGTAGCGCCGGCCCCTGGGCGTGTTCAATGATCCTGTCTTCAAGGTCGTCCGGTGCGATGACCACAATGGCGGTGAATTTCATGCAGGTTCGCTCCTCAGCCGCGGAATCTTCTCCATCACCATGGCATACACCATGACGGATATGACAGGGAAGATTGATGCGAAGGCGATCAGGCCGAAACCGTCGATCAACACATCCCTTCCCTCTACAGCCGCTGCCAACCCAATGCCGAGGGCCGTCACCAAAGGCACGGTGACCTCCGAGGTTGTGACGCCCCCGAGGTCGAAGGCCAGGGCGATGATGTACTTCGGTGCAAAGAAGACCAGCACGATCGCCACAGCGTAGGCGGCCATGATGAAGTAGTGGAACGGGCCTCCCATCAGGATCCGATAGACGCCACAGGCGATGCCGACGGCGACGCCGAGGGCGACAATGACCCGCACGGCGAAGCCGCTGATTCGTCCAGGCGACGCCTCCTGCGCCTGTTCACCGATGGCCACCAGGGCGGGTTCAGCCATAGTAGTGGCGAAGCCTATCAGCAGGGCGAAGAGCAGGATCAGGGCCGGCGCGCCCTGTGCTATGAGCTGCTCAGCCATCAGTTTCCCGATGGGAAAGAGACCGATCTTGAGTCCAACCACGAATGCGTACAGTCCCACCAGGACCATAACGAAGCCGACGACGACACGCAGCGGGTGCGCCAGCCTGCGCCGCAGTGCCACGTACTGGAAGAACAGGACGACGCCCACGATCGGCAGTACCTCCCGGAGCATCGACCCCAGGCCCAGGATCATGCCCACCACCCAGTCAGCGGCGTCCTCGCTGGATCCGGTCGAGGGGGGTGCCGCTCCAGAGCCGCCAAATGAGTAAACCCAGGTGCCATAGAGCTGGACGCCGATCATCGGCACCATCACGCAGAGTGCAACGAGGCCGAAACCGTCGGCGAGGACGCTGCGTCCGCGGATTGAATTTGCCAGGCCAAGGCCTATTGCGGTGATGAGCGGCACGCTGACGATATTGGTGGTGACACCGCCTGAGTCGTAGGCAAGTCCAACAATCTCGGGCGGGGCGATGTACGTCAGTCCCAGCACCAGTGCATAACCGGCAATCAGGAGTTTGTACACGGCCCAGCCGCGCAGAACACGCATCACTCCAAGGACCAGGACCAGGCCAACGGACAGGGCGATGACAAAGCGCAGCACCAGCCCGTTGATCCGACCTCCGCTGACGAGCTGGGCCTGCTCGGCGACGGCGATTACCGCCGGCTCCGCAACGGAGGCGGCAAAACCAACAGCAAATCCAAAAGGCAGCAGCAACACCAATGCGCCGCGCCTTACGAATTGATTTGCAAGGTTCTTGCCCACTGGAAAAATGCTGAGGTCCAGGCCGTGCAGGAACAGGGCAATTCCCCCGGCCACGATCAGGAGCCCTGCCACCAGGCTCAAGGGATCATCGGGCACCGAACGGAACACCAGCAGCTGAAACATGAAAACTACCGCCACGATGGGCAGCAGGTTTTTGAGCGCCTTGAGGAATTCATTGCTGAATCGGCTGAGGTGCTCCATCGGGTTCCTCTCCCGGTGATGTTCCTTTCAGTGCCTCGGTATTTCAGTGTGCCGGGAGGGCAAAACAGTGTCCACCCCACAGCGCAGCCTGGCACCCGGCCGGTGCTCGGGCCGGACCGGGATTCCGTCCACGCAGTATGTCTGGGATTCCAGACGCTGGGCATGCTTTGGCAGCGTCTAAAGCACCGTCCAGGGCGCATGGTTAAGTACGGGATACCGGACACGAATCCGAAGCCCGCAAAGCAGCGATGGAGGGAATGCGGTGTTGGACACTGAAGCCAGGCATGAAACCGGTGGTGCAATCCAGATGGCGTCGAAGGGGACATCCAAAGTCCCCGCTGCCGAAAACACCCTGCGCATCCTCAAACTGCTGGCGTCCCGGCGAGGCCCCATGGCGGCGTCGCAAATCGCTTCCACCCTGGGCCTGCCGCGCTCCAGCGTCTACCACCTGCTGGGGGTGATGGAAGCCAACGGATTTGTCCTCCACCTCCACGAGGAGCAGCGGTACGGGCTCGGCATCAGCGCGTTCGAGCTCAGCTCCGCCTACTCCAGGCAGGAGCCGCTCTCCCGACTGGGCCGCCCTTTGCTGGCCTCCCTCGTGGATGCGCTGGGCGAGAGCGCACACTTGGCGGTCCTGCATGGGCGCGACGTGCTGTACATCGTTGAGGAGCGCGCCAAAAACCGCCCGTCCCTGGTGACCGACGTCGGCGTCCGGCTCCCCAGCCACCTCACCGCCAGCGGGCGTGCCATCCTTGCGGCCCTGCCCAAGTCCCAGGTCCGTGCGCTCTATCCGAACGCTGCTGCTTTTACTGCCCGGCACGAGGTGGCGGGCGCCATCATGAAGTACTCGGCGCTGTCCTCCCACCTGGACCAGGTAAGGCAGCGCGGTTATGCCACCGAACACGGCGAGGTCACGCCAGGCTTTGGCTCCATCGCCGCCGCCGTGACGGATCACCTGGGATGGCCGACGGCGGCCGTCGCCGTCACTTTCCTCGAGGACAAACTGCCGGCAGAGCAATGGCCGGCGCTCGCCGCGCGGGTCCAGAAAGTGGCCGATGAGCTCTCGGTACGTCTCCACGGCCGCCCCGCCAGGTAGGCCCGTCCGGCCCGTCCGGTATCCCGGACAGCGCCGTTCCGAAGGCCCTGTTTCTGCCGTTGCGGACGGGCTTTAGTAGATACAGAACTTCCAGCAAAACCACTACATGAAGGAGCCACCATGGCACCCGCCGATTTCACCACCGGTGCCCGCCCGGTCAAAGCAGCCCGCGGCACCGAGCTCACCGCCAAGTCCTGGCAGACGGAAGCGCCGTTGCGCATGCTCATGAACAACCTGGACCCCGAGGTCGCCGAGCGCCCGGATGACCTGGTGGTGTATGGCGGCACGGGCCGCGCTGTCCGGTCCTGGGCCGCTTTTGACGCGATCACCCGCACCCTGGAAACCATGGAGAAGGACGAAACCCTCCTGGTCCAGTCCGGCAAGCCGGTGGGCGTGTTCCGCACGAACGAATGGGCGCCACGGGTGCTTCTGGCCAATTCCAACCTCGTGGGGGACTGGGCCAACTGGCCCGAATTCCGCCGGCTCGAGGCCGAGGGCCTGATGATGTACGGCCAGATGACCGCCGGCTCCTGGATCTACATCGGCACCCAGGGGATCCTGCAGGGCACGTTCGAGACCTTCGCCGCGATCGCCCGCAAGCTCACCGGGGACGAGAACGGCACCCTTGCCGGCACCCTGACCCTCACCGGCGGCTGCGGCGGCATGGGCGGCGCCCAGCCGCTCGCCGTCACCTTGAACGAGGGCGCGTGCCTGATTGTCGACGTCGACGAGACCCGCCTGCGCCGCCGCGCCGGCAAGCGCTACCTGGACGAGGTGGAAACGGACCTGGACGCCGCCATCGCCAAGGTCCTCAAAGCCAAGGAGGAGCGGCGTGGCTGGTCCGTGGGCTACGTGGGCAATGCCGCCGAGGTGTTCCCCGAAATCCTCCGCCGCCACCGGGCCGGAGAACTGACCGTGGACATCGTCACGGACCAGACCTCCGCGCACGATCCGCTGTCCTACCTGCCTGAGGGCATCTCGGTGGAGGAATGGCACCGGGAAGCCGAGGCGGACCCGGAAGGCTTCACCAAGAAGGCCCAGGCGTCCATGGCCCGGCACGTCCAGGCCATGGTGGAATTCCAGGACGCCGGCGCCGAGGTTTTCGACTACGGCAACTCCATCCGCGACGAGGCGCGCAAGGGCGGCTACACCCGGGCCTTCGAGTTCCCCGGATTCGTCCCGGCCTACATCCGCCCCCTGTTCTGCGAGGGACTGGGCCCGTTCCGCTGGGTGGCCCTCTCCGGTGACCCTGAGGACATCCGCGTCACCGACGAGGCCATCAAGGAACTGTTCCCGGAGAACAAGCACCTGCACCGGTGGATCGACGCCGCCCAGGAGCGGGTCGAGTTCGAGGGCCTGCCGGCACGGATCTGCTGGCTCGGCTACGGCGAACGGGCCAAGGCCGGACTGCTGTTCAACCAGCTCGTCAAGGACGGCAAGGTCAAGGCCCCCATCGTGATCGGCCGCGACCACCTGGACTCAGGCTCCGTCGCCTCCCCATACCGCGAAACCGAGGCAATGCAGGACGGTTCTGACGCGATTGCCGACTGGCCCATGCTCAACGCCCTGCTGAACACCGCCTCGGGCGCCACCTGGGTGTCGCTGCACCACGGCGGCGGCGTCGGCATCGGCCGCTCCATCCACGCCGGCCAGGTCTCCGTCGCGGACGGCACCGACCTCGCCGCCCAGAAACTCGAGCGCCTCCTCACCAACGACCCCGGCATGGGCGTCATCCGCCACGCAGACGCCGGCTACGACCGCGCACTCGAGGTCGCCAGGGAACGCGGCGTCCGCATCCCGATGCAAGAGACAGCGTCCGAAGCCCACTGACCAGCCCCAAATCCACATCGATTGCTCCGTAAGTGTCGTTTAGAGCCCCGAAAACGACAGTTACGGAGCAATCGATCCACAGAAGCAGGAACACCATGACTACGATTACCCACGAACCGCTGACCGTCACCCTCGGCATCAGCGGTGTCACACCGGAGGACGTCGTCGCCGTCGCGCGCCACAACGCGAAGGTCACCCTTTCCCCGGAAGCCCTCGCAACCGTTGCCAAGGTCCGGGCCCATATTGACGACCTCGCCGCCAGCGACACCCCGGCATACGGAATCTCCACCGGTTTCGGCGCCCTTGCAAACCGGCACATTCCCAACGAACTGCGCACGCAGCTGCAAAAGAGCCTGATCCGCAGCCACGCCGCCGGCATGGGTCCGGCCGTGGAGCGTGAAGTGGTCCGCGGCATCATGTTCCTGCGTGCCAAGACCCTGGCCTCCGGCCGCACCGGCGTCCGTCCCGTGGTCCTGCAAACCATGGTGGACGTCCTCAATGCCGGCATCACCCCTGTGGTCCGCGAGTTCGGGTCGCTGGGCTGTTCCGGCGACCTGGCGCCCCTGTCGCACTGCGCCCTGGTCCTGATGGGCGAGGGTGAAGCCGCCGGGCCGGACGGCCAGCTTTACGGCACCGCCGGCCGTCCCGCCGTCGCGGAACTCCTTGCCGCGCACGGCATCGAGCCGGTCATCCTCGCCGAGAAGGAGGGCCTTGCCCTGGTCAACGGCACCGAGGGCATGCTGGGCATGCTGCTTATGGCCATCGCGGACCTTCGTCAGCTGCTGACGACGGCGGACATCACCGCGGCGATGAGCGTCGAGGCGCTGCTGGGCACCGACCAGGTGTTCCTGCCGGAGCTGCACGCCGCACTGCGCCCCCACCCGGGGCAGGCCGCCAGCGCTGACAACATGCTGCGCGTACTCTCCGGTTCACCGATCGTCGCTTCCCACAAAGTCGGCGATTCCCGCGTGCAGGACGCCTATTCGCTCCGCTGCGCCCCTCAGGTCACCGGTGCGGTGAGGGACACGCTGGACCACGCGGACCTGGTGGCGTCCCGCGAACTGGCCGCGGCCATCGACAACCCGGTGGTGCTGCCCGACGGGCGGGTCAGCTCCAATGGCAACTTCCACGGCGCCCCTGTGGCGTACGTCCTGGACTTCCTGGCCATCGCCGTCGCGGACCTCAGCTCCATTGCTGAGCGGCGGACGGACAGGATGCTGGACCCCGCGCGGTCCCACGGCCTTCCTGCCTTCCTCGCAGCCGACCCCGGCGTCGATTCCGGGCTCATGATCGCCCAGTACACCCAGGCCGGGCTGGTCTCGGACAACAAACGGCTCGCGGTGCCTGCATCGGTGGACTCCATCCCGAGTTCGGCCATGCAGGAAGACCACGTCTCCATGGGCTGGCACGCAGCCCGCAAACTCCGGAAGGCAGTGGAGAACCTGCGGCGCGTCCTGGCGATCGAGCTGGTGACGTCAGCCCGGGCAGTGGACATCCGCACCCAGCTCTCCGGTGGTGTGCTGACCCCGGGACCGGCGGGCGCCGCCGTCGTCCGTGCACTGCGGAGCGTGGTGGACGGGCCGGGGACGGACCGTTACCTTTCCCCGGAGCTGGAGGCGGCGGACAACCTGGTCGCAGCAGGGGAGGTGCGCCGGGCAGTCGAATCTGCCGTGGGTCCACTGGCATAAAAGCGAACAATCTTCAGTCCATCGGCACAAAGCGTCCACCTGCTGAAATTTCCAGCAACACAGACATCGGGCGGACGCGGAGTGTAGTAGAACTGAAGGTGTAGTAAAAGTCACATCAAAGAGGCTGTGGCGCGGAACATATACAAAGGGGTAGAAGTTCAAATGAAAGCACGTGGGGCAGTCCTGTCGAGGCGCAATGCCCATTCCGCCGTTATTTCGGACTGGAGGGGACTCCAGGCCGGGGAGCGCGTCGAGATCATCAAGCAGGCGCATGTGGTAGCCACCGGTGAGGTGGAAGAGGTGTCCCAGAGCGGAAATGTTCTGTGGCTTGTGCCGGCTGGTCCGTCCGAAAAGCAGCTCTTTTTGAAGTCCGACGGCGTACAGGTCCGCCGGGCCTGACAACGTCGGCAACCGCCGACAGAAAAGTCCCCGCCATTGCGTATGCAGCGGCGGGGACTTTTGTCTATGCGCGAAAGGGGCGTCCGTCGCAGGCTGTCAGGCGGCGATGGCCTCGTATGTCTCGCCGAAGGGGACCGATTCGTCCAGGGCTACGGTGTAGCGGCCGGGGTGCAGCCTGGTCACCAGGATGCCGCAGGCCGCGTCCTGGGCCGCAACCCCGATGAGTTCGGCAACTGCTTCTTCCAGGCCCGTGTGGACGTCGCTCGCGGTGGAGAACTCCAGGTCGATCGACCGGACGGCCGGCGCGTCGGTGGGGGAGGAAGCGGCGGGGACGCGTTCCATGGTTGCTGTAGTCATGTGTGAACTTTCTGTGTTTCATGCCTGAGGGCCGTTCTATCTTACCTGCTAATCCCGGCAAATGTCAGATGACTGCTGTTTGGAGTGTCGAACGCCCACCCGAAAATGGCAGGGCAAGTGCGCCACCAGTCACAATAGGGCGCGTTGGCGGCGCGTCAGCGCATCAGCAACGATGGGTACAAACGTGCAACGTCAGCTCGAAGGAGATCTGGATGAAAATCATGCGCCTGGGTGAAAAGGGCAAGGAGCAACCGGCCGTTATGGTGCCGTCCGGCCGGTGCTACAGCCTCCTGCCGCTGACGCAGGACGTGGACGGTGCGTTCCTGGCATCCGGAGGAGTGGACAGAATCCGGCACGCGCTGGAAGCCGGGTCCCTGCCGGAACTGGAAGGAGCGGAGACGCTCAGGGTTGGCCCCCCGGTTGCCAGGCCCGGCTCGGTGGTGGGAATCGGGATGAATTACGCCGCGCATGCTGCCGAGTCAGGTTCCGCGCCCCCGGAAATTCCGGTGGTTTTCCTTAAGCCGGGCAACACCGTCTCGGGGCCGTTCGATCCCGCACCCGTTCCACCGAACTCCAGCAGGTACGACTGGGAGGTGGAGCTGGGTATCGTCATCGGCAGGGAAGCCAGTTACCTCGACTCCCTCAGCCAGGCGGAGGACTGCATCGCAGGCTATGTCACCGCCAATGACCTCTCCGAGCGTGAGTACCAGCTCCCCGGGGCGGCCGGCCAGTGGACCAAAGGCAAATCCCTCCCCGGCTCCACGCCCCTCGGCCCATGGCTGGTGCCGGCAGGCGAGATCGACGGCGGGAACCTGCCGCTGCGGAGCTGGGTCAACGGGGAGCCGCGGCAGGATTCCACCACCTCAGAGCTCATCTTCGATGCCGCAACCCTTGTCCACCACTGCAGCCAGTACATGCGCCTGGAGCCCGGGGACGTAATCCTGACGGGAACGCCGGAAGGCGTGGCGCTCAGCGGCCGCTTCCCCTACCTCCAGCCGGGTGACGTGGTGGAGGTAGAGGTCGTGGGGCTGGGGCGCCAACGCCAGGAGCTGTTCCGTGCTGGAGAATCCGGCTAGCCTGCCTTCACGGCGAGGACCGGGCAGTCGGCTTCCAGCAGGATGCGCTGGGAAACGCTGCCCATGATGAGCTTGCCCACCGGTGTCCGCCGGCGCAGGCCGATCACAATCAGTTCAGCGTTGTGCTCCTCCGCGGCATCCAACACCTCCGCGGCGGCATCGTGGCCACGGACCGGCTGCTTGATCACGTGGTCGATGCCCTGGGTGGCCAGGCGGTCCTCAATGCTCTGGATCTCCTGCTCCTGGGCGTAGCGGTTGTCCACCAGCGCGTCCCCCTTGGACGAGTTGATGACCAACAGTCTGGTGTTGCTCTTCCGGGCTTCGTGGATGGCCTGGGTCAGGGCTGCTTCGCCCTCGGGGGTCGGGACGTATCCCACCACGATGGTCATGGCGTCTCCTTCTTGTCTGGGTGTGCGCTGCCGTCTGATTGGACATTGCTGTCCGGCTTTCCGGAGCTCTGTGAGTGGATGCTGCTGCCCGTGTGGGCTGCACCGTCCGGGTGAACGGGCAGGTCTGCGTGCACGGAGCTGCCTGATGGGGCTGCCGGAGCCGCTTCCGTGGCCGGCACCGGTCCGGCCGCAGCCGGGCGGTTGCGCCGGACCAGCTTGAAGATCAGCGGCCACGCCAGGATGAGCGCCAGGATGATGTAGATGCTGACGGCGATGGGCTCGCCCAGGAGGCCGGCGGGGTCGCCCGCACTCAGCTGGAGGCTCTTGCGAAGCTGTCCTTCGATCCGCGGCCCAAGGATGACGCCCAGGATAAGCGGCAGTACCGGGAGTCCGAAGCGGCGCATCATGAATCCCAATGCGCCCAGCACCAGCAGGAGGACCAGGTCGAACGCCTGCAGGTTCACCGAGTAGGCACCCAGTGTGGCGAAGAACAAAATGCCTGCGTAGAGGTACGGCCGAGGAAGCTGGAGGATCTTCGCCCACATCGGTGCCAGGGGCAGGTTGATGAGCAGGAGCAGGAAGTTGCCGATGAAGAGGCTCGCAATCAAGGCCCACACCAGGGGTCCCTCGTTGGCGAACAGCAGGGGCCCCGGTTGGATGCCGAACTGGACGAACGCTGCGAGCATCACGGCAGCCGTGGCGTTGGTGGGCAACCCCAGTGCCAGCAGGGGGGTCATGGTGCCGGCAGCGGCCGCGTTATTGGCGGCTTCCGGGCCGGCAACACCTTCAATGGCACCCTTGCCGAATTCCTCGGGATGCTTGCTAAGCCGCTTCTCCGTGACGTAGGAGAGGAACGTGGGGATCTCGGCTCCACCGGCCGGCAGTGCGCCAAAGGGGAAACCGAACGCCGTTCCGCGGAGCCACGGCTTCCAGGACCGCTTCCAGTCCTGTTTGCCCATCCACGGGCGGCCGACCGGGATGACATGCAAAGGAGTGCGGCGCATGTGCGCGGCAACCCACAAAGCTTCGCCCACGGCAAAGATGGCCACTGCCACCACCACGATGTCCAGGCCATCGGCCAGCAGGGGCTGGCCGAAGGTGAGGCGGCGCTGGCCTGTGACGGAGTCCATGCCCACCAGGCCGATCGCCAGCCCGAGGCCCAGCGAGGCAAAGCCCCTGAGGCGGGATGATCCAAGGACGGCGGTCACTGCCACAAGCGCGAGGACCATGATGGCGAAGTAGCTTGGCGAGCCCAGGCTGACGGCGAATTCCACCACGATTGGTGCGAAGACGGCCAGGAGCGCGGTGCCGATGGTGCCGGCGACGAATGAACCGATGGCCGCCGTCGCAAGGGCCTGTGCCGCCCGCCCCGCTTTGGCCATCTTGTTGCCTTCGATCGCCGTCACCACCGAGGACGATTCACCGGGTGTATTCAGCAGGATCGAGGTAGTGGAGCCGCCGTACATGCCGCCGTAGTAGATGCCGGCGAACATGATGAAGGCGCTGGTGGGTTCCAGGACATAGGTGACCGGGAGCAGCAGGGCAATGGTCATGGCCGGGCCAAGGCCCGGGAGCACGCCGACGGCGGAACCCAGGATCACGCCGATGACGGCGTAGAGGAGATTCATGGGGGTGAGGGCGGTGGCGAAACCGTCCATGAGGGAGGAAAAGACATCCATCAGAGAATCCCTTCCAGGAGACCGGCGGGCAGCGGGATGCCGAGGCCAAGGTAGAAACCGTAAAAAGTGAGCACTGCGAGTCCCACGGAAATGAGGCCGTCACGGACATAATGCCGGCTGCCCAGGGCCCAGGCGCTGCCCCAAAACAGGACGGTCCCGGAGACGACCCACCCGGCCCAATCGATCAGCAGGATGTTGGCCACGAAGGCTCCCACCAGCGGCAGGATGGTCTTCCAGTCGGCGGGATGCGAGAGATCCACGTCCTCACCGCCTTCGGCTTCGCCCTGTCCGCCACGAAGCACATTGATGGCGAGCAGGACGGCGCATACCAGGAGCAGGCCGGAGACGATGTACGGCAGCGTCTTGGGTCCCACCGGGTCTGACTGCGAATACGGGGTTACCAGGGCGATGGCATCCACCAGGACGAGGACGCCCGCCGCTCCGAGCAGGAGGGCGACCCCCAGCTCGGAGCGGCCTTTGAGCCTGGAAGTCAAAGTTGGTGAGGAGCTCACGCCAGGCCAAGCTTCGTGAGCACGTCCGCCACCCGGGTGTCCTGCTCGGTCAGGAAGGTTTCGAACTCGTCGCCGGTGATGAAGGCGTCAGTCCAGCTGTTCTTGACCAGGGCTTCCTTCCAGGCGTCAGTGCCGTGCATCTTCTCAAGGGTGGCGATCAGCTTGGCTTTGTCCTCGTCGCTGATTCCGGGAGGAGCCACGATGCCGCGCCAGTTGGTGAACACCAGGTCGATGTTGGATTCCTTCAGCGTGGGTGCGTCCACACCTTCCAGGCGCTCTTCACCGCTGGTTGCCAGGACACGGACGTCGCCCGATTCGATCTGCTGCAAGTACTCTCCGGCGCCGGATGCGGCAAAGCCCACCTTGTTGCCGAGGATGGCCGGGAGGAGGTCTCCACCGCCGTCGTACGACACAAAGTTCACCTTGGTGGCGTCAATTCCTACGGCTCCTGCAAGCTGCATCGGGAGCAGGTGGTCCGGGCCGCCGGGCGAAGAGCCGCCGCCTACAGCGATGGAACCCGGGTCTGCCTTCCACGCGGTGACCAGGTCATCGATGGTCTTGTAGGGCGAGTCTTTGTTGACCATGATTGCGCCGGGCTCTTCGATGAGCCGGGCCAGTGGGGTGGTGTCCGTCAGTTTGGACTCGGACTTGTTGGTGTAGCTGGCTCCCACGACGCCCAAGCCCATGAGCATGGTGAGGTCGCCATTGCCCTTTTCGTTGACAATGCGCGCCAGGCCAACAGTGCCGCCGGCGCCCGCAAGGTTGAAGACCTCGGTGTTGGTGGCAACCTTCTCGTCATCGAGAACCTTTGCCGCAACGCGGGCTGTGGTGTCGTATCCGCCGCCCGGGGTGTTGGGGACCATGATCTGGAGGCCGGTCACCGGGCCGGCTGCGGCGCCGGAGCTTTCCGGGCCGGTGGAGCTGCTGCCGGTGGCCCCGCAACCGGTGGCCATCAGGGCGATGCCGGCGGCGACGGCGGCGACTCGCAATGCGCGGATCTGGCGCATGGTGTTCCTCTTCTCAGTAATGCAATTCTCTACAGGATGATCAGCGGACCTGATCTGTGCTTCGATGCTAGGCCCGGCAGTGACGGCGATCACTCTTGTGTACGCAGAGAAAGTTAAGTTCATTGCGTTCACGTTTCCGGCACCCCACCACGCCCCGGTTCGCGTCGCCCTTTAGGCTGGAAGCTGCTTACAGGATGGGGGACGGATATGGCGGAGCGAAGCGGGCGTTACGGAACCAAACCGGCGGCATGGATCGGCATGGCGGTGGTCCTGCTGGCGCTGGTGCCGGCAGTCGTAAGGGTTGTCGATGGACGGGCGGGCTGGTTGGAGGCGCTGTACATCCTGGCCGGGGCCGGGCTCATCGCGTTCCACGCAACCCGGCTGGTGCTGCTGCACCGCGCCGGCCGGAATCCGTCCGCCGGCACCGCACGGAGGACCAGCGGGGAAGGGAACGACGGCGGTCCCCGCTGACTGGCCGCTTGGCTGCGGTATAGTTCCGGTACGCCGGGAGGGGGCGGGCGGTGCGCCCTTGGGTGCCTGCGCTCCGCGTGCCTGCGCCCAGGCACCTGAACCACCACTAAAGGAATCCACGCAGTGACGCGACGAAGAGGAATGTCCCTCGCCGGGCAGTACCTTGTGCTCCAGTTGCTGATCGTCCTGGCAGTACTCGTGGCCGTGGTGGCCATTTCCCTTGCCCAGTCCGCTGCCGCCTTCGAACGTACCGAGGGCAGGAGGGCGCTCTCCGCCGCTGAGGCGCTCGGTAACAACCCGGCAGTACGTGCCTTGCTGCCGGAGGCAGAGCCGCGCGTTGGTTCAGCGCTTCCCGCGGTGGCCGAGTCCGTCCGGACCGTTTCGGGATCGTCGCACGTTGCACTCGCAAAAGTGGACCGGACGGTGGTTGCCGCTTCCGATCCGGGCCTGCTCGGCAAGACCCTGGAACTCGGCCCCAGCAGGGTGATGGAAGGCCGGGCCTGGACCGGGGTGCTGGACGAAGGCGGAACCACCGTCCTCTCCGCCCATGTCCCGGTGCTCGACGATTCGGGAAAGATGATCGGCATCGCAGCCATCAGCCGCAACTACCCGTCCACCCTTGAACGGCTGGGCGACGCCGTCCCCAACCTCCTGACCTACCTGGGCGTGGCCAGTGTCCTGGGCGTGGCCGGGTCCCTGCTGTTGTCCCGCAGGGTCAAACGCCAGACCCTGGGAATGGAGCCAAGCGAGATCACCGGGCTGGTGGAAAACCGTGAGGCTATGCTGCACGGCCTGAAGGAAGGCGTGGTGGGGCTGGACCCCCACGAGCGAGTCACGGTAGCGAACGACAGTGCCCGGGAACTGCTGGGGCTGCCGCCGGACTGCGTGGGCAGGAAACTCGCGTCCCTTCCTGTGGACCCGGCCCTCAAGGTGGTCCTGACCCGCGACCAGCCGGACCCGGACCAGCTGGTGCTGGTGGGGGAACGGCTGGTGGTGCTGAACCGTGTTCCCATCCGCTCCCGCGGCCGCAACATTGGCTCGGTGACAACCCTGAGGGACCGGACAGAGCTGTCCTCCCTGGAGCGTGAGCTGGGGGCCACCCGGACCGCCACGGACACGCTGCGCGCGCAGGCCCACGAGTTCGCCAACCAGCTGCACGTCATTTCCGGCCTGATCCAGATCGGCGAGTACGATTCCGTGGTCCAGTTCGTCAACGGCGCCACGGTGGACCGGACCAGGCTCAATGATGAAGTGACCAGCCGTATCCAGGATCCCGCGCTCGCCGCACTGCTGATTGCCAAGTCCAGCCTTGCCACCGAGCGCGGCGTGGCACTGCAGCTTGACCCCGTATCCGCCCTGCGCCAGGTCAGCGACGATTTGTCCCGGGACCTCACCACCGTTGTGGGGAACCTGGTGGATAACGCGTTCGACGCCGTCACGGGGCTTGCCGGGGCTGCCGTCCGGGTGCTTGTGGAGGACGGCACGGACCATGTCACCGTTACGGTCCGGGACACCGGCCCGGGCGTCCCGGACGAGGCCGTGGAGGACATCTTCCGCCAGGGGTTCTCCACCAAGGAGGCCGGCCCGGCGGACGGCCGCGGCTTCGGTCTGGCGCTTTCCCGGGTGGTCTGCCGGCGTTCCGGCGGGGACCTCACCGTGGCCAATGACAACGGAGCAGTCTTCACCGCACGATTCAAGAGAGGTGCAACGCAGCCATGATCAAGGTGCTGATCGTCGACGACGACTTCATGGTGGCCAAGGTCCACGCCGGGTTCATCCAGCGGACGCCCGGCTTCGCTGTGGTGGGCGTGGCCCACACCGGAGCGCAGGCCGTGATTGAGACGGAACGGCTGCGGCCTGACCTGGTGCTGCTGGACATCCACCTTCCGGACATCAACGGGCTGGACCTCATGCAGCGGCTGCGGGACGTCGCCCCGGAGCTGGACGTGCTGGTGATCAGTGCCGCCCGGGAAGTGGAGACCGTGCGCAAGGCCCTCCGCGGCGGGATTGTGCACTACCTGATCAAGCCGTTTTCGCAGTCGGACCTGCAGGAACGCCTGGAGCACTACCGGAGTGCATACCAGGGGCTGGATTCAGCCAAGGACGTGGCCGAGCAGTCGGACGTCAACCGGGTGTTCGGCCTGGACCGGACCGAGCGTCCGCTTCCCAAAGGCTGCAGCATCGAGACCCTGAAGCTCGTGGAGGCCACCCTGAATGCCGCCGACGGCGATCTTTCCGCGGCCGAGGTAGCCGAGCAGCTGGGAACGTCCCGGGTCAGCGCGCGGCGGTACCTTGAGTACCTGCACGACGAAGGAACCCTGGACGTGAGGCTCAAGTACGGGGTGGGGCGTCCGGAGCGGCGCTACGTCCTCAAGGGCCAGTAGCGCGTTCACGGGCAGGCAGCGCAGTCCGAAGCCCGCCGGGAGCCTGCCGGATCAGCGCAGCAGCGTGTCCAGCAGCCGCGCGGCAACGCGCGCAGTCCGGCTGTCCACGTCAAGCGCCGGGTTCAGTTCGGCGATGTCCAGGTGCAGCAGCTTCCCGCTCCAGGCCACCTGCCGGCACACGGCGGCGATGACCGGGAGGGGCACGCCGTACGCGGCCGGGGCACTCACCCCCGGCGCCACCGCGGCCGGTAGCACGTCAAGGTCGATGGTCAGGTAGAGCACGTCGATCCCGTCAAGGAATTTTGCCACGAAGGTGCGGACGCGTTCCGCCTCGCAGTCCTCGTCCAGCAGGTAGTGAACGCCCAGCGTCCGCGCAGTGTCGAAGAGTGCGCGCGTGTTGTTGGGCTCGGAAATTCCGACGACGGCGTAGCGGAAGTCGCGCCCTGCGGCCGCTTCCGCGCGGGCCATCTGCAGGAACGGCGTCCCGGACGTTGCCAGCGGCTCGTCCCGCAGGTCGAAATGGGCGTCAAGGTTCAGGACGCCCAGCCTTTTCCCGCTCCGGACCGCCGCAGAGGCGGCAACCCCCAGGTAGCTCGCGAATGCGGTTTCGTGGCCGCCGCCCAGCACTGCGGTCACTTGACCGGCGTCGAGCAGTTCCTTGACTGCACGGCCGGCGCGTTCCTGGCCGGCCTCAAGGTCACCGCCTGACACCACGACGTCCCCGGCGTCGTACACGGTCCGGTCCAGATGGAACGCCAGGGGCCCCAGGACCTTGCGGATGGCCGCCGGTGCGGCCGCCGCGCCGGTGCGGCCCTTGTTCCGGCGCACGCCCTCGTCGCTGGCGAAGCCCAGGAGGGTGGCGGGCCTGGCATCATCCCCACCCGCATTACCCGCGGTGCCCTGAGCGCCCGGAGTGCCTTCAGCGCGGGTGCCTGCTGTTCCGCCCTCGTACGCAGTAACTGCCTGCCACCAGCGGCGGTGGGCGGCGTCATCGCCGTCGAGCCTCCCTTCCCAGGGCTGGGGCGGGAGGTCAACGTCAGGTATCAGGGGGGCCATGCTCCAAGCTCACCGCATGGCGACGCCGAAAACCAGCAGCGCCGCCGTCGCCATGTCTGGAATCCAAGACCGTCGGCGCCTGCGGGCAGCAGGGGCTATTGTGGAGCAATCCCTTCCCCCGGGGACCCCATCACCTTTTGCGCCGGACGGCGCACCATAGCAAGGCCGGAGAACAGCCCCGTGTTTGAAGCCCCCAGCATCCTCTTTGCTGCCGCAGGCGCGGCCGTGTTTACCGCAGCAGTCCTCCCTAAACTCCTGCGCAACATGCCGTTCTCCATGCCCATGGTCTTCCTGGGAGCAGGCATGGGGGCTTTCGCCCTGATTCCCACGCTTCCGGACCCGGACCCCATGGTGCACAGCGACTTCGTTGTGCACCTGACGGAGATCTGCGTCATCATCTCGCTGATGGGCGCCGGGCTTGCCCTGGACCGCCCCGTGGGCCGCAAGCGCTGGGCCACCACCTGGCGGCTCCTGGGAATCGCCATGCCGTTGTGCATCATCGCCCTGACCCTGTTGGGCCTGTGGTTCCTGGGCCTCGGCCTCGGCGCTGCCCTGCTGGTGGCCTCCGCCCTGGCGCCCACGGACCCGGTCCTGGCCTCCGAAGTGCAGGTGGGTGAGCCCGCGGACGAGGAGGAGGGCGCGGACAAAGAAGATGAGGTCCGCTTCGGCCTCACCTCCGAGGCCGGCCTCAACGACGGGCTGGCGTTTCCCTTCGTCTACCTCGCCATCGCCATCAGCATCGTGGGCTCATCCCCGCTGGCCTGGTTCCCCGAATGGTTTGCGGTGGACGTCCTGTGGCGGCTGGCCATCGGAGTGCTGCTGGGGTTCCTCACCGGCAAGCTCCTGGCACGGCTGTTTTTCTCTGCCGGCGCTGAAAGCCTCCGGCTGTCCAACCACTCGGAAGGCTTCGTGGCGCTGGCCGCAACCTTCCTCGCCTACGGCGCCACCGAGATGATCGAGGGCTACGGCTTCATTGCCGTGTTTGTCTGCGCGGTGACCATCCGTTCCGCCGAGCACACGCACGGCTACCACCGGGTGCTGCACTCCTACGTGGAGCAGCTGGAGCGGCTCCTGACCGTGGTGATCCTGGTCCTGCTGGGCGGCGCGATTGCCCGCGGGCTGCTTGCGGAGATCGGCTGGGTCGAGGTGCTGGTGGCGCTGGCCTTCCTGCTGCTGGTCCGGCCACTGGCAGGCTGGCTCGGTCTGCTCGGCGGCAAAACCGGACCGCGCGAGCGGATCGCCCTCTCGTTCTTCGGGATCCGGGGGATCGGCTCGCTTTATTACCTCTCCTATGCGCTGGGCAAGGGCGAGTTCGCCGGCCAGGCGGAGTGGCTGTGGTCTTTCGTGGGGCTGGTGGTGGCATTGTCCATCGTGATCCATGGCGCCACCACCTCGCCGCTCATGAACCGGCTGGACAAGCTCCGGGAAAAGAAGGCCCGGGCGTTGACCGGTGACGAAGGCCTGGCGCCCAACACTCCCGTGTAGGGCACCAGGCCGTGGTTCCGTGCCCGCCGGGCCTTGCTTCCGGGCCGGGGGCTACATGCCCAGTGCCGCCTCGATGGGACCCACCGCGAAGAAGAGCAGGAACGCGCCGGCCACGGCCCACATGAGCGGGTGGATCTCCTTGACCCTGCCCTGGACAGTGCGGATCAGGACAAAGGCGATGAAGCCGGCGCCCAGTCCGTTGGCGATGGAGTACGTGAACGGCATCAGGGTGAAGGTCAGGAACGCGGGGATGGCAATGCCCCAGTCCTGCCAGTCGATCCTGCCCACCTGGGACACCATCATGAAGCCCACCACCACCAGGGCGGGGGCAACCGCTTCGAAGGGCACCAGGTTGATGAGCGGGGTGAAGAACATGGCCACCAGGAACAGCAGCCCGGTGACGATCGAGGCCACGCCTGTGCGCGCACCTTCGCCGATTCCGGCGCCGGCTTCCACGTAGATCTGGTTGGAGGAAACCGAAGCCCCGCCGCCCACGATCGCGCCGAGGGCGTCCACCTGGAGCACGCGGTCGACGTCCGGGATGTTGCCGTGTTCGTCAACTGTCCCGGCCTCGTTGGCCAGGCCCACCATGGTCCCCATGGCATCGAAGAAGATGCTGAGGAGGATGACGAAGGCGAGCAGGGTAGCGGCAACGAAGCCCAGGTGCTCGAAGGCGCCGAACGGGTTTGCCTTGCCGATCAGGGACAGGTCCGGGGCGGCCCAGCCGGTGAAAGTGGGCGCCACCAGGGACCAGCCCTGCGGGTTGGAGGTCTCGCCGTCGAAGCTCGGTCCGATGTGCAGGGTCATCTCCAGGAGCACCGAGATGAGGGTGGAGGTGATGATGCCGATCAGGATGGCGCCCTTGACCTTGCGCACCACCAGCGCGATGGTCAGGATCAGGCCAAAGATGAACACCGCGGTGGGCCAGCCGAGGAGCTTGCCGTCGTAGCCAAGGCCAACGGGCACGGTGGTGCCGGCGACGTCTGGGATGCGGCGGACGAAGCCCGCGTTGACCAGCCCGATCAGCGCGATGAACAGGCCGATGCCCACCACGATGGCCGTCTTGAGTCCGTCCGGGACGGCCTTGAAGACGGCGGTACGGAACCCGGTGAGGACAAGGATCAGCATGGTGACGCCGGAGAGCACCACCAGGCCCATCATGTCCGGCCAGGTCAGCCCCGGATTGGTGGCCACGGTGACGGCCACGAACGCATTGACGCCCAGGCCCGTGGCAAGCGCGAAGGGGTGCTTTGCCCAGGCGCCCATAAGGATGGTCAGGATGCCCGCCACGAAAGCCGTGACGGCGGCTACGGCGGTGAACCCCAGCGTGGTGCCGCTGGAGTCAGGGCCCGAGAGGATCAGCGGGTTCAGCACCACGATGTAGCTCATGGCAAAGAACGTGGCGAAGCCGCCTCGGATCTCGCGGGAAAGGTTGGAACCGCGCTCGGTGATCTTGAAGTACCGGTCCAGGGCAGAGCCTTGCTTAAGCATTAGTCCTCCGGGGAGTCTGTGGGGATACCTGCATCCTATGGTGGCGGCGGCAGGACGGCAGGCATTTTCGCCTAGTCTGTAAGGAAGCCAACACACAAGGAGCCGCCGCCGCATGCGTCCCATCCGCCAGATCCTGACCCTGGGGCTCGTGCTCCTCGTTTTCGCCGCCGGTGTGCTGGGCCTCGCCGGGCCCGCAGCGGCCCATGATGCCGCCGAATCCAGCACCCCGGCGGCCGGCGCGTCGTTGCCGGCGCCGCCCGAACAGGTCTCGGTGGCTTTCAACAACAAGCCGCTGGGCATTGGCGCCGCGTTCTCCGTCAAGGATTCCTCCGGTAGCGAGTGGGCGGAGGGGCCGGTGGACATCGTGGACAACGTGGCATCCCAGAAGCTGAGGGCCGGAGGCCCGGCGGGGGAGTACACCGTGGCCTGGCGGGTCGTCAGCTCGGATTCGCATCCCATCGAGGGGACGTTCGCCTTTACGGCCGCCTCTGCCGGGCAGGGCGCCGCACCGGCAACAAGTCCATCGGCGGGAGGAAGTCCGACGGCGGCGGGTACAGTCCCGGCCGCCGGCGCCGGGGCAAGTGCTGCCCCCGCCATGGGGACGGCCGAGCCGGGGACTACGGGCGAGCCTGAGCAGGTGGGCTCAGGGGAGCCGTTCCAGTGGAGCATCGTCATCTTTGCCCTCGTCGCGGTGGGGCTGCTGGCCACACTTGCCATCCTGGCCCGGCGCCGGCTCACAGCAGGGACGGACGACGAATGATGGCGGGTGGGGGGCCCGTCGCGGGCAGGGGCGCCGGGCGGCTTTAGCGGGTCAGGGCCTGGCAGGTCAGGGCCGCAAAGCTCCCGGTGGCCGGGTAGGCCACAGTGTCCGGGTGCACCCTGGCGGAGATCGCGTGGCCCACCGTCTTGGCCTGCCGCAGGACTTCCTTGGGGGAGGGCGTGATGAGCTCCCCAACGCCCACCAGGTAGATGCCGATGGCCCGCATGGCTGCGGTGAGGTTCCGGCCAACCGCCATGCCAAAGTCATTGATCATGCGCCGGAGCTGGCTGTGGGCGCAACGGGTCAGGACAATGTGGTCCGCCACCAGGATTCCCGTGGGCGTATGCACCTCCCACTGCGGGGCTGAAGCAAGCGGCGACCCGCCGTTCACCATGGTCAGCTGGACGGCGCGGGTGGTGTTGCGCACGTCGACGTCGTGGCTGGCAGCGTAGTTCCGCAGGTGCCGCAGGATCTCGTTGCGTTCGCGAAGGTTCACGGAGTCCGCCGCGTCGCACCGTTGAAGGGAAGCTGTGTTGGCCGGCTGTGCGGCGCCAAGGAGGTCCAGTCCGTCAACCACTATCGAGTCCACGCCGCGGCGGCACAGCTCTGCAGCCACGGCGAGGCCGGACAGGCCGGTGCCAATGATCACAGTGGTGGTCTGTTCGGTCCCGGCATTCCCAGGCATGCTTGACACTACTGTTTCCCTCCTTCGAAAGTTTCGGCAGGTGCGGGCGTCCTCGCCCGCTCGCGTCCCGTTACCCCCAAAGCCCGGCCGCAGTGCGTTGCCGGGCAGCTCTGACCGAGTAAGGCAGTAGGCGTCCCGGACCAACAATGTCCTGAAGACTACAGAAGATTCGCGGCCAGGGATAGCCCAATCCCGAAACAATTTCGTCCGGGTGAAGGCGCTTTCCCGGAGATCGCCCGCCACCTGTGGATAACCGCCGTTTCCCGGTCCGAAGAGGCTTGCTATGGCAGGGCCCGCGGAGAATAGTGGGAAGCGGAAGCGGGCCTTTCTTCCCAGCTCAGGCGGGGGTTCGGGTGCACGGGGATCGGCTGGCTTCTGGCAGAATAGCCGCAACATCAGGCAGTATCGCGAGGAGGCGGCCCCATGGGCGCACAAGAGTTGCATCGGGACCCGCAGGACGGCGGCACTCCTGCCGCCCCCGAGGGGATCGTCGTCGGCGTGGACGGTTCGGACCACGGCCAGTGCGCACTGGTGTGGGCGGCACGCGAGGCCCAGCGCCGGCGTCGTCCGCTGCACATCGTCACCGCCTACTCCGTCCCGATCTTCGCGGCTTCCGGCCTGGACGGCGGATACGCCACCGTGGACGACTCCGTTATTCGTGAAGGCGCGGAGGCGATCGTCAAGCAGGCCCTGGAGAAGGTGGCCACCTACGACGTCGATGCCACCGCGTCAGTGGAGAACGGCGATGCCTCCGGCGTCCTGCTGGAGATGTCCGAAACCGCTGAGCTCCTGGTGTTCGGTACCCGCGGCCGCGGAGGCTTTGTGGGCAGGCTCCTCGGTTCGGTGAGCAGTGCACTCCCGGCCCATGCGAAATGCCCCACGGTGACGGTGCCGCTGGTCTGTTCCGACCGGCTTGGCGAGACAACCGAGGACCGGCACATCAAGGCGGAGCAGGCCAAGGCCGGCCACCAGCGCGTGGAGAACCTGGTGGTGGTGGGCGTGGACGGGTCGGAGCAGGCACGGGTGGCTGTGCTGGAGGCGGCAGCCCAGGCTGAGCGGCTCGGCGCCACCCTGCGCGTGGTCTGCGCGGTGCCGCAGTACAGCGGTTCCCTGGCGTGGGTTCCGGCCCCCATGGACCGCAAGGCGCTGTTCGACGACATCCAGGTGACCCTGGACGCCGGAATGGCGTGGCTGCGGAGCCACTTCCCGAATCTGCCCACTGAATCCGAGCTGAGGGACGGCTCTCCGGTGGACGTCCTGGTGGACGCCAGCCGCCACGTGGAACTTGTGGTGGTGGGTACCCGCGGCCGTGGCGGGTTCACCGGGATGCTCCTTGGCTCAACCTCGGACGGGGTGCTCCACCACGCCAAGGGCCCCGTCATGGTGGTTCCGGACCGTGAGGACCCCCGCCTGGCGGACCGCGCCCGGTTTGGGCCGGTGCTCGGGACAGCCTGACCGGACCCGCCGCAGGGGAGTGCCACGATGGCAGATGACCGCCCGGAAAGCCCAGGAAACGGCAGGCGGGAGTCCCGCCACCCGGACGGGAACGCCGCCCCCGCCCTGGTCATGCGCCTCAGCCAGGTCGATGGCAGCATGCTTCCGCTCGTGGGAGGCAAGGCCGCCAACCTCGGTGGGCTGATGGCAGCGGGACTGCCCGTGCCTGACGGGTTCTGCCTGACCACGGTGGCCTACCGGGAGGCTGTACGGACTGTCCAGGACGGTGTGCTTGCGGAGCTCGCCCGTCTCCAGGCCGCACTGCATCCTTCCGATCCAGGCAGGTCCGCCCAGCTCGCCACGGTGGCCGGGAACGTACGGGAGGCCATCCGCGCCCTCCCGGTTCCACCGCGGACCGCAGCTGCCGTGGAGCAGGCGTATGCGGCAATGGGCGGAATGACCCCCGTGGCCGTGAGGTCCTCGGCCACCGCCGAAGACCTTCCGTCCGCGAGCTTCGCGGGCCAGCAGGACACGTACCTGAACGTGGCGGGCATCAAGGCCGTCCTGGACGCCGTCCGCAACTGCTGGGCCTCCCTCTGGACAGACCGCGCAGTGGCCTACCGGGCAGCGCTGGGGATTGCGCCGGACCAGGTGGCCCTCGCCGTCGTGGTCCAGCGGATGGTGGACGCCGAGGCGGCAGGGGTGATGTTCACGGCGAATCCCCTGACCGGCAGGCGCCGCGAGGCGGTCA
The DNA here is from genome assembly GCF_014644495.1 of Pseudarthrobacter polychromogenes. Classification (GTDB taxonomy): domain Bacteria; phylum Actinomycetota; class Actinomycetes; order Actinomycetales; family Micrococcaceae; genus Arthrobacter; species Arthrobacter polychromogenes. Next base: position 356,342 of record NZ_BMKU01000004.1, read on the forward strand.
TAGATGCCGCCCCCGGACTCGGCGAGGCTGTGGTTTCCGGCGCCGTCAATCCGGATCACTTCGTGGTGGACACGGACAAAGCCCGGGTCGTTGAGCGAAAGCTTGGTGACAAGCGCGTTGTGGTCCGGCCCCTTGCTGGTGGTGGAACGGAGTCCCGGGAGGTCCCCGGACGGGCGGACTCCTCCAGCCTCACGGATGAACAGGCCGTTGGGCTCGCGGCCCTGGGCCTGCAGGCTGAGCGGCACTTCGGCTCGCCGCAGGATACCGAATGGGCCATCGACGCCGGCGGTGCCCTCTGGCTGACGCAGTCCAGGCCCATCACCACGCTTTACCCCATACCGCAGAGCCGGTCAGCAGGCGTCGGCCCCAGGCTGTACATGTGCTTCAGCCTGGCCCAGGGCCTCACCCGCCCGCTCACACCCATGGGGCTGGCGTCACTGCGGCTCATTGCTTCCTCGGTGGCGTTGGCCGCCGGGTTTCCCGTTCCCGATCCACGGCAGGGCCCGCCGCCCTACGCGGAGGCAGCCCAGCGCATCTACGTCGACCTCACCACGCCGGTCCGGAGCAGCGTGGGCCGCCGCATCCTTCCCCGGGTCTTCGACATCATGGAGGCAAGGTCCGCCATGGTGGTCAGGCAGGTTTTCGACGACCCGGAGTTTTCGGTGACCCGCAGGACACCGTTCGGATTCCTGCGCCACGTCCTGCCGGCAGCGGCGCGGGCCCGCGTGCCGGAGACAGCGCTCCGGGGACTGTTCCGGCCCAGGGCGGCGCTCCGCCGCCTGGACTCCTTCACCCGGCGCTACGCCGAAGTCCTGGAGCTTGGGGCAGGAGCAGGTCCCCTTGAACGGCTTGACCACGCGGAGCGGCTCCTGGGAGGCAGGCTCTTTGCGATCGTGCCCGCAGTTTTGCCCCTGCCGGCGGTGGGATTCGCCATGCTGTGGCTGGCGGGAAGGCTGCTCGGAGGACAGGACCGCCGGCAGGACCTGGAAAAAGTGCTCCGCGGGCTGCCGCACAACGTGACAACCGAGATGGACCTCGAGCTGTGGCGGCTCGCCTCGGCAGCAAAGGACGATAGGGACTCACGGACGGCCCTGGAGTCGCAGGAACCATCCGCGCTCGCAGCGGAATTCAAAGCCGGCACCCTGCCCCCTGTCCTGCACGCAGGCCTGGTGCGGTTCCTCGAACGCTACGGGCAGCGGGCCGTGGCCGAAATCGATGTGGGCATGCCCCGGTGGTCCGACGATCCCACCCACATCCTGGGCGTCCTGGCCAACTACCTGCGCCTCACGGATCCCGCCATGGCACCGGACGTCCAGTTCAGCCGGGCCCAGGCCGAGGCCGAGGCAGCCGTGCAGCAGCTGGTTGCCGGGGCGCGCCGCCGGGGCCGGGCCCGCGCACTGCTGGTGGGCGCTGCCCTCCGGCGGGCCAGGCTGTTCGCCGGGCTGCGGGAAATGCCCAAATACCAGCTTGTCCTGGGGCTGGCGGAAGTGCGGAAGCAGGTGGCCCTGGTGGGAGCCGGGCTTGCGGCCGATGGCAGGCTGGACAGTCCGGAGGACATCTTCTTCCTCGATTTCGGGGAGGCCCGGCAGGCGCTCCAGGGCCCGGAGGCACAAGGGCCCCGGAATCTGCGTGAACTCGTGGTGGACCGGCGGGCCGCTTACGCCAGCGAGCTGGGCAGGCGCCACATCCCCAGGGCCCTGCTCTCGGACGGCACCGAACCCGAGGTACTGTACGCCGCCGCACGTGGTGCGGCGGGCAGCGCCACATTGTCCGGCAGCCCGGCCTCAGCGGGATCCGTCACCGCCCGGGCCCGCGTCATCCTGGACCCCGTAGGTGCCCACCTCGAACCCGGCGAGATCCTGGTGGCTCCGTCCACCGATCCGGGGTGGACGCCGTTGTTCCTGACCGCCGGGGGCCTGGTGATGGAGATGGGCGGGCCCAACTCGCATGGCGCCGTAGTTGCCCGGGAGTACGGCATTCCGGCCGTGGTGGGGGTGCCGGAGGCCACCGTCCGGCTTGCCACGGGACAAAGAATAACGGTCGACGGCGGCGCTGGAACGATCGTGCCCGAATAGGCCCGCGGGTTCCCCGCCCTGCCCCGGCACTGCCCCCCCACTGCCCCGCAGGCAGGTGTGGGGAGCCGTGCCGAGGCGTACCCTTGAGCTATGGACTCCCATCAAGGAGACGGCCGGACAATGAACCACCGGAATATGGGCGACCCCCTCACCACCAGGGCCGCAAAACAGCGCCGGAACCGCGCGTGGTTGCGGTGGGTTCCCGCCGTGGCTGCACCTGCGGTGATCGCTGCCGGAGTGCTGGTGGGATCCATCCCGGCACGCGCCGGCGACGCCCTGGCGGACAAGACCCCGGCCGACGTACTTGCCCTGCTCGCCGGCCACAACGCGCACACCTTCTCGGGCACGATTGAACAGGCCTCCGAGCTCGGGTTGCCGGAACTGCCTGCAACGGGCCCAAGTTCGGGTGCCGCGTCGGATGACCCCGCCGCCTCCGCGATCGAGATGCTCACCGGTGAGCATACGGCGAGGGTCTTCATGGACGGCAAGGCCAAAGTCCGTATCCAGGTGGTGGACCGGTTCGCCGAGCGGAACATCATCCGGCGGGACAACGATGTGTGGTTCTACTCGTCCAAGGACAACTCAACAGCGCACCTGACGCTGCCGGCCCATGCCCGCGACCTCCCGCTGGAAGACCCGGCATTGCCTGGCACCAGCCCGGAAAGCGCCACTCCTGAAGGCAGCATGGTCCCGCCGACGCCCCAGGATCTCGCGGCGAAGTTCCTCGCTAAAGCAGACAGCACAACGGCTGTGTCTGTTGGCCCGGACGTCCAGGTTGCCGGGCGCGCCGCCTATAACCTGGTCCTCGAGCCGCGCACCGGCGGCACGCTGGTGGGGATGATCGCCATCGCCGTGGATGGAGAAACCGGCATGCCGCTTTCCGTGGAGGTTACGGCACGCGGGGCAGGAGAGCCTGCCTTCAGGACGGGCTTCACCAGCCTTTCGCTGGACGCACCGGATGCCGCCCTGTTCAACTTCGTGCCACCGCCGGGCAGCACGGTTGAAGAGCTGCAGTTCCAGCATCCTGCGCACCCGTCCACCGGCCCAGGGGTGCCCGGTTACCCGGGAGCGCACACCGATCCGGAGCAGCTTGCGGCCGGCATCAAGGACAAGGCCGGCTCCTACCTGGCCGGGACCGGCTGGGAAACGGTTGTGGAACTGCCGGCGGAAAGCGGAGCCGGTGCAAAGCTCGGCACCGCGCTGGCGCAGAATCCGCTGCTCAGCCAGGCAGCCGTCGTCGTTCCTGGCGGGCGGCTGCTCTCCAGCGCACTCTTCAACGTCCTGCTGACCGACGACGGCCGCGTCTTTGCGGGCATGGTCCCGGCTGACAGGCTGCAAGCCACGTCCTCCGCCCCGTGACGGGACCCGCAGGGGTTCCGGGACGGCGGACGTACGGCCTGACCATCGAGACGCTGGGCCTGACCAAGCGCTTCGGGGAGCAGGTGGCCGTGGACAGCCTGGATCTCGCGGTGCCGTCAGGCGCGGTGTTTGGCTTCCTGGGCCCCAACGGCTCGGGAAAGACCACCACCATCCGGATGCTGCTGGGCCTCGCCGCGGCGTCCGAAGGGACCGTCAGGCTGTTGGGAAAGGAGATGCCCGGCAGCTTCCAGGATGTCCTGCCACGGGTGGGGGCGCTGGTGGAGGGGCCCGCCTTTTATCCGTTCCTTTCGGGGACCGCGAACCTCCACCGGCTGGACGCCGCCGGCCGGCACGCGGATCCGGCCACCCGCCGGGAACGGGTGGGCCTGGCCCTGGAACGGGTAGGGCTTGGCCACGCCGCCGGCAAGCGGGTCCACGCGTACTCGCTCGGCATGAAGCAACGGCTGGGCATCGCCAACGCCCTCCTGTCCCCCCGCGAACTGCTGGTGCTGGATGAACCCACGAACGGACTGGACCCGCAGGGCACCCGGGAAGTTCGGAACCTGGTCCGGTCCCTGGCAGCAGACGGGACCACCGTTTTCGTCTCCAGCCACCTGCTCGCCGAAGTTGAACAGATCTGCACGCACGCGGCCGTCATGAGCGCCGGCCGCCTCGTGGCGCAGGGCCCGCTGGCCGAACTGCGCCGGTCCGGGAGCTCGCGCCTGCGCCTGGTGACCCCGGACGCGGGTCCGGCGTCGTCGGTCCTGGCAACGCTGGGGCTGTCCCCGGAAACAGGGGCGGGCCAGCCGGATGGGGACGTGGTGCTGGCTGCCCTGGCAACGCCGGGATTCCCGCCGGAGGCCGGGGCGGGGCGTCCCGCCCCGGAGGACATTGTTGCGGAGCTCGTCAAGGCAGGGGTCCGCGTGCGCGGTTTCGCGGTGGAACGGGAGAGCCTCGAGGACCGGTTTGTTGAACTGACGGGGGAGGGGTTCGACGTTGCCCAGTAGTGCGAAGGAGAAGTCGAAGGCGGAGGGCATGTCGGCCGTGGCGGGACCGCGGGGAGCCGGCATGTCCCTCCTGCTGTCCGAAATCGCGGTCCTGTTCCGGCGGCGCCGAACCTGGGCCCTGCTGCTCGCGCTGGCCGCCATTCCGGTGCTGATTGCCGTGGCCGTGAGGGTCTCTTCGGCGGTTCCTCCCGGGCGCGGCCCGGCCTTCCTGGACCGGATCACGCAGAACGGCCTGTTCGTCGCGTTCACGGCAATGCTGGTGTCCGTCCCCCTGTTCCTGCCGCTGACAGTGGGTGTGGTGGCGGGGGACACCATCGCGGGCGAGGCCAACCTGGGAACGCTGCGGTACCTGCTGGTTGCGCCGGCGGGCCGGGTCCGGCTGCTGCTGGTGAAATATGCCGGAGCCCTGGCGTTCTGCCTCGCTGCACCCCTCACAGTTGCCCTCGCCGGAGCCGCCATCGGTGCCGCCCTTTTCCCCGTGGGCCCCGTGACCTTGCTGTCCGGGGATGTCATCGAGCCGCCGGAGGCCGTGCTCCGGCTCCTCCTGATCTCGGCGTACCTGGCCGTTTCCCTGGCCGGGCTGTCCGCCATAGGCCTGTTCCTGTCCACGCTGACCGTGGTTCCGGTGGGCGCCATGGCAGCCACAGTGGTGCTCTCGGTGGTATCCCAGGTCCTCGACCAGCTGCCGCAGCTCGAGTGGCTGCACCCGTGGCTGTTCAGCCATTACTGGCTGGGCTTCGGGGACCTGCTCCGCCAGCCCGTGCTGTGGGACTCGTTCGCCAGCAATGCGCTGCTGCAGGCCGGATACGTGGCCGTGTTCGGCGCACTCGCCTACGGCCGGTTCGTCACCAAGGACGTCTTGAGCTAAGCCGGGGCCAGGAATCCCGGCCGGCACGCGTCCTCAGGCGTGCTGGTGCGCCTCGTGTTCTGAATGGCTGGCGGGCTCCAGCTGGAACGTGCAATGGTCGGTATCGAAGTGCGAGCCCAGGCAGGTGATCAGCTTGTCCAGCAACTGGTCGGCGCCGCGGGCGTTGAGCACCCCGTCCTCCACCACCACGTGCGCCGAGAAGACCGGGACGCCGGAGGTGATGGTCCAGATGTGGATGTCGTGCACGTCAGTAACGCCCTCCACGGACAGGATATGCTCGCGGATCATCTGCACTTCCACGCCCTTGGGACTGGCCTCCAGCAGCACATCCACCACGTCGCGGAGCAGGCTCCAGGCCCGGGGCAGGATCATCAGGGCGATCACGACGGACGCGATGGTGTCCGCCGCCTGGAACCCGGTCGCCATGATCACCACGGCCGCGGCGATCACGGCGAAGGAACCCAGAAGGTCGCCCAGGACCTCCAGGTAGGCGCCCCGCACGTTGAGGCTCTCCCGGTGCGCTCCGCGCAGGATCACCAGGGACGCCACGTTTGCGGCGGCGCCCAGGACGGCGGCGAACAGCATGATGTCCGTCTGCACGTCCGGCGCCGCACCGATCCGGCGGATCGCCTCGCTGAAGATGACCACGGAGATCACGATCAGGATCAGGGCATTTGCCAGCGCAGCCAGTACCTCCGCCCGCTGGTACCCGTAAGTCCTTTGGTCGCTGGCAGGCCGCCCTGCAATCCACGCAGCCAGCAGGGCGATTGTTACGCCCGCTGCGTCTGAGAGCATGTGGCCGGCATCGGCAAGCAGGGACAGCGAGCCCGAGACGACTGCGCCGGCAACCTGGACCAGGACCACGGACAGCGTGATGGCAAGTACGGCAATAAGCCGTTTCCGGTGCCGCCCTGTTGCTGTGATGCCGTGGGTGTGGCTGTGGTCGTGTCCCATGCCTATAAGGCTAGCCCCAGCCGAGCTCGTGCAGCCGGTCGTCATCAATTCCGAAGTGGTGGGCGATCTCATGCACGACGGTAACGGCCACTTCGTGGATGACGTCCTCCCGGGACGCGCAGATGTCCAGGATGGGCTCCCTGAAGATCGTGATCCTGTCCGGCAGGGACCCGGCGTCCCACCAGGAGTCCCGCTCGGTCAGGGGGACGCCCTCATAGAGTCCCAGCAGGACGGTGTCCGGGTCCTCCCCGGGCTTCGGGGCATAGTCGTCCTCAATGAACACCGCAACGTTGTCCATGGCGCGGGCCAGCTTGTCCGGGATGCTGTCCAAGGCGTCCTGGACAGCGGCCTCGAAGTCGTCCTCGGACATGGTGAAGCGGAGCGGTTCGCTGGGGCCCCCAGGGGCGGTGGGCAGGCCCGGCGGCAGGCTGGCTGGCATACTCCGACTCTAGCGGGAACCGGCCGCCCCGGCTCCCCGCGGATTCCGGCTCCTCCGCCGGGTCAGCGCCACGCCCACCAGGCAGACCAGGCCGCCCACCAGGCCCAGCAAGGCAGGAACCTCGCCCAGCAGGACCCAGGAAATCAGGATGGTGGTCCCGGGAACCAGGTAGGTGGTGGCGGCCAGCTTTCCGGCGTCCACCAGCGAGAGCGCGTACGCCCAGGTGGTGAAGGCAATGGCAGTGGGGAAGATCCCCAGATAGACGAGCCCCCATGTTGCCTGCGGCGGTGCCGCCTGCACTTCGCTGACCAGCTGGCCTGCAAAGGGCAGGCAGCAGAGCGCACCCACCAGGATCCCGAACCAGGTGGCCTGCGCGGCCGGAAATTTCCGCAGCACAGGCTTCTGGATGATGACGCTGACGGCGGCGAGCACGGCGGCAAGGAGGCACAGGAGCACGCCTGCCACGTCCGTCGTCGCCCCTTCCCCGGGCGCGGAAGGCTGGGCTGATCCGAAGGCGATCAGCGCCACACCGGCGAACGCAACCAGGCTTCCGATGATGAGCCACCGCGGGAAGCCCTCCTTGAGGAAGATGCCGGCCATGATGGCCACCAGGATGGGGTTCACGTTGATCAGCAGGGCGCTGGTGCCCGCATCAAGCACGTGCTCGGCGGCGTTCAGCGCCACGTTGTACCCGCCGAACCACATCACCCCGTAGGCCAGGATCGGCCACCATTCCCGGCCCCTCGGCAGGAGCCGGGTCCTCAGCAGCTGCGGCAGGACCAGCAGGGAGAGCACGACGGCGGCAATCGCCAGCCTGCCGAGCGTCAGGGAGCCTGGGGAGAAGTGGGGGCCGATCGCCCGGATCCCCACGAAGGCGGACGCCCAGAGGACCACGGTGACCACCATCGCTGCCACGCCGAGGGCCCTGACCGGGGGTGCGGCGGTGCGGGGAGGTGCGGGGGCAGTCCGGTTGGCGGGGCTGGTTGAAGGCATGCAGCAAATCTATCCGGGCGCAGGGGCAGCTGACTGGCGGAAATCGGCCACGTCTGCGCAACTTCCTGCCAAAGTCGGCCTGGGGGCTATTGCAGCGCCGCCCATTCCAGCAGGCGTTCCAGGGGCCAGGTGGTGATGATCCGGTCGGCGGGAACGCCGTTCTTCTCCGCGCGCTCGGCGCCGTACTGCAGGAAGTCGAGCTGGCCGGGTGCATGGGCGTCGCTGTCGATCGAGAACAGGCAGCCGGCGTCGAGGGCGAGCTGGATCAGCGCATCGGGCGGGTCCTGGCGTTCCGGCCGGGAATTGATCTCCACCGCCACGTTGTGTTCGGCGCAGGCGGCGAACACCTCCTTGGCATCGAAGTCCGACGGCGGCCTCGTGCCGCGGGAGCCCTCCACCAGGCGCCCGGTGCAGTGGCCCAGGACGTTGGTGTGCGGGTCTTGGATGCCGCCGAGCATGCGGCGGGTCATGGTCCTGCTGTCCGCGCGCAGCTTTGAATGGACGCTGGCAACCACAATGTCCAGGCGGTCAAGCAGTTCCGGGTCCTGGTCCAGTTCCCCCGATTCCAGGATGTCCACCTCGATGCCTGCCAGCAGCCGGACCGGCCTGCCCGGCTGGCCGCCGTCACCTGGAACGGGGCCGGCATTGATCGACTCCACCACGTCCAGCTGCCGGAGCAGGCGTTCGGCGGAAAGCCCGTTCGCAATGGTGAGGTTGGGGGAGTGGTCTGTCAGTGCGAGGTATTCCCTTCCCAGTACCCCGGCGGCAGCCACCATCAGCTCAATGGGGGAGCCGCCGTCGGACCAGTCACTGTGGCTGTGCAGGTCTCCCCGCAGCATCTCCCGGAGCTCGGCCCCTCCGGACGCCAGCGGCTTGGCCCCCTTCTCCCGGAGATCCGCCAGGTACTCGGGAACCTGGCCTTCCACCGACTGGCGGATCACCTGGTAGGTCCGGTCACCGATGCCCTTCATGGATTTCAGCCGGCCGTTTTCGGCACGGGCGGCCACTTCCTCCGGCGGCAGCGGGCTGATGGCCGCCGCTGCCTTGCGGAATGCCTGGACCTTGAAAGTGGCAGCGCGTCCGCGCTCCAGCCAGAAGGCGATCTCATTGAGTGCTGCTACGGCATCCATCCGTCCATCTTCACCCGTCCCGCCCGCTCCGTGGCGGTGTTTTTGGCCGATTTTGGATAATTCCTGCCTAGGCCCTATAGTTTTAGAGTCCAGTTCGGAGAAACGCAAAGGACAAAGACGGAAAGCCCCGCTTGACGCCTTTTATTTTGTTCCGAACGGGTTCTGGCCCCCATCGTCTAGCGGCCTAGGACACCGCCCTTTCACGGCGGCGGCACGGGTTCGAATCCCGTTGGGGGTACGCAAGGAACTGGTCAAACAGGCAGAAAATGTCTGGTAGGCTGGAAGCCTTGAAAAAAGCGGTAGAGATACTGCGGAAGCAAGAAACGCAAGGCCCTGTAGCGCAGTTGGTTAGCGCGCCGCCCTGTCACGGCGGAGGTCGCGGGTTCAAGTCCCGTCAGGGTCGCTCTGATTGTTGGAAGAGATTCCGGCCGTCATGGTGACTAGTCACCTAGGCTCTGTAGCTCAGTTGGTAGAGCGTTCGACTGAAAATCGAAAGGTCACCGGATCGACGCCGGTCGGAGCCACCACTGGGAAGCATCAGTTCTTCGGAACTGGTGCTTTTCTTATTTCCTGGGCCTACAGTTAATGGGCCCGCATGGAGCACGTCTCGATCCGGCATCAATACCCCCGGGGCCGGCCAATTTCCCGCCCCGCCGCTTTTCGGGTTCCGTAAAATTGCTGGCTGCACAGCCGTGGACACGCGGCAGCGGCATAAGAGAACACACACGAACAGACGAACGTACACGAGACGAACCTGCACAACGCAGTCTGAGCGCGCACAGCGCATAAGGAGAAACTGGGAATGTCCGCCACACCTGGCACCAGGACCATCAGCCAACCACCGGGGGAAACACCGCCCGCCCATAAGAAAGCGGCGGATCGGCCGCCCGGAACCGGCGGTCAGCAACTCGCCAGATGGGTCTTCTGGCCCGCAGCCGGAACCATCATTGTTTTTGTCCTCTTCGCGACGATTTTCCCTGCTGCTGCCACAGAGATCTTCACCACCATCCAAGGCAACGTCATCAACTGGTTCGGCTGGTATTACGTTGCCGCCGTTGCGCTCTTCGTGGCGTTTTCCCTCTGGATTGGCCTTAGCCACTATGGCGACATCAAACTGGGCAAGGACGAGGATGAGCCGGAGTTCTCCGTCATGTCCTGGTTCGCCCTGCTCTTCGCGGCCGGCATGGGCATCGGACTTGTCTTCTTCGGTGTGGCAGAGCCGCTGAACCATTTTGCCGCACCCCGGCCCGGTGTTGAAGGATCCCCCCTGGTGCTCGCCCAGCAGGCGATGACGCAGACCTACCTCCACTGGGGCCTCCATGCCTGGGCCATCTACGTTGTGGTGGGCGTATCGATTGCCTACGCAGTCCACCGCAGGAACCGCCCCATCTCTATCCGCTGGACGCTTGAGCCGCTCCTGGGGCGCAAGCGCGTTTCCGGCGGGTGGGGCAACCTGATCGACGTCGTGGCCTTGGTAGGCACGCTGTTCGGTGTTGCCACCTCCCTGGGCCTTGGCGTCCTGCAGATCTCCGCAGGCCTTGAACAGGCCAACATCATCCAGGCCACCACCATGACGCAGATCGGGTTGATCCTCTGCATCATCACGCTGACCATCATCTCGGTGGTGTCCGGTGTGGGCAAGGGCATGAAGTGGCTCTCCAACACCAACCTGGTCCTGGCCGCGCTGCTGATGCTGGTGGTGCTGTTTACCGGGCCCACGCTGTTCCTGCTGCGTGAGTTCGTGCAGTCGATCGGGCACTACCTCCAGAACGTTGTAGGCCTTACCTTCAACACGCTGGCATTTTCAGGCGCAGAGGGAGAGGCATGGCAGGCCGCCTGGACCACCTTCTACTGGGGCTGGTGGATCTCCTGGGCGCCGTTCGTCGGTATCTTCATCGCCCGTATTTCCAAGGGCCGCACCGTCCGGCAGTTCGTCGCCGGCGTGCTCCTGGTACCCACCGCCATGGGCTTCCTGTGGTTCTCCGTCCTGGGCGGCGCTGCCATCCACCGCGAGCTGTTCGGCAGCGGCGGGCTCATCGGCGACGACGGCACCGTGGATACCGAGGGCGCCCTGTTCAACCTGCTCGGCAGCCTGCCCGGCGGGGTTGTCCTCACCGCCGGCGCGATTCTCCTGATAGCCATCTTCTTCATCACGTCGGCAGACTCCGGTGCCCTGGTCATGGGTATGATCTCCACCGGCGGAGACGTGGAACCCAGGAACTGGCTGCGCATCTTCTGGGCACTGGCCGCCGCCGCTGTTGCCATCGCCCTGCTCCTGGCCAATGGACTGCAGGCGATCCAAACCGCGGCCATCCTCACCGCGGTGCCCTTCAGCGTGGTCATCATCCTGATGTGTATCTCCACGGCCAAGGCCTTTCATCGGGAGCATGAGACCCTGATGCGCGCACAACGTAAGCTGGCCCGCGACCAGATGGCCGCCCATGTCACGGAGCAGGTCCAGGACTCCATGCATGACTCGGTCCAGGAGCACTACCAGGAGCACGTCGCGGAACAGATCCACGACTCCGTCCAGGAGCACTACCAGGAGCACTTGGCGGATCAGGTCCAGGACCAGGTCAGCGAAGCCGTGGAGGCCCATCTGACCGAACGCCTGGCCGCGGGCGAGGCTGCAGACGCCACGGCTGCGCGAACACCCAAGGCGTAGTCCGGCCGCCCGACGCGCGGTTTTCGGCTTCTGAGGGAGGCACCTGCCCAGCCCGGGCAGGTGCCTCCCTTTTCCGTGCCCGGACCACAAAACGGTCCCGGCCAAGGGGTGGCATTTCTCACCTTTGCGCGGCCAAAAGGCAACATTTGATCTTGGCTGAAGGTTGTGGCACGCGCGCGTTAGGGGTTAGGTGTAAGCGCTTGCGCAAAAGTGGCCATTGCCCGGAATCGGGCGATGAAACCTGGTTTGATCTCTCCCTTGGAGCCTGTCTACGGTGGAAACACGGCCAGGAAAGCACCACCATCCGGGCCTCTTCTACGGGGACCACCCAACCCCGTTCCCCCTTGATACAACGGCGTCCCCGATGACGCCTGCCGTGTCGCCGGGGGCCGCCGGAGTTCGAAGGGCATGGGCATCCGCCCGTCTTCCACGAACAGTCATAACTCCGCGAGAAGAGCAACAATGCACAAGCACCCCCAATCACCCCGGATGCTGCGGTGGCGCCCCGCCGCCGCAGCACTGGCCACCGCCGTGGCTGCCTCGGCCTTCCTGGCCGTTCCCTCGGCGCAGGCCAACGAGCCGGCAGATCCGCCGGCCGCCGAGCAGATGCCGGCCCCCACCCCCGGATTCCCCCTCCCCACGGAACACACGCAGGAAGCTTTCGACCCGGCGTCGGACTTCACCTCCAAGTGGACCCGCGCCGACGCCAAGCAGATCATGGCGCAGAGCGACCCCACTGTTGCCCCCGGTGAGAACTCCATGAGCCCGGACGTCACCATGCCGGAAATCCCGGAGGATTTCCCCACCATGAACGAGGACGTGTGGGTCTGGGACACCTGGTCCCTCACCGACGAAAACGCGAACCAGATCAGCTACAAGGGCTGGGACGTCATCTTCTCGCTCGTGGCAGACCGGCACGCCGGCTACGGCTTCGACCAGCGCCACTGGAACGCGCGCATCGGCTACTTCTTCCGCAAGACCAACGCGGATCCGGCCAAGGACAAGTGGAACTACGGCGGCCACGTCTTCGCCGACGGCGCCTCCATCGGCAACACCGAATGGTCCGGCTCCACCCGCCTGATGCAGGGCAACCAGGTGAACGTGTTCTACACGGCCACCACGTTCTACGACATCGCCGAACGGAACGCAGGCGGCGGCGGCATCGCCCCGGATGCGTCCATCGCCAAGGCCCTGGGCAAGATCCATGCGGACGAGAATGGCGTCACCTTCGACGGGTTCAAGCACACCAACCTGCTTGAGCCTGATGGAGAGATGTACCAGACCAAGGAACAGAACCCGGGCTTCGCCTTCCGCGACCCCTACACCTTTGCCGACCCGGCCCACCCCGGCAAGACCTTCATGGTCTTCGAAGGCAACACCGGCGGCACGCGCGGCGAGTACGAGTGCAAGCCCGAAGACCTCGGGTACCGCCCCGGCGATGCCAATGCCGAGTCCGTTGACGAGGTCAACAGCAGCGGAGCCTACTACCAGACAGCGAACGTCGGCCTGGCAGTGGCGGACAACAAGGACCTGACCAAGTGGTCCTTCCTGCCGCCGATCCTCTCCGCCAACTGCGTGAACGACCAGACCGAGCGTCCGCAGATCTTCATCCAGAATGAGGGCGGCAAGAACAAGTACTACCTGTTCACCATCAGCCACCAGTTCACCTACGCCGCAGGCATGCGCGGCCCGGACGGCGTCTACGGCTTCGTCGGCGACGGCGTCCGCTCGGACTACCAGCCGATGAACAACAGCGGCCTGGCCCTGGGCTCGCCCACGGACCTGAACCTGCCGTCGGAGTCCCCGGAGGCACCCACTCCGAACCAGAACGGCCGCCAGTTCCAGGCGTACTCCCACTACGTGCAGCCCGGCGGGCTGGTGCAGTCGTTCATCGACAACGTGAACGGCGTACGCGGCGGCTCGCTGTCACCCACCGTGAAGATCAACTTCCGGGACGGCATCTCGCAGGTGGACCGCAGCTTCGGTCAGGACGGCCTTGGCCCATTCGGCTACCTGCCCACCAACCTCCGCGTTGGCGGCGAGGGCCACTACAAGTAAAACCGACTGCTCCCTAAATGCAGTTTAGGTACAGGCAGGGACGTCCGGATCAGGGCGCCCCTGCCTGCTGCCGTTAAGGCACCGCCGGGGATAGGGTGGGGATCAACAGAAGGGGGAGTGCCTGATGGAATACCAGAACCCACAACCCAGCCAGGGGCTACAACAGCGTGCCGCGCCGGTTCCCGTACCCGGCCCCGGCCGAACCGTTATTTCCGAGACAGCCGTCGCCAAGGTGGCGGGCATAGCAGCCCGCTCCGTTCCCGGTGTCTATTCCCTGGGCTCTGTCCCGTCACGCGCGCTCGGTGCCATCCGCGACGCCGTCGGCAGTTCCGACCATGCCGCCGGTGTGCGGGCCGAAGTCGGTGAAACCCAGGTTGCCGTGGACATCAGCCTGGTTGCGAGTTACGGGACACCGCTCCACTCGTTGGCCAACGCCGTGCGTGCCGCCGTCTACCGGGCGGTCGAGGAGCTCGTGGGGCTGCAGGTGATCGAGGTCAACGTGGAAGTCACCGACGTCTACATTCCGCCTCCGGTCAAACCCGCCGTTTCCGGACCGACTGACGTTTCCGGCACGGCCGGAAGGGAGGCGCTGCTGTGAACCTCACCGTGGCCGGCGCAGCAATGGGCGCCTTCGTCGCCTTCATGTCCCTGCAGTTCGGGTTATGGGGCTTCCTGGTTTCCCTCCTCTTTATGGCCATCGGGGCACTCCTGGGCAGGGCCGCCGAAGGGAAACTGGACCTTCGCGGGGTCCTGGACGCCATCATCGGCCGGCGCTCGTCCTCATGAGCTCCACAGCCCCGGCGGTCCGGGGCCAACAGCTGAGCGGCCACAACCGCATCAGTACCCAGGCCCTGACAAGCCTCGCCAAGGCCGCAGCAGCCCAATTCCTCGGGGTGGAGCCGGACGACGTGCGCGCTGACTGGACGGACGACGACGGCCTGCTGGCGCTGTCCCTCGTCGCACCTATCAGCATGCCGCCGCTGAGTGCGGTGGTCCAGGATCCCTCGCGCGTTGACAAGACCGGTGGTTCCATGTGGGACCGGACCGTGAGGGCAAAGGCCGGCATCCTGGCGGCGGTGGCGGAGCTCAGCGGTTCCGGGCTGAGCCGGGTGGACATCAGGATTACGGGGGCAAAGATCAGTGAAGGGGGGCGGGTGCAATGAGCCGCGATGGTGAAGGCCAAAGCCCGGATATGGACCGGATCCTGCGCCGTGAAACCCGGTCAACGCGTGCTGCGGTGGCCACCGCAGCGGCAGTCCTGGTCATTGTGCTGGCAGCCTATGGGCTCCTCGAAGCGGGCGTCCACGCAGTAGGGCAACCGGCCTGGCTGATTGAACCGCAGGTGGCCGCGGAGCGCCTGGTTGCGCTGCCCGCGGGAATCCCTCCGTTGTTGCTGGGCGCCATCGGCGCGGTACTGGCAATGGCCGGCCTGGTGTTCCTCCTCAATGGGGTTCTGCCTGGACGCCGCGCCCGCCACCGTATGGGTGCTGGCCGGGATGCCGCGGGCCCGGCCGTTGTGGTGGACGATGAAGTCATCGCTTCCTCGCTGGCCCGGCGCGCCCGGCTTGCTGCGAACGTCACGCCGGAACAGGTCATGGTGGTGGTCTCCCGGCGGCAGGTAGTGGTGAATGTCCGTCCCACCTCGGGTGTGCCTGTAAACCAGGATTCTGTCCTCGCGGCAGTCCGCAGCGAAGTGGACGCCATGGCGTTGGATCCCTCGCCCGAGGTGCGCGTGAACGTGGCGACATCCGGAGTGATCGGCGCATGAACAGTACCCCCACCCTCCTCAACCGGATCCTGGTCGCGGCACTGGGACTTCTGCTGCTTGGAGTTGGCTGCCTGCTGATGTTGCTGGCCGCCGTTCCCGCCGTGGCCTCCTGGTGGCGGGCCTGGTCCGCGGACGCATGGAGCGGAATCAACGCGGCGTTCAATGCCACCCGGTTTCCGGGGCGGCCCGAGAGCTGGCTGTGGATCCTGGTGGCGCTGGCCCTGCTGGTGCTGATTGGCCTCATGGTGGCCTGGGTTGCCCAGCAGGGCAAAGGGCGGGCCGATGTGCTGGCCGTCGAGTATGATCCCGGTGAGGTCCCGGGTGACGTGCGGATCGGCGGGGGAGTGGCGGAGCAGGCGCTGAAGCATGCGCTCGCGCACCGTCCCGACCTCGCCGGCGCCACGGTGACCACCTACGACGTCAAAGGCATGCCCGCGCTGAAGGTCCGGCTCCTTCCGCGGCAGGGCGTGGCGCCGCACTTGCTCGCCGACGAGGTGTCGGTGCTGGTATCAGCCCTGGAACAGGCGGTGGGAAAGAACATTCCCGTGCTGATCCATATCGGAGCCGGAGCGCGGACGCGCTTCCGCAGGGCAGAGCGCGTCCGCTGACCGTCTTCTAGTTCCGGGTCAGGTACACGGCGCAGTCCACGGGAACCTCCTGCAGCAGCTCCCACTCCGCGGCAGGCTCCGGTCCGCTGGAGAGCGCCACGGCCCAGCCGTCGGGGATGGGCGCGGACGCGAAACCCATGTTGGCGAGGATCAGGACATCACGGTTGTGGAAGGCCAGCAGGCCGCTTTCCGGTGCGTGGACCTCGGCCCAGGCCAGGGAGCCGGTGCCGAGGCGCCGGGCGGTCCGGAAGGCGAGTGCTGCGCGGTACAGCTCCAGGGTGGACCCTTCCTCGGCATCCTGCTGGTTGGCGGCAAGTGGCCCAAATTCGGCAGGCTGGGGAAGCCAGGGGGACGCCGGTTCGCCCGGGAATGAATCCGCGAAGCCGTAACCGGGCTTGTCCGCAGCCCACGGAAGCGGTACCCGGCAGCCGTCACGTCCGGTTTCTGCGCCCTGGGTACGGAAGAACGTGGGGTCCTGCCGCGCCTCGTCCGGAAGCGTGGTGTGCTCGGGGAGTCCCAGTTCCTCGCCCTGGTACAGGTAGGCGGAGCCGGGCAGCGCCAGCTCAACCATGGTCGCCGCGCGGGCGCGGGCAAGCCCCAGGGCCGTGTCCGGCTGCTCATCGTCCCCGGCGATGCCCTTGGGGAACGTGGTGGGGTCCGTGAGCCCGAAGCGGGTGGAATGGCGGACGGTGTCGTGGTTGCTCAGCACCCAGGTGCAGGGGGCACCCACGGCTTGGGCCGCCTTGAGCGATGCGTCGATCGCCTCTGCCATGCGCTCGGCGTCCCAGCCGGCCATCAGGAAATCGAAGTTGAAGGCCTGCTGCATCTCATCCGGCCGGACGTAGAGCGCCAGCCGTTCGGCCGGTTCAACCCAGGCCTCGGCCACCATCATCCGGTCGCTGCCGTACTCGGACAGGACGCGGTGCCAGTCCCGGTAGATGTCGTGCACGCCGTCCTGGTCGAAGAAGGGCGAGGGCGGATACACCGGGGATACCGCGCGGTGGGGTTCCTCGGCATCAGTGTGGGCGCCTGGGGCATCGCCGGGAGGTGCCGGTTCCCGTCGGACCTCAGAGGTGCCTTCCACCATGGCGGCCACCCCTTCCCAGTCCGGAAGGCCCTCCTCCTTGACCATCCCGTGGGCTACGTCCACACGGAAACCGTCAACACCGCGGTCCAGCCAGAAGCGGAGGACAGAGCGCATTTCCTCCCGTACCTCCTGGTTCTCCCAGTTCAGGTCCGGCTGCTTGGTGTCGAAGAGATGCAGGTACCACTCTCCTGCGGAACCGTCCGCCTCGGTGAGCCGGGTCCAAGCGGCTCCGCCGAAAATTGACTTCCAGTTGTTGGGTGGCCGGTTGCCGTCACCGGAACCCGGCACCTCGTCCTTTCCCGGGCGGAACATGTAACGGTCCCGTTCGGGGGACCCGGGCGGGGTGCTGAGTGCTGCCCGGAACCAGGCGTGCTCGTCCGAGGTGTGGTTGGGGACAAGGTCCACGATGACCTTCAGTCCGCGCCGGTGAGCTTCCAGCAACATGGCGTCGAAGTCCTTTAGTGAACCAAAAAGGGGATCCACCTGCCGGTAATCAGCCACGTCGTAGCCGCCGTCGGCCTGGGGGGACTTGTAGAACGGGGAAAGCCAGATGGCATCCACGCCCAGCCGTTCCAGGTAGGGCAAGCGGTCCAGGACCCCGCGCAGGTCCCCCATGCCGTCGCCATTGCCGTCGGCAAAGGATCGGGGATAGATCTGGTAGACGACGGCGCCGGCCCACCATTCCCCGGTTTGGTCAGAGGCAGGAACGCTCGGCTTGGACGTTAGGTTCCTCTCAGATAACTTTTTGATGTAAACGCTTGCATTGCCGACAGCAACCTTACTAGTGTGATGGTCACCACAACAACCTCACCAAACAACCGCACTGTCGACTTACTTGTCACTCAGCGAGGAGCTTCAAGCTAATGAAAACCCCTAGATTCCTACTTCCGGCTGCCACCGCCGGCGTCCTGGCTCTGACCCTCACCGCCTGCGGCGGGGGAGGTGGCGGAACCACGGGAGGCGGCAGCGACGCGGAAGCCAACCTCGAGGGCCGCGGCCCCATCACATATGTCCAGGGCAAGGACAACAGCAACGTGGTCCGTCCCCTCCTGGACAAGTGGAATGCTGCGCACCCGGATGAGCAGGTGACGTTCAAGGAGCAGACTGACCAGGCGGACCAGCAGCACGATGACCTGGTCCAGAACTTCCAGGCCAAGAACGAAAACTACGACGTTGTCAGTGTTGACGTTGTCTGGACTGCCGAATTCGCTGCCCGCGGATGGCTGCAGCCGCTCGAAGGCAACATGGCCATCGAGACGGACGGCATGCTTGAGCCCACCATCGAGGCAGGCTCCTACCAGGACAAGCTGTACACCGCGCCCGTTTCATCCGACGGCGGCATCCTCTACTACCGCAAGGACCTTGTTCCTGAAGCTCCCAAGACCTGGGACGAGATGATGGGCATGTGCTCCATCGCCAAGGAAAACAACATCGGCTGCTACGCCGGCCAGTTCAAGCAGTATGAAGGCCTGACGGTTAACGCTTCTGAGGCCATCAACTCGGCGGGCGGCTCCGTGCTCGGCGAGGACGGCAAGCCCAACCTGACCACCCCTGAGGCCGAGGAAGGCCTAAACAACCTGGTTGACGCCTTCAAGAACGGGAACATCCCGGCTGAGGCCATCACCTACCAGGAAGAGGAAAGCCGCCGTGCGTTCCAGGAGGGCAAGCTGCTCTTCCTGCGCAACTGGCCTTACGTCTACAACCTGGCCACCACTGAAGGCTCCTCCCAGGTGAAGGATGTTCTGGGCATGGCCGCACTTCCGGGCAAGGATGGCCCGGGTGCGTCTTCACTCGGCGGACACAATGCCGCCATCAGCGTCTACTCCAAGAACAAGGCCACGGCCCTTGACTTCGTCAAGTTCCTCATCGAGGAAGAGCAGCAGAAGTTCTTCGCCACCCAGGGTTCGCTGGCTCCTGTCCTTGGTGACCTCTACGAAGACCAGGAACTCGTTGCCAAGCTTCCGTACCTGCCGGTCCTGAAGACCTCCATCGAGAACGCTGTGCCGCGCCCCGTCAGCCCGTTCTACCCGGCGGTCACCCAGGCCATCCAGGAGAACTCCTACGCTGCACTGAAGGGTGAGAAGTCTGCTGAACAGGCCCTGGCCGATATGCAGAAGTCCATCGAGTCCGCCGGCGCAGGATCGTAGCTCCATCATGGCAACCGAATTAGGCCCGACGCCGGTAAAAGGGCCGGCGTCGGGCGGGACCCCGGTCCACCACGGACCCAAGGGTGTAGGGGAAGACAACAAGATCCTCAGCCAGGGCAAGTGGGCTACATGGCTTCTTGCACCGACCGTCATTGCGCTGGGCATTGTGATCGTTTACCCGATCATCAGCGCCATCGTCATGTCGTTCCAGAAGGACGCCGGGCTTGATCCGGCAACCGGGCTCTTCACCGCCGGCGGTCCCGCCGGCATCCAGAACTACGTGAACTGGCTTGGCCAGCAGTGTGCTGCCCCCGGCGGCGGCACCGTCGCGTGCCCGCCCGGCACGCTGGGCGGCCAGTTCTGGTCAGCCACCGGAACAACCTTCCTTTTCACGGTCATCACCGTCACCTTTGAAACAATCCTTGGCTTCTGGATGGCCATGATCATGGCACGGACCTTCAAGGGCCGCGGACTCGTCCGTGCAGCAGTGCTGGTTCCGTGGGCCATCCCCACCGCCGTCACCGCCCAGCTGTGGCTCTTCATCTTCGCCTTCGAGGGCATCGCCAACAAGCTGTTCAACGCCTCCATCCTGTGGACCGGCAGCGAGTGGCCGGCCAAGTGGGCCGTGATCATCGCGGACACCTGGAAGACCACGCCGTTCATGGCGCTGCTGATCCTTGCGGGCCTGCAGATGATTCCGGCGGACGTTTACGAGGCTGCCAAGGTGGATGGTGCTACTGCCTGGCAGCGCTTCCGGCTCATCACGCTTCCGCTGGTGAAGCCGGCGCTGATGGTGGCAATCCTGTTCCGTACCCTGGACGCCCTGCGCATGTTCGACCTTCCGTACATCCTCACCGGCGGTGCCAACAACACCACCACGCTGTCCATCCTGGTGATCAACCAGATCAGGCAAGGGTTCAACTCAGCGGCCGCCTTGTCCACCATTACGTTCATCATCATCTTCCTGGTCGCATTCATCTTCGTGCGGTTCCTTGGTGCGAACGTCGTGGAGCAAAGCGGAGCCACCGGTAAGGGGAAGAAATGACAACCACAACTGCCTCCACGGAACTGCGGGCACGGCAGGACAAGGGCCGCAAGGCCGCCCAGAACCGGGAGAAATGGGCGCAGGCACGCACCTACATCAGCGCCGTCGTCATCCTGATCTGGTGCCTTGCACCGGCTTACTGGATGGTGGTGACGGCGTTCCGCGAGGTGGGCTTCACCTACGACACCTCGCTGCTGCCCACCCACGTGACCCTGGACAACTTCGCCACTGCCTTCGACACCTCGTTCGGCAACAGGTTTGGCCAGGCACTGATCAACAGCGTCTTCATCGGCGTGACGGTCACGGCCATCTCGCTGCTGATCGGCGTCTTTGCTGCGTACGCCCTGGCCCGTTTGAACTTCCGGTTCAAGTTCCTGGTGCTGGGCTTCATCCTGGGCGCCTCCATGTTCCCCGGCGTTGCCCTGATCACCCCGCTGTTCCAGCTGTTCACCAACATCGGCTGGATGGGAACGTACCAGGCGCTGATCATCCCGAACATCTCCTTCGTCCTGCCGCTGACCGTCTACACACTGACGTCCTTCTTCCGCGAAATGCCGTGGGAGCTGGAGGAATCAGCCCGTGTTGACGGCTGCACGCAGGGCCAGGCCTTCCGGAAAGTGATCATGCCCCTGGCAGCTCCGGCGATCTTCACCACGGCGATCCTGGCGTTCATTTCCTCATGGAACGAGTTCCTGATCGCCAGCCAGCTGTCGAATGACGCCACGCAGCCGGTCACGGTTGCCATCGCCAGCTTCGCCGGTGCCCAGCCGAACCAGATCCCCTACACGGCCATCATGGCCGCGGGCACTATTGTCACCATTCCGCTGGTGATCCTGGTGCTCGTCTTCCAGCGCAAGATCGTGGCCGGCCTTACGGCGGGTGCGGTCAAGTGACGGGTGACGCTTCCCGCTCCCGCCCCACGGGGGCGGGAAGCGACCGCCGTCGGGCCAGGTCCGGCGAGGATTTTGACATCATTATTGGGTTCCTCGGCTTCTGGGCCCTGGTCCTGTTCGTGGTCACCCTCTGGATGGAGGTGACGGCCCAACCTGCACTCGGCTGGGCATTGGGCCTGCTGGCAACGCTGCTGGCGCTGTACGGCATGGTGCGGCTCCGGCGCCGCCTGCCCGACCGGAGGTAGCACTCCCGGCAGTACGGCCGGGAGTGTTACCTCCGGTCGGCAGGTAACACTGCGATGCAAGCCGGCGCCCGAAATACCATTGCAGGGGGCATCGCACAGAAGCAGGGCGCATGCCTGCAGGGAGTATATGAGGGGACACCGTGGCACGCACAAGTGAAAGGTCTCAACGGGGCGGCCACAGCGGGGTCAGCATTGAAGACGTGGCGGCAGCCGCGGGCGTGTCCACCGCCACCGTGTCCCGGGCGGTACGGGGACTGCCCCGGGTGTCACCGGCAACGCGGCAAAAGATCCTCGAAGTGGCTGGAGACCTGGGCTATGTGGCCTCCAGCTCGGCCTCGGGCCTTGCCACAGGCCGGACCAAGACCATCGGGGTGCTGGCGCCTTTTGTAAGCCGGTGGTTCTTTTCCAAGGCCATCGAAGGCGCGGACCGGGAGCTGCACGCCCGCAACTACAACCTGTCCCTGTTCAACCTGGGCGGGCACGGCAGCAACCGGGAACGGCTCTTCAGCAAGACCATGGTCTACAAACAGATCGATGCGCTGCTGGTCCTGTGTATGGCGCTGACCCATGAGGAACTCGAGCATCTGCAGAAAATCGACATACCCCTGGTGGTGGTGGGCGGCCACGTCGAGGAATGCGCCTACATCGGGATAGACGACTACGCGGCAGCCTCCACCGCCGTCCGCCACCTGATCGACCTGGGCCACCGGGATATTGCACTGCTGCACGGCGACGACGAGACGGACCTGAACTTCGACGTCCCCCGCGTCCGCATCCTGGCGTTCAAGGACGTGATGACGGCGGCCGGGCTTCCCACCCGGCCTGAATGGGATGAATGGGGCGACTTCACGGTCCGCAGCGGCCAGGCCGCTTTCCGCCGGCTCTGGTCCAAACCGGGGACCAAACCCACCGCCATCTTCTGTGCCTCGGATGAGATGGCCATGGGCGTGATCTTCGAAGCTTCCCGCCTCGGGGTCCGGGTGCCGGAAGACCTGTCCGTCGTGGGAATCGACAACCATGATTTCGCTGAGGCCGTGGGCCTGACAACGGTGGGCCAGCGGCCCGACGAGCAGGCCGAGCTGGCTACCAAGATGCTCCTTGATGAACTGGACGGGCAGGTTGGATCGGTCCAGTCCGCCGTCGCGCCCCACGAACTGATTGTCAGAAGGACGACGGCGCCGCCACAGTCCTAGCTGTACTGCCCAGGGACGTTGGTTCGGTGAATGTGATGACTCGCTGGAGTCGTTGAGCCAAAGGTGAGGACC
>NZ_BMKU01000005.1:0-152975 GCF_014644495.1 Pseudarthrobacter polychromogenes
TGACCTATCGAGCCGGCGTCGTCCTGTACGCCGTCGTCATCTGGCTACGCCAATAAGGAGACACACCCTAGACGGAAACTCCAGTCCGATGCAGCTTCAGCCGCTCACCGCTTACAAGATTTATGCCCTCAGCGATAGCTGCCGACTTGGGGCGGCATTACCTCTCGTGAGAGGTACATTACTTGGGAGTCGGCAGAATAATTGGGGTAAAGCACATGAACAACCGCGCTGTCATGCTGAACGCGTTCCTTCCGGCTACTGAGTTAGACGATCCCGAGCGTTTCGCCGGTCGAAACCAACAGGTCCGTGAATTGGCCGATTCACTGCACCTGAGAGGCTCCACTCCACTCATCTATGGAGACCGGGGTCTCGGGAAATCAAGTTTGGCCCTTCAAATCCGTCTCATTGCCATGGGAAACCCTGAGCTCCTACACCAGCTCAACGCGGAACGTCTAGCCTTACCTGCGGATGCGCACTACCTAACTTTTTACGTCACATGCACAGACGCAACAAAGTCATTTCAAGACCTTCTGCAGGCCTTAGTTAATGCAGCCGAATCCGTAGAGTCAGTCGGTTCAGGTGATGCCAGCCAACTCATCGACCGGGTCACCCGCAAGAAGCTGACCCTGAAATTCGTCGAGCTGGAAAGCACCAAGAAGTACGCCGTTGAAAGCCAAAGGCTGAGTTATCAAGATTTGAATCTCGAGGAGAAGCTAGTTCAGCTTTGCGAGCTGTTGACGCTGACCTACGGTCAGCCGGTTTTGTTTGTCATCGATGAATTAGACCGCATGGAGAGCACCGCCGGACTGGCCAGCTTTTTGAAGGCGGCATCTGGCGAGAACTTGAAGTTCGTTCTAGTCGGTATTGCAAGCAATGTCTCCGATCTGCTATCTGACCACCAATCCCTCGAACGAAGATTACAGCCGGTTCGCGTCCCGCTCATGAGCGTTAAGGAGCTGGCACAGATCGTCATAAAGGCTCAGAATTACCTCCAGGGAGCGAACTTCGACATCAAGTTTTCTCCCGCTGCCATTGGAAAATTGATCCAGGTCGCAGCTGGCTTTCCCTGGTTTGTGCACGTTCTGGGACAGCAATGTGTGATCGAAGCCGACCGGCATGGCTACAGCACCATCCAGCGCAGTCACGTGGACAATGCCATTCAGGGGATCGTGGACAGCAGGTTGGCACAACAGTTCTCGGATATGTACCAATCTGCAGTTCGTGATTCTTTGGCTAGAGAGAAAACGCTTAGATCTTTCGCTCACTGGACAGACCCGGACATACCAACTGGCGAAGTGTACAAAGTCCTTAAGCATCACTTAGGCGTCGGCAGCGGCTCCACCCATCGCGGACAGCTCTGCAAGTCGGAGTTCGGGGATGTCTTATTCGTGCCAGGAATTCAGAAGCGAGGCCTGGTGAGGTTCCGCAATGAGATGTTCAAGGCCTACGTCCGCATGCGCCCATCCATCTATACCGGAGTCGACGAAAGCGTGCGGGATGCTTTCAGCGTTTGGAACGAGGGGGCAGCGTAGGTTCCGCCATCGCGGCAACTTATACGCGCCGCCCCGTAGATCTTCGCGTCCATGCAAAAGGGGCAGTCCCCCGCCGCCCGTCTTGATCCGAAGTTCGTGATCAACTCTTTGTCGCCTTTGATCTTAAGCGCGAGGGTGCGAATTGAGCATCTTCGCGACAACTGCAGCACCGTAGACGGCTGAAGGCCTTCGCGCGGTCTTTCGTAGTTCACGATAGGGGATGCAACCCTCGCATTGCTTGATGCAAGATCCGTTATACCCAGAGAAGGTCTTCGAACTAGGCCTTTTCCGCCGCGATCCGTACGGAAGCCCTTCTTGTGACTTCACCATTCGTAGAAGGACATTCCATTCCGAAGCGTCGGCTCCTTGATCGCGCCGCTATCGAGATCATGGATATTGCCGCCAGCAAGGTGAACGGTTCCGCCGCGGACACCTCGATTCTCGATCTGTCCCGCCACGTAGAGCGATCCGGCGAGTTTCCCGCCCGGCTCAACCTGCAGAAGCGCCCCGGACTCTATATGAACCGAACCGCTTTGATCTCCCAAAACTTCTACTCGTGCAGTGGGTGCTACATGTAGTGAACCAGAATGTTTCCCTAAAATCCGACCCACGCTGCCGGGCCGGAACGTCAGGGAACCTGAGTGATGCGCGCCCAACGCAAGCGTGAACTCCGCGGTCTCGTGGACGCATATGCTCCCGTTATGCTGCCCGAAGAGTTGCTCGTGTTCCTCGATGATCCAAGCTTCTTTGCTTTCCTCTGACCCGTCAGTGATGAAGATGTCTTGACTGTGCTCGTGATCGTCGCGCACTGATACCCCTTTCGCCGTTGCTGGGAATGCTACTCGACCGAAGGTAAGTGCTAGATGATCCATCGTGTGTGGCGCACTCCCCTGTTGCGTTATCCGCCGAGAAGGCGGTGTCCCGAAAGCCGTCCTCGCCCGTGATTACAGCATCAGCAGGGAGACTGGCTACCAGTACCTGTGCCACGCAAAGCTGGAGTGCGCCGCTCCCCTGCCTTCCGTCGATGTGCAATAGTGCACGCGACCTCAGCTTGACGGAATATCCGTTATCGGTTTATAGAAAACATGTGAGGGAGTGATCCGAAAAGGGTTGCGGGTCTCCGTAGGCTGGGCTAAAACCGGTGTCTTTTTGACGGTGCTCAGGGCGCCCCCGACGGCGTCTCTGCGAGTGAGCGTTCCAGCAGCTCGCGCAGCACGTCGCGGTCCACCACGGCCAGCCGCGGGAGGTAGAGGCAGGCTTTGCTGGAGCGGTGCTTGCCAAGCCGTTCCATTAGATCGGGCCAGCGTTCGGCAAAGTCGTTGGTTAGGTAGACAGTATGCTTTGCCGGTCCCGGAGCGAACGCGAGCAGCGGTGCGCGGCCGCCGTGCCCGCTCTCGTAGCGGTACTCATACTCGCCAAAGCCGATGATCCGGCCGGCCCACACCACCGGCGGCTCGCCGCTGATCTCGCCCAGGAGTGCGAGCAGTTCTTCTGCCTCGGCCCGCCGGAGACCTGTGGCCCGTTGAAGTATTTCCTCAACCGGCTGGCCAGACGGTGACATTGCGGGCGGCTTCGCTGCCATATATCTCCTCGCTTAACGACTGAATATGGCCAGAGTAATACCCATGGGTGGCTTCGGAGGAAGCCTGGCGTGGGATACCTGTGGTGTCGGCGGTGCTTACCCTGGCGGGTGGGGTTGGTCGGGTCTGCCCGCGGAGGGCTGTCCCTGTCGACTTCTCGCTCCTGCTGAGGTTCCGCTTTGCTGCAGCTATAGACCTGATGCCGCACGGGGCTGTATGAGTCCGTGAGTTCGGCCTATCGAACGTGCTCCCGGAGTCTGCGTCCCGAATATACCTGCCGGAAGACTCCTCGCTCCTGCAGGATGAGAGCCACGTGATCGACGAAGACGTTCAGCCCGGATTAGGGCACTACAGTCCTTGTTTGTCCCGGGTCAGGGGCCGGGGGGTTGGCAGGAGGTGTCGGGACCGTAGCGCAGCCAGTCGGGCAGACCCGCGGTAAAAGC
The DNA here is from genome assembly GCF_014644495.1 of Pseudarthrobacter polychromogenes. Taxonomy (GTDB): domain Bacteria; phylum Actinomycetota; class Actinomycetes; order Actinomycetales; family Micrococcaceae; genus Arthrobacter; species Arthrobacter polychromogenes. The sequence continues at coordinate 3,556 of NZ_BMKU01000005.1, forward strand.
GGCCCGGACTGCCGGGGTGTTTGTGACCGTCCAATCCACCCTGCCTTTGACCTCCACTTCTTCTTTGTCCCATTCGAACCAGTTGATCATTTTCAGTTGCGGAAACCGTCTGGTGGTGGCGGGTTCGAAGAGCTGTCCCCACCAGGCCAGCTTAATGGCCAGTTCCCCTTCCCCGCCGGCGCCCGGGGCGAAGAGCGCAGCTGTCTCGGGTACGGCCACGGGTTTGCCGTGCGCTTCGCCGTAGACCTGGTAAAAGTCGGGAAGCAGGCTGTCGTCGCCGTTCGCGCCGGTGTAGCTGCCTGTGAGCTGGTCAACAAACTTTCCCGGTTCCGGGAGCTCGTTTTCGCCCCACGGGTAGTCTGCTCCCCAGTGATAGAGGGACATCCCCACCCAGTCCACGGCCTGATCGCCCGGGTAGTACGGGGCGTAGGCGTCGTCGTTCATGCTCAATGTGCCGTCAGTGTCTGTGTCCAGGGCCGTGAAGTCGGCGGTGCCGGGCTTGGCTTCGTACTGGCCGCCGGCAAATGGGTAGCCGCCACCGTAGTTCGGCGCCCACATCATCGCTGAACCGGGAGCCAGGGAATGAACGGCTGCGGCCATTGTCCGGAACGCGTCGATGTAACGGGAGGGCTGTTGGGACCACGGATACCAGGAGCCATTCATTTCGTGGGCGAACCTGACGATCACCGGGACGCCGTCATCATTGAATTCGGCAAGGTCCCTGGCAAGAGCCGCAGCCGCTTCCGGCGTTACCGCCTCGAGGCCGTTCATCGGCTCCAGTGTCAGCAGCATCATCTGCCCGTCAGCGCGGATCTGCTCCACCGCCCGCAGCAAGTCCGCCCGTTCCTCGCCCGTGTAAGGGAACCCCGTAAACGAGACACTCACGGCCGGTTTATGCCCAAGATCGCTCGCGTACGCGGACAGCGGCTTCGCCGCCAGATCCAGGTTCACCCCGAACAGGGCCCCCTCCGGCGGAACAAGGGACGCCCGGTCCAGCACCACACACTGCGACAGGGCCGGGGCCGTGTTAGGCCCCTGCTGCTGTTCACGTTCCTTGGCCTCGAGCCCGTTGGCGATGCTGATCCCGCCCAATCCTGCGGCGCCCAGGCCGATGGCTACGGGCAACGCGAAGTCCCTTAACCTTTGGCGAAAATCCTTACGGCTGTTACTGCCGCTCCCCCGCGGACTTTCCTTAACCAACGTGTCTAACCTCTCTGACGTGCGCGTTCTCCCTCAACCCTAATGCGCGAGAACAGCACCCCAGGGTGTGACAATACTGTCAAATAGGTTTTCGTAAGCGTGATCTGGGGTAGTCACTGCTTGGGGCTGACGGATACCTGGGAGGGTCCGTCAGGCAAACCGGGCAGGCCTTGTGTGTGGTCCGAATAATATGGACTCCATTCCGAGTCCGGTGACAAATGTTCCGCAGCCGCCCACACCCAAACCCACTCACACGGACAATTGTCATGGACTATCCGGGTTCCGGCCTCTGCCGATAGAGGCGGTCAACGGAGAAACACTCCACTTGTCGGGGCGCGCCTACTACCTCTTCAGTGCTGCACCACAGTTTTATCTAGACCCCGGATGGGTCAATTATGTGCGTTGGCACCATTCCCCGCAGTTCCCGCAGTCACCAAGCATTCTGTGGCCGGCAGACAGAAGGTGGGTCATGGTGTCGGAAATAGACTTCGACTCCACGGTGGTCGCCGGCAGCCAGGAGCTCATATCGGCTCTGGTCCTGGACCCTGCCATGCGAGGCGCTGCGTTTGGATGAAGGAGCAGACCTTACGTGGTGGGACGCCGACGTTCCCAACAGGCCCCTGCAGTAGCCGACCCCCGTCAGGGACGGCCCTCCTCCGGGACGCTTCATTGCCTCGCTAGTTGGTGTGAGCACCGCTTCGGGGAAACCTACAGGAGTTCAGCAGCTTCTTCTTCGGTCAACTCAATTTCCTGGCCGTTGTCGCCCACCCAGCGGTACGCCTGTTGCCCGGCTGCCACTTTGGCTCGCTTAATGAGTGTGTAAGTCGAGCCATCTTGAATTTTAATGTCCATGGACCGAGGCTACTGCAAATCCCATATGCTGCCTCTCCGACCATATGCAGGAAGCGCGTTCCGAACGAAACCGGAGTGACCTTGGCGAATCCTGACCCAGATGGGCCGCCTACCAGCGCCCTCGCCTGGCCCGGACCTTTCTACATTACGGCGCAGCGTCCGGCCGCCCGGACCAGCGCTGTTTCGCTGGGACTCTCTCGCTGTCGAGATCTTCGCCCACGAGAATTCCAAATCCAATGCCTGGCTAAAACACCCCGGACAGCACGGACACCCTCCTGATCCCGGGCAGGGAGCCAAAGGCCACACATTTCCAGCTGTTTGCGAAGCGGTGACGACGCCGCTCAGTGGGCGTTTCGTCTGGCGGTGCAGTGAGCCGCACGGACAGTAAAGGCGATGCTGGTCATAAAGCTCAGGAACAAAGCCAGGAACCCGACCGCGACAGCAACAAAGTAGCTTGCCGGATCGGGTACGGAATCGACTACCGGTTCCACGTCGAACCAGATGGTGGCGCCGGCGGTAACTCCCAAAACCGCAATCAGGCCAGTAAGGATCCAGGCCGCAATTGCCAGAATGATCAACTTCATAATCCCCCCAAACCGGGGACTCCCCCGTTATTTCGATCCTAGCTCTGCGGGTACTCCTCAGGGGATGGGCCCCAATAGACGCCCTTCCCCTGGTGGGTTCGAAGCGGTCCCCGGGACCTCACAGCGCTTCATGGACGCAGGTCTTCTGCCTTGAATACGATCGCGTCTTTACTGATGGACCAGCGCCCGACCGCCGAGGCCGCTGACGGTCGCCCATAGTCCCAGCCACCCGGGGGTCCCAACCGAATCCGACCAGCCCGGCCACCGCCCAGAAGGCCAGGTTTGGCACCACGAGGAATGCCGCGATGTGGATCCGTTGCTGCCGGATCGGGCGGAGCAGCCAGGCCAGCACCCAACCCAGGGGCGCCGCGAACACCAAGGCTATTCGGTACCCGTAGAAGGACAGGGAGAGCCCGGCACCCCAGAGGTGCCCGGCGTCTTCCCCGGCCCGCACAGTGGCACTCCTTAAACGAAAAGGGCCACCACGAGCAGGACGCCCACCCAGAGCGTGGTGGTAATCAGCCAGCCATTGATGAACGAGGAGGCATCGAGGACGACCCGCTGCCGGCTGGTCATCCCCGGCTCATCTGGAGGCGAGTTCTTTGCGGCGGAAGGTCCCGGCGATGGAGAGCTTCTTGCCGTATTCGATGGACCCGTACCGGAAGAGGTGGACGGCGAGGCGGAGGATGAGGGCCCCGACGATGAACAGCTCGGCGATCACAATGGTGGCCTCGACGCCTGAGAGTGTCCCGAAGCCGTTGCGGAGCATCGCAGTGACAGGTGCGGTCAGCGGGAAGTATGTGAAGACCTGCACGATCAGGGATTTCGGGTCCGAGATGATCAGGCTGAAGGTGTAGAAGGGGATGAACATTGCGGCCATGAGCGGGCCGAAGATGGTCCCGGCCTCTTTGGCGGTGGGCATGATCGCTCCGATGGCGACGAGGACCCCGGTGAAGAGGGTGAACCCTCCCAGCAGCAGCAGGGCCCCGATGATGAGCGGCATTGGCTCGAAGACCAGGGTCGACAGGTCCATGTCCGGCAGGGCCAGGGAGTCGCGGAAGAACAGGTAGCCGGCGGCGATCGGGGTCAGGAATACGAGCATCTGGACGAGCCCGACGGCGAACAGGGAGATAACCTTCCCGGTGATCAGCGTGGTCGGGTTCAGGGTCGTCAGGATCATCTCGGTGACCCGGTTCTCCTTCTCCTCCAGGGTGGAGTTCAGCATCTGGTTGGAGAGCAGGATCATGGCGACGTAGAACAGCACCAGGAACAGCATTGGCGGGATGACGGAGCCGACGCCGCCGGACAGTTTGCCGTCCCGGTACGTCTCGGATTCGAAGTTCACCGTCCCGGCCAGGGCCGCGGTCAGCTGCGGGTTGTCGACCTGGGTCTGGGCGGCGGCGTTGAGCAGCTGCTTGGCCACGGCCTCATACTTGCCATTCTCAAACATGCCCACATCCGTGCCGTAGACCTTCACCGGCTCCGCTGAGGGGTCTGCCGGGTAGGCGAAGTACGCCTCGGAGCTGCCGTCCTTGACTGCGGCCAGGGCGGTCTCGGGGTCGGAGGCTGTTTTGCCCCCGGCGGCCTGGGCCATGCCCGGCGGGATGATGCCGGAGGCATCCGTGTACGAGAAGGACAGCTCGGAGTTTTTCTGGGCGTCAGCGCTGGCCTCGGTGCTGGAGTTGGACGCGTAGATCAGGACGAAGAGGACCACCATGAGGATCGGGATCGACAGAGTCGCGATCGCGAAGCCCTTCTTTTTGATGGTGCGCATGAACTCGAACCCGATGACGGTGCCCAGGTTGTGCTGTGAAAATGCCATTACTGGACCTCTGCCGTCTGCTGTTCGCCGTATACCTGGATGAAGATTTCCTCGAGGGAGACCCGTGCGGTGGTGAAGGACCGCACCGCGACACCGGCCTCAACCAGCTCGCGCAAGACCCCGGCCTCGGTGGCCCCGGCCCTGGGAGCGAGTTCGGCTCGGCCGCCGGTGTCGGTGACGACGTCGTACATTGACGAGGCGGGCAGGATGCCTTCGTAGCTGACCCGGTAGACGGTGCCGCCGAACTGCTCCTGCACGTCCGAGACGGTCCCGTAGGCGCGGGCGGTGCCGTCCTTGAGCAGGATGACCCGGTCGCAGAGCCGTTCCACTTCCTCCATCTGGTGGGTGACCATGATGACGGTGGCGCCGGCCAGCTTCTGCTCCTCGATGATGTCCATCAGCAGGCGCCGGTTTACCGGGTCGAAGCCCTTGGTCGGTTCGTCCAGGATGAGCAGCTCGGGGTCGTTCATGATGGTCACGCCCAGCTGGACTTTCTGCTGCTGGCCGCCGGAGAGCTTATCCAACCGGACCGTCGCTTTGTCGGCCAGGCCGACCCGCTCCAGGTAGTCCAGGGACCACGCCTTCGCCCCGGCCTTGGCTAGGCCTTTGAGCCGGCCGAAGTAGACCATCACGTCCAGGACGGCTTCCTTCTTGTACAGGCCGCGCTCCTCCGGCAGATACCCGAGCCGGGCACCGTCCCGGGGCTCGAAGGCTTTCCCGGCTCTTCGTGGTTGCTGGGGAAATGAGTTCGTGTCGTTGAAGACAAGAGGGCCCGTGGCCCTGCTGGGATGAGTGTGTCTAAGCATTCAACCTGGAACAGGACCACGAGCCTTGATCGAGCCTACCGGGGTCGCAGCTGACGCTGCCACCATTCTTTTCAACCTGCCCGGCTACCACGTCATTTCCACCGCTGTTATTGCCGGCCGGCGGCAGGTGATCATCGAAACCGACCAGCTTCCGGGCTGCCCGAGCTGCGGTGTCATTGCGTCCCGCAGGAAGGAACGCCGTCTTCAACGACTCCGCGATATTCCCGTCGCCGGGCCGGTGGACGTGCTCTGGTCCAAGTACCGCTGGTACTGCGAAGAGTCAGCGTGCGACCGGCTCTCGTTCTTTGAATCCACGCCGCAGGTGCCGCGCCGTGCCCGCTCCACGGCCAGGCTGCGGGACCAGCTCGTGGACGCGGTCATCCGCTCCGGCCGGGCCGTGTCGGAGACCGCCGCCGGGTTCGCCGTGTCCTGGTGGATGGTCCGGGCGGCGGTGACCGAGGCCTGCCTGCTGCAGCTGCCCGACGTGGACAAGCTCAGCCCGCGGATGCTGGGCATTGATGAGCACCGGTTCCGGTCCGTGCGCTACTTCCAGGACCCGTCAACAAAGGCGTGGACACGCTTCGAGCCGTGGATGACAACCATCGTTGACCTGGACACCGGACAGGTCCTGGGCGTGGTCGACGGCCGCGACCACAAAGGCGTCGGAGACTGGCTGTTCGCCCGGCCGCTGGAGTGGCGGCTGGCCGTGCAGGTCGTCGCGATCGATCCTTCGGCGGCGTTCCGTAAAGCGTTACGGATGTGGCTTCCCCGCACCGCGGTCGCTGTCGATCACTTCCACCTGATCTCGCTGGCCAACCAGGCCATGACCGAGACCCGGCAGAACCTCTCCCAACAGGTCAAGGGCCGCCGCGGCCGAGCCATCGACAAGGCCTGGGCGCACCGCATGCTCCTGCTGCGCGGCGGTGACGCACTCAGCTGCCGGGCCGCCTTCCGACTCCAGGAAGTGTTCGCCCTCGATGATCCAACCGGCACCCTCCAGGCCGTCTGGAAAGTAAAGGAACAACTCCGGATCCTGCTCCGCACCGGCTCGCTGGAGGACGCCGCAGCGGCCAAGAAAGAACTCGAGGAACTGGTCAAGGCTGCCGCGCGGCCGGAAACCAACAGGCTCTACCGCACGGTCTGCAGATGGTGGAAAGAGATCGAGGTACTCATCATCACCGGCGCCACGACAGGCAAGGTCGAGGCCAACAACACCGCCATCAAGAACATCAAACGAACTGCCCGCGGATACCGCAACGCCGCCAACTACAAATCAGTTATTCTCTTGAGAAGTGCCGTCCGGACGGCGGCATGACGCTCATTCCAGGGATCCATTTCCCCACGAAACGTGAAGAGCCGCTTTCCCGCCGATATGCAGCGTCCCGGCGGTGGGCTGGTAGATGCCCAGCAGCGCCCGCAAGGTGGTGGTCTTCCCGGATCCGTTACTGCCCAGGAACCCGAAGGTCTCCCCGGCCCGGACATCGAAGGACAGGTCCTTGATAACCGTCGTGTCCCCGAAATCCATCCTGAAGTCTTGAATGTGCACAAGCGGCTCCGCCGCGTCCCCCAACGTCATGCTGCCAGCTTATCTGTCGCCCGGGAGGGTCGTTGCCTCTAGGCTTGCGTAGGGGCTGGGTGGGTTGCGGTTAAGGACGGACCACAATTTCGGCAACCTAGCTGAGTTTCTCCTCCAGATTGTTGAAATGAACTGCGAGACCGATCCTGCCCGAGCGCACGGAAGCGATCACGTTCGACCGCTTGAATTTTGCCAGGATGGTCTCGGGGTCGTCCGTTTTCACTGAGAAGATGGTCGACCGGCTCTCCGCGGTCCGGGGCTCGCTTCCTGGACAGGCGTCTGCCCCGGCGCCAACGAATCCGCCGGACGGATCAAGTCAGCCCACATCCTGCCCGGCAACAAATACCTCAAAGGCGCCCTGGGCATCGCAGCCCTGTCCGCTTCCCGAAGCAAGAACACCTACCTGGCCGCAAAATACTGGCGCATCGCCGCCCGCCGCGGACCCATGAAAGCCACCGTGGCCCTAGAACACTCCATCCTTACGGCCGTTTGGCACATGCTCGCCGACGGCGAATGCTACGCCGATCCCGGCGCCGACCACTTCAACCGCATGGGCCCGATCAAAGCCAAAAACAACGCCATCAAAAAGCTCAACAACCTCAACTTCAATGTCACCATCACCCCGGCCACCGCAGCCTGACGAACTCTACTTTCGTATTAGCTCCCCAGACCCGCTGCCGCGTCCCTCCATGGAAGGGGAAAATGGTGCGTTCCTCACCTTTCTGCAGTGCTTGACCCTTTCGGGCGTATGCTGCCGGGCCGATACTGGGAGCGTGTTCCGGATGCGTCCCTGGTTTTCCTATGGTGCCTGCGAGCCCGCGTATTAGCTTGGTGGCGGAGGGCCCTTGTCCGCGGGGACCGTGGACTGTTGCCTTTGAGCACGAACGTTAGATTTCTGCCTTTCATGCCCTCTCGTCCGGAACACGTTCGAACGATCCGATCGCGGCAGGAAGGCCGAATCATGGATGTCCTCTACGAACGATGCGCCGGTCTTGATGTCTCCAAGCGCGACGCGAAAGCCTGCGTGCGTGTCGCTACCGGCGGGAAGATCACACAAACGACCACGACGTGGACCTCGATGACCAACCAGGTGCACGAACTGGCCCAATACCTCCTCACAGAACGGGTCGGCCTGATCGTGATCGAAGCCACCGGCGACTATTGGCGCCAGTTCTACTTCATCCTTGAAGAAGCCGGGCTCAACGTGCAACTGGTCAATGCCCGCGATGCCAGAAACCTGCCAGGACGCAAGACCGACGTCTCTGATGCCGCCTGGCTGGCCCAACTCGGCGCCCACGGACTGGTAAGAAGCTGTTTCGTTCCGCCAGCCGATATCCGCCGGATCCGTGATCTGACCCGTGCCCGAACAGCGATCACTGATGAACGATCCCGGGAGATCCAGCGGTTGGAGAAGATGCTGGAGGGCTCAGGCATCAAACTCTCCTCAGTCGCAACCGACATCACCGGGGCTTCCGGCCGGGCCATGCTGGAGGCGCTGATCCGCGGTGAAGACGATCCGGAAACGCTCGCCTCACTGGCCAAGGCAAGGATGCGCACCAAGATCCCCCAACTAATCGAGGCACTCACCGGACGATTTAACGACCACCACGCCTTCATGGCTAAGCTCTTTCTGGACCGAATCGATGCCCAAACCGCAGACCTGGAACGCGTCGAAGCCAGACTGGAAGCCCTCATAACGCCTTTCGCTCCGGCCCGGGAACTGCTCTCGGGCATCCCAGGCATCAGCAACCGGATCGCCGAGGTCATCATCGCCGAAACAGGAGCCGACATGGCCGTTTTCGCCACCTCCGGGCACCTGGTCTCCTGGGCCGGCACCGCCCCCGGGGCCAACGAATCCGCTGGAAAGGCCAAACCCACCGGCACAAGACCCGGCAACCGTTACCTCAAACGTGCCCTAGGCACCGCCGCACTATCGGTCTCCCGCTCCCAAAGCACGTACCTCGGGGCGAAATACCGGCGCATCAAATCACGGCGCGGTCCGATGAAAGCACTTGTCGCCATCCAACACTCGATGCTCACGACCATCTGGCACATGCTCACCAACGGCGAAATCTACACCGATCCCGGACCGGACTACTTCATCCGCCAACGGCCCGCTCAAACACAGATCCGCGCCATCCACCAACTGGAAGCCCTCGGCTATACCGTCACCCTCGAACCCCGGCCAGCAGCCTAAAAGCAAAGCAAACAGACTTCATTTTCACGTTAGGGGGTAGCAGTCATATCGCTACGGAATCCGTTCGAGGCCGCTGTCCTAGCGCCTTATGCATGATCGTATCGGAGGGCCTCCTTGAGTGAGGTTCGTTTGTTGGTTCGCATGAGCGTGCGTAGATAGATGTTCGTGCTCAGTCGTATGGCCAGGATCCCAACCAGCACCACGCCGCTCGCGGCTGCCCATGGTTCCCACCATTCCACTCCCCCGTCCAGGATGCGGGTTGGCATTGCGATGGACGAGAGAATCGGCACGAATGAGGCAATTTTCAGGATTCCTTCGGGTGCGGTGAAACTCAGGAAGTAGGCGCCAAACAGAAGGATTTGCATGGGTATTGCGGAGGATGCGAGATCCTCGGACCGGGTGGCCATGGATCCCAGAGCGGACCAGATGCAGGAGACTGCAAAAAAGCCCAGGACAAAGAAGAAGATGAACCAGCCGCTGGCCGCGACGACCCGGCCAAGGTCGGGAATGACGTCTACGAATTTCAAGCCAGTGAGGGCGATGGCGGTGAGTATGGTGACCTGTAAGAAACCCAGAATGAAGTTTGCACCGATTTTGCCGACGAGCAGGTACTTCACAGATGTTGCTGCGGCGAGGATTTCTACGACCCGGCTCTCTTTTTCTTCGACAACGCTTTGAGCTATCGCAAGTCCGTAGGTCATGAGCGCCGATACGAACATGAAACTGAAGACGAACTTCAATACGAACAAGGACCCATCGTCGTCTTGTTCTTGGCTGAGCAGTTCCCGCTGCAGCGCTGCTCCTCGACTGAGTTCTGCAAGGTTGATATTCAGTCGAGCTGCGTTTGAGGAAGTGGCCTGTTGCTGTACAACGGCACCGACGGCTTGTTCGAGTGCAGGGTTTATGGAGGCGTCAGCGACGATTTTCCAGCCCTTTGCGCCTGTGCTGTCAGGGGCGGGGATCAGTGCTGCGTCCACTGACTCGTCGGCAACTTTTGCGAGGGCCTCTTCCTCAGTACCCACGTGTACGGCTGATGCTTTGTCAGGCGAGTCGGGCTTGATGGTCTGGAAAAGCTCGGCGGTTTGATTCACGACAGCCGAACCTGCGTCATCGACTACTGCGATGGTGTGGCTTTCGGTTCTGTTCGAGAAAAACGAGAGGGCCGCTATGCCGAGGACTACGAGTATGAGTGTGGATGCGATGCCGATCCGGAACGTTTTTTCCCGTACCTTCATCCCCATTTCACGGCGTAGAACTACTATCCACGCCGGACGCTGCGCCCCCATCACTTGTTTGTGGCCAGGAATAGTTCGGACAGAGAGGTTTGAACCCGGGAAAAGGCTGTCACCTCGCCGCGGTCGACGGCCTGGGATAGTACCATTTGTTCACTGCCGGGTATAAGGATTCTGAATTCCACGCGCCCTGGTTCCTGCCGGGTGATGCTGATTCCTGGGTTTGCTTCCAGCCAGGACATGTCCCCCTCCATCTCCAATCGATAGGTAGCATTTTCGCGGTCCGGTTCTACGGTGGTGTTGTTGTTGACCCGGACAGACCCGTCCACCAGCATGACGAGCTCGTCACAGAGCCGCTCGACGAGCTCGAGCTGATGGCTTGAGAAGAGCACCGGCACGCCCTCGCGGGCTTTTTCCCGAAGCATTGTGCTCATGAAGTCGACCGCGAGCGGGTCAAGCCCCGAGAATGGTTCATCCAGGATGAGGCAGGTCGGCCCATGGATGAGGGCCGTGATGATCTGCACCCGCTGCTGGTTCCCCAGGGAAAGGGATTCGAGGAGCTCGTCTTTTCTGCCTGCCAGGCCGAAAGATTCCAGGAAGCGGTCAGCGCGGCGTGTTGCCTCTTTCGACGAAAGCCCGTGTATTTCGCCGAAGAATCGAAGCTGATCGCCGATGGCTTGTTTGGGGTACAGCCCGCGTTCTTCTGGCATGTATCCGAACATCTGCTGGGTGGCGCGGGTGATGGGGGCGCCGTCCCAGCTGACGTGGCCAGCATCTGCTGCGAGCAGGCCCATCCCGATCCGCATTGTTGTTGTCTTTCCTGCTCCGTTGGCCCCAACGAATCCTGTCAGGCATCCCGGTTTGACCGAGAAAGACACATTGTTCAGCACTTGTCGTGGCCCGTAGTGACGTGAGACGCCGTGATATTCCAGCACTTTTAGCCTTCCAGCTTGGTAGGGTCGCCGACGATGACGGTGATGCGTTCGCCGGAGAAGAGGTGGGCGAACGTAGTGGAGACGAGGTCGGGTGTGACCTGCCGGAGTTCTGCTCCGATGTGGTGGTAGCGGTTCAGGGCCACGCCCCGGCTCATGAGTCTGGCGAAGTAGTCCGCTTTGGTCCGCGGGCTGTCCGAGACGTTCCGGAGTTCGTTTTCGCAGTATTTGATGGCTTGGAGGATTTCCGCCTGTGCGGGGGGATATGCCTTGAAGGACTTCTCCTCCCTTTTCATTTCTTTGGCTGCCGAGGTGATGGTGGAGTTGCTGGCGACGATCCGTGTAGCGGAAACGGGTTGACCGGCGAGTGTTCGTCGGCTGACGATCCCCCCTGTCCGTGCAGTAACTGTTTCCAGGCGGGGGTTTCTGTGCAGACGGGAAAGGGAGGACCCCCCGTAGAGAGCGGCGGTGATATACCGGGCCGCCTCGGAGATGTGTGTCGCATCAGGTTCGATGAAGTAGCTTGAAACGACGGTGGTAGTGCCGTCGATCGGAACTGTATGGTAGAGGTTTGACCGTTGCGGCCGGATCATCGCCTGATCTTTGGCCCCATCCCCTGCCGGCAGCCTCATGGCCGACAAGGCTTCCTCGAGGACATCTGCGTCGAGGTTCCCGATCACGACCAGGCTGGCCGCGGCCGTGCTGAAGATGCTGTGGCTGGTTGGCGGTTCGGCAGGTGCTGCCTGGCTCTTGGGGTTTGTCCCGACCCAGCCAGCCGCGTCAATGAGGAGCTTCCTCGCAATGATGTCTGAGAGCATGCTGAGTGACTGGGCGGGGCTTTGTGGACTGGGCGTCAGTGACGGCCAGTCCCGCGAAATGCATTCTCCGACGGTGCTGAACCAGAGGCGAAGCCCGCCCGTTTCGGCTCGCCCCGCGAACTCAATTATTTCGCCGTCTGCTGTAATTTCCAGATCCAAGGTTTCCGCTATCTTGGGGTAGCGGCTGAGGATGCTGCCGCGGATGCCGTCCACGACTCTACGGACGCCCCATGGGTCTTCCCAGCCAATGCCCTGCGTTGTGAATCGTAGGCGGAGTTCGACGAGCGGGCTTCGGTTCTCCCTGCAGTGCGCCACCGGGATTCCCCGCACGATCGAGGTTTTGAAGGATAAGGATTCAGTAAGGCCCGTGGACTCGGGCTCCTTCATCTTTGAGTAGGAGGGCAACCCCTGGGTTGGCGCCCAGCCCAAGGCCTGGGCCTGGGAGTCTCGTCCGTCTGGGATGGTGATGGCGCCGAGTGTCTTTTGAAGGTCCCCGGATGCGGTCTGGATCACAGTCCCGTTTCTGGGAAGGATCTGGACGATGGCCCTGTGCTTTCTCACCAGGGCCCGTGCCGCTCCTGCAACGTCAGTAGCGGTTAATGCCGCGACGCTTTGTGGCAATGATGAGATGAGGTTGGGGTTGCCAAACAGGAGCTGGGATTTGCCAATGAATCGGCACCGGTCCAGCAGATCGGTGCCGGTGAGTATGTATTGACGTCTCAGGGTTCCCAGTGCTGGTTTCAAGTGTTGCTCCACGACTGCAGGGTCCTGGAAGGACATCAGGGCGCGGTCGAAAGTTTCTATTGCAGCGTCACAGCTGGACTGCTTCCCGACGGTGAGCACGACGTTGAAGACCTCCGGGGTTACTGCATCGAAGGCTCCGAAGTAGCCGGTTTGCGCGTCGATATCAACCAGTGCCGTGGCCCCGAGCGATTGCATGCTGAGTAGTTTTGCCAGTGCATTCAGGCTCAGGTACGAGGTGGGGTCTCTGTCAGGTCCCGGTATCCGGTAGCTGATGGATACTCCCGGCCGGGTCACGTTCGGGTCAGAAAAGGTAGCGGTCCTGCTGGCGGTGAGCTCCGATTGGTCGAGCGGCGGATTGATCCTGGCTGGCCGGGCGGGTATTGGCCCAAAGAACCGATCAGCAAGGTGCTTGACCTCATCCTTGCTGTGCCGCCCGGTGATGGTGAGAACAGCGTTTTCGGGGGTGTACCAGTCGTGGAAGAATTCGGCGCACTCATCAAGGGAGATGGACCTCAGCCTGTTCATGTCGCCGTAACCGTCATGGGCATTGGGATAGTCGTCAAAGAGCAAGTTCGGTGCCTTGGGCCAGGGGAAGCCGGCGTAGGGCTCTACTGCTGTGTTGTAGTAGATTTCCTGCTGGACCAGTTCCAGCTGTTCCTGAAGGGTGCCCCTGGTGAATTGGGGGGCCCTCATGCGGTCTGCTTCGAAGTACAGTGTCCGTTCCAGATCCCATGGGGCGATGAGGTGTTGGTAGTCCGTGTAATCCTGGTGGGTGGTTCCGTTGACGTATCCTGCGGTGGCTTTGACCTGGGCATAGAACATTCCCTTGGGTACCCTTTGACTGCCCTGAAACATCAGGTGTTCGAAAAGGTGGGCAAATCCCTCCTTGGACTCCGGCTCCGAGCGGAATCCTACGCCGTAATGGAGGGCTACTGCCGTCCTGGCGACCTCGTCGGTGTAGTCGGCGACCACCCGCAGTCCGTTGCCTAGTTCGAAGGTGTGGAGTTCTGTGGAGCTGATAAATGTTCTTGTTGGCACTTAGCGTGATCCCATTCCTGATTCGACGAGGTACCGGACAAACCGGAGGTTTTCATGCACTTCGGGGTCGGCCATATGGGCGGCGTACGCCACGTAGTCGTGCTGATGCATCAGGATGCGCAGAATGCCGGCACGAAAGTCTTCGGGCATGAGGGCACGGCCGTAGCCGGCTTCAAAGGACTGCAGGGCCTGTTGGAAGTCTTCCGGGCTGATTCTGTCGGTTCGGCTCATTTCCAAAAGCTCCCCGATGTAGTAACCGATGTCAGAGCTTGGGTGCGCGATACAGAGCGCGGGACCTGTCAGTACCTCCAGGACCGGATTGTTTTCAAGGACGCTGAAGGTTCCCATGCCAAACTGGCCGTGACATGTCGTGGTTTCGGTTGCCCTGACTAGGGCTTGGCACCATGCCGACAGGGTTGACCACACCGGATCCCCGATGGATTCTCGAACCACCGGGTTGAAATGAGCTCCGTAAAAGTCCCGGGAAAGTCCTTTGAACCATGCATCAAGCCGCAGATAGGCGTCCGGGCCGACTGGTGTGGGCAGTCCATGTTCTGTGCTGTGGTCGTGCAGCGCGGCGAGGCACCTGCCAAGGTCGTGAGAAAGCGATGGCCAGGGTACGTGCTGGTCGGCAACCAGCACGCGATCAACCAGCGTTTCCTCACCCCGGACGTTGAAGATCCACTCTTCGCCGAAGAACCTGCCGGGGACCAGATAGGCACGCCCTTCGGTTTCGCTGCGCCCGGTGTCCTGCAGTTCCTGAGCAAACCGGCTCCGACCATGGGCTTGAGTCTTGTTTCCCCGGGTGTACCGCTGGCGGATCTCGTAGCCGTTGATGGCCTCGACAATGAAAGATGACGCGATATCGTTTACCGCAATTTCCCGGCTGGACCCGGTTTCCCTTATCTTCTGGTTCAACATCTGCTTGCCGTTTCGATCAGCCTCTTTTGGTTCCGTAGGGCTTCTATCAGCTTTACGACATCGGCGATTTCACCGGGCGCACCTTGATAAATTTCCCCTGAGGTGACGCTAAGGGCAGCACGTGGCGGAACGATGGCCATGTTCGCCTCGGCCGACAAGGCCTCCCAATGGTTCCTGTATGCGCGGCTTTCACTGCCCCCCGGTGGAAGAGCGGGAACAAAAACCACAGGTTTGGCGGTGCATTGAATCGCCAGCACTGACGGGCTGTCTCCCCTGCCGCCGGCAACCCGCGAAAGATAATCCAGTGTTGCCGGAAATACTGCGATCGCGTCTGCCCAGCGCTCAACCTCGACGTGCAGGGCTTCGTCAGCCTCTCCCCATTCATCACGGTGCACGGGCTTTCCCGTGCGGTGCGCCAGGGCTGATGAGGTGACGAATCGTTGTGCGGACTTGGTCATGACGACCTGGACTTCCATATCCGGATAGAGCTGCCGCAGCACGTACAGGTGTGTGGGAGTGTCGGCGGCAGAGGGGGATCCCGTCACAACTATCAGCAGGTGGGCAAGCTTTTCCACGCTGGCGTCCGGGAGGGTTTCTTGCTCTGTCAAGGGGTGACCTCTGTTAGTACGGTGGCCAATTCTTCCAGCGCTTCATCCGCGCTGACAGATGCGATGCCGGTGGTGTTAAGTACGACTTCATCGACTCCGGCGGCCCGATATGACTGGAGTCCTTCGCCGATGCGGTCCAGGGAACCGCCCAGGAAGACTTCCCCCGCCAGCAACTGGGCCGTGGATGTCTCCGGGGAACCGGTTCGGACATCGATGCCGGCGCGGGCCAGCATGTCTTGATAGTGCGGTGCTCCCAGATGAACTTGGCTCCCGGTCCACAGAATCTTTTTGTGGTCCCTGCCAGGAGTTTCGCGGGCAACCGGGACGATCGCGACGATCCGCGGAGCAGGTCTGCCGGCGGACTCGGCGGCAGCCTGAAGACCGGGGCGCAGAACCTCCGCAATGTAGGAGGGCGGGCACATCCACGTGATGGCCACATCTGCCACCTCGCCGGCGAGGGCTGCCATTTTTGGCCGCAGCACTCCCAGGCCCAGCTCCGCGATTTGGGTGTGAATCGGGGGTAGCTGGGCTTGCAGGGTGAAGTACTGGCCTTCCCGGCTTACCGCTTGACCGGTGAGCAACTCCCTCACGATGTTCAGATATTCGCGCATGGCAGTCAGGGGACTCGCATACGGACGGCCCATGACGCTGGTTTGGAACGTCTTGGCTCCGGGACCAAACCCGGCGACCATGGGCTGTTTGCTCAGAGCCATGAGACTGTTAATTTGGACAGCGGCCTCGAGCGGGTTCCGTAGTGGTATAAGTGCTACCCCTGAGCCCATGGGCACGCCGACGCCGGCCGCGCTTAGTGCAGTGAAGAGCTGATACGAGTCAAGCAGGAGTCCTTGGCCCTGCCAGAGCGAATGGGCGTTGCTGTGTTTGACCATCGCCGCGAAGGGCATTGCTGCCCGCACATCCAGGGGCATGACCGGCAGCAGGACGGACAGTTTCACAGTGGCACCAATTGTCCTTCGTCGGTCTCGGACTTCCTGTTTAGCGTCTGTTCGGTCACGAGCAGGGTGTAGGCCGGGCTCTGGTGCAGGAGCTCTTCGTGGGTGCCCTCCGCGGCGACCTGGCCGCGGTCAAGGACGATGATCTTGGATGCGTGTTGGACGGTGGAGATGCGGTGGGCCACCATGAGGACGGCACGGTCGCGGGCCATTTCGCGGACGCATAGACGCAGTTTCTCTTCGTTGACCCCGTCCAGCTGTGAGCTGGGTTCATCCAGCAGAACCAGAGGAGCGTCGGAAAGGATCGCCCGTGCCAGTGCGAGGCGTTGCCTTTGGCCGCCTGAGAGGTCGGTGCTGCCACCTATTTCGGTGTCCAGACCGTCCCCGAGCGCAGCGATGGTCTCATCGAGTCCGACCATCTGGAGTACCTCGGCGAGGCGACGTTCGGGGACTTCGCTTTCGCGGCCCAGATTCAGGTTCTCGCGCACGGTGCCGTGCACCAGTGTGAATGATTGGTCGACGTAGGCGGTGTTCTGCCGGACCTTGCTCAATGAGAGGTCTTCTATCGGGTGCCCAAAGAAGGTGATGGCTCCCGAGTGGTCCAGTGCGAAACGTTCGATGAGGTCAAGGATCGTGGTTTTCCCTGAGCCGGATAGCCCGACCAGGGCGGTCAGGCCGCGCGTGGGGACATCAAAGTTCACATCCTGCAGCACGGGGGCTCCGTCGCCATATCCGAATGAGACGCCGCTGAAGCTCACGGCGCAGGCTTTCTCTTCCTGCCTTACGCGGAGAGCGTCCTGCTGCGGCGCTTCAGGTCCGCCGGCATCCGGTTCCGGCTTAAACGCCTTCTCGGTGGGTAGCGCGAAGACGTTCTCGAAACGCCCGCGGGCAATCATTCCGCCCTGGATCGTGGTCAGCCCGGAAACGGCCATGACCACGGGTCCCACCATTTGAAGCAGGTACAGCAGGAAGGCGATATACGTGGGCAGGTCGAGGTCACCGGAGATGACGCGTGTTCCGCCTCCGACGAGGACGCCTACCAGTGCAATCTGCTGTCCAAGGGTGACGGCCGGGACGAGCATCGATTCAACCCGGGACGCTGAGACGCCAAGGTCGGCCAGCGCGTCGGCGCGGGCAGTGAGTCGGCGCAGAACCAGGCTTTCGGCCCTGTAAGCCTTGATTGCTGCCACGGCCTGCATCTGGCTGACGAAGTTGTCCGACAGGATGCCGATCTGGTCCTGCAGTTCCTTGTATTTTTTCCGGAGCGAAACCATCAGGAAGCCGATCACCACGAATGCTGCGGCGAAGCAGGCAAGGGTGATGAGCAGGAGAACCCAGTCCAGGATGCCCATGATCGTCAGTGTGCCCACGAGGATCAGCGCGCTGGTCGGCAGCTGCAGCGGGCCGATGTCGATAGCAGCCTTTATTTGGAAGGAATCTGCACTGAGCCGGGCGGCGAGGTTGCCGACGCCTTCTTCCTTAATGTCCCGAACCCTCATCCCCAACGAGTGGGCCATTACTCGGCCACGCAGCCGTCCGACGATACGTTCTCCAGTCCGGCCGACAAGGAACGTGGCGATGGCCCCGGCGACCGCCCCTCCGAGTCCAGCCAGAACCATCCACAGTGACGGCAGGAGCAGAGGAGCCCCTGCCTGGATCGCTTCGATGAGTTTGCCGACGAGGTAGGGAAATGCCAGTGTGCCAGTCACGGAGCCGAGACCGAGCAGGCCGATGAGGACCATGTTGAGGCGGCCGTGGTTTATGAACTCGCGCACGATGCTGACCTTGGCCGGGTCGCTGCCTTCCACTGAGGCGGGCGAGGCGTGGCTGGATGTCATGAGGTTTGACCGGCAGCGACCGGCGTGAGTTCAATGAGGGTACGGAACGGGTGATCGTCCTTGACGAGGTCAGCCTTCAGCTGCGCAGGTGCTGCGATGCGGGCAATGTCGTCCACTGTACGCACCGGTGCCGGCACCAGGGTACTCATATACAGGTCCAGTTCAGCGACATTGGGGCTCATCATCTCGTAGCGCAGGTTGATCTCACCCAGCAGGATCCGGGCGGAGGGCCCGGCGGCCGCGGCGACGTTGGTGAGGATCTGGGTGGCCTCTGCATCGGTCCAGTCGTTCAGGATGCCTGAGAGAAGATAAACGTCGTAGCCTTTGGGCAGAGGTTCGAAGAAGCTGCCCGAAATTGATTCGGCACGTTCGGTAAGTCCCGCAGCCGTGATTTCATCGTTGGCTATCGAGGCAAGGTTGGGCAAGTCCAGCGTTGCCCCGGACAGGTGCCCCTGCGATTGCAGAAGGTTGATCAAAACCATCCCGTTGTTCCCGCCGATATCAATGACAGTGCGGACGTCCGTCCAGTCATAGCCGTGGATAATTTCTTCGGCACCGTAGACCGGTTGCCGGTTGCCGTCGCTTCTGAGCGACTCCAGGTACTTCGGGTCATTGTTGAGTTCGTCCCAGTATCGGGATCCGAACACGGACGAATGGCACGTTTCGCCGGTGGTGACGGTGTGTAGGAGCCCGACCAGGCCCAGCTGGGAGCGGCCGACGCCGCCGTTGACGTCCAGGATCCTGCGGATCGAGAATGCTGAAGTGGTGAGCAGCGGTTCGGACAGGCTCGTGTTTTCAAACCGCTCCTGCCCGTCTTCCGTGAAGATTTCGAGTTCGGCCAGGTAGGACATCAGTTTCCTAAGGTGCGGTTCACTCGTGTCTGTTGCCTCGGCCAACTCCGCAATGGTCATGGGTCCGTTGGCGAGGAGGTCAGCGATGTTCAATGTTGCCGCGACCCTGAGCGCCATGGGCTTGAGGATGCTGGCGAGATCGAGCAACTGGAGCATGGCGCTGGGGTCGGAAGTAGCGTTGTCTTCGAGAGTGTTTGTCACGGGCGTTGCTTTCTGGCTGAACGGTGGCGAGTGGATGTGTAGGTCGGACGGGGCGGATCAGCTGCCTGACCCACCCCGCCTGATCGCTAATTTCTTAGAGCTGACCTAGGACTGCCTTAGCAGCCGAGCCTCCAGCTCGCGCCCGCGCCGGCGCCGCTGACAGCACCCGATACGAAAAGCTTGCTGGTGGCGATTGACCACAGGGCCAGTGTCGGGGTCGCTGCGGGCGCATCTGAGTCCGCCGTGAATTCGAGCTCGTCTGCCGCCGCGTACTGCTTGTACCCGGATACGAGTTCCATGAGATTGCCTGTTGCCTGGGACTGCGCGTTCATGTGTCGCTCTTTCTCGAAGTGTTAGTCAAAGATGAGTTTTGCTGCTGATTTTGGATCGCCCAACTATCGCTTGGGCGGTCCGCCGGTGCTGGTAAAGTACGAAAATGCGAAGCTCGCGAGGAACCCGCATAGCGGAGAACTGGCTGGCAGATCCGATTCTGCAGTGAAGGAGATTTCTTCGGCTGCAGCATATGTTGAATAGCCCGAGACTAGGCTCATGAGCTCTTTTGTTTCCATTTATTCACCCCCATTCATAAATAGACAGTCGATCTGCGAACGGATCGTTTTGGCGCTGATCAAGGCCTACCGGCCCGGACCGCCGGTCGTGATGTACGAGAATGCGAAGCTTGCCAGGAAGCCGCAGATCGGAGTGCTGGCCGGTTCTGCCGACTCTGCAGTGAAAGACAACTCATCCGCAGCGGCGTACGTCGAATAACCCGATACAAGGCTCATCAGCTCTTTTGTTTCCATCAATTCACCCCCCTTCGTGACTAGGAAAACGGCATTTGCCGGGATTCCGGCAAAACCTGTTATCCGGCGAAATTCATCGCCGGTCGCGCCGGGTCAACCCCTGCCGCGATGAGATGTCGCCGCAGTTCCTCGTCCAGGCTGCGGTTCTCGCGGGCGCTGCAGATGAGGGTTTTGGCGTAGAGAAGCGAGCGGTGTTGCCCGAAGCTGAGGTTCCGCATGGTTGGCCGCCGGTCGCACGGTTCCTCGGCGATTGATATTCCCTCTGCGATGCGTTCGGCGAAGACCGACGTTGCCGATCCGACACCGGGCGTTCCGGCTATAGTCGCGGCGAGCTCGTGAAGCTCTTCCATTCCTGGGTCACCAATGTAGGCGACGATCGCGTCATTGCGGGGGTAGGCCGCCGGGTCCGATAGAACCTTTGCCGAGTAGCGGTGACCAATGGTTTCCAGCGTGCTCAAGACCGATCCCCAAACCGAAGGAGCCTGGTCAGGTTCGGTCACGTTGACGTACAGGCGGACTGTTCTGTTGGGTTTGGCAGCCCGGGAAGCTGCTGCGCCGAGGATGTAAAAGAAGCCCGGTGAGGCGGCCGGCCGCGCTGCGGGAAGGTTTACGATGACATTTGCGTTCATCACGTGAGCGGTGTGGTCGGAGACCACCAGGTGCTTTTCGAGGCACACCTTGATTCCGTCGAGGGATACCAGCGAATGCGTTTCTCGAAGTCCTTCCGTCTCTGCCGGTCCCAGAAAAATGGCGGACTGTTCAAATTCCGGAACGGGGATTGCCGCTGCAAACTTTTCCTCGAGGGCCGCGACACGTTGCGGCCTGAGGGCTCCGGCGCTGTCGTTTTGGCAGGCGTGAAACTGTCGGTAAATCGCGTTCGCCAGCGAGACCTCAAGGTAGCGCTCGTCCGGGAGGTCCAGCCTTACGCCTTGAATGGTCGCACCTTGCAGTGACTTGTCCACCACGATCGCCTCAGAGAGAACCTGGAGAGCGGAAGTATTAACGTCCGGAACCGGTGCCAGCAGGGACCCGCTCATGATTCCTCACCGCCGAGTCCCAGTACGGCGGCGAATTTTTGAGGTTTCAGGAGCATCGACCGGCCGATCCCGGCAGCCGCCCTTTCGATGGGTGGCAGGGTGGAACGGAATTGGCTGCTGGCGAGCAGGCGGTCATGAAGGTGCCAGCCGGCAAACCCGGTGGCACGTACGGCGGTGTCCGCGGGATCGCCGAGGGCGGCGTTTTCCGTGTAGCCTGCCCAGAACTGAACGATGTGCGGGCGCAGTTCAAGAAGTTTGGCTACCCCGCGTTCAATGATGAGGTCGTGATCCAGACTGATTTCGATGTTTGGGGCGCTCTGGTCCGCCCGGACAATGTCCATGATTGCCCGATACACCCATTCCCCGGCGAAGCTGCCGATATCCCGGGCAGCGTCAGCAAGTCTGAACTCCTCCCAGTCCAGGAGGTGGACCCGGTCACCGGAGATCATCACCTGATCCAGGCGAAGATCGCAGTGGGAGGGAACGCCTGGGGTTTTTTCTTCCTCACTGAGGAGGTTTTTCACGGCTGCGGCGAATGCTGCGTCGTCCTGGTGAAGCTTCACCACCTGCAGTTCACCCCAGGTGCTGTTGAGATAGCGCTCCAACGGAAATTCGTTGAAATGGCCTATCTGAGGAAGCTCTGGTTTTGAGGTATCGTACTCGATTGCGGCGTGTTGCCCGGAGCTGTGGAGTTCTCCAATTGCCCGTCCGACTTCCCGGGAGCGCTCCGGTGTCCCGCTTCCCCGGATAACCTGTGCGGCGAGGGATTCGCCGTCCTCGAGGCCTTCAAAAACAACTTGTCCGTTTGATGCATGCGCACCCAGCATGTGTGGGCTCCGCAGGTGTGTGAAGCCGCTGGCCTCGCGGTGACGTTCAAAGGAAGCGATGCGCCGGAAGCGCTGATCCACGCTTCCGTGAGGTCCGAGAAGCTGTTTCGCGAAGACCCTGCGGCCAGTCGTCGTGGTCCCGACCCAGCTGTCGTTCCGGCCAACCGGAGACACCAGGGATCCGGGTTCAAATTGGCCTAGTCCAAGCCCATCGAGTAAATCGAGGAGCCCCGGGGCGTGGTCAAATGGCTTCGCCTGCGTGGCTAGTTCAAAGGTTGCAGCGGCCGATAACGGGACTTGTGGCCCGGAAAGCACGTGTTTCATTAATCCCGCATCCCCCAATACGTGAGTCATCAGGTCAGCACGTTTTCGGCTGACTCCCGTGACCTGAGAAGAGCCTACAGGCGAAACGGTTTCTGTCAATCTGGCTTGGAGAAACCGGAGGATGGCGAGTCGGATAGCAAACTTAGGAGCGGAACTTTCGGTTAGCGGGTACCCCGCCAGGGCCCGTTACGGTGCGAGGGTGAAATGTACTTAGAAGGGCCCGGCGCGGGTGAAATGCCTTTGCGACACAAGATTTTTTTTGTGCTCTCTTGGAGAACTCTCTGTCGGCTTACCGACGCACACTGGACGTTCCTATTATGGCTGCTTGCGCGAGGTGTTGATTATTTCCTGAAGGTAGTTGATGTGTAAGTCGAAAGCCGATTCACCTTCATCAGTCAAAGCGGCCCAAGTTTTGGAACGCGTGTCCACAGTTCTTTTCGTCAGCGCCACGTAACCGGCCTGGTTTAAGCTTTTCAGATGCTTGCTGAGTGTGGAATCCGTGACATTGAGGGACTCGCGCAGGAAACCAAACTCAGCGAGGCCGAATTGTCGCAGGATGCTGCATATCCTGAGGCGCACCTGGCCGTGGATGACTTCGTCGAAAGAGAGGCCGGCGGCAGGCTTATCCATCATTTTCCTTCGGTGAACGAGCCGCTGAATGCTTTTTCTATCCGCTGGCTTAGATAAAAAGTGGCTCCGAACGCCAGGCCTGCAGCAACCAACAAGATCCACAGCTGACCTGAAATTGTGTAGAGCCCGATTCCTCCGACTCCGAGGACCAGAAGGATTGCCAGGAGTTGCAGCCCGGTGCGACGGGAGGGGCCGCGCTCCCACGGGCTCGTCTGTACCCGCGTGAAGCGGGGACGCAGGAAGCCGAGAATCGTATAGATGATGGCCGTTGCGCAAATGGCTGTGATGAACCAGCTCATCGGCAGTGCAAAAGCCATGACGAACCCCGCTACGCACAGACTTTGGATGAGGTGATACCACGTGGGTGCTGCTGCGGCGGAGGCTGCGTTCGCCCCGTCAGAGCGCAGGAAAGCCAGGTCAGCCGCAGCGGCGTCAGGGGTGGGCGGTTGGTGGTTTCTACTGTTTTCCATGATGGAAACTTATAACTTGCATTTGCTGCAAGTCAATACTTGCCGGAATAGAAAATCGTAAGGGTTCCTATGAGAGAGCAACTGTTCGGGCCGGTCAGGCGCAGATCTACATCCCGTGACTGCTGCGGACTGCCCGGCGACCAAACTTTCGTGGCCTTCCCGAATCAGCATGCCGGCCCGGAAGAAGACCTGCCGGCAAGAAGTCGTTGGGAGGAGACGCGGCATGAAACTATGAGGCCATGAGTGACACGCCGACAATCGGTTACGCTGCAATGCTTGAGCAGTTTCATCCAACAGAGGCACTGGATTTGGCGGAGTACGCCGAACTTCGCGGATTTTCCGGCGTGATGGCCGCGGACCACTTCCAGCCGTGGGTGCCGGCTCAAGGGCACTCCGCCTTCGTGTGGAACGTCCTTGCGGCACTGGGCGAGCGGACCAAGGGAGATTTTGGACCGGGGGTCACAACTCCGACATTCCGTTGGCATCCTGCCATGGTGGCCCAGGCCTCTGCGACCATGGCAGCGATGTATCCCACGAGACATTGGCTCGGCCTGGGTTCCGGGGAGGCCCTTAACGAGCACATCACGGGCACATATTGGCCTGAAGCACCTGAGCGAATCAATCGATTGTTCGAAGCAGTAGACATTATCCGTAAGCTATTTATGTCATCACTCGCCGGCAGGGACGTCAGGCACGAAGGGCAGTTTTACAAGTTGGAAAGTACCCGGCTTTGGACAATGCCTGAGGTGCCGCCGGAAATTCTGATTGCCACAGCGGGACCGGTCACCGCAAAACGCGCTGGACGGGTTGCCGACGGATTAATCACAGTGGGAGCGCCACTCGAAAAAGTCGCCGGATTAATAGACAAGTTTGAAACTGGCGCCCGCGATTCGGACAGGGATCCCGGCTCACTTCTAAAGGTCCTTCAGCTGCATATAAGCTGGGCGCCAACCCATGAAGAAGCACTCGCGAACGCCTTGGTGGAATGGCCAAACGGAGGAATGAAGTTCCCCAAAGCAGATATTAGGTCGCCCTTTGAGATAGCCCAAATTGCCAAAATGGTTCGGCCGGAAGACTTTGACGGAAGGGTACTTATCTCCCCCGATCTGGACGAACACAAAGCGCATATACAAAGTTATCTCAACCTCGGATTTGATCGTGTTTATCTCCATAATGTTGGGCGCAACCAAAGGGAATGGATTGATGCTTTTTCTGTTGACGTACTGCCAGGTCTGACCCGATGAGGCTGGCCCTGGAGGTCTACATGGTGCCCGGAATAGGAGAAATCGGGCATGGAGACGATCTGGTAACAATCATCGCCGAGAAGTGTGGCCATGGCCTCCGTGATGGCGACATCATTGCCGTCTCCTCCAAGATCGTGTCAAAGGCCGAGGGAAGAACGGCGCCGGCAAGCCAGCGGGAACAGGCCGTCGAGGCTGAAACAGTCAGGGTCGTGGCACAAAAAAGGCACGCTGCAGGGGTAACTAAAATCGTCGAGAACCGTCTAGGAATTGTTGGCGCCGCAGCGGGGGTCGACAGTTCGAACTGTGCACCGGGAACCGTGTTGCTTCTGCCGTCTGACCCGGACGCATCGGCCCAAGCCATCTGCACCGCCCTCCGGAACCAGTTCGGCGTCAACCTTGGAGTCCTGATCACCGACACACTTGGCCGCCCGTGGCGCGTAGGCCATACCGACACCGCAATCGGAGCAGCCGGCTTTCATGTACTAGACGACTTGCGCGGTACCCCTGACGCCCATGGCCGGCCGATGGAAGCGAGCATAACCGCCGTTGCGGACGAGATAGCCGCAGCCGCCGATCTGGTGAAAGGTAAGGTCAGCCAATGTCCGGTGGTCGTCCTGAGGGGCCTGCAAAAGTTCGTACTCAGTGCAAAGGACTTCGGTGCCGGATCACGTCACCCATCAGATTCCGGCGCTGCGCGCCTGCTCCGGTCGTCCGCTGAGGACATGTTCCGGATGGGCAGCGATGAAGCGTACGAGGCCGGATACTCCGCAGGCAGACGGGCTTCGGCCCCGGGGTAGCGGACGTCCTCCTGTCGTTCAGGCGTCCTGCCTGAACGACAGTTGATACTGCGGGCTTCGGCCAACCTTCGCAGCTTGATCAGCCCCATAGTTCTGTTGGAGGTGGCGGCCAGGCCCCGTGGGGGCCAGGACTAGCGAAAGACAATCAGGGGCCGCCCGGATAGCGGGTTTTCCAGCACGGCGGCGTCAATGCCGAAGACCTTACGGATCGTGGCGGGGACAAGAACTTCCTCCGTTGGACCTGCCGCAACGACTGCACCGTCATCAAGAAGAATCGCGTGGTCGCAGAACTCAGCTGCGAGGTTGAGATCGTGCAGGGCAGCTACGACGGTGAAGCCATCTGACCCCAGCGACCGAAGAAGGCGCATGGTGCCCAGCTGGGCCCCGACGTCCAGATGATTCGTCGGCTCGTCCAGGAGAAGCACGCGGGGTTGTTGCGCCAATGCACGGGCCAATTGAATTCTTTGCTGCTCTCCCCCCGATAACGTTTCATAGAGCCTTCCTGCGAAAGCACCCATGCCCACCGTCTCCAGCGCAGCCGATGCGATCGAGAAGTCATCCGCGGACGCGGAAGCAAAAAGGCCCTGGAAGGGTGTCCTGCCGAGCAAGACCACGTCGAAGGCCATGAGAGGCTGCCCGCTGTTAACTGTCTGCTCAACCAAAGCTACGCGCTGTGCGCGAGTACGGGAGGGCAGAGACGATAAGTCTTCTCCGTCCAACTGCACGGAGCCTGTTGACGGATGCAGAACCCCGGCCAGAAGATGAAGGAGCGTGGATTTGCCCGCCCCGTTTGGACCCAGAAGTGCGGTAGGAACACCAGGTTCAATGACGCAATCGATACCCTTGACCAAACGAGCACCCGAAACGGTATAGCTTAGGCGCGCTCCGGCTAGGGTTCCGAACGAGGTTTGGTGCTGCATCCCAGCCTTCACAGCATCTTCTTTTGACGCCGGATAAGAAGAGCGAAGACCGGCGCACCTATTAACGCAGTAACAATGCCCACTGGTATTTCCCGGGGAGAAAACACCGTCCGTGCCGCCGTGTCCGCCCAGATCAAGAAAATTGCACCTGTACAGGCGCTAAGCGGAAGAACGGCGCGGTGTCCGGCTCCGGTCAGGAGGCGCACGACGTGGGGTATCACCAGCCCTACAAATCCCAGTGCCCCGCTGACGGCGACCATGCAGCCGGTTAGGAGAGCCACGAAGCCCATCATTGACCAGCGGATTCGCGTAGGATTCAGCCCCAGCGAGGACGCTGCCGAATCCCCAAAGGCAAACCCGTCCAGCAGTCTGCCCGTGAACAAAACTGGCGCCCCTGCAAGCAGGAAACCGATGACCGCAATCCCTACCGAGGACCAGGTCGATCCGGACAAGGAGCCCATAAGCCAGCTCAGGACCTCCCGGTAAGAATCGCCCTGGGCGGACCAAAAGATGACGAAGGACGTGAGTGAAGAAGCCAACGAAGACACTGCAAGCCCGGCAAGTACGGTCCGGGTCGGTGTGAGGCGGCCAAAAGAAGAAGCGAGACCCAATGCAAGGGCCATTGCTGCCAGCGCTCCCAGGAAGGCAGCCAACGGCAGCAAAAGTGCCGCTCCGAGCAAGAGGACGGACACCGCGGCCAATGAGGCGCCCGAACTTACTCCAAGGAGATACGGATCGGCCAGCGGGTTTCTGGTTAGTGCCTGCATGACGACGCCACCGATGGCGAGCCCAGCTCCCACAACGGCCGCAGTGATAATCCTCGGCAGCCGCAGTTCCCATATGATCGCAGTCTGCACCTGCCTGTCGGGATCCGGAGTGCCGGCTGCCATACGTTCGATAGCCGAAGCCGCGACCTCCACGGGCGAGACATACGTAGGTCCGACAGCGGCGGCGGCCACCACCGACAACAACAGCGTCAGCACCGACAGCGCCGGTACCAGCCGCGGCCACCTCGACGTCCTATAAGCGACGGCCGGTTCGTGCCGCTTTGAATCTGCCGCGCGGGAGGAGGAGTGTCCGGCTGGGACGGGACCAGAGTTGGTCAGTACGTCGGTTCGAGACTCCGGGGACCTCACGGTGCAGTTCCGTACAGCGCGGCGAGTTGGTCGACCACCGACTGCACCGTTTCTACATTCCTCACCCCGGCTTCAGATGCAGCGAAGGGGACGACAATATAGCGCTTGTTTTTCACAGCCTCCAGCTTCGACATCACCGGATGGGACTCAAGCACAGACATCTTCTTCGCGGTACTCCCCCAACTGGAGTCGACCAGGACGATTGTGTCCGGGTTGCGTTCCGCTATTACCTCCCAAGACGCCGATGACCACGATTCCTTTACGTCTGCCATCACGTTGACCAGGCCAGCAGCTTCCATCATCATCTGAGGCGCACCGATCCCACCCCCAACGTACGGGGTGTCCGACCCGGAACTGAACCATAGTGTTGAATGCGCACCATCGCTCGGCACGATTGCCGCCAGTTTCTCTCGCTCCTGGGTTACCAATAGCTCGGCAGCGGCGTCAACGTTGAAGATTCGTCCGACTTCAGTGATGCCGGCGAACACGTTCTCGAAGGTCAACGGGTTTGGTTGGTAGCCCGCTGTCAGGCACGCCGCCGGTGCAACATAGGTTGAAATGCCCAGCTTTTCCAGGGCCGCCCGTTCGCCCACGCCTTCTGATGAGAAATTAGACTCCCAGCCACCAAAAATGAAGTCCGGCGAGTAGGCAAGGGTAGGCTCCTGGGCCGGCAAGGCCTTAGAGATGACAGGCACCGCATTCTGCCACTTGTCCGGCAACGGGCCGTCCGCAAACGCGCTCCCAACAATTTTCTTTTCGAGACCAAGCGCAAGCAACGTCTCCGTGGCCGACGATTTGATCGTCACCACCCGTTGAGGCGGCGCCGAAATTTCTACCTGGGTTCCGCAGTTGTCAATCACGATTGGATAGGTGGAACTGCCCGGGACGTTGGCCGTAGGGGCGGCAGAACAACCCGCCAGCGTAAGACCAACACCCCCCAAAACGGCAAGAATGTAATGTCTCGAATTGGCCCTGTTCATTCGTCCCCAATACAAAATCAGCAAAAGTTTTTGGTCAGAAATCCGGTGCAACCGGTGACAATCGCCTAAATCAGGGCGCACACTCCCCGCAGATATGCGTGGGAGGCCATTTACCCAAGTCTAACCATGAAAATCTGGAATCCCCCGAATGGCGCAGGGGCACACTGCCCAGGCACTGCTGTCTTACTACGGATGCGTATTCCACAGCTCAGCACTCCCTCTGGCGCCGTCTATTCGGGCGGAACTAGCCCTGACAGTGTCGCCAAACCACAGCTGCCCGTGCCAGAGCCGTGCCATAGAATTGAAGCAGAAAGATGGGCGAGCTCGTTGGCGCTGGACCGCAAGATGCTGAACTTCCGCCACCCTGCCGCAAACGAACTCCGCTTGGACACCCAAACCGACAAGCAGACTCCCCTGCCGCTGAGCGCCCGTGTCTCCCACCATGAGGACTGAACTTCCCGGCGCCTTCAGGCAGTCCTGGCAACTCAGGACCGGCACGGCCTAACCGCGTCAGGCGCCGCATCGACTTGTCGTTCTCCAGCAGGTGCATCCACGACCGCTGACGCGTACCATCTCGCTGCTCCGCCGGTTCGGCCTTGTTCAGCACCACTGTGATGTGACCCCAAGACACTGCGAAACAGCCTATTGCGCATTTGCCCAGAGACTGTCTGAGCAATCAGTTCCGCTGCCCACAGCTCGGGACAATCCTGATGGGTTATCCACCGCAGAGGCTGAGCAGTCCAAAGTTGGGGTCAACCGGGTTATCCACGGCTGGAATCGGGGACCATTAAGGAGCTCCCCTCAGCAGCCGTAGCGCGTGCCGTTACGACGTGTGCCCGCTTTTCCTCATTCCCAACAATTTGAGGACTAAAGTCTCCTCTTGATAGTCCTGCTACTCATACGGCGCTGTTGGAAGAAGTGTCGGGTTGTTCAACAAACTGATAGCCTTGATTCATGGCAAAAAAGACAGTCGTGCTGCTGGAAGATGATATTGACGGCTCGGAAGCTAAGGAGACTATTTCTTTCGCTCTCGACGGCAGTGAATACGAAATTGATCTCAACGAGGGGCACGCAAGCGAACTACGTGAAGCCCTGGAACGCTTTACCAACGCTGGCCGCAAAATGTCCGGCGGACGAGGCCGACCGGCTGCTCGAGCTAAGTCCTCACACGGCAGCCCGGACGCCAGAGCGGTACGGATGTGGGCGGCTGAGAACGGCATCTCCGTAAATACTCGCGGTCGTATCCAAGCGGAAGTAGTCGAGAAGTACGAAGCCGCTCACTAGCGCCAGCAAAAACCAAATCCGGGCCGGAATCCATTACTGATTCCGGCCCGGATTTTTATTCGTGGAAATACATTGTCCCGCAGCAAACCATTATGCAGGAATAGCCCGCACGTCTGGGAACCAGCCTTCTGGTGCCTTTCGGTTCGAGGTGTTCGGGGTCTCGGTGTTCTTTCATGTCGCAGTTGTGGAACGGGCCGTGTGGGTCCAGGAGGACTTTCATGTGGTGGTCTGCGTGGTCGCGCCACCAGACGCTCATGCCGGTGGCAGGATCGAGGCGAAGGTGCTCCCACGAACGCCCCAGGGCAGCAACACGCGATACGGCCTCGGGGTGGAAGTACCACTCAATGCACCACTTTGCGGACTTCCCGGTGACGCTGCGGACATAGGTGGGCAGGAGCTGCTCGTGCAGGAATTCTTCGGCCGAGCCGTAGACGAGCTCCGGGGCCTTCTCGGCTCTCTCGTCTTCGCTTCCGCCGGCACTGGCCGGCGGAGTGTCCGTATCGAACAACCCAAAATCGTCTGTCATGGCAGCAGCTTCCTTACTTCGTGACCCAGGGATTAGCGACAGGTGCGGCCGCCACCGGCACCGCCTCTCCCTCGGGCCGGGGGCTGTATGTCTTGATGGAAGCTTCCACAGCATCCTTGTGTGGTCCTGTGTACCAGGGCATGGTCCGGACCAGGGTGGCCGGCGCTCCCGAAGCCAAGACGACCGCGCGGCCGCGGTCCAGTTCGGCCAGGTTGGAGACGTCGAAGATGCGTTCCTTGGCTTCCTGCCGGGAGCGGCTGGACCCGACTTTCCTGATGAGACGGAAATGTTGATGTAGCTGTAGTCCCCGATCAGGTCCGACAGTGCGCGGAGGAAGCCTTCTTCGGCGACGCCGCCGCCGTAGACTTTGACGTTCGCGGCTGACCAGATTTTCCGCATGTTGGCTTCGCCCCAGAGTTCGACGCCCTGGGACCAGGACTGCAGGATGCCCATGACGATCAGGCCTTTGGAGCCGTAGTGGCTGAATTGGTCCGGCAGGCCGGCCCAGCGGACCACGTTTGCCAGCTCGTCGAGGGCGAACAGTGCGGGCTTGGGCAGGCGGCCGCCGCTGCGCTCGGTGCGTTCTTCCATCGCCTCGGCGATGGCCACGGTCAGTGCGGTGGTGAGCGGGGCGGCTGAGCCGGCGCCTTCCTTGGAGAGGATGTAGATGGTCTCTTGGGAGGTGGCGAAGGCGTGGGGGTTGAACTGCCGGCGGGTGTCACTGGCGACGTTTGCGCCGCCGGTCGGGGCGACCCAGCGGAGCGTGTTCCGGCTCTTGAGGCACTGAATCATCTTCTCGGCGGTGCCGAAGATGCCGTCGCGCTGTTTGTCAGCCAGCTTCAGTGTGGACTCCAGGCCCTTGTACTGCAGTTCGTAGTCATGCTCCCGGAGGATTTCGATGGGTTCCTGGCTGACCTGCTCGGTCACCCACAGGTAGACCTGCGTGATCGGCAAATCGCCCAGGGCGGCCGCGAGGAAGTACGAGGAGAGGATGTCTTCGGCCTTGGGATCGAAGTAGGCGTCCGGCTTGGAGCCCGGGACCCGGGAACCGACCGAGAAGTGCTGGGTGAGTTTGTAGGCCTTTTCTTCGTCGGTGACATAGGACAGGGGGTTCCACCACCAGTCCGGCTCCTCTTGGGCGATCTTCTGCGGATCGAAGACCCACACCGGGGCCACGTTCTCGCGAACGCCGCGGGTGCCGTCCACGCACCTTGCCCTTGATGAGCCCGGCGACCAGGTCGATGGGGTGGGCAGGCGGGGCGGTTATGCCGGCCATCCAGGACCCGAAGCCTGACAGGCAAAGGACCGTAGCACGGAGACTCGGCGCCGGCGGTGCCGCCCAACGCACCGGGCGGTTGCCGCCGGCACCAGAACAGGAACTCATCATGAGCAAAGAACCACTCACCATCGTCTTCGTAGGAGCCACCGGCAGCGTCGGACGCCTCGCCATCACCGAAGCCCTCCGACAGGGCCACACAGCCAGGGCCCTGGTGCGCAACGAGCGGCGGGCCCGCACCCTCGATGACCGTGCACAGGTTATCGTCGGTGATCTCACCCGCCCCGAAACACTCACCGCCGCGGTAGACGGTGTAGACGCCATGATTTTCACACACGGCGCACCCTACGGCAGCAGTGACCTTGAAGCCGTCGACTACTCAGGCGTGCGCAACATCCTCACCGCGCTGGACGGTCGACGTGCCCGCATCGCATTGATGACCGCGATTGGGGTCACAGCCCGGGCCGACTATTACGACTGGAAACGCCGCAACGAACGCCTCGTACGCGCCAGCGGGAACCCCTACGCGATCGTGCGGCCGGGCTGGTTCGATTACAACGACAAGAACCAACTGCAGATCACCCTGCTTCAGGGCGACACCCGCCACGCCGGCAACTCCTCCGACGGGGTCATCGCCCGCCACTAAATAGCCCCGGTCCTCATCGACAGTCTGACTTCTGACGGCACTGCCGGCACCATGTTCGAACTCGTCGCCGAACACGGCCCCGAGCAACCCTCCCTCGAACCCCTGTTCGCGGGCCTGGACCGGGATCCCAGCGGCGGGAACCACGGAGTCCGGGACCAACAAAATCTTCCTTTGGCTTCGGAACCCGAGTCCGTCGTCGC
Source organism: Pseudarthrobacter polychromogenes (assembly GCF_014644495.1). Lineage (GTDB taxonomy): Bacteria > Actinomycetota > Actinomycetes > Actinomycetales > Micrococcaceae > Arthrobacter > Arthrobacter polychromogenes. The sequence continues at coordinate 35,826 of NZ_BMKU01000005.1, forward strand.
CTACCTCCGAGCTGCTGCCGACCGCGCTTAACTCTCCTGCTGGCGACAGATACCTCGGGAAGGGCTCATAGGTCGCTGGCCGCCCGCGGAGATGACGGCAGAGCACTCGGACATCTGTTGGCGGTGCGATTTTCGCAGACTACCGCTGGCAATTCTCTTCGTTTGCCTAGTTGCGGTACACCCCAACCTGACGTCGGGGCGCCTGACGTGGGAAGACTTGCCCCGTAGGTGGAGCTCCGGCCTGGTTCTCAGACACCTGACGAACCGCAGGAGGTGACATCACCCGCCCCTTCGCTAAGCGACTTCCATCAAGACCTGATTCTTCGGACTATTTTGATAGTTCTCGGGCTACCGCAGCTCGGTTTCCTGCCCCTCCAACTGTCAGGGTGGGATCTGAGAACATCATGAGCCACCGTCAACAATGCGGAATTTCGCGCTATTCTGACGCCAGACCGGCGCCGCAACTTGCCCGCGCTCCCCGTCACCCTGTCCAACGCTGCTCTAGGGCGAGGCGACCTCAGAGAAACTTTTACGGGCAAGGCGTGCGGGAACCCTCACACGGCTCCTGCTTCGTGGCATTACCCGATAGCTACTTGACCGAATATCCATTCTCGGCGTTGCCGTGGCCCCGTGGCGGGGAACGGCGGCCGCCTCTATCGGGAACCGATTAGTGAAGCATCGTCTTCAAAGTGTATTCAGCGCTTCCACGGGGGTCTCGGTACCAGATGACCACCCTGCATTTTCTTCCGGCACAAGGATCAGGTCGAGGTAGCCCTTGAGGATGCCGGGCACGTCCACGGTGTCAGGATTGAGGAGCCACTCGGTTTGAATTCCTTCCCATAGAGCCACGATGGTAGGGCCCGCGACATCTGGGTCGACGCCCGGCCGAAGCCGGCCAATGCTCGCGAGGTACCGCAGCTCCCCACTGTATTCCTTCCGAAGCCGGGCGAAGCGTTGGACGAAGTAGTTACGGGCCGGGTGGTCCTCAGTCGTGGCTTCTCCGGAGAGGACGGAGTAGAGCTCTACGAGGTGGGGAATCCGCTCATTGTGTTTCGCCTGCCGCACGATGGTTTCGGCAAACCGCTCCCGTGTGCCCGGGGTGCTCGTGGAGATCCGGTCGCGGTACTCGAGCACCGCCACGAGCAGCTGAGCCTTGGTGGGGAAATGGTGGAGGAGCGTGGTCTGGTTGATCCCTGCCCGGTCCGCGACGTCCTGGATGCTGCCGCCGTTGTAGCCCCGTGACCCGAAGACCTCTACGGCGGCTTCAAGAATTTGCCGTTGGCGCTCAGCGGTCTTGGCGTAGGGGCCGCGCGGGCCTGAGCGTGCGTTCGCCTTCTTAGTCATGGAATCCAGTCTAGTTTCATTAAAAACTGAGCATCCACTCAGCTTTTGTGTTAGCCTTGTCACGTCGGGCCGCACGGCCCCGGCGCCGTGTCCGCGGCGCTGACCATAACGAAGTGGGACTCATGCCATCTCTGACACGACGACAACTCCTTTGCGGTGGACTCGGCGCCTCCGCCTTTGCCCTTCTCACCGGATGCGCCACTCCGGGCACTGTTTCCGTCAATGCCGCACCTGCCATTCCTGCGGCCAGTACCGGTGAGAAGGTGACACTCACGTACTGGTCTTGGCTCAAGAATGTTCAGAAGGTCGCCGATATCTGGAACGCGAGCCACCCCAATGTCCAGGTTGAGACGGTCTGGATCCCCAGCGGCAACCGTGGTGGGTACTCCAAGCTTTACGCCGCGCTAGCGGCGGGCGGCGGCCCTGACCTAGCGCAGGTTGAAATGCGTACCGTTCCTGAGTTCATGCTCGTCAACGGGCTCGTGGATCTCTCGCGCTACGGTGCCCGTGAATACGCACACCTTTATGACCCCGCACTTTGGAGCCAGGTGAGCTTCTCCGGGGGCGTCTACGGCATCCCCCAGGACTCGGGGCCGATGGCCACGTTCTACCGCCCCGACGTCCTGGCCAAGGTAGGCGCGGCGGCACCGGTGACTTGGGAGGAGTGGGCAGCCGTTGGGAAGGAACTCCGCGGTGCCAACGCCTACATCGACTGCTTTTCTCTCGCGGACACCTCCTACTTCGTCTCTTTCGCCGCACAGGCTGGCGCTTCCTGGCTGCGCCCAGCCGAGGACGGATGGGTCATCAACATGACCGACGACTCAACGCTGAACGTCGCGCGTTTCTTTGACCGGGCAATCGACGACGGCATCGTCACCACCGCCTATGGACCCTTCACCCCCGGCTGGTACGCGGCGGCTGCGAAGGGGGAGCTCGCGTCGCTCACGAGCGGCAGCTGGGCCGATGCCCTTGTGCAGAGCGTCAGCGGCGGAGCGGGCAAGTGGCGCGTGGCGCCCATGCCCATTTGGGACCCCAGAGGGTATGGCTCAAGCTACCTCGGCGGCTCCACCGCGGCGGTCCTGGCTAACAGCAAGCACCCCCGCGAGGCCCTCGAGTTCGCTGTCTGGATGACGTCCACGCAGGCCGGCATCGACGCCGAGATCGCCAACAGTGGCATCGGATGGTCGCCCGTGCCGGGCATCATCGGTGCAAAGCGCGAGAGGCCCTCCGACTTTTTCGGGGGGCAGAACTACAACCAGGACGTGATCGTGCCGGCGAGTAAGTCGCAGAACATGGACTGGTCTTGGTGGCCCGTCACCACGCAGTCTTTCAACATCCTGGGCGACGGGTTCCGCCGTAAGGCATCGGGCACGAGCCTGGTCGACACCGTAGCAGCCGCCGAGCAGCAGATCATGACCGCCTTCAGGAACAAAGGTCTGACGATTAGGAAGGAGCAGGCATGAGCGCCACGGCAGATACCGCACAAGCACATCCGTCAGCACTCCAGCGGGAGGGGCACGGACGGGCAAGGCAGCAGCGCCGCGTCGTCACCCGTGCACCTTGGATACTGCTCGCGCCCTTCCTGGCGCTCTTTGCCCTCACGTTCATCTTCCCGATCATCGCTGCTGTCGGTTCGAGCTTTACGAAAGTGACCCGCAGTGGCCTCTTCGGCGAGACGGGCGTCCACTCCGGGTTTGCGGGGTTCGAGAACTATGCCCGCGCCCTCGGGGACGGTAGCTTCCTCGCCTCAATCGGCCGCGTGCTGCTCTTCGGCGTGGTCCAGGTTCCTGTCATGATCGCCCTATGTACAGTCCTTGCGCTCCTGCTGGAGTCGGCCTCGGCTAAGTGGCCCGGGTTCTTCCGCGCGGCCTACTTCATGCCGTATGGCGTGCCGGGTGTCATCGCGACCATTCTCTGGTCTTTTCTCTACGTCCCAGGTCTTAGCCCGCTCGTGGACGCTGCCACGTCCGTAGGCCTCACCGTGAACTTCCTCGGCCCGGACACCGTGCTGTGGTCCATCGCCAACATCGTTACGTGGAGCTACACGGGCTACAACATGCTCATCGTCATAGCCCAGCTTAAGTCGATCCCCGGCGAGATATATGAAGCTGCGCGCGTGGACGGTGCCGGGCCCTTCCGTGTCGCGTGGACCATTCAGCTGCCGCTTATCCGGCCCGCCCTCGTGCTCACTACGGTGTTCTCGATCATCGGCACGCTTCAACTGTTCGCCGAGGCGCAAGTCCTTCAGACTGTGGCTCCGGCCGTCGACAGCCAATACACCCCGAACCTCTCCGCCTACACCACTGCCTTTGCATACAACGACTACAACGTTGCCGCAGCCCAGGCCGTGCTCATTGCCCTCGCGGCCTTCATCCTCTCCTTCACCTTCCTCCGGTTCACGAACAGGAAGTCCTCATGACTGCCACTCCCACCCTTAGCCGGCCCCAGAGCGTCGCCGGGGAGCCCCCTGTGACCCGGCGCCGACGCCCGGGCTCCACAACGATTCTTGTCACGGGGCTGCTTGTCGTAGCCGCGCTCTACTTCCTGGTCCCCGTTTATTGGGTGGTGGTCGCTGCGACCAAGACCAGCGGAGACCTGTTCGCGACCAACGGTTTCTTGTTCGCGCCTAATTTCGTCCTGTGGGACAACCTGGCGAACGTCCTCTCCTACGGGGACGGCGTCTTTGTGCGCTGGTTCCTCAACTCAATTCTGTATGCAGGGGTTGGCGCATTGGCCGCGACGTACTTCGCCGCTGCTGGCGGCTACGCCTTGGCCAAGTACAACTTCCGGGGCAACAGTCTCATCTTCGGGCTCGTCCTCGGAGGCGTCCTCGTCCCCGGCACCGCCACGGCCCTGCCCCTGTTTCTGTTCTTCAGCCAGCTCGGCATCGCCAACACGTACTGGAGCGTCCTGTTGCCCTCACTCGTCTCGCCGTTTGGCCTGTTTCTGTGTCGGGTTTATGCGCAGGCAACAGTGGATCCGGCGCTGTTGGAGGCTGCGCGAATCGACGGCGCGGGCGAACTTCGCATCTTCCACTCCGTGGGGCTGCGGGTTCTCACTCCCGCCCTGGTGACGGTGTTCTTGTTCCAGCTCGTGGGCATCTGGAACAACTACTTCCTGCCGCTGGTGATGCTCTCCGACTCGAATCTGTTCCCCATCACGGTAGGTCTGAACAACTGGCTCAGCCAAGCCGACCGGCTACCGGAGTTCTACCAGCTGACCACCGGCGGCGTACTGCTGTCTGTCATCCCGCTCGCCATCGCCATGATCGTCCTTCAGCGCTTCTGGCGTGGAGGCCTCACAGAAGGAGCCGTCAAATGAGCCCCCGTCCAGCGGAGGCCACAGCCTCCACCGCCTACGTCACCGACCCGGGCCCGGGAGAAGGACGGCGAGTACCGGCCCGTTCCTGGCTTCGCACCGACGCCCCGTCCCTGTCCCTCGACGGGCAATGGCGATTCCGACTCCTCAAGGGAGTCCCCGGAACACCCGGCGGGCGTGGGGTGCTGTCCCCGGGGGAGGCCGCGGAGGCGATGGCCGCTGCGGAGTACGACGACTCTTCGTGGGCGTCGCTGACCGTACCCTCCCACTGGGTGCTCCAGGGCGACGGATCGTACGGCCGCCCGATCTACACGAACGTGCAGTTCCCGTTCCCAATCGACCCGCCGTTCGTCCCCGACGAAAACCCCACCGGGGACTATCGCCGTACGTTCGAGCTGCCCGACGGCTGGAAGGCCGACGACACAGGCGGCGAGAGCCGCGTCGTCCTGCGCTTTGACGGCGTCGAATCCCGGTACAAGGTATGGGTCAACGGCACAGAGATCGGATGGGGCGCCGGAAGTCGCCTCGCCCAGGAGTTCGACGTCACCGACGCTGTCAGCACCGGTACCAACACCATCGCAGTCCGCGTCCATCAATGGTCCGCTTCGAGCTACCTCGAAGACCAAGACCAGTGGTGGCTGCCGGGAATTTTCCGCTCCGTGACCCTCTTGTCCCGCCCGGCCGGCGGCATCGAGGACGTCTGGCTCCGGACCGGCTACAACGACGGGGCGGGGACCCTGGAACCGGAAGTGAAAGCGCCGGCATCGTCGTACCCTGTTCGCCTCCGCGTACCCGAGCTCGGCATCGACGTCGAGTGGGCCAATCCCGGTGATGTTGCACCGGTACCTGTTTCTGCCGTCGAGCCCTGGACCGCCGAAACCCCGCGGCTCTACGATGCGACCGTGGCCAGCAAGGCCGAGACGGTGTCACTGCGGATCGGCTTCCGCACCGTAGAAATCGTGGGAGACCAATTTCTGGTCAACGGACGCAAAGTGGTGTTCCACGGTGTCAATCGCCACGAGACCCACCCCACGCTCGGCCGCGTCTTCGACGAGGACTTCGCCCGCGAGGACCTCGCGCTCATGAAGCGCTCCAACGTCAACGCAATCCGTACCAGCCACTACCCGCCCCACCCGCGACTGCTCGAGCTCGCGGACGAGATGGGCTTCTGGGTAATCCTCGAGTGCGACCTCGAAACGCACGGGTTCGAGCGGCACGGCTGGGCCCGGAACCCGAGCGACGAGCCGATGTGGCGCGAGGCGCTCCTTGACCGGATCGAACGGACCGTGGAGCGGGACAAGAACCGTCCCTCGATCGTCATGTGGTCCCTCGGCAACGAGTCCGGCACAGGACAGAATCTCGCCGCTATGTCCGCGTGGGTGCATGCACGGGATGCGGGCAGACCAGTCCACTACGAGAACGACTACGCCGGCGCGTACACCGACGTGTACTCCCGCATGTACGCGACACTGCCCGAGGTGGAGACAATCGGCCGCGACGGCGACACCACACCGCTGCTGGGCTGCTCCCCTGCCGAGGGGGCGCGGCAGCGGACCAAGCCGTTTATTCTGTGCGAGTACGTCCACGCAATGGGCAACGGGCCCGGGAACATATCGCTGTACGAGGACCTCATCGCGAAATACCCGCGGCTGCACGGCGGGTTCGTCTGGGAGTGGCGCGACCACGGTATCGCCGCCCGTACCGCGGACGGCACCGAATACTTCGCCTACGGCGGCGACTTCGGCGAGGAAATCCATGACGGCAACTTCGTGCTCGACGGCCTCATCCTCTCCGACTCCACGCCCTCGCCGGGACTATATGAGTTCAAGACCGTCGTGGCGCCCGTGAGACTTGCCTTTGACGGGCTCGAGCCGGGCGGCAAGCCCTTTATACGGGTGACCAACCTGCGACACAGCGCGGATCTGGGAGACATGGTCTTTCGCTGGCGGATCGAGGACGACGGCGAACCAGTCGCCTCCGGTGAGCTCGCCGTCGATGGGCTCGACGGCGGCCCACTCACCCCTGGCGCCTCGGCCGCGGTCCCCCTTCCGGTGTCCGCCGAGGGATGCACTGGAGAGGTATGGGTGACCGTCGAGGCGGTCCTCGAGCAGGATGCCGGGTGGGCGCATTCCGGGCACGAAGTCGCCTCAGCGCAGGGCCGCCTCGCGTCGCCCGCGAGGCGCCCGCTGCCGTTTGCAGCCGGGCTCCCGGGCGGAAATTGGCGGCCGGGAGAAGGCGCCGGGCTCCTGGAGCTCGGGCCGGCAGTCTTCGATGAAGGGCGGCTCGTTACACTCGCTGGCCTCCCTGTGGATGGGCCCCGGCTTGAGCTGTTCCGGGCGCCCACGGACAATGACCGCGGCGAATCCCGGGGCGGATACATCGACACCGACCCTTGGGCACCAGACGCAGACGGCATCCCGGGTGTAGGAGCTCCCGGGCCTTCGTCGGCAGCGCGTTGGCACGCGGCCGGTCTGGACCGGCTGCACGGGCGTGTTGAGGCAGTCGAAGTGCTCGATGACCGTGCCCTCCGCGTGCGCACCCGGTACGCCGCGGCGGACCAGGTGCGCACCGTCACCGTCGAGGAGCAATGGATTCTCGACCCCGAAGGTTTGTGGCTGCGGGTGGACATTCTGCCATCCTCCGATTGGGACGGTGTGTGGCCCCGTGTCGGTGTGCGGTTCGGGCTGCCCGCCGACGTGGACGCGGCGTCATGGTTCGGGCTGGGACCGCACGAGTCCTACCCTGACAGCCTCGAAGCCGCGCTTGTGGGACGGTACGCAGCCGGGATCGATCAGCTCGCCGTGCCGTATGCGTGCCCGCAGGAGACCGGTCACCGCGGAGGTATGCGCTCCCTCGACCTGCTCCGGGGCTCGGAGCCGTGGGTACGGGTAGACGCGTTCGCGGACTCGCGGGGCCGCCTGCCGGGCTTCACCCTGAGCCGGTACACGGCCCAGGAGCTCGCCGCGGCCCGGCACCCGCATGAGCTGCCCGCGGCCACGCGTTCATGGTTATACCTCGACGCGGCCCAGCACGGGCTCGGCACTCGCTCGTGTGGCCCGGATGTCTGGCCCGAGTCCGCCTTGGCGCCGGAGGCGCGGACGCTCACCTTCCGCCTGGCGGCCTCCGAATGACCAGCCTCGTGATGTCCAGGATGAGCGCCGATACCGTTCCGATCTCAGGTAGGCAGACCACGCTGCGCTGCGGCCCCTACACCGCCGAAATAGCCAGCGTCGGTGCATCGTTACGCTCCTTGCGCTACAACGGCAGGGACCTGATTCTCCCCTTTTCGGAACATCAGGTCCGCCCCGCCTACCGAGGGGCAGTATTGGTGCCTTGGCCTAACAGGGTTATCGCGGGACGGTATAAATTCGAAGGCGTGGAATACCAGCTCGGTATCAACGAACCGAGCCGGGGCCACGCACTTCATGGCCTATTGGCCTGGGAAGACTGGTGCCCGGTTAAATCCGACGAGTCCTCGGCCATTCTGTCCACCGTCGTTCAAGCGAGGAGCGGTTACCCCTTCCGCCTGGACGTACAGGTGTCCTACCAGCTGGACTTTTCCGGGCTGCACACCACTGTTACAGCCACCAACACCGGCCCCGGCTCAGCACCTTACGGGGCCGCCGGGCACCCATACTTGGTCGCCGGGGAGGGCCGGGTCGACGACTGGATTCTCGAGCTGCCCGCACGAAAAGTGCAGCAAGTCACCCCGGACCTTTTGATACCTACAGGAGTTAGCGACGTTTCAGAGGACCGACACTACGACTTTGTTGCCCCCCGCCCCATCGGTTCCATAACACTCGACCATGCCTTCACTGATCTCGTACGTGACAACGAAGGTTACTCAACCGCACGCCTGACTACATGGGACGGGTCCGGAACTTCGATGACATGGGGTCGGGACTGCCCCTGGGTGCAGATACACACAGCCGACCTCCCAGATGCGGAATCCAGCAGAGCCGGCCTGGCAGTAGAACCAATGACCTGTCCGCCTAATGCCTTCAACACCAGGACAGACCTCATAGTCCTCCTCCCGGGGCAGAGTCATACCGCGAGCTGGAACATCGAAGCGATACCAGCCAACCCAACCCACACCCGCTCATGAAAATCCTGGTCACAGGGGGCACGGGCTACATCGGTTCCCACACCGTTCTTTCCCTGCAGGAAGCCGGCCACGACGTGGTCGTCATCGACAACCTGGTCAACTCCAGCGAGGAATCGCTGCGCCGCGTAGCCGAACTCAGCGGCAAGACCGCAGAGTTCCACCACGTCGACCTCGTGAACGAGGCAGCCATCGACAAGGTCTTTGCCGGCGCAGCCATCGACGCCGTCATCCACTTCGCTGGCCTCAAAGCGGTGGGCAAATCTGTGCGGGAGCCGTTGAAGTACTACTACAACAACCTTGTAGGCACTCTGAACCTGATCCGCGTCATGGACAGGCATGACGTCCGCTCCATCGTCTTCAGCTCCTCCGCCACCGTCTACGGCGAACGCAACCCCATCCCCTATGTGGAAAAGATGGAGATCGGGGCCAACAACCCCTACGGGCGCACCAAGGAACAGATCGAGGACATCCTCTCCGACCTCGGCGCTGCCGACCCGCGCTGGCACATAGCCCTGCTGCGCTATTTCAACCCGGTAGGTGCACACCCATCCGGACGGATTGGCGAGGACCCGCAGGGTATCCCCAACAATCTGGTGCCGTTCATCGCCCAAGTGGCCGTGGGCCGCCGCGACAAGCTCATAGTCTTCGGGGGCGACTACGACACCCCCGACGGCACCTGCCTGCGCGACTACATCCACGTGGTGGACCTCGCGGAAGGGCACATAGCGGCCCTGAACCATATCGCGGACACCACCGGCGTGTTCCGCTGGAACCTCGGCTCCGGCAAGGGCTCCTCCGTCCTAGAGGTCCTGCGCTCCTTTGAGAAGGCCGTGGGCAAGCCCATCCCCTACGACATCACCGGCCGCCGCGCCGGAGACCTCCCTGCCTTCTGGGCCGACGCCACCTCCGCGCTGGCCGACCTCAGCTGGTCCACCACCAAGACCGTGGACCAAATGTGCAAAGACCACTGGCGCTGGCAAAAGAACAACCCCCAAGGCTATATATCCCACCGCGAATGAACTGTAGGAGCAGTGGATAAATGCAGACAGAGAATTCCACCTGCACCGACTTCCACGAGCATGTACCCACGCAGCACGATTCCATCACCATCCACGTCCACACGCGATCCCACTTGGAGGCCGCCGTGGAGGCCGCCGTCCAACAACTCTCTGCTCGTGCGAGGTACCGGAAGCAGGGAATTCTGGTAACCCGGACGGCTCCTGGAACGGTCATCGTAAGCCTTGACCCAAATGTTCCCTACGGCATGAGCTACGAACGAACAACCTGGTAGTACACGAAGGCGATAGGCGAAATCAGCCTCATGCCTGTCTTGGGCTTTTCTGATGGCCCCTTTCCAACATGGCAACTGAACCTAGGAATCACGCATGAAAATTGGAATCCTCACCAGCGGTGGTGACTGCCCCGGACTGAACGCGGTCATCCGCGGCGCCGTACTCAAGGGCATCGCCATCCACGGCCACGAATTCGTGGGTTTCCTCGACGGCTGGCGCGGCGTGGTGGAGGGCGACATCATCGACCTTCCCCGCACCATGGTCCGCGGTATCGCCAAGCAGGGCGGCACCATCCTTGGCACGTCCCGCACCAACCCGTTCGACAACGGCGGCGGCCCGGAGGTCATCAAGGCCCACATGGACCGCCTGGGCATCGACGCGATCATCGCCATCGGCGGTGAGGGAACACTGGCCGCCGCCAAACGCCTCACCGACGCCGGACTGAAAATCGTGGGCGTACCCAAGACCGTGGACAACGACCTCGACGCCACCGACTACACCTTCGGCTTCGACACCGCCGTGCAGATCGCCACCGAAGCCATCGACAGGCTCCGCACCACCGGCGAATCCCACCACCGCTGCATGATCGCCGAAGTGATGGGCCGCCACGTGGGCTGGATCGCGCTGCACGCCGGCATGGCCGCAGGCGCCCACGCCATCCTGATCCCGGAACAAAAAGTCAGCATCGAGCAAATCACCCAGTGGGTAAAGGAAGCCCACCACCGTGGCCGCGCACCCCTGGTGGTCGTCGCAGAAGGCTTCATTCCCGAACATATGGACGGGGCCTATTCCGAGCGCGGCCTGGACACCTTCGGCCGTCCCCGCCTGGGCGGGATCGCCGACCAGCTCGTCCCGGAACTGGAAGCCCGCACCGGCATCGAAACCCGCGCCACTATCCTCGGCCACATCCAGCGCGGCGGCGTTCCGTCCGCCTTCGACCGGGTCCTGGCCACCCGGCTCGGCATGGCCGCCATCGACTCGATCATGCAAAGCAAGTGGGGCACCATGGTGGCCCTCAAAGGAACGGAAATTAAACACGTCAACTTCCATGAAGCTCTGGGCCAGCTCAAGACCGTCCCGCAGCAGCGCTACGACGAAGCCGCCGTCTTGTTCGGGTAGACGCTCAAAAGACAAACATCATTCGCGAACGTTATGCTCCCCGTCACAAAGTTGCTCAGCGTTCTGCTGCATGAAGCTCGAGGACGACATGCAAACAAGCACGACGCCGAATCAAGACTAAACAAACATCCACTCTTTCGCACCGTGGCAGCCTGTTGACGACTGGACTGTGCTGACCGGCCAGGACGTCGAAGTCCACACTCACGGCAGCATGACCGACCGCGGGCGCGTCGAAGCTGTCATGGCCGACGGATCTCTACTGTGGTTGATGCAGGACGGAGCCCACAGCCGGCGCGTCATAGAACAACAACCAGGAACGTACATCCGCCGTACCTGGAACTGACAGCGATCGTGTCGAGGGGAAACTAGATCTGCGCACTCAAGCTTCGACGACCAGCGGCTCCCACCCCATGGCGTCCGGATGGTGTAGCTCCGAGGCCGTCTCGTCATTGAAGAGCACACCCCAACCTGACGTCAGGCTTACCCGACAAAAACGTCAGATTGGAGTCCACTTCAGGCATTCCGGACATACCTTCGGGAGGGCCTTAGGTCTCAACCTGACACTCATCTCGCCGTGTCTGGACCGGCCTGTCCGCTACACCAGGCCCTGAATCGGAATGCAGCACCGGAGACCACTCCCCACCGCCTCAGCCCTTCCGGTCCGCCCGGTACGCGCTGGGGCTTACCCCGTGCAGGCGGCGGAACTGGCGCGAGAAATAGAACTGGTCGTTCAGCCCGATGTCCCGGCCCACCTCCGCAATCGTCAGGTCTGTTGTGTCAAGCAGGAGCCTGGCCCGGGCCATCTTCAGCGCCGTGTGGTGGGCCAGCACTCCCCCGCCCGTCGCCTCCCGGAACAGCTTGCTCAAATGCGACGGCGAAACACCCACCACCCTGGCCAGGTCCGGCAGGCGGATGGCGCCGTCCACCCGGTCCTCGAGGAACTTCATGGCCTGCTGCAGCGGTGTTCCCTGTTCCGGGAGGCGGCGGTCCACCGCCAGGATGGCCAGCAGCTTCCAGGCCATCCCGGCCGTGGCCACCAGGCGGGCCGGCGACTGGTCCTGCTCCAGGGCAGTAATGATCTCGTCCAGCATGGCCGTCAACCGGTCCACGGCCACCAGCGGGATGATGGGCCGGCCGGCACGTACCCCGGATTCTTCAACGAGTTCGGCAACATCGGAGCCGCGGACGTGGCACCACCAGATGGTCCAGGGGTCCCCAGCAGAGGCACCATAGGCATGCGCCTCACCGGTGTTGCCGGGAAGTACGACGGCGGTTGCCTTGCCTACGTCGTACCGCGCACCGCCGGTTTCCACCCACCCCGCGCCCGCGACGCAGAGGATGACGATGGTTTCTTCCGCGCCCTGGGGACGGTATCGCCCATGCTCCCCGGCGGCGGGAAAAACGCCGGCGTCGGTGACCACCAGCCGCCGCGTAATGGGACGCTCCAGCGCCTCCCGGACCAAGGGCCGGGGAACAACCACCAGGCGCTGGTTGGGAAACCCCGTTGCCCGCTCCACCCCGCACTCCTTCCGCCACGAAGTGTCCATGCTATGGCACAAGGCGGCAGCTCAAGCGGGCTCCTCCGTCCACCCGGTCCACTGGAGGAGCTCCACTTTGTCCAGGGAAACCAGGTCACCGGCAACCGCGTCCCGCCGGCGCTGCGCCTCGGCCGGCAGTCCAACCTGCGCATCCTTGGCGAGCGGCAGGATCTGAAGCCGGACGTCCGAGCCCGGGCATATCCCGGCGTCGTTGGTTTCGATGATCCAGGGGGAACCGTCCCAGAACCTGTCCCCCACCACAGTCCCGTCAACCACCAGGCGGGAAACGTCCCCGGCCCAGGCAACCTGCAGTTCCGTGTGCTCCCCGGACAGTACCGCCGCGCCCAGGTCCACCGCATAGACGGCTGCCAGGTCATCGATGGAAGAGCCGGTGGGCGCGGCAGCGCGGCCGGCGAGCGAACCGAAGGACGCCGGGACCGTCTTCGCCGCACGGATCCGCTCGGCAGGCAGCGGCCGGCGAAGGGGTTCAGGCGTCGCGGCGCTTGTCCGTACGTCCTCGAACCGGCCCGCCGCGGTGGAGTAGCGCCGGACATCGGATTCTCCCTGCGACCTGCCGGCCAGGCGGCCGTCCGCACCAACCCACAGCGGGTCTGCGGACAGGACCAGCTGCCGCCCGTGCGGTGTCTCCAACGCCCACGCCTGGTCAGCCAGGTGGGAGGGCAGGACCAGGATGGCCGCAGAGCCTTCGGCCGAGGTCGCCGTCAAGGTCACGGGCTGGGTTGCGTCAATGGAGTACACGCCCTCGCCCAGCGCTGTTACCGGACCATCCACAACGGTTCCTTCCGGCAGGCACAGCTGCGGCACTATTCCTTCTTCTGCAGCGAGGACCAGCGTGGGCGCACCATCCGGATCCAGCAGGGTCAAGGCCGACGCCGTCGCCCAGCACAGGCGGACACCTGCCACTTCCAGATCAACGGGCCAGCGCGCGATGGTTCCCGCAGGAATGGTGAGGCCCCTGCGCGGAAAATTGAGCGTTTCCCCGTCCAGGAGGAGCGTAAACCGGGCCCCTGTGTAGTCCGGCAGCGGGATGTGGGGCTGGTGCCAGGTGATAAACAGGAAACCGGACCGGCCGTCCGAGCGCATGGCCCAGCGGAGCGTCTCCCTGTCATCAATGCTTGCAGGAAGGTTGTCCGGCAAAGTGGACGGCATCGGGGCGAGCCGGGCACCGAAGGCCGCCAGGAACGCGTGCTGCTTCCGCAGCTCGGCGAAGCCCGGCGCCAGCCGTCCGGCCGCACCAATGGGCGCGTGGAAGTCGTAGTCAAACACCGGAAGATCGTTGGGGTAGCCCGTTGCCTGCGACTCCTGCATTCCGCCCGGCGGATTCGTTCCGCCCGTGAACATGTAATAGCCCTGCCACCCGGAGCCGCTGCCGATCTTGTTGTTGGCTACCGCGGCAACATCCTTGCCGCTGGGCCACGGCCGCCGCTGGTAGGCCGTTGCCATGCCGCCGGTGAGTTCGCACGTTGCCGGCGGATACAGCGTGGACGGGGAACGGGACGGTGCCGCGCCGCTGCCCGAGAAGTGTTCACGCAGGTCCGCACCGATCCCCGCGTCATCCCACTCGTGGCTGAAGAAGTAATGCTCCCGGAAGGTGGGGTCCCACGGGGCGTCGGCATCAACCCAGAAACCGTCCCCGTAGCCACCGAACACCGGCAGGACGTCATCCTCCGGGATGTCGGCTGCGCCCCAGGCTGTTGCCGTCCAGACAGGTGCGCCCAGCCCTGCCGCCCTGGCCAGTTTCTTGAGCTCCGTGATGTGCCGGGGCTGGTCGTAGAGCTCATTTTCCAGCTGGATGCCAATGACGTTGGTGTCCGGGCCGGTGAGGCCGTCCAGTTCCCTGCCGATGCGGGTGAACCAGCGCTCCACCATGGCCAGGTAGGCGGGGTCATTGGTCCGGTGTGCCACCGGCGCGGCCTGCACCCAGTCCGGGAAGCCACCGTTGCGGACCTCGCCGTGGCACCACGGGCCTAGCCGCAGCACCACGTCCAGGCCAACGTCAGCGCAAAGCCGGACGAACGCGCCAACGTCCAGGTTGCCGTCAAAGCGGGCCTCGCCCTGGGCCGGCTCGTGATGGATCCAGAAGATATAGCACGCCACCACGGTGATGCCGCCGGCCTTCATCAGCCGCAGCCGCTCTTCCCAGCGGGACCGGGGCAACCGGCTGTAGTGCAGCTCCCCGGAGACCGGCACCGCAGGGACGCCGTCGTGTTCCATGTACTGGCTGGTGAGCCGCCACCTTTTGTGGCGGTCCTCGGTGTTACTCATGGGCGGGGACTGCAGTGCCAGCTCGTGCGGCCGGTGGGCGGCGCTGAGCATCCCGGCGCTGAACATTTCATCGCTGCCCATCCCCGCACTGCGCATCCCAACGGTCCCTTGTTCGTTCTGCATGGAGATTCTTTCAGCTTGTGGGGGCGGTAAGGATGCGGCGGTTCATGCGGAGTTGCCACGCTTCGTCGGCCCACATCGGGTGGTGCGGCGCGGCGTTGGAACACAGCACCATCCCCCAGACCCCGTGGTCCAGCGCCGCCCGGATGCCGCGTTCGGCGAGGTCGCGCCCTACGGGCCCCTCCTCGAAAGTACCGTGAAGCGGGGTGTAACCGATCCATCCTTCACCGACGACGGCCGGGACGTTCTTCCAGCGCGCCCAGGCGGCGATGGCAATGACCCGGGATTCGATTTCCCGCCTCATGACCTCCCTGAACTCGCCAAACCCGTTGTAGAGCCAGGCGTCCCACGCATCCGGATCAATCCAGTCGTACCCGTAGAACATCTGGTCCGTGACCACTGTTGCACGGTATTTCCAGTCGGCCAGCCGCCCGTATTCTGCCACGGAGGGTGCGCCGGGCCGCAGCAGGGCGGCCAGGGCAGGGTTGGGAAAGGCAGGGTTGGGAAAGCCGGCGGTACCCTCGGACCTGATGTCGATCTGCTGCTGGAGGGCATCCAGCACGCCGTAGCTGTAGACGTGGAACTGGGCTGCTCCCAGCCCGTCCGGGACGGTGTGCATGGCCAGGTGCGGAGGTTTGCCATAGCTCGCCGTGACCAGAAGGTCGGGATGGAGTTCCCGCAGGCGCTCCAGTTCCTTGGTGCCGCCCTCCGCGAGCGCGGGCAGGATAGAGAAGTCCACCTCGTTGTGCAGTTCCACCATGGCGATCCGGTCCCGGTGCCCCGCAGTTGTCAGCGCCCCGATGAGCCTGTCCCACGCGTCCGCAAGGACCCGGTACCTGTCCTGGAGCGGGACGGCGTCGATCGCCTCGAACCACCGCGGGGATCGGGCGAAGGCCGGCGACTGCTGGTATTCCCAGCTGGCGAGTATCACCACCAGGCCGTGGCGGGAGGCGGCGTCGAAGAGTTCCAGCAACCGTTCCTGCAGGTTGAGGCGGTAGCCGCCGGGAGCGTCGTACCAGCGGGTGCCGCGGCCGTAGAAGCCGCCGTCCGGCGCGGTTCCGAGCCCCTCGATCTCCAGGTCAGCGGCCAGGTCATCGAGGCCGAGCGCGCCGAAAAGGAGCAGCGGCGCGGCGCAGATGCGGATGGTGTTGTACCCCAGCTGCGCAGCCTTCGCACAGGCAGCGTCCAGGTCGGCGTACGGACCGCCTTCCTCCGCCCGCGTGTACCAGGAAAAGTCCCAGAGGCTGATGGCCAGGCGGGAGGGAAGGTGCGACGGCGGCGCGCCCGTCAGGGATGCAGCGTCAGGATCGCGTTCCATGGTTCCGGATCCGAGGTATCTCGGTGCGTCGGTCAAGAGTTTGCCTTTTCTTTGAGGTGGGAGCGGCCTTCTGCGGCCAGCGTGCGCAGGAGTGCAGCTGCTTCGAGGCGGGCGCCGGCCGCGTCCGTGGTGAACAGCAGGAGCTCGGGCAGGGATGTTGCAAAGTAGTCAGGCACTGCGGGAGCGGTTTCCAGTTCCTCGGCCCGGGCGTCGAGTTGTTGCCAGATCCGTTCGGCGTCAGCGCGCCTGCCCAGCCTGCTGCAGGCGACGCCTTTCCAGTAGTCGGCGGGTCCCGCCGGAGCGGGGCCTGCGGCCAGCGGGGAGCCTTCCCGGCAGGCGTGGTTCCATGCCTCGGCTGCCGCTTCAGCGTCCCCTGCCCGGCTGAGGGCGTCCCCCAGCGCCACCAGCCGCACGGCCAGGCTCCCGGCAGGGTGCCGCCCTTCGCCCAGGTTCGCGGGCGCCTCCATGCCCTTCCGCAACAGGTCGACGGCCGCCGTCGGACTCTGCTCAATGAGCGCGCGTGCAACCTCCACGGAGGCGCGGTCATAGGCCGCCAGGGCCAGTCCTTCGCCTCCCTCGAACGGCTGGAAGTTGCGGGTGGTCATGATGCCCAGGGCTTCGTCCGCCCGGTCGGCGTCAACCAGGAGGTTGGCATAGAGAACGGTGAGGTCGTCGCGGTGGAACACAGCGGCGCCGTGCCGTTCGATGGCGTCGAGGCGCTCCTGGACTGGCACGCCCCGGAGGCCAGCCAGCACGGAACGCTCGAACACCAGCCGGGCATCATCAGGACCCAGCTCCAGCGCACGCTCGAAGAAGGAGTCCGCAGCTGCCGCGTCCCCACCGGTGTTCACGTGAGCGATCGCGGCATTCCGCCAGACCACGGGGTCCTCTGAGCCGTTTGCCATGGAGGCCTGCAGGTGGACAAGCGCTTCCGGGGTGCGCCCCGCGTCCAGCAGCCAGCAGCCCAGCAGTCCGTGCGCCACCGCGTCCTTGGGATAAGCCTGGAGGGCGCGCTGCAACGCGTCATAGTGGTCCAGTCCATGGGGGAAGGCATAAGTGGTGTCGCTCCGCCGGGCAGCCGCCCGTTCCCCCCACGCCGCTTCCGGGTCCAGCAGCTCGTCCAGCCAGCCGGCACGGAGGTAGCGGCGGAGGGGCTCCGGGTTGCCGAACCCCTTGTCGCCGGACCGGGCCGGCTGCTCCGTCAGGTCCAGGGCCAGCTGCCACTGCCCCGCGCTGGCCAGCCAGCACGCCACGGTCAGCGGTGTCTTGGGGTCCGAAACGTCAAGGGAGCCGTCAAGCGCCAAGGCCACCGGGTCCAGCGGGTCGGCATTGAGGATGCGCTGAAGCTGGCGTGCGGCCTCGTCCCCGCGACCCAGCTGGCGCAGCGCAAGGCAGAGCAGGTGCTTTGCCGCAGGGCTGGCCGGGTCCAGCCCCAGCGCCGCTTCGGCCTGCCGGAGGGCTTCGGCTGGTTGCCCCGACCGGAGGGCCAGGCGCGCCATCGCTAGGTGGGCCGGATGCGCCCAGGCCCTGTCCCAGGCGGCTTTCGCAAAGTGTTCGGCAGCCCTGTCCGGTTGACCGGTCCGCTCGAGCACCAGGCCGAGCCGGTAGCTGGCCTCGCCACTGGGCGGATTGAGGTTTCGGAGGGTCAGCCGGGCCAGTGCGTTCTCCAGCAGCCTCCGCGCTTCCGCGTACTGGCCGGTGGCGTATCTCGCTGCACCCAGTGCGATCGATGCGCGCGAATCCATGGGGTCCCGCCGGAGCATTTCCTCGAAATAGGGCAGGGGCGATCTGGTGGGGTGCCGGTTCTGGGCCAGGTGTGTTCCGGTGACGTAGAGCTCTTCCTGGCTTTCAATCTCCGCCGGCAAGCCGGGCTCGGTGGCCACCCTCGGCTCCTCCGGGGCATCGCCTGATCGGGGTGGGGACCAGGCATCGCCGGACCGGGGCGGGGACCACGACAACAGCTCCGCTCCCCCATCAAGGACCCGGAGCGTGAGGTCAGCAGCCTCAACCGGGCCGTCAAGACCGCACACTTCCGTGAAGGGGTGGGCCGGGGAGATCCGGGCATTCCAGGACCGGATGGCCTGCCCGTGGTGTTGAAGCACCACCGTGGCATTGGCCCGGTCCGCTGTGCTGGAGACCCCCACTGTGGCGTTGCGCCCTGCGTTGTCCAGCTGGAGTGAGACGGCGCCGTCGAGGTTCGCCTGGTGCGCCGGGCCCATCTTGCGGATCGGGTACCAGAACTCGCTGAAGGTGCGGGTCTCGCCAGGGGCGAGGTAGCTGAAGTCGGGCTGGTTGTCCGTGAAGACGCCGGACATCAGCTCAACGTAAGGGCCGTCGTCGTCCGTTAAGTGTGCGTCCCATGCCTTGCCCACCGGACCGTTGCCCCACGTCCACTGCTTCTTGCCCGGGGAAATGCCGCGGTCCGCCCAGTGGACGAACCCGGCATCCGCCTCATGGTCGTAGCCGCCGAAGAAGCTGTCCCTGGTGTCGGTGACCATGTAGGAGGTGGGGACGGGAATGTTGGCATAGAAGTCGATGCGGTCCGCATCCGGATGGCCTTCCCCTGCCAGGGCGGGATAGTCCACGCCGTAGTAGGGGCGGTCCGCGCGGGGGAAAGCCGTGATGGCCCGGCGGGCATGGTCGGCCACGTAGCGGACATCCGCCGGGAAGAACGACTGGTACTTGTCGTGGACGCGGGCAGCAGCGTTCGCCCACCAGAGGAAGGTCTGCGGCACGTCCGTGCAGTTGTAGAGCCGGGCCTCCACCTCGATCAGCGAACTGCCCGGGCGGAGCCGGACACCGTGGGTCCCCCGCATCCGCTGCAGGGGGTCGAGGTCGCTGTGCCACACCACCACCGCCCCGTCGGCGCCGCGCTCGATGGATGTTTCCACGGGAAGGAACGTTGCCGGGCGGTGGTGCTGGGGCCAGTTGAACTCCACGCCTCCGGAGATCCAGGGCCCAGCAAGGCCCACCAGGCCCGGCTTGATCACGTTGTTCCGGTAGAAGAAGTCGTACCCGGCCGTCTTGTCGAAGCCGATGTGGATGCGGCCTCCGATCTCCGGCAGCAACATGAGCCTCAGGTATTCGTTCTCCAGGTGGATTGCCTGCCAGAGCCGGGGTGCCTTCGAGCCGGCGATGCTGTCAATGAACGGCATCGGGTAGACCTTGCCGCTGGACCCCTGGTACACGCGGCGGTCCAGGAACATCGGGTACCGGTCCGGCACGCCGGGAGCGTAGGTGTCGATCGAGACCGGCTCGTTCCAGCAGGCAACACCGCCGGCCTCCAGGACGGCCTGCTGGTCCGGCGGCGCGTCGGGCAAATGAATCTGGCTCTTGAAGTGGTTGGAGTCCGTCACCTCTTCAGGCTATGGACAAACGCCACGGCTGCCCATGGCAGAAAAGTTCAACTATATGGACGATCTTCTTCGCAGCACGGCCACGCGCGGACTCAGCGGAAATCAGCCGTTGAATCCTTGGCGACCTCCAGGAGCGTTGTCTGGAAGGCAATTTCGGCAGCAGCACGGACCCTGTCATGGCGGTGCGCCAGCAGGACCCGCCTTGACGGGGCCGACGAGCCGAGCGAAACGATGCTCACGCCGGGGTGTTTATTGACGACGGCGGTGCGGGGCGCCAGCGCGATGCCCAGTCCAACACTCACCATGGCCTGTGCTTCCTGGTAGTCATTGGCATGGAAGGCGATCCGGGGCGTGAATCCTGCAGCGCTGGCACTGCGCTGCAGGACCTCCACTACCGGGTGTTCCTGGCCGCGGACAATCCATTCCTCGTCCGCCAGGTCCGCCATGTCCACCTGCTTCCGGCGGGCCAGGCGGTGGTCTTTGCCGACGATCAACGCTGTTGCGTCTTCGAACACCGTGGTCAGCGCAAAGTCCTCCGAATTCATCCGGTTCCATTCGTAGTCCCACAGCAGGGACATTCCCACCTGGCCGTTCTCCAGCATCTCAATCAGGTCCTCGAACCGGCTGCTGCGGACATGCAGCTCGATGGCCGGGTATTCCTTCTTGAACCTGCTGATGACGACGGGGAGGAAGGAACCACCCAAAGTGGGGAAGGTTCCCATGGTGAGGCTGCCCCGGTTGAGGCCCGCGATTTCCGCGAGATCCGCCTCGGCCGCTGCCATCTGCCGGAGGATGCGGCGCGTGTGGGCGGCCAGGACGTGTCCGGCATCCGTGGGGACCATGCCGCGCGTCTGCCTTTGCAGGAGGGGCTGTCCAATTTCGGCTTCCAGGCGCCTCAGCTGCTGGGAGACCCCGGACGGCGAGTACACGTGCTTTTCCGCCGCAGCGGTGATTGAGCCGAGCTCCACGACATCAAGGAGCAATTCGAGCCTGCGGACGTTCAACATGGTAGCCCTTCGATTGAAGTGTTTATTACATACCCCTCAGTATTCTAATCCGATACTTCATGCGGAGCGGAATATAGCACCCTGCTGGGGGTGGAGGAACGAGCCTGTCACCCTCAGGGGCATGAAATGTGCCTCAACCGGCCTTTTGATTGAACTAAAAGTGCATGCCAGTGCATAATTTGGCGTTTGTAATTCATACGAGGCTCGGATCACACTTGTGAATGCCGATACGGCGTGACGGCCCAAGGAAGGGCCCAAGAGATGTGAAGGGCAATCATGTTTAAGATCCCAGCAGTGTGGATGCGGGGCGGAACCAGCAAGTGCTGGGTCTTCGAATGGGACAACCTCCAGGTTCCCGGAAAAAGCGTGGACGAAGTTCTCCTCCGCCTCTTTGGCAGCCCCGACCACCGCCAGGTGGATGGAGTGGGCGGCGGGACGTCCACAACAAGCAAGGCCGTCATCCTGTCCCGCTCCGTTGGCGAGGAAGCCGACGTCGACTACACGTTCGCCCAGGTGTCCATCGATGAACAGAAAGTGGACTGGGGAAGCAACTGCGGCAACTGCTCGGCAGTGGTAGCCCCGTACGCCATCGAACGGGGCTGGGTTGAACCCGGCCAGGAAAGCACATCGGTCAGGACGCTGAACACCAACACCGATCAGCTCATCCTGCAGAAGGTCCCCACCCCCGGCGGCGAGCTCCAGGATCCTGGCACGCAGCTGATCCCGGGCGTTCCTTTCCCCGGACTTTCGGTGGGCATGGGTTTCCTGGATCCCGCAGGGCGCACCACCGGGAAGCTGTTTCCCACCGGAGAGCCGCTGGACAAAGTCACGTTTGATGGCCGTCAGGTTCCCGCCACGCTCATTGACGCCGGCGCCCCGCTGATCATCCTCGACGCCGTATCCCTCGGGCTCACAGGCCACGAAACTGCGGTGACCATCGACAGCCAGGCGGCGTTGCTGGTGCACCTTGATGACGTCCGCAGGGATGCCGCCGTCCGGATGGGCCTTGCCGCCAGCCGGGCAGAAGCTGAGCGGGCCATCCCCAAGCTCGCGATCGTGGCCAGGGCATCGCCCGACGATGAGGCTGACCTCATTGTCCGAATGCTGTCCATGGGCAAGCTCCACCCCGCCCTCGCGATCACCGGCAGCGTGGCCCTGACCATGGCCGCCCAGCATGAGGGCACCGTGGTCCGGGACCTGCTGTCCACAGATCCGTCCTCAGGGCTGACCATGAGGACACCGGCGGGCCTGGTGCAGACCTGGGCTGAAGTGCGTGACGGCGTCCCCGTTGTCGGCACCCTTCGCAGCGCCCGCCGCATCGCTGACGCCGAACTGCTGCTTCCACAGACCTGGTAAACGACCACCCACAACAGCCTCCCCTCCCAGCTGCGCCAAACCGGTGTTTCATGGTGGTAGGCACTGACCCAAAAGGATTCCTCAATGACGAGCAACAAGTCATCCTTGGAGCCGCCCGGAGTCTCTCCGGACGGCACTGCCGGACAGGCAGAGCAGACGGAGCAGCCCGATCCGCCCAAGCACTCCCGCCGCACTATCCTTGCCGCGGTAGGAGCCTTCGCACTCCTCGGAACGGCCACAACGGTGCTGGGTGGAAGCCTGCTGAACCCGCCCTCCAGCACCGAAGACGGCGACTTCAGCGGCGAGACCCTCGAATTCCTCATTCCGCTGGCGTCAGGCGGCGGTACGGATACGTGGGCACGCTTCATCGGCACGGAACTGACGAACTACGTGGCCGGCCGCCCCGGCTTCGCCCCCGTCAACGAAGCCGGCGGTGAGGGCATCCTGGGAACCAACCGGTTCGCCCGCTCCGCCAAGACCGACGGGACCGAGATCCTGGTGGGCACGGCATCGACCGTTGTGCCGTGGGTCCTGGGACGCTCCGCGGTGAAGTACTCCTTCGAAGACCTCAAGCCGGTCGTCGTCAATGGAACCGGCGGCGTCATCTACGCCCGGGCTGAAGCCGGCGTGGCCAGCGTGCAGGACCTGATCAACAGGGACACCCCGCTAGTATTTGGCGGCATCAGTGCTACGGGCCTGGACATCACCACCCTGGTGGCTTTCGACCTGCTTGAGGCAGACGTCACGAGCACCTTTGGCTTCGAAGGCCGCGGACCCGTCAACCTGGCCCTCCAGCGTGGCGAAATCGATCTGGACTACCAGACGACCTCGGCCTACGGCTCGGCAGTCGAAGGCATCGTCAAGGAAGGCAAAGCCGTCGTCCTGATGTCCTTCGGTCAACTGAACGAGGCCGGAGATGTTGTCCGCGACCCGAACTTCCCCGACGTGCCCACAGTGGCAGAAGCCTACGAAACCCTTCACGGGAAGAAACCGTCAGGCGAAAAGTACGAGGCCTACAAGACCCTGCTCGGGCTTACCTACACCTACCAAAAAGGACTCTGGGTGCCGCAGGAGACACCGGAGAAGGCCTACGAGCTGCTGCGCCAATCCAGCGAGCAACTTGGCACCGACAAAGCTTTCCAGGAGAAGGCTGCCAAGGTACTCGGTGGCTATCCCCTCGTCGCGGACACCGGCATGGCCGATCGCGTCCGCGACGCCTACAAAGTCAGTGGCTCCGTCCGGTCCTATGTCACAGGGCTGCTCGCGGACAAATACAACATCCACGTTGAATAAGGACCATCATGCTTGACTCCGCAATGGCAGCGCTGGCATCCCTCGCTGACCCCTCCCTCCTCATCATGCTCCTGATCGGCACGGTGGCCGGTCTGATCATGGGCCTCATCCCGGGACTGGGCGGCACAGGAGCCGTCGCAATCCTGCTGCCCATCACCTTTGGCATGGAACCTCCCCAGGCCCTGGCGCTCCTCATCGGGGCTCTCGCCGTCGTTCACACTTCGGACACAGTGTCCGCGGTGCTGCTCGGCGCCCCAGGTTCAGCATCAGCCAGCGTCACCATGCTCGACGGATACTCCATGGCCAAGAAAGGGCAGGCCGCCCGTGCCTTGACCCTGGCGTTCCTCTCCTCCATGGCCGGAGGCATCATCGGCGCGGTCGGCCTGACCCTGGCGATCCCGCTGGCCCGGCCCTTGGTCCTGTCCTTCGCAAGTCCCGAGCTCTTCATGTTGACCGTCCTCGGTGTCTCTTTGGCGGCAGTCCTGTCACGGGGAAACATCATCAAGGGCGTCTCGGCAGGCCTCCTTGGCCTGATCCTGGGCATGGTTGGAACCTCACCGACCACAGCTGAGGAACGCTTCACCTTCGGCAGCCTGTTCCTCGGCGACGGACTGTCACTCGTCGCCGTCGCCCTGGGCATCTTCGGTCTGGCCGAAATCGCATCCCGCGCCAGCCAGCGCCGCGGAGAAAAGCAAACCATCAGCCTCGGCGGCGGATGGGGCCAGGGCATCCGGGAATGGCTTACCCACTGGACCCAGGTCATCCGCGGAGCGCTCATCGGTATCTGGGCAGGCGTCCTGCCCGGCGTCGGCGCCACCGCCGGAACATGGATGGCCTACGGCCAAGCCGTCGCAACCGCCAAGGACAAGCGCCAGTTCGGCAAGGGCGACCCCCGCGGCATTGTCGGCCCCGAAAGCGCCAACAACTCCGTCGAAGCCGGTGACCTGATCCCCACCCTCCTCTTCGGCATCCCCGGCGGCGTGCCCTCCGCAATGCTCCTGGGAATGCTCCTCACCTACGGCATCCAGCCGGGCCCCTCCATCATCACCGAACACCTCGACCTGATGTACCTCATCGTTTGGTCCTTCGCCATCGCCTCGATCCTTGGCGCGCTGCTCTGCTTCCTCAGCGTCAAACAGCTCGCAAAACTGACCAAGGTCCCCTTCGCCGTCCTGGCCGCAGGCCTCGTCGCCATCATGCTCCTGGGCTCCTTCCAGGAAGGCGGCCAGCTCGGCGACCTCTGGATCATGATCATCCTGGGCGTCTTCGGCTGGCTCCTGAAATCGACGGGATTCCCCCGGGCACCATTCCTGATCGGATTCGTCCTGGCCATCCCGCTGGAACGCTACTACTTCCTCACCGACAGCCTTTACGAAGGCTTCGACTGGATGGCCCGCCCCGGCGTCATGGTCTTCCTGGCAATCCTGATCCTCCCGATGATCTGGGCGTTCATCAAGTTCATCCGCGCCCGCCGGCACACCAACCTTGACGATGGTCACCGGGACGAACAGCCCGAGGACGACGAAGCTCCGCTGAAGAATTCAACCTGGTCCCTCGCAGCATCAGGCATCTTCTTCGTAGCCTTCGCCGCCGCCCTAATCTCCTCCGCTTCATTCTCACCGGAAGCCAGGCTGGTCCCCCAGCTGGTGAGCACCGGTGGCCTGATCTTCTCCGGCATCCTGCTCTTCATTGAGATCCGGAGAAGGCTTCGCGACAGGACCCCGAAGGCAGATCAGAGCATCTCCGAGGAGGCAGAGGTGATCCTTTCCACACAACCCGCGAAGGCAGGTTGGACCCTTGATGCCAGGTTCGCGTTGAAGACCTTCCTGTGGATGACAGGGTTCCTGGCTCTCACGGCCGCCTTCGGATACCTGATCGCCGTCACGATCTTCATCCCGGCCTTCCTTCTGATAGTTGCAAGGGCCCGGCTCAAGGTAGCCATCATCTACACCGGCGTCCTGTACATAGTGCTCCTCGCACTCCCGTCACTGCTGCCGATCGACCTGCCGCAGGGCTGGCTCAACACCCTCGTCTAGACGTCCGCAACACACCATTGGCAATTGGAGAAGAAAAAATGACGGTACTCGTCGCCTACGCACCTGCACCAGAAGGCAGGGAAGCGCTGTCAGAAGGAATCAAGGAAGCGCACCTGCGAAATTCAGATCTGCTGGTTGTGAATATCGGCCGTGGCCACCACGATCTGGAGCCAGAGGAAGTGCGCGCGCTGGAAACCCGGCTGGGGGATGCCGGCCTGGCCCTGACCATCGAATCCTCGGTCCTGTCCGACCCCGGCGATGCCGTCATCCAGATCGCCCAGGACCGCAACGTCGACATGATCGTGATCGGCCTTCGGCACCGGTCCATGGTGGGAAAGCTCATCCTCGGAAGCACCGTGCAGAGAATCCTGCTCGACGCCACCTGCCCCGTGCTGGCGGTCCGCTCCGACAAGCTCTGACCGGAGCCCGCAGACTGCCGGACTTCTTGTCCGGCCTGCGTGCTGCCGTTCCCGCACTCCATCGCAACAGGTAGCCCGAAGGACGGGCGCAGGGACGCCACAGCACGCAAGGGAGGCAGGGTGACCGCCGGTCACCCTGCCTCCTCCATGTACTTTCCGAAGGCAGTCCGGCATGGACAAAGCCCCGACCAAGGAGAATGAGAAGACCTTGTATAGCCGCCCGCAGCCTGCCGGACGGGGCGCCGCAGCCCTCTCCCCCGAACCGGTTCCCAACTGGTGCACACTCTCGCGAAGCGACCAGGTGGAAATCCACAGCCAAGGACTGCCCATCGCATCAGGACGCATCGACATGCTCGCCCTCGACGGCAGCCTCCTCTGGCTTCAGCAGGACGAGGGAAAAGGCCGCGCACTGTTCCTCCACAGTGACGGCCTGCGCGTTTACCGGCGCCCCGCACCCAGGAACGCGTAGCGCCAGCCACCTTGCGGATGACCGGCGGAGGCCTTCAGTGAAGGCGACGGCGCCAACAAGATTCGCGGTCTGGAAGCCCTTGCCGGCCTTTAACCAGCCCATGGAAACGGCCAGGTATGCGCTGAGAATCGCAGCCGCGCCGGCCCAGCCGGCGGTTTCCCACAGCAGTTCCATGGGGTCCTTTCAGGTGATGCCCGCGCAGTATCCGGGCAGGGTCTTTGACAGTGATGAAAAGGGTTTGGTTTCGCCGGATGCCACTGCTCAATGAACGGACATCATCCAACACTGCGTTGACTCGAGCCCTGTTCGGGCGAGGACCTCATGCCGGCTGGCGGCATAATCATACCCCGCAAAGAGGGGGCGTTTTACGCAGCCTCCGCGCCGTCAAAAGTCTGGACAACTCCCCCGCCAGGGAGCACCATCTGAAGGGTGACTACCGACCCCTACCTGCGCGAGCTCATGCTCCTGCGCCGGGTCAAGGACCGGATCGACCGGGAGTACGCGCAGCCCCTGGACGTCGAGGCCCTGGCCTGCGGTGTCCACATGTCCGCCGGCCACCTCAGCCGCCGGTTCAAGGCCGCGTACCAGGAATCGCCCTACAGCTACCTGATGACCAGGCGCATCGAACGGGCCATGGCGCTACTGCGCCGGGGTGACCTTTCCGTAACGGAGGTGTGCTTCGCCGTCGGCTGTTCCTCGCTGGGGACCTTCAGCACGCGCTTCAGCGAACTGGTGGGGATGCCGCCCAGCGCCTACAAGCAGGAAGCGAAGAGCACGACTGCGGGCATCCCCGCGTGCGTGGCCAAACAGGTCACCAGACCGGTCAGGAATCGAGAAGCGCCCGCTCCCGAGCCGCAACTAGCATGACTGCCATGGACAACATCACCATCTCCTCAACCTTCCTTCCGCACACCGATCCCGATGCTTCCCTGGCGTTCTACCGCGACGCGCTGGGCTTCGAGGTCCGTAACGACGTGGGGCGCGGCACCATGCGCTGGATCACGGTGGGCCCCGCGGGCCAGCCCGGCGTTTCCATCGTCCTGCACCCGCCGGGTGTGGACCCCGGCATCACCGATGACGAGCGCCGCACCATCGCCGAGATGATGGCCAAGGGCACCTACGCCACCGTGATCCTCTCCGCCCCGGACGTCGACGCCGCCTTCGCCAAGGTTGAGGCGAGCGGGGCCGACGTCGTGCAGGAACCGGTGGACCAGCCCTACGGAATCCGCGACTGCGCCTTCCGCGACCCCGCCGGGAACACCGTGCGGATCAACCAGCAGGCCTAGGCTGATACCAACGACGGCGACCGGAGGCTGCGCACGCGGCTTCCGGTCAGCGCAGCCCAACAGATAGCGCAGCCCAACAGATGGAGACCCGATGAGCACGGACACCGGCACCGATACCCAGGCTCGTACCGAAACAAAAGGCGTGCACGCCGCCGACACCCACGACCTCATCCGTGTGCAGGGCGCGCGGGAAAACAACCTCAAGAACATCAGCGTCGAACTGCCCAAGCGCCGGCTGACCGCATTTACCGGAGTCTCCGGCTCGGGCAAGAGCTCGCTGGTGTTCGCCACCATCGCCGCAGAGTCACAGCGGATGATCAACGAGACTTACAGCGCGTTCGTCCAGGGCTTCATGCCTAACCTGGCCCGCCCCGAGGTGGACTTCCTTGAGGGCCTGACGACGGCGATCATCGTTGACCAGGAGCGCATGGGCGCCAACCCGCGGTCAACCGTGGGCACCGCCACCGACGCCAACGCCATGCTCCGCATCCTCTTCAGCCGGCTGGGCACCCCGTATGCCGGCCCGCCCACGGCGTTCTCCTTCAACGTCCCTACCCGGAAAGCCAGCGGCGTCATGTCCACGGACAAGGGAGGGCGGGTGGAGAAGTCGGTAGTCAACCACGCCGTGTACCTTGGCGGCATGTGCCCGCGCTGCGAGGGCATGGGCAACGTCAGCGACATAGACCGCACGGCACTGTACGACGACGCCAAGTCCCTGACCGAGGGAGCGCTGACGGTTCCGGGGTACTCCATGGACGGGTGGTACGGGCGATTGTTCGAGGGCATGGGCCTGCCGATGGACAAGCCCATCGCCAGGTTCACCGCGAAGCAGCTGGACACCATGCTGTACGCGGAGCCCACCAAGATCAAGGTGGAGGGCGTCAACCTGACCTTCGAGGGGATCATCCCCAAGATCCAGAAGTCCATGCTGTCAAAGGACCCCGAGGCCATGCAGCCGCACGTCCGCCGGTTCGTGGAGCGGGCCGTCACGTTCCAGACCTGCCCCGAGTGCAAGGGGACCCGGCTGACGCAGCAGGCCCTCTCCTCCAAAATCAACGGCAAGAACATCGCGGAACTGTGCCAGATGCAGATCAGCGACCTCGCCGGGTGGGTCCGGAACCTCAAGGACCCGTCCGTGGCGCCTCTGCTCAAGGGCCTCCAGCACCTGCTCGACTCGTTTTCGGATATCGGCCTGGGCTACCTCAGCCTGGACCGGCCGGCCGGCACCCTGTCCGGCGGCGAGGCCCAGCGCACCAAGATGATCCGCCACCTCGGCTCCTCGCTCACGGACGTCACGTACGTCTTCGACGAACCCTCCATCGGCCTCCATCCGCACGACATCGAACGGATGAACCAGCTCCTGCTCCAGCTGCGGGACAAGGGCAACACCGTCCTGGTGGTGGAGCACAAACCCGAGATGATCACCATCGCGGACCACGTCGTCGACCTCGGCCCGGGGGCAGGCACCAACGGCGGCGAGGTCTGCTATGAGGGCACCGTGGAGGGCCTGCGGAGCAGCGACACCATCACCGGGCACCACCTGGAGGACCGCGCGTCGCTGAAGGAGGCCGTCCGGAAGGCCTCCGGGGCGCTGGAGGTCCGCGGCGCCTCGACGCACAATCTCCAAGACGTCGACGTCGATATTCCCCTTGGTGTCCTGACCGTGGTTACGGGGGTGGCCGGCTCGGGGAAGAGCTCCCTGATCCACGGGTCCGTGGCCAAGCGCGAAGGCGTGGTGGTGATCGACCAGGGCGCCATCCGCGGTTCACGCCGCAGCAACCCGGCCACCTACACCGGGCTGCTGGAGCCCATCCGCAAGACGTTTGCCAAGGTCAACGGCGTGAAGCCGGCACTGTTCAGCTCCAACTCCGAGGGCGCCTGCCCCACCTGCAACGGCGCGGGCGTCATCTTCACCGAGCTCGGCGTGATGGCCACCGTGGAGTCCCCGTGCGAGGACTGCGAGGGCCGCCGCTTCCAGGCAGCCGTGCTGGAGTACACCGTGGGCGGGAAGAACATCGCCGAGGTCCTGGCCATGTCCGTGACCGAGGCCGCCGCGTTCTTTGCCGAGGGTGAGGCCAAGACACCGCCCGCGCGGACCATCCTGGCGCGGCTCGAGGATGTTGGCCTGGGCTACCTCAGCCTCGGCCAGCCGCTCACCACGCTTTCCGGCGGCGAGCGCCAGCGGCTCAAGCTCGCCACCCAGATGGCCGAGAAGGGCGACGTGTACGTCCTGGACGAACCCACCACCGGCCTGCACCTGGCCGATGTGGAGAACCTGCTGGGCCTGCTGGACCGGCTGGTTGAGTCCGGGAAGTCCGTGATTGTGATCGAGCACCACCAGGCCGTGATGGCGCACGCGGACTGGATCATCGACCTTGGCCCGGGAGCAGGGCACGACGGCGGCCGGATCGTTTTCGAGGGCACGCCCGCTGAGCTGGTGTCCGGCACCCCGACACTCACCGGCAAACACCTGGCGGCGTACGTCGGTGCGTGAGCAATATTCCGCCTGTACCGGCAGGAACCTCCGGATACCGGAGCACCGCATCACGCCGTGAAAGCGCCGCCCCAGCGTATGACTTTGGCAATAAGTAAAGTTGTGTTAGTTTCCTCGCTGAGGACGGCACGAGGTTGTTCTCATTAATTGATTGGGGAAATTAATGCAGCTCAGGATCGAGAAGCCCAAGGAACAAAAGATCGATTTTGCCGTTCTTTATGGCGGTAAAGCCACCACCATCTAGTTCCGTTGCAGGGGTGCCGGTTGCAGATCGGCACAACCAGCCTTACGGATGCTGCGACGTCCAACGAGCAGATCCGGTTCTTCCAGCACCAGCGGGCCCGACGAAGCTACATCAAAATTGCCCGATACGTCCGCGAAACCTTCGGTCCCATCGAAATAGACGTGACAGACGCTGAGGCCTTGGACCGGCCCAGCCGCGATTTCCTAGACGCGGCAGTTCGCGTGGGCGGCTGGTCAGTCCAACTGCGTTTTGACAGCGGCGGAAATGAATCCGTCCCTCATTTCTCGGCCGAGGAACAGTCCTTGCTGAACATGCTGTCACCGTCCGCGAGGACGGACCATGCGGGACAGATCGTCACCATGGCCTTCGACTACGTCAACTCAGGAGATGCATGGACAGCGCTGAACCTTGGACATCTGCTGCAGGAGGTTGAGCAGTCACCCCGGGTGTGGAACCTCCTGGCACTTGCGCACGCCATGGTGAACGAGACGGTCCAGGCCGAGTTCTATTACGACCGCTGGAGCACATCCAAAGAGCCTCTCGACGCAATCCGGGCCCTCTACGGAAAAGCCATGCTTTATGCCCGCCACCATCCGGACGGCCTTCGAAGTTTGACTCGTAGCGAGGAGTTGCTGAATGAGGCCTATGCCCTCATCCAGCAACTGGGCTCCCAAGAGCGCACCGAGGACCGCGTTGTCTTTGACGAGGTTTTCAACAGGAACGGCTATGCCCTCATACTCTTCCGCCGCGGCCACGTGGACGAGGCCATCACGCTCCTTCGCGAGGGCATCAAAAGGCTCACGCAGACCGGCGAAAAAGTGGCCATCCACCGATCCGTACTCATTTACAACCTCGCCCAGTGCTACAAGCAAACCGGAAACCTGACCGCTGCCATTGCCACCTACGCTGAACTCCTTGACGTTGACCCCCGCATGCCCGAATACCACTTGGAAGCAGCAAAATGCCACGCGTCGGCCGGAGACTTAGACGCCGCACTGGCTGCCTGCCGACAAGCAGTGGAATTGGATGACAGTCTCGCCTCTGCATGGGGCCTGATCGGGGTATACGAAGGGGAAATCGGTTCACATGGGGTAGCCGCGGACGCGCACGCTCGGGCCGCGTCCCTCGATCCCGCCTCTTACGTCCATCCCACCAATCTGGTTTACAGCCTCATCCTCGCGGACCGCGTCGATGAAGCCACCCAGCATGTTGACGGCTGGATCCACAGCACCCTGCCAAAGGAAGAAGCCGAACGCCGTGCATCGCTGAGCGCAGAGATTGCAATCCGGCACGACCGCTGCGCTGAGGCTCTGGAACTGATAGAAGCAGGACTCGCATTGTTCCCTGACTCCGACGTCCTGGCAGCAAACCGGGAAGCCCTTCTGGGCATGCACGTATGAGCCTCGGATTGCGGGGACAACTGGGAGTCTTCACCGTTTTGTTTGCCGGTGGAATGTGGATGTCAAAAGTTGCACAACCCCTCTATTTTGAGCAGATGAATGCGTTAGTAGCATTCGGTATTGGCTACGCCGTTATGGCAGTCGTAGGCGGGTTCTCTTTCGCATGGGGTGCCTTTGCAGACCGCTTTGGCGGCTTAAATGCTGTCCGCCTGGGAACGCTTCTATACGCTGTCGGAATTGCTGGCCGCCTTTCACGGACGTTATTCCGGTAGTGATTTTCTCAGGGGTTGCAGGCGCAGGCGCATCCCTGGTTCTCGTAGCTATTAGGCCTTGGGTGCGATCCACAGCCTCCGATGAGGAAATTCCCAAAATTGTCGGAACCCGAAACCTCGGGAATCAGACGGGTCTCCTGCTGGGAACAGTCGGGGCTGCATCTATCTTCGCGTTGTCGGCAACCCAAGGGGACGGGGCGAAGACCGTTTTGCTGATTGCCCCCGCACTCGTGGCAGCAGCGCTTGTGTGGGTGCTGCTCGCGCCGAATTCCCAAGCCCGCACTCTGCCGAACTCCGTGCCGGAAGAGGCAGACGAGGCCGCCGGTAAGAGGCGCTACAAGGCCTTGGCCGTAAAGCTGGCCGTCATCGGCTTGCTCTCTGGCTTCTATGTCAGTCTGGTGGCACCTTATTTGCCGTTGATTCTCACCAATGGTGGCACCACCGCCGCGCAGGCAGCCTTGATCATGGCGCTCATGAGCGTCGCTCAAATCTGCGCCACCTGGATCTTCTCCCGCTACAGCACCAGCAGCCGGCCCTTCGCGCTGTTTGCTGTGTCCGAGGTCCTTACCGGAGTCATTACGCTGGCTGCCGCGCTGGCCTTGGGGATGGGAGCTCCGTGGATAGCAGTTATCTTCATCGCGCGGGCTGCTTTCGTGTCGCTTGCCATCGCATCAGAGGAAACGATCCAATACGCCATTATCCCGGCCCAGGCAACAGGTTTTGTTTTCGGGATTTCACAAACTGCGTTCCTGGTTGGAGACACGCTTGGTGGCGTCCTCGGCGCCCCCCTTTGGCTCAACGCGGGCCCGGAGGGACTGCTGTTCACTGCTGGCGCAGTTACGTTGTTCAATGCAGTGCTTCTGCCTGCGCTTCTGCGCAGCGTTCGCAGCGAATCGACAGTGAAAGCGGCCTAATCATGCCGGTCGAGTCCCTTTTCGAGGAGGACCACCTCGTCCCCATCGCACTTGTAGGCTCTACCCTCTTCACCTTCAGCCAACTCGATGGGTGCCTCTACCGAATATCAAACCAGGGACAGGCTGAGCCCGGCGGGTATGAGCAGATATTATTGTCCGGCTTTTTGGCGCCCTTTTGTGTACCTGGCCACCCTTTCGTCTATGACCTCATCCATGATTCGGCCACCTTGACGGTAAGGGAGTTTCCCCTTGTAGCAACGGGCCTGGGCCAACCCCGCGAGCGTGCCATCCCGTCGCCATCTAATCAGACGCACCGCATTGCCAGCCTCATCCCAGATGCAGAAGAAGCGACACTACGCGTGGTTTTCGAGCCATTGACCGCAGCGGGGGACACTCTCCTCCTCGATCTGGGGTGTGGGGATCTGCGGCCGGTCGCACCCAGCCACGGCACACCAAAATGCATATTCGCTGACGGGACCCTGGTTGCCGAATCGGAGGTCGGGTGGAGCATGGTCCGCGACGGGAACAGTGTGGGGCATGGTGCCGGTTTGATCGTTGCCGCCGCATCCGAGTTCGTTGTTATTAAACGGTCGAATAAGTCCGGTGCCCGATTCTCCGTAGTCCGCGGCGCCGGCGAGGCGGAAATCGTGGCTCCGCCGGGCTGGTCCCTGATCTCTGTCGCTGCGTCGGACACGCGTATAACGGCCTATGGCATCCACGCAGAAAAGGGACAACACCTGCTGCATATGGACCCCTGCGACGATTGCTTCACGTTAGCTGAAGCTCAATGCGGAACGTCCCAGGTTTTCGCCATGGGAGCGGCTACTGACCCGGTCATCCGGTCCACGGGTCTCGCAATCGGATCGTGCTGGCGGACCCAACGGGGCCTTATCGCCGGGATCGCCGCTGTAAGGAGGGAACTGACGGTGAGCCAGATCACCCCGGCCGGATTGCCGTGCGTTTACGTGCATGCCGAACAGCCGCCGCGTGGCCAGGAGCTCGTCGTCTGTCTTCACGGTGGCCCGGACAGCCACGAGCTCGACGACCTCAGATGGATTAACTGGCAGGCCGCGATTCGGGAAACGGCGAAGGCAGTCGCCGAGGTCATGGCCACGCGCAGAACGCCAGAGGTCTCCATTTTCGGCGTCAGTTTCGGAGCGTGGGTGGGCCTTCAGCTTGCCGAGCATGTCGAGCCGAGGCAGGTGGTTGCTATGTCTCCCATCATCAACCTCCAAGATCACCTTCAGCTACACGGGGACGAGCCGGAGTTCAGGAGGTGGGCGGCGGTTCGTTTCGGACCGACCGCGGGAGGGCCTGACGACGGCGAACAACACACCCGGAAATGCCCTGTGCGCGTGGTGGTCATCGCTCCGGACGAAGATGAAGTCGTGCTGCCGAGTTCCACCCGGAGATCCACGGACCGTGCAACAGTGCACGGACGGGAGTGGTCCCTGGTGCCGGTCCCGGGTCACCACTACCCGAGAACCTCCGCCGCAGCCGAGCATCGTTGGGCATCGTTGGTCAACGCCATTGTTCAGCGCCGTGACAGTAATAAACGAGCATTCAGCGCTATCGACGCAAGTACCGGGAGTTCCTGAACGCGGCACACGATTTCTCCGGCCCGTTCATCCTGCTCCACAGGCTGGGAGGCCGCCGTCTTTAACCGTATTTGTGGGGCAGGCTGGCCTAGGCTGTGGACATGTCAGCTAAGTACCGGTACGGCGTCGAAATCCTGCACCTGCTGGTGTCACCCGGGCACGCCTACTTCGGCCGGGCACGCGACGGCGCCGCCGATGTGCCCACCTTCGACGCCGGGAGCGCGGAAGTGGTGGCGGGCAAGGGCATTGTGGGCGACCGTTTCTTCGGCAAAGCGGCCCACATGGACGCTGCGGTGACACTGTTCGCCGTCGAGGCCCTCGAAGCCATGGCCGGGGAACTGGGCGCCGGACCGTTCGATCCGTTGGCCACCCGGCGGAACGTCATCCTCCGCGGAGCCCACCTGGCTCCGCTGCTCAACCAGGACTTCGCGCTGGAATCCGGCGGTTCCCGGGCTGAGTTCCACGGCGGCCGGCCCGCACATCCCTGCGCCTGGATGAACGCGGTGCTGGCCCCCGGCGCCCACGCATCAATGCGGGGCCGGGGCGGCATCCGCTGCCGGGCACTCTCAAGCGGAACGCTCCATCGCGGCCCGGCAGTACTGGTCAGCCCTGTTCCACTGGATCCGGAGCAGGCCGGCGTGCCCACCCTGCTGCGGCCAAGTCGGCTGCCGTAGTTAGTCGTCCAGCCGAACGCCGCGGAGCAGCAAAAGCGTCCCGCCCACTGCGGCCGCGGACGCCAGGAAAACCCCCATCGCGCCGACGCCTGCCGCTGCCACACCGATAACACTGGGAAGCACCACCTGGCCCACCCGGTTGCCGGCGAGCCGGAGGGCAAGCGCACGGCCGCGCTGCCCCGCGGGGGCCTGCGCCGACAGCCAGGACATGGTGAGGGGCTGGCCAATGCCAAGGCCCAGTCCGAGTACGGCCATGACCACAAAGAGCAGCAGTACCGGCATGGGAACCGCCATGGCGGCCAATGCGATGGTGGACAGCACCAGGCTGGCCACGAGCAGCCGCTTGCGCCCCAGCTTCCGGGAGACGTGCCCCAGCAGGATGCGGGACACCATTGAGAACACGGCGCGGACGGCGAGCAGGGCGCCCACCGTTGCCGCGCTGAGCCCACGTTCGGAGCCAAGCACCGGGAGGTAGACCATGGTCAGGTCCACCACGGCAAGGACGGTGGCGCTGGTGGCCAGGGCTCGCGCCACGCCTGGAGTCTTCAGCAGCGCGGCCACGTTGCCCTTGCCGCTGTTCGCCGGGGCTGCCGTTCCCTTCCTGGCGCTGACCGTTGCCGAGATGCCGAAGGTGGTCACCAGGAGCACCAGGCCCATGCAGGCCGAGAGGAGGAAGATCGCCTGGGTGTCGGGGCGGACGGCCGCGCCTCCCACCAGGGAGATGGCCAGGGGCCCCACCGCCTGCCCCAGGGACGCAGCGAAGGTGAGGTAGCCGAAGGCGGAATCCATCCGGGAGGCAGCCGCGTTGTTGGCCACCACCGCCTGTTGCCCAACCACGCAGGTCAGCTGGCCGACGCCCAGGAGGGCGGTTCCGATGATCAGTGCGGCGATTGACGAACCCCACAGCAGCAGGAACAAGGCGCTGGCCAGGACGACGGCGGCACCGGCCGCCATGAGGCGGCGTTCACCCAGGCGGTCCACCAGGGCGCCTGTGGGGACGGCGAGCAGCAACGGGAAGACGGCGTAGCTGGCGGCCAGGAGACCCAGGGCAAAACCGGGAACGTCCAGCTCCAGCGCACGGTACGTGGCGGCCGGCCGCAGCAGGAAGGTCAGGGCCTGGATCAGCGTGGAATGGACCAGGAGGGCTGCAGTGGACCGGCGGCCCAGTTCGCCTATCATGCAGTGGTGCCGGACATGGCCCGCACGGCTGCGTCACGCGCACCCATGACGTGGTCGAACGCGATCCTTGCAGCCCGGTCCGGGTCGCCGGCGGCCACGGCAGCCACCAGGGTCCGGTGCTGGGCCAGGGCCTGGTCCCGCCGTTCCTGCGTGCTGTTGGTGAAGTGCCGGTACCGCTCCATCTGGTTTGATATCTGGTCATGGAACCGCCGGGCCCACGAATTGCCGGCAATCCCGGCGATCTTTCCGTGCAGCGACATCCCCTGCTTCATCGCTTCATCGGCGAAGCCCACCATCGCAGCGTTGCGCTCAAGGATGCCTTCGAGTGCGTTGATGTCAGCCAGGGTGGCTTTGAGGCAGGCATTGCGCGCCATCAGCGATTCCATGGCCGCGCGGACTTCATACAGCTCGGAAATTGCCGCCTCATC
Organism: Pseudarthrobacter polychromogenes; assembly: GCF_014644495.1. Classification (GTDB taxonomy): domain Bacteria; phylum Actinomycetota; class Actinomycetes; order Actinomycetales; family Micrococcaceae; genus Arthrobacter; species Arthrobacter polychromogenes. The sequence continues at coordinate 72,691 of NZ_BMKU01000005.1, forward strand.
CAGCGCCGGCACCAGCACGCCGCCGGTCCGTTGCTGTTCCAGCAGGCTCTCCGAGATCAGCCGCCGGATGGCTTCCCTCAGCGGGGTGCGGCTCACCTGCAGTGCAGAGGCCATCGCGGGTTCGTACACGCGTTCACCCGGCTTCAGCTCCAGGCTGATGATCTGTCGCTTCAGCTCGGCATAGACGAAATCCGCCCCGGTATTGCGGGTGGTTGCACCAGACATGTCGTTACCTCCGAAGCTACCCTAGCCCTTGGTGCATACTTGTATACAACTTGAGGAGGACCAGTGGCGCGCATATTTATCACAGGCTCTGCGGACGGGCTGGGTCGGCACACAGCCAAAACGCTTATGGAGGAGGGCCACCACGTCGTCGTACATGCCCGCAGTGCGGAACGCCTGGTTTCCGTCCAGGATCTGCTGGACCGCGGTGCGGATGGCGTTGTTGGCGACTTGGCCGACACGGACCAGGTCCGCGGTATCGCTGCCCACGTGAACCGGCTCGGGCAGATGGACGCCGTCATCCACAACGCCGGCGTGCTCCACGGCCCGGACATTTTCCAGGTCAACGTCGCTGCACCCTACCTCCTCACCGCAGTCATGCAACGGCCGCGGCGGCTGATATATGTCAGCAGCGGCATGCATCGCGGCGGCCACGCACCCATCCAAAAGCACGCCCAGGTGACCTATTCGGACAGCAAGCTCTACCTCACGGCTTTGGCAGCCGCCGTCGCGCGTTTATGGCCGGACGTCCTCAGCAACGCCGTCGATCCCGGCTGGGTGCCCACCAGGATGGGCGGCGCCGGCGCCCCGGACGACCTCCGGTTGGGCCACCGCACGCAGGAGTGGCTGGCCGCCAGCGATGACCCGGAGGCCCTCACCAGCGGCGGCTACTGGTACCACCAGCACCGGGAAAAGCCGCATCCTGCCATCCGCGATGAGCGGTTCCAGGACGAACTCCTGGACCACCTGGCCGGTGTGACCGGCGAGCGCCTGGGCTGACCCGACAAGCTGTACTGTGATGGCGTGATCGTCCCCGAAATTCCCCAGAACGCCGCGGCGGTTGCGGATCACTACGACGAGCTCGATCCGATCTATCGCCGGGTGTGGGGTGAGCATGTCCATCACGGGCTGTGGGCAACCGGTCGCGAGACTCCCGCCGAGGCCGTAGAGGCGCTGGTGGACACCGTTGGCGACCGGCTGCGCCTGATGCCCGGAGAGGCGTGCGTCGACATCGGCTGCGGCTATGGCTCCACAGCAGGACGGCTGGCGGTGACACGCAGGGTCCGCGTTACCGGCTTCACGCTGTCCGCTGAGCAGGCCCACTATGCCGCCGCGCATCCTGTACCAGACGTGGACATCCGTCTCCGCGACTGGCTCGCCAACGGGCTGCCCGATGCCTCAGCCGATGCCGCGTGGGCGATCGAGTCGAGCGAGCACATGGTCGATAAGCCCAGGTTCTTCGCCGAGGCGCATCGCGTGCTGTCGCCCGGCGGCCGCTTCGTCGTCTGCGCGTGGCTCGCCGAGACTGATGCCACAGGTTGGAAGGTTCGCCGCCTGCTCGAGCCGATCTGCCGCGAAGGGCGCCTGCCGTCGATGGGCACGCGCGAGGAGTATGAGGCGATGGCCGTCGCGGCGGGCTTTGTGATCACCGGCTATGAGGATGTCAGCCGCCGCGTCGCGCGCACCTGGCCGGTCTGCGCCCGTCGACTGATGAAGGCCCTGCTCGTCGATCGCGAGACCCGGTGCCTCGCCCTTGGGGCCCGCAACCGCATCTTCGTTCTCAGCATTCCCCGCCTGATCCTGGCCTACCGCACCGGTGCAATGCGCTATGGGATATTCACGCTGGCGAAGGCGGGCGGGAACGGGGCACCACGCGTACCCGGCCAATCGACGCAGCATGAGCCGGCCTGACCGCACTCTCCGTCCCCAAACTATTTCACAGGGCACGGGCTTGGGCGATCCATATGGGTCTAGTGTGGGGAAGGTCGGCACTCGCCGCGAATAGCCCTCAGGGAGGGTGCATGAACTCCAGACAGTCCAGCTCCGAGCAATTTATGCAGTACTTGAAAAGTGTTGGGGGCTCGGAGGCGGACGTCGCCGGAGCTTCATACGTGGTCAGCGACGCGGACACCGTGGAGAGCGTGGTTTCAGCGCTGCGGATGGAACAACAGCAGCATGGCAGCGCGGCCAAGGACCCGTCCTTCCTCCATGCTTTGGCACAGGTGATGGTCAGCAGGCGCGATGAGCGGGATCCTGGCCACCATGCCGGAGCGTCGCAGTCCGGGGAGTACCAGCTGGACATCCATTTCAGCGCCGGAAACAACACCCGCGAAGGCATTCCGGAGAAGGACATCGACGACGCCCAAGCATGGGCGCGCCAACGGATCGAATCTGAAGGCGCCGAGTTTGGGGCCATCTACTTCCCCGCGGGCGGGGATGGCGCGCCAGGCACAGGGGCGCTGGTGTCCAGCTACGACCGTTCGGTGGGCTGGTACCGCTAGCCGAATTCCCCCCGCTGGTGTCCGCCGGCAGCCAGGAAGGCATCGAGCTGGGCGGACTGATGTGCCTGGAAGGCTTTGTCGGCGCTCACGTTCGTGCTGGCGAGCAGCGGTATGTCCAGGCTCGCGTTGCAGCCGCGGCAGCGGATCTCGTCAGTCCACACCCAGCTGTACGCCGCGTGCCGTTCCCGCACCCTCTGCATCGCTGAGGTGATTGCTTCCGTCGTGGCCGCAAAGTGCGCTGCGTCCTCATTGCTGAGGCTTGTACCAATCTCGATGTCGATGCTCATCGTGCCTCTTCCGTCGTCCCCGATGGTGCTGTCGACAGTAGCGGGCGTTGCACCGGGAAGGAACGACCTGAAGGTCACGGTTGCCTAACCCTTCAAGCCGTACCTGGACCGAGCCACGGCGGCAGCGGAGCGGAAGGGGGCCGGTAGCGTTCCCGGGAACGGCTGGCGCGCCGGTTACGCGAACCGGCCCGGCCGGATTACCAGGCCTGGTGTTCGCGCGTGAAGCCGAAGGGAACAGCCTCACTGAGTGCCACGGTGAACTTGTCCACGCCGTGCCGTGTCACCAGGATGCCGTGGCGCTTCTCGGCAAGCGCGTAGGCCTTGGCGGCGGTGACAGCGGCGTCGAGCTCGCTGTCCATGCTCGCGCGGTCGGCAACGGTCAGGGTCAAGGGGAAGTCAGCGGTCATGGGTGGGGCCTTAGTGTTCTAGGTGTGGGACACGCGTCTTTCGCTCCCCCAAGCTGCCGACGCGGCAGGGCATCATACTGCCCACCTCATGATGCCCCAGCATCGGACCACCAGCAACTTGAAAAATCAAGTAACAAGGAACCGCAGGTCAGCGCTGCGGGATCCGCCGTGCAAGCTCCGCAATTACGGCCCGCTCGGGCTGGTCAATTACAGTTAATAGGGAGTGGAAGCTGTTTTTGGACGCCTCCAATGCCACCGGAGAAGCCTCCCGGCAAGACCCGTGCACCACTGCGCAACACACGGCTGTGCAACGACCTGATAAGGATCCCGCCATCTCTACGGACGCTTTCTTCGGCAGACTCACCCGGATCCGCAACGCCGTTCTTCCCACGCCCGCCCGGACCCGGCTGAACACCGGCCGCGGGCTGCTGGGCGGTTTCATCGTGGTGCACCTGGTTTTCCTGGTCTTCGCGGCATCCCTCTCGCTTCGCGGTGAGGCTTTCAGCGATACCTTCATCTACCGCGACTGGGCCATGGCAGGGTTCAACGACGCGAACCTCACCGGCGGGCCCAGCCCCTGGGTCTACCCGATCCTTGCCCTGATCCCCATGGCTATCGCAGGAGTCGCCGGCCCCGGTCCGTTCTTCTTCCTGTGGGTCCTCATGACCACAGTCCTGAACGGCTGGGCACTGCTGAAACTTACCAACCGCGGCCGGGACCGCCAGGCCATCCCCGCGGGCTGGTGGTGGCTGGTGTTCACCTTCCTCATGGGCTGGCTGGGATTCGCCCGCGTGGACGGCCTCACCGCCCCGCTGGTCCTGGTGGCCCTTGCCTATGGCGTCGGCCGCCCGTTCATCGCCTCCGTCCTGCTCGCCATCGGCACCTGGGTGAAGGTCTGGCCCGCCGCCGTCATGCTGGCCCTGTTCGCCGTCGTCAAAAACCGCGTCCTGGTGGTGCTCGCCGGCCTTGCGACGACGGCGGGGGTAGTTGCGCTGGCCGCTGCGGTGGGCAGTGTCCCCAAGCTTTTGAACTTCCTCACCCAGCAGGGTGACCGCGGCATGCAGCTGGAGGCCACCTTCACCACGCCCTGGCTCTGGCTGTCCGTTTTGAACGTCGGCGATTCCCGGATGTACATGAACACGGACATCAACTCCATGCAGGTGGACGGCCCCGGCACCGCACTGATGTCAGTGCTGATGCAGCCCCTCCTGATCCTGGCCGCACTGCTGGTGGCCGGCCTGACATTCTGGGCACTCCACAACGGAAACCAGCACAAAGGCCAGCTGAACGGCGGCGTTGACCGCACCGAGCTGCTCCTCGCCGGTGCCCTGACCCTGGCCACCGCGTTCGTTGTGTTCAACAAGGTGGGCTCGCCGCAGTTCATGGTGTGGCTCGCCCCGGCCGTCGCCGTCGGCCTCGCCCACAGCTGGCGTGATTGGCGGGTCCCGGCCGCCATGCTGATCGTCATCGCCGTGGCAACGTACTTTATCTACCCCCTGTTCTACGACGCCCTCAGCCACAACAATCCCTGGATGGCCCTGGTGCTGACCATCCGCAACGTCCTCCTGGTGGTCCTGTTCATCTGGAGCGTCCGGCGCCTCTACCTGCTGGGCAAGAAGGCGCCTGCTGCCGCCCCCGCGCTCAAGGAGTCCTAAGATTTCCACGAGGTTCTTCGACCGCCTGGTCACCGTCCGCAGCAAAGTCCTGCCCGCAAAGGTGGTGGACTGGTTCGCCCGCCCTTCCAGCGTGTGGTGGGGATTCGCCGTCGTCCATCTGTACTTCCTGGGCTGGATGGCGTCCTTCTTCCTGCACGGCGACACATTCAGCGACACGGAGCAGTACCGCCAGTGGGCCATGGACGGCTACAACCCCGCGGACCTCGATGGGAAGATCAGCCCCTGGGTGTACCCCGTGCTGGCGCAGATCCCCATCTTCCTGGCCAACATCGCCGGGCCGGACCTGTACCTCCTCGTGTGGTTCCTGATCATCACAGCCCTCAACGCGGCCGGACTCGCCTTCCTCACCCGCGGGCCGCGGAAGGAGTGCGGCATCGCCCCGGCCTGGTGGTGGCTGTTCTTCACAGTCTTCATGGGCTACCTCAGCTTCGCCCGCGTTGAAGGCATCACCGCCCCCATCGTGCTCATCGCCCTGCTGTACGCGGCGCAGCGGCCGGTGGTGGCCGGCGTCCTGCTCAGCATCGCCACCTGGATCAAGGTGTGGCCGGCGGCGGTCCTGGTGCCCATCGTGATTGCCAGCCGGAAACGAATACACATACTCCTTTCCGGGGTGGCGGTGACAGTGGTTGTAGCCCTGGGCACCTGGCTGGCCGGCGGGCTGCCACACATCATGGACTTCCTCACCAACCAGGGCGAGCGCGGCATGCAGCTGGAAGCCACCTTCTCCACGCCGTGGGTGTGGCTGAGCGTCTTCAACATCGCAGGCTCGAAGATGGCGGACAACACCGCCATTAACTCCACCGAGGTCTACGGACCCGGCGCCGGCGTGGCGGCTTTCCTGATGCAGCCGCTGCTGATCCTCGCGGCCGTGATCGCTGCCGTCCTGCTGGTCCGCGCCCTGAACCGCGGCGCGGAACGGGAGGAACTTTTCCTCGAGGGCTCCCTGATGATGGTCACCGCCTTCATTGTGTTCAACAAGGTGGGCTCCCCGCAGTTCATCATCTGGCTGGCACCCGTGATCATCGCCGGGCTGACCCACGACTGGGACCGGTGGAAGGTCCCCGCGGCGCTGCTGATGGGCATCGCCATGACCACCTTCGTGATCTACCCGCTGTTTTACACCCCGCTGATCCACGCCCACCCGGTAATGGCGGCCATCCTGACGACGCGCAACGTGCTCCTGGTGGTGCTGCTGTGGTGGTCGGTAAAGCGGACCGCCGAGCTGGGCCGGAAACCTGCAGCGGTGCCCGCCGGCGCGTAGCTGAAGTCCTAAGAAACCCCCGGCGCACCTTCCACGGCAGCCTCCGGCATAAGGTAGCGCGAGAACCATTCCCTGGCCAGTGCCGCGACCTGGCCGAGCGCGTGCCGGGCTCCTCGAAAAGGTGGGTGGCTCCCGGGATGATCTCCAGATGTACCGGGGCCCGCATAAGGTCCATAGCCTGCCGGTTCAGGGCAAGGACCTGGGTGTCGGCACCCCCCACCAGCAGCAGAGTGGGCGCACGCACCGCTGCGAGGCGCGGCCCGGCAAGGTCCGGCCTGCCGCCGCGGGAAACCACGGCGTCCACCTGCGCACCCGGTTCGGCTGCGGCCCACAGCGCGGCGCCTGCACCGGTGCTGGCCCCGAAGTAACCCACCCGGCACCTTGCGGTGTCCTCCCTGCCCTTCAGCCAGTGCGTTGCTGCGCTGAGCCGCTGTGCCAGCAGGGGGATGTCAAAGACGTTTCCGCGGTCAACTTCCTCTTCGGGGGTCAGCAGATCCACCAGCAGGGTGCCCAGTCCCGCTTCCTGGAGGACGGAAGCAACGTAGCGGTTGCGCGGACTGTGCCGGCTGCTGCCGCTGCCGTGGGCGAAGACCACCACCGCCCGGCACTGCTCCGGAAGGTGCAGGTCGCCGTTGATTGACACGCCGTCCGCTGCGATGTGGACGTCCTGGTCCACCCCAACAGCCCGGCTTGGGCGGTCACGGCGCCGCCGCGCCGCAGCGTCGAGCAGGTGGACCACTTCCTCATCGGTTGTGGGTGAAAAGTCGCGGTAGTAGTAGCCCACCGCCTCGAAGTCGCGCGGGGAAATCAGGGAGAGGACCTGGTCCGCCTCCGGCAGGGAGTCCATGGCCCGTTCCGGCGCCACCGGGACGGCCAGGACCACGCGTGCTGCCCCCAGCTGCCGCGCCACCTTACATGCCACCCGGGCCGTTGATCCGGTAGCGATGCCATCGTCCACAATGACGGCAGTACGTCCCGTGAGGTCCTTGGGGGGCCGTCCCTGGCGGTACCGTTCCAGCCTGGATTCCAGCAGCGCACGCTCACGCGCCTCTACTGTCCGGAGATCATCCTCTGTGACCCTTGCAACGGAAACGACTTGCCGGTCCAGTACCCGGGCGCCGCCTTCCGCGATGGCACCCATGGCCACCTCCGGCTGGAACGGCACCCCCAGTTTGCGCACAACAATCACGTCCAAGGGGGCATCCAGGGCCTTCGCAACCTCGGCCGCGACAGGAACACCGCCCCGGGGCAGGCCCAGGACCACCACGTCCTTCCCGCGCAGGCCGGCCAGGGCGAGCCCGAGCTTCCGGCCCGCTTCCACGCGGTCCCGGAACTCATACATCCGGACACCTCCTCGTGTGGAGACCCGTCGTGTGCTGCTGCGTCCCGGAAGACCCGGTCCTACAGGCGGGCTTATTCTTCCCCGGACAAGAGATCCGGAGAGGCCGGCCCCCTTTTCACTACACACCTGTCACTACACACCTGCCCCGGACAGCGGAACAGGGTCAAAAGCCCCGCCAGGCCAGCACGACACTGCCCACGGCTGATCACCTGCGTCAGCGGCTTCCCAGCTTCTCGCGGCCGGGCTCTTCCGCCCGGCCCCGCCTGGCCTCCCGCATCGCCACTAGCCACGTCCAGCCCCGCCTGGCCAGGTCCAGGGGCTTGCCTTCGATCAGCAGCTTCCGTGTATGCACATCGAGGAATAGAAGGTAGAACGTAAATGCCAGAGCCGTAATGAAGGCCAGCGACGACGCATCGATAGGGAGCTCCACGAAAGACCAGACTGAGAGCTGGTCCTGCGCCCCGAACACCACAAAGAACGTCACGCCCACATACAGCGACCTGATCTGCCAGTCGTCACGGATTCCCGTGACGGCCAGGAACGGCAGGAACCAGAGGATGTACCACGGCTGGATGATGGGGGACAGCATCACGACGGCGGTGAACGCCAGCGCCATCCGGCGCACCGCCAGCGAATAGTCGCCCCGGAACATCAACAGCAGGACCAGCCCGATCGCGGCCCATTTCATGCCCGTCCGCAGCAGGGTGGCGAAGGTCCCGCCGGGGAGCCCCAGGACGTTGGCGAGGAACTCCACCTGCTGGCCCAGGAAGCCGGACGGCGAGTAGCCCGTGTACCCCGGCGTCGGGTCCATGATGGCCCAGGTCCAGCCGATGCCAAGGTTGTAGGGAATGCCGCTCAGAACCAGCACGCCGAAGCTGATACCCGCCGTCGCAGCCCAGATCAGGAACTTGCGCGGCCACGACGCGGACGGTCCCGCCCACATCACGCCGATGAACGGCAGCAGGAGCACAGTAATCGGCTTGATGCCGATGGACGCGGTAACCAGGAGGATGCCCACCAGGTAGCGGCGCGTGGCCGCAAAGTAGACGCCGGCGACGGCAAGCCCCACCATGAGGGCGTCGTTGTGGGCGCTGGCAATAAAGCTGATCAGGAAGAGCGGGTTGGCTACCGAGATCCAGAGGGCCCGGGCGCCGTTGATGCCGTGCAGTTCCGCCAGCTTGGGGACATAGATGACGCAGAGCAGGACGCCGACGCCGGCCAGGAGACGGAAGAGCAGCACGGACACGTCAGGCTGGGCACCGGTCAGCCCCACCACCCCGCGTGCCAGCCAAAGGAAGTAGGGCCCGTACGGTGTCCGGTTTTCAGCCCACGCAGGGTCTGCCCCCAGCGAGAACCAGTTGCTGAGGCTGGAGATGCCCACCTCGTAGGGGTTTTGGCCCTCCATCACCAACCTGCCCTGGCCGGTGTAGGCGTACACGTCCCGTGAAAAAACCGGGACGCAGAACAGCAGCGGCAGCGACCAGGCGGAGATGGCCACCACCACGGACCGCAGCGCGGACTGCCCCCAGTCCGCCAGCCGCTGGCCCAGCCGAAGCCAGGAACGGATCAGCACCATGGCGCCCACGGTGAGCAGCACGGTGGACACCGTCACTCCCCAGCCTTCCGTGCGGAGGGCAATGACCACCGGCTGGCGGATCATGGGTGAGCCGTTGGCGATCCAGCCCGTGCCAATGGAGCCGGTAAACATCATGAGGGCTCCGATGAAGCCCTCAAGGGTGGCGAGGTAGGCGCGGCCCGTGGCCGGGCCGGAGGCTTTGGCCGGCGCACCCGGCTGAGTCTCCGAAGTCCCGGGGTGTGACCCGCCTGCCGTCATGAGTGTCTGGTCCCTTACTTGGTTACGGCGCTGGTTGGACCAGCAATAAGGCCGCCCTGCAACCACGCCATTTTATCAGCAGGGTTTCCCGCTGCCCTTGGGTTACGGACCGCCCGTGAGCCACAGTTTGGCAACAGGGCAAGGCGCACGGCCTGCGCGCGCCCCGGTCCGCTGGGCCCTGCTAGCGCAACCTGTCGCTGCGGGCAGTCTGGTTCCGGCCCAGCGACTTGGCCATGTAGAGTGCGGCGTCGGCTGAGGCGATCAGGCGCTCCACGTCCGTCGAGGCGCCGTCGTAGGTGGAAATCCCGTAGCTGGCGGTGGGCATCTCCATCCCGTCCGCCGTGGTTGCCGCCGCAAGGCGGTTGCTGATCGACTCGGCGATGAGTTCCGCCCGTTCTGCGCTGGCGCCGGGGACGAGGATGACGAATTCCTCCCCGCCGTAGCGGCCCACCAGGTCGGTGGGGCGCACCGTAGCAATGCACGCATCAGCGAAGGTCTGCAGGGCGAGGTCCCCGGCGGCATGCCCATAGGTGTCGTTGACGGACTTGAAGTGGTCCAGGTCTGCCAGAACCAGGGCACCGGATCCCTTGGTGATGGACAGGTCCGCCAGCTGCTCCGCAGCCATTTCCAGGAAGGCCTTGCGGTTCAGCAGCCCCGTGAGATCATCGCGGGACGCCACCACCCGCAGGGCCCTGGTCTGCTGTTCGCTGCTGAGGGCCGCCATGCTGAACGAGACCACCACCAGCAGGACCATGGTCACCAGGGTGGTGACCGCGGAACCGAAGACGCTTTGAAAAACCGGCCCGTGCTGGCCTTCCAGCATGAAGGCAACCCAGCGCAAAAGGTAGAACACGGACAGGCCGCCCGCGGCCACGGCCATGGGGATCCGGACCCGGGAGTAGCCCGGTTCCAGGCGCCAGAGTTCGCGGGATGCCAGTCCGATGGTGAGGCTCATGGCTGCCAGGAACACCGGCCCGCCGGACCAGGTGTTGGTGGCCGGGTCATCGAGGACCGAGGCCACCAGGGTAGCCAGGGGGATGCCGGTGAAGGCCCATTTTGGCGGCGGCACGGTCCGCAGCGACCGGGCACCCGCCCACACGGCCACCCCGCCGTGCACCAGCAGCACGTTCCCCAGCGGGTTGGCCCAGACCTGGTGGGCCGTGCCGTCCAGCAGGAAGCACGCCGATCCTGACAGGAAAAACAGCAGCGCCAGGCACCACCAGCCGCTGTACGGCGAGCGCGTCACCCGGTAGGCGGAGAAATAGAAAAGGAACACCAGCACCAGCGCCATCAGGCCGAACGCAATCCGAAGGGTCGCGGTATCCAGAACCATGTTTGCCGAAATCCCCCTGATAACGAACAGTGCGCGGACCCTCAGTATCGCACCGGTCCGGGAGGCTGTCAGGATGGCGCTATCGGCCGGCCCAGGGCCTAAGGTGGTCAGAACAGCCAGCAGGACTGCCCCGAAAGGCCAGACCCATGTTCCTTCTCTTTGGTTTGCAGACAGTGCTGAAAGCGCTGCCCGGCAAACCGGCCACCTGCCAGTACTGCCGCTCCTTCGTCCACCACAGCCTTGAGGAGCGGGCCACCAAGTTCACGCTCTTCTTCATCCCGGTGTTCACCACGTCGCGGAAATACAACATCACATGCACCAACTGCGGGTACATTTCGAGCATCTCGGCGCGGCAGAAGCGGGCGCTGGAACTGCAGCGGTAGGCCAGGCCCCGTGAAGGGCCGTAGCCGAACTTTAGCCGCCGAACAGCGGCGAGAGGGACGTCCAGAACTGCCGGAGGCCCAGGACAATGAACAGCAGGGCACAGATCCCCAGTGCGATGTTGGAGTGGAGCTTGTTGGCCCACGCCTTGGGAATCCGCCGGCCGTTGAGCAGCCCCAGCAGGGTCAGTGCAAGGAACGGCATGAACAGCGAACCCAGCGCCCCGTACAGCAGGATCAGGCCGATCGGCTGGCCCAGCGCGAACAGGACCATGGGCGGGAACGTCAGCCACAGGATGTAGAACCTGAAGTACTTTCCGCCCACGCGGGTATCCGGGTGTCCGGATTCCTTGCCCCGCATGTTGCCCCAGAAGTCGGCGAACATCAGGGAGACGCCGTTCCAGACGCCAATGATGGAGGAGAAGGACGCGGCCCAGAAGCCCACCAGGAACCCGGTACCCACAACGTCTCCGTATTCCGCCTTCAGCACACCGTAGAGGTCAAGCAGCCCTTCGTCACTGGCGGAGAGGGACACACCCGCGGAGCGCACAACCTCAGCGCCCACAATGAGCATGGCGATGACGAAGATGCCGGTCATGACGTAGGCCATGGAATTGTCGATCCGCATGACCTTCATCCACTTGGGCGTGTACCAGCCCTTCTCGCGAAGCCAGTAGCCGTAGGCGGCGAGCGTAATGGTGCCGCCCACGCCGCCGGCCAGCGCGAGCGTGTAGAAGATGCCGCCGTCCGTCGAGGGGATCATCGGGATGAGCCCGGCGAGCATTTCCGGAATGTTCGGGGCGGCAATCACGGCCAGCCCTACCACTGTCACGAACATCATGCCCACCAGCACGGCGGTGATCTTCTCGAAGGTGGCGTATTTGCCCCACCACACCATCGCAAAGCCGGCGAGTCCCATCAGGATGGCCCACGCCCACAGCGGCAGGAAAGGGAACACGGCAGCCAGCGGCAGGGCCGCGGAGGACATGGCCGTGGCCCCGTACACGAATCCCCAGATCATGATGTACGGGCCGAAGTACCAGGTGGTCCATTTGCCCAGGGACCGCCAGCCCTCAAAGATCGTTTTTCCGGTTGCCAGCGTGTACCTGCCGGCCCCCTCGACGAGGATGATTTTCAGGACCACACCCACAATGACTGCCCAGAACAGGCCGTAGCCGTAGCGGGAGCCCGCCACCAGGGTGGCCACCATGTCAGCGGCACCCACACCCGTGGCCGCCACCACCAGGCCGGGACCGACGATGCGCCATTTCGCCGGACGGCCGCCGTCGTCATCAATCCTGTCCGCATGGCTGACGCCGGGCTGGCTCTCCTTACCCGCGTTCACTACCGCGTCGTTCCGTGCAGCGGCCTTGTCCATGGCGTCATCGCCCATGGTTCCTCCTCGATTGTCCTGCAGCGTGGAAAACACAACTGCAGCCAACCTATGCCCGAACCGGTGCCCCATCAAAGGACTACGGACGGTCCGGGGCACTTTAGGGGAATCGATGTCCGTTCCCGGGCTCTGGTGGATTCCGCCAGCCGGGGCTAAAGTGGGATCCGCCGGATGACGCCGGCGGAAGCAGGGGACCTGATACCGGTCACCCACGGCAGGAGCGGGAGGTGGTTTTGATGACTGTTGCAGCCCCGCGCACTGAGCGCTCCGCACCCCTCATCCAGACTCCTTCCCTGTACTGCACCGGCCCCGCCTGACCTCTCAGCGGAGCGCCACAACACCCGGGCCCACTGCGGCCGGTGCGCAGGGGCTTCCCCTGAGGTATCACAGTGAACACATCATCAGGCCGTGCCCTGGACAGCATCACCACCACAAGCAGCACCCCACATAACGCCTCTCCAAGCAGTATCGGCCCGCGTGCCTACGGCTACACCCCGGCGGTCGCCCGGCACTTCGACAACCACCCCCTGCCAGGGGCAACGGAGCGCGGCCGCGTGGTCCGCGTGGACCGTTCCCTGCTCCTGGTGGCGGCGGGATCTGACCTGCTCCACCTTCCGTACCCGCTGACCGGTGACGCGGCAGTTACCGGTGACTGGGTGTGGATGGGGCCCAACAGGGCCGGCGAACGCCAGGTCCTCGGCGTCCTTCCACGGCTTTCGGAGCTCAGCCGGAAGCGCGCCTTCGAGGACTCCTCCGAGGCGCAGGTCCTTGCCGCCAACATGGACATGGTGGGCGTGGTGGTACCCGTGGACCGGCCGCTGACGCACAACCGGCTGGAGCGCACCCTCGTGGCAGCCTGGGACTCCGGCGCCACTCCCCTGGTGATCGTCACCAAGGCGGACCTCGCCGGGGTGGCGGACGACGTCGTCGGGAAAGTCATCCTGCAGGCGGCGGGCGTTGAGGTGGTGACCACCTCAGCCGAAACCGGTGACGGCATCCCCGAGCTGCTGGCGCACATCCCGGCGGACGGCACCATCGTCCTCCTGGGGCCGTCCGGCGCCGGGAAGTCCACGCTCATCAACGCCCTGGTGGGCCACGATGTCCAGCACACGGGGGAGGTGCGGTCCGGCGACTTCCGGGGTAAACACACCACCACATCCCGGGAACTCGTGCCCCTTCCCAACGGGACGGTCCTCATGGACACACCCGGGGTGCGGGGCTTCGGATTGTTCGACGCCGAGGACGGCATCGGCGGGATGTTCGGTGACATTGAAGCGCTGGCCGGCCAGTGCAGGTTCACGGACTGCGCCCACCAGGGCGAGCCCGGCTGCGCCGTGCAGGAGGCCATCGCCGGCGGTGTGCTGGAGGAACGCCGCTGGCACAACTACCTGAAACTGCAGCGGGAGCTTGCCGCCCTTGCCCGCCGGAGCGACGCCGCAGCGCAGCGTGCCTACCAGCGGGAATGGCACCAGAAAGTGGTGATGGCAGGTAAGTCCCAGCGTTCCGCCGAACGCGACCTCTCTGAACAGCGTGGACGGCAGGACCGGCCGGGGCGCAAGCGGCGCTGAACCGCGGCGGTGCCCTGCAGCGGCGGGGCACCGCGTCCCCTGCAACCGGTTGAGTCGATTCAACGTTGTAAAGTAGGCGGTACTGGCCTGCGGGCCGCGGTTGAACCTAAGGGACTGGGATGGCGGCAACTCTTCACGATGTGGCGCGTGTGGCGGGCGTGTCCTTCAAGACCGTCTCCAACGTGATCAACAACCACCCGCACGTCCGGGACACCACCCGCGCCAAGGTGGAAAAGGCCATTGCCGAGCTGGGCTACCGCCCCAACCTCACTGCCCGCAGCCTCCGCTCCGGGCACACCGGCGCCATTACCCTGGCCCTGCCGCAACTGAGCCTGCCGTACTTCGCCGAACTCGCGGACGCGGTCATCGAGGCTGCCGCCAAGCACGGGCTGGTGGTGCTGATCGAACAGACCGGCGCGGACCGGAAGCGCGAGCTTGAGGTGATGGCCAGCCCGCGCCTCAAGATGTCCGATGGCCTTGTCTTCAGCCCGCTGGCGCTCGGCCAGGAGGATGCAGACCTGATCAAGGCCGATGTCCCGATCGTCCTGCTCGGCGAGCGCATCTTCGGCAGTTCCTCGGACCACGTCACCATGCAGAACGTGACGGCCGCCCGGGCCGCCACCGAACACCTGCTGGACCTCGGGAAGAAACGCATCGCCGTTGTCGGCGCCCACGAGGGCGAGGTCATCGGCTCCGCCGGCCTGCGCCTGCGCGGGTACAGGGAGGCGCTGGAAGGGCGCGGTATTCCGTACGACGACGGGATCGTCGCCTGCGTGGTGGACTGGCACCGGTCCAACGGTGCGGCGGCCATGCACGACCTGCTGGACCGCGGTGCCTCCTTCGACGCCGTCTTTGGGCTGAACGACACCCTTGCCCAGGGCGCCGTGCGCGTCCTGCAGGAAGCCGGCTACCGGGTCCCGGACGATGTCGCCGTGATCGGCTTCGACGACCTGGATGAAACCCGGTACACGCTCCCCACCCTGAGCACGGTGGACCCCGGCCGGACCGAGATCGCCGAGACCGCCATCCGGATGCTGATGGAACGGATCAAGGATCCGGACGGACTGCCGCCCCGGGAAGTGGAGACGGCGTTCCGGGTGGTCCCGCGGGAATCGACCGTGGGCGCCAACAGGGGTTGACGCACCGCCCGGCTGGGCACCCCGGGCTGATCACTGCGCTCTGCGGGACTGGATCTACCCGCAGTGTCCCGTGGTGCTGCCGCGGACAACCAGCTCGGCCGGGTAGATGACCGGTTCCAGCTGCTCTTCCGGGTTTTCGATCGCGCGGATCAGGAGTTGCCCGGCTGTCACGGCCATGTCCACCATGGGCTGGGTCACCGTGGTGAGGCCCAGGCCGTTGGCGGCCAGGAGGGAATGGTTGTCGAACCCCACAACGGCAACATCCTCCGGAACCTTGTGGCCCCTGCCGCGCACTGTGTCAATAACTCCCAGCGCCATCAGGTCAGAGGCAGCGAAAACCCCGTCCAGCTCAGGCGACCCGGAGAACAGGTCCCGTGCCGCCTCGGCGCCGCCCGCCGTCGTAAAGTCACCGTGGATGACGGGCCCGGGCGGCAGCCCGGCCTCCCGGACACCCTGCATCCATCCTTCCAGGCGGTCAACGGCCGCCGTCATGTCGGCGGGCCCTGCTACCGTTCCCAGCCGGGTACGCCCCGTGGCGGCCAGGTGGCGGGCGGCAAGCCGGCCGCCCTCGAAGTTGTCCAGGTCCACATAGGGGACCCCGAACCCCATCGCCCAGGGCCTGCCGATGAAAACGGTGGGCAGGCCTGTTGTGCCGAGGGTCTCCGCCCAGTCGTCCGCCTCGTGGAACGAAACCACGATCGCGCCGTCGACGTGCCCGCCCCGCAGGTACCGCATGGTCCGGGCGGAGTCATCCCCCGCCCGGGACATCAGCAGCACCAGCTGCATGTCGGTGCCCCGGAGCGCCTCATTGACGCCGGTGATGACGGCGGCGAAGAACGGATCCATCATCACCCGTGCGTCCGGCTCCGGAATGACCAGCGCAACGGATCCGGTGCGCCTGGTCACCAGGCTCCGGGCCGCACGGTTCGGCGTGTACCCGAGGGCCACGATTGCGGCGTCGACGGCGGCCTGCGCCTCCGGACTCACCTTCAGCCCGCCATTGATCGCCCTGGACGCGGTGGAGCGGGACACTCCGGCGGCCGTGGCGAGGTCCTCGAGCGTCGGGCTGGGCCGCCCTGCTTGCAGGAGACCGCGCCGGTGGGACTTTTGGTTCATTACACAGACAATACGACACCCGGCTCCGAAGGCAGCACGGGATTAGCGCCGGCCGGAACGGCGTTGGAATCAGCGACTGCCGAATACCACAAGGCGCTGGCTTTCGGGATGCGTTCCTGGGTTGCATAGTCCACCCGGACCAGGCCAAAGCGCTGGTGGTAGCCGAAGGACCACTCGAAATTGTCCAGCAGGGACCAGGCCAGGTACCCCCGGACGTCCACGCCGTCCGCGATGGCGCCATGCACTGCCTGGAGGTGGGCCTCGAAGAACCCCAGCCGGTCCTGGTCGTCCACAAAGCCCGCCTCGTCGGGGACGTCATCGTACGCTGCACCGTTTTCGGTGATGTAGATGGGGATCCCGGCCGGACCCGTGTACTCCCCCTGCAGCCTGTTGAGCAGGCGCCGCAGCCCCTCCGGCTGGACCTCCCAGCCCATTCCCGTCACCGGCAGGCCACGGGGTACCGAGCGGGCGCCGTCTGCTGCCACGAACGGCGAGGACACCGGGCGGGCGGGCTGCGCCGGCGCCGACGTCGTCTCCTGCCCAGCCTGCTCCCCGGGGTCCGCCAGGTCCTTCGTGAGGGACTCCCCGTGGTAGTAGTTGACGCCCAGCAGGTCCAGCGGCGTGGAAATGGCCTCCAGGTCCCCCTCCTGCACCAGGTCAGCCAGTCCAAGGTGCGCCACGTCTGCCAGAAGGTCGGCCGGGTATTCGCCCCTGAACAGCGGATCCAGGAAGATCCTGTTGAACTGGCCGTCGATCCGCCTGGCCGCGTCCCGGTCGCCCTCGCTGCCGGGATCCCGCGGATCCGGGACCGTCAGGTTCAGGGTGATGCCCACAGAAGCGTCCGGATCCTCCCGGCGCAGCCCGCGGGCTGCCAGGCCGTGGCCGAGCAGCAGGTGGTGGGCGGCAGCCAGTCCTGCCCGCGGGTCCTGCCGTCCCGGCGCATGGACACCCGCCGCATAGCCCAGGAATGCCGAGCACCACGGTTCGTTGAGGGTTGTCCAGATCCGGACCCGGTCGCCCAGGACGCCGTGCATGAGTGCCGCGTACTCTGCGAAACGGTAGGCGGTGTCCCGGTTGGCCCAGCCGCCCTTGTCCTCAAGCGCCTGGGGCAGGTCCCAGTGGTAGAGGGTCAGCCACGGCGTGATTCCGGCAGCCAGCAGTTCATCCACCAGGCGGGAGTAGAAGGCGAGCCCTTCCGGATTGGGCGTCACGCCGTCGGGCATGCAGCGTGCCCAGGACGTGGAGAACCGGTAGGCCTTCATGTGCAGCTGGCCCATGAGCGCCACGTCCTGCTTGTAGCGCCGGTAGTGGTCGCACGCCACGTCACCGTTGTGGCCGTCTGCCACGGCACCGGGCAGCCGGGCGAACACATCCCAGATGGAGTCCTGCCGGCCGCCGGTGTGTGCTGCGCCTTCAATCTGGTAGGCAGCTGTTGCTGCGCCCCAGAGAAAGCCCTCCGGAAACGGAAGTTGGGTGGGACTCATCCTTTGACTGCTCCTTGCATAATTCCAGATACGAGTTGACGGCCTGCCGCGATAAACAGGAGCAGGAGCGGGACGGTGGCCAGGACGGCTCCTGCCAGGACCACGGAGTAGTCCACGAAGTGGGCGGCCTGCAGCAGCTGCAGGGCCACCGGGAGGGTGGGGTTGGACGGGTCAAGGACAATGAACGGCCAGAAGAAGTTGGTCCAGGTGGCCACGAAGGTGAACAGGGCGAGCATGGCGGCCGCCGGGCGCGCGGCAGGGAACCCGATGTACCAGAAGGCCTGGATCATGGAGGCCCCGTCCATCCGCACGGCCTCGATGAGCTCATCAGGGAGGGCGTCACGGAGGTATTGGGTCATCCAAAAGACGCCGAAGGCGGTAACCACACCCGGAATGATGACGGCCCACAGCGAGCCGGTCCACCCCAGCTTGGACATCACGATGAACAGCGGGACGACGCCGAGCTGGGTGGGAACGGCCATGGTTGCGATAACGAACACCAGCAGCCCCTTGCTGCCGCGGAAGCGGAGCTTGGCAAAGGCGAATCCGGCAAGGGTGGAGAACACGACGACGGACGCCGCGGTCACGCACGAGACGATGAGGCTGTTGCCCATTGCCTTCCAGAACGGGATGCTGTCAAAGACTTTCGCCGCGTTGGCCAGGAAGTTCCCCCCGGGCAGCAGCGGGATGCCGCGGCTCAGGACCGTGTTGTCGTGGCTGCCCACCAGGAAGGACCAGTAGAGCGGAAAGAGGGACGCCAGCAGGACTGCACCCAGGAAGCCGTAGGTGAGGAAGCCGGGCCGGCGGTCACTTCCGTGGCCGGACCTTGGTTTCCGGGCACCTGGCCCGCGCCGCGCTGCTGCCTTGGCTGCCCCTTTCCCGGCGGTCTGTTCGATCATGGGGATGGAGCTCACTTGCGGCCTCCCTGGCTTGCGATGCGCTTGGTGATGAGGAAGTTGAGCAGGGCGATCAGCACAATGATCAGGAAGAGCAGCCAGGCCACGGCCGAGGCCCTGCCGAAGTTGCGCTGGCCCCAGCCGAGTTCCCAGATGTACATGGTCAGCGTCTGCCACTGCCGGTCCGCTCCGCCCAGGCCGGACTGGTCAAAGACCCGCGGCTCGTCGAAGATCTGCAGGCCGCCGATAGTGGAGGTGATCACCACGAAGATCACCGTTGGCCGCAGCATGGGGACAGTCACGGAGAAGAACTGCCGCAGCCGGCCGGCGCCGTCGATCGTTGCTGCCTCGAACACGTCGCGCGGGATGGCCTGCATGGCCGCGAGGAAGATCAGCGCGTTGTAGCCGGTCCAGCGGAAGTTCACCATGGTGGCGATGGCCAGGTGGCTCGCAACGGAGTCGGAATGCCACCGGACCGGGTCCAGCCCTGCCGCCTTCAGCATCTCGTTGATCAGCCCGAACTGGTCCGCGAAAAGGTTGTTGAAGATCAGGCCTACCGCCACTGGCGCCACCACGAACGGCACCAGGACCCCCATCCGCCAGAACGTCCTGGCCCTCAGGTTCGCGTCCAGCACCGCCGCTATCACCAGGGCGATAACAACCTGGGGGACGGAGGACAGGATGAAGATGCTGAAGGTGTTGCCCACCGCGTTCCAGAAGTAGGGCTGCGCTACGACGAAGGCATAGTTTTCCAGGCCCGTGAACTTTCCCTGCCCGCCGATGAGGTTCCAGTTGTGCAGGGAAACCCATGCCGTGTACACCAGCGGAAAGAGCCCGGTGACGGCAAACAGGAGAAAAAACGGCGAGATGTAGAGGTAGGGGGATAGCTTGACGTCCCATTTGGAGACCTGCTGGGAGAAGGCCAGGCGCCGGACACCCTTCGTGTCCTCAGGCGGGACCTGCCCCGCAGCACTCCGTGGCCGTACCCGGTCGGTGACAGCCATGCCTAGAGGGACTTCACTGCGGTGACGAACTTCTCCCAGGAGGAGGCGGCGTCGTCCGACTTGTCAACGTCCACGCGGGTGAGGGCCTGCTGCATGGCGTCATTGATGGCGAAGTACTTGGTGCCCTTGAAGGGCGTGACGTCAACGGCCTTGGCGCGTTCGGCGAAGATCTGGCCGGTGGGCGCGCCGTTGAAGAACTCATTCGTCTGGCCCAGCAATTCGCTGCTTTCGAGTGCCTCTTTCTGGCTGGGGAAGGTGCCCTTGGCGGTGAAGGCCTTGATCTGCTGCTCAGGGGCGGTCAGCCAGCCTGCCAGCTTCTTGGCCTCGGCCTGGTGTTCACCCTGGGTGGGGACCGTCAGGTAGGACCCGCCCCAGTTTCCGCCGCCGCCGGGGAAGACGTTCGCCACATCCCAGCCGGTGACCCCGGCCGCGTTACCCTCGATAACCCCCAGCATCCAGCCCGGGCAGAGGGTTGTTGCGAAGGCGCCTGTCTGGAAGCCGGAGGCCCAGTCATCGCTCCACTGGCTGAGGTGGGCGGACAGCCCGTCCTCGGTGGAGGCCTTCAGGACCTGGTTGTAGGTGTCCTTGACCTTCTGGTTCTCCGTGGCGATGACGGTGCCGTCCTCCTCCTCGTAGACCTTTTCAAGCTGGTTGCTCATGCCCTGGTAGATTGCCCCTGCCGAGTCGAACCAGGCGGAATCAGGGTTTGCGGCCTTGTAAGCCTTGCCGGCTTCGAAATAGCTGTCCCAGCTGGTCCCCAGCATCTCGGCAACTTCCCCGCGTTCGCTGGGCATACCGGCCTTCTTGAGCAGCTCGGCGTTGTAGCAGACGGCCTCGGGGCCGGAGTCCGTCCCGTAGCCAAGGAGCTTGCCGTCGGCGGTGGTGGCGGCCTCGGCCTTCCAGTCCAGCCATCGTCCTTCCACGGCGGGGTCGGCCAGGTCGGCAAACCGGTCCGGGTACTGCAGGAGCTCCGGAAGCCAGTCCACCTCAACGGCCTCAATATCGGACAAACCGGAGCCGGCGGCCAGGCGCGTGGTCAGGTTGTCCCGTGCTTCGTTGGTGGTTGCCGCCTTCTTGTGCTCAATGGTCACGTTTGGATTCAGCGTTTCGTACTCTTCGAAAAGCTCCTCGTAGCCGAACTCATTGAAGGTGCCCACCGTGAGCGTGACGGGATCGGAACCGGTGGCATCGTTGACGCCGCCCTTCTCGGGCGCCGCTGATCCGCAGGCCGTCAGCGACAACGCCAGGCAGGCGGCCGCTGCGGACAGCACGGTGAACTTGGTTGGGTTTTTCACGGGGAAGACTCCTTCGTCAGAAAAATGCCTTGCCGATCTGCGTGGACGGCTGAAGGCGGAGAAGTGGCGAGCGGCGGACCGGGGTGGTGACCGTAGGTGGGAGCGCTCTCACCACATGGTGTCCCACCTCACAGGTTCTTGTCAAGAAGTAGTAGGAGCGCTTCCACACCACCCTTGCCCACGCCACTTGGCAGTGTTACGCTTCCCCGACGAGAGCGCTCCCACCGCCGCAGCTTCACCCTGCCGCCCACGCTCGACGAATCCCACCAACGAACAGGACCAGCAATGCCGCTAGCCCACGTCCCCCATCCTCCGCGTCCAGACGGGCCCCATAAACCGCACCTGCGGCTCACCCCGGGCCGGCGCCTGCATGTCGCCGGCAGCGTCGCACTCCTGGCCGGCCTGGTCGCCAGCGGCGGAAGCATGGCAGCCGCTGCGCCGGCCGCTCCCGCCGTCTCGCAGGCATCGGTGCAACAGGCTCCCGCACCGGCCGCTCCCCCTGCCCTCCCCCAGGCCGCAGATCCGGATTTTGGCCCCAATGTCCGGATCTTCGACCCCAGCATGCCGGTGGCCGATATCCAGGCCACGGTTGATTCCATCGCCGCTGAACAGGTGGACGATGAGATGGGGTCCAAACGCTACTCCCTGCTGTTCAAGCCGGGAACCTACGGCAGCGCCGAGGAGCCGCTCATTGTCCAGGTGGGCTACTCCACCGAGGTGGCAGGGCTGGGCGCTTCCCCCACGGATGTCACCATCAACGGGCACGTGGACGTCTACAACCGGTGCCTCACCGCGGATAACTGCATTGCCCTGAACAACTTCTGGCGCTCCCTGTCCAATCTCACCATCAACGTCACCGGCCTTGAGGGCTGCCGCGGCTCCGCGAATTTCTGGGCGGCGTCGCAGGCGTCGCCCATGCGGCGGATCAACATCACCGGCGGCAACCTCTCCCTCATGGACTACTGCACCGCCGGACCGCAGTACGCCAGCGGCGGCTTCATCTCCGATTCGAAGACGGGCGATGTCATCAACGGCTCGCAACAGCAGTACTTCGTGCGTGACAGCAGCATTGGCAACTGGTCCAACGGGGTCTGGAACCAGGTCTTCTCCGGAGTGGACGGGGCGCCGGCGCAGTCCTTCCCGAACCCGCCGTACACCACCCTCGCGGGCACACCGATCAGCCGCGAGAAGCCCTACCTCACCCTGGATTCCGCGGGTGAGTACAGCGTGTTCGTTCCCGCCGTCCGCATGGACTCCTCCGGGACCACCTGGGAGAACGGCCCGACGGCGGGGCGCAGCATCCCGCTGTCCGATTTCTATGTGGCCCGCCCCTCCGATTCCGTCAAGACCATCAACTCCCAGCTGGCACGCGGGAAGAACCTGCTGCTCACCCCGGGGGTCTACGGCATCGATGAGAGCATCGAGGTCAAAAGGGCCAACACCGTGGTCCTGGGACTGGGCATTGCCTCCCTCACCGCCGTCAACGGCGCCGTCCCGCTGACCGTCGCGGACGTGCCCGGCGTGGACATTGCCGCCGTCACGATCGACGCCGGTGAAGTGAATTCACCGGCTTTGATGCGGATCGGAAAGGCGCGGCAGGGCGGGGGCAGCGGGTCTGCCAACTCGGCTGTCCACACTGATCCTGCCAATCCCACCACGCTCCACGACGTGTTTTTCCGCATCGGTGGGCCGCACGTGGGCAAAGCCTCTGTCAGCCTGGAGGTCAACAGCGACAACGTCCTCCTGGACCACATCTGGGCCTGGCGCGCCGACCACGGCAACGGCGTGGGCTGGACCACCAACACCGGCAGGAACGGCGTGATCATCAACGGTGACAATGTCACTGCCACCGGCCTGTTCGTGGAGCACTACCAGGAGTACAACGTCATCTGGAACGGCGAAAACGGCCGGACCGTCTTCTTCCAGAATGAACTGCCCTACGACGCGCCCAACCAGGCCGCCTGGCAGCACGACGGGGTCCTGGGCTGGGCCGGCTACAAGATCGCAGACTCCGTCACAACCCACGAACTCTGGGGCGGAGGCAGCTACGTCTACAACAACGTGGACCCCACCATCCATGCCACCCGTGGCTTTGAGGTGCCGGTGACACCGGGCGTGAAGCTGCACAGCCTGCTGACGGTCAACCTGGGCGCCGGCACGCTGGACCACGTCATCAATGACACCGGCGCACCCGTGTCAACGGACGCCGTCGGGGTGCCCAGCTACGTGCCCACCTTCCCCTAACCGAAGCACCTCGCGAGTTTTTGTCCAGATGCGCCGGGATAGACGCCAAGGAAGTCCGCATATCTGGACAAAAACTCGCGGGTCAGTCCCAGCGCGCGGCAGGCCAGCCGTCCGTCCACTCCAGCTCGGCGAGGCCCAGCCGGAAGGCGCCGTCGAGGTCTTCCGCGTAGTAGTGGAAGGCGAGGGTGTTCCCTGAAACGGACTGCCCGCCTGGCCCCACGCGCCCGCCGTCTGATGCCAGCAGCGGCGTGCCGCCGCCGTCGAGCAGTTCCCTGCCCTCGGCGTCAACGTACGGCCCGGTGATGCTGTCCGCGCGTCCCACGGCAATGTTGTAGGTGCTGTCCAGCCCCTGGCAGCAGAAGTCGCGGGAGAAAAACAGGTAGTACTTCCCGCCGTGCGGCAGGATGTAGGGTGCTTCGATGGCGTTGGGCGGCGCCTTCCGGTCCGCGATGGCCAGCGGTTCAGCGGCGTCCGCGCGCAGGCCGGTGGGCCATTCGAGTTCCACGAGCTGCAGCCCTGTCCAGAACGATCCGAAGGACATCCACGGCCTGCCGTTGTGGTCCTCCGCGATGCCGGGATCGATGGCGTTGAACCGTTCTCCCCTGGAGGAGATCACCTGCCCGCGGTCCACCCATTCGTACGCGGGGTCCCCGGGGTCCAGGGTGCTGTTCGTCGCCAGCGCGATCACCGACAGGTTCTTCCCGAACGTGGACGCCGAATAGTACAGGTACCAGGTGCCGTCATGCTCGTACAGTTCGGGCGCCCAGAGGTTGTCCACGCCCGGCACCGCTGCGCTGAGCCAGGCCGGCTTCTCCTGCCAGACCTCGCCGGCGTATCCCCAGTCCACGCCGTCGTCGGAGCGGCGCACCTGGATGTTGCCGTCCGCCACCTGGCCGTTGCCGGTGGAGTAGATGAACCAGGGTTCCCCGGCCTCCCCTTTCACGAGCGCGGGGTCATGGGTGAAGAAGTCGCCGGTTAGTTCGGCGGCGCTTGCCTTCGGCGCCGGACCCGCTGCCGGGGCTGCGCAACCGGCCAGGACCAGCACGACGACGGCGGCCAGCACCGCTGCCAGCCGCACCGCCGTTAATCGAACAGCAGGGCGGCCGGCAGCGGGGCTTTTCGGCCGGGTGGGCACGTCAGCCAAGCGCGACGGCGGACCAGGACACGGGCGGCAGGGTCACGGTGAGCGTGCCCTCGTCCAGGACGGCGCCTTCGAGCTGCTTGAGTCCCACCCG
Organism: Pseudarthrobacter polychromogenes; assembly: GCF_014644495.1. GTDB lineage: Bacteria > Actinomycetota > Actinomycetes > Actinomycetales > Micrococcaceae > Arthrobacter > Arthrobacter polychromogenes. The sequence goes on from NZ_BMKU01000005.1 coordinate 97,089, forward strand.
GTCCTGGTCTTGGAGGGTGTTCTTGGCGTAGACGTCCTCGTCGTGGAGGGTGACGGCCTCGGTGATCACCGTCGCGTTGAGGTCGGAGACGTTGATGGTCACGTCAATCGCCTCGGTCTGGCTGCGGTTCACCAGGAAGAGGGCAGACTCTCCGGTGGCGGCGTCGGCGGTTGCCACCGCGTCCACCAGCGGCGCCTCGCCATAGACCGCCGTGGTGTAGGTTCCGGCGTCGATCCGGGGACGGAGCACCTCCCCCTTGGCGAGCCGTGACGTGACGGAGAAAGGGAAGAACGTGGTCTGGCGCCAGGTGTCGCCCCCCGGTTCGGTCATGATGGGCGCGATCACGTTCACCAGCTGGGCGAGGGAAGCGGCGGCAACACGGTCGTGGTTTTTCAGGAGCGTCATGAGCAGGTTGCCGAACACCACGGCGTCGGCCACGGAGTAGGTGTCCTCCAGCTGGCGCGGCGCGTGCGTCCAGTCCTCGTTGACCTCGTCGGAGGCCTGGTGCTCGTCCAGGTACCAGATGTTCCATTCGTCAAAGGAGAGCTGGATGGTCTTTTTGCTCTTGAGCTTGTGCTTGACGTGGTCAGCGGTGGCCACCACGGTTTCAATGAAGTACTGCATGTCCAGCGAAGATGCCAGGTAGGAGCCGAGGTCGCCGTTGCGCTCCTGGTAGTAGGCGTGGCAGGAGATGTAGTCCACGTAGTTATAGCTGTGTTCCAGCACCACGCGCTCCCACTCGCCGAAGGTGGGCATGGCGGATCCGGATGAGCCGCAGACCACCAGCTCCAGGTCCTTGTCCGCTGTCTTCATGGCGGAGGCGGTGCGGGCAGCGAGCTTTCCGTAGTCCTCGGCGGACATGTGGCCGATCTGCCAGGGACCGTCCATCTCGTTGCCCAGGCACCACATGCGGATGTTGTAGGGATCCTTGGCGCCGTTGGCGATGCGCTGCTCGCTGAGCGAGGTGCCGGAGGGGTGGTTGGTGTACTCCAGCAGGTCAAGGGCCGCCTCGATGCCCCGGGTGCCCAGGTTCACGGCCATCATCAGTTCGGAGCCGGTGAGCTCGCACCAGCGGGCGAACTCGTCCAGGCCCACCTGGTTTGATTCAAGCGAGTGCCACGCGAGGTCCCGGCGCACGGGACGCTGGTCCCGGGGTCCGACGCCGTCCTCCCAGCGGTAGCCGGAAACGAAATTGCCGCCGGGGTAGCGGACGGTGCTGGAGCCGAGCTCCTTGACCAGTTCGATGACGTCCAGGCGGAAGCCGTCCTCGTTGGCAGTGGGATGGCCGGGTTCGTAGATGCCGTCATAGACGCAGCGGCCCAGGTGCTCCACGAAGGAGCCGAAGATGCGGCGGTTGACGGGCGCCACGACGGCGGAGCGGTCCACGGTGATGACGGTGGGTGCCACGACAGCCAGGTCGGCCTGTTCAGTGGCGGCGGAAGTGATGGTCACGGTGTGTATTCCTGTTCTATTCAACGTTGTAAAAAAGATGGCGGGTCTGGTGGGGAGTTTTGTGGGGTGGATCTAGGCGTGGGCAGGACCTGCGGCTTCCAGCCCGGCGAGCCTGTGGCCCACCAGCCATCCGGAGATGAGCAGCGGGACCGAGGCGCCGATGAGGGGCACCAGCGCCGTCATTCCAGAGAAGACGACGGCGGCCGCCGCCAGGGTGGCCAGCAGGGAGAGGCTCATGGCGGGTGATACAAGCGGGAGCATCAAGGCAGTCCGCCACGTCCTGGCCACGGAATCCCGGTAGCGGCTGCACAGGCCCACAGCGGTGGCGGCGGCAGCCACCGTGACTCCCGCGGCAGCTGTGGACAGCGCCAGGAGGACGGCGTGTACGGGCGCCGGCATGGCTGTCCCGGCAGGTCCCAGCAGTGATGCGAAGTCCAGGACAAGGACGACGCCGGCAATCCAGAAGGCGCTTCCCACCCGGTTGGCGTGCCGGAACTGGAAGCGGTAGGCAGTGATGAAGTCCCGCACCAGGCTGTCCCCGGCCGAACCGTTCCGCAGCCTGCCCAGGACGGTGGTGGCAGCCACCGCGGCAGGAAAGACGCCCAGGACCACCAGCCCGGCCAGGGCTCCGGCCACGAAGAGCACGTTGACCAGGACCAGCCGGGTGGAAAAGCGGAGCCAGTCCATCAGCCGACCCGCCCACCCCAGGGGAGCATCAGTCACAGCAGCCCCTCCCGGGTTCCGGACCAGGCCACCCCGCGCTGGTCGATGCCGCTGAAGGAAAGGGCCGGGCTGCTGCGGGACCAGTCCCACGAGCTGAAGACCACGGCGTCTATCTCCGTGCCCGGTTCGCAGCCGGGCCCCGTGGGACGCAGGCGGACAGTCAGTGGATGCCCCCGGAAGTGCGCGGGACGGAGGTCACCGCACTCCACGTCCATCCGGGCGGCCGGCACAACGTCCGTGGATTCGGGGTCGAAGCGCAGGACCTGCCACGTTCCGGCCACTTCGGCAGGAACGGGAACAGCCTCGCTCCGGAGCCCGGCGAACGGCTGGGGTGAGATGGCGGGCCAGCCGCCGGCAGTGAAGAAGAGCCGGCGCAGCTGGACCACATGCTGGCTGGAATCCGCTCCAAACCGCACATGGTGGACCATAAAGTGCTCGGCTGCTCCGTCCGGCCCCTTCTGCGTCAAGACTGAGTTGTGGCCGGGCGCCAGCCAGGCTGTGCCGCCGTCGAACTGGTAGCTGCCCAGCACCTTGGTGCCTACTGCAGCTGGCGATGCGTCCAGGTCGGTCATCTCCAGCCCCCGGAAATCCCGGTAGGGCCCGGTGATGTGGTCCGCGACGGCCACCCTCACGTTGTAGGTGCTGAACAGCGAATCATAGGAGGTGAACAGGATGTAACGGCCATCGTGCGGGCTGGGGAGGATGAAGGCGCCTTCCACTGCCCCTTCCACAGACCGTGGGCGCCGCGCAATGACGGAGCCCAAGTCGCCGTCAACCCTGGGCAGCCCGGAGCTGGGGTCCAGGGGCAGGATGTAGATGCCCGAGAAGAAGGATCCGTAGGTCAGCCAGGGGCGGCCGCCGGCGTCGAAGGCAACTGCAGCATCTATGGCGTTTTGGGAATGTTCACCCTCCCGTGTTGCCACCACCAGGCCGCGGTCCTCCCACGGGCCCTTGGGTGATGCTGCGACGGCAAGGCCGATGGCAGAGGTATTGGAGCCGAAGGTCGACGCCGAGTAATACATATGCCATTCCCCGGTGGGCCAGCGGACCACCTCCGGCGCCCACAACCCCTGGGCGCCGGACCACGCCGCTGCCGCCTCCGGCACTCCGCCCAGTGCGGTTCCGAGGTACGTCCACCGCACCAGGTCGGCGGACGTACGGACATGTACCCCGGAGGGAATATCTTTTGTGTTGGCCACGGCGTCGGTGGAAAACATGTAGTAGGTGCCGTCGTCGTCCCGGACAACGGTGGGGTCATGCGCATGCCGCGCGCCCCAGGAAGACGGCTCCTGGCCGGCGCCCGCGGGGAGCGGAAGCAGCTCCGCCGCGGTATCGGTGTTGGTGTCCACTGCCACGGTTCAGCCCTTGGATCCGGAAAGCGCGATGGATTCGATGATCTGGCGCTGGAACACCACGAAGACAATAAGCACCGGCAGGAGCGCCACGAAGGATGCGGCCATGATCAGCGGGTAATCCGTCTGGATGGCGTACTGCGCATTGAAATTGGCGATGACCAGTTGCAGGGTCTGCGTGCCCGGGGAGTTCAGGTAAATGATCGGCGCCAGGTAATCGTTCCACATGGCCATGAACCAGAGGATGAACTGCGCGGCGAGCGCCGGGCGGATTGCGGGCAGGATGAGCGTCCAGAAGATCTGCAGGTAGGAGGCGCCGTCGATTCGCGCAGCTTCCACGATGGAGTCCGGGATGCTGTTAAGGAACTGGCGCAGGAAGAAGATCATGATGATGTTGCCAAAGAGCCCCGGCACGATCAGCGGCAGCAGCGTGTCCACCCAGCCGATGCTCGCGAAGATGGTGAACTGCGGAATCATCAGGGTGGGAAACGGGATCATAAGCCCGGAAAGGAGCCCCAGGAACAGGACGTTCTTGAAGGGCATCCGCATCTTGGCAAAGGCAAAAGCGGCGAGCGCGGACGTCAGCGAACCCACGATGGTCACCGAGCAGGCCACGATCAGGCTGTTTTGGATGCCACTCAGCAGCGGGCCCGCGGTCCAGATGCGTGCGTAGTTCTCCCACACGAAGGGGTCCGGAATCCACTGGGGCGGAAGTTCGAAGACGCCGTCCTTCGTCTTGAGAGAGGTGGAGAAGGTCCAGGCGAGCGGGGCGATCATCACGATTGCGCCGACGCTGAGGACCAGGGTGGTGAGGATGTTGCCCAGGCGGAGTGTTTCCTTCGCGGACCGGGAGCCCCTGCCCGCCCGCCCGGGACCGGCTGGCTTTCCGCTCCCGGCACCGCCCGGGATTTCGTGGGCGGGCTCCAGCGGGGGTGTGGTGATGACGTTCTGTGCGGACATGGCTGCCTGCCTCAATCGATCGAAAACTGGTTGCGGCGGTTGAGCCGGAACTGGATGAAGGTGATGACGAAGACCAGCAGCCCCAGGACCACGGACATGGCGGACGCGTACCCCATCTGGAGGTTGTCGAACGCCTTTTGCCAGATGTACCAAACGATGGAGGCGGACTGGAACTCAGGGCCGCCGGTGGGGGTCATGATGTTGATTTCGACGAAGATCTGGGAGCCGCCGATGATGCTGGTGACAATCAGGAAGAAGGTGACCGGCCGGACCATAGGGATGGTGATGTGCCGGAACTGCTGCCAGGCAGTTGCACCGTCCAGTGCTGCGGCCTCGTAAAGGTAGCGGGGCACCGACTGGAGGGCTGCCAGGTACAGCAGCATGGAATATCCCAGGCCTTTCCAGATGGCCATGATGATGAGGGCGGGCTTCACGGTGGCGGTGTCCTGCAGCCAGTTGGGGCCGTCGATGCCCACCAGGGCCAGGCCCTGGTTGATGAGGCCGAAGTCGCCGTTGAAGGCCCACTGCCAGAGGATGGCGACGGCGGCGATGGAGGAGATCACGGGCAGGTAGTACACGGTGCGGAAGAACGTGGTGCCGCGCATCTTCCGGTTCATTGCCAACGCAAGGCCCAAGGAGATGACCAGTCCGATGGGGATGCCGATCATCATGTACAGGGTGTTCCAGAGCGACTGCAGGAAGTAGCGGTCGCCGAACATCTTGGTGTAGTTGTCCAGGCCCTTGAAAACCGGGGCGGAGATGCCGTTCCAGTTGGTGAACGAGGCGTACACCGAGAAGAGGAGCGGGAAGAGCGTAAAGAGGAGGAACCCGATCACCGGTATGGCAACAAAAGCGAGGGCTGCCCGCTGTTCCTTCCGGTGAAGCCGCGAGCGGCGGGTGATGGTTGTTGTCATACCGGTGATCCCCCTAGTTGCCGGCCTGCTGGTTGGCGGCGTCCAGGAATTCCTGCATCCTGGGCTGGGCTTCCTTCAGATAGTCGGCAGCGGTCTGCTTGCCGTCCAGCACGGGCTGAATGTTGGTGAACAGCTCGTCATACCACTCGGCGTTGAAGGTGTTGCCGCCGGGCAGGGCACGGCCGTAGTCCTTGACGATCTGCAGGAACTCTTCCTTGTTGGCCGGCTTGGTGCTGGTGTCCGCTGCCCAGGTCTCGGCCATGTCCTTCAGGTTGGGGATCTGGATGCCCGCATCCACCAGGCTTTGCTGGGCTTCCTTGTTGGCAGTGAGGTACTCCACCAGCTTGACTGCCTCTTCGGGGTGCTTGGTGCTTTCGGAGACCGCGACGCCAAGCGTCCCGATCCAGCTGGCCGTCTCGCCGGTGTCGCCTGCAGGGTAGGGGATGACGTCCCACTCGAAGCCCAGCTTCTGGTAGGTGGAGAGGTCCCAGGGGGCGATGGGGAAGAAGCCGATTTCGCCCTTCATCCAGCGCTGGTACGTGTCCAGGGTCTGCGCCTCAGCAACAGAAGGGGTGACACCGTGGACGTTTTGCAGGTCTGCGAACCACTGCAGCGATTCGGCGAATTCGGGGGTGTCCACGGTGACCTTGGTACGGTCCTCGCTGAGCCAGTCCCCACCGTTGGACCAGACGAACGGCTGCAGGTTCCACTGGACGTTCAGGCCTGTTCCCCACTGGTCCAGCGAGCCGTCGCCGTTGGTGTCGGCGGTAAGTTTCTTGGCGGCGGCCACGAACTCGTCAAAGGTGTAGGGCTTGTCCTTGTCCGGAAGCGGAATCCCGGCTTTTTCCAGCATGGTCTTGTTGTAGCCGAAGGAGAACGGACCCACGTCCTTGGGGAGGGCATAGATGGAACCTTCACCCACGCGCTTGCCGTCGTAGCGGTAGCTGTCCACACCGTATTCCCAGATATTATCCAGGTCAATCGTGTCGGAGCCTTCCACGTATTCGGTGATGTCCTTGACGATTCCGTTCTGCACGTATGCCTGCACGTCGCCTGGCCCGATATAAAACACGTCCGGGACCTGCTTGCCGGCAATTGCGGCCTTCAGCTTGGTGGCGTACTGGTCCGCTGTTGTGACGATGATGTCAACGTCAACACCGTTTGCGGCCTCGAACTGTTCAACGGCCTTCTCGTAGGCCTTCTTCTCGTCTTCACCCCCGCGGAACATAAAGGTGAGCTTCTTTTCGCCGCCGGCGTCCCCGCCAGAGGGGGCGGAGCAGCCGCCGAGCATAAGGCCGGCGGCGGTAAAAAGCGCCAGGGTCGCGGCCATGGGACGTGACTTCATCATCACGCAGTCCTTCCGGGTTGGGTGGAGCAATCAAGTTTATTGGGCTGGGCGGTACCGGGACTCCGCGGGCCGCGGTAGCGGACCGGCATCGGAGCAGCTGCTGCTTTGCAACGTTGTAAGAAACAATCACACACGATGAGAAGAATCGTCAAGGGCGCTCCGGCAATTACTTTTGCCACCCCCGACCCGTCCTTGACGTGACCCAGATCGCATGCCATATTCTTCGTTACAACGTTGCAAACATTTGTCTGTTCCCTGGCGGTTGAAATCGCCCCACCTTCCGGAAGGACCACGTGATGATGAAGTCACGTCCATGGATGCTCCGCGCTGCAGGATTGGCTGCAGCCCTGGGCCTCACCCTCACAGCCGCAGCGCTCCCGACGGCGGCCAGTCCCCACATCGCCGCAACGGCCCCGGCCCCGGAGGTTGCCGGGACGGCGTCAGCGCCGGCCGCCAAGAACGACACCAGCCTGGCGGACCTGCCGGGCGGAAAGACCGTGGTTGGCCAAACCTCTCCCATCCACGATCCTGCCCTGATCATCGACGACGACGGCACCTGGTACGTCTACTCCACAGGCCTGGTGAACCGGGAAAACGGCGGCACCATCCAGGCCTGGTCTTCCCATGACCAGGGAACCACGTGGGAGTACAGCGGCACCGTCTGGGACCGGATTCCCGCGTGGATCGATGAGCACTTCGCCGACGGCGAGCTCCCCGGCAACCTGTGGGCGCCGGAGATCACGGAGCATAACGGCACCTACTACCTGTACTACTCGGCGTCTCGCTTTGGAGGGAACAAGTCCCTGACTGCCCTGGCCACCAACACCACCCTCGATCCCACGCATCCGGATTACGAGTGGGTGGACCAGGGCCTGGTGGTTTCCTCCCCCGCCACGGGCCTCGATCCAAACAACCCCGGCAAGACGTTCAACGCGATCGACGCCGGCATCATCGAGGACGCGGACGGCACCCCTTACATGGCCATCGGATCGTTCTGGTACGGCATCTTCCTGGTGCCCATCGAATGGCCCAGCGGCAAGCCCGTGGCGGACTGGCAGTCAAAAACCGTGAACATTGCGGACCGGTTCATGCCCGGCAACCCCATCGAGGCGCCGTACATCACCAGGCACGGCGGCTACTACTACCTGTTTGTCTCCTTCGACTCCTGCTGCCGCGGCGCCGACTCCACTTACAAGGTGGCCGTGGGGCGTTCCACCTCCGTCAAGGGCCCCTACCTGGACAAGGACGGCCGCGACATGTTCGGCGGCGGCGGGTCCGTGGTCCTGGATTCGCACGGTGCCGTCACCGGCCCGGGCGGCCAGTCCGTGTTTGGCGATTACCTGGCCTTCCACTACTACGACGGCTCCAACCGTGACATCCCCTACTTCCCCACCCTTGGCATCCAGAAGATCGAGTGGGTGGACGGCTGGCCCGCCTTCGACCAGACAGTGGAGCTGCCGCAGGTTTCCAAGCAGCCAAAGGCCAGGGCCGCGGGCGGCACAGCCAGTGTGGCCGCTACGGCCACAGGCACCCCGGGCCCGGTGGCAGTGTGGGAAACCTCGTCCGACGGCGGTGCAAACTGGGAGAAGGCAGGCCGCCAGCCCGTGACGAAACGGACAGATGAAGGCACCTACACCTCAAGGCTTGAGCTGCCCGCCGCGGCGCCCGGCCAGCCGGCGGTCCTGGTGCGGGCGGTGTTCCAGAACGCGCATGGCAAGGCAGTCACTGACGCCGTCGTCCTGCCCGCCGCCAACTACTGCAGCAGCGGCAAGGGACAGCCCAACCCGTAACCACGGCAGCCCCAACCCCGGCACCCGGGCCCTCGCCCGCAAAAGTGGGTCAGAGCTCGGGTGCGTGCTCTTCGGGCAGGGCGCCCTCGTCCTCCGGGTGCCTCTTGAGGTTGACCAGCGCCAGCGCCAGCCCGCCCCAGACAGTGAGGATCGCGATGATCATCATGGTGATGGCGATGGGTGTCATGGTGCCGTCTCCTGTGCATCCTCTTTGACCACGTCGTCGTATTCGGGGTCATGGTGGGCTTTGGAGCTGCGGCTCCAGGGAATGGCCGTCAGAATGAGGGCCAGGACCACCAGCGCGCCGGCCATGCCCCAGCCAAACAGGCCCACGAACCACTCGGGGTACCCCTCGTAGGTGGTGGTGATCTTGCTGATGAATTCGTTGGCCACCATGTAGATCAGGGCGAGGGGCACCACGCCGGCCACCAGCACTATCCACGCCCGCCCCATCTTGATGGTTGAGACACGGTTCAGGTGGGCCGAGAGCAGCGGCAGCTTGCGCAGGAACCACGCGAGCACCACCACGGTGACCAGCGCGCCCAGGGTGATCCCGAAGCTGTTGACAAAAGCATCCGAGGTGTCCAGCAGGTAAAGGCCCGTAGCAGTGGGGAACAGGCCCAGGGAGACAACTGCCACCAACACGCTGACCACCACTGAAGCCTTGACCCGGCCCCAGCCCAGCTTGTCCTGCACGGCGGCCACGATCACCTCCAGCACGGAAATCAGGGAGGTGATCCCCGCAAACACCAGCGATCCGAAGAAGAGCACGCCCATGAGCCCGCCGAAGGGTGCCTGGGACACGATGGTGGGGAATGCGACGAAGGCAAGGCCGATGCCCTGGGTGACCACGTCGTTGACGCCTGTGCCTGCTGCCTGCGCCATGAACCCAAGAGCCGCGAAAACACCGATGCCGGCGAGGATTTCGAATCCGGAGTTGGAAAAGGCAACCACCATGCCGGAACCGGTGAGGTCCGTCCGGCGCTTGAGGTAGGACGAATACGTGACCATGATGCCGTAGCCCACGGACAGCGAGAAGAAGATGTGTCCGTAGGCTGCAGCCCACACAGAGGGGTCTGCGAGTGCGGCCCAGTCCGGCGTGAAGAACGCGTTCAGGCCTTCCGCTGCGCCGGGAAGGAAGAGCGACTGGACTACCAGGAGAAGGAACATCACCATCAGCAAGGGCAGGAGGATGGAGTTGGCGCGGGAGATGCCCTTGCGGATTCCTGCCACCATGATGATGATGACCGCCACCCAGATCAGCAGGAGCGGGAAGAAGACGGACGGCACGTAGGTGAAGCCGATGCCCGGGGCCTCCGCGACGGCCAGGAAGTTCCCGAAGAAGTAGCCCTCGGCGTCGTCACCCCACGCCTCCGTGAAGGAAAAGATGGTGTACATCAGCGACCAGGCGATGATCACTGCGTAGTAGGCCGCGATGACGAAGCACACCAGCACCTGCCACCATCCCAGCGGCTCAGCCGCCCGGTGGAGCCGGCGGTAGGCCAGCGGCGCCGAGCCGCGGAACTTATGGCCCACGGCGTAGTCGAGGAACAGCAGCGGGATGCCGGCTGTCAGCAATGCCACCAGGTAGGGAATCAGGAAGGCGCCGCCGCCATTGTCATAGGCGATATAGGGAAAGCGCCAGATATTGCCCAGGCCGACCGCCGAGCCGATCGCCGAGAGGATAAAGAGCCGGCGCGAGGAGAACGTTTCACGCTTCGCCGGCGCGGCCTGGCCCTGCGATGGTGAGCCGCTCATGCCTCCACACCTCCGGCCCCAGCTGGGCCCGGCACGGTGCCGGCGGGTCCGCAAAAGCATTCTGGCCGTTTCATGAGGGCTCCCTCTCAGGTCACGTCGGAGAAACGCAGGCTACTCGGGGACTTTACTGCCCGTCGAGGCTGCGCGAAAGCCCTTCTGCTCCGGATGCCCCACGCCCCCCCGGATGACCCGCGACCGTCTCCGCCGGGAGTAGGGTTCCATCATGGACATCATCCTGGTTCCCGGTTTCTGGTTGGATGCTTCCTCGTGGGAGGAGGTGGCGCCGGCGCTTGAGGCCGCGGGCCACCGGACGCACCCGCTCACGCTTCCCGGGATGCAATCCGTCGACGCAAACCGCTCCGGTATCGGCCTGCGGGACCATATCGACGCCGTGGTTGCCGCCATTGATGCCCTGGACACCAAGGTGGTGCTGGTGGGCCATTCCGGCGGCGGCGCCATCATCCACGGCGCCTTGGATTCCCGCCCCGACCGGGTGGAGCGGGCGGTCTACGTGGACAGCGGACCGCTGGGTGAAGGCGGCGTGATCAACGATGAACTGCCGGCCGACGGCGATGACGTTCCGCTGCCGCCGTGGGAAGCGTTCGAGGACGCCGACCTGGTGGACCTCGACGACGGCCTCCGCGAGGCTTTCCGGGCACGGGCCATTCCGCAGCCCAAGGGCGTTGCCTACGACCAGCAGCATCTGCATGATGACCGGCGCTACGACGTGCCCGCCACCGTCATTGCGTGCGAGTTCCCGTCGTCGCTGCTGCAGGAGTGGATCCAGGCGGGCCATCCCTTTGTGGCGGAGCTTTCCAGCATGCGGGACGTGGAGTACGTGGACCTGCCCACCGGCCACTGGCCCCAGTTCACCAAGCCAGCGGAACTGGCCAGGGCCATCCTGGCTGCGGTTGAGCAGACAGCCGCCAAGTAGCCGGAGCTTAATTTTCCCCGGATCCCTTGCCTGCGGGCATCCTCGAATCCATAATAAATGAATGTCATTCATTTATTATGCCCCGCAACCCTCTCCGGGTGCCGTTGCCACCGACGACGCGGCCACCCACATGCCTGCCGAATGGGAACTCCACCACCGCACCTGGATGGCTTTTCCGCCGCCCAACGAAACCTTTGGCCCCCTGGGAAGCCCTTCGCTGGACCGCGCCCGTGCCGTCTGGTCCACAGTTGCCCGCACCATTGCCCGCCACGAGCCCGTGACCGTCGTGTCAGACCCCCGTGACGCCACCGCCGCACGGGGATGGCTTGGCGGGGGCATCACCGTGGCTGAAGTTCCGCTCGACGACGCGTGGATCCGGGACAGCGGACCCACCTTCGTCCACCGTCCGGATGGCTCGCTGGCCGCCGTCGACTGGGTCTTCAACGGGTGGGGCGCGCAAGGGTGGGCCGCCTGGGACAAGGACGCAGACGTGGCCCGCGCGGTGGCCGGGAAGGCCGGAGTTCCAGCCACGTCCAGTCCGCTGGTCAATGAGGGCGGCGGATTCCATGTGGACGGCGAGGGAACGGTGCTGCTGACGGAGACGGTCCAGCTGGATCCGGCACGCAACCCCGGAGTCACCAAAGAATCTGTCGAGGCCGAAATCCACGCAGCCCTGGGCACCAGCAAGGCCATCTGGCTCCCGCGTGGCCTCACCCGCGACTACGGCGAGTTTGGCACGCGCGGCCACGTGGACATCGTGGCGGCCTTCGCCGGCCCCGGAACCGTCCTCCTCCACCGCCAGGACAACCCAGCCCACCCGGATTATGAGGTGTACCGGGAGCTTTCTGCGGTCCTCGCCGGAGAAGTGGATGCCAAGGGCCGTCCGCTGCGCGTCATCGATGTTCCCGCCCCCACCGTCCTCGAGGACGGCGAAGGGTTTGTGGACTGGTCCTACATCAACCACTACGTGGCGAACAGCGCAGTGGTCCTGTGCGCTTTCGATGACCCCAATGACGTCATCGCCGCCGGCATCCTGGAACAGGCCTACCCTGGCCGGACTGTGGAGCTGGTGGATGCCCGCGACGTCTTCGCCTTCGGCGGCGGCATCCACTGCATCACGCAACAGCAGCCGGCGCCGGCAGCCCAAAGAGGCTCGGAATGAAGCTCGCCCGAACAGCCGGCACGCCGGCCACCCATGGCAGCTTCGACGTCGTCGAGGCGTCCATCAGCGAACTCCGTATGGCGCTGGAGGCGGGAGAGGTCACCAGCGAGGACCTGGTGCGCCACTACCTGCAGCGGATTGAGAAGTATGACTCTTCCGGCATACACCTGAACGCACTGGTGGTGATGAACCCGGACGCCCTGGCCGAAGCGAGGGGGTCTGACGAGCGCCGGGCCCGGGGGGCCACGCTCGGACCGCTGGACGGTATCCCCTATACAGCTAAGGACAGTTATAAGGTGCGCGGCCTGACCGTCGCCGCCGGATCGCCGGCCTTCAAGGACCTGGTGGCAAAGGAGGACGCGTTCACCATCGAGCGGCTGCGTGCCGGCGGGGCCGTCCTTATTGGACTATCCAATATGCCACCGATGGCCAATGGAGGTATGCAGCGCGGCGTATATGGCCGTGCCGAAAGCCCATACAACGCCGGTTACCTCACCGCGGCCTTTGCCTCGGGATCCTCGAATGGTTCAGGAACGGCCACCGCGGCCAGCTTCGCCGCCTTCGGGCTCGCGGAGGAGACCTGGTCCTCCGGCCGGGCGCCGGCGTCGAACAACGCGCTCTGTGCCTATACCCCGTCCCGGGGCGTGATCTCGGTCCGCGGCAACTGGCCGCTGGTGCCCACCATGGACGTGGTGGTGCCGCATGCCCGCACCATGGCGGACCTCCTGGAGGTCCTGGATGTTGTGGTGGCTGATGACGCGGAGACCCGGGGCGACTTCTGGCGGATGCAGCCATGGGTCGGGCTGCCCAAGGCATCCGAGGTGCGCCCTGGTTCCTACGTGGAGCTGGCGGCACCGGACCGGGCTGCGGCTGAAAGCGTCCTGGCCGGCAAACGCTTTGGGGTCCCGCGGATGTACATCAACGCGGACCCTGAAGCCGGCACAGCCCCTACCCCGGGGATTGGCGGGCCTACGGGCCAGCGGATCAAGACCAGGGCTTCGATCATCGAGCTCTGGGAGGCTGCGCGGCGCGACCTCGAGGCCGCGGGAGCCCACGTCATTGAGGTGGACTTCCCCGTGGTGTCCAACTACGAAGGCGACCGCCCCGGAGCGCCCAACATCTCGACCAGGGGCCTGGTGTCCCCCGAGTACCTTCGCAAGGAAATCGTTGACCTCTCCGCCTGGGCCTGGAACGACTTCCTGGACGCCAACGGGGACCCGGATCTCTGCCGGCTGGCCGACGTTAACGGCGCGGCAATCTTCCCCGACCCGGACGGCTCACTCCCGGACCGGTACCACGGGTTCGACGACGACATCAGCGACTACCCCGCGTGGATACGGGAGAACGGCGTGCCCGAACTGGCCGCGATACCGCACCTGGCCGAGGGACTGCGCGGGCTGGAGGAAACACGCCGGGTTGACCTGGAGCAGTGGATGGACGGCCTGCGCCTCGACGCCGTGGTGTTCCCGGCAGCTGCCGACATCGCCCCCGCCGACGCGGACCGCAACGGGCGCTCGGCTGACCTGGCGTGGCGCAACGGCGTCTGGGTGTCCAACGGAAACCTGGTTCCCAGGCATCTTGGCATCCCTACGGTGACGGTACCCATGGGACTTGCAGCGGACATCGCCATGCCCGTGGGCCTGACCTTCGCCGGCAGGGCATACAGCGACACCGCCCTGCTGCGGGTCGCGGCCGCGTTTGAAGCCACCGGCAGGCGCAGGGTCCCACCGCCGCGCACCGGCCCACAGTGCGGCGGGAGCTAATCCAGGTTGCGGGAGAACCGGTAGAACCGCACGCCATGGGCGGGGGGATCCACCGCCAGGGCCGGGGCACCGTAAAGCTCGGTGAGCCCGGCCCAGGTGCCGCTCCACGCCTCCCGGGCTGTCCAGCTCGCCGGACCCGGGAGGCCAAGGTCAGCGAGCGGCAGTGTCCGGGCCACGCCGGCCGTCCCGGTGTTGAAGACCGCCACGAACCTGTCCTCCGACGTCGTACTTTCCGCCGCCCACAGCACGAGGTGCCCGTCCCGCAGCAGTTCGCGGTTGTTGCGGCTCGCCGTGAGTACGTCAAGGACGTCCCGGTTGGTCAGCAGTCCGAGGGTTTCCGGGGGTGAGGAGGGAAGGTCGCAGCCGAGCATGAGCGGGGAACGGGCGATGCACCAGAGTGACAGCATGGTCCGTTGTTCATCGGGCGTCAGGCGCGTGAGCCGCGCATTTCCCCGCTCGGCACGCAGCGCGATCCGTCCCACTGGGAGCATGTCCGCGTCGGCCCAGCTTCCGGGCCCTTGGTGGGGAGCCCACCGTGCCATCCGGCCAAACTGGGCCTCGACGTCCTCCCAGCTGTCCCAGAGATCGTCCGAAACCCGCCACATGTCTGCGTTCGTGCGCAGGTGGTCGAGGTGTGCCAGGGACAGGGCCCTGCCCGGCGACAGGCTGAGGACCATGTCCCTGCCGCTGCGGTCTATCGCGCGGCGGTAGGCCGCGATCTCCCCGGCGAAGTAGGGGCCCAGCATGTCATCGGCTTTGATGAAGTCCACGCCCCAGGAAGCGAAGAGCCGCAGCTGGGAATCGTAGTAGGCCTGGGCGCCGGGGTGGCTGTGGTCCAGGCCGTAATTGTCCGTGTTCCAGGCGCAGACGGAGGACGTGTCAGCCACCTGGTTTGCGGTGGCGTCCGTCCCTTCAACGGGGAGGGCATCCCGGACCGCCTGGCGGGGGATGCCGCGCATAATGTGAAGGCCGAAGTTGAGGCCCAGGCCGTGGATCCGGTCGGCGAGCGGTTTGAAACCGAGCCCGCCGGCGGCTGACGGGAACCTGTTGGTCGCCGGAAGCTGCCGGCCGTACCCGTCCAGTTCCAGTTCTGCGCCGTTGTTGTAGCCTCCGGCCCGGGCCGCGGGTTCGTACCACTGGATGTCCACCACCACGGTGTCCCACCCGAAAGGCAGCAGATGCCCGGCCATGAAGGAGGCATTGGCCATGACCTCGTCCTCGGTCACGGAGGTGCCGTAACAGTCCCAGCTGTTCCATCCCATCGGAGGGGTGCGCGCACGTGTCATCCGGCAAATTTACAACGATAGAAAGACAAGTGCCAGTGTGTTGCAGCGCTCCGTGGCCCGCCGCTGGCGGCAGCGTGAACGCGCCTTGACAGTGGGATTGTTAGCGCTGACAGTTGAGGGAGCCAATTGCACCTCCAACCGGAAAGCCGACTCGATGAAGAACTGGGCAGGGAACCTTGAATACGCCTCCGCGGAGGTCCGGCGGCCAGCCTCGGTGGACGAACTTGCCGGAATCGTGGCCGGTGCCGGGCGGGTCAAGGCCTTGGGATCGCGGCACTCGTTCAACCGGGTGGGCGACACGGACGGCGTGCATGTTCTCCTGGATGCGCTGCCCCAGCGGATCGAACTCTCCCCGGACCATACAACGGTGCGGGTCAGCGGCGGCGTCAGCTACGGGGAACTGTGCCGCGCCCTGGAGCAGTCCGGCGCCGCTATTCACAATCTCGCGTCACTCCCGCACATCTCCGTGGCGGGCGCAGTCCAGACCGGAACGCACGGCTCAGGCGTCAACAACCAGTCCCTGGCCGGAGCAGTCCAGTCCATCGACCTGGTGCGGCCCTCCGGCGAACAGGTTTCCCTCACCCGTGCCGATCGCGACGAATTCCGGGCCAGCGTGGTGGGGCTCGGGGCCCTGGGGATTGTGACCGGCCTGGAACTCGCCGTCCAGCCGAGCTTCCGGATGCGCCAGCGCGTTTTGGAGAACCTGCCGTGGGACCAGGCACTGGGCAGCTTCCGCGAACTCGTGTCCAGCGCCTACAGCGTCAGCCTTTTCACGGACTATGCCGGGGATTCCATCAGCCAGGTCTGGCTCAAGGCGCTGGACTCGGAGCCGCCCCTGGACGGGCTGTTCGGTGCCACTGCGGCCGTGAGCCCGCGGCACCCGCTGCCGGACATGTCCGCGGAAAATTGCACCGTGCAGTTGGACGAACCCGGCCAGTGGCTGGACCGCCTTCCCCACTTCCGCCACGAGTTCACGCCGAGCAACGGTGAGGAGCTGCAAAGCGAGTTCATCCTTCCGCTGGAGCATGCCCCGGCCGCCATTGAGGCAGTCCGCGGACTCGCGGACAAGCTCGCGCCACTGCTGTTTGTCTCGGAGATCCGGACCGGTGCCGCGGACGAGTTCTGGCTCAGCCCTTTCTACCGGCAGCGGAGCGTTGCCCTGCACTTCACGTGGAGGCCGCTGCAGCCCGAAGTGGAGGCGGTCCTGCCGGAACTCGAGGATCTGCTGAGGCCCTTCGGCGCCCGTCCGCACTGGGGCAAGCTCTTCTCCCCGGAAGAGCACGACTGGGAATCGCTGTACCCGCGCTTCGCCGACTTCCGTTCACTGGCATCGGCGCACGATCCGGATGGCAAGTTCCGGAACGGGCTGCTGGACAGCATCCTGGGGGTGCCGGCGGCCAGCGCGCGGTAGCACCTTATGTCCGCCCGATAGGCTGGGCGTATGAACCGCCGCCTCGCAGTCCTGTCCGCCGCACCCCTGCTCCTGCTCCTTGCCGGCTGTGGTGCCGTTGAGGAGGCCGCAGGCAATGCCGTCAGCGACGCCGCCTCGAAGGTGGCAACGGCCGGCGCCGCCGAAGTGAACCGCCAGATCTGCGCCGTGGTCCAGGACGGGCTGGTCAGCGTCGAGGACAAGCAGCTGCTGGCGGGGCTCGTCTCTGCAGCATCCACTGCCGGGGTCCCGGCTGAAATTACGACGCCGTTGGGCCAGATTGCGGAAGCCGGAGACGAGGTGCCGGCAGAGTCCGTCCAGGCACTTAAGGATGCCTGCGCGGCCTAGCCGCCCGGCATAGTCCGGCGGCTACCGCCTTAGCGCAGGTTGAGGCGCCGGCTTGAACGGCCGTGCCCGTCCGCCTTAGTGGCCGGACTGGTCCATGCCGCGAAGGCCGGTGCCGCGTGCGCCATGGGGGCGCCTCGAAGTGCGGTGCTCAGGCGGAGCGAACGGGAGCACCTCTTGGCTCCGGCTTGCCGGCAGCGCGTTCACGAACTTTGCGAGCTCCTCGCTAAGGACCTTCCAGCCGATGTTCGGATCATCAGGGTAGGCATTGGTTTCTTCCCGGCGGGCAGCCTCAAGGATGGCTTCCCCTGATTCCGTAAGTTCCACCTTGAATTGCCGGCGGTCGGTGGACTGGCGCGTCCTGGTGATGTACCCGGCGCCCTCCAGCCGCAGCAGGACCCGTCCCAGAGTCTGGCTCTGGACCCGTATGGTTTCGGCAAGCTGTTCCTGGTTCAAGGGCCCGCCGGCCAGGCCTTCAAGTGCTATCACAGCCGCGCGGGTCAGGCCCAAGTGCGCCAGGGCGTCGTCCTGGCGCCGCTGCACCAGCCTAGCCGCCACAGAAATTAAGCGGTAGCTGGTGCGGGCATCTGGATCGAGATTGCTGGTCATCGGGCCGTGGCCTTCCTGTGGGTGGCGAAGTGCAGGGCGTGATCACCTCATGTTGCGTCGCTACGTTCTCTACAATAAGCATGCTTAGCATCCAATTCGCAAGTAGGCTTACTATCCGCCCAGGCCCAGAGCCGTTCCTGAGAGCCTTTATTAGGCGGCCCTCTTGCGCTTCAAAAGGAAAGTGTGCTTAGTATCTAATTAGTAACCATGCTTACTACTAGCCAGCATTGCTGGTTCTTGATCGCCAGCTGACCCTTCAGGAAAGAGAGCCCGATGACAGAGAACCAATGGCCCCAGACCCCCGGCACTGCAACCACCGATCCTTACGGTGTGAACGCAGCAGGAGCCGATGAAAACTTTGGCACCGCCCCCGTTCAGGGTTCTGCCGGCACCTCCAAGAGCCAGGCGGCAAAGGAAGAGGCGTCGAACGTTGCCGGCCAGGCCGCAACGTCAGCCCAAAACGTTGCACAGACCGCCAAGGAAGAAGCCGCGCATGTGGCGTCCGAGGCGAAGTCCAGTGCGCAGGATCTGCTGCACCAGGCAAAGTCGGGCCTGACAAGCCAGGCTGGAACCCAGCAGCAGAAGGCCGCCGAAGGCATCCGCACCATCTCCAGCCAGCTGCACAGCATGGCCGATGCGCCGGATCAGCAGGGCATGGCCAGCGACCTGATCCGCCAGGCCGCCGGCACCACGGACACCGTGGCCTCCTGGCTGGAGAACAAGCAGCCGGGCGACATTCTCGGCGAAGTCCAGAGGTTTGCCCGCAACAACCCCGGCACCTTCCTCCTGCTTGCAGCGGGCGCCGGCGTCCTGGCCGGCAGGCTCACCCGCGGGCTGACCGCAGGCGCGCCGGATTCCCGCGGCGCCGCATATGGTTCGCCGTCGCAGCGGTCCGTGCAGCCCCAGCCGGTTGCACCCCTCCGCCAGGAGACCGTGTATGCAGCCGGAAATGACGACCTCTACAGCGAGCCTGTTGTAGGCGCCGGCGCTCCGGTATCCACCACTTCCCTGCCCTCCGGCACGGCTGAGGACACTCCCCTCCGGTTCGAGGATGACCCCTACCGGGACGAGGACGGCTCCTACCGCAGCACCGACGGCGGTTACCGCTCATCGGAAGGACGTCAGCTGTGAGTAGTTCCATTCCAGAACCCGCTCCGAGTGAGGCGCACCAGAAGGCGGATAACGCCTCGCTGGGTGAGCTGCTCGGGGACGTGACCCGTGACCTGTCCACGCTCATGCGCCAGGAAGTCGAGCTGGCCAAGGCCGAGGCCAAACAGTCCGCCACCAAGGCGGGCAAGGGCGCGGGCATGCTCGCCGGGGCAGGCGTGGCAGGACACTTCGTCCTGATCTTCCTGTCCCTGGGCCTGATGTTCGCCCTGGGCGCCCTGATGCCACTGGGCTGGGCCGCCCTGATCGTCGCCGTGATCTGGGGCATCATCGCCGCGGTCCTGGCCTCGATCGGCCGCAAGGAACTCAAACAGATCAAAGGCCTGCCCCAGACCGGGGAAACCCTGTCCGAAATACCCCCAACCCTAAAACCAGGTGAGGTAAACCGATGAGCGATAACCCGGACGCAATCCGTTCAGACATAGAAGCCACCCGCGCACGCCTGGGCACCAACGTCGACGCCGTGGCCGACAAAGTCACCCCGTCCAACATCGTGAACCGCCAAACCGACAAGGTAAAAGACGCCGTGAGCGGGGTCAAGGAGAAAATCATGGGCGCAGCAGACCACACCACTACCCGTGTCCAGGACACCGTGCACACCGGCGCCGGACACACCGGCAACGCACTGCACTCCACCGGAGACACCCTGCACGGGGCCAAAGACACCGCCGCAGCCAAACTCGGCCACGCCGGAACAGCGATCTCCAACGCACCGGACCAGGTCAAAGCCAAAACCCAGGGCAACCCCCTGGCCGCGGGCCTGATCGCGTTCGGCGCCGGCATGCTGATCTCCTCCCTGATCCCGGCCAGCCAAAAGGAACGGGAAGCCGCGGACCAGCTCAAAACCGCCGCCCAGCCCCTGGCCACCCAGGTCACCGACGCCGCCAAGGACATGGTCCAGGACCTCAAGGAACCCGCCCAGGAAGCCATGGAAAACGTCAAGGCCACCGCCACCGACGCCGCCCAAAACGTCAAAGCCGAAGGCCAACACGCCGCCACCGACGTCAAAGACCGCACCACCGACGCCGCAGGCAACGTCAAAAACACCTAGGACTATCTAGGAATATTTAGACAACAACAGGCCGGCTCCCCTTGGAGCCGGCCTGTTGCCGTTAGCTGTTAATCCTGCTTGTACCGCAGGCCCCGGCCTTCGCCTTCGCTAAGCATCCGGCACTAAGCATCTGGGGGCCAAACAGGTTACCGCTTGCCCTTCTTCCGCGAGCCCTTGCCCCGCCCCTTGTCCGGGTTCGGCGCGTACCGCTGGGCCACCTTGGGCGCCTTCTTGGCTCCGGTACCCCGACGGTCCGGTTTGGGCTCTTTCTTGGTTTTCACCGGCTGGGCCGAAGGCTGGCGGGAGCTTTGGGCAGTCCGTCCGCGGACGATCCCGATGAACTCCTCGATCACTTCATCAGTTGAATCCGAGGCCCACGCCACGGCGATTTCCGTGGCCGGAGCACCGGTGAGCCGCCGCGCCACCGTGTCCTTGACGTTGAAGTGCCGGGCAACGGACATGGGGAGGATGGCCAGCCCGGCGCCCGTGGCCACCACCTGCAGCGCGGGCTCCGGGCCTCCGAGCGCAGCCACGTCGAGGAAGGATTCCTGTTCGAGGTCGGCCAGGGCCACCTCCTCGAACACGGAAATCTCATGTCCCTTGGGCGCCACCACCACCGGCTGCTCCTCGTACAGCGGAATGACGCTGAGGCCTTCGCGCTCCACGGGGAGCCGGACGAAGCTGAGGTCGGCTGAACCCTCGCGGAGCACCTCAACCTGCGCGCCGTCGTCGGACATAAACGCCTGCAGCGGAACGTCCGGCATCCGCTCTTCCCACCGCCGGATCCATTTGCCCGGGGTTACCCCGGCCACATAGGCAATGCGGAGCAGGCGGGGGGCGGTGTCTTCCGCCTGCCCGGCCGGCTGGTCCTGGTCACCGGGACCGGTTGTCTGGGGGATGTCGTGGGAGGGCACGTCTTCACAGTACCGTCCGCCCGGATACCCTTGAAGCATGACCTCTGCGAACTCCCAGTCCATGAAGCCGGCCACTGTTGCCAAGAAACTTGGCATCTATCTGCCCGCAACACCGCAGGAGTTCCAGGATTCGACCATCACCCGCGCCGAGTTCGCCGAACTGCAGGCCAACCCGCCGGAGTGGCTTGCCGAGCTCCGCCGCAACGGCCCGCACCCCCGCCCGGTGGTGGCGCAGAAGCTGAACGTGTCCATCAGCGGCCTGGCACGCGGCGGCGTTGAGGACGCGCTGACGACGGCGGAGATCACCGCGCTGCTGCAGGCTCCCCCGCAGTGGCTGGTCACCGAGCGGGCCACGCATGCCGCCGTCCGGGCCGAGGCCCAGCGGGTCAAGGAAGAATCCGCGAAGAAGGACGCCAAGAAGGCCCGCGCCAAGGCCGAGTAGGCCCGCTCGCACCGCAGCTGTCCCGGGACCCTCAGTCCTGGTGCAGCTGGATGAAGTTGCCGCAGCCGTCGTCGAACACGGCGCTGATCCCGGAGGGGTCCTCGGCCGGCTCGCCCTTGAAGGTGACCCCCGCGGCCAGCAGCCGCTCATACTCCGCCCGCACGTCCGGCACGCCGAAGACGATAGCCGGGAGGCCGGCGTCGTGCACGGCGTTCATGTAGGCGGCGCCGATCGGATTGTCGCTGGGTTCCAGCAGCAGTCCCACTGAACCGGCGTCCGAGCCGGGGTCCTTGATGATGTACAGGTTGTGCTCTGGCATGGCCATCAGGGTCTCGAAGCCCAGGGTTCCTGTGTAGAAGGCGTGGGCGGCGGCGGGGTCCTTGACGTGGATGCTGCACATTTTGAGTCTCATGGACCCACGGTACGTGGCGTTCAGCCCTCCGGAAAGATGCCCGTTCCGGCCCCGGCCGTCCGGACCATTGACCGGCCTTCAAGAACGGGGTGGAATGGAATTACCAGCCCGGGATTCCGCGGCCCGGGCACGCGCTGGAAGTCAGGTGTCCGCCATGGGGGAAGGATTCTTCGAGGGACTGGTCCAGGGGGCCTGGGCCCTGCTGCTGTGCGGCCCGGTGCTGGTGGCCAGTGTTGCGGTCACCGTCTTCGTGGTCCGGCGCCGCGCCCTGGCCGGCGGAAACGGGCCAACTGAACGTTCGGACCAGCTGTTTTGGGACCTGTTCCTTGGGGCAGCCGTTGCCGTTCCCGCCCTGCTGATCCCCACCATGATCTCGCCGTGGACGGGCCTGTTCCTGGGCGGAGCCGGCATTGCCGCCGGCGTGGCCGCCTACCGGGGGACGCCGAAGTATCTTGCGCGGCGCACGGCGCGCGACGACTACCGCGCGCTCGAGTCCGCGCACCTTGCGGCGCAGGCCCGGCACGACGAGCTGATCGCCAGGTGGAGGCGGTATGAGCTGGATCCGGCCTGCTCGATTGACTATCCGGCGCTGACGGATGTCCGGACCCCCGAAACCTCGGCCCTTATCAAGGCCATGCGGCAGGCTGACGAGCTGCGCGGTGCGCCCCACCGGGGATATCCCGACGCCGTCACCAGCCTGGGTGCCACCCTTGCCGCTGCCGAGAAGGCAGCGGGCGTCCCGGCGGAACAGGCGTAGACGTTACCCGCTGTGTCGCATTTCGTGGAACGGGGAACCCTGCGGCGATAGCATCCAATGATGGATCCCCAGGAGTTGCCAACCCATGACCAGTTCGGCCGGCGGCTGGAGGACCGCGGTGCCTGGCGGCAGGCCACTACCCTGGCTGCGGCCGGAGAACTGACTGCCCGCTGGCTGGAAGGCGAAAGCCAGTACCAGCCCGGAACCTTCGCCCCCGGCTTTGACGATGAAACCCGGCCGATTGCGTCTTCCCTCGCGGAGCTGAACCGCAACGGACTCTTCACCAAGGAGTCCCAGCCCGGCCTCCGCCCGGGTCCGGCGGCGCAGCGGCAATACGTGACGGGGTTTTGCTCCGCGGCCGCCGCCTCGGCCCTGATCGGCCTGTCCGCCCGCACGGAGCTGGTCACTGTGGCGCACGCCCCCGGCGAGTCCAGCAGCGCCGCGATCCCGGTGACGCTGGCAGGCACCGAAGTCACCACGGTCCTGGGCTCCAGCGAGAATCCGGTGGACGAGGAACAGATCCGCGACTGGGCGGTGGAAACCAACGATTCCCTGGCGCTGCTGCTCGCCGACTCCTGGTATGTGGAGGTCTTCGACCCCGCCTGGGGCCGGAACGACCTGCTGCTGCCGGAGGTGCTGGCCGCCCTCTCAACGGTGGAGCCAGGTTAAGGGCACACAGCAGAAGGGCGGGGCGGCCTCAGCCGCCCCGCCCGTCAAATTCGCTGGCAGGCCCTACAGGTCCACCGTGCCGCTCTCGCCGACGCTCATCCGGCTGTTGGTGACCTTGGACTTGACCCACTGGAGCACCGTGGCAGCGGTGCCGCCGGGACTGGTCCAGTATTCCGCCGAGTCCGAGTCAATGTGGAGCAGGCACACCTCAGGGGTGTCCGGGCCGTCCGGGAACCATGCTTCGACGGCCTGGTTCCACATTTCGCGGATTTTCTCCCGGTCCGTGACAACCTGCGCCGTTCCCGCAACGGAGACCCATTCGGTGTTCTTGCCAAAGGAGACGTTGACGCGGGGGTCCGCCCGGACATGGGCCACCTGCGAGGTGCCAAGGCCCGTGAAGAACCACATGTCGCCGTCGTCCTTCACGTCCTGGACAGCCAGCGGCCGGCTCACGAGGGCGCCGTCTTCGTTGATGGTGGTCAACATCCCAATGTGGGAACCGTTGATGATGTCCGTAACCTTGCTGATGCTCTCAGTGTCAGTCATATCTCACCTCGTTCGTCTGCATGCGGGGGAACTCCCCTCGGGCCAGCCTATTGGTAAGCATGCTTATTTTCCAGCCCGGAAGTGCCTGTCCGCCCTGCGCTGAAACCGGAATCAGGCTCCGGCCGGGACGGCCACGCGGGCCACTTCAAGGATCCGGGCCGCAGTGTGCCGGCCCATCCGGATGGCTCCGTCGACATGCTGGTAGCCTTCAGCGGCCAGGTCGGAGGAGGACCAGTAGATGGGCCCCACCGGGGCATGCTGGTCCTTGCCGTAGCGGTGCAGGCCGCCGAGGTCGTAACTTGAGGCGTAGGCGCCGCGGGTCCACTCCTCGGAGCCCCAATCCGATTCGTAGTAGACCTCCGGTTCCAGCGCCTCGGCGCCGAGGAACCCGGCAATGGACTCCAGGATGGCACGCCTGCGCTCTTCGGCACCCAGCTCGAAAACGGCGTCGGCCTTTTCATCCGAGACGAACCCAACCAAAGTGCCTCTGGTGTCGCCGAAGTTTGTGTTGTCGTACACCTCCTGGACCAGGGATCCGGCGCCGAAGCAGGTGCCGGACAGGCCGGAGTTCCGCCAGAACGGGCGGCTGTAGACGGCATGGACCTTGATTACCAGGCCCAGCGACTGGTGCTGGTGCATCTGGTGCTGGCGGCGGGGCAGCGGCGGGTTGAAGGAGACGCGTGAATAGAGGTTGGGCGGCACGGCCATGATCACGAACCGCGCGTTGACGGTTGCCCCGTCCGAGACCACTTTGACGCGGTGGCCTTCGGTGTCCGACTCCCAGTTGATGGTGCGCACCGGGGAGTTAAGGACGACGTCGTCCCCAACCTCCTGCGCGAGCAGCAGGGAGACCTGCTGCATTCCGCCCACCACACGCCGGTCCAGGATGAAGTCTTCATCCGTGAGGTGGCTAAAGGACCCCGCCGACGCCGCCATCAGCACGGCCTGCAGGGCGGAGAAGGCGTGGGCCGGCTTGGTGAGCATGCCGCCGGCGATGAAGAGGCCGATGTTGTTGCACGCCTCCTCGTTGGACGAGTGCTGCCGCAGCCAGTGGTGGAAGGAGATGGTGTCCAGCTCGCGCGCCTTCGGGTGCGCCCACGGCTCGGTGGCGCCGATTTCCGCTGCAAGCCCGTCCAGCAGTGCGGTCAGTTTGTCCATCTCGGCCTGCGTGTCCGGGTCCACGGGGAACGAATCGCCGGTGTAGCGCACGGGGACCCCGTCCGCGCCGATGTACATCGACTCACCCTCGCGGTACCGGGCGTACGTCTGCAGGCCCAGTTCGTCCAGGAGTTCCAGGAGTACGGTCTGGTCCGGCGAGACCCACTGGCCGCCGATCTCCAGCATGGCGCCGTCAACCGTGCCGGTCCAGGTGCGGCCGCCCACGCGGTCCCTGGCCTCGAGCACGGCAACGGTCAGGCCGGCCTTCTTCAGTTCACGGGCTGCGGTGAGTCCGGACGGCCCGGCTCCAACGACAACGACGTCGCGGTTCAGGTTCAGCATGATGTCCTCTCTTTGGTCCTGCCAGGTGACGGGAACCACTAAATGAACGGCATTCATTTATTAGAACTATAGCTGCTCCTGTCATGGACGGGAAGTGCCCGGTGGAATAATGCTGGAGACCACCGACGAAAGGGCAGGCATGCCGGCAGTATCAGCCACTCAGGGGCGCAACGCGGGGAGTGCCGGCACCCAGAGGCGGAGGGCCGGCAGGCCGTCAGCCGCCGTCCTGGACAAGGCCGGGATCACCACGGCGGCACTGGAGCTGATCAACCGCAAGGGATATGACGGCCTCACCATGGCCGCACTGGCCAAGGAACTGGACGTGGCGCCGTCGGCCCTCTACAACCACGTGGCAGCCAAGCGGGACGTCCTGCTCCTGGTGGAGGACCACCTCACCTCACTGGTGGATGTATCCGGCTTCGGCCCGGCACCGTGGGAGGAAGCCGTTCGCGGCTGGGCCTGGAGCTACCGGAACGTCTTCGCCGAGCACACGCCGCTCATCCCGGTCATCGCCGTCCTTCCGGTGACTGACGCACCGCAGACCCTGGCCATGTACGAGACCGTCAGCAAGGGATTCCTCGACGCCGGATTCCCGCAGGAGCGGATTGTCTCCTCCATCGTGGCCTTGGAGTCCTTCATTTTTGGCTCCGCCTATGACGTCACGGCGCCGGCCGATATTTTCGAGTCGGGCTCCATGGCGGAGGCAACACCGCACTTCACGGCTGCCGTGCGGAGCGCGGAAGGACAGGTGGACGGGCCACCCGCAGACGCCGCGTTCAGCCTGGGGCTTGAGGCACTCATCGCAGGACTGGGCGCCCTGCGGGAGCAGCGGGGTTAGTCCAGCCTCCCCGTATAGCCGCGACATCCCCACGACGGACCTGCCACCACTTGTAATACAAGTACTCTACTTATATCCTAAGAGGGCGGGCGAAGGAGCCCGGTCCCGCCTGAAGGAGAACCCGTGAGTACCGTCGATCTGATCCGGCACGTCAAGCTGTCCACCGCCCGCCTGCCCCTCGCCGTTCCCATCAGCGACGCGAAGGTCTTCACGGGCCGGCAGAAGCCCATGACCGAGGTCGTCTTCCTCTTCGCCGAGATCACCACGGAACTGGGGCACACCGGCGTCGGCTTCAGTTACTCCAAGCGCGCCGGCGGTCCGGCGCAGTACGCACACGCCAAGGAGGTCGCCGGCGGCATCATCGGCGAGGACCCCAACGACATCGCGAAGATCTACACCAAGCTCCTGTGGGCCGGAGCGTCCGTGGGCCGCTCCGGGGTGGCCACGCAGGCCCTGGCCGCAATCGACATTGCCCTCTACGACCTCAAAGCCAAGCGGGCCGGACTGCCCCTGGCCAAGTTCCTGGGCTCATACCGCGACTCCGTGCAGACCTACAACACCTCCGGCGGCTTCCTCAACGCCAGCCTCGAGGAAGTAAAAGCCCGCGCCACGCAGTCGATTGAGGAGGGCATCGGCGGCATCAAGATCAAGGTCGGCCTGCCGGACAGCAAGGAGGACCTCCGCCGCGTCGCCGGGATCCGCGAGCACATTGGCTGGGACGTTCCACTGATGGTGGACGCCAACCAGCAGTGGGACCGTGCCACCGCCCTGCGGATGGGCCGCCAGCTCGAGCAGTTCAACCTCGTCTGGATCGAAGAGCCCCTGGACGCCTACGACTTCGAGGGCCACGCGCACCTGGCGCAGGTCCTGGATACTCCCATCGCCACCGGGGAGATGCTCGCCTCCGTGGCCGAACACAAGGGCCTCATCAGCGCGAACAGCTGCGACATCATCCAGCCGGATGCCCCACGGGTGGGCGGCATTACCCAGTTCCTGCGCCTTGCCGCCCTGGCGGATGAGCGCGGCCTGGGCCTGGCCCCGCACTTCGCCATGGAAATCCACCTGCACCTGGCCGCCGCCTACCCGCGCGAGCCCTGGGTGGAGCACTTCGACTGGCTCGATCCGCTGTTCAACGAACGCCTCGAAACCAAGAACGGCAAAATGATCGTCCCGGACCGCCCCGGCCTGGGCATCACCCTGAGCGACCAGGCGCGCGCCTGGACCACCGAATCAGTGGAGTTCGGCGCGTAACCTAGTTGCCATGAGCCGGAACCTCACCGCGGACCTCGCCGCTGACCTTCGCACCCGCATCGTCGACGGCGTCATCCAGCCGGGCGAGAAGCTCCCCAGCGAAAACACCCTGATCAGCGACTTTGGCGTCAGCCGTACCGTGGTGCGTGCCGCGCTGACCCGGCTGCAGGCCGAGGGACTTGTGGAAACCGAACGGGGACGGGGCAGCTTTGCCCTCACCCCGCCGTCGGACGGACCCTCCCCCGCTCCGGGGGCGCGTCCGGTGGCCACCATGGAGGACCGGCTGCACCTGCTGGAGTTCCGCATGGGGGTGGAAGCGGAGGCCGCGGCACTGGCGGCGCGCAACCATACAGAGCGGCAGTTGCGGGCCGTCACCGCAGCGCTGGAGGAGTTCACGGCCAGCGCGGGGCACCCGGCACACGCCATGAAGTCGGACTTTGAGTTTCACCGGGCCGTAGCCGCCGCTTCCGGCAACCCCTATTATTCCGACTGCCTCGCGGCGCTGGGCCAGACGATGATCGCGATGCCGCGCACCCGGCTGATGACCGGCGTCGAGCACTACGCCCGGGACCATTTTGACCAGGTGGTGCAGGAACACCGGTCCATCTCGGAGGCCATCGCGGACGGGGATGAGGCTGCCGCAGCAGCTGCCATGCGCAGCCACCTGGCGAATTCACGACGCCGGTTCAAGGCATCGGCGCGTCCCTAGCGGCCGGGGAATATCACCGCCACGCGGCACCAACCCGGCTCCCGTCGTCGAACCCGGCTGTGCGGCACCCGGGCCTGGACATAACACCCCGGAACCCCGGGGTGAAAAGTCCAAACAGCAGTGAAACCGGCTTTACGGAAACTCAGTGAACGCAGAAGAGCCCCGGTCCTAAGACCGGGGCTCTTCTTGTTTGCGTGCGCGAGGGGGGATTTGAACCCCCACACCCTTTCGGATACTGGCACCTGAAGCCAGCGCGTCTGCCGTTCCGCCACTCGCGCGCAACTTCTTTCACCCAGCAACGGCCGGTTTCCCGGATCCGCAACCCTGTAAAAGCAGCGAGATCAAGCATAACGGACAGTGGACGGAAATTACCAATTGGGCTCCCATGCGCCTGCCCGGCCCCGGCGGAACCCGAAAATTCGTGCCCCCGCCCCGGGACGGAACTGGGGCCGGATCCGGCCCGGCTGCGGCTGCGGAGTGAACTTTTGCAGGCGGCGGGCCGTTGTTGATTAAGGTCATTCACAGGGCTGCCCAGTAGTATCGGATGTAGGAGTGGCTGCCGCACGCGCGCACGCTCCTGAGATGTGAACTGCACGGCGGGTGAAGTTCCGGAACGGAAACTGCCCCGCAGCCGGGGGGAAAGGAGAAGAATCATGGGTCTGCTGGACAAAGTTGAACGCGGCATTGAAAAGGCTGTCCGGGGCGTCTTCTCCACCGGCTCCCGCGCACAGGTTGAGCCTGTGGAAATCGCCAGCAGGCTGCGCCGCGAGGTGGACCACAAGGCCCTCACGGTGTCGGCCGGCCGCACACTGGCACCCAACGTTTTCGACGTCCAGCTCAGTGAAGACGACTTCAAGAGGGCCCAGGAATGGGGCACCCCGCTGGCCGAAGAACTGTGCGATGTGGTGATCAACCACGTCCGCAGCCAGGGATACACGCTTCAGGGATCGGTGCGGATTTCCTTCCGCCGGGACACGCAGCTGCGCGCCGGCGACTTTGAAATCATCTCCACCACCGAAAAGACCCAGGGTTCCCCGGCAGGCGCCCCCGCACGCTCCAACGTGCCGGCAGCTCCCAGCCGCCAGCCGGTCCGGCTCCAGCCCGTCCTGGACATCGACGGGCAGCGCTACTCCCTCAACGCGCCGTCCATCGTGCTGGGCAGGTCCTCCGATGCCGACATCCATGTCGAGGACACCGGCGTTTCCCGCCGCCATCTGGAAATCCGTACGGCCAACGGCGTGACCAGCGCAGTGGATATGGGATCCACCAACGGCAGCTACGTCAACGGGCAGAAGGTGTCAGGGAGCACCGAGCTCACTGACGGCTCCACCATCACTATGGGACGGACAAAAATCATCTTCCGCCTACTGCCTGCCGGCCCTGGTGGCCGCGCATGAGCGACCTGACCATCACAGCCCTGCGCTTTGGCTTCCTCCTGCTCCTCTGGGTGCTGATTTTCAGCATCGTGTCAGCGATGCGACGGGACCTCATGGTGGGGCGCAAGGCGGCGTCCGGCGCTCCAACCCAACGAGAGGTCCGCAAAAACCCGGGCTTGGCGGAAGCCGCCCCGCAGCCGGTGAAGCAGCAGGCCCACCAGCTGGTTGTCATCGAGGGACCGCTGAAGGGAACCACCCTTCCGCTTGCCGCCAGCCCCATCCTCCTGGGACGGGCCCAGGAGGCCACGCTGGTCCTGGAGGACGACTACGCCTCCGGCCGCCACGCACGGCTGTTCCCCCAGGGCAGCCGCTGGTTCATCGAGGATCTCGGCTCAACGAACGGAACGTACCTGGCGGACCAGCAACTTACCCGTGCCCTGCCGGTTGAGCCAGGGGTACCCGTGAGAATCGGCAAGACGGTCATCGAATTGAGGCCATAGCCGTGGCCGCCACGCAATCCCCCGCAAACGGGCACCAGCCCCCGCAGCGGCCCCTCATCATGCGCTTCGCAGCGCGCTCCGACGTCGGCCGCATCCGCTCCAAGAATGACGACTCCGCCTACGCAGGCCGGCACCTCGCCGTCGTCGCGGACGGAATGGGCGGCCACGCAGGCGGCGACGTTGCCTCCGCCGCCACCGTCCTGGACATGATCCACCTGGACCGCGGCGGCTACCACGGTGACGCCGGCACGGTCCTTGCCGATGAAATCCAGACCGCGAATTCCCTGCTGTCCGAACTGGTGCACCAGAACCCCAAGCTCGCGGGAATGGGCACCACGGTCACGGCCCTCCTGCTGGCCGAGGGAAAGCTCCACTTCGCACATATTGGCGATTCCCGGGCCTACCGCTTGCGCGACGGCGAGTTCAAGCAAGTGAGCGTGGACCACACGTTCGTCCAGCGGCTCATCGACGAAGGCAGGCTCCGCCCGGAGGAGGCCGAGAGCCACCCGCACAAGAACGTCCTGATGCGGGTCCTGGGCGACGTCGACGCCAGTCCCGAACTTGATCTCGACACCCTGGACGTTCGGCCGGGCGACCGCTGGCTGCTCTGCTCCGACGGGCTCAACTATGTTGCGGGCCACGCCGTGGAGCGGACGGTGCGGGAGACCAAGGACCTCCGCGAGTGCGTGGAAACCCTGGTGGACCTGACCCTTGAAGCCGGTTCCCCGGACAACGTCACCGTGATCATGGTGGAAATCGTCGAAGAAACGCCCGACGACGTCAGTACGGTCGCCGTCGAAGTCATTCCTTCCACGAATGCCGCCTTGGCCGCTGCCGCGGCAGCGCGGAAGGACACCCCGCCGGAGGGCGGGAACGTCCCTGCCCGGGATGCCGGGGACCCTGGCTCCAAAGAAGCGGGGGGCGCGGGAGGTTCCACGGAGGCCGGCGGCGCTCCGTCCGTGCAGTCGGGCGCCACTGACCCGCACCTGGGCGAGCACTTGTCCGCGGAAGTCCTGCGGGAGGAGCTGGCGTCGCGGCCGCACGAACTTGTGGGTGCTGCCGCGGCGGCCGCCGAGTCCGGTTCCATCCCCACCATCGCGGGGCGAACTGTGGCGCGCAGGGCAGCAACCCTCCTCACCCACAGGGCCGAACAGCCCGGCAACGACGCCGAGGAAGCCCTCGTACCGCCCAAGCCGCGCCGGTGGGTCACCTGGGCCATCGCCGCATCGGTGCTGGTGGCGCTGACGGTGGGCCTGTGGCTGGGCTATGCCTGGACGCAGACCCGTTACTACGTGGGCGAGTTCGATTCACGGGTGGCCATCTACAACGGGGTTTCGCAGCGCCTGGGACCCATCGGACTGTCCAGCCTGGAGACCGTCACGGAGATCCGGATGGATTCCCTGCCACCATTTTCCCAGCAGCGGGTCCGCCAGACCGTTCCCGCCAACGACCTCTACGACGCCCAGCGCATCGTGAAGAACCTTGAGCTCACCGGGACCACGTCTCCCGAACAGGACTGCCCTGCGCCTTCTCCGTCCCCGGCAGCCTCCACCCTCGCCCCCGCGCCCACAGACTCCGCGGCCGCTGCACCGGCCCCGGACGCTTCTCCTGCGCCGACGTCCCCGTCACCCAGCCCCTCCGTCACCTGCGAGGCGGTCCAATGAGCCAGCTCAGCACCATGCCCAAACCGCGCCGCAACGTTGAACTCGCGCTGCTCCTGCTTGCCCTCGCCGTAGGCATCGGCGCCAACATGCTGGTGGGCATCGACCGGGAGAATGCGTTTGATTCCGACTTCTGGTTCCAGTCCGGCCTCCTGGCCGTCGCCGCCTTGGTCTTCCACGGAGTCCTTCGCCTCCGCGCAAAGTATGCCGATCCGGTAATACTTCCGCTCGTGGTCGCGCTGAACGGAATCGGCCTGGCCATGATCCACCGGCTGGATGCCCCCGGGGACGACACCGGCAACAACCAGCTCCGGTGGACACTCATCGCCATGGCCGTGGCCATCGGGGTGATCTGGTTCCTGAAGGACCACCGGATCCTCCGCCGGTTCACCTTCATTTCACTGGCTGCCAGCGCACTCCTCCTGATCCTGCCGCTTGTTCCGGGCATCACCGCCGGCGAGATCCTCGGCGCACGGGTCTGGATCCGCCTCGGTCCCATGACGTTCCAGCCCGGCGAGGTCGCGAAGATCACCCTGGCTATATTCTTCGCTGGTTATCTTTCCTCCAACCGGGACCTGATCCTGCTGGCGGGCCGCAAGGTGGGGCCGCTGCAGTTCCCGCGTTTCAAGGACATGGGCCCCATGATCACCGCGTGGCTGGTCAGCATCGGTGTGCTCATCTTCCAACGGGACCTGGGCTCCTCCATCCTCTTCTTCGGCCTGTTCATCGTGATGATCTACGTGGCCACCAGCCGGATCAGCTGGGTTGTCATAGGCCTGGCCCTCATCGCCGGCGGCGGGTTCGTGGCCGCCCAGGTGTTCTCCCACGTGCAGCTGCGCATCGATGGGTGGCTCAACGCCTTCACACCTGAGGTCTATGACCGGTTTCCCGGCGGAAGCCGGCAAATCATTCAAGGCCTCTTCGGCATGGCCAACGGCGGCCTGATGGGCACAGGACTGGGCCAAGGGCGCCCGGACCTGGTCCCCTTCGCGAACAGCGACATGATCATTGCTTCCCTGGGCGAGGAACTGGGGCTCATCGGCCTCTTCGCCGTCGTCCTGATGTACCTGCTGCTGTTCACCCGCGGTTTCCGGGCTGCCCTCGGCACCCGCGACGCCTTCGGAAAACTCCTGGCGTGCGGGCTGTCCTTCGCCGTGGCGCTGCAGTGCTTTGTGGTGATCGGGGGCGTGACCCGCCTGATCCCGCTGACGGGCCTCACCACGCCGTTCCTGGCGGCCGGCGGCTCGTCCCTGCTGGCCAACTGGATCATAGTTGGCCTGCTCCTGATGATTTCGCACACCGCGCGCGGCCCTGTGGACACTACTCCCTTGCCGCCTGGCAAAGGATCGGAAGCACCAGGCATTGATACTCCTACCGAGGCGGTGAAGCACCTGTGAACCAGGCAATACGGCATTCATGGGTGGCGGCCATCGCCATGTTCGCACTCATCTTTGGAGCCATCAGCTACGTCCAGGTGATC
The DNA here is from genome assembly GCF_014644495.1 of Pseudarthrobacter polychromogenes. Lineage (GTDB taxonomy): Bacteria > Actinomycetota > Actinomycetes > Actinomycetales > Micrococcaceae > Arthrobacter > Arthrobacter polychromogenes. The sequence goes on from NZ_BMKU01000005.1 coordinate 130,187, forward strand.
GGGGCCGACGAACTCAAGGCCAACCCCTGGAACCAGCGCGCCGTCCTGCAAAGCTTCTGCAATGACCGTGGCGCCGTCATTGTGGGTGGATCCCCCGTGGCCGAGTCCGTGGAAACCGGCTCGGAGACCTGCGCCTTCCAGCGCACGTACCCGCAGCCGGAAGCCTACGCAGGGATCACGGGGTACTTCTCGCAGAACTTCGGCGCCACCGGCCTGGAGCAGTCCATGGGAGCGGAGCTTGCCGGCAACTCGGACCAGCTCTTCCTGGACCGGGTGGGTCAGCTGTTCCTCGGGAACCAGCCCAAGGGCGCATCGGTAGAGCTCACCATCGACCCCGAAATCCAGCAGCTGGCCTACAGCCTGATCCCGGACGGGCAACGTGGCTCCATCGTGGTCACCAACCCCAAGACCGGAGACATCCTGGCCATGGTGTCCAAGCCGTCCTATGATCCGAACCTGGTGGCCACCCAGGACCTCGCCGCGGCCGATGCCAGCATGAATGAACTGATCAAGGTGCCCGGGATCAACCTGAACCCGAATGTCAGTGGACCCACCGGGGAACTGCTGGCCCCCGGCTCCGTGTTCAAGCTGGTGGATACCGCAGCTGCCCTGGCATCCGGGAAGTACAACAAGGACAGCGAGCTCCCCAACCCTGCGGAACTGCCCTTCGAGGGCATCCAGTACCGCCTGCCCAACTACGCAGGCGGCAACTGCTACACCCGGGACACAGCCAGTTTCGCCTTCGCGCTCCAGCAGTCCTGCAACACCCCCTTCGCGAGCATCGCCCTGGACCTTGGCCGTGACGCCATTGCCGAACAGGCAGCGAAGTTCGGGTTCGGCCAGGACATGGGCGATCAGCTCAAGCTGGACTACGCCAGCGAAAACACCTTCCCGGATGACCTCGACGGCCCCGGCCTGGCGCAGTCCGTCATCGGGCAGAAGGACGTCAGGGCTACGCCATTGCAGGTGGCACTGATGACCGCCGCAATCGCGAACGACGGCGTCCAGATGCAGCCCACCCTCATCAAGACCCTGCGCTCCCCGGACCTCCGCGTGATTGATGAACCTCAGCCGAAGCAGTTGCGGACCTCCACCACCCCGGACATCGCCAACCAGATCACGGAGTGGATGGTGAGTGCGGTCAGCGAGGGCATCGCCAACCGGGCGGCTGTTCCCGGCGTCCAGGTGGCAGGAAAGACCGGAACCGCCGAGCTGGGCAACGGAGCGAACAACTCCTGGTTCACCGGCTTTGCCCCCGCAAACAACCCGCAGGTGGGTGTCACGATCGTCATGGAAGGCGTGGACATCACCACCGGAGCACAGCTAACCAGTCCGAACGCGAAGAGAATTTTTGAGGCGGTGTTGAATAAGTGAGGCCTACAACCGGAATCACCCTCGGCGGGCGGTTCCAGCTGACCACGCGGATCGCGATTGGTGGCATGGGTGAAGTGTGGAAGGCGAAAGACCTCGTCCTGGGCCGCATCGTCGCGATCAAGGTGCTGAAAGAGGAGTACACGGGCGATCCCGGGTTCCTTCAGCGTTTCCGTGCCGAGGCCCGCCACACAGCACTCCTGAACCACGTGGGCATCGCCAACGTCTTTGACTACGGCGAGGAGGAAGGTTCCGCCTACCTGGTCATGGAGCTGGTCCCCGGCCAGCCGCTGAGCAGCATCATCGAACATGAGCAGGTCCTCTCACCGGACCGTACGCTGTCCATCATCGCGCAGACCGCCCGCGCCCTCTCCGTTGCGCACGCGCAGGGCCTGGTGCACCGCGACGTGAAGCCAGGCAACCTCCTGATCACCCCTGACGGACGGGTCAAAGTCACCGACTTCGGCATTGCCCGCCTCGCCAACCAGGTGCCGCTCACCCAGACTGGCCAGGTGATGGGCACGGCGCAGTACCTGGCACCCGAGCAGGCCACGGGCCAGACAGCCACCGGTTCGTCGGACATCTACGCGCTGGGTGTCATCGGCTATGAGTGCCTGACCGGCCACCGCCCCTTCTCCGGCGAATCCCAGATTGCGATTGCCCTCGCCCAGGTCAATGACGCTCCGCCGCCCCTGCCGGAATCACTGCCCACCCCGGTACGCGCCCTCCTGATGTCCATGCTGGCCAAGGACCCCAAGGACCGTCCGGAGAACGCCATCAAGCTGGCCGAAGCAGCAGAGGCCATCCGCAACGGTGACATCAGCGCAGCCCGCGCAGCCGTCCCGGGAATGCTCCTCTTCGACGCTGACACTGGCCCCATCACGGCTCCGGTAGACACTGCGACGGCGCCGACCGGCGTCATTGGCGCACAGCGGGATGATTCACCAAACCGGACTTCAGCTTTGCCGGTGGTTGGCGCGGGTGCGGCGGGTGCAGCCGCTGGAGCGGCGGCCGGCGCTGCGGGGGCAGCCGCCGACGCCGACGCCCCCCAGGGGACGTTGGCCAGGGCCAACGCCCTCGCCGCGGAGCGCAAGTGGGTTCCGGAAGAGGCAACGTACGACGACGATCCCGCCGATGAGCCCCAGCGCAAGGGCCGCAGTCCCTGGACGTGGCCGCTCATCGCCCTGATCCTGCTGCTGCTGTTCGCGCTGGTGGGGTTCTTCCTCAGCCAGCGGGGAATCCTTTTCCCCTCCGAGGACCCCACGTCCGCGGTGACTACAAGCAGCGTGGCACCGAGCAGCGCAAGCCCCACCAGGACAAGCCAGTCCGCCACCCCCACGCAGACCCGCTCGACGCCGACGCCGACCTCCGAGCCCACCCAGGAACTGGTCAACGTGATACCGGCCGCCTACCTGGGCAAGGACTACCGGCAGGTGCAGGCAGACCTCGCCGCATTGGGCCTCGCCGTTACGGTTGTTCCGCAGGAGAGGACCGCCGATGCCCCTGGACGTGTCCTGGAACTGAACCCCACGGGGGCCGTTCCGGAGGGCACTGCCATCACCGTCGTTTACGCCGTGGCGCCCGAACCAGAGCCCACAACATCTGCCCCAGCTCCGGCTCCCACCGCAGCACCCACCACCTCGTCGGTGGCGGCGCCCGCCCTGGAGTCTCCCCTGCCCGATTGCACGGACGGCCAGCAGCCGGGTACGCCCCCAACCTGCAACCAGTAGCCGCCAGGACATCCCATGAATGAGTCACCGCGAACCCCCTTGCACCGTGAGGACAGCCTCCCGGTGGATAATCGCCGCGTCCTGAGTGGCCGCTACGAACTGGGCGGCCTGATCGGGCGCGGTGGCATGGCAGACGTGTACCGCGGCGTGGACACCCGGTTGGGGCGGACGGTGGCCATCAAGCTGCTGCGCCCGGACCTTGCGCGTGATCCGCAGTTCCAGGCCAGGTTCAAGCGCGAAGCACAGGCTGTGGCCGCCCTGAACCACTCTTCCATCGTCGCCATCTACGACACAGGCGAGCACCTCGTCCACGATGGCTCCGAGGACGTCCGCGTGCCGTACATCGTGATGGAATTCGTGGAGGGGAAAACCCTCCGCGAACTCATCCGCGGCCACGACGTCACCATTGGCCAGGCCATCGACTACTGCATGGGCGTCCTGGGTGCGCTCGAATACAGCCATAAGGCCGGGATTGTCCACCGGGACATCAAACCGGCCAATGTGATGTACTGCGAAAGCACCAACTCGGTGAAGGTGATGGATTTCGGGATAGCCCGCGCCATCGCGGATTCTTCGGCCACCATGACCCAAACCCAGGCCGTGGTGGGCACTGCCCAGTACCTGTCTCCCGAACAGGCCCGCGGTGAGGCCGTAGACGCGCGGAGCGACCTCTACTCCGCTGCCTGCCTGCTGTACGAGATGCTCACGTCCCGTCCGCCGTTCGTCGGCGACAGCCCCGTTTCGGTGGCCTACCAGCATGTCCGCGAAATAGCGGAGCCGGCGAGCACCCTCAATCCGGAGGTCACTCCGGCCCTGGACAGCGTGCTGGCAAAGGCCCTGCAAAAGAACCGGGACGACAGGTTCCAGGATGCGGCGGCCTTCCGCCGTGCCCTGCGCGCTGCCCGGTCGGGGGTGCCGGTTCCTGCCGTACCGGCCTCCGAAGCCCCGACGGACCCCAACGACCACGTCCCGGCCCCATCTGCTCCGGCCACCGAAGCGTTCGGAGTCACAGGGGCGGGCTTCCTGGACGATGCTCCTACCGGCAGGCTGGCCGCAACGCATGCGTCCTCCGGTGACCGCGGGGCCGGTTTCCCCCTGGCAGCCGGCATGGATGACCGGACCCAGGCGGAGGCGCTGCCGCTTGGCCTCCCTCCGGAACGTGAGCCGAGCCCCCGGCAGAAGTCCCGCCGTCGTGCATGGATTGCCACCCTGGTGGTCTTCACCCTGCTCGTCCTGGCCGGCGGTGCGCTGTGGCTGTACAGCACCGTCAACCGGCCGGCCCCGGAGATTCCGAAAGTCCAGATCCCGGTGGTCGCTGCCATGACAGAATCGGCGGCGCTGCAGGAACTGTACAACGCCGACCTCAAGCCAAGGATTGTCCGGTCGCAGCACGATACCGTTCCCAAGGGCACGGCTATCGGCACCGAACCGGAGTCCGGCGCGTCCATGGATCCGGGGGCGGAGGTGGTCCTGAACATTTCTGAGGGCCCCAGCGCCGTGATGATCCCCGAAAGCCTCCCGGGGAAGACGGAAGCGGCAGCCAGGGATATCCTGCGCCAAAGCGGACTGGTTGGTGCCCCTTCCACCACCACGGCCAACAGCGCCACGGTTCCTGCCGGAATTGTCATCACCACCACCCCCGCGCCGGGCCAGATGGTCGGGGTGGGAACCAGCGTCGAACTGATTGTGTCCACGGGCAAGGTTGCGCTGCCGGAACTGCGGGGACGCACCCGCGAAGAGGCTGAAGCAGCGCTCAAGGAGCTGGGCCTGGTCCCTGCGGTGATCGAGGTGGAGAACGCCCAGGTGGAGGCAGGAAGGGTGACGGACCAAAGCGATCCGGTCAACGCCACAGTGGAGCAGGGCAAGACCGTCACGATCGTGGTGGCCAAAGCTCCGCCGCCGCCCCCGCCGAGCCCCGAGCCGACAGCGACGCCGACACCCAAGCCGACCCCCACTGACAAGGATGACGACTGAGCGGGTCAGCCTGCAGGTCAGTGCTGGATCAGCGGACTCAGTTTGGCTGCCCGGGCTGCTGCGCCCTTCATCCCCAGCGACTCCAGCCAGTTCCCCAGCATCTGGTAGCCGCCTTCGGTCAGCACGGACTCCGGGTGGAACTGCACGCCGCACAGCGGCGCCGTCCGGTGCTGGAGTCCCATCACCACCCCTGTTGCGGTCTCGGCGGTGATCTCAAGGACGTCAGGAATCGATTCGCGGACGGCTGCCAGCGAGTGGTAGCGGGTAGCGGTAACGGGGGAGGGGAGCCCGGCGAAGACGCTCGTGCCGATGTGCTGTACCAGGGACGTTTTGCCGTGCATCAGCTCCGGGGCGTGCGTGACCTTCCCGCCGAAGGCCTCCGCCAGGGCCTGGTGCCCCAGGCACACACCGAACATCGGCACGCTGTTCTCGCCGCACCACTTGATCAGTTCAATGCATACCCCGGCTTCCGCGGGGTTGCCGGGACCGGGTGAGATGAGCACACCGTCCCGGGTGCCGGCCAGTTCAATGGCCTCCGCCAGTGTGACGTCGTCATTGCGGACAACCGTGGTCTCGGCGCCGAGTTCCTGGAGGTAGCCCACCAGGGTGTAGACGAAGCTGTCGTAGTTATCCACCACGAGGATTTTGGTTGTGGTCATGGCTGGCTTGCTGAACCAATCGTTGAGTCGGTGAATTGGGTGTATTCGGACATCCAGGGAAAAAGGAACTGAACCATCAATACCAGTGCGGCAGCGATGAGCACCAATGAGGTGACGATCCGCAGCCACAGGGGCCCGGGAAGATTCCGGAAGATCCAGCCGTACATGCTCAGCCCTTTCCGATCGCCGCAGCCACCTGGTCCGCGATTTCGGCGGGAGGACCTGCCGAGGCGGGGCGCCAACTGTCCAGGAGCGAGTAGGCAATAATGCGTTCTTCGGCCCCGAAGCGGGGGTTGCAGCTTGTCATGGTCAGGTATCTTTCGGTGGGGACGGTCCCCGGAAGTGTCGGCACCGGTTCCAGGACGTCGGTACGCGATGGCATCACGATGTGGTTGTTGCGGAAGACATAGACGTAATAGCCGTCCTTGGTCTGGACGTAGATCTTGTCCCCGGGAACCAGGGTGTGGATGTTGTCCAGGACTGCGCCGTGGGTCTGGCGGTGCCCGGCAACGGCGAAATTGCCAACTGCTCCCGGCATGGCGGTGGTGCCGTAGTGTCCCAGCCCCAGGGTGTCCAGCACATCGCTGGTGGTGCCCTCCACGATGGGGCGGGTGTAATTCGCGCCGAACCGCGGGATGTACATGATGCCGATAGTGCCGGCGTGGCCGGGTGCGGCGGACACCACTGGCTCGCCGAAGTCCTCCCCGGTGGGAACCGCAGAAGCGTCCGGGGCGGCTGGTCCGGCCGGGGCAGCGCCGCCAAGATCCTGCGCGAATTCCTTGATCACTTCGCTCTGTCTGGCGTCCGATTCGACGTTGGTCCACCACAGCTGCCACGCAACGAACAACAGGAGGATGATGCCGGCGGTGATGAGCAGTTCGCCAACCACCTGGACTGCTCCACGCAGAATTACGACGCCGGCAGGCGCCGCAGCGGCTCGCCCCGCCTTCTCCTGCAACACCACGCGTTCTCCTTGGGGCGGTTCCATCGGGCACCGGCGGCCCATGAACTACGGCTAGAATTGGCTGCTAGTAAGAATCCAGATTTGACCAAGCAAGTATTTGATCAAGATCGCGCAGACCGCTGGCAATTTCCTTCTTGCAGGATACCAAGCCCGGAACGCCGAGCTTGCCTCAGCCCGCCAAGGAGAGCCAGTGCCCGAGTCAAAGCCACGCAAGAAGACTGCCAGCACCGCCCCGCAGGCTTCTTCCCAGACGTACAAGCCGAACGCAGTGTGGTTCAAGCCCGTGATGTTCGGACTGATGATCATCGGCCTTTTCTGGATCATCACGTTCTACATCAGCGAAGGACGCTTTCCCGTCCAGGCATGGGAGTCGTGGAACATCGTGGCCGGTTTCGGTATCGCCATCATTGGGTTCCTGATGACCACCCGCTGGCGCTCATAGGTTATTTCCCGGACGGCCGGACCTTAGCCCCTAGGGAAACGCATGCCCCCTGACGATCACGGTGTCCTGTTGGGCGGAGACGGCCTGGCCCGCCCGGCGTGGGCGTCCTCGGACCCGTTGCTGCGGGACTACTACGACCATGAATGGGGCATGCCCATCAGGGATGAGCATGGCCTCTACGAACGCATCTGCCTGGAAGGTTTCCAGGCAGGGCTTTCCTGGGCCACCATCCTGCGCAAGCGCCCCGCGTTCCGGACAGCTTTTGCCGGCTTCAACCCCGACGCCGTTGCACAGTTCACGGAGGCCGACGTCGAGCGGCTGTTGCAGGACGCCGGCATTGTCCGGAACAGGCTGAAGATACGTGCCGCGGTGACCAATGCCCACGCGACTCTTTCGTTGCGGCAGGACGGCGGCCTGGTGGACTTTGTGTGGCAGTTCCAGCCCGAAGCAACGCCCCGCCCCCGGACCCACACGGACATCCCCACCCAGACGGCGGAATCCATAGCCCTCTCCAAGGCCCTCCGGAAGAAGGGCTTCGCCTTCGTGGGCCCCACCACCATGTTCGCCCTTATGGAAGCCATCGGAATGGTGGACACCCATCTGGTGGGAAGCCACCGGCGGGGATCCTCCGGGGTTTGGCCGGACGCAGGCTAGGCGGAAGCACCCCTGGCAGGCCCGCCCGATCTACTGCGCCAACGGCGGCCGCATGACACCAGGGCCCGCGCGCTTTCCCCAGCTGTTGGGAACCTTATCCACAGCCATCCGCCCATCGGAAGACGTTCAACGTGCCGATCCGCGCCGCGACGGCGGCACGCGCTAATCCTGCACCCCGGACGCAGTTATTAACAGTGTGGAATACCTGTGGATAACGGACGGGGACAGACCCGGCAGGCTTAGCGCTCCTTGCGGACCGGGTGGTGGCTGGTGATCGACACCCGGTTGAAGGCATTCATGGCAATGGCCAGCCAACTGACCACGGAGAATTCCTCCTCCGTCAGGTGTTCCCTGGCATAGGCTTCCTCCTGCTCCTGTGAGCCGTGGCCGGGGAGGGACGTGATGCTCTCGGCCAGTGCCAGGGCGGCACGCTCCTTTTCGGTAAACAGTGCGGTGTCCCGCCAGGCCGGCAGTACGGCCAGCCGCTGCGGAGACTCTCCTGCCTGGACCGCATCCCTGACATGGAGGTCCAGGCAGTAGGCACAGCCGTTAAGCTGCGAGATCCGCACGTGCAGGAGTTCCATGGTCCTGGGCTCCATTCCCGCTTCCTGCGCCGCTTCCTTGACCTTGAGCCCCAGGCCATTGAGTGCGCGCCACACGGCGGGGTGCTGCTTGTCGAGGAAGATGTGCTTTGTGGTCGCAGTCATGGACCCTCCTGTCGGAAAACGGACGTAAGCCAAGGGTAGGCGCCCGGTGCTTATCCACTTACCAACATGCCGATACCCACAAGTTATCCACAGTTGTGGATACCGGCGGAGTAAAACTGGGCCGCCGAGGCCTGCACACTGCAATGCGGGCCCGTCTACAGATGTGAACTACAGCGTTGTTGTTTATTAACAGTGTGAATAACGGTGTTGATAGTTCCGTTCTGAACAGCGGCCCGGGCCCCTTGGGGAAAAATTTTCCCGGAGTTATCCACAGAACCTCATTCTGCGGCCGGTTTGTCCACTTAAACACACCCATATCCCCAGACGTTATCCACAACTGTGGAGAAAAATAGGCCTGTTCTGGGGAAAACGGCCCCAATTCAGCGGTCTGGGAGGGTCTTCACGATGAACTACATGCCTGTAAGTTACCAACATTGTGGATAAGGGCTGTGGAAAACAAAAACCCCGCCGTCCTCGGGACGGCGGCGTTTCTTGTGCGTGCTGTGGGTATCGGCTGCCCGAACCTGGTCCTAGAGGGAAATCCGTATCCAGCTGAGGGCAATGAGCAGCAAGAGGACTCCGGTCAGTCCTGCCGCCTGGAGGAGCCGCTGCCGCGGACCGCGCGGAGTGTAGGCCAGGACCGCGGCGCAGAGGCCGCCGGTGATAAGTCCCCCCAAGTGCGCCTGCCAGGCGATCTGGGGAATGATGAACCCGATCACCCCGTTGATCGCGATGAGGACCCACAATTGCCGGGTGTCACCGCCACGGTGGCGCTGCACCAGCAGCATGGCCCCGAAGAGGCCAAAGATGGCACCCGAAGCACCGACCACTCCGTACAGCGGTTGACCAGGTGTATAGAGCGGAGTCAGCAGAAGGTAGCCGACAGAGCCACCCAGCGCTGACAACAGGTACAACGCCAGGAACCGGATACGGCCCAGGAGCGGTTCAAGGGCCTGGCCGAAAATCCACAGCATGTACATGTTCAGCGCGATGTGGAGGATAAACCCCTGTGAGTGCAGGAATGCGGCCGAGAGCATCCGCCACGGTTCGAATTCCCCGTATTGGGGCTCCGCGTAGTAGTTGGCGAAGCCGAGGCTCTGGTAGATGCCATCGTTGGGCACCAGCCACTGCAGGACATACATCACACCGCACAGGGCGATGATCCCGAACGTCACCCGTGGCTTGCCGGCAGCTACGGCGCCGCCATAGACGGTCCGAACCTCCGGCGTCGTACGTTTTGTTTCGTTGACGCAGTCAACACACTGGAATCCGACGGCGGCCGCCCGCTGGCAGTCGGGGCAGGCCGGTCGTCCGCAGCGCTGGCAGCGGACGTAGGAGGGCCGGTCCGGGTGCCGTGGGCACACCGGAACCTGGGCGGACGGCTCAGCCGCCGGAATTCCGTAGCTCATGGTGCGGTATTACAGCTGTTCGATGTCGATGCTGTTGATGGTGACATCCTCCACCGGACGGTCGCCCATGCCGGTGCGCACGCCCTCGATGGCGTCAACAACCTTCTTGGAGTCGTCGTCTGCCACCTCACCGAAGATGGTGTGCTTGCCCTGCAGCCAGTCTGTGGGGATGGTGGTGATGAAGAACTGCGAGCCATTGGTGCCCTTGCCCATCCGGATGCCGGCGTTGGCCATGGCCAGCTTGTAGGGCTGGTTGAAGCCCAGTTCGGGGTGGATCTCGTCGTCGAACTGGTAGCCCGGACCGCCCGTGCCGCGGCCCAGCGGATCGCCGGCCTGGATCATGAAGTCCTTGATGATGCGGTGGAAGATGGTGCCGTTGTACAGGGGCGTACCGCTCTTGTCTTCGCCGGTCTCCGGGTGGGTCCATGCCTGCTCACCCGTGGCGAGGCCAACGAAGTTCTTGACCGTCTTGGGGGCGTGGTTGCCGAAAAGGTTGACGACGATGTCGCCGAGGCTGGTGTGAATGGTTGCTTTTGCTGTTGCGATGGCAGTCATAGGCCCTATTCTTCCACGGCGGCCCTGGGAGCGAACGGCTGCCGCCGCAGTTCCGCGCTGGGTGAAATCCTCCTAAAATCCGCTGGGGGAATAGCAGGTGAACACCAAGCCACGTAGGCTAACCACAGAACCGTCACATTAATCGGGAGGTAGTTGTGAAGAAGTCGGACCGTATTGCCCGTGACCTTGAACTGTCAGTCACCAGCGCAGTGGAGAATGCCAAGGATTGGGCAACCCCCCGTGTGGAAGCAGCCATTGACCGCCTCCAGCATGGCCTGGACACCGCATCTCCGAAAGTCCAGGAAGGCCTGAAGTCCGCGGCCCACAACCTGGCCGACGGTGTTGCAACGGTGACCCCGCGCATCCAGGACGGCCTGGCCCAGCTCGCTCCGAGGATCAACGACGCTGTGGACAACGCGTCGCCCCGCCTGCACGAGGCCCTGGACAAAGCAACCCCGGTGATCCTCAACGCCCGTGACCGCGTGGTTGTGGAATACCTGCCTCGACTTTCGGACCAGATCGGTTCTGCCTCCGACGCCGTGCACCGCACGCTGGAGAATACGCCTGCACGGGTGGATGCCGTCGCCCACAAACTCGGTGACGTGGGCATCATCCACGCCATCCAGGAACAGGCGCAGGCCACCGGTACCCAGCTGAAGGCCGCAGCAACCGAAGCCGGCCGCACCGTGGGAATCCAGCTTGCACAGCCGGAACCCCCCAAGAAGAAGCGCGGCTGGCTGGTTTTCGGTGTGATCGCTGCTGCGGTTGCAGCCGGCGTCGCGGCCTGGAAGGCTTCCAAGCCGGTCGAAGACCCCTGGAAGACCCCGTCACCGGTAACACCCACGCCTGCACCCGTACCCGCCACCACGGTGAACGAGGTCCAGGAGTCACCGGTAGCCACGGCATCTCCGGCAGCCGCCGAGGCCGGCACCACCGCCGACAAGGCTGAAGAAACCGGCGAGAAGGCCAAGCACGTGGCCGAGGAAGCCGCTGACAGCACGGCGAAGGCCGCCACGGACGCGAAGACCGCCACCAAGAACATCGCTTCCAACATCGGCAACGGTGACAAGGGCGCATCACAGTCCTGACCCAACAAGCACCCGGTCCTCGGTGGGCCGGAACAGCAGCCGGAAAGGGCCTCGCCGCAGGGCGGGGCCCTTTTCCCGTCTCCGATGGTTCCGGTGTTTCGGAGGCGGGGAGCCGTTCGGTGCTAGATTTGAACCGATGTCAGCCGAACAATCCTCTGGGGATGCCTTGAACGACGCAGCAGACCTGCCCCGCGTGTCCATTGTCATCCCGGCGTACAACGAGGAGAGCGTCATCCGGCAGTGCCTCATAGCTGCCATCTACCAGTCCGTACCGGCCCACGAGATCGTGGTGGTGGACAACCTGTCCAAGGACCGCACGGCCCACATTGTGCAACAGATGCAGCTCGAGTACCCGGAGACCCCCATCGTCCTGCTCAGCCAGGACAGGGAACAGGGGCTTATCCCTACCCGGAACTTCGGGCTGGACCATGCCACCGGGGATGTCCTGGGCAGGATCGACGCCGATTCGGTGGTTGAGCCGGACTGGGTGGAGCAGGTGCAGAAAGCGTTCCTCGACCACTCCGTCCAGGCAGCCACGGGCCCGGTGGTGTACTACGACATGCCAATGCGCCGCTTTGGGCTCAAGGCAGACGACAAGATGCGCCAGCTCATGTTGAAGCTGGCCAAGCACCAATACCATTTCCTCTTCGGCTCCAACATGGCGCTGCGTTCCACCGCGTGGGAAACCATCCGGGCCGAAACCTGTCGGGATGAAAAGGATGAGATGCATGAGGACATCGACCTGTCCCTGCACCTGGCCGAGAACGATCTGAAGATCCAGTACTGCCCCCAGATGGTGTCCGGGATGTCTGCCCGCAGGCTTGAGGATTCACCGCGGGACTACCGCTATTACGTCACCCGCTTCGACCGGACCTACAAGGCCCACAACGTCAAGAAGATGGCTCTGAAGGCCCCCATGGTGGTGTTCTTCTCCGTGTACTTCCCGGCCAAGCTCCTGCGGGCCATCCACACCGTCAATACCGCCCAGCCTGTGCGCCGCGGCGGTCAGTAGGGGGCACGCAGTGCGCCGGCATCAGTCGGTTCCCAGCTCCGCGAGTGGCCGGTCCGACGGCGGTTCGTTCCGCCCGTTTGCCGCTGGCCTTCCGCGGCGCGCGGCTTTGCCCGACCGCTGGCCCAGCACCACAACGGCGAGACCCGCCAGGATAAGCCCCAGGCCGGCGTAGGTACCGGCGGGAAGTGTTTCGTGGAGGAATACCGCGGCAAGAAGCGCAGCTCCCGGGATCTCCAGGAGGATGATCATGGAGACCAGGAGAGGACTCATGGTGGCCAGCAGATGGTTGAACGCGGTATGCCCCACCAGCTGTGCACAGACCGTGATGGCCAGGATCCCCAGCCAGCCTGCGGCTTCAAAGCCCACCAGGGGCTGCCTGCCAGAGAGCGCCAGTACGGCAACCAGGGCTGCGCACATTCCGTAGCAGAGCGTGGTGTAGGTGCCCGTTGTCATGCTCTGCCGGGCTTTTCCCCCGGCCAGAGTGTAGAGGCCGGCCAACGCCCCGCCGGCGACGGCCAGCAGGTCACCCAGCAGGGCATCCGGTGAAGAGCCCATGTCGAATCCGGTGATGGCAACAACGCCGCCAAAAGCGATGCCGAGGCCGGCCAGCACCTGCCACCGGTGGCGGGTCCCGCGGAAGAGCTGGAACACGGCTATCCAGGCTGACTGCAGGCATACCAGTGCCGTGGCCGCGGCAACGGAGGTGAGCTGCAGGGAGGTGATGAAGCAGGCGAAGTGCAGTGCCAGCGCGACGGCGGCCAGCAGGCACCAGCGGAACTCCCGTTGGGTGATCCTGCCGAACTGCCGGGGCTCCCGGATGAGGGTGGGAGAGGCCATCACGGCCGCGCCGATGGCGTTGCGCCAGAAGGCAATGGCCAGGGCACTCACGGTGGTGGCCCCGAGGGTGGCAGCAATCAAGGGGCCGGACGAGGCGACGCCCAGTACGCCGACGGCTGCGAGAAAGAAGTTCACTGCACTACCCTAATGCGCGGCCGGGACCCGATGGCTGCGGGGTTCCGGTGACAAAGCAAAAGTCCCGGCCGGCGTTTCCGCTGACCGGGACTTTCTTATGGTGGAGGCACGGGGACTCGAACCCCGAACCCCCTGCTTGCAAAGCAGGTGCGCTACCAATTGCGCCATGCCCCCATAAGAAGCAACCCGTCAATCATACCCTAGAACCAGGGAGCCGTTGACCAGCTCCGTTCCGGGCGCCGGGGCTAGTCCACCGTGTCGGTTGACTTGCTCCAGACATCTTTCCGGGCCTCGGATTCCTGTGCTTTCCGGTAGAGCAGGACGCCTGCGATTGCCGCTGCCAATACAAGCAACTTCTTCACATGCTCCCCGTTCCGGTCCGGCTGCGGGTTACGCAATCCAAACCTACACTTGAACCTGCACAGGTTCCGTGGGCGTACCAGGACTTGAACCTGGGACCTCTTCGTTATCAGCGAAGCGCTCTAACCGCCTGAGCTATACGCCCCGATGCCTCATCGGGCCGAGACATGACTTTACAGCACATCCCGGCCCGATCTCAAATCGGGCCTTTCCGCGGCTGCCAGGCCTGCGGAAACCGGACCTTAGTCGTCCGTGAGGGTAACGCCGATGCCGCCCACCAGGGTGGCGGAGATGTTGTACAGCACAGCGGAAAGCATGGAAAGCGCGGTCAGGAGGACCACGTTCACCACCGCGATGATGGTGGCGAACGAGGCCACCTGGCCCAGGGAAGCCACCTTCTTCAGCTCAAAGCCGCCGCTCTCTGAGCCGGCCAGCGTGCCCAGCAGGCTGTCCACCTGGTCGAAGATGCCCGTCAGGTCAAGGACGGTCCACAGGACAATGGCGGCCACCACCGTGACGATTCCCAGGGCCACGGACAGGAGGAAGGCCATTTTCAGGACAGACCAAGGGTCCACCTTGCTGATGAGCAGCCGGGCGCGCCGTACCTTTGCCTTCGGTGCAGGCTTCACAAGGCCTGGATTGCCCTGGCCCGGAGCGCCTCCTGCTGGGCGCTGCCCGCCTGCTGCGGGCCGCTGTCCCGGTGCCGGGCGCTGGCCGGGCTGGCCCGCCGGACGGTCATTCTGGCCCTGCGCCGGGCGGTCACCCTGTGCAGGACGCTGGCCGGGAACGGCGGGGCGTTGCCCGGGGGCGGCGGCGGGGGCGGCCGGGCGCTGCTGCGGACGGACGGGAGCGTTTACCCGTGGTGCGGCTGAGGGCCGGTTTCCGTCGGGAGCGGTGCTGTTCGACTTGGGAAATGAGTCGGGATTACTCACTCGTTACCTTCCGTGTAGTCTTCGTTCGGCTCAGCGTCGCCCGAGGCGTCCTCTGACTCAACGGCCGGTGATTCTTCTGCCACTGCTGGGCTGGTGGAATCCTCGGGGGATCCGCCATCTTCAGCCAACGTTACGTCATCCTCCGGCGATTCCTCGCCCTCAAGACCGCGTTCGCTGTTGCGTGCCACCTCGATAATCCGGTCATTTTTGTCCGGCTTGGCAAAGATGACGCCCATGGTGTCGCGTCCCTTGGCAGGGACTCCGGCAACCGAGGAGCGGACCACCTTGCCGCCCTCCATGACCACCAGCACCTCGTCCTCTTCCTGGACAATCAGCGCACCCACCAAGTCACCGCGTTCTTCCGCGAGCTTGGCTACCTTGATCCCCAGACCGCCACGGCCCTGAAGCCGGTATTCCTCAACAGCTGTCCGTTTGGCGTAGCCGCCCTCGGTGACGATAAAGACGTATGAACCGTCGGTCACCACGTTGGCGGCCAGCAGCTCATCCTCTTCGCGGAATTTCATGCCGGTGACGCCGGAGGTGGCCCGGCCCATGGGGCGGAGCGCATCCTCGGTTGCAGTGAAGCGGATGGACTGGCCCTTGCGGGACACCAGCAGCAGGTCGTCGGTCTCGGATACCAGCTGTGCGGACACCAGCTCGTCCCCGTCGCGGAGGTTGATGGCAATGACGCCGGCGGAGCGGTTGGTGTCGTAGTCCTCCAGCCGGGTTTTCTTGACCAGCCCGCGCTTGGTTGCCAGCACCAGGTAGGGGGCCTGCTGGTAGTCCTTCAGGTCCAGAACCTGGGCGATGTGCTCGTCCGGCTGGAATGCCATCAGGTTGGCCACGTGCTGGCCCTTGGCGTCCCGTCCGGCCTCCATCAGTTCGTAGGCCTTGGCACGGTAAACGCGGCCCAGGTTCGTGAAGAAGAGGAGCCAGTGGTGGGTTGTGGTGACGAAGAAGTGCTCCACCACGTCGTCACCGCGGAGCTGGGCACCCTTGATGCCCTTGCCGCCGCGCTGCTGGGAACGGTAGTTGTCGCTGCGGGTGCGCTTGACGTAGCCGCCCCGGGTAATGGTGACCACCATTTCCTCTTCGGGAATGAGGTCCTCCATGGACATGTCGCCGTCATAACCCATGAGGATCTTGGTGCGGCGGTCATCCCCGTGCTTGTCCACGATTTCGCCCAGCTCGGTGCTGATAATTTCCCGCTGGCGCTGTTCGGAGCCGAGGATCTGGTTGTACTCGGCGATCAGGGCTTCGAGTTCGGCGTGCCGGTCCTGGATCTTTTGGCGTTCAAGGGCGGCAAGGCGGCGCAGCTGCATGTCCAGGATGGCCCTGGCCTGCAGTTCGTCGATGTCCAGCAGTTCCATCAGACCGTCACGGGCCGCTTCGGTGGTGTTGGAGGCACGGATCAGGGCGATCACTTCGTCCAGCATGTCCAGTGCCTTCAGGAGTGCCCGCAGGATGTGGGCTTCCTCCTCGGCCTTGCGCAGCCGGTACCGGGTACGGCGGGCGATGACGTCCATCTGGTGGGTTACCCAGTGGCGGATGAAGGCGTCCAGGCTCAGCGTCCGGGGAACGCCGTCCACGATGGCAAGCATGTTGGCGGAGAAGTTGCTCTGCAGTTCGGTGTGCTTGTAGAGGTTGTTCAGCACCACCTTGGGCACGGCGTCGCGCTTGAGGACGATGACCAGCCGCTGTCCGGTGCGGCCGGAGGTCTCGTCCCGGAGGTCGGCGATGCCCTGGATCTTGCCGTCCTTGACGAGTTCGGCGATCTTGATGGCCAGGTTGTCCGGGTTGGCCTGGTACGGAAGCTCGGTGACCACCAGGCAGGTGCGGCCCTGGAGCTCCTCGACGTTTACCACGGCGCGCATGGTGACCGAACCGCGGCCGGTCCGGTAGGCATCCTCGATGCCCTTGTGGCCCAGGATGGTGGCGCCGGTGGGGAAATCGGGGCCCTTGACGCGCAGCAGGAGTTCTTCCAGCAGTTCCTCGCGGCTGGCAGTGGGATTGGCCAGGTACCACTGCACGCCGTCAGCCACCTCGCGGAGGTTGTGCGGCGGAATGTTGGTGGCCATGCCGACGGCGATACCTGATGAGCCGTTTACTAGCAGGTTGGGGAAACGGGCGGGCAGGATGGTGGGTTCCTGGTTCTTGCCGTCATAGTTGTCCTGGAAATCGACGGTTTCCTCGTCGATGTCACGGACCATTTCCATGGCCAGCGGCGCCATCTTTGTTTCGGTGTACCGCGGTGCGGCAGCGCCGTCATTGCCCGGGGAACCGAAGTTGCCCTGGCCGAGGGCCAGGGGGTACCGCATCGTCCAGTCCTGGATGAGGCGGACCAACGCATCGTAGATCGCGGTGTCGCCGTGGGGGTGGTACTGGCCCATCACCTCGCCCACCACGCGGGCGCACTTGTTGAAGGAACGGTCCGGCCGGTAGCCGCCGTCGAACATCGCATAAAGGACCCTGCGGTGGACTGGCTTCAGTCCGTCGCGGACGTCCGGGAGGGCACGGCCCACGATGACGGCCATCGCATAGTCAAGGTAGGACCGCTGCATTTCAGTCTGCAGGTCCACCTGCTCCACGCGGTCTATCAGCACGTCGCCTTCAAGAACGGTGTCCGGAATGCCGGCTTCGGAGGCCGGGTTCTCGGGTGTTTCGTCGCTCATTTTAATTTCCGTTTCAGGTATATGTCAGTAACCGAATATCTACCGGACCGTGCCCTAGATATCGAGGAACCTGACGTCCTTGGCGTTCTGCTGGATGAAGTTGCGGCGGGACTCGACGTCCTCGCCCATCAGGACCGAGAAGATCTGGTCGGCGGCGAGGGCATCGTCCATCGTCACCTGCAGCAGCGTGCGGTGGTCCGGGTCCATGGTGGTGTCCCACAACTCGGTGTAGTCCATTTCGCCCAGGCCCTTGTAGCGCTGGATGCCGTTGTCCTTGGGAATCCGGCGCCCGGCAGCCTGTCCGGCCACGAGTTTCGCGTCGCGTTCGCGGTCGCTGTATACGTAGTCGTGGGCGGCGTTGGACCACTTGATGCGGTACAGCGGAGGCTGCGCCAGGTAAACGTAGCCGTTCTCGATCAGGGGCCGCATGTAACGGAACAGCAGGGTCATCAGCAGGGTTGTGATGTGCTGGCCGTCTACGTCGGCATCCGCCATCAGGACGATCTTGTGGTACCGAAGCTTGGAGAGGTCGAAGTCCTCGCCGATGCCCGTGCCGAAAGCGGTAATCATGGACTGGACTTCGGCGTTGCCCAGCGCTTTGTCCAGGCGTGCGCGTTCCACGTTCAGGATCTTTCCGCGCAGGGGAAGGATGGCCTGGGTCTCCGGGTTGCGGCCGCGCTTGGCGGAACCGCCGGCGGAGTCGCCCTCCACGATGTATACCTCGCATTTCTCCGGGTTCTTCGAGGAGCAGTCGGAGAGCTTGCCGGGCATGCCGAAGGATTCCAGCGGGCTCTTGCGGCGGGCGTTGTCCCGGGCTTTGCGTGCGGCCATCCGTGCCTGCGCCGCGGAGATCGCCTTCCGGATGACGTCGCGGGCAGGGCCCGGGTTGCGCTCCAGCCAGTCGCCCAGGCCGTCGGTGACCACGCGCTGGACAAAGCCCTTGACCTCGGAGTTGCCGAGCTTGGTTTTGGTCTGGCCTTCGAACTGGGGTTCGGCGAGTTTCACGGAGATGACGGCAGTGAGGCCTTCGCGGATGTCATCGCCGGTCAGGTTGTCGTCCTTTTCCTTGATGATTCCCTTTTCGCGCGCGTAGCGGTTGATCAGGGACGTCATCGCGGCCCGGAAGCCCTCTTCGTGGGTGCCGCCCTCATGCGTGTTGATGGTGTTGGCGTAGGTGTGGACGCTTTCGGAGTAGGCGTTGGTCCACTGCATGGCCATTTCCAGGGCAATCTTGCGGTCTTTGTCTTCGGTTTCGAAGGCGATGACGTCCTCGTGGACCACGTCGACCTTCTTGCCCGAGTTCAGGTGCTTGACATAGTCCAGCAGGCCGTCGTCGTACTGGTACACCACGGTGCGGTGTTCTGCGCTGACCTCACCCTCGGTGACGACGGCGTCCAGGTCCAGGTCGGCGTCGCCGTCCGTTTCAGCGGGTGCGCGCTCGTCCGTGAGCGTGATGCGGAGGCCCTTGTTAAGGAAGGCCATCTGCTGGAAGCGGGCGCGGAGCGTCTCGAAGTCGAACTCGGTCACTTCAAAGATCGCCGAATCCGGGTAGAACGTCTGGGTGGTGCCGGTGCGGTCCGTCTCTTCGCCCTTGACCAGGCTGCCCTGGGGCTTGCCTCCGTCCGCGAAGGACATGCGCCAGACGTGGCCCTGGCGCCGGACTTCCGTATCCACGCGGCTTGACAGGGCATTCACGACGGAGATTCCCACGCCGTGGAGCCCGCCCGAGACGGCGTATCCGCCGCCGCCGAACTTTCCGCCGGCGTGCAGGATGGTCATGACCACTTCAACCGTGGGCTTGTGTTCCGTGGGGTGCATGTCCACCGGGATGCCGCGGCCGTCGTCCACGACCTTCACGCCGCCGTCGGCCTGAAGGACAACCTCAATGTGCGTGCAGTAGCCGGCCAGTGCCTCGTCCACGGAGTTGTCCACAACTTCATAGACCAGGTGGTGGAGTCCGCGGGGCCCTGTGGAGCCGATGTACATGCCCGGACGTTTCCGGACGGCTTCCAGGCCTTCAAGGACAGTGATGTCGCTGGCGCCATATTCACGCTGCGTCCCTGGTGCGGCCGGGGTGTCAGGCGTACGGGCATCCTCGACTGCGGGTTCAGCTGCCAGAATATCTGTATTGTCGTTAGCCACAGGCGCTGTCGACTCCTCTGTTCTCGATGATGGCCGGCCGAATCCTCCCCGGTTACTGCAAGGAAGTCATCCGCCAACAGGCACAAACTTGTAGCGCCGATGTATGGCTGACGGTGGATCCGCACTCCGCGGGCTCGAAACGCGCGGAAAACGGACCCAGTCAACGTTCACCCGCGCCCAGTTATCTACAACGATTCTACCGTGCAGGCGGCCAATTCCCCGCATTCCAGGGCCTCCCAGGGGCGGTGGTGTGCCTGCGGGAGGCCGTTGGTCGCGCCTTGGGCGCACTGGCAGGACGGCCTCCGGGTGCCTATACACCCTCCCGCCCTTTCAGGGCTCTACACGCCGTTACGTCGATTTTCAAGAGTGGGCTGCCGGCACTACCCGTAGGTGTCGCGGGGACCCCGCCCGTTCACGGACCTGCCGCCCTTGCGCCAGCTCGGTGCAGAAGGGCCCAAAACCTGGATGCTCGTGACCACTCCGTCCCCCAGCTCCACCCGGAACTTCTCCAGCAGGCTGGGGCTGAGGAGCCGGAGCTGGGTGGCCCAGGCGGTCGAGTCGCAACGGACGTGGAGGGTGGTGTCGGTAAAGCTCTCGGGAGTGCAGTGGGCCGAAATTTCGGGGCCAACCAAGGTGGCCCATTCGGCCATCACGGATCCGACCGCCACCGGAGACGTCCAGCCGCGCTCCGCCACCAGTCGTCCCACTACCTTGCCCAGGCCGAGGGGATCGCGGCCGCTGGCGTGGAACTGGCTGAAGCCGCGGGTGTCACGGATGCCTTTTTTGGCTTTGGCGGTACCCGGGCGGGAAGCGGTCCTGCGGATTTCGCCCCGGGCTGCGGCGGCCTCCCGCATCCTGTTCAGGGCAACCTGGGGCGCATCGATGTTGTCGGGGTCGCGGCCGGGCTGAAGCCCGCCGCCCTTTTCACTGTCCCTGCTCATCAATACCTCCCGGGATGACTTTCACCCGCCGTCCGGAGAGCTCTTCCGGGATGTCGGCGTCGACGGCGGCGGTCACCAGGACCTGTTCCGCGCCGGAGACTATTGCGGCCAGTTTACGCCGCCGCTGGACGTCCAGCTCGGCAAAAACGTCGTCCAGGATGAGGATGGGAGCCGAGCCCCCGGTCCGGGTGTCGTCCAGCATCACGTAGTAGGAGGCGAGCCGAAGGGACAGGCACATGGACCAGGTTTCGCCATGGGATGCATAGCCCTTCGCCGGTGCCTGGCCCAGGATGAGTTCCAGTTCGTCGCGGTGCGGGCCCACCAGCGAGATGCCCCGCTCTATCTCCTTGCGGCGCGAGTCTGCGAAGGCCTTGATGTACCTGTCCGCGAGCTCTTCCACAGAGAACTGCCGCAGGTCTTCCACGTCCGGCGAAGCACCCCCGGCACTGGTGCCGGGTGCACGGACCAGCGGGGCACCGTCGTCGTCCATCTGGTTCTGGAGGCTGGAACGGTAGACGGCGTCGGCCGGTTTTGACGCGTCGGTCAGCTCCGCGTAGGCACGGCCCAGGTGCGGCCGCAGCCGTTCCACCAGTTCAAGCCGCGCGTGCAGAAGTTCGGCCCCGGCTTTCGCCATGTGCTGGTCCCACACGTCCAGGGTCGCCTCATGGGCCGGCGTGAACTTTCCGGCGCGGGCTGATTTGAGCAGCGCATTGCGTTGTTTCAGGACACGGTCGTAATCGCTGCGGGTGGCGGCGTGGTGCGGAACGAGGCTGGCCAGCAGTTCATCGAGGAACCGGCGGCGGTTGGAAGGATCGCCCTTCACCAGGGCCAGGTCTTCCGGCGCGAAAAGTACTGTCTGGCAGATACCCAGGAGATCGCGTGCCCGCACCGGATTGCTGCGGTTGATGCGTCCGCGGTTTGCCCGCCCCGCATTGATCTCCAGTTCCAGGACCGTGATCTGTTCACCGCGCACCAACCTGGCCCGGACCAGCGCACGTTCCGTGCCGAACCGGAGCAGGGGCGCATCCGAGCTGACGCGGTGTGAGCTGAGCGTGGCCAGGTACCCGATGGCTTCCATCAGGTTGGTTTTGCCGATGCCGTTGTACCCCACAAGGACAGTGACACCCGGCCCCAGGGCAAGGTCCACCTGGGCATAACTGCGGAAGTCAGTCAGGGAGAGGTGTTCTAGGTACACGCGCTTTTTCGGCAATTCCGGGAACCTCGCGGCTCCCTGCTGGGTATTACTTGGCGGGACGGGTGGCGTGGCCGCCGAACTGGTGCCGCAGCGCGGACACCATCTTCATGGCCGGGGAGCTGTCCTCGCGGGACTCGAACCGGGCGAACAGCGCAGCAGTGATGGCCGGCGCCGGAATTGCATTGGCAATGGCTTCTTCCACGGTCCACCTGCCCTCACCGGAATCCTCGACGTAGTCGTCGATGTTTTGCAGGCCCGGATCCTCATCGAGGGCTTTGACCAGCAGGTCCAGCAGCCAGGACCGGACCACGGTGCCTTTTTGCCACGCGCGGAACGTCCCGGGCAGGTCACTGATGATGTCCTTGGAGGCCAGCAGCTGGTAGCCCTCGGCATATGCCTGCATCAGGCCGTATTCGATCCCGTTGTGGACCATCTTGGCGTAGTGGCCTGCGCCGATCCCGCCCACGTGGACAAAGCTGTCCGCCCGGTCGCCCTCAGGACGCAGGGCGTCGAAGACCGGAAGCGCGCGCTCAATATCCGCCGCGTCCCCGCCGGCCATGAGGCCGTAGCCGTTCTGCAGCCCCCAGACTCCGCCGGAGACTCCGCAGTCCGCGAAGTGGATCCCCTTGGAGGCAAGGAGTTCGCCGTGTTTCTGGTCCTCGGTGAACCGGGAATTGCCGCCGTCGATCACCAGGTCACCCTCGTTGAGCTTTTCGCCCAGCTCCTTGATGACGGCGTCGGTGATGTCGCCGGCAGGGACCATGACCCAGATGAGCCGCGGCGTGGGAACTGCAGCCAGGAGCTCTTCGATGGAGGCGGCGTCCGTCACGTCCGGGTTGCGGTCGTATCCGGTGACCTCAACGCCGCCCTTGCGCAGCCGTTCGCGCATGTTGAACCCCATTTTGCCAAGGCCGATCAGTCCAATGTGCATGGTGGAACTCATTTCTGCGCTAGGGGTCGGGTGTCATCAGGGGATGCCCAACTAGGTAGCAGTAAGTGTCGTTTTGGGC